>CBDDCK010000005.1:0-2033073 GCA_965225855.1 Spirochaetia bacterium | reverse complement strand
TAAAAACGAAAGAATAAAAGATATAGCCACCGATTATTTAACACACAAAAATCAGGGATATGAAGAAAAACTTCACTTCTTTCATTTGGGACAAGAAGGCACTGTGCAACTCGTAGAAAACAATTACCCGAAAATAACATACTACGATTGGGATACGATTAAAGATACCTACTTAGAATATCAATCTAAACTTGATAGAACCGAACCAGAGAGTATGAAAATACAGTTGGAATCAGCTACTATAAGCCCTACCATAGGACAAAAGCATAAAACCTTGATTTCAGTTATCACCGGTGATGCAATTGTTGATTTAAGAGAAAAACATAGATACAAGCTCTTTGATAAGAATCTACGATTTGGATTAGGAAAGACTGCTATAAATAAAAAAATCCAAGACACTACTCGAAATGAGCCCGATAATTTTTACTTTTACAACAATGGAATAACCATTACTTCAAAAGACTTTAAGGAAAATCTAACTAATAATACACTGAAAATAACTTATCCGCAAATCATCAATGGAGCACAAACGGTAAATGCACTCTATGAATCTTACCAAGACATGGTTAAAACAAAAACAAGAAAATTAAACGGTAACAAGAAAGAAGCGATTGAAGAAATACGAAAGCACTTCAAGAGAATAAAAATTATTTTTAGAGTCATTACAGATAACGATAAAGACGGTAAGAAAAATACAGAATTTGAAAACAAGGTTATCCAATATAACAATAGTCAAAATGCAGTGAAAGTTACCGATTTCTATGCAAACGAAAGAGAACAGATTGACATTCAAAGAATTATGGCAAAATATGGATATTTTTATGAGATAAAACGAGGCGATAGAAAACATCTAGAATCAAATCCGAAAGAAAAACATAATCTCTTACAAAAGAAAAAAAATGATTTTACGCTCTGGGATGAAAAAATTACCATTGAAAATTTGGCAAGTATATGGATGGCATTTACCGAAGATCCGAGTCTTCATGCCGTAGCAAAGAGCAACATATTTGGTTATGCTCAGGATAAATATTACAAAAAAATTTTCGACAAAGAGATTAATGATGAATTGGTAAAGAAAATGATAGTAGCGTATAATATTATGACTTGCATTGAACAACAAAGCGCAATTTATGGAAAAAGGCAAAAGGATGGGCAGATAATTACGAAAATCACACAATTCAATACAGAAAATTTCGATGAAAAAACATATGATAATATTAAATCAATGATATCTAGTGTCGCATTTCTTCCGAATCAGCTTAAAAAAGACACTATGCAAAGAGATACATTTTTAAAAGAAAAAGAAAAAATATTAAACAAAATTAAAGAATATCAATACTTTTCACTGGGTAAGTACTTAGCTTTGAGGATATTTTATTTTATTATAGACAAATGTGAGTATTGGAATAAGTTAATCAATACGGATTTATTTAAAGATCAAGAATATATAAATACATACATGGTCAAGAAGTGGATAAAAACAATATTAGATATTATAGGAAAAGAACACGCTGAATTTACTCAAACGATGGGAGGAACATTAAAGTCTTTCTATACTAGAAGTGATACTACAAAAAATATAGAAAAGAAATTTAAGGAATTAAATTATAATGATGAGTTTGACAAAGAATATAAAGATATCTTTCCATTAGGGTAAAAAGATTTTATTGTCTTCTTTTTGCCTTTCTAAAGAATTTCTCCATTGAATCATCTTTGAATCATCTTTTTTATCGCGGTTGGTAAATACCGCAATCGCTGGCTCTCAATCATTTAAAATAGACTGGATATTTCTCATCGTTGTTATTCTCCTTTTCTCGATGATTTCATTTGTTTAGCAAACGCTAAATAATTTAATAAATGCAAACGTTTAGGCAGTTTGTTGAATAGTGATGGTGTAAAGTATAGAAGAAAAGAATTACCAAAAGATAAGCATAGCTTATGCTGTTGCGTATGATCGTACTAAACATTATGGCACAAAGTATAAGAATTTGGTATAAGAATTTGAGTTTTTTGTATCGCAGTACAGCCCAGTTTTTAGCAAAATAATACAATACAATTTTTTGCGATTTTTTTAGAGACTGCCACAGCCTCGTTGGAAAATCCCCAGGTTGCCAATCAAAAAAGCTAGTAAGGTTTTCAGTCAAAACCTTACTAGCTTTTTAAGACTGCGGCCCGTTACCATGATTTTGATACTGAAAGTATATTATTGCCGACAATAACCCATATGCCGAAAAACAAATTGTGGCCAATTTGATATTTACCCATTGTGCGCCCCCAATTCTTCGTATAGGGCCTCTTCTGCAATATCAAAAGCAACTTTGCGGGTTTAGGCCCCTTGGCAAATTTTGGCAAAAATGTTGTTGACCCCGTATTATAAGCTAATAAGCCAAGCGGTGAGGCAGCGTATCGCAACATTTTTAGGCAAAGGTACAAGCTCACCAGTGAGCAAGTCCACAGCTTCAAAATGTTTATTGTGCCTGATTTCAAACTCGGGCGGGTTTTCGGAAGGCACGGGCGTTGTGGTTATTGGCCGTGCCTTTCCTTTTGGCAATCCATTGGTAATTTGATGGTTATTTCTCCTTTATGCCTTGTTTTAAATTTTCTATAGTATAGCACAAAACGTATAATTTGTCAAATAAAATTCTACAATGAATAGCTTTAGGCATTTTGTGGATTCAGCCGAAAGGCACAAAAACAGCTGTGCATGGTTTGGTTATCCTAGCACCGCTTTGGCTTTTTGAAGTTTTGAGCGTTTTTGCTCTGGTTTGGTGTTTAAAATGGATTCTGGCTTTTTCTCGTGCAATGAAAAATTTTTTACTTTTTTATTTTGGTTTTACTTTTTTATTTTGGAAAGTAAGCCAATTTTTACCTTCCATTTGTCCCAAAAAATCCCAAGTTATCACGTCCTATCCCGTTAAGTTATCATGTCTCGTATCACGTAAAACAGTTAATAACGCTTGGGCTTTATGCCTAAATGCGGGGCTTGATAACCCACCCCACCCCCAACCAACAATCCAAAGCAACAAACCGAAATAGCCATACAAACGCAATTGGGCAATTGGTTTGCCGATGCCAATCTACAAGTCATCGCCTGTCTTGCTGCAATATAGCTTTCCGCCTTGGTATAAAGTCTTGTTCCGCATTGGTGCAATATAGCTTTCCCACTTCGATCAAGGCCTTGATCCGCATTGGAGTAAGGTATTGATCGAAGGCGGAAAGTTATATCATAGCAAGGCACTAAAAACCATAAAAATAAGCAGGCCATAGACTTGCTAAAACCCAACAACATCGTAAAAAGCCAAAACTGGGACGACCTCAAATAGGGCCAGTATGCCGATGCTTTGACCGTAGCCCACAGCGTCAATGCTGGCATTTTAGAAGTAATGGCACAATATCTGGCTATATATTGCGGGCCGATGACCCCAACTGCGATATATTGATACCGCCCAATGGTTGGCATGGTTGGGTTGGCACGGTTGGCATGGTTGGCGTTGTGCCTGCTATCGCATACCCTCAAGACTTTTGATTGGCATGGATTTTGAACCACCTTACAACACTAACACACAAAAAAAGTGCCCAAACATAAAAAAACTTACAAAAAGCTTGTATAGGCCTTGACGCAACACCCCCCCTAGCAAAATGGGGATTTACAGACTAGCCCGTATGGGTTGGTTAATCTTTATCCATTGTTGGAGGTATTGCTTATGTATAAGCTCAAACTACTTTTATTGCCAGTAGCCTGGCTACTGGCCTTTATGGCCTTGGCCTGCGCCCCACCCGATGACGATGCGCCGTCTTCTGGGCCGTCTGGGCCGACTATCAAGAACGCCATGTACGATGTTGGCAAGGCTATCTTAACCGTACAAGGCACTAACTTAAGTCCTACAGAAGCCCAAATCCAAACTATCACGGTAGCTGGCTTAGCCTTAAGTTCCTATATTGCAGATGCCAAACCCACTGGGCCAAATAGTAACAATCTGGCAAAAGGTAAGTACCGTATGAAAAGCGATGGCACAGCGCTTTGGCTGAAACTTAAAGATGAACATAAAGCTGCTCTTGAGGCCAAGGTGGGTAGCAATGGTCTAAAAAAAGGCTTGCTTAGCGTTAGCTCTGGTGCTTGGGCGGGTTTAGATACAGCCAAAGACTTAACCGTTAGTAATGTACCCGATAAGCAGTCTAAAGTATCCGATGACAATCAGCCATCTAAGCAAACTGAAGAAGAGTCGCGTAAGCAAACTGAAGACGAACAAGCTGAAGAAGTCGAAGAGCAGTCGCCTAAGCAAGCTAAAGCCGAACAAGTCGAACAAGCTGAAGATAAGCAGTCGCCTGAACTACCCGAAGCCGAACAAACCGAAGAAGTCGAAGATAAGCAGTCTAAGACCGAAACCGAAGAGCAGTCGCCTAAAGCTGCAATTACCCGTGCAAGCTACAATGTTATTTCAGGCTTCTTAGAGATTACAGGTACTAATTTACCAGCAGCAGTTGCAGACTGGGACTTTAGCAAATTGACGCTTGTATCCGGTGATGGTACTAATAGATACACATTACCCCGGCACTCAACAGGTCAAGAAAACAGAGCCATAGGTTTTGCAAATAGAAACACAGCCACAGGTTCTGAAGCAAGTGCAACAAGCTTATATATTGAGTTAAGGGGTAGTGTAAAAGCCAAAGCCGAGAAGATACTGGTTAACGATGGTGTTCGTGATGCTAATGGTGCATACAACCTGGAAGCAGCAGCAGGCTTTGCAGGTGGTAGCGCTGAAGACACAACCAACCCTATTACCGTTATTGGGTATACAGCCAGCATCACCAAAGTAGACTACGATGCTAATACAGGCGAGTTATTGATTCAGGGTATCAAGTTACCGAGAGCAGTTGCACGATGGGACTTTAGCAAATTGACGCTTGTATCCGGTGATGGTAAGAAGAGATACCCATTACCCCAGCACGCAACCGCAGGTGAAAACACAGCCACAGGTTCTAGTGCAGGTACAACCTACTTATATATTACTTTAAGCGGTAGTATAAAAGCGGAAGCCGAGAAGATACTGGTTAACGATGGTGTTCGTGATGCTAATGGTGCATACAACCTGGAAGCAGCAGCAGGCTTTGCAGGTGGTAGCGCTGAAGACACAACCAACCCGATTACCGTTAGTGGGTATGTAAGCCTGCTCGACTCCGTATTATACAGAACAACTGTAAGCCAGTTAATTATTAAAGGTAGCAGGTTACCGACAGCAGTTGCAGACTGGGACTTTAGCAAATTGACGCTTGTATCCGGTGATGGTAAGAAGAAATACACATTACCACGGCACTCAACTGTAGGCGCAAACAGAGCCACAGGTTCTCAAGCAAGTACAACCTACTTATATATTACTTTAAGCGGTAGTGTAAAAGCCAAAGTCGAGGCTATACTGGTTAAGGTTGGTGATAGTGATAATAATGGTGCATACAACCTGGAAGCAGCAGCAGGATTTGTAATGGGTAGTCCAGCAGACACAAGCAATAACATTATTTATGTTAGTAATTAGTTTGACTGCGCTTACCCAATAGCTCTTATAGCAGCTAAGTGAAAGCTAGCGGGCGGTCAACCAAGTAAATGCGGTAAGCAATGCTTGGTTGGCCTATTATTAGCTTTTAGATTTGTGGCTAACCAAGCTATAAACAACATTACTTATTATTGAAAATACAAAAAGTTATTTTTGCCACAGAGGCCTTAGCCGAGATAGAAGATTTTGAGCAAGCTTACGATCATATTCACTAAGCATATCGTCATTTACGCTAGATTTCGCTTGATCCAATCAAGCATATTTTTCCAGACGCTTAGGTTTTTTTTTGTATTTTTATCTCTGTGTAGAGCAGCCGTACTGGTACTTGGGGAACTAATATGATGGTGGCTAATCTCTTCGTCCAACCAATACAAAGCTAAACCAAATAACGAAGTATATTCTGGGCTCTTCCAATTTATTTCTTGCAGAATAGTTGGGTCAGCTACCAGCTTGGGCTCATCGGGTAAGCCCAAACGAGCCGGGCTTTCAAAAACTTCTTCGGCTAATTCGCCCATACCCGGGAGCAGTACAGAACCCCCTACCAACACAACACTTTGGATATATTCTAGGCTAAGGCCATAACGCTGCAAATTGCCATATATAAGCTCAAATATTTCTTCGATACGGGCATTCAGCACTTCGCAAAGGTCTAGTAAACTAATTTGCTGGGCCAAACTATTGGCCCCGCCCGGTATTACAACCTTTTCATCTTTAGAAATAAAAGCCGGCCAACAAACCCCTCGCTGTAACTTTAACTGTTCTGCCATATCAAAAGGAAAATCAAAACATTCAGAAATATCGCGTGTAATATGATAACCACCAAGCCCTAAACTTTCTGTAATCAAAGGTTGTCCCTCAAATGAATACTGAAATGAAGTGCTTCCATAGCCCATATCAATCAATAAGCAACCTTGTACTAGCTCTTCACGAGTCAAGCCAACATAGCTAGCCGCAATACTGCTATGTATAATTTCTACAGGATGATAATCTTCTCTGCTAGAAATTTCAATTAAATTCTCAATTGCCTCACGAAGGCATGTAATAATATGGACTTCCACTTCTAAGCGGATACCATTACTGCCTATAATGTCGCGGCGAACCGCTTTGCCGTCTAATTTATAGCTGCGCGGGATTTCATGCAGCCGTTCATAGTCAGCACTGATACGCAATTCAGCAGCAGAATTTAAGGCTCGACTAATATCTTCTTCCGTAACACAACGGGCCGAACTATCGCGAGGGTCGCTGTGATTGCGGATTGGTGTTGTGCCGGTAATGCCCCATGAATTATAGCAGCCCAATGTTACCCCACTGTAGACCAAGCTAATCTCACGTATCCGCATTTGTACTTGGCTTTCGAGCAACTCTAAAACTTCCTTCAAGGTGGCATAGGCTTTCTCGGTATTGACTACCTCCCCTTGCACCACCCCGCTGGAAGGAACTTCTACTAGCCCTAGAATATGGTAGCGTTCTGCTTGCCAAGTAAGGCACATTGCACGGCAGGATAGCGAACCTAAATCGACAACACAAACATACATAGCTACAAATTCTTATCATCGGGAGTCAACACAGGTAGCAAGTTTTTAGCCGTTGGGTTCAATATCGGGCGGTAGACAATCCCCGTGGTGCGCATATCCAGATACTTGGTAAAAACATTACTGCGCTCTAAAACTTCCATCGCAATTAAAGCGGTCTCAAGGATATGGGCATCAATTTTGCCACCAGTTTTGATATAACTGGACTCATTTTCCAAATATATATCGGTTTCTAAGGTAATATCCATCTTGGCCCGAATTTCAGAAATCATTGCATATAGCTTGGGTCTATTATTTTTTAGCTGGCCCAATGCAGCAACCAAAGGAAGTAAGCGCGAAGGCAGGTGGCTGTTGAGCGAATTTCCTTGGGAAAATTTTAGCCCAGACAGTATAGGTACATCATCATAATGGCCCAGCCCAACTTTAAACATCACCCCCTTTACATCAACCAAAATGGGTTTGCTCTGCCACTGTGTTGGGCTATTTTGCTCTATTGGCGAATTTTTTTGCAATTGCTCTTGATTTAGCATAGATGTTTGCAACATAACTAAAACGGGCTTGCGCGATTGTAGCCGCACTTTTAAGCGATTGGGAAATTCTTTGCTTATTTGAATATCATTGACTAAAGGAAAGCTGCGCACATATTCTTCTAACTCTTTGGCATCGACACTGTAATAATTTTGCGGATTTTCAAACTTCAGCATACGGCGTACATCATCATCACTGATAGCCAAATCACTTTCTAGCTCAATTTGAGTTATGGCAACTTTTGGGAACATAAAAAAATAAAAACCAAATTCTAGTAGCAGTATCAAAAGTAATACGAAGTTTATATAGAGCAAATAATGCCGAGGGTTATGGCTCCTCATTATTGCCCTCACGAGAAAAAATTTGTACTAGATTGCGAGAATGTTTTTGGGCTTGGTTGCGCGAATGGTAGGCCACATGATTGCGAGTATTATCTTTGAAACGGCTAAGCTGTGGTTTTTTCGCTGAAGTTTTGCGTCCAGCAATAGAACCTTCTGAACGCAAATTACGGCTTGGCCGATTTAAGCTGTTGATGAGCCCCAAAATCACTAAATGTGTTAGTGTAGACGAACCGCCAACCGAAAAAAAAGGCAGAGGTTGCCCTGTTACTGGTAAAATCCCGCAGCTTACCGCAAAATTGACAAAGGCCTGAATGAAGACTAAACCGGTAAGGCCAGCAGTGGCATAGCGTACAAAAGGATCATTATTTTGCCTTGCTAGATAAAACCCCGTTATGGCAAAACCCAAAAACAAAAAAAATACCAAGCCAATACCGAGTAGCCCTACTTCTTCGCCAACAGCAGCCAAAGGAAAATCGGTCATTTCGGCAGGCACTAAATACTTTGCCCTACCTTGCCCTAAACCAACTCCAAACCAAGAACCTATTTGTAGTGCATCATAAACCCAATTAATTTGTTCGCCAGAACCGTCGAGCCATTCGTTGATACGATTGATGCGAAATGTCTGCCCTAAGAACAACATGGCAACAATGGTTACTGCTATCAATAAAATAGCAATCACTCCTAAAGTAGCTATGGAACCGACTAGCAAAGTCATAGCCGAGGCTACTACTAGCAACATCACCGTGGTAGAATAGTCTTTTTGCAATATGATTAAAACACTGGCCAACAATAGATAGATAAAAGGCCTCCACAGGATTTTCGGATAACGGTCGATAAATTTCAGTTTATCCATTTCATCTTGAATAGATTTTTGCAAAGATTCTTGATAGTGCCATAAATTGATTCTAATGCACCGAGCAAAATATAGCACTAACATCAAGCGCAGCGTTTCTGAAACTTGGAAAGAAAGCCCCCATAAACGAATCCAACGGGGGCTACCATCGTTGGCTAATTGCAAGCCAGGAATTTGAGGCAAGGCATTTAATAACAAAGCCAGCACTACAAAAGCAGGGATAGATTGTACAATCATTGTTATCGGCAATACATAGATAACCAAACTAATGACAACCCCTAATCCCAACCACATTAAATGCCTTTGCAGCATATAACTATTGGAATTGGAATACAAAAATACGGCACCACATAAAACCAATAGAGTTTCAAAACCTAGCAACAACAAGAAAGGTGAATAAGAATGTTCGTCATTCAGCTCTATGGCAAATTCGTCCCAAGCTAATTGCAAATGATGCCACAGGCCATGATTATTTCGGCGATCTTGGGGAGACATTGGAGCTATTTCTTTATGTTTTATTTGCATTTGTGTTTAACGTATTTTTAAGGCTAACAGACCAAACAAGGCAAAAATTACGCCTAAAATCCAAAAGCGGTTGACTACTTGATTTTCATGCCAGCCAATCAACTCAAAATGGTGATGCAGTGGTGCCATGCGAAACAATCGCTTCCCTTCGGTATGTTTCCTTTTGGTGTATTTAAAATAGAAAACTTGCAAAATGACGGAAAGCGTTTCTAGTACAAACACGCCCCCGATAATCAATAGCAGAATCTCTTTTTTTAGCAAAATGGCAATTGTGCCCAAAGCTGCTCCATACGAAAGGCTGCCTGTGTCGCCCATCATAATTTGGGCAGGGTGGGAATTAAACCACAAAAAACCAAGTGAAGCTCCCAATAAAGCCAGTATGCCTATACTTAATTCGGAAGCCCCGGCAATGTGTGGCAAGAATAAATAAGAGGCAAAGTCCGCACGACCAATAATATAAGCTATCACGGCAAAAGGCACTAGGGCTATGAGCATCAAACCCGTAGCCAGCCCATCTAAACCGTCCGTCAAATTCACAGCATTAGAGGAAGCCATGAGCAGCAAGGTAACAAAGCTGATATAAAAAGCACCATGCCAGAGGCCCAAATCAAGCACGGGCTCTTTGTAAAATGGCAGGTAAATATAGGTCGTATATTGATTACCATGATAATAAACCAAGCTGCCTATAATAATTCCAAGTATACACTGGCCAATTAATTTAAAACGGGCAAGCAAACCATCGCTGTTTTTGCGCGTGATTTTTAAATAATCATCGAGAAAGCCCAACAAACCATAGCCCATTACTGCTAAAAGCAATATCCAATTATAGATAGAAAGCATATCAAACCACAGAGCCGATGAGATAAACACAGCTAAAATAATGAGCAGGCCTCCCATTGTCGGCGTGCCGGCTTTTTTCAAATGATCTTGTGGCCCATCTTGGCGAATTTCTTGACCAAGTTTTAGCGCCCGCAACTTGCGAATGATAGTAGGCCCTAACAATAGAGCAAGCATAAAACCACATACCGCAGCCATCGCCGAGCGAAAAGATATATAGGTAAATATACTCGGCAAATTATAATGCTCGGCAAAATAGCGAAACAGGCTAAGAATCATACCCCTCCAGTGCCCTCTGCTAAAAAATGCGGGCCACAGCACAAAACTTCGTGATTGTATTTACAATATCTAGCTAAAGTAAGATTTTCTCTACGATTTTTTCTAAATGCATTCCCCTAGCTCCCTTGGTTACCAGTAGTGGTTGGGCTTTGTTGGCAATGTGTTCTATAGCATGATACATGGTGGTTGTGAGCTGTTCTTGGTTTTGCACATAGATACAGTCCATAGGCATTGGTGGTAATTCCGAGTGTGCGACTTGCATCTCTTTGCCATAGAATAATACCAATATTTGAGGCTGTACTTTTGAATTTTGCCAAAAGCAAGAGAGCTGATGTGCAATTTTGCGGTGACATGCAACGCTGGCCTCGCCCAACTCCAACATGTCAGCTAGCACTAAGACACAGGGAGGTAGTAATCCTTGTTGTTCCCAAGAATGGAGCATTTTAATGAGGGCATACATCGACTCTGGACTGGCATTATAACAGTCTTCCAGCATTGTGAATGGTATACCACTATCCTTTAGCTGTACTTGTTGCAATTGGCCTCGGCCAAATAGAGGGCAGTAGTGCTGCGCACCTATAAATATTTGGGTGGGATTAAGGCCTAAGTTTTGGGCAGCAGAGGCAGCTGCCCAAAATACTTGTTGGGTGTGCAAGCCCAATATCGGTATATCGCAGCTCAACTTTGTTACGGATTTTTGCGGTTCTACAAGAGAGTCTCTTGTAGAACCGCAAAAATGGAAGCGCAAACCTTGTAAGCCTCTATCTTCTACACGGTAGCCTTGTTGCTGGGCCAGTTTGGCAGAATACATAATTTGACAGACGCTTGTAGGTGAGATATTACGATTGATTTCTGCACGCAGTAACGGCAAAAAATAATCATCTGCTGGTAGTAGGGCTAAAGCCTGCGTCAAGGCTTTGTTCGCTTTTGCATTGGGCTTAGTGTTTGGCGGCTGGTGCAAATAGGCATAGATTCGAGCTTTTTCGCTGGCCAGCTTTTCGCGGGTACCAAAGCCTTCTAAATGGGCCGAGCCGATACCGGTTAGCAATGCTGCGTTTGGTTGGGCTAGGCTGCAAAGTAAATCCATTTCGCCGGGGTGATCAATCCCTAGCTCAAGGACTGCAAGCTCCATCTCGGGGGCAATCCCCAAAATAGTTAGAGCGCAGCCCACCGGCGCATTGCGGTTGCCTGCAGTAATGTAACAACGGTAGCGTTGGGCTAGCACACAACCTAACAATTCTTTTGTGCTGGTTTTGCCATAGCTACCACTAATGGCTAACACATACAGTTGTTTTAGACTGCGGCGGTAGGCACGGGCCCAAGCATACAACGCTTGTTCGGTAGAGCCTTTTACCCCTATAAAGCTGGCATCGGAGGGTAGTCGATTCGCTGCATTGGCAGTTGCCAGATAATCGTAAGATACTAAGAAATAGCGGCAGCCATTTTCATATGCGGCGTCAATGTAATTGTGACCATCTGTTTGGTTGCCACGGCGGGCGATGAATAAGATTTCTGGCCCTGCTTCTCGTGAATCGACTACGGCTGTGCGCAACGGTTGGTGCCCTTGCAACAGGCAATGCAATTCAAAACCTGCGCCTTGCAGGGCTTGTATAATTTGGGGGCAGCGGTGCTGGCCAGCCGCCTCTGTAACAGCTTGCTTTTGAATCATAAAGCTATCCAAAACCTAGTATGATTGGCCCTTTATTTTAAGGGGAAATATCTTCTTCTGGCACAATAATACGCAAAACTTTCTCGGGGTGGATTTTCCTTAGGTTGGCCCCGCTAGAACGAGCTAAATGCTCTATCACCGTAGGGGCGTTACTGCGTGCAATCTCGGCAATAATGCGCTGGTTTTCTTCCAGCAATTGGTTTTGCTTGTATTGCAAGTCCATGATTTTCGCTTTTGCTTGCAAATATAATTTGCTTTGGTGAACGTTGAGCATCATGCTCAACGGCATTAAGAACAACAGCAGTCCTAGGCATTTTTTCATTATTTCCCCCTCAATAAGGTTGGAATTTTGCCTAAAAGCATGTGCTTAGCCTAGCCTATTTGTACTGCTTTTTTCCTATTATTTTACTCAAACTATTAGGACCTAGTGCCAGATGTTTTGTTCTAAATAAGCTAATAAGGCTTCGGTATTGCATTCCAATACTTGATAGCGTTCTTCAGCATTGCCAAACTGCAAGCCATTGGGTACGGGGAAATGGAATTGAGCGTTTGCATTGTTTGGGTATTTTTGCTCTAGTGCTTGGTATACTTCGGGGAATTTGGCGGGGTGCGCTGTAGCCAGCAAGACACTGGGCATATTTTGCTCTAGCTGCCTGCAAGCGTGGTAAGCGCAAGCAGTATGTGGGTCTAGTACGTAGTGATAGTTAGTGTAACAATCCAATATGGCTTGCAGTAGATCGCTATCGCTGGCATAGGCTGAAGAAAAATCTTGGCAAATTTGGCTGTACTGTTGGGGGCTTAGCTGCTGTAGGTTGCCTTGCTTGGCCCCTATCATAAAATTATGGAGCTGGGCCGTATCACCGCTGAATAGATACCATAAGTAGCGTTCAAAGTTGGAAGGTTGTACTATATCCATTGCGGGGGCGTGGCTGGGTTGCACATGTTCTGCGGGCTGGTATTGGTTATGGGCAATACATTGGTGCAAGATGTTGTTTCGGTTGGTAGCAATCACTAATTGAATGGGTAGGCCCATTTGCTTGGCAAAATAGCCAGCAAGCACGTTGCCAAAATTGCCAGAGGGAACAATAAAGCGTATGGGCTGCGCAAGTCTCATCTCATTCCTTGTGCCTACCATGCGGAAGTATAAGGCAAAGTAATAAGACATTTGGGCTAGGATACGGCCCCAATTGATAGAGTTGATAGCCCCCAAGTGGGGGATAGTGCCAGCTTGGCCCTTTTCTTGGCCCCCTTGGGACTGCTGTTTACTGCGCTGCATGATTTCTTTTACTAGGCTTTGGCATTGGTCAAAATTGCCTTGGATGGCAATGTTGCAGATGTTGTTATCCAGCACGCTGCACATTTGCTTGCGTTGGATTTCGCTTACAGCTTGGTGAGGGTGGATAATCGTTAGTTGAATATTCTCCATGCCGTGGACGCTGTAGATGGCAGCACCGCCTGTGTCGCCACTGGTGGCACCCAGTATGTGTATGGTGCGACCTTGCTGCTGTAATAGTCTTTGGAAGATTTGCCCGAGGAATTGCAGGGCTATGTCTTTAAATGCATAAGTGGGGCCGTGGAATAGCTCTGCGATATAGATGGGATAGCTTGACTGGGCCTTTAATTGCTTTAGGGGCGTAACTTCTTTACATTGGAAGTTTTGGCTGCTGGCTTGGGCTAGCTGGTTATAGCTACAAGCGGTTTGTTGTTCTAGCTCTGGGGCGTAGAGGCGCAGTAGCTCTACCGTAAGCTCTACATAACTTTTGGTGGACCATTGCGCTAGGGCTACGCTATCCAATTGGGGTATGCTTTGGGGTATGTATAGACCACCATCTGGGGCTAGCCCTTCCAAAACAATTTGCGAGAAGGTTTTATACTTAAGGCTGCAATGGGAGTTAGAGTGGAGACTCGAACAATCACGGGTGCTGAAATAATGCATATGCGTTCCTTTTATGCAGCTATTATACCACATGGCAGTTATATGTCAATGTGTTAAAATGCATTATAGCCTGCTTTGCTGTTTAGTGCAAATATACAAAACCCAGGCTTACAAGCTAAGGTTAGGAGAAAGGGATTTTTTATTCAACAACAATGTATAGTGAATAGTAGATAACCCAATCCCAACCAGTTCCTCAATGATGCAGGACGTGATAACTTTGTGCCATCGGACGTGATAACTCGACTCTTCTACTTTCCAGAATGGCTATAACTTGGCAAAAGCAGCCTTGATAAAAAAACTTACCAAGGCTGCAATAGGCCAATGCAAGCGTTGCAACAACCAAACCTTACTTAAAGGAATACAACTTGAATAGCATTGGTTAGGTCTTCTGCGCTACCAGATACAAATCCTGCTGCTGCTTCCAGGTTATATGCACCAGCATTATCACTTTTACCAGCCTTAAACAGTATAGCATCGGCTTTGGCTTTTACATTACCTCTTAAATTAATCACTAAGCCTGTTGCACCTGCATTAGAACCTGTGGCTTTGTTTTCACCTGCGGTTGCGTGCCGGGGTAATGTGAATCTCTTACTACCATCACCGGATACAAGCGTCAATTTGCTAAAGTCCCAATCTGCAACTGCTATCGGTAACCTGCTACCTATAATCGATAACTGGCCTATATTAACTACATATGATACTAAGGTGATGCTGGCTACATACCCACTAACGGTAATCGGGTTGGTTGGGTCTTCTGCGCTACCACCTGCAAAGCCTGCTGCTGCTTCCAGGTTGTATGCACCATTATTATCACTATCACCATCGTTAACCAGTATCTTATCGGCTTCCGCTTTTACACTACCGCTTAAAGTAATATTTAAGCTGTATCTACCTGCACGAGAACCTGTGGCTGTGTTTTCACCTGCAGTTTCGTGCTCGGGTAATGGGTATCTCTTACTACCATCACCGGATACAAGTGTCAATTTGCTAAAGTCCCATCTTGCAATTGATGTCGGTAACTTGATACCAATAATATATAACTCGCCTGTATTAGCATCGTAGGTTGCACTGGTGATGCTGGCTGTATACCCGCTAACGGTAATAGGATTGGTTGTGTCTTCAGCGCTACCACCTGCAAAGCCTGCTGCTGCTTCCAGGTTGTATGCACCATTAGCATCACTTTCACCATCGTTAACCAGTATAGCATTGGCTTTGGCTTTTACACTACCTCTTAACTCAATAAATAATTTTGTTGCACTTGCTTGAGAACCTATGGTTGTGTTTCTACCTAAAGTTGAGTGCTTAGGTAATGTGAATCTCTTACTACCATCACCGGATACAAGCGTCAATTTGCTAAAGTCCCAGTCTGCAACTGCTGCTGGTAAATTAGTACCTGTAATCTCTAAGAAGCCTGTATTAACATTGTAGGTTGCACGGGTAATTGCGGGGTCGGGTAGCTTAGGCGACTGATCTTCGGCTTGTTCGACTTCTTCAGCTTGTTCGGCTTTAGGTTGCTTAGGCGACTCCTCTTCGGTTTCTTCGGCTTCGGGTAGTTTACGCGACTCCTCTTCGGTTTCTTCGGCTTCGGGTAGCTTAAGCGACTGATCTTCAGTTTCGGTCTTAGACTGCTTATCTTCGACTTCTTCGGTTTGTTCAGCTTGTTTGGCTTGTTCAGCTTGTTCGACTTTAGCTTGCTTAGGCGACTCTTCTTCAGCTTGTTCGACTTGTTCGTCTTTAGCTTGCTTAGGCGACTCTTCTTCAGCTTGTTCGACTTGTTCAGCTTGTTCGTCTTCAGTTTGCTTAGGCGATTGATCATCGACTTGTTCGGCTGCGGGTATATTCCTAACGGTTAAGTCTTTGGCTGTATCTAAACCCGCCCAAGCACCAGAGCTAGTAAGCAACCCTTTTTTTAGACCATCGCTACCCACCTTGGCCTCAAGAACAGCTTTATGTTGCTCGGTAAGTTTCAGCCAAAGCGCTGTGCCATCGCTTTTCATACGGTACTTACCTTGTTCAAGACCGTTACTATTTACACCAGTGGCATCCTCATCTGCAGTATAGGAACTGAAGTCTACACCATTTGTTTGGCTTCCTACCCTGATAGTTTGGATTTGCGCTTGGGTCGCAGTTGTAGGACTTAAGTTAGAACCTTGTACGGTTAACAGAGCCGTAGCAAAGTCGTAGATGGCGTTATTGATAGTCGGCCCAGAAGACGGCCCAGAAGATGCATCATCGTCATCGGGTGGGGCGCAGGCCAAGGCCATAAAGGCCAGTAGCCAGGCTACAGGCAATAAAAGTAGTTTGAACTTATACATAAGCAATACCTCCAAAAATGGGTAAAGATTAACCAACCCATACGGGCTAGTGTACAGCGCCCCATTTTGCTAGGGGGGGTGTTGCGTCAAGGTCTATATATGGCTTTTTACAAGTTTTTTTGTGTTTTTTATGTTTTTGGCACTTTTTTTGTGTGTTAGTGTTGTGTGTTAGTGTTGTAAGGTGGTTCAAAATCCATGCCAATCAAAAGGCTTAAGGGTGTTGGCCTTTGTTTGGCCTTTGTTTGGCCTTTGGGGGTGGCAAAGTGTAGAATTGAATAAAATACTTGATTACACCTTAATTACACTATGGGGCAATCTCCAAAAGGTGAAACATTTAATGAAAATGAAAACGGGATATTATTCTTTCAGGGGCGTTCAGAATTTGGCCAACGATTGCCGATGATTGTTGTATAGGTCGTGAATTATGTGCCGATGTAGAAAATTTCATTAAAGACTAGGGTATTAATAGGTGGGAGGTAAATCTATTGATAGATTTAGGTCAATTCTATCAATAGGTGCGAGGTAATTCTATTTATAGAATTAGGTCGATTCTATTAAATAGGTGGCCCAGACGGCCCAGAAGATCGATCATCATCATCGGGTGGGGTGTTGGTTGGGGGAGATGATCTTCACTCTAAACTGACATTTGCTTTTACAAGTACAGAGACTTTTTGTTGTGTTAAATAACCAACTAGGTTTGGTCAAACCAAGTTGATAGCAACACAAATAGATAAACGTTTTGAACAAGTCGGCAAGCGTTTTAAAGCTATTCAACAGAACATGGATAAAAGATTTTTAATGTTGCAATGGTTTATAGCAACAGGCATTGGCCTAGTTATCGGTATCTTGAGCTTGATTAAACTGATGTAATCGAACTTTATATTACCCACAGAATGTGGTGTATTGTTCCAGCTTGCAGATGGAACATTAAAATCTTTATAGCCTCTTCAAATCAAAGTAAGCCGTTGCTGCAGAGGAGCAAGGCAAAGATTGTCTTTCGACTACTGCGTCAATGTTAGAAAAAGGCAACTGAACTTATTTCGCTATTCTGTGGCAAAGCGATTTTCGATAATACGCACTTGAGGCGTTAATTGTTCTATCGGGTAATTTAAACCTTCTGGAACTTCTAACCACAATCGCTGGGTTGTCCTGCTTCGGCCCGGCAAGTTTGTACCGCTAGCAGAAATAATGGTATAGTTATTTTGCTGTAATATAGGGGAATTTTCTTTGGTATAGATGCTATTTTCTTGCCGCCAATTCAAACGCAATTGGTATTGGTCTAAAGGCAACTTACTATTGTTTTGCAACTCAAGATCATAGCCTACTTGTCTTATACTCTCGCCATCGCTGCGAACAACTTGGTTGCGGAAAGCCATTTTTATATTGGGTTGGGGCTCACCTTGAATATTGAAGCTGCTCAATGGCTGGGCAAAGCCACCTTCTGCTAAACTTTTGGCCTCGTATTTTGGAGCTTTGCCTACCTTGTCTATCTGGGCACGCAAACGGTCGTCATTCACCGCCCCGCCCGGTAAACGAAAAACCTCGCGGAACAACACAGTATCCCCTTCCATCACAGGGGCCCTGTCGATTTCGATAGGGTCAGTTTCATTGTCATAAGAAAATTCTATGCGTTTTTTGAATTCTTGGCCCTGATGTTCATAAGTCAGCAACAAGTCAAAAGGCTCTGTCGGAATCAAAAATTGCGAATGCGCTGTATTGCCACCATTTATAGAGGGGTGCTTTTTAGGCTTGACTCGTATGTGGCCCTGAACTTCATAGGCATAATGCTGGCTCAATTTTAATCGCTGTGATTTTTGGATCACTTTATCAAAATCCAAATCGCTCTTTGCGGGAACCTTCCATTCTACCGGTACCGGAGTTTCCAACAAACGCTGTTCACTCAATTGAGGCACAACCTCCTGCAGAGCTACTTCTTCAGATCGAAAGAACAACCAACTGCGCCACGGAAGGTAAATCATGGCAATAGAAAACAAAGCCAACAACAATAACGCTAGCAGCACCCAAGGCCAACGCGACCGAGCTTGCCCTTTTAAAATTTTAATTTGCTTAGCATAACGTTCCCAATTAATATTGGGATAATTTTGCTGTAACTGTTCCAAACGCTTTAATTCTTCGCTTAGTTTGTTTGCACTTAGTTTGTTTGCACTTGCTTTCTCTTCATTGCTTTCTTGTTCTAATTCTAAGCCAATATATAGCTCTGTGGCTTTTTTTAAATATTTAATCGCTTGGCGGCGGTATTGCCAAGGGTTTAATTGCAGTAGCTCACTGGCAATCCTTTCTTGTTGTTTGCGCTGTTCCTGCGTTTGTTTGTTTTCCTGCTTAGCAGCATGCTTTTCTTTAAGCATCAAAGCTTTAGCACTCAAAGCACGCTCTGATTCACTAAACCCTAGCCTAGTTTTCATTCCTTGAGCTTCTGATTTTATTTCAGGTTTCGCTCTATCTTCTTTTGCAAGTCTACTCCGTGTATTTTTTTGTTCTAAAAAGCTTTGTGGCTCGGCATACGCTTCGGCAACATCTAGCAATAACGATAAATCGCGTGGCATTTTGCGCCAAGCCTCTAGCCTCTCTTGCAAGAATAATTTGGGATCGCCATTATTTTTGGCTTCCTCGGAACGCAATGCATGAGCATTACTCATTTGTTGTAAATGGTGGCGGTAGCGATAATTTAAAAGAAACTTACGGATTAAAGCTTCTTGCGCTCTGGGGATCATATCGCCGCGCAAATGGCAGATTTTGGCTAGCTGTTGTAAAAAATGGTGCAAATGCCCCTGCTTATCTGCGGTTGTGTTAAAGCTAAGAGGCTTGTTCTTTTTTGCTTGAGCATCTTGTTTTGCATCGGCGTGCAGATTATCGTGCAGGACCCCTTCCGCAATTTCTCTATCCATCTTTTCAAAAGCTTCACTGAGGCTTTCGTGCTGCTTTTGATTTATTTGTTTTGCCATAAATACCTGAAAGATTTAAAATGTTTATTGTTTTGATAGAAAGCTTATTATAGCGACATTGGGCGATTGCTACACCGTAAAAACTATCTTGAGAATCTTTAATAACATTCCCATCATTGCCAAAATTTATTATGTTCCATTTTCTGCATTTTATAGAATTGCGTAATAAATTATTGAAAGTTAATATGCTTCCCTAACAAAAAAGAGAAAGCCAAAACAATACAAAGCAGATAGAGTAAAAAACAATGATGCAGAACGTGATAACTCGATTTTTTCTACTTTCCAGAATGGCTATAATTGATAAAAAACTTACCAAGGCTTGGCCAAAGTTTATCTTGTTACAAAAAATTCTTGTTGGGTATTAAGAAATTCTCTTATTAGGCATTAAGAAACTCTCTTGTTGGGCATTAAGAAACTCTCTTAATTTTTATGGCAACGTTCTGGCAATAATTATTGTAAGGGTTTTGTTCAAAGCTATTACTAAAAAAAGTTTGTAGGTTTTTTGTTACAGTGAGAATAACGAACAAGCCCAGTGGACAAAGTTATGATGAAGAAGGCAATAAACTAGCCACCGAGCAAGAAAAGGCTAAAGCCAAAGAAGAGAAGAAAGAGTTGTTTAGGAGCTTTTTTCTTGGTTATAACGGCACAAAACATCTAGGCTGTAGCTAAATGTTACAAAACCACACATAGCCGTTTGTGAGTTTCTGGATTTTCGATTACTTTATTTTTCACGCCAAAAACATATTCGATAGCCGCGCTATTCATTGTTTCGTTGGGGCTGCCAGACTGGTAAATGCGCCCATCGTGCATCATATAGATTATATCTGCATATTGAGCTGCTTGGTTCAAATCATGCATAATGATTACGATCGTCTTATTTTTTTTATTCAGGGCTTTTAACAGTTTCAAAATATCATGTTGATAGCGCAAATCCAAGTGGTTAGTGGGTTCGTCTAACAGAATTAGGTCTGTGTCCTGTGCTAAAATCATGGCAATCCAGGCCCGCTGGCGTTGCCCACCCGATAAGTTGGCCACCAAATTATGACGCATACTTAATAAATCCGTTGCCTCTAGTGCTTGCTCGATAATATGGTGATCATTTTTGGTTTTCATACCCAACAAGTTCTGGTAGGGCGTACGGCCATAACTAACCAATGTTTCAACCGTAATGCCTTCGGGCGATATAGGGTGCTGCGGCAAAATAGACATACGTTTGGCTATATCATTCATTCTAAGACTAGACTTATCAATACCATCAATCGTTACCGCCCCATGAAACATTTTTGCCCCACTGGACAATGCCTTAAACAATGTAGATTTACCACAGCCGTTTGCCCCCACAATAGCGGTAAATGTATTTGGTTCTATCGTGATATGAATATCTTCAATGATGATAGTTTTTTCATACCCGGCACATAAATTTTGAATATTAAGCATATTTATTACCTTTATACCTGGACAATAAATAAATGAAATATGGCGAACCAAACAAGGCAATGATGACCCCGGCCGCTACTTCGATGGGCGGGGCAATAATCCGCCCCGTCAAATCGGCCAATAAGATTAGATTGATAGAAAGTAACCCCGCAACAATTCCCGTGCGTCTTGAGATACCACCGACCATTGCTGCTGCCATATGGGGCGTAATCAGAGCCACAAAACCCAATACACCGGCAACCCCAACTGCGGTACTAACTAAAATAGTTGCAGACAGCAATAAAATAAATCGTATTTTCTCTACCGAAATCCCCACCCCGGTAGCTATACTGTCGCCCAATCGAATCACTTCTAATCGGTACGATAGAGCGTAAATTAACGGAACGAATAGGACAATTACCGGTACCATAGCTTTCACGTGTGCCCAGGTACGCCCCCAAAACGACCCCGCTAGCCATACTAGCGATGGGCTTAGGATATGCACTCCGTGGAATAAAATAAAATCAACGGCAGAATCAAAGGTGTAGCCAATAGCAATACCAATCATGGCAAACCGCATTACGTGAATTCCCCCAGACCATGACATAGTATAGGTCAAAGTTCCCGCGCTAATACCGCCAATACTCGCTATTAGCGGAATATAGCTAACGGGAATTTGAGGGAATGCAAAAGCTACTAACAACGTGAAAAAAGCCGCTCCACTGTTAATGCCAATAATTTTTGGGCTGGCGAGTGCATTGTTTAAGGTATGCTGAATAACCACTCCAGCAACCCCTAATGCCAAACCTACCAGCCAAATTAATGCCACCCTCGGCATACGATATTTATAAATAATAAAATCTTTGGTTTCACCTTCTAAGCCAAAAATCGTATTGATCAACACATCTAGGGCAATGGGAGTTGCGCCCATAGCAATGGAAAACAAAGACACTGCCAAACCCATAACCAGCAATACAATACAGATGCTGTTAAATTTTCGACTAGTATGCAGGGGCGTGGTTCTATTTTCCATAACTATCTTCCCTTTTGATCAGGAATAGAAAATAAATTCCGCCAACAAATGAGATTACCACACCAATAGGCGTTTCCGTGCCATATATACCCTTTAATAAGTAACGGCTGAGCGCATCGGCAAGTACCATCAATGTTGCCCCCATCAATGGACAGGCGATGGCTAAAATTTTGTGGTTATGCCCAAATATTAAACGCGCTAAATGGGGAATCATCAAACCTAAAAACAATATCGGACCAACGGCTGCAACCGATACGGCAGTTAAAAATGTTGCTACTGCCCATAAAATCACACCATAAAACACCACATTAACCCCCAGCCCTTTTGCTGTTTCCGTGCCGATAGCCAGAATATTCAAAACATTACTGAAAGCCAAACAAATGATAATACCTACAAATGCCCAAATAATTAAATTATTTACCTCTTGCCAACGGACATCTTTGACATTGCCGATCAACCATTTAATTACAGATTTCGCAACGTCATCGTCAATGGTGAAGGAAAAGCGCATCACCGCAATAGTGATTGCCCCGGTAGCCAGGCCTGCTAAAATCATACGCTCGGGAGTGATACGTTTATTCAAACCGCCGGCAACAACAAACGTCAAACCACCGCCAATAAGCCCACCGATAAATGCCAAAATATTTAACGGTATAGGCAAATATTCCGGGATAATCGCTGCTAGGGCAACAAATAAACCCGCACTTTGGCTAATACCTAATACTCCCGGCGAGGCGATAGGGTTTCGGCTTAGAGCTTGTACAACCAAACCCGCCAACGATAAATTCACCCCTAACAGAATGGCCGTTAATGTGCGGGGAATACGAATATTCAAAAACGTGATTTCGGCCACATCGTCAATGGGAGTCGTGAGGGCCGAATATACGGTATCGAAAGTAATATCACCAATAGGATATAAAATAAGGGACGCCCCTGCTCCGAAGAGCAGGACGACAAAGAGACATATTATTTTTGTATAAATACTCATTGGATATATCTCTTGATTAGAGATTTTATCGAAATTATTTGTTCAGAATTTCAACGAAATCTTTGGCAATAATTTCTGCTGCAATAATTCCGCGTAAGCGTGCCCACAGATTCGATCTACGAACATAGTGCACTTCATCATTTTGGACGGCACTAATCGTCTGCCAAAGGGCATCTTCGAGGAATTTTTCTGTAAATGCTGGGTCGGTATATTTCCCAAATAGCAAAATATCCGGATCCGCATCGGCCAATTGTTCCAGAGAAGTTTCAATTGAAGCACTTTCATTATTTTTCAACGGGCTTTCATAGCCAAGCCGCTTTAAAAGAGTACCATTAAATGATATGGGCCCTTGCAACCACAGGCCATTGGCATTGGTTACGCCAAACACAGCCGTCAAATTGTTTGGATTCTGAATAGCAGCAGCGTAATCGTCCATAATTTTTTGGTGCTTAGCAATACGCTCTTCCATTTCAGATTCTTTACCCAACGCTTTGCCAATCACAACCATATTTTCAATAGTGGCATCATAATCAGCCCCTAGACTACTCAATACAATCGTGGGGGCGATCTCACTTAAAGAGCTGTATACCGCAGAATGACGTTTTTTATCGGCAATAATGAAATCCGGGGTTAGGCTGGCAATCACTTCTAAGCTGGGTTGTTTGCGCGTGCCAACGGAAACCCAATCATTGCCAATATGCTCGATTAATTCGGGCTCAATGCGCTCGCGCTTTTTATCATCGGCAATACCCACAGGCGCAATCTCAATAGCAGCGAGCGCATCAATAAAAGAGTATTCTAAAACTACGATCCGTTTGGGAATTGATTTTAATACCGTCTCTCCGCTTTCGTGTTGAATCGTAATCATTTTCCCTTCCTCTTTTTCAGGGGTGGTACTGGAATCTGTACCTTTCTTTTTTGAGCACGCTGCTAAAACTATAAGGAATAACAGAGTTGCTATTTTTGCACTAAACATCTTTCTATACATAGAAATAATCCTTTATAAAAAATAAGTTAAAATTCGATAAAAACTATTATCAATATCAAGCGCAAGCTTATAAAGTTTGTTCACGATAAAGTCAAGATTATTGAGAAATTATTTTGCCGATTTTACTGAATCTAGCTAATTAATTTAGCCATAAAATCTTGGGTTGCGGCACCATTTGCAAAACCAGTTATTGGGAAGTGCGCGCTTGCCGTTTGTATTGCGGTGTTTATGTAACGGCTTTCTGATTGTACCCAATATGGCTTAGCATTAAACTAACTGCTTGTAGCATTGAACGAGGGTCAACATAAGGCAGGCGGCCTTCTTGTATCAGGCGAGGTGCAGAACCATGCACGGGCTCAAACATAGCTTGGTTGTTCCAGCCTTTGGCTATATTGGCTTCCCGTATTTACCAAGGCTATAATTGGCAAAAGCAACCTTGCTAAAAAACTTACCAAGGTTGCAATTGCCAATGCAAGCGTTGCAACAACCAAACCCTACTTTAAATTTAAAACTTGAATATACTAGTGGTTAAGCCTTCTGTACTACCAGGTATAAATCCTGCTGCTGCTTTAAGTTTGCCATGCTTAACCAGTATCTTCTCGGCTTCCGCTTTTACACTACCGCTTAAAGTAATACTTAAGTAGGTTGTACCTGCACTAGAACCTGTGGCTGTGTTTTCACCTGCGGTTGCGTGCTGGGGTAATTTGTATCTCTTACTACCATCACTGGATACAAGCGTCAATTTGCTAAAGTCCCATTCTGCAATTGTTGTCGGTAAATGATTACCCTGAATCAATAAATTGCCTTTATTAGCATTGTAGTATGCGTTATAGATTATGAATACATACCCACTAACGGTAATAGGGTTATTGCTTGTGTCTTCAGCGCTACCACCTGCAAATCCTGCTGCTGCTTCCAGGTTGTATGCACCATCAACATCACTATCACCATTCTTAACCAATATCCTATTGGCTCTATTGCGTTGATAACGGCCTAAAGTAATCGTTAAGCTTGTTGCACTTGCTGCAGAACCTGTGGCTATGTTATTACCGGTTGGGTAGTGACCGGGTAATGTGTATTTATTACGACCATTACCTGCGACAAACCTCAATTTGGTGAAGTCCCAGCGATCCACTGTTGACGGTAAATTGACACCTGTAATCACTAACACGCCTGTAATAGCATTGTAGGTTGCACTGGTAATTGTGGGTGCGGGGTTTCCACTAACGTCCAAGTCTTTGGCTGTATCTAAACCCGCCCAAGTACCAGTGCCAACGCTAAGCAATCCTTTTTTTAGACCATTGCTATCCATACCTGTCTTGCCATTCAGAGTAGCTTTATGTTGATCGGTAAGGTAAAGCCAAAGCGCTGTGCCATCTCTTTTCATACGGTACTTACCTTTTGCAAGACTGCGACTATCTGGCCCAGTGGCTGTGCCATCTGCAGTATAAGAATTTAAGGCTACGCCATCTACCACGATGGTTTGGATTTGCGCTTGGGTCGCAGTTGTAGCACTTAAGTGAGTACCTTGCAAGGTTAACAGCGCCGTACCAACATGGTAGGTTGCACGGGTAATTGTGGCTTCAGGCGACTGATCTTCAGCTTGTTCGACTTGTTCGTCTTCTTCAGCTTCTTCAGGTTGCTTAGGCGACTCCTCTTCGGTTTGTTCGGCTTGTTCGTCTTCTTCAGCTTGTTCGTCTTCAGTTTGCTTAGATGGCTGATTGTCATCGGATACTTTAGACTGCTTATTTTCGGGTATATTCCTAACTTCCAAGTCTTTGGCTGTATTTAAACCCGCCCAAGCACCAGAGCTAGTAAGCAACCCTTTTTTTAGACCATTGCTACCCACCTTGCCATTCAGAGCAGCTTTATGTGGATCGGTAAGTCTAAGCCAAATCGCAGTGCCATCGTTTGCAATACGGTACTGACCTTGTTTAAGACCGTTACTATTTACCCCAGTGGCTGTGGCAGTATAAGAATTTAAGGCTAGGCCAGCTACCCTGATAGTTTGGATTTGGGCTTCTGTAGGACTTAAGTCAGTACCTTGTACGGTTAACAGAGCCGTAGTAAAATCGTAGATGGCGTTATTGATAGTCGGCTTAGTCGGCCCAGAAGATCGATCATCGTCATCGGGTGGGGCGCAGGCCAAGGCCATAAAGGCCAGTAGCAATGCTACAGGCAATAAAAGTAGTTTGAGCTTATACATAAGCAATACCTCCAAAAATGGATAAAGATTCGCCAACCCATACGGGCTAGTGTACAGTGCCCCATTTTGCTAGGGGGGGTGTTGCGTCAAGGCCTATACAAGCTTTTTACAAGTTTTTTTGTGCTTTTTTTATGTTTTGGGCACTTTTTTTGTGTCTTAGTGTTGTGTGTTAGTGTTGTAAGGTGGTTCAAAATCCATGCCAATCAAAAGGCTTAAGGGTGTTGGCCTTTGTTTGGCCTTTGTTTGGCCTTTGGGGGGTGGCAAAGTGTAGAATTGAATAAAATACTTGATTACACCTTAATTACACTATGGGGCAATCTCCAAAAGGTGAAACATTTAATGAAAATCAAAACGGGATATTATTCTTTCAGGGGCGTTCAGAATTTGGCCAACGATTGCCGATGATTGTTGTATAGGTCTTGGATTATGTGCCGATGTAGAAAATTTCATTAAAGACTAGGGTATCAATAGGTGGGAGGTAAATCTATGGATAGATTTAGGTCAATTCTATCAATAGGTGCGAGGTAATTCTATTGATAGATTTGGGTCAATTCTATCAATAGGTGGGAGGTAATTCTATTAATAGATTTGGGTCGATTCTATTAAATAGGTGGGAGGTAATTCTATGGTTAGAGGGGGCTGGGGTATTTATTTATCGGTATTGTTCTGCTTTAGCCTTAGCTAAAATTTCTTTTACCAGCCTATCATTAATAAATGAACTAACTCAATTTGGGGAAACCCCACTTTCGCTGGATTTCATAAGCTCCCATAGCAATGCTATTACTCAAATTATGGCAACGAAAATTTTCTGCTTGGGGGATTTTTACGCTTAGCGAACGTTGTTCCAACGATTGATACACATCGAGATTGGTTTGCATCAATGCACTAAAACCTTTTGTTTCTGAACCAAATAACAAGGCCACTTTTTCTGCTATATCAATCTCTGTGAATATTTTGTTAGCCTTGCTGGAAAATATCAGCAACTGTTCGCATTCTTTTAAGGAACTTAAAAAAGCTGCCATATTGTTGTGTATTACCGGGCGCAGCAATTCATGATAACCCAGAGCCACTCGCTCTAAATGTTTATCGTTTACAGTAAAACCTAAAGGCCGTATCAAATGCAATGCCGCATTAAGCCCAGCGCAAAGCCGAATTGCAGCCCCAGCGTTGTGTGGTATTTCTGGTTGAAATAAAACAATTTTTAATTGCTTTGGTTTTGCATGGTTTGTATTTTCTACATGGTTCATAATAAAAAACCAATCTATAATGATTTTTTGGTAATTCACAATCCAAGAAAAAGCGGATTTGCATTCACTTCCAGACTTCAAACATTGCCAAAATTTTCAATTTTGGCAGTTTCAGCCATAAACCGTTCATAACACCAATCGAGTATATCAAGGTCTTCGGCTTCTGTAAGTTTGATATTGTACTTATCGCCCGCCACTATCGCAATTTTTTCTGCAGGCAAATAATGTTTCACCAAAGAAATATCATCTGTTGGTATAATTTCCTGGCGTTGGCGATGCTTGGCAAAGGCCTTGCGCAAAGTTTGTAACTCAAAACTTTGGGGCGTTTGGCTGTGCATAATCTGGCTGCGCTTTAAAACCTTTTCTACTCTGTTTTCTGGATTTTTCACAAACAAACTATCCTGCACGGGGGTAGCGCAAACTACAGCATTGGCAAATTCAAGCTGGGCCAAACTATCTTCAATCAGCCGAGAGCTAATTAAAGGTCGGGCAGCATCATGGATTAAAACCAGAACCCGTTGCTGTGGTAGTTGCCATTGCTGGCAGAATTCCACAGCCTGATAGCTGGAATCACTACGCTCTAAACCACCGGCAATAATATAGCTAGGCGCAACTGTTTGCGAATAATTAGCAACAATGTTTTGAATTTCAGCGATATAATTTTCAGGCCAAACCAAACAAACTTTATCTATAGCCGGATTCATTGCATAACGCAACCAACTATGTTGCCAAACAGGGAGGCCCGCTAAAGGCCAAAATTGCTTTGGCTTTTGCAAATGTTTTTCTTTTGCAGAACCAACGGCACGGTGGCCAATTCCCCCTGCCAAAATAATTGCAATATTGAGTGGCCGTTTTTTTATATCTTGAGTATTTGGTAAAGCCATAACCAAATATATAGCACAACGTCTGCCTTTATGCTAGTATTCGCCCCACAATGAAAATAGTGATTGTGGGCGCAGGAAGCATTGGTTTTCAATTAGCAAAACAACTAATTTCTGAAGGCAAAGATATTGTCGTTTTAGAGAAAAATCCCGAAATCCAGCGTTACGCTAGCGAACGTTTGGACTGCAAGATTGAACTTGCTTTGGGAACTGACCTAGAAGCGTTGAAATCTGTGGATTTGAGTGATACCGATTTTTTTGTGGCTTTGACCAACTCTGATGAAGTAAATCTCGCTTCAGCCTACATAGTGGGGGCCGAATTCCCCGAATTGACGAAAATCATTCGTATTCGCAATTTAGAATACAACTCGATCAACGTTATTGAACGCTCGGTAATTGGTCCATCTTTTGTGGTTCACCCTCCACGCGAAACGGCTGAAGCCATTATCAAAACCATAGAGCACGGTGCCATTGGCGATATTTACGAATTTGCTAACGGCGATATTCAGCTACGCAGTTTTATGTTGAGTGAAGGCCAACATAAAATTATCGGCAAAACAATCCAGCAATTGCGCAATGACTCGCCTGTTTCATTTCTAATACCTTTATTGCGCCATATGGATTCTTCGCTAATGATACCCACAGCCGAAACGGTACTACAGCTGAAAGACACCATATATATTGCATCGGAAAAAAGCCATACAGAACGGATTATAGAACAGTTTGGCTTAGGTTTGCAAGATAACAGTAAAAATGTTGTCATACTAGGAGGCGGTGAGATTGCTATTACCGTAGGTCGATTGCTTGCCAAAAATACAGAACCAGTCGTCAAAAAAGCAAAAGGTCTATTCCATAGTTTGACAAAATGGTTTTTCAAAACGATGGATTTACAGCAATACAAAATCAAATACATTGAACGAGACTATGAACGTTGCAAATCTATTAAAGTTCGCCTGCCCGATGTTGAAGTATTAAACGCCGATGTCAGTGAAGAAAATTTATTTGAAGAAGAAAATCTAACCAAAGCCCATATTTTTATTGCAGCTACAGACAACCAAGAGCTCAATATTGTAACCGCGCTGTATGCCAAAAACACGGGGATTCGCCGAGCGATTGTCCTGACACGCACAAAACAAATGCATAACATTGCCTCTAGCTTAGGGCTTGATGTCATCGTAAGTAGTAGTAACACCATGGTAAATTCTATTATGCGCTATATTCACGGGGATAATGTATACAATATTCAAAGTTTGGTTGATGGCGATATGGAAATTTTAGAATTGCAGGTGGGGGAGAATTCCAGCTTAGTAGACCAAGCCCTAAATCAAATTCGCTTCCCTGATGAAGATACAATTATTACATATATATATCGAAAAGAAGGTACAATCCTACCTACAGGTACAACGGTGTTGCAAAAAGGAGATCGCGTGATCCTCATTACCTATAAGGAACTACGAGAGCAAATGATTCAACTTTTTAGTAATTAGAAGCTATGAATTTTCGCACATTATTTTTAGGGCTTTCTGCCTTGATGTTAATCATTACTGCACTGATGCTATTACCTTTGATGGTGGGCCTTTTTTATGGCGAACGACATTTGCTTTCCGCATTTCTCCTGCCCATTGGTTTTAGCGTGTTATTGTTTGGCAGCCTTTTTTATTTTTTAAAATTGCGCAAGCGAGACTCAAATAAAAATCTAGTGCCGCGTGATGCTTTGCTGTTAGTTTCGTTTTCTTGGTTTTTTGTGTCCGCTTTATCGGCCTTGCCTTTCGTTTTATCAGGCGATATTCCCAATTTTATCGATGCATTTTTTGAAACCATTTCGGGTTATACCACCACGGGAGCCAGTATTTTAAGCAATATTGAAGGACTTTCCAAAGGTTTATTATTTTGGCGCGCTATGACCCATTGGCTAGGGGGTATGGGCTTCATTGTTTTGACTATAGCTTTGTTTCCATTATTAGGTATCAGTGGTGCTCAACTAATGCGTGCAGAAGCACCTGGCCCAGATTTAGATAAAGTAACTTACCGCATCAATGACACGGCAAAAATACTATGGTTTATCTATACCATATTGACGTTTGTCGAAATCATTTTACTGCGTTTGGGTGGAATGAGCTTATTTGATTCGTTTACCCACAGCTTTGCCACCATGGCTACAGGTGGTTATTCCACCCGAAATGACAGCATAGGGGCGTATAACTCTGCTTATATCCAATGGGTTATTACAATTTTTATGATTTTAGCAGGCTGTAATTTTATGGTATTCTATCATGTTTTTAAGCGAAAATTTGACAAAATACGTTCTAACACCGAGCTCAAAATATATCTTCTCATTATAGCATTGTGTAGTTTGACCATAGCTTTGATTTTGAAACTAGAATTCCAAACAGGAAAAAGTTTTATTGCGAGCCTGATCGATGCAATGTTCCAAGTGACTAGCATTTTAACGACAACCGGTTTTGCAACGGTAGACTATGATCGATGGCCAGAAAATGCCAAAGTTTTGCTATTTTTATTAATGTTTATCGGTGGCTCTGCGGGTTCAACAGCAGGCGGGGTCAAAGTCATCCGCGTAATTTGTCTAGTAAAAAAAGGTATTTTAGAACTGCGCTATATGTTAAAGCCTAGGGGATTTTACCAAATTTCCATTAACGGGCAGTCTATGGGCAGTCTGGTTATTGCTGCGATTATTGGTTTTTTAATTTTGTATATTTTGTTATTGCTATTGACAACTCTGGTATTAGCATTCTTTGGCAGTGATTTATTGACATCATTTTCAGGCGCGCTGGCAATTTTAGGAAATATCGGGCCAGGTTTTGCTGGGCTAGGACCAAGCATGAACTACGGTGCACTACACCCATTTGTAAAAATGTTTTTATCCGTAGTAATGGTCATTGGTCGTTTGGAAATTTATACCGTACTGGTGTTATTTATGCCCAGATTCTGGCGCAATTTTTAACTAGGATTTTATCCAAACATTCACCACAAATTTTAAGGGAAAATAGTGAGTATAACACTAGAAATAAAAGAATTATCACAAAAATATGCCAGTAATTTAAAAGCAAAAATTGGTGATAGAATGGTAGAAATGCAAAATGATGATAAGTCCCACTATTTAATTTATCAAGTTTTAGGAGTTACAGACGAAGAAGGGTACTTCATTGATTTATACCAAAATAAAGGGCGGTTTTTATATAAGTATGCAGGATCGTTTTTAGAGGAAGTAACCAAACTATGCTTTTACCATAAGTATCCAAATTCTGCTACAATAAAAATTCCCAATAGTATAGGGCAAAAACCTAAGACTTTTGAAATAGATTGTTTGCAAGGTAATAATGCTATAGAGATAAAATGGCGAGATGCTACAACGGATGGCGACCATATAACCAAAGAACATACAAGAATTAAAGTTATTCACGCTGCTGGCTATAATCCTATAAGAATTATGTTTTATTATCCAAACCGTATGCAAGCAATAAAAATTCAAAATACTTTGGAAACTCTTTATAAAGGTATCGGTGGAGAATATTACTATGGGGAAAATGCTTGGGAATATGTAAAAAATAGAACAGAAATAGATTTAAAAGATATTTTAGAAAAAATTGCTAAAGAAAATTCTAGAAGATAAAATATGGCAAAAATTTTACAAGGAGATTGTTTAGAATTATTAAAAGATTTTAAAAATGATAGTATTGATTTAATTTATTTAGACCCGCCATTTTTTACGAACAAAGTGCAAAAATTGAAGACCAGAGACGGAAGTAAAGAATTTTCCTACAAAGATGTATGGTATAGTAATGAAGAGTATGCTAATTTTTTATATTTCCGATTGATCGAGTTAAAAAGAGTTTTAAAAAATACTGGAAGCATTTTTGTTCATTGTGATAAAAATTCTGCTTATATTGCTAAAATTTTGTTAGATGATGTTTTTGGTGTAAAACAATTTCAGTCTGAAATTATTTGGTACTATAAGAGGTGGTCAAATGCTAAAAAAGGTTTATTGCCTTCTCATCAAACCATATATTTTTATTCTAAAAGCCAAAACTTTAAATTTACTACCATTTACAATAATTATTCAGAAACGACAAATATTGATCAAATTTTACAAAAACGAGTTAGAAATAGTGATGGTAAAACTGTATATGCAAAAGATGGGAATGGAAACACAATAAATAATGGAGCAAAAAAAGGCGTGCCTCTGAATGATGTTTGGGAGATTCCATACTTGAATCCAAAAGCGAAAGAAAGGGTGGGCTATCCAACTCAAAAACCGATTCTATTATTAGAAAGAATTATTGAAATAGCATCAGATGAAGGGGATATAATTCTTGATCCATTTTGTGGAAGTGGCACAACTTTGGTTGCTGGAAAATTAAAAAATAGAAAAGTTATCGGTATGGATATTTCAGAAGATGCCATAAAAGTAACTTATGCAAGGTTAAAAAATCCAATAAAAAGTGAATCGTGTTTATTGCAGAAAGGCAAAACTGCATATCAAAATGTAGATAGTCTAGTAGAAAAACTTTTGTATGATATAGAATATATTCCAGTCCAAAGAAATAATGGCATAGATGCTATATTAAAAGAAACTTACCAAAATTCACCGATATTGATCCGCATTCAAAAAGAGCATGAAACTTTGGAAGAAGCAGTAACACTTTTGAGCAGAGCAGTAAAAGTGAAACAATCGAAAAAAGCATTTTTAATCAGAACCAATGATATAAAATCATTACTTCAAAGCAGCGTTTATGTAGATGAGATGGATAACAAAATAGAGATTATCAATGCTATTTCTTATGGCTTGAAAGCGGTTTTAAATAATGTAAAAAGTTAAGCAGCCTGCTTTCATCAGCAGCAAAATGCGAAGGGGCTAGATAAAATAAACATTATCGTTGGGCTTGCTCTTGATTAATTTTTGCAAGTGTTCAAAGCTTAGATTTTTGTTCATAGTGTTTCTCCTATCTTGTTATACTATATAAGTATAATCTATTTAATTACAGAGCCAAACTTATTTGCGTATTTAGCCGAAGCTCTCCCCGTATTTGTCCAAACTTATTCCCGTATTTAGCCGAGGCGCAGACCGTGAATAAGTTCGGCTCTTTGCGTGAATAGCCGGAGTGCTTTGGGTATATGCCTAAAGTCCTATAGTTATCGCGCTTTAGCAATTTTAATTTTTGGGGCAAGCTCAAGCAATGGTAGAACACGATTACGATAATAATGGCAGAATCTTATTGATTGCTTTTTGGTATCGATCATATTTTGGTCTATACAAAACCAAAGTAGTATTGCGGGAAGTTATAGAAAGCCTAAGGATTTTTATTTCTTTATTTATGGAAAATTCTATTGACATAAATAGAATTTTCCATATTATTTATAATATTGATTTTTAGATAATTGTATAGGGAGAAATATATGGTTAAACGCTACATCCCCGAGCCATTTAGAATTAAGTCGGTAGAGACTATACAATGGCTTACCTCAAAAGAACGAGAGCAAAAAATAATTGATGCACAATACAATGTATTTAATCTTCGTTCCGAAGATGTATACATAGATCTACTAACAGATAGTGGTACAGGAGCTATGAGCCAGAATCAATGGGCTGCGCTTATGGCAGGTGATGAAGCATATGCAGGGTCTTCAAGCCATCGAAAACTTGTAACAACAGCACAAGATATTTTTGGTTATGAATACATTCAACCGGTACATCAAGGCCGAGCTGCAGAAAAAGTCTTATTGCCACTTATTATAAAAAAAGGTAAATATTCTATTGCCAACACGCACTTTGATACTACAAGAGCTCACGCAGAAATAGCTGGAGCGCAAGTCATTGATTGTAGCATTCCTGAAGCAGAGGAAATGAATAAAGAATTTCCTTTTAAGGGGAATATAGATTGTGAAAAATTAGAATCATTGATTAAAGAATATGGAGCTGATAACATTGGGATTGTTATTATGACACTTACAAATAACTCGGTTGGAGGTCAACCAGTGTCAATGAACAATCTAAAACAGACTTATGATATTTGTAAACATCACGGTATTATAGTTTGTATTGATGCTGCGCGCTGTGCAGAAAATGCATTTTTTATCAAGAAAAGAGAAGAAGGTTACAGTGATGTATCCATCAAGGAAATAATCAGAGAAATGTTTCTTTACTCTGATGTATTTACGATGAGTTCCAAAAAAGATGCTATTGTCAACATAGGAGGATTAATCGGCATAAAATCGGATAAGCGCTTAAAACAAGAAGTGATGAATAGCACTATTATCTATGAAGGATTTATCGGCTATGGCGGGCTTTCGGGTCGCGATATTGAATGTATTGCCGTTGGATTGATTGAAGGAATAGATGAAAATTACTTAGCATATCGAATTGGACAAGCAGAATATCTAGGTGCGCAGCTTCGCGAGCGGGGTATTGGTTGTCAGTTTCCTACAGGTGGACATGGGGTATATATAGATGCTCAAGCTATGTTCCCTCATATTCCACCACACCAATTTCCTGGACAGACACTTGTGATTGAGTTGTATAAAGAGGGAGGTATTCGAACAGCAGATATAGGATCGTTTTTACTAGGTAATGACAATGCTGGAAAACAGTTGCCATCAAAATTTGAATTTACCCGATTATGCATACCACGCCGAGTATATACGCAAGCACATTTTGATTTCGTTGTGGATGCTTTAGTGAGAATTCAAAAAAGAGCAGATACCGTTTCAGGATATACCATTGCATGGGAACCGCCTATATTAAGACATTTTCAAGCCCACTTAAAGCCTGTATCAAAAACTTAATACAAGGATTGAAGTCTGAGTTATAAAAAACCATTAAGGATATGAAATATGTATCAAGATGATTTAGAAAATCAAACTGTTACAGAAGATTTGCAACAGAGTCGTGAAGGATATTTTCGGTTTGCATTTCACATATGAACCCGAATCTTTGAGATTCTTTCAGACTCATTTTGAAAAGATGGACTAAACATTACAGATTTCTTAATTAGGATAATCTGATATTGGCAAAAATAAATAGTACTATTATCTATGAAGGATTTATCAGTCATGGTGTTTCTTCTATAGGATCGTTTTCACTGGGTATAACAGCAATACTGGAAAATAGTTACCATCAAAATTTGAATTTACCAAGCTATGTATACTATTTCCAAGTATAAGAGTGTCTACCGTTTCAGGATATACAATTATATAGGAATCGCTTAACTAAGACATTTTCAAGTCCACTTTAAAAGTCTATATCAAAAATAACCGTTAAGGAGGTAAAAATATGAATCAATTTAGGGAGGTGCAATATGCATCAAGATGACGTAAAAAATCAAACTGTTACAGAAGATTTGCAACAGAGTCGTGACAGCTTTACTTCTAAATTAGGTTTTATAATTGCTTGTACTGGTTCTGCCGTAGGTATGGGTAACATATGGCTATTTTCGTATCGCGTAGGCCAGTTTGGTGGAGCTGCGTTTCTTATTCCTTATTTCTTATTTGTAGTATTAATTGGTCTTACAGGTGTTGTAGGGGAAATGTCATTTGGCCGTGCTATGAGATCAGGACCATTGGGTGCGTTTAAGAAAGCGTTTCAAATGCGAGGAAAAAAGGGTGGAAGTCTTTTAGGAATGATACCAGTTATAGGTTCACTTGGCGTTGGCATAGGTTATGCTATCGTTGTGGGGTGGATTCTAAAATTTACCGTAGGTTCAATTACAGGATCGGTTATATCATCAAAAGATAGCGGTGCTTACTTCGGAGCCATAGTTGGAAATTTTGGTAGTGTCGGATGGCATTCAGTAATTTTACTTGTGACATTCTTCATCATGGCATTAGGAGTATCAAGAGGTATTGAAAAAGCAAATAAGATTATGATACCTTTGTTTTTAGCATTATTTACTATTTTAGCCTTATATGTATTTACATTAAATGGTACTACAGAAGGCTATAAATATTTATTTATACCAAAATGGGAATTACTGGCTGATCTTAGAACCTGGATTTTTGCTTTAGGTCAGGCATTCTTTTCTTTATCATTGGGGGGTTCGGGAACACTGGTATATGGAAGTTATCTCAAACAGTCTGAAGATGTTATATCATGTGCAAAACAAGTTACTTTTTTTGATACACTTGCCTCACTCATAGCAGCAATAGTAATAATTCCCGCAGTCTTTGCTTTCCAGTTAGATCCTGGTGCTGGGCCTCCACTAATGTTTATTACTATGCCAAGTGTATTCAAACTCATGTTTGGAGGGCAGATTATTGCAATTTTATTTTTTGTAGCCGTATTATTTGCGGGACTCACTTCCTTAATGAATTTGCTTGAGACTCCTGTTGAAGCGTTACAACAAAGATACAATCTCTCAAGATTAGCTTCAGTTTCAATTGTTATAGGAATTTCATTTATAGTTGGATTGATGATTGAAAATGCAAGCATATTAAGCAAATGGATGGATATTATGTCTATTTATGTCTTACCATTAGGAGCGGTGCTTGCGGGTATTATGTATTTCTGGGTCTGTGGTTCGGAGTTTGTAAAAGAACAAGTACAGTTAGGGCGAAAAAAACCGCTAGAGTCTTATTTCTTACCTTTATCAAAATATGCATTTTGTGGAATTACGATTTTGGTATTTATTTTAGGTATATTTTTTGGAGGAATCTGAAAATCAATCAGTAGAGTCTAACATACGTTTAATTCATCTAATTAACAAAGAATTTAAAGAATTTAATATTTGTTTCTTTAAATATATTCATGCTGTCCCAAAAAGCCAATTTTTTTCTAATTAATGTAAAGGCTAACTATCAACTAAAGCTTGAAAAAAGCAACTTTTTGAGACAGCATGTCAGATTCTATTTTATATTATAGATTATTTATTGTGTTTTTTCTAAATATGCAATAACGCGATATAAAAACTGGGTATCATCTTTAAAGCGTCCTAACCCCGCGTATTACAACTATCACAAATCCATTCACGTCCTTGCACTGGTTTTATGGTCATGACCTTGGACTAGATTAGCCGTAATACCAACAATCGTTTTCTTTTGGCCAGCGGCCATAACTCGGCCTTGGTACGTCTAAACTATCTCCTTTCTTTATTTCTTTCATAAATTTCCCTTATATTATAGTTAATTTTGAGGGATAAAATGCTAAAAAGCAAACAGATGCAAATCAATGTTATGCGGCAAATGGCCTTATAAGGGCTCTACTCCATAGATACTTCTCACTTGGTATGTTCAATCACTCTAGCAAAAAGCCGTGTTGGTAGACTTTGGGTTGTATTTTGCCTTTGAGTGTTTCCATGTTATTCTTAAGCTGCGCCAATAATTCATTATAGCGGGGATTAGAGCTTTTGGGGTTCATTCGGCCTTTATCGTTGCGGCCTTGAAAGTATTCTTTGATGTCGTAATAGGAAGCATTGACCATTTTTCTATTATATTCCGCACTGGCAGGATTGGAATCATCGGCTTGTAATTGGATAGTTTGGTGGTAGTATTGCCAAAGTTGTTGCCCTGCTGCAAAAACTGCCTGGGCCTCCAAAGAAAATACTAACGGCTCGGTAGGTATATGGCAATGCTCTGATATTTTGATTGATTGATCTCCATTTGATAATTGGCCATTATGGTTTTTATCTTTGCCCAACCTACCATTGATAAAATCCACTATCAAATTACTTTCAAATTTTCCTTGCGAATCTAGTTGTTTTTCACTAAAAGGTATCCAATGATTAACTCCATAATTAGAAGTTATGCGGTTTTGGGTATGGAACAAAGTAAATGCTAAACAGTTATTTTGAAACTCATAGTCTAATTGCCATGAGTCGTTGGGATATAAAAATTGGTCTCGATCATTGAGCCAAGTAGGTTCAAAACTATGACGAATCGAAAAGTAGATAGAAGTTTCCATTAAGTTATCTTTGATAATAAAAGTCCATCTATTAGGGTGTTCTTGACTATCTGTAATTCTAATGAAGTTATTATGTTGGAAATCACTACCATATAAACCAATAGCTCCTAAATTACTATCATCTATTTCTCTTGTATGATAAGCCCTATACCAATCTGTAATAAATTTATTTTTCTTATAGGAATGAAATTTCTTTTTTCCTAATGGTATGCTAGATTCATCAAATATATCAAAGATTATTTTATCAATATTTTCTATATTCTTATGATGATCTAAATTCCAAATCATAAAACCTATAGGAAAATTGCCTTGGACATTATCAAAGGTCTTTGCTGGAACAACGAAACCTTTCTTAAAATCAGCTTTATAACAATCTCTAAATTTACTAAAGTTGGGGCCTTGTATTAGTTTCAATGTTGAGAAATGACCTATATAACAATTAGGAATCTGTTTATAAATCCTTATTAAAAATTGAGCAAATAATTCTTTAGTAGCAATACCTATCTCTTTGCTATACAACTCTTGAATCTTTGTAAAAGATACTCCTCTTTTATTAATTCTATCTTTCTCTGCGGTTTTATTATTTGCAGTTTCCGCATAAGGCGGGTTTATGTAGATGAGAAGTTTTTTTCTTTTTTTTGGATCATTGATAATATCAAACAATGGTTTGGGAAGTTTGTCCCAACTATCATTTAAGAAGTCAAACTGAAATATATGATTCTTGAGCAAGTTTGCGCCACTTTCCACCCGATCCAACATAATATCGACATCGGCTTTATCTATGGTACTGGCCCAAATATTATATTTATTAGTTAAGCCATGTAATAGGTTGCCGGTGCCGGCAGCACAATCCCAAACTGTAAATTCATCTTGCCAGCCTTCGCCCAAACTATCGGCCAAATACTTTTGCGAAAGTTCCACCCAAGCCTGTGGCGTAAAAAAACTTCCCTTTCTTTCTCTTATGTCCTGCGGAACTAATAGATCGCGCCTTTCAATAATGTAGTCCCAATACTCTTCCTTAGGCGGTCTCTGGTACAAATTCCAAAATTCCGTATGGGCTTGTTGCTTATCCTTAAATGAGACTGTAGAAGATTCAAACAAGCCGGTATCTTGATTTATCTTTCGGTTTAACTCATAACGATCGTGTTGTAATAATACAAACAGTTTCTCTTTTAGGGTTTTGTTTTCGTGAGAAAGTAAATCGGCCAGATAAAAATCGGCACTAAGAATGCCATTATTCCTAACTCGCTCCCAACTTACATTTATACTCGGCTCTACTTTTTTTAGCCATTTGTTGTAGATTGAAATAAAATTGTTCTTGTCAATTTGTATTTTACAGGTGGTTTCTAAGCTACTTGCAACAAAGTTGTTTGTAACAAACTCTTTAATTTGTTTTATATCCGCTTCCAGATCAAAGATTAAAGATTGTTGCTGCAAGGTAGTTTGCACCTTAGATAATACTAAGGCAAACTCTTTACTATTGTGATCGGAAGAGCGAACTTTCCAATTAAAGTCGTTCCAATAAAATATTTCTTGAATTTCATTATACGGTATAAAGGCTATGGAATTACCATCAAACGCCCCCAAATATTTCGGAGGCAGGTGTTGGTCAAAGGTACGCGCCTTGCCAATAGTTAAAATCAATTGCACCAAATCTTTATATAAGTCGGTTTGGCCTTTCTTAGCTTCGGCCCACAAATACGATGGTTGCGAGGCAAAAAGCTCTGCTTGCCTATCCATTTGTTTAATATTTTTGGGGCCAACGCAAAAATCTATATTGCCAATAATTCTAGTGCAATCAAATTTAGGGAACATATCCCGGCTCACCAAGTTTTTTAGTTCTTCTTCACGAATATTTTGGTATTTCATCTAAAAACAGTACCAACCTTTGCCATAATATCAAATTTAAGCTATTTATCAATCAATAAGTCTATCTGAAAATATCTAATAAACAATCTGGTTTGATTATTCTAGCAACCTACTATTATCATATTTTTACTAGCATAATATCATATTGACAATCAATAAACTAAATAATTGAATTTTTACTTTTATCACAAAACCACTTTGCGCTAACTTTCTAATACTCCGGTCGGGGTCTCTAAATATCTTCCCAGTTCTTTTGAAATATTCTTGAGTTACCCAATCTACTACTTCCGGGTGCACTATATCTCTTTTAGGATTATCTTGATAAAACTCTTTAATTATCTCTTCTTGGGTTATTTCTTTATTCATAATAAAGCCTTGTGTCTGTTTCTTTCTAAAGCAAGGTTATAATAAACTTCATCTATTTCTATACCGATATAGTTTCGGTTTAACTTTTCGGCAACCAAAGTAGTTGTACCAGAGCCTAAGAAAGGGTCAAATATCAAGTCCCCGATATAGGAAAATAGCTTGATACATCTATAGGGAAGTTCTTGGGGAAATGGGGCAGGGTGACCGATTCGTTTCTTACTTTCGCCATTGAAAGTCCAAACTCCGTTCGTCCAAAGCATAAATTCATCTCTAGTAATATCGGATTGTCCTTTATAGTTTCTCTTCCATATATCTTTATACAATACTAATATAAGCTCAACCGGAGCTATCACATATGGCGCTGAAGCAGACAACCAACTACCCCAAGCCGTCCTACGAGAGATATTCTGTTCATTCCAGATAATAGTAGAATGATAGTTCCACCCAACCTCCTTAGCTAATTGAGTAATATCCGCTCCTACACTTTGCTGCCCTCCTTTATTCTTATCTAAAGGTACATTCAAACATAGACGGCCTGTAGATTTAGTCCAGTTAAAGACATTGATCAACCAATCTTTGGTAAAGTTTAAGTATTCACCGTAATCCAAATTATCATTGTTTGAACCGTATTGAATTTCTACATTATACGGTGGCGATGTAATCGTTAAGTCGATAAATTGATCATCAAAAAGCGTAGAATCCAAGCTATCCGCTTGTTTTATATCTCTCATAATTGTCCTTTAGTCTATCAAATGCTCTTAAATATTTATGTGGCAGGCATACTTTTATGGTATAGTCTTTACTATAATATAAAATTTAATTTATTTATTAATCTATAAATCAAAGTAAAAGTATCAAATAAATAATTTATAAATAGATATAAAACTAATTATCAATACCTAAAATTAAGACAGGTATATCTATATTAGAAGTCCCTCTATTATCTAAATCCCATACAAATTGCTCAAAATAAGAAACGCCAGTAGACATATTTTGAGCTAGATTTTTAATAGGTACTATCTCTATACCAGCATTGATAACACCCAAGTTTTTAAATATAGTCATCTTGGCGCAAACATTGTACACCATAAAAGAATACTTGCCAAATTGCACTTCAACACCTAATTTACTTTTAACAAAGTCCATATCTCGGTAAGCATTTTGAGTATTCTTTTCTGGAATATAGTTATTCACATAATATTGATTAGAATATTCACATGGCACTTTATGATTTTTCCAATCCGTAAATTTCATAAATTGCCTTTTAAATTCCTTATTTAATTCAGGTGGACTATAGAGTAATTTATCCTGCATAGTCTTTTCTTTAGATATTTTATTTTTACATAGATTCGCATCTACCCTAGCAATTACTTGGGAAACTTCATTGAACAAATCTGGATATTGGTTATTGATATACGCTAAACCATTATTAAAGCTATATTGTCCTAGTATTTTCACAATAGCCACTCCTTAGGTTTTTGGGCAACTTTATCATTGCCTGAAGGCACATGTATCTTTGTGCCAATTTCTCTAGTTTTTAATATGCCGTTTTCAAAATCTTTGATTCGTTTATGGGCTAAGTTACAATATTCTTGTTCTTTTTCAATCAATACAGCTTTTCTATCTTGTTTTAATGCTGCAATCGCGGTTGTACCACTGCCGGCAAAAGGGTCTAGCACATAGTCATCTTGATTGGTGAAAGCCAAAATACACCTTTCTATTAACTCGACAGGGAATTGACACGGGTGCAGTGTTTTTTCTGGGTGGTTTGCTTTTACATTGGGAATATCTACAATACCCTTTTCAAATTCATCATCAATAAAATGCCAAAAGTCCGAAGGATTCTTACCTTGGGGATTACCACTAGGAAGACCTTTCTTGCTTCCTTTATAGTGCCGCTTGCCGGGATACTTAGAAGGCACCCGGACATTATCTAAATGGAAAATATAATTATCGCTTTTGGTAAACCATAATAAAGTTTCATACCTACCAGAAAATCGAAGGTTCGCATGCAAACCATGATTAAAATGCCATATAATTCGGTTGCGCAACTGTAGACCCAAACTTTTGAACACAGGGTATAAATATATATCTAAAGGGTATACTTCCTTATTTTCTATATAATTTCCTACTTGCCAGCATATACTACCATTATCTTTTAACTTTGCTATTAACTTACTAATGATAGCTTCTTGCCATACTAGATAACTATCTAATCTTTGTTTTGTTTCATAGGATTTGCCTATATTATACGGAGGAGAGCTAATAATCAATGAAAAGGTATCATCAGGAAGCATTTGTATTTTGTCTATTACATCACCATGAATAATAGCAACATCATTTCTTCTATTAAATACATCATTGGCAATCTTATACTTTTTCAATCGATCCATAGATAAATCCATACTAAAAATATCTAATAAACAAATTATTTATATAATTAAATAAAACAGAAAAATACTAATTTATAAATCCAAAATATATAAATTATTAAATAAAAAATATGGAATAAATAAAAAGAGTTTATCTTTTATTTATTCCATATAAATAGTATTAGTCAATTGAATAGAGATAATCAAAGTTTCCGTACTAAGTATAAACCATCGCCAATAGCCATAAAACTCACTTCCACCCGTTTATCATTATGGAGAGCTTTATTTAATGCCCGAATGTTGGGAATCGGTTTTTCATTACAGTTACTATCGGCAACCCTACCCCCATATAGCATATTATCAAAGGCAATAATACCTCCCGGGCGTATCAATTGAAAGCAAAGTTCATAGTAAGTATGATAACCTTCCTTATCGGCATCAATATAACAAAAGTCAAAACTACTGCTTTGGCCTCCATCAATTAAATGTTGCAAGGTTTGTTGTGCCGGTGCCAAACGTAAATCAATGGTTTGGGCCAAACCGCTTTTATGCCAGTATGCCTGTGCTATTGAAGTAAATTCACTATTGAGATCACAAGCTATCACACTGCCATCATCACCTACTGCGTTTGCCAACCACATAGTTCCAATGCCGGTAAATACCCCAACCTCTATGGCACGCTTAGCTCCTATAGCTTTCATTAGAAAGTATAACAACTGCCCTTGCTCTGGAGGAGTCGCCATCATAGATTCAGGCATTTGGCTGGTTTCTTGCATTAACTCTGCCATATAGTTAGGCAAACGAAGAGAATTATTGCGTATATACTCATAAACTTCTTCAGAGTACCCACGTATTTTGTGTTTCATAACTTATTCCTTATATTTTATAAAGTATGATCAATAATCAGAATTACACAGAATTTAGTAATACAGTATTAGATTATTACATATTTTTGTAAAACAAACTAGATAGTATTGAATTAATATATAGATATTTTTATTGTGATTGTTAATAATTTCACTATTATTTCTGCCATTAATTTATTGGAATACGCTATAGTTACAATAAAAGCCTAATCTTCCAGCATAATTTTAACTATATTATTTGCTAGAAGAACTAATGGCTGAATTATACTCCATTAATTTAGCCCAATCGATAGAACCATCTAATTTACAAAAAAAATCAATAAATTCTTTTGTAAATCTATTTATCATTTTAGAATACTCATTATTAAAATTATCATTCTTTTCTTTTGCTTTATAACCTAATGGTTCGATAATATCTTTATATAAGTTCCGTTCTCCCGATATAAATGCCCAGAATGATTGACCACAATACTTAAAATAATCTCCTTTATCAGGTTTATTTTCTATTCCATAACAACAGCCATTAATAGCAATAACACTCATATTTGCATTGCTAGTTCTCAAAGTTTTCTTCGCTGTATTAAAATCCATACGCATCTTTTCTATTTGACTACTATTCCCCCAATTGGGACCAGACTTAATAGAAACTATATATCGGTGTTCTTTGTAATTAAATTCAAGATCAATACTTTTTATTCCTGACTTAATACCATTATAAACAATCTGATTGACAAATATAGCCAACCCTTTTAGCCAGTCGCCAAAAATAGTTTCTTCTGACGAAGAAATAAATGCATCTGAAATACTTCTTATTATCTGTTCTGAAGTATTCAGATTCTTAACTCTAAATAAATAAGGATTCTTTTTCTTTAATATGTTCCTAAGCTTTAGCATAGCTAACCGTTCTATTCTTTTTTGATGGAAGATCTCTATATTAGCTTCAACATAACTATTAATTTGGCTTAATATTAGTTTATTCATAATAGCTCCATATTAATTTGCTCTATTGTTTTGTTCTGATTTAATACTTTATCGGCAATTTCATAATATTCTGGCAATATTTCAATACCTATAGAATTTCTATTCATTTCTTTTGCGACTATATTTGTTGTACCTGATCCCATAAAAGGGTCTAATATAATATCCCCTTCTCTAGTAAATAGTCGAATGAACCATTCTGGTAAAGACTTAGGAAATACCGCACTATGGTTTTTATTGGAACATTCAGTAGCCATATGTAATACATTAGTTGGATAAGCCATATTCCTGTTTACCCAATTAGATATATTCTTACCGAAGCCACTTCCAGCTTTTGACTCATCACGAATTGTGTCTGTGTAACTAAGATTCTTTAACCTTTGTGTCGCCCAATCCCCCATTGGCACCATCACTTCTTCTTGATACATATTAAAATGTTTGGCTTTATTGAACTGCAGTAAACGTTCCCATGAATCCCTAAAACGATTGGGCCATTTTCCTGGATAACTATTTTTCTTATGCCATATAAATTCTTCTGTCCATAGCCATCCTTGTTTTTTTAACTCAATAATAAGCTTTAGCACATAAGTACTTCGTTCACCATTAATAACTTTTTCTTTGATATTTAAAACAAAAGTACCAGTTGGTCGTAAAACCCTTAGTAGTTCTTCTCCTATAGGAATAAACCAATCGACATAATTGTTAAAATGAATGCCTCCGTAAGATTTTTTTCTTTGATCTGCATACGGAGGTGATGTAAAGACTAAGTCAATCGTATTAGCATCTATTTGCTTTAGTTCTTCTCTGCAATCACCAAGTATTATCTTAGTATATACGGTATCTTGGACTTGCATTCTATAACTTCTAACTCAAAGTCAAAACTACATTGAGCTCACCAGTACCGAGTTCTTTACGTACGGTATAGCTACGCCGTACTAGCAATACATATTCTCCAGCCGGCATTTTACTAGAAGGCACACTAAAAATAATCCTATTATTGGTAACCTTTAAATATTCGGCTACCTTTATTTCTGTAGCATCGGAAAGCGCGCGAAAGAACACTCCTTCACTATCATTACTTTGATCAAAATTCAGTTGATCATCACTTAGCTCTGCCATATAGTTAGGCAAACGAAGAGAATTATTGCGTATATACTCATAAAGTTCTTCAGAGTAGCCACGTATTTTGTGTTTCATAACTTATTCCTTATATTCTACCCAGTACAAAATATCATTAAAATTAAACCAAGATTAGGTAATATTATTTTGTAATTATCTATTTTTTGTTGTAAAACTAATTTACCAATATTTGAATAATATCAAATAAACTAAAAATAGTAACAATAATATTTTCTATATTACGCGATTCATCTTTGTAACTAATATGTAATATCTCTCCATGGGCAATCTTATTCCGAGATCTGCATAAAAGCCTTATCGGTTCATGATAATTTTTATCACGAATCTTACTATGAAGATCTAAGCCAAAATATTGGTAATATTTAGCAATACTCTTTAATGAATCAAATTGAATATCTATATTACTCTCTAGCAATCTTTCTAACTTTATGGTAGATAATGATATTTTTTGAATATCTATATAAGCCTTATTCTTATTACTGACAATCAGTTTAGCTATTATATATTGTTGTAGATCATTATTTAAATCACCAATATATAAACCTTCTTGTTTTGTAATATTAACTGCAATATATCTTATACTTTTCTTAATAACTCGTTCCCAAACAGCATATAGTAAAAGATAAATGGCCAAATTTATAAAATCATTCGTATTTATTATTTCTTTAAACTTGTTTACATGTTGTTTTTCTTGTTCCAGCGAAAATGGAACTTGATACCCAGATTCCATAACATTTAAGATTGGCTAAAAAATTCTTTGGCCATATCAATTAGTTCAATTGTAGGTTTCCAAAAGTCTTCATTAATTTCTTTATATTGTTTAGGCACTATTTCCGTTTTGAATTTTTCTATTTTTTCCTTTAAATTTTGTCTCTTTTCATGGCTTATTCTATCTTTAGAAAGTCCTATTATATCCCAACAACTATAAAGACCTTGCATAATACAATCATATATTCCCCTGGTAAAATGGCCAGTATTTGGGTTACGAAATATATTACGCAAACTTTTGGGACAATGTTCATAAAGGGAGTCCAATAATTCTATCTTTTCCAAAAATTCTTGTTTTATAAATGGTTCTTTGTTTTGATTGACCATCTGCATAAAATAATCTAAATAGCGAGGATCACTATATGCTTTTACTTCTTTGTTAAATTGTTCTAATTTTTTTGTATCTGCAAAAGCATAATAGCGTAGTATTAGCTCTTCTAAATACATATTATCTTTCTTTTTATCCGAAAGCTCAAAGATAAAGTCTACATATTTCTGATTACCAGAAATCTCATCTGCTAAAGCAACAATAGAGCTATTATATTCTCCATGATAAATACAATTTCTCATTTCTTGGTCAGACAAACGTTCCGAATTAGAATTTATCCGTTTGAAAAATTCATATTTTACATCTTCACTACTTTGACTACTCAATATATCCATACGAATATAGCGTCTTTTAATCGCTCTTTGAGTCTTTATATGTAAGCCATCATAGGCTTTGCCCACTAATTCAGGTAGCAGAGGAGCTTGTTTGAGACGAAAACCATTGCGCTTATCTGACTTTCCATCTTTACTTTTTAGCTCTCTCATAAATGCAAATACTGTAGATAAACGTTGCAAACCATCAAGTAGCTCGTAAGTATTATCTTCTACGGTAGAATAGACAAATATAGAAGGAATTGGTAAATCCAACAAAATACTTTCGATAAAAGCCGATTGCTTGGTACTATCCCAGCGGAAGGCTCTTTGATATTCTGGCCTAATAATTAGCTCTCCCTCTTTATACATGTTTAATAATTCCCCAAAGGACATATCCAAACGGTTTAAAATTACCTTTTTCTTTTGGGAATCATCAATTTTTAAAGGTTCTTTAGCCATAACTACTCCTCAATAAACTTTCATTATATTTTATGAACAATAACTACTAAGTTCCATTTATATTCAATAAAATTACCCTACCTAAAACTATAACTTTTAACTCAAAGTCAAAACTACATTGAGCTCACCAGTACGGAGTTCTTTGCGTACGGTATAGCTACGCCGTACTAGCAATACATATTCTCCAGTCGGCATTTTACTAGAAGGCACACTAAAAATAACCCTATTATTGGTAACCTTTAAATAATCGGCTACCTTTATTTCTGTAGCATCGGAAAGCGCGCGAAAGAACACTCCTTCACTATCATTAGTTTGATCAAAATTCAGTTCATCACCACTTAGCTCTGCCATACCGCCTAAACTTAGTTCATCATTATGGGTTTGAGACTTTGCATCATATAGATCGACAGGATGCGGTTGGACTGCCCGTACCGCAACCTTAGTATAAGCAACATTCTGTATTGCTTTTTGCATAGCACGAGGTCTTAAAGCTGAAACATCTTTTGAATTACGATCGGGGTTAAATTGGTCATCTCTGCTAGTGAAAGCACCTTTGACCGAAGGTCGAAAGCTAACTAAAGGAGTATGCACTACCCAATTATCGGCTAGCTTTTCATTAGCAATCCGAAGCCCTTGTTCAAATATTGCAGCTAATTTGTCTCGTCCTACTTCTGGGAATAACAAATCTAACTCATCTAAAAATTCCTTTTCCGTTAGCTGCCCCGAATTAATAACTCGTCCAGCATAACGATTATTGCCGATATTATAAATACCATATTCAATGCTCATATTAGTTTACCTCCAATTGATTCTAGCATGATCAAGCTTTTCTATTTTAGAATGCCATTTTACAGGATAATTTATATATTTGGCAATAGCATTAGCACCTACTCTAACAATAAATTATAATTCTTGTTCCAAATATCGAATATTAAAAACAAATATATCATTATTGTAAAATTAAAGTATTATATAAACAATAAAGTACCAAGATATTTGTTGTTTTTATGATAAATTTACTCTAAGGTACAGCTATCATAAAATAGGAATACAAGTTAATTGATCATAAAATAATAACAAAAATCAACACAATTACCAGTAAATTACTAAAGCACAATCAATATTTTAAAGTTTAACTGTTGAGTATCAATTACAAGCTACAGGAAAACTTTAGCAAGGCTTGCGATGATTAAATTTCGATATGTAGAGATAAATCTAAAAGCGATCTTGCCTAAATAGAAACATATCTATACTATTGGGGTTTATGGTAGAAAATTTTAATAATAGCAACAGCTATGAAGCCGCTATTGCTGAAAGCCAAGCATTGCAGCAAACCTTAAAAAAGCCAGAAAACCGCAAGAATTACCGTGTTCTCACAGGAGATCGACCTACGGGTAGGTTGCATATTGGCCATTATTTTGGTTCCCTATGCAATAGAATCACAATGCAAGCATTAGGTTTGGAAACCTTTATTGTCATTGCCGACTACCAAGTATTGACGGACCGAGACCAAGGCAATGATATTTCCTACTTTACCCGCCAATTGTGCTTAGATTATTTAGCCGTAGGTATAGACCCAGAACATTATCCTGTGCATATCTTTGCCCATAGCCAAGTACCTGAATTAAACCAACTTCTACTGCCGTTTTTAACTTTAGTGACCCAAAAAGAATTAGAGCGCAACCCCACAACCAAGGAAGAACTACAGCATTCCAAACTAGAACAGCTTACAGCATTATTATTGACCTACCCTGTGCATCAAGCAGCCGACATTCTATTTTGTCATGGCAACATTGTCCCAGTAGGGAAAGACCAACTCCCCCATATCGAATTGACACGCAACATTGCTCGGCGTTTCAACCAACGATATAGCCCCAAACAACCTTATTTTAAGAAACCCATAGGCCTACTTAGCCAAGCTCCGGCCATCATAGGTTTAGATGGTTCATCGAAAATGAGCAAAAGTCGAGGGAATAGTATTGAACTTTCGGCCACCGCAGATCAAGTAACCCAAGCCATTAAAAAGGCTAAAACAGATAGCGAACGCCTAATTACCTACGAAATAGAACGCCGCCCAGAAGTAGCCAATTTGTTACAAATTATCAGCTTATGTAATGGTGAAAAGCCTGAAAATATAGCCCAAAGCATTGGCGATGGCGGTGCCCGAACCTTAAAACAAGTAGTAACCGAACAATTAAATAGCAAACTGGAACCCATTCGCAAAAAACGCAAAGAGCTGGAATCCAATATGGACTATGTCGATCAAATATTGGCCAGGGGTTGTAATATCGCTAGAGAACATGCCGCACAAACAATACAAACAGTGAATAAATTATTGGGTACTTATACTGATGGATAGTTTCGAGTTTAGTGCAGGCCTACTCCTTGCTGGCGAAGCACCTTGTAGTAAACAGCTAGAATTATTTTTGCCGTCTGCTGCAAAGCAAAAACTATACTGGGTTGCTGCTGATGGAGGCTGCCAACTAGCAAAAGACTACCAAGTAAATCTCGAAGCCATTATTGGAGACTTTGATTCAACTCCAGTAGATCATAGCCTATTCCAAAGTCCAAATATCAATACCCAGTGCTTGTACTTCCCTACTAACAAAGACGAAAGCGACCGCAACCTAGCACTGGAATACTTAACACAACAAGGCCACCATAATATTATCCAAGTCGGTGGAGGGGGCAAGCGCAGTGATCATTTCTTAGCCATGATCTATGACTATCAATTCCAGCGTTATCCTGTATTGCCAAAACTTTGGCTAACCCACTATGAAGCAATTTTTTACTTAGAAGCTGGCGAACAAATTGAATTAAATTGGCCACGGCAAACTAACGCAGCTTCCCCTATAAATCAATCAAACGATCACTTGGGAAAATGCAACTCCCAACCTCTATTACTCTCTGTCTTTCCCCTATCCATAGAAAGCCGGCTGTATTCAGAACAACTAAAATGGCCCCTACATAGTTTACCCAAGACAAACTTACCTTATAGTCTTAGCAACTGGGCTACCACTCACACAGCCCAAATTAGCATAGAACAAGGTTCGGCTCTAGTTATCCTGCCCTACCCCACTACTATTGATTCAGAACAAAATTATTTACCTGCTCCGCTCACAGAACAAAATAGTACCAATACCCAAAAATATACTTGGGAACATAGCCCAATATTTACGATACGAAAATAAAAAACCTAAATATGTAAAGCTAAATGTTCTACATTTTACCAATAAATACAGCTCTAATAAAAAATGAAGAAATATTTTTAAAAAACTTGAATAAAAATAGAATGATCATTACAATTATGTCCACTTTCACAAAAATAGTATAAAGGTTTTATTTCTTTACAATAGCGTTACTTAACCGATTATGGATAAAGCCTTAAGTATATAATGTTTGCCATTATAAATAGCGAGCTATGTCTAAAATTCTTTAATTCTAACATATAATTAACCTATTACATCTAAAAAGAATGCAATTATAGCTTTAATAAATTTCTAGTTACCTTGGAGAAATTTTGAATGACGAAAACACATCTGCAGGATTTAAGCCAGCTAAAATTGATAAAGATTGCAATCAAACTGAGAATACTCCCAGTCAATTTTATGGATATTCATCATATTCAAGGTATTTCCACTCATACAAAAAGTTCTTCAAAGTTACTGGACGAACAAAACCAATTCCTTGACCAAGAAGAGCACGAAGATTTAATTGATGAAATATTTGAAGTGATTGCTGAGCAACGTGCAGAATCAATAAATGATTTAAATTCACCACTATTGCAGTCTCTACATAAGTTTGAATTGGAGCAAGATTATACGGGTGTAATGATAGAGCCTTTACCTCATAACTATCTAAATGATGGATTAGGACTAACAAAAAATAAAATTCACTTTATATTGCGGGATATGGAATGGGCTATAATTTTCTGGCAGCTTTCTACAGATATGAAAAAAATCATTCACCAAAAAAAGCAAGAACAAAACCGGCAAGCATACAATCAAGAGGAAGAATCCAATTTATCTATCGTTATTCACGAAAGCTCTACTATACCTAAATTAACCCACCAATCAAAATTGGCAAAATTCGCAAACTTTGCCAATTTTGATTCGGACCTAGGCAATAACTCTTTAAGTACGATAAACTGGTTTAATAACACTAATTTTTCCCTATCCGAACATTTACATAATAAATTCAATGCTCTCAATCAGAAAGAGACAGGCTTTTATTCATTTGTTGTTAGCAGTGAAGAATATAAACGATATATCTACTTATCGAATGGTCGTAGATACTATTGGGCAGAAATTTATTATTACAATCGCGATACTGATCGTTATGTTTTGCTCTCTCGTTCTTCCATAGTTTTCAAACCTCAATTGCTCCAAGTACAGCAGATGTCTCCTCCTTCTGATACAGAAACCCAAATGACTTACCAGCTTTATGAGTTATCCAACTTTAGACCTTCCATAAAAGCATCTTCAATAACATTATCTTCAGTTGATGTGGCTTAAAATTATCTAAGCTCGGATTTGATGTATGGATAACTATTTTAGTATTCTTTTAAATGCACACCTTCCCTATGTTTACCACCCAGAGCATCCTTCATTTTTAGAAGAAAATTGGTTTTTTGAAGCCATTAGCGAAACTTATATACCTTTATTACAGCTGTTCCAACGTTTGGAAAATGATAATATTCCCTGTCGTCTAGCAATATCTATCTCATCGACATTATTGGCCATGCTAGACTACCCAGAATTACAAGTTCGCTATCTTGAATACCTCGAACGCCAATCGGCTTTGTGTAAAACTTTAATGCAGAATTGGCAATGTCTCGAAGCAGAACGACAAGTTTTAGATGATTATTTAAAATTCTATCAAAAAAGTGCTTTACTATTTGAGAAACAATATCAATGCAATTTAATTCCCGCCTTTCGCCAGTACCGCGATAAGGGTATGTTAGATTTATTGTGTACAAGTGCAACCCATGCATTTCTACCGAATTTCCAAGAGTACCCCAAGTTAATACGCCAACAATTGCGATTAGCCATTGCCACCTTTGAAAAGCACTTTGGCAATCAAGAATCTCTGGGTATTTGGTTGCCCGAATGTGGTTACTACGATGGTCTTGATAAACTTTTACTAAAAGAAGGAATCCGTTATTGTTACATCACTTTACACGGTATGCTGGGCAATTCCCAATTGCCAAAATATGGTAGCTTTGCACCTATCCAAAGCCCGGAAGGTTTAATTCTATTCCCGCGGGAACAAGCTAGTTCTGCCATTATTTGGGATCAACATATCGGTTATCCAGGGGCAAAAGCTTACAGAGATTTTTACCAAGATGTCGGTTATAAAGCGGATTTAGAAGTATTGAGCCCATATCTGCCATTTGGTAATTTGCGCTATTATACAGGCATAAAACTGTGGCGCATTGAACAACAGCACGATAGCAAAAGCAATGTTTGCAATTCTCCTTATGAAAAAGATAAGGCTTTGACTTTGACCAAACAGCACTCGTTGAATTTTTTACAGCATCTTTGGGATCACAGCCAAAAAGCAAGTCTGTTGATGAACAAACAAACTTTGATTAGTACAGTTTACGATGCCGAACTTTTTGGCCACTGGTGGCATGAAGGCCCACATTTTTTAGAGCAGTTATTTCGCTCCAACCATGAACAGCAAAAAACGGATAAAATTAGTCTCAAGTTTATAACGCCTAGTGAATACTTACAAAAAGAATACTGTTTTCAGACTTTGAATCCTTGCTTTAGTAGCTGGGGGCGAGATGGTTATGCTCAAGTTTGGCTTGACCAAAAAAATGATTGGATATACTCTCAATTATTTGAACTATACGAAAGTATAGAAGTTATTTTAGACTATAAATCAAAATTGAATCAACAGGAAAACAGAAATAATCAAAACGAAGAATATGGATTTTGTCTACAACAAGCTATCAAGCAGCTGATTCGGGAATTCTGTTTAGCTTGTGCTTCCGATTGGGCTTTTATGATAAAGTCTGATACGAACAAAGATTATGCAACTACCAGAACAAGCGAGCACATTAAAAACACTCTAACAATATTGCAAGGACTTGCCCGCCGAAAATTGGATAACCATTGGCTCAAACAGCTCCAAGAAAAGCACCGGATATTCACAGATATAGATATTGAGAATTTTTGGTTATAAAAAATTACATAAACAAATCATGCAACAATCACACGCATGTTCTCTACTTGCAATTCACGAATTGCTTCTGTGCCCAACTCTTCATAAGCGATAACACGCGAAGCCTTAATGCATTTAGAAATCAAGGCTCCAGTACCCCCTACCGCTAAAAAATACTTTGCGCCGTACAGGGCAAAAGCCTCCATACAGCCACGCTCGCCTTTGCCAATGCACCCTTTTAGCCCTCGCTCCAACAAAACAGGGGTGTAAGGGTCCATACGGTAACTACTAGTTGGGCCTGCCGAACCAATAACTTCGCCTGCACGCTCAGGTGTGGGGCCAGTATAATAAATAATTTGACCCACAGGATTAAAAGGCAAAGGCAAATTTTGTTTTAACCCTTCTATCATAAGTTTATGCGCCGCATCTCGAGCGGTATATATAGTGCCAGAAAGCAAAACAATAGTGCCAGTCTCCAAATAAGAAATATCTACGGACACAGGAACAGAAAGGCAGACTTCTGCTTTTCCTGACAATTTACTGGTTACTTCCGCTAATTTTGTAGGAGAAACAAAAGATAATTGCGAAATCGAACTCATATATTACTCAAAATATGGGGTACAAAACCAACAGAAAATACCAATATAAAATGACAAATCGGTACTGAAATTGAAAAAATCAAAAATTAACCAAAACCGGTTTGAATATTTAAAACGACTATAAGCTTTGTTGCATAAGCCGACCAATGCGCTTCGACATCGCTAATGGATCAGCAATAACTAGCCCAGCAGCAAGTAGAGCTTGTTCCAACAATAAGTAAGCTGGATCATGAATATCTTCATTTTCTACTTTGCCTTGGAGCTTTTGAATAATGGCATGGTTGGGATTGAGCTCTAAAATTGGTTTAGCCTGAGGAGCTTCTTGCCCCATCGAGCGCATCATTTGCTGCAATTGGGCACTTGGATCATTTTGATCATCGACCACACAAGCTGGAGATTCAGTCAAACGCAACGAAAGTTTTACATCTTTGACTTCTTCTTTGAGAATGTCCTTAAACTTTTCGAGCAAAGCACTATATTCTTTACTTTTCGACTCTTGCTCTTTTTCGCTTTCTTCGTCTTTCAGTTCGTCCGTACTATCACTGCGATTGACCCCTTTAACTGGAATATGTTTTTCTTCCACCTTATAAGGACCTAGCTGTTGAGAGATAATTTCATCGATTTCATCATCCAAGATTAAAACCTCAAAACCTTTTTTCTTATAGGCCTCCAACAGAGGAGAGTTGCTAAGCTGTTCGGCTTTGTGTCCAGTAATATAATAAATACTTTGCTGGCCGTCTTTCATACGGCTACAATATTCCTTCAGCGATGTCCATTTTTCCATACCTTCTTTGCCAATAGTTTCGGTGGAGCGGAAGCGCAATAGTTGTTGCAATTCTTCGCGATTCTCGTAATCACTGTACAAACCTTCTTTTAGAGGGCGATTATATTGCTCAATAAACTGAATGTATTTTTCTGTGTCATTGCGACTAAGCAGATCAAACTCAGAAAGTATTTTCTTGACCGATGCTTTTCTGATCTGCTGCAATATCTTATTTTGCTGCAATATCTCACGGCTAACATTGAGCGGCAAGTCTTCAGAATCAATAATCCCCCGTACAAAACGCAAGTAAACAGGCAAAAATTCTCGATTATCATCACTGATAAAAACACGCCGTACATACAATTTTAGCCCAGAACGGTAGTCCGCTTGATACATATCAAAAGGAGCTTTCTCTGGAACAAAGAACAAAGATGTATATTCTAGAGTGCCTTCAGCTTTTGTATGAATGGTGTGCAAAGGCTCGCCTGTATCGTGGGCCAAACTGTTGAAAAATTCTTTATATTCTTCTTCTTTGATTTCAGACTTAGAGCGTTTCCACAAAGCTGAAGCGGTATTGCATTGCTCTTGCCGGCATTCTTTTTCTTGCTTTTTGTTGCCCTCTTCATCATATTGATCTTGAAAAGAAGTTAGATAGATGGGAAAAGCAACATGATTTGAATACTTTTGGATCACGCGCTCCAAGCTCCAGCGAGTATTAAAGCCCTCGCTACCTTGGGCATCTTCATTAAAATAGAGGGTAACCGTAGTCCCTTGCCCTTCTTCACGCACAGCCTCTTTAAGAATATATTCTTCACTACCATCACTGGACCATAGAAAAGCTTGTTCGCTTAGAACTTTAAGGCTTAGAACTTCCACTTTCTCGGCCACCATAAAAGCCGAATAAAAACCAACACCAAACTGACCAATTAAATTAGAGCCTTTCTTTTGGTCATCACCCAAAGAATTAAGGAATTTTTTGGTACCACTACTGGCAATAGTACCTAGATTTTCTTCTAGGTCTTTTGCATTCATGCCAATACCATTGTCCATGATTTGCAGCTGTCTACCATCTTCATTGAGCTTGATTTCAATCTTTGGACTGAAGTTTAAATTTTTATATGCCTCATCTGTCAATGTAAGATATTTTAATTTGTCAATCGCATCTGATGAATTGGAGATTAATTCACGCAAAAAGATTTCGCGATTTGAATAGAGTGAATGGACCACCAAGTCTAAAATCTGTTTCACTTCGGTTTTAAACTTACATTTTCCCATAAAAAATCCTTTCTAAATTGATTTTGATTTTGACTAAAGATAAACACATCAAGCCCAAGAGGCTAGCAAAAGTTTGACAAATTATAACACAAAAACAATGATTGATTCTAGTTTAGTCAAGCCTATATATCACATCAACTTGGTCGCAAATGGTTAAAGTTGTATCTTGATAGCTATTGATCTGCGCTGGTCAATTCAACATCATCGCTTTACCCCGTTGTAGAGGCTGGCTGACTGAATGGTTGTTATAGCGTACCTGCCAAATTGCCCCTAGCTTTTTGCCAAAGCCCTCTGCTAGCAATTCAGCTTTTTTCTGGGCATCCTCTATTGCCGCTAAGCGAGCCTGCATCTGGTATTTTGCTTGATCTTGAACTTGCAACTGAATATTATCTACTTGATTAATACCAATATTCAAAGCCAAGTCCAAATACTCATTTAACTGGGCTAATTCCATCACCGTTATCGTAAGCCACTACCCGCTTGGTAGTGAGTTGCTAGCCATAGTGCCCACCCAAAAGGCAAGCAAGGCTTGGCCAAAGTTTCTCTTGTTAGTTATTAAGAAATTCTGTTGTTGGGCATTAAGAAACTCTCTTAATGCCCAACAACAGGCCAACCAAGCATTGCTTACCGCATTTACTTGGTTGGCCTCCCGCTAGCTTTCACTTAGCTGCTCTAAGAGCTATTGGGCAAGCGAGGTTAAAAGAAACCCTACTTACCAATTTAAAACCTTGTTATACCAGTGGTTGGGTCTTCTGGCTTACCCGTTACAAATCCTGCTGCTGCTTCCAGGTTGTAGTTACCAGCATCATCATTACCACCAATCTGAACCAGTATCTTCTCGACTTCCGCTTTTACACTACCGCTTAAAATAATAATTACGCCTCTTGTATTTGCTGCAGAACCTGTGGCTGTGTCTTCACCTACTGCGTGCTGGGGTAATGGGTATCTCTTCTTACCATCACCGGATACAAGCGTCAATTTGCTAAAGTCCCACTCTGCAATTGTTGTCGGTAACCTGCTACCTAAAATAATTAACTTGCCTGAACTAGAATAGTATTGTACTTCGGTGAGCTGGCTTGCGTAGCCACTAACGGTAATAGGGCTGCTTGTGTCTTCAGCGCTACCACCTGCAAATCCTGCTGCTGCTTCCAGGTTGTATGCACCAGCATTATCACTATCACCATCCTTAACCAATATAGCATTGGCTTTGGCTTTTTCATTACCCGTTAAAGTAATCGTTAAGCTTGTTACACTTGCTGCAGAACCTGTGGCTCTATCTTCACCTGCGGTTGTATGCGGGGATAATGAGAGACTCTTAGTACGACCATCACCTGCGACAAACCTCAATTTGCTAAAGTCCCAGCCTGTAAATGCTGCTGGTAAATTAGTACCTGTAATCACTAACACGCCTGTAATAGCATTGTAGGTTGCACTGGTAATTGTGGGTGCGGGGTTTCCACTAACGGCCAAGTCTTTGGCTGTATCTAAACCTCCCCAAGCACCAGTGCCAACGCTAAGCAACCCTTCTTTTAGACCATTGCTATCCATACCTGTCTTGCCATTCAGAGTAGCTTTATGTTGATCGGTAAGGTAAAGCCAAAGCGCTGTGCCATCGCTTTTCATGCGGTACTTACCTTTTGCAAGACTGCGACTATCTGGCCCAGTGGCTGTGGCATCTGCAATATAGGAACTTAAGGCTACCCCATCTACTACGATGGTTTGGATTTGGGCTTCTGTAGGACTTAAGTGAGTACCTTGCAAGGTTAACAGCGCCGTGCCAACATTGTAGGTTGCACCGGTAATTGCAGCTTTAGGCGAATCCTCTTCGGCTTCGGTCTTAGACTGCTTATCTTCGACTTCTTCGGTTTGTTCAGCTTGTTCGACTTCTTCATCTTGTTCGTCTTCTTCGTCTTTAGGTTGCTTAGGCGACTCCTCTTCAGCTTGTTCAGCTTGTTCGTCTTCAGTTTGCTTAGATGGCTGATTGTCATCGGATACTTTAGACTGCTTATTTTCGGGTACATTCCTAACTTCCAAGTCTTTGGCTGTATTTAAACCCGCCCAAGCACCAGAGGCAACGCTAAGCAACCCTTTTTTTAGACCATTGCTATCCATACCTGTCTTGCCATTCAGAGCAGCTTTATCGTCATCGGTAAGTCTAAGCCAAAGCGCTGTGCCATCGCTTTTAATACGGTACTTACCTTGTTCAAGACCTTTACTATTTACCCCAGTGGCATCGTCATCTGCAGTATAGGAACTGAAGGCTACGCCATCTACTACGATGGTTTGGATTTGGGCTTCTGTAGGACTTAAGTGAGTACCTTGTACGGTTAACAGAGCCGTAGCAAAGTCGTAGATGGCGTTATTGATAGTCGGCTTAGACGGCGCAGAAGATCGATCATCGTCATCGGGTGGGGCGCAGGCCAAGGCCATAAAGGCCAGTAGCCAGGCTACAGGCAATAAAAGTAGTTTGTGCTTATACATAAGCAATACCTCCAAAAATGGATAAAGATTAACCAACCCATACGGGCTAGTGCATAGTGCCCCATTTTGCTAGGGGGGTGTTGCGTCAAGGCCTATATAAGGCTTTTTGTAAGTTTTTTTGTGCTTTTTTTGTTAGGTCCTTAGTGTTGTAAGGTAGTTAAAAATCCATGCCAATCAAAAGGCTTGTGGGTGTTGAAATCAAAAGGCTTAAGGGCCTTTGTTTGGCCTTTGGGGTGGGAAAGTGTAGAATTGAATAAAATACTTGATTACACTTCGATTACACTTCGATTACACTATGGGGCAATCTCCAAAAGGTGAAACATTTAATGAAAATGAAAACAGGATATTATTCTTTCAGGGGCGTTCAGAATTTGGGCAACGATTTCCGATGATTGTTGTATAGGTCGTGGATTATGTGCCGATGTAGAAAATTTCATTAAAGACTAGGGTATTAATAGGTGGGAGGTAATTCTATTGATAGATTTAGGTCAATTCTATCAATAGGTGCGAGGTAAATCTATTGATAGAATTAGGTCGATTCTATTATATAGGTGCGAGGTAATTCTATGGTTAGAGGGGGCTGGGGTATTTATTTATCGGTATTGTTCTGCTTTAGCCTTAGCTAAAATTTCTTTTACCAGCCTATCATTAATAATCGTTTGGCTATGTTTTAGGGTTTTTTATCTGAAGCCCTTTCGCCTTTACCTTGCGGCTCTTCTGGATATATACCGAAAGCGCTTTGCGCAAACAACTTTGGCCATACAGTGTTGATCGGGTTTGTTGCTTTGGGGTGTTGGGTGGGGCTGGGGCAGTTATTGGGTGGGGGGCTATTGTTGCTTTTTAATTATTTATCTGCTATGGAGACGATATAAGTGAGCAGACTAAATTAGAGCTATCCCAAGAAAGCTAAAGAAGAAACGAAACGCCTAGAAGTATTTACTAAAGTAACTCATCGTTAGCTTACAGAGGACAAAATAAATGCCATACATGAGCCCAAATGCTGCAAATATTCAAACCAGAAGACAAAGCTAAGACAAGGCTTATTTTCTAGGCGATACAATGATGGTACAGATGCCAAACAAATTGTTTTTATTATCCAGATATATATAGAAAAATTCTCTGCTATCTAATTTTTTCAGAGCTAAAAGATATATGGCAGATTCTGCCTTTTTGTTCTAATTGATATTCCAATAGTGTTTCTGTATAAAACTTTTCAGCAGCACAACTAAGATGGAGCTCGACTATTTGTATACCATATTTTTGTCGTTGTGATAAAAAATAGCTCAACAGATGGTTTTCTAATTTGAGTTGGGTATATTCTTTATTGCTGATACACATAATCAATCGCGCTTGGTTGTGGCCCTCTGGTTGGCATTTGGGTTGCATCGCTTTGTGCCAAGCCCAATACAAACTAGCAATACAATCCCCCGCAGGGCTTACCAGATCGATACGATTCAACCAAAATACATTGTTACAAAGGCTGTGCAAACGCTTGAAATGTGAACCACTTAGAATATGGTACTCATCACTGAAATGGAATAAGGCAAAAGTACGCAATTCAATTTCTGTTATACTAAGCTGAGAAAACATAGCAGCCGTTTCCCCTATCGTCTCGCAAAATTCAAAATCTTCCGGCAAAAGGGATTCAACTAGACTCGCTTCTGTTTCTTCTTCCAACAACCCCAAATAATTTTTTAGATTCCCATCTCTACCCTCAATAGCTGAATGTAAAGAGCAATTTAAACCCTGCAATGCTTTTTGCAAGCCCCGCGCTTTAGGAAATTCGCAAGCATACCATGATTGTAGATACTGAAAAAAATATTGTTCTTTAAAATCATGCCAAGCCTGCTTTAATTCTGGATATAGTTTTAAGTAGTTGCGATAACGTTTAAATACTTGGTGCCGACTGCGCAATATTTTATGTAATTCATTATCGTATTGGTATCTACTGGCAAATTTCTGCATCAATTCATAACCTTGGCCCGATGACCAATCAGGCAAAGGGAAAATACTATCGCCTAGTAATTCTGGCTTGGCTTCCAAAATTTCTGGTGCCAATTCTATAATTTTCCCCTCGGTAATATCCAACCATACATTATTTTTGGAATGGAAATCTTCCAGTCTGTAAATAATCTCTGTTAACTCTGGCAGTTTTTTCTCCAATGGCTCCCCCTAATTCACTTATGTTTCGTCTCTTTCTTATTAAAACCATAAAATCATCTAGGGCAATATCTTATATTTGTTATCAACTGAAGGTATAGCCTGAAGTAGTGTAGCCAAGCCAGATAATTCAGCATTGTTATGATTGGCATCTGAAAAATCATTATCTTTAGGAGCCAAGCCCATGGCACACAAATAGTAAAAATGAAAACCATAGTATGGTACATCTGCAATATGAAAACGCAAATTGCAATACTGTTCAGATTCTTGGCAAAGTTTCAACCAAACTTTGTCGGGAAAAACTTGGGCAAGCTGTTCTAGGTTATATTCACTTAATTTTTCCCAGGATTTCTTTTGGACATAAAGCGGTAGCAGCTTGCGCTGTTGTGGCAAAGGGGTTATCGGCGCCTCATCTAAATAATAGTGCCAACGATAACGCCGCACGCCAGAGCGACTGGTCAAGACCAAAGACAAAGCCATATCGGGACAAGCGGCTATCCTATAAATAACATAGTCATTGAGCTGATGTATTTCTGGCTCTCCTGCTGTTTGTACATTTTCACTAGATTTACGAAAATAGCCTAAAATACGCACGAGCTTAACTAGATATGCTAGCAGCACAATGTGCAGCAATGCAATAAAAAACTGTATGGCTATATGAATAAAAGTGAAAAGCTCATTAGAATTTGCTGGGTTACCGTATAGTAGAATTTCTAATTTTTTTCGGTTAAGCCAATAAACAATAACAAAAGTTGCCAAAGCTAAAGAAGGAACTAACCATTGGTTCACATTATTCCAAGCATCGGTTTTGGCAATTTTTTGCAAATAAGCACTTTCTGCATCGTCTGTATAGCGCAAAAAACTGGCAGTACCATTTAGTTGTGGAAACATCGCAAGCATTGTTCACCAAAATAATAAAAGATACAAGACCGTTGAATGAATATAGTAGGCATACGCATATTTAACTACTCCAATTTTTTATCAATCAGGCATTTTCGTAAAATTTGCGGTTGGGCTTTCTAGCCATTTGGCCGATTCTTGATTATTGCGTTGGGCTATTTACTTTAACTCGTGTTCCAATAGATTAGAGATAGCTTCCCTTAATTTAGGAGATATTTTGTGGATATAGATTTCCCCAAATTGATCTATTACGATCAGGACTTTATTCAAGGTTATCAAAAAACTTGGCTAAAACTGGAAAAATTTTGGTACACAGACCCAGATGAACCAAAATCTTTTTTATTTCATAAATCCAATTCTAGTGTGTTAAATCAATTTGAAACAACTATGTTTGCTTTCTCTCTGGTATATCAGGAAAAACCTCTACTGGCCATTCAGCAAATTGATTATTTTTACCAGTTTCAAGAAGAAGATGGGGCCATTCGGGCTAATTATGACTTTCAAAGCGGTGAAGTTATTCCACAAGAAGGGAATCCAGAAAATGTCAATCCTCCGTTATTTTCCTGGATTGAGTACCATTTTTATCACAAAGTTGGTATGAAAAAACGTATTCAAAATATTTTTCCAGTTTTGGAAAAATATTTTGAGTGGATTGATGCCCAATTTTACGATAAAAAATTAGGTTTGTTAAAAGCCCCCCTAGCTGCAGTCGGTTGGCAAAACTCGGCTCGTCAACAAGATAACGCTGTTTACCTAATTGATTTTAATGCCCAACAACTACTCAATGCCTATTATATGGCCATCATTGGCGATTTGCTCAATGATAAAGAAATTGCCTTCCGCTATCGCAAATATTACTTTTCGTTAAAAACACGGATCATGAACCAAATGTGGAACCCTAATACTAATTTTTTCTACGATTTGGATAGAAAAGGAAAAATGATTGGCAGTGCAACCTTATGTAGTTATTGGCTGCTACTTTGTGATGTGTTAAACGAAGAACGTTTAGAACGAATGATGAGCAAATTGAGAACCCCAGAGTGGTTTGGTTCAGAAAACCCCTTCCCCTCTTTGGCCCAACATCATCCGGACTTCAGTGCGGAAGGCCGTGGCTGCTATGGTTCGGTTATGCCTGCATTGAATTTTGTTATTATAAAAGGGCTAGAAGCCTACCAATACCATCGTCAGGCCCGTGAATTTGCCATTATGCATATGTACCATATCTTGGATACATACTTTCTCGAAAGTGAATATCAGCATGATTTTTGGCAGGCCTACATGCCCTATGAAAACAAACCGGCACTGATGCCAAGCCCAGATAACAGCGGCAACTTTATGTGTGCACAGGGTGGCTATGCACATATGACGTCTCTAATTACGGTGAATCTGTTCATTGAAACCATTTTAGGCTTGAATATTAGTCTACCACGTAAAACGGTGGACTGGGTGATTCCCAATATAGAAGAAATGGGTATACGCAACCTATCATTGAGGCGCAACGTTATTTCCATTCAGACACGCAAAACCTTTCGTGGCTGGGAAATCCGCTTGGAATCGGAGAAACTTTACTATTTTACCGTTGATATTTTGAACTATAAAAGAAAGACTTTACCCATTCCTTCTGGTAAATGCTCTATGTTGATAGAGAAATTGTAATATTCTTATTGCAGTGATCCCCCTTACATTTCGATAAAGTTTGATTGGTGTTTATACTATGCTCATTGCCTCTATGCTCGCTTCCCAAATATTTGCTTTACTAAACTTATTGCTAAGTGCCTATTATTACCTATTGATTGCCCGCATTATACTCTCTTGGATTGTCAATAGTTATACCTTAGAAACACACACCCTTGGTTACTGGCTCTGCTTGGTCACCGACCCTTTCTTGCGATTCTTCCGCCGTTTGCCATTTACAGTCATCGGTGGAATCATCGACTTATCCCCCATCTTTGCACTATTTAGCATTAGTTTGTTGCAGAGGTTCATCGGCTCTTTGCGTGCAACCCAAAGCGCACCCTTTGGAGTCGTATTCCTAAGCATGGTTTTTCAGTTTTTGACATTCATCGTTTCGATGGTACAAACTCTATTGATTGTTTGTGCTTTACTGCTGTTTTTCCGTCTCTGTAGCGCTTTGTTTAGCAACAAATACAATCTAGCTATAAGCCATATTGATGTCTGGATCGGCAAATTAATCAACGGCCCGCTTCGCTTCCTCAACATGCAGCGCAGCAAGATCACCATGCAAATCACCGCATTACTCGCCATTACATCACTGGCGATTTATCTACTAAGCCTAGCAACATTGTGGCTAAACGGTTTGCTTCTTTCTGTCTTGACCAGAATTTAACGAAGAAGGAAGGCCCCTTTTGCTACTAAAAGATTTGCATCAAAATGTAGCTCAACTGAAAGGTCTTGGTACAAAAGCCTGTGAGAATCTGGGCCGTTTGCAGATACAACAGATTGGTGATCTGCTGCAACACTACCCTTTCCGCTATCTCGATCACCTAGAACCTTGTAGCCTAATGCAGATTTACCAAAGCGTAAGCCACAAGGAAGGCTACTTTTATACCCGCGTTAAGATAGTAGAGCACCAATATATCCATTGGCGAGGCGCAAACAATGCCTTAAAAGTTATTGTATCTGATGAGCAATTATCGGCGAGCTTGCTGTGCTTTGGCCGCAACTTCTTGGCCCAACAACTGGCAGTCGGCAGACAAATCCATGTGGCAGGCAAGTTCCAAATCCGCTATAACCAACTACAAAGTAGTAGCTTTACCTTTGAAGTAGAGCCGATGGCAAAACCCAATGTCGCAGATAAATCCCCTAACTCTAATAGAAAAAAGGCAGCACAAGCACTAGCAATTGGTGGCTATAACGGCAGTGAATTTGCCTGCCTACTACCAGTTTACCCCCTAGGCCAAGGGCTAAGTCAAAAGCAATTGCGCAGTGCCATGGCCCAAGCTCTGCAACATTTTAGTTTTGCCATTGAAGATGAGCTGCCCACATACTTGCAACACAAACACAATTTACTGCCAAAGAAGGACGCACTGTGCCAGATACATTTCCCCGAAAGCACAGACAATCTAGCCCAAGCCCACCGTAGTTTAGTCTATGAAGAACTGCTGATCATCATGTTACTAATCCAGAGACGGCGCTTAGAGCAGCATCGTGGCTTGCAAAAGCAAGCGACTTTGGGCTTTTGTCTGCAAGACACAGGCACTCTATTACGCCAAGCTCAAAACAGCTTGCCATTTGAATTGAGCCCAGGACAGCACAGTGCCTTAGAGCAAATATTGCACAGTTTCACCCTCGATGTGCCGATGAATCGCCTGCTGCAAGGTGATGTTGGCTCGGGCAAAACCATAGTAGCCTTGCTCAGTACCCTGCCTTGGCTAGAGCAAGGTGCACAAGTTGTGTTAATGGCTCCTACGGAAATCTTGGCACGACAGCTGCTGCATAACTTTGAAGCACTGCGCCAAAGCTTAGAAGAATCGAGCAAAGAGCACTTTTTACAAGCAACGGCCCAAGTAAGGCAAAGCTTAGGGCAAACCGGCTTTTTATCGGGTTCAGTTACTGGAGCCAAGCGCAAACAAGTCCTACGCCAATTGAGTACGGGGGAAATCCGCCTGCTAGTCGGCACCCATGCCCTGTTTTCGCAAGCTGTTGAGTTTGCCAATTTGCGCTACATCATTGTTGATGAACAGCACCGTTTCGGTGTAGCACAACGCCTAGCCCTCAAACATAAAGCCCCGCAACCGCCGCATCTGCTGTTGATGAGCGCAACTCCTATCCCTCGGACTCTAGCACTTACCCTGTATGGGGACTTGGAAATCTCTTCCATAACCACCATGCCTAACGATCGCAAAAGCATAAAGACCCACCTAGTACGTCAAGGGAACGACTCAAAAATGTATGCTTTTATCCAGCAAGAGCTGGGTGCTGGCCGCCAAGTATACTTTATTTACCCGTTGATTAGCGCTAATACCGAAGGCGAATCTCCTGCAGAGTGGCAAGCAGAATCGGCCAATAACCAGGCCCAGCCCTTGCGCAGTATTGAACAAATGCAGCAACAATTACAGCAAATCTTTAGTACTTATAAGCTAGCTATCGTGCATGGCCAGATGACACAAAGTCAAAAAGATGCCGCTATGGAAGCGTTTCGCGCGAATGAAGTGCAAATCCTATTGGCAACGACTGTGGTAGAAGTGGGGGTTGATGTGCCGAATGCCAGCGTGATTGTCATCGAACATGCCGAACGCTTTGGCTTAGCCCAGCTCCACCAATTGCGCGGTCGCGTGGGCCGAGGCCACGATCAAGGCTACAGCTTTCTAGTATATCAAGAAGCAGGGCTTAGCACTTTGGCCAAAGAACGCCTGCTGACCCTAAAGGATTGTAGTGATGGTTTTGCGATTGCCGAGAAAGATTTAAAGCTACGAGGCCCCGGCGATCTGCTTGGAAATCAACAGTCTGGCAGTATGGAATTGCGCATTGCCAAGATTCCAGACGACTTGGAAATACTCGAACGTGCCCGCTTAGATGCTATAGAGTTATTGAATAACGACTATGCTTTGCTACAAGCCCAACACCAAACTCTGCGTAAAGCCCTACTAGGCCAAGGCAGTTTAGACGCCTAAGCCCAAACAATCACCGGCCACAGTAGCCGGTTGCCGGCGTTGCTATCGGCGATGGTCAAACAAAAGGCCAGCGACAAGCTGGCCTAGAATCATGGATAATCTAGTTTTGAATCACAGACTGCCTGATCGATAATCGCAAATAATCCCTTTGCCAACCAAAGAGCGCGAACAAACAACACAGAGAGTCTGCGCTAAACTTTCGACTTAATTGGCAATGCGCAGTGTACTGGCAATCGTGGCAATTACCAGAGCATCGGTTTCTTTATCGGCAAGAGTGTCGGGCTGTAGCGAAAACTTAGCTCCTTGCACTTGGATAACTGCCACCGCAGTATCATGCTTTTTGATGATATAACCCAGTGGTTTCTCGCTAGGTATCAGCATACCTTCTGCTTGATGAACCGAAAACAAGCTATACTGGACATCGCCGATTTGAATGCCGCCTTTCACCGCACCTTGGGGGCCCATAATACCGCCATCGGCTTCGGCAATCTCATAGTTGCCAACCTGTTGTCCATTCAAATCAATCGAACAGGTAAAGTTTTCTTGGACTTTAAGGCCAACAGGACCATCGATTTCAACACTGCCACTAGCGCAGTTTAATTGGTATTCTTGGCCCGTGCCTTTGTTGATGATAGTGGCTGTTAGTTCGCTTCTAGAGCCGCTTAATCGGCCTAAAGCATTTTTGGAAGCCAAGCGTTTAAAAGAGCCACTATAGTTAGAGCCGAGGGTAAAGTCGCCCTTACTGCCCAAGCCACCCAACAAGCCGCCCGATGTTTCTAGCTGTAGTACGGGCTTATCAGCGAGGTTTTGCGGCGGCTTTACTTTGGTTATTTGCACCGAAGCACAGGCAGAAAGAAAGCCTAGGCTTGCTACAGCAAGGTAGCTTGATATGTGTTTAAGAGTTTGCATATTGAGAATTATGCCTCCTGTAAAATAAGATAATCAGCCCCCAATCCACTACATGCACATTGCATACGAGCTTGGTAAAGGCAGGCTGTCGCAGCGGATTCTAGTGAACTTTCCCTTTTATGGCTAGCATATACGGCCTAATTTGCCGTAAAAATAGATTTTCCAGCACTCAAAATACTGCGATATACCCAGCGAACCCCGACCTTTGACAACATGAAATATAGTGGTAACCAAGGCAATAACCGCAATCAACACCTTCGACTATCACAGATAATCTAAGTACCAATCAACGATACATAGACCAAACACCGATGATAAATTGATTCGATAGCGATGACAATTCAATAAGTTTACGAAAATAAAGGCATTTAAAATCATAGAGACACAGGTGGATTATTGCGGGAAAACAAGCATTGCTTGGGTTTTATTTGCTAGCAAGGCCCGTGATTCTCCCATTAAAAGCCCATTTTGTCGGAGGCTACCTTGGCAGCAACTAGGAGCTGCAAACAACATCATTATCATGGTAATCAAGCGCAATAATTTGCCGATAACATAGAATATGCCTGTACAAACCATCAAGGCCTTTGCTGCCTTTGCCCTTTTCAGCTGCCTTAGCTTGGCGACAATGCTAGGCTGCGTCCAAACCAAAAACATTCAAGTAGCACCCATAATAGAAACGGAAACGTTGGTTTCAGCTGCCCCAACCGTAGCAAAGCAAGCTGCGATAGCAACAGAACCACCCCCTAAGAAAGCCATAGTCAAAGAGGAAGCTGCCGCCCAAAACTTCCAAGGCCGCTACGATATATTCAATAGAGAGCGCATATCGGAAGGCTCAAAGCACGAAAGCCAATACTATTGGCGCAGCTTTGCCATCTCTGAAGACCACAAAATTATGGCTAAAACAACAGCAGACAACCCCCATAAAGCAACGAATCAAAGCCTGTATGTCTTGGCGAACAAGCCCTTATCGTATAAACTCTGGGCCTTGTTTTCCAAGTGAATGGCACAGTAAGCCACCGATAGGAAAACCAAAGCACCACGACAAACAAAGCAAAAAACTGGGGTTCTCGCCCCACAAAGCAATGAAAAAATAATTGGAGAACAGCGAAATTATGGCAAAAAACAAAGCAGACAACACCCACAAAGTAGCGAATCAAGACGGTGCCAGCATGGATAAAATAGTGGCACTATGTAAACGTAGGGGTTTTGTCTACCCATCTAGTGAAATCTATGGCGGTTTGAGTGCCACTTGGGACTATGGACCTTTAGGGGTAGAGCTAAAGAGAAATATCCACAACCTTTGGTGGAATCAGATGACACGCCACCATGAAAACATCATTGGGCTGGATGCAGCCATATTGATGCACCCGCGTACTTGGGAAGCTTCTGGCCATGTTGACAACTTTAGTGACCCGTTAGTCGACTGCAAACTCTGCAAGACGCGCTACCGAGCTGACCACTTAAAGCCAGAAATCATTGCGAGGCGCAAATGTCCATCTTGCAGTGGAGAGCTCACAGAACCACGAAACTTTAACCTAATGTTTAGCACAACCTTAGGGCCTGTAGAAAGTTCGGGAATGCAATTGTACTTGCGTCCAGAAACCGCCCAAGGGATTTTCGTCAACTTTAAAAACGTGGTAGACACCAATCGTCTAGCAATCCCCTTTGGTATTGCCCAAGTAGGCAAAGCCTTTCGCAATGAAATTACCACACGCAACTTTATATTCCGCACCTGTGAGTTTGAGCAAATGGAGATGCAATACTTCGTGAAGCCGGGCACAGAAGATCAACAATTTGCTGTTTGGAAAGAGAAACGCTTGCGCTGGTACACTGAAAAAATGGGCATACGCGCTGAAAACCTCCGCTTTGAAGCCCACGGCCCCGATGAGTTAGCCCACTATGCCAAAGGTGCTTGCGACATACAATACCACTATCCCCATGGCTGGGAAGAGATGGAAGGTATCCATTCTCGCACTGACTATGACCTAACTCGCCACGGTGAATTTTGTGGAAAGGAAATCCAATACCTTGACCCTCAAACTCAAGAACGCTACATACCCTATGTGATTGAAACGTCTACTGGCTTAACTCGTGCTGTGTTGGTAACCCTGTTGGATGCTTATCGTGAACAAACTTTAGAGAATGGAGATTCTCGCACCGTGCTGCGCTTCCATCCCAATCTAGCACCCTACCGCCTAGCCATACTGCCATTGATGAACAAAGACGGCCTTCCTGAAATCGCAAGTAAACTAAAAAAAGAGCTAGAAGACTATAACGTGTTTTATGACCAGCAAGGTTCTATTGGCAAACGCTATCGCCGCATGGACGAAATTGGCACACCGTTTTGCTTAACCGTTGACCCAGAGACCAAAACCGACCAATGCGTTACTCTGCGCTTTCGCGATACGATGCAACAATCACGCATTCCACTTTCAAAAGTTGCTGAAATTATCCATAAAGAAAGTAGGGCATATCCAACCACATAGTCTATTATGCAAAAATCCCAAGGAGATAACTGTAACGGCGCAAACGTTGCAAGCAAAATGAAACGACTTGCTAGCCATAGTACCACCAAAAAGGCAAGCAAAGTTTGGCCTAAAGACCAAACCTTGCTTGCCGACTAAGAATATTGTCTAATGGCTAACAATAGGCCAACCAAGCCTTGCTTACCGCAACAACCAAACCCTACTTAAAATTCAAAACTGTAATAGCATTGGTTAGGTCTTCTGTACTACCAGATACAAATTCTGCTGCTGCTTCCAGGTTGTATGCACCATTATTATCACTATCACCAACCTTAACCAGTATAGCCTCGACTTTGGCTTTTACACTACCGCTTAAAGTAATAGATATGCCTGTTGCACTTGCACTAGAACCTGTGGCTTTGTTTACACCTTCAGTTGCGTGCCGGGGTAATGTGTATCTCTTCTTACCATCACCGGATACAAGCGTCAATTTGCTAAAGTCCCAGTCTGCAACTGCTCTCGGTAACCTGACACCTCTAATAGTTAACACGCTTCTAGGAATTCTGTATACTACGTAGTTGATCTGGCTTGTGTAGCCACTAACTGTAATACCAGTGGTTGGGTCTGCTTCGCTACCAGCTACAAATCCTGCTGCTGCTTCCAGGTTGTATGCGCCAAACTCATCACTATCACCATCGTTAACCAGTATAGCATTGGCTTTGGCTTTTACAGTACCGCTTAAAGTAATACTTAAGTAGGCTGCACCTGCTACAGTACCTGTGGCTTTGTTTACACCTTCAGTTGCGTGCCGGGGTAGTGTGTATCTAGTACCATCACCGGATACAAGCGTCAATTTGCTAAAGTCCCAGTCTGCAACTGCTCTCGGTAACTTGATACCACTAATATATAACTCGCCTGTATTAGCATTGTAGGTTGCACTGGTGATGCTGGCTGTATACCCGCTAACGGTAATAGGATTGGTTGTGTCTTCTGCGCTACCACCTGCAAAGCCTGCTGCTGCTTCCAGGTTGTATGCACCATTATCATCACTATCACCATCGTTAACCAGTATAGCATTGGCTTTGGCTTTTACAGTACCTCTTAAAATAATCATTAAGCTTGTTGCACTTGGACTAGTACCTGCGGCTGTGTTTCTACCTATAGTTGAGTGCCGGGGTAATGGGTATCTCTTGTTACCATCACCGGATACAAGCGTCAATTTGCTAAAGTCCCAGCCTCTAACTGCTGCTGGTAAATTAGTACCTGTAATCTCTAAGTAGCCTGTATTAGCATCATAGGTTGCACCGGTAATTGCAGCTTTAGGCGACTCTTCTTCAGTTTCTTCAGCTTGTTCGTCTTGTTCAGCTTGTTCGACTTCTTCGGTTTGTTCGGCTTCGGGTAGTTCATGCGACTGCTTATCTTCAGCTTGTTCGACTTGTTCGACTTGTTCGACTTGTTCGTCTTGTTCAGCTTGTTCGGCTTGTTCAGCTTGTTTGGCTTGTTCGGCTTGTTCAGCTTGTTCGGTTTGTTCAGCTTGTTCGGCTTGTTCAGCTTGTTTGGCTTGTTCAGCTTGTTTGGCTTGTTCAGCTTGTTTGGCTTGTTCAGCTTGTTTGGCTTGTTCAGCTTGTTCAGCTTGCTTAGGCGACTGCTGTTTGGCTTGCTTAGATGGCTTATCGGGTATATTGCTAACGGTTAAGTCTTTGGCTGTATCTAAACCCGCCCAAGCACCAGAGCTAACGCTAAGCAAGCCTTTTTTTAGACCATTGCTACCCACCTTGGCCTCAAGAGCAGCTTTATGTTCATCTTTAAGTTTCAGCCAAAGCGCTGTGCCATCGCTTTTCATACGGTACTTACCTTTTGCCAGATTGCTATTATCTGGCCCAGTGGGTTTGGCATCTGCAGTATAGGAACTTAAGGCTACGCCATCTACTACGATGGTTTGGATTTGGGCTTCTGTAGGACTTAAGTCAGTACCTTGTACGGTTAACAGCGCCGTAGCAAAGTCGTAGATGGCATTATTGATAGACGGCCCAGAAGATGGCCCAGAAGATCGATCATCGTCATCGGGTGGGGCGCAGGCCAAGGCCATAAAGGCCAGTAGCAATGCTACAGGCAATAAAAGTAGTTTGAGCTTATACATAAGCAATACCTCCAACAATGGATAAAGATTAACCAACCCATACGGGCTAGTCTGTAAATCCCCATTTTGCTAGGGGGGGTGTTGCGTCAAGGCCTATACAAGCTTTTTGTAAGTTTTTTTATGTTTGGGCACTTTTTTTGTGTGTTAGTGTTGTAAGGTGGTTCAAAATCCATGCCAATCAAAAGGCTTAAGGCTATGCGATAGCAGGCGCAACGCCAACCATGCCAACCATTGGGCGGTATCAATATATCGCAGTTGGGGTCATCGGCCCGCAATATATAGCCAGATATTGTGCAAGTCGTCTAAAATGCCAGCATTGACGCTGTGGGCTACGGTCAAAGCATCGGCATACTGGCCCTATTTGAGGTCGTCCCAGTTTTGGCTTTCTACGATGTTGTTGGGTTTTAGGAAGTCTATGGCTTGCTTATTTTTATGGTTTTTAGTGCCTTGCTATGATATAACTTTCCGCCTTCGATCAAGGCCTTGATCCAAGGCGGATCAATACCTTGCTCCAAGTTGGAAAGTTATATTGCACCAATGCGGAACAAGACTTTATACCAAGGCGGAAAGCTATATTTCAGTAATACGGAACAATACTTTATACCAAGGCGGAAAGGTGTATTGTGGTAAGTCACGAATAATCATAAAAATAGCTAAGATAGATAAATACGGCTAACGCTTACGTTACGTAAACTGTAGTCAAAGTAGGCTTGCTTTAATTGCTACCGAAAAAATTTTGTATGTTTGGCATTGAAACCGATCTTTAGAGAGGCCCTCTACAGTCTATCTATATAAGAGCACCAGTTTCGGTATTGCTGCAAGTATCTATCTCTGTGCTTTTCTTTAGGTACGAAAATTTTGCGCTTATCTGGCAAATTGAGTGGGGTAGCAAAGGCATGATGGCAGGCCAGCAAGGTGGCCCCTCGTGCTGCCATGCTAGTGCTAGTGCTTGGCACTGAAACCTCTAGACCAAACAGTTCGGCGATATACTGCATTAGGAAGTGGTTCGTAACTAGCCCCCCGTCAAATGAAAGCTGTTTTAGAGGACAATCCAAATACTTTTGCATGTCTGTGATCATTGCATAGAGCTGAAAGGCAAGAGACTCGTAGGCCGCCCGGATAATTTGTTCAGGTCTGCTGGCAAGCGTTAGGCCCTGGATCGCACCTTTGGCTTCGCTCTTCCAAAACGGAGCGCCCAGACCAGAGAAAGCTGGGAGTAAGACTACTCCATTGCTTTCATTCTGGAGACCAATAGCCTCTGCTTCAGTAAAATCCCTAAATAGCTTCAGGCTGTCGCGTAGCCAAGAAATTGAGGCACCGAAGCTGATGATTATCCCCTCGCTGGCGTAATGGGTCTGTGTTTCAGTACTAAAGCACAGAGTTTGAATCCCCTTTGGATTTTGCAAGGAATTTGAGGGACAACTTTGCCCTACATGCAGCAGTACTGAAGACCCTGTACCCAAAGTAGCTTTCAGAAATCCTGGCTCCAGGCAGCCATGTCCTACAGCAGCCCCATGTGAGTCCCCGATTGCGCTGTCGATGGGAACTTGTTTAGGCAGAAGCCCCCAGAAGTCGCTTTGCCCGTAAAAAGAAGCCGAAGGATGAACCTCGGGAAGATGCAAATTTTCCAGATGGTAACGATGTAGCAGCTCCCAGTCCCAAGATAGGTTGTGGATATTAAAGAACATTGTCCGAGAGGCATTGGTGCTATCGCAGCAATAGTTTCCCGTTAGTTGGTAGAGCAACCAGCTGTCTATCGTGCCAAAGTAGCAGTGCTGCTCTTTCAGCGCCTCTGCTACTTGGCTGTTTTCCCTCAAAAGCTTTACCAGTTTACTTGCCGAGAAGTACGGATCGACTCTAAGCCCAGTTCGCTTGCGTATTTCTGCTTCCCAATCTCCCCACTCTTTACATATATCTGTAGACCTTCTACACTGCCAGACGATAGCAGGGGCTAGAGGCTTGCCTTCCTGATCCCAGAGTACGAAGGTTTCTCGTTGGTTACTGATTGCCGCGATATCAATCTCTGCAGGCATAATCATGGCAGAGTTCAGGCAACGGTGAACTGCCTGATTGACAGAGTCAAGAATTTCACCAGCATTCTGTTCGACATAAGAGCTTTGCGGGTAGTAAGATTGTAATATGGCACTGCCTGAGGCGATAAGCTCCAGTACTTGGCCTTCTAGCCGATAGATAAAAGCTCGACTGCCACTAGTTCCCTGGTCGATTGCCAAAATATGTTTATGCATTGGTAGCTAAGCCTTTTGCCACAGATAAGATCCCTTGAGCATCTAGCCTAAAGCCTCGACGGATTGCGCTCCTAGGCTCTGCTGTGGCAAAGCTATCAAACCCTAGGGCCGTTAAATTGCGGAGAATTCCGCCCTCAATCATAAGCTTGCTAAGAAGACTGGCCAGGCCAGTTTGCACACTATGTTCTTCAAGGCAAATAATGTTTTTATGCTGACGAACAATCTCTATTACTGCTGCTTCGTTGAGAGGGCGGATGGACAGAAGGTTTACAACTGTAGCCTCAAGCCCTAGAGCGACTGCACTCAGTGCCTCGTGAACAAGAGAACCGAGGGCAAAGATTACTAGATCTTTGCCCTCGCAATAGCAAACTGGTTCGCCCGGCTGAAAGGAGAAATTATCCTTGTGTAACAAAGGTAAGTTGCCACTATCCATACGGATATACATGGGGCCAGGATTGCGACTGGTATAATCCGTGACTGCAGCAGCCTCTGTTGCATCAGCGGGAGTAAAAATTTGTACGTTTCCCCAGGAGCGGAGCAAGCCAAGGTCTTCAATGCTGTGGTGGGTAGAGCCCAATGGCCCATAAGCCACTCCTGCGTTAAGGCCCAGCATTTTGACATTCAAATCTGAGTAGCAAAGGTCATTGCGTACCTGTTCGGCAGAACGAGTCAGTAAAAATGGCGCAGCGTTAGCTGTATAGGGAACAAAGCCTCCCAAGGAAAGTCCTGCGGCAGTGCCAACTAGGCTTTGTTCGGCAATACCGACATTGATGACTTTGTCGGGAAACTGCTCCTGTAGAGGAGCGATTCTTGAGGTCGATGTCGAGTCTGAGACAACTCCAACTATAGGTAGCCCCTCTTCTAAATGTTCTAATAGTACCTGAACCACCCGGTCTCTCATATCTTCCATTAGCTTAATTCCTTTAGGGCTTGTGCTAGCTGTTCATTTGTTGGCACCTTGTGGTGCCAGGCTGGAACATTTTCGATAAAGGATACTCCCTTCCCCTTGACTGTGTTGGCGATTAGGAGACGAGGCTGTTTTATTCCTCCCATTTCTAATTCTTCAATGGCACTGAAAATGGCGTTAGGATTATTTCCATCGCATTGGCTTACAGAGGCGTGAAAGGCCCGGAATTTTTCGTCCAAGGGGTCCAGTGGCATGATTTCTTCTGTCCAAGAGGCCAATTGCAAGCGGTTACGGTCTATAATGACGAATAGGTTGTCCAATTCGTACTTGGCAGCGCAGAACAACCCCTCCCAATTAGATCCTTCGGCTAGCTCACCATCTCCCAGGAGGACAAAGACTCGTCCTAGGGCTCCTTGTAGCTTTTTGGCCAGAGCTAGCCCCACAGCCACTGGTAGACCATGTCCCAAGCCTCCGGCGTTAATCTCGACAAGACCAGGCAATTTCTGGCGTACGGGGTGGCCTGGGAGCTTGCTTTGTGCCTGCTGATAGGTAGCTAAAGATGAGCTGTCAATGTGCCCAAGAGCTGCAAGCATGGCATAAAAGCCTCCAGCTCCATGAGCCTTACTCAGAATAAAGCGATCATTATCCAGCTCATTTTCTCGATCGCGCATAAGGATACTACCCCATAGCGTACAAAGTATATCCATTTCAGATAGATCAGCTCCAGTATGACCGGACTTTACTCTGTAGTTCATTTGTAAAACTAGCCTGCGAGCCTCGCGGGTTATATCGGGAATTCTTTCGATAGCAAGCATAAATACCTCTCTATAATCTTACTTGCAATTTTACGATATTTTTCTATTAGTTTCAACTGTTTATCATTTTTTTGTTTTAACAAGATGATTACTTGAAGATTTCTCCATCCAGAGCGATAACGATAAAAAGAGAACGATTCTTTTTAGGCGATGATTACTCTAGTTTTGTGTGTCTCTAGCTCTTCTTTTGTTTCAGGTGCCAGTTCTTCATCCGTAATTAGGTAGTCTACAACTTGGTCGATTTGTTCTAACACGGCGAAAGAGCTTTTATAAAATTTGCTTGAGTCTGCGAGCAAAACTACTCTCTCGGCAGATTCGATCATCACTTTCTTCAGTGGAATGTCCGCAATACTGGGGTAGGTCAGTTCACCGTTTTTCGAAACTCCGCCTGTAGCAAGAAAAACTGTACGCGTTGTTATAGAGTCAAAGAACTCAAGGGCCTTGTCCCCAGTAGTTGATAAGGTTGGAGCCTTGAATGCCCCACCGATCAGGTAGATATCAAATTCGGGATGCTGACCTAGTAATAGCGCAATGTTTAAGGCATTGGTCACAATTTGGACGAACTCAAAGGTACTCGGCAAAATCTTGGCCAATTCTGTTATGGTCGAGCCAGAATCCAGGATGATAGAATCTTCGTTAGAGATAAATTCTAAGGCCTTTTTTGCTATCTTTTGCTTTTTTTCAATATTGGTGCTGTTTTGAACCAATAGGTGTGATACTTGTTTGGGTATTGTTTTCAAAAAGGCTCCTCCGTGCCTGCGCATAATAAGTCCCTGCTCTTCGAGAGTGGCCAAGTCGGTACGAATAGTTGGCTCTGAAACCTCGAAGAGCAGGCTCAATTCTTTTACTCTGGCGCTACCATCTTCGTTAAGTAGTTCCATGATCTTATGCCTACGATCTTCGGCCAGTTTAATATTTTTCATGTTGCTCTTTATATCTCCTATCTGGAATTCTCGACAGAGGGAGTCATTTTATCCACTAAAGAGATATTTTTCAACACTGCAAAAAAATTAGAAAATAATAGAAAATTTTAGTAAATATTATTTGACAAATCAAAAATACTATGTTAGTATTTAACAATCTAGCTCTTCCCAAAAGCACATCGGATAAGCAGCGTGTTTTTTATCTGGAGGGCGAGCAGGGATGCATGACTCTATGAACAAAGCTTTATTATTTATCAAGAGATTACAGAGCAATGATACAGGGGGGCCTCTTTTTGGACTTATTGGCCTTTGTATTATCTTTTCCCTTGCATCTCCATATTTTATGACTTCCAGAAACCTATTTAATGTGCTTGATCAGATTACAGTCCTTGGAATTATTTCTTTAGGTATGACATTTGTTATTATTACAGGAGGTATCGATTTATCTGTGGGTTCCACATTGGCATTTTCCATGATGATGATGGGTTGGTTGTCCAGAAATATCGGTATTCCATTTGGCCTGGCGCTTTTTTGTGGATTGGTTACAGGCGCTCTTTGTGGATTGATTTCTGGCTGGCTTATCGCTTTTGCTAAGGTCCCTCCTTTTATTGCGACTCTCGCTCTCATGTCCAGTGCTCGCGGTTTGGCTAATATATTGACCGATGGTCAGCAGATTGTCGGATACTCAGATCAATTTACTAATATTACAACTATAAGACATGCTGGATTCTTTTCTATAACAATGTCTATTTTCATAGTACTGTGTTTAGCTGCATGGTTCTTTTTGAAATACAGGCAAGAAGGGCACTATTTATATGCGATTGGAGGGAATTCTGAGGTCGCACGTCTTGCGGGAATTAACGTTCGTTATACATTGCTGCTGGTCTACATCTTTTCTGGCCTGATGGCAGGGGTCGCAGCAATTGTTCTCGCAGCTAGGCTTGATTCTTCTCAGCCTAGTGCTGGCTTGGGTTATGAACTCGATGCAATTGCAGCAGTTGTGATTGGTGGCACAAGCTTAAGTGGTGGAAGAGGTAATATCGCTGGGACTGTTATTGGTGTTTTGATTATTGGAGTATTGCGAAATGCTCTTAACTTACTTGCCGTTTCCCCGTTTTTCCAGCAGATCATTATAGGGATTGTGATAGCGGTAGCAGTGCTCATCGATATATCTAGAAGAAATCCTTCAAGATAACTGGGAGGGTATATTATGATATAGTCGTTATAAGTTGTTGATTTTGACACATAGGGCACAATAAAAATGCTCGTCAATATTGATGGCGCGTTACAGGATTGGCCTTTTCCTGAAGTAGCTTTGCTGCCAAATCATTTCAAAATAGGAAATTTGAACTGGATTATTGTCTTGCTATTGGAAAAAATGCCTTTACTTGTTGTTCATCGGAAGCAGACTTTTAGAGACTCTCATAGTCTCTTTATATACATTTTTTAAAAGCAATTACGGAGGAATCTATGAAGCTTAGAATTATTCTTTCTATTTTTTTGTTGGCCAATTTAGGTATGGCCCTCCAGGCTCGTGGAACATCAAAAGAAAATGGAGAAATCACAATTGGCCTGGCTGTAGCAAATTTACAGGCAGATTTTTTTAATCAAATAAAACAATCAGTTGAATCTTATGCGGAGCAGAAAGGAACAGTCAAAGTCATTACTGTAGATGCTAAGGGTGATTCTGCTGTGCAGGTAAACCAAATTCAGGACCTGATAACTAGGCAAATCAGTGCCTTAATCTATATTCCCGCAGGAGCTACGGCCGCTTCTGTGCCAATAAAATTAGCACGAGAAGCAAATATTCCAGTAGTTACCGTAGACCGAAACCCTGAAGAATATCCAGGTGATACGTTTATTGCTACAGACAGTGTTTCTGCAGCCAGGGAGCTCGGGGAATACGTCATCAAACAAACAGGGGGCAAGGGAAAAATCGGAATTATTCAGGGGCAGATTGGCACCACTCCTGAGTTAGATCGCGATAAAGGATTTAATGAAGCTTTGTCGGGCGCCCCAAACCTTCAAGTCGTGGCGAAGCAAGCAAGTACTATGTGGGCACAGGACGAAGGCTTTAAGATAGCTCAAGATATGCTACAGCGCAACCCTGAAATTACTGTTTTTTTTGGCAGAGCAGATGCTTTGGCACTCGGGGCTGCTCAGGCTGTAAAGGTTGCGAACTTGCCTTATAAGGTATTGATTGTTGGTTTTGATGGTGATATTGCGGGCTTAAAGGCAGTTGCAAGTGGCACCTTGGATGCGACTATGACCCAACAGACCCAGCTGATGGGTCGTTTAGCCCTGGATTCTGCCTTGAAGCTGATAAAGGGATATTCTCTTCCCAAGCTCCAGTTACAAGAAGCAACTCTAACAACTGCAGACAATGTCGGTCCCTTTTTGAAAAAACATCCTTAGGGGAACATCTTGAGAAATGGCCATTTCGTTATATAGGCATGGTCTTTTTGCTCGAAATAGCTTTGTAAGGAAAGCCTTGGTTCATATTTTGTCAATTGAGACTTTCCTTCCTTGCTGTCGTTGCAAAAGATCTTTGTCTAACATCAAAAAATAATTGCTCCTATTCCTTTAGGTTTAAATATATACTTTCTTTTTAAGGGAGCCTTACAAAAAACAAAGGATTTGATTTGTATTTAAATCCTGTTCTCCCTAGGTGTAGAAGAGATGGAATACAATAGTTTAGAAAACAATTCAAGACTAATTATTAAAAAGTTATATAAAAGCTTTAATGGCGTACCTGTCCTAAAAAATATTAATCTTTCTGTAAGATCGGGAGAAATTCTTGCTTTACTTGGTGAAAATGGAGCAGGGAAATCTACTATATCTTCAATTATAGCGGGCATCCATCAATACGACTCTGGCTTAATGAAATGGGAAGGCCGTGACTATAAACCAGAATCACCCAAGGAAGGCTTGGAATTTGGTATTGGTGTTGTCCATCAAGAGTTAAGCCTTTTGCCTGAATTATCGATTTATGAGAATATATTTTTGGGAAGGCTACATACGAAACGAGGGATTATAGATCGAAAAGAAATGAAAGTCCTTGCCGATCAAAAACTAAAAAAGTTAGGTCTTGACATTCCCTCTGAAGTGAGGGTGTCCGAATTGCAAGTAGCCTCTATGCAGAAGGTTGAAATAGCAAAGGCGTTGGACCTTGAGCCCAAGTTACTCATTCTGGATGAGCCAACGACTGCTCTTGGGGAAGAAGAAACTCAGCTTCTTTTTGATAGCTTACATATACTTCGTAAAGAAGGTTATTCCTTTATCTACATCAGCCACCGCTTAGACGAAATTCCCCGAATAGCAGATCGGATTGTCGTTATTAGAGACGGAGAAGTAGTAAGGACCTATGATAGCGCAGATATTGCGACAAAAGATCTAATAAGGGACATGGTAGGCAGAAATTTAGAAACTATTTTCCCTCTTAGAAATAAACCTACAAAAGATGCTATACTTGAAGTATCAAATATAAAAACACCATATTATCAATTTGATAATATAAAATTTACTGTCAATTCTGGTGAAATTCTTGGTGTCGCTGGGATTGTCGGTGCAGGGCGTACTGAACTAGCAAGATGCATTAGTGGAATTGACAAGATAAACAGTGGCTCTATAAAAATTAATGGTCATCAAGTACAACTCCAAACTCCCAAAGATGCAATCAAGCATGGTCTGGTCTATATTTCTGAAGATAGAAAACAACAAGGATTAATATTAGACCATAAGGTAGCAAGTAATATATTGTTAGGTAATTATGATCGGCTAGCCCGAAAAGGGTGGTGCTGGTCCTCTAAAATTGAAAATTTAGGGGAAAAAATCATTAAGAAATTCCATATCAAGTGTCGTCTCAATCAATTAGTGAGTAAATTATCGGGAGGGAATCAACAGAAAGTAATGATCGGGAAATGGGTTAGTAGGAATCCCAAGATCATTATTTTAGATGAACCTACTCGTGGGATTGATGTTGGAGCAAAGCATGAGATTTATAATATTATTCAAGCTCTGGCCAAGGCTGGTTCTGCAGTGATTGTCATCAGTTCAAAATTAGAAGAAATAATGGGCTTGTCTCATAAAATACTTGTTCTCCTACGTGGAAGCCAAAGAGGTATTCTTATTAATGATGGTCAACTTGATCAGGAGCAGGTTATGGCCTTAGCAACCACTTTTGAAGAAATTGTAATTGGAGGAGATTAGTGTGGAACTATTTAGCTTGCAAGATCAGGTGGCCATCGTTACAGGTGCTGGTAGTGGCATAGGACAAAGTGTTGCCGTTGGCTTTGCAAAGGCGGGGGCTGATGTTTTATGTTTTGATCTGCCGACTTCGACAGGTCTAGATGAAACAGCGAAACAGATTCAGGCAAATGGCAGGAAGGCTCTAGCATTTAGAGGCTCTGTAACAGAGATAAAAGACTTATCAGAAAGCCTTCTCTTGGCAAAAGACAATTTGGGGGCTGTTACCATTGCCTTGAACGCTGCAGGAATAGCTAATGCTTGCCCGGCACAGGATATGGAAGAGGAGCAGTGGGACCAATTAATGAATATTAACTTAAGAGGCCTTTTTCTCTCCTGTCAAGCCGAAGCTCGACATATGATTGCTCACGGTTTATCGGGTACTATTATTAACATTGCTTCAATGTCTGGGAGTATTGTCAATCGGGGGTTAACCCAATGCCATTATAATACATCGAAGGCAGGTGTACTCCATTTGAGCAAAAGCTTGGCAATGGAGTGGTGTAACAAAGGAATTCGGGTTAATGCAATCAGCCCAGGTTACACAGCTACTCCAATGAATACAAGACCTGAAATGGTGCATCAGACAAGACTCTTTGAGGAACAAACCCCGATGGAGCGGATGGCTAGCGTAAATGAAATGGTTGGTCCTGCAATTTTTCTCGCAAGCCAGGCATCATCATTTTGTACTGGTATTGATTTACTAGTAGATGGTGGCTTTACTTGCTGGTAAAAAATAACCTTAAAGGAGATTAAACAATGAGAATGTTTGAAGGAAAAACTGTGGCTATCATCGGAGCTAGTCGTGGTATTGGCAAGGGGATTGCCGAGCGCTTCGCCTATGAGGGTGCTAATATTTGTATTGCTTCTGATGAAAAACTGGTAGAGGATGTAGCAACTCAGTTGCCTCACCCAGAAAAGACTCTTAGTAAGGTCTTTGATATAAGATCGAAGTCTCACATTGAGCAATTCTACCGCGAGATTATTGATCGCTTTAAGCGCCTAGATGTTTCTGTCCATAATGCGGGAGTAATTACTATTGCTAAGCTTGAAGAGCTAACCGAAGCCGAGTGGGACAAGGTAATGGATATCAATACCAAGGGCATATTCCTATGTTGTCAGGTTGCAGCCCAAATTATGGTGAAACAAAAAAGTGGGGTAATCTTAAACACGGCTTCTGGGCAAGCTAGAAATGGTTTTATATATACGCCCCACTATGCAGCAAGCAAGATGGGTGTGGTCGGTATTACCCAGAGTTTGGCAAAAGAATTAGCTCCACAGGGAGTGAGAGTCAATGCTTTTTGTCCAGGCATTATCGAAAGCGATATGTGGGTCTACAACGATCAAAAATGGGGAGAGTTGTTGGGGGGATATAAACAAGGCGAACTAATGGCAGAATGGGTTAAGAATATCCCAATGGGCCGAGCAGGAACAGCAGAAGATATAGCGGGACTGGTTTCTTTCCTTGCTTCTGAAGACGCTGCGTATATTACAGGACAAACAATCAATGTGGATGGTGGTCTGATTATGTCTTAATACCCAACAAGAAACTTTCTTGTTGGGTATTAAGACACTCTATTATTGGGCATTAAGAGACTCTCTTAATTGTTATGGCAACCTTTGGTAAATTCTTATTGACATTGGCTTGCTTATTTTTATGGTTTTTAGTGCCTTGCTATGATATAGCTTTCCGCCTTGGATCAAGGCCTTGATCTAAGGCGGAAAGATGTATTGCACCAATGCGGAACAATACTTTATACCAAGGCTATAATTGGTAAAAGCAGCCATGATAAAAAAACTTACCAAGGCTGCTTTTGGCCAACCAATGCAAGGGTTGCAACAACCAAACCCTACTTAATAATTTACAACTTGAATACCAGTGGTTGGGTCTTCTGGACTACCAGGTACAAATTCTGCTGCTGCTTCCAGGTTGTATGCACCATTAGCATCACCAAAACCAGCCTTAACCAGTATAGCATTGACTTTGGCTTTTACATTACCGCTTAAAGTAATAATTAAGCTTGTTGCACTTGCACTAGAACCTGTGGCTTTGTTTGTGCCTGCAGTTGCGTGCTCGGGTAATGTGTATCTCTTACTACCATCACCGGATACAATCGTCAATTTGCTAAAGTTCCAGTCTGCAACTGTTGTCGGTAACCTGCTACCACTAATATATAACAAGCCTCTAGTAGCTCTGTATAATACGGAGTCGAGCAGGCTTACGTAGCCACTAACGGTAATCGGGTTGCTTGTGTCTTCTGGACTACCAGTTACAAATTCTGCTGCTGCTTCCAGGTTGTATGCACCATTATCATCACTATCACCAGTCTTAACCAGTATCTTCTCGGCTTCCGCTTTTACACTACCGCTTAAAGTAATAGTTATGCTGTCTATAAATGCCCTAGAACCTGTGGCTGTGTTTTCACCTGCAGTTGCGTGCTCGGGTAATGTGTATCTAGTACCATCACCGGATACAAGTGTCAATTTGCTAAAGTCCCATCCTGCAACTGTTTTCGGTAACCTGATACCTGCAATCAATAACACGCCTGTATTAGCATCGTAGGTTGCACTGATGATTCTGGCTGTATGCCCACTAACGGTAATAGGGTTGGTTGTGTCTGCTGCGCTACCACCTGCAAAGCCTGCTGCTGCTTCCAGGTTGTATGCACCATTAGCATCACTATCACCATCGTTAACCAGTATCTTCTCGGCTTCCGCTTTTACACTACCCCTTAACTGAATAAATAATTCTGTTGCACTTGCCCTAGAACCTGTGGCTGTGTTTCTACTTAAAATCCTTGATGTAGAACCTGTGACTACGTTTATACTTAAAGTTGAGTGCCGGGGTAATGTGTATCTAGTACCATCACCGGATACAAGCGTCAATTTGCTAAAGTCCCAGTCTGCAACTGCTGCTGGTAAATTAGTACCTGTAATCTCTAACACGCCTGAAATAACATTGTAGGTTACACGGGTAATTGCGGGGTCGGGTAGTTCAGGCGACTCTTCTTCAGCTTGTTCGACTTGTTCGGCTTGTTCGTCTTGTTCGTCTTTAGCTTGCTTAGGCGACTGCTCTTCGGCTTGTTCGACTTGTTCGGCTTGTTCGTCTTTAGATTGCTTAGGCGACTGCTCTTCAGCTTGTTCAGCTTGTTCGGCTTGTTCGTCTTTAGATTGCTTAGGCGACTCTTCTTCAGCTTGTTCAGCTTGTTCGACTTGTTCGTCTTTAGATTGCTTAGGCGACTGCTCTTCAGCTTGTTCAGCTTGTTCGGCTTGTTCGTCTTTAGATTGCTTAGGCGACTCTTCTTCAGCTTGTTCAGCTTGTTCGGCTTGTTCAGATGGCTTATCGGGTATATTCCTAACGGTTAAGTCTTTGGCTATATTTAAACCCGCCCAAGCACCAGTGCCAACGCTAAGCAACCCTTTTTTTAGACCATTGCTACCCACCTTGGCCTCAAGAGCAGCTTTATGTTCATCTTTAAGTTTCAGCCAAAGCTTTGTGCCATCGCTTTTAATACGGTACTTACCTTGTTCAAGACCGTTACTATTTACCCCAGTGGGTTTGGCATCTGCAGTATAGGCACTGAAGGCTACACCATTTGTTCGGCTTCCTACCCTGATAGTTTGGATTTGCGCTTGTTTCACACTGGTAGGACTTAAGTCAGTACCTTGTACGGTTAACAGAGCCGTAGCAAAGTCGTAGATAGCGTTATTGATAGTCGGCCCAGACGGCCCAGAAGATGGTGCATCGTCATCGGGTGGGGCGCAGGCCAAGGCCATAAAGGCCAGTAGCCAGGCTACAGGCAATAAAAATAGTTTGAGCTTATACATAAGCAATACCTCCAACAATGGATAAAGATTAACCAACCCATACGGGCTAGTCTGTAAATCCCCATTTTGCTAGGGGGGTGTTGCGTCAAGGCCTATATAAGCTTTTTGTAAGTTTTTTGTGCTTTTTTTGTGTCTTAGTGTTGTAAGGTGGTTCAAAATCCATGCCAATCAAAAGGCTTGGGGGTATGCGATAGCAGGCGCAACGCCAACTATGCCAACCGTGCCAACCCAACCATGCCAACCATTGGGCGGTATCAATATATCGCAGTTGGGGTCATCGGCCCGCAATATATAGCCAGATATTGTGCAAGTCGTCTAAAATGCCAGCATTGACGCTGTGGGCTAAGGTCAAAGCATCGGCATACTGGCCCTATTTGAGGTCGTCCCAGTTTTGGCTTTTTACGATGTTGTTGCGTTTTAGGAAGTCTATGGCCTGCTTATTTTTATGGTTTTTAGTGCCTTGCTATGATACATCTCTCCGCCTTCGATCAATACCTTACTCCAATGCGGAAAGCTATATTGTAGCAAGACGGGCGATGACTTTATACCAATGCGGAACAATACTTTATACCAAGGCGGAAAGCTATATTGCAGCAAGACAGGCGATGACTTTATACCAAGGCGGAAAGGTGTATTGTGGTAAGACAGGCGATGACTTGTAGATTCGCATCGGCAAACGCAATTGGGCAATTGCCCAATTGCCCAATTGCCCAATTGCGTTTGTATGTGCGTTTGTATGGCTATTTCGGCTTGTTGCTTTGGCTTGTTGGTTGGGGCTGGGGCAGTTATTGGGTGGGGTTGGGGTGGTGTTTGGTTGGCCTTTGGTTGTTTCCATGCAATGATCAATAGTTTTGGCTATATTGGCTTCCCGTATTTAGCCGAAGCTCTCTCCGTATTTAGTCGGGCTCTTCTGGGTATATACCGAAAGCACTTTGCGCAAACAACTTTGGCCATATAGTGTTTTGGATTTGTTGCTGCGCATGGTAGTCTATCATGCCGTAAGCCAAGTGCATTGCGCTGGCGTGCATTCGTGCCATCACTTCCAAAATGCCTTTGCCTTCGCTCTCTAAATTTGGGAATTGCGCTTTTGTAATAATTTGTCCAGCCTTTGGGCTATCTAGTCTAACTTTTGGCTGCTATCGGGGCTTAAACCCACGCCCGGGTTGGTTCCCTTAGCATTGACTACTGGGCTAGTACTTTATTAATCACGTTCAGCCAAATACCAAGTAACAAGAAACGCAAGACATAAAATTTATGTCTTGCGTTTCTTGGGGCCATTTAGACTTTCTTAGATTTTTCGGGGGGGCAGCCTTAGATTATGGGGGTAGCCTTAGATTATGGGGCAGAGGCTTTATTTCAAAAGTGAATTATCTGCTAACCAACATTTGGTAAACATCGTTGTCTTTGTGATGATTACCATCCATTCGCACATAATCGATAGCAGATAAACCTTTGTCATCTTTGGCGTTGGGGTTAGCACCAGCATCTAGTAAAGCCTGAACTACTGCCGAACTGGGGTTGTGTACCACCGCATCGATCAACGGGGTGGAGTGGATACCAACACAGCGTTCTTCAACATTAGCTCCTTTTTCCACCAGAGTTTTAATAATTTGCGGATTGGTATTATTCATTGCTGCCCAAAATAACGGCGTCCAGCCCCAATCCGCAGTAGGGGCATTGACATCGGCACCAGCATCTACCAATAGTTCGATTATCTCTTCATCTTGACTGATCATGGCAGCCAGAGCCAATGGGCTCATTCCTTGCTCGTCAGCCTTGGTAACATCTGCTCCATTGGCAATAAGCTTTTGCACATCGGCTACCGTTGCGCTGCGCCAGAATGCTTTGCGCCACAGATAATTTTGCTTAGAACCCGCTATGCTAAACGTATTTTGAATGTTGGCCGCAAAACCCACCCCAAAGCCTATAGCCGCAATTAACACTACCGAAAGACTAATCGGCAGAGCATACTTTATAAATTTCATAGATAAAACTCCTTTTTATATATCTAAGTGTGAATCGAGCTTAATAAAGCTTGATTCATATTATTGGTAATAACTATCATTTTTGTCAACTCTCCAGAGAATAAATTTAAATAAATTTTTAATTGTAAAAAATATCAAAAAAAATTGTTAAAATATTAAAATATGATATTGACTATCATAATAATATTAATTATAGTTTTCCAAAATTATTGGTTATGTTTTTAATCAATAAAATCTAAAAAATAAGGAGCATTTTCGTTATGAGAAAATTTGCTATAAGTGCCTTTGCACTCTTTTTACTATCCATAGTCTCAGCATTGCTGATCGCTAGGGGTAATTCTAAACAACCCCAAGCTATGATTGACGAAACGCGCATAGTCGTCTTAGGTTCGGGCACTGCCGAAGTGGTAGCGTTGCTGGGCAAAGATAAGGAAATAGTGGGTGTTGGTCGCACCAGTACCTACCCAGCGCGCTTGCAAAAGGACTATCCTATCGCGGGCTATGTGCACCGCGCACCAGCAGAAGGAATTTTAACTTTAAAGCCAACGCATGTTATTGGTAATGGTAAAATGGGTCCGGAGCAAACTGTAGAAGTTTTACAACAAGCACCTGACATAAAGTTATTGCGCACCAAAATTAACGAAAACCAAAGCGATGTAGCGCACAACATTCGCTTGATCGGTGAGTTTTTGGGTGAAGCAGACAAAGCGGATAAAATCGCCAAAGATGTAGAGGCGGATTTTGCCGCGGTTACTGCCGCAGCCAGCCAGCTCACACCGGTAAAATATGCCTTAGTCTATTATTATAAAGACAAACTATTTGCCAGCGGCACGGGTGATTCTATTTTAACCTTGGGCTGGGCTAAGGGAGAAAATGTATTTTTAGGAGTACCCCGCAGTACTGAGGCGCAAAAAGAAGCTCTGCTGGCCAAAGACCCTGATGTTATTTTGTTTTATACCTTTTCACAAAAACGGCTTGATGAAGCAGGCAAAACCATAGCCGATTTGCCAGGGCTAAGAGAAACCCGCGCCTATAAAAATGATAAAGTCATGTTTGTTTCGGGCATGGTTTATGCGATGGGGCCGCGTACCCCACAGGCGGTAAACTACATGATTGGCAAATTGCATGGCGAGGATAAAAAAGCCCAATTGCCAGCGCGCGCCTACGCTCCCGAATCATCTTTAGGTACAGACAAATAAAAGATTTGTGCGATTATCAAGCAGGTTACTTTGTATCTTGCTTGATATTTGTGCTTGTTCTTTAATATTTTTTATATTCTTTTTGGCTTTTGATATGAAAGAGGCTTTGCAATATGAGTAGTAAACCACTGATCCCCGCTATAGAAAACCCCACTATAGACAACCAAATGGATAGTGAATCCCTAAATTATCCAACAAAAAATTACGAGGCTCAAGATTCCAAAGTGCAAAATCCCAAAACATATAATCCTTTGGGAATGAAATTGCACCACCGCTTTTTCCGGCGAATCTTGCCACCTATTTTTATTGCTTTAGCTTGTTTGCTAGCTATTTTTGATATGGTCATTGGTGCATATCAAGTGGATTTTTTTCGCGTTTGGGAAATTATCGCGCACAACTTGCTAGGTACACCCAGCCGCGCCGACACAACCGAAAACTTAATCGTTTGGACAATCCGTTTCCCCAGAATGATAGCCGCCTTTTTAATCGGGGCTGGTTTAGCTTCTTCTGGGGCGGTAATGCAGGGAATGTTTCGCAATCCGCTGGCAGACCCCGGTTTAATCGGCGTATCGGCTGGGGCTTCAGTCATGGCGGCGATAGCCATCGTTTTGGCTGGCGTTTGGTTTACGGCTGCGCAAAAAATCTTGGGCTTCTGGCTCATTCCCGTATTTGCGTTTGTGGGAGGAGTAACAGTCACCGTATTTATTTATACCATATCTATCACCGAACGCGGCGTCTCTGTAGTAACCATGTTGCTTGCAGGCATAGCTATCAATGCAATTGTGAGCTCCATTTCTGGCACAATGACCTACATTGCAACGGATGCACAATTGCGCGATATTGCGTTTTGGTCTTTAGGCAGTTTGGGCGGTATCAGCTGGAAATACATACCTATCGCTTTAGTTTTGCTTTTTGTATGTTTGGCTATCACTCGTTTGGCGCGCGGGCTAAACGCTTTACTACTGGGTGAAGCCGAAGCGCGCCACATGGGAATTGATACCACCCAATTCAACCGTTGGTGCGTAGTCCTAACTGCATTAGCTGTTGCGATTTGTGTCTCGATTGCCGGGCCGATTGCTTTTGTGGGCATAGTAGTACCCCATGTGATTCGCTTACTTGCCGGGCCCGACCATCGTTTTTTATTGCCCAATAGCATGGTCTTGGGCGGCTGCCTAGTCTTATTTTCGGATATTCTGGCACGCACTATGTTTCCACCCGCAGAAATACCAATTGGCATTATTACGGCGGCAATTGGCGCACCATTCTTTTTGTATGTCTTATTGCGAAATAAAAAGCACATACAATAGCTATCAATCAGCTATAACCCAATTTAGGAACAAAGATTATGCTCGCAGATGGACTGGTTGCCCGCTCTATGCGCTTTGCGCCCGGCGGAGTAGAAATTATCTCCAATATAGATATATCCTTTAGAAAGGGTGAATTAACCGCATTGCTCGGCCCCAATGGAGCGGGCAAGTCGACACTGCTAAAATTGCTAAGTGGCGATATTGCTTGCAAAAGTGGCGAGGTTTTATACGGCAATGAACGTATGAAAGACTTGACTATCAAAGAGTTAGCGCGCCGCCGCTGCGTTCTACCCCAAGAGAGTTTTTTGTCCTTTGCCTTTAGCGTGCGCGAAGTAGTTTCTTTGGGTGATCTGGAAGAAGACAGCCAAGATATTGTAGAAGAGTGCCTAAATAATTGTGGCCTAGCCGACATGGCAGAGCGCAGTTATCTTACTTTATCTGGGGGGCAAAAGCAGCGTTGCCAAATGGCGCGCGTATTAGTACAAATTTACGATAGTATCGGCAAGGGCTTTTTTCCAGTGGTGTTTTTAGATGAACCCACGGCATCGATGGATATGGCGCATCAGCACCATATTCTTAAAACCGGACGCGAATTAGCCCAAAAAGATTTGTGCGTGGTAGTTGTGCTGCATGACCTAACATTAGCATCTCAATATGCCCAGCGCGTGGTGATTATGAAAGATGGGCAAATATATGACGATGGTCCGGTAAACGATGTTATGACGGTACAAATGGTACAAGATGTTTACGAATATGCTGTCGATGTGATTTGCCACAAAGATAATTTAATTGTGATACCTATATCCGCAATGTGATATTTTTGTAATTAGTAATTTATGCAATTCTGTGTTTTTGAACTGTGTCCTAATCCTAAAATCTCCATTAAACGCAAAAAGCCATAGGCAAAGTTTTCTAGGCTGCGCTCTATGCCTGTACATTTGTAAATTTGCACGCAAAATGAAACGACTATTGCTAGCCATACTGCCCACCAAAAAGGCAAGCAAGGCTTGGCCAAAGTTTATCTTGTTACAAAAAATTCTTGTTAGTTATTAAGAAGGTCTCTTATTAAGAGAATCTCTTGTTGGGCATTAAGAGACTCTCTTAATTGTTATGGCAACGTTCTGGTAATAATTATTCAAAGCTATTACTAAAAAAGTTTGTAGCCTTATACCAAGGCTATAATTGGCCAATGCAAGCGTTTGCAACAACCAAACCCTACTTACCAACCACTAACTTTAATACTAGTTGTTCGGTCTGCTGCGCTACCCGTTACAAATCCTGCTGCTGCTTCCAAATTGTATGCACCACCATCATCACTAACACCATTCTGAACCAGTATAGCATTGGCTTTGGCTTTTACACTACCGCTTAAACGAATATATATGGCGTTACTAAAGAAAAGATTAGCTGTGGCTGTGTCTTCACCTGAAGTTGAGTGCTTGGGTAATTTGAATTTCTTACTACCATCACCGGATACAAGCGTCAATTTGCTAAAGTCCCAGTCTGCAACTGTTGTCGGTAAACCGCTACCATTAATAATTAAAAGGCTACTATTAGAATAGTATTTTGCGTAGGAGAGCCGGTTTACGTCGTACCCACTAACGTTAATAGGGTTATTGCTTGTGTCTGCTGCCCTACCACCGGCAAATCCTGCTGTTGCTTCAAGGTTGTATGCACCATCATCATCACTACGACCATTCACAACCAATATATTATAGGCTTTGAGTTGTTCAGTACCCGTTAAAGTAATCGTTAAGCTTGTTGCACTGGCTGCAGAACCTGTGGCTGTGTTTTCACCTGCGTTTTCGTGCGCTTTTAATGCGGGACTCTTATCACCATTACCTGCGACAAACTTCAATTTGCTAAAGTCCCAGCTATCCACTACTTTTGGTAAATTAGTACCTGTAATCAATAACACGCCTGTAATAGCATTGTAGGTTGCACGGGTAATTGCGGGTGGGTTTCCACTAACGGCCAAGTCTTTGGCTGTATCTAAACCCGCCCAAGTACCAGTACCAGAGGCAACGCTAAGCTTAGCGTCTTTTCTACCATTGCTATCCATACCTGTCTTACCATTTAGAGTAGCTTTATGTCGATCGGTAAGTTTCAGCCAAATGGCTGTGCCATCTCTTTTGATGCGGTACTTACCTTTTGCAAGACTGCGACTATCTGCCCCAGTGGCATCCTCATCTGCAGTATAGGAACTTAAAACTAGGTCATATACTTTGATGGTTTGGATTTGCGCTTGTTGCGCACTACCTAAGTGAGTACCTTGTACGGTTAACAGAGCCGTGCCAACATCGTAGGTTGCACTGGTAATTGAGGCTTTAGGTAGCTTACGCGACTCATCTTCGACTTGTTTGTCTTTAGGTTGCTTAGATGGCTTATTGTCATCGGATACTTCAGACTGCTTATCTTCGACTTGTTCGGTTTCGAGTACCTCCTTAGGCGACTTAGACGGACCAGAAGACGGCGCATCGTCATCGGGTGGGGTGCAGGCAAAGGCCATAAAGCCCAGTAGCAAGGCTACAGGCAATAAAAATAGTTTCAGCTTATACATAAGCAATACCTCCAAAAATGGATTGAGATTGACAAAACCCATACGGGTTAGTGTATAGCGTCCCATTTTGCTAGGGGGGGTGTTGCGTCAAGACCCATATAGGGCTTTTTACAAACTTTTTTTATGTTTTTGGCACTTTTTTTGTGTTAGGGTACTTTAGCTTGGGCTATATGGGCTTCTGGGTATTTAGTCGGGTTTCTTATCACTATTTAGTTGCGGCTCTTCTGGGTATTTAGTCGGGTTTCTTATCACTATTTAGTTGCGGCTCTTCTGGGTATTTAGTCGGGTTTCTTATCCCTGTTTAGTCGGGGCTCTTCTGGGTATTTAGTCGGGTTTCTTATCCCTGTTTAGTTGCGGCTCTTCTGGGTATTTAGTCGGGTTTCTTATCCCTGTTTAGTTGCGGCTCTTCTGGGTATTTAGTCGGGTTTCTTATCACTATTTAGTTGCGGCTCTTATGGGTATTTAGTCGGGTTTCTTATCACTATTTAGCTGCGGCTCTTCTGGGTATTTAGCCGGGTTTCTTATCCCTATTTAGTTGCGGCTCTTCTGGGTATTTAGTCGGGTTTCTTATCACTATTTAGTCGGGGCTCTTCTCCCAAACAACTTTGGCCAAGCCTAAGCAAAGCAGAAACTAGACAAAATCTGTATAAATTCACCATTCGATTGCAATAAATCGGACAAGACTATTGTATTTCTACTTTTTGTGTGTTTGTTAATAGTTATTTTATAAAACTCTAGCAACTGCCCTAAAAAAAGTGCAAAAAATATTGTATGCCTCTTGTCACTTTTTCTTCCTCTCGTATAGTAGAGCGTAATGCTACAGACTGTATGGGTTTGTGAACTTTTATTATCTATTTTATGGAGGTGTTGCTTATGAATAAGCACAAATTATTTTTATATCTGAGGGGGCATCAAGCTCTCATTGCGGTAATACTATCGATAATGGCAGCATTAATTATGTGCCCCTTCAATTTATCGGCTAGGGGAGCTGTAAAGGATGCAAAACTAAAAATTGGGGCTTCTTTGCTCACGGAGGCCCATCCATTTTACCAAGCAATACAGAGCTCTATGAAAGCGAAGGCGGAAGAGAAAGGAGTCGACTTGATTATAAATATTGCCGATCAAGACCTAAGCAAGCAAATATCACATGTAGAGGATTTTATCACACAACAAGTCGATATTATCATCTTAACGCCTGTAGATTCTAAGGGAGTGAAGGGAGCAGTGCTAAAGGCCAAGGCGGCGTCTATTCCCGTAATTACGGTAGATATAAAAGCGGAAGGGGTAGAAGTTGATGCCCATATTGCCACCGATAATTACACCGGCGGCAAGATTGCCGCAGAGGCGATGGCCCAATACTTACAGGGCCGGGGCAAAGTTGCCTTAATGACCTATCCCGAGGTACAGTCGGTGCGAGACCGGATTGATGGCTTTAAGGAACAAGCCAAGAATTACCCCGATTTGCAGATTGTATCGGAGTTGCCCGCCAGAACTAGAGAGGCTGCAAAGGCCACAGCCGAAGATATGTTTACGGCCAATAAAGACCTAGCTGGGATTTTTGGCTTTGGTGATGATATGGCTATAGCCGCGACCAATGTGGTGCGAGAACAAGGAAGAGATATGGTTGTGATTGGCTTTGACGGTTTGGCTGAAGCGATTGGCTTTGTCGACCAAGACAATGCCTTTATGGCGGTAGTCAAGCAAGAGCCTATGCAAATGGGCAGCCAAGCGATTGAGCTGGCTATCGAGTTAAAAAATGGCGGCCGCATTCCCAAGGAGAGCAAAATTGTACCTACCTTGTACGCTTATCAAATAGGAGATATTCCTTTGAATTTACAAGAGAAAGATTTTGGAATCCAATTGCGATAATCGATTGTCTTGGAGCTATATGCGATAGATTATTGTGGATAAGTGATGTATAATTATTGATCAAATATTCTGCTGGGTTTGCCATATTATGTCCTATATAGAAATTCAACGGCTCAATAAAGAATTTCCCGGTGTAAAGGCATTACAAGATGTCAGTTTTCGTATCCAGAAGGGCACAGTACACGGGCTCTTAGGAGAGAATGGTGCTGGCAAGTCTACATTGATGAAGATTATCTCTGGGTCTTTACAAGCGGATTCGGGGGCAATATATATCGGGGGACAATTAGCAGATATTCAGAGAGTTTGCGATGCCGAAAGACTAGGTATTTCTATCGTATATCAAGAGTTGAGCCTACTGAACAACCTCAGTGTCGCCCAAAACCTATTCATTATGCAAGAGCTTAAAAGCTCGCTTCGGTTGATTGATGACAAGAGAATGGAGCGAGAATCTCGGGATTACCTACAAAGCTTAGGCATAGGAATAGATGTGGGGGCTTTGGTAGCCAATCTTTCACTTGCCGAAAAACAAATGATAGAAATCATCAAAGTTATTTGGCGCAAGCCGAAGATCGTTATTTTTGATGAGCCGACTTCCTCTTTAGATAAGAAGGAAAGTAATATTCTGTTTGAAATTATTAGGAACTTAAAAAGAGAGGGAACTACTTTTATCTATATCTCCCATAAGATGGAGGAAATATTTCAAATTTGCGATGAAGTTACGGTGTTAAAAGACGGTTGTTTTGTTGGTACGGTATCCACAGAAGATAGCTCGGAGGGAGAGCTAATAACTATGATGATTGGCCGCACTATCAAAGATATATTTCCTCCCAAGCAGAGCCCAAAGGAGAGGGAAATCGCTTTATCCTGCCGAAATATTTCTAGCCAATATTATAAGAATATTTCATTTGACCTATATAAAGGGGAGGTTTTAGGGCTATATGGTTTGATTGGGGCTGGCCGTACAGAGATCGCCAAAGGAATTTTTGGCTTGCTGCCAGCACAAGAGGGGCAATTGGAGATAGATGGGCAACCTGTGCAAATCCGCCAGCCAGCCGATGCGATGAAACGCAACATGGCCTTTGTCAGTGAGAATCGCCAAAAAGAAGGCTTGGTGATTAGCCACAGTATCAAGAGCAATATCTCGATGGCGGCTTTAGACAAGATCATTTGCAGAGGTCTGCGGTTTATGGGAGGTTTTATTTCAGAAGCTTCAGAGAGGTGCTTGAACACAGAAAAGGTCCAACAATTGCGCATTAAGATCAGTAGTTTAGAGCAAATTACTAACAATTATAAGTGGAGGCAACCAGCAGAAGCTTGTGTTGGCAAAATGGTTTGCGAATGCGCCGCAGATTGTAATTCTGGACGAACCAACTCGCGGTATTGACATCAATGCCAAGAGGGAAATTTATAAAATTATTTATGAGCTTGCACAAAATGGTGTTGCCGTGCTCTTAATTTCATCGGAGTTACCAGAAATTCTCCAGTTATCCCATCGCATTCTGCTAATTAAAGATCGGCGTATCATGCATTGCTACGAAGATGCTTCACAGATTGAAGAAAAGGATATTATGCAAAAGTTGTTTTGGGGGAAATAATAATCTATGCAATCTATGCGTTTTTTCGCTCACAAAAGCCATTCATTACAGGGAATATTCTTATCTCTGCTACTCCTAATCATAGCTTTTTCATTGGCGAGCAGGTACTTCTTTACCCCGAATAATATTTTGAATATTCTAAACCAGACAGCGATTATCGCCTTGACGGGCTTTGGTATGACCTTTGTATTGATGATAGCTGGTATTGACTTATCTATCGGTTCTATCATTGCGTTTGTCAGCATTATTTTTGCCGTTATGCTGCATTATACTCATCAATTTACATTAGCACTTGCTGCTGCCTTTGTCGGTGGTATTTTGATGGGGCTGCTGAATGGCCTGTTGATTTCTAGGCTCAAGATACCCGCTTTTATTGTCTCTTTGGCTACTATGGGGATTTTCCGAGGTATAACGTATGCTATTACCGACTCCAAACCCGTATCTATAGAAAATGAGCTTGCCCTATTTTTGGGCAATAATCGGATATTCTTGGTGCCCGTTTCCATTTATATTGTTGTAATATCGCTCGTGGCTACTCATATTATTTTAGAAAAGAGCAAGTTTGGCCGGCAAGCAAAGATTATTGGCGGCAACCGTGAGGCCGCACGGTATGTCGGAATCCATATCCCCAGGGTTGAGGTAATTGTCTATGGTATCTCTGGCTTGATGTGTAGCCTGAGTGGTATTCTATTGGCCTCTCGTCTTTATTCTGCACAGCCCAATGTCGCCCAAGGTTCTGAACTAGATGCCATCGCCTCAGCTGTATTGGGTGGTACAAGCCTATCTGGGGGCTATGGTTCAATTATTGGAACTTTTATAGGAGCCTTTATCATTGGCATTATTAATAATGGTATGAACTTGCTAAAGATACCTTACTTTTACCAATTGATTGTTAAGGGGGTTATTATCATTATTGCGGTGTATATTGATGCACAAAACAAACGTAAAATCGGAATATTGAGCCGAACGTAAAATATAGAAAATCATTAGGAACGTCTTATGGCAGTAATTTATACATTGGGAGAGCTTTTAGTCGAGATTATGCGTCCTAAGGCTGGTATGCCTTTGGGGCAAAAAAATGAGTTTATCGGCCCATTTGCTAGCGGAGCACCCGGTATATTTATCAGTACGGCCGCTAGGCTAGGCCACCAAAGCCTAATTATAGCTGGGGTTAGTTTTGACAAGTTTGGGCAGAACATATTACAGAGGCTAAAGCAAGACGGAGTGGACTGCAGCCAAATTTGGCAAAGCACTAAGCCCAGTGCCGTAGCTTTTGTAGCTTACGATGAAGATGGCAATCGTGAGTTTATTTACCATATAGCCGGCACGGCAGCAGATGATTTGCCATTGCGATCGGGCCAATGGGCAGTGCTTCGACAACCAGATATCTTTCACGTCATGGGTTGTTCTCTAATGGTTAGTGATATTATGTGCTCGGCAATCAAGCAAGCCGTACAGCATTTTGGTTGCTCCGAGCAAAATCCTTGTGCAATTAGTTTTGACCCCAATCTTAGGCCAGAACTGCTCCAAGGGCGCAGTTTTGAAGAATTGGCAGGGGTAGTAATGCAGCACTGTACTATTCTACTTCCTAGTGAGATTGAATTGCTTTTGGCAGCAGATCACCCTATACCAGAAGTCAGGGCGGTGACGCAAATTGAAGCTGCTGTGCAAGCACTGTTTGAAAACTACCCAAGGTTGCGGATTATACATCTAAAAAAAGGTGCTTATGGTTCTACTATTTATAGCAGAGAAAAAGAACCTTTGCATATACCGCCGTATCCAATTGGCGAAAGATTTCCAGTGCTTGACCCCACAGGGGCTGGAGATAGCTTTGATGCGGCTTTTGTCGGGGCAGTAGCCGATGGTCTACCGTTGGAACAGGCAGCCTATATGGCAGCCAAAGCAGGTGCACTCAATGTAATTGCTTTAGGCCCTATGGAAGGAGACATGTCTTTAATAGGACAAAAATTACTTCCTATAGATGCACAATGGTTTGGCAAATTTCAGTAACCATAAGTGCTAATATTTACCAAACCCAAAAATCCACCAACCCGCTTGCTAGTGGAATACTAGCCATAGTGCCACCAAAAAGGCAAGCAAAGCTTGGTCTAAAGCCCAAACCTTGCTTGCCGACTAAGCCTATTCTCTAAGAGCGAACAATAAGCCAACCAAGAGCATTGCTTACCGCAATAACCAAACCCTACTCACTAACACCAAAAACTCTAATTGAAGTGGTTGGGTCTTCTGGACTACCAATTACAAATCCTGCTGCTGCTTTAAGGTTGTATGCACCAGCATCATCACTTTCACCATTCTTAACCAGTATCTTCTCGGCTTTGGCTTTTACAGTACCGCTTAAAGTAATTATTACGCCGCCTATATTTGCATCAGAACCTGTGGCTGTATTTGCATCTGCGGTTGCGTGCTGGGGTAATGTGTATTCCTTACTACCATCACCGGATACAAGCGTCAATTTGCTAAAGTCCCAGTCTGCAATTGTTGTCGGTAAATTTTTACCCTGAATCAATAACTTGCCATTATTAGCAAAGTAGTTTAAGCTGTGGAGATAGCTTTTGTAGCCACTGACAGTAATCGGGTTATTGCTTGTGTCTTCTGCGCTACCACCTGCAAATCCTGCTGCTGCTTCCAGGTTGTATGCACCAGCATCATCACTTTCACCATTCTTAACCAATATACTATTGGCTTTACTGTGTTCACTACCCTTTAAAGTAATCGTTAAGCTTGTTGCACTTGCTGCAGAACCTGTGGCTCTGTTTATACCGGTTGGTCTGTGCCATAATAATGGTTGACTATTACGACCATTACCTGCGACAAGCCTCAATTTGGTGAAGTCCCAGCCTGTAACTGCTTTTGGTAAATTAGTGCCTGTAATCACTAATTTACCTGTAGCAGCATTGTAGGTTGCACTGGTAATTGCGGGTGCGGGGTTTCCACTAACGGTTAAGTCTTTGGCTGTATTTAAACCCGCCCAAGCACCAGTGCCAACGCTAAGTAACCCATCTTTTAGACCATTGCTATCCATACCTGTTTTGCCATTCAGAGCATCTTTATCGGTATCGGTAAGGTAAAGCCAAAGCGCTGTGCCATCGCTTTTCATACGGTACTTACCTTTTGCAAGACCACGACTATCTGGCCCAGTAGCTGTGCCATCTGCAGTATAGGAACTTAAGGCTAAGCCATCTACCGTGATAGTTTGGATTTGGGCTTGGGTCGCACTACCTAAGTGAGTACCTTGTACAGTTAGCAGCGCCGTGCCAACATGGTAGCTTGCACTGGTAATTGCAGGGTTTCCACTAACGGCCAAGGCTTTGGCTGTATTTAAACCCGCCCAAGCACCAGTGCCAACGCTAAGCAACCCATCTTTTAGACCATTGCTATCCATACCTGTCTTGCCATTCAGAGTAGTTTTATGTCGATCGGTAAGTTTCAGCCAAAGCGCTGTGCCAGCGCTATGCAGGCGGTACTTACCTTTTGCAAGACTGCGACTATCTGGCCCAGTGGCTGTGCCATCTGCAGTATAGGAACTTAAGGCTAAGCCATCTACCGTGATGGTTTGGATTTGGGCTTGGGTCGCACTACCTAAGTGAGTACCTTGTACAGTTAGCAGAGCCGTGCCAACATTGTAGCTTGCACCGGTAATTGTAGCTTCGGGGTTTCCACTAACGGCCAAGTCTTTGGCTGTATCTAAACCCGCCCAAGTACCAGTGCCAACGCTAAGCAACCCTTCTCTTAGACCATTGCTATCCATACCTGTCTTGCCATTCAGAGTAGTTTTATGTTGATCGGTAAGGTAAAGCCAAAGCGCTGTGCCAGCGTTTGCAATGCGGTATTTACCTTTTGCAAGACCACGACTATCTGGCCCAGTGGCTGTGCCATCTGCAGTATAGGAACTTAAGGCTAAGCCATCTACCGTAATGGTTTGGATTTGGGCTTGGGTCGCAGTTGTAGCACTTAAGTGAGTACCTTGCAAGGTTAACAGCGCCGTGCCAACATGGTAGGTTGCACGGGTAATTGCAGCTTCGGGTAGTTCATGCGACTGCTTATCTTCAGCTTGTTCGACTTCTTCAGCTTGTTCGACTTCAGTTTGCTTAGGCGACTCTTCTTCAGCTTGTTCGTCTTGTTCGTCTTCTTCAGCTTGCTTAGATGGCTGATTGTCATCGGATACTTTAGACTGCTTATTTTCGGGTATATTACTAACGTCCAAGTCTTTAGGTGTATTTAAACCCGCCCAAGCACCAGAGCCAACGCTAAGCAACCCATCTTTTCTACCATTGCTACCCACCTTGGCCTCAAGAACAGCTTTATGTCGATCGGTAAGTCTAAGCCAAATCGCTGTGCCATCGCTTTTAATACGGTACTTACCTTTTGCAAGACCGTTACTATCTGGCCCAGTGGCTGGGTCATCTGCAGTATAGGAATCTAAAGCTATGCCATCTACTACGATGGTTTGGATTTGGGCTTCTGTAGGACTTAAGTCAGTACCTTGTACGGTTAACAGAGCCGTAGCAAAGTCGTAGATGGCATTATTGATAGACGGCCCAGAAGATGGCCCAGAAGATCGATCATCGTCATCGGGTGGGGCGCAGGCCAAGGCCATAAAGGCCAGTAGCCAGGCTACTGGCAATAAAAGTAGTTTGAGCTTATACATAAGCAATACCTCCAACAATGGATAAAGATTAACCAACCCATACGGGCTAGTCTGTAAATCCCCATTTTGCTAGGGGGGGTGTTGCGTCAAGGCCTATACAAGCTTTTTGTAAGTTTTTTTATGTTTGGGCACTTTTTTTGTGTGTTAGTGTTGTAAGGTGGTTCAAAATCCATGCCAATCAAAAGGCTTGAGGGTATGCGATAGCAGGCGCAACGCCAACCATGCCAACCGTGCCAACCCAACCATGCCAACCATTGGGTGGTATCAATATATCCCAGTTGGGGTCATAGGCCCGCAATATATAGCCAGATATTGTGCAAGTCGTCTAAAATGCCAGCATTGACGCTGTGGGCTAAGGTCAAAGCATCGGCATACTGCCCCTATTTGAGGTCGTCCCAGTTTTGGCTTTCTACGATGTTGTTGGGTTTTAGCAAGTCTATGGCCTGCTTATTTTTATGGTTTTTAGTGCCTTGCTATGATACATCTCTCCGCCTTCGATCAATACCTTACTCCAATGCGGAAAGATGTATTGCACCAAGTTGGAAAGTTATATTGCACCAATGTGGAACAAGACCTTGATCCAAGTGGGAACAATACTTTATACCAAGGCGGAAAGCTATATTGCAGCAAGACAGGCGATGACTTGTAGATTGGCATCGGCAAACCAATTGCCCAATTGCGTTTGTATGGCTATTTCGGTTTGTTGCTTTGGATTGTTGGTTGGGGCTGGGGCAGTTATTGGGTGGGGACGGTGGGGTGGTGCTTGGGGGTGGGGGCTATTGTGGCTTTTCATTATTGATCTGCTATGGAGACGATATAAGTGAGCAGACTAAATTAGAGTTATCCCAAGAAAACTAAAGAGAAACGAAACGCCTAGAAGTATTTACTAAAGTAACTCATCGTTAGCTTACAGAGGACAAAATAAATGCCATGCATGAGCCCAAATGCTGCAAATATTAAAACCAGAAACAAGGCTAAGGCAAGGCTTATTTTCTAGGCGATACAATAATTGATGGTACAGATGCCAAACAAATATGCAACAGTAGTAAAGGCATGCAGCAGCAAAGCCAAACTAAACTGTAAACTAAGCCCAAAAGTCTAAACCCAAGGGTCGGGAGGCAGATCATAATTGTCAATATCTTGTGGATAAGATAACAAATTTTCGGCTTTCTTTTTCGATTTGAAGAGAGACACCAATTTATTCCTCAATCTGTCGGCCAAATAAGCTAAATCTAACTGCATCATATACACAGCAGGGATAAAAAACAGAGTAATTAGAGTCGCAGCTAAAAGCCCATAACCCAATACCAAAACGACCGGCCTCACAAAACCAGGGTCTCCACCCAGACCATAAATAGTTGGAAACAAACCTAAAACCGTAGTCAATGTAGTTAAAACAACCGCACGCAAACGCCGACCAGCTCCTTTAAGAACCATTGGTTCCAGCAATTTAGATTTTGTACGCGGATAGCGGCGAACAATATTATTGATAAACTCCACCATTACTACGCTATCATTGACGACAACACCAATTAGTCCCATAAAACCTAGCACCGCCATAAAACCTGCGGGTAGACCGTGAAGCTGTAGAGCAATTAAACCACCAACCAAGCCAAAAGGAATAGAGCCCATCACAATCATAGGTTGTATAAAAGAATCAAAAAGCAAAATCAAAATCAATGAAATTAACAAAAGTGCTACAGCAAAAGCAGGTACGATGTCGCCGACAAAATTATTAGTTTGTTCTGCCTCTCCACCCGAGGTCTCCAAAGTTACACTGGGGTATTTTTCACGAATTGCAGCAAATTGTTTCTTAAACTGATTGCTGATCAATAAAGATGTAATCCCTTCTGTATTGGGGTCTAAATCCCCTGTCAAAGTAATGGTACGATTGCCGTTGAAATGCTGGATAGACGGTGTCGTAAATTCTGTTGTAAGGCGGGCAAAACGCGAAAGTGGAATAAATTGCCCAGTAGAGGCTTGTACCGTAAGCGATAAAATCGTTCTGATAGATTTACGATACGATTTTTCCAGCCGTACAATATAAGACGTTTTATCCCCAGAGCGATTTTGAGAAGCCGTAGTACCTTGAAAAGCTGTACGCAAAGTTTGATTCACATCGGATAATTGTATGCCAAAACGAGCCATCTGCTGATAGTTGATGCTAACGCGAATTTGCTCTGTTGGCGTATCATAACTACTTTCAATATTCATAGTACCAGCCATATTCTCCAATAAAGTAACGGATTCCTCACCAGCTAGGCGAAGTTCCTCATTATTCTTACCATATATACGGAAACTAATCGCCTTCCCTCCTGGGCCACCGCCACCTTCCCAACCGAGGCGCACGTTTTCAAATAAGACAGGAATCCTCTCTAATTCTGTATTGCTCAATTGGTATGGGTTACTTTGCACCTCTTCTTTTTTTGCCATTTCTATCAATTGTTTGCGGCTGCGTTCGCCGTATGGCAGTAAATTGGCGCTGAGCAATTTGCCATAAGTAGCGTAATCGAGTACCCTATCTTCTTTGCTTACCATTCGTAAATACATTTGGCCTTTTACCGTACCACGTGAATCTCTATAAACCTTATTGGTCATACCTTTAATTTGCCCTTCTGGAGTAATATCTTTTATACGCTGCTCTAACTCCAAAGAATCGTCTCTTCCCTGTTCGAGGGTTGTATCTTGATGAGGAAAGTAATTGATAGCGATAATAGGTGAGTCAGCGTTATCAAATAGCACAAAATTCTTAATCGCAGGTAAGCTATAAAAAACACCTCCAACTAAAAAACTTGCGAAAAATATTAAACTCAACCAGCGAAAACGAATAACAAAACGCAACATGCACTGATAAACATGAATAGTAGGTGAAAACCAAGTGTCTTGCGGGAGACGGCCTTTGACCAAATTGCGCTCTTCTTTACGCAATCGGCGTGGAGATTCATCATTCGACTTAGCGTGCAATAAATGGCTAACCAGTAGAAAACAAGCTTCAAAGAAAGAAAATGACAGCATAATAGTTACCATGATGGGGAAAAAACGAGTAAATTTCCCCATCATACCGCCAACCATTAGCATTGGTAAAAAAGCCATAATCGTAGTTGAAACTGTAACCAACACAGGCCAAAACACCGAACGCAGACCTTCGATACAGGCACGAAGCGGAGAAAATCCTTTGGCTCGGCGGGCAAAAATAGTTTCAGAAATAACGATACCGTGGTCAACTAACATACCTATCATGGTAATCATTGCTGTCAAAGTAAGATAATTGATAGACAGCCCCGTTCTCCCCATATAAGCTAAGGTCAAAATCATCGTGATAGGCAACCCGCAAGCAGTCCAAAATGCGGTAGTAAAATCTAAAAAGAGAAACAAAACCAATAAAATCAACAAAAAACCAATAACACCGTTGGTAATCAAAACACGACTCACTTTGTTGACCTCGTCCCCCTCATCAAAAAATTCAAACCAAGTGATACCTTGAGGCAAAAAGTTTTCAGCGTTCTTTTCCAAGAATGCCTTTACCGTTTGGGTTGTTTTGACAATATCCGATGCAGATGTCTTGTTTATATAAAGCACAATAGCAGGTTTTGCATTTGCACGTTGATAGCTAGTTGGTTCGGGAAAAACTTTGTTGACCCTCGCCACATCGCGCAATAAAATTTGATTCCTATCAAAACCCGCTCGTATCACGGTATTGCGCAATTCTTCCAAGTTTTCATACTCGCTGATGGTAACGATAGCCTTATAATTGTCTGGGTCTTCTAAGATACCTGCACTAGAGCGCACATTGCGTTTTTTAATAGCATTGACCACAGAATTAATATCTACATGATTGCGCGCCAATAAACGCGGGCTAACGTTAATTTCAATCTGCTGCTCATGATAGCCATCTTTTCTTACTTCACCCACTCCTGGGAGATTTTCAATTTGGATTGCCAATGAATTGGCAGTCTGCTGAAATAAAAGTTCATCAATTCCTTCTTCAGCAAATAACACGATACCATAGATTTCTTGATCTGAAGTACCAAAACGCTTGACTGTTATCGAATCAATATCAGAGGAAATACCGCTAATACTATTTAAATTAATTTTACGGTAAATTTCATCGCCCACCGCATCAGGATCAGAAGCATCTTCACTCATATTAATATAAATCGTACCATAACCTTGTGAAGAACTCGAAGTATAGCTTTTTATATCTGCAATTTCTTTAATTACATCTTCTACAGGAATTACAGCATCTTGCTCCACTTGAATAGGCGAAGCACCAGGGTAAGAAATAGTAACTCGAAAAGTATTAGACTGAACGTTAGGCATTGCCTCCCGCTGAATACCCCTAGCAAACAAAACCCCAATCATCACGATCGAGATAGTGATAATCGTACTAAGTAACCTCTTGTTGTAAAATAAAGTAATAATGTAACCGATGAAGCCATCTTTAGAATGAAACTCAGCCTGCTTATGTATTGTTTTAGACATACTATTCCCTTGCTATTTCGTAATCTATTTTTTAGAGATTCAGAATATCACCATTGCGTGTTTCATACTGATAGTTTAGCAATTGTTCTATCAATTGATTTTCAGTATTTAATAAACTTAATTCTGCATTTAATTTTGAAATTTCTCCATCCATTAAATCGCGGATACTAGAACGTGCTTGACGATATTTAATTTGATTAGAAGTATTTATAGCTGCTTGAGCTTTGTATTTTTCTTTGCGAATTTCATAGGTTTGCAACAAATAGCTATGGCTAGCATATTGCTTGGCAACTTTAATTTCAAAATTCTGCCGTTGTTGTTCAATACTGGTTTCCAATTTTTGTAAATTGATACGCGATCGGGCGATTGTATTCCGAGCTTTGATCATCAATGCCGGCCAAGAAAGCTTTATATCAACGGAATAAGTCAATTCTGGCTTCAAACTATAATCACCTTGGCTGTTGTTACCATGATTTACTTGCGCTTTAACTCCTAAGCTTGTGCTCAACGTCAATTCTGGAAGGCGCTGTAACTTGCTAAATTTAAAGAGAATTTGAGATTGTTTTAAACTTTGCTCGTTGATATACCAGGTCCAAGAATCTTCAAAATACAATGGTTCAAATTTTTGCATTGATTTTTCAAGCAAAGGCTCCAATATGTCCTTATCCGGTATATAAAGTTTGTTGCCTAAAAAACGAGCAAAAGCTTGCTCCATAGCAAACAAATTTTGTTCATTATCTTGTAGCGACTGACGGTAAACTAAATGGGTATTGTAGTATTGTTGATAAGTACCGTTATCAATATAATTTAGCCTTCGTTGCTCTCTAGCATTCGCCAAGCTTTTCGTACTTCGATCCAATTGTTTCTGCAAAACTTCCTGTTTACGCCACAACAAAATCCAATCGAGATACATAAGATCATAATCTTTCTGAAGCTTGCGTTCATTGTTTTGGCGTTTTAATTTGTCAATAGCTAGATTCCGCTCCGAATTTGCAATATTTTGGCGAGCCAGTAAACCAAAGAAATTTTTCAATAAATCTTGTTTTAGAGTAAAATTAGAATTAATCATAGTCGAGCCGGTTGGGTCTTTTCCTGCCACAACTGTTTGGCTTAACGTATTATTTAAATTGACAGAAAGAGTTGTTCCCGTACGCAAAAATTTCTTAGAAATGGAAGGATTGATTTTTAAATTATGAGTCGTCACCGAGTCTTTACTTTGCATCGCTTCTTTTGTACTAAAATCATACGATGCTGAAGCACCAATATTTATATCACCGCCAACATACTGATCTTTTAAATCTAATCTACTTAACTCTAACGTCAATTCTTCCTGAGTATAATTAGGCAGAGCAGCTTTTATTTTACTGCGGAAATCTGACCATTGGATAACTTCACGATCAGATTCAAAATCAGGTTCTAACCACGGTGCTGCTAAAGCTTTCCTTATGGTAATATCTGTCTTTTCTGGATTGACATCTTGAGAAAATAAAGAAACCGGCAATACAAGTATTAGATAAAATAAATATACTACTATGTATTGATATATAATAAACATGAAAACCTCTTCTACATAGATTTTAGCTTAATAGTATAATAGTACAATAGTATAATTAATACAATAGTATTTCTAAAAAAATTAATATTTTTATGAAAGCAAACCAAATATAAAAAATCAGCTTGCTATAATTACTTTCTACGCTTTTTTCTTGCCAACTAATTCCCGTATACGAGCTGCTTTACCGGACCGATTGCGCAAATAATATAATTTAGCGCACCGCACCCGACCACGCCGAACAACCTCTATGCGCTCAATACGTGGCGAGTGTAATGGAAAAATACGCTCCACACCCACGCCGAAAGAAATTTTGCGTACCGTAAAAGTCTCACGCAAACCACCATTGCGAAAACCAATGGTAATGCCCTCGTACACTTGTATACGCTCTGTTTTCCCCTCAATAATACGGTAATGGACCTTAATTGTATCGCCCACACGAAAACTCTTGCGATCGGGAATAATTTGCTCTGCTTCTAAAGCAGAAATCATAATGCTCATATTTTCTCCTTATTGGGTAATTTCCATTGCATCATTATTTTGCAGTTTTTGAAGAATAGCTAAAACTTCAGAGCTTAACTGATTGTTATCTTGCGCTTGTTGTAATAACTCCGGCCTACGACTGAAAGTTATACGCACACTTTGTTCTAGCTGCCACAGCCGAATTTTTTCATGATGGCCTGAAAGTAATACTTCTGGAACGCATTGACCACAAAAATATTCAGGCCGAGTATATTGAGGGTATTCTAACAAATTTTTGGAAAAGCTTTCAGAAGCTAGGGATTCTTTGCTAATTACCCCATCACAGAGCCGATAAATCGCATCGGTTAAGCAAAGGCTACCCAGCTCACCAGAAGATAAAACATAATCGCCAGTTGAGAGCTCTAAGTCAACATAATCATCAATGATTCTCTGGTCAATACCTTCATACCTACCACAGATAAAAACAATTTCTCGACTTATTTGATTGTTATCATTAAATTTTTCAATGGTTTTTCGTAAATGAAATTCATGCATATTTTGTATAGAATTTTTTAAATTTGCAAGGAAATCGCTATTTTTCAACTGTTCAAATTCTTTTTGAGGACTCAAAAACTCCAAGCAACTTAAAGCTCTTGCAATTTTTTGTTGAAATGGATAGCCACTAGGCGACGGATAAATACAAAGTTTTTCCCGAGCAGAAATACTTTCTAGTGCAAGGGCCACAGGTGCACTTTTCAGCAACATACCTGCACCACCACCGTAAGGCGCATCATCACAAGCGTGGTACGGACTATCATTGGCAAAATCGCGGAGCTGCAACACCTTGTATTCAATTAAATTTTTTTCTACCGCCCGCTTCATAATAGAATTTTGAAAGTACGCTTCAATAAGCTCTGGAAACAACGTCAAATAGGTAAATTTCATAAATTATAACAACGATTCAAAATATGCCAAATCGAGAATTTCAATACTCACTCTACGCTCCACCCTACCAATAATACTACTGTGGAATGGTAAATACATAGTTTTATGTTGTGGGTATCGTTGGACACAAAGCTGAATTTCTAAAAGCAATTGAGCCCCACCTTCAAAAAGATTAATGACATAACCGAGTAAACAATAATTTTCTTTTGATTGATTTTTTACCATATCATCAGTACAGATATACACTTTGGTATCCATTAATTCACAATATAAAAATTCATCATCTCCACAAGAGCTTGCATACTGGTCTTCTGCCCAAAGCTCCCAACCGTGAAAAAACTTTACTTGTTCTGCTTTTGCCCACAAAGGACTTTTGAGCAAAACGCTACGAAAACCACTGCGACCGGTAATTTCAAATTCTTCCAATGGTAAAAATATACTTTTAGATGAAATATGCTTTTTCCTTGGAGAACGCAATTCTACTTGTTTCAATTCACTTAGGCGATGCTGGCCCTGTTCATCTAACTCCAAAGAATTGAACAACTGGCACAAAAAATGACCATCAGTTTTATGAGACTTTACGATAGTACCAATACATACCATAGCTTGGAAAATAAACTGTATATAGAAAATAAGAAACCAAACCCCATAAAACGAAATGCTAGAATATTATGGAGGCCTTTAAAGCACACGTCAAGAGGGAATGGTTTATAACAAAAATTGGTGTATTCTGGTTATTTTACAATTCAAATCAGTCCAGAATTTCCAAAGCATAACGCTTTTCTTGGCATGCTGTTGCAGCTTGTAGCAACGTGCGCAATGCTCGGGCAATACGACCTTGCCTTCCAATCACTTTACCTATATCAGCTGAAGATACATGCACTTCCAAGATAACAGAACGCTCACCTTCAACAGACTCAACTTTTACTTCTTCAGGATACTGAACTAAAGATTTGGTGATGTATGCAACAAAATCTGCATATTCATTAGGGCTCATGAATCACCTACTATTTAAGCGAAACGCCGTTTTTAGTGAAAAGCCCTCTAACCGTATCTGTGGGTTGAGCACCTTGCTTTAGCCAGTGTTCAGCACGCTCTTTAGAAATTTTCACTTGGTTTTCTTTTTCAATAGGATGATAGTAGCCAAGCTCTTCAATAGCACGACCACTGCGCGCTTTACGAGAATCAATCACAATAATTCGGTAGTAGGGACGGTGAACAGCACCTAGTCTTTTCAAGCGGATTTTAACCATAGTTGTTCTCCAATATCGATTGTATTTTTAGCAATAGCTATTTTTACTAGCTAGATACCAAATGTACGCAAACCATAAAAAAATTATTTCATTTTGTCAAGGCTATTAAAATTCTCAACTTTGTTCAATTTTCACCAAACTCAATTAATTTTCATTGACAAGAGCCAAACTGCTTTGTTAAGGCTTCACAAGTGCGCACAATCATCTGGTAGACTTCCTGGAAGCTTTTATCGCCGTTGTAATAAGGGTCAAGAACTTCATCATTGTTAAATTCGGAAGCTACTTGAGGATCAAAATAGCGAAACAAATATAACTTTTGTAGCAAAGTTTCATCGTGGCACAATTTTTCTCGAACATATGTATAGTTTTGGAAGTCCATTGCCAACAGTAAATCAAATTCGTAGGCCATACCTAGCTCAAATGGCTGGGAAAAGTGCTGAAATTTGGGGTAGCCGTGATCTCGTAAAGCTTTTTGCATGCGAGTATCTGGCGAAGCCCTTTTATGATAAGCATGGGTACCGCAAGAATCTATACGCCAACCTAATTGGTGTTTTTGATTGAGCTGCTCCATCACGGCATGGGCTGCCGGAGAACGGCAAATATTTCCCATACAAATAAATAATATACTGTGGTTCATAACAGTTTCCTATTTTTGTAAAAAAATTAAGGGTAATACAAAATTTGAGCCTAAGTTTGTGTATTTCTTTCATTTTCACAAGCATCGGTTTTCAGCTTATTGCGATAACGGTAGAGACTTCGAGCTAACGCTATCACAAATAAGCCTCCCAATATCATACTTAAAGAAAGTAATTGCCCTATTGAAATATTCCCAAACGAGCTAAAATAACGCACGTCCGAGCTGCTGCCTAATTGGATAACATAGCCGGGATAACTATCTGGCTGGCGCAAATATTCTAAAATAAAACGCACTAGGCCATAGCCGATGAGGTAGCAACCAGAGGTAAAACCAGGATAGGGACGGCGCGGCCGCACAATAAACCATAAAACCAACCACAACAAAATTCCTTCACCAAAAGCTTCGTAAAATTGCGAAGGGTGGCGCGGTAAGTTAATCATTGCACCTTGAATTTCCAAACCAACTTTGGCTGCCATATCTTGAACCCATTCTAGCCGCGTGGGCATCGCATCACCAACAGCTTCAGCCTGTGGGAAAATCATCCCCCATGGCACGGTTGTTACACGGCCATAAAGTTCACCATTAAAAAAGTTTCCTAGACGGCCCAAAGTATAGCCTAACGGCAAGCCCACCGTTAAGGCGTCTGCCCAAACCAAAAAAGGTTGGCGGTAGTGTCGACAAAATAACCACATACCTACGAGAATCCCAATGACGCCGCCGTGGTAGCTAAGCCCTTGCAAACCAACAAATTCACCATTACGAAAAGGCCACCAGATCAACCAAGGGTGGCTCAAATAATAAGCCCTATCTAATTCATAAAAAAGCACATAGGTAAACCGAATAAAAAATAGCATTGAAAAGATACACCAAAGGCAATAATTTTGGATATAGTCTTCTGGATATGGCAATAGTTTCTTATCTTCTGGAATGTCTAAATTTTTCTGACTGCGATACTGATAACGCATTAGTAAATAAGTTATGCTAAATGCTAGTACATACATCAGGCTGTACCAGCGTGGTATTTTAAAGCCGGGAATCACTTCTGGCTGTAGCCAATTGGGATATTCAAGGTAGGCAAAAACACCATTAAATATAGAGTTATCAAAAAATATATTGAGAAATAACATAGGCAATCCTTAGAAATACACAATTTCGAACAATTCTAGCAAAAGCTTAGCTTTGTTGGAAGCCACTAAAATATAACGATATAAATGGCCATTGCTGTATATTATAACCAAACAAGCTTTCAATGTTGGTTCAATCTTCTTTCAACACGTTGATCAAAAAATGCTCTGCATTCATGGGAACTTTCACGCCGTGGATATGAATTTCAAAACCGGGAAACTGCTGTTGCTGTTGTTCTACACATAATAAGTACTGTTGTATTTCCTCGGAAATAATTTCACCGGGAAAGACTAAAGGAATGCCAGGCGGGTAAACAGAAATCATCGAAGCGGAAACCCTGCCTTCAATTTGTAAAACATTGACGCTTTCATACTGGCCACAAACAAATAAACGGTAAGCTTCACTAGGGGTTAACCTAGGCAATAATTGGCTGGAATAGGCTCGATTCGTCTGCTCGCAAATACAGCTTTGACGATAACCTTGATGCAATAATTGGCAAAGTTGTTGAATGTTTAAGTCTGCATATTGTGGATATTGCTGGCACAGTTGAGGCATACTCTGCCACAGCGACTGCTGAATATCGTAGTCCACTTTAAAACGCTGCAATGCGCTGAGCAGACTTTTCCAGCGGCCTTTGGTTATTCCAATAGTAAACATAATAAAAATAGAATACAGCCCAGTCTTTTCTACAATCATACCATTTTCCTGTAAGTACCGACTAACAACTACGGCTGGAATACCAAACTCTTGTAAATTGCCCTCTTCGTCTAAACCTGGGGTTAGCAAAGTACATTTTATCGGGTCCAACATATTAAAATCGGAGCTACCGTGCCCAAATCCATGCCATTTAGAGCTAGAATCTAGCCGCCATTCTTTCTGCCATTGGTTTGCGTTATTGTTATACTCCAGTGCAGACATACTTAAATTTGCTATTTCACCAAACCATTCAGGGCAAGGATTTACCTCGCTAAAATACTGTGGCCCCCAATCATGAAACCACCAAGTCCCTGGCCCTAAACCTTCACCATATTTTCGCAAAGCCTTGCGAAAACATAGAGCTTCTACTAAAGCTTCTTCGACAATCGCATAACCGTTAGCTCCAGACATCATTGCAGAAGTTACATCAAGGCTGGCCAATATCGAATACTGCGGACTAGTCGAAGTATGCATCAAAAAGGAAGCTTCCATTGGAGCAGGGTCTAACGGCGTAGCCGTTGCATTTTGCACTAAAATTTGGCTAGCTTGAGAAAGGCCAGCTAATAATTTGTGGGTACTTTGCGTAGCATAAATGGTACTATATTGAGTTGCTGGCCGATGGTAGCCCATTGCGTGCATCGCAAAATAAAAATCGTGAAACACAGCATGGGGAATCCACGCCTCATCAAAATGCAATACATGGATATAATTATCTAATTGCATTTTAATGGTTTCCGTATTGTACAAAATACCATCATAGGTACTTTGGGTAAGAAACATGGCTTTAGGCGCCAGCCTAGATGGCTGAAGTTTCTTCTCTTGGTCTGTTACATCTAATTTTGATTTAGCTTTACGAGCGTTGGCTACCAAAGGGTTTTGTTCAATAGCCTTCTCTATCCATTTGACATGAAATTGTTCTTCTGGTATTGGGCCGACAATGCCATAAGCATTGCGACTCGGTTGCAAAAAAATCGGAATAGCCCCTGTTTGAATGATTGCATGCAAAATACTTTGATGGCAATTGCGATCAACCAGTACTAAATCTCCTTGGGTAACATTTGCGTGCGCCACAATTTTGTTGGAAGTTGAGGTGCCATTGGTTACAAAATACAAACGGTCAGCGCAAAACACATGGGCTGCATTGCGCTCGCTAGAGCCGATATGCCCTGTATGCTCTAATAATTGGCCCAAACTTTCCACGGCGTTGCAAATATCAGCGCGCAGCAAATTCTCGCCAAAAAATTGGTGGAAAATTTTGCCTACAGGGCTTTTTAAAAAAGCCGTACCTCCAGAATGGCCAGGGCAATGCCAAGAATAGGAGCTATTATAGACATATTCCATCAAATTGCGAAAAAATGCCGGCAAGCAAGTTTTTAAGTAATATCGCGCTTCTCGGCTGACGTAGCGCGCAGTAAATTCTACTGTATCTTCCCCGTAGTAAATAAATCCTGTGGTATCGCGAATAACATCTTCACTAAGCAAATTGTATTCACTTTGCTTGCCATACAAAAAAATCGGCACATCTTCATTATAGTGACGAATATGGGCGATAATATCATCAAGCAACTGGTATTCAACAGCCCCTTGAGCCCCTTGAAGGGGATTACTGCGCAATAAATCCCTAGGCAAATTGAAGATAAAAGCTGAAAAATGTTGCTGTGAACCTAAATCGAAAAAATCAGCATAATTGTCTAGCTCACAGATATAAAAACCTTCACACTTAACTTGATCGCGAATTTCAGCTAGCAAATATAAGCTGTGATCAGCATGTTTCCCCAAAGCTTGTTTATCTCTTCCTTGTTGTACAGAACTTTCCGCATAGATAATTAAAATCGGCAAACTATTCACCAGATACTGATCTTTTGAATTGCGAGCATAAGTCATAAATACATCAAGACGATTAGAAACAAATAATATTTAGCAAAACAATACGCCGGAAGAAAATAATTAAAGAATGTTTTTCCGTAATTTGGCAAGAAACGGGGCCATTTTCTTGTAGTGAATCGGTTTATTTACACGAATTTTATCATTCGTCTGAATCAAAATGCTCCTGGAAATAGGTTGATAGTTCTCATCAAACAGTATTTGGACTACTGGCATACGTGGATTTTTTTGATTATTGCGAAAAACACGGCCAATCTTGCCACTATTGAGTGCCACATAACTACCTACAGGATATAAAGAAAGCAACTGCACTAACAATCGCACCAGCTCGGCATCATAATGAACTTTAGCTCCTTTGAGTAAATTCAATATAGCGGTGTGAGCCAATTGCGATTCAAAAAATTTTTGATCGGTTGTCATCGCAATATAAGAACAAACTAAACCAAGGTAGCGGCCAAAGTCTGAAATTTCACTATTTACTAGCCCATTGGGATAGCCAGAACCATCAAGCCTTTCATGGTGCTGTGATATACCTTCCAAAACCTCATAAGGAAGATTATATACTTTTAGCAAACTTATCGCTTCTTGTACGTGAATTTTTTGCAGATCAAATTCTTGCAAACTAAAATTCTTACTTTGATTAATCAGATTGGCAAATTTCATTAAACCCACTTCATGAAACAAAGCAGACAGCCCTAAATTTAGCAAACGGTACTGAGGCATTTTCGCTGCGTTCCCCAAAGCAACTGTCAATATAAACGAGTTGGTCGAATGCAATTCAATATAGTCGACTTCCGTATGGAATTCTTGAAAACGCAAAATGGGTAGGCCTATATGCCGGATATTCTCCATAAACTTCTTAACTTTACCGAAAAGCACACCTGCAGGAAAGGGCAATTGTCTATTAATGACATGATAGCTTTCAACAACAAAATCGCAAATTTCTTGGTAGAGAACTTGAGCTTGTTTCATATCATTAATATCTTGCTGTATGATATGAATACTATCATTTAAAGTGGAGATGGCAAAATCATCATCAGGGGCTTCACTATTTTCTCCAGTATTACCACGCAACTCTAACGACCTAACTTTCCACAGCTTAAATACTTCCAAATCTTCATCAGCAATTGGAGTATCTTTGGGGTGGACAAGAAATCCATCATAATACAAATCATTATGAAATTTCTGGGCGACAGAAATTTTAAAAAGAGGAATTCTTTCTATTTTTTGGTTGCCAGTCATTACTTGCTTTCCTAAACTACCTGTAGAGCTTTAACATAATTAGACGTTGTGTCCTGGGGGGAACATTGACTCTACGTAAACTATTGATATGCTTTAATCTAAGCCTACTGCTGACTTTCTTATTCAGCATAGCCCTACCTTTACTATTCTTAGGTAGTGATGTTATTTCATATTTTCAAAACAATAAGTTTGTTATCGGCATAATGCTGCTAAGCTTTATAGCCATCAATTTCTACTTTGCTTACAACTGGCATTTTTTTTGTTGTTTAGAACAAGGGGACTGGTATACTCTACTCTATTGGTTGCGAAAAAATATTTTTGAGAAAAAGCAATACAAAAAAAAGTATGTTTTTTATTTCATCGAAGTCGCCATACAATTGAATAATTTAGAGCTTTTGCGTGAATTATTTGAAGAGCTGCAAGAAAAAACTAGGCTTCTCCATTCACCTCTGTATCGTAACGCAGCCTACTTGAAAACCAAAAACCAAAACCACAAAGACTACAAGCTTGCTATTTCTGCCTCTAAGTGCCTATGTATATATGCCATCGAGTTTGGTCTACCATATTTAGTTGACGATTCAGGAAATGAAAGTGAAGTCTACTTTGGCAACTTGCGCGATTTTAAGGATTTTCAGCAACAACGCTACAGCCATAAGTATCAATGGGCCAAATTATTCTATTCCATAGCTCTTTTAGTGCAAGGCAAGCTAAAATTCGCCACCCAAGTTTTAGAAGAATTGCTGCTCCCTCAAAAAAAACCAAATAGCCTAAAAAAGATATGGGGGCGCAGATATATATGCGAAAATGCTTTAATCCAGTTAGTGAGTATTCAACTGCTCGAAGACTTACAAGAGCATCTAGCAAAGTGTGGCGATGAGAAGCCCTTTAGAATCGATCGAAAGTTACTAGATATTCGGCGAAAGGAAATCCAGAAAATCTATGGCTCTCCTAAACATTGGTCTTCTTACTTGCTGAAAGAGCAAAACCACAACATTGCCATCGTCATGATCGGCCAGTTAGTTAGTAAAGCTTATGAAAAGCAGTTGCGCCCGGCACATCAAGCTCACTTAACACGTACCAGTAGCACGCCCAATCAACCAAGCCTACAGAACCGCCCTTAAAGCCTTTTAAAATAGATGGAAAGCGTGGAAAAACGGTATCGTTGCCCTTGGGCTATCAAAGGGGCGGCCAAAATAACAACGGCAACCAGCACTATAAAAGAAGCTGATTGGTTGCTGCAGGATTATCATGATTGCGAATGGGGTTTGCCCTTGCACGATGACCAACGCCATTTTGAGTTTCTATTGCTGGAGTCTTTCCAAGCGGGCTTAAATTGGCAATTAATATTACAGCGCAGAGAAGCATTCCGCTATGCCTTCAGTAACTTTCAGCCCGCTGTTGTTGCCCAATATGGTGCTGATAAGGTGCAAAGGTTGCTCCACGATAGTAGTATTATTCGCCACCACTCTAAGATAGAAGGTGCCATAAACAATGCCCGCTGCTTTTTAGCAGTGCAAAAACAATGGGGTAGCTTTGACGCCTATATCTGGCATTTCACCGAGGGGCAAACTCTGCACAATAACTGGCATGAAGCAGCCCAAGTCCCAGCTAAGTCCACCCTAGCCGAACAGATTGCACGAGATTTAAAGCAATATGGCTTTTGTCGCTTGGGTGCTATTACGGTCTACGCCTACCTACAGGCCATTGGTATTGTCAATGACCACTTGCAAAGCTGCTTCCGCTATGCAGAGCTACGGCCTCAACAGTAAAGAATTGTAACGACTACCTCAAATGATTATCTAAGGGTATGCTTAACCCAAACCTGAAGGCTCTCGACATCAAGCCCATAGTTTTGTAATAATTCTTGATACGTGCCTAACTGGGGTATCTTCCCGTCCACCCCGCGTATATATACACGCTCGGGTAGAGACAAATTCATAGCTAAGCGAAGTAATGCCTCCCCGACGCCACCTTGAATAACTGCGTCTTCAATGCTGAATATGGCCCTATAACTAGGGGTAAAATAATCCTGCAAGTAGCTGGGCAACGGTGATAATTGGCATAGCTGTAGCACATCTAAGTAAATATCTTCGGCTGCTAGCTTTTGCTGAAGTGCCAATGCCTCTACTAACAAACTTCCGGTACAGAATAGTAAAGCCTTCTGCGCTATCGGCTGGGCAAAAGGGCCTGTGAACTGGTTGATGTTTGGCTTTGCAGCAAAGAATTGTAGCTGCCATAGCTGGTCGGGCCTTCCATTGGGCCGAATATCGGGGCAGTTGCGCTTGGGTATGCGAATTATCGCAGGTAGCGAGTGTAGCTGTGGGTTAGCCATTGGGCTGGCTTGCTTCCAACAAGTAATATCTTTAGAGCCGCGCTCCAATACGGTTTCTAAACAAGCTTGTAATTGCTGTTGCGTGCTAGGGCTATAAAGCTCCAGCCCGATAATATTGCGAAACTGGGCAATGTCGTAAATACCCTGATGAGTATCGCCATCACCGGGAACTATCCCTGCGCGGTCGCACACAAAGACCACGGGCAGATGCATTAACGTAATATCGTGAATCAATTGGTCTAAAGCCCGCTGCATAAAGGTAGAGTAGATGGCAATTAAAGGCTGCTTGCCTGCTAGAGCCAGACCACAAGCCAGAGTAACCGCATGCTGTTCGGCGATACCAACATCAAAGAAACGCTGGGGATAGCGATCGGCAAAGGCCTTTAAACCAGTACTACCGGACATGGCTGCGCTAATACAAACCAAGTCGGCATAACGTTGTTCCAAACCCATCAAAACAGTAGTAAAGCTCTGGGTAAAAGTTTGTTGTCTGCTTGGGACCACAGTTGTTGCCACAGGCTGAACAGATTTTGAGGGCTGGGGCAAGACACCGTGATATTGCGCTGGAGCTTCCTCAGCTTCCTTTAAGCCTTTTCCCTTTTGCGTGCGCACGTGTAAAAAGACTGGTTCCCTTAGCAAAGCAATTCTTTCAAAGGCATCTAAAAGCATTTTGATATTGTGGCCATCTATGGGGCCAATGTACTTAAAGCCAAATTCTGTAAAGAGATTGTTGCGATAGACCGCCTTCTTAATGGCCCCTTTAAGGCGCAGCAAACCTTGATAAGCTGGAGCACCAAGAAAAGGGATAGAACCAACCAATTGGTTGATATGGTCGCGGATAAACACATAAGAATGCCCTGCTGTCAAACGGCTAAGTATGCGCGATACAGCCCCTACATTCGCAGAGATAGACATTTCATTATCATTCATCACCACAACCAATTGGTTGGATACATGGCCACAGTGGTTCATCGCTTCAAAGGCCATTCCCGATGTAAGAGAAGCATCACCCACCACACATAGCACTTTACCCCGCGGCTCTTGTGTTGAATTAGCCGCTAAGCTGCGACCCAATTCCAAACCCAACCCTGCAGAAATAGCAGTACCAGCATGGCCAGCATTCAGATAGTCATGCGGGCTCTCATCTCTTCGCGGGAAGCCTGAAAGCCCCCCTTGCTGGCGCAAATGGGCAAAACCAAACCAGCGCCCTGTGAGCATCTTATGCACATAGCTTTGGTGGCCAACATCCCACAAGAAAGCATCTTTGGGCGAATGGAAAACGTAGTGCAAAGCAATGGTAAGCTCTACAACACCCAAATTAGAAGCTAGATGCCCGCCCGTTGATTGAACAATATTTATTAGAGAACGCCTCAACTCGCTAGCCAAGGGGCCGAGCTGGGAAAAGGCCAATCTTTGGATACCGCCATCTTGCTGGACTTGATGCAGTAACGGGTAGAGCTCTTCAGAAAAATGAGCTGCCCTATCAGCTATAAAGTTTTCTCTAACTTGTTGTTTATTTTGCATTACTGGCATGTACTACAAAGCAACATCGAAGTAAGCAAACTCTAAAGCAAATGAACCACGCCCTTGGGTTTGGCTACGCAAAATAGTCGAATAACCAAACAGCTTGGAAAGGGGTGCGGTTGCATAGAGCACATCGCAATTGGGCTGTGCTTCTATACTGTGCACTTGGCCGTGCCTTTGGGTCAATTGGCTAATTACATCACCCACATATTCTGCTGGAGCCATTACCGTAATGTTCATAATGGGTTCCAACAACAAGGTTTCTTGCTCTCGCACTGCCTGATCAATAGCATAAGCCATAGCCGCTTCAAAGCCCGGCTCATAAGGTTCTTCGGCACTATAACGGCAAGATTTTAACACAAGCTCAACGTCAATCACGGGGTAGCCCAAACAAAACCCTGTTTCTAGGTGGCGCATTTGCGCAGTTTTCAATAGCTCTACATAATCTTTAGGCAGCTCATCACAAAGGTTGTAAAAATAATTAAAGCCCCTATCTTGACTTTTAGATTCAATGGGCCGCAGTTCTAACTCAACCATAATATCTTGTTGCACACCGGCAATTTCATGGCTAAAACGACCCACACCTTGGCAAGCATGGCGCAATGTTTCGCGGTGAGCCACGCGGGGATTGCCGATACGAAACCGCAATTTAAATTCATCGCACAACCTTTTACACAAAACTTCTAAATGCAATTCCCCCATACCAGAAAGCAAAATCTGGCCGGTATCACTATTTTCTCTAACATGGAATGTTGGGTCTTCACGCTCTAAATGTTGCAAAGCCAAAGCTAGCTTATCGCCATCAGAACTACTTTCTAATTCTATCGCAATAGAAATAACTGGCTTTGGAAAGTCCATTGATTCCAACAAAAATTGATTTTTTTCATCGCAAATGGTATCGCCTGTTTGGGCCAACTTTAAACCCACAACAACACCAATTTCGCCAGCCTTCAGTGCAGAAACGGGGCTATAACTATTTGCATGCATTTGAATTAAGCGGTTTACACGTTCGCATCTCCTTTTACGCACGTTGAAAATATTGTGATTCGCTTTAAGAATGCCACTGTAAATTCGCACATAACAGAGCATACCCATTTCTTTATGATATTGTATTTTAAATACAAGTGCGGCCAAATTAGCCATAGAATCCGCTGTAAGCTCAACCAAGTTATCCGTCTCTAATCTTTTATTTTTTTTCTCGCCGACTTTAGTTGCCTGTAATGGTGGCATATCCACAGGGGCCGGTAAATATAAAGCCACTCCATCAAGCAATTGTTGTATACCTTTATTTTTTAACGAAGAACCAACATACACAGGAATAATTTCTTTACCCAAACAAAGCCGACGTATCACATTTTGGCACAGCTCCAATGGAATTTCTACACCCGTGAGGTAAAATTCCGCAATTTGATCTTCTTGTTCACTAAGAACATTGATCAACTCGTCATAGGCTTGTACGGCCCGTTCCCTATTTTCAGCAGAAAGAGGTTTGTGTTCTATTTGCTCGCCGTTTTCACCATGAAAATAAATTTCTTCTTTACGCAATACATCAATATTGCCAATATAATTATTTTCTATTCCTATTGGTAAATATAATGGCAGGGGCCTTGCTCCAAATTTATCACGAAGTTGCTCTATGACACCATCAAAATCAGCACCCGCTCTATCCATTTTATTAATGTAGACCAGACGCGGTATATGGTAGTGTTCCGACTGTCTCCACACGGTTTCGGTTTGCGGTTCAATACCTTTTACTGCACACAAAACGGCGATGGCCCCATCGAGCACCCGCAGTGAACGCTCAACTTCAACAGTAAAATCCACATGGCCGGGGGTATCAATCAAATTAATTTGAATTTGCTGTTGCTTGCCACAAACTTGAACACTCCAATCACAGGTAGTCGCTGCAGCAACAATGGTAATCCCCCTGTCTTGCTCTTGCTCCATCCAATCCATCGTAGCACTGCCACTATCCACTTCACCAATACGATGATTTTTCCCGGTATAAAAAAGGATTCTTTCTGTCGTTGTCGTTTTACCAGCATCAATGTGTGCAATAATGCCAATGTTGCGTATATTTTCTATCATAATATGTTTCAACAGCCTATCAATTTATAAAATATTCTTCATTCTAAATTCTGCCACACCGGCATCTAAAATATATTTTGCTTAAAGCAAGACTCAAAGCAAACATCAAGCATTTAGAATCTTTGGCACTATCTATCTTTTCAAAAACTCAATTATCAGAACGCAGATTTTCTTGATTCTCAAAAAAAGAATCATTACTCGATTCATTTCTTGTAGGAGTATCATTCAAATCGTCAAAATCATTGCCATCTATATCACTAGTAGAACTACTATCATAAGTTTCAGTATCATCTAAACTTTCGTTTAAAAAATTAAAACTGGAAAGATCAAAAGTATCCGACTCTTCACTAGAAGATTCTGCTGCAGTATAAGACGATATAAGCCCAAAATTAAAAACATCGCTCTGGCGAGCCTCAGTGCATTTTTTTCTAGGAGCGGTTCCTTCAATAAACCATTCATAAACTTTATTTTCTTCACCACATGCAGCAACCCAGCGATAACCATTTCTTTTATCTATCGTCAGCGAGAAAACACCTTCTGGTTTTTCAAAATTCACTTTTTTCGCTTTTTTATTTTGATGTAACAAACCCATAATCCGCATAAACATCGGGCCTGCAGCCTTGCCCCCGTATAGAGATTCCCCCAAGGAGTTACCAGCTTGGTCAAAACCAACCCAAACAGCAGTACTATAATTGGGCGTATACCCAACCGTCCAACCATCAGACCAGTTTTCCGCTGTGCCTGTTTTGGCTGCTAATGGATGTTCAAATTTACCATATTTTTCTTCATAACGGTGTTTTGAAGCGTAAAGTGTACCGCCACTCGGTACACTCTCCAGCATTTTAGTCATAACATAAGCAGTCTTTGGGCTCAATACCCTGCGGGAAGAATCTTGAATACGGCGCAAATTATCTTGTTCATAGTGGAAAATAACTTGGCCATTGCGGTCTTCAACATATCGAATTGGGTTAGGTTCAATCGGTACACCGCCATTTTCAAAAATGGTAAAAGCTCGCAACAATTGTATGGGAGCCACTGGCGATACACCCAGCGCCAAGGGAAAAACAAAAGGAAAATCACGACGAATTGCGCGGGCATCATCGATCCCCAACATACGCGTCAGCATATCAACTCCTTTGTTAAAACCAACCATATCAAAAACGTGAATCGCCGGTATATTGAGTGAAAGTTGCAAAGCCCTGCGAGGCAAAACAACCCCTTTAAAATCGACATGATAATTGTAAGGAATGTAAGGCTCGCCATTGGGGTTGATAAACCGATAAGGTAAATCTCCCAGTTGAGTAGCACCGGTTAACACTCCTTTCTCAAAAGCCGCAGCAAAATAAAGGGGCTTGATCGAAGAACCCATTGGCACTCGTGCATCAATAGCCCTGTTAAACAAACGAGCTTCGTTAATATTATATGTGCGCCCTCCAACCATAGTCACAATATTACCCGTGCGATTATCAATCGATAAAATTGCCGTTTCAGGAACCGTTCTAGCCAAAAATTTATCCAAATGTTCTGCAGACATTTTCAACATTGGCAATTGAGATTCCAAGCCTAAAGTACCGACAATCACTTCTAACGTTGGGGCAAACTGATTTTGCAAAGTTTGTTCGGCAGCCCGTTTAGACCGCCCACCAGCTAAATTCAAATTTAGACCAAATAACAAACGCAGTCGGGCTAGTTCAGGTAATTCTTGCCTTTCTAAAACGGTAAATAAGTCCAAATTTTGGCTTTTATAAATATTATCAACAATATTCATTTCTTCTTGGACAATTTTATCCACTTGTTTTTGTACCGTAAGGTCTAAGGTTGTATAAATATTGTAACCAGATTGAGTTAGATTATTGATTCCATAAAGCTTTTTTTCCAATACATTGGCCACATAGTCAGAAAAATATGGAGCCTTATCAATTCGTTTCGGGCTCCGCTGGCTTACTTTTGTCAAGTCAAAACTATCCCAATATCTTTGACTATCCTGCTGAACTTGTTCGTTGGTCATTAAGCCCAAATCAACAATTTTGGTCAGGACGGCCTCTTGCCTTAATTTGGCCATTTCTGGATTGCGCAAAGGCGAAAAATCACCGTTGGGACGAGCCAATTGAATTACAGCTAATACAGACTCAACAATGCTATTATTATAAGCCGAATGGCCAAAGAAAAAACGACTGGCCGCTTCAATACCATAATTGCGATCGCCAAAGTACATATTATTCAAATAAGTAACTAATATTTCATTTTTGGAATAATATTTCTCAAAAATGAAAGACCACCACAGTTCGCGGATTTTGCGGCTCACCGATATATCAGTTCGGTCTGCCTTGAGCGAACCTGCCAATTGCTGGGTCAAGGTACTTCCCCCACCTGCAGTCCCAACAGAAAATAATTTATCTAAAACGATATAAGCAAAAGCGCGAAACGTACCGAACAGAGAAAAACCGTTGTGTTCAAAAAATGTGCTATCTTCACGCCCCATCAAGGCATAAATTAAATTTCGGTTCAATTCATTTTGAGCCAACAGCTCGCGTGAACCTTGAGAAATCTCTGTAATTAGATTGTTATGAACGTCATAAATGCGAGAAGGCAAAGGCTGATCATTTGTGATTAGTGGTTCATAAGTTCCTACATAAGCCCCTAGACTCAATAACTTTCCCAAAGCCATACCCAATGTGATGCTGAAAAAAAGAACCGACATAGAGCTTATAATAATAAAATTATATCTACTAGGAAAGTGATCTCTTAAAACAGAAAGGTAGGATTTCATTAGCTAATCAAACAAGATTCTTAAGCAAGAAATTGGACAATAAAAATACAAGTTACCAAAATAATACAAAATAATAACTGGGTAGTGGCGGACTCGAACCGCCGACCCCATGCGTGTCATGCATGTACTCTAACCAACTGAGCTAACCACCCTATAAAGCTCGGGGTGCATTTTGTAAAACAAACCCCATTTCGTCAATCCCTTTAATCCTAGAATACTTGTTTTCCAAACAATATATTTCTATCTAAATTTTCCAACCCTTTTATTTTTGTATGGTTAAATCGTAACCATACAAAAATAAAAAACAAATAATTTCATAGCCTCCCCCAGCTTTTATTTTCTATAAAGTATAACATCTTAAAAAATTGGTGTAGAAAATTTTTTACCAATACAGCTTGACAAAAATTGAAAAATAATGATAATCAATTTTAATATTTTTATTCTAGTATTTGTCCAATAAGGAGGCAACAAATGAAACATTCTTATCCTAAAATTATAGCCCTATTATATGTATTACTTTTATTGTTGGCCTGTAGTCCCGGTAAGACTAACAGCAAAAATAATATAAATGCTGCTACAACAGAAGATTCTAAAAACTCTAGCAACAATACCCGCATATTCACAGATGCCCTGAATCGGAATGTAACCGTTCCGCAACAACCTAAACGTATCGTGTCGCTAGTGGATATAACTTTAACGCTGCCACTCTTAGAAATGAATGCCTCTGTAATAGCTTCTCATGGGCGGCTAAACAAGGATGGTAACCAATATATGTGGGGCGTTCGTGAGGTTCTAAACCAAGACTTTGAAAATAGCCAAGTCCAATATATTGGCGGTTATGATAACATTGATTTGGAGTTGATTGCTTCCTTACAGCCAGATTTAATTGTTGGGCGTAAATTTCAAGAAGAGCTATTGCCCAAGCTAGAAAAGATTGCCCCTACCGCTTTATTTGACGGCAGTATCGACCCTATAAAACTATACGCACAACTGGCCGACATTTCCGATAGAATCTCCACTTTTGAAAAATTGCAAAAGGACTATAACGAACAAATTACTCAAGCAAAAAAACAACTAAGCCAATCTGGTCTTAAATATTCTGTCCTTAGGGGAAATCGCGGTAAGATTAAACTTTTTGCCAACTATGCACCGCTAACATTGGTTCTAAATGATTTAGGCTTTGAGCCTTCCGAACTAACAAAATATGTACTGGAAAATAACCCAGACCAAGATAGTGGCCAATCTTGGGGAGCTTATATTAGCTCGGAGCGCATTGTCGATGATAACCCTGACTTTATTTTTGCAGGGTATAGCTTTATGGAAGGGAGTCCCTCCAAAGCACAAGGACGCTTTAGCGAAGCACTTCCTGATTTTTGTAACTTCATTACGGCCTGCCAAGCCGGCAACTTAATATATCTGCCAGCGGAACATATAGGGGCTATTTCTTTCCGCACGATGGAAATGTCTATTCATTATGCAGTTAGCAGTGTAGAAAGCCGTATCCTCAAATAATACTAATGCAAACAATTAAAGCTCTAAATATTCAGGATATATGTGTCGCTTATGACAAAACTCCGGTGGTAAAGGGGGTTTCCTTTACTGCCAGAGCCGGAGAGATTACCGCACTAATTGGTGCCAACGGCTGCGGTAAATCTACATTATTAAAATCTGTTGTCCGTATTTTAAAACTTAGCCGGGGACAAGTAAGTATTGATGAGCAGTCTGTGCATACCATACCCAATAAAGAATTAGCCAAACGAATGGCATTATTGCCCCAAGGGCCCATCGCTCCGGAAGGTTTAACTGTTTACGAATTGATTTCGTATGGGCGCTTTCCACACCAAAGCCTCTTGCAGCAATGGTCAGCAGAAGATAGCGTGGCTGTAGAACAGGCTATGCACGCCACCGAAACCGCAGAATTTGCTAATTTGTCTGTTTCTTCTTTGTCGGGTGGGCAACGCCAACGTGTTTGGATTGCCATGGCGCTGGCCCAAGATACCGATATTATTGTCCTCGATGAGCCAACCACCTTTTTAGACCTAAAAGTTCAAATAGATGTAATGACGCTACTTAGAAAAATTGCCCATGAGCAGAATCGTATCTTGTTAGTGGTTTTGCATGAGTTAAATATTGCAGCCTCTTTTGCCGACACCGTGATTATGATGAAAAATGGCCAATTAATTGCTGCAGGTACTCCCATGTCCACTATTACCCCAGAAAATCTAAAAACAGTATTTGGCCTAGATGCTCAAATCATCTCGGATCCCCAAACTAGGAAGCCGGTTTGCATCCCCCTTATTCCCACTTAATTTCGTAAGCCATTCTGTATTGATGAACGCAAAAAGAAATATTATTAGCATACCCATTCTATTGAGCTTATTGATTTTGGTTTTTTTATTGCATTTAGCGGTAGGTGCAAAGTTTGTTCCATTACAACAAGTGTTCGAATCATTTTTTAGCTACAACGCAGATATTTTTGCCCATGTCATCATTCGAGATTTGCGTTTGCCCCGTGCTTTAATTGCCCTAATGGTAGGAGCTGCCCTTGCTTGTGCCGGGGCATTGATGCAGGGCAGCACGCGCAACCCTTTGGCAGAACCTTCTATTTTAGGGCTACTTACGGGAGCATCATTTAGTGTGGTAATTTACGTTGCATTTTCTGAATCCCAATCCGATGCGATGATCCCTTTTTGGGCGGCTTTTGGTGCTTTAACTACCGCTTTTGTCGTTTGGGGTATTTCCACCCTGTCTTTAAGAGTTTCCCAATCTTCGGGCAATATTCCCAGCGCTGGCAAAAATTTGACATTGGTATTAGCCGGAGCAGCAGTAACCGCATTCTTAGGCGCACTGATTACGTTTATCCACATTACCGATGAAAGGACATTAGAACATCTGCGTGGCTGGCTAGTCGGCTCTATTTCTTCTTCCGATATACAGGCGTTGTATTATAGTTTGCCCTGGTTTGGAATTGGGCTAATTATTGCCTGTGGTGTTTCCCGACAAGTAACTGCTTTAGCACTGGGCGATGATATTGCTATTGGTTTAGGTATTAACATAGTCAAAGCAAAAAATATTGTTCTGTTAGCCGTGATCATGCTAACCGCAGCAGCCGTATCGGTAGCTGGGCCTATGGGCTTTGTCGGCTTAGTGATTCCCCATATAGTGCGTTTATTTGTTGGGGCCGATTATCGCTATATCATACCTTATTCTTGTTTGTTCGGGGCGATTTATCTATTATTGGTCGATATTGTAGCCCGTATAGCCCTCGCACCATTGGAGATTTCTACCGGGCTGGTTACTTCATTGTTGGGAGCTCCATTCTTCATTTGGCTGGTGCGCCATTGTAAACTTTAACAACGACTGATAATGATGGACTCCTTTCTTATATCTCCCAAATCTCGAAAGCAACAACCTATAGTTTCTCGCCGTTTTGTTCGTATTTTTGGCGGGGCTGTGTCGTTCCAGTGGAATACTAAAGCCTGGGCCGTAGCCATAGTCATCTTTTTAAATTTACTAGGCATTGTTGCTTTCAATCTAGGCACCGGTACCCTGCCAATTCCCCTATCGCAGATTATCAATACTCTACTTGGCGATCCCCCCAGTGCTATTATCCATACGGTTATTTGGGAGTTTCGTTTTCCAAGGATACTGACTGCCATTTATGTCGGTTTTTTTCTAAGCATTTCTGGCTTAATCTTACAAAGTATTACAGGCAATCCCCTGGCAGACCCATCGTTAGTTGGGGTGAGTCAGGGGGCTAGTCTAGCGGTAATTTCTTTGTTTGTGGTATTTTCTGATATTCGTATTTTTTATGCGCCTATTGCAGCATTTTTAGGCGCAGCAACGATAACTTTTATTATTCAATTTCTTAGTTTTAAGCACAGCGATAAAAATACCATGCGTTTTTTACTTACTGGTATTGGCATTACAACGCTAATCTCTGCATTGATTAGCGTTATGATGACTTATGGCCGAATTGAAAAAGTTCAATCGGCTTTGGTATGGTTATCTGGCTCGATGCATTCGGCCAATTGGCAAGATGTTCAATTGCTATCTCTATTATTTTTGGCCATTATACCGTTTTTATTCTGGGGCTATCGTTGTATTAGTGCAATGCGTTTTGGCCATGAAATTGCCATCAGCTTGGGCTTAAATGCGTCCAAAGTCCGGCTATCTTTAATTTTCCTATCATCGGCGCTAGCTGCATTTGCGGTATGCACTGTAGGGCCTTTGGGCTTTGTTGGCCTTATTGCACCGCACATGGCTCGCCGTTTTGTGCGCTGTGGGGTTGGTATGCACATGATTGTTAGCGGTTTAACCGGAGCTCTTTTAGTGGCCATAGCCGACTATTTGGGACGGGTAGCCTTAGCGCCTTTACAAATTCCTGCCGGTCTTGTGCTTACGGTTATTGGTGTGCCCGTTTTTCTAGCGCTAATGATTTGCAATAGAGCCTGATATTTACCAAGATTTAGAAATAATCCTTTAGGGAACTATACGACTACTATGCTCGTGATACGGGACATGATAACTGAACGGGATAAGGCGCGATAACTCGGGATTTTTTGGCACAAATGGAAGGTACAAATTGGCTTACTTTCCAAAATAAAAAGGTAAAAAATTTTTGTTTTTCGGCATATGGGTTGTCGGCAACAATATGCTTTTAAAATATCATGGTAACGGCCACAGTCTCAAAAAGCTAGTAAGGTTTTGACTAAAAACCTTACTAGCTTTTTTGATTGGCAACCTAGGGATTTTCCAACAAACCCAAAGCAACCACCCCAAAGCAACAAGCCGAAATAGCCATACAAACGCAATTGGGCAATTGGTTTGCCGATGAGAATCTACAAGTCATCGCCTGTCTTGCTACAATATAGCTTTCCGCATTGGTATAAAGTATTGTTCCGCCTTGGATCAAGGTCTTGTTCCGCATTGGTGCAATATAGCTTTCCCCCTTCGATCAAGGCCTTGATCCGCATTGGAGTAAGGTATTGATCCGCCTTGGATCAAGGCCTTGATCGAAGGCGGAGAGATGTATCATAGCAAGGCACTAAAAACCATAAAAATAAGCAGGCCATAGACTTCCTAAAACCCAACAACATCGTGGAAAGCCAAAACTGGGACGACCTCAAATAGGGCCAGTATGCCGATGCTTTCACCTTAGCCCACAGCGTCAATGCTGGCATTTTAGACGACTTGCACAATATCTGGCTATATATTGCGGACCGATGACCCCAACTGGGATATATTCATACCACCCAATGGTTGGCATGGTTGGCGTTGTGCTTGCTATCGCATAGCCTTAAGCCTTTTGATTGGCATGGATTTTAACCACCTTACAACACTAAGACACAAAAAAAGTGCCAACACACACAAAAACATAAAAAAAGCTTACAAAAAGCTTGTATGGGCCTTGACGCAACACCCCCCTAGCAACAAAATAATATAGGACCGCTATATACTAGCCCGTATGGGTTGGTTAATCTTTATCCCTTGTTGGAGGTATTGCTTATGTATAAGCACAAACTATTTTTATTGCCATTAGCATTGCTACTGGCCTTTATGGCCTTGGCCTGCGCACCACCCGATGACGATGATCGATCTTCTGGGCCGTCTAAGCCGACTATCAATAACGCCATCTACAATGTTGGCACGGCGCTGTTAACCGTACAAGGTACTGACTTAAGTCCTACAGAAGCGCAAATCCAAACCATCGTAGTAGCTGGCCTAGCCTTCAGTTCCTATACTGCAGATGACGATGCCACTGGGGTAAATAGTAACGATCTTGCAAAAGGTAAGTACCGTATTGCAAACGATGGCACAAAGCTTTGGCTGAAACTTACCGACAAGCATAAAGCTACTCTGAATGGCAAGCCCGGTATGGGTAGCGATGGTCTAAAAAAAGGGTTGCTTACTAGCACTGGTACTTGGGCGGGTTTAGATACAGCCAAAGACTTAACCGTTAGTGGAAACCCCGACCCCGCAATTACCGGTGCAAGCTACCATGTTGGCACGGCTATCTTAACTGTACAAGGTTCTAACTTAGGTAGTGCGACCCAAGCGCAAATCCAAACCATCACGGTAGGAAGCCGAACAAATGGTGTAGCCTTAAGTTCCTATACTGCAGATACCACAGCCACTGGGGCAGATAGTAGCAGTCTTGCAAAAGGTAAGTACCGTATTAAAAGCGATGGCACAGCCATTTGGCTTTACCTTACCGATCGACATAAAACTACTCTGAATGGCAAGACAGGTATGGATACCAATGGTCTAAAAGATGGGTTGCTTACTAGCACTGGTAGTTGGGCGGGTTTAAATACAGCCAAAGACTTAACCGTTAGTGGAAACCCCGAAATTACCGGTGCAAGCTACCATGTTGGCACGGCTATCTTAACTGTACAAGGTTCTAACTTAGGTAGTGCGACCCAAGCGCAAATCCAAACCATCACGGTAGGAAGCCGAACAAATGGTGTAGCCTTAAGTTCCTATACTGCAGATACCACAGCCACTGGGGCAGATAGTAGCAGTCTTGCAAAAGGTAAGTACCGTATTAAAAGCGATGGCACAGCCATTTGGCTTTACCTTACCGATCAACATAAAACTACTCTGAATGGCAAGACAGGTATGGATACCAATGGTAGAAAAGTCGGGTTGCTTACTAGCACTGGTGCTTGGGCGGGTTTAGATACAGCCAAAGACTTAACCGTTAGTGGACACCCCGAAATCACCAGTGCAAGCTACCATGTTGGCACGGCTATCTTAACTGTACAAGGTTCTAACTTAAGTCCTACAGAAGCGCAAATCCAAACTATCGTGGTAGATGGCGTAGCTTTAGATTCCTATACTGCAGATGCCACAGCCACTGGGGCAGATAGTAGCAGTCTTGCAAAAGGTAAGTACCGTATTAAAAGCGATGGCACAGCCATTTGGCTTTACCTTACCGATCGACATAAAACTACTCTGAATGGCAAGACAGGTATGGATACCAATGGTAGAAAAGTCGGGTTGCTTAGCGTTGGCACTGGTAGTTGGGCGGGTTTAAATACAGCCAAAGACTTAACCGTTAGTGGTAACCCCGCAATTACCGGTGCAAGCTACCATGTTGGCACGGCTATCTTAACTGTACAAGGTTCTAACTTAAGTCCTACAGAAGCGCAAATCCAAACCATCGTGGTAGATGGCGTAGCTTTAGATTCCTATACTGCAGATGCCACAGCCACTGGGGCAGATAGTAGCAGTCTTGCAAAAGGTAAGTACCGTATTAAAAGCGATGGCACAGCCATTTGGCTTTACCTTACCGATCGACATAAAACTACTCTGAATGGCAAGACAGGTATGGATAGCAATGGTCTAAAAGATGGGTTGCTTACTAGCACTGGTACTTGGGCGGGTTTAGATACAGCCAAAGACTTAACCGTTAGTGGAAACCCCGCAATTACCAGTGCAAGCTACCATGTTGGCACGGCGCTGTTAACTTTACAAGGTATTCTCTTAGGTAGTGCGACCCAAGCGCAAATCCAAACCATCACGGTAGATGGCGTAGCTTTAGATTCCTATACTGCAGATGACGATGACACTGGGCCAGATAGTCGCGGTCTTGCAAAAGGTAAGTACCGCATGCATAGCGCTGGCACAGCGCTTTGGCTTTACCTTACCGATCCACATAAAGCTGCTCTGAATGGCAAGACAGGTATGGATAGCAATGGTCTAAAAAAAGGGTTGCTTACTAGCTCTGGTACTTGGGCGGGTTTAGATACAGCCAAAGACTTGGCCGTTAGTGGTAACCCCGACCCCGCAATTACCCGTGCAACCTACCATGTTGGCACGGCGCTGTTAACCTTGCAAGGTACTCACTTAGGTAGGGCGACCCAAGCGCAAATCCAAACCATCACGGTAGCTGGCATAGCCTTAAGTTCCTATACTGCAGATGGCACAGCCACTGGGGCAGATAGTAGCAGTCTTGCAAAAGGTAAGTACCGTATGAAAAGCGATGGCACAGCGCTTTGGCTTTACCTTACCGATCAACATAAAACTACTCTGAATGGCAAGACAGGTATGGATAGCAATAGTCTAAAAAAAGGGTTGCTTACTAGCACTGGTACTTGGGCGGGTTTAAATACACCTAAAGACTTGGCCGTTAGTGGTAACCCACCCGCAATAGGCGATAGAAGTGAATACACACCTGCCTTGGGTTATTTAGAATTACAAGGTTCTAACTTATATGGTACTACCCAAGCCCAAATCCAAACCATCACGGTAGCTGGCGTACCCTTAGATTCCTATACTCCAGATGCCAAACCCACTGGGCCCAATGGTTATGGTATAATCAGAGATAAGTACCGCATTAAAAACGATGGCACAAAGATTTGGATTCACCTTACCGGTGCCGATAAAAATGCTATTAACGCCAAGCCTGATATGAATACGCCTGGTAAACAAGACGATAAGCTTAGCGTTGGCACTGGTACTTGGGCGGGTTTAGATACACCGAAAGACTTGACCATCAGTGATTTTAGCCCATAAGTAAATGCGGTAAGCAATGCTTGGTTGGCTTTTACTTATGGCCAATTGCAGCCTTGGTAAATTTTATTATCAAGGCTGCTTTTGCTGTTTGGCATAAAAATTAAGAGAGTCTCTTAATGCTCAATAATAGAGTTTCTTAATGCCTAACAACAGAGTTTCTTAATGCTCAATAATAGAGTTTCTTAATGCCTAACAACAGAGTTTCTTAATACCCAATAAAAGAGTTTCTTAATCCATAACAACAGAGTTTCTTAATCCATAACAACAGAGTTTCTTAATCCATAACAACAGAGTTTCTTAATCCATAACAAGAGGTTTTTGTAACAAGATAAACTTTGGTCAATTACAGGCTTTAGACGGCTAAAGGTGGAAGGCAAAGGTTATATTGCACAAATTGCAAGAGCTGTATACACTATGCTGTGTGGGGAAAGGTACTGGCTCAAGAATGGGATAATGCCAAGGTATAGGGAATGGTTAAAGAAACAAAAAGGGTGCAAAAAAGGGACAAGATCAAGCATATTTTAGAAATGGAAGTCCGTGATTACGAATGTGATTACCAAGGCGTGGTCAATAATGCTGTATACCAAAATTATTTAGAACATGCCCGCCACTCTGCCATAAAGCAATATTTCAGTGTACCCAAACTTAGCCAGCAAGGTATTCACTTGGTTGTTGCCGAAATCCAGTTACAGTATTTACAACCATTAAAGCCACAACAGCTTTTTACCATTCACAGTACTTTTGCGCAAAAAGGTTTGTTCCGCTTAATATGTGAGCAAGAGTTATACCGTGCACAACAGCTAGTTTTAAAAGCAAAGGTCTATATTGCAGCTTTAGAAAACGGCAAACCTTGCTCTTTTGCGCGTGTAAGCCAAATTTGTGGTTATGATTTTACACAAGACTCACAAAATTAAGCTAAATAAAGTCTGTAGGTATGCTTCCATTAGAATTGTTCTACCAGCCTTTACCGCATACTCTGGGTGCGGCAGCCAATTTAATAGAATTATACTTTGCAACTTATACCGATATACTAAAGTATTTTCACTCTGAAGATTCTTTTGGAGTTTCTTGGGTATCTTACCTAGCAGCAGAGGAATGTAAGCGTGCCCAGAGCTTCCACAGCAAGGTTGATGCTTTGTGTTTTGTAGCAGGGCGTTTTCTGTTGCGCTATCGCTTGAGCCAGTGCAATCCTGAAATTGCGATGAATCGTTGGCAGCTCGATATCAACCAATATGGTAAACCGTTTCTTACTGGCCCCAATTTTGCTAATGCCAGATTGCCTTATTTTAATTTATCTCATTCGGGTAATTGTGTGGCTTTAGCCCTTAGCTTTGATTTTGAGTTAGGGCTTGATATTGAAAAGGATATGACAAAGAAACGCGATATTTTAGGTATTGCCACAATGCTTTTTACTGCGAGTGAACAGGAACAACTCCGCTCTTTGCTTTTATATGATGAGCGAGCAGCACGGCAATTGTTTTTGAAATTTTGGTGCTTCTATGAAGCTTTAGCTAAATTAGAGGGCTCTGGTTTGTTGGCTTGCAATCATTCATGGGATAATCGTTCATTTCAATTTACCGAGGGCAAATTTGAAGAACCACTTTCTCAAACACAGTGCGACAACCATAAAAGATCATTAACTACAGATAAAAGTCTTCTAAACCCATATTTTTGGGCTTTATGCTGGTGGAAATAAAATTAAGCTAATCTACACTATTTTAGATATGCTATATGATTATTGAATTGGAATTACTGTTTTCTACTTAGTTTCTCTTTTGGAAAATCAATAAATTAGACGATTATAGAAAATTTATTACTCTATTCAATAAGGCTTTGTGTTATTTCTAATAACTAGAAACTTTGTCAAACCGCACCATACTTGGCAATAGAATTTCTGCTTATTTATTAAGAAGGTCTCTTGATGGGCATTAATAGAGTCTCTTAATGCATATTAAGAAGGTCTCTTAATGCTTATTAAGAGGGTCTCTTAATTTTTAGGGTTCGGTTCGGCTATTATTAGCAGAAGGGACTGACTACCATAATGAAGGGTTAGCCATGATAGTGCGATTCTGAATATCTTCGCTATAGTAGTCAATAACTTGTTCCTTAACTTCTTTATCACTTTGTCTGGGAAGTTGCACTTGTGGCCTCTAGTTACAATAAGTTGTTTTTTCAAGTAAGGTTTGAGCCCAATACTTTCACAACCAAAGTATACAAAATTCCTTGAAATCAGCACATATTTACCATTCAAGTCATGTTTCTTAGTTTCTTGATTTTCTGAAATTCGCACGACGTTACCATCTTTATCATATTTTATATTACTATGAAATGATGGCAATTGTTCAAATCCATGCTTCTTATGAGAATTTGGTTTATAAATATTATCACCACATGTCGATCTATTATGATCGTCCCAGTGTTTCTTAGCTCTTTTAGGTCTCTTTTTAGGATATTTATCATAATAATCTGCAAAGCTCATACAATCATCAACTTTCATGATATAAACCATCTGGTTACCTTCATTTTTAGGTGTCAGCCCTACTATCCAAATATTCTGTCCTTTATCCCAGTTATTGCCTACTGCTTTTCTTATCTTGGGTTTACAGCAAGCCAAAGTACATACACGCCCAAATGGATTCGGTGCAAACCCTGATCACTGCGAATAATATATGAATATAATTTATCAATTTTATAACCTTTCACCTTCAATTCATTTAAAAAATATCTTGATTCTAAATATATAACTAGACAAAAGAAATCCCCAACAAATTGCTGGGGATTCTTATATAAAAAAGACTAAGGAAGACATGACTGTTGTTGAGCTTATAAGCTCTATTTTCTCTTACGAGACCCTTTCACTTTGAAAGGAGGTGATCCAGCCGCACCTTCCGGTACGGCTACCTTGTTACGACTTCACCCCCCTTACCAAGCTTACCTTCGGCACCGTCCCCCTTTGCAGGTTAAACTAATGACTTCGGGCACTCCCAACTCGGGTGGTGTGACGGGCGGTGTGTACAAGGCCCGAGAACGTATTCACCGCGTCATGCTGATACGCGATTACTAGCGATTCCAACTTCATGTAGTCGAGTTACAGACTACAATCCGAACTAAGACCAGCTTTTTGCGATTCGCTCCACGTCACCGTCTTGCTACGCTTTGTACTGGCCATTGTAACACGTGTGTAGCCCAGGATATAAGGGCCATGCTGATTTGACGTCATCCCCACCTTCCTCCAGTTTATCACCGGCAGTCTGGTCTGAGTCCCCAACTTAATGATGGTAACAGACTACAAGGGTTGCGCTCGTTGCGGGACTTAACCCAACACCTCACGGCACGAGCTGACGACAACCATGCAGCACCTGTATACAGATTACCGAAGTAACTGACATATCTCTACGCCATTCCTGTATATGTCAAACCCTGGTAAGATTCCTCGCGTATCATCGAATTAAACCACATGTTCCACCGCTTGTGCGGGCCCCCGTCAATTCCTTTGAGTTTCACCGTTGCCGGCATACTCCCCAGGCGGTACACTTAACGCGTTAGCTTCGGCACTGGTCTCTCTAAATATACAAACACCTTTGCAAATTTAGAGAGACCAACACCAAGTGTACAACATTTACAGCGTAGACTACCAGGGTATCTAATCCTGTTTGCTCCCTACGCTTTCGCGCTTCAGCGTCAATTCAGAGCCAGAAATTCGCCTTCGCCTCTGGTGTTCTTCCTAATATCAACAGATTCCACCCCTACACTAGGAATTCCAATTTCCTCTCTCGAATTCAAGTTTAACAGTTTCCAACGCACCAATACAGTTAAGCTGTATGATTTCACATCAGACTTAATAAACAGCCTGCACGCACTTTACGCCCAATAATTCCGAACAACGCTCGCTCCTTACGTATTACCGCGGCTGCTGGCACGTAATTAGCCGGAGCTTATTCACAGGTTCACGTCATCTAAAGAGCATTACCTCTCTCCATTATTCCTCACCTATAAAAGCACTTTACAACATCTCTGCCTTCATCATGCACGCGGCGTCGCTCCGTCAGGCTTGCGCCCATTGCGGAAGATTCTTAGCTGCTGCCTCCCGTAGGAGTCTGGACCGTGTCTCAGTTCCAGTGTGGCCGTTCACCCTCTCAGGCCGGCTACTTATCGTTGCCTTGGTGAGCCCTTACCTCACCAACTAACTAATAAGCCGCAGGCTGATCTAAAAGCAAGGCAAACGCCTCTTTCCTTACAATACAAAAACTATAAGATTATTCGGTATTACCCCATGTTTCCATAAGCTATCCCCAACTTCTAGGCACATCACCTACGTGTTACTCACCCGTTCGCCACTCTCAATAGAGCGAATCTATCTACCGTTCGACTTGCATGCTTAAAACGCGCCGCCAGCGTTCGTTCTGAGCCAGGATCAAACTCTCCATTATATAACACTAGCCGAAGCTAGCAAGTTTGTTCCATCTTGTTACAGCCACTCATTTCCCATACATAAACAAATGAATAAAACTGCTACACAAGCGTCATGTCTTCCCTACTCTTCTCTATTGTCAATGAACATTCGCATACACTGCTCTTCGACATAAACAATGCCATATTCATAGATAGCTGCGATGTGTGCGCTACTATAGCCTAAATCCATTTTATGTCAAGCGCAATATTCAAAAAATCAAGTTATTTTTTACACACAATTTTTATTTACTTTCATTACATACACATAATTTATACACTCTTCAATATTCTCCTACTAAAACGCTCAATTTTTGATGATTAATAATTTCTGGGCTCCATAATTCTTTACGAGTCAAACGAAGAGCTAAATTAAATCTGAAATTGAAACCTAGACTATTGGAAATATTGTTGAGATTCTCCAACGGAACACCTAAAAGCATAGTCTCAATAAATTAATTTCGGCCAGACTCGGCGTTGAATAGTGAAGCCGAATTTAAGGCCAGGGCCAAAATACAATATAGAGTAATTATTTTTAATAACGCCTTGGTTTTCTTGGTTTTATATGAAAACACTAGAAAAGTAAAAATCCATAAAAAACAGACTGCGCTGTCGAGCAACACCGCCCACTACAAAATTACCTTGCATTTGAATCATACTTGGGCCATTGACCAATGCATAAAAAATGCAAAGTCCCTGTTACGCCAAAATGTATTTGAGTTATCGTAAATTAAAGATTTCTATCGCCATTAGGGTCTTCATTATCAAAAGTATTTGTTAAAAGCCGGCTCTCAAGCCGAAAATCCATTGCGCTCGGCGAATTATAAAATACTTTCATAATTATCCCCCAAGCCCAATTAATAGGAGCGACTGGAAATAACAAGGGTCAATTTCTGGACTAACCCAAACATAAAACCAACATTTCCATTGCTTAGGCCAAAAACAAAGCTGTTTTGTGGATTGCGTAAATTATTTAGCAAGGCTATCGCGCAATAAATACAACTCGGGACGATATTCAAAGTGCATCGTATCAGAATACAACCACTTTCCTCCCCAAATAAAACCTTCACTTTCAAACCCATCGATCAACACTTGGGAGCGTTCAACGTTTTTGGTACGGTGTATTATACCAATCCTTACGATAATCTCCCAACCAACTCCAGTATGCTTTTTTATCGTTCCAATTGCGCAGCAAAAAATCCAATGCCGTGCCAAAGCTATGGTTGCTCAATTTGCTAAAATACTGGATATTACGTCACGCATAACTTAAATATTACGCAGAGAACGAAAAAAGATTACTATCTTTATTTTTACGCTACGCCTAATATGTAAAAGCCGAGCTTCTACTCGCTTTAAAGGCCGAATGATCAATGGATGAACTTTCACGCGAATCCCTATGAACCACATATCTTCAATCAATGCATCCTTGCTTATTAGAAGCTTGAAATAAAGCTTTACAAAAAGCATCATTTTCTTGAACAACCAACCCTTTTTTATTTTTTGCTAATTCTACTAGAAATTTTCTCTCTTCATCAGCATTAAACAATGGCTGTGAAGGCAACAATTTAGGGTAGTGACAAAAGCCCAATTTGCGATACTTTTTATAATTTTGAGCCAAGTTGCCGGCAAAATCCTTCCTGTTGCTCAATGAAAAACTTTGCCATTGACCCTGGACAATCCAATCATTCACACGGCTGCTAAAACGCAATGTACGAATCTGTTTGGGGTAGGCTTGGCTCAACGCCCGCAATACGATGCAGCCTTCTCCCATCAATCTGTTTTTTCGCAAAACTGAACAACAGTAAAAATAATGGGCACAAACACCAAAAAAGATAATAGGCTTAAATACGATCTCCTGCTCTGATGTTTACATGACTTGACAAACTTTGAGATAAAACAACAAACAAGGCTAGGCATAATAATTTTTATTCAAGATTAAAACGGAAACCCAATAAATAAGTTCTTGCTCCAGATACGATTCGAACGTACGACCTACCGCTTAGGAGGCGGTTGCTCTATCCCCTGAGCTACTGGAGCCAATGGATTCCATAAGTAAGATACTAAATTATTGGGCAGAATTCTAATAGCAACAACAATCACTGCAACCCATGCTCCACAATAATACATAACAAAACCCGATCACGAAATAATTGTAAGATAAATATTAAACTCTTTGTCCCGCCGTTGAAGCATCTCCACGAGCAATAAAAACTTTACCTGTACGAACATTCTCCAAGATTCGGTAAGAATCAAGCATTAATTCTAAAGCTTCAATATATTCATGGCTACCAACAACCTGAATCGTAATCGAATTACTGGTAGCATCTAACAAATTACAGCCAAATGTATCAATAATCTGTAAAATCTCCAGACGCTTATCTAAACTACACTGTACTTTTAGTAAAGCCAATTCACGCTGTAAAATTTGTGTACCCAACACATCACTATGATTACTGATATGAACTACATCTATCAACTTTTGTAACTGCTTAATCAGCAACGGTATTTGCTTTTCTTCCCCACTAGCTTCAATACTAATCCAGGAAAAATCTCGATCGTGGGCCGAAGACACAACCAAACTATCGATATTATAACTACGCCTGTTAAAAAGCAAAGCAATCCGCGCTAGGACTCCAGACCGATTTTGAACGTACAAACTCAGGGAAAACTTTTTTTTCATTTCATTCATAAATTAAACCTTTTTCATTACAGCCAAATCGATGGCAGTCCTAAGATTCAAATTGCTCATTCAGTGGCTGGCTTTTCTAAAATCATACCTTCCAGAGGGGCACCAGCGGGAACCATTGGAAACACATTTTCTTCTGGAGGAATAACCGCATCAATTACCAATGGACCTTCATTATATTCCAAAGCAGCACTCAACACTCGTTTTATATCGGAGCTGCGCTTTAAGCGAAATGCTTTACAACCATATGCTTCGGCTAATTTAGAAAAGTCGGGGTTCCCTTCCAAGCGAACACCACTGAGGCGTTCATCGTAAAATAATTCCTGCCATTGCCGAACCATACCTAAGTATCCGTTATTCATTACAATCACTTTAATTGGCAATTTCAACTGGGCTGCCGTTGCCAACTCACAAAGCGTCATTTGGAAACCACCATCGCCAACAATACTAAATACAATTTTCCCAGGGCGGCCTAATTGCGCGCCTATAGCCGAAGGCAAACCATAGCCCATGGTACCAGCACCGCCAGAAGTTAGCCAATTTTCACCACCTTGCACTAGATAAAACTGAGCCGCCCACATTTGATGCTGCCCCACATCTGTAGTCATAACAGCTTGGCCATCGGTGAGACTCTGCAAAATTTCAATGATGTGTTGTGGTTTGAGCCTCCCTTCTTTTCGATAGCGCAGCGGAAACTCTTTGCGCCATTTATCAATTTGCAAAAGCCAATTACTGCGATCGCGCTGCTCTAATTTATCAATCAACAATTGCAAACCAAGCTTGGCATCACCCAAAACAGCACAGTCTGCCTTAATAACTTTATCTATTTCCGCAATGTCAATATCAAAATGAATTTTCCTTGAAGATAGGGCAAAACGCTCTACATCACTGGTAATGCGATCGTCCCAACGTGAGCCAATAGAAATAATTAGATCTGCTTCAGCTAAAGCTTTATTAGCATAAGCTGTGCCATGCATTCCAGGAAGACCCAAATTCAATGGATGCGTTTCTGGAAAGCAACCTTTACCCAGCAAAGTATTAACAACAGGAATCTCTATTTTTTGGACCAAAGCCTCTATTTCATTACCAGCATTGGCTAAAATCGCCCCATGCCCAACTAAGAAAACAGGACGATATGAATTATTAATCATATCAGCAGCTTTTTCAACAACCTTTCCATCAGGTGGGCAAGGTAATAGATAGCCTGGTAAATATGGCTTACGCATTGATTTTGGCTCCACAATCTTGGCAGAAATATCTTTGGGAATGTCAATGATAACAGGGCCCGGACGGCCTGAATTCGCCAAGAAAAATGCTTCATGTATAATATTCTTCAGTTCAGAAGTATCTTTGACTAAATAAGAATGTTTGACGATCGGCATACTAATGCCAATCACATCCGCCTCTTGAAAGGAATCAAGACCCATACCACGGGTTGTAACTTGGCCGGTAATAATCACCATCGGTACAGAATCCATAATAGCAGTATATATGCCGGTAATACAATTTGTTGCTCCAGGGCCCGAAGTAGCCATAACCACTCCAGTTTTCCCTGTAGCACGAGCATAACCATCGGCCATATGCGTGGCTCCCTGCTCATGACGCACCAAAACAAATTCCAATTCTGAACTATGCAAGGCATCAAAAATTGGAATCGTTGCTCCACCCGGAAGACCAAAAATATATTCAACACCTTCAGCTTTCAGTTGTTCCACAACAAGCTCTGCACCACTTTTTAATTGCTCATTCATTATCACTCCTCCTGTTTTCAAGTTATCCGATTTTATAGTAAACAACAAAAATATAACAATAACAATTGTCAAATAAATATAAGATATATGTATCATTTAGACACGAATTTATAACTAGCTATAAAACTATCTAAAATTTACTATTCTTGATACAGCTGAAATAAAATTACTCTACCTATAATAAAAAAGTCCACAATTGGCTTGTCAATCAGGATAAATTGTTTAAGCTTGCCAAAACCATTTAACATATAGAGGAAAAATAATGAATATTCCAAGTAATGAGGAGCCCAATATCAAAGAAAACAGTAGCTTAACGAAAGCTATGCATTCTATTGATTTAGATAAAAACCTAGACAAATGGGATGAACTGTTTGCAACCGTAAATGAGTTATTCGCTGAACATAATTAATAATTATGTAGCATTGTGAGGCTGGTATCTAACACTAAAGATAGCCAGCCTCTTATTTTGCCTTTTAATTACATTGATTTTGCTAACAGAAATAAAACTTTGTAATCGAGCATAAAAGGGCTTTGTTCTTGGTGTAACAATCGCAGAGCTTTCATGCTCAACTGCTTATTTGCATTTAAGCTTGTATTCGCCCCTGCCTTTTTTATCGCCATAACAGCCGCATAAGCATTTTGATAATGAGCAACAAAATTTCGCACTTGTAAAGTAAAATTTGGGATTTGTTTCGCCAGAGAAAAGAAGTCCTCAATACGAGGTAATGGGTAGGTGGGTAATTGTTCGCCACTAAGCTGTTGAACAAGTTCTACCAGATTGCACAGGCTACCGCAAAGCGGCAACGCCACAGCCAATTGGCCGCCAGAACGCAAAGACATATACAAATTCTCTAATAATCGGGCTGGCTGCTCACACCATTGTAAAGCAAAATTAGAAACGATTACATCATACGAACTGGGTAAATAATGGTATTGTTCTATATCAGCATGATATAGCTTTACATTAGGAAAGCGCGCTTGTGTTTGAGCCAACATTTGCGGAGCAAAATCAATACCGTGCAGCTGCCAATTTTCCCCCAAATATTTAGAAGCCAAAAATAGCAAACGGCCACTTCCCACACCGACATCCAATAAAACAGGGGGGGTAGCAATTGCCTGCCGAATTTCCAACAGTTGAAACAAAGTTTGAGCACATTCTTGCTGTACCGGCGTTATCGCATCATAATCTTGGGCTGCACTAGAAAACCGCTGTGCGATTATATCTTTCATCAGCTCAACTGCTTACCAGTAAATAGTAATTTGCAATTTATTTTCTTGGGGATTTTACAATATTTAAGTTTTTTTGGAATGGAAGACCTTTCTGAACTTTTTCCAAATCATTCTTCATCATCAATTTAACCAAATCTTCTAAATCCATTTTGGGCTGCCAACCCAATTTTTCTTTAGCCTTGCTGGCATCGCCAATCAATAATTCCACTTCTGTAGGGCGGAAATATGCTGGCGAAACACAAATGCGCAATATGCCATTTTGGTCATAACCTTTTTCATCAACCCCTTGACCTTCCCAGCGCAACTCCATACTTGCTTCGCGAAAGGCTAACTGGCAAAAATCGCGCACGGTGGCAGTTACGCCAGTGGCTATCACAAAATCTTCTGGCTGCTCTTGTTGCAACATCAACCACATAGCTTCAACATAATCTCCGGCAAAACCCCAATCGCGCTTAGCTTCCAAATTACCTAACACCAAAGTTTCTGCCTGCCCTGTGGCGATTTGAGCTGCTCCAATAGTAATTTTGCGCGTTACAAAAGTTTCACCGCGGCGCGGACTTTCATGATTAAACAAAATACCATTAACCGCATAAAGCCCATAGGCTTCTCGGTAATTGACCGTAACCCAATATCCGTACAATTTAGCCGCAGCATAGGGACTGCGCGGATAAAATGGCGTGGTTTCCCGTTGCGGAACCTCCTGTACCAAACCGTATAGCTCACTGGTAGCAGCTTGATAAAAACGACATTGTTTCTCCATCTGCAGCAAACGCAGTGATTCTAACAAACGCAGAACGCCAATGCCATCTGCATTGGCTGTATATTCAGGCGTTTCAAACGAAACTTTTACATGGCTTTGGGCCGCTAAGTTGTAAATCTCATCGGGCTGGATTTTTTGCACCAAATAAATCAAGTTCGTGCTGTCATTCATATCCCCATAATGCAAGTAAAAAGGCTGCTGCTTTCTTTCTGCTTCTGTAAAAATATGGTCAATTCTGTCCGTATTATATGATGATGCTCTGCGCTTTAAGCCATGGACTTCATAACCTTTGGCCAACAAAAATTCACTTAAATAAGCTCCATCTTGGCCCGTAACCCCCGTAATCAAAGCCACTTTTTTATTAGACATCATTGCTTCCCTTATATTCACATTTTATTTGCACTAGCATTCACGATAATTTCCTGAACGATAGACAGCCAGCAAACGCCAAATACCTTCATCAAGGCTCACTTTTGGCTGCCAGCCCAAAGCATTGATCCGCGAGCTATCCATTAGCTTATACATAGTTCCGTTTGGATAGCTCTTGTCCCAACGAATATCGCCATGAAAGCCCACAATACGGGCCACTTTGGCTGCCAGCTCGCGAATTTCCAAATCGTAACCACTCCCCACATTGATCAGCTCGCCAAGCTCTTCAGCATTACAATATTCCATCAAAAAAATGGCAGCATCGGCTAAATCTTTAGAAAATAGTAATTCTCGGCGCGGGCTGCCATCACCCCATAAAACAACTTCTTCTTTTTTATTTTGCAAAGCATCATCAATTTTGCGCACTAAAGCTGGCAACAAGTGAGAATTTTGTAAATGAAAGTTATCATTGAGACCATACAAATTACACGGCATAGCTGATATAAAATTACAACCATACTGACGGTGATAGGCACTGCACATTTTTATAGCGGTAATTTTCGCAATAGCATAAGCATCATTCGTTTTTTCAAGCGGGCCATGCAATAAATATTCTTCCCGCATGGGTTGGGACACTTCTTTTGGGTAAATACAAGACGAGCCTAAATTTAACAGTTTCTTTACTCCATTTTGGTAGGCTGCATCGATAATATTGGCCGCAATAAGCGTATTACTATAGATAAAATCAGCTGGATAGGTTTGATTAGCCATAATCCCGCCAACTTTGGCAGCAGCTAAAAAAACATATTCGGGTTTATGTTTAGCAAAATAACTGCGTACTTGCCCTTGTTCACATAAATCTAACGCGCTTCGTTCGGCAACAAGTATGTTGCCATAGTTACGTTGCTGCAACTCCCGCAAAATAGCAGAACCCACCATACCTTGATGCCCAGCTACAAATATTCGGCTATCTTGCTGCATAAATTTCCTTAAATTGACATTCAAAAATAAATTCTACTACTGTTCAGAAAAAGAACAAGGGAGGCAATACCTCCCTTGTTCTTTTTTATTTTTATAATTTAGGTTTCTTCCGCTGAATTTTGTTCTGTGTCGGCATCTGTCTCTGTGTCAACAAAACCAAAATCTTCTAGTATACTTTCTACAGTGTAATTGTTTAAAGTAAACGGAAAACCATAAGAAGAAGATTTAGCGGCATAACCTTTATCATCTTCCAATTTTTGCGCAGCAATTGTAACGATATAACTAACCCCACCTTTGGCAATAAATTTCAATTGATATTCATCATCTGTCTGTGGATATTCAGCAAGAAAATCTTGCGCATTCATGCTAGCAAAACGGTTGACAAAACTATCGACCTGCTCTTCATTCCATGTATGGCCTTCAGGAATTTGCCACTTGCTGTCCTGTTTGGCAATAGAAATTGATTTATCACTTGCCGATTCACTAATTTCCAATTTTTCAATATCACTGCTGGAAAAACTAAGCACCAAACGATCGCGCAAATTGTCAATACTTTTTTCTAAAACAGAAGTCAAATTTTCAGATAGCGTAAAAATCCGCCAATCATCTTCGCTTAGCCGGGTAAAAGAATAGCGACCAGAGCTAGAACTTTTGCCTATATAAAGCTGGCGCAAGACATCACCGTTGCTATCAAAAGCTTCCAGCTTGTAAGCCCGTTCATTATTGAGGCCAAAAGTCAACAAATTACCAGACTTGGAAACTAAATCTTGTAGGCTAGGTTCAGAAAGCTGTCCCAATAAGGTATCGACATTGTTTTGTTTGGCTGGGTATTGGTTATCAATGTACCACTGTTCACCTTTTTTGCTCAAATTGATTTCGCTACCATCACTACGGCTCCATCGCATACTTTCGATGCCCGTAACTTTGTCAAATTCAGGCAACTTATAGCTAAAGCTTGCTGCAGAACGCAATAATAAATATAACAACAAAATAAAAATCAAACCACAAAGCACCAATAATTCTATCACTTGATGGCTTTTAAGTTTTATCTTTTTGTTTTCCATTTCATCAAATCCAGAAGCTGATATATCGTTTTTTATTTGGTTCATAAAGAAGATTCCTTTGCTATTTGGCTATTTTTCTGCAAATCTTTGGCCACATCTTGGGCAAATAAAGCACGCAATTTTAGCTGACGCTGCCGCCAATGAATAAGCATCAACAAGCCTAAAATACCCACCGTAAAAGGCAACCCTAAAGTATTAAACCACTTGATGATATTTTTCTGGGCGTTACCCACACTCTCATCAATAAAATTTGGTGTTCCACTGCGGGCCCGCAAATTGGCCATCTCAATATTGCCTGCCATATAGTCCAACAAATTTAATGCCAGAGCTTTATTAGTTGGTACACTCAAAAGTTGTTTGTCAAAAATCAATGAAGTTCCGCTGACCAATACATGGCTATTCTCACTTTGTTCTATAAAAGAATCTTGAACACTAGCAAAACTAAGCTCCTCTTGCGCATTTTTGGCTTCATTTTCCTCGCCTTCTTTTTCTTTCTTGGGTTTTGCGGGTAGCTTTTTACCCTTAAAAAAGCTACTAAGTACACCTTGCGAAGACATAACCAAATATTGCTCACTTTGCTTATCCACAGGAGCCGGCACAATATTGTTTGGGTCTTTATTGCCATCGCTCATATCTTCTGTCCAAGACTGCGGGCTGCTCTTCACCAAAACGATGCTATTATCATCGACTGCTTTTAAAGCTGCCGAATTGTAAAAGAAAAATTTCTTTAGGTTTTTGACAAAAGCTAAATCTGAACTTTTCTCTGCATCAATTTCGGGAATGTAATAAACCTTAGTTTCTTGGTAGCCACCCGTTTGAGCGTTTTGACCACGGTTGACAAAACTTTTGGTATCAAAAACCATCGCTTTTTGATATTCAATTCCATAATGCGCAAGCAAATTGATCAAAGTGTATTGCTCTTTTTTCTCACCATTGCTCTTAATCCCTTCTAAATTGGGATTGGGAATAAACTGGGCCCCGTAACCATAAGGGCTACGCATCACTTGGTACGGTTCCATCGCAACTACCAAACGGCCACCGCGCATGACAAACTGATCAATTTGGTACAGATCCCAATCGCTAAGCTGCTTTCTAGGATCAACTAACAATAAGATATTGACATCTTTCCCAATTCCTTCATCAAGATTGACGGGCTGAAAATTGTACAAATCCCGCACTTCTTGAGAAAATACATAGAGATTGGCCCCTTGGCTGGGTACCTGCGGATTGGGTGGATTAAAGCTAGCTGTTTCTCGGTCGGCAATATAGCCAACATTTTGGGCAATACCTAAACTGCCAATAGCAACTTCAGCCAACTGGCCCTCCAAACGAAGAGGGTCTATCACATTCACAGAATTAGTTTGCTTTAAACCATCTGGCCCCAGTTCAAAAGAAGGCTGCAACTGCAACAAAGAGTGCGCTTCATAACGGCCCCCATTATCAATGACAATCGCACTGTAGACTTTTTGGCTCTGGCCATCGGCAATATCAATTTTTGTATCAGGCAAGTCCAACTCGCCAGGGTTGGGCAAACCGGGTGGCAATTTGTCAGGGTCAATAACTTGGCTATCGACACGCCCATAAAGCTGCTCTGCTGTCGATTTCATAACCTCTTCAAAATTACTGGGGAATTGGGCATATTTGCCATCATTCAATTGCGAAAGCAAAGAGGAAAAATAATAATAAATTTTCAAATTCTCATTCATCGAAAGCAAAGCACTACCTTTGCGCGAAATCTTTTGCAGGGCCGCCGTAATCTTATATTGGATATTATCGCTAGGCTGTAGTGGAGAAAGCACTTCCAGATTTTCTCCTTGAGAAATAGCCATGCCTATATAGGCCGACACCGCTTTAAATTCATTGCCATCAGAGCCTTGCAACTGCACGGGATAAATGCCGTAATTTTGCGCTTCCGACTGCAATTTTTGAGTTTTCTCACTTTTATCATCGCTGCGAATCAGGTTCACCGAATAACTAAACATGCCACTTTTGGCACTACCCTTATAGGTTTGCATCAAATCGCGCAGCAGCGAAGAAAGAATATTGTAGTGCGATGGCAAGTTACTAGAGAGGTATACGCGAATGGTAACTGGTTCTTCCAGCTGGGCAACGGTATCTTTTGAGGCTGTAGCTAGGCTGTAGGTTTGCTGCTTCGTAAGATCGACACGAAGTGGAAAGTAGGATATAGCAGCGTTTAGCAAAAGCACAAGCAAAATATAAAGGCCGAAACGGATACCTTGGTAGCCACTACGGCTAATTTTAAGCGTAAGGTTCATAAAATAAATTCCTTTTCGTATTTGTATAGATAATTTTTAACGCAGGCTTTGCAGCTTTAACCAAGAGCCATATACACCCAACAACATAATCGAGAAGAAATAAAAAATATCGCGCAAGTCGACAATACCGTTGCTAAAATTTCGTAAATGGTAACCAGCACTTAGGTTGCGTAAAAACAAAGAGACTTGCCCGGGCATACCCTGCAAAATAAAATCCAAAAACAGCAGCACAAACATCACCATAAAAGCCACAAAAAAAGAACTAATCGGATTTTTGCTGATAGAAGAAGCAAACAAACCAACAGCCACAAAAGCACCGCAAAGCAAAATTTGGCCGATATAACCCGCAACTCCCGCACCAAAATCCATGCTACCTAAAGAGCTAAACGTCAAAGGGTAACCCAAGGTAAACAAAAGTAACAAGCCAGAAAACAACCATGAAGATAGGAATTTGCCCAAAACCACCTCGATAGCCGAAATCGGCAGAGTAGAGAGAATCTCAATCGCACCGCTGCGCCGCTCTTCTGAAAGCAAGCGCATCGTCAAAGCCGAAATGGAAAAGGCCAATATATAAGGTGTAATGGTAAAATAACTGCTTAAACTAAGAATACCATAAATAAAGAAGTTATTGATAAAAAAGATAAAAACACCGGTGATCACTAGATAAATAACAATCACAATGTAGGCCACAGGTGAATAAAACAGCTCTTGGCACTCTTTACAGATTACAGCGAAAACTCGCTGCCTAGACGGCAATGAAGGCCAAGTCTGCATACTGTTATTTGCATCACTCATAAAAAAATTCCCTTTACTGATTTTGTTTGTATATATAATATAATTGAACCAAAGTCTAACCTTTCAACCAAAGAGAAACCGGCTTTAAATAAAATCGCAAGCCTAGCTCAAGCTAATTCGTCAACTCGCGAAAAATATCTTCTAGGCTATGGTCTTTTTGTTCTCGACCGAGTATTATCCAATCATGGTAGCGGCTAATTTCTTTAATTTGCTGCCATACTTCGTTGCTACCGCTTTTTTCGCCGTGTAAAACAACCAGCACTTCAGCCATTTCCTTACCTTGTTGCAGCTCACAATCCACTTGGCCACCATCGCCCAAAAGCTCTGGGCCAAAGCTGCTAAAGGCTTTGGCAACAGCATCGCTATCATTGCCTTCCAAACGCAAACTTAGGCTGGACTGGCCACCTTTCTTTAATTCGGCAATACTGCCATCGGCAACCACTTGCCCCTTACTGATAATCACCACTCGATCGCAAGTGGCTTCGGCCTCACTAAGAATATGTGTGGAAAAGATCACCGTCTTTTTCTTACCCAATTCACGGATAATATCGCGGATACCAATAATCTGGTTGGGGTCTAGACCACTGGTAGGCTCATCTAACACCAAGACCTCTGGGTCATCTAAAATAGCCATGGCCAACCCCACGCGCTGGCGTTGGCCTTTAGAAAGCTGACCAATCGGGCGGTGGATAAACTCCAAAATATCACACTGCCTTGCCACATCGCAGATTTTTGCCGTACATTCAACCTTGGCAATGCCTCGCGACTGGCCGACAAAGTCTAAATAATCGTAGACCAGCATATTTTCATAAAGAGGAGTCGATTCAGGAAGGTAGCCAATTAACTTGCGCGTGGCCAAAGACTGCTCACGAACCGAATAACCCCCTACCGTTACTTGCCCCGCACTCGCCTCCAAAAAACCCGTCAAAATCCGCAAAGTGGTGGATTTGCCTGCTCCATTGGGGCCCAGCAGCCCTAATACTTGACCTTTGGGCACGCTTAAAGAAATCCCTTGTACCGCTTGCAAGCCACCATAGTTCTTGTACAAATTTTTTATTTCAATCATAGCAATTCCTTGTAAAACTCTTGTGCACGAACAAAGTGTACTACAAAATAAAAATAAAAACAACCATACCTAAAGGCAAAAGCACCATAAAAGCCCAGCATACAGCACAACCGAACTGCCTTTAGGTATGGAAGATTATAGGCAAATGTAATTATTCAAGCCAATAAAGGCAATAGTTTTTGGTGTTTATTTGCAAAATTTTGCTTAATAAGCTGAATTTTGCATAACATGAAACCACAAAAAAGCCTTTACCAACAACGATAGTAACTACAGCACAGCAAAATAGCTAATAGCAACTTTATTTGGGGTAGAACTAAGCTAAGGTTTAGGCAAAACTCAAGGCAATAATGGGCAAATTGCAAGCTTGATAATTAATTTTTACCAAGGCTGCAATTTTATTTATAGCCTTGGCAATTAATTTTATCAAGGCTGCAATTTTATTTATAGCCTTGGCAATTAATTTTATCAAGGCTGCAATTTTATTTGTAGCCTTGGCAATTAATTTTTATCAAGGCTGCAATCGGCAAAACCTAAGTGGCTAATCAAAACTTAGCTTACTGGCAGTCAACCATTAGCAAGCTTGCCCTAAACCATTGCCAAGGTTATATTATGAGGCAACCTGGTTGCCTAGCATCTTGTATTTGATTGCAAAAATATTACAATACGGCTTGATGAGTGCTCGCCTACCCCTAATCTACCCCAAAAGCAGCTGGCAAGGCCCAGAAATCCTGCCTGGAGCATGGCCTGCTCGTATGGTGCAACCAAGCGATAGCTGGTTTTGCCTTGGCTCTTGCTTTGCCCAGCGCAGTGCCAAAGCCTTGCAGCAACATTTGTTGCCAGTACACTTTGGCGCAGGGGGTGCGCTCTACACGCCAGAAGCCATACTGCGCTGGCTCAAACTGTGCCGACTAGCGGCCACAACACCGCAAGAGAATTTTTACAAACAGGTGGAAAATTTAATTTTTGCTAGCCGGTCCTGCCCAATCGAAAATAAGCCACAAAGCACAAGCCAACGCTATTTGCACCCATACACAAGCGGCTTTATGGAAGCCCCAAGCAAGGCCCAATTGCAAAAGCAACTTTGGCAGCAATGCCTACTGGATAGCCAATATTTGAATGAGAGTGCGGTAATGATCATCACCTTGGGCAGCTCATTTAGTTTTTACAGCCCGAGGCAAAATTGCTACTGGAGCAACGGCCATCGCCTGCCGACAAACGGGCCCAATGCAGTTTTGCAAAAAAAATTGCTAAGCCAATCACAAATAGACCAAGCCTTGAGTGCAATCCATACCCTACTCAGAGAATGGCAGCCACAAACCCAAGTCGTCTACAGTGTATCCCCTATACGCCACAGCCCCCTACCTGCGCTAGACAATTCTCTAAGTAAGGCCCAGTTATTGAGTGCTAGTCACCGCCTGCGCTCTCAAGGCCAAATTTACTATTTCCCCGCTTACGAAATTATGCTGGATGAGCTGCGCGACTACCGTTGGTATGACTACCAGCATAAACAACTGCGCATAGACAGCTTTGCCTTGCTGCTAGAGCGTTTACTTGATGTGGCTGCTTCAGAAGAATTGCGCCAATTTTTAGGCCAAGTGGTAGTGCTAGCCCAATTATTGCGCCACCGCAAACACAGTAAAGACAATGCGCAGGCCAATATACAGCAACAAGATCAAGCAGAAGCCTTGCTGGAGAAACTGCGCCAACAATACCCTGCGCTAGTAGCTACCCTGCCGGAAAATGCCGATGGCTACCACCAGCTACTAGCACAGTCCCGCTTAGAAAACTACACTTACTAACGAGCAAAGTACGCATATTCTACGCATATTCAATGGAGATGAGCTCACAACACAGCCCCAAATAAATTTGCTTTGGTCTGGACAACAGGCTTTGGTTCTGGACAACAGTTAGATGAAATTGCTCGCCAAACGACCAAAGATGCGGCTATTTATATCAAAATCTCAAGAAATACCATCAATTCTATTTTTGGTACAATTCGCAAGAAAATAATCGAGAGAGACCAAGAATATAGTTTATATCAAATTTTGTTAAAAATTCTGCGTTAAAATTCTCTTGAATCTTGCCCAGCCTACTATTTATTCTCTTTCAATATATCTTTATAATTAGTGAAAAACAAAATCACAGGAGTATAAATGTTTCTTAAAAGTAATGATTTACCCGATAATTGTTGTCTAATCCTAGCTCAACAAGGTCAGCAGGAATTTCCCAAAATCAATGGGATAGAGCCTTGGGAACAAAGCATCGAGCAAAATATCCATTTTTTTGCGATAAAAAAGACTGAAGAAAAAAATAAACAGCAAGACTGTAGTTTGTTCGCCAATAGCGATAACGATAATTTGCTGACTTTACACTTGAGCTATATAGACCTAGACCATAAAAGCCAAAAATTAGGTAGTGAGAGTTCAGCCTTATTACAATGGGGTAGAGATTTATCATCAGTAGTTGCAAAAGAAAAATGGCAGCGCGTGGGCTTACCACTAATTTATGGCCTAAGCTTAGAACAATTTTACCTGATATTAGAAGGTTTCTGGTTTGGCTCTTATCAATTTAGCGACTTGAAAAAAAAGAAAGAACAAAAACAACCGGTATTATTCATCATTCCCAACAAAGAATCCGAAATGGAATTACCTAAAAAGTTAGAAACCATGCTTTGGCAAATAAACTGTGAAACAATTGCGCTGCAGCAAGTTTTAAAATTAGTTCTCAGCCCAGCAAACATTTGCACACCCGAGTTTTTTAGTAACTTTGCTGTAGAACAACTTGCCAGTTTACAAAACAACTTACCAAAAAATTTGCCAGAAAATTTGCAAAACTCTGCACAAATAGCAAGTGCACCGACAATAACAAAAGAAATATGGGGTGAAGAGCGGCTAAAACAAGAAGGTATGAATTTATTGCTGGCAGTAGGGCAAGGAAGTCCTCGTGAATCCCACCTGTTAATATTGGATTACCAAGGTGATCATTCTTCCAATGACCATATTGCCTTAGTGGGTAAGGGTGTTTGTTTTGATACTGGTGGCACAAACCTTAAAGTTAGTACAAATATTAAAGGTATGCAATATGATATGATGGGTGGGGCTATTGTCTATGGGGCATTCTACTACTTAGCTAGTACAGGAATCCAAGCAAATATTAAGGCGTATATTCCATTGGTAGAAAATCAAATTGGTTGTAAAGCTATTAAAACGGGGGATATAATCCAATCGGCAATGGGGCCAACGGTAGAAATTAACAATACCGATGCCGAAGGTCGATTGATTTTAGCAGATGCAATTCATTTAGCGGTAAAGAAAAAGCCCAAATTGTTGCTAGATTGTGCCACTTTAACAGGGGCAGCTGTCATTGCTTTGGGGGAACAATGTGGCGCTTATTACAGTAATGATAATCAAATTGCCGAATTATTTGCCCAAGCTAGCCGAGAAACCGGAGAGGATGCTTGGCGTATGCCGTTGTTCCGCCCCTATGCCAGCTTTTTAGATAGTCCCTTAGCAGATATTTCCAATATTTCAACCAAAAGTTCTATGGGAGGTTCACTTACAGCAGCATTATTCTTAGAAAAATTTGCCCTACCAAAAAATGAAACTGGGGAATCTACCAATTCATCTTGTTCTTGGTTGCACCTAGATTTAGCAGCTTGGTCGGGTCTAGATGAACATCCTTCTTTTGGGAAAAATTCCAAGAGTATGGGGGTTCGTTTACTTTTTTGCTTTGTGCGTAAATACTTGAATATTTCTTAACAATACATGTAGATATAATGAGCCCTTCCACAAAGGTTCTTTTTTAATTAGATTTGAAGATAAAACTTGACAAAAAAGTCATCTTTAAATGCTTAGTAATCCTTTTGTTTGTAGATCAACTCGTGGATTAATTTTTATAGTAAGGTTAAATAGTTATGGAAGATATACTTAACATAGTAGATAATTTTGCTACAGAACGGCGAACCGAATTTCCAATTTTATTGCGTTATCCAAGCTGGTCTTATTTGGACAATGCTGCTACATCACAAAAGCCTTACCAACTCATACAATTTTTCAATAATTTTTGGAGTGAGAGGAATGCCCCTTTACACAGAGGTGTTTATCGTTTAAGTGCTGAATTGACAAAATCTTACGAAAACGTACGCAAAAAGGTTGCCACTTTTATTGGCTCAAAACGATCAGATGAGATAATCTTTTGTAAGGGAGCAACTGAGGCTATCAATATGGTGGCTCACAGTTTTGTAGAGCCCCGTTTACAGCCAGGGGATAATATCGTTATTAGTGCGTTGGAGCACCATGCAAACTTTGTTCCTTGGCAACAATTATGCAAAAAGATTGGAGCCGAACTGCGAATAATTCCTGTAAAAATAAACTCAATAGCAGGAGCTTACCGTGAGCATCTACAATGTAGTTTAGACCGTGAAGAAGCTGAAAAGCTTTGCGATCATCGTACCAAGTTTATGGCCTTGAATCACGTTTCTAATGTTTTAGGAATCATCAATCCGGCAGAAAAATTGTGTGAACTGGCCAAAGCTAAGGAAATACCAATATTATTAGACGGGGCCCAGGCCGTAGTACATAACACAGAACAAGGGCGGGTCAATGTAGCCGCTTTAGGTTGTGATTTCTATGTTTTCTCGGGGCATAAACTATATGGCCCTGATGGGGTAGGAGTCTTATATGGCCGCCGTGAATTACTGGAAGAAATGCCTCCTTACCAAACAGGTGGCAATATGATTGAATTTGTCTCACCAGAAACATGCAGTTTTGCCTCCCCACCTCAACGTTTTGAAGCTGGAACGATGCCAGCTTCAGCGGTGCTTGGGCTAGAAATTGCCATTGATTATTTTTGCAGTCTATCACAAAAAAAATTGTACTTACACGAAAGCGAATTACTACGCCACATGACCCAAGCCATTCGCTGCAGTCCAGAATTCCAAAAAGTAAAAATCATCGGCGATGAAGTAGACTTATCCACCAAAATAGGTGTACTCTCTTTTGTTATAGATGGCGTGCACCCACACGATATTGGCAGTATTTTGGATAATGCCAATGTTGCTATACGAGCAGGCCATCATTGCGCTCAACCTTTAATGACTCATTTGGGCTTGCCTGCTACCGCAAGAGTTTCGCTTGCAGTATATAATAGCATAACAGATGTCGAACAGTTTTGCGCCGGCTTGGAAAAAGTAATCCAGACTATGTTAAATTAATGGATACTCTCCGTTAGGATTTTTATGAAAAATATTGAACAACTATATCAAGATACAATTTTATCCCACAACCGAACCCCGCGAAACTTTTGTAAGCTAGAAAATTACAGCCATACTACAGTTGGGCGGAACCCACTATGTGGCGATAGCTACCAACTTTTCATTAAGCTCGAAAATAACATTATTGCCAATATTAGTTTTTGGGGTGAAGGTTGTGCGATTTCAAAAGCCAGTTCTTCGATTATGAGTGAATTACTGAAAGGACAGGCATTAGCAGAAGCCATACAATTAAAAGATTATTTTTTACAATTATTGCTTGCCGAGGATTCTTCCGAGCAGCAAACGGCTTTAGCAAAATTGCCACGCAAGCTACAAGTGTTTCAGGGAATAAATGAATACCCTATGCGAGTCAAATGCGCTACTTTAATTTGGCGGGCTTTAGAAGCTATTTTTCAGTCTGCAAAAAATGGTGAGGAGAAACCCGCCAATAACAATGGAGAAGCACAAACAATAGTCAGTACAGAATAATCGTAACGAACTTTCATTTTTAATTTTTTGTTGCTGTCTCTTTTAGGGCTTGCCAAATCATTTGAGGCTCTTCTGTTAAAGAATAGTCGGTATAGTTTGCAAATTGGGTTTGAGCATACCAATAACGAGCATTGCTTGGGTCGCCCTCAATTTTATGCAAATGGGCATGCAGCCAAGCTCCCAATTCCGTTGTATCTTCTTGGAGAAACTGGTGGGCTGCATGCCCATCCCCAGATTGTAAACTATAAAGAGCTTTGGCCAATTCCAATATCTGCGTAGGCCATTCTAAAGCCAAAGCGCGCTGGCATTGAGCCCAAGATTCTTGAGCGTTGGCTTTAGCACAAAAATCAAGCCAAATATCGTTTTGCCAAGTATCTTTTTGCATAGACTAAAAAACTCATCAACTTTGTTTAATTTGCCTGCATACCTTGATTCTCAAAATTATACGCATAGCTTTTAAAATTTTCGGTAATTGGATAAAAAAATTTAACGAAATGGAAAGAAAAACGTAATAACTAGGAATTTTTACCTTATATTGCACGAAGAAAAGCAAGCATGTATTGAACACCATAGTCTAAGGTAAAATTATGGTTTAGCTTGATGGAATGGCCTATATCATACCAGAGCATACCAAAAAATGTAACGAGATATTTATCTAGCACAATGATTTACCGAGGTAAGCACGATTTCTAGCAAATAAAAACCACAGTAATTGCTTGCAGCCATAACCAAAGATATGGCCAAAGAATAACAAAGAAAATTATTGGCATTGCTTAATATATTTGCCTACCAAACTGGTAAGGCATCAATAGCCACATTAGAAATCGTCCAGCAAGTTTTATAAGCTAGGGAGAAAAATGCATTATTTGAAAAATCCAAGTTTGTAAATAAAAAAGCTAGTAAGGTTTTTAGCCAAAACCTTACTAGCTTTTTTGAAAACCTTACTAGGATTTTAAAATTACAGCAAGGAATTTGCCTATTGCCAATTTGTTACTTTGGTAGTTCAGTAGCTTGCTTTGATCCAAGTAACCGAATGATTTTTGTATCTTAATTAATTGATAAAGCTATGAGTGCTTAGATGATGTTTCTCTTGGCTTGTTATTTATTGTCAATGAAATTGAGAAAACAAAAAAGGCAAGGAGACAAAGCCCCTTGCCTTTTGCCTGTTGTAAATAGAGCAAGTAATTTTGTTAAGTCTTAGCAATAAACTCTTGAAGTATTTTAACTAATTCTTTAGCCATAGGCTTACTTAACTGAATATTTTGCTTGCTACCTTCTTCTCGACTTGTATCGCCATCTTTATAAGTACGAAGCTGAAAAGTGGACTCATCAAAACAATAGTCTGCAGAAACATTGGTTTGAGGTATACCGGGCACCTCCTCTAACTTGATGAACCTATCTATAACTGCCATAGGATTCTCCTTTTATCTTTAGTTTTTAACTTTCCCAAACAAGGGGAAAGTTAAAGTTTTTTAATCATTAAAATCAATGCCAAAATACTTACCACCTGATATTCCTACATTCTTCTGTCCTGCCCCGTTGCTTTTGGTAACAGCAGGCCCTACAATGCCAAACCATAAATCTTTACTTTCTTTTGTAATATCTTGGGGGCATTGGTGTGTTTTAGTGCTTTGCCAGTAAGCTCTATGGTAGCTGTGGTATCGCTTCTCTTGGTAATCACCGCAGTTAAGCCTTCCATCTCATTATATCCAACAAAATCGTGGGAATAACCTCGCCCACTAAATAGATTCATACTAAAGTGTGTACCAGTAAAATGCCCACTAACAAATACATCGTTAGTAAATGTATCATTCAGTAGTTTTATGATAAGGTAATTGCTAATGCTGCCATCGTTTTTAGAGCTTTCCATAAATCTATCGCCAACGTTAAACCGATAACTTATTTTAAGATTTTCAGGATGTTCAGGATATTCGCAAGCAACCAATAAAACAAGGCTCAACAGCAAAACGGCACCCCAAAATGTGCGCTTTTTGTCTAAGTAAAAATAATCTTTCATTGTTTGTTCTCCTTATCAATGAATAGTTTTTTATTGGCATTGCCCAAAGAACAATACGGGCAATGTTTATTACAAACGCAAATAAGCCCGCCCACAATGTAAATACACTACGGGCGGGCTTATAAAGATGATTATAAAGTATTCACGCAACGCCCTAAGCGCAGCTTGGGCGTTGCGTTGCGTATGCTCGTACCAAACATCATGGAACAAAGCATATGAATTTCTGTAATTTTATCCAGTATTTTTGAAAAAATAACAAAAAATTTTTTTAAAATTCCAATTTACTCATTTAAAATCCAAGTTTGTAAATAAAAAAGCTAATAAGGTTTTTAGCCAAGACCTACCTGGATTTTTTGAAAACCTTACTAGCTTTTTTTGAGATTATAACCATATTAACTGCTACCAATCTACCTAAAAATATTACTATTCGCTTGGTAAATGGCAATAATTGCAAATTTTATTAAGTGGCTGTTACAACCGATACAGCGTAGAAATCCAGTTATCCCATCTTGCATCAACGAAACCATAAACCAATATATCACCTGTATATCAAATATCTAAAAATGATTTTCAAATTTATATTACGCATTAGTTGACAATCTCAATATAATCAATAAAATCTGTTTAAAATAATCATTATCATAAATAAAGGAGATTTTTATGAAAATATACTTGACGGCTGGATTTTCATTTATGCTGTTAGTTATGGGTACAGAATTATTTGCTAAAGGGGAAAGTTCTTCTACTACTGCTCCGCAAACAGTAGAGAGAAAGAGCCAAGGCTCTGCAGCAGCAGGCATTGGCGGTGTAGCAGAATTGGTCATCGGTGAAGAGCGGGTAGAGCCGGGGATTATATTTATTTTTGAAGGAGCAATTAAAGATACTGTATATCGAAAGATCGATCATCTTCAAGAAGATGTAGCCAATGTTCATATTGAAGCGCGTGCAAACTGGGCAGAAGAAAATATTCCCGATGGGACACCTCCTGCGGGGTTTGTTGCTTATTTAGAAATGACCGCAGAAATTACCAATCAAAATACAGGTGATAAATCTTTTGTCGATTTGCTGCCCCACATCAATTTGATTGATAATCTTCATTATGCCAGAAATATAGTTTTACCCGGAAAGGTTACTGATTTATATACAGTAGCTTTTACCATCACCTCCCCTACTGGGAAAGCCTATGTATCCCTTCACAAAGACTGGAAAGACTCATATGGTGATGCTTTAATGCAAGACACCAAATTTATTTATCAAGATGTGGACTTTGAACGGATAGCCAAAGCAAGTCGGCAATAGTTATTTTGTCCATACGAAAAGCCTTTATTTAGAAAATTTTAAAAGTTCCAAATAGAGGCTTTTTACAAGAAAATATTACAAGGAATTTCATTTATGGTAAATTCAATAGTAACAATGATTAGCAATTTGTCCACAAATACAAACAAAGGCATTTTCCAGGTAGTTACTATTCCACTGCTGCTACTATTTTCCAATTTTGGATTCGGCCTATTTGCCCCTTTGTTATGGGCGCGCGGGCAAAACAGCCAAGATGGGCCAGCGGTAACCGTACGAACTTCACAAAATAGAACACATTATTATTCTACAACAGAAGAAAATGAAGAGTCGGATAAACTTGTAATCGGTAAAGAAACGGTAGCTAAACCCGGGATCGTATTTAATTTTGGAGGTGTCCTGATACATGAAGGCGGATTGAAAGATACGGTATATCCGTCTATCGGAGAATTAAAAGAAGGTGAAATGGTTCTTCATTTAGAAGCCCGTGCAAATTGGTCTACCAAATCCGAAATAATCTTGCCGAAAGGAGCTGTTTACGGCGGCTTTGTGGGCTATTTAGATATCCAAGCGAAAATTAAAAATCAAACAACTGGCCAAACCAATAAGGTTGATTTGACACCACATATCAATTTACAAAATAATCTGCACTATGCCCGAAATATAAAAATACCTGGCGAAATAACAACGGATTTATATACGGTTGCTTTTACTATTCGTTCTGCTGTTGGTAAGCCTTCTTTAGAAATTGTAAAAGATTGGAAGAAACGCTATGGAGCAAAACTGATCAAAAAAACAGTCTTTGTATACCGCAATGTTGCGTTTACAGAAGTTGCATTATGAAATGTCTCAATTATCTCCTAGTTTATTTTGTCACATTACAGAAACACAAAAGAATTAAAAACCCATCAATTTCATCAGATTTGCTTGCATGCCTTTATTTTTAAACATTTTACGCATTATATTGCGATTTTTTTCAAATTCTTTAATTAAGCGATTGACCATAACTAAATTAACCCCAGCTCCCTTGGCTATGCGCCGTCGCCGTGAAGGGCCAATAATTTTATGATTTTGTTTTTCCTGACGGGTCATGGACAAAATAATGGCTTCCTTATGCTTAATATCTTGATCGCTAAGTCGGTCTTTCACTTTATCCACTTTATCCATCATTCCAGGCATTAATTCAAGAATTTCTTCAACGCTACCCATTTTTTTCATTTGTTGGATCTGTTCAAGCATATCTTCCAAAGTAAATTCTTTATTTCGTAGTTTCTTTTCTAAACGAGTAGTATCTTCTTTACTCGTAAGTTCTTGAGCTTTTTCTACCAGCGAAATAACATCACCCATTCCCAAAATACGAGATGCGATACGCTGCGGATAAAAAATATCTAAGTCTTGAATTTTTTCGCCAACACCAATATATTTGATGGGTTTTTTCACAATGCTTTGAATGGAAAGGGCTGCGCCACCACGTGCTTCAGAGTCAAACTTCGTTAAAATTACACTGCTAATTTCAATTTTTTCATTAAATTCTTTTGCAACTTCAACAGCAATTTGCCCTGTCATCGAGTCAGCAACAAATATGCTTTCAACTGGTTTCACTACTTTTTTTATAGCGACTAATTCCTTCATCAATTCTTCATCAATATGGAGGCGACCGGCTGTGTCAAACAAAACTGCATTATAACTTTCTCGCTTGGAAAATTCTAAGGCTTCTTCGGCAACTTTTGCTGGAGATACCCTAGCCTCATTCGCAAAAAAGCCGACATCCACTTGCTGTGAAAGTACGCGAAGCTGTTCTATAGCTGCTGGCCTCTGTAAATCGCATGCCACTAATAAAACTTTACGGCCTTTGGATTTCAATTTTTTGGCTAGCTTGGCGGTAGTAGTGGTTTTACCTGCCCCCTGTAGCCCTAACATCAAAACACTAGAAATGGTATCCGGCCCTTTTAGTTTAAGCTCTTTTTCTTCAGAACCCAACAGTTCAACCATGCGATCGTAAATAATTTTGACAAATTGCTGGCCAGGATTGACCGAGCGCAATATTTCCTCTCCTTGGGCTTCTTCACGGGCTTTATTGATAAATCGCCGCACTATTCGCAAATTGACATCGGCTTCTAACATTGCAATTTGGATTTCTTCCAAGCTTTCTTGAATATTCTTATCTGTAATTTTATGATTACCAGAAAGGCGTTTGGTTATCCCAGAAAAACTCTGAGTAATAGATTCTAACATAAAGGCTCCTAATCAATTGTAACAATATTCTCTAAAAGAAATAATTATTGTAGACAAACAAATCCCAACGCTTACTCGCTTGTTTTATTGCTGTTATACAAGAATAGTAATAAAAGCCAATCGCGAATTCATCTTCCACTTATTGCCCTTGTGGCTTGAAAATTAGGTTGGAAAAACTAGATAGCATTGTAGAGATCACAGCTATCAATATCAAGGTAAAAGATTCTTTAGAGCTTATATTCCATTACACAATATATTTGACAAATTATCAAAAACTGTCGCTTAATCCGTTATTTTTTAACAACACGTTTAAATGAAAATCGTTTAGGATCGGAATAATTGACTTACTTTTACATAATATTTTATCAAAATTATATATTAAATTTTTATAATATATAATTTTGATAAAAACCAACAACAATTAACAACAAGAACAACAACGTTGTATAAACGAAATTTTGAACCTAAGATAGGTCTAATGAAAGTTGCAAAATTACACAATCAAATTCAGGCATTTGCTTGGGGCTCGGTGGCCTATTTGCCAGAATTACTGGGTTATGAAAACTCGCAAAAAAAACCGCAAGCTGAATTATGGATGGGTGTCCACCCTTTGGGAGAATCTTATATTGCTGAAAGCTCTGCCAAACAAATTTCTTTGTCCCAATATTTGTTGGATAGCGATGGCACACTGAATATCGGCCTTGGCAAAAATACTGCAGCCAAGTATCATAACTTACCGTTTTTGTTTAAAGTTCTAGCAGCTAGTACGCCTTTATCCATTCAAGCACATCCGAACAAAAATCAAGCAATAGCAGGCTTTGCACGCGAAAATACTGCAGGTATCGCTTTAAATGAACCAGAGCGCAATTATAAAGATACAAACCACAAGCCTGAAATAACCTTGGCTTTAACTCCATTTTGGGCACTCTGTGGTTTCCGTCCTATGGAAAAAATTGCACAGCACTTTGGCTATTTTGCGAATGATGGGCTACTTAGTTTTAACGATCACAAAAGTTTTTTTGCCAATCTTATGGGATTAAAACCAGAGCAGAAAACCAATTTACTCAATTCCGCTTTAAAAAATTTAGCCAATTTTACCCCTGATATAAAAAAGTGGGTGGCTTGTTTGACTGAACTTTATCCAAATGATTTAGGTGCATTGGCTCCACTCTACCTAAATTTATTTTGTCTTAACCCGGGCCAAGCGGTGTTTTTGCCTGCTGGTATATTGCATGCCTACCTTGAAGGTTCTGCCATGGAACTAATGGCTAATTCAGATAATGTACTGCGGGGTGGTTTGACTCCCAAGCATCAGGATATACCCGAACTTATGAAAATTTTAGCTTTTGCAGAGTTTATGCCCTGTATAATAGAAGAATCTAAGATGGACTTGCATCGGAGTTATTACCCTGTTTCTGCCGAAGAATTTCACCTAGAATGCTGGAAGCTCAATTCAGAAAATTCGGCACTGTATATTCCGTTCCAGCATCCAGTGATGTTAGCGTTTGTCTACCAAGGCTGCGCTGAAATCAACGGCGTTATTTTACAACAAGGTGAATCCTGCATTATTCCAGCAGGAAGTGGTGCCATCAGTGCTAAAAATGCGGAGATTGGAGATAAAGATGCTATTCTTTATGTAGCTTTAGCTAAGGATATATAAATAGTAATGTTAGAAATTCCTAAAACGCTGTTACATATTTGGGTCGATGCAGATTCGTGCCCCAAACAAGTGCGCCGTGTGTTATTGCGAGCAGCGTCTCGCCTCAATGCCGATGAACAAAGGGTGCCAGAGCAGTTGTGTTATAATGGTGGAGTGCGTCAGTTTTATTTGTCTTTCCATTTTGTTGCTGCTAGCCCCAAGCTTATAATTGCTCCATCGGTTGAAAAATGCCTATATTTTCACGAAGTTGTCAGTGGCCCTGATGCTTGTGATGAATTTATTCAAATTCATTGTTTGCCGGGGGATATTATTATTACCCGCGATATTGTCTTTGCTGAAAAACTGTATCTTGAAAAGGGAAATACCGTACGCATTATCAATGACCGTGGCTTAGAATATAACGGTGAAAATGTTTCGGCGCGCCGCAGGCGGCGCGATCTCACTTTGGAGCTGCGTAATCAAGATTTGTTTCCCCCTATTCAGGGGAAGGGAAAGCCCAACACCTATAGTGCAAAACACTTACAACATTTTGCCACTTGCTTTGACCGCTGCCTAACACAACAGGTACAACGGCAGAAACAGCAAAACCAAACAATACTCAATGAAAATGTCCGTCTATCCTCCATAAAGGAGGAAGAATATGGCTAAACCTTCCTTTAAAAGCTGGCATATATGGGTTGATGATGAAGTTTGCAAAAGCTGCGGCCTGTGCATTGCCAACTGCCCTAAAAAAATTTTGCAGTATTCACAAAGGATTAACACACAGGGACTAAACCCAATGGAATGTATTGACCATGATGCCTGCATTGGTTGTCTTTCTTGTGCTGAGATGTGCCCTGAAGTCGCCATACAAATCACAGGTGTCGAAGGAGCCAAAAATGGCTGAAGCCAAACAAGTAAACAGTAGCCGTTTCCGCACGCACAAAGATGGGGAAAACGTGGTGTCAGAAATAGCCGGCGTGCCTACCGATGGCCGAATTTTGATGAAGGGCAATGAAGCTCTGGCTGAAGCGGCCATCATTGCCGGTTGCCGCCACTACTTTGGCTACCCTATTACACCGCAAAACGAGATACCCACTTATTTTGCCAAGCGAATGCCAGAAGTCGATGGTTGTTTTCTACAAGCCGAGAGTGAGCCGGCCTCAATTAACATGGTATTTGGCGCAGCCGCTGCTGGGGTGCGAACGATGACTTCATCATCTTCACCGGGTATATCCCTCATGCAGGAAGGTATTTCCTACTTAGCTGGAGCTCGGCTGCCTTCGGTAGTCGTCAACGTTATGCGTGGCGGGCCCGGTTTGGGCAATATATCGGGGGCCCAGGGAGACTACAACCAAGCCGTAAAAGGCGGCGGCAATGGTGATTACCATTGCATTGTGCTATCGCCATCTTGTGGCCAAAACATTGCCGAATTGACCTTACTAGCTTTTGACTTGGCAGACCGCTACCGCATGGTGGTAATGCTTTTGCTAGATGGCTACTTAGGCCAAATGGCCGAACCATTGTATATGCCCACTCTATGCCATGGTTATCAGCGGCCCTATCAAGATGGCTATGTGCTAGATGGTGCTAGAAGCCGTCCTGGGCGAAAGATCGCTTCGATTCATTTAGAAGAGGGGCACCAAGGCCTAGAACGCCATGTAAACCAACTGTTCCAAGTTTATGAAGAAGTCAAGCAAAATGAAAGCCGCGCGATTGTCGAGTTGGCCGAGGCCCCTGCGCAAGTGTTATTGTGCGCCTATGGTATGCCAGCGCGCCTGTGTTTTGAGGCCAAAACCCGTTTGGCCCAAGAAGGTATTGCCGTGGCATTATTCCAGCCCTTAACCTTGTGGCCATTCCCGCAACAGCAACTGCACCAAGTGTTAGAAACACTGTGCAGCAACAAAATATTAGTGGTAGAGATGAGCTATGGACAGTTTGCCGATGATGTGCGCTTGCATTGCAGCAACCGCAATGTAGCAGTAGATTGTTATGGTACAGTCGGGGGTGCCCCGCCAGTAGTGAGTAAGATTATCGAGAAAGTAAAACAAAAGGTGGTAAGCTATGTATGAACAAGTAAAAGAAGACATTAGAGTAGCCCAAGATCAAGGGGCTAAGCTGCTATATCAACGCCCGAAAGCCCTGCGGGAACGCCGCACCCATTACTGTTCTGGTTGTGGACACGGCATTCTGCATAAACTGATTGCCCAGTGTATTGACGAGATGGATCTGCGCGAGCGTACGGTAATTATGGCACCGGTGGGTTGTTCCGTACTGCTGTATGATTATTTAGATGTCGATGGGCTAGAGGCTGCCCATGGCCGGGCTCCAGCCGTAGCAACAGGGGTCAAGCGGGCCAATCCAGACAATATCGTGATTTCCTATCAAGGTGATGGCGACCTGCTGGCTATCGGCATGGCAGAAACGGTGCATGCTGCCAACCGAGGTGAGCATATCACTGTGATCTTTGTCAATAATACCGTCTATGGTATGACGGGTGGGCAAATGGCGCCCACCACTCTAGTAGAGCAGAAGACTACTACAACCCTAGGTGGCCGAGATATGTCCACCGAAGGCGCACCGATTCGTGCAGCGGAGCTACTAAACACTCTTGAGGCCCCTTACTTTATTACGCGCTGCAGCGTGCATAATGCCGCCCAAGTGCGTAAGACCCGCAAGAATATCGCTAAAGCTCTACAATACCAGCATGAAGGCCGAGGCTATAGCTTTGTGGAAGTGCTTTCTATGTGCCCTACCGCTTGGGGGCTATCGCCGGCCAAATCGGCAGAGTGGATTAACCAAAACCTAACCAAAACCTACCCTCTGGGTACTTTGCGCGACAAGGGTAAGGTCGAACCAAACAGTAGTAAGGGCAATCCGCCAGATGCTCCCAAACAGCCAAACGCTGAACGGGCTGAAGGAGCAAGTGAAAACTGCTCTAAAGTGAGTTGATTAGGAGACTCTATCGTGGATCAACAACAAGACGGACAACAACCGCTACACGAACAGATTATTGTGAGTGGTTTTGGTGGCCAAGGTGTACTGCTAGCTGGGCATTTGCTCACGGTATCGGCTATGCGCAAGGGTTTGCATGTTACCGATATACCTTCTTATGGGGCGGAGATGCGCGGGGGTACAGCCCGCTGCTCGGTAGTGATTTCCAACAATGCCATTGCTTCGCCACTGGTGGCCGAACCCACAGTGCTAATTGTCCTCAACCGCCCATCGCTGCTGAAATTTGAATCACAGCTACGCACGGGTGGCTTGCTCATCTATAACACTACCTTGATAGAAGATCGCCCGCAACGCCATGATATACAAGTGGTGGGGCTGCCCGCTACAGAATTGTCGCAGCAATTGGGTTCTGAACGCGCGGCCAACATCGCTTGTGTCGGCCAGCTTTTGGTATGGCGGCCGCAGCTAGCTTCCCCGCAGGACATTGAGCAAACGCTGGATATAGTAATTTCTGCACGCAACCGCAAGCACAACCCTACCAATAAGCAGGTTCTAAAGGCCGGCTTTCGCTACCGCTCTGCATCACCTTGATTGCCGTTTGACTTCATACATGAGTACCGCTGCGGCAGCAGAAACATTGAGCGAGTCAAGGTGGCCTTCAGTAGGAATAGAAACTAGAGCATCGCACTGCCCACGCAATTGGGGGCTAATGCCGCTCTCTTCACTACCGAGCAGTAAAGCGCACGGTTGGCTAAATTGTTGCTGCGCTACTGCCCGGCCCTGCATGTCCGCACCATAGAGCCAATAACCTGCGCCTTGTAGCTGTTTAGCCATTTGGGCCAAGTTGCCTGCAATAGTCGGCACCCAGGCATTAGCTCCAGAAGAAGCGCGCCCCAATTGGTTCTGTTGATTGTTGTGCTGGTATCTCCCACCCGCACTGCGGTACGAAATAAAAACCGCACCAGCTCCAAATGAGTCCGCATTGCGGACGATGGCCCCTAAATTGCCTACATCTAATACACCGTCTAACAACAATACCAATGGTGGCTTGCGGGTGATTATATCGCCAATATTTTGGGCCTTGGCTTGCAAGCCACTAGATGGCTGCAACGCTAGTATATAACCGCGATAATGGCCCTGTTCTAAAAGCCCTTGCAATTGCTGTGGTGAACGCTGTTCCACTGTTACCTTATTTTGCTGTGCGAGCTCTATCAATTGTAATAAACGGCTCTTTTTTATTTTACGATCCTGCCGTTGCGCATTGTGCAATCTCTGGCTATCCACCAGCAGGCAACCCTTACCCTGTTTTAAAAACTCGCTAATACTGTGAAAGCTATTATAGTATTCCATAGAGCCAACAATAATTTCTCTAACAATGCAATACAAGTATAAATGGTATCCTTTTACTTATTTAAGGAAGACTTTATCAGCTTTATTCTAGCCAATAAAACTAACACAATAATAATATATCCAAAATTTAATAAAACAATATCAATAACCTATCATAATACAAATATATAATCTATTATGAGCAAGATAAGGGCGTATCTGTAAAATATAAATAGCCATAATTTACATTAGAAAAAACGCAATAAAACAAAAGGCAGCTAAAACCTCTTATCTGCCTTAAACTAATTAATAGGAAATATAAACTATTGAGGAAATTTAGGCCGCTTGTTTGCATTCTAAGAAGGGCGGTTATTAGAATGAAAACCTCTAAAAGAATCATAATTGAGTAGTAAACTTTTAAGTTCCTTTATATCGGCTGGCTTATGGTTGGTACTCGGCGCAGGGCAATCGCATTTACGGACAGTGAATGGGTAAACTTTACTATCATTTGTGGCGGTTACCCGTAATTCATACGCCCCTACCCTTTGATTGGCAGGTATATATTAAGCTTTAAAGTAGAAACCGTTACGTCGTTGACACTAAGCCATTTTTTGCCGCGCTTACACCATTGCTAGCTAAATGTGGCATTAATAAACGATCGTACTATATTTTAGTTACGGGCCTACTGTAATTATAATAGACCTTTAGGTAGCTTAGCATTCCAAGGACCTAAATTGCCTTCTAAGAAGGCAGAAATTGCCATTGAAACTCCCGAATCTTTTAAAAAAGCTGCCAGAGTTTCTTCAGCCATATTTTGCTGTTCATTAAAAGATTTGTATGACATATCTCGGCTAAAGGTCTTTTGCAGAGCTAAAGCTACAGGGCTGCAACGCAATATACTGCGCAGTAGCTTTCGCAACGTTTTTTCTACCTCATCAGTTACAAAATCCACTAGTCCCCATTCAAGCAAAGTATCGCCACAAATATCTTCGGCTAACAATACCAACTGATTGGCCTTTCTCTCACTAAGCCGCTTACGCAAATACGGCATAACATTGGCAGGAATCAAACCAAATAGTGCCTCACCTAAAGTAAGGCTAGCTTCTGCTTTAGCAATCACTAAGTCCGCTGCCATAACCAAACCAACACCTCCTGCGCGGGCAGGTTTCTCCAATATACAAAACACAGGAGCAGGGAATCGGTAAACACAATCCAAACAGCAGCGGTACAATGATGCGGCCTCTTTGCCTGTAGAGCTACGGCTTTGGAATAGCTCAAAATCCATACCCACTGAAAACGCAATAACACTGGAAGAACGCAAAATAACGGCCCTTACATTTTGTGCTTGCCATTGATGCAACTGCTGGATTAAGCCCTGCAATAATGCAACATTTAGGGCATTGCCGTTTTTACTTGGGTCGCTAAGCGTGATTAAGCCCAAAAAGCCAGCTTCTGCTTTATCCTTTACACTAGGGGCCGAAACTAACGGCAATAAACAACATTCAGCTCCATTCATATTTGCGCTGATAGTCTTTCACACTTTTTAAAACGTACAAATCTTGACCACGATAAAATCTATCGTAAACCCCCGCAGGCTTCGATAGATCGGTCTCAAAGTCTGCTTTCTCTACATAAGAATCACGCAAATTCTCATTCTCTTCATACTCGTTAACGCTAGCATCATAGCGATTCTTTAGATTTTCAATAATTTGCAATTGCTGCAATCTTTTCTTCGCACCAGCGCAAACCTTAGCACTGTAAAATTCCCCAATAGCACCAGAACCATAAGCATAAAAACCAATGCGGTCGCCCGGCTTCAAATCATCACGCTCTAAAATCAAACTAACAACCCCAGCATAGTTACTGGAAGCATAGCAACTGCCAACCAAACGCGAGATGCGCAGCGCAGGTAAAACTTTGGTCTCAAAATCAGTCCGTAATTCAGCTTTTTTTCTGCCACTGCTAGCGATGCTATTTAAAGAACGAAAGGCCTGAAAGGCCATGCCGGCAAACGGCGTATGAAAAACAAATTTTTTGAAATAGGTATTAAAATCAATCTGCTCACCCATTTTTTCCACAATTTTTAGATAGTCATTATAAGCACCATCTAACGCATCAATATAAGTAAAAAGGCTGGTTTCATTGTTGCCCATTTCATCACGGGCCGTAGGCCGATAAGTATCATAAATGTTGGTTGTCCAGTTACCGCGTTTGCCTAATTCAAACTCAATAATTTCAGGCTGGTTGCTGATTACCATGGCGGTAGCCACACCACCCATTACAAATTCCTGCTTGGTATTCATATGCATACGGCTGAAGTCCGCAGCTATTACCAACGCTTTGCGATCTTGATTATAGCCTGCCGAAACCCAATCGATCGCACTGTCTAGCCCAGCCATGCCGGAAAAACAAGCATGCTTTGTTTCAAAATTTCGCACATTGGAAGGCAGACCTAATGCTTCATGTAAATTCGTACTAATCGGTTTGCCAAAGTCTGTAGAGCCTTCTGTCCCGACAATAAATAAGCCAATCTTTTCAGCAATTTCTGGACTGATGATTGGTTTAGCTGCATTGGCAGCAATGGTGATAATATCTTCCCATGGGGGAAGAAGAGTTCTACGATTGATGAGTAACTCAGAAACATCTTTGTCAGGGTCTTTGCCACGTGCTTGTGCCAATGCACGCATATCTAGCGACATAGCTCCACCGTAGAGGTTAATTATTTCAATGCCAACTCGCATATTGTCCTCCGACATAATAGTTAAAAATCAAAATATAACATTAAGAAATATTTATAAAAATCATAAAAGGTTTTTGAAAAAGTAAAACTTCAAGTTTGCCAAATTTACCAAGAATTATAGTTAATCGTACGCTCTGGCGGATGACGCTTACTGCGCATATCATATTTTTCCAGCTCTATGGGATAACCTAATAATACAATTGCAGCAACAAACACACCAAAAGGCAATGTTAAAATTCGGCCAGCTTCTTCTTGTGAAAAAGATGTTAGTATTTCTGCTGCCAGATTATCTTGCTCTGCTTGCAACATGATTTGCCCACAAGCAAGCCCTAAATCAAATAAATTTGCTGAAAAACCATTGGGCATTTTATAGTCAGCATTGGCATTACAAACCGCAATCAAAGCCCCTTTTTTACAGCGAGTATCACCATAACAAGCTTTTTCTAAAGCTAATTTTTTTTGAATATCAGTTATGGCGATAAAACGCCACGGCTGGCGATTTTTGATAGATGGACTGAGCCTCCCCGCATCTAATAAGCGCTCCAATATTTTTTCAGGAACCTCTTTGTCTTGAAGAATTAATGCGTTATTGCGATAGAGTATTTGAGGTAACACAACTCATTTCCTTATGGTATTTGCAATTGTCTAGTCAAAGAGTCTACCTAAAGAAAATATTTAGACAAGATTGCCCGGCAATGCCAAGTAACGCCAAGCATCGTATAAAAATTAAACTATTATTGCAATCAATAAGAATATTGATAATAAAAAGTTGAAATGCTTTATTAAGTATATTTGCTCTTTGTGCTATAGAGCCTCTTCTTTTGGGTAGCGGTAGAGCTGGCCTTGCAAAGATTGAAATAGCCAAAATTCCTTTTCCTCACCAACTAGGTAGTTTTCCGTTAAAGGTATTTTGCCACCGCCACCCGGCAAATCTACGGCAAACTGTGGCATGGCTATGCCCGAAAGCTTTTGGCGCAATTCCTTAACAATAGCCCATGAACGCGAAAGAGATACACGCAAATGAGCCGTTCCTTCGGCAAGATCACCTTGGAATAGATAATAAGGTTTTAAGCGCAGGCGCACCAGCTCTTCAAACAATGCTACCAAAGTTTCAGCACAATCGTTGATCCCACGCAGCAGTACCGATTGGTTTAATACAGGCATGCCGCTATCGACAATCTGGCCGAGAAAATAGCGCGTAACTTCATTGATTTCCTGCACATGGTTAAAGTGTGTGATCAGCCATAGTGGCTGGTATTGGCTCAGCACTTGTAGTAGCTGTGGTTCAAAGCGCTGGGGTAGCACTACCGGCAAGCGGCTCGCCACACGAAAGACTATATCGGGGCGAACCCGCCGTAGCTCCCGCAGAATGCCGTCTAGGTGATGAGTGTTCATCATTAGGGCATCGCCGCCGGTAAGTAATATTTCACGAATTTCCGAATGTTGTTCCAAGTAACTACTAATGCTGCGCAAATGGCCGTATTGTAGGGTACCAGCATTTTGGCCACTGAAACGGCGGCGAAAACAATGACGACAATAAGTGGCACAGCTATCGCCCACCAACACTAGCAAGCGAGATGGATAGCAGTGCACCATGCGTGATTGGGCCGCCCCCATTGGGTTAAGACTGTCCTCTGGCCGGCCATACTGGCTGTTATGCGAATAATGGTCTTCGCCCAGAGGGTCTTGCAACTCATAGCTGATATGCTGCAGTTCTTCGGCACGGGGTACAATTTGGCGGCGCACCGGGTCATCTTCCCCACCTTGCACTAGTGAGAGATAGTGGCTACTAACTGCAAAAGGCAGCCGGCCCCCAAGGTCATTGGAAGCAAAGTAGGCTTGTTCTTGAGTGCTCAAAGGCCAAGGTAGCTCCTTAGGGTCGTGGATAATGCGCTGCTGGCGTAACTGGTAAGCTGTGCCCAAAGGTTGGCCCGACTTCGGGCACATGTTCTGGCCAATAGGGCCATCACTGATTGGTTTTGTTGGATTTGGCTCAAGCATAGCCCAAGTTATACAGGCTATCTAGTTTTCTTGCAAGCCCTAGTCCTGCATAAAGGGTGCAGTTTATAACAAAATCCATCTCTGCATTATCGATATAGTTTCGATAATTAGTTTTAAAAGTCTAAAAGAGCTTGAGAGTCTTCTGCTTTAAGGATAGCTCTGCTTATGGTGCTCATCTAGGCCGGCCAACCAATCTAAGTTTGCCTTAATCCCAATAATCCATACGGCCTACCATGATGATAAAAGGCTATATAGTAGAGATACCTATCTTCGATATACATAGAAAATATTAACGTTATAGACCAAAATCCTTGGCTGTTTTTAAAGCTATTCCTAGTTAGGGCCATAATACAATCTCTTGTAGTCCTATAAGCACCTTTATTTACGAACCACAAGATAGGTACTTTTAGGATTACCATCAAACCTCACTGTTTATGATAAATATGATTCAACCTGTTTTTAAATATGTTATCTATTGGTTGGCTATCGAATAATCTGTATTACACAGTATAGCTCTATTGGTATAGGACGAGCTAGGCAAAAGTAGTACAGCTGTATTTTATCGATTGTAGTAGGGAAAGGATGTAGCTCTAGGCTCAATCGAATAAAATGCCCTGTGCCAAAAGCATTTGTCTTAAGCGTCTTAGCCCTTCTTCGGTGGCCAGTTCGGCATCTAAATTCAATTGTACAGAATCATCGCTCAAGTAGCCTGGGCCAATTTGTACCACAGCCTGACGGTAAGGGGCATTGAGACTGGCCAATAGCTGGTATTCAGCTTGCCCTAAACTAGTCAATGCGGTAATGAAAATACCCCCAGCATGGCAAAACATGTGGGCCATTCCCCCCAAATGCTGCAGGCTCTCGCTGCGCTCGGCTTGTTGATTGCTTAGCCCCATATTGCCAAGGCTCAAATAGTAGGCGTAATGGCCTTGCTGGACTAGCTGCTGTTCCAACAACCCAGCATATTGGTGGGCTAAGGGCAGCTCTTCGGTTGAGTTAAGGCCCTCGCAACCATGTTCACCAAAGCCTTCACAACTAATAATGATCAAGCTAGGCTGCTGTTTATAACACTGGACACGCATGGTTGGGTTTAGCTTGCTACGCTGCCAAAAGGCCTCCCGCTGGTGGATATGGCGCTCCAGCAAGCTTTCGCCCTGTTCTACTGAAGATAGAATAATACCACCTCCAGCAATATCATAGCCATCGACTATCACAAAACGGCCTGTTTGGGCCACTTGCTGCACGGTATCAAAGGCTACAGGACTAAGGGATTCCAGCACACAATCGGCCACATCGTGCAAGTCAATTTGCTGTTTCCCTTGCACTGAACTCAATTCTGAAGCATCGAGCACTTTGTACACCGTTTGCAAATAGACCGAATGCTCAGCAGTGGCCACCTTTAGCTTATATTTCTTGGCAGAAACCATGGGCTTACGGCCTAGCCAGAAAAGGTTGACGCGCATTTTTGTACTCACGATGGGGTGGCCCAACTGCTGGTTAGCCCCATCATGCACCATTAGCTCGCCCTGCTTAACATAAATTTCTGGCTGTAAGGTAAAGCCAACCGAACGCCCTGCTTCCACCGATTGCTGCTCCGCTACATTAAATTCCTCAATACTGGCAATTACCGCTCGCTTTCCCGATGGATAAAACACCACTTTATCCCCCTTGCGAACTTGGCCCGTTTCCACCCGCCCAGCACAGATACGCCGATCATCGCCCCTTGCGGTAAACTTATAAACATCTTGCACAGGGAAGCGCAATGGTTTGGCACTAAGCGACAGCTCTTTTGTCAGGCTGTCCATCACACTAAGCAGATTACCACCAGCAAACCACGGCATTTTGCTAGAGATTTGGCAAAGGTTCTCTCCAAAGAAGGCAGACACAGGTAAGAACGTGCGTGGCTCAATCCTTATCTGTTGTAAAAAGGCACGGTATTCAATGCAAATCTCTTCAAAGGGCTTTTGCTCATAGTCAATCAAGTCCATTTTATTGACTAGTACCACCACTTGTTGAATACCTAGCATACTCAACATATAGCCGTGCCTGCGCGAGTTTTCCTGCACTCCTTCCTTGGCATCAATTACGAGAATGGCAGCTTCGGCGCGTGCAGCACCAGTAACCATATTCTTTAAGAACTCGATATGGCCGGGGGCGTCAATAATAATATAGTCTCTTGCTGCGGACTTAAAAAAACAACGGGCGGTATCAATCGTAATGCCTTGGCTTTGTTCATTGTGTAAAGCATCTAACAAAAAAGCATACTCGAATGGCTTGGCGTTGCGTTGGCATGTTATTTGCACTTGCTCTAACTTCCCTTCGGGCAGTGCACCGGTATCTACTAGTAGGCGGCCAATCACCGTACTCTTGCCGTGATCTACATGGCCAACGACCACTACGTTAAATTGTTCTCGATATTGTAATTCTTGTATATCCATTATTATTCATCAGTGTATCTCACATATAGCCATCGCGGCGCAAGGTTTCCAAGCCACCCCCTTCTTGATCTTGGGCTCGACCAGAGCGTTCGGCAATCTGGACAAACTTACCAGTCTTCAGCTCTTCTATAATCTGTTTGGGGTTGCAAGCTTGGGATTCCACGGTATTAGTACAAGGGTAGCAGCCCAGCGAACGGTAGCGTTTACCGCTACCTTGGTTATAGTATAGGCTAACGGTGGGGATACTCTCACGCTCAATGTATTCCCAAATATTCAGTTCCGTCCAATCTAGGAGAGGGTGAATGCGTAAGTGGGTACCGGGTGCAAAGTCTGTCTTGAATTGATCCCACAGCTCGGGAGGTTGGTCATCTACATTCCAGTCATTGTGCTCATTGCGCGGGGAAAAGTAGCGTTCTTTGGAACGGCTGCCTTCTTCGTCCGCACGGACACCAACGATAACGCCGGTATAGGGTTCACGGTTTAGATCTTCTATATACTTGCCTTGGGCGTGGTCTAAGCGCAAACGCATCCACTCGCCAGAGAGTGTATGTTTGAGGGCTTCGGACTTTAGGGCCTTACAGCAATCTATGCGCGAAAGTGCACCATCTGGATAGGTTTGCTTGGCTGCCAAAGCTTGGTGGTTTTGGCCATAAATCATATTGAGCTTCCACTCCAAGGCTAGGCGGTCGCGGTACTCAATCATTTCTGGGATTTTATACGATGTGTCAATGTGTATCAGCGGTATGGGCACATGGCCGAAAAAGGCCTTGCGTGCCAACCACAGCAACACAGTAGAGTCTTTGCCAATAGACCAAAGCATAGCTAGATTGCTGAATTTGCGGTAGGCTTCCCGAAAGATATATACCGACTGGGACTCCAATTTGGTTAAGTGATCCATAGCTGATTCCCTTAAAGGTCAATTACAAGAAAGCACGTTAAAGATGCTCTTGCACAAACTTGCGGACAACAAAGCTTAGCTGTTAAACAACAAGTGATAGTCAATACTATTGCAGTAAGGGCTGGTATATGTCAAGCTACATGGTAAATAATTCGGTGTGGAAGTTGCGCTGGGGTATACCTAAGCGGCCCATCACTTTGCGTACGATAGGGCCTACCGCATCGGGGCCACAGTATAGCACCCCTAGCTTGGGTTTGCCGTTAATAGGGATAGAAGACAGCACTTGCTCTAATATGCTTTCGGAAAGGGATTGCCCGACATAAGTTTGCACTTGCAGGTTTGGCAGTCTCTGGCAGAAGTATTGGAAGCGGTCTTCAAACACAAGCTCACTTTCTTCGCGGACAAACCAATGAAGCATTAGGGGGCTAGTTTGTGTTGGCTTTGTTTGGGCTTGTGATTCGGCCTCAAAAGCCTGTTTTTCTAATACGGAAAGGAATGGGGTAATGCCTATGCCTGCAGCGACCAAGTACAACCCATCGGCATAAGTAGTGTGAGCGCTAACGCCAAATTTGCCATAGGGGCCTAGTACTTTTACTTCAGTACCAGATTCACCTACAGGTAATTCGCGCAGCTTGGCGGTAAAGTCCCCCAGTTTTTTAACCACTATAGTTAGGGTTGAAGAATCTTGATTAGAGCCTTGCGAGGCAAGGCTGGCAAAGGAAAAAGGGTGTTGTTCCCAATAAGTGCCCGTTTGGTCTTTGATGGCAAAGGAAAAGTAGGCGTATTGCCCGGCTTTATGGTGATGCAAAGCTTGTACTTGTGGCCCTGTGTGGCTGGTGTGCAAGCGCAAGCGCACAAAGTTTTCATGCAAAACTTCTAGCTGTTGTAAGCGGTATACCGGGGCTTGGCGGGCCCGTATTAGCATGTATAGTTTGCAGGATAAGGCAAACAGTAGATAGGCGGTTACCAAGGTTCTACCGAGCCCGTTTTCTTGAAAGGCTCCCGAGCTTGCTACATGATACCAAACGCCGATGGCTAGTAGGTAGAAAAGCTGGTGTAACCTATGCATTTTGGCATAGTCGGCAGCATAGCGAGTGGCTTGGCCATGGCGCGGTTGGGGTTTCAGCCATACTTTGACTGCGATGAACATTAGGGCAATAGAGCCGGCAACAGCTATATATACGGCTATCATACCACTATCGGGTTTGAGTATGAGCTTTGCTATGCCGTATTTGTACAAGTAGCTTAGCGAATGCATAATTAGCCCTAGTAAGAATAGTCTGCTAAACATGCCTTTGTGTTTTCGTATTATGTTGGGGAAGCCCCAGATGCGGTCTAAAAACGGTAGGCGCTGGCCTATGATGAGCTGGCCTATGTAGATGTAGTATAGGAATATACCGGGTGTCCATAAGGCAACATAGGGCCAAAACTCTGGGTCGCTAAAGTCCAGCAAATAAATACTGGCAAGGCAAGAGTACAAGGTAGCAATGGGTAGGACAAAATACCCTAAGGCCGTAAATAAGAATGCTTGCATAGAAAACCTACTTATAATAGAAGATGATAAGCTGGCATTATTTATAAGTTCTTATGAAAGGTCAAGTACAGTATGGTTATTTTTTGGGTTCAACTTAAACCTACTCTCAATTAGCTTGGTAGTTAGTTACTACTAGTATTGGTGGCCCAACTGTAGAATCGAAGCATTCACACCCTAGTTTTACCACACCTAAACAACCCATAGCCAAAATTATACCACTACCAAGCTAGCCGCAATCCACTACCAAGCTGGTAGTGGATTATTAGCCATAGTTACCCCCAACAAAAAAGGCAAGCAAGTTGGCTTAAACCCAACCAACTTGCTTGCCGAAATCGCTACCCACCTTGGCCTCAAGAACAGCTTTATCGTCATCGGTAAGTCTAAGCCAAAGCGCTGTGCCATCGCTTTTAATACGGTACTTACCTTGTTCAAGACCGTTACTATCTGGCCCAGTGGCTGGGTCATCTGCAGTATAGGAACTTAAGGCTACCCCATCTACTACGATGGTTTGGATTTGCGCTTCTGTAGGACTTAAGTTAGTGCCTTGTACGGTTAACAGAGCCGTAGCAACATCGTACATGGCGTTACGAATATTCGGCTTAGACGGCCCAGAAGATGGCGCATCATCGTCATCGGGTGGGGCGCAGGAAAACTCCATAAAGCCCATTAGCAATGCTACAGGCAATAAAAGTAGTTTCAGCTTATACATAAGCAATACCTCCAAGAATGGATAAAGATTGGCCAAGCCATACGGGCTAGTGCATAGAGACCTATTGTGTTAGGGGGGAATTGAGTCAAGGCCCATTAAATCGACATTGAATGCATTGAATATTATCTAAATCCATAATAAATCCATAAACAATCAAAGCAACCAATCCATAGTTATAGACGCAACAAGTCGATAACTATGGACCGACCTAGTCCATAATTGTTACTTTTAAAAAGTACATAATTAGGTTACGGTTTGGTTTTTGGTGTGAAGGCTTGGTGGAGTCTTAGGGCGGCGTATAGCATAAAATATATGGGCCTCTAATTATTTATAAAGAGGCCCTTTAAGCCAGAAAAATAGCCCAAAGTTTTTAACTCCCTAGACGTCCATTGAAAAACAGGATAATTGGCAATGCGTTGGCCTTGTGTATTGAAAATAAAATTGCCCGTAGCCCCTTCAAACTCAATATCTAATAAATTTTGGTAAATCTGCTGGGCTAATGTCGTTTCTATTTGGGCCTCTTCTATGGTTTTCTTGGCTGCATAAGATAGCAAACCAATAACATCGTAGAGCTCGACAGCCTCTTTGCGGGCATTCAAATGGTAAATTTTCTCATACTGACTAATAAAATTCTGGTACTTTTTATACGCTGCAAATTCTTGTTGCTGAAATACAAAATAGCGCGCAACCTTAGGGTTTAGCGAATTTACAAAATCTAATCGATCATTATTCAATAGAATATCAAAGTTATCAAAAAAATAACGATATGGACTTTCAGACAAATAAGCATTGTTCTTTGCAAAATTAGACTGATTTAAAAATAACACAATACCATTCCTCTGCTTATTTCCCCGCAACACATTTTTTTCAACACTCAATAAAGCCGAAAGGCTTTGAATCCTACCTTTTGCATAATCCGAACTGCCCGCTACATACAGTAATTTCGCAGCCACTTGCAAGCCATGTTGATTACTACGCAAAATAAAATCTTCTGCAATACCGCGGTGTTGCGCATCATAGACAATATAAATGTTATCCAACTTGCGATTATTGATAATATATTGAACAAAGTATGAATTACTAGCATAAGCTGGCTCTGCTACATTTAGCTGCAAAGGATATTCTTTTGTCCCCTCAGGGGGAAATGGCCAAGAACCTACCAATAAAGAACCACTATCTTTTAAGATTTTTTGAAATTGCAGTAGTGAAAAAGTTGCAGGCTCTCTAGTCTTGGCTATAGCTCCAGCCCCTATAGCAAAGCCTATAATAACAGAACGATACAATTTGCCATGCTGCAATTGGTGGATATAACTTTGTAAATCAGCAGAAGAGGCAATATTTTGCTTAGCTAAATCCAATACTTCCAAAGTTAAATTCAAAGTATTAATATTAGTTTTGGCATTAAATTTCTCTATTGCCAATTTCGCTGCTTTAAGCTTGCTTAACAAAATTTTTGATTCATTTGAGGAATCTTGCACTAAAACTAAAGTATAATGAGCTATTGGCAATTTAGAACAAGAAACGAATGCTATCATAATGCTGATAAAAACTATTTTACAAACCAGCAAACTTGGTATTATTTTTTTACACATGTACACCCCAAAATCCTACTATTACAAATACAGGCAATATAGTACTCCAAAAATAGAGTACAGCATTTTATATCTACTGTATGTTAAATTCAAGATAGATGCCTTACTTAAATTTAACAATAGAACCCAGTAGTATGCAGCATCCAAGGATAAATAATACAATCTTTTTTGGGGAGGATAAGATAGTCTTTAACATAACTTAGCGTAACGCTTTTAGTTAAATATTTGTTCATTTAGCCCCACCCCAACAACAAACCAAAGGCCACCCCCAACCAATAACCCAAAGCAACAAACCCGATCGACACTGTATTGTCAAAGTTGTTTGCGTGAAGAGCCCCAGCTAAATACCCAGAAGAGCCGCAAGGTAAAGACCAAAGGGCTTCAGATAAAAAAAGCAGATTCACAAATTGGGGCATCGACTTATCATTATCTAATTAAAGTAGCCAGCCCCCTCTAACCATAGAACTACCTCCCACCTATTGATAGAATTGACCTAAATCTATCAATAGATTTACCTCCCACCTATTAATACCCTAGTCTTTAATGAAATTTTCTACATCGGCAATACGCAGTTTGCCCGATAGCAATTGGGCCAAAAGTGTATCCCTAATTTTAGTTAAAGTTTGGTTTTCTATTTTGTTATCAATGTGTGAAATATTTTTATTGAATGTATAGCAGATTATTTGATTGGGAGATATTAATGTTTGTTTTGCTAAATCGGTTTTATTGATTGATCGAAATACAGTGCCTTGTGTTAGGAAATCGTTGGCCAAATTCTGAACGCCCCTGAAAGAATAATATCCCGTTTTCATTTTCATTAAATGTTTGACCTTTTGGAGATTGCCCCATAGTGTAATTAAGGTGTAATCAAGTATTTTATTCAATTCTATACTTTCCCACCCCAAAGGCCAACCAAAGGCTGGAACAGACAAGCCACAAACACCCAGGCTTATACAAATTTTTACCCCAGTAGTCTCAAATAATTTATTGGCTACTAAGCAACGTATTTGCCTACAACACTAAGATACAAAAAAAGTGCCCCAAACATAAAAAAAGCACAAAAAAACTTGCAAAAAGCCTTATAAAGGCCTTGACGCAACACCCCCCCTAGCAAAATGGGGATTTACAGACTAGCCCGTATGGGTTGGCTAATCTTTATCCCTTGTTGGATCCCTTTTTGGAGGTATTGCTTATGAATAAGCACAAACTATTTTTATTGCCTGTAGTACTGCTACTGGCCTTTATGGCCTTTGCCTGCGCCCCACCCGATGACAACGATGACAATGGTGCGCCGTCTTCTGGGCCGACTATCAATAACGCCATCTACGACTTTGCTACGGCTCTGTTAACCATACAAGGCACTAACTTAAGTCCTACAGAAGCGCAAATCCAAACCATCGTGGTAGATGGCGTAGCCTTAAGTTCCTATACTGCAGATGACGATGCCACTGGGGTAAATAGTAACGGTCTTGAACAAGGTAAGTACCGTATTAAAAGCGATGGCACAGCGCTTTGGCTGAAACTTACCGATCCACATAAAGCTACTCTTGAGGCCAAGGTGGGTAGCAATGGTCTAAAAAAAGGGTTGCTTACTAGCACTGGTACTTGGGCGGGTTTAGATACAGCCAAAGACTTGGAAGTTAGTAATGTACCCGATAAGCCATCTAAGCAAACTGAAGTATCCGATGACAATCAGCCATCTAAGCAAACTGAAGAAGCTGAAGAAGACGAACAAGCTGAAGATCAGTCGCCTAAGCAACCTAAAGACGAACAAGCCGAACAAGCCGAACAGCAGTCGCCTAAGCAAGCTGAACAAGCCGAACAAACCGAACAAGCTGAACAAGCTGAACAAGCCGAACAAGCCGCAATTACCCGTGCAAGCTACAATGTTGGCACGGCTCTGCTAACTGTACAAGGTACTCACTTAGCTAGTGCGACCCAAGCCCAAATCCAAACCATCACGGTAGATGGCGTAGCCTTAAGTTCCTATACTACAGATGGCACAGCCACTGGGCCAGATAGTCGTGGTCTTACAAAAGGTAAGTACCGCATTAAAAACGATGGCACAGCGCTTTGGCTTTACCTTACCGATACCGATAAAGCTACTCTGAATGGCAAGACAGGTATGGATAGCAATGGTCTAAAAGATGGGTTGCTTAGCGTTGGCACTGGTACTTGGGCGGGTTTAAATACAGCCAAAGCCTTGGCCGTTAGTGGAAACCCCGCAATTACCGGTGCAAGCTACCATGTTGGCACGGCGCTGCTAACCATACAAGGTAATCGCTTAGGTAGTGCGCAACAAGCCCAAATCCAAACTATCACGGTAGCTGGCTTAGCCTTAAGTTCCTATATTGCAGATGACCCAGCCACTGGGTCAGATAGTCGCGGTCTTGCAAAAGGTAAGTACCGCCTGCATAGCGCTGGCACAGCGCTTTGGCTTTACCTTACCGATGACGATAAAGCTACTCTGAATGGCAAGGACGGTATGGATAGCAATGGTCTAAAAGATGGGTTACTTAGCGTTGGCACTGGTGCTTGGGCGGGTTTAGATACAGCCAAAGCCTTGGCCGTTAGTGGTAACCCCGCAATTACCAGTGCAACCTACAATTCTGGTACAGGCGTGTTAGTGATTACAGGTGTCAATTTACCGTCAACAGTGTGGGGCTGGGACTTCACCAAATTGAGGTTTGTTGCAGGTAATGGTCGTAAGAGTGTCCCATTAAGAGCACACAGCCCAGCTTCAACTACACACTTTGCCAAAGGTTCTGCAGCAAGTGCAACAAGCTTAACGATTACTTTAAAGGGTAGTGAACAAAGGAAAGCCGATAAGATATTGGTTAAGAATGGTGTTCGTGATGATAATGGTGTATACAACCTGGAAGCAGCAGCAGGATTTGCAGGTGGTAGGGCTGAAGACACAAGCAATAACCCTATTACCGTCAGTGGGTATGTAGTCGAAATCGAATCCGTACGCTACTCTATTAGTAAAGGCCTATTATTGATTGATGGTGATAATTTACCGACAACAGTTGCAGACTGGGACTTTAGCAAATTGACGCTTGTATCCGGTGATAGTAGTAAGGAATACACATTACCCCGGCACGCAACTGCAGGTGCAAACACAGCCACAGGTTCTGGTGCAAATAAAACAACCTTATATATTACTTTAAGCGGTACTGTAAAAGCGGAAGCCAATAAGATACTGGTTAAGGTTGGTCTTCGTGATAATGATGGTGCATACAACCTTAAAGCAGCAGCAGGATTTGTAATTGGTAGTTCAGCAGACCCAACCAATCCTATTGAAGTTTTTGCGGTTGGTAAATAAGGTTTTGTTGTTGCGGTAAGCAATGCTTAGTTGTTTCAGCCTTGGTAAGTTTTTTTATCAAGGCTGGTACAACCAAGCTAAAAGGTGCTAGACAAAAACATATAGTTTTTACATAATTGTGTTCTAATATCGTTAAACGCTTAGGTTAATTATTATCCAGTATAGATATTATATATGAATTATCATTGTGGCATTTTTATAGCTGGTCACAATATAAAGGTTGTTATTTTTGTCTGCAAATGTTAAGAAGAAGGATTTGGCTACCAATCGCCAAATAAAAGCACAAGAAGTATTTCTAATTGGTATAGATGAACAAAAAATTGGGTTAGTATCCCTTCGCCAAGCATTGCAACAAGCAGAACGTACTGGGTTAGACCTTGTGGAGGTTGCTCCGCAAGCTAGGCCGCCTGTATGTAAGATTATTGACTATGGCAAATTCAAGTTTGAGCAAGAAAAAAGGCAGCGAGAACAAAAGAAGCAGCAACATCAGATAAAGCTAAAAGAAATACGAATGCAGCCGAAAATTGACCAACACGATATTGTATTTAAGACTCGCCAAATTCAAGAATTCCTGGAAGAAGGCTCTAAAGTGAAAGTAACAGTGCGCTTTAGAGGGAGGGAATTAGCCCATACAGAATATTTGGGAGATAACGTTTTAAATAAGGTTATTGCCCATCTTGAAGAAGGTAGCTACAATGTAGACTCTCGTCCAAAGATGGAAGGGCGTTTATTGAGTATGATGCTTAGTTCTAAAAAGTCGAAGAAATCATAAAGTGATTTTGTATATGAAGTAAGAGGTTTATATATGCCGAAAATGAAGACTCGGAAGGCGGCTGCTTCCCGTTATAAGGTAACTGGTTCAGGTAAAATAGTTATAAAGAAACAAGGTCTGCGCCATATATTGACAAAGAAATCTGCAAAACGCAAAAGGCGGCTGCGCAAAGGCTCTGTTGTCGATAAAGTCGAGTTTGCAAGAGCTCGGCAGATGATGCCTTATAGCTAAGGAATTATTGGATTTGATTTTGTTTTATTGGAGTTATAAAAAATGCCAAGAGCTATTGATGGTACACGCCGCAAAGATCGGCGTAAAAAAGTACTTGAAAGAGCAAAAGGTTTTCGTGGAAGACCTGGAAAGCTTTTAAGGCAAGCAAAAGATGCGACAGCAAAAGCTGGTGCTTATGCTTATCGCGATCGCAAACGCAAAAAACGGGATTTCCGTCGTTTATGGATTGCTAGGATTTCTGCTGCTTGCCGTGAACAAGGGATAAATTATTCGCAATTTATGACTGGAATTATTAAAAATAAGATCGGGCTCAATCGCAAAGCTTTGTCCAATATGGCAATTGAAGACCCTAAAGCTTTCAATTCTATTGTCGAGCAGGTCCGTCTGCATTAGTAGGTGCTGTTTCCGTAAAATTGCCAAAATTATCTTGTCAGATAGATTAAGGTAGTTTTTATTCAAAGCTTTATCAATTCTGTTTTTCGATGTATAGGAGGTTAGATGATTTCGCTAGTGCAATTGCAGAAACTTCGGGAGCTTATAAATGCTACTGTAACAAAGATGGAAACTCGGATTCATGCTTTAAAGCAAGAAAACCATACTTTAAAGCAAGAAAATACAGTGTTGTGTCAAAAATTGGTGGAATATAAGGAGAATTTGGAACAAGTATGCCAAACAAACCGTGATTTAGCCCAAAACCAACAATTGGTAGAAGTGGAATTTAACCAGTTGATGACCGAGTTGCAAGAGCTTCAGCTGGACGTAGAGTCTATACCGCAAACTTCAAATACTTTTGTAAAACAAGAAATATTGGAAACTGATGTTCAAGTAGAGCAACAGATAGACCCAGTTAAGCTAGAAGCAAATCCAACGGATATAAACAGTAATTCTGTAGTTCCCGAGGAGAATCTACCCGTTTTAGAGTCGCAGAAAAGCTCTGATTTACGGCAGTTTTTAGAGCTATATCATCAAAACTCGAATTTACAGGAAATTAGCTCAATAAACCTTGAACAACAACCTGCAGATAAGGAAGATACAGAAGAATTGATTTTTCCTACAAAATCACAAAATAATGATTCGGTGTCTGTTAAGCATGTGTAGGTAGGAATATAAATGATGCGAAAAATCAGAGTATAAGAGCTAAACAAATGACACAAATTCAAAGTTCAGAATCTTTGGCTGCAGGGATTGCTTCTTTAACGGAGAATACTTGAATGATAGATAGCGCCTTAAAGGGTGGGGAATAATCTGCTCTAAAAAGCTTCCAATGATGAAATCTTTTAGCAGTTTGCTATTAGAAATTTTAGCCGTGCCAGCAAATAAAAATCATTAGATGCTCTATTCATTTATAACTTATATAATTTAGGTCTTTATGCAAAATCAATTTAGTTTTTCTCTACTCGGTAGTAATATAGAGTTGCGCAGCAATAGCGATCTTTCTTATATGGAACAAGTGTTTCGGCATTTAGAACATAAAATTGCTTTAACGCAGGATGCTTTAAATCTTAATGATGCTTTAAAAACGGCCCTTATTACAGCTTTTCTATTGGTAGACGATCTTTTGATAGAACGTGCTAAACGTAAGAAATTACTAGAAGATGGTGTAGAAGCTGGAAAGTTTGTTGATGAGTTATTACAGGAGCTAAAAGCATTGCCTCAATTAAGTGAATAAAGTATACTGGTACTGACCTGCTGCGTACGTATGAGTCCTATTCTCTTGGCTCTAAGCTTTTAGCGCACAGCACGCCTTGGTATGCTGACGTGAGATACCCATTTCCCGATGCATTTCAGGCCTGCCAATTCTTGGACTTTGGTGTTCAAGTGTTCTAGTTACTCTACGGCGTTTGCGGGTTTTTATTGACAATATTTATTACGATTGCTTATAATGTTGTGCACATGCCGGGGTGGTGGAATTGGTAGACACCCGGGACTTAAAATCCCGTGCTCGTAAGGGCGTGCCGGTTCGATTCCGGTCCCCGGCATTCTATCTATACCCTATGTCGGTATTTTCCCCCCTTATTTCCTTTTATAGTTGATCTATCGTTACTTTTGGCTTTGTAGTAAATCACTAATGGATTGCTTGCATTGGGCTCCAGCCAATAATGGACTACAATGTCCACCTGCTTCTAATAGTTGTAGTTTCGCTGCATTGCCTAGTAATTGGGCTAAAGCTTGGCTTTGTTGTACTGGGATAATCTTATCATGAGTGCCACTAATCAGTAGGCTAGGGTTCTGGAAGCCCCCTAGTTCCTCCCGAAGATCGCAGGATCTTAAATATGTTAAGCCCGCTATCAATTGCTCTGTGCTAAAGCTTTGAGCTTGTTTTAAATACAATTGCTTCCATTCTTTATCGGCCCCATGATGACCATGATAATCCCCTAGGTTTGCGGCAAAGTCAAGTAGCACGCTATTGTTTGCTTGGTTTAGTTTTTGTTGCATCATCTTTAAAATGATAGGGGGTACTAAAGCAGGCCCACACATAGCTGCGGTGGGGCTTAATAACAATAATCGTGGCCTTTTGGGGTTTGCTTGTTGATGATTGATGGCTAAGCTAAGCTCTAAGGCTAATAGGCCACCTAAGGACCACCCAAGTATCACCATATCGGCAATTTCCCATTGGTGGCTTATATGGCTTAGGTGGCTTTCAGGATTACTTGGGTTCTTACCTTGGCCATGAATCGGCCCTTGAATGGATGATAAGTACTTTTGCTCAAAGGTGTAAAGCAATGCTTGGCGCCGTTGGCTGGTATCCGTAATACTAACAAAATCCTGCCACGCTAGATCAAGCCTTTTGTGGTGGGCTAGCTCGGGGCAATGGGCTAATAAAGGGTCCAAAATCTGGCATTGACTACCCCAACCACTAATACGCACTAAAACTTTGTTTATAAGCATACTGTGTTCCTATGTATTCGCGCTAATATTTTATTCTACAGCTTGGCTAATGATTTGGCCAACAGGCATTGCCAATAGCCTTGGCACAATACAGTAAGTCCTGTTTATGATGGCCTAGGCTTAGTGAAAAGCGCAAGCGTTCTCTACCCTTGGGTACGGTTGGGCTACGGATGGCTTTTACGATGATACCACTATCGCGTAATACTTTGGCCACTTCTAGCACTTGCTGGTTATTACCGAGTATTACTGGGACTATTGGGCTTTGCAATGGTAGTAAGTTAATCTGTGGTATTACCGCTTGTAGGGTTTGATGGAATAGGTGGCTATTCTGTAGTAATTGGGCGCCTAAGCCTTTGACTGCACCTTGGCTTACATCTTGAGCTATTATAGAGCAATCCAGTGTTTGCTGTTGATGAGCCATACATTCACGCTCAACAATTTCAGTTGCCTTGAGGGCAGCAGCAGCGCAAGATGGTGGTAGGCCGGTAGAATAGATGAGACTGCGGCAAAAGTTTACTAGGTATTCCTTCCATTCATGGCTGCACAGGCAATAACCGCCATAGCTTCCCAGGGCTTTGGCAAAATTTGCGGTAACTAAGTCTGGCAGACGATAGCTTTGCTTGACTTGGCTGTTGTTTTTGGGCTTGGCTATGCTCTGTGCTAAGGCTTGTACTAAGCCTGACCCTTTATGGCCATAAATACCTACAGCATGGGCTTCATCTACCAGCCAGTGGAATTGGTACTTATGGGATAATTGAGCTAACTGCAACAATGGTGCAATATCACCGTCCATGCTGAATACAGAATCGGTAAGCAGCCAGATAGTGGGCCTTTCTGCTTTGGACTCGGCTTGCTGCTGGATTTTCTGTAGGCGGTGCTCCAAGTCTTGCATATCGCAGTGTTTATAGCGTTGCCATTGGATTGTGCTTTGGCCCAAGCCAGCATGGGTGCTACTGGCCAGCCGTAGGCCATCAATTAGGCTAGCATGATTGAGTTGGTCCCATAGAACAATGGTGTTGGACTGCAATATGGCTTGCAGTATACCGCTGTTGGCTAGATAACCGCTGCCAAAGCTCAAAGCTGCTTGATAGCCACTGCCAAACCAAGTTGTTAGCCGTTGTTCTAGTTCTTGATGAATGGCTAAGTGGCCCGATAGCAGACGCGATGAAGCGGCACTGCAACCGTAATGTTGGGTAGCATAGATAGCGGCTGCTTTAAGTTCGTCATGTTGGGAGAGGTTTAGGTAGTCATTGGCACAAAAGCTCAATAGCTGTTGGTTAGGGTTAGATCCGGGCCTGGCGAATGTTTCTAAACTGCGGTACTGCTGTTGTTGCTGTAGACGCTGCAAGATAGTTTGTATTGCCATGTATTGATATACCTTCTTATCTATACAAGCTTGGGGTATGGCTGAAATTATATTTAGATATTTTGCTTTTTGCCATCAATCTCAACCGTTTTTCATCAGTATACACTCTTTTAATGGCGTACCTATCTTTTCTATACGGTTTTTTATAGCAAACTCTTCGGGCGTGAGTATAGTCCACGGTCGCAGACTCAAAAACCCCTGCGCCCAAACCTTTATTCTTATGAAAAACAGCAAGGAAAACAATCCCTTATGCCTGAATCTTATACGAATAAACTCCTCCTTTATATACAGCCTTTTGCGCTCCTACTTATTGTAACGGCGCACGCAAAATCAAACGACTTGCTAGCCATAGTACCAACCCAAAAGGCAAGCAAGGCTTGACCAAAGTTTATCTTGTTACAAAAAGTTCTTGTTAGTTATTAAGAGAATCTCTTAATTTTTATGGCAACGTTTTAGCTTGGTGGTTTTGGCCTTGCTATGATATAGCTTTCCACCTTGGATCAAGGCCTTGATCCAAGGCGGAAAGATGTATTGCACCAATGCGGAACAATACTTTATACCAAGGCTATAATTGGTAAAAGCAACCTTGCTAAAAAACTTACCAAGGTTGCAATTTTCAAATGCAAGCGTTGCAACAACCAAACCTTACTTACTTAGAACGCCTAGTAATAGTACTAGTAAGAATAACTGTTGGGTCTTCTGGACTACCAGGTACAAATCCTGCTGCTGCTTCAAATTTGTATATACGAAAACGCTCCTGCATTATAGCTTCGGCTTTCTGTTTTACACTACCGCTTAAAGTAATCTTTAAGCCTTTTATAGCTGCTACAGTACCTGTGGCTCTGTTTGCGCCTACAGTTGAGTGCCGTGGTAATGTGTATCTCTTACTACCATCACGGGATACAATCGTCAATTTGCTAAAGTCCCACTCTGCAATTGTTGTTGGTAAACCTCTACCATAAATAGTTAACTCGCCTGTATTAGCGCTGTATGATGCGTTGATGATGGTATACCCACTAACGGTAATCGGGTTGGTTGTGTCTTCAGCGCTACCACCGGCAAATCCTGCTGCTGCTTCCAGGTTGTATGCACCAAACTCATCACGAACACCATCGTTAACCAATATAGCATCGGCTTTGTCTTTTACACTACCGCTTAAAGTAATCGTTAAGCTTGTTGCACTTACTGCAGAACCTGTGGCTTTGCTTATACCTAATATGAACCGAGGTAATGTCAATCTATTAGTACGATCACCGGATACAAGTGTCAATTTGCTAAAGTCCCATTCTGCAACTGTTGTCGGTAAATTAGTACCTGTAATCACTAACACGCCTCTATTTACATCATAGGTTGCACGGGTAATTGCGGGTGCGGGGTTTCCACTAACGGTTAAGGGTTTGGCTGTATCTAAACCCGCCCAAGCACCAGTGCTAGTAAGCAACCCATCTTTTAGACCATTGCTATCCATACCTGTCTTGCCATTCAGAGCATCTTTATCGTCATCGGTAAGGTAAAGCCAAAGCGCTGTGCCATCGTTTTTAATACGGTACTTACCTTTTGCAAGACCGCGACTATCTGCCCCAGTGGCTGTGGCAGTATAGGAACTTAAGGCTACGCCATCTACCACGATGGTTTGGATTTGGGCTTGGGTCGCACTACCTAAGTCAGTACCTTGTAAAGTTAACAGCGCCGTGCCAACATGGTAGCTTGCACCGGTAATTGCAGCTTTAGGCGACTCCTCTTCGACTTGTTCGACTTGTTCGTCTTTAGGTTGCTTAGGCGACTCTTCTTCAGCTTGTTCGGCTTCGGGTAGTTTACGCGACTCCTCTTCAGCTTGTTCGACTTGTTCAGCTTGTTCAGCTTCTTCAGTTTGCTTAGATGGCTGATTGTCATCGGATACTTTAGACTGCTTATTTTCGGGTACATTACTAACGTCCAAGTCTTTAGGTGTATTTAAACCTGCCCAAGCACCAGAGCTAGTAAGCAACCCTTTTTTTAGACCATTGCTACCCAACTTGGTCTGAAGAGCAGCTTTATGTTGATCGGTAAGTCTAAGCCAAAGCTTTGTGCCATCGCTTTTAATACGGTACTTACCTTTTGCCAGATTGCTATTATCTGGCCCAGTGGCATCGTCATCTGCAGTATAGGAACTGAAGGCTACGCCATCTACTACGATGGTTTGGATTTGCGCTTCTGTAGGACTTAAGTTAGAACCTTGTACGGTTAACAGAGCCGTAGCAAAGTCGTAGATGGCGTTATTGATAGTCGGCTTAGACGGCGCAGAAGATCGATCATCGTCATCGGGCGGGGCGCAGGCCAAGGCCATAAAGGCCAGTAGCCAGGCTACTGGCAATAAAAATAGTTTGAGCTTATACATAAGCAATACCTCCAAAAATGGATAAAGATTAGCCAACCCATACGGGCTAGTGTACAGTGCCCCATTTTGCTAGGGGGGGTGTTGCGTCAAGGCCTATACAAGCTTTTTGTAAGCTTTTTGTAAGTTTTTTTGTGCTTTTTTTATGTTTGGGCACTTTTTTTGTGTGTTAGTGTTGTTTTTTAGTGTTGGTTGGGGGTTAAAAATCCATGCCAATTCATTTGCATTGAATATTAGTTGAATCTATAAACCATCAAAGCAACCAATCCATAGCTATAGACGAGGCAAGTCGATAACTATGGACCGACCTAGTCCATAATTGTTCCTTTTCAAAAGTACATAATTAGGGCATGGTTTGGTTTTTGTTGTGAAGGATTGGGGGGGTGGTTTTTTGGTTGGGTGTTGGGGTGTTTGTTGGGGGCGCTTTGGCTTTTTGAAGTTTTGAGCGTTTTTGCTCTGGTTTGGTGTTAAAAATGGATTCTGGCTTTTTCTCGTGCAATGAAAATTTTTTTACTTTTTTATTTTAGAAAGTAAGCCAATTTTTACCTTCCCATTTGTCCCAAAAAATCCCGAGTTATCGCGCCTATCCCGTTCAGTTATCATGTCCCGTATCATGTTATGTTGTTTATCTTTTCTAAACTCTCTCGTTAATTGATTTATTAAGTGTTCCAAAAAATAAGTTTTGTAATATGGCTTGATAATAAATGCTTGAATTTTTGTCTAAATCTAAAAATTCTTTTATTTTTTCTTTGTCAAAAACTTCTTTTGGAATTAAGTCTTTTTCTTTCAAAAACCAACAAAACACCAAACGAGTCAATAATCTAATAAGACCTTTTCACATAATCGTTTGAAGTTATCTACATCGGCAATATCTTCTTTATGGTATTTTTTATTGCACTGTTAATTTTTGAGGATAACTTTACTCGTGTGCTTTTTTCTATTTCATTTTTTGTATTTTCCAAAATGGATTTATATCCTATTTTTTTTAGTTGCTTTTTCAAACCTTCTAAATAAAATACTGCTTTTTTTATCTACAGAAGATAGATTATACTTTGTCAAATCTACTTTATCATTTTGTTTTATGGTAAATCGTAATTTACGATTACATTTGCTCGGTGTAAATTTTATTCCTTCAGCAAGTACTTCATTAGTTAAAATGATATTAAAATTCTAAAATGTTGATTTGGATATATCAATGAAGCTAGTTTATAAAAACCACTTATCCTAAAATAACCGATCAGAAACTCTACATATTTGATCGCATTGTCTTTGAAATGATCTTTTAGTCGGTTTTGTAGAGTGTTATTGCCTTCACTGGTAAATAGATGTGAGTCTGTGGGCAAGAGCCCTACTTTTTTTGTCTTTTCTATAAAAGCAAAAATTAGATTTACGTCTCATCATCTTGTTGCTTTTGCCCCTCTGCTTGCTCTAAATCTGTACTAGAGCTTTGGCAACCTTGAAGACTTTGGAAGCCTTCCAAGCTTTGGACAATATTACTTATGGCCCGCTTCAGAAAATAATAAAGAAAGCCCAGCATCAACAATACCAACACATCACTAAGGATTTGCATTTGAGACACAGCCCCTTTAATGGCCGACTGGGCCAATAACAACGCAGAATTCCTTTGAGTAGAAAGCGTGGTAAGCCCATCTTCAACACTGCCTACACCCAAGCTATGTTGCAATAATTGTATACAATAAGCTAGACCACAAAAAAACAAAGCCTTCTTCAGCAGCTGGAATTTCAATAAAGGGTTGCCACTGTACTGAACATTGCGGTTGGTCAGTTGCAACAAAGCCAGAGCGAAACAAACAAAAGCCCCAAAACGAAACATTAACAATTCCAGCTCTACTAGACTGACCAAGCTTGCCGAAAGAATCTCTAACAACTGCTTAGCCATACCATAAGCAGAAAGTAGCAAAACCAATAGTAGCTTCATGGGCAAGCACAAAATAAAACGGCTAAAGCGGCCAGCGTAAGGCGAATGCTCTAGTAAAGCCTTTTGCACTTCCTTCGCTAGGCAGCGGCTACTCAAACGCAGCAACAAACCAGCAATGCCCATACCCAAAAAAGCTAAGAAAAACAACGCTACTTGCAGGGCCATACGCATGGCCTCACTATCCAAAACTACAGGTGATTTATTGCTAGCTTGGCCATACTCCTGCTGGATAATCTCTTGAACGATTGGTTGATAGATAGCTGCCAGGCTATCCATCAATGGGCGGTTTGATGAGAGCAACAAAGTAGCCAAAGGCAGAAATAGCAAGCTAAACTGGGCAACTTGGCGGACGCTAAAAAAGAAATGGCAAGCCCAGCGTTTCTTGAACAACACCTGCAAACCAAGCCAAATCAAAAAAAGCGAACAAGCGATATTCAAGGCATTACGGATCATCACCTGGCGGTATTCTTGCTGAATAGATGAAGCACTACGTTGCACAGCAGCTTCCGTATTTTGAAAGTATCTGCTGTAAACCTGCTGGCTAGACTGCCAAGCCGCTAGTCCATTATTAAACAAAAGAAGCCCCATTAGCAAAAGCAATGTAGCTAGAGCGTTGACAGAGCTAAAAGATGTATTCATATGCCAAATAAGCCTTTTCTTAGTGTTCTTCGGTATTTTATTGGGCCAATTACAGTAAACTATACAGCAATTCCCTATCCAATTCTGGATATAAAGGGTAGCGGGATACAATGCCTTTTACCGTTTTCCGAGCTTGTTGCTGTAGTGCTGCATCAATATCATACTTAACTTTAGAAGGCTTACCGGCATTTTTACCACTGGTTAAAACCTTAGGTGTGGTTGCCTTTAAGCACTTAGCAACAACACAACCAATTTGGCGCATATCATCTGGAACCAAACCGCGAGTAGTCAAAGCAGCCGTACCCAAGCGCAACCCGCTAGTATACCAAGGCCCATTTGCATCAAACGGCAACGAGTTGCGATTCAAAGTAATACCACAATCACGCAAAATATTTTCAGCCTGTTTGCCATTTAAACCATTGATCTTAGTAACATCAACTAAAAGCAGATGATTCTCCGTCCCTCCTGTGAGCACAGTAAGACCTTCAGCCATCAAGCTTTCAGCTAAGGTTTGGGAATTCTTCACTACATTGGCAGCATAAGTTTGGAATTGAATTTCCATCGCTTCCATAAACGCAACCGCTTTGGCAGCCATCATATGGGGTAAGGGGCCGCCAATCACCAAGGGACAACCTTTGTTTAGAGCTTCGGCAAATTCCTGCTTAGCTAGGATTAAACCACCACGGGGTCCACGCAACGTTTTGTGGGTTGTTGTTGTAACCACATCAGCAAAGGGCACTGGGTCAAAATCCCCCGTAAAAACTTTACCAGCGACTAAACCGGCAAAATGCGACATATCGACCATCAACACCGCACCCACACTGTCGGCTATTGCACGCATCTCCTTAAAATTGATTTTGCGAGAATAAGAACTATAACCCGCCAACAAAATAAGAGGTTCTAATTCTTTTACTTGTTTGGCCAGAGCATCGTAGTCCAAAAGCTTACTATGCGCATCTACCGAATACATATGGGATTCAAACATACGGCCCGATACGTTGTAGCGGTAGCCGTGGGTTAGGTGCCCACCCGAATAATAATCCATACCCAGTAATTTTTGGTTGCCCAGACGTTCACGCAAATGGCTCCACTCCACAAGCGTCAAATCATACAGGGACTTTTTTTGCAACGTGTGTAGTGCAGGCTGCTCAACCCGTTGATGCAGTATAGCCCAAAAGGCAATCATATTGGCATCGGCACCACTATGAGGCTGAACATAGGCATATTCGGCACCAAACAACTCGCAAGCCTTTTGTTGCGCAAGAGTTTCAATCTCATCAATTTGTTCACAGCCAGCATAAAACCGCTCACCAGCTACACCTTCGGAGTACTTGTCTGTCAATAAATTCCCCATACTAAGCTGGGTCGTGAGCGAACTGTAATTTTCACTGGCAATCATTTTGAGCGACTTGCTCTGATCGTTTAATTCGGCAACCACAGAACGGGCCAGTTTGGGGTTGGCTTCAGCCAGCAAATCAAGCTGCGCTAGATAGGCTACACACGCACGATTGATGTTTCCTTTTTGCAGATATTGTTCTAATAAACCATTAGGCATACAAAACTCCTATGATAGAGGCTACAGTTGAGCCTGAAATACAAAGATATTGAGGGGAAACAACGCAAATCTACTTGCAAACAAATTTCGATGCAGATAGAAAAGCGATTTGTATTATAGCAGGATTGAAAAAAAATCCAATTGGCAATGACTTGGATTTAGAGATGCAGATAGAAAAGCGATTTGTATTATAGCAGGATTGAAAAAATCCAATTGACAATGACTTGGATTTAGATTTAACGTGGCTTTGATTTAAAGCTAGCAAACTTTTTGCCAAAATACTTTCAAAAACATAAACATTTCATGGCATAAACCCCAAATAGGTTCCTATTGAAATTTAGTATGAAACACCCTGCCAAACCTTTTTACCCACTGTCTATATTTAGCCAAATAGCCCATTTTATCACGGCAAATTGTATGCAGCCACAAAACCCAAAGTATACATCGCTGATATTTACTAGCCACCATCAAACGTTAAAACCAATTGAATTATGCTTAAAGCTACGCCAAGCATTCAGCCAACTACCCAACCAAGGTAATCAAACCTACCGTGGTGGTACTCTACAGTTTGTCAAACCCAACCAAGCAATAAACCTTGAGACCATATCACAAACCAATTCAGTCAATCTATTCTATTTACCCAAATCGTATTTTACTCCAATGAAACCAATAAGTGTTTCTCAAACAATGGAGAAAGACCTTTGTGCTAGGCTAAAACAAGAATGCTCAAGATTATTACAAAATAATTCTGCAAGTCACTGCAGCGTAATTTTATGGAATCCCGAAATCTCACAAAAACCAGAAGACCAGCCGTTTACCAGAAATTTACCAGAGAGCTTTTGCAGCATGTTCCCACAAATCCGTTTTGCCCAAGTGCTAGAGCAAAACATCACAGAGCATCTAACCATATTCAAACAATTACTAGCCGTGCTCCGCCCCAATCAGTTAGCCTATTTCCTCAAAGGTTGGTTGCGGCCAGAATTAAAAACCAAAGGCTTAGCCTACCACCCTGCTTTTGGCTTACTAGCCAATCAAGACATAGAAAAACTCTTAGAGATATGCCAAAAACTCTATAGTGAAAAATTATCCACCAAAAAGCCGCTTGTAAAGCCCTGCCGAATATCAAACTTTATCGACCAAAAACAATCGCAAACACAATGGATTTTGCAACCTTTCAAACCGGTGCATGTTCCAAACTCAAACACCCCAGCCTCCCTTTTTGAAAGTCGCGTAACAAACGGCTAAGTAAACGGCAGTAGTCAATTTTGCCACCCTTTTCTAAAAATTGTAGCCGTTGCCCTAAGCTATCCAGTGCTGCAAACAAAGCTAAAAAATCCAAAGTGGGATGCAATAAAGGTGGGCCGCCGTTTTCAGAGCCTAGTTGTTCTTGATTGCCGTTAGCTACAGTTTGGGCAATTTCCAAACTATTCAGTGAACTGCGGAACGTGGCAAAAGGTGAATTTGCCGGTGGCTGATTCACTGGCAAAGCATAGTGTTGTTCCAGCAATTGGGGGTACAAAATTTCTAGCTCTTGGAGCAAAAAACACAATAGCTGCTGTTCTTCCACCACTTGGTCTTTCAGCGAACCCAGCAATGTTAAACGCGCAGCCGCATACTGATCGTCTAAATTGGGCCACAACATACCGGGGCTGTCAAATAAACTATAATGTTCATTCAGTTGTAGTAGCCGAACTTGCTTAGTTACCCCAGCACGGTCTTCCACTTTTAGTTTTTGCTTACCCACTAAAGAATTAATGAAAGTAGATTTACCGACATTCGGTATGCCAATCACCAAGCCACGCAAAGCACGGCTCCATTGAGCTCCCTTGGGACCTTTCTTTTTTGAGCCGCCGAAATTGCTTTGTAAAGCCCTCAATAACTCCTGTTTATCTTTTTGCAAATTTTTAGAAAATGACAAACGAACCACCAAGCAGCAATTCTGGCTGGAAAAATATTTTTGCCAATTCTCACTTTGCTTGGGATCGGCCAAGTCAGACTTATTTAATACAATTAAGCGTGGCTTTTGTCCTACTAACTCATAGAGCAAAGGGTTTGCAGATGCCAGCGGAGCGCGAGCATCACGCAACTCAACCACAAAGTCGGCTTGATTCAGAGTTTCTTTTAATTGGCCTAGGGCCTTGTTCATATGGCCGGGGAACCAATTGATTTTTGCCATAAGTAAATAAGTATAAAAAATCTTCTATGAATTTAAATTAGCTAACGCAGCCTTGGCTGCACGCCGAACAATTGAGTTCGGAGAATTTTCAGCCAAAGCTGCTACCACATTTTGTAAACTTTTAATGCGCTCCCGACTGATTGAATACAAAGCCCTTTGCTGGGTTTTATGATCTCGGTCGGAGAGCATTTCTTTATAGACAAAATCTAAATCGGCCCACGGATCATTACTTGCCACTCGAAAAATTCCCATACGCGATAAGCCAAAATCGTTGGTCTGACCATTTAATAATTGGCGGAAAATCCGCACAGCACTTTCATCTCTAGCTTTCGTTAAAACTCTCAAAACATCTAAACGCTGATTTTCCCCCACATCTGGGTCTTGCATCAATTGGCTCAATGCACTGTTACCCGCAGCTCCCATTTTCCTAAGGGCTTGAATGGCCGCACGGCGCACTCCTACCACACTATCCTTTGCCACTTTATAAGCTAGACTCGGTATTGCCGATTGGAGCTTTTGCTTGCCTGCTGTTTTCGCAGCTTCTTCTCGCGTTTTCCAATAAGCTTCCTGCAAACCTTGCAAAATAATATTTTCAAAATCCGCTTGCAATGGAAAAGAGCTCAAAGCCATAATGGCTTGGTAGCGTTCCTGGGTATTGCCATTGCGGAATCGTTCCAAAATAAAAACCACAGCTTCTGCTTGATTCATTTTGCCAAGAGCTTTCGCCGCTGCACCCCATTCCGCATTGTTATATTCCCTATCATCATTTTTGCTATCTTCTAATATTTTCAGTAAATATTTTGTCGCATCGGTATATGCCAAGTCCCCCAGAGCAGAAATTCCAGCCACCCGCAAAACTTCCCTCTCCCCTTCATCGCTAAACTCGGAAAAACTATTCTCCTCATCTTTGAGCAGTCTTAAAATTTCAGCAGCACTAATATTACTGCCAATCTTGCCCAGAGTAATCAAACTGCGTTCCACAATTTGAGGATTCTCACTAGCCAATAATCCCAAAACCCCTGCTTCACTGCTTTTCAGCTTTAAATTGCGCACATAAGCCAAAGCTGCTAGCAATAAATTATTATCAATTTGCCCTTCATCGACACTGCGTTCAATAAGATTTTTTACGTACTCTTCCGCATTTAACCATTTTTGCTGCATAAAAAAACGCAGAGCTTTTGTCTGTAGTTCGCTACTGCTATAGCCTTTCTTAATTCGCTCATAAATTTTTGTATTATACGGAGTCTCTTTAATCCAAGTAATATTTTCACCATCATCGCTAGCTAAGCGAGGTGTTTCCCTACTCAAATTCTGGATTGCAGTTACCAAATCCGAATCAATCCCAAAACTAATTACCTGTTTAATTTGTTTATCTTTGCGTGCCGCCTCTTCACGGGCCTCTTGCTGCATGCCAGCAGAACTACTTTGTTGTGTATTTTCTTGTGCAAGAATACTTTTATTTATCCATAAAACACAAATAAAACCTATAAAAAACCAAATAGATTGTAGTGTTATTCTCATCTTTTTATTTTCTAACATTTTCAAGGTTCCCTACCCTATTTAAACTAGAACAACAAATTTTCACACGGTATATCCATTAAGCTAGTTTTTTGCTGACGAACAATTTGCACAATGTAGATTTTGCGAAATTTTTCTAAGCGCAAACGCGCATGTAAATCAAAAGCCGGGGTGAGCGGATATATAGGTCGTAGCAGGCTACCTAGCAAAATAGAACGCCGCAAACCTAGTTCCTCTTCGCTCATTTTCTCTACTAAACCATTTTTTTCACAAAGCTGTATCAATAATGGGTCTAAGCGTTTTTGTAAACGCTCCAAAGCAGTTCCAACTTGCTCGGTAATTCCCTTCCATTTGTAACTATCACGCACAATAATTAAAGCCCCGGGATACAGTAATAAGTAACGCATAAAACGATCGGCCCAGCGTATAAGGCAATGCTCGGGGCTCAAGGTTTTAGATTCCAACAAAAAGAACAAACGATCAAATCCTTTGACAACTTGTTTAAATAATTCCTCTAACATTCGATCTTTACTGCGAAAATGGTAGTTGAGCGAAGCCAAATTTACGCTAGCATGTTGAGCTATTTCTCGCACAGAAATATCCGTTGTATGCTTTTGGGCAATCAATTCCAGTGAACTGCGCAGTATTTTGGCACGCGTTTTTTGCCCTGCTTTTGGCTCGGTTATCTCGAATAAGCCATGTAAACCTTGGCTATATTCTTTTAATTTTTGTGAGCCTTCTTGCACAACCTTGCCAAAAATGCCCATCTGCTGCGCCATAAAGACTCCTTATTTAATACAACAATTATAGATAAATAACCATAACATCTGTTTTAAAATCGCTTTAGAAATATCAAAGCCCCAAATGGGCCGATAAAATAAGCTAAGCGTATCGGAATTTTACAGGCTTTTCAACAACAAAAAATAGCAAATCCATTACGTGCTGTAAAAAAGAGGAAGCAAGCTTCCTCTTTTTTATGCACCTTATTACAAGCTATAAAATTATTTAGCGTACTCAATAGCCCTAGTTTCACGAATAATAGTTACCCGTATATGGCCAGGATATTGCATTTCTGCCTCAATACGCTGGACAATCGTCTTGGCCAATGCTTTAGCTTCCATATCAGAGACACTATCATGGTTGACTATAACCCGCAATTCACGGCCCGCCTGAACCGCATACACTTTATCCACGCCACCGTAACTGAGCGCAATTTTTTCCAAATTATCCAAACGCTTGATATAATTTTCCACGGATTCTCTACGCGCCCCGGGCCGAGCAGCAGAAAGTGCATCGGCGAGTTTTACGACAACCAATTCAGGGTGGTAATGATCGGCATCACTATGATGGTTTACAATAGCTTCAAGAACCAATTCATGTTCATTCAAACGTTTTGCCAATTCTTCCCCAGCGTGAGCATGATCGAGTTCTGGATTATCAACCAACCCTTTACCTATATCATGCATCAAGCCCCCGCGTTTGCAAATTTCCGCATCCAAACCCAGCTCGGCCCCCAACATTCCGGCAATTTTGGCCACTTCACAAGAATGATGCAAAATATTTTGGCCGTAACTCGTACGAAAATATAAACGGCCTAAAGCGCGAACCCCTTCTGGTTTCATGTTATGGATGTTCAACTCGTAAAGGACTTTTTCCGCCTCCTTGCGCATCAACTGATTCAATTCTTTACTGACTTTATTCACTGTCTCTTCAATACGCACGGGATGTATCCGGCCATCTTGAAGCAAACGTTCAAGCGTCATTTTTGCAATCGCGCGGCGAACTGGGTCAAAACAAGAAATAACCACAGCTTCTGGGGTATCGTCAATAATAATATCAACCCCAGTAAGCGTTTCCAACGAACGAATATTTCGCCCTTCTTTGCCTATAATACGCCCTTTCATTTCCTCACTAGGTAAAGAAATTGTAGCGATCGAATGCTCGGCAGCAACATCGGTGCCAATACGCTGTATGGTGGTTATCAAAATATCGCGCACTCGTAGTTCTGCATTTTCACGCGCCTCTTCTTCAATAATTTGCAAACGTTCATAAGCAATTAAGTGGGCCTCTTTTTCCATAGCTTCAACAATCTGACGTTTTGCTTCTTCGCGGTTAATACCCGCAACATTTTCCAGCTTACCGAACAATTCAGCTTTTAAATTTTCAATTCCCTGTTCTTCTGCAACAAGCCGTTCTTTAGTTTTATTCAATTGATTTTCTAGCATTTGCGCTTGTTCAAGCTTGCGATCGAGGCTGTCCTCTTTTTTCTCCAAGCGATTTTCTCGCTTTTGAAAATCGCGATTGCGATTTTCCGCAAGCTTTTCAATACGCTTCTGCTCTTTTAAAACCTGTTGTTCTACTTCCAACAACCGATTTTCTTTGAGTTTAGAAACTTCTAGCTCTGCCTCTTGAAGCATATTTTGTGCTGTGCCCTCAATAGAACCCGCATTCGCACGGGCAACAACTAACCTGGTTAACCAACCTAAAATAAAACCAATAACGGGAAACAGAAAAAAGTATAAAGTATTCATTCTTCATTCTCCCCAATTATATTCCATAACTTCAAACTGCTCGACAGTATATATATAAGCAGAACAAATATACAGAAGGCAATTTTCAATTCTGAATAATGTAATTAATTAAAGATATTAGAGCAAGAGAGTATAGCTAAAACAAAGCTACAAGCTAATCAACAACAGACTTGACTATTTTTTATAACAAATTTATAAGTTCTTAAAAATATCTTACCATGTGAGCAACAAAAGATGGGAAATAATGAAGATTCTTTGTTGAAGAAAATACACCAAAGGATTGAACGTATTGACAACATCGTTAAGAACTATCACCACCATCCGAATAAAAATCATGCTAGTAAAGAAAATCGTAAATTTGGCAAAACAAACGTTAAAGAACTACAAACTGGAATACATATCTAATCAGGAGTAATGCCTCTATGACGGGACAACTTTTAAATATAGAACAAGCTGTGGAAAAATTCCGCAACTTACTGCAAGAACAACAAATGCGTGCAAGCCGTATAAAGCAGGGCCATGCACCGCAGGATTTTGACAAATTGCCCTGTATTCGCATTGCCCTAGCGGGAGGAGATGGAATTGGCCCCATCATAACCCAATATGCCCAACAGACTTTAGAAATTCTGCTAAAAACAGAAATCGCCCAACGCAAAATAGAATTAGTTGAAATACAAGGCTTGACTTTAGAAAACCGCCTAAAACTAAATTGTTCGGTACCTCCAGCAATTTTGGAACAAATTCAATCCTGCCATGTATTATTGAAAGGGCCCACAACTACACCTCAAACAGGCCAAGGGATTGCCAATTTGGAAAGTGCCAACGTTACTTTGCGCCGTGAGTTGGACTTATTTGCCAACGTCCGCCCTGTAACTTTAGCCGAAAAGGGTATTGATTGGTGCTTCTTCCGTGAAAATACTGAAGGGGCTTACGTCTTAGGCTCTAAAGGAATATTACTAGAAGGGCAAGAACAAGGGGGTGAACTGGCTTTTGATTTTGCCGTAACCAGCCGCCCGGGGATAGAACGCATTGCCCGTAGCGCAATGCAATACGCACGCAACAACGGCAAAAAACATGTCAGCATCGTAACCAAAGCCAATATTATTAAAAGTGGTGATGGTAGCTTTTTGCAAATTTGTCAAGAAATAGCTGCTAGCGAATACCCAGAACTCGAAATTGATGAATGGTATATCGACATTATGGCCGCAAATTTGATCAATGAAGAACTACGCAAAAAATTCCAAGTCTTTATTCTACCCAACCTATACGGAGATATTATCACCGATGAAGCCGCCGAAATACAGGGTGGCTTAGGAACAGCCGGAAGTGCCAACATTGGCAGCAATCATGCGATGTTTGAACCCATACATGGTTCTGCTCCACGCCTCATCAAAGAAGGCCGTCTCTCTTATGTTGACCCTCGTTCGATGCTACAAGCCGTCAGTTTAATGCTAAACCATATTGGCTATAGCGAAAAAGCCATTGCTTTAAACACCGCAGTACAAACGGCAAGCGTGCGCTTCCCCATAACCGGTTTTGCAAACGGTGCCACCACACAAGATTTTATGGCTGAATTGATGCGCAAGATATATTGACCAGCCAAACAGTCTTGATTTTTTTAAGCAAACTTGTATCTTGTTTCGTGTAGCCAGAGCACAAACATAGAAATTTGTAAGAGAGACGAACGATGAGTTTATTTATTTTAGACACTGCCAAAGCCAAGCCAATTTAGAAAACCTTCTTGGTGGGAGAAAGGATTACCCTTTAACCAAACAGGGTGCAAAAGATGCTCGGCAAATTGCCTTAGAATTCCAGCAAAAACTTGGCGCAGATTATCCAATAGAACATTTGATTAGTTCCCCTTTGCTACGTGCCAAACAAACGGCAACTCAATTTTCTCAAGTATTTGGTCTCGAGCAAATAGAAGAAGAACCATTGCTTATAGAACAGGATATGGGTATTTATACCGGTTTGAGTTATAATGGAGTTGCAAAATGCAACCGGCTATGTTCACGACCGCAATCTGCGTTGGAATTGGCAACCCCAAGGTGATGGAGAATCGTATAAAGAAATAGAAATCGCCGTGCGTGTGAGCAAATTTTTTGATAAATTCCAAAAGCAAGAACAGTAAAACACGCTTATTGTGAGCCATGCCGTGTGTATGCGCCTTATTTATGGCTATCTCCGCAATATGTTCCCATCGTATTTAGAAGCCATACCCCACAATGGCGAAATATGGCAGGTCCATAACTTGCAACCAGATTCGCAAAACCCAATTATTTCCCATTACTTTAACGGCTGTAGAGAAGCAAAAGCCTAAAATAGCTATTTTCCTAACTTGAGCTACCAAAAAATTAAAGCAAAAAATATTTGACATTGTCCAAAGGTATGTTATATAAGCTCCATGCGCATTTACAATTAGCAGAAACTACTTTGCGCAAAGGTTCGGAAAGATAACTGCTTAGTAAGAATTTACCCTTTAATCTGCGCCAGCTCATTCAATAGCAATTCGTAGTCTTCTTTGCTGTAGCCGTCATAATGGCCTTGTTGCTGCCATTGGCATTTTTGTCCACAAACAGAACAAGTAAAAGAATTTTTGTTTTTCGGCATTATGTGTTATGGGTCGGTAGTAATATGGTTTAAGTATTAAAATATAATTGTAACGCAACAGCTTCGGCAACAATTTTGGGCAATAGGCAAATTCCCTTACTACAACCTTAAAAAAGCTAGTAAGGTTTTCAAAAATGCTAGTAAAGTTTTGGGCAAAAACCTTACTAGCATTTTAAATTTGCAACTTAGGATTTGAAACGAGCAAGCAAGCTATTGAGATAATAACAAAATAACTTAAAAATGAAGAAAATCTAATGTGGAAACGGCAGCTTTAGAATTTGGGAAAAGAAAGTATATACAGAGGATATAATTTATTGATATACTGCTAGACTTAGTCAATACACGAAAAATTGTAAAACTAAGCGATAAAACCTTTCATCTACATCGTTTGTCAATCGCCCAACTATGACGATGATTTTGTGGAATTTCTATCGGATATGGTGCGTTAAGGAGTTGTAAAAAACACATTTCACAAGAGATGGATAGGAAACCAATGGAAATATCTCAAAGACAATTAGAAGAATTACAAAATCGACTTAAAGTAGGCAATAAAAGAGGTGTTCATTTAAATGCCATTCCAGCTCGTTCAAAATATAAGTTTGATTTACATCGACTTTCTATTTATAACCAGAATATCCCTAAGGATTTTGTTAATGTCTTGCTTACGAAACTACCTTTAAATTTTAAAATTACTCCCAAAGAGAGCGGTTCTCATTTAGAAATATTTTCTGAAGATGAGCAAGTGCAACTTATGAAAATAAAAAAATCTTTTGATAATTTAATCAACGAAACAGATGCCATAGAATCAGAAAAAGGGATAAATACCTTTGGATTTGGTTTTCCTCTTTTAGTCCGTAAAGATGAATCAGATAATAAATTGACCGTTGCCCCTATTTTAATCTGGTCGTTAAAAATCAAGAGAGCAAAAGTAGCCTCTGTTTGGGAAATCAAAAGAGATGAAGATGACGCCATTTATATCAATGAAGTATTAATAAATCATTTAAAAAATGATTCAAAAATTGAAATTGAGCAAATTTCTGAAGAATTAAACGATGGTCTCATTGACAAAGAGGAGCTTTTGGATATTTGTAAGCGTATTATAAAAGCTATAAATATCAATACTTCTCTAAATTTTGATGAAACCTTTGAGAGAGGTATTAATGATATAAAGTCTATATCTGATAAAAAATCTTACGAACAACAACTTTTAGCATCGAATAATAATTCTTTTATAGACTTTTGTGGCCTATTCTCTATTTTTGAAGTACAAAAGCAAAATATAATAGCCGATTATGATGCTCTTATTGCCAATGCAGAAAGTGTAGAGATCAGCTTTGAGGATATGAAAAATCATTCCTTCCAATCTATCTCTTCAGTTAAAACCGACCCTTCACAACAGAGCATTTTAAATGCTTTGAACAAGCAAAAAAATACACTCATACAAGGGCCTCCCGGAACAGGCAAAAGCCAATCCCTAACCGCCATTTTAGTCAATGCTTTAGAGAATCGAAAAAAAGTCATTGTGGTGTGTGAAAAACGAACAGCCTTAGAAGTTTTGTCGAATGCTTTGGATAAGAGAGGGCTTGGGTATTTGTCGGTTTTGATAAAAGATGTTAAAAAAGATAGAAAATTAGTGGTTGATTCGGTGAGAGCAAGCTCAGATTCTCTAAATACAAAAGCATTAACTAAAAACGGTTTTGATTACAGTGAAAATGATCATAAAACTTTAAATATTATTGTAAAAAACACCAAATCTCTCATTGAAGAAATTAATAAAAAACATCAAAAATTAGATGAAAAATTGATAGGTAATGATAATTGGACAGATGTTGTTGGCAAGTATCTCAAACATTTAAAAAATAATGATAAGGCAAACTACAAGATTGATTTGCCAAAAGAAGATTTTTCTTATGAGTCGTCAGAGTATCACAATTTGGTTGATTTGACTAAGCAAGGAGAAAATCTTTATAGCCGTTATAAAAATTTTAAAAATCATTCATTTCTAAACAGGCTTAAATTGATAGGAGATAACCCCGATGCCATCAAGCAACAGATTGAAGATGATTACTCGTTTTATGAAAAAAGATATTCAGAAATTCAAAATGAGATAGAGGATTATCATAGAGAATACATTGATATAAGAAAAAATGAAATAGCTGATTGTATTAAGATATATTGCCATTTATCAAGTGAGTTTAAAGAGATATATAATAATGCCTCTGAAATAATAAAAAAACAAAAAGATGAATTTATCAAATGTCGAAAAATAAAATTTAAAACAGAACTCGATGAAGTTACCAATAAAATGGATACCATTCGCTCAATTTTTGAAAAATATTCATCAAATAGCCTATTTCTTAACGATCAAAAAGTTAATTCTTTAGGCTTTAAGATTAAGTCATTATTTTCAAAAGAGCTATCCAAACTCAAAAAATCCAGAGAGATTGTTTCTAATACCATACAAGAGATGGAAACCTATTTACATCAATGCGATGATTTGCCTAAATGTGAGTTTGGTCAAACGATTAAAGAGCATAAGAAACTATTTTATTTGTATATTGAAAATATAGAAATAATTAAAAACCAAATAGATGATCAAATCAACAATGAATGGTTGGGATTGCATATTGACGCTTTTTTTATTGACGAAATCAAACAACAATCTTGTTTTAATCAATTAAAGCACTTTACGACAAAAGATAGCGAAATTAAAAAGCTACTTTTAGAATTTGATGATAAATTACAAAAACTACAATCTGAATTGATAGATAAACGCAATCACATATTTAATCTGATTAATAATAATAGTGATTTAAAACCAATCGATTTTCCTAATTCATTTGAAAATATAGATTTTACATTAAATAAATATCTCAATGATTTAAATAATGCTAATGATACTTTTGATCAAATCATACAAGATGAAATAAGAGATTTAGATGTGTTAAAGCCCATTGATGAGAACTATAAAACACCAAAGTTTAAAATTATCAATCAGGCTTACAGAGATTTGGTTGATAAGATAAACCGAAATAATTGGACGAAAATAGCAATAGAGATCAAAGAAGAAAAGATTTTAAGAGATGATTTAACAAAGATGTTTCAATTACAAAAAGATTTTTTCAACAGCGATGATGAGCTATTTTTTAAAGAATTTAACTGGTACAAATTTTACAATAATTTAAAAGATTCACAGAGGGGCATAATTGATCAGTTGTTGGACAAAGAAGATTGGGATAAAATATTTTCAGTCTCTTATTTAAATAAATTACTTATTAAATCTTCAAATATAAACTTGCTGCCAACAGATGATAAAGCACATCTTGAATTGACTCATTCTTTATCACAGATTGAGAAACAACAAATAGCATACATTCATAAATATTGGCGTTCAAACCAAATAAATAGCATAAAGAATTTTCAATCTAATAAGGATATTTCTATTGAAAATCTCTACAATAAACGCTCCAGTAAAAAGAATAAAAGATTATCCTTGCGAAAAATTGTAAAATTTGACATCGATTTATTGACTTCATTTTTTCCCATTGTTTTAACTACACCAGACATTGCGAGTAATCTATTTAAAGCAAACAATTCATATTTTGATATTGTAATGTTTGATGAAGCAAGTCAATTGAGACTCGAAGATAATCTACCTGCTTTATTAAAAGGCAAACAAGTTATCATTGCAGGAGATGAACATCAAATGCCACCATCAAATTACTTTAGTAAAATTTTTGATGGTACAACTGACGAAGATTATTTTGATGATGACGAAGAAAAAATTAAAAGTGATATTAGTGATTCCTTGTTGGATTGTGAATCTCTTCTTGATTTTGCCTCTATGACTCATTTTAAAAAGAATTATTTAGATTTTCACTATCGTTCAGAGCATCCATATCTGATTGATTTTTCAAATTATGCTTTTTATAATCAAAGGTTAAAACCTCTACCTAAGAAATCAGATGATATACCTATCGAATATATTGATGTCAATGGCACTTATGTTGATAACCAGAATGAAGATGAAGCCCAAGAAATCATCTCTATTATCGATAATATAGAACGTTTTGAAGATGGTAAATATCCCACAATCGGTGTCGCTACTTTAAATATCAAGCAGCGCGATCTGATTTTAGAAAAGATAATGGACAGAAAAGTGGCTGATAAATTATTTAATGAAAAAATGACAGAGTTTGAAGAGAATGGATTTTTTGTAAAAAATTTAGAAAATATTCAAGGCGATGAAAGAGATATAATAATGCTTTCTACCACATACGGTATTAACCCAGAGGGCAAATTTCGACAAAGCTTTGGTTCTCTTAATCAGCAAAAAGGGTATAGATTACTTAATGTCATTATTACCAGAGCAAAACGAAAAATGTATGTTTGCTCATCTGTTCCACAGAAAAGATTTTTAGAATATAAAGATCATCTTATCACCGAGGTATCTAATAATGGAAAAGGTGTGTTTTATGCTTATTTAGCTTATGCTAAAGCAATAAGCGAAGAAGATAACAATGCCAGAGGTTTAATTTTAACAACATTAGCTGAAAATTCATCAAAGAACATATCTGATAAGCCACATGGTGATTTAGAATCCCCTTTTGAAGAGGAAGTGTATGAGGCGTTAATAGAACACTTTGATGAAAATAAGATCATACCACAGTATGAATTTGGGGGCTTTAGAATTGATTTGGTGTATGATACGAAGAAAATGCCAAAAATTGCGATAGAGTGTGATGGTGCAAAATATCACTCAAGCCAAGAAGCCTATTTATACGATAGATACAGGCAAAAAATTCTTGAAGATAATGGGTTTATCTTTCATCGGATATGGAGTACAAATTGGTGGCGAAATCCCAAAAAAGAGACGCAAAACTTAGTCAATTTTATTAAGGATAACGATAATTAATCTTTAAACCTCTTTTTACCTTTCATCAAGAGATTTTTAAGTTGTAATGGCAGGTCCATAACTTGCGCCCAGATTCGCAAAACCAAATTATTTCACATTACTTTAGCGGCGGCTATAGAGAAGCGAAAGCCTAAAAATAGCTATTTTCCTAAACTTGAGCTAAAAAAATTTCAGCAAAATTCAAGCGCAAAAATACTTAACATTTTCCAAAGGGCATGCTACGATAAGTTCATGATCATTTATACTTCGTCTTTAGATATTTCGGGTGCAGCTTTAGAAGATGAGAATCTCCTGCCTATCTTTCGCTCTGCAAACCCTAACTTAGCAGTAGAAAGCATCTCAGGGCTGCACCAATTAAAACCTCAAGACACTCACGCCATCGGTCAAAATGCCGGTTTTAGGGTACTTCCCTATCGAATGCAAGACCGTTATTCACGCAAGCGTCATTCTATACAGCTAAAAACTATAATTCTGGAAAATAATATTTTAAGGGCTACATTTCTCCCCGATTATGGGGCGCGGCTGTATTCTTTATACCATAAAACTCAAGAGCGCGAATTATTATTTTGTAATCCGGTTTTTCAATTGGCTAATCTTGCTATCCGCAATGCCTGGTTTTCTGGCGGGATTGAGTGGAACGTTTCTCAATACGGCCATTCTTTTAGCACATGCTCCCCACTCTTTGCGGCAAAACTCTTTGATCAAGTAGGCACTACAAGGGAAGAGTTCTTACGCTTCTATCACTTTGAACGTTGTAAGGAATTATTCTGGGCCATGGACTTCCATTTACCCAAAAACTCGGAAACCTTGCACCTATATGTAAAAATAACGAACCCCAAAGATTGCCCGGAATCAATGTATTGGTGGACAAATATTGCCATAACCGAAGAGCAAAGCACCCGGATATTTTCAGAAGATGCTCGCGTCCTTTACATGGAACCGCAATTATCTCGTGGTTTTGGCCAGGCAGAATTGCCTAATTTACCTATTCTTTCGGGCGGAGATGCCTCTTTTCCCAGTCAATTCCAACATTCCTGTGAATACTTTTTCCAAAATGATTCTAAACCAGAATCTCCATGGGAAGCGGCCATATACGATAATGGGCGATTCTTTTTTGAGCGTTCTAGTAGCATGCTGCGTTATCGGAAAATGTTTTGCTGGGGCACACACCGCGGCGGTCAACGCTGGAAAGATTTTCTTTCTAATTCATCTGCGGGCAACTACATTGAAATTCAATCTGGATTAGCACCTACCCAATTACATGGGCTAGAGATACCTCCCCAAACAAGTTGGGATTTTGTCCAAGTTTTTGGTGCCGGCAACCTAGATAACCTGGAGGATTTCTACCAAGAAAATTGGTCGGAAAGTTCTCGAAATATCAAAGGGAAGATAGAGCAAATAATTTCCACCGATGAGATTCAAGCGTTATACCAACAATATAAAATCCAAGGGGAACTGCGCCCTGACGCCATAATTCATTCTGGAGAAGGTTGGGCTGCTCTGGAAGTTAAAAAGCAAGGCTGGGCTGCCCCTACCAGTATGATATTCCCTGAATCATCACTCAATGCAGCACAGAGTGATTGGCTACATTTGCTGGAAAAAGGCTTTTTAGCCGAGCCAGACGATATTGCCATGCCAGTTCCGTCTTGGATGAGTAGTTCCTCGTGGTTACCCGTTTTGGAAGCTAGTTTCAATATAGAACAAGGAGACCACTGGTATAGTCGCCTGCACCTTGGCGTTTTTTATTACGAAAACTTTATGCATGAAAAAGCTCTGGCTGAATGGCAAAAATCTTTAGAGAGGAAAGAAAACCCACTAGCATACAGGAATTTAGCATATCACCACTGGAAAAATGAAAATTTGGAACAGGTTAGACATTACTATCAGGCCGTTTTTGCTTTGAAGATTTCCAACTTGGATAAAGCTTATACCGAAGAATATTTAGAAGTGTTGTTAAATATGCAACGATATGCAGAAGTGTGGGAGTATTACCAACAAGATCAGCTCAAAGAACAAAATCACTATAAAGAAGATCGTCTGGCTGTATTAGTTGGGCGGGCGGCGGTAGAGTTGGACCACAACGGTTATGTAGAAGAGCTTCTTTCTGATGGATATCCCCAATTGCGCGAGGGCGAAAACCTTTTAATGGATATATGGTATATTCTTGAAGGGAAGAAAGAAGCAGCTAAAAATGGTTGTTCTTATAGTGAAGAATGGAGAGCTAAAGTAACCAAAGAGAAAATTCCACCGATGGAAATAGATTTTCGTATGGGTGCTTATAAATCTTTTGATAAAAAATTTTAATTTACTTAAAGGAGTAATTATTGTGAAAAAATTATGCATATTAGTACTAATTTTTTTGTTGCTAAGTTGTGCTAAGGAAAAGCCGGCAAGCAGCAAAGAGGAAGTTTCTGAAGTTCCCAAAGAGCTAGTTTATTGGTCCTTGTGGAATAAGCCGGAGCCACAAGCCCAAGCTTTGACTGCCATTGCGGATTTATTTCAAAAAGAGGAGACCGGCGAAAAAATTAAATTTACTTTTAATGGTCGCCAGTCTTTAGTTAAATTGCGAAGCCATTTGGCAGCCAATAAACAAGTAGACCTTTTCGATAGTGATGGCGACAAATTTATGGGCCTAGTTACAAAAGAAGATTTTGTTGTAGACCTAACCGACTTAACTGATGGAATGACTTATAAAGGCAACGAGATATTGCGCGACACAGCTTTAACGGGTGTTTTCGATACACTTATGCATAATAACGTACAGTATGGCGTTCCATATATAATAAATATTATTGCATTCTTTTATTCCAAACAATTGTTTGAAGCTGCGGGAATAACAAGCCCTCCTTCTAATTTTGATGAGTTTTTAGAAATTTCAAATAAGCTACAAGCTAAAGGCATTGATCCGATAGCAGTAGAAGGTAATGTAGGATTTTATCAATTTTGGTACTTGACTGGAATTATGCAAAAAATAGGCGGTTCAAATTTTCTCTACGATGTAGTTATGGATAAAACAGGAACAAGCTGGGATAAGCCGGAAGTACGCCAAGCATTAGAAATTGAGAAGCGATTAATTGACAGTGGAGCAATACCGCCTGAAAGTAGTGGTTATCAATATCCTGCGGCACAAAATAATATTGCCATAGGAAAAACTGCGATGGAGCTGGTTGGCTCTTGGTTGCCCACAGAATTAAGCAAGACTGTTGATGAGGGATTCCAATGGGGTATTTTCCCTTTCCCTACTATTGCGGGTGGACAAAACTTAAATCAAGTTTCCGTTGCACCTATGGCATTAGCTATCTATAAAAAATCAAAACATATCGAAGCTGCAAAAACATTTATCCGCTATTTGTTATCTGATTTTAGCCAGCAAAAACTTGTAGAGCTAGGAAATATTGGAGTACCAAATAAAACAGTTGATTGGCCAAAAGATTTGAAGGATGCTAGGAGTTTACTACTGAATGCTGATGGAGCTTATCTTACTGATGGTAATTTATCTGCATTTTTACCGGATTTCACAAGTACGTTTCAATCTGTCCATAGTAAATTTTTCCTAGGGAAACTTACTATAGATGAATTTATTCAAACGATGAAAGAGAGTACAGTTAAATACTGGGAACAAAAATAAGCGAAAAGCGAAAATGGTGGGCGAATCACCCCCCATTGATTGCTTATCAATCACAGAAAAAATTTGTAGGGAGATTTGATATGAAAAGCGCAAGCCGTATTTTTATTTTGTTTATGCTGCTACTTGCTCTTCTGTTGTATAGTTTATTTTTTACAATCCCTTCATTACTAACCATTTTTATGAGTTTCTTTAAATGGTCTGGATTTGGTGATAATATAAATTTTGTTGGAATAAATAATTACTTAAAATCCTTTTCTGACCCAGTCTTTTGGCTTAGTATCAAAAATACCCTAACCATCATAGTTATAGGAGGAGCAGTAAATTTCATTTTAGCTTTTTACTTTTCTCTTGTTCTTTCTTCTGGAATAAACGCTAAAGTTCGATCGTTTTATCGTGCCGTTATTTTCTTGCCTTTTATCGTTAGTGCTTTTGCTACAGTGAATATGTGGCAAAATCTTTACAACCCAAACACTGGTATATTCAAAATCATTGCAGACCTTTTAGGGAGAGAAGATAGCTTTATTTTCACGCGTTCTGAAACGGTTTTATATGCAATGCTCATTGCCATGATTTGGTCAAATATAGGATTTTACTTGGTTATATTGCTTTCAGGCATCGATAAAATTCCGCAAGAAATGTTTGAAGCAGCGGATTTAGAGGGTGCTTCAAACTGGGCAAAATTTACAAGAATTACAATTCCGTTAATTTGGGACGTTATTACTATTTCCATCACTTTATGGATAATATTGGCTATCAAAGATTTTGAGTTTCCCTATGCTTTTGGTTCACAAAATATTCCTCAAGAACTCTATAATACCAGTGTGTACATGTACATTACCGGGTTTGGACAACGCGAACCAATTTTTCAAATGGGCTATGCTTCGGCAATTGGCGTTGAATCTATTTTGCTTGCTGGCTTTTTGGTCTTTTTTACCCGAAGATTGATGCGCAAAGAAATTCATGAATTCTAGAAATTTTCTATATGCTGGTTTTATATATGGTTAAAAAGATAAATATTATCTTGATTGGTCTGTGGTCCTTATTTTCCATTGCTGGGCTTGGGTTTGTGTTTTTAGGTGCATGGAAAACTCGCAAGGAATTAATTGTTAATGCATGGGGGATTCCTGAAAAATTTCAATGGAATAATTTTACTAGAGTATGGGAGTCAAATAATTTTGGCTTATTCTTTTTTAATAGCATTATTGTTGTTGTAAGTGCGGTTATCCTCACTTTGGTTGTCGCAACTGGCGCAGCTTATGTTTTGAGTAGAATAAATTTTAAAATCTCAAAATTTCTTTTTGCTTATTTTATTATTGGTATGAGTATCCCTATTCCTTTGTTGTATATACCGTTGTATGTAATTATGGCGTTTTTAGGTCTAAGTGATACTCACTTAGGATTGATAATAGCATATACGGCAGCTTCCATTCCTGTCAGTGTTTATTTATTGACAGGCTCTTTTTCCACAATTCCGGTATCGATAGCAGAATCTTCAGTTATTGATGGTTGCAATTCATGGACTTCTTTCATAAAGGTTATGCTGCCTATTGCAAAACCTGGCCTTTTCATTTGTGCCTTATTAAATTTTATTTGGTTATGGAAAGAATATCAATTATCTTTGATATTGCTTACTTCTGAAGATAAATTTCCATTACAGTTAGGGATTTACGCCTTCCAAAATGCGATGCAATATACAGGGGATTGGCCGGGATTATTTGCCGGTATAACCATTGTTACAGTACCCACTATTGTAGTTTTTATCATCCTCTCCCGAATGATTATGGCTGGCATGACAGCGGGAGCTGTGAAATAATTCTTGAAGCAAAAAATTATAGCTTATGTTAATTTACTATATCGTTAGTCCAAATATATGAAGTCAAAAAATTAAAATGAGAGGGTGTATCTTATGGCAGGCAAACTTTTAAAGCGAAACTTGGAGCAATACAAAGAGCTCAAAGCAGAACATACGGCACAAGAGATTTTTCAGCAGCCACAACTTTGGCAAAATATTCTTAAAATTCTGGCACGGGAAAAACAAATTTTAGACAATTTTTTGAAAACGCATTTGCATAAGCACGCAAAAATTATTTTCACTGGTGCCGGAACTTCAGAATTTGTTGGCAATACAGTGGTTCCCTATTTACGGAATTTTGGTTACCAAAACGTTTTTAGTATTGCCAGTACAGATATTGTGGGTAGTCCAAGCTCTTATCTTTCTAAAGAAGATGAGATTCTACTCGTGTCGTGCGCACGTTCTGGCAATAGTCCCGAAAGCCTAGCAACGACCAAAATAGTTGATACTTACGCAAAACACGCTGCCCATTTAATTTTGTGCTGTAATCCACAAGCTGAATTAGTTGAGTATTATCAAAGTCAAAGTCATGCCTTGAGCATTATTTTGGAAGGAGCCCACGATTTAGGCTTTGCCATGACGGGAAGTTTTAGCTCAATGGTCTTGGCGGCAATAATGATATTTGGAGCTGGTGAAGATAATCGTCAGTTGCAAGAATATTTTCTAAAAGTAGAGGCAATGATAGCCAATTTAGCAGAAGACATACTTGCTGTTTGCCAGTTAAAAAAGCAACGTATCATTTGCCTAGGTTCTTCCTATATGAAAGGTATAGCCATAGAAGCACATTTGAAAATTTTAGAACTATCAGCGGGTAAACATACAGCGCACTTTGACAGTCCGCTAGGATTTCGGCATGGGCCTAAGTCTTTGCTCTATGACCAAAGTTTAATACTTTTTTTTATGAACGAAGATACTTATACCCGGCAGTATGAATACGATCTTCTACAAGAAATGTATGAAAATACCGGAGAGCACTATATTGTAGCAATCAGCCCAGAGACTAATTGGGAAAGAGAAAAACCCAAAAAAGAAATTTATTGCCATAAATTGTTGTGTTTGCCGCAAATTCATGCAGGCAATAATTATATTTATGCTTTGGCAGCTGTAATTGTTGCTCAACTCTTTGCATTAGAAAATTCTATTCAATTGAGTATCGCCCCCGACAATCCATCTCCAACGGGATTGGTGAACAGAGTTGTACAAGGGGTTACTATCTATCCTCTGCCCCAAGCACATATTTAAAGATTTCTTATATGATTATTGGGATAGATGGCGGGGGGAGCAAAACAGAGTTTCTGCTCTGCAACTTGGAGGGTAAAAAATTAGCTTACTTTGTCCGGCCTAGTATTCATTACCAGCAAGTAGGTTTTCGCGCATATCAAAATACAATCTGCGAAGGTATTGAAAGTCTATGCAAAGAAACTTTTTGTAACCGTAAAGACATTGATTTTATTTGCATTGGGGTTCCGGGTTACGGAGAATCTGCAGTCGATACGGCACAGCTCAATCAGCTTGCAGCAGAAATTATCTCTTGCGCTTATGAATTGCTCAATGATGTAAAAGTGGCTTGGGCCGGTTCACTTGCTTGCCAAGCAGGTATAAGTATTCTTGCCGGTACAGGTTCTATGGCCTATGCAGTGGATGAAGAGGGGCAGAATTTGCGTACCGGCGGTTGGGGTGAAATTTTTGGTGATGAAGGGTCGGGCTATTGGTTAGGGAAGGAAGCTTGCCGGCTCTTTAGTAAAATGTCTGATGGCCGTATAAAAAAAGGCCCTCTTTACAATATAGTAAAAGAACATTTGGCAATATCAACAGACTTTAGCTTAATAAACTATGTCTACCAAATGGCTGATCAACGAAAAGAAATGGCCCAGCTGGCTCAACTTTTATATCAAGCCTATATGGCAGGGGATTTAGCGGCTGGGGAAATATTCTCCCAAGCTGCAAGCGAATTAGCCGCAATGGTCAATGGGGTGCTGCGATTGTACCGTGGTAAAAGGCCTGTACGGTTATCCTATAATGGCGGGGTTTTTGGCGCTGGGAAATCTTTTGTGGCCGAACTGGATAGAGTTCTAAAAATATACTGCGACTCGGTAATATTGCAAGCACCAAAACTGAATCCCGTAGCAGGTGCCTGTTTGTACGGTGCCCAAAAACTGGGCTTAGATACTAGCATATTTTTGGCAAAGCTTGCAGCACCAAGTTTACTTAACAACGAAAACCATACCATATAATACCCTAAACAAAGGAAAAGAAAATGAATGCCATTAAAAAGTTACAAGCAATTTTGCAATCGAATTTAAGCGATAAGCAAAGAGGAGTTTACTGTGTTTGCTCAAGCAAGGAAGAAGTTATACGCAGTGCCCTGCTGTTTGCCCGCGACAGACCTTACCCTTTAGTTATTGAATCCACTTCTAATCAGGTCGACCAGTTTGGCGGCTATACGGGTATGCGGCCTCAAGATTTTGTCAGCTATGTGCATCGGTTGGCACTATATTGTAACTATCCCATTGAAAACTTGGTTTTGGGCGGTGATCACCTAGGGCCAAACGCTTGGCAGAACGAGACGGCAGAACAAGCTATGGGCAAAGCCATAGAGCTTGTGCGCAGTTATATCAAAGCTTCATTCCGCAAAATTCACCTAGACACCAGTATGCCTTGCAAGGGAGACCCCCAGCCGCTTACGGATCAACTAGTTGCCCAACGAGCAGCACAACTGGCCCTAGTGGCAGAAACCACATGGCAGGAAGAGGGTAAATTCGGCCCAGCTCCCGTTTATATCATTGGCACGGAAGTACCTGTACCAGGAGGTAGTAAAGGCGATGAAGAATTTCTAAAACCTACCGAACCGTTGGCAGCGAAAGAAACCTACCAAATTCACCAAAAAGCTTTTTATGCCGTTGGTTTAGAAGAAGTCTGGCAGCATAGGGTTGTGGCCATGGTAGTGCAGCCAGGGGTAGAGTTTGGCGATCAAGACATTATCTACTTTGATACCACTAAGAGTCAACAATTATCCCAGCTTGCTTGCGAGCTGGGTTTAGTTTTTGAAGCACATTCTACTGACTATCAGCGGCCTCACGGCCTTAGGGAACTTGTCAAAAACCATTTTGCCATACTTAAAGTAGGCCCTTGGTTGAGCTATGCTTACCGCGAAGCTCTTTTTTCTTTAAGCCATATTGCCACAGAGCTCCAACGCTATGGGTGGCTAAAAGGCATTATAGATCGCCCGATAATCCATAAAATTCAAGACTATTTGCAATATAACCCCCAGCATTGGCAGAAATATTACCGAGGTAGCCCCGAACAAATTTCTTACAAGCTACTCTACAGCCTTAGCGACCGTATCCGTTACTATTGGCCTCAAGAAGAAATGCAATTGCTATGCCAAAATCTTTTAGGCGCGCTGGGGCAAATAACATTGCCTTACTCTTTGGTCAGTCAATACTTCCCACTAGCCGTGCAGCAACTGGAGCCAGAACAGTGGCAAGCAACCCAACTAATTGAGCAACATATCCAGAGTGTACTCAGTCAGTACGATGCAGCTATTGCGCAATAAATTAGCAATATAAAGGAAACAGATATTTGGCCTAAAAATAAGTGGCAACCTTTGACTAGTGTTAGTATGAATCTCAAACTAGCCTTAGCTATAGGTTGCCGCTAGCATTGGCAAAACCCCTTTACACAGGTTAGCGAAAAAGGCCATATAGCCATAGTCAAGCTGTTAGTACAAGCCGATGTCAATATTGGCCTCCTCAATGATAAGGGTTGCAGCCCAAGTTTATGGCTATTAGAAAACCCCATGAGGAAATAGTTAAGCTCCTGTTTAAAGCCCCGTGGATTCAGGTAAACACCCAAACTTATGATAAGTGAACTCCTCTGCTGCAGGCTACTTTGAGAGGTTACATTCAGATAGCTAAACTACTGATTGATGTGGCTGCCGATATAAAGGCCAAAACCAAGAAAGGCTTTACACTCCTTTATCTCGCTGTTAAAAGGGCTACACAAAAATAGCTAAGTTGCTAGTAAAACTGGGGGCCGATATTGAGGCTAAATTTAATGGCGTAACGCCCCTGCAAATGGTTGACTAGCACACCCAAATAGCCGATTACGATTACTTGTGCTCTAAGGTGGCCTTAGAATAACAAAACCTATAACGCGGATTACTGGAATTTTCTACAGTAAACTATATAGTAATTTTACCATGTATTTTTTGTCAAGATGTTCAATTTCACTCTCTTTTTATCCACAAGTTTCAAAGTTATCTATGGCTTTTATTATAGCTTTTAGATTAGCCCGTACCCATTCGTGCCTGCTATCCAATACAGTGTGGATATGCTTCTCTAGTTCTCTAAATCGTGGGGTCAATACCTTATATTCTATTCTATAGTCTCTGTTCGGGTCGCTGGTTTGATAGGAATTTAGTCTTTTTTGCCAATCATTGGCAATGCCGACTTTGTATTCCCCTTCATACGATTGGTTGGAAATAATATAAACCCATTTCTTGAGTTGATAAGTTTCGCCAATATCGGTTCGCTTTGGGGCTTGGTTACTGAAGTGAATTTCATTTTTGTATTGCAGTAAATTACTCGGATTGGCCACTTCCCTTTGCAATCTTTTCTTAACCAGCTCATAGGCTCGTACTGAAACATCTATGCCAATCCACTGCCTGCCCAGTTTTTCAGAAGCGACACAAGTTGTGGCACAACCACAAAAAGGGTCTAGCACTACATCGCCTTTATTGGTGCTTGCTTTAATAATCCGCTCCAATAGTGCCAAAGGCTTTTGGGTGGGATAGCCTGTACGTTCTTGAGAGTGTGTGCTGACTCTATGTATATCTGTCCAATTGTTATCTATTGGTACACCCTGATAATCTGCAAGATATTTTCTGCGCTCCAGTGAACCATCTGATTTAATGATAATATTGCCTTTTTGACACTCTTCTTCTAATCGCTCTTTGCTCAATCGCCAGCCAGCAGGGTAGGGATTTTGAAACCCTCTCCACTCATAGCATAGATTAGGTCTAGCACCCATGGACTTAGAACGAAATATTGGGGTGCCGGTATTATATCTTCTGCCTTTTTCATCAACTTTAGGAAACTTTTGATATATTTCTTCATCGGATACATCTTCATAAAGATAAAAGCAAGATAAATCGGTTTTAGTATAAAATAAAATGCTATCTGTATTGGCACCAAATTTTTTAGATTTATATTGACTCCCTTTACCTCGGCTATCATTGCGTTGCCACACTATCTCATTTCTAAAGTTACTCTCGCCAAAAATACAATCCAACACAATTTTAAGATAATGGCTCATTGTGGGGTCGCAGTGAAGATATAAACTCCCGGTCTCTTTTAGCACTCTGTGGCATTCTAGTAAGCGGATAGAAAGATAAGCCAAATAACAAAAGTTATAAGAAGCTCTTCCATCTATTTGTTTAATGCCAGTTAAAAAGTTGTGCAGTTTTTCGCTATCTTCTTGGATGGTCAATAGCCACTCTTCTTTCACATCTTCTTCGCGGAATATATCGCTAAAACCTGCCCCCTCGGCACTGGAGCCAATTGGAGCGGTAAAAATTTTCTTTTTGTTAAAAGGCGGGTCGAGATAGACCAAATCAATCGTATCATTATTGATGCCTTGTAATACATCAAGATTATCTCTACAAAATATGGTGCGATTTTTCAGGGTGCTTTGCATGGATAAACACTCTTTTTAAGATTCAAAATCATGGATAGCTTTTATAATATCTTCTAAGTTGGCCCGTACCCACTCGTGCCGGCTTTCAAAACTATCGTGGATATGCTTTCCCAAAGCCCGGAAACGTGTACTTTGCTTTTTATACTCTATCTTATAGCCCCTATTCGGGTCGCTAGTTTGATAGGAATTTAGCCTTTTTTGCCAATCGCTGGCAATACCTACTTTATACTCGCCTTCATAGGATTGGTTAGAAATAACATAGAGCCATTTTTTAAGCTGATAAGCTTCACCAATATCGGTTCGTTTTGGAGCTTGGGTACTGAAGTGAATTTCATTTTTGTATTGCAGTAAATTATTCGGATTGGCCACTTCTTTTTGCAGTCTTTCCTGAACTAGCTCATAGGCCTTAACCGAAACATCAATGCCCAACCATTGCCTACCTAATTTTTCGCTTGCGACACAAGTAGTAGCACAACCGCAGAAAGGGTCTAGGACAAGATCGCCTTCATGGCTGCTCGCTTTGATAATTCGCTCCAACAAGGCCAAAGGCTTTTGCGTGGGGTAGCCTACATATTCATTAGCATTACCTTTTAGTGGCGGAATATAAATCCAGCTTTCTGGAAACTTGCCTTTTTGAGATAATTGTACTGGAGTGCCATCGGTCATTTTAGAAGTATTGGCTACATATCCTTCTCGTTCTTTACTACTTTGGGCATAGGCTTGCCTAATCTCATCTGGGTTGAAAATCCAACTTGGCCCTTTACTATACCAAAATATCGTATTATGGACTCTTGATAACTGCCTTTGACTTGATAACTGCCTTTAATTAGGTGCAGAGGGTCGGCTATAACACCACACTATCTCATTTCTAAAGTTACTATGCCCAAAAACACAATCCATTAGTAGTTTCAGATAATGGCTCATTGTGTTATCACAGTGGAGATAGACACTGCCGGTACTTTTCAGTATCCGCTTAATCTCTAAAGCCTTTGAGCCATGTAGATTAAATAGTTGCGATGACTTCTACTTTCTATCTCTTCGACTCCTTTGAGGTATTGATACAAAGTAGGATACAAATCCGCGATTAAAGTAAGATACCCCTTTTTGATGTCTTCATCGTACCAGGATCACGAAAACTTGCGCCTTCGGCACTAGAGCCGATAGGAGCGGTAAAGACTTTATTTTTATTAAAGGGCGGGTCGAGATAAACCAAATCAATAGTATCATTATTGATGCCCTGTAATATATCTATATTGTCGTGGCAAAATATGGTTCTGTTGGCTATGGTGCTTTGAATCATTTATTGTCCTTTTTTATTTTACCCAATTGCTTATGCTTATTTTATTGGCCCTGTAATTAGTTTTTGCTTAGTTTTGCCCATGCTTTTGCCCATGCGTCTTTTAAAGCCACTGCACGGTTAAATACTGGCCTTTGCGGGCGGTAGTCTACAGAGTCTGCAACAAAGTAACCTAAACGTAGGAACTGCATAGCATGCTGCTGTTCTTTACAACTTAGCATAGTTAAAGACGGTTCAATATAGCCCTGCTTTACCACCAAGGAAGCAGGGTTCAGATAATCTACATAGGTCTTACCTTCTTCTAAGTTGACCATATCTTCACGATGAAACAGCAAATCATAGAGGCGGAATTCGGCAGGCCTAGCCGATTTACACGAAAGCCAATGGATAGTGCCCTTTACCTTACGCCCATCAGCCGTACCACCCCCGCGCGATTGCGGATCGTAACTACAGTGCAATTCAGTAACCAAGCCCTGCTCATCTTTAATCACTTTATCGCAAGTGATATAATAAGCATTCTTGAGGCGCACTTCCTTGCCGGGGGCCAAACGAAAGTATTTCTTTGGTGGCTCTTCCATAAAGTCATAGCTTTCAATCCATAGCTCGCGGCTAAAGTCCAAGGGCCGAGTGCTGCCACTATTACTTTCGGGGTTGTCTTCGGCCCAGAACTGTTCATTCTGGCCTTGGGGGTAGTTTGTCAGCACCACTTTAATTGGGTCGAGTACCGCAAAGCGGCGCAATGCATGCTGGTTCAAATACTCTCGCACATGATGGTATAGAAAGTCTAAACCAATGGTGCTGGGTACTTTGGTTACCCCCACCGCACGCACAAAGGCCAGTAGGGCCGGGGCTGGGAAACCCCGCCGTCTCATACCGCTAATGGTGGGCAAGCGCGGGTCGTCCCAACCAGAAACCAGCCCTTGCTCCACTAAAGCGCGCAAGGTGCGTTTACTCATGGTTGTGTAGCTCATTGCCAAACGGGCAAACTCGTATTGCTTGGGCGGCAACTGCGCCATATTTAGGCTATGGCGAAAGGCGCAAAACTGGGCCACAAACCAATCGTATACAGGGCGGTGGTTCTCAAATTCGAGCGAGCAGAGCGAATGGCTAACGCCTTCGATGGCATCTTCTAACGGGTGGGCAAAATCATACATGGGGAACAGGCAACATTGTTGCTCTAAGCGCGGGTGTTGTAAATATTTGATACGGTAGATAACAGGGTCGCGCATATGGACATTGACATGTTGCATATCAATTTTCGCACGCAAAGTATAAGAGCCTTCGGGGTGCTGGCCTTGACGCATTTCTGCAAGCAAAGCCAAACTTTCAGCAATAGGCCGCTGCCGATAAGGAGAGTCCTGCCCCAGTATAGTAGGTGAGCCACGGTAAGCATTCATCATCTCACTATCTAGCCCATCAACATAGGCTAAACCCTGCTCGATTAAGTAATAGGCAAATTGATAGAATATATCAAAGTAGTCTGAAGCATAACGCAATTCTTCTGCTGCATTCGCTATAGGTAAGCCCAACCAAGCCAAATCTTGTTGGATAGCATCGATAAAACGCTGCTCCTCACCTACGGGATTGGTATCATCCATACGCAGAATAAACTGTCCATTATGTTCGCTAGCAATATCTGCACTGATACTCAATGCTTTGGCATGCCCAATATGCAAATAACCATTAGGCTCTGGAGGGAAGCGCGTTACCACTTTATGGCATCGCCCACTAGCTAGGTCTTCTGCAACAATCTTACGGATAAAATCTGTTTGTTCGCTTATCATAGTAGCCAATTATAGTAGACTTTGCGCTAATGTTTCTAGCATTGAATAGTGAAAAAACCACAATACAATTATCGTAGTTCGCTGCTCTAAGGGTTAGCATTTGGGCTTGTCAATACCTTACCTCAAATAAAATGGTAATAAAACCAATTGACTGTAAAATTAAAACAAGCAAATGTCGAAACTGTACTAACTACAATGAAACATATCTGTATCTATTTACTTTACGATATAAGGAGTTAAAACATGTTTGATTTTATCAATATATTCCCCCCACATTATCGCGACTGTTTCCATAATACAAAATTATTAAAGCAGCATTTACAGAAAGAAGAATTTATACATTATGTGGAAACGTTAATGTATGAAAGCCAAAGAACGTATTTCCATGATGATCGCGATAGCTTGAGTGAATTTTTGCTAGAGTATCGCGAAACTTTTTTGCGAGCGTTAACCAATTTTGAACAAAAAGAAGTACCCTTAGAATCTTATATAGGCTTTTTATTCAAAACCTATAGAAAGAACTTTGCCAAAATTCAGCAGCAAAAGCAAGAAAGAAATAACAAAATTTATACATATTGTAGCGAGACAACTTTCGATCAGACGGCTGTGGTGGATTATCAGGATCATTACGGCAAAGATCAATTGGATTCTACTGTTACAGAATCCAATAACGGTGTTGTTGTATTGCCTTCATTACAGCAACACCAGGCTAAAGGCAGAACGCTTTTAGATATAGCACAAAAAATATTAGAGAGCCAAAGCTCTCGAGCAAAAAAGAAACTGGAATTGTATAAAGTATTGCGAATATTACTTATATGTAATGAAATAGATATAGATAAAAAATGCTTACAGCTTTTGCTAGCCCAAGCCCAATGGCAAGTAGCATACTATTGGGGTTTAATTGAAAAGCGTGAATTGCTCTTAGGGCAACATCGCTCCAAGCAGAATGAACTCAATCGGAAATTGCAACATAGTTATCTCAACTACCTTAAAGAGGAACGTTTATTTCAAAAAAGGCAAGAACAAGAGGAAATAGACCAACAAGTGATGCAGCAGCATCGAGATGAATTACAACGCCTCTATCAAATTTTGAATAGTTTGCGCTTCCGGTTTTTGCATATGAGGCATGCTTTGACGTTCCAACAAGTCAGTGAGTTGACGAGCATTCCAGAGGCTGAATTAAAGATTTATTATCGTAACTTAAAAAATAATACTTGCGACTTAGAATCTCCGCAAGAGTCTTCAGATTTTGAATTAGAATAGTCTTAGAATAGTCTAAGGGTTTTTTATATTTATGTTGTTCTTGAATGTATTCAATAACTTTGTAAACGAAAGTATAATGAAATGTTGTAAATATAGAAAATAATTTTCACTAAGCTTATAGAGCTGATCGTTGAAAAAACTATTTTTATACCTATATCGAGTAATAGGCAGAGCGATCGTTTGAAAGCCCCATAAGCAGGCCATCACGCAACAATTTCCCCAAACGCCCCCACCCAAACAGAGCCCCCAAGAGCGCCTTACAGCAAATAATTTTGGCAAATAGCTTTAGCAATTTAACAAAACAAGCAAAGTTATCTCCGTGAATTGCTAGGGCAATATACGGTCAGAGCCCCGACTAAATACGGTCAGAGCTCGCCCTAAATACGGGAAGAGCTTTGCCCATATACTGTTTTACTTAGAGGCTACCCTTAAAGGCTAGCATTCAAAGTAGTTATGTGCCAGTGGTGGATGCGATGGCTAGCTGGGAATTTTACATAAATATGATTGGCCAAAACCATACTAATTGATTATGATTGCTTTGATTTTTTATGTGAATACTAAGGAGAGTGGAGCTATGATCAACCAAAGCGATTTACCAAAACACAACATACCCAGCCTAGACTCTGCGCAAACGCACAACGCAAGCCAAAACGCAACACTACAAGCCCTCAAACAATTATTGCCGCAAGTCATCAATGCCGATGGCCAATTGAATATTGAGGCACTCAAAGATGTTATAGATATTGCCCAAACCACCGCCAACAACAAAGGCTATGAGCTTACTTTTGCCGGCAAGGGCTTGGCCAAAGCCAAAGCCAGTAGCGAAACTGCTTATGAACTCAAAGCCCAAACAGAGCAAAGCAAAGATTTTGACACTAGCCAAAATATCGTGATTCGGGGCGACAATTTGGAAGTATTAAAAATCTTAAAAGCCAATTACTTTGAGAAAGTCAAAATGATTTATATTGACCCGCCCTACAATACCAAGAGCGACAATTTTATCTATAGCGACAATTTTGAGAAAAAGCAACAAGAGCTTATCGAAAGTTTTGGTTTGGACGAAAGCACAAAGGATTTTCTAAGCAATGTTTACGGCACGCAAAGCCACAGCGGTTGGTTGGCCTTTATCTATCCGCGCTTGAAACTGGCAAGGGATTTACTTAGAGATGATGGCGTACTATTTATTAGTATAGACGATAACGAACAAGCCAACTTAAAACTATTGTGTGATGAAATTTTTGGCGAAGATAATTTTGTTGGGATATTTAAATGGAATAAAACATCAACACCTCCAAGTTTATCTAACAAAATAAGAGGTAAATATGAATTTGTCTTTTGTTATGAAAAGCAAATTTCAAATAATGTTTTTAATGGTGGATTTACAGAAGGTGGAGATATGCCACTGCTAAATGAAGGTAATGCAATAAATACCTTAATAATTCCAAAAGAAAAAGTGAAGTTTAATTTTTCGGGAGAGTTTACAAATAAACTATATGATAGAGTGGAGCTTTTAGAAAAATTAAATATAAAAAATGGTTATGCAAATAAAGATATAAAAATTAGAGGAAGATTTAAGTGGTCTCAAGAAACAGTTAATAAGGAAATATTGGAAGAGACGACTTTTATTATTAAAACGGATAAGTTCGCAATTCGTTATATTAGGGCTGGTGAAAGAATAAAGAAACCCGCAGACATTATTTCTAAAAAAGAATGCAATGTAGGAACCAATGAAGATGCGAATAAAGAACAAAAAATTATCTTTGATAATGTTATATTTAATAATCCAAAACCAACATCACTAATCAAGTATCTTACAAATTTTATTTGTACTAAAAACGACCTAATCCTAGACTTTTTCGCAGGGAGTGGCACTACCGGCGATGCGGTGATGCAATTAAACAGTGAAGACGGCGGCACTAGAAAATTTATCTTAGTGCAGTGGGACGAAGCCATCAAAGAAAACAGCGAGGCCTATCGGTTTTGTACGGAGAATAACTTTGAGCCCGTTATTTCCAGCATTACCACAGAGCGACTTAACCGTGCGGGGGCTAAACTCAAACAAGAGCAAAAAACCAAAGAAGGCATGTTTGAAAGTGAAAAATTGGATATAGGTTATAAAGTGTTTTCGCTTACGCCCAAGCCCAAACTTACGGAAGGGGCTAATAATGTATTTGTGTTAGAAAATCAAAGAAACAATAGCACTGACACTGTATACAATATGCTTTGTGCTACGGGCAAACCTTTGCACACGCCCGTACAAGAGCTTATTAAAGATAGCCTGTATTTGGTGGAACATATGGAAAAGGGACATAACGCAAAAAGTTTTTATGTGCTCAATATGCCCAATCAGGAAATAGCCAAACAGATAATTACTGAATTGGACAACAACCCCGATAGCCAAATTTATATAGATGGCTATAGTAGTATCTGTTTAGAAGATTGGTTTAATCTGGGTGCGCATAATGCCGACAAGAAAAATATCACGGTGGTTTATTAGAAATTTAGAAAATTAATTTACAAAAGAGCTAATATAGTGGTATAATAATGCTAGTTTGACTTTAGAGGAGACTAAGGATGAAGCAATATCAATATACAAAAACAATTCAATTTAAATTAGATGATTTAGGGGCTACAATAGATTTAGGGGCTACAATAAAAGATGCTGACCTAAAACAGCCTCAAGATATTGAAAAAAAGATTAAGCGCATTATTGAGTACATAGATGATATTCTCGTAGATATTAAGCTTTTATGTTTGCGTGCAAAAGATACACAATTTAATGATATTCGCCAATGTTATGACAAGTTGGTATTTACTAATAAGCTTAAACTAAAATATGGATTTTTGAAAACTTATACTAATGTAGAATTTTATAAACATATAAAAAATAGCAATAAAAAAGATAAGTCTTACAATCTAAGTGATGTTACATATTTACCCAAAATATTTAAAGAGTGTCTTAATGAACATATAACCATCAAAAATGAATTACAAAAATTAAATAGCGAGCCTTTACAGTCTCAAAGGCGAAGACGCACATTTGCCTTTGTACTCAAACAATTATGCAAACGAACAAATCTTGCATTTTTACAAGAATTTATCAAAGCCATACACAACAGTAATCACGGTGAAATTACAAATTATGGTAGAACTTTTCAAGTTGATGAAAAAATAGAGCATTTAAAAGGGCATTTTAACGATCTACAAAAAGTTATTACAGAAGCTATTAGATTACTTTTACCTGCACAAACAATGGGTATTGAGCTGGTACGAGCTACTTTTAACTACTACACACTAAATAAGACTCCCAAAGCAATTAAAGAAGAGACTGACAAAATAAAGCAACCGTTGGAATGTAAATTATTCAACAGAACCCACTTTGATAAAGATAACAATTGTTCAGATGAATTTTTAGAAAAAATAGAACTTAGCTCATATACGGATTCAGAAAATAATAGTCATAGCATTGATATAAAAACTTGTACTTTAAAAGAGGCATATATCTATATCAAAGCATGGAAAGCGAATAAAAAAAGTAAGTTTATGGAAACTATCCAAAAAATAAAAAGTATTGATGAACTCACTGATGAAAAAATTAAAGATATAGAAGAGCAACATCCACTTTTTCAATCTGAAGAAAAACCATTGAAAGATTTTGTTGAAGAAACCATTCAGATTAAAAAATTATCTACTGCTAAAAATAAAGTAAAAGACAATACTCATATTACTGAATTAAAAAAGAAACGAGGAAGATTTTTTAACTTTCAAGAAAATGAAAAATCAAATACCATTACAAAAGATTACTATGAATTGTGCGAATTTTTTAAACGCATAGCTTTAAAATATGGTCAAGCACTAGCCAAAATCAAAAGTTTGGAATACGAAAAAATTGATGCAGAACTGGTTAGCCATTGGGCATTTATTGTAAAAGAAGGCGATAAGCATAAATTAGTGGTTGTACCAAGGGAAGAAGATAAACTATCAGAGTTTAAAAAATATTTAGAGGGCATTCAGGAGTGCCAAGAATCGGAAGATTCTATTTTGTACTCTTTTGAATCTCTGACTTTAAGGGCTTTAGAAAAATTGTGTTTTAAAGAGAATGATAATACTTTTAAGAACGGCATACAAGAAAAAATTAGAGATAATACAAATAAGACTAAGTTTTTTTATCCTATGTATAAAAGACAACTTTATTTTGATAAAGATAAAAAAGAACTATCAGGAGAACAAGGCGATAAAAATCTTATCCGCTTTTATCAAAATATTTTAAACACAGATTACGCCAAAAAAGAAGTTGCCAAATATGATAGCATTCAAGAAATTACCAAAAAAGATTACAGCAGAGAAGATTACAGAAATTTAAATTATTCTCCTTTAGATGAATTTAGAAAAGATTTAGAGCGTTGTTGTTATGTTAAAAGGCAACGAGCTGGTAAAGATTTAATCAAGAAATTAAAAAATGATTATCAGGCAAGTATCTTTGCTATTGATTCTTTGGATTTACGCACAGAAAGAGATTCTGAAACTACAAAAGCAAACAGAGAGCAAAATAATCAAGATACTTCATTAATGAGAAAAGAACACAATGAAAACAACCAAAGTACGCCTACAACACTTTGGAAGCAGTTTTGGACAAAAGAAAATACAAAGGGATATTTGACACGCCTAAATCCGGAAATCAAAATCTTTTGGCGAGAGGAACGAGAAAGCCGAGTTGCAAAATATGGTAAAAACTCTGGCAATTATGATTCTAATAAAAAGAATCGTTTCTTAAACCCTCAATATACAATGAGTGCGACTTTCACCCTTAATACAGGAGAAAAAGATTTAGATTTTGCTTGGAATAAATCTTTGGATATTAATAAAAAAATTGAAAAATTTAATGAGCATTATTCTAAAAATACTCAAGGTTCTTACCTCTATGGTATTGATAGGGGTTTGAAAGAATTGGCAACGCTTTGTATAGTAAAAATAGTAAAAGATGATGAAACTGATCGCCCTAAGGAATTTCCTACCATTACGACCTATACTCTAAAGGAAGATAAATACTATTATCAAGGAGATGCTACCAATACAAGAGATAAATCGAATATACCATTAGGTAAAGATAATAAAGACTTTGGTGGGCCTATCAAGAATATTTCTTTAGTTGCAGATAAATTTGAAGATGAGAAATGGTTTGCTAAAAAAGAGAGTAAAGAAAACGCTTGCTTAGATTTGACGACAGCTAAAGTCATTAAAGGCAAAATTGTTACTAATGGAGACTTACAAACCTTTTTAAATTTAAAAGAAATATCTGCTAAACGCAGAATTTTTGAATTATTTCATAGTGTTGAAATAAATGAGAATGATGAGATTGTTAAAAAAGATAACTCTAACATCATTTGGATTCCTAATAAAATTATAGGTATTGAAGAAGTTAAAAAACAAAAGGATGTATCCTTTATCTACAAGTGGAAGGATCACCCAAAATATCCTAACTCTGGATTAAATGAAAGAGAAAAAAGTGATATAGTAAATCAATTTAAAGCATTTTTCGATGGCACAAATAATTTGTCAGAGTTAGGAATAAATGATAATAGAATAAATTATTTATGTGAATTTTTTAAAAAATTACCTCAAGGATATAATATTGATAAAAGTAAAAGGACAGGAATCTACTTTAAAAAAGAAGATCAATATTTAAAGTTAATTGATGCTGAAATTTATTGGGTTTCAGATTTTGAAAAATCAGAGCAATTTGTTTTAGATACTCTCAATTGTTACCTTAAAAAATTAAGAAATGAAAACTTAAAAAAATTAAGAAATGAAAACTTAGAACCATCCATTGAAAAAATCAATCATTTGCGAGATGCGATTGCAGCAAATATGGTGGGAGTCATTTATCATATACATCAAAAATTTAGAGCCAAAGCCATTAAATTAGAAAACTTAGATGAATATTATGGAGATATAAAGTTTATAGAGTCTCACAGAAAACAAAGTGATCAGCATATAAGCAGAAGATTAGAATGGGCTTTGTATAGAAAGTTTCAATCGGAAGGATTAGTACCTCCCAACATTAAAGAAACCATTTTATTAAAAGATGATTATCAACAAAAGCAATTTGGTATTATTCAATTTCTTAAAACAGGAGGCACAAGCTCCAATTGTCCTAACTGTGATAAAAAAGATATTGGTAAAAGTCCCTGTGGTCAATGTGGTTTTAATGTCAAAGAGGATAGAAAAGGGTTAGAACCTTTAGATAATTATGATAAAGTTGCCGCTTATAATATAGCAAAAAGTAAAGTGCAAGATAAAAAATAACTAATGCACTTTGAAAACAAAACTACCAAGAAGATTGCGCCAATATATCTATTGCCATAACGGGGAGGCTGGCCGGCGAGCTGCGGACTGTATATTACAAATCCGTAATTCATTGCAACAATCTTAAAATAATAATAAACTAAAGTACAAAGCTGACCTTTTTTTCGGCGATAACATTACCCTGAAAATCTTTAAGTTTGGCTTCAGCAAGCAAGCCAAAACCCGTTGAACGCAAACTACCCATAATTATATAATTGGCACCCAGTGCTTTTGCGACAGCCCAATGTTGCAATTCATAAGCTTTCTCACCAATCTTTGGCTCTAGCTCCTTAGCTTTAGCTTGAATTTCTTCCGGTGTAAAAAAAATGTCCCTACGCAACAAATTTCGATAAGAGTCGTACATGGAATGCTGGAAATTGGCAATAAAATCATCGTTTAAAGCTTGGTTATTATTTTCTACTGTTGAGATGCTTGCGATTGTTTTAGTTATTTTGAAAGCTGCAATATAGTATTTTTGGTTACCGCCATTCCAAGCATCTTGCTTACTATGAGCTTCCGTTAGCTTTTTAATAAGTTTTTGGGCTGCGTCATCGATTTTCATGCTTTCCATGCTCTCCATGGGGGAGACAAAAGAAGTACAACCAAAAAATAACCATAATAGACACTGTGGCCATATCATAGTTTTTTTCATTCTTATATTCTCCATTTATTTTTAGTGTAATATACACTGTAGAAATTTACGAGTTCGTTCTTCCTTTGGGTTATCAAAAATTTGCTCTGGTTTACCTTGTTCAATAATTTGCCCTTGGTCGATAAAAACAACTCGGTCAGCAGCCGCACGTGCAAAGCCCATCTCATGGGAAACAATCATCATGGTCATACCATCTTGAGCTAACTTTAGCATTACATCTAAGACTTCTTTTACCATTTCCGGATCAAGAGCACTGGTGGGTTCGTCAAACAGCATGGCCTTGGGCTCCATTGCCAAAGCGCGTGCAATCGCTACCCGCTGTTTTTGCCCACCTGAAAGCTGCCGTGGGAAAGAGCTTGCTCGTTCTTCTAGGCCAACCATTTGCAATAAACTAAGAGCGCAGTCTTGAGCTTGTGCTTTATCTACTTTGTTCAAAGTTAATGGCGCCATAGTAATATTTTCTAAAACACTTAAATGGGGAAATAAATTAAAATCTTGGAAAACCATACCCACTTCTTCGCGAATTTTGCGAATATCGGTTTTAGGGTCTGTTACAGAAACTCCATCGATCGAAATATCGCCACTAGAAAGGTGCTCTAGCCGATTTACAGAACGCAATAATGTCGACTTACCGCTGCCGGAAGGCCCCACAATCAGCACAACTTCGGCCTGGGCAATCTTTAAATTGACATTGTTTAGGGCCCGCGCTGTGCCAAACTCCTTTACAGCTTGGCTGATCACGATCCGATCGTCCATACCTATCCTTTTACTTCTCAATGAAAATTAAGTTTGTTCCATACGGCTTTCTAACAGCGCAACTAAACGCGATAAGAACAGAGTTAATACTAAGTAAACTAAGGCTACCATGGTATAAGCTTCAAAATACATAAAGCTAGTTGCAGCAAATTCACGCCCACGCCTAAGTAAATCACTGATGGCAAGCACCGAAACTAGCGAAGAATCTTTTAGCAAAGCAATAAATTCATTGCCGATAGCTGGCAATATAATGCGCACAGTCTGCGGTAAAATAACCTTCAATATAGCTTGACAGCGGCTTAATCCCAAAGCAATGGCCGCTTCCATTTGTCCTTTGGGGATTGATTGAATGCCCGCACGAAAGATTTCTCCCATGTAAGCACCATAGCAAATTGCCATAGCGACAACAGCAGCTGTCATACCTTCAATGCTAAAGAAACGGCCTAAAGCGTAATAAATATAAAATAGTTGCACCAACAGCGGTATACCGCGAATAACTTCAATATAAATTACCGTAATGCAATTAATTAGGCGAGAACGCAAAACTTGCCCTAAGCCTGCCAGTAAACCAATGAAAGTTGCAAAGAAAATGGCTAGAACGGTAACCTGAAAAGTTGCAAGTATTCCGTCTGGCAAAAACTTTAAAATGCGCCAGTAAGGCTCGGGCTGCCAAATTACTAATAAAGCGATTATGGCTAGGGTGCCCCAAAACGTAAAACGCCAAGACACCAAGCTAGAGCGGTCATTAGGAACTAGAGCCCCATCACTTACTTGAATGTGTGCTGTTTTATTTACTTGAGCCATTTTTGTTTAAGTTGGGCAAGCTCACCAGAAGCCTCAATGCTATCTAAACCTTCATTGAGTCGCTTAAGAACTTTTTGGTTGCCTTTTTTTACTGCAATGCCATAGTATTCTTCTGTGAAAGGCTCACCCACAATTTTTAAAGAATCTTTATATTCTTTATTATTGAGTACATAGTCGGCAGCTACGGGAGTATCGGCTACTACCGCACTTAGTCTACCATTGGCTAAATCAGAAACCGCTAACCCCAGTTCATCATAATTTTTTAGTTCAATGCCTTCTACCTCGGCAACAGCCAGGGCTCCCGTTGTACCAATTTGGGCACCGACATTTAAACCAATTAAATCATTTAAGTTGCCAATCGAATTGTTGCCTTTTTGTACTACTAAAACCTGCCCAGCATTGATGTATGGTTTAGAAAAATCCATTACTTTTTTACGCTCTTCGGTAATGGTTACTGCAGAAATAATTGCCTCATAACTGCCACTTTGTAGCCCAGCAAAAATACCGTCCCAAGCGGTATTGTGGATTTCCACTTGAAACTTAGCGGCCTTGGCAATGGCATTGATGACATCTATATCAAAACCAACTATTTCTTTTTGTTGATTGATAAATTCCATCGGTGGCCAAGTTGCATCGGTAGCTAACTTGATTAGCACAGGTGCTTCCTGCTCTACACTTTTTTTATCGCCCGACTGTGGAGCTTCTTGCTGTTTTTTTGCACAGGCAGACAATATCATTACCAGTAATATTAAGGTAAGTCGAAAACTATTTTTCATTTCTTTTTCTCCTTAAAGTATAGTTCGAAGCCATAATCTAACAAAATCCACCAGTTATGAAAAGTCTAGCTTGGCTAAAAGTTGCTTTAAGGGGATAACTTACCATTTAGGAAATGCAGGGTAATTGTAGATGGAACCACTGCCAAAGAAAGTCTCAAAAGCAAACCCCCAGCACCCCAACATTGGTGCTTGCCCCAAACTAGCTAACGCTAAAAATTACGTCTGAGGAAATTACTCGCAAGGTTTTGCCACTTTTGGTTTTATTGCTAATACCATAGGTACGCACTTCTAAGCGGTAGTCATCCGAGGGTAGGGAACTGGGGGCTAGATAGATCAGTTGTGAAGGTGTGTTTCTTACTTGGGTGGGGAACTTAGTAGAACTACCATCGCTTAGGGAAACTGCGTATAGGCCTTCTTTATTGTCGCTGGGCTGGGTCGCTATGATTTTGATTAAATAGCCCGAAACTTTTACTGGCCCGCCTTCGCTCAAGGTTTTATTGGTGGTCTTGCTCAACGTATCTTCTACCGAAGTTATTTTACTTTCCTTTCCAGAGCCATAGACTCTCTGTAGCACCACCTCAGCTAGTAAATCCTTCAACGGTTTGGAGGCATTAATATTGATAGCTATCTTGTTTTCGCTAGGGTTAAAGTAGCTATTGGCATCGGCAAAGGTGCCTTTAATATCCAAATGCATGCTAAAAATACCAGTGTTTAAGCCATCGCCATCTTTGATTATTTGCATAATAGCTTCTTCAAAGCAAATAAGAGCAGCTTCAATATCCGCCTTGGCCAGGGAACTACCGCGATTGAGCATCATCTCAATCAGCTTGTCACGGTTGTGTATTTGTTGGTTTACCGTCCGTGCATAGTAGCCGCTAGGGTTGGACCCCAATTGGTTTTTATATAATTCGTATTGCAATGCCATAATAGCTCCTTTACTATAGATAGGGCTATTAAAAGATTATCGGCATTGCGTGTCAATAGCTATGACAAAAAACTATTTTAAATTTTTAAGCTGGTAGTAACCCACTTCCAAACTGGTAATCATCAACTACTAAGCTGGTAGTAACCCACTTCCAAGATATAAATGTTTTTCTACTAAATAATCCTTGGCCACTTGCTATGCCGATTTGCCAATGGGGAATCGCAAAAGATGGAATCCATATTTTTATCGAATACAGTTTCGTCCCTACTAGTATTATGATTATATCTGTAAAATTCTCCTATAGCGGACATCGGCCATACATTATCTTGTGGTTAAAAAGAGGAACAGTTAAGCTTTAGTTTTATGCCGTTGTAACCACGAAAAGAAAGCCCCTAGATAACCAACCACAAACAAAGCCCCAGCCGGCATAGTTAGCAAAGTAAGAGGGCTGCCACCCTGTGCGTAACTCAATGGCGTTAGGATTTTGCCACGGTGGAAAGTCAATAGCCCCAGCCAAGTTACTGCTTCACTCCATAGATTAGGGTTTGCAATCGTAATGCTGGCGCTACCTAGAAGCTCTCGGCAAGCTGCTACCAGAATAAGGCCAAAGCTGAAACCTACAGCAGTACAAAAAGAATGCCACAGACTAGCTATAGGTGGGTTCTTTGATGCATGGGATTCTACCTGCCCAAGTATTAGGCAATTGACAACAATCAAAGAAATAAAAGCACCCAATTCTCGAGAAAGTACCGGCGTATAAGCTTCCATCAACATATCCACTACACTAACTAAGCTGGCAATAATAATAATATAGCTAGGCATACGTACTTCATGGGGGATTAGCTGGCGTAGTATTGAAACAACCAAAGAACTAAATAGCAATACGACCGATGTCCCTAAAGACATACCCACAGCATTGTATACCGTATTAGTTACGGCTAACACTGGACATAGGCCAATAAAATCCACTAGCACAGGGTTTCTATCGATCAAGCGTTGCTGTAATTCACCCTTCATATTTTGTGTTTCCTTAGTTTATATTTATTGATTAGCCAAGCAGCCCCAGATTGTAGCACAGATGCAATCGCTTGGAATGAAATAGTACTACCGCTAACCGCATCGAAATACGAATGTTGTAATTGTTGCTTACGAGCCGGTATAGCCTCTAACTTCTTATCCCAAAACATCTGCATATAGGACGGGTCTTCAGCCTTTTTACCAAAGCCTGGGGTTTCATTATGGTCGAGCAACAGTGCATGATAGAGGCTACCATCTATGCGGTAGGCTACCAATAATTCCAACGGCCCACCAAACCCCTGCCCCATCAGCTTCAAAATATAAAGCTCTGGAATAGCTTTCTCTAAAGGATATATCTCATCATTAGTTGTAGTTAGCTGTACTTTGGCAATATGATAGAGTTGCTGCACAAATTCAGAATCAGTAATGGCTTCATTTTTAGCTATTGCGCCCCATGCAATTATTTTCAAAGCTTTGGGCACTTGGGCAGTAGGTGCATAATAATTGAGCATTTGGGTACTACGGGCCAAGAGAGCCCCTAAGGCTGCCAATTGATATTGTTCTTTGACATAAGCGATTTTATCCTTTGTGGCCAAATTAACAATGGCTAAAGTACTGACAGCAACTAAGCAAATAGTAGTTAGTGCCAACGGAGCGCGATATAATGAAGGCTGCTTATTCATTTTCTATTCCGCTCAATAATAAGGCTGTTTGAGAATGCGTTTATGTTGCCGTTCCTCACGCCAACGCTGTTGCCAACCACCTTGTTTACCAGAACCAAAGACACAAGGCTGAATTACAATATCGAGGGTCGGCGTCCAAACATTCATAAATAAGATGGCGAGCATAATACCTTCGGGATATGAACCATAAAATCGAGCTAAAAAACTCAAAACACCGCAACCTAGGGCAAAAATCAATTTACCTAATGGCATTTTGGGGCAGCCGGCATAATCTGTAGCCATAAACCAAGCACCCAACATTAGGCCACCGCTGAACAAGTGGAATAAAACTTCACCGTGGAATAAGCCAAATCCTTGGCGCAGACCACCGAAAACCCAAGTCAACAAAGCAAAGCTACTAATAAATGCCAAGGGGATATGCCAACCGATTATATTTAAGCTAAGCAAGACCAAAGCCCCTAGTATTAAAAGCAAACTCGATGCCTCACCGATAGAGCCGCCGTGAAAACCAAAGAATAGATTCGTTAAGCTTTCATTAGCTGTAGAAAACTGCATAGTAGCACCCCAAGTCTCTAATGCACTATGCTCAACACCTACTCTATGGCTATCTAGACCTACTTTAAAAACAGTTAAAGGGCTTGCAGAACTAATAGCATTGAAATATTGCAGTGTTTGATCTTGCCATACACAGCTTGGCTGTGGCCAATTAGCCATTTCATCACTAAATGAAAAGAATACAAAGGCACGACCTACTAAAGCTGGGTTAGCCCAGTTTGCCCCTAGGCCACCAAAACTCCATTTACCAACGAATATGGCAAACATACCACCGAAGATAGGGACATACCAAGGCACTAAAGACGGTAGATTCATACCCAATAATAGGCCTGTAACGAAAGCACTACCATCTATTACCGTCCACTCTATTGTGTGATAATAGTTTTGGTATAAACGTTTTTTATCCCTTCCTGATAACAGATTACATATCGTTTCGCTAACTAGGCAGGCAAAAATACAAAGGGTAATTACACGCAAAGCATGCCAGCCATATAGCCATACGCCCCAAAGCGCAGCAGGTAATAGACAAAGGCTAACCAGCCACATGATTAGAGCACTACCTTGGGAACTGAATAAGTGTGGCGAATGGTATACCGTATTGGTAACTAAGTGCGAATCCTTTGGCCTTGATGTTTTTGTTAGCTTCTGTCTTTGCAGCATAGACACCCCATAATGAAACTTTATAGATATTCTTGTTGGCAACGTACTTTAGCCATAGTAAAGCTTTGTACCAATGGAATTTGCGATGGACATATACTGGCACAAGCTCCGCAATCAATACAATTAGCTAGGCCAATAGCCACAGCCTGTTCGAGTTTCTCTGCCAAAATATTTTGGAACATCGCCACGGGCTCTAGCCCCATTGGGCAAACGGCAATGCAGGCATCACAACGAATGCAAGGCCGTTGTTTCTTTTGCGCTACTTCTTCAGCCGTTAAGAATAAAAACCCTGTAGAACCCTTGGTAACAAACTGTTGCAAATCGTAAAAAGAACGCCCCATCAACGGCCCGCCGTTCATCATACGCTCTACAGGCTTATGGAAACCACCACACCGTTTAAGCAATTCATCTAAGGGGGTACCCAGTGGTGCGTTAAATATTTTAGGCTGGCATACCGCACCACCAGCTACTGTAATAATGCGCCGTGTCAAAGGTAACCCACGCTCAACAGCATCGTAAATAGCTTTACTGGTGGCCACATTGACAACCAAGCAACCAAGCTCTTGGGGCAATTGGCCCGGCCCAACTCGGCGGCCACTAATGGCTTCTATCAATTGAGATTCTGCACCTTGAGGGTAGCGATTCTTCAACACGACAAACCGTATAGGTGGTAAACTTTCAGCCCCAATGCCCTTTGTTTCTAGATCATTGCGATATTTCTGAATGGCTGTTTTTAGAGGCTTCGTCAGCTCTATACTACTTTGCTCTAAACCAATTGCGATATACTTAGGTTTCAGGCTTTCGGCTAAAACGTCGATACCTCCGACCACATCGATAGCCATCTCGCGGAGCAAACTAGCATCGCTATGTAAATAAGGTTCACATTCAACAGCATTGAGTAGCAAATAATCACATTTGCGATTCGCGAGTAGCTGTAACTTTATATCACTGGGAAACGTTGCTCCACCCATGCCAACAATACCAGCAGCAGCAATCCGTTGGCTTATTTCTTTAAGACCACCACCATTTTTCTTGCGCCAACTTTGGGATTGCCCGCTATATAAATTTGGGTTACTCGTATTGCCAATCGAAGCTACTGGCTTTTCTTCATACTCAATAACAATACTTTCTATTTTGGCTCCGCTGGCCAAAGTGCGACTTTGAATTGCTGTAACAACACCGCTCATTGGTGAGTGAATACGACTGTACAAAAAACCATCTTCAGCCGTTTTTGCTAGCAATTGTTGAGCTTCTACATACTGGCCGATATCGACCACGGACTTAGCCATCGGCCCAATATGCTGTAATAAAAGAATTTCAATTTTAGCAGGAGACTCTATATATTCTATGACAGGAGCAAAATTGGTCTTAAATTCCTTAAGCTTTAAACCACCCTGTGAAAAACGAAAATGTGAACAGCTCAAACTGCGTAACAATTTAACCAACATAGACTACATTTGTCCTAAATTCTCAACAAATTTTTTCCTAGAAACTATATCCGATTGGGCAAAAAAAGCTGAACCGACCACAATAATATCGACACCACTTTGACGGGTAGCTTGAATTGTATTGAGATTGACCCCACCATCAATGGAAATTTGGTAGTGGAAATTATTTTCCCTGCGTATTGTATCTAACAGGGCTATTTTTTTCAGGGTTTGGTCTATCATTGTTTGGCCACCATAACCAGGGTTTACCGACATGACTAAAATAATATCCACTTCACAAAGTAGTTCATTCAAGGCGGAAACAGGAGTAGATGGCACAATGGCTATACCCGCTTTTTTACCTAAATTCTTTATATGTTGTAATAAACGATGGGCATGAATAGTTGCTTCTAAATGAAAGGTAATAAAGTCAGCCCCAGCTTGAACAAAATTCTCTACTTGAGTTTCTGGATGTTCAACCATCAAATGCACATCAAAAGGTAGTGAACTATAAGAACGCAATGCTTGCACCATTTGAGCTCCAAAAGTAATGGGAGGAACAAAACTGCCATCCATAATATCGATATGAATCCAGTCAGCCCCCGATGATTCAAGAGTTTTGGTATCTTCCCCCATACTAGCAAAATTAGCAGAAAGAATGGAAGGTGCAACTATTAAAGATTCACTCATTTAAGACACTCCTAAGTCTTGAGAATTTATTTTATATCTTATTATGATCATCATAATTAGCAGGCATCTGGCAAAATATTTTTCCAATAAATATAATTTAGTATAATTTATGCCATATAAAATAAGGCATTTCGCTTTTGTTTTGAATTACTAGCCTTTTACAGCTCCTGTAACTACCCCTTGCATAATATCTTTGCTGAAAGAAAAATAAACAAACATCGCAGGAAATGTAGCCATAACCAAAGCGGCCAACTGCCAACCCAACTGCGTCCCAGTTAAACTGGAAAAAGAAAAAACCCCTACAGGCAAGGACTTTGTAGCTTCGGTACTGGCGAGTACTAATACTAAGAGGAATTCATTCCAAACACCAAGGAAGCTAATAATACCAATAGTAATCATTACCGGTGCCGTCATAGGAAGAATTATGGCAGAAAAAACCAGGTAACTATTGGCCCCATCTATATAACCCGACTCAATTAAACTATCAGGCAGGCCCTGCATAAATTGCGCCATTAGCAATACGGACAGCGGTAAACCGGTGGCAACATATACCATCGTCAAACCAAAATGTGAATTGGTCAGTCCAACTTTAGAAAGCATTAAAAATAAAGGAATTATTAGAGAGGGTATACTGATTAAATAACCTAAACCAATCGTCCCCATAATGATACGCGAAGTTTTAGGGAAATTCATTTTACTAATGGCAAAACTAATCATTGCTCCAAGCAATATAACCAAAATAGTCGAGACGGAAGCATAAAAAACACTATTGAAAAATTTCTGTAATAAACCACCGCGAAAAAAAGCAGAACGATAATTAAACCAAATTGTTTGCCAATGAATGCGCCATCTAAGTTTTGACGGCAGTTGTGAAACACGCAGGGTGTCTCCCTCTTTCAGCGTAGCTAAAGCATGCGGTAAAGTTTCTTTCAACAAGAAAAAAACCATTAAACGCCTACCAGGGGCAATGCTGGTAGACTCAATAATCAACCGTTCTTGCTTATCTTTTTTGGAATTGTAAGGCAATATTAAATTGCGGCTGGGTGCGATAACTTTATATTCATCATTATAGTTATCAAATAAATCATGCGGAAAACGATAAATATCGCGCGTCAATTCTTCATTGGATTTAAATGAAGAATATAACATCCAGAACAATGGCAACACAGTAACCAAAGCCCAAACGATAAAAATACCATATGAAACAAATTTTGTTGACACAACCCAAAAAGATGGCCATATATTTTGTCTTTGATTTTCCATAATCGCTCTCACATAAGATTGCAAAAAACAGTAGAAACTTTTGTTACCATACTCAAATGATTAAAAATTCTAATCATTATGCCCGAACCGTTTACCAATAAAATTACTCAATAAAATCATACAAACACTAATCAACACAATCATGTTAGAAATGGCTGCACCAAAAGCAAAACGCATGGGATTACTATAATCTTGGAATGCAACTTGATACATAAAAATAGGTAAGACCATAGCATTATTGCGTTGCAAACCTTGTGTTGTCATCGCAAAAATTAGATCGAAGCCTTTTAGCGAACCCGAAATAGCTAATATAGAAGAAACAATAATCGTACCAGAAAGCAATGGAAATATAATCTTTATGAATACTTGCAATTCAGAGGCCCCGTCTATTTTCGCTGATTCGAGAATGCTTTTGTCCAACTTCTGCATGTTGGCCAAAAAAATAATCATATAGAAACCGGTATACATCCATATCAAAGCAATGGCAATCGGAATCATTACCGTATTTGGATTTAACATTAAATCAAATTGCGCTTGAGGGTCTGCGTTAATAAGCTGAATCAAACGGGAAGCTGGGCCGTCAGCAGAAAACAATCGTTTCCATAAAATCCCAATGACAATGGTAGAAAGAAACTGTGGTAAAAAAATCAAGGTTTGGAATACAGTTCCCCCCTTAACTAAATTGCGAAACAAAATATAGGCCAAGATCAAACCAATGGGTATCTGCCCAAATACAGAAACAGCCACGACCAACATATTATTTTTGAGAGCATGCCAAAACCAATCATGCTGAAACATCGTTTGGTATTGTAACAGACCAACAAAATTCGCTTGAGTATCGGGCCCGCTACTGGGGTTCATATCACTAAAACTTAAAAATACAGAATAGAAAACAGGGTAGGCAATAATGAATAAATACAGGAGAAAACCGGGAGCAACAAAGCTAAAATATGGTACCCAATCTTTTTGTTTCATAAATAATCCCTACAAAAAACAGAGGGCTACAGACCCTCTGAAAAATTGGCGAAGAATGCGTTTTTAGCGTTTGACTGCCTCTTCAATTTCATCGGCAACTTCTTGAGCACTACTCTGACCCGTTAGGATTTTTTGAGCTCCTGCCATCAAAACCTCATTCGGTTCACCTGCTAGGAATGCATCAATTACTTCGGTCTGCACTGCAGAATTTGCCAAACGAACTTTTTCAACCGTTGCATTCGGCAAATCACTAGGCAAATTAAAGTTACGCAATATAGGTGCAACAATAGCACCATCGCGCAATCTTTGCTCTACTTCTTCAGGACTATTAAAATATTTGATAAAAGCCAAACCAAGGTCGCGCTTGGCTTCATCACTGGCACCATTTTTCGTTAAGCCATAACCAACAGAGCTGGCTGCAGCAACAGAACCTGCCATATTGGCAGATTCACCGGGCATTTGTGGCCAAGCCAAAAGCTTCATTCTATCAGCTACATTGCTATTTTCAACGGCACCGGCTGCCCACTGGCCTTGAACCATAAATAACGCTTTATCATTATTAAAATTCGATATATTACTACCGTAGTCCACTAATGCAGCTTTCTTAGAAAAAACACCATCACTCACGATTTGTTCCAAAATTCCTAAAGCCTGCACAAATGCTGGATCATTAAATTTATTTTTACCAGCAAGTGCCTTCGATACCCAGTTTGGATCGCCTGAAGTTCGGGCGATAAAAGCAGAAAGCAGACAAGAACCAAGGGCCCAGCCATCTGCGCCGTCAATCGTTACAACATCTATACCAGCTTCTTGGGCCACCGGAACCATAGCAACCAAATCTTCATAAGTTTGCGGTTCACTCAAACCTAATTCTTCCAGCAAACGAGTATTCATAAATAAAACGGTTGTTATATTTGAAGTTCCGATAGGTATCTCAAATATTTCACCATTAGGCCCATGAGCGGGAATCAAATCAATATTGTAAAAATCAGTATCAATAAATTTACGGTGGTCCCATTGCTGGTTTGCGTTTTTCCAAGGTGCGCCCCAACGAGCATCGGCTCCCATATAAGCTAAATCAGGTACATCTCCTGAAGCAAGGCGGGCAACTACTTTCTGGTGATAGGCTTCATCATAAAGCAATTCCGATTCAATTTTTGTATCAGGGTTGGCCTCTTCAAATTCTTGAAGGATACGTACCCAACTCAAACCTTCTTGATTGGAATTATCCCCGTAGCCCATCGCATTGAGAATGGTCATTGCACCATCATCTTTTGCTTTGCCACAAGAAAAAAGTGAAATAAGGACGAACAGTCCGAACACATACATTTTGTTCATAAAATACTCCTAGTAAATTTTAATTTTTACGGACTGTACAGCCTTGTTAGAGACCTGTCAATATAAGATTCAATTTTTATACAATTATTCTTACTAACTTATTGACACTTTATCAATATTCTTTTATGTTCTCCACACTATTTAATAGTTCCTTGGAGAGATGCGAGAGTGGTTGAATCGGGCTCCCTGCTAAGGAGTTGTATCAGCAATGGTACCGAGGGTTCGAATCCCTCTCTCTCCGTTACATTCTATAGCGAATGGTTGATAAACGGTTGATTATTTGCTCTGTTGGTCTTCTACCAATTCTTGATAATACTTTTAGTAATAACTCTATTTTTTTGTTGTATGTATCATGTTCTGTGCATTGGTGCGCATTTCTATATGTTCTTGAGCAAGTTCGCTTAGATATTTTTCTAGTGTCCATGTTTTAGCTGTAGGCGTAAGCATGGCATAGATAACCGATCCCGCTGCCGGTTTATAGGCTTTTTTAAAACCTTTCATCACTGAATCTAAAGCACTTCGTTCCCCATTAAAAATAACATAACGCTGTTTTTCCAGTAACTCACTAGCTTGGCTCTTATCTTTGCCTTCATTTACATGATAAATAGTTTGTTTTTGGTGCTCTTCTGACTTGGCTTTTTGTTCACAAAGCTCAACCAACTCTTGCAAACGCAAGGGTAAGTCTGCTTTTGTTAAGGTGTGAATTTCTGTGTTGCGGTCTATTCCACCTTCAACAAAAACTGTGGGATAGATGTTTTTATCAAAACCGCTGCAAAATATTACGGCCATCAATGGTTTCCTTATTCAACTTGTTGTTAGACTATTCTATTTTCAAATTTATATTTTGCTTGCCGCTGAAAAAGTCTACAAGCTGTAGCTGCTGTTTTTTTTCAACGGTACCGTGTTTCACTGTAAGTTCCAGCGTTTCACCGGCAAAGATTTGTTGTAATAGGGCCATTTCCTCTGAATTTAAACTAGCATCAAGCTGGGGATAACTAGCATCTGCAGCTTCAATACCGACAGCAGAAAGCTGCCAGCCAAACCTTGAGCTTTGCCAATTTAATTCAGGGCCCAACAATAAACGCAAATCACTTTCACTGGCAAAGCTCAAGGTAGCCCGTACAATACCCTGCCTAACCTTTTTAGCTGGTATAAAAGAATAGTATTCTAATTGAATACTAGGGCTTTGTGCTGCAATTGCTCGGAAATCCCATTCCCATAAAGGTAGGGGCATGGGTGCAATATCATCGCGTGGAGCTGGATAATTTGAGATATTTTGTAAAGGTTTACTCAAGCGATATTCAAGTTCTAATTTGCCCTTTTCAGATTCTTTATCTGGTAAAAGCAAATTAATTTTTAAACTTAGGCAACCGCTGAATAACACTACACTCAGCAAAACGATACCAAAAAGATACTTTACCATATATAACCCCATAAATTTTATTTTTACATTGGAATTCTATCGAACCTGTTTTATGGAAAGGCAATAAATCATATAACAAAATCAATGTACTTACAAGTAGCCTAAACCACTAAAAAGTAAAAGCCTTTGCCACCAAGCCATATTACCGATTGGTTGCAGAGTGCACTAGCACTATTGTGTATGTTGGTATAGCCTTTAACTGAAAATTGGTTTTATATAACAAAACGCTTCCCCAGCTTTTATTTTGCGAAAAAGCTTTGTTATGCTGTAGTTAGCTGACTTTAATTAGAACCAACAGTTACTAAACTTAGGAATAATTGCATGATGTAATGCCCAAGCTCTATTGATGAATCCAACACAATAATAAGTGCAAGAAGTATTCCAAGCACTTATATCTTGGTTAAAGACAGAGGGACATTAAAACATCTCTTCCTTGGTAGAATAATAAAGCTCATAACCCAAGCGTTGGCCACTAAGATTGCACCTTCAAAATCCTCGAGTAAGCCCACAAATGAAATATTGGCAATTACTTGCCAATTGCTTTGTTTTTCCATCCTTACAATATCTATTGTAAGAACCTTGTAATAATTGTCACTAGAATTTAGCCATAAGCGTTGAAAAGTTGGTTTTATGCTAACAAGGCCCTTTTTCAAATTTCTTCTAATAAAAAGATATATAATATATAATTACAACCACAATAGACAAAATTGAATACGATAAAATATCCACTACTCGATACAAAAATCGCTCGCGTGTTGACACAAAATAAAAAATCTATATAATATACTCCAGCGTTTGCGACTGTGGTATAATGGTATTACCTTAGCCTTCCAAGCTAATGACGCGGGTTCGATTCCCGCCAGTCGCTAATAATAAGAGTGTTCAGATATATTCTGGGTTTATAGCATGTAGTCGTTGTTTTATGAAATTAGTATTCTGTGCTTAACTCAATATTTGGTATTATCAACTGTGGTTTAAATATCACTTTGTAATGATATATATCTACCTTGCTGTATTCTAATTGTTCAACAAAATAAGTTACGTTATCCGATATACCTAAGAAATGCTTTTTATAAGCATCTGGGCCTGTTTTACAAGTAACTTCTAGTTGATTATCTTTTCTATCTTTTTTGATAGCACATAGACCGGTAATAGTAAGCATATAATTGTCCGTAATACCATTGTAGAATACAATTCTCCGATTAATTTTAAACTGTTCTGCGTCCTTAGATAAATTGTAAGAGACCACCCTAGAATTTGTACAAGAAATTATAGATAGCGTTATCAAAACTATATTCAGTAATATTGTTAGGGCTTTCATTCAAACTTTCCTTAAATTTAATATCCATCGTTTTCTTTAAAACTGATATTGCTGTTTTCAGCTTAAAAGTAAATACTCAAGTCTATCTTTACTTTTCTTTTTCAGCTCTTTAATATGGTTAATTATGGCAAAATATCAAACTTATCGCCCCATTTCATTAACAAATAGAACTTGGCCGGACAAAATTTTACAAAATGCTCCCCGTTGGTGTAGTGTAGATTTACGCGATGGTAACCAAGCTTTGCCATCACCGATGGGAGTAGAAGAGAAAAGTTTATTTTTTGATAAATTATATGCTGTTGGATTCCGTGAAATTGAAGTGGGTTTTCCGGCAGCTTCGCAAACAGAATATAACTTTTTGCGGCATCTTGTCGAGTATCAACAAATTCCTGCAGATTGCCAAGTCCAAGTGCTGACCCAGGCCCGCAAGCATTTGATTGATAAAACGATAAAATCTTTAGAGTCTGTGCCAAAAGCTATATTACATTTATATAATTCTACTTCAGAACAACAACGGCGTATTACTTTTAGTAAGAATATTCGGGAAATCCGCCAAATTGCTGTAGATGGGGTGAAAATGGTGATGGACGGCTTAGCTTACTTACCGGCCAATGGGACCAAAATTACTTTAGAGTATTCGCCCGAAAGTTTTACGGGAACAGAAAGTCGCGTTGCTATAGAAATTTGTAATGCTGTAGCAGAAGAATGGTATAAAAGTGGCTTGCCTTTAATTATCAATTTACCGGCAACTGTGGAGCTATTTGGGCCTCACATCTACGCCGATCAAATAGAATTATTTTGCCGTGAATTTGCTTATACCGAGCAAACCTGTATCAGTGTCCATACCCATAATGACCGAGGTTGTGGTGTTGCCGCAGCCGAATTGGGAATACTAGCGGGTGCCAATCGTATTGAAGGTACATTATTTGGCAACGGTGAGCGAACCGGTAATGTCGATTTATTGACTTTAGCCTTAAATTGTGATAGCCATGGGCTGGTTTCGGGGCTGGATTTTTCAAACCTTCAAAGCATTGTGGAAATGTATGAACAATTTACTCGTTTGTCTGTTCCAGCACGTCACCCTTATGCAGGGGATTTAGTCTTTACAGCTTTTTCGGGTAGCCATCAAGATGCCATAAAAAAAGGCCTAGATAAACGTAAACATTTAATAAACAAAATTTTGGTGTTAGATGAATACCGAAATTTAGAACGAAAAATTAGTGGCAAAGTATCGGATTTCAGTGAGCATGTGCGCCAGTTGAGCAATGAAATCTGGCCCCCTTCGGTTTCCATAGATGATCAGCGTAGCTTAGCTGTTCAAGATTTGTGTAGAGATTATTGGCTGCAAAAAAATGAAATTGTAGAAACCGAGGTAAATCCGCTACATTCACTGCTGGAAAATTCTATCCCTTGGGACGTGCCGTACTTACCTATAGACCCGCATGATTTAGGGCGCTCTTACAGTGATATTATCCGAGTCAATAGCCAAAGTGGTAAAGGTGGTTTAGCTTATATTTTACAGGCTGAATTTGGCATTATTATACCGAAACTGATGGGGCCAGAATTGAGCAGAGATTTTACCAAGGTTATGGACGCATTAGGGCGAGAATTGAAAAAAAGCGAGGTATACCAACATTTCCATAATCTTTATGTAAATATTAGTGAGCCCTTGCGCATTCTTAGTTACCAAAGCAACTACAATATGGAAAAACAACATACAGAATGTTTATTTCGCTTTGGCTTTAATGCTGATTTTATTGCATTTTCACAACAGAACCAGCTCCGCGGTGTAGGTAACGGCCCGATAGATGCTTTGCTTCATTGTATGAAAGAAGAATTACCACACGCAGCTAAGCTGAAACTGTCTTCGTACAGTGAACAGGCGGTACAATCTGGCGAGGATAGTGAGGCTTGCACTTTTGTCGCTTTGGAACATCAAGATGAGCGTCATTTATTTTGGGGAATTGGCCGTGATACAGACACAACTATGGCGAATTTTTTAGCTGTGATTGCTTGTTACAACCGTTTTTACGCAGCTAAAACTTGTGCTTAAACTTTTTATTTTACTTAAATTTTATAATAAATAATACTAAAAAACTCTTGGAAATTTATAGTAAGAGTTTAGGAGAATTGATGGCTATAGTGGATAAAGGTAAAATTGTGTTGTTATTTTTGGGTATATTAACTTTTGCTTGCTCTGCCAAAAATAAAAATGAACAAGCAAACGAAAATATTCTCACAGACTCTACAGAAAAAACACTTGAAAATGATCCGCTTTCAAAATTTAATAGCGATATGCCTGTTTATCAGTATTATGAGAAAGTTCCACGTATGAGTGGGGTAACCAATGATCGAGAAAATTTGATTTTTAATTTGAAAATAGATTTAGGTTATAAGGTGGGTGATGTAAAAACTTTGGAGAAGTTAAGTAAATTTGGAATAAAAATTGCTGGAGAAATACGCCAAGATATGGCTACCAAAACAAAAGTGTATCTAGGTAATTTGGATAATCGCCAAGAAATTGAAAACGATATTTTGAGCTTAATCAACAAAATGATAGCCCCAGACCCCAACGATGAAGCTAGAATAACAGATGTTATTATTGTAGAATTGTTTCTCTATGACTATCGTTAAAATATTTTTTTGAAACCATTTAAGTTTTTTGAAACCATTTAAGTATTAAAAGATGTAAAATCCAGCTATGCAACTAAAAACGTATTTTAAAAGGGAGCTAGCCAGTACATGGCTAGCAGTTGGCGAATGGCAGAACCTAGGTTTTCATATTGGTATTGATGTATATAACAATTGGTTGATCGGCTATAACAGGGGAATAGCTTTAGTTCATGCACAAGGCGCAAACCCATAGCAGCATTGCAAACCAGCAAGCCATCGGCCTCTACCATATTGTGTATGCTTATGTTTTGTTGTTTCAAAGTTAGGCTTAAATTTAGCTTTGTGGCATTATGGCACAACCAGTTGCGCGTGGTACCACAAAGTAATGGATTTGCTGTATTGTTATTGCATGGTGTAGATAAATGCCATCGCTGTCTTTGATTCTTTAGAAGAAAGAAATTGGTCTTTATACCTTCCAGCACGAAATTTTCAGGGCAAAGTCGCAGTATATCTTCGCAGGTGGCATAATCCGTTTGCTGTTGCAATGTGCGGAGTTTTTCAACCAGTTGTACTTGCCAATGGCATTTAACCCGCCATAAAGTTGGCTGGTGGCATGCTAAATTCAATGGCGCAAGAGCAACACGCTTCAAGCTAGCCCACACAGGTAAATGATTGGTAGTATTTGAAGAATCAAAGTTATAAAGATTTTTGCGCCTTAATAGTAGCCAAGTTTTACCTTTCGCTACTAAGTCTACTTGAGATTTTGGGCCTTGTTGTAAATTCATAGAATTTTGATCTTGCCAAATTTTTCTTATTTCAGCAGTGCCAAAATAGCGTAAGCTATAGATAAATTGAGTAGAAGTAGGTAATTGCATTCGCAATGCATCTAGTGTTTCCCATAGAGATACAGGCGGATTAGGCAGGCCTAATAGGCGGCAACTGTAGCAGAGCCTACGGCGATGCCAAAAAACCAAAGTTGATTTTTTAGGGAAGACTGCAGGGAAAATAGCGGGAGTATTTAGGAAGGATAATGCACTGTGTTTCAGTTTTTGTGGCACTCCAGTGTAATGCAAAGGCAAGGTTTCCAAGGCAAACGGAATCAAAAATATAGCTCCTTCAAGCGCAAGAGAAAGGATATAGTCTTATCTCAAAAAATCGGCGCAAGGCCAAAGGGCTGATATTACTTGATAAATATAATTGATTTGGGACATTTGAGCCTCTTTGCTCTCTTGGATAGAGTAGCCGGAAACTATTCAGTTCAGCGGGTTGCTCAAACAAAAACCAGAGTAGACGGTGTGGTCCACTAAATTGATCGCACACGGGAGCTTTCAAAATTTTCAACGGGCTGCGTTGAGGAAAAGCGTAATTTAATAAAATATAAATTACTGCATCGTAAAAATTTTTGCGCTGTTGGAATTTGTCCCAATAGATAAAATGTAGTTTGATAGGGACGGCCTTTTGCTTTACGGCGAAGCTGTTTGCGCAATATGCGGTAGTTTTCATATAATTGAAAGAGGACATGATAACTTAACGGGATAAGAGGTGATAACTCGGAATTTTTTGGAACAAATGGGAAGGTAAAATTGGCTTACTTTCCAAAATAAAAAAGTAAAACCAAAATAAAAAAGTAAAAAAATTTTCATTGCACGAGAAAAAGCCAGAATCCATTTTTAACACCAAACCAGAGCAAAAACGCTCAAAACTTCAAAAAGCCAAAGCGTTGCTAGGATAACCAAACCATGCACCGCTTTTTTTATGCCTTTCGGCTGAATCCACAAATGGAACAAGTAAAAAATTTTTGTTTTTCGGCATATGGGTCATTGTCGGCAGTAATTGGGCAACAATATGCTTTCAAAATATCATGGTAACGGGCCACGGTCTCAAAAAGCTAGTAAGGTTTCTGAAAACCTTACTAGCTTTTTGATTTGCAACCTGGGGATTTTCCAACAAACCCGATCGACACTGTATGGCCAAAATTGTTTGCGTGAAGAGCCCCGACTAAATACCCAGAAGAGCCGCAAGGTAAAGGCCAAAGGGCTTCAGATAAAAAAAGCCTAAAACATAGCCAAACTATTATTAATGATAGGCTGGTAAAAGAAATTTTAGCTAAGGCTAAAGCAGAACAATACCGATAAATAAATATTCCAGCCCCCTCTACCCATAAAATTACCTCCCACCTATCTAATAGAATCGACCTAATTCTATTAATAGATTTACCTCGCACCTATTGATAGAATCGACCCAAATCTATTAATAGAATTACCTCCCACCTATTGATAGAATTGACCTAAATCTATTGATAGAATTACCTCCCACCTATTGATACCCTAGTCTTTAATGAAATTTTCTACATCGGCACATAATCAAGGACCTATACAACAATCATCGGCAATCGTCGCCCAAATTCTGAACGCCCCTGAAAGAATAATATCCCGTTTTCATTTTCATTAAATGTTTCACCTTTTGGAGATTGCCCCATAGTGTAATCAAGGTGTAATCAAGGTGTAATCAAGTATTTTATTCAATTCTACACTTTCCCACCCCCCAAAGGCCAAACAAAGGCCAACACCCCACCCCACCCAAGACTTTTGATTGGCATTGATTTTTAACCACCTTACAACACTAAAAAAACACAAGAAAACTTACAAAAAGCTTATATAGACCTTGACGCAACACCCCCCCTAGCAAAATAGGGATTTACACACTAGCCCGTATGGGTTGGTTAATCTTTATCCATTGTTGGAGGTATTGCTTATGTATAAGCACAAACTATTTTTATTGCCATTAGCATTGCTACTGGCCTTTATGGCCTTGGCCTGCGCCCCACCCGATGACGATGATCGATCTTCTGGGCCTGCAATCACCAGTGCAAGCTACGACTTTGCTACGGCGCTGTTAACCGTACAAGGTACTGACTTAAGTCCTACAGAAGCGCAAATCCAAACCATCGTAGTAGATGGCGTAGCCTTCAGTTCCTATACTGCAGATGACCCAGCCACTGGGCCAGATAGTAGCGATCTTGCAAAAGGTAAGTACCGTATTGCAACCGATGGCACAAAGCTTTGGCTGAAACTTAAAGATGAACATAAAGCTGCTCTTGAGGCCAAGGTGGGTAGCAATGGTCTAAAAAAAGGGTTGCTTACTAGCTCTGGTGCTTGGGCGGGTTTAGATACAGCCAAAGACTTAACCGTTAGCAATATACCCGATAAGCCATCTAAGCAAGCCAAACAAGCTGAACAAGCCGAAGAGCAGTTGCCTAAGCAACCTAAAGCTGAACAAGCTGAACAAGCCGAAGAGCAGTCGCCTAAGCAACCTAAAGCCGAACAAGCTGAAGATCAGTCGCCTGAAGCTGCAATTACCGGTGCAAGCTACCATGTTGGCACGGCTCTGCTAACTGTACAAGGTACTCACTTAGCTAGTGCGACCCAAGCCCAAATCCAAACCATCACGGTAGATGGCGTAGCCTTAAGTTCCTATACTGCAGATGACGATGCCACTGGGTCAGATAGTCGCGGTCTTGCAAAAGGTAAGTACCGCCTGCATAGCGCTGGCACAGCGCTTTGGCTTTACCTTACCGATCAACATAAAGCTACTCTGAATGGCAAGACAGGTATGGATAGCAATGGTCTAAAAGATGGGTTGCTTAGCGTTGGCACTGGTACTTGGGCGGGTTTAAATACAGCCAAAGCCTTGGCCGTTAGTGGACACCCACCCGCAATTACCAGTGCAACCTATGATGTTGGTATAGGCGTGTTATATATTAGTGGTAGCCGTTTACCGAAAACAGTTGCAGAATGGGACTTTAGGAAATTGACGCTTGTATCCGGTGATGGTACTAAGAGATTCACATTACCCCGGAAAGAAAACACAGCCATAGGTCTTGCTGAAAATAGAAACAGAGCCATAGGTTCTCAAGCAAGTGCAACATTCTTAAAGATTACTTTAGTCGGTAGTGTAAAAGCCAAAGCCAATGCTATACTGGTTAATGATGGTGTTCGTGATGCTAATGGTGCATACAACCTTGAAGCAGCAGCAGGCTTTGCAGGTGGTAGCGCAGAAGACACAACCAATCCTATTACCGTTAGGGGGTATGTAGCCAGCATCGACAAAGCAACCTACGATGCTAATACAGGCGAGTTATATATTACAGGTATCAAGTTACCGAGAGCAGTTGCAGGATGGGACTTTAGCAAATTGACACTTGTATCCGGTGATGGTAGTAAGAGATACCCATTACCCCAGCACACAACTGCAGGTGAAAACACAGCCACAGGTTCTCGTGCAGGTACAACCTACTTAAGTATTACTTTAAGCGGTAGTGTAAAAGCGGAAGCCGAGAAGATACTGGTTAAGGCTGGTGTTCGTGATGCTAACGGTGCATATAACCTGGAAGCAGTAGCAGGCTTTGTAGGTGGTAGCGCTGAAGACCCAACCAACCCTATTACCGTTAGTGGGTACGTAAGCCAGATCAACACCGTATACTACTATACTAAGAGAAGCTTGTTACAGATTTTAGGTGCTAAGTTACCGGAAACAGTTGCAGACTGGGACTTTAGCAAATTGACGCTTGTATCCGGTGATGGTAGTAAGAGATTCACATTACCCCAGCACTCAACTGTAGGTGTAAACAGAGCCACAGGTTCTAGTGCAAGTGAAACAAGCTTATTGATTACTTTAAGCGGTAGTGTAAAAGCCGAAGCCGAGAAGATACTGGTTAAGGTTGGTAAAAGTGATGAGTTTGGTGCATATAACTTTGAAGCAGCAGCAGAATTTGTACCTGGTAGTCCAGAAGACCTAACCACTAGTATTCAAGTTACAAGTTGGTAAGTAAGATTTGGTTGTTTCTGTAAGTAATGCTTGCATTGGCCTATTGCAGCCTTGGTAAGTTTTTTATCAAGGTTGCTTTTACCAAGGTATAGCCTTGGTATGGAGAAAAAATCGAGTTATCACGTCCGATGGCACAAAGTTATCACGTCCTGCATCATATAATTTTGGCTGAGAGTTGGGTGGCTCATAAGGTATTATTACCAAAGCTACATTGAGCTTGTTTTTTCTGGTTTGGGCATTGGCACAAACCGGCAATCAAATGATGAAATAATAATAAAATTAACCAATAACGAAAATCTTGGATATTCAGATTTTAAAAGCGCAGTAAGTAGTGTCCACAGTATCTAAGCCATTGTTTGTATTTTTTATAATCTGGCATAAATTGTTCTACTAGCGCCCAAAAATATTGGGAATGATTAAATTCGATTAGATGGGCTAATTCGTGTACCACCACATAGTCGATAATTTGCAGTGGGGCAAAAATTAATTGCCAGTTAAAAGTAATGTCCCCTGTTGGGGAACAGCAACCCCAGCGGGCTTTGTATTTACGTACTTTGATTTTTTTAAGCGGTTGCAGTGCCAATAAATTTTTGAAATATTGTTCATAGTATTGCTCGCAACGAACTTGGAATAATTTTAGTGCTGCTTGGCGTAATGCTTTTTCTAAATCTTGTTTTAAATTTTTGCCAGTGCAGGTAGGGTAACTAATTTGACCTTGCATATCATTTTGGATTGTTTCTAAGCTGTTGGAAGTTTCTACAGAATGAGTTTGTAGTATATAACTCTTTCCTAAGAATAGAAATGGTTTTCCTATCTTTAGGGAATTTTGTTGTAGTAGCTGTAATAATTCCTGCCCAGCACCGATTTTCTGGTTAATTTCCAATAACTGTTGGGTATTGTTTGGAGTATGTTTTGCCAGCCAATCTCGTTTCCTGATTAAAAATTGGCAGATTTCTTTTTGAGATATATGCTTTGGGAGGCGCAGGCAAATTTGGCCATTGCAACAAATTTGTAATTCTATCGTTTTATGTTTGGAGCTGGCTATGATATGCAAATTTTCTGGTTTTAAATTTAATGCGGCGAGGAATCCTATTTTTATAAGTTTTTGATATATGGCAGTTAGAGTACTTTGGTTCCTTTGGTTTATAATTCGGTGCATGGGTTTGTAAGACCAGCCTTTATAACTTGTGATAGTGTACTTGCGATGGCAAATAAAAAAGCCACACACAAAGTGTGGCAACTCCTCCGGAGGGACTCGAACCCCCGACAAGGTGGTTAACAGCCACCTGCTCTACCAACTGAGCTACAGAGGAAAGTTGGGTACATCATGTAATATTCTGGATTATTGTCAAGTGGTTCTAAAATAATTGTGATTTATTTGTTTATGAATATAAATAAATCGCAAAACTTTATTGACCTAAAAATATTACTTCTTTATAGTCCAATTTTATTTTCGATAACCATAATCATAATCGTTATTTTAACCTTTGATTATTTTTTATTGTTGTAAATCGCGAAAAGGCTATCCCCATGTGCTTTACCACTATGAACTGGGTATTAGATCTGTTTGCTAAGCACGCAAAATAATGTTATTGACAAAAAAATATATCTTTTAAGGAGATTTTATGAAACTCTATATTTACATATTTTTATTGCTATCTATGAGCTGCGCAAGACAAAATCCCAGCAAAGGCAAGCAAATAGCAGAGCCTTCGGCGCAACCAACTGCAACCAAAACCATTACCGATCATGCGGGTAACAAAGTAGAAATACCAAGAAATCCTAAGCGTATTGCTTCTTTGCACACCCTTACAACATCGGTTATGTTGTTTGATCTGGAAGCTGATCTAATAGGGGTTTCTACACGTTTGAAGAAAGACGAAAATAACCGTCCTTATATTCGTGGTGTGGAAGAACTTTATGGCGTAAAATTTGAGAATACCCAATTATTTAACTACGGTAAATTTGGAGAAGATATTGAACAAATAAAATTGTCAAAACCGGACTTAATAGTTGGTCGATTAAATGATTTTAAAAAATACAAACAACTTTCTGGCATTGCTCCAACAGTATTAATTGATGGGGTGCGACCCAATATGTATGGGGTATTCAAAGACCTTGCTTCTTGGGTAGGTAAGGAATCTGAGTTTAACAAAAAAGAAAAGCTGTACAAAAATCGTCTACAATCTGTAAAAGCTAAGTTTTCTAAAAATCCTAAAGAACAAACAGTAGCGTATATGCATCCTTATAAAGGCAAAGCAAAGTACCTCACATGCCGTGGGTACAGCGCATTTACCATTGTTGCCTATGACCTTGGCTTCAAAAATCTTCCGTATGTAGAACAACAGTTGTCCGACCCTAATGCAAAGTGCGCTAAATTAAGTTCTGAAACTTTTGCGCAGTTTAACCCAGATTGGATGCTATCAACATATCGCCATCAATTCGGCGAAACAGTGGACGATGTTTATGTAGCGTTAGACGATATTGCGCCTGGTTGGAAAAACTACAATTCTGCGTACAAAAATAAACAAATTATTATCATGAACCGTGCCAAAACGATGACTTCTTTTAAGGCATTAAATGAGGTTGTTAATGTTTTTGAAAAATTTGCTAAATAATTCCAAATAACTTAGAGCCTTCGTATTTGAAGTTAGCATATATTTAAAGTCTTGTTTAAGGAGATTTTATGAAACTCTATATTTACATATTTTTATTGCTATCTATGAGCTGCGCAAGACAAAATCCCAGCAAAGGCAAGCAAATAGCAGAACCTTCGGCGCAACCAACTGCAACCAAAACCATTACCGATCATGTGGGTAACAAAGTAGAAATACCAAGAAATCCTAAGCGTATTGCTTCTTTGCACACCCTTACAACATCGGTTATGTTGTTTGATCTGGAAGCTGATCTAATAGGGGTTTCTACACGTTTGAAAAAAGACGAAAATAACCGTCCTCATATTCGTGGTGTGGAAGAGCTTTATGGCGTAAAGTTCCACGATACTCAACTCTTTAACTACGGTAAATTTGGAGAAGATATTGAACAAATAAAATTGTCAAAACCTGACTTGATTGTCGGTCGTTTGAAGAATTTGAAAAACTATGAAAAGCTCTCTGACATTGCTCCGACAGTTTTGATTAATACTGAGATGACCGCTACGTACGGTGTATTCAAAGATCTTGCCTCTTGGGTGGGCAAAGAAGATGAGTTCAGAAAAAAAGAAAAGTCTTACAAGAAACGTATTCAGTCTTTGAAAGCTAAATTTTCTAAAGATCCGAAGAATCAAACTGTAGCGTATATGCATCCTTATAAAGGCAAAGCAAAGTACCTCACATGCCGTGGATACGGTGCGTTTACCATTGTTGCCTATGACCTTGGTTTCAAAAATCTTCCGTATGTAGAACAACAGTTGTCCGACCCTAACGCAAATTGCAGCAAATTAAGTTCTGAAACCTTTGGTCAATTTAATCCTGATTGGTTATTAATTACATATCATCACCAGTTTGGTGAAACAACTTCCGATGTTTACAGCGCGTTAGACGATATTGCGCCTGGTTGGAAAAACTACAATGCTGCATATAAAAATAAGCAAATTATTATCATGAACCGTGCCAAAACGATGACTTCTTTTAAGGCATTAAATGAGGTTGTTAATGTTTTTGAAAAATTTGCCAAATAATTCCAAATAACTTAGAGCCTTCGTATTTGAAGTTAGCATATATTTAAAGTCTTGTTTAAGGAGATTTTATGAAACTCTATATTTACATATTTTTATTGCTATCTATGAGCTGCGCAAGACAAAATCCTAACAAAGGCAAGCAAATAGCAAAACCTTCGGCGCAACCAACTGCAACCAAAACCATTACCGATCATGCGGGGCATACAGTACAAATACCCCAAAACCCCAAGCGAATTGCTTCATTGCACACTTTATCTACAACGCATATGTTGTGGGATTTAGAAGCCCCGCTTATAGGCACAGCTACACGGCTAAAAGCAGAGGATAATAACCGCCCTTATATTCGCTCGGTAGAAGAAGTGTTTCACGTTAAATTTCAGGATACAAACCTTTTTAACTATGGTAAAAAAGGTCAGGATATAGAACAAATTAAAAAGTCGGTTCCAGATTTAATTGTTGGTACCCAAGAACACAGCAAACAATATCAACAGCTAGCAGCCATTGCCCCCACCATCATTATTAGTCAAGGCACTTATAATATGTTTGAGATATACCGAGATTTGGCGGAATGGGTAAACAAAACAGCCGTCTTTGAACAAAAGAAAAAATTATATTTGAACAAACTGGCCAAAACAAAAGCTATGTTTTCTCAGCCACCTAGTGAGCAGACTATTGCTTATGCTTTGCCTCTTGCGGGAAAAGCCATGTTTGAAGCCCGCAAACATTATGGTGCGCTAACGCATGTTGCTTATGATTTAGGGTTTAAAATAGAACCATTTACTGCGCAACAATTCCCAAAAGAAGATGATGTAGGAGGCAAACTTAGTGCCGAATATTTACCCCAAATACAAGCAGACTGGCTTTTTTCAACTTACAACAATCAGCGGGGCGAAACTCCTGAAACGGTTTATAGCGGTTTTGATGATATTGCTCCCGGCTGGAAAGATTTTATTCCTGCTTATCAAGCACAAAAAACTGTGGTATTCCCGCGTGAAAGTTCTCGCCCTATGTCCTTTAGAGTCATGGATATTGTACTAGATGAATTTGCTAAGCACGCAAAATAATATTATTGACAAAAAAATATATTTTTAGGGAGATTTTATGAAACTCTATATTTACATATTTTTATTGCTATATATGAGCTGCACAAGACAAAATCCCAGCAAAGGCAAGCAAATAGCAGAGCCTTCGGCGCAACCAACTGCAACCAAAACCATTACCGATCATGCGGGCAACAAAGTAGAAATTCCCACCAACCCTAAGCGCATTGCTTCACTGCACTATCCAATCACAGTAATGCTGTATGAAATAAAAGCATCTATCATTGGCGCATCAACCAGAATAAAAAAACCTGAAAATATTCGCTATATTCGTTCAGGTTATGAATTGTTTGGCTTGGATTTTTCTCAAAAAGGCTGGGCAGATTATGGTACTATGGGTGAAGATTTGGAACGAGTCAAAGCTTCTAAACCGGATTTGATTATCGGTGGACTCTATCATCAAAAATTTTATGAGAAACTCTCCAAAATTGCTCCAACGATCTTGATAGATTACAAACATCAGCATTATGGCGATTTAGCCAAATGGATTGGGCAAAAAGATTTTTTTGATGCCAAAGAAAAATCCTATAAAGAGAAACTCGAAGCAGTCAAAGCTAAGTTCCCAGAAGATCTCAGTCAGAAGACAATTGCCTATTTTGCAGGTTTGAAAGGAGACCTGTTTTCTGGTTATTTCCATTATGGCGCCATGACGAAAGTGGCTTACGATTTAGAAATCAAAGCGCATCCGTTTTACGTCAAAGAATTTAACAACGGTAAGATAACTGATAGCAGAAAATTTAGTATGGAGGTGCTGGGGGAAATTCTGGATGCTGATTATTTGTTGAGCACTTATCGCGGACAGTACGGAGTGAGCAAGCAAAAATTTTTTGAAACTTTAGATATAGCAATGCCCGGTTGGAGAAAATTTACAAAGGCTTATCAAAACAATACCTTTATACTCGGCAATCGTGAAACCAGTTTTGCAACCAGTTTTAAAACTTATGACCTAATTCTTGATGAGTTTTTTCAGGTTGCTCAAAAAGGAAAAGCGACTACGAAAATTGTAGTAGATCATTTTCAACATATTGCAGAAATTCCCACTAACTCCCAGCGCATTGCTTCGTTACACACTCTATCCACGACAGCCATGCTGTGGGATTTAGGCGCACCGCTAATCGGCACTGCAACTAGACCTAAGGGAGATGAGAATAACCGCCCGTATATTCGCGGGGTAGAGGAAGTGTATGAGGTGAAATTCCAAGACTTCGACTTGGCTAATTACGGCTCTTTTGGCGAAGATATAGAACAAATTAAAGCATCAAAACCAGACCTAATTGTGGGTGCGGAATATCATCTCAAAAATTATAAACAATTGTCTATCATTGCTCCAACGGTTATTATTGAGGCTGGCAGACCAGACCCATTACCTGTGTTCAGAGACCTAGCAGGCTGGGTAGGCAAATCGGAACAATTCAATGCAAGCTATAAAAAATACCAAGCCCGCCTTCAACAAATTAAGGAAAAATTTTCTGTCGCACCTGAGAAACAGATTATTGCTTACGCCCAACCACTTCCGGGCGAAGCGCAATATTATGCTTGTATCTACTATGGTGCGTTTTCACGTGTTGCCTATGATTTAGGTTTCAAAAAATTACCGTTCTTAGAAAAACAGTACAAACCAACAGAAGCTTGCCGTAAGTTAAGTGCAGAAACATTTGGGCAAATGAACCCAGATTGGTTTTTGTCCACATTCCGTAACCAATTTGGGCAAACCGTAGAGGACATTTACAAAGGCTTTGACGATATTACCCCTGGTTGGCGTGAGTATAACAGTGCTTATAAGAACGAGCAGATGATCGTATTAAGCCGTGAAATGGCAGATCCGATGACTTTTAAATCTTTAAATTGGGTGTTAGATCAGTTGGAACAATACGCAAAATAATGTTATTGACAAAAATTATATTTTTTCAGGAGTAGTTTATGAAACTATATAAGCAAATGTTGCTATTCACTTTGTTGTTAATATTAACCCAAGTTAGTTGTACGCGCCAAAATACAAAAGCAGCCAATACCAATAATGGTAAACAAGGAAGAGATTTCCGTTCTTATACAGATTCATCTAACCGTACAATAGAAATTCCTGTGCAGCCTAAACGTATTATTTCGTTGTCAGACCACTTTGTTTCCTTGCCTTTGTTGGATTTAGGAGCAAAAATTGCCGGTTCACAAGGTCGTGTTGATAAAGATAAAAATCCATTTATGCGTTCTGTGCGTGATATTTTGGGTATTAGCTACGAAAATGCAAACATTGAATTTATTGGCACAGCCGATGCAATTGATTTTGAAAAAACTGCTGCTATCAAGCCTGATTTGATTGTCTTATTAAAATGGCAAGAGGAGATGTTGCCTAAATTGGAAAAAATTGCTCCTACGGTTTTGCTAGATGATGGACAAGCCAATATTTTAGACTATTTCAAGGATTTAGCCGATGTGTCTGGTACATTGTCTGACTATAAAGACAAAATGAAACTGTATAACACTCTAATTGACAAGGGTAAGACTTGGTTGCGTGGGCGCGAATACATCTATGGTATCTTAGAGGCGTGGGATGGTAAAATTTTTGCCTATCAAGCATTGGGCGTATTACATAAGGTTTTGGATGATTTGGGATTCAAGCCCTCGAAAATGATTAAAGATATGCGCTCTGCTGGTAAATGGCAACAACCCATTAGTGCTGAGGTTTTAAACGAACAAGAGGCAGATTTCGTTTTTGGAACGTACATTGACTTTACCGATGGTTATGGCCCTTTGAAATCACGAGAAGAGTGGCAGACCTTGATGAAAAATTACTGTAAAAATTTAAAAGCCTGTGCCCAAGGTCAGCTTATTATCATGCCGAGGTCTTATATATCCCCCTCTTTTGGCGTTTTAAATATGAATGTTCATTATATATCATGAGTCATGTATTGGGACGCCCCAAATTGCAATAATCCGTTAACAACATGGACAAAAAAGAATCTATCATGTTAGAAAATGAAAGAGTAATTTATGAAACTATATAAGCAAATGTTGCTATTTATTTTTTTGTTAATATTAACACAATTTAGTTGTACGCGTCAAAATACAAAAGCAGCCAATAATGGCAAACAAGGAGGAGATCTTCCAGCTGAAAAAACAGTTGAGATGAAAACCATTACCGACCATTTTGGCAACAAAGTAGAAATTCCTACCAACCCCAAGCGAATTGCCTCGCTGCGTGCTATGACCATCACCGTTATGTTGTGGGATTTAGGCGCACCGCTTATAGGTACAGCTACTAGCATTAAGGCCAACGAGGATAAACGAACTTATATGCGTTTTGTCGAAGAAGTCTATGATCTACGGTTTCAAGACACACAATTAGCCAGTTATGGCAGGATGGGCAGTGATATAGAGCAAGTGAAATTTTCGCAGCCTGACTTAATTGTGGCCAATATGGAAAATTCCAAGAATTATGCAAAATACGCAGCCATTGCCCCTACTATTGTTGTCAATGATTCTACCATTGATTTATTTAGCACCTTTTCAGACCTAGCTTCTTGGGTTGGTAAAAGTGAAGTCTTTGCGGCCAAAGAAGCCGAATATCGGCAACGATTGGCGGAGGTTCGCACAAAATTTTCTAAGGCGCCCAGCCAGCAAACTGTTGCCTATGTCCATCCATATCCGGGCAAAGCACAGTATGCCGGGCGCATCCATTATGGTTCTTTTACAAAAGTTGCTTACGATTTAGGCTTCCAGCCTCTACCGTTTTTAACAGAGTTATTTAATGCAGATGAAACTGGAGGCAGATTGAGCGCAGAAACGTTTGCCCAGAACAACCCCGACTGGCTTTTGACTTCATATAAAAGCCAAATAGGCCAAACGGTTGAAGATATATATAAAGGTTTTGACGATGTCGCACCCGGCTGGCAAGCCAACAGCACGGCCTACCAGCAAAATCAGATTATTGCTGTAAATCGTGAAAAGGCTATCCCCATGTGCTTTACCGCTATGAACTGGGTATTAGATCAGTTTCAGAAATACGCAAAATAATGTTATTGACAAAAAATTATATTTTTTCAGGAGTAGTTTATGAAACTATATAAGCAAATGCTGCTATTCACTTTTTCGTTAATATTAACCCAAGTGAGTTGTACGCGGCAGAATACCAAAGCGGCCAATGCCGGCAAATCTCAACAAACGGATGTCCCAGCTAAAACGGTTGCAATGAAAACGGTTACCGATAACGTAGGGAATGTTGTGGAAATTCCCACCAACCCCCAGCGTATTGCTTCGCTACACACTTTGTCTACAACAGCCATGCTGTGGGATTTAGGCGCGCCGCTAATCGGTACGGCAACTAGAGCTAAAGGAGATGAAGATAACCGCCCTTATATTCGCGGAGTAGAGGAAGTGTATGGGGTGAAATTCCAAGACCTCAATCTGGCTAATTATGGCGCATTTGGCGAAGATATAGAGCAAATTAAAGCATCAAAACCAGACCTAATCGTGGGCACAGAATATCATCTCAAAAATTATAAACAATTTTCTATCATTGCTCCAACGGTTATTATTGAGGCCGGCAGACCAGACCCATTACCTGTTTTTAGAGATCTAGCAGGCTGGGTAGGCAAATCGGAACAATTCAATGCAAGCTATAAAAAATATCAAGCCCGCCTTCAACAAGTTAAGGAAAAATTTTCTGTCGCACCTGAGAAACAGATTATTGCTTATGCCCACCCATTTCGGGGCAAAGCGCAGTATTATGCTTGTATCCACTATGGTGCGTTTTCACGTGTTGCCTATGATTTAGGTTTCAAAAAATTATCGTTCCTAGAAAAACAATACAAACCAACAGAAGCTTGTCGTAAATTAAGTGCTGAAACATTTGTACAAATGAACTCCGATTGGCTGCTGTCCACCTTTCGTAACCAAACAGGTGAAACTGTTGAAACAATTTATGCAGGTTTTGACGATATTGCCCCCGGCTGGCGTGAGTATAACAGTGCTTATAAGAACGAGCAGATGATCGTATTAAGCCGTGAAATGGCAGATCCTATGACTTTTAAGGCTTTGGACTGGATACTAGACCAGTTTGTACAGGTCGCTAAGTAATTGCTGGATATTTTTGCGCAATATTTGGGGTAGTAGGCGGTATGGCTATTTCGGTTCAGAATGTTTCCCATTGTTATGGAGAAAATATCGTTTTAACAGATATTTGCATTGATTTTGAAACGGGGAAGTTTTCTGCAATTTTAGGGCCAAACGGCTGTGGTAAAACCACTTTGTTTAACTTAATTAGCCGAGTTTTGCCGTTGAAGTCCGGCCAGATTGAAATAGCTAGCAGATCTATCCATGATTATGACGCAAAAAGTTTAGCCCAAAATTTATCGGTACTGCCGCAGACCATGCATGCCCCAGAATTTATGACGGCTCATGATATGATTATGCAGGGGCGTTATTGTTACCAAAGCTTTCTATCCCGTTATAGCGAGAGCGATTTAGCGATTGTGGCCGAAGCTATGGCCGTAATGCAGGTAAGTGAACTAGCTGGCAAGCAAGTTTCTCAACTTTCAGGTGGCCAATTGCAACGTTGCCGCATGGCTATGTTGTTGGCGCAGGAAGCCGATATTGTACTACTAGATGAACCCACTTCTCACTTGGACCCTCACCACCAGTATTCTTTATTGGATATGGGTAAGCGTTTGAGTGCAGAAGGTAAAACGGTTGTTGCCATTTTGCATGACTTGATACATGCAGAGCTATATGCCGATAATGTAAGTATTTTATACAATAACAAAGTCTACGCATCGGGCAGGCCGAAAGAGGTCATTACGCCTAAGGCAATTTTAGATGTTTTTACTGTGGACGTGAAAAATATTGGTTCGCAAGAGGTAGGTGTTTATGTGCCCAAATATCTTGTCCAATAAAAACCTTTCGGCAAAAAGCTGCTTTAAAAGCATAGGTAGCTGGGCAATTTGCCTCTTAGCTTTTGTGTTTGTAGTTATTTGGAATATTAGTTTAGGTGCAGTAAAAATACCTTTTGCAACCATTTACCAAGCTATTTTTCATTTTGACCCTAGCCAGTTTGCTCACCATATTATTGTAAATCAGCGTATGCCACGCTTATATGTGGCTATTGTTTGTGGTGCTAGTTTAGGGCTTACAGGCTTTCAAGCGCAAAAGTTATTCCAAAATCCATTGGTATCGGCTACGACTTTGGGGGTGGTATCGGGAGCATCTTTATTTGTTGTTTTGGCTATTTACTTTTTTCGTGCAGATGATACGGCCTTATTTTTACCAGCAATTTTAGGGGCGGTTTTGGCTGGGCTCTGTACATTTTCTTTAACTAAGATAATTTCTAAATCTGATGTGGCTAAGGGAGTGCATTTAGTTTTGTCGGGTAGTTTGGTGGGTTTGCTGTTTGGCTCGGTAAAAACATTTGTTCTATCTATCGACCCATTGGGCTTTCAGGGCATACAAGACTGGCTTTTGGGCACAATCAATCCTTCTGACTTTAATGGCTTAAAAATTAGCTACCCTGCTTTTATTTTGTTTGCGATACTTTTATTTTCGCAATCTTACTCGCTAGATGCACTTATGATGGGTGATAGCCAAGCAACCGTTTTGGGGGCTAATGTAAAGCGTATTCGTTTTATTACTATTGGTAGCATTTTTATTTTGTCTGCATTATCGGTAGCGGTAATTGGCCCTATTGGTTTTGTGGGCTTGGTTGTACCACATATAGTTAAGCTGTTTGTCAACGAAACGGGTATCCATGGGGCATTACTTGCTATCATTGTGGGAGCGATAATATTAGCAATAGCCGATGGTATTGCCCGTATTTTGATTGCTCCTAAATTGCTGTTAGTCGGGGCGGTGACTTCTAGCTTAGGTGGCTTATTTTTTTTGATATTGTTGTTTCTACGCAACAAAAGGTTATAGGTTATGCAGAACATTATTGAAAAGAATTATATTGTAGGTAATGCTAAAAACATTGCACTGCCTATTTATAAGCGTAGTTTTTGGGTAACTTTTGCCATGGTGCTTGGTTTGCTGTTTAGCTTTTTAATGGGGCTTAAACTTGGTTCTATTGAAGTTACTATGCAAGATGTCTGGCTAGTGCTACAAGGGCATGTAGATACAAATAATTCTAGTGAAACTATTTATGAAATCCGTTTGCCGCGTGTGGTGGGTAGTATGTGTGCAGGGGCTTTAATGGCTTTGTCTGGCTACATGTTGCAGGTTTTGTCTCGTAACCCGCTGGCGGACCCTGGCATATTGGGATTGACTAATGGGGCTACAATGGCGGCTATTTTGCTGTATTTTATGGTGCCCACATTGCCACCTGCATATGCTAGCTTGAGCACGGCAATAGGTGCTATTTTAACGGGCTTGCTAATTTTGTTTCTGGCACGAGGGCGCATGCAGGGCAAATTTATTTTGCTTGTGGGAATTGCTGTTGGTACGGTGTTTTCTGCAATAACCGATGTGCTTTTATCTAGTTTAGATATGGAACGTATGGTTATGGTGCAGCTTATGTTAGCGGGTAGTTTTGCCAGTATTACTTTTGCTTCTATGAATTTTTTGCTATCTATGGCTGTTATCTGTGGCGGTTTATTTTTTGCTTTTAGCCGCGCTATTAATCCTATGAGCCTTGGCTATCAAGTAGCAGAACGCTTGGGGGTCTGTGCTAAAACGTTTAGTTTTGCTTTGGTTGGGTTGGCAATTATCGCGATGGCACCGGTGGTGGCGTTGGCGGGAAGCATTAGTTTTATTGGTTTGATTGCTACATTTCTTGCGAAAAACATTATTGGTTATCGCGGTAGTGAGTTAGGTGTAGTAAGTATGCTGTTTGGGGCCATTATCACTAGCTGGGCGGATACCCTTGGGCGGACTTTACTTGCTCCCATAATGGTGCATGCAGGGGTTTTTGTAGGCGTTATAGGTGCACTATTATTTTTTTTAATTGTCCGTTATATGGCAGTAAACAGAAAGAATTCTTAACAAGTTTTAGGTACGCATAAAAGTCGGCCAGAATGAAAATTAGCTATTGGGTAAAGTAATTTCGCTTTTTAGCTGGTTGTGCTTGGCATTTTGTGCTAGTGCAGTTTCAGCTTTAAACCCCGCACGACTACGGTATGCTCAGTTATGCTATATTCTTTTCGCTTGTAGAAGCTAAGAGTATTTTTGCGGACCAGAGGCAGTAAATATTTTTCGATAGGATCGCCTATAGGCCCTGACCTAGGACTATCATGCTCGCTAGGGGCTTGCCAGATAATATCATAGATAAGCTTGCCAGTTGTGCCGGCAAATAACAGCTCTATTTTCTGACCTGCTGGAGGCCAAAAGCCCATAACTAGATGGCTTTTGTAGCTGCCTTGATATACGGTATCGCCAGCAGGCAAGGGTAGAGTAAATGGAAAGTTGGCGAACAATAATTTTGAGCCCCTAATTTCAACGGAAATATGGCTAAGCGGTACAGCCGCTTGCAGTTGCAAAATACTAGAATATTGTTGCTGAATCATTCTGCCATCGGCTGAGAAGAGTGTCTGCCCCAGAGCTTCCAGAACAGATATTTCTTGTGTTGTGAGGGGGCGCTGGAAGTACTGGGGTGGAATATCTTGCCCAATTGGCAATGAACTAGGGTAGCTATTGCCACTATAGTATTGCCAAATTTGGTATGCTGTGCTTGGGCCTTCTGGCCCCTTGGGTTTCCCTTGGGGCTGGAGAATATAGGATTCTAGCAGGTGTACCTTGCCTTTTTGGGGAGAATTTTGGCTTTGCTGGTTGCCAAAATATAATAGCCCCACACAAGCCAGAATATTCAGGATATACAAGAGTATATGGCGCAGCAGGTAGCGATAAAAGCTTTGGCCATGGTAGAAACGGCGGTATAGAATCTGGCTGTAATGAAGTAGCAGGCCCGGCAAGAACAGTATGGTCAATAGAGCTTGACTGGGAATCCCTTGGCTGGAGAACCCAAATAGAGCAAAGGGCAAAGGCAAAGATATTAGCAACAAAATAGATGGCACAAACTGTAGACCAATAACACAATACAAGCTGGTTTTCTGTAAGATGCGCAGCAGATAAAAGCGGCTATAAGATTTAGGTAAGATGATATATACACTCTGTAGTGCAAAGAAATATAGGCCCAACAGTGCCAAGCGGAAGCTTTGCCATGCCAGTAGCCACAGCCAAATAAAAGTAAAGCTGTGGCTAAAATAAGGCAAAAGCCATATGGTGGGCCTTTTATCGACACTAAAGCTGGCTGCAAACCCATAGACAAACAACAAGAGTATGTTGAGCTGCAGCAAGATGATAGCCCATAAAGTAGTAAACTGCGCTAAAAAGCCTTGCGGTAAAGGACCCTCAATAGGCAGCAGCGATTCTAGCCACAATTGCGAGAAAGGCTTATGCCCTACAAGCTTTAATATAAAGGCCTGTGCTTGATAGGCAAAAACAAAGTAGCTTGCCAGCAATGTTAGTGGCACAAGTAGCATTTTGATTAGGCTAGCTCGGCTTAGCCCGTACAGCACTTGCAACTGCTGTAACCGAGTATGCCAGCGCAACTGAAATAAGGCAAACAGCAAGATAGCCAATAGTAGCATTAGCAATATCTGGTTTTCTGAAATGTAGACTAGCCCAAGCTCGAATGGCCATAGATTCTGGTTGTTCCATAGCCAATAGTGATAGCCCGAATGGCCTTTGGTCTGCATTGCAGGCGCTAGCGGGCCAAGTGATTGAAGTGATTGTAGCCATTCAAGCCATTGGATTAGGCTATTTGTTAGATGATTCTTTACGCTGGAATCGGCGGGTGCTGCGATCTTATCGCTAGTAGGGGATTGTTGCTGTGCTTGTAGAGCTTGTTCTAGCATTAGCCACATGAATTGTTCTAGGCCCGCAGCCAACTGCTTAATTTGCTGGGCCCAATAGATTAATTGTGTGTGGCTGCCTTTGGCCCTTTTGTAGCCTTGCTTTGGTTGCTTGTTTAGCGTTGGTTGGGCCAGTGCCAGTATGGGCCATTGTTTTTCTATAAATGGCCTTAATCGTTTTCGTATGGCTGTGCGCTGGTAGCTAGCCATGGGCTGTAGTTGCATACCGTTGCCGTAACTAAACGGTAGCTGGACGCTTTGGAAGGCATGTCCTAAGTGCAGGGGAGCTACGATGTTGCTCTGGCTACTGTGGTGCATGATTTGTACTGTAGCTTGGCTATGGCTGCCTTGCTGAAATCCTTGCCAGAAAGCTTGCTTCCAAGCACTTAGATTGGCAACAAAGGACCAATACTCTAGCAAGGTATTCCCACCTTGTAGCTGGTTGAAACGATCTAGCAGCAGTAGCCTTTGTTGCACTACTTCGGCTAGCCCCTGTATGATGGGGGCTATGGCATTATAGCTGAAGCTGTAGTTGGCCAATGAATCTTGCTGGCCGTGGTATAGGTAGATTAGGCTATAGGGCTGTTTCAGTGGGTAATTATAGATAAAACTGCGCAAGCCTATAGGGTATTCTTGATGGTATGCTTGAGTATATCTTTGGTTATATCGAGGATAACGGCCCGCTGGCAAGCTTTGCTTTAGCTGGGCCATAGCCTTGGGTTCTAGCTCCGAACCTAAGAAGACTAGGCGCAGGGCTAGGGGTGGGGTCTGCTTAGCACTAGCTTCAAGCAACAGCAGTAAGGTTACAATGTCCAAAACAGAGTTGCCAGAGATGGCCGTGAGAAATACTAATTCTCGCTTGCTTTGCTGTACTTTGTACCATCGCTGTGCTTCTTGCTTAGACAGTCTGGTGGACTTGCTTTGTCTAAAGTCGCTAAAAGTGCTAGCGGGTATCTGTACTTCTAAATTGCTGGAGAACGAATGCATGGTTTGGATTTTGTCGAGCGAGTAGAGCTTGGCTGGGAAGCCATAGTAGGCTGCGAGTTTCTTAATAGCTAGTAATAGCGTCTGCTCTTGGTTTGATGCTTCGCGCAAGCTTAAACCACCCTTAGTGGGCCCAGTAGCGGGATTGGACTGGTAGCCGGGCTGGTGATGGGATTGACTGGCTAATAGCTGGGTGATGCTTTGCAACCATTGGATTGCTTGCTTGGTTTTTTGCTTTGCTCCTGTATCGGCTTGTACTCTGACTTCTGTACTTATGGCTATATTGGGCAGTAGGGTAAAAGCAGTCAGCGACTTTAGGCTTAGCATTGCCAACAAGATAGAAACGGTATAGCTATACCAACGGCGATAACAGAACAGAATAAAGCCTTTATCTTAATGATAGCTTGTTATAGTTTCTCTGGCTGGTGGCTATAGCGTAAAGTCTCAAACATGCGCAATAGGCGTTGGCCTTCCCTTTGGGAAAGGGTTGCTCGACTTAGAATATCATGTAAAAAGTTTTGGGTGCGTTGGTTGCCTAGCTTGTCTGTTAGGCCCATGCTTTGCATATGCTCGATTAGGACCCCGCTAAGTTGACTTAACTCTGTTTGGGTTAAAGCGGTTAGCTCGCTTTGGTGTTCCTGTAGTTTGGAGAGCTCATACAATATAATTTGCACAGCATGGGATAGGTTTAAGGAAGGCTGTTGTGGGTGAGTGGGGATATGGCAGGCTAGGTTGCAGTAGCTTAGTTGTTCATCATTTAGGCCCACCCGTTCATTGCCAAAGAGTAGGGCTAGGTTTCCGGGGGTTGAGGCTATGCGTTGGCCCAGTTGCTCGGGCGTGATAGAAAAATATTTACGCCGTGAGCCCCGCCGCCGTGTTAGGCCCACGACTATACTACAATCGGCTACAATGCTTTCTAAGGTGGGCAAGAAATGGGCTTGTTCAAATAGGTGGCTGGAGTTTAGGCCCATTGTGGCCACTTGTTCATGGTTAAAAAAGGCTTTTTCCCGCCCGACTATGTAGAGCTGGCTATAGCCCATGCTGCCCATAGCCCGGCAGGTGGCACCTACATTGCGGCTACCATCGGGTTGGCACAGCACTACTTTTAATCTGTGAGATTCCTGTGGGGTACGCAGCAGTTTTAAGTTTGGGTCTTGTGAAGGTCTTATACTGTTTGGGTGTTGATTCATAGTCAGCTACCATGGAGTTTGGGTTATTTGCCCTAAGCATAGTCAAAATCACACAAATAAGATAGGGGTTTTTCCACGCTTCAATGGAAGAAAATTAGAACGGTGCACTAGACGATCGGATGGCGGATAACGGTCTTCCAGTTTTCAGGAGAGACTCTTCTCATATCCTTTAGATATATTTCATGGTGCTTATCGCGCCTTTGGTGGCCGCTTTGTTCGATAAAATCATGAAGCTTGGCTACCGTTGGCCTCTTCCACCATGGTCAAGCTAATAATAAATGGTGGCTGCGCAATCATCAAAGTCCATTTCCAGTTGTCTTTGTTTTCCATACTAAACGAAGATATATCTTACGCCCACCATAGCCCTTCTAACGGCATCACTGCGTAGTCAGTGGCTAGCATCCTGTTCTTGGCTATAAATTTTAGCTTGTACGCAAGGAGAAACAAGGCTTCCACGGCATCTTTAAACGAATGTGCGGTATTCGGGTTGCCCTCGCCATCGATCATTAAATTTTATTCATGGCGTTGATTCTCCATATAAATGCCTTTAGCTCGGCCTTGGTTTTGGGCTTTACTATTTTTTGTTCTTGTGCTTGTGATTCTTCTAAAAATTCGTCAAAGGGTTTGCAAGATGCAAACACAAGGTCCATTCGTACCAATAAAATATAGCCACCATTACAGTGTAATGCTTATGGCTGTTGTCCATATTATATATATAACTTTTAAATAATTCTTCTTACCATAATATGATAGGTCCATTATTTCAAGATATTTGCCAACAAGCGGGCCTTCTTGTTGTTTTTTGTAGGTTAGACAAAAGTGGCTATTTAAACTATAATCGTAGCCATTTTTAGGAAACGCTTTATGAATGAATTACCAGTATCATCAGTCGAAAATTCCGAACAAGCCCAGCAACCTTGCCAGCCATATCAACACGCAGGCAAGCAAGTAGAACAACTGCTCAACCATTTAGAGCAAGTAATCTGTGGCAAACGGGAAGTACTACAAATGATCATCGCTTGCATGCTCTCTTGTGGTCACATCTTGTTGGAAGACTTACCTGGGGTTGGCAAAACCACATTGGTAAAAGCTTTAGCCAAAGCCACTGGCGGTGGTGAGACTGGTTGCCATTACAACCGCATTCAGTTCACACCAGACTTATTGCCCTACGATGTTACGGGGGTGGAAGTTTGGCGGCCCGATGAGCATTGCTTTGAATTCCACCCCGGACCAGTGTTTTGCAACCTACTGTTGGCTGATGAAATCAACCGCGCTACGCCTAAAGTCCAGTCCGCCTTGTTGGAAGTTATGGCCGAACAGCAGGTTACCGTGGGCAAAGAAACCCATGTTTTGCCAGGACCATTTTGGGTGATTGCAACGCAAAACCCAGTAGAAATGGCAGGAACGTACATCTTACCCAAAGCCCAGTTAGACCGCTTTAGCATGCAATTGAGCCTAGGCTACCCGGATTTTGAACATGAACTTTCGGTTGTGCGCAACGACCCAAGCCACCGCAACTTACCCAATTTTACTGCAGTGATGAGCCAAAACGAAATTCTCTCCTTGCAGCAATTGGCAAAGCAAGTATATTGTGCGCCCAAACTGGAAGAATGGGCGGTTCAAGTAGCGCGTTTAACACGGGATACCCCTGCAGTGCGGTTAGGGGTTTCCACCCGTGCGATATTAATGTGGCTTTCTTGTGCCCGCGGTTATGCCCTGTGCCAAGGGCGCAATTATGTTATTGATCAAGATTTGCTTATGCTGGGCACAGCCGTTTTATGCCATCGGCTTGAATTGCGCCAGCAACATGACGATGTACATAAGGTTATGGCCAAAATATTGGACGAAGCTCGGCAATTATTGCCTTAACTCAACACTAAAAAATAGGAACGTATATGTTACAAACTATAGATAAGACCTTTTGGGTCGAAAATTACGGCTGCCAAATGAACTTGGCAGAAGCAAACGCTTTAGAAAATAGCTTGAAAGCCATGGATTGGCAGCAAGCCCCCAGCGAAGATACGGCCCAAGCCATTATTCTCAACAGTTGTTCGGTGCGCATCAGTGCAGAAAACCGCTTGTGGAGCCGCTTGGTGCATTTTTCTACGATGAAACAACGCCGAGCATTTTGCCTAATCGTAATGGGCTGTATGGCCGAACGTTTGGCAGAAGAAATTCCACAGCGTTGCCCAGCGGTAGACCATATTATTGGCTCCATGGCGAAAGACCAAATTCCCAAACTTATTGCCAAGAATTTTGGCGAGGTAAACCCTAAAGTAGAAAATCCTAAAGAGCAGCCTCCAAAGGTTCTAAAGAAAGAAAACTATATCTTTTTTAAAGACCACAGCAGCCATAATTCAGTACAGGGTATGATTCCTATTATGCATGGCTGCGACAACTTTTGTAGTTACTGTATTATCCCGTTTGTGCGAGGCAAAGAAGTTTCGCGCCCAGTTGCTCAAATTGTGGCCGAGGCCCAAAGCCAACAGGAGAAAGGCTATCAAGACATTACTCTAATTGGCCAGAATGTAAATTCATACAATTATGAAGAAGTGGACTTTAATGAGCTGCTACGCATTGTTCTGCGAGAAACAGATATTCCGCGTATTCGCTTTATTACGCCACATCCAACGGACTTTGGTGATGAGTTTATCGACTTAATAGCCAATAACAAAAGGATTTGTAATCATGTTCATCTGCCTTTGCAACATGCTTCTGACCGCGTGCTAGAAGAAATGAATCGCGGTTATACCCTGCAATGGTACCGCAGTTTAGTTTTGCGTCTGCGCCGCGCTCTGCCCGATGTAAGCTTGACTTCAGACTTAATGGTTGGTTTTGCCAGCGAGACCGAGCGCGATTTACAGATATTGCTGGATTATGTGGAGGAAGTACGCTACGATTCAGCTTTTACCTATTACTACAACCCTATTCCCGGAACCCCGGCTTTTGAACGCGATGATTTGATCCCCGAGCCGGTGCAGAAAGAACGCTTGTACCGCCTGCAAGCTATACAAGATCGCATCACTTTGGAGAATTTGAGGCAGAGGATAGGCAAGCTTGAAGATGTTTTGGTGGAAAGCCCTTCCAAGCAGAACCCGCACGAATTGTTGTGCCGCAATCAATACAACCAGATGGTAATCTTTCCAGTGCCAGAAGGATTTGAGCCCCAAAGTTTGCTAAACCATTTTGTGCAAGTCCGTATTGAAGAGCTGCGGGGCCGTACGCTTTGGGGCAATCTTCTTGGGGGTAATCCTCTTGGGAGCCATATTCAGGAAGACGGTTTAAGAGAAAATAGTCTTGTGGGTGAAACACTCAAGGCAAACGCTTAAAGAGATAGATAAAGCCATGTTACAAAATATTCATTACAGCTACAGTATTTTACTTTCCCATTACATTTGGTGCCTATTGGTTTTGGGTGGGATCACAAGTTTCCACTCAAAAGAAATTGCACAAGCAATAAAGTTAATAGGGTTGTTGGGTATATTGTCATTGAATGTTTCTTCTACTTACTTTAATCATTTTGGCTTAACTAGAATTATAGCATTCAACTTTGAGACTTTGCGCTTTTTGCGGATTTTGTTGCTCTGCTGGTTGCCATGGGCTTTAGAAAGCCTGTGCGCTTGCCTTCTAAAAGTTGGCTGGAAAAATTTACAGTGTGGGACCATTGTTTATGCTATTTGCTTCAGTTGCCTTTATGCGGGAATAGTTTTATTGTTGCCAAAATGGGCATTTGCGCTAGAAACTTTGGAGATTGTAATCTATTTGGTGGTAGCTTTGTCTGCGATAGTAGCACCGATAATTTGCCTTCAGCTTGGTTTTACCAATACAATTAAAAATCATGCTTTACGATTTTGGTATAAGTCTTTAGCTATGAGTTTTATATTTTGCGCTATTTTGCAAATTGTGTTGTTTATACCTCTTTATATGTATTATTTTCCTCCATTTTCAAATACTAAAGATTATGCGAAGATTCGCTATATAAATGATGATCCACCATTTTATAGAATAAACTTTATGCCTATTTATTATACTTTATTTACAATGCCGTTTTTTATCCACGTATTATATACTTTGGTATTGCAACGAAATCAGCATCTGGTAGCAAAAGTGATAGCTGGCTCCAATACCATTGGCAATATCAATAATGGTTTTGATGTAGAAAATTTAGATGAGTTCTTTAATTGTTATAATATTTCTAAACGTGAACGCGAAGTATTAGTTGAGTTGATTGGCGGCCAAAGCTATGCTGCTATAGCAGAACATTTATATATTTCTTTAGCAACGGTAAAAAGCCATATCTATTCTATTTATCGTAAAACCAAAGTAAAGAATAAAATGCAGCTTCTAAACAAGATTTTGGGTAACTTAGGTTCTCAAGACTTGCAATAGCTATGATTCTTGCATAAGAAGAAACAGATTTATATCAGATTTTGTTAAAAATTCTGTGCCAAAATCTCTTTAAAATTGTTTAGACCTTAAAAATTCCTAGCAAATAACCTTAATGATAAATCCTCTGACAGATCCAACCTTGGATTGCACTTACCCTTCGGTTAAAAGAATTACCCAAATCCAACGGAATACCCAAAACATGGGTGCGCTCATTGTGAATTTGACTTAAAGCATAGAGTATAGGAGCTGGCCTCTTATTTTTACCATCAGGCTTTCCTTGCGGTAAAATCACAATTTCATGGCGTACCTTTAGTGCATCGACAGCCTTAAAATAAAAAATAAAGCGCACATACATTGGCGTAATATTATCCATAGTCATGCGCAGCGACCCATCTTTTCCCACACGGATAACCACTGCATACCAAGTAGCCGTAAAGCGATTATCGTCCATACGAATAACCAAGCGTATTGGCTCTAAAGGCAGGCCTTTAAATTGTGGTGCAATTAATTTCTTTTTACTACCAGCCTCATCGACAATATAGCTAGAGGTTATATAAGTTGTCATCTCTTGCTGCCGAGTCGAAAAATATTCAATACCAGTCATCGTTTCCATTTGCAGCAGACGATTTAGAATATACAAAGTATCTGCATATCGCGGGAAATCCTCCATTTTAAACAACAGCTCTACAAAATCATTGGCCGCATAATTGCGAAAATCCGAAAGCAAAGCTTCCTTCTGGCTAAATTCTGGCATAAACTGAAGCTGATTAGGAGTATCTACTCTTTTTTCTTGGATACGCACTTGCTGACCTTCAATAACAAAATTTTCATAATAATCATGGGTTCGGCGAAACAAATTCTTGTAATGATAGTTTAGCCCTTCTTTACCCACAACCAAAGGCTCAACTTCTTCTGCTAAAACCTCATCTTCTAAAGCTTCAAGCGAAGCAAGAAAATTCAAAACAACAAAAAACTGCAGTAAAACGTTACCAATAGAAAAAATCTGCATAGCATCCCCTCTCACTGTTTTCTATAAAAACAAAACACATTTTATCCAAGTTCAAAATAAGGCAGCCAATCTTAAGCTCTAGGTGTTAAAAAAGGCACTAACAAATCGATCAATTTTTCCGTCAAAGCAGAAATCGGCAAAAAACGGTAGTTAAAAACCGCACCCAACAAAAGAATAACTAGCAAAGATATTTGGCCATAATACTGAAAACTACGCCGAGTTTGTTCCAAATGCTTAGGTATCATTGCTGTAACTAGGTGAGAACCGTCCAGCGGTGGAATCGGCAACATGTTAAATACAAACAATACCAAATTGAGCTGTATCACCAAATGCAACATCGAAACAACAGGGATACGAAAAAAACCCATAATAGATACTGAATAGGGAAACCAATCGCGCAAATAGCCAGCTAGTAATAAACTTGCTAGCAATAAATTGCTAAAAGGCCCAGCCATTGCCACAAAGATTTCACCGCGAACAGGATGCCTAAAATTGCGCACATCTATTTGAACCGGCTTAGCCCAGCCAAAACCAACGAACAAAATGGCCATAAAGCCAAATAAATCAATATGATTGAGAGGGTTTAGGCTTAATCGGCCCTGCTTCTTGGCTGTATCATCGCCCATCAAGTAGGCAGCACCGGCATGGGCCCATTCATGTAAACTTAAACTCAACAACAAAGTTAAAACCAAAGCAATTATTTGCGAAGCTGGTAACTGAAAAATCACAGCAAAATCCCCTAAATTGACAAGAAATTGCCAAGTAAACTAAATGTAATTATAAGCATGTCAAATAAGTTATAATCAAAATGTTTTAAGCGGTGCACAACGCCAGCGCAGCCAGGCCTCTTGCTCGGCATTCAGCTTATGACAAGAAAGAATTCGTTTTAAACACAAAGCATGGTAATCGTCAATCCATTGCGTTTCTTGCTTACTAAGTTCTTCTATACATATCAATTCGCGCTCATATGGGAACATACTTATCGGTTCAAAATACAGCCAATTGGCTTTTGCTCGATCTTCTTGTACCAACAACAAATTTTCAATACGAATGCCAAAATGGCCCTCCAGATAAAAACCGGGTTCGTTGGAAAGTAACATTCCTGCTTTAAGGGGTTCATTCAAGGCAAGGGGGCTAATGGAAACAGGCCATTCGTGAACATTTAGGAAATTGCCGACCCCATGTCCTGTCCCATGATGATAATTTAGGCTTTCCGACCACAGTGGGTTGCGAGCTAAAGTGTCGAGCTGGGCCCCCACAGTGCCTGCAGGAAAGTGGGCATTTTGTAGCTGCAAATGACCACGTAAAACCAAGGTATAAAGAAAGCGCAAATCAGGGCTATCAGGGCGCAAACGCGGAGCAGCAAAACTCAACGCGAAACAACGGGTCATATCGGTGGTACCACCCAGATATTGGCCACCACTATCGAGCAATATCCAACTGTTTTGCCCATCTTTTTGTAAGGAACGACTGGTTTCAGCACCAGCACTGTAATGGGGCAATGCACTATTATCAGCAACACCCACTATGGGCTCAAAACTTTCACCGCGTCCGTATTCACCCGCAATTTGCTTGCGACATTGTGTTATTTTTTGCCCTAATTTATATTCGTTTAGTATCGCTTGATCATTTATTTCTGAACCTTCAACCGTTCCTTGGCATAGCGCATTTTGTGGCCGTAACCATGTATGAAAAGCTACCATCGCAGCACCATCAAGAGACATAATTTTTCGTAACTGTTCTTGTTCTGTTGGATTTTTAATCGTTTTCATATCGTTGATGATATCGCGAGCCCAATTATTCTGTTGTGCTTTTTGCGCTCTTGGGTTTTCTGTACATGCTGCAACTTGCCTATTAAAAAGCAAAATATCTAACAGCTGCATATTACAGTGTTCACTCAATAAAAAGCGAGTAGCAGGCAATGCTGCCAAAATTCGGCAATCTTCATAAAATTGACTATAGGGCTTTATCTTTAGCTCACCACTAAGCTCATGGGCTAAATCAGAGCAGATGCGATCGGTTTCAATATACCAGCATAAGCTATTTTGCCCTAAGAGCAAGTAACTAATCGGCAATGGGCTATAATCAATATCACTTGCGCGTACATTCAGCAACCAAGCAATATTATCTAACATCATGATGGGGTAATAATCATAGCCAAACTTATACATCGATTGGCGCACTTGTTTTATCTTTTCTAAACGATTTTGACCACAATATTCTATTTTGTAAGAATATACAAAAGTTTTAGGCAGCGGTGGTCGAAAACATTCTAACAAAAATGGTGTTTCTGTTTGCTCTGTATTTTCAGACCAAAGTTCATCTATAAGTAAACGTTTGCCATCAGCTAAGCCATTAGCAGAAGACGTTACCGAAAGTAATTTCTTCAAGCTGCCATAAGAAAAACATGAACCATCAAAACCCAGCTGCAAAGGTTTCTCCGAATTATCTAAAAGTTGTTGCCAGTATTCATGAAGTAAAGGAACATTGCATTGACCTATGCGAAATATTTCGATTTGGGTAGAGCATTCACGGTCAGCTTGAACATGGTAACGAGAATCGACCCACAGTCCGGCAAAATTATGGCTCACTAATAAATAGCCAAGACTACCACTAAAGCCAGAAACTTCAAACAAATACTGCCAATGAGCTGGAACATACTCGTTATTATGCGGGTCAGAGCTACCGACTAAATAGTAGTCTAAGTATTTTTCTTGCATTTTTTTGCGCAACACAAGTAGAGCCATTTCAGGGTTTGGCATAAATCCTTCCTAAAATAAATTATTCAATCAAGAAATATTATCATACCTAAATATTTCTTGATTGAATAAAACAATACTCTTATTTTGTGAATAAGCAAGTATACTTTTTTCATTATCTTTTATTCTGTTTGGCATAAATTCACAACGGCTAATAAATACATAGCCTTTAGTAGAATATTCTATAAATGTTATGGTGTTTAAAAGTCGTAAATAAGAAGATGCATTTAAGAAATGCCCCAAATTTTTATTGTACATTAAACAATTTTTGCTTATTATTACAGTGAAACATCAGCAGGAGATAGTGATGGATATAACTATACGTAGTACAACACAACAACCACTTACCGAATTTCTGGAAAACCATGATTATCTGGTTGAGACTCTTAAGGATAATATTCTTGCGGTAAAAAACATCGGTGGGCCTAGTATCTATATCGCCTTAGAAAACTTAGACCAAGCAGCCACTTTGTATTTTGAACTAAGTCTTGGTGAGTTAGGCAACCTTAGGCAAAATGCAGCTGTTCTATACAAATTGCTAGACCTAAATAGTGAGATTGCCCCTGTTAGCGTAGCGATTAACAGCCAAGCCAACCAGTTATGTTTAGTAGAACGCTTGGAAGGTGAAAACCTAGATAGCAATGAAATCCTGTCCGTATTAGAAAGTATGGGCTTAGCTTGCTTGCGAGTACAGCAATTATTCGATTAACGATAATAACCAAACAAAACAATAGAAAGAGGTATAATTATGGGTCTATTATCCCGCATGTTTAAAATTGGTCAGGCAGAGGCCAATCAGCTACTCGATAAACTGGAAAAACCAGAAAAGATGATTGATCAAGCAATCCGGGACCGAGAACGACAAATTGCGGAAGCTCGTGCTGCAATCGTAAAAGTAATTGCAACTGAAAAGCAAACCAAAGCAGAACTCGATAGAGCTTTGAGTAACCAAAAAGATTGGACAAATAAAGCAGAACTTGCATTAAAAGCCGGTAAAGAAGATTTGGCAGCCCAAGCTTTACAGCGTGCAGAAGAACATGAAAGAGAAGCAGCTAGCTATCAACAGCAATGGCAATTACAACATGGTGAAAGTGGCCAACTAAAACAATCTCTGCAAGAAATGGAAAATGACTTTGCTTCTTTAAAACGTGAACGCAATTTAATTATAGCCCAAAGCAAAGCAGCTGATGTAAAAAAAGATATTTACAATGCGAAAGCGAAAATTGGTAAATCCAGCACCAATGATTTAATTGAACGTATGCGAGCCAAAGCTCAACAAAACTCTTACGAAGCAGATGCAGCAGGAGAATTGCTAAAAAACAATGGTACGGACTCCCTTGAAAAAGAATTTGACAATTTGGAATCAAAAGAAATTTCTAGTTCCGTTGCTGACAAATTAGCAGCAATGAAAGCAAAGATTGGCTAGACATTTTATAGTACAGGAAGCATTATGAATAATAGTGCATTGGAAAAACATGAGGAATCAAGAAAAACCAATGGAATATCGGCTTTTGCTTTTTCACTAATAACCAAAACATTTGTTGATCTTTTACGCGAAAGTAAATGCAATTATAGCCACAAAATCTTGCCCTGAACTTGGGCAAGGGAAACCAAACCGTAGTTGCGAGAATCAATTGACTGGGAAAGATTGTCTCCCAGTACGAAAATAAACCCATCAGGCACGCTATCGAAAATGACCAGCTTTCTGCGCACGGTTTCATTGACTTCTATTGAGATTCCTAAATAAGGTATATAAAGATATTTTCCTTGCCAATACAAAGGTGCCCGCTGCACCAAAACACAACGTTTAATTATTTGTTCCTCTTTATCACTGAAAAAAACTAGCACGTCTCCCATACCGACATCGTAAAATATGTAGGATAAACGGTTTAACACCAGCAAGCTTTCAGATTTTAGAGTCGGGCTCATAGAATTTTCCCGCACCTGCACAAAAGGGAAAAATCTTAGTAAAAACAAAGCTATCAATAAAAAACTGATACCAACAAAAATAATCTTTCTCATAAAAAGTAAGAAAATTCAAGCTTTAATTTGTAAACGGTTCCCCAAAATATTCGCTAGATTTTCTGTATCTACCGTATAAAACTCTGCCTCAAGGTAGAGCAAAGCGCCATTCCATTTACAACTGGAAGCTTTGACACTTTGCCAAGTCTCTATGTACAAAACCGAATGATTCAAATCACATTCTTGCAACAAACAGTGCTGCAGCTTCCAAGAATTATTGCTTTGAATCCCTCCTAAATTGCAATATTTCAGATTACCTTGTAAAAAAAGGCAATGCTCGAATTCAAGATCACACGCTGTATTTGCCGTCCACAAAAAACGCCTCCAACTGGAACGGTAAAATATGGCTTGCTCTAGGCGACAGGAAGAAATATTGCAATCACTTAAATCACTATTGGCCCAATTACTACGACTCAATTGACAATTTTGAAAATGGGCTTCTTTTACCCGAAGATTAGACAAATTCATACCAACTAAATAATAGTTTTCAAGCACAAACGGTGACTTTGCTCGCCGATTCTCTTTCCGAGGTTGATTTTCTTCTCCCATTTGGCTCAATAAACTAACCGTGGCCTGAGAGCGAAAAGCTTGAAAACTCTGGAAAGATTTTAGAAATAAGCCATGATATAAATATTCACGCAGTAAATTACAGCGAAAAAACATCGGTATATGGATAATTTGCTTATAGGCTAATAGCTGCCGAAAATTTACTGCTGAAAGCAATTTACGCAAAACTTCTTCAACTAATATAGATGGAGAATTATTGTATTTTGTTTGATACCAAGAACTGCGAGTCAGTTTCAAAATATTTTGAAACTCTATAATAACCCGTTTTTGAAAATAGCGGGCTTCGGTAAAAGCTAAAGCATATAGCATATTGACTGCATTTAATTGGTTATAAGAATTGGTTGGGCTAGAATATTGGTAAATCTGTTGCAACATACTTTGAAAAATATGTTCCTGATTGGTCACATATTGATTGCGCAAATAAATTAAAAAGAAAATACCAGCCAATAAAAATAACGCAAAAAATAACAATGCGATAGGGAGTATATCTACAACATAGCTCATAGCTAAAACTATAGACAATAAACTAACAAAAATCGCAGCTAAACTTTGCAAACGATAAACTAATTTTCTACGTAGAAGGAATTGTAAACTAAAATGAAATTGCCAACTATTCCAGTCATCATATTGTTTTACAAGTGTTTCTGCTCCAAGAGGTTTTGGAATTTTTTCTTCCGCCGTTTCTATGTTTACTTCGGTTTGAAGATGCGCATTTGGCTGCCCTTGCTGCAATGGCGAAGCTTTGGTTTGAGCAGTAGTTTGCTCTTCTGTTTTTTCTGTAGCTAAATTATTAGAAAAATTAGCTGGTGAAGGCTGGGAAGCCAGAGCTGAAGGCCTTTTATCTTTTTTTATTGCATTTTTTTGGCGCAATTGGCCGCTCGTAACCCAAGAGTTCAAAAATTTGATTATATATAATAGAAAAACCAGCAATATCGTCATTACACAAGATACGATTGCTATAATGAATAACATCAGCCAAATATTTTCTTTCAATGTCTGACTTAGCCGTAAAAAAGAATATTCTTGTTGATTCAAATAAAACAAAGTTCCGTAACTAATTAGAAAGCAAAATATCGCAATTAATAACCCAGTTAAAAATGTTTTCAATTTTGCAGTTTGCCTATTTTTTGGGGCGGATTTTTTGGGTTTGGCGGATTTAGGCAGTTTGGTTTTACTGCGAACTCTAAGCCCTCCCCTTGTCAAAGTATTTTGTACAGAATTTTTCAAATTTGTTTTTTCAATTGGAATTTGCAATAAATTTTGAGCCGCATAATCGTAAGCTTTTGCATCGTTATCGTTCAAAGGAGAGTCAAGCTTTTCTTCTTCAAGCGAATTTTGATTTTCCAAAGACTGCTGCTTTGCATCATCCATATATTCCCCTCACATAGTAATATTCATGAAATATAACCATAGTCATGTACTATTAGTATTATCAATGATCTTTATATTTTCAGAATACACTACCAAAAGCCTCAATCCTACTCTGATCAATTCTACTTGTAAATCCAAGATATGGATTATTTGTGTAAACCAAGAAATTCCATGAATGAATATGAAACTATCGTAAACGGTTGACAAAGTACTATAAACAAGTAGGATCGAACCAGCTTCCGTGTGGTGGATTCATATAATTTTATTTATATAAATAAAATATCTTAGATAATGGAAGTTCAAAATCATAAATAAAATGTAGGTGATAGAATGCCCGATAAAATCAATGTTATTGCTTGGAATGAAAATATTCACGAACTTGAAATGCAAACCGTGCGAGATAATTACCCTAAAGGGATTCACAGGTGCTTAGCAGAATTTTTGAATAAAGAACCAGATATACAGGCTGAAACGGCTACTTTGCAAGAAGCAGAACATGGTTTGCCTCAGTCTCGCTTGGACAACTGTGATGTATTGTTGTGGTGGGGACATGCGGCCCATGGCCAAGTAAGTGATGAAGTAGTGGCTCGCGTGCGCGAAAGAGTCTTACAAGGAATGGGGTTGATTGTGCTCCATTCAGGCCATTTTTCTAAAATATTCCGCAGTATGATGGGCAGTAGTTGTGCCTTGCAGTGGCGCGAAGCTGACGAACAAGAAGTAATTTGGACAGTAAACCCTAGTCACCCGATTGCCAAAGGCGTACCACCCCATTTTATTCTTGAAAAAGAAGAAATGTATGGCGAACCATTTGTTGTTCCAGAAGCCGATGAAACCGTTTTTATGGGTTGGTTTTCAGGTGGTAATGTGTTTCGCTCGGGCTTGGTTTATCGGCGCGCAGCGGGTAAAATATTTTATTTTCAACCCGGGCACGAGAGCTATCCTATTTATCAGCAGCCTATGATTCAGAAAATTATTACGAATGCAGTGCGTTATGTTTATAATGATAATCCTTGGAAAGATGTTGAAGATGCACCAAATGGGGCACCGATAATACCGATTTTTGGTTATGTTCACAAAAGCGAAAAAGGGCTTCGTTAATGGCAGAGGCTGCTATCTTCAACTCCGATGCTCCCTCTAGTGTTTGCTTGGGAATTATCGGCACCGGCCTTATGGCTTCGGCCCATGCTCAAGCTTTTCAGCAAATGGAAAAAACAAGCTGCACATTAATTGCAGCTTGTGATTTAAAGGCCGAGGCATTAGCCGGATTTTCCCATAACTTTCAAATTGCGAATACTTATAGCAACGTTGAAGATTTATTGGCAGACCCACAACTTGATGCTGTTTCTATAATAACACCAGATGCTTGCCACGCACAGTTGAGTATTGCAGCATTGGAAGCGGGTAAACATGTATTGTGTGAAAAACCTTTAGCCCTAAGCTATGGCGATGCCCAGCGTATGGTTACTGTAGCAAAAACTACTGGCTTGCAGAATATGGTAAACTTTAGTTATCGCAATGCCCCTGCGCTACAGCAGGCTCAGCAGATTATTGCCAGTGGAGAAATCGGCGAAATTATCCACATTGAGGCCCGATACTTCCAAAGTTGGTTGAGTTCCCAAGTTTGGGGAGACTGGCGTAGTAATCCAGCTTGGTTGTGGAGGCTTTCTACCCAGCACGGTAGCAAAGGGGTGTTAGGCGATATAGGTGTACATATCCTAGACTTTGCGAGTTTTCCGGTTGCTACAGAAACTGGCGCTATTGAGGCTGTTCACTGTACCTTAAAGACTTTTGAATTCGTCAAAGGCAAACAACTTGGCGAATATCCTTTAGATGCAAATGATTCAGCCTTGATTAATTTGACTTTCGCTTCTGGAGCACTAGCAAATCTTAACACTAGCCGCTGGGCAACTGGACATACCAATTCTTTGTATATGGGGATTTATGGAACGAAAGGCGGCCTCAAAATAGATTTAGATGCCAGCCCGAATATTTTACAGCTTTGCGATGAACAAAACAAAGATAGGGCCCATTGGTATACCGTGTATTGCCCACAAACGCCAAGTAACTATCAGCGTTTTGTCCACAGCATAAAAACTGGTTGTGCGGAGCCTCCCGATTTTGCCCGCGGTGCAGAAATCCAGCGCGTGCTTGATGCTTGTTTTGTTTCCGATGAACAACAAGGGCGATACATTAGCATAAATCAAATACAACCATAACGGAATTTTGAGTATTCTCTGCTCAATAGTGGTAGCGAGGCTACTGGGGGTTTGAGCCAAAAGGAAATAGGACTTTTATGAATAAAATATTGTGGTACTGTACCATAGCTGTAATTTTTGTAACTATGCTTTCCTGCAAATTACAAAATAAAATTGTATTAGATGGTGTTGGCCAAGGTAGTATGGATTTAAGCTTTGAGCTGCCACCCTATATGCTGGAGAATATCAATATTATAGCGGCTAGTATTCCCGGTGGAGAGGAGCTATTGAAGCCAGAAAGCATTGCTAGGGGGCTGAAAGCTAGTAAAGATATTTTACAGCCGGTGGTAACCTCAGAAAAAGAAGGTTCGTATAATATTCGATTTCGGTTTGCCAATTTTGCTGGAAACAAGCAAGATATTTTTTTCTGGAGTACCGAGCCCAATGGCGATAAGCGCCTTTCCATTACGATTAACCGCAAAACGTATCAAGAGCTAGAACGCCGTTTTCCGGCTATGCGCGATAATCCTTTGCTGCAGCTTTATGGGCCGGCAACAACCAATGGAATGAACCAGAATGATTATTTAGATATGGTTGAATATAGCTTTGGTTCAGATGCCCGCCGAGATATACAACAAGCAAAAGCGGTGATCTATGTACAAGTTCCGGGCAAGGTAATCTCACAAACTGGCGGTAGTATGGAAAGCAATAATACTGTGGTTTTTCGGCTAAGCCTGTTGGAATTTGCCCTGTTGCAACGAGAAAAGCATTATCGTTTAGTCTACCGTTAATTTTTAGCTATTTTTCACGATGCAAGAAACAATTTGTTCTATTTCTGTATCCGTTAGGTAAGCGTGCATCGGTATAGTCATAACTTGGCGGGAAATACGCTCGGCGATGGGAAAATCCCCTTGGAGGTAGCCGAGGTTGGCTATTGCGGTTTGCGTATGCAAGCAAGGGAAGTGTAAACTATAGGGGATTTGTGCTTGCTCAAAAGCTTGCCTCATATTGTCGCGGTGCTCTACTAAAATGGGAAAGTAACCGTGAGCAGATTCATTTTCGGGTTGGGCTGGCAATAGGCCAGTTTTGTTTTTAAAAGCAGAGTAGTAGTATTTTGCGATTTCCTGCTTTTTTTGGTGTTCACTTTGCAATACATTTAATTTTGTCAATAACACGGCTGCTTGAATTGTATCTAGGCGGCTGTTGACGCCTACTAGACTATGCTGATAGCGTGCGCTTTGACCGTGCCGACAAATGCGCCGAATTACCGTAGCTAGTTTTGAATTTTTGGTAAAAACCATGCCTCCATCGCCATAGCAGCCTAACGGCTTGGCTGGAAAGAAGCTAGTGGTTGCTATATCGGTTAGCGTGCCAGAAAGGCAACCGTGGTGTTGGCCACCAAAACTTTCTGCGCCATCTTCTAGCACCGGAATCTGGTGCTTTGCAGCAATACGATTGATTTTTGTATAGTTTGCGCATTGGCCATAAAGGCTTACGGGTAAAATTAGCTTGGTTTGGGGGGTAATGGCAGCCTCTAATTTGTTTGAGTCTAGGTTGCCTGTTTGTGCTTCCACATCGACAAACACCGGCTTTAAACCCAATAAAACGGGGACTTCGACGGTGGCCATAAAACTGAGTGGTGTGGTGATGACTTCGTCCCCAGCTTTTAAGCCCAAGGCCATACAAGCTATTTGCAGGGCATCCGTGCCGTTAGCACAAGCTATAGCATGGACTTTTTTATTCAGCAAACTTTCTATCTGAGTTTCTAGCTCGGCTACTTCTGGCCCGTCAATGTATTTACCGTGTTGTAATACGGTTGCAATTTTTTGTTGCAATGCGGTTGCAATTTTTTGTTGCTGGCTTTTTAAGTCTATAAATTCCATAGTTGGGAATTGTGGCAGATAGACTGTGTTTGTCTAGCCATTTAAAGTTATTTTTTGTGGTATGTAATTGCTTTATCCAGCGGTTATATTTTATGGTATAAGGACTGCAATTTTGAAAGTCAAGGCTCTAATTTTTGAAAGCCAAGGCTGCAATTAAATGGAGGCTATAAGATTTTCACATTTGTCTATATGGCAGTAAATTCTAGCTGGTTGTTATTTTGTGCTGTTCTTTGTTTATATTTTTCAATACAACGGAGAAAACAACATGGGAAATGATTGATAATTTGGGCGATCTCAATAGAATCCCAGTAGAACTTGGTGCTGCAAGCAAAATTGTAGCACGTGTTTGAAGGGGAACTATATATGGGGATACAAACAAAGCCCAAGGTGCGCAATAGCTGGTTTAAGTTAAAAAACAAAGATGGAAACACGCGCGACCGTGAATTTGATATTAGCTACAAGCAAGTTTTGCGGGCTGCAGAACAGGGTAAAAAATGGGCTATAGCGGAATTGGCGGCCTATGCGGAATACCAACAGGATTATCCGAGTGCGATTAAGCACTACCAGAAATTGGCTATTCACGATAACCAAGCCAACCATGATTATTTACATTATATGTGCCGCATTGCGGTTATTTATGAACAAAGTTTAGAAGATATTGACAATGCTATTGATTGGTATTCTGAAGCGGGGCATTATGGCGATCAATTCTCTATGATTCGTGCGGGTTACCTGCTGGAATTTTATTTTGAAGATTACGATGAAGCGGTTGCTTGGTATCGTAAAGCTGCGCAGCAGAATAATTTGCGGGCTATTTCCCATTTGTGCCGAATTTATATGCATTGCTATCGAGATTTTGATATGGCGATTGAGTGGTATAAACGTGCGGTGCAATTGGGTGATTTGGGCAGTGCAATTGCACTTGGCCAGTTTTATGAAAATACGCAGAAAGACTACCCGAAAGCAATTGAATGGTATTCTTTAGCTGCTAAGAGCAAGAGTTTATATGCGATCAATTTGCTATGCCAACTGTATGAGGTTAAGCTACAAGACTACCCAAAAGCAATTGAATGGTACAAGCAGGCGATTGCTTTTTACAATCAGCAGAATGGGGCAGAAGTTATTGCTACCGACCCACAGGGCCAACACAGTATTGATACGACTCAAACCGATCGAATGCATGGCGAGCCTAATACTGTTATTGATACGGACGCTTATCCGGTAGATCAAAAGAGTCAGACAAACCCGGTTGCCAGCCAAGCCGTTACAAAAGAATATTTTGCAACTCCACAATATGCACAACCCACACAGCCATTTCAAGTAGATGAGTTTCAAGTAGATGAGTTTATGGACGAATTTGATGAAGCTTTGTTGTCCAACGATGAAGCTTTGTTGTCCAACCCTAAAGATTTACACCCCACAGAGATTGTTCACAAATCTCCAAAGCATTTGCATAGTGATGCTGAAGTGGAATTTCTAAGTTGAGTAACAAACACCTAAACAATAAAAAACAGCAATCCAAACAAAAAAGGCGGTTTCGTAAGAAACTGCCTGTATGAGAAAAATGTGAATCAATGAACTATCTAACATATACATAAACCCAATTACTTTCTGTATCTCCACTACCATATAATATGCATTACGCTTGTTGGGTGTTAGCCCACCCCAACACCAAACCAATCACTGCCCCACCCCCAAGCACCACCCCACCGTCCCCACCCAATAACTGCCCCAGCCCCAACCAACAATCCAAAGCAACAAACCGAAATAGCCATACAAACGCAATTGGGCAATTGGTTTGCCGATGCCAATCTACAAGTCATCGCCTGTCTTGCTGCAATATAGCTTTCCGCCTTGGTATAAAGTCTTGTTCCGCATTGGTGCAATATAACTTTCCAACTTGGATCAAGGCCTTGATCCACATTGGAGTAAGGTATTGATCGAAGGCGGAAAGTTATATCATAGCAAGGCACTAAAAACCATAAAAATAAGCAGGCCATAGACTTGCTAAAACCCAAAAACATCGTAAAAAGCCAAAACTGGGACGACCTCAAATAGGGCCAGTATGTCCATTCTTTCACCGTAGCCCACAGCGTCAATGCTGGCATTTTAGACGACTTGCACAATATCTGGCTATATATTGCGGGCCGATGACCCCAACTGCGATATATTGATACCGCCCAATGGTTGGCATGGTTGGCGTTGCGCCTGCTATCGCATACCCTCAAGCCTTTTGATTGGCATGGATTTTGAACCACCTTACAACACTAACACACAAAAAAAGTGCCCAAACATAAAAAAACTTACAAAAAGCTTGTATAGGCCTTGACGCAACACCCCCCCTAGCAAAATGGGGATTTACAGACTAGCCCGTATGGGTTGGTTAATCTTTATCCATTGTTGGAGGTATTGCTTATGTATAAGCTCAAACTATTTTTATTGCCTGTAGCACTGCTACTGGCCTTTATGGCCTTGGCCTGCGCACCACCCGATGACGATGATCGATCTTCTGGGCCATCTTCTGGGCCGTCTATCAATAATGCCATCTACGACTTTGCTACGGCTCTGTTAACCGTACAAGGTACTGACTTAAGTCCTACAGAAGCCCAAATCCAAACCATCGTAGTAGATGGCATAGCTTTAGATTCCTATACTGCAGATGACCCAGCCACTGGGCCAGATAGTAACGGTCTTGAACAAGGTAAGTACCGTATTAAAAGCGATGGCACAGCGATTTGGCTTAGACTTACCGATCGACATAAAGCTGTTCTTGAGGCCAAGGTGGGTAGCAATGGTAGAAAAGATGGGTTGCTTAGCGTTGGCTCTGGTGCTTGGGCGGGTTTAAATACACCTAAAGACTTGGACGTTAGGAATGTACCCGAAAATAAGCAGTCTAAAGTATCCGATGACAATCAGCCATCTAAGCAAGCTGAAGAAGACGAACAAGACGAACAAGCTGAAGAAGAGTCGCCTAAGCAAACTGAAGTCGAACAAGCTGAAGAAGAGTCGCCTAAGCAAACTGAAGTCGAACAAGCTGAAGAAGTCGAAGAAGAGTCGCCTGAACTACCCGAAGCTGCAATTACCCGTGCAACCTACCATGTTGGCACGGCGCTGTTAACCTTGCAAGGTACTCACTTAAGTGCTACAACTGCGACCCAAGCCCAAATCCAAACCATTACGGTAGATGGCTTAGCCTTAAGTTCCTATACTGCAGATGACGATGCCACTGGGCCAGATAGTCGTGGTCTTGCAAAAGGTAAATACCGCATTGCAAACGCTGGCACAGCGCTTTGGCTTTACCTTACCGATCAACATAAAACTACTCTGAATGGCAAGACAGGTATGGATAGCAATGGTCTAAGAGAAGGGTTGCTTAGCGTTGGCACTGGTACTTGGGCGGGTTTAGATACAGCCAAAGACTTGGCCGTTAGTGGAAACCCCGAAGCTACAATTACCGGTGCAAGCTACAATGTTGGCACGGCTCTGCTAACTGTACAAGGTACTCACTTAGGTAGTGCGACCCAAGCCCAAATCCAAACCATCACGGTAGATGGCTTAGCCTTAAGTTCCTATACTGCAGATGGCACAGCCACTGGGCCAGATAGTCGCAGTCTTGCAAAAGGTAAGTACCGCCTGCATAGCGCTGGCACAGAGCTTTGGCTTTACCTTACCGATCGACATAAAACTACTCTGAATGGCAAGACAGGTATGGATAGCAATGGTCTAAAAGATGGGTTGCTTAGCGTTGGCACTGGTGCTTGGGCGGGTTTAAATACAGCCAAAGCCTTGGCCGTTAGTGGTAACCCCGCAATTACCCGTGCAAGCTACAATGTTGGCACGGCGCTGTTAACTGTACAAGGTACTGACTTAGGTAGTGCGACCCAAGCCCAAATCCAAACCATCGTGGTAGATGGCCTAGCCTTAAGTTCCTATATTGCAGATGCCACAGCCACTGGGCCAGATAGTCGCGGTCTTGCAAAAGGTAAGTACCGCCTGCATAGCGCTGGCACAGCGCTTTGGCTGAAACTTACCGATGCCGATAAAGCTACTCTGAATGGCAAAACAGGTATGGATAGCAATGGTCTAAAAGATGGGTTGCTTAGCGTTGGCACTGGTGCTTGGGCGGGTTTAGATACAGCCAAAGCCTTGGCCGTTAGTGGAAACCCACCCGCAATTACCAGTGCAACCTACAATGTTGTTACAGGCGTGTTAGTGATTACAGGTGTCAATTTACCAAAAGCAGTTACAGGCTGGGACTTTAGCAAATTGACGCTTGTATCCGGTGATGGTACTAAGAGATTGACATTACCCCCCTGGCCCTTTAATAAAGGCAGAGCCGAAGGTTCTGCAGCAAGTGCAACAAGCTTAACGATTACTTTAAATAGTAGTGAATTCACGAAAGCCATAGATATATTGGTTAAGAATGGTGATAGTGATGATACTGGTGCATACAACCTGGAAGCAGCAGCAGGATTTGCCGGTGGTAGGGCAGCAGACACAAGCAATAACCCTATTACCGTTAGTGGTAGGCGTGTAGCCATAATCAATAACTTATCATACAATTATCGTACAGGCGTGTTAGTGATTTACGGTAGTAATTTACCGACAACAGTTGAAGAGTGGGACTTCAGCAAATTGACGATTGTATCCGGTGATGGTAAGAAGAAATACACATTACCACGGCACTCAACTGTAGGTGAAAACAGAGCCACAGGTTCTCGTGCAAGTAGAGGCAGCTTAACGATTACTTTAAGCGGTACTGAAAAAGCCAAAGCCAATGCTATACTTGATACGATTGGTGCTCAAAATGCTAATGGTCAATACAACCTTGAAGCAGCAGCAGGATTTGTAATTGGTAGTCCAGCAGACACAACATTAAATTATATTATTGTTAATAATTTTTGACTGCGCTTGCCCAATAGCTCTTATAGCAGCTAAGTGAAAGCTGGCTGGCGGCCAACCAAGTAAATGCGGTAAGCAATGCTTGGTTGGCTTTTTTGTTGGGCTTATTAGGCTGTATCTTGTTGTTGCAATGCTTGCATTGGCCAATTATAGCCTTGGTATGGAGAAAATACCAAGGCTGGAAAAAAATTTATTAAGGCTACAAATTTTTTTGTCAAGGCTGTAAATTTTTTTATTAAGGCTGCTTTTGCCAATTATAGCCTTGGTAAATACGGGAAGCCAATTAGGGCTATTAGAATTCAAAAATTTGTAATATACAATAAATAATAAATTTTTGAAAATATCACAAATGAATACACGTTCCTCTAAGGCACTCGAATAAATCAGAAGAATAGCCATGCAGTAATGAACTTGCAGTTCCATCAATAATATACACTTTCTCTAAAGAATTGCGCTTATCTTTTAACACGGCCAGCGCCCCTTTTACTTTTGGAATCATTCCTCCATATATCTCACCGGATCCAATCATTTCTTTAATTTGTAATTCACTTACATCGGTTTGTAATTTTTTTTCTCTATTCAAAATTCCCGGTATGTCGCTAATGAAAACCATATTTTTAGCACCCAATGCAATAGCAATAGCAATAGCAGCATCATCAGCATTTACATTTAGTAAATTTCTTGGAGATATAAAACTATTTTTTTCGCTATTTACTCCAGCCATTTGTAAAGATACGGGAGCAACTACAGGTAAAAAACCTTGCTGACAAAGATTTTCCAATATTTCAGTCCGAACCTCAACTATTTCCCCAACCCAACCTAATGAATGATAATCTTTCAGTTTGGCCCGCAACAAACCACCATCGAAACCAGATAGCCCAAAAGCTGGCACTCCACTAGTTACAAGCAACGATACTAACCAGCTATTTATTTTACCACAAATAATTTGAATAACAACATCGAGGGTTTCTGTATTGGTAATCCGCCGGCCACAATGGCTAAATTGAGGAGACAAACACAATTTTTGCTCTAACTCATTGATAGCTGGGCCACCACCATGAACGAGCACAACAGACTCCCGCCTATACCAAATATCCACAAATTCAGCAAAACTCTGGCTTAATTTTGGCAAACTAGCACCACCACATTTAATAACAAGCATCAATCTTACCTAGAGCGAGAATTACCTAAAATCAACAAGTTATGCTCTTCACCTTTTTTAGAAAGTAGATTATTCCAATAATTTTTATATATATAATGATAGCGGATTTTCGTATTTAAAATTTTTGAAGACTCATTTTGTAATATAGAAATAGCATAACTCAAATATAAAATATCTTCGCGATTATTATTTTCAGAATGCTCATTTAAATACAAATAATAAAAATAATGGAAAATATGCTGAAATGGGCTAAATACTGCAGATGGTCGCTCTGTAATTTGATTTAATATTTTATTCGCCGTATCTTTATTTCCATAAAAAGTATGGAAATAAGCAGCTATACCTTTTATAGAAACTAACAATGGGTCTTTTTTGCCATCACAGCAAAGTAAAACACCTTCTTGAAGAGAATAAATATTATCAAACTCCTTAGAACCTACATTTTTTCTTTCTGCAGATTTTCCAAGAGATAACTTTAAAGCTAATACTGCATACTGGAGTGCCTTGGATTTCCCACCAGAAAAATAATAGCCTTCACTCAAAAAATATAATTTCTCTTCACAATCCTCTATAGATTCTATAAATCCAAACCCTTGCTGAAAATCTCCTGCATAAAAATAGAGCCTTGCTACCCAACAGCTGATTGACTGAAAATATTTTTCATAATGATAATATTCTGCCAAATCGATCAATCTTATCAATATTTCTTTTGCCATCATGTATTCACCGATTTCAAAATATATTCTCATAATTAGCAATTGAATTTGAAAATAACTTTCTATTTCTCCATATAATTCTAAATATTCATTGAAATTATATTTTTCAATAATAGAAATTGCAGAATGTAATTCTTTCTCAAAAAACAAGCAAAGTACTTTTAAATAAATAAATTGATAAAATAGAGGAGACGACCTTTCATGTTGTAAAGATTCTTGCCCGATATTGATATACTCAATAGCTTCTTTAAACATACATTTTGCAATAAATATTTTAGCCTGAATAAAAAAGACCTTGTTAATATAAATACTGTATAGCGGATTATTATTAAACAAATAAATTGATTCTCTATTTATTTCCAATGCCTTTTCATAATCTGAAATATCATAGTAATAATAAGATAGAGGCAACATAAAACGGATGTTACTTTTATCTAACGCATAATTGCCAAAAAAATCTTGAAACTGAATTAAATCAGCTCGGCTTTTTTTATACATCAAATCCCATATTTTGATTGAAGAGTCATAATCTTGGAAAATATTACTATTGATAAAATGTTGTACTGTTTTAGGAAATCCATAAGACAACATTTGATAAAGATAGTATTCCAAAATTTCATAAAAGAAAATATTATTTTGAGCTAATATGTATAGAGAATAGATGTTTGCTTTGGCATAAGAAATTTCATGCTGAAAATAGTTGATTATATTATTTTTAATATGGGGGGGTATATCAATATCTAGGGAGTACATTCCATTATTTAAGACACAAAATAAATGCCTACCGAAATGGTCTTTTACTTCTAATAAAAAGTAATAGTCCAATAAATGATCAACTATTTCATAAATTATCGAGTCTTGAAAAACTTCTGCTAATATTTTGTGATTAAAAACATAGGGATATTTTTGAATAATGGCTAAAATAATCAATTCTTGTTTTTTCAATCCTTCCATCAATAAAGTCCCAAAATTGGAATACTTGCGTATATCTTTTCTTTCGCTAGGCAATATAGCCAAAAGCTTTTCCTTAATCGAAAGCCCGCATTTAACCAAAGATGGAATAGGCCTCTGCCCATTATTACCACTGATACGTTCAAAATATTGCTGAGGGAAATGAATAGTCTCATCTATTATCATGGGATAATAATCCCCCGTCATGTTACAAACCAGTTTCAATGGGATTTTAGCATCACTTAGTTTTTGGTAGAGCAATTTCAATAATTCTACAGATTCGATAGGCCAATTATCTAAATTATCACAAGCTAGAACGACATTGCTTTGCTCTGCTAAATATTGCAGTAAATCATAAATATCCACTTCAAGCTGTTTATAATTCAATACATTGGTTAATTGGATTTGTTGTAGTAGATTTTCCAGCCGCTCTTTTTGGCTATCTCGAAAACAAGGGGAAAAATATTTTTTCATTTGGTACAACAACATCACAAATGGATAACATGCTTCTTGATATGGACTATGTGCTGTTAAATAAACAAATCTCATCATTTTATTTTGACGACAAAACCATTTTAAAAATGCTGTTTTCCCTGTATTCGGTTTGCCCAAAATCCCCACAATACATGTTTGTTTGTTTTCTAAATATTTATTGACAATATGAATTAGGTCAACATGAAGCAAAATTTCTTCTTGAAGTTTTTCCAATAAATTTTGTTGGGAATGCCTTTCCGTAATGGCTAAAACTTCTTGGATATTTTGATCGCAAGCGGATAACTGAGCATTGTAATTGATAACAGGGTTATGTTCTGATAATAACCATACTTTATTATCAGAAGGAATTTTAAGTACATAATTACGGATTTTTTGCGTAATCAATCGAGAATTCATACTTGTCTTAAATATTAAAATATTAAATTCAAAAATACTCTTAGAATCTGTAAAAACTTCTTTTAACTTCAAAGCAAATTTTAATACTTTAATTAAACTACTCAATCGTGTGTTTTTTGTTTTAAACAGTATGTAACTCGATTCTATATATTCTTCATAGTCCAAGTCAAACTTAGCAGCAGCTAACTGAATTTGCTCTAAATATTTTGCAAGGATATTGTGCCGCAGTTTATACAACTTGTTGAGAAAGAAAATTTCCAAACCGACAACATAGGCACGATTGTTATAATAATTTTCCACTAATCTACCATATCCACAGGGCGTTTGCCAAGGTAATTATGATGCAAAAACCGTATAGTTTTTCCTTGATCTTTCTGCTTAATAATAAAAGAAATATTGTTTTCCGTAACATCTTGTCCTATTGCTAAAATATTAATACCCAATTCAGCCAAACCACTAAATATCCCCCCTACTGTACCAACTTTACCGCGCATCTGCTCCCCTATAATAGAAATAATACTAATATCCGGTTCCTCTGTAGGAGGAGCAAAATCGCCATTATTCAATTCGCGCTCAAATTCATTGGAAATGGCTAAAATCGCCATTTCTATTTGGCTTTTATAAATGGAGAGGCAAAGTTTATTATCTGCTGTTACCCGTATTATCATAATGGGTTCTACTTTATTTTGCTCAAAAGCTTGAAACACACGCGATAAAAATTTAACCGAACTAAGAAACATACCATCTAGTAAAAGCAAGCTAGCATCATCGACATAACTAATCGCAGTTAGCAAACGCTTTCCACTCGAGTTTTTTGCCCAAATCATGGTGCCGGGTTCTTCTGGCTGAAAAGTATTACAAATACGCACGGGGCAAGGGTAATGAATCAAGGGCAATAACATTTGCGAATGAATTACTTTCGCCCCAAAATAAGCCATTTCCATAGCTTCTTCAATATTCATTTCCGGTATGATGGTGGCTTCTGGCACGATACGAGGGTCTGTTGTCAAAATGCCACTGACGTCGGTCCAAATCTCCACCAGCACCGCTTCCAAAGCATAAGCCAAAATAGTTGCAGAATAATCGCTACCATTTCGCCCCAATACGGTAGTACGCCCGTTAGGAGTAGAGGCAATAAAGCCAGGAAAAACATTTACTTTGCGCAATTGCTTTCGCACTGCACTGCAGTTGGCACGGCAAGCCTTTAAATCGACATCTGTTCGGTCGCTATATTTTTTACTGATAATAAAATGACGGCTATCAAACCATGCACTATCGATCCCGCTATCTTCCAAATATAGAGCAAATAGCTTAGAAGATAATAGCTCTCCTTGAGGCAGCAAAAGTTCTTGCAATTCAATAGTCAATTCATTTTGCAATGCGATGGTTTCTAAGATGGAATCAATGTTGGCAAAAATCTCATCGGCAAAAACACAATAGCTGCAATAAGCACCTTCTGTTAATAGTGCCTGAGCCGTATCAAAATGTTGGTCTCGCAGTGGCTTTAATTCTTTTAATAATAATTTTTTGCGTATATCGCTATTGCTTTTAGTATGATGGAAACTGAGAACCGCTAAATCCTGCAATGTTGTGGTAACCCCACCCATTGCCGATAACACTAGCGTTATATTTGTTGAACATTTTTGCAGCTTTGCTTGAATAATTTTCAGTACTTGCATCATGGCTTGGGTATTAGCCAAAGACGTCCCACCAAATTTTGCTATTTGCATGTTCTATTCCTGTTTTAGACACCGTTATAAGAAACCATGGCATTTCTTTGGAATTTGGTTATTATTTCGTAAATTGTGATTCGGTAATATATCGCTATATAGGAATTCCTTCAATGTTGGGCCAATATGAAAATTTATCGGCATGTATTTCTTCTTATAATTGTGCTGGCACTATGTATTTTTCCATTTATAAAAAGTAAACCATAGAAAGTAAATTTAACTTGACGAAGTACAAAATTCAATCATACTTTAGCAGATTCTATCAGCAATTGATGGATAATATATAAAATCATACCAAGAGGTGATTATGATATTGAGTTTACAAACATACTCACTTAGGGATTTTATGCCCTTTGAACAAATGCTAATTTTTTGTAAAAACAAAGGGCTTTCCTATGTAGAACCTGGGGGGCTTTATGGGTTTAGCCCCCAAGAGATTGTCGCTAAATTAAAAGAGCATGGCTTGCAAGCCCAATCTTTTCATTTTGGATTAGACGTTTTTCAGCAAAATTGGGAAGAGCTTGGTAAGGTACTACCTTCCTGCGGTGCTCGAGATTTGGTCATGCCTTATGCCGATGCAAACAGTTTAGCGGAAGTGCGCGAATTAGCTGCTAGCTTACAAAATATAGCCCAAAAATTGAAAGGTCTTGGGGTACAGTTCCACTACCATAATCATGCCCATGAAATTACTAAAATATTTGAAGACAAATGTTTTATGGATTGGTTGTTGGAGCTAGCTCCAGACCTCCATTGGCAAGTAGATGTGGGTTGGGTTACCGCAGGTGGGGCCATTGTATCCGAGAGAATGCACCAATGGAAAGAGCGTATATCCTTGCTGCACATTAAAGATATACTGCAAAAAGACAGTGGAGATTCTGTTGAAACAAAAACGCAAACGATAGACGGCCTTGAAGTTGTGGTGAATACCACAGCCCAAAAAGGGGGCCAACCTTCACGAATAGGTGATGGCATTGTCGATTTTGAAGATATATTTGGTGCAGCCAAGGAGCTGGGTATAAGCACTTTCATTTTGGAAAATGACAACCCTGAAGATGTTGATTCTTTTGCCGATAGTGGGATTGCTTTAGTCCAAACGCTATTCAAAAAATATAATGGCTAAAAACCAACAAGCCATTTTCCATTTTCCTTTATACAGGCAAAAATGGCTTTTAACAATCAAATAAAGGAGACGAGAATGATCAAAGTAGGAATTATCGGCGCGGGAATGATTTCCAGCAGTGTTGCCGAAGGTTTCCACAATAATAGTGACATCGCCGAACTATTGGCTGTAGCCGATATTCATGAAGGGCGGGTTAAAGATTTTGCCCAAAAATATAATGTCACGCGTATCTATAAGAATGTAGAAGAAATATTGGGCGACAAAGATATTGAAGTTGTCTATATCGCATTGCCCAATAAATATCATATCCCGGTATCATTGGCCGCTTTGGAAGCAGGAAAGCATGTAATTTGTGAAAAGCCAATGGCAATGAATTTCGTTGAAGGCCAGCAAATAGCCCAAGCTTTAGAGAAAAACAAAAAGCTGAAGTTTATGATTGGCCAAAATCAACGGTTTGAAGCGGATTCACAAAAAATTAAATACTTAGCAGACCAAGGTTATTTTGGCGAAATTTACCATTCAAAAGCTTATTGGCGAAGGCGCAGCGGTGCCCCTAAAAAAGGTACTTGGTTTGGCTCGCAAAAGCTCGCAGGCGGCGGCTGCATCTTAGACATAGGCGTACACATGTTAGACCTCTCCCTCCACATTATGGGGAATTTTGAGGCTGAATCGGTGAGTGGTGCTACTTATAGTAAGCTAGCCCATCGCGGTATAGGCTTTGGTGGTTGGGGTATGTCTGATGACACAGGAATAGCTTTTGATGTCGATGATTTATCTTGCGCTTTGATAAAGCTAAAGGGGGGCGCAACCGTTGCCTTAGATGTTTCTTGGTCTTCTCACACTGAACTTGATGATCTCCACAATGTAGATATTTACGGCAGTGAAGCGGGTGCTCAATGCTATCCTGCCAAGATTTTTACTTTTGATAAGGTTTTACGCAGCAATCTAAATGTAGAGCTAAAAGGGGGTGCCACGCAAGAATCATCTTTTGCGGGTTTACCGCTGCCGTGGCCACACTGCGACCGGTTTGTCAATTTCGTTCGGGCTGTCCGTGGTGAAGAAGAGCTAGGAGTTAAACTGGAAGAATCACTGCAGGTGCAACGCATTTTAGATGCCATTAAAGAATCGGCTCAAACTGGGCGAGAAGTCCGCTTGGATTAAAGGCATAAACCAAAAGAGCCACATAAAGCCTATTTGGCGTAGCGGTCTTTATCATTGCTATAAAAGTGATGCAGGCCTTTACCAATGCCTGCTTTAAAAACCAAAGCCCAATAACTCAACCCAAAGGCCACACACAAAAAACATAATAGGTAATTCCATAGTTACGAATTAGGTCGGCCCATAGTTATCTACTAGGTTGTTTCTCAATATTCAATACAGGGCAACCCAGTAATTAGCCAATCATTAGCAAACTAATAGTTGCCCACAAAAAAACCAAGCAACCGTAGGGCTTACATCAATTTAAGCAAGCCCAAGATACCGATAACTAGGCCAATGCCTGTTGCTATAAACCATTGCAACATCAAAAACCTTTTGTCCATGTTTTGCTGCATAGCTTCAAAGCGCTTGTCCATTTGCTGCATAAAGGTTTTAAGCAGTTCCCTTTGGTGCTTGAGCTCTTCTTCCACCCGCACCATGCTGTTCGAGTAGTTCGGGCCCATACAAAAAAGGCAAGCAAGACTTGGTCTAAAACCCAAGCCTTGCTTGCCGAGTAAGCGCATGCTCTAAGAGCTAACAATAGGCCAACCAAGCATTGCTTATGGCAATAACGAAAACCATTTACTTGGTTGGCAGCCCGCCAGCTTTAATTAGCCATTAATTACCAGTAACGGTTAAGTCTTTCTCTTTACTTAAACCCGCCCAAGTACCAGTAAGCTTACCGGTTTTTTACCATCCATATTCATACCGGACTTGGTATTAAGAGAACCTTTATTTCCACTTGTAAGCACGATCCAAATCATCTTGCCATCGTTTTTAATTCTGTACTTACCTGCAGTAAGACCAGTACTAGCTGCCCCTTTGGCTTCGGTATCTGCAACATAGCCACTTAAGGCTATTTCATCTACCATGATTTTTGCGATGTCCGCTGCTTTAGCATTACCTAAGTTAGAACCTTCTAAGGCTAAAAGAGCACTAACCTTATCATAGGTTGCACCAGTGATGCTAGGCCCAGACGGCTTTGCATCATCGTCATCGGCTGGGTCGCAGGAAAACACCAGTGTAAGGCCCAGTAGCAACGCTACAGGCAATAAAAATAATTTCTGCTTATTAATAAGCAATACATCCAAAAAGAGAATGAGAATAGCAAACCCATATGGGCTGCGGTATAGTCTACTATTATGCTAGGAGGGGGTAGGTGAGTCAAGGTACTTATTAAACTTTTTACAAATTTTTTTGTGTTTTGGCACTTTTCTGTGTCTTATTTGTGTTTAGTGTTGTAAGCAAATACGGTGGTTCGTAGCCAATAGATTATTTGAGATACCTTGAGATACCTTTGTTAGGTCCTTAGTTTTGTAGGCAAATTCAATAGTTTTGGCTATATTGGCTTCCCGTATTTAGTCGGGTCTCTTATCACTATTTAGTCGCGGCTCTTCTGGGTATATACCGAAAGCGCTTTTGGCAAACAACTTTGGCCATACAGTGTTTTGGGCTTGTTGCTTTTTTTTTTTTTTGGGGGGGTGGTTGGCCTTTGCTGTTTTCAATGATTGGTTGGGGGCTTGGGTTATTGCGAGTACAGCGACAAACTGGCGGAGCTAGCCTAAAGCCTTTATAGTCCCCAATGAAGGTAAGCTTTTTATTAAGAAAAAACAAAAATGCGAGCATCGCACTGCTTTTCATTCAAGGCCTTTTGCCATAGCATAGTATGGCTAACTTATCAGGATACAAGAGGATACACAGGATACACTATAGCAAATTAAATTCTAAAAAGACAGCTGACTATTTTTTGAAAGTAGCGGGTTTTTTATAACTTAACTTATAGTCTCTTGCATCTTTTTCAAGCAATCACTACAATCGGTTATTATATTTTTATTCTTTATAAAATAGGAGTTTCTATGAAGAAAATTATAATTATGGTTGTGTTTGCATTAACGGCTTGTACTACATTAAACCAAAATGTACGACCCAATTATAAAATTATTGATCACAAAGGCGTGTTAGCTGGTGCAAAAGTGCCCAAACTTATTCAAGCTGCACTGACCGATTCTGCAGAAGCGTTATCTCGCAAATATTTTCCCGATAGCTATGTTTTTATAGCCAATCAAAAAGGCCGCAACCTAGATGGTTTGATAATGTGGTCAAAGAATTTTGAAGTTCAATCGGAAGTAGCCAAACGCATTCAAACCAGTGTTGATTTTATGGCTAAGAGCTCTGTTAGTGGCGATAAAGATTCTATAACAAAAGTAATGAATATCACCACAGAAATTGTCTCTAAACAAAATATTTCAGGGCTACAAATGCAGCATGACTGGTGGATTAAGCTAAAATATGACGATGACAAAGAAGATTTTCAGTACGTTGCCGTATATGCCATTAAAAAGTCTTTGTTAGATCAATTCATGGATGATGCCATAAAACAAGCTGCTGCAAGCCAAGAAAATCTAACAGACGAAGACAATGCTACTATTGCTAAGTTAAAAGATGATTTAAGTTCTTCCGCCTATGGCTTAGAAGATAGCAGAGGTGAATTATCGGAAGTAGCTTTTAATCCTTTTATCGCTGAATCTGAATAAATATTTTTTGAATCAAATTTCACAGCAGCTAGAGGAACTGTAAAATTCCTAACTGCTGTGAATAAAGAAAGATTTTGAATTGATGAAGAACAGTGAAGAAAATAATACAAAAAGATTCTTTTTTACTTCACTTTTTATTTTATTTGGCAGTCTCTTGCTCTTTTCCGGCTGCCTAGCCACTAGCAATAATAGTCGCACCAATTTAGCCAATGGTATTGTTCCCGCTTGGTATCTGGATACCAATAAAGTATACCCAGATCGAGACTATTTGGCCGTCCGTGGTAGAGGCAGTACAGAACGAGAGGCAAAGCGTGATGCCGCTGGCGAACTAGCGACCCTGTTTACAGCCCAAATCAATTACGATTCGACTACAAATTTTCGCTATTCGGAATCGGAAAACCCCAATAACTCTTACCGTAGTGTGGAACAAACGGTGAATATTCACAGTGCCCAAAAGATTTATGGTATCGAATATTCAGAGCCGTTTCGTGCAGAAGGGCGGGTTTATATTGTTGCCTATCTCGAACGCCAAAAGGTAGGTACGCTGTATTCAGAACGCATTGCCGATCGGCGCAACAAAATTACAGAATTACACAGCCGTGCTCAAAAATTTAACCCATTAGATAATAATACAGAAAAATTACTATCTGCTTTTATTTTATATGATTACAGTGTTGATTTAGCTCTGCGCAACCAGCTTTTGTTAGAGCAATTGCAAATTATTAATAAGTCAATGCATGAACGCATTTCTTCGAGTATTACTTATAGTTCTGTAAAACTGTCTGAAGAGCGTAGTGAATTTGCTCGGGGGCTGTCATTCACCGTTAATTATGATGGTGCTGCAGAGCTGCGATTTTTGGGTGAGAATATTGCAGAACAATTTACCAAATTAGGTTTTACCCGAAAGCAAGGCAATAATGCTCTAGTTGTTAAAGTGTCATTGCAGCTTTCCGATATAAAAACCAACAACCGTTATATCAACTTGGCTTGGGACTTACAGCTTAGTTTTACACAAATGCAAAATGTAGATGGCAGTGGTTTCAAAACATCACTATTAGATTTTAGTAAAAGTGGGCGAGAATCCGGTATATCGCGTTTGCGCACTGTTACTACATTAAAACGATTATTAAATAAAGATATTCAAACTGAATTTATGAACCGAGTTTATATGTATTTTGCTAAATTTGCCGGAGTTTAAGAATCCAGTACAGCCATATGAATCCAGCAAATTTTATTTTATCAAAATTACAGTGTACTAGTTTGGAGGGCAAATGCCTATAACAGCCATTGTTGGAGCAAATTGGGGAGATGAGGGAAAAGGCAAATTTACAGACTTTTTAGCTAGTAATTCTGATTTTGTCGCACGTTTTCAGGGCGGGAGTAATGCTGGGCACACCATCATAAATCAGTATGGCAAATTTGCGCTACACTTACTCCCTTCTGGGGTATTTAATCAAAATACTACAAATATTTTAGGGCCTTGTGTTGCCGTCAACGTAGATGCTTTGCGCAAAGAATTAGAAAATTTGCAACAGCGTGGCGTGAGTACACCAAAGTTACTCATTTCCGATAGAGCGCATCTACTATTTTCCTACCATAAACAATTTGATACCCTAGAAGAAGAGCGGCGGGCTTCAGCAAACTTTGGTTCAACCCGTTCTGGTATAGCACCTTTTTATAGTGATATGTATGCAAAAACCGGCATCCAACTGCATCAATTATTTGATGAGGCTGCGTTGGAAAACCATTTTCAATTAATTCTCCCACAGAAAAATTTATTGTTTCGAGAACTATACCGAAAGCCAGAATTAGAGATTGAAAACCTGCTCATAGAAGCACGTGCTGCACGTGAAGTCCTTACGCCTTACTTATGTGATACCAGAGCACTGCTAAATAATGCTTTACGGCAAAATAAGCATGTTTTAGTAGAAGGTCAATTAGGCACCTTGCGTGATATTTTTCATGGTATTTACCCCTACTCTACTTCCTCCTCTCCATTGGCAACTTTTGCCCCAGCTGGGCTTGGGGTTTCAGCTCGTGAATTGCAAAAAGTTTTAGCGGTAACCAAAGCCTATTCTTCCTGTGTGGGACAAGGGCCTTTTGTGGTAGAATTGCATGGTGCCGAAGCAGAATGGCTACGCCAACGTGGCGGAGATAGTGGAGAATATGGTGCAACCACAGGGCGGCCCCGTAGAGTGGGTTGGTTTGATGCAGTGGCTACACGTTATGGCGCAGAAATCCAAGGAGCTACAGAAATGGCTCTGACCAATATCGACGTATTAGACGATCTTGATAAAATTCCCGTTTGTGTGGCTTATCGCGATCAAAAAAACGGAAAAGAAGTATTCGATTTTCCATGCCAGACTTTGCAGCAAAGAATGAAACCTGTTTTTGTCAAATTACCCGGTTGGAAAAAAGATATTAGCTCTGTGCGGGTATTTGCGGATTTACCTGCCCAAGCTCAAGAATACATATTATTTTTAGAAAAACAATTAGGCGTGCCGATCACTTGGATTTCCAACGGACCTAAGCGTGAACAAGTGATATCCCGTAACCAATAATTAAGATTTTTTCATAGTTGGACGATTTTCTAGGTTACTACGGAATAAGCGAATATCGAGGCCATCTACAGTAAAAAAAATATTTTTGATGTGAGGGAAATTTAAGCGAACAACCTTTTTCGTCAGTGCTAATACTTCATTTGTACCAAAGTAGTGTTCCGATTTCCCTTCCACCAGCTTGGCATTGAAATCCACGTATAAATTTTGTTGCTCTATTACAAGATTATTGATTTTGGTATCAGTAGAAATAAAAGGGTATGAATGAATGATGCGTGGGCCGGGGCCATAAACAAGTTCTTTTAACAAATAATAAATTTCGCGCTCTTGTTGATCCCAGCCAGTGGGTAATACTTTAGGAATAGGTACTTTGCGCTGTTCTATGTACAGTTGGCTAAAATTTCCCAAGCCGTTATATTCACTATCGGCCCCAGGAAACAACAATATATAAACCCTATCACTATTGAACAAAGCCTTACTAATAAAAAATAAACTGAAAAAACACAACAACATTAGTGTTGTTCTAAATTTAGATAAAAATCCAATAATACCAAACATTTCCATCATTTTAACAAAATCAGCCAGAGCTTACCATAGTTGCTTAGACAGAAAGAATAATATTAAAATAAATTGTTTATTGACAAAAAATAAAGATAAAGTACAATCCCTAGTCTTACTTTAAGATAGGTTATTCCATTGCAGTTTTAGTTAGATAGCCTTAAAAGGAGAATGTCGTGAAGCCAACCTATAATCCTAGTCGCGTAAAGCGCAATCGTAAATTTGGTTTTCGTGCCCGCATGGCCACACAAGGCGGGCAAAATGTTTTACGCCGCCGCCGCAAAAAAGGTCGGCACAAATTGAGCATTTCAGATGAGAAAAAACCTTACTAAGAATGAGATATTGCGCAATAAATATCAAATAGCAGAATTGTTTAAGCATTCTGGAAATGACGATACTCAATTGAAATTTCGTGGCAGTGTACAGCATGCAGGCTTAAAATTGATTTTTAATACCAGATCAGACATTGGGGCAGATGATCAATTGTTTCTCAGTCCGGTAAAGCGTTTGGGCTCTGCTGCTCAAAGGAATCGAGCAAAACGCCTACAGCGTGAATTCTACCGCCACAGCAAACAGCAATTGCGTCATATTTCTTGGCGTGTAGCCATATCTGCTCTGAATATATTGCAGGCAAAACATTTTATGTATGGAAATGCTCATTGTGAAAAAGAAGACTTCCGAATGAATATTTTACATTTGGAGCAACAGCTTGTTTACCACTGGGCCTTTGTTATTTATCGGCCCGCTTACCCTGTAGAAAATATAGAATTGCTCGAATCTTTTCGCATTTGGCAGGGAGCTAGCGATCCTTTATTTCTGGGAGAAATTCAGCGGTATCAATTTCTATTGTCGCATTTAGAAAAATCATTGCGTAAACAATGGTTTGAGTTTTTGAGAAATGCAAAGCAATCGGAAATATTACATTGAGATACCCGTATCTAATATGATAAATATTATTAAAAATATTTTCATAAAGGCTATCAAATTATATCAATATACATTGTCTCCATTCTTTCCCAAAAGATGTCGTTTTTATCCTAGTTGTTCTTCATATTGTATTAAAGCTTTGGAGTACTATGGTTTACAAAAAGGAATGTGGCTTGGTTTGAAGCGTATATTGCGTTGCCATCCGTGGAATCTAGGTGGTTATGATCCAGCCGTATGCGAAAAAAATGAAAATAAAAATGACTCAAAAATAGTAGAAAAGCTAAATTTTTAAAAGGAAATAATAATGAGTAAAAATGACCATGCGAAAAAAATGCAAACAATCGGTTTGCTATTACTAACCGTATTATTTGGTGGATGGTTTTATTATCAAAGTTGGTTAGCTTCGAAACAACAAGAGACGAAACAGCAGGGGGCTAGACAACAAAAAATATTAGGGCAGTCTGACTTAAATACTGTAGATAAAAAAGTAAAAATCAATCCTTCCGACTTAGGGCAGGCTAAGCTTCGCCCTCATAATTCTTCTGTTACAAAAAAAAATCAAAATCCAATAATTGTAGAAACCGATGTCTATCGCGCCGAGTTTAGTTTGGAAGGAGCGGTTATGCGTTCTTTAGTTCTGAAACAACATAACAATAATGGCTTACCATTGGAAATGGTTCGAAGTGTTGATTCTGGACTTTATCCGTTTACGGTTTTTTTGGGCAATTATAATGATGGCCAACCAATTTTAATGCCTCACGACTTTAAAAAAATTGGAAATTTAGTCTACCAATTTACCACAGAGTTTACTTTAAATAATGATACAGAGCCATATATCCTAAAGAAAACTTTAGAATTCACTCAAGATGAATACATGATAAAAGTAAGCCTAAGGCTTTTACGGGAGTCGGGTGGGCTGTTGGCACAAAATAAGCGTAAAGTAGTTTATAGTATATACTATGGTCCACAAATTGGGCCAGAAGTCGATCATATTGGCAGCAACCGAACCGCTGCTGATATGCGCAGCTATGTGTATTATAATGGTAAAAAAAGCAAAACCGTATCGCTAGGGCGTTCAAGTCGTGATAAACGCTTAGATATTAGCTCTATTTGGGCAGGTATCAGCGGCAAATACTTTGGCGTGTTTGGCCTTCCTAGCAAAAATCTCGATGTCTACTGGTCGGGGGCCAATGTCTCTGGCCTAGGGCTAGATGCAACAGGCCGTCCATTAGAAAGTTCACAATTTTTATTTGAACGCCGCGCAAATAAACTAGGTGATGATTTAGTGGACGATACTTTCTATTATTATATAGGCCCATTATTAGCCAGCGAGTTAAATATTTTTAATGAGTCCAGCGAAAATGCATTTGGCCTTTCCGATGTAGGCCTGAACTCAATGGTTAAATTTAGTTTGGGCTTTATTGAAGAACCTGTAAAATGGGCATTAAATTGGCTCTACAGGTTTATTTATAATTACGGTTTGGCCATTATTTTGTTTGCTCTTATCGTGCGGATTTTACTGTTTCCCCTGACCTTAAAAGCCTATAAATCAACTAGTCGCATGCGCTTATTGCAACCGCAAATGAAAGAGATTCAAGAAAAATACAAAGGCGACCCCAAACGCCTACAACTGGAAATGGCCACTTTGTATCGCAAGGAAAAAGTAAATCCAATGGGCGGTTGCTTACCGCTACTAATACAAATGCCGATTTTAATTGCTATTGCTAACTTGTTTTATCGTTATTTTGAATTGCGCGGAGCCAGTTTTATCCCCGGCTGGATTGGAGACCTTTCGGCTCCTGACTTAGTTTATAGTTTTTATTTGCTCGGTTGGAATATGCCCCTGCGCTTGCTGCCGATTATCTATCTAGGCTCGCAATTGCTTTCCAGCAAGTTGATGCAAGCTAGCCAGCCGCCTATGCAAAATAAAATGCAACAGCGAATGTTTACCCTATATATGCCCATTATATTTTCGATTGTTCTTTATAACATGCCTTCAGGCCTAATTTTATACTGGACAATTTCCAATGTTCTGATGATGATTCAGCAATTATTCATGGTTAAATTTTGTAGTGATGATGAAGCGAGTATCAAGCATGAAGCAGATGCCATTGTGGCTCAAAATAATCGTAATTATACACGCCATAAAAGCAAACGAAATCGCTTCCAGAAAGACTAGCAGATTCAGCTAGTAGCCAATTTAGATTCAAAAGATTCTAGCCAAACAAGCCAATTAAGCAGAAGAAGCAGTGAAGAAAAAATGAATACAAAAAATAACAATTATTAAGCAAGCTAGCCTTTATTTTATAACAGGCTGGAAAGGAGTTTGCCAAATGAATGAATTTACTGGGAAAACCGAACAAGAAGCTATTCAACAAGCAAGTAAAGCATTAGGGTTAAATAGCGCTCAATTTGATATAGAGATTTTGGAAAATGACAATAGTTTATTCCGAAAAAACAACGTTCGCATTCGGGTATACCCCCACAGTGAAGAAATTTTGTTAGAAGAAAGCAGTGAAAGTACAGGAGAGTCAAACGAATTACTGGAACCAGAGCTTACCGAAATAACTGTTTGGGAAGCAAATATTCGCGATTTTATGCAAGAATTATTGCACCGTATGGGCCAAGATGGTGATGTGGTATTGTGCTCTCGTAAAGATAATCGGCTGCTGTTTAATATACAAGATTCCAGCGACCCTTCCCAATTAATTGGGAAACATGGCAAAAGTTTAGATGCTCTGCAAATTATTTTAAATGCCTATCTAGGCAGATTGCATGATGAAGAAAATGATGTTCCTGCAGATTTGGACGTGGATTTGGACGTAGGTAGTTATCGCAAACGCCGTGAGGTAAAGCTGGTAAAGCTTGCTAAGGCAACCGCTGCTCAAGTAGAAAACCACCGAAATTCCCATCTGTTAGAAATTATGAATCCTTCCGAGAGGCGGATTATTCACAAAACCTTAAACAATTGGCCCAATATTTTTACCGTTAGTGAGGGCAAAGGAACATACAAACAAGTGCGCATTATTTATCAGAGTAATTTGCCATAAGCAAAAATGCTTGGCTTATTTTTAGGGGGAGGACTAATTCTTGTATTGCTATTATTTAACTGGTTTGTGCTCCCCCATTCCCAAGCTTTATTGACGACAGCTTTTTTGTTAGGAGCCCTTGCTGCTTTTGCTTCTGTTTTCCCAGAACGCTATCTTGTCGGCCTTTTAGTCAGTTGGATTCAGCCCCTTCAACCCCCTATCACTTTTTTAGTACAACCTCTTGTTGCTTCCTTTTTGGAGGAGACCATTAAATTTATTTTGCTACATATTTCGTGCCACAAAATTACATCAAATAGATCAGCGTATTTATTTATCCTAATAGGAATTGCTTTAGGCTTGGGTTTTGCCTCCGCTGAAAATTTATGGTATGCCCTTAGCTATAATTTAAATAGCATTTACTGGCGGCTGCCTAGCAGTTTAGTACATTCGTGTTTAAGCTCGCTAATTGCTTTAAAAATATTCCAGCGCAAAAGCCGATTATTTTTTGTGATAGCCCTACTATGGCATGGTGCCTACAATATAGCACTGGAAAAGGGAGCAGGATTAGCCATTCTATTATTTTTGTTGTTTTATACTGGCTGGCAATTATGGTGTGGTTTAAGCTTATAATTGAATGTTATAGCTGAAAGAGGACATGATAACTGAACGGGATAAGACGTGATAACTCGGGATTTTTTGGAACAAATGGGAAGGTAAAATTGGCTTACTTTCCAAAATAAAAAAGTAAAACCAAAATAAAAAAGTAAAAAATTTTCATTGCACGAGAAAAAGCCAGAATCCATTTTTAACACCAAACCAGAGCAAAACGCTCAAAACTTCAAAAAGCCAAAGCGGTGCTAGGATAACCAAACCATGCACCGCTTTTTTTATGCCTTTCGGCTGAATCCACAAATGGAACAAGTAAAAAATTTTTGTTTTTCGGCATATGGGTTGTCGGCAGTAATTGGGCAACAATATGCTTTCAAAATATCATGGTAACGGGCCACGGTCTCAAAAAGCTAGTAAGGTTTTGACTGAAAACCTTACTAGCTTTTTTGATTGGCAACCTAGGGATTTTCCAATGAGACTGTGGCAGTCTCTAAAAAAATCGCAAAAAATTGTATTGTATTATTTTGCTAAAAACTGGGCTGTACTGCGATACAAAAAACTCAAATTCTTATACCAAATTCTTATACTTTGTGCCATGATGTTTACTACGATCATACGCAACGCAACAGCTCTTCTATACTTTAAACCATCACTATTAAGCAAAACACTAAAAAACAAAAAAACTTGTAAAAAACTTACAAAAAGCTTATATGGGCCTTGACTCAATTCCCCCCCTAACACAATAGGGCTCTATGCACTAGCCCGTATGGGTTGGCTAATCTTTATCCATTCTTGGAGGTATTGCTTATGTATAAGCTCAAACTATTTTTATTGCCAGTAGCCTGGCTACTGGCCTTTATGGCCTTGGCCTGCGCCCCACCCGATGACGATGCACCATCTTCTGGGCCTTCTGGGCCTTCTGGGCCGACTATCAATAACGCTATCTACGATGTTGGCACGGCGCTGTTAACCGTACAAGGTACTCACTTAAGTCCTACAACTGCGACCCAAGCGCAAATCCAAACTATCAGGGTAGGAAGCCGAACAAATGGTGTAGCCTTAGATTCCTATACTGCAGATGACCCAGCCACTGGGCCAGATAGTAACGGTCTTGCAGAAGGTAAGTACCGTATTGCAAACGATGGCACAGCGCTTTGGCTTAGACTTACCGAGCAACATAAAGCTGTTCTTGAGGCCAAGGTGGGTAGCGATGGTCTAAAAAAAGGGTTGCTTACTAGCTCTGGTGCTTGGGCGGGTTTAGATACAGCCAAAGACTTAACCGTTAGGAATATACCCGATAAGCAGTCGCCTAAGCAAACTGAAGATAAGCAGTCGCCTAAGCAAGCCGAACAAGCTGAACAAGCCAAACAAGCTGAACAAACCGAAGAAGTCGAAGATAAGCAGTCTAAGACCGAAACTGAAGATCAGTCGCTTAAGCTACCCGAAGCCGAAGATCAGTTGCCTAAGCAACCTAAAGACGAACAAGTCGAAGAGGAGTCGCCTAAAGCTGCAATTACCCGTGCAAGTTACAATGTTGGCACGGCGCTGTTAACTTTACAAGGTACTCACTTAGGTAGTGCGACCCAAGCCCAAATCCAAACCATCGTGGTAGATGGCTTAGCCTTAAATTCCTATACTGCAGATGCCACAGCCACTGGGCCAGATAGTCGCAGTCTTGCAAAAGGTAAGTACCGTATGAAAAGCGATGGCACAGCGCTTTGGCTTTACCTTACCGATACCGATAAAACTACTCTGAATGGCAAGACAGGTATGGATAGCAATGGTCTAAAAAAGGGTAAGCTTAGCGTTGGCACTGGTGCTTGGGCGGGTTTAGATACAGCCAAAGCCTTGGCCGTTAGTGGAAACCCACCACCCGCAATTACCCGTGTAACCTATAATGTTACTTTAGGCTTGTTAGAGATTACAGGTACTAATTTACCGTCAACAGTGTATGGCTGGGACTTCACCAAATTGACGCTTGTATCCGGTGATGGTATTAAGAGATTCACATTACCCCGGAAAGACAACATAAACCTAGGTATTGCTGAAAATAGAAACAGAGCCGTAGGTTCTGAAGCAAGTGCAACATTCTTAAAGATTACTTTAGTCGGTAGTGTAAAAGCCAAAGCCAATGCTATACTGGTTAAGGAAGGTGTTCGTGATGCTAATGGTGCATACAACCTGGAAGCAGCAGCAGGCTTTGCAGGTGGTAGCGCAGAAGACACAATCAACCCTATTACCGTTATTGGGTATGTAGCCAGCATCGACAAAGCAACCTACAATGCTAATACAGGCGAGTTATATATTACAGGTATCAAGTTACCGAGAGCAGTTGCAGACTGGGACTTTAGCAAATTGAGGCTTGTATCCGGTGATGGTAGTAAGAGCTACACATTACCCCGGCACGCAACTGCAGGTGAAAACACAGCCACAGGTTCTCGTGCAGGTACAACCTACTTAAGTATTACTTTAAGCGGTAGTGTAAAAGCGGAAGCCGAGAAGATACTGGTTAAGGAAGGTGTTCGTGATGCTAATGGTGCATACAACCTGGAAGCAGCAGCAGGCTTTGCAGGTGGTAGCGCAGAAGACACAAGCAACCCTATTACCGTTAGTGGTTATGTAGCCAGCATCACCAGAGCAACCTACGATGCTGATGAAGGCAAGTTATATATTAGAGGTATCAGGTTACCGACAGCAGTTGAAGAGTGGGACTTTAGCAAATTGACGCTTGTATCCGGTGATGGTAGTAAGAGATTCACATTACCACGGCACTCAACTGTAGGTGTAAACAAAGCCACAGGTTCTCGTGCAAGTGCAACAAGATTAATAATTACTTTAAGCGGTAGTGTAAAAGCGGAAGTCGAGAAGATACTGGTTAAGGAGGGTGATAGTGATAATACTGGTGCATATAACCTTGAAGCAGCAGCAGGATTTGTACCTGGTAGTCCAGAAGACCTAACCACTAGTATTCAAGTTATAAAGTAGGGTTTGGTTGTTGCAACGCTTGCATTGGCCAATTGCAGCCTTGGTAAATTTTTTATCAAGGCTGCTTTTGCCAATTATAGCCTTGGTATAAAGTATTGTTCCGCATTGGTGCAATACATCTTTCCGCCTTGGATCAAGGCCTTGATCCAAGGCGGAAAGCTATATCATAGCAAGGCTAGAAAAATTTATTAAGGCTGCTTTTGCCAATTATAGCCTTGGTAAGTAGAAAAAATCGAGTTATCACGTCCGATGGCACAAAGTTATCACGTCCTGCATCATATAGCCGCCCTCTTCAAAAATTCGCGAAAGAGCCAGTCCTAATATTATGAAGGCAACAATTAATCTCGTCCAAGATCGCGCAGAGAAAGTAGGCCAGGGTCATCGCTGTCTCCTTGAATTTTCGCCAAATCTTCTAATAACTTCTTGGCTTTGGAAGAAAGTTTTTGAGGCGTTTGCAAAATCAACTGAACATACAAATCACCTCTACGACTGCTATTTCCTAAGAATGGCACTCCCTCACCTTTGATACGCATTTTCTTGCCCGACTGCCAACCCGAGGGAACTTTGAGCTTGATTTGCTTATTATCCAAAGTTTCCAAATATAAAGTGGTACCCAAGGTTGCTTGGGTAATACTGAGATGCATGGCGCAATATAAGTCGTGATCGTGGCGCTCAAAATACGAGTGAGCCTTGACTCCAAAGACAATATATAAATCGCCTGCAGAAGCACGATTTCCTCGACCATAATCACCCTGACTTTCCAGCCGAATACGGCTATCGTTATCGACTCCCGCTGGGACGGTAACACTAACCCGTTGCTCAGTCTGTTGTTGGCCGCTCCCTCTACAAGAACCACATGGATTGCTAATTGCTTGGCCAGAACCTTGGCAAGCTGGGCAAGTTGTCGCTACCGAAAACAAACCTTGGGAACGGCGCACTTGGCCCATGCCGTTGCACTGGCCACAAGACTGCTCTTTGCCGTCCTTGCTACCCGTACCTTTACAAGTATTACAGGAGCTTATACGGCGGAAACTAATTTCTTTCTTACAACCGTAAACGGCTTCAAAAAGGGTCAAATCCATGGTATAGCGCAAATCATTGCCGCGAGCATTACGCCCCGTGGAACGCCCGCTGCCACTGCCGCCAAAAAAACTACCAAAAATACTACCCAAATCTCCACCAAATAAATCTTCAAAACCAGAGAAAACAGAAGAATCAAAACCTCCTCCTCCCATATTGCCCAAACCAGCATGGCCAAATTGGTCATAAGTCTGGCGTTTTTTGGTATCAGCTAAAACTTCATAAGCTTCGGTGGCTTCTTTAAATTTTTCTTCTGCTGTGGCATTATTGGGGTTTCGGTCTGGGTGGTATTTGACCGCTAACTTTCGATAGGCCTTTTTTATTTCATCGGTGCTGGCACTTTTGCCCACACCCAGAACTTCATAATAATCTCGTTTCGACACGGTTTGCTTTCCTTATTTTTCCATGATGACAATCAAAATTTTTGCCCATGTAAGCCATCAATAAATTGATAATGTTCGACAACGGGAAGAGGAACATAAAAATAGTATAGCAAAGTCTTCCAATTTTCGCACTCCGCAGAACTTCGGAACCCTTGAATATGGGCTTCTAAAGTTTGCCATTGAATCCATTAAAATATAACGATTTGAAGTCTCTATACAACGCTGCAGCTGATGCGATTGATAACCTGGCACAGCAGCGATAATTTTTTGCGCTTGTGCAAAAGTCTGCTCAAATTGAGTAGACTGACCCGGCTTTATATTTAATATTACAATTTCAGAAATCATATTTCCCTTTAGAGGCAAATAGTAAATGATATATAGAAAAATTTTCCATATATCATTTTACCTATCATCTTGCAATTGCAGATTGTAATTGTCCGCTTCTATTTATCCACTACCTCAAAATCAGCATCTTGAGCATCTTGAGTCTTTTGGGAATTTGAAGTATCTGCATTCGCTTGATTACCCCCTTGCGAACCAGCAGATCCGGCCCCACCAGAAGAATTTCCACTTTGAGCATAAAGTTTTTCGGCAAATTTACTCACCACATCTTGCAAGTTTTTCATCTTCGCTTCAATGTCTTCCAAACTACCAGAAGCAATGGCATCTTGCAGCTCTTTTTTGGCATTTTCAATCTCGCCTTTTTCTTGCTCCGAAAGCTTATCCGCCGCAGATTCCAAGGTTTGATCAACCGAATAAATCAAACTGTCTGCCTGATTTTTCGCCTCGATTTTCTTGCGGATTTTCTCATCTTCACCCGCATTTAATTCAGCTTCTTTGACCATTTTCTCAATTTCACTATCCGACAAACCAGAAGACGATTCAATGCGAATTTTCTGTTCCTTACCGGTGCCCATATCTTTGGCCGAAACGTGGACAATACCGTTGGAGTCGATTTCAAATGAAACTTCGATTTGCGGTACACCGCGTGGTGCAGAGGGTATACCTTCCAAATTGAAATTACCTAAGCTGCGGTTTTGCGCTGCCATGGGCCTTTCACCTTGCAAAACGTGAATGGTTACTGCTGTTTGGTTGTTGGCTGCTGTCGAAAATATTTGACTTTTGCGTGTGGGGATTGTTGTGTTGCGTTCAATTAATTTGGTAAACACACTGCCTTCGGTTTCGATTCCCAAAGACAAAGGCGTTACGTCCAGCAGTAGAACATCATTGACATCACCACCAAGTACCCCACCTTGAATAGCGGCACCCATTGCCACCACTTCATCAGGATTGACACTGCGGTTGGGATCTTTAGCAAAAATGTCTTTCACAATTTTTTGAATGGCGGGAATACGCGTAGAACCTCCCACTAGAATCACTTCGTCAATAGCCGAAGGAGAATAACCTGCATCTTTGAGCGCTTTAAGACATGGTTCTTTGGTGCGTTCTACCAAGTGGGCCACCATGGATTCAAACTTAGCACGGCTCAATTCTAGTTGTAAATGTTTTGGGCCATTGGCATCTGCGGTAATATAGGGCAGATTGATGCTACTGCTTTGTGCCGAAGATAGTTCTTTTTTGGTTTTTTCTGCAGCCTCTTTTAAACGTTGCAAAGCCATACTATCTTTAGAAAGGTCTATACCACTTTGGCTTTTAAATTCACTAATAATCCAGTCAATAACGACTTCATCAAAATTATCTCCGCCTAAATGGGTATCACCATTGGTTGAACGCACTTCAAAAACCCCTTCTCCCAAATCGAGAATGGAGATATCAAAAGTTCCACCGCCTAGATCGTAAACCGCAATTTTTTCATCTTTTTTTACTTTGTCTAAACCATAGGCTAAAGCTGCAGCGGTTGGTTCGTTGACAATTCGCTTTACGTCTAAGCCAGCAATTCGGCCAGCATCTTTAGTGGCTTGGCGTTGAGCATCATTAAAATATGCAGGTACAGTAATCACTGCTTCTTTTACTTCTTCGCCCAAATAATCTTCTGCCGTTTTTTTCATTTTTTGCAAAATCGCAGCAGAAATTTCTGGTGGTGAGAATTGTTTATCTCGAATTTTGACTCTGGGGTCATCGTTTGGGCCTTTAATAACTTCGTATGGGCAGTGCTTTAGTTCTTCAGAAACTTCATTATATCTACGACCCATAAAGCGTTTAATTGAAAAAACCGTATTTTTTGGGTTGGTGACCATTTGGTTTTTGGCAGCCTGCCCGACCAGCCGTTCGTCTTTATCCGTATAGCCAACCATAGAAGGCGTGGTGCGCTGTCCTTCCTCATTCGTGATTACTTCGGATTTACCACCGTCCATAACGGACACACAGGAGTTCGTTGTACCTAAGTCGATACCGATAATTTTTCCCATAAATTTTCCTCTATAAAAAATCCTTCTGTTATTTGATGACAGCTGGATATTGTTAAATATTATTTAGTTTCAGTTCCAAAATAGATAAAGCGCAGCAACAAAGGCAAGCTTTATCTATCGTTACTATTCAGAAGGTTTGGCCACCTTTACCCTAGCTGGGCGTAATATTCGTCCGTGCAGGGTATATCCTGTTTGGAAATTTTTGACAACGGTTGGTACTTTATAGTCTGGATTTTCCTCCATTGTTAAAGCTTCATGAAAATTGGGGTCAAATTCTTGGCCAACACTATCTATCATTTTTAAGCCCCAGCCAGTGCAAAGCATGTCCACTAGCTGTTTTTCTAATAATTCCAAACCTTCAAACAGGTCTTTCATTGCAGGACTAGAATCTTTTTCATTTTGATGGGAGGCTAAAGCTCGTTCAAAACTGTCCAGAACTTCTAAAAGCCCGCTAATTAAATTCCGGTTGGAAAATTGGATAGCATCTTGCTTTTCTTTTTGCATTCGGCGGCGATAATTTTCAAAATCAGCTTGCTTGCGCAGCAAAGCCTCATTTAAATCTTTTTTTGTCGCTTCCAGCTCAATTATGTTTTCCTGCATTTGTTTGATTTTTTCAGATTCATAAATTTCATGACCTTCATCAAGTGGTTCCGTCTCTTTTTTTGATTTTAAATTGCCCTCTTGTTGAAGATTTATATCTTGCAATTCTTGAGCATGTTCTTGGGCACTCGGCTTAGTGCTGGCTTGTGAAGTATCCACTTTATTCGCTTGTTGCTCCGCTTTTTCTGCTTTTTTGTTGCTCAAATCCGACTCCTTTCTCTATTTTCATTACAGAGTATTTTCACAGGCAAAATTAGATAAACAAAACAGCTGGGTCAAGCTTTTTTTAACTATAGCAAATTTTGTTTGAAGTTCTGTCCTGCGAAGTAAAGCCAAAGTAAAGAGTCTCACCCTAACCAATAGCTGGAAACACCAAACCCAAGTACCCACCAACATTTATAAATAAGCAATGGTATACTTATTTTTGAAAGTTCTACTCCTGCACAGGTAACTTTGCCAGCGGGGGATAATTATTTAAGGAGGGCAAAATATACTATTACTTGTGAAAAAAGAAGGTTATGTAAAACAAGTTGTATCTATTGAAAGTAGAGTCGATGGCTGGTATATTGTTGGAAATTTATTTTTTGGTGGGTTGCTTGGTTATTTAATCATTGATCCCGCTACGGGAACAATGTGGACGTTAAATCATAATAAAAATGTTCATACTGATTTAACTGCCCGATGATGCTTTAACAAAAGCGGTCTCTACTACCGATGCTGGTTTGCATACAATGGCTTACAATGATCTGTCTGAAAATATGAAACATAAGCTTGGAGGCTGAACTAATTTTTGTTAAGACCTTATGAAGCAAATGATTTTTTACATTTTTTGTTAATATTAGGTAAGCCAAATATGCAGACCAAAGCCCTGCATTCTTTGCGTGCTTCGTGATACCTTTCGCTAGAAAAAGAGGATGGATTCTAGCCAATACTGGTTTTAGCGTTATGCTGAATGGCTCATTTGGTTATGACTGCGATGGCAAAAACAGTAAATGCCTTACTAATAAGCGCAAGAGTTTCACTGAAGGACTGACGATTTGTTTGCAGAATGTGCAAATGGAAGCGTCTGATGTGTTGCGTATAATCCGCAGCTGGGATACCGAAAAAACCTTATTTTATTGTGCCCCGCCTGATATTGATAGTGATCAAGGACATTATGATGGTTACGGTAAAAGTCATTATGAATCGCTTTTAAGCGAGCTGGCACAAGTTAAGGGTAAGTTCTTACTTTCAAGTTATCGCTCCGAACCATTGCGCAATTCGGTTGCAGAAAATGATTGGTATAGTATTGAAGTGCCGATGCCTAAGGCCAAATCTAAAGGTAAAACCAAAGTGGAGGTATTAACGACAAACTATCCGATGAGTTTATAGGTAACTACTCTCGTACCAAGGCTAATTTGTAGAGTGTGTTTGTTTGGGATATTTGCCTGTGTTGTTGCTGGAAAAAGAGGGTGTTTCATTTTCCGGGCTCGGTTACAGTTATGTTCGCTTTTTGTTGGCATATGTTACGAATTTGGAACGTTCTACTATCTCTGGGCCAATCTATAAAAAGTATTCTTTATTGTTTAAGGTAGAGAAGTTAATTTTTGCAACAAATCAACTTGTTGAGATAAAGTCTTTTGGAGCTGCTTACGACAATAAATAATATGAGATTTTCTTTGAAAATTTCTTTTCATGCCCCATCTAAGGCCACAGGCTTAGATGGGGCATGCTGTTTATTAATCGATATATAATTCGATATTTGCTTGAAGTTGTGGATAACCAAGCATCTGAGCATTTATTTCCACTCGTCCTTGTTCGCCACAACTGATTAGCCATATTGCCGTAGAACCGCCTCGAATGGTAGCAAATACTTTCTGTACTTCCGTATCTTCTGATTCCATAGTAGTTTGGACTTCATCTGCATAAATCTGGACTTGTGGGCCTTTAATGTGGAGACAAAGCATGCCAAAAATAAATGGCAGAGAATTTTCAAGTTGATCGACCACTTGTATTGACAATCTGGTTGATTCTGGACGTTGCATACTAAGTTGTTTTTGATCGACCGTCCATTGTAAATTACTAGCCACTGGATTCGCAGAAAATTCTTTTGAAAGGACTTCTTTCCCATCAATAAAGCCTTTAAATTCTGCGTCTTCAAAAGAGTTCCCCCAAACATTGGCAACCTCCCAAATAACACTGGGAGGATGTGGTAAACCTTTAAATATACCCCTTGCCGGAAATATTTTTGCAGAACCATTTACCGGGCGTTCTTTCTTATTGATATACAAGGAAATATAATCACAATTATGCAGAATCCAAAGTGGTCCTAGTTGACCTTTATCACGTTCCCCAAGTGCCCAGCAGGTTAAAGGTTCGAGTATAATTTCTTGTTTGGGGTCTTTTTGACTGCGATAGGCCCAGGCGGCAAACTTGGGCTGACGGTACATGTCGAATACTCCGTGATGGCAAATTTTATCTCCAGCCCCAAATTCGTGGTGAGTGTTGTAGTCAAATGCGCACCAACTGATACTACCGCTATGTAGCTGGGTAATATACGCTGCTTCTATAACACGTAGATGGCGTATAGCGTGTTCTATACGCCGTTCTTCTGGGTCCCAAGCTTTAGTTGGAAACATATGGCCATTGGATTCAGTGGTTAAATAAGGAACGGCTTGTTCCAATCCAGTAATCTCGTGTTGACCGTTTAAAGCCACGGGGCATTTATTCAAGCTACCGCCTAAGACAAAATTGTTCATGGTATAAACATCTTCCAGCAGTTCGCTATTTGGGTGGCAGCGAACCCCTCCGGTTTGACGGGTCGGGTCTAGCTGATGAGCCAGAGCATTTGTCTTAGAGTATAGCTCGTGATGATCCAAACTTTCATTGATCCGCACGCCCCATAAAACAATAGAGGGGCTGTTATAGTCACGTAGAATCATATCGCGCACATCGGCTAATACTTGTTCCTGCCATTCTGTAGAATCCCCAATATACCCCCAGCCTGGAATTTCAGTGAATACGAGCAGGCCAATTTCATCGCAATGTTTAATGAATTCTCGATGTTGCACGTAATGGGAAGTCCGCAGGATATTACAGCCATACTCTAAAAATAAATCTGCATCTTTTTCTTGGGCATTAGCTGGCATTGCGTAACCTGCATAAGGATAGCTTTGATGGCGGTTCAGGCCGATGAGTTTTTCATAACGGCCATTAATCCAAAAGCCTTCAGGGGTAAAACGACAGTTGCGCCAACCTATCCGGTCATGGTAATAATCCATATCGTTCAATTGGAGCTGGACTTCATACAGGTTGCCTTGGTTGATATCCCATAATTTTAGATTATCAAACTGGGAACTTTCTATTATGAAGCTTTGAGTCGTAGCACCGGTAAGCTCTAATGTATAATTCTGATTTTTATTGCAGCAATCAAGTTGTAACTGTTGAGCCCCTTGTAGCCCAAGTGGATTGGCGATTTCGACTTCTAGGTTTATGTGCCCACTTATCAAAGAATCCCTGTTTTGGATGAATTCTGGATCTTGAATTACAGGGGTTAGTTTTACATGAGTAAATCGCAGGGCATCACAAATATGCAAGGAAACTTCACGGTAAATGCCCCCATAAGTGAGGTAATCAATTAAATTTCCAAAAGGCGGCGTATCGTTGCGTTCAGTAGAATCTACCTTTACAAATAGTTCATTTTCACTATCCGAATGCATCTGATTTTCTGGTAGAAGGACTTCAAACGGTGTATAACCACCTTTATGGCTGGTTATTAATTTCCCATTGAGATAGATCTCGGCGTAGTTCATGACCCCTTCAAAACGGAGAAGCACAAATTGTAGCTTATTTTTGCATTCTGGCAGGTGTAACACCCGCCGATAGGCTGAAACAAACGTAAAAGCACGGTCGTCAAAATATGAATTGGATAATTTTATATTTGTGTGTGGTAATTGAACTCGTTGCCAATTATCACTTTTATCGCTTTTTTCTGGTTCTTTTAAGCTCTTTGAAGAATCAAAAATAAAAGCATCCTGAAATTTTGAGCAGTAGTACCAGTCAAAATCGAGGTATTCCGTGGTCCGCATAGATTGAGACTCCTATAAAATAAATATAAGCAGGTATCGTAGCAAAATATTGTTTTCCAGTTTAACGAGTAAGTTCCGAGCTGTGAAGTCCTCCCAAACTTAAATTAGTAATTTTTTATTACTATCTATAGGTTATTTTAAGAAAAAGAGTTCATTTATAAATAGCAAAAAATTTACAAGTAATCTATTTTTATATAGCTACCAAACAACACTTTAAGCAAAGGCCTACCAAAAACACAAAAAAATGCCAAAAAAACTTGCCAGCCTCTTGATTCACTTCCCCCTTGCACAATAGGGCGCTATAACGTAGCCCGTATGGGTTTGCTAACTTTAATCTCTTTTTGGAGGTATTGCTTATCAGTAAGCATAAACTATTTTTATTCCCTGTAGCGTTACTATTGAGCTTTACACTGCTCTTTTTCTTTGCCCCAGATCAAGGGGTGAAACAAAACACTGTCATAAACAATTTTAGAATCAATCCACCAAGCTGGATACATGGCAGATGGAGCCACTCTTCAGACGCAAGCCAATTTGTATTTACATCTAATAATTTTGTACTCAAAGGCCCATGTCTGACTACTCTAGCTACAGTCCTTTTGGCTGTATCATATACAAAAATACGCTAAGTTTTTACTATTACTACTTACAATACTTATAATTTATCACAGCGCTATTCACAACCTATGACTAGCTTTAGTCGCAAACTGTTAAAAATCTTTGCTTTGCCTTTTTGTATTATAAATTTAGGGTAAGCACTTGGCTTAAACTCTAATTTACTTTATATTGACCCAGTTAAAAATCAACTAATGGAATATTTCTACTAACCCAAGATGGCAACCATATTCAGCTAGTCAATGACCAGGTAGGGGCATATTGAATACTGGGTTGCCCTGCATCCAATATTGAGAAACAACCTAGTCGATAACTATGGACCGACCTAATCCATAGTTATCGACTTTGCTAATACATATCGAATGAACACCTGCAACAAAGACAACGATTTAATAGAGTATCTATCCCAAGCATTAGAAATGGGTAAAGTACTATTAATGCTATGCGATACTATCTACGGTTTAGTATCTAAGGCACCCGATACTTATAAAACATTGGAAGTAATAAAGGGACGACCAGAAAATAAACCATTTTTACAATTATTTGCGGATATAAAACAGCTTAAAGAAAGCCCTCTAGAACTACCTTCTATTAAATTACAAAAGTTTTGGCCAGGTCCATTAACCTGCGTTTTATCTGTTAAAACAAAAACTAACCATAATAATTTAGTCGATGGCTCACAAGCAGTGCGCATTCCACAGCACCAATTATTACAAACATTATGCCGAGTAACTCGCAGCCCTTTGTACTCTAGCAGTGCGAACCGCAGTGGCCAAGCCGTACCAAAGACACAGAAAGCATTGTTACAAGAATTTGCTACAGAAATATCTGCTGGACTAATTATCCCCTATTTTACTTCGGAACAAGCAAGCCCAACAACCAAAGCATCGACAATTGTTGATGCCCGCTATCAATCGCCTAAAATACTACGCCAAGGAGATTTGTTCCTCAATCTGTAAGTTACAAACTATCCCACCTACGTCCACCAATATTAATCGATTCAATTTTCTCTTGATTTTTCACAGGAGCTTTCAATTCTTTCTCCCGTTTCGAAGCTTTCGTCTCATTAGGTAGCTCTGAAACAATCTGCTTTTGCTTTTCTTTCTGTAGATTCGATTTCAGAGGGGACTCGAATTCCATAACATCATCATTGCGCAAATACCCTGCCCAAAAAACTTTAAAACAAAGTGTGCACTGAACAACAGAAAATTTCAAAATATAAGATTTATCAACGCTATCGCTAAACAATAAATCTCGGCCTACAGAATAGGCTCGGACATACCCCTTTGGATGTGAGCAATTCTTCATATGATACAGCAAACCAGCAAACCATTACTTTGAGTTCCATAAATAGAAGTAATAGCCAAATTGCCCTTTGAAATTCTCAATCCATTATCAAGACGTTCCATATTCCCTATTTAATAACGCTACAACAAAAAGACTACCTATTTAATTTTATATTTAGAAACCTCAATATTATGCCAGAAACCATAAAAAATTAAACTAAATTTTATAAATAATTTATCTATTTTAGAAACAACTTAATGAAACGGCTTGCTGTAATTACCATCGATATTGCTCTACTTAGAATGATTAGTACCCATACCATATAACTCAATAAACTGGAGTGACCATAAATAAAATGACTAGAAAGTAAATCAATTACAATATGTTTTATTAGAAAATCTAAACAAAAACATATTGACCAAATTTAAACTAAAAATGATTATCTGTAAAGTAGTTGGAATACCAGCCAAATAACGAAAATGACTGGAGCCTTTGCCTATGCATAATCTTTCGACCAAAATACCAGTAATTGGAATGTAAATTTGGTGTTTATTCACCAATCCATTCTGCTATTGGCTTTCTGATAATAAAAGCATCATAAAGCCCGCTTCGTGCTTTCAATTTCTGTAAAACCTTACGAGCTTTTATTTTACTATCCAATGGACCAACAATACAACGATTGTATTCTTTGCCGTTCACCATACTGGTTACAGCTTGAACGCTATAATCTTCACTGAGCCGTTCTATAACATTGTAGAGATTTTCTAACTTAGTAAAGGCACCAACCTGTATATAGCGGCCATTGGTAATATCTTCTGGCAAAGCTTTAATCAGTTCAATAGTGGGTTCTACCATTTCATGAGACGAAGCAGTGCTGACAAGTTGAATTGGTTCTGCCGTATATTGTTGCACATTATCATTTTGATTGATTAATTCATTATCAGTTCCAGAGGATTCTTTGCCCAAATTACTCAATATAACGAAATCATCGACAATTGGAGATTCAACAACAATTCGAACATCTTCAGGATAACTAGGAGTGGCTGCAATTTTTTCTTCTTGTATGCGTTCACTAGGCAGCAAAGCCAGTGTATCTATCTCTGGTTCTGCTATTGCAGGAGGGGCTAAATCCAATGAATGGTCAATTGTTGCTACATCTTCTAAATTTTCCAAAGAAATATTATTTTCTGAATCCACTTTCTCCATTCCAAGCATATAGCCCTGTTCTTCTCGAGCTATACCTTCGTTTTGATTGATATTTGAATCGAGGGCATAACTCGACTCTATGGCAATTTCTTCTTTTTCATCTATAGCAGAATCAACATTTTCATTTTGTTCTGGAACCAAAGCATCTGCTCCTTCTAAAATAGATTCTTCATTTTTCAAAGATATACTTTGCTCCAAACTAGCTTTTTCATAAGCTAATAACCACCCTACATCAGTGGAACGACCATACTGCGTTAAAGAAACGGAAATAGAATTGGGTTCGAGCTTGTTCATATCTGTGTATTTATGATAGGTCAACCAATAATAACCATTGACTATGTTATTCAATGAATCCCAAGCTTGATTTACCAACTTGACAGCCCTACTTTGACTAATATCTTTATTCAAATATTCAGAGGGTTCAGAAGGTAATTTGTAAATACCTAAAATAGTTTCAACTCCATCGCCATTACTGTTGTGCATCGGGGCCAAAGAATTTTTCTTTTTTGGTTGTCCCAGACTATCTGTAGTATCTAGTACAACAAAGTTATAAAACTCGTAATAAGGTTGCAGTGTTTCCATATCAATGGAATTGTGATTCAATAATAATACCGCAGAATTATATAACAAAGGCTCTGTTGCATTGCGTACTGTTTCTGTGTCAAATACTTCTGCCTTTAGAGCATAGGCGCCATTGGGTAAATTATCAATATTACTCTGAGCGAAATCTAAAGCTTGCTGTAGACCAGAGCTTGTGCTAGTTTGCACCATCTCTAAATCTTGTAATAATTTTTGCAGCATAATCTTGTCATTACTAAACTCATCATTGAGTACTCTAGCTTCAGTATCATAACTGATCAATTTAATATAGATATTTTGAGGTTGTAAAGTTAAATAAGCTTTAAAAGCTTTACGATTTCGCTCAAAATTATTTTCCTGTTCTGGATTTTTTCGCAAATCAATTAACACAACCATGTACAACTTCACTATAGACAGCGTTTCATTTAAACGTAATTGATTTTTACGCTCCAGTCGTTGGTTGTTATGCTTTACATAGAAATCATTTAACGTAAGGTCTGTAAGAGCTATCCCATTCTTATTTTGAACTTTAACAACAAAATCAATTTGCTCTTTTTCGCTCTGTCCATAAACACCAGTAACATATTTCAAAGAAGTACAACTTATAAAAAATAGCTGTAACAACAAATAAATTAGGAACATTTTTTTAGACAATGCAGACAAAATGAAAATGGGTTTTTTTCGTATAAATGATTTTATAATAGAAATCTCTGGCATTTTGGCTTTCCCTCCCAAACAGCACAAAAGTAATTTTCCCATATTCTAGGGATTTTCCTAAAAACAACAATAAAAGATTCTATATAAAAAAACAAAGTATAAATTTAGTATGAATATCAGATTTTTTAATAAAAAACAGATATATAGATCAAGCCAAAGTATCTGGCAGAATTATAATCAATTCTCAATTGTATTATCTATCTCAGAGTCTATTTCAAATGAATATTCATCTAATAAAAATAATTTCACCATTATTTTTGTCAAAACTTTGGATAAGTTAGTACGATCAAGCTGTGACATTTGGTTTAAATCAATCTGAAATGGCTTCAATTCTAGTAAGTTACCTTCTAAACGATGGTATGGAGATTTGTCCACACCATCATCATTTAAACCAATTAAATTCCACACAGGAATGAGTTCATAAATACCTTTCAAATTATAGACCTCCACAAATGCGGCCTCAATTGTAAATAAAAAAACTGAAATAAAAATTAAATAATCCAATCTATAAAAATATCATAAAAAAACATTTAGTTTTAGTGCCAAAACAAGATACAATAGACTACGAGGTATAACCACTGGCTCTATTGATAGCCCCGAAGTTGTGCGGAATATCCTTCAGATAACCTAGACATTTCTTCTGCAGAAAGGCCCAAATCATTACCTATGATTCTACAGACAAATACTTCCAACTCTCAACAACTTGGGAAAAATCTGAAGGAGTAAGACTATGCTGGTAAAAGCCTGTGGTTTGCGCACTGCCGAAGAGCTTTCTTGGGCCCACAACCTGGGCTATGATTTCTTGGGCATTGTGGTAGAGCCAAAATCCAAGCGTTATGTTTGCGCCCAAGAGCTGGAAATCCTATGGCAAACATTGCCACATCACGAAAACAAAGGCCAAAATAAAGTTGGAAACTGCGTATTGGTAGCACACAAGTGGCAGCATCTGGCTGCTTACGCTCGGCTATATCCGCAGGCATTGCTGCAATGTTATGATAGCTACCCCAATTTTGTCCCTCAAGAACGCCGCTTTATGCCTCTCTTTGGCGAGGAACAATGGCTACTGCACCGTGCCCGCCAAAGTGCAGCCTACTACCTCTACGATGTAAGTTTTGGTTCTGGCGAATGGCATGGCTTGCCGAGTTGGTGCCAAAATAAGCAACAATTATTCATTGCCGGTGGCTTAAACTCCAAAAGTCTGCAACAGCTAGCCGCTAGGGAGCGAGGTAAACATTACTTTGGCTTTGATTTATCTTCTGGCTTGGAGGGAAGCGATGATGCAAGCGGGCGCAGCCGAAAAGATTACCAAAAGATGCAACAATGCCTGAAGATAATCCGCAACCAATTTTGCCCTAGCAAAATTTTAACCGATTTACAATTCAAATAAATAAGCTAGGCAATAAAACTCACTTGACTTAATTTGCTTAGTTATTTAGTTATGCTCGCTCACATCGCATCTTTGTTTTTGCAAATTTCTTTAGATGGGACTTGAAGAAAGGGTTCCATAATTGATGTAACGGCGCACGCAAAATAAAACGACTTGCGTGCAAATTTACTTACCTTTTAGCTTGGTTGTTCCAGACTTGATAAAAAACTTACCAAGGCTGAAACCAAACCCTACTTACCAACCCCACTAACCAAAATACTAGTGGTTGGGTCTTCTGGATTACCCATTATAAATCCTGCTGCTGCTTCCAGGTTGTATGCACCATTAGCATCACTATAACCATTCTTAACCAGTATCTTATTGGCTTCCGCTTTTACACTACCGCTTAAAGTAATAATTAAGACGTATTCAAATAGTTCAACAAATACCCCAGTACCTGCAGTTGTGTCCTTAGGTAATGGGTATTCCTTACTACCATCACCGGATACAAGCGCCAATTTGCTAAAGTCCCAGTCTGCAACTGTTGTCGGTAAATTAGTACCATAAAGCCATAACTCGCCTTTATCAGCATAGTATTCTACTCTGTCGATCTGGATTGCGTAGCCACTAACGGTAATCGGGTTATTGCTTGTGTCTGCTGCCCTACCACCTGCAAATCCTGCTGCTGCTTCCAGGTTGTATACACCACCAGTACGTCCTGTAAGACCATTCTTAGACAATATATTCTCGGCTTCCGCTTGCGCTTTTACTCTACCGCTTAAAGTAATCGTTAAGCTTGTTGCACTTGCTGCAGAACCTGTGGCTCTGTTTGCACCTAAAGTTGAGTGCCGGGGTAATGTGTAGCTGCGTAAACTATTACTTATTCTAAACCTCAATTTGCTAAAGTCCCAGCCTGCAACTGCTGCTGGTAAATTAGTACCTGTAATCACTAACACGCCTGTAGCAACATTGTAGGTTGCACGGGTAATTGCGGGTGGGTTTCCACTAACGGTTAAGTCTTTGGCTGTATTTAAACCCGCCCAAGCACCAGTGCTAGTAAGCAACCCATCTTTTAGACCATTGCTATCCATACCTGTCTTGCCATTCAGAGTAGCTTTATGTTGATCGGTAAGGTAAAGCCAAAGCGCTGTGCCATCTCTTTTCATACGGTACTTACCTTTTGCAAGACTGCGACTATCTGGCCCAGTGGCTGTGCCATCTGCAGTATAAGAATTTAAGGCTACGCCATCTACCACGATGGTTTGGATTTGCGCTTGGGTCGCAGTTGTAGCACTTAAGTGAGTACCTTGCAAGGTTAACAGCGCCGTACCAACATGGTAGGTTGCACGGGTAATTGTGGCTTCAGGCGACTGATCTTCAGCTTGTTCGACTTGTTCGTCTTCTTCAGCTTCTTCAGGTTGCTTAGGCGACTCCTCTTCGGTTTGTTCGGCTTCGGGTAGTTTACGCGACTCCTCTTCAGCTTGTTCGACTTGTTCGTCTTCTTCAGCTTCTTCAGGTTGCTTAGGCGACTCCTCTTCGGTTTGTTCGGCTTCGGGTAGTTTACGCGACTCCTCTTCAGCTTGTTTGACTTGTTCAGCTTGTTCAGTTTGCTTAGATGGCTGATTCTCATCGGATACTTTAGACTGCTTATTTTCGGGTACATTACTAACGTCCAAGTCTTTAGGTGTATTTAAACCTGCCCAAGCACCAGAGCTAGTAAGCAAGCCTTTTTTTAGACCATTGCTACCCACCTTGCCATTCAGAGTAGCTTTATCGTCATCGGTAAGTTTCAGCCAAAGCGCTGTGCCATCGTTTGCAATACGGTACTTACCTTCTGCAAGACCATTACTATCTGGCCCAGTGGCTGGGTCATCTGCAGTATAGGAACTGAAGGCTACACCAGCTACCGTGATAGTTTGGATTTGGGCTTCTGTAGGACTTAAGTCAGTACCTTGTACGGTTAACAGAGCCTTGCCAACATCGTAGATGGCGTTATTGATAGTCGGCCTAGACGGCTTAGATGGCACAGAAGATCGATCATCGTCATCGGGTGGGGCGCAGGCCAAGGCCATAAAGACCAGTAGCCAGGCTAATGGCAATAAAAATAGTTTGAGCTTATACATAAGCAATACCTCCAACAAGGGATAAAGATTGACCAACCCATACGGGCTAGTCTGTAAATCCCCATTTTGCTAGGGGGGGTGTTGCGTCAAGGCCTATATAAGCTTTTTGTAAGTTTTTTTGTGCTTTTTTTATGTTTGGGTACTTTTTTTGTGTTTTTGTTAGGTCATTAGTGTTGTAAGGTAGTTAAAAATCCATGCCAATCAAAAGGCTTAAGAGTGTTGGTTGGGCCTTTGTTTGGCCTTTGGGGGTGGGAAAGTGTAGAATTGAATAAAATACTTGATTACACCTTGATTACACTATGGGGCAATCTCCAAAAGGTGAAACATTTAATGAAAATGAAAACGGGATATTATTCTTTCAGGGGCGTTCAGAATTTGGCCAACGATTGCCGATGATTGTTGTATAGGTCCTGGATTATGTGCCGATGTAGAAAATTTCATTAAAGACTAGGGTATTAATAGGTGGGAGGTAAATCTATTGATAGATTTGGGTCAATTCTATCAATAGGTGGGAGGTAATTCTATTGATAGATTTAGGTCGATTCTATTAAATAGGTGGGAGGTAATTCTATTGATAGATTTGGGTCGATTCTATTAAATAGGTGCGAGGTAAATCTATTGATAGATTTAGGTCAATTCTATTAAATAGGTGGGAGGTAATTCTATTGATAGAGGGGGCTGGGGTATTTATTTATCGGTATTGTTCTGCTTTAGCCTTAGCTAAAATTTCTTTTACCTTTTTATTTTGGAAAGTAAGCCAATTTTTACCTTCCCATTTGTTCCAAAAAATCCCGAGTTATCGCGTCTTATCCCGTTCAGTTATCATGTCCTCTTTCAAAAAATGGATTATAGTTGCCGTCATCTAGTCAATTGATAAATTCTGAAATTGATACAGTTTGTCAAAAAATCAAAGCATTTTATCATTAGAAAAAAGACAATTAAAAGCAAAAGGTTCATTTAAATGGCTGATAAAGATTTTCAATCAATATTATGGCAAACGGCGGACAAATTGCGTAACGCCATGGATGCGGCCGAATATAAACATGTGGTTTTAGGTTTGTTATTCCTAAAATACCTATCTGACGCTTTTGAACATCAAAGGGCCAAATTACAAAAACAATTTACCGACCCAAACCATGAATATTATTTGGACTCGTCTGATGAAGATGAAATTATCGAAGAGCTGGAAGACCGCGATTATTACGCCAAAGACAACGTATACTGGGTGCCTCAAAATGCCCGTTGGCAAATGCATTGACGATGCTTTGCATGCGATTGAAAATGATAATAAAAAACTAAAGGGTATCTTGAATAAAAATTATGCCCATGTTCCTTTATCCAATGAAAACCTGGCCGAGCTGTTTAATAAGCTGGGCGAAATTGAAACCCATAGTAACGATGCAAACGACAAAAAAGATTTATTAGGTGAAATTTATGAATATTTTTTGGGACAATTTGCTTTAAATGAAGGTAAACGTGGCGGGCAGTATTATACCGCCCAATCGGTAGTTAAAATTTTGGTAGAAATTCTAGCACCCCAAAAAGGCAAGATTTATGACCCTTGCTGTGGTTCGGGCGGTATGTTTGTGCAAACGATGAAATTTGTAGATGCTGATCACGATAACGACCATAGCAATATTTCTATTTATGGTCAGGAATCCAACCCTACCACTTGGAAATTGGCCAATATGAATTTAGCCATTCGTGGGCTAGATTATCGTTTGGGCAATATGGCAGGCGATACCTTTCACAACGACTGCCACCCCGATTTACGCGCCGATTACATTATGGCCAATCCACCATTTAATATTTCCGATTGGGGCGGTGATAAACTGCCCAATGATTCCCGCTGGAGGCACGGCACCCCGCCTGTGGGCAACGCCAACTATGCCTGGTTGCAACATATTCTATACCATCTTTCCGCAAGTGGTCGTGCGGGTATTGTGCTGGCGAATGGCTCTATGTCTACCACGGCAGGGGGCGAAGATGCCATTCGTAAAAGTATGATTGAAAATGATCTGGTAGAGTGTATGCTCTCCTTACCCGGACAACTTTTTACCAATACGCAAATCCCGGTGTGCATTTGGTTTTTAGCCAAAAATAAACAACGCCAAGGTGAAATTTTATTCTTAGATGCCAGAGAAATGGGCTTTATGCAAACCCGCGTGATGAAAAATTTCACTGATACAGAAATTAAACATTTGGGCAAAACCTATCAAAACTGGGTAAATGGTTTAGACGACTACCAAGACACCGCAGGATTTTGCAAATCCGCTACCTTAGACGAAGTCAAAGCAAAAGATTATATTTTAACCCCCGGTCGCTATGTTGGGGTCAAAGCAACCGAAGACGATGGCATACCTTTTGAGAAGAAAATGACAACCCTGAGCCAGAACTTGGCGCAACAATTTAATGAAAGCAATCGCTTACAAACAGAAATAAAAAACCAATTAGCCAAAGTAGGAGTCAATTTTGACAGGTAAGCAAAAACAACCCATTGAAAATATAGCGTTTGTTGATGGGCAAAACTTACATCGTGGCACACAAATGGAAGATTGGCGTATAGACTACGCGAAATTTAGAGTTTATCTCAAGGAAAAATACAAGGTCAAAATAGCCTACTATTTTTTAGGCTATTTAGATGAAGAACAACAAAATTTATACAGTAAATTACAAGAGTCAGGTTTTGTAATCCTATTTAAAGAACACCATAAAATTTCAAATAGTCCTAAAAAAGGCAATGTAGATACGGATATGGTCTTTGAAATGATGAAAAGTTTGATCGAAAAAGACTTTAATAAAATAGTTTTGGTATCTGGTGATGGTGATTATAAAAAAGTTGTAGATTATTTGGTAAGTAAAAATAGATTTGAGAAAATTTTATTCCCCAATAAAAACTTTGCTTCCTCTTTGTACAAAAAATTAGGCAACCAATTTCGGGCTTTTCTAAGTGATGCAAAAACAAACATAAATAAAGAAAAGGGTGGCTAAAGCACTTGCACTTTTCGAACCCCTTTTCGTCTTAATACGATGGGGATTTTACAATATTTTGATTGATTTGTCAAAAAATATTATCGTTTATAAAAATTAATAGCCAAAGTGGGAGTAAGTTTTGATGAGTAAAGAATTAATAAGCCATAACGAAATACAGTGCTACCAAAATCGCAAAGCGAAAAAAACAAGATGCCTTAAAATCCGATATGGAGGATATACAAACCATAGAAAGCATAATCCAACAGACAAAGTGTAAAAAATAAGTTACAAAAATGAGAAAATATGGCAAATCACATTAACACCGTATTTTTAAACCGTTGCATTGCAACATTAGAAAAATCTTATAATGGGCTTTTAGAACAAGACGAATCGATTGATGAAAATGCCTACGATATTTACCGCAATTCCGTCGTCAAAGCCTTTGAGATGACCATAGAGCAATCAGCCAAATTACTAAGAAAAGTGCTAAAGCCTTATTTCGCCAGTAGCCAAGCGGTTTATAAACTCACTTATAAAGAGCTATTTAAGTATGCTTTGCAACACGGCTTATTAGAGCAAGACCTTGTACAACGCTGGTTTATATACAGAGATAATCGCAACGATACAGCCCACAATTATGGCGAATATTTTGCCAATGAGACGCTACATTTTATGGAGCAATTTATCAAAGACGCTAAGGTACTCGCCCGTGCTATCGAACAATCTTAAATTACACTTAGCCCATAGGCATAAAGTCATTATCTTAGACATCATCAAATCCACTTGCCCACAGCATAGCGTCTGGGCTTATGGTAGCCGTGTCGGGGACAACAACAATGATATTTATGCGGGTACAGATTTAGACCTCGTCATACTGGGTGAAAATGCCCCTATATACCAACTCAAGCAGTTATTCGCCGAATGCAATGTGCCGCACCTTATCGACCTTGTGGCGTGGGAGCATATACCCCAAAGCTTTAAGCAGGAAATCCAAAAGCGATATGTGGTTTTTTATACCAAAACAGGGGATAACGATGTGTAATGATTTTTTGCCCACAGGTTGGCAAACGGTTCGGTTGGGGGAGGTTTGTGTTTTTGAAAACCACAAACGTATTCCATTAAGTGCTATTGAGCGTTCTACTATGCAAGGGAAATATCCATATTATGGAGCTTCAGGGATTGTTGATTATATAAATCAATACATTTTTGATGGTGAATTTTTACTAATATCAGAAGATGGTGAAAATCTAAAAACTCGCAATACCCCCATATGCTTCAAAGCAAAAGGAAAATTTTGGGTTAATAATCATGCTCACATTTTAAGTGAAAAAGATGAGGGGGCTTTAACATATTTGCAATACTTTTTTAAGAATTTAGATATATCACCTTATATTACAGGTGCTGTACAACCCAAACTAAGCAAAGGTAATCTTGAAAAGATAAATATTATCATACCTAATAGAGAAGAGAGAATAAGATTAAATCAAGTTTTATCTTCACTTGATGATAAAATCGAAAACAACCGCCAAATGAACGCCACTTTAGAACAAATGGCACAGGCAATATTTCAATCGTGGTTTGTGGATTTCGACCCCGTACATGCCTCATCAAATTTAACAAAGGCGAATATTCCAGCAAAGCCCAAATCGCCAAAGCCTTGTATATGGACGAAGCCACCCTTGAGCTATTCCCCAGCACCTTTGGTGATGATGGCTTACCTTTGGGCTGGGAGGTGAAGAAATTTGAAAATTTAATTAAAAAGATAAAAACAGGTAAAAGATATGATAACAAAACATCTAATGAAAAAGGGAATATACCAGTATTAGATCAAGGAAAAAGTGGAATAATCGGTTATCATAATGATGAGGCAGGAGTAGAAGCCTCATTTGATAAACCAGTTGCTACATTTGCAAATCATACCTGTTATAGACGACTAATATACTATCCATTTTCTACGATACAAAATATTTTTGTATATTATGGAAAAGGGGTTGCAACAACTTGGCTACATTATTCATCACTTGATGCAATTCAATTCACAGAATATAAAGGTCATATGCCCGAATTTATGAGCAAAACAACAATAGTTCCAAATAATAATTTAACAGAAGTATTTGAAAAATATGTATTCAGATTATTACACCAAATATGGAAAAATAAATTAGAAAACCAAACTTTAACTAAAATACGGGATACGCTATTGCCACAACTACTATCGGGCAAACTGCGTATTGCCGATGTAGAAAATTTCATTAAAGACTAGGGTATTAATAAGTGGGAGGCTATCCTATCAATAGATTTGAGTCGATTCTATTATATAGTTGGGAGCTATCCTATCAATAGATTTAGGTCGATTCTATCAATAGGTGCGAGGTTATTCTATGGATAGAGGGGGCTGGGGTATTTATTTATCGGTATTGTTCTCAAATTTAACCTTAGCCTTAGCTAAAATTTGTTTTACCAGCCGATCATTAATAATCGTTTGGCTATGTTTTTGGCTTTTTTTATCTGAAGCCCTTTCGCCTTTACCTTGCGGCTCTTGTGCCATAGAATGCTCGTTTTAGTGTGGTATATTGCTACCCAAATTGCTACCCAAAGGGTAAATTGGGTAAATTACAAACTAATTTCTCAAAAAAAGTTGATACAATGCTACAAAAAGTTTTGAATAATCAACAAGAAAACCAAACTTTAACTAAAATTAGGGATACGCTTTTGCCGAAGTTGATTAGTGGGAAGGTGAGGGTAAGCAATGAGTGAAAAATCAGATAAAAATCAGTTTATAAGACAAGAATTTACAATTCATTATTATTTTAATGATGATTCACACAGTATGGATGCTTTTGTAAGAAATCAAGCTGAAAGTAATATATTAAGCATTATTAATAAAGTTAGTAAAAGTTTAGATATTGAACTTATCTTGGAAACTGAAGCATATCAAGAGGGCGGCTTAAAAGAGGTCATATTTTATACAGCACTTGTGGTATTTGCTCCTTCACTTAATGATTTATTATTTTATTATACGACTGAAAAATGGGATATAGACAAACAGAAATTGAAAAACCTTGTCTTAGATGAAGAGATTAAACAATTAGATATTCAAATTAAACAAGAAACTTTAGCAAAGCTACAAGATGAAAAAATAGAGCGGGAAACTTCAAAATTTTATAAAAAACTTAAAAGTTACCAAAAAGTAACCCAAGTGGGCTTCCAAGGTTCCGAAGATAAAAATGAAACAATTGTAGAACGAAAGGATTTTGATAACTTTATAGTTACTGACAATAAGTATATTAAAATAGATGACAATGCGTCTATTGAGATTATTTCACCTGTATTAAAAGGGGGTAATTATAAATGGAGAGGCATTTATCAAAATGAAAAAATTGATTTTAGTATGGGTGATAACAACTTTAAAGAAAATGTTATACAAGGCAAATATACATTTTCTAGTGAAAGTAAAATGGAGGCTAAGCTACAAATCACAACTACTTATGATGACTTTGAAAATGAAGTGAGCAAAAGTTATTCAGTGAAAGAGGTTTTTGAATTTAAAGAAGATAAAACATCGAAACCTATTATTACAAAAAAAGGTCAAAAAAAGAAAATTGATGATAGACAACAAGAATTTAATTTTGATTGATTCAATGATAGTGATAAATATTCATAATCTGAATAATATAAACAAAGGAGAAACCCAATGACAAAAACCATTAGATTAAGCGATAGCATTATCAACGATGCCAAAATTCACGCTAAAGTAGAGCAACGCACTACGGCAAAACAGATTGAGTATTGGGCAGAAATTGGCAAAGTCGCTCTTGAAAATCCCGATTTACCCGTGCAATTTATCATTGGTACTTTAAAGGCTTTAGAAGAACAAAAAGAAGGAAAAACAACTCCTTTTGAATTTGAATAATGCAAATTAAAGAATTACCTTCATTTAAAAAAGCTGTGAAAAAACTACATAAAAATCAAAAAGATGATTTGTATATTGCCATTAGAGCTATTATGGAAAATCCAAATATTGGCAAATTAAAAACAGGCGACCTTGCAGATATACAAGTGTATAAATTTAACATGCAAAATCAATGGACTTTATTGGCTTATCAATTTAATGAATCACAAATCATATTAACGCTTTTATACCTTGGCTCACATCAAAATTTTTATGATAACTTAAAGAAAAAGATTAAAAAATGATTAACGAAAACACCATAGAACAGGAATGTAAAAAATGGTTTGCTAATTTGGATTATAAAATCACCGCTGCAAATCATTTGGTTGTCAATAAGGCCATTGATACAGAAACCCTTAGACAAAAAAATTCAAGACTTAAACCTAAATACAAGCCCATCTGAAGTAGACGAAGTAATCCAAAAGATACAAGATTTATCCGATAATCCCAATTTATTTTCCCGTAACCGCAGCGCGCACGAAATGCTTTTGGGCAGTGTAAAAATAACCCGTGTTACCAATAATGAAGAGCAAACAGCAATCATTAAATTGATTGATTTTAACCAGCCAACAAATAATGATTTTGAAGTGATTGCCCAGCTATCGATACAAGGGGCATACGAAAAACGCCGTCCCGATTTGGTTGTCTATCTTAACGGCTTACCTTTGGTCGTCATCGAGCTAAAAAATCCTGCCGATGAACACGCCACGCTGGAAAATGCCTATAATCAAATACAAACCTACCAATCCCAAATCGATGATTTATTTACTTTTAACCTAGTCAATGTGTTATCCGATGGTGCATATACGGGTGTAGGCTCAATAACTAAGGTCTGGCGTATTTTGGCACACGCAAGGATTGGGCAAATCCATATCTATGGTGTTTTATGTCGCTAAATTGCGCCAACAACCCAAAATGAATAATCCCACATTTATTATTGTAACCGACCGTCAATATTTAGATCGCCAACTCTATCAAACTTTTGCAAACGCCATTAAATTAGTAGGTCATACTCAACAAGCCGACAGCCGAAATGGCTTGCGTGAATTTTTGAATTCCCGCATATCGGGCGGTATATTATTAACAACCATTCAAAAATTTGCCTTGCAAGATAACGAAGATAAATTCCCTACATTAAATCAACGCGATAATATTGTTGTCATTGCCGATGTAGAAAATTTCATTAAAGACTAGGGTATTAATAAGTGGGAGGCTATCCTATTAATAGATTTGAGTCGATTCTATTATATAGTTGGGAGCTATCCTATCAATAGGTTTAGGTCGATTCTATCAATAGGTGCGAGGTTATTCTATGGATAGAGGGGGCTGGGGTATTTATTTATCGGTATTGTTCTCAAATTTAACCTTAGCCTTAGCTAAAATTTGTTTTACCAGCCGATCATTAATAATCGTTTGGCTATGTTTTTGGCTTTTTTTATCTGAAGCCCTTTGGTCTTTACCTTGCGGCTCTTGTGCCATAGAATGGTCGTTTTAGTGTGGTATATTGCTACCCAAATTGCTACCCAAAGGGTAAATTGGGTAAATTACAAACTAATTTCTCAAAAAAAGTTGATACAATGCTACAAAAAGTTTTAAAAAGTTTTAAAGGGAGTAATCTAATGGCAATTTTCAAATTTAATAATGATAATTTTGAAGAAATAGAAAAAACAAGTTTTGAAAAGGAAAACATTTTGGAAAGACAACATATTCAAAATGCTTTGAAAAAGCAAATAGGTGTCATCACATCTGATATATTAATTATTGCTGAAGAAGTTTGTCAATGGAATGATAGTAAAAAACGAATAGATTTACTTGGTGTTGATAAGTCTGGAAATATTGTTGTGATAGAACTTAAACGAACTGAAACAGGTGAACATATGGATTTACAAGCTATTAGATACGCTTCAATGATTTCTACATTAACATTTAGCAAGGCTGTTGATATATATTCTGAATATTTATCATCTATTGAAAATGAATTAAATGCTAAAGATGAATTATCAAGTTTTATTGATGATGATATTGGAAATTTTGCTTCTAATGTAAGAATCATATTAGTAGCAAGTGATTTTTCAAAAGAACTTACAACTTCTGTGATGTGGCTTAATGAAAGAAATTTAGATATTCAATGTCATAAGCTTGTTCCATATAAATTAAATGATGAGATATTGGTTGATGTTCGACAAATCATACCATTACCTGATATTGAAAGCTATCAAGTGCAGGTTAGAGAACAAAAAGAAGAAAAAAGACAAACATTAAAAGGGACAAGAGATAAGACTAGGTATAATTTTAATGGAGAAACTAACCTTGGTAAAAGGGGGCTGGTTCGTAATGTATGGTTAAGATATATAAAAGACACCCAAGAGATATCTTATGAAAAATTAATAAAAGATTTTCCAAATGATATTAAGGGTTCAAAATTATTTGTTGAGCTTGAACAAGTCAAAGATAAGACAAGATATTTTATTGAAGAAGGTGAATTGCTAAAAATAGGTAATAAAACTTATGTCATTTCTAATCAATGGAATAAAGAATGGATAGACAAATTTGTAAAATATGCAAAAAAGCTAGGTTATGATATTCAAGAGAATTAACCTATATTATATATATCTTTATTCGTTTATGGAGGGTTGTAAAATAACATATTTATCAAATTTAATTAAAAATATAGATTGTCGTATCAAGTACGACAATGACGGAAACTCGTCATGTTCATGCTTGACATGGGGATCGATTCCTTAACAACAGCACAAGCGATACAAGAAATTATCAAAATTGCCGAAGAATTAAACCAAAAACAAAAAGAGGGTCAGACCTTAGGGTTATCACCCGAAGAGATGGCTTTTTATAATGCCATTTGCGAAAACAAATCCGCAGTAGAAAATATGCAGGAGCCTGTCTTGATTGAGTTAGCCCGTATGATTCGTTCTGATCTTGCCAAATTGGTTACCGTAGATTGGACAAAGCGAGAAAATGTACTGGCTAAAGTGAGGCTCAAAATTAAACGACTACTTAAAAAATACAAATACCCACCCGACGAGCAAAAAGAAGCGATTGAATTAGTATTACAACAAGCTATGGTTGTGGGTAAAAGCTGGAATATATAACTGGAATATATAAATTGGGGTTGGACAAAGATTATGGATTTTCATGGTTTGCATTCAGGTTGTGATGCCATTAGTGAAGTTCTCTTTACCTTGTTGCCAAACACTCTATTGTAATTAGACAACAACCAATACAAGCAGTATAAGATGTAACATGAGCAGGCAGTCTCTATAATAGGCAAAAGCAACCTTGCTAAAAAACTTACCAAGGTTGCAATTTTCAAATGCAAATGCAAGCGCAGTTAAACAAAACCCTACTTACTACCAACTCCTGCAACTTCAATAGGATTGGTTGGGTCTGCTTCGCTACCCGTTGCAAATCCTGCTGCTGCTTTAAGGTTGTATGCACCAGCATTATCACTTTTACCATTCTTAACCAGTATAGCATCGGCTTTGGCTTTTACAGTACCGCTTAAAAAAATAATTAAGCTGATTTTATTTGCACTAGAACCTGTGGCTGTGTTTGCACCTGCAGTTGCGTGCCGTGGTAATGTGTAGCTATTACTACCATCACCGGATACAAGCGTCAATTTGCTAAAGTCCCAGTCTGCAACTGTTGTCGGTAAATTAGTACCAGAAATAATTAACCGGCCTTTATTAGCAGAGTAGAATGCATCATTGATTGTGACTACATACCCACTAACGGTAATAGGGTTATTGCTTGTGTCTTCAGCGTTACCACCTGCAAATCCTGCTGCTGCTTCCAGGTTGTATCCACCATTATCATCACGAAGACCATTCTTAACCAATATCTTATCGGCTTTGGCTTTTTGACTACCATTTAAAGTAATCGTTAAGCTTGTTGCACTTGCATTAGAACCTTTGGCGAAGTGGTCAGTTCTTTTTGGGCTGTGCCGTGTTAATGGTTGACTCTTCTCACCATTACCTGCAACAAACCTCAATTTGCTGAAGTCCCAGCGATTCACTGTTGACGGTAAATTGACACCTGTAATCACTAACACGCCTGTAGCAACATTGTAGGTTGCACTGGTAATTGTGGGTGCGGGGTTTCCACTAACGGCCAAGGCTTTGGCTGTATCTAAACCCGCCCAAGCACCAGTGCTAGTAAGCAACCCATCTTTTAGACCATTGCTATCCATACCTGTCTTGCCATTCAGAGCATCTTTATCGTCATCGGTAAGGTAAAGCCAAAGCGCTGTGCCATCGCTTTTCATACGGTACTTACCTTTTGCAAGACCACGACTATCTGGCCCAGTGGCTGTGCCATCTGCATTATAGGCACTGAAGGCTAAGCCAGCTACCCTGATAGTTTGGATTTGGGCTTGGGTCGCAGTTGTAGGACTTAAGTTAGAACCTTGTAAAGTTAACAGCGCCGTGCCAACATGGTAGCTTGCACCGGTAATTGCGGCTTGTTCAGCTTGTTCAGCTTGTTCGGCTTGTTCAGCTTGTTCGGCTTGCTTAGGCGACTCTTGTTCGGCTTGTTCAGCTTGCTTAGGCGACTGCTGTTCGGCTTGTTCAGCTTGCTTAGGCGACTGCTGTTCGGCTTGTTCAGCTTGCTTAGGCGACTGCTGTTCGGCTTGTTCAGCTTGCTTAGGCGACTGCTGTTCGGCTTGTTCAGCTTGCTTAGGCGACTGCTGTTCGGCTTGTTCGGCTTGTTCAGCTTGTTCGGTTTGTTCGGCTTGTTCGTCTTTAGGTTGCTTAGGCGACTCTTCTTCAGCTTGTTCGGTTTGTTCGGCTTGCTTAGATGGCTTATCGGGTATATAGGTTAAGTCTTTGGCTGTATCTAAACCCGCCCAACTACCAGTGCTAGTAAGCAACCCTTTTTTTAGACCATTGCTACCCACCTTGGACTCAAGAGTAGTTTTATCGTCATCGGTAAGTCTAAGCCAAAGCTCTGTGCCATCGGTTTTCAGGCGGTACTTACCTTCTGCAAGACCGCTACTATCTGGCCCAGTGGGTTTAGCATCTGCAGAATAGGAACTGAAGGCTAGGCCATCTACCACGATGGTTTGGATTTGCGCTTCTGTAGGACTTAAGTTAGTGCCTTGTACGGTTAACAGTGCCGTAGCAAAGTCGTAGATGGCGTTATTGATAGTCGGCCCAGAAGATGGCCCATCATCGTCATCGGGTGGGGCGCAGGCCAAGGCCATAAAGGCCAGTAGCAGTGCTACAGGCCATAAAAATAGTTTGAGCTTATACATAAGCAATACCTCCAACAAGGGATAAAGATTGGCTAACCCATACGGGCTAGTCTGTAAATCCCCATTTTGCTAGGGGGGGTGTTGCGTCAAGGCCCATATAAGCTTTTTTACAAGTTTTTTTATGTTTAGTGTTGTTTAGTGTTGGCACTTTTTTTGTGTGTTAGTGTTGTTTTGTGTTGTAAGGTGGTTCAAAATCCATGCCAATCAAAAGGCTTGAGGGTGTTGGCCTTTGTTTGTATTTGGGCCTTTGGCTGTTTCAGCCTTTGGTTGTTTCCATGCAATGATCAATAGCTTTGGCTATATTGGCTTGATGTACCAATTACAAATAATAGAAACTTGCATTATATTCGGTTTTAAGCGATAAACGGTTGCCATTCGCTGCCCCAATAGCCATAATATAGCTAGCCATAATATGGCAGCAACATCTACAACTTTATGGTATAGGAGCCAGCCAATGCCCAAAATTAGCGATGATATTTTGAATGTTTATATCGCCCCAAGCAAAATAGGAGGGCGTGATAGCTTTTATGCGCGCCCCGGCGAGGTGGTATACCAAAGTTTAGAAGACATTATGGAGCAAGCCAATTTTAGCGAGGAAGAAAAAGCCAGCTTTATTGCTTTAAGTAGCCGCATAAAAAAGGTTGGCAAGGAACTTACCGCCAAAGGCCAAGCCCATAGCAACGGCTTTTTTGAAACCTATTTTTCTATTACCGGCAGTTTTGATAGCTTGAATGATACCTTTAAAAAAGGACGCAACGAAGTAAATATTCATGCCCGATTAGAACGCGATTGGCAAGACTATGCACAAGCCGTTAAGGTCAACGCTGAACCTAAGCCTAAGTTTAATGCCAGCCTTACCAATGCCAAGAACTTTAGCACCAATACCAACTGGAATGATAACAAAAAGCTAGCGGTACAACAAAACCAACTGATTATATTAAATGGAGAAAATCTAAAAGTAGCCGGCACCAACGCAGGGCTGGAGCTAAGCCACGTAACTACTGGCAATACAGTCTTAATAAACAGCTTTTCTACCAATCTACCTAAGGAACTTCAATTTATCTTTCCCGATATTGCAGCGGGCGAATATAGCGTTATCTTAAAGACCTATTACTCTGGAAGCATCCAATCTACCAAAGAAAAGCAAGCCTTACTTTCACTACAATTTAACGTAACGTAATAGGCTATAAAGCTATATTATATCAAGCCAGCTTTATCTATATGGCTGGCTTTTTTATGGTTGTTAGTGCCTTGCTATAATATAGCTTTCCGCCTTGGATCAAGGTCTTGATCCCACTTGCTATAATATAACTTTCCGCCTTGGATCAAGGCTTTGATCCCACTTGCTATAATATAACTTTCCGCCTTGGATCAAGGCTTTGATCCCACTTGCTATAATATAACTTTCCGCACTCGATCAAGGTCTTGATCCAACTTGCTATAATATAACTTTCCGCATTCGATCAATCTATTGATCGGCCTAGTCCATTCCAACAGATTCAATATCTGGAAGATACGATGAGTTTACTGGCTTCTTTAAAAAAATTTGGGGTATCTCCTTCTATAAATAATCAAACCTATCGCTTTGATTGTATTTTTATTATGGGACTCCATGGGTATGGGTGGGGAATTAGCTTTACGCATGTTACAAATTGCACCTCAACAGTTTCGTGAGGCTTCGCTCTGGGCAGCCTATGTCAGCTACAACAACAGAACACGCTATATTTTATGGCACCCGCTATCGCCGCAAATAGTAAGGAGACGGTTGTTTCCCAATTGCGCGATGGCATCGGTTATCTTGGTTTTAGTACTGCTCCCAGCTATAATCAGGCAGCCCAGCTTGGTTGGCTGGACGTGCCTCTACGTATTCACCACCCAAACAGCGATAAGTCGGTGCATATCGCCTGGACTAAGGCTCTGCTTCCCCAATTAAAACAAGCCGGGGTTGCCGTAGAATATTTGATTATCCGGGAGATAACCACAATATCTCAAAGCATCAAAGCCAAGTCCAGCAAAGTGATTTAGAATGGTTTGGTAGTGTCAGGCCATAATGGTAAAGGCCCGACACCCACCGATCGGTAAACAAGTATCCACAGATATTTTAAACAGGCAGAAAACTTTAAGCGAAAACTTTAAGCATTATAATGCTTAACCTAATTTCAGGTAGTTTCACCCAAAATCAACCACAAAAATATAAAAATCATATAGGACTATTCAATTTTTATCCAATAACAATTACAATGCTTGTTTGCAAATTGATGAAACATTTTCCAACACAAGTAGCACCCCCAAAGTTAAAAATATGATGAGAGAAATTGCGCAGCAACAAGAACTAGCGCAAATGGAACAGCATATAGGAAAGCTCAAGGCAATCTCACAGTATTTAGCCCAATATATCCAATTCCTCCACAACATTAACGAATTAGAGTACAATCAATTTGAACATTACAGTCAAATTTTGGAAGAGCAAGTAGATACCGTATTACTCTACCAAAAAATTGCCCAATACTGGCCCCAAAGCAGCAAACAACGAACCCAGGAACTTCTTGAGCAAGTTATTGTTTCACACCAATATTTGCGTAAACTCTTGCAACAACAATGTGAATTACTCTACCAAAAAATTCAAAATATAGACCTACCCCAAAAAACTCTAGGTTACAGCACAGCCCACAATATCGGCCAGATGTTTGACCTGAAAGGCTAGAATTATGGGCCAAGCTCCCCTATACTTAATAGATAGTTTTGCTATTATTTTTAAAAACTACTATGCAATGATTCGCAGCCCACTAACCAATATGCGTGGTGAAAATGTCTCGGCCTTGCTTGGTTTTATAAAACAAGTACAACAAATATTGCGCCATGCCCAACAACAAAACCAAGCTCCCCATATGGCCATGATTCTCGATAGCCCTGGCCCAACTTTCCGCCACCAAATTTATCCAGAATATAAAGCCAACCGCGACCAAGCTCCCGAAGATTTAATTGCACAGCTTGCTTACCTAGATGAATTGCTAGAAAAATGGGGTCTTCCCACTTATAAAAGCTCTGGCTATGAAGCCGATGATTTAATTGCAACATTGGCAAAACGCGCTAGCTCGGAAGGCAAAAATTGCTATATCGTTACCAGAGATAAAGATTTATATCAATTAGTTGACGAGCATGTGCATATTCTCGAACTAAATAAAGGCCAAATTGCAATACATAAAAAAGACTATGTCGTAGAAAAATGGCAGGTGCAGCCCCAGCAAATCCGCGACTACTTGGCCTTAGTTGGCGATAGCTCGGATAATGTAGCCGGGGTCAAAGGCATTGGTCCAAAGGGCGCCGCCAAGCTGCTAACAGACTACCAAAACCTCCAAAATATTTATGAGCATATTGAATCGATCAAACCCGAAAGTTTGCGTAAAAAACTGGTAGAGTCCAAAGACAACGCCTTTTTGAGTTATGAATTAGTTGGCCTAGCTGAGCAGGTGCCAGAATTACTGCAAGTCTCGTGGCCAAATTGGCCGCAATTGTGGCAACAATTTGAAATACCTGTTAGTGCTTACAGCCAAAGCAATGTAGAATTTGCAAACTTCCTTGCCCATCTGGGTTTAGACAAACTTTCTAAAGAATTTGGCGGTAGTACAGAAAATAAAGCAGAAAATCAAAAAATAGCAAACCAAGCAAATTATGGCAACGATCTTTTATCCCGCCAAAGATGGGCATTGACCCCGCCAATGCTAAAGGCAAAATTAGAACCAGAGAATAAAAATCATAGTTCAAGCCCCCGCTCGGAGCAAACACCCAAAGCAGTGCTACAAAATTACCAATGCATTTGCAGCGAAGAACAATTAAACCAATGGTGCAAGCAAATTGCTAAGCAAAAAATCGTTGCTATGGATACTGAAACCGAAGGCTTAAACGAACTAAGTGATGCCCTAGTGGGCATATCTCTGGCAACCAGTAAAAATCATGCCTGTTATATTCCCATCAAAGCGAACCAACCCGGAAATTTTCCTTTACTCAGCAGTGAGATAGTACGCCAAACCCTAGCCAAATATTTAGGGCCAGACGTCCGAATTGTTGGCCAGAATTTTAAATTTGACTATAAAGTGCTTGCCCAGTGGGGGCTTAAAATCCCTAATATTTATTTTGACACCATGATTGCCGCTTGGCTGCTGGATAGTTTGCACCCAGTTAGCATGGACACTTTGGCATTGCGCTATTTAAATATAAAGCCCATCCATTTTCAAGAATTAGTGCCAAAAGCCAAAAAAGGCCAAGAACAAAAAACTTTTGCCGATGTAGTGCTAGAGCAAGCCGTCCAATATGCAGCCCAAGATGCAGATATTACTTGGCAGTTGTATGAAGCCTTTGCCCCCATGCTAAACCAACAAGGCTTAGAAACCCTATTTTTCCAATTAGAAATGCCGCTAGTGCACATCTTAGCTGAAATGGAACTGCGAGGCATTGGCTGCAAACGCAGCAAACTAGAAGATTATGCTACAGAATTAAAAGACGAATTAAAGCGTTTGGAAAATAAAGTATACACTCTCACAACAGAAAATTTCAACCTAAACTCGCCTCAACAACTAGCCACCATTTTATTTGATAAACTCAAATTACCTGCGGGGAAAAAGACCAAAACCGGTTATTCAACGGATAACTCCATTTTGGAAAAACTGCTGCATTTCCACCCCGTAATCGCCTCGCTATTAGAATATCGCCGATTGCATAAATTGCACTCAACGTATGTAAAATCCCTACCCGATATGATTCTGCCACAAACCCAACGCATCCACACCCATTTTTCGCTGATTGGTACGGAGACGGGCAGGCTTTCTTGTAAAGACCCAAACTTGCAAAATATTCCCATCAAAGATACCGAAGGCCGCCGTATCCGCAGTGCCTTCCAACCCCAACCCGGCTGGGGCTTTTTCTCTGCCGATTATTCGCAAATCGAATTAGTCGTTCTAGCTCACTTTTCGACCGACCTTGGTTTGTGCCATGCATTCCATTCCACCCGCGATATTCACCAACAAACAGCTAGCCAGTTATTCAATCTGCCGCCAGAAAAAGTTACCTCCGAACAACGCCGCATAGCCAAAAGTATCAATTTTGGCGTAATCTACGGCATGTCTGCTTTTCGCCTATCGCAAGATTTGGGCCTAACTCGCTATGATGCCCAAAATTTTATCGAAGCCTATTTTCGTGAATTTTCCGGGGTCAAAAGCTTTATAGCCCAAACTGTGGAAAAAGCTATGGAGCAAGGCTTTGTTCAAACCTTAGCTGGCCGGCGGCGCAAAATCCGGCAATTACGCAGCAACAACAAAAACGAACGCAACCACGGTGAGCGTATGGCCGTCAATACTCTAATACAGGGCAGTGCCGCCGATATTGTAAAACAAGCCATGATTATGCTGGACAAAGAACTGCTAGGCTGGCAAAGCCAATTATTGCTACAAGTACATGATGAATTAATTTTTGAAGTGCCCCTAGAAGAAAAAGACAGGCTGCAGACATTGGTACTAGACGTAATGGAAAATGCTTATAGCTTAGAAGTCCCCCTAAAAGTCAACGGTGAATGGAGCACAGAATCTTGGGGGGCATTGCATTAGTTTCTGTTTAATTCGCCTAATTTTCAATTCCTTAAATTTTTAGTAGACCTATGTTGCAAAATAAAATAACCCTTCCCCCAAAAAATGAAAAGCCCCGCCACTACCGTATAGCATTCAGTGGCGGGGGTACTGGGGGCCATGTGTACCCGGCTCTAGCTGTACTAGAACGCCTGCAACAACTTATGGCTTGCAAACAGCCTGATGCCACATTAGAAATTCTTTGGCTCGGCAGTAAAAACGGCATTGAAAAAGACATTTTGGCCCAACATTCAAGCCAATTACGCCAATCTAGTTTACAATGGCAATATTGTGGAATTTCGTGTGGCAAGCTGCGTAGATATTTTTCTTGGCAAAACTTTGGAGACTTGTTCCGCACAGCTTTGGGAATTTGGCAAAGTTACCGCATTTTGCGCCACAAACGTCCCATACTATTATTTTCCAAAGGGGGCTTTGTAACTGTCCCCGGGATTGTGGCAGCCAAAATTTTGGGGATTAGCATTTTTTCCCATGAGTCTGACCTTGACCCGGGGTTGGCCACACGATTGGCTTTGCCATTGATCCAGACTTTATTTCTGCCTTATAAACAGAGCCGAAAATATTATCAAAATAAATATCAAAATAAATTAGAGATAAGCGGCAATCCAGTGCGCGCAGAATTTTTCCCCTATACTTACGCATCTTCCTCCACCCAATCAAAACAAGCAGAGCCAGGGCAAAGCCCAAACGGGCTACTCGATTTAAAACAATTGGCCAGCTATCTCATACCCGTACAATGGTTCAATAGTTCAGGGCAACTGCGCAAGCCTTTACTTCTTGTAATCGGTGGCAGTCAGGGAGCTAGCGAATTGAATGGCTATGTGCAAAATTGGCTAGAGAAAAATGTTTTAACGCAATTTTACATTCTGCACCAGTGTGGCCAACAAGACTATCCCGAGCTAAAAAGAAATTTTGTCGATGAGAGTCGAGCATTAGAAAATTACCACGTCCTACCATTTATATCAGAAGGTTTAGGAGCGATTTACCAGCTGTGCCGCCAGAGCAAAGGGTTCGTGCTCTCCCGCGCAGGTGCTGGTTCTCTTTGGGAAATTTTGGCCAGTGGCAATCAAGCCATACTGATGCCTTTACAAAGCGGTAGCCGTGGCGACCAGCTGCGCAATGCCCAACTTTTTGCCCAGCAAGGTTGGGCCCACTGCTTTATTGGCCAAACTGAAGCAAAGGGCGGAAATAGCCAAAAATTACTTGAGCAAATCCTGTTAATTCTTCAAGATAAACTGCCCTGTAATCAGGGTGATATTCCCGATGCGGCTTTGTATATTGCCCAAAAAATTTGGCAACAAATGCAACCAAATTGATCAAATATGAAAACACGTATAGAGGGGTTGTGTACCCGTGGATAATTTTTCCATTTCAATACTAGATTTACTGTTAGTTATTGTTACTGTATTTTTTGGTTTCCGCAGTGTTTATAAAGGTGCTATCAAAGCGCTTTTTTCTTTTTTAGGTATCAGTGCCTCCTATCTAACAGCCTCTTTATATTACAAAATTGTAAGCGACAAACTGGTGAGTTTATTGGGCAGCCCGCCGTGGATTAATTTGGCAGGTTTTAGTGCATTGTTTCTTGGCGTTCTGCTAGTTTTTGCCATATTAGAAGCAACGATATTGAGTCTCTTTATTCCCAATAATTCTGGGAAGGAAGTGGCTGGCCTACTGTCTTTCGTTATGGGGCTATTAGAAGGCTTTTTACTTTGTTCAGTAATTTTATGGGTGTTGGAAAATCGAAACCTACCCAACTCAAAAGCAATTTTCCAAAACAGTATTTTTGCTTCTTATTACTTAAACTACAATCCTTTGCTTTTTGGGCTGGATAGCCGTCTCAGTCCTAATTTGTTCCGTTAGATAAGGATTTCTAAAAACGCAATAAAAGGAATAAAAATGCTATTACAAAAAATAAAACCCTTCTCTATTGTTATCGCCTGGTTCTTTTTACTGTTATCCTGCCAACAATTGAGCTTTAACAAAATTGCCGATTATAGCGGCTTATTGCCCAAAGAACAACTATTATATTTCAGCATCCAGTCGATTCATCAACCAAAACAACGGAATTCGCTCTACCTTGAAGTACAAGCCCAATTACTAAAAAATAAGCAACTAGAAAATTTTATGAAAAGGCGGTTGCAGCGTAGCCAAATAGCGATTGGGCCACGAGGCCAAATTTACGCCATCAACCAACTAGAACTAGATAACCAAATTTTAAATCGACAGCTAGATAAACAAGCAGATTGGCAGACAATACCCCGATTGCCTGATGTTTACTTGCGCAGCGATAGCTACCAAGCCCTACAAATGCCCCAGCCCAATCTCCTCTATTTGAGTCAAGGGTTATCCGCAGAAGAGCAAGTTTTAGAACAGCAAAAATTTACTCAATCGTTGCGAAAAAATATAAAACGCAACCAGCCACCCCAGCGTTTTTTAGAGCTGCAAACCAAACATCCTTTGGTTATTTACAGCCCACAAATTGCCCGCTTAATTGTCAACCCTTGGCTACAAAAAGCATTTTCCAATGCTCGAGACAGCGGTTCATTTGCCCTCAAATCATTTGCAAAAATTAGCCAAAGTATTCCAGTTCACGAGCTAATGGCCTGGGTTGAAATAGTGGAAGAGAAAAATTATGTTTTCCATATAGAATTGATGACTGGTTCGCTGTTGTTGAGCAAAGGCCTTGAATTTGGTTTCCGCCTGTTTTTACCCAGCCTACTCCAACGTTCTAAACAAGAATTTATCCGCAATCAATTGCCCAATATCCAAATGGAAAGTAGCAAAACGAGCTTCCACTTTCAAATACCATTAAATCAAGAAAGTTTCTCCCATATATTGAGGCAATTAGCAATTCAATAAAAATAGGCGCTAATATGATATTAGAAGGTGATTGTATACAACTTATGCAGACAATAGAGCCCGCTTCTGTACATTTAGTTTTAACCGACCCTCCGTATTTTTTGGATAAATTGGATAGTGGTTGGAATAAAGAGCATATTGAAGAACAAAAATCCAAAGGAAAAACCATAAAAAGCCTACCTGTTGGAATGAAGTTTGACCCTGCCCAAGGGATTAAGCTCCAAGAGTTTTACAGCTTGGTTGCTGCAGAAATTTTTAGAGTGTTGAAACCGGGGGCTTTTTTCTTATCGTTTAGTCAACCGAGGCTTTACCATAGAATGGCGATTGCGATAGAACAATCGGGTTTTGAAATAAGAGACCAATACGTATGGAGATTTACTAAAAAATCTCAGTGCAAAGCGTTTCGGCTTAACCATTTTATTGACAGAATGAACGTAAGCGATGATATAAAAAACCAGATGTTAGATAGTTTAGAGAATAGAAAAACCCCGCAGCTAAAACCAGAATTTGAAAGTATTATCGTGGCTCAAAAACCAAAAGATGGGACGTTTTTAGATAATTGGCTTAGTTATCAAACAGGTCTGGTTGAATTGGATAAATGGGGTAAAAAACCGACAACCGTATTCACTTTTGAAAAACCAGAAAAAGAAAAATACAACGGTCATCTGACCGTAAAGCCTATTGAGCTATGCTCTAAATTGATAGAAATATTTTCTAAACCAGAGCAAACCGTACTAGACCCATTTTTAGGAAGTGGCACTACAATTATTTCATGCCTACAAACAAACAGAAACGGTATAGGAATAGAAAAAAATAAAGAGTATGTTGAAATTGCCAAACAACGCTTAAAGAATATGAATGAGATAGAATATGTCGGAAAAAATGATTTTGTAATTACTGATGGGCAATACTTAGAATTAGTACAAACTTTAAAAATAGAGCATGAAACTTATTTGGCACAATATAATATCGCTCTACCTAAGGAAAACACGACAAAATTTCTTTGGTTGGTCTTTCTAAGAAATCATATACGGAAATTTGTTCATAAGGACACCATATCTTCTTTTGTATCATCTAAAAACAGTGCAGCGGGGAAAGATCAGCAAGTACGGCATTTATCTTCTGATGGATTTTATGTGCTCAATAGAAATGATACCGTTCCAACATTGGGTGTCAAAGTTCCTTCTGGGTATCATCTCTTGTTTTCAATGGAAAGCCCCAAACCTACATTTTTGCACAGTGCGTTAAAAATAGCAGGGAGGCTTAGCGCAAAATCCTTTCATGATTTGAAAATTATATATGGTATGAAATGTGCAACATGTGGTTGTGAAGAAGGCAAGCCCCATAGATACTTCCCCGATACTACAGTGATTTTGCAACAAGGGCATATGAACCCTAACGAGAAATTAGACCTAGAAAATACCATTCCTCAATGCCAACTGTGCAATAGCTACTATTCTAATAAGTTTCATTTTGATACATATGGTAGAATCAAAATTTAGGAAAATTCCAGTATGCCCTATTCACAAAAGAGTATCCGCAGCTTTGTAATCCGTTCAAGGAAACCCACTAGCGCCCAGAAAGATTGCTACCAAAGGCTAGCCGCCCAATACTGCTTACACTACCAAAATTTTGCAGAAACGAAAAATATGGATGCAGCAGCATATTGGCAACCTCTGCTCCAAGGAAAAGAAAAGTTTATCTGTGAAATTGGTTTTGGTACAGGTTCCTCTACTTGGCAAATTGTGCAAAAAAACCCTTCAGCTCTGTATCTAGGGATAGAAGTTTACCGTAGCGGTGTGGCTGCTTTGCTGCAAAAAGCAGAAGAGCACGCACTCAATAATTTGCACATCATAGAACATGATGCTCTGGAAGTATTGGAAAATATGCTGCCTTGCTCCTATCTGGACGGCCTGCATATATTCTTCCCCGACCCTTGGCCAAAAAGAAGCCATCAGAAACGCCGCATTATCAATGCGCAAAATCTGTTACTGTTCCATCAGAGCTTAAAACTAGGTGGTTATTTATATTTTGTTACAGACTGGCAGGATTATGCTCAAGCGGTGCGCCAAATCATCACACGACAAACAGCTCTTTGGGATTGCGCAAATATTGATGATGGCTATTCTGTACCCCAAAGTTGGCGGCCGCAAAGTGAATTTGAATCAAAGGCCCACAGCGAAGGCCGAACCTGCTTTGAACTACATTTAATTAAAAGATAAATAATGGATAATCTTGGGATTGTACTGGCGAATATCTTTATCTCTAATGTCGTCTTGACACGTTTTTGGGGCTTGTGTCCATTCTTTGGTGTTTCTAAAGGTCTAGGTGCCGCACTGGGTATGGGGGCTGCCGTAATCTTTGTGCTAAGCTTAGCAGGCTTTCTTAGTGCTTCGCTCTATTATTTTGCTTTAGTCCCCTTGGGTTTGGAGTTTCTCAAGCTACTAATCTTTATCTTTATCATTGCTTCTGTAGTCCAGTTTGTGGAAATGCTAATACACAAGTTGAGCCCTAGCTTGTACCAAGTGTTGGGCATCTATCTTCCACTCATTACCAGCAATTGTGCCGTACTGGGCATAGCTTTATGGAACATTGAGCACAACCAATACAGCGTAATAGAAAGCACTTTAGCCGGGTTCTCCGCAGGTATCGGCTTTACCCTAGTCTTGGTGTTGATGGCCAGTATTCGCCAACGCCTACAACTAGAACGAGTCCCCCGTTTTTTGCAAGGGGCACCCATTGCCTTTATTTCTGCAGGCATAATGGCCTTAGGCTTTTATATCTTTGATGTGAGTATGCTCCATAACTTGGGCCTGCGGAGCTAAGTTTTCCCTAAGCAGCCCCTTAGGCATTTCTTAGGCTTCTTAGGCATAGACTACCGTTGCGAACTTATATTTTATGCAAAGATTCAATTATAAAATGCCGATTGTGTCTCTAATAGAACAACAATAAAAAGGTTTGTTTATGAATAAAGATTGTTACCTTGGCATTGAGCTTGGCTCAACACGCATTAAAGCAATATTGATTGACTCACAAGGCCAGATACTCGCTTCAGGCAACTATGGCTGGGAAAACAGCCTAATAAATGGACATTGGAGCTACTCTTTGGAGCAAGTCCATAGTGGCCTACAAGCCGCCTATGCCCAGCTCAAAAGCAACGTAGAGCAACGGTATAAACACAAACTTAAAGGCGTAAAGGCCATTGGTATCAGTGCGATGATGCATGGCTATCTAGCCTTTGATAGCCAAGGCCACCAATTAGCCGAGTTTCGCACTTGGCGCAACACCACAACCAGTGCAGCTTCCCAAAAGCTTAGTGGCTTGTTTGGCTATAATATCCCACAACGCTGGAGCATAGCCCATTTGTACCAAGCCATTTTGGACAATGAACCCCATATAAGCCAGCTCGCTTATATTACCACGCTTTCGGGCTATGTACATTGGCTGCTAACTGGCGAAAAACTGCTAGGGATTGGTGATGCTTCAGGTATGTTCCCCATTGATTTGGCAACCAAATATTGGGACGAGCAGATGCTAAACCAATTCGATAGACTGCATACCCAGCCATGGAAACTGCAAGAGCTACTACCTAAAATATTGAGTGCAGGGCAACAAGCAGGCTCTCTTAATGTGGACGGTGCTATCTTGCTGGACCCAGAAGGGGATTTAGAAATCGGCCTAACTTGCTGCCCACCAGAAGGTGATGCGGGTACAGGTATGGTGGCAACCAATGCGGTGGCACCACGTAGTGGCAATGTCTCTATGGGCACATCGGTATTTGCTATGTTGGTACTGGAGAAACCTTTATCCCAAATGCACCGCGAGATTGACCTAGTTACTACACCCGATGGCAGCCTAGTAGCTATGGTCCATTGCAACAATGGCTGTAGCGATATAGATGCTTGGATTGGCTTGTTTGCCCAAGCAGCTCAATTGCTAGGGGCTAAGCTGGATATGAATGAAGCGTTTGACAAACTCTATAGCATTGCACTAGAAGGCCAAACAGATTGTGGGGGTCTACTGCACTATGGCTATGTTGCCGGCGAAGACTTAGTGGAGTTGCTAGAAGGCCTGCCCCTGTTTATCCGAGAACCCGATAGCCTCCTAAACTTGGCTAATTTCATGCGCAGTCAGCTCTATAGTTCGCTCTGTGCCTTGCGGGTGGGCTTAGATATTTTGCGCTGCGAAGAGGGCGTACAAATAGAAGAGTTGCGAGGCCATGGCGGTTTTTTTAAGAGCGCGCACGTAGGCCAAAAGCTTATGGCTGCTGCCACCAATATCCCCGTAACGGTATTGCAAAGCGCAGGAGAAGGGGGGGCATGGGGTATTGCATTGCTAGCTGCTTACACAGATTATATCAAACAGCAAGGCCTCAATCACAGCAAGCCAATCGGGCTACAAGAATACCTAAATCGTTTCTTTGTCCATCTCACAGACGCAGCTATTGCACCTGATGAAACGGACATACTAGGTTTTAGTCAGTATTTTGAGCGTTTTATGCAAGGCTTGGCTATTGAACGCAATGCGCTAGAGACCCTAAGGCCATTGCTCGAAGATACGCACCAAGATACGCAGACAAACTAACGGTTTGGACTTAGACCTTCAACAGACCTTCAACGCCTTGTTACTTTTATGCTATTACTGACTGCTTTATTGTTGGCAACTGTTTTGGCTGTTGCTGTGGGCCTACTGCTGGCCTACAGTGCACGCAAACTACATGTAGCCAAAGATGAGCAAGAGCAAGCATTACTAGATGCTATGCCCGGAATAAACTGCGGAGCTTGTGGCTATGCCGGCTGTGAGGGCTATGCCGTAGCTTTGAATAAAGGCCAAACTTGCGACCTGACCTTGTGCCCGCCGGGGGGCAATTCTACCGCTATGGCGTTGGGCCAGATATTGGGGCAGACAGCCGGTGAGGTGCCAGCTGAAGTGGCTTTTGTCAAATGCCAAGGAAGCCCAGACTATGCCAAGCACGATTTTATCTATCATGGATTGGAGGATTGCCAAGCCGCTGCCATGCTGTTTAAGGGCAGCAAAAGCTGTGAGTATGGTTGTATCGGTTTAGGTTCTTGTATTAAGCAATGCCCTACCGATGCCATTACCATTAGCAAAGATTCATTGGCCGTGGTGGAGCGGGATTTGTGCATTGGTTGTCGCAAGTGTATACCGGTTTGCCCGACCAATGTAATCCAGATGATACCTAAAGAGGCCGAGTATACGGTTATTTGCAATGCGCTAGACCACGGTAAGGTAACCCGCAGCAACTGTAAAGTAGGCTGTATTGGCTGCCGGATTTGCGAACAAAGGTATCCTAAGCTGCAGTTTAAAGTCAAGCATAATCTAGCTAGTGTGGACTACCAAAAACTCAAGCAACAAGCTAGTCCACCAGATGCAGCCGCCTTAGCCGAGATCATCAAAAAGTGCCCTTCTAACTGCATTGTGCCCTTACCACTAACGCCAAAAGCCAGTGCCCCAAAAGCCAGTGCCCCAAAAGCACAAGCCCAACAAATACAGCAAGATTTGGACAATTTGCTTTAGATTTGAGACAGTGCTACCACAAATACAGAGGGGATATTGCGCTCAAACAATATACGCTTTAGGTTTTGTTAAAAATAACTTGCCGAAAGGCATGCAATTACAAACAAGCGCAATAGAGCAAAGCCTTGATCGAATTGGGAAAGTTATATTATAGCAAGTTGGATCAAGGCCTTGATCCAATGCGGAAAGTTATATTATAGCAAGTTGGATCAAGACCTTGATCCAATGCGGAAAGTTATATTATAGCAAGTTGGATCAAGACCTTGATCGAGTGCGGAAAGCTGTATTATAGCAAGGCCGATCAATAGATTGATCGAATGCGGAAAGTTATATTATAGCAAGGCACTAACAACCATAAAAAAAGCCAGCCATATAGATAAAGCTGGCTTGATATAATATAGCTTTATAGCCTATTACGTTACGCTAAATTGTAGTGAAAGTAAGGCTTGCTTTTCTTTGGTAGATTTGATGCTTCCAGAGTAATATGTCTTTAAGATAACGCTATATTCACCCGCTGCAATATTGTGAAAGATAAATTGAAGTTCCTTAGGTAGATTGAAAGTGCCCAAACATAAAAAACACAAAAAAACTTACAAAAAGCCTTATATAGGCCTTGACGCAACACCCCCCCTAGCAAAATAGGGATTTACAGACTAGCCCGTATGGGTTGGCTAATCTTTATCCATTGTTGGAGGTATTGCTTATGTATAAGCACAAACTATTTTTATTGCCATTAGCATTGCTACTGGCCTTTATAGCCTTGGCCTGCGCCCCACCCGATGACGATGCACCATCTTCTGGGCCGTCTGGGCCGACTATCAATAACGCCATCTACGATGTTGGCAAGGCTCTGTTAACCGTACAAGGTACTGACTTAAGTCCTACCAGTGTGAAACAAGCGCAAATCCAAACTATCAGGGTAGGAAGCCGAACAAATGGTGTAGCCTTCAGTGCCTATACTGCAGATGCCAAACCCACTGGGGTAAATAGTAACGGTCTTGAACAAGGTAAGTACCGTATGAAAAGCGATGGCACAGCGCTTTGGCTTAGACTTACCGATGCCGATAAAGCTACTCTGAATGGCAAGGTGGGTAGCAATGGTCTAAAAAAAGGCTTGCTTAGCGTTAGCTCTGGTAGTTGGGCGGGTTTAGATACAGCCAAAGACTTAACCGTTAGGAATGTACCCGGTAAGCAGTCGCCTAAGCAAGCTAAAGTCGAACAAGACGAACAAGCTGAACAAGCCAAACAAGTCGAACAAGCTGCAATTACCCGTGCAAGCTACCATGTTGGCACGGCGCTGTTAACCTTGCAAGGTACTGACTTAGCTAGTGCGACCCAAGCACAAATCCAAACCATCAAAGTATATGACCTAGTCTTAAGTTCCTATATTGCAGATGGCACAGCCACTGGGCCAGATAGTCGTGGTCTTGCAAAAGGTAAGTACCGTATGAAAAGCGATGGCACAGCGCTTTGGCTGAAACTTACCGATCGACATAAAGCTACTCTTCAGGCCAAGCCCGGTATGGCTAACGATGGTCTAAAAAAAGGGTTGCTTAGCGTTGGCACTGGTAGTTGGGCGGGTTTAGATACAGCCAAAGCCTTAACCGTTAGTGGAAACCCCGCAATTACCGGTGCAAGCTACCATGTTGGCACGGCGCTGTTAACTGTACAAGGTACTCACTTAGCTAGTGCGCAACAAGCGCAAATCCAAACCATCAAAGTATATGACCTAATCTTAAGTTCCTATATTGCAGATGGCACAGCCACTGGGCCAGATAGTCGCGGTCTGGCAAAAGGTAAGTACCGCATGAAAAACGATGGCACAGCGCTTTGGCTTTACCTTACCGATCGACATAAAGCTACTCTGAATGGCAAGCCCGGTATGGCTAACGATGGTCTAAAAAAGGGTAAGCTTAGCGTTGGCACTGGTGCTTGGGCGGGTTTAGATACAGCCAAAGCCTTAACCGTTAGTGGAAACCCCGCAATTACCCGTGCAAGCTACAATGTTGGCACGGCGCTGTTAACCGTACAAGGTTCTAACTTAAGTCCTACAACTGCGACCCAAGCCCAAATCCAAACCATCACGGTATATGACCTAGCCTTAAGTTCCTATACTGCAGATACCACAGCCACTGGGGCAGATAGTCGCAGTCTTGCAAAAGGTAAGTACCGCATGAAAAGAGATGGCACAGCGCTTTGGCTTTACCTTACCGATACCGATAAAGCTATTCTGAATGGCAAGGACGGTATGAATACCAATGGTAGAAAAGATGGGTTGCTTAGCGTTGGCACTGGTAGTTGGGTGGGTTTAGATACAGCCAAAGCCTTGGCCGTTAGTGGAAACCCCGCACCCGCAATTACCCGTGCAACCTACAGTGGTGTTACAGGCGTGTTAGTGATTACAGGTGTCAATTTACCGTCAACAGTGCATCGCTGGGACTTTAGGAAATTGAGGCTTGTATCCGGTGATGGTAGTAAGAGATACCAATTACCCAAGCACTCAGGAGGTGTAAACGCAGCCACAGGTTTTAATGTAAGTGCAATAAAATTATCTATTGAGTTAAGAGGTAGTGCAAAAGTGGAAGCCGATAAGATATTCGTTAACGATGGTGATAGTGATGCTAATGGTAAATACAACCTGGAAGCAGCAGCAGGATTTGCAGGTGGTAGCGCAGAAGACACAACCAATCCTATTACCGTTAGCGGGTATACAGCCAGCATCATCAATGCAACCTACGATGCTAATACAGGCCAGTTAGTGATTCAGGGTAAGAATTTACCGAAAACAGTTGCAGGATGGGACTTTAGGAAATTGACGCTTGTATCCGGTGATGGTCGTAAGAGATACACATTACCCCGGCACGCAACTGCAGGTGAAAACACAGCCACAGGTTCTAATGTAAGTGCAATCTACTTATATATTACTTTAAGCGGTAGTATAAAAGCGGAAGCCGAGAAGATACTGGTTAACGATGGTGTTCGTGATGATAATGGTGCATACAACCTGGAAGCAGCAGCAGAATTTGTACCTGGTAGCGCTGGAGACACAAGCAACCCGATTACCGTTAGTGGCTACACAAGCCAGATCGACAGAGTATTATATATAGCTTATAGAGGCCGGTTAGAGATTATTGGTAACAGGTTACCGACAGCAGTTGCAGACTGGGACTTTAGCAAATTGACACTTGTATCCGGTGATGGTAAGAAGAGATACCAATTACCACAGCACTCAACTGTAGGTGCAGACAAAGCCACAGGTTCTAAAGCAGATGCAACATTCTTAAGGATTACTTTAAGCGGTAGTGTAAAAGCGGAAGTCGAGAAGATACTGGTTAAGGCTGGTAAAAGTGATAATAATGGTGCATATAACTTTGAAGCAGCAGCAGAATTTGTACCTGGTAGCGCAGAAGACCTAACCACTAGTATTCAAGTTTTTTAATTATTTAAGTAAGGTTTGGTTGTTGCAACGCTTGCATTGGCCAATTGCAGCCTTGGTAAGTTTTTTATCAAGGCTGCAATAGGCCAATTATAGCCTTGGTAAATACGGGAAGCCAATATAGCCAAAGGCTGAAACAACCAAGCTAAAAAGAACAAAAAGTTTGAAAGCCGAATTACAGGCTTTAGACGGCTAAGTGGTTATGAGCGCAGTACAGCCTAAACAGATTGTAAACCATATAATCAGCAATTAAACTTACAGTAGAATTGCCCTACGATAATGGCTATAAAATAGTAGGCCCAAATGGACAAGCAACAACAAAACAAGCACCAGCAAATTCAACAGTGCTTATAAATAGTGAGGTTGGCAGTGCTTATAGCAGAAATTTTTGCAGCAAGCCACCACCAACCTACGCAACGCTATGGATAGCCTAGCCTTTAACCTTCAAGCAGCAAAGCAAACCGATGCCAAAAATTAGCACTATACCAGCTAGCAGCCGTGGAACAACGATAACCTTTTTTACATAAAAATACTGTTGCTAAATTGTTAAAATATGATCTCTTGATATAATACAGCACATGGATAATTCAATAGAAACTATGCCTCGCCTTCGTTTAGGGCTTATTGGTACGGGCTTCATGGGGCCATCCCATGTAGAGGCCTACCAGAGAATAGGCCACAACGGCACAACGGCGCAAGCCGATTCGGGTTGTTCGGTTGAGGCCGTTTGTGATTTGCGCCCAGAGGTATTGACCGACTTTGCCAATAGATTTGGCATTGCCAAAAGGTATTCCGATGCAGAGCAATTGATTGATGACCCCGATATTGATGCCGTTAGCGTTATTGTGCCCGACCCTTTTCACGCTTCGATTAGTATTGCCGCCTTAGAAAAAGGCAAGCATGTTTTATGTGAGAAGCCTCTGGCTGTGAACTATGGCGAGGCCCAGCGTATGGTTGCGGCGGCTCAAGCTAGCGGTCTGCGCAATATGGTCAACTTCAGTTATCGGGTGGCGCCGGCTCTACAGCAGGCCCAGCAAATTGTGGCTAGTGGCGAGATTGGCGAGGTTGTCCATATGGAAGCGCGCTATTTACAAAGTTTTCTTAGTTGCCGTGAATGGCGCGACGACCCTACCTGGTTGTGGCGTCTTTCTTCCGCACATGGCAGTAAAGGTGCTCTGGGGGATATTGGCGTACACATTTTGGACTTTGCCAGTTTCCCGGTAAGTCAGCAGGCGGGGGATATTGCAACCGTTCAGTGCATGCTGCAAACATTTGAGAATATCAAGGGCAAGCAGCAAGGGGAGTATACTTTAGATGCCAACGACTCTGCACTGGTTAGCGCACGACTGGAAAATGGAGCTTTAGCAAGCATTCATACCACTAGGTGGGGGACTGGGCGTCTGAACTCTTTGTACTTGGCCATTCATGGCACTAAGGGTGGTATCAAAATCAACCTTGATAAAAGCCCGCGTATACTACAGCTTTGCGATGAAGAAAATAAAGACCGGGGACATTGGTATACGGTGCACTGCCCAGCTACGCCCGATAATTATGAGCGTTTTGTCCAGAGTATCCAGACAGGTGATACGCAGCAACCGGACTTTGCACGCGGGGCTAAAATTCAACGGGTGCTCGATGCTTGTTTTGTTTCTCATAGCGAACGGGGACGCTTAGTAAATGTAGATGAAATAACGTAAACGGAAGAAGTAGATGGATTTGTCAAGACCAATCGGCAAGAAGGGTACTAAACGCTTTGCCTCCCTAAAGAAAAAAGAAAATTGGGTTTTGTTGAGTATGTGTGCCCCTACCTTGCTGTGGTTACTGCTGTTCCGTTATTTGCCAATGGGCGGCCTGCTAATGGCCTTTCAAGACTTCCGCTCCAGCAGAAAAGGTTTCCTCTATGCCCTGCAGAATAGTGAATGGGTGGGGCTGGAGAATTTTAAGTTTTTGTTTCATACCAGAGATGCCTGGGTTATGACGCGTAATACACTGGCATACAACTTTGTATTTATCTTTGTCGGTTTGGTGTTATGTGTTACTTTGGCTATTATTATCCATGAGATCCGCTTCAGGCTGTTTTCTAAAACATCGCAAACTATCCTGATTATGCCCAACTTTCTCTCGTGGATAACGGTTAGCTTTTTTGCGTTCGCCTTCCTTTCCACCGATAATGGCTTAATCAACCAGTTTTTAGTGCGTTGGGGGGGTGAACCTATTGCTTGGTTTAATGAAGCTAATAAATGGCCCTACATTTTGATCACGGTTAATTTCTGGAAGACAGTGGGTTTTGGTTCGGTTATTTATTTGGCTGCGCTGTCGGGAATAGATGTTAGCATGTATGAATCTGCCCGCATAGACGGGGCTGGTAAGTTCCGCCAAATCATTTATTTAACTATTCCTTCTTTAGTACCGATTATGACTATTTTGACTATTTTGGCAGTAGGGCGTATTTTCTTTGCGGACTTTGGTTTGTTCTATATTCTCCCCGGAGACCGAGGTATATTATTCCCGGTAACAACCGTTATTGATACTTATGTTTTCCGGGCCCTTGTCAAGCTAAATGATATTGGTATGGCAACTGCAGCGGGCTTGTATCAATCTTTAGTTGGTTTAGTGTTGGTCTATCTAACCAATCTCTGGGTACGGAAAATCAATCCCGAATCGGCTTTATTTTAAGCCATTAAGTATATAGCAAGATTTAAGCGAGTTTTATATGCGGCATTCTCTAAATCAGGATATTCATCCATTCCACCATTTAATTCTAGTTATCGTTGTTGGTCTGTTGGCTTTTATAACAGTTTATCCTGTAGCGTTAACCTTTATAGGCTCTTTTACCGATGAAGCAAGTTTGCTCCAGAATGGCTATCGTTTGTTTCCCGATATTTGGAGTCTTCGGGCGTATGAGTATCTTTTTGATTTAGCCGGCCTGCAAATCATTTATTCTTACGGAGTAACCATAACGATTACCTTAGTTGGTTCCGTTATTTCCGTGCTGCTTGCTCTTCTATGTGCCTACGCACTTTCTAATGCAGACTTTGCCTGGCGAAATAGCATTACCTTTATTATCTTTTTTACAATGCTGTTTAATGTTGGCTTAGTGCCTTCTTATATTCTCATGGTGCAAGTATATGGTTTGAGAAATTCTTTATGGGCTTTAATTCTGCCTCTGCTGGTAAATCCATTTAATATTATTGTACTTCGCACCTTTATAAAAATGAGTGTTCATTCTTCCCTAATAGAGTCGGCACAAATGGATGGTGCCAACCATTACACCATTTTGTTTCAAATTGTTGCACCACTATCCAAAGCTGGGATTGCTACAATTGCCTTTTTTAATATGCTGGCTTATTGGAATGATTGGTTTAATGCCATGTTATATATAGAAGACCTTAAATTACTGCCGATTCAGGCTTTATTACAGAGAATCACCAGTGCGATTCTCTACCTTACTCAAAATGCCGGCGTTGTGAGTAGTACGGTACACCAGAGTCCGCCAAGTATTACGATGCAGCTGGCCCTGAATGTTATTGCAACTACGCCAATATTGATAGCTTATCCGTTTTTTCAGAAATATTTTATTTCTGGTCTCACTGTTGGGGCCGTAAAATCTTAAATATTTAAGGGCTCATGCCCATAATAATAAATAATAGGAGGTTTTCATAAATGAAACCAAAAATATTGGCGTTAGCTTTTGTGGCTTTCGTACTGCTTTTTGCTTGTGGTAAAAAAACAAGTTCGGCAAGTTCTGGAAAAGAGGAAACATCTGCTGAAATGTTTACCATAGAATACTATATTCCCGGAGACCCGGGCAAAGACTGGGATGCTTGGGAGGCCGAAATTAATAAAATGGCGGCCGACAATATATCTATGCAGGTAAATTTTAATAAAGTCGGTTGGGGCGATTATGCTACAAAATTGAATACATTAATTAGTGCCGGTGAACGCATAGATGCAGCTATGACCTTTACCGATATTATCCCTTATAAGGCCTTTATGCAGCGAGGAGCTTTTGCCGATATATCGCAGCTTTTGCCGGAGCAGGCACCAGATTTATACAGGTTATATACCCCAGAACAATGGGGAGCAATGACTGTTGCGGGAGAGATTGGTGCTCTGCCGATATTCAATGCCTTTAATAGCGGTTTGCGTTGGCACAAGCAAGAGGCCGATAAATACGGATTTAGCGATAGAGTAGCCGATATTCGCGATTATGAAGCCTTAGAACCAATACTAGAAGAATACCTTGAGAAGTCTGGCAATGCTGGGTTTACCGACCCGGGCAGATGGTTTTTAGGGGCCTTTTATTATGTGCCTATACTTACCGATAGAATTTCTCCTTGGGTGGTCGAACCCGATGATGCGAATATGCAAGTCAAGAATTTGTATGCTCTACCGGATATGGTCGCAAACTACCGAAGAATCCGTCAATGGAACTTGAATGGTTGGGTTCTCTCTCCTGATAGTGAAGGGTTTGACCGCGTGGGTAGTGGTGAATATCCAGATTGGTTGGTTATGCCACAGGTACACAAACCAGATATTCCTTACAATGAATATCTGCCAAATAAGCGCGATGGTGGTTTAATTAATTTCTATTCCGTTCAATCTATTTATCCACAGGTTTTAGTACCCGATTTTTACCACGGTGTGATGGCCAACGGTGAAGATACGACCAAAACCCTGAAGATGATGGAATTTATTTTTACCAATAAAGATGTTCTAGCCACCATACAATGGGGTGTTAAAGGCAAAAGCTGGAATGAAAACGGAGTTTTTGCCAAGCTAGCCGAATCTCCGGAATACACCCGCCATCTTTGGGAATTTAAATTGTGGGGCAATCCAGCCAATACATTGAAACAGGGTTCTCCTGAGGATTTGGTGCAACAAGAGCGCAACGCCTTAGCTTCCGCAGTGGTGCCCACTATTGCGTCCTTTTCCGCAGATATTCGCCCGATTCGCACAGAAATAGCGGCTATTTCTAATATTACTAAAGAGTATAATGATCAATTGCTCTTTGGTTTACGTGATACCGATGAACTTTTAGCCGAATTGCAACAACGTCTTGATGATGCGGGTTATGAGAAAGTTCGTGCCGAGTTGCAAAAGCAAATTGACGACTGGAAAACAAATTAGTAAATTTCTTTAATTCCGACAAAGTAGACAATGGAATGGGCTAAGCGATTAAATCCCCAAGCCTTTCCATTTGTCCAGCTCCAAATTAATTTATGACAACAAAGCTTTATGACAACAAAACTCTTCCACTCTATGTGCAGCAGCATGCGCGGCCAAAGCAGCATCGCCTACCCCTACAGCTAGCTGACGAAATGGTGTCTGCCGAGCATCTCCAATGGCAAAAAAACCAGGAACAGCCGTTTCCATATGCTCATCAACTTGAATAAAACCTTGCTCATCTTTTATTATTTCGGCAAAAGCCAGCCCCGTAGTGGGAATAGAACCAACAAAAACAAAAACAGCATCAAAATCTTCTTCATAGGTGTTGCCCGAATCAACTTTTTGAAAGCGGACTTTTTCTACTTTGTTTTCTCCAACAATCTCCAAAGCAACTTGCGATAACCGAACCTCAATATTTTGATTATTGCAAACGCGAGAAGCCAAAGCATCTTGGGCACGAAATTGATTGCGGCGATGGATCAATACGATTTTATCACTAATATTGGAAAGATAATGGGCCTCATCACAAGCAGCATCGCCACCACCAACGACTAAAATTTTCTTATTTTTAAAAAACGGGCCATCGCAAGAAGCACAGTAAGATACTCCACGACCAACTAAACGTTCTTCACCTTGAATACCCAAAGGCCGATGCATAGCACCGGTAGCCAGTATAACTGCAGGGGTAAGAATTTCTTTTTCTCTAATTTTTACAATAAATAAATTTTCATCACGCTGTAATCCCAAGACTTCATCTACCAGTAACTGTGCACCAAAATTCCTTGCTTGCTGTTCCATACGCTGAGAAAACTCAAAGCCCGTAATTATATCGGGAAAACCTGGATAATTTTCCAATTCTGAAATAATTAAAGCTTGCCCACCAAAAGCATATCGTTCCAGTAATAACGTATCTAAATTTGCTCGTGCGCCATATTGTGCTGCCGTAAGACCAGCAGCCCCACCACCAATAACAACAATATCATGATCCCAATTCCCTTTTGCCATTAAACTAAACCCATTTTTCAAGACTTAATGAAGCAAAAAACTCTACGTTCAAAATATTGCTAATTCAAATTTTTCAACCATTTGCGAACAACAGTAACAAAACGCTCTGTCAAAGCATCGACATTTTGATAATCATTAGCCGCCTGAAACAATAAATATGCTTTGATAAAATTTTCTTTCTTCAAATAATGCTCGGCCAATTTATGCAAACCAGCACTATAGCCTACCGTCAAATAAATTTTTTCTGCAGCTTGGATTTGCCCTAAACGGAAAAATTCATTGGCTTTCCGAGTTAAAAGAACTTTCTCCGAGCCCAATAGATTAGGATTCGGCTCTGGCAATTTTTGAGACGGAATATAATTTAAAACTTGACGTACTGCAAGATTAAAAACTCGTTCTTGCTCAGTCTTGCGACAAACCCGTAACAAGCCTTGTAAAGGTTTTTCAGAGCCCGTATATCGTTTTTTATTCATTATAAATTTCTATTGAACAACTTATAAAAGAAAAAAATTCAGAGGCTAATTTTCCCTACAGAAAATACGTAAAAGTAAAGACACTCCTATAAATCATTCCATTCATCTCAAAAAACCGAAGAGCCAATGAGAGCCAAAAAATCAATCGAGGAATTTTTGCTCCTTGAGCAAACGCTCGGCTTCTCGCTTATCTTTTGATGCGATAATACCTGAATACTTTTCTAAAAATCCCTGATCATAGCGCACAGCCGATGCCAATAATTGAGCTGCGGCCAGATCTTTCTTTTTTCCCAACTGCTTATATATCTTATAAACTTTAAGATAAGCACTAATCAAAGTCCGGCGATCATCTGCTGAAAAATCACCATCCGCCGTCAATGATTCATAGACACTGATTTTTTCATCGGGAAAAATCAAATCAGGATTATTACTACTCAAATTATTTATATTCATCGTGTAAAGGTCTGGCCACATAAATAGGTCTTCCCAATGTTTACCGGTAATTTTGGCAAACCAATCATTTTTGCGTACAGTGTAATCTGTAACATGAGCACGTTTGTTGCCCATCACATCGTAAGCATAACCATCGATATCGCTATCCATCATCATTTCCTTACTCATCGTAATGGATTTTTTTGGCATGGCTTTCATAGACATTCCTCCGGGTAACATGGAAACCGCCCCATTCTTACCGTCTTTGTCCATATTTAAATTTTGCATATTCCCTGCTTTCATACCATTGCCAAGATAGCTAGCTGGGTCATATTCGCGACGCAGCTCTGCATCATCAGCTATCAAATCTTGCTCATACAAAGAATTTTCATTGTCTTCCATTCTCATAGAATCGCCTGTCTCAAAAGACTCGGATTTTGGCCCAGTAAATTCACTACTCAACATATCATCCATCGAAGAATCTTTGCCATTTTGAGTATCCTGTTCTTGAGCACCTAAATTTAACAAACCATTTGATGCATTTTCTCTAGCTACCAAAATACGATCGGAATCATTATTGATAGGCAGCCAAAATAAGACTGTTACCGCTATTAATGTCAGTACTAAAAATAGTACAACCATCATTCGTTGCAATTGGGTATTCACAAAATCCTCCTAAAGTGCGATCATTATCCAAAAACCAATCATATTGGCCAAGCAAATTTTGAACGTAAAAAATTAAAAGCCACAAAAAATATTTAATAAAGTTAAATAATTGAACTCATCTCCAAAATTAATTCAACAGCACCAACACTAATATTGAGCTGCTTGGCAATGGTCCGATTATCCCAGCCTTTCTCCGAAAGTCGAAATACCATAGTTCGTGTTTCTGCATCAATGCGCGCCAAGTCCACCCCAGAATCATTCAAGTTTTGTTGGTTACCCTGCTGTAAAGCAACTTGCTCTGCTAAGTGTATATTCATGTCAAGATTTTCATTCATCTTTTTAACCCTTTCTTCTGCATTGGCCAACCAAGAACGCATACGCTCTAGCTCTTCAGAACGCTGCTGCGCTATATCTACAAGCCGTTGTAATACAGAAATTTGCTCGGAAACTTGCCCTGTATAAACGGAGTTTTGCTCAATCACATCTTGTAAACGGCTCAACTCACTTGCTTTTTCTTCCAGCGGGCCAACCAACTGCTCCACCGATGAGATACGAGATTCAATATCTTTTATGCCATTAATATGCTGTAATACTTGAGCTTGGTGAGCTTCCAAGTTCTGTGCCTGCTGTTCCAATGCAATAAATTCTTTTCCTCGGTCTTGATACACTTCTTCTATACGCCGTAAATATTCTTCCATTTGTTGAATGCGATCGTGTTGAGCATACATCGCTTCCCACTGGCTGCGGTTTTGCTCCATGGTCTGTTCTACATTTTTCACATTCTGTTGTAGCGTCTCAGCACGCTCTTCGATGGCCTCCAAAGCCCGCAGCTTGCCGCCAATATCTTGAGCCAATTGCTTAATGTATTCAAATTCTTTCCCTAAATGTTGACTTTGTTCCCCATAAGTATTCAAAATCGAATTTTGTTCACGTAGCCTCGCTATCTGTTCACGCGTTTCACGCCATAATTGTTCTGCACGTTCAATCAATTTACCATTGCTCAAAATATGTTGCTGCTGCTGTTCAATAGTCTCAAAGTTGCTAGCCATTTGCTGAACATCTCTTTCAATGCGAACTTCCAAGGATTCATATTGCTCTTCCAATTTGCGACTGCGCTCCTGCATATTTTTTTCCATCTGCAAAAAGTTTTGCGACCATTGTTCTAAACTACTACCATGTTCTTCCAAACGCTTGCGGATTTCTATATCGCGCTCACGGTTTTGTTGTACAATATTTTCCTGCTGGCTTTTCGCCTCGGATTTCAAATCGACCATCAATTGGCGAATATTGCGCTCTACTTCAATTTCATGTCCTTGAATTTGTTGTTTAGAAATACGCAGCTGTTCTTTCAAATTTCTACGCTCAACTTCTACTTGGCGATCCCAAATTTCTCGGTTGCGATCCCAATTTGCTTCTTGGCTACTCTCCATTTGTCGGGCCAATTCTTCCAGCTGATTTTTCATTGAATCGTCCCAAAGCTGCAAATGTTCAGTCATCTGAAGCCGTTTTTTGCGCAAATCATCGATAAAATTCTTTTCATATAATTCAAATTGGGAGCCCAATTCCTCACGAGAGCGGCTTTCAATTTGTTCAAAGTCCGACTGCAAACGCTGATAATTTTCCGAAAGCATACTCCAATCGCCAAATAATTCGTTAGCTTGCTCGCCATATATGGATTTAGCAGTCTCCATTTCTTGCCACATATCAATGCGAAATTGTTCTAGCAAGGCATTGCGATCCTTCTTAATATCACCCTCAATGCTGACAAATTTTTCAAAATAGGCACTACACCATTGTTCAAACTCCTGCAAGTTGCGATGCACCTGCTCAATCGTTTTGCGCATTAGCTCATCGGTCTTGTGGCCCAATAAAGCTTTTTGTTCACGCTGCAAATTTTGAATATCAAGCAACAACTGCTCCCGCAATTCTTGGCGATGGCGATTCAGCTCCTCTTTTAAATCCTGTTCCACTTCCCCATAAAGCTGGTTTAACTGCTCTTGGAATTCTTGTACCTGATTTTTTCTACTTTCATATCGAGCTTCCAACTGGTTATTTTGCTCTAACACGTAATCGAATTTTTCACGCAAAGCTTGTTGTTTCTGGCGCAAATGCTCGGCATCGGATTGCAAAGCCCGTTCAACTTTGTCCCACTCTGACCTCTCACGAACAACTCGCTGCAATGCATCTGCTTGCTGAGCTGTGCCTTCTTCCAACCCTTGCAGTCGCGTATTCAAACTTTCCCAATCTTGGCTAAAAGATTCTTTTTGCTCGGTTAAATATTTTTCAAGATTATTTTCTAACAATCTTTGATGTTCATCTAATTTGAGCATTAAATGTTTTTGCAGTTCACCCGCCCAATGCCTATATTCTTTTAAATGGGCATCTAACTTATGGACTTGCTCTGTTTGCTGAGCTACTTGACTAAATTGCTGCTGAATTTGGCCCATTTGTTCTTCATAAAGCCTAAGAGAATCAAACAAAGTTTCCAAGCGTTGTTGCGTAGCTTCCAAACCTTCCACACTTTGCATAAAATTTTGATAGCTCTGCGCCCCCCTACGCATATATTCAATATTCAAATCCCGCTGGGCTTCCAATTCAACAGAACGCTCCTCCAATTCATTTTTAATATTTTGAAAACGATGCTCTAAACTGCCGCGCATACTAGATAAAAAACGCCGCACTTCATCTATAGAACGATTATTGCTATCGCGAGCCCGAAAGTATAACACGAGAAACAACAATACCAATACTGTAATTAAGTCGCCCAAATCAAATATTGTCATAATGATGTGCTAACCCTCACTACCCACAACCATTCAAACGCAGGCAGAGCCACTATTACTAAACTCTGTACGAACCCTATACAAAATACAAAGTATTTTATAACCTTGGAAGCCTAAACTACATAGCTGAAAAACGCTACATAAAATTAACAGGGATTGCACACTTGCAATAATTCATTGCCCAAGAAAGACTTGAAAATCCATTACAGCCTTCTTTGATTGGTACTTTTCTAATTTAAGAAAAGGATAACAAAAAGTACCAATCAAACTGAAAATAATACACTAAGCCAAGGCAAAGCGATAAACGTCGCTATAGCACCACCTAATGATACCACTATAAAAATAATTAAAGCATGCCAAATACGATTTTGGCGAAACTGCCACCATTTTCCCAACTCTAATAAATTTTCGGCATCCTTAACCCTTGGCTTGCGCAGCAAAACTTCACACAGAGCCGTAACCAAACCTACGGAAATGGTTGGGTTTAATGCGGTAAATGGCGAAGTCAGTATAGCAACTAAAATACTAATAGGATGAGCTAAAACACAAAGAGCGGCAAAGCCAGCTAAAACTGAATGAGATAAAACCCAAATACCAAGGCCCTGTAAAGCTTTTTGCGTATCAGCAAAGAAAAAGCCAGCAGCCATCATTACGATAGCAAACATGGGAATGATCCACGGTAAAATTTTACCAAAAAATGATTTACCAGACATATACAGTAGCTGCTCATTCTGTGGTACAGGCACTTGCGGATTTTTCAGCCATTCTGGTAGATTTTTACTTGTGTTTTTATTTGGGCTTGAATTTATATCCCCATCTATACCTCCATTTATTGGGCTTGATATTTCCCTATTAACAAAAGAATTATCTTCCAATTGTTGATCTTCTTCACTCCGGTGGTGGCTTGAAACAACCCGGCCATTTTCAGAAAGCACTTTTTCTAAAACTAAGCAAACCCCGCGCAAATGGCCAGCCCCCAACACGGCAAAGATATTTTTGCCAGGGGCACCAGCTATCGAACGCGCTAAAAAAACATCGCGCTCATCAATTAAGCTTGTTTTAATACTAGGCAAATAATTCGCAAATTCTTCCATCAGATGCTCTAACGTATCTGCTTCTTTTAGTTTTTCAATATATTCTTCAGAAATCTTTTCTTCACTGAACAAAGAAGCAAGTAAACTATTGAGTAATTTACTACGCTGCCATAAATTACATTTAGCCCAGGCCCGTTTCAATGTAACTTCTACAGAACGATCGACTAATTCCAAATGAATTTGTTTTTCATGCGCCAATTCCATAGCCCGAATCATTTCTTGCCCCGGCTTCATCGCTAAATCACGGCCAACGCGTTTTTGAAATGAAGCCAGTAGCAAATTGACCAACAACAAAAATCCCTTGCCCTCTTTTAAAATTTTAAATAAATTTAAATTTTGCCAGCGTTCCTTTTGCTGTAATGTTTGGTAGCGCTGGCTATCCAATTCAATACAAATGCAATCAGGCTGTAACTTGGCTATCTGTTCTTCTGTTTGCCGGGCACTTTGCTCGGAAACATGGGCCGTGCCCAGTAAGAAAATACGGCGATTGCTATCATGATTTAGGCTATCAATAAAACGAATTTCCACTTCTATAGAGCTTAAATAATGTATTTCAATATGTTCCATAAATCGTTTCTAGTAAGAAATTAATCTTGACAACTCCTGAATTTATTTTCTAAAGTAGCAATATAATCACTGGATAAGAGGCTCAACAAACAAACATTGATCAAACTGTAAAAAACTTCATTGACGCGGGTAATACTTTTGACACGAAATTGCTGTAAACATTCTTGCCGCAAATCCAACGCTAATAGACGCGGGTCTTCTTTTGGGCCATCTAAACTCAAAGGCAAAATCATATAAGGCACTAAATCAAAACTATCGCCAGTGGCCACGGTGATAATGGCCATGTGATTACGAGCAGTCAGTAAACTGTGTAGCAAATTGCGTTTAGCTGTGTAATCAACCCCACGCGCTTCGCGAAAATGTATGTGCAATAACTTGAAATCCGTACTGCTACAAACTAATTGACGCGACTGGACAAAAACGTGAGGCTCTGTTGGCCAATTATCCCAGGGAAATTCTTTAGGTTTCTCAGATGGTAAGGCCACTTCAGAACAAACAAGCGGCGATTGATAGCAAGCTTGTAAGGCTTGTTCCATGGGAAATGTAAAACCTTCTGTCATAGACCATCGTTGTTGTTCTCCTCGTTCCGATTCACCCAATCTTACTAGAGAAAAAGGCCGGCTAAAATGAATACCAGCATTCTTTAATTTGCTACTCCAATGATGATAACGGCTTTTATCTAAATAAAATACGCCAGCTTGCGGATTGCATAAAATATCTAAAGTAGGCTCTACTTCTTTCTGCGCAAGCGAAGATTCTACAGCCAGCAGGCGGCAAATTAACTCATTATACGATGGCTGACAAACCAGTAAACAATCTTCAAACAGCTGAAAACGCGTACTATCCTCAAACCATTCTTGCCATTGCTGGCGAATAAAGTTAGAAATACCAATCCCATAACGTTCGAGTTGCGGAATATATTGGAAAAATCGCTCAAATTTAGCGCGCTCGGCATTAAAATATTTTTGGAACAATGACTTTTCCATACAGAATAAACTCAATTCGGCAAAACATTCCAAACGCGCACAAAGCAATAAATCAATATAATTTTCTGGATGGCGCAAATCACAATAAAACTCCCAATTGGAACTCAAGCGATTCTGTTGTTCTGTGCCCATGCCTTCATTTTCCATTCTAGCAACACCTTTATAAAGCCAGGCATTCAGCTGATAATATGCTTCTTTTTCTTTGCTGGAAGATATGGGGAGCTCTGGTACTTCAAGTAGTATATGCCACTGCTGCATTGTATCAATACAGCTAGAAGCTTCATTACGGGCTACACCCATCATCAACAGCAAACGCTCTAACTGGTTGGCAGGCAACAACATATTCTGTGGCCAGATACTGAGCAACTTAGCAAAAGCAGTGTAACTAAACCCTGCAACACAGGCCTGCAACGCTAATAAACGTTGGTAATAAGGAGCATTCCATAACTGCTTAAAAGCTTCAAGCCCAAATATTACCTGCCCCTGCTCGCCTTCACAAAGCAAACCACAAGACAAACAAAGCCCACGCAATGTTTGCAGCTGCTCATCGCTTAGAGCAGGAAAATGCTCTCGACATTTGACCAGTTGAGTTTTGGTAATTTTGCGCTTAGTAGGAAAAGATTCCTGAGCAAAATAAAGCGCGCTAGCCAAAAATAATTCAGAACTAAGCAACAATTTGGGCGATCTCAGAGCAGGCTTATGTGCCTCTGGCAAAATGCAACCTTGGAACAAAACACAAAAATCTAGGTGTTGGGATAATTTGGCCATAAATTGCGGAGCAATAATAAAGTGCGCCCCATCAGGGCCTTGTAATTGCTTTGCTATTTTCGGTATCAAATGAACATTATTGCTGCGATTTTCACGGCGACTAGCTTTGTTTTTACAGGCCACCTGAAGCACAAACATACGCTCTTGCAAATGCAATAATTGCAGGCAAATTTCAATTGCAGTGTATTCGCGTAAACTTTTGCTCAATCCCCGAACGGTATGAATGCCCAAATATAATAGCAACAAAAGTTGAATATCCAAAAAATTCAAGCTAGAAAAGTTTTCGCGGCTAAACTCTTCACGGTTAGTATGATACCATAAAGCTTCAATGATCAATTCACGAGAATGACTTTTATGTATGCCATTATTACCTAGATAAAGCTTGCCAAGCAAATGCAAACTATCATCACTAAAATAACTAAAGCTTTCAATCCAGACAGCTGGAATATTTCCTGACATAATTTAATCCCCGATAGCTTTTTTACGGATTGTTTTAGGTTTGGCCCAAGGCTTAGTAACCAGTTTAGGCGCATCGGGAATGGTGTCTTCTTCAGAGCGCAACTCACTAAGCGCATCTTGACCATTGCCCGTGTTATTAAGCGTTTCCCGCAAAGATTTTTCCTGCTCAGGGCTTAAAGGATAATCTTCTGCATCACAAATAACCACTTGGTACCTATAGCCTTGCTCAATTAAAAACTTCTGGCGATTGCTAGAAAAGTCTTCTTCCACCGTATAGCGCGAGACAATGCTATAAAAGTAGGCAGCACATTTTTTAGGCCGCAAGATACGGCCCAAACGCTGGGCCTCTTCTTGCCGTGAGCCAAAAGAGCCAGATACTTGAATCGCCACATTGACATCTGGCAAATCAATGGCAAAATTCGCTACTTTAGAAACAATCAAGATACGGATTTGGCCATTGCGCAATTGCTCATAAAGCGCCTCGCGCTTGTTGTTCGATGTTTTCCCGGTAATAATGGGTACCACAAAACGCTTGCTAAGTGCCTCTAATTGCTTGAGATATTGGCCGATAATCAAAATCTTATCACTTTGATGACGCTGCAATAAATCAGCCACAACTTCTTCTTTTAAGATATTTTGGGCAGCAATACTAATTTTCTCCCTCGGTTGCGATACCGCATATTCTAAAATTTGAACTTGCGGCAATTCAATTCGCAATTCACTGCAATTGGCCGTAGCTATCCAGCCCTCACGCTCCAGCTCTTTCCAAGGCACATCATAGCGTTTGGGCCCAACTAAAGAAAACACCGCATCTTCTTCATGATCTTCGCGCACCAAAGTTGCCGTAAGGCCCAAACGGCGAACACTCTGTATTTCGGCAATAATACGAAACACAGGTGCCGGCAGCATATGCATCTCATCGTAAATAACCAAGCCCCACTGCCTCTGGCGAAACAAGTCAAAATGCAGGTATTCCCCCTTTTCTTTGGAAAACCAGGTCAGAACTTGGTAAGTCGCAACCGTTACCGGGCCAATACTTTTATGGTTGCCACTGTATTCTGCCAATTGTTCACAGCTAAGATCAGTCTTATCCAACAATTCATGAATCCATTGATGCAAAGCCGTTACATTGGGCGTAAGCACCAAAGTCTCAGTTTGTAAAGCCTCCATTGCCAAGATACCCACAACCGTTTTGCCCGCGCCACAAGGCAGAACAATAGAACCAAAACCGCTTCCCGGATCACCGTTTCCCAGCAAAGCAGCCACAGCATTGCGTTGATAAGCCCTTGGCTCAAATGGCTTGCCTGCTAGGGTCTGCTTGTGTAAAGCCAATTGCAAAGGCGCACCCTCCACTACAGGCGCCAAATCAATAACGGGGAAACCTTGGCGGATGAGCTCTACCTTGACAATACCGCGGTCCAAAGCAGAAATCAAAAAGCTGAACTCCGGCTCCTCTGGTACTAAATATTTGGCTAGCTTACGGTTGCGCTGCAATTCCAACCAAATACGCTGATTATCTGTACACAGGCGCAACTGTTGAAATTCCTCTGTAGTTTCAGTTTCCTCCAGCCACAAATCCCCATAACGCCCCATAATTTCTTCAACCTGAAAGGTTATATTTTGCGGTATTTCATAGCGGCTAACAGAATCTAAATGCTGTAAAATTTGCTGGTAACCTAGGCCAGAGGCAGCGGCATTCCACAAAGAAAGTGGAGTCAATTGATACGTATGGATATGCTCGGGCGATTTTTCTAATTCACAGAATAATAATAGCAAATCGCGGGCTTTATCGCTATCGGGATGGTGCAAGTCCAGCAGGAGTGTGCCATTACCCTGAATAATTACAGGTTTATCATACATAATAAAGCCCAATCATAATGGCTTCCACCTTCCTTGGCAACGCTAACAAGCCAAACCCAAGAATAATTGCAAAAGCCCTAAAGCCAATACAACTCCCAGCTATGGCAAAACAAAATAAATGTTGAAATACCCACGGCAATGGCTAGTTTTCAAGCATTATGCTTGCCTTGCCAACAACCAAAGGCCCCTATAGAGAAACTTTGGCCCGAGAATTTAGCCATTACCTGCTTGCTTTGCAAAATAAAAAAAGTATACTCTGGCGTTCTTTATGGCCACAAATTGCCGTTATATCCTGTATAGCTGGGTAGCCTAATGCCGAAAATAAAAGCTGTCGCCTTTGATATTGATGGTACCTTATATCCTCAATGGAAATTACTCACTACATCACTGTTATTCTATTTGCGCAATTTTCAGCTAGTGCAACGGTATTGGAAAGTGCGCCATAGTCTTCGCCAAGATGATTACCACTATCAAGCAGAAGGCCGTAAGGGTTTGCACCAACACCAGGCCCAAATGTATGCAGAGCTAACGGGCCAGAATGTTTTGCAAGTAGAAAAACTTTTAGACCATAAGATATACCAAGTTTGGGAGCATACCTTCCGCTATATTCGCCCATTGCCAGGAGTAAAGCAGGCTTTAAAAGAATTAAAATCCCGCGGTTTTATGGTTGCTGCCATGTCAGACTTTCCGGTAGAGCAAAAGCTACAATATTTTGGCCTCGGCCCAGAATATTGGGATTTAGCCATTACATCAGAAGATAGCGGTTACCTAAAACCCCATAATGCAGCCTACCAATACCTAGCGCAAAGGCTAGGTGTAGAACCCCAAGCGATACTATATGTGGGCAACAGTTATCGCAATGATATTATCGGTGCCAAAAAGGCGGATTACTCGGCAGCGCACTTTACTTGGAAAAGTCGCAAAGATTCTATAGCAGACTTCCAGTACCCCAATTATAAGCAGTTTATCCAGCATTTTAATACTTTCATAAATAGTTACCAATAAAGATGTTCGACTAAACAAATGTAAGTTTGCAATAACAAGACCGAAAGTCAAGGTAAAGCTAGCACAAGAATTGCAAAAATTAAGCATAACCATTCGGGGCCATTAAAACATTCAATAGTACAAGATGGGCATAAATATCATATAAGTAACTCAATAATATAATATTCAAAAATTAGGTATAACTAATTATGAAAATAAAAATATAATACTTTTAAAATTCTATTTAGTAAATTTTATCTTCATTATATATTATAGTGATATTATTAAGCAATATTTAGGGTAAGGATTATTTCTATGAAAAATAATCAAATCATTTTATTGAAGGCAAAACAAAAAATATTTTTTGTTTTGGGGTTAGTATGTTCACTATTGCTACTATCTTGCGACCCCGATGAAGATATGGATAATTTGGGCAACAACAACGGTAGTTCAAAACCGAAAAAACCTATTGTTACCAAAGATTGTAACGGTAGTACAAGCCCGCAAACATTAAACAATCTAGTTGGTGCTAAAAATCCAAAGATAACTTATAACGATGAACCAAGGTTTACAAACCAATGGTATTTACAGAGTAGAAATAATCATAAGGTTGGTATAAATATACTACCGGTTTGGGATAAAGGCTATGGCACTAGGGAAATTGCGGTTGCTGTGATTGATAGTGCCATAGATACAAACCATGAAGAACTTAGCGGCAGTGAATTGGTAACAGGTTTTAATTCTTATGATTCCACAGAATCACATGGCACCAAAGTAGCTGGCCTAATAGCAGCAAGGGACAACGAGACTGGGATTATCGGCATTGTACCCCATGCCAAACTATATAGTTATGCCGTAGTTGGCCAACCAGAAGACGCTATTTCCCAAGCATTTGAGCATGAACATCATACCAAGATTGCCGTATATAACCTTAGCCTAGGCTATGAACCGAAGGATATTTTTGAAACATATAAGCCGAGAAACCCCAAACAAGATACCGCAAGGGATACAGTAACTTGTAAAGGCTTTGGCGGTAAAGGTTCTAGCATTGTATATGCTGCTGGTAACAAAGAGATGAGTGCTAGAGTTGATGGTGATTTACAGCATTATGCGGTTATTGCAGTAAATGCTATTAAAAGCGATGGTAAGATACCGGATTTCACAGATAGGAATTTAAGGGGGGTAACCGAAGGAGTAAACCTTTGGCTAATAGCACCTTCTGGCTTAGAGACTATCGCAAATACAAATACTTATAATGATAGTTTCAACTATACTTCTTCTGCTGCGCCCTTAGTGAGTGGGGCTATCGCACTATTGCGCTCTGAAGTTCCCAACCTGACTTGGCGGGATATGAAACTGATATTAGCCGAAAGTGCCAACAAGTATGATGATGATGACAAAGCCCAATATAACAAATCTGGCATATTTTATTCCGACTCTTCACAACAACAAAAGTATAGCCGTACGATGGGTTTTGGTTTGTTAGATGTTGCACAAGCCTTGGCCCTAGCCCAGAAATGGAAAACTTTGCCCCCAATGAAAACTAATAAGTATTCATCAACTACGGTAGCCCAAAAAAATGGCAATCAATATAGCCACCACTTTACCGTAAATAACGATATTACTTTTATAGAATCTTTAGTCTTCGATATAGAATACAACACAGGTACAAAAGGGGCTCCTTTTCTTAAAATTACCATAATCAGTCCTCAAAATATTAAAGCTAGTATAACTATGGGCTACAATATTCCCCTAAAGACAAAGTTATTGTTCAACAATTTTCTAGGTAGTTCGGCAGTGGGTACATGGAAAGTAACAATGAATTACCCAAAGAAAAAGGCAAGCAAAGTATCATTGACTTTTCGTGGCCATTAGATAGAATCAAACAAAAAATATCATACATATACAATCGAAAATAGTTATTTAGTGATTTTAAATTAGCTAATATCAAAAATAAAATATCATACAATTACTGATAAAGGGCCTATAGTTATGCTTAATCGTATATTTATTTTTATATTTTGGCTTTGGGCTACTATCTTGCTATTTTATTGCGACCCCGATCAAGGTATAGAGAAAGTTATTCCTAATGATAATATTTTAAAAGATTGTAAAGGTAATAAACCAACCCTAACATTAAAAACCAAGGGTAAGCCCAAATTAAATTATAGTGATGACCCTTTATACAAGCAACAATGGTATTTGCATAATACCACTATCAAAGGTTTAGATATTAACATTGTACCAGCATGGAATAAAGGCTATGGTAGCGAAGCTATTGCTGTAGGGATATTGGATAATGCTATTGAACCAAGCCACCCGGACCTTGATAATATCGAAATAGTAAATGATTCTAATAATTATGATGCTACAATAAAACATGGCACGGCTGTTACGGGTTTAATAGCTGCAAGGGATAATAATATAGGTATTATTGGCGTTGCCCCTAATGCCAAAGTCTACAGTTACGGAATATTGGGTAGTACGAGCGATGCTTACCAGCGTTTTATTAGGGCTTTGCAACATAAAAGTAGCGAGATTGCCGTCTACAACTTTAGTTTTGGCCATAATAATATTATATACTATAACCCTTTAAATTCAAATGTAAAAACAGCGATGGATAGAATAAGCACTCAAGGGTACGATAATAAAGGGGCTAATTTGGTTTTTGCTGCGGGTAATAGCAAAAAGATTACTATAAATGATGGCTATTTGCAGCACCATGCGGTTATCGCAGTCAATGTCATAAAACAAGATGGCCAAATACCAAAACCAGATTTTGGCAAAAGTGGCAATACCGAAGGAGTAAACCTATGGCTAATTGCTCCTACTGGCAATGTTACTACGGCTGATGGCGATTATATCAATGATTTTGGCCGAACATCTTCTGCTGCGCCTTTGGTAACTGGAGCCATTGCCCTACTGCGTTCGGAATTTCCAACGCTCACATGGCGGGATATGAAACTGATATTAGCCGAAAGTGCTTTTAAATATGACAAAGCCGACAAGGCCCAATATCGTAAAAGTGGTTGCTTTTATTCTAAGCCAACGGTTATGCAAAAGTATAGCCGTACGATGGGTTTTGGTTTGTTAGATGTAGAACAAGCATTGGCTCTAGCCCAGAAATGGAAGACTTTGCCCCCAATCAAAACACAAACATATTCATCAACTACGGTAGCGCAAGAAGATAGCGAGGAATATAGCCACCAGTTTAACATAAATAGCAATATAACTTTTATAGAATCTCTAGTTTTAGATATAGAACACAAAGGCCCAGATGGCCTACCTCTTGGCCCTAAAATTACGATAAGCAACCCTCAAAATATAGAATCTACTATACAAATGGCCTATATTCGCAAAAATATTACTCTATCATTCAATACCTTTCTAGGTAGTTCGGTAGCGGGTATATGGAAAGTAACAATCAACCGACCAGAACAAAAGGCTACGAAAATTACTTTAACCTTTCGCGGCCATTAGATCAATTTAAATACAGAATATCTTTTCAACGATTTAATATTATGATATAGGTAAACTAAAAATTAGATATTATTAAAAATAAAATATCATATAATTATTTATAAGGTAGGTATCACTATGGTTAAAACCAAAAATATTTTCATCTTTTGGGCTTTTATTTCGCTATTGCTATTTTCTTGCGACCCCGATGAAATTACTAGCCCTCCAGGTGCAAATAAAATTGAAAATAATTGTAAAGATAATGCTATACAGTTGCAATGCAAAAAGCCTGAACATAGCAACAAACAATTAGTAACCTATAACGATGAGCCAAAGTTTACAGAACAATGGTATTTGCACAATACTAATATTAAAGGTTTGGATATAAATATCCTACCCGTATGGCAAAAAGGCTATGGCACTAAGCCCGTTTCTATTGGTATTATGGACCAAGGTATTGATACCAAGCACCCCGACCTTACCAATAGCGTATTGATAACTGGCTTTGGCGGTTATGATCGTAAACTATCTCATGGAACAAAAGTTGCGGGTATTATAGCTGCAAGAGATAACCAACAAGGGATTATTGGCGTTGCCCCCAAGGCCAAGATATATAGTTTTTCGATTACGATTAACAATGGTGGACAGTTCATCAATCATGTTAGCAATTCATTTAAGCATAAAAAGCACCGTGATATTGCGGTATATAATGCTAGTTTGGGCTTTTCTTTTAATGCCGTTGGCCTTAGGTATAGACTGATGCCTGCGGAAGTCAAAAAGGCGATCGATGATGTTACCCAGTCTGGTTTTGGTAACAAAGGCTCTAGTATTGTTTTTGCTGCAGGTAATGTCTTTGGTATGGCTACCAACGATGGCTATTTGCATCACTATTCAATTATCAATGTCAATGCCATTAAGTCCGATGGTGTGATCCCCGAAATATCGTATAAATTTGGCCATACTAACGGAGTGAATCTTTGGATTATCGCCCCAGCCGGATCATATACTACTACCAATGGAGGAGGATATGTCGATGATTTTGGCCGAACATCTTCTGCTGCGCCTTTGGTAAGCGGGGCTATTGCCCTGCTGCGTTCGGAATATCCCACCTTAACATGGCGAGATGTCAAACTGATATTAGCCGAAAGTGCCACTAAATATGACAACAATAACAAGGCCCAATATCGTAAAACCGGGGTGTTTTACTCCAATTCCAGCACCGTACAAAAGTATGGCCGCACTATGGGTTTTGGTTTGTTAAATGTAGAACAAGCGTTTTCTCTAGCCAAAAATTGGAAGTTATTGCCCGCAATGAAAGTACAGACCCATAGCGCTAGTAGTATTCTGCTAAGCAATAACAGGCAATATAGCACTACCTTTAGTCTAAGTAATGATATAGGTTTTATAGAATCTCTGACTTTGGAATTAGTATTTAAGGAAGAACTCAATTTTGGTTGGGATATTGTAATAACTAGCCCTGATGGTAAAGATTCGAAATTAATCTTTGCCTATATGGCTAAAAAGATGGTGCTATTATTTAATACTTTCTTAGGTAGTACGGCCGTGGGAAACTGGAAAATACAAATAAACTCCCCAAAAGATGTTTCTAATGAAGATGTAGAAAGCGTATCTTTAACTTTGAGAGGCCATTAAACCACTCTGTTTATATCATATTATCACTCCGCTGGTTTGATATTATCGTTTTGTTTTGGTCTAACAAGGATTTTGCTATGTATTTTCACCCAAAGCTAAAATATCTATTTAGCACTCATCAAAGATTATCTTTTGGCTGGGCAATTATCTTGTCTGTTTTGCTATTATCCTGTGATCCCGATCAAGATACACAAGCTCCCGCAGGCAAAAATAATATTACTAAGATTTGCGGCAATAATGCCACGCAATCGCTAGCAAATAAAAACCAAGTTGGCAATAACCAAGCCATTAGCTATAATGATGAGGCCAAGTTTAATGAACAATGGTATTTGCACAATACTAATATTAAAGGTTTGGATATAAATATACTACCCGTATGGCAAAAAGGTTATGGTAAACAGCCGGTTTCTATCGGTATTTTAGATGCCGGTATTGATACCACGCACCCGGACCTTAAAGATATGATATTGCTACCATACTTTGAAGAATACGATCCTAAAGAATCTCATGGCAGCAATGTTGCGGGTTTGATAGCTGCAAGGGACAATCATGTGGGTATGATTGGCGTTGCCCCCAATGCCAAAATATATAATTATGCTATAGCTGATAAATCTATCATTACCAATTCTATCATTGCTGCATTTAAGCAAAACCATACAAACATTGCGGTATATAATGCCAGCTTTGGTGCTGAAAACCAATATTTAAACCATAAATTACATCATGTGGCTTTGAAACCTAGTATAAAGCAAGCAATGGATACCGTAACCAAGCATGGCTTTGATGGTAAAGGCTCTAGCCTGGTATTTGCTGCCGGCAATGGCCAAGAAGTAGCTCGCAATGATGGTTATTTAAACTATCATGCCGTTATAGCCGTCAATGCCATTAAAAAAGATGGCATAGTGCCAGTGCCAAAATTCCTTTCTGGAGGCTATACTATCGGAGTAAACCTTTGGCTCACCGCCCCTATGGGCTCGGTTACTAGCAACAATGGCGGTGGATATATCAATAATTTTATTGGCACATCTGCAACTGCGCCTTTGGTGAGTGGGGCTATTGGCCTACTGCGTTCGGAATTTCCAACGCTCACATGGCGAGATGTCAAACTGATATTAGCCGAAAGTGCTAACAAATATGACTATAAAGATAAGGCCCAATATCGTAAAAGCGGTGTATTGTATTGTAACCCAGAGGAAACACAAAAGTATAGTAAGACGCTGGGCTTTGGTTTGTTAGATGTAGAACAAGCATTTATCCTAGCGCAAAACTGGAAGTTATTGCCCGCAATGAAAGTAAAAACCTATACCTATACAAATACGGATACAACCAATACAAACAAATATGTAGATGAATTTAGCCTAGATAGTAGCATACAATTTATAGAATCCCTAACCATAGAAATCGTATTAAATGCAGATGATGAATTTTTTGGCGATATGAAAATAACTAGCCCCAATGGGTTAGAGGCCGAATTTACGTATTATGGAATACCAAAGAACACGACACTATTATTTAATACCTTTTTAGGTAGCCCAATAGTTGGCAAATGGAAAATAGAAACCCAAACACAATTGAAAGATATTCAAGAAATTAGTTTTGTATTTCGTGGCCATTAAAAACTAGATATTATGAAATACAAAATATCATATTATAGAAGTTATGGTAAATTATAAAGAAAAGAAAAATATAATGTTCCAAAAGTATAAATATATTATATTTCTATTTTTGATAAATATTTCTGTATTACTATCATCTTGCAATCCCGATGAAGGTATCGAGTCAACTATTGCTAATTCAATTGCAGATACTTGCAAATATCATAGCACAGAATCGCAAAGCCTTAAAAATAAAAATGGCAATAAGCAATTAGTAACCTACCAAGATGAGCCAAAGTTTACAGAACAATGGTATTTATATAATAGCACTATCAAAGGATTGGATATAAACATAGTACCCGCTTGGCAACAAGGTTATGGCATAAAGCCCATTTCTATCGCTGTTATTGATACCGGTATAGATACCAATCACCCCGACCTTAGAGATATGATATTGCTACCATGCTTTGGTAGATACGATCCCAAAGAATCTCATGGCACTAATGTTGCTGGTTTGATAGCTGCTAGGGACAATCATATGGGTATGATTGGCGTTGCCCCCAATGCCAAGATATATAATTATTCCATTGTAGCAGAAAATGATGAAAACCGATTACAATATATTGCCAAGGCCTTTAACCATACAAAGCATAGAGAAATTGCGGTATACAATGCCAGCGTTGGCAATATTTCTACTATCGTTCAATTGGATTATGTGCCACTGGATAAAAAAGATAAGGCTGCTATGGATAGAGTTAGCAAGCACGGTTTTTCTGGCAAAGGGTCTAATATGGTCTTTGCCGCTGGTAATACCTTAACTACTGCACGCAATGATGGCTATTTAAATCATCATGCGGTTATCAATGTCAACGCCATACAAAAAGATGGTACTATACCGAAAACAACTAACAGCTATGGCCATACTATGGGCCTAAACCTTTGGCTGACCGCCCCTATCGGCGATGTTACTAGCAACAATCGAGGAGGATATACCGATGATTTTGACCATACATCTAGTGCTGCGCCTTTAGTAACTGGGGCTATTGGCCTACTGCGTTCGGAATTTCCAACGCTAACATGGCGAGATGTCAAACTGATATTAGCCGAAAGTGCTAGCAAATATGACCATGCCAGTAAGGCCCAATATCAAAAAAGTGGTGTATTGTATTCTAATAAAGCGGTAGCGCAAAAGTATAGTACCGTTATGGGCTTTGGTTTGTTGGACGTCAACCAAGCATTTATGCTAGCCCAAAACTGGAAGCTTTTGCCCCCAATGAAAGAAAAAATCTATAGCGATACAAGTATCCATATGGGCGATGCTAGGGAATACAGCCATAGATTCACCGTAAATAATGCTATCCAATTTATCGAGTCCCTAACTTTGGAAATAATATTTAATGGAGAAGATCAAGATACTTGGACAATTGGCATTACTAGCCCCGATGGCAAAAAATCCAAATTACAGTTTTATTTTATGGCTCAAACAATGGTGCTATTATATAATAATTTCCTAGGTAGTCGTGCTGAAGGTCAATGGCAAGTCAATATCACTAGGCCCCAAAGCGATATTGACAAAGGTATAAAGCAAATAAGCCTAACCTTTCGCGGCCATTAAATTAGGGCAATATATAATAGCAATCAAACCAAAATATAGTATAACCATAAATGAAAATTAGATATTATGAAAATGAAAGTATTATATTTTGAACCTATTAAAATCAAATTTCAAATAATTTTGTTAGTATAACTAAAAACAATGAATAGGATATTTACAATGAAAATCAAAATAAAAAATATTCTGGTAATTCTATTTTCCATTTTATTACTATCTTGCGACCCCGATGAAATTAGTAGCCCTCCAATTGAAAATAAAATTGAAAATGATTGCAAAGATAATAGCGCAAAGTCGCAAAGCCTTAAAAATGCAAATGGTAATAATAAATTAGTAACCTATAATGATGAGCCAAAATTCAATGAACAATGGTACTTAAACGGTAGCAATAAGATGGGATTGGATATAAATATACTACCCCTGTGGCAAAAAGGCTATGGCACAAAACCCATTGCTATTGCTGTTTTAGACCACGGTATTGATACAAACCACCCCGACCTAAAAGATAGTATATTGCTACCCGGCTTTGGTCGTTACAATCCTAAACTATCTCATGGCACAAGAGTTGCGGGTATTATAGCTGCAAGGGATAATAAACAAGGTATTATTGGTATTGTTCCCCATGCCAAACTATATAGTTATGCTATCAATGATTCCAACATTACTATCCAGGAACAACTAGGCAAGATATTGGTAAAAGCATTCAATGATTGCAGACATAAAGAGATAGCCGTATACAATGCCAGTTTTGGCTATGCTAATGCAGAAGCTTCCTATCATTCATTACACTTAGAACGCAAGCAAGCAATAGAACAAGTAACACGGCAAGGATTTTATAATAAAGGCTCTAGTATTGTATTTGCAGCCGGTAATGGCAACTTAGTTGCTCGCAATGATGGTTATGTAAACCATTATGCAGTTATAGGTGTTAATGCCATAAAGCAAGATGGCACAGTGCCATCATTAGGTGATGAACCTACTTTCTTTGATAACCATACTAACGGGGTAAACTTATGGCTAACCGCTCCTGCTGGTTTTATCACTACCGACAATAATAGAGGCTATGGAGAAAAAATCAAAAAAACATCTTCGGCTACCCCTTTAGTCAGTGGCGCAATTGCTTTAATCCGCTCTGAATATTCCCAACTCACTTGGCGAGATATAAAACTCATCTTAGCCGAAAGTGCTAAAAAGTACGATAAAAATAACAAAGCCCAATACACAGAAAGCGGTTACCTGTATTCAGACCCAAGTAAAAAGCAACAATACAGCAAGGCTATGGGCTTTGGCTTATTAGATGTTGCCAAGGCATTTACTTTAGCCCAAAGCTGGCAACTACTACCTACCATGAAAACAGAAGTATATACGGATAAGAACCGAAATATAGTCAATGAACTGGAATATAACTATGAATTTACTGTAAAAGATTCTATTAGTTTTATAGAATCCCTTATTTTAGATGTCCGTTCTAAGCCAAATGGAAACTGGAAATTTAGTATAACTAGCCCCAATAATAGTAAAGCAGAAATCAAAATGTTCCACACTACAGGGAATATTAGCTTATTATTCAATAACTTTTTAGGTAGCCCTGCAGTTGGCAAATGGAAAGTAACCATAACAGCAAACCAACATAGCAAAATAGAAGAACTGAAAGAGCTAAAAATAACCTTTCGTGGCCATTGATACAATATAGATAATACCAATGTAAAAATATCATATTATCAAAGCAAAAATACCCAACAAACAATCAATATGAATGTACTTTGAATATCAATAAATACAAACCTATAAAATTTATAGAATATGATATTTTATAGGTTTGTATTATAGAAAAAATAAAAAGTTAATTTACTTTTGATAAATGCAACCGTGCTATTTTGATAGAATGTATTACCAAATGTATTCCCAATAATATGCTTCCAATCATTATAGAAAATACTCCAAAAGGTAGAAATATGCTATCGTGAACAAAGCCATCGCTATCTACATAACCATAGAAATTCTTTTGTATATAAAGAAAAACCATTCCTAATAACATAAATAAAAAGCTAACAATAAATAATTTGCTTTTAAAGAATTTTTTCATATCTTTGAAACTCCTCAATTAGATGATTGATTAGGATACATAAAATCATGAAAACATCAAGTTTTCTTGCTTTTTTTTGTCAATAAATAATCAATAAACAAGAAATGTGAATGTATTTTGAAAAATAAAAATTATTTTACTTTTAGGGAACGTAATTTTACTATTTTAATAGAATATACTAAGGAATGTACGCCTAATATTACACCGCCAATTAATGTAGAAAATACACCCAAAGGTAGAAATATACTATCGTGAAGAATGCCATCTGTATCCACATAACCAAAGTAATTATTTTGTATAAATAGGAAAACGCTTCCCAATAATATAAATACTAAACTAACAATGAATAATTTGCTTTTAAAGAATTTGTTCATATCTTTGAATCTCCTCAATTTGATGATTGATTAGAATAAGCAAAAAGAATAAAACATCAAGATTTACTGGATTTTTGCATCTATAAATAAGTAACAAACAAGAAATGTGAATGTATTTTGAATTTCAATAAATAGAAACTTATAAAATGGATAGTATATGATATTGTATTGGTTTATAGGATATAAGTGACAAAAAAAGCAGGAAAGTGTCAAGCGTTCCTGCTTTTTCTACATCAACAAATATGATATTAGTTCTTTGGGGATTTATCACTATTCACTAGAGATAATTCTGTTTGCAGATCAAAGAAATGTAATTTTTCCTGAATGGGTGTGCATACAATCTCATCACCCACTGATATTTCGGCGTTTGGTTCTAGGCGCACAATGAATTGGTGTTTGCCTGTATTTAAGTAAACATGTGTTTCTGCGCCTAAGGGTTCAATAACTTCTGCCTTTGCCCGTATAAAACCATGATCGGCACTGGTTCCATGTTTTACATCTTCAGGCCGTAACCCTACGAGAATTTCTTTGCCAATATAAGAGCGCAATTTATCTACAGCATCAGCGGGAACTTCAGAACGCAAGCCCCCTTCATCAACAACAATTTGCCCGTTTTCTTCTAAAACTTTGGCAGCAACAATATTCATCGGAGGAGAACCAATAAATGCGGCAACAAAGCGATTACAAGGATTGTTATATAAATCCATAGGGCTACCAATCTGCTGGGTACGCCCATCTTTCATTACCACAATTTTATCACCCATGGTCATAGCCTCAATTTGATCATGGGTTACATAGATCATGGTTGCCTGTAAACGGCTGTGCAAAGCAGAAATTTCTGTACGCATTTGCACACGCAATTTGGCATCTAAATTGGATAAAGGCTCATCAAATAGAAAAACTTTTGGGTGGCGCACAATTGCACGGCCAAGAGCCACACGCTGGCGCTGGCCACCAGATAACGCTTTGGGTTTACGTTGCAGCAATTCTTTTAAATGTAAAATACCTGCTGCTTCTTGCACACGGCGCTCAATTTCTTCCTTAGCAAATTTGCGGATTTTCAAGCCAAATGCCATATTATCGTAGACCGACATGTGTGGATAAAGAGCGTAATTTTGAAACACCATCGCAATATCGCGATCTTTGGGTTGTACATCGTTCATACGCTTGCCATCAATTAGCAAATCGCCACCCGTAATTTCTTCTAGCCCGGCGACCATGCGCAAGGTAGTAGTTTTGCCACAGCCTGAAGGACCAACCAAGACGACAAATTCTTTATCGTCAATGCGGATATTTGATTTTTCGACAGCCATTACATTGCCATCATAAACCTTAGTAATATCCTTTAAGATTACTTCTGCCATATAAGAAATCTCCTATTTAGAGTTTATTGCACTACCCCCAAAATTATTGAGGAAGGTTATGAGATAGGATTTTGATATAAGTTTTCTATTATGTCAAGAAAATTAGAACGAAGAGCTTTAGTATTTACTTTGTTGTTTATTATTTTGCAAAATCTCTTGTAACTCTTTTACTATTAAAATAAAATTTTGTCTTTATTATATTTTTGTATTTCATCAATAAATTAGTTTCGCCTTTGAATTATAACACATTAAAAGGATGATATTTATGAATGTACGAGTATATAAAAAAATTTACCGAAAATTACTAGAACAAGAACATATAATTCGGCTCCCTGAAAATATTTTTCTCGATGTGCGAAATTATATATCTTCTTATTCAGAGAATAATAAAAGAGTTTCTACGATCGACCATTTACAAAATGGTTGCAACATTATTACAAAGAACGAGTGCGTAAACCTATAGTGAAGAAACCTTTAGATATATACAATTGATCGGTATTTTATTTTTATATGCTTGGCATGTCGAAGCCAAAGAAGGTATTGAAAATGACTTTCTAGTAGAAGAAGCTTTAAAAGAATTTAACCGCAATTGCGAATATCGCCGAACATTTGAACTACCTCACTCCTAAGAGCGAAGGGGTCGCCCACCCCTTCAGGAAACTCAATCGAAGCAAACAACTACAACAAAAAATCTAATACAAAAAAGTGGCCGCCTTTGCGGGCAATGCCTAAATAAACCATAATGTTGACTAAAAATATTTCCGAAAATGCTAGATATTTCTGCACAAAAAACTTGCAAATAGCAGCCCTTTATTTCCTGAAGGGGCTATATACTAAGACAAATTATGAAAAACAGGAAGGCTTCCATTGAATTTGAAAACAACAAATAAGGCAAAAAATAGTTGGCTTGAAAAAAGTATTTCCGTAATGGCTGACTGTAATTTTGAAGAAAGAAAATATTTATTTGAACAAAGTCAAATCTTAAAAGAAGCAATGCACAAACAAGACGAACAGACGATAGAAAAATTTCGTATCAATGACTTGAACTTTAACATTTATGAAGTTTTTTTAGAAGACAGCACTCGTACAAAAGAATCGTTTCGCAATGCTGCCAATTTCCACCGCGTAAATGTTGTAGACCTTATCAGCAATGCTTCTTCATTGAATAAATTTGAAAGTTTTCGAGACACTTTTCAAACCCTAATTGGTTACGGGAATCAAATTTTTATTGTGCGCAGTAAACATGAAGGATTGTGCCACTGGCTAGCTAAAAGTAGCCAAGAATTTTGTAAACGAATGAATATTCCTTTCATTCCATCATTTATCAATGGCGGAGATGGCTCGCACGAACATCCAACACAAGAACTGTATGATGACTTTACTTTTCTTGAAGACTTGGATTGGAATTATGATAAGATTCACATTGCTTTGATTGGTGATTTATTGCACGGGCGAACCATACATTCAAAAGCCAATGGTCTGCAAATTTTTGATAAAGTGGAAGTCGATTTAATTGCGCCTAGCGAAATGGGTTTACCTCATACATACTATCAGGCAATGAATGAAAGCAGTTTTCAAATCCGAACATTTACCAGTATAGATGAATATTTACAGCAAGCTTATATAGCTCCAATATGGTATTTTACCCGTCTACAACTAGAACGAATGGACGAAGCTCTCCTGCGCCGAGAACAAGAACTGCGCAACAGTATAACCCTACGGCTCGATCATGTACCATATTTGGAGAAATATAATTACCCCATTAAATTTTATCATCCACTACCACGGCATAAACAATTCCCCGTAATTCCATCTTTTCTCGATACCACAGAATTTAACGGTTGGGAACGACAAAGTATCAATGGCTTTATTGTTCGCATTGTGCTTATTTCATTGATAGCAGGTCGAAGAGCTGCGCCAAATGGACTATTGCCTATATCGAAAAAAGAAACAGAACTACCAAAACTCTACAAAGAATTATCTATTCAAAGATCGAATAAGCCCAAAATTCATTCTGAAGGAATGAGACCTATTGAAAATGGCGTGGTTATCGACCATATTTTGCGAGGCTTTCAGCCCCAAGAAATCCGCCGTCATATGCGCAGGATTACAGAATTAATGGAACTCGATAAATACCGTGGAGGCCAATGGGTTGGCAGTAGCTCTAAAGGTCGGCCTGTTTACAAGGGGCTTATTTTTTTGCCTGACATCGACCCATTTAGCCCTGAACAGCTACGCAAACTTGCTGCAATTGCCCCCAAAATTACGATTAACTATATAAAAAATAATCAAGTACAAAATAAGTATCGGTTATTGCAACCTACACGTATATATGGCTTTACAGAAACAAGATGCTACAACCGAAATTGCATTTCCCATGAATCCCACTTTGAAAGAGTAACGCCAGAGTTTAGCCGTGGTGATCAAAATAACAATTTTATATGTATCTACTGCCACACCAGTCATAATTTTCAAGAGATATGGAATGTCTAAATTAAGTGAAATTCGCAAGCAGTTATTTATGATTAGTCTTGAATTGGGGACGATAAAAGTAGATATGAGTTTCCCTTTCCGCTGGGCCTCCAATTACATGATGCCCATCTATAACGATAGCCGTTTACTACTTTCCAGCCCCAAGGCCCGTAATTTTATTGCCGAAGGATTGGAACTATTACTCGAAGGCCAGCAAGTCTGCAATATTGCTGGGGTTGCCACAGGTGGTATAGCCCATGCTGTATTGTTGGCTAACCGACGAGAATTGCCAATGCAATACATACGCACTAGCGCAAAAAGTCATGGCTTATCGCGCAAAGTAGAAGGATTAAATAGTGGCTATGAAGGTAGTACTGTGGCTGTAATTGAAGACGTAATTTCCACTGGTGAGAGTTCTCTACAAGCAATACAAGCAGCCCAAGATGCTGGAGGGGAAGTGTTAGCTTGTTTGGCCGTATATAGCTATGCCTTCCCTAAAGCTGAACAAGCTTTTGCCCAAGCTGGAATATCTTGCCAAACGATACTAAATCTTCCCCAGCTACTAGACTATATGGAAAAGAACCAGCTATTCAGCCAAGACGAAATTCAACAATTGAAACAATGGCATAGTAATCCTTTCACACACCCCGCCCAGTAAAGCGAATGCCTCATAAATCTTACCTTTATATCAAGATACTTTACAACAGCTATCAAAAAGCTGGTAATAATATTTGTTTGGGGCTCGACCCACAATGGCATAAACTACCTGCTCTGTATCGCAAACAATTGATTTTGCCAAACCAAGCCCCACTGCCAGATTGCACTGCACTACAAGATTTTTTGGCGTTGTCTTTGCAAAGTTTGCAAGAGCAAGGTTTTTCTCCTGCGGCTTTTAAACCAAACTTGGGGTATTTTCAAGCACTAGACCGCCCTCTGCTTATAGAATCGTCATATTATGAACAATATGCTTTCGCAGGTAGCCAATTGCTGGCATGGCTGTATCGCTACCTAAGCCAGAATTTCTCAAGTATTCCAATTATTTTAGATTTTAAAAAAGGTGATATTGCTCGTTCTTCAGCCAATTATGCAGAAGAAGGTTTTGCTCTGTGGGGCAGTGATGCCGTAACCGTTAGCCCCTACATGGGTTCAGATTCTATTGCACCTTTTGGAAAAGATTTACATCGATATTTAGCAAAAAAAGGTTGGCAACAAGGTAACTGTAGTTTATCGTGCCAATTGCCTTATGGCGAGGGTGGGGTCTATAGTTTGTTGCGTACTTCCAATCCTGGTGCCCATGATTTACAAGACATACAGATAGACACAGAAAAAAAACCGATATATTTAAAATTAGCAGACATTTTGCTAAATTGGCGCAAGCAGCTGCAGATTCCCGGCTTAGGAGCTGTGGTTGGAGCTACGTCTTTAGCCGAACTACATCAACTAGTCCAGATTTTTTCTAACCAAGAATTTCCTTTATTAATTCCTGGTGTGGGTACGCAAGGTGCGAAATTCCAGGAAGTATGCCATAGCTTGCAAGAGCAAGGCTACCCTGTCGCTTTAGCCCGAATCAATTTGTCCAGTGGTTTGCTGCAAAGTTGGGAAACAGAAGCCCCTGCTGACTGGCCCAAATACATCAGCCAACGATTTGCGGAATTGCTGTAAGTATAGATATAATAACTATTCTCTAAATTGAGCCGTACGATTATTACCACTATTCTTATGAAAAACAGCAAGGAAAACAATCCCTTATGCCTGAATCTTATACGAATAAACTCCTACTTTATATACAGCCTTTTGCACTCCTACTTATTGTAACGGCGCACGCAAAATCAAACGACTTGCTAGCCATAGTACCCACCCAAAAGGCAAGCAAGGCTTGACCAAAGTTTATCTTGTTACAAAAATCTCTTGTTAGGTATTAAGAAAATCTCTTGTTAGGTATTAAGAGACTCTCTTATTAGGTATTAAGAGAATCTCTTATTAGGTATTAAGAGACTCTCTTATTAGGTATTAAGAGAATCTCTTATTAGGTATTAAGAGACTCTCTTATTAGGTATTAAGAGAATCTCTTATTAGGTATTAAGAGACTCTCTTATTAGGTATTAAGAGAATCTCTTAATTTTTATGCCAACGTTCTGGTAATAATTATTGTAAGGGGTTTGTGCAAAGCTATTACTAAAAAAAGTTTGTAGCCTTAATAAAGTTTTTCTAGACTTGCTATTTTCTCCATACCCAGGCTATAATTGGCCTATTGCAGCCTTGATAAAAAAACTTACCAAGGCTGCAATAGGCCAATGCAAGAGTTGCAACAACCAAACCCTACTTACCAACCACTAACCAAAATACTAGTGGTTGTGTCTGCTGGACTACCCATTATAAATCCTGCTGCTGCTTCCAGGTTGTATGCACCAGCATCATCACTTTCACCATTCTTAACCAGTATCTTATTGGCTTCCGCTTTTACACTACCGCTTAAAGTAATGAAGAAGACGGTTTTTAATACAACTTTGCCTGTTGCTGTGTTTTCACCTGCAGTTGCGTGCCGGGGTAATGTGTATCTCTTACTACCATCACCGGATACAAGCGCCAATTTGCTAAAGTCCCAGTCTGCAACTGTTGACGGTAAATTATCACCATAAAGCCGTAACTCGCCTCTATCAGCATAGTAGTCTACTCTGCTGATCTGGCTTGCGTAGCCACTAACGGTAATAGGGTTATTGCTTGTGTCTGCTGCCCTACCACCTGCAAAGCCTGCTGCTGCTTCCAGGTTGTATGCACCACCAGTAATTCCTGTAAGACCATTCCTAGACAACATATCCTCGGCTTCCGCTTGCGCTTTTACCCTACCGCTTAAAGTAATCGTTAAGCTTGTTGCACTTGCTGCAGAACCTTCGGCTCTGTTTGCACCTGTGGTTGCGTGCTGGGGTAATGTGTAGCTGTGTAAACTATAACTTATTCTAAACCTCAATTTGCTAAAGTCCCAGCCTGCAACTGCTTTTGGTAAATTAGTACCTGTAATCACTAACACGCCTGTATTAGCATTGTAGGTTGCACTGGTAATTGCGGGTGGGTGTCCACTAACGGCTAAGGCTTTGGCTGTATCTAAACCTGCCCAAGTACCAGTGCCAACGCTAAGCAACCCATCTTTTAGACCATTGCTATCCATACCGGGCTTGCCATTTAGAGTAGCTTTATGTTGATCGGTAAGGTAAAGCCAAATCGCTGTGCCATCGCCTTTAATACGGTACTTACCTTTTGCAAGACTGCGACTATCTGGCCCAGTGGCTGTGCCATCTGCAGTATAGGAATCTAAAGCTATCCCATCTACCGTGATGGTTTGGATTTGGGCTTGGGTCGCACTAGCTAAGTGAGTACCTTGTAAAGTTAACAGCGCCGTGCCGACATGGTAGGTTGCACGGGTAATTGCAGCTTCTTCGGTTTCGGTCTTAGACTGCTGATCTTCGACTTGTTCGGTTTGTTCGGCTTCGGGTAGTTCAGGCGACTGCTGTTCGACTTGTTCGTCTTTAGGTTGCTTAGGCGACTCCTCTTCGGATTCTTCGGCTTCGGGTAGTTTACGCGACTCCTCTTCAGCTTGTTCGACTTGTTCAGCTTCTTCAGCTTCTTCAGTTTGCTTAGATGGCTGATTGTCATCGGATACTTTAGACTGCTTATCGGGTACATTCATAACGTCCAAGTCTTTAGGTGTATCTAAACCCGCCCAAGCACCAGAGCTAGTAAGCAACCCTTTTTTTAGACCATTGCTATCCACCTTGGCCTCAAGAGTAGCTTTATGCTTGTCGGTAAGTTTCAGCCAAATGGCTGTGCCATCGCCTTTAATACGGTACTTACCTTGTTCAAGACCGTTACTATTTAGCCCAGTGGCATCGTCATCTGCAGTATAGGAATTTAAGACTACGCCATATACTTTGATGGTTTGGATTTGCGCTTCTGTAGGACTTAAGTGATTACCTTGTACGGTTAACAGAGCCATGCCAACATCGTAGATGGCGTTATTGATAGTCGGCCCAGAAGACGGCGCATCGTCATCGGGTGGGGCGCAGGCCAAGGCCATAAAGGCCAGTAGCCAGGCTACAGGCAATAAAAATAGTTTGTGCTTATACATAAGCAATACCTCCAACAATGGATAAAGATTAGCCAACCCATACGGGCTAGTGTGTAAATCCCCATTTTGCTAGGGGGGGTGTTGCGTCAAGGCCTATACAAGCTTTTTATAAGTTTTTTTGTGCTTTTTTTATGTTTGGGGTACTTTTTTTGTGTTTTTGTTAGGTCATTAGTGTTGTAAGGTAGTTAAAAATCCATGCCAATCAAAAGGCTTGAGGGTGTTGGTTTAGCCTTTGTTTGGCCTTTGTTTGGCCTTTGTTTGGCCTTTGGGGGGTGGCAAAGTGTAGAATTGAATAAAATACTTGATTACACCTTAATTACACTATGGGGCAATCTCCAAAAGGTGAAACATTTAATGAAAATGAAAACGGGATATTATTCTTTCAGGGGCGTTCAGAATTTGGGCAACGATTGCCGATGATTGTTGTATAGGTCCTGGATTATGTGCCGATGTAGAAAATTTCATTAAAGACTAGGGTATCAATAGGTGGGAGGTAAATCTATGGATAGATTTAGGTCAATTCTATCAATAAGTGGGAGGTAATTCTATAGTTAGATTTGGGTCAATTCTATTAATAGGTGGGAGGTAATTCTATAGTTAGAGGGGGCTGGCTACTTTAATTAGATAATGATAAGTCGATGCCCCAATTTGTGAATCTGCTTTTTTTATCTGAAGCCCTTTGGCCTTTACCTTGCGGCTCTTCTGGTTATTTAGTCGGGGCTCTTCACGCAAAGAATTTTGACCATACAGTGTTTTTAGCTTATTGCTTTGGTTTTGGTGAGGGCAGTTATTGGTTTGGTGTTGGGGTGGGGGCTAAATGAACAAATATTTAACTGAAAGTGTTACGCTAAGTTATCTTAAATAGGTTAGGTTTACCAATATAGCAACGTTCCTGTAAGGTAGTGATATGGAAAAAGTACTCTATACCTAAAAAATTGGCAACAGAATTTTCTAAAACAAGTTAAAAATAACTTTTATGATAATAAATTAATTAACAACCCATTTATTTCTTCAATCCTCTGTAAGAGCAGTAAATTAGCGTTTTGTTCTGTTAAAACAGCCTGAATTAATTCACCAAGCTTTTCATCAATTACCTTGATAAGCGAATATTTTTTTCGTTGCCCAGTACTATAATTCAAACGTCCGACTTCCTCTTCAAGCTGATAAAGCCCTTTTAAACTTTGTTGCAGAAAGCCTTGGATCAACCGTTTGTATTCACGTAAAACACTATAAGTAGGCGTCTTTTGTAATTTCCAGCCTGTTTGCTTAATTTTTTCTAAATAATCTTTTAATAAATTTTGTTGTTCATCAAAATCAACTATTGATTCTTGGTCTAATAATTCAATAAACGGACTGGTGGAAACATTTCTAGTCTTTTCTTTTCTTTTATCGCGCGCATGAAGCAACCATCCACTGGATAAATTAGGATCAAACTTATGTAGTTTTGCAGCCATCGCCATCATTATCCAAAGTTTAATATATGATTAAAGCAAACAAGATAAATCATGTCTGTAAAATATTCTTGCAATAGAAGAAATTAATTCCAAACAGAATATTTACCTTTACGAGATGAATGATGATCTTTTTTGGAAAGGTCATCATCTGGGAATACATCCGTTGCCTCTTCTTCTTTTATCTCTGCTGGCTTCTCTTCTATAGAACCATTGCTGTTCTCTGCTTTGCGATAAGAAAATAAACCCGGCTTGGCTATTTTACTGTGTTGTTCATGAGCCATAATTTCTAATTTGCCATGTAGAATAGAACCTTCCTCAACAACAAGAGTTATTGCGTGTATATTACCAACAACAATAGCAGAAGATTTAATGGCCACGCGCCCCAAGGCAAAAATATTCCCAAATACCAAACCACTAATAATAACATTACTGGCACGAATCACAGAACGAACCCGACCTGTGAGACCAATACCTAAATCACCATTTCCATTAATATTACCATAAAAATCTCCGTTGACATGTAAGACGCCTTCAAACTCAATATCCCCTCGATAGACAGTACCCTCACCGATAACAGAAACACTGGCAGAACTATATCGATTGCGATACTGATTCTCTAAATCAGACATCTAATAAATTCCATGTAAAAGACTTACTCTTCTTTGATTATTGCCAAGGAAATTGTTAATTTCTCTGCGATTGATGTCAGACATACGCAAATAAACAATAGGGTCAATAATTTGAGAACCGATACGAACTTCAAAGTGAACATGTGGCCCTGTAACACGGCCTGTAGCCCCCATTAAACCGATCGTATCCCCTTGAGAAACTATATCACCTACACGGACAAAAACTTGCTGTTGGTGCGCATAAAGAGTATAAATACCATATTTATGTTTTATCAATACATAATTACCATAACCAGTAGGACTATAATCGACTTCGACAACTTTACCACCCGCAGATGCAACTAAAGCTGTACCAGGATTTCCAGCAATATCTAAACCACGATGCAAATACCAACGAACACGACGACTAATAGGATCAAAATTTGGGCCGAACAAAAAAGAAACACGAGCTTGACTAGGTTTTTTGACAGGCCACATTGTCGGCAATTCACTGAGTAAACGCTGCTGATTTACCAAGAGATTAAAAGATTCCTTCAAGGGAGAAATAGAATTTTCAATAGAAGAATTTAACAACCGCAGACGCTCAACATCATTCATATTGCCAGAGCCAACTAGACCAACAGCTGCGGTTATATCAGTAAAGTCCTGCATATTGTGATTAGTGCTTGGAATACCTCCCTTTGAGGTAGAATCAAATAGAGAAATCGTATTTTGAAAACGATCCATAAGCTGAACCATACTTTCTACTTGATTATGAACATCATTCAATGCTTTACGGCTATCATCAAGTTTGCCAGATAAAGACGCTGTAACTAATTTCGCTTTGGCACTATTCGATAAAATTACCGCACTACTTCCCCCCACAGCAACAACTATAACCAAAAATAAGATCATCCACAAAGGCCTAAATTTTAATACAATAGAGTTACTATGCGAACTAGGAATTAATATCAATGTTACGGTTTGGTTTAGCCACGTAAATATTGCTAAAAATTTGTTTTTAAACAATCGTTGAAAAACCAGACTAATTTTTTTATCCGTCATAAAATTAGCTTCCTGCCCCACCTTTTATTTTTCGACTATAATAATGATAATATCTAATTATGCAAGTGGCATCAAAAAGTTTTGCAAGACTCAACTGCAATATTTTCTAATATTGTAACAAACAAAAATGTTTTCCATTATAAAAATTCAGATTCTAATTTCAAGATCGATTTTTCTGTAAAATATCCAATGGATACATTTTAGCAGCTTTTAAAGCTGGAATCATAGAACAGAAAAAAGTAAACAACAAAACAATTGCTACCATTATAACAATCGGCAAAATTTCAATTTGAATAGGTATATGCTCAAGATAATACGATTTATCCAGTAAATCTAGGTTTTGACTAGAACGGTATAAAACCATATGAAGTAAAACATTGATTCCTGCAATAATTTCATTGATAAAATAACAAATTAAAAAACCTGCAACAATACCACAAAAAACAGCTAGGCAACTGACCAAAATAGCCACCCATATATATATATTGAGAATTAAGGCTTTGCCCGCACCAAAAGTTTTCATTATAGCAATTTCTGAACTATTTTCTAAAACTAACATAACCATTGAAGATGCAATATTAATCGTTCCCACTGCAACGATTAAATACATAATGTAAACCAAAATAGATTTGGTAAATTGGTAGGATTGCTGTAATTCTGAAGCTTGACTATACCAACTACGAACCTGCGCTAAACCAGGACTAATTATTTTTTGCACTTGATGGCTTACTTCTTTAAGCTGCTCAAAATGAAATGCATCATCGGTCTTAATATGTAACAGCAATTGGCTATTGGTATAGTGAAAAAAGGATTGAGCATCTTGATAAGGAATAAAAACCCACAAACGATCCAATTCTTGGTAACCTGTACCAACAATACCTCGCACCAAAAATTTTTCCGTTCGGGGGCGCAATTGCTTGCCAAATTGAGCACCAGTCAGCAAGGCAACTTCATCACCTACTTGCACTTGTAATTTAAAAGCAACATCACTAGCCAACAATATCGAGCCTGGCGACAATGCTATTTTTCCTGAATTCACATCCAAATATTTACGCAAACCTTGGTCTTGCTCAAAAGCAGCCTTTTCCAACGAGCGCACTTGCACTGCCACACGTGATTTACCTACAATCAGTAATGCCGCCCCATTACGCTCAAAATAGACAGTTTGAGCATTGGGTATTTCTCGAATCCTTTTTTTAAAGTTATCTAATTCACTTGGTTCACGATAAAAACGCAACATAACGTGTGAATAAAAAGTTTCAATGTAACGGTTCATAATGCCTGAAATCATACCGTCTGAAACTTCGAGAACCAAAACCAAAGGAACAATACTTAAAGTAATACCTATAAATGCTGAAAATAGAGGCGAATCTTTAAACTTATGGCGTTTCTTGCGTAGCAAAATGGCACAAGCCAGCTCAAAACTTAAACTCACAAATTGCTCTCAAAAAATGTTTGATCTCGATCCGATTGCAATAAAAAGCTCATATTTTCCAAACAATAGCGTAAATCAGCCAGCACGCTTAAATTAGGATCATGGGTTACAAGCACCATGGTCGTATCAAATTCCCTACACAAAGAGAATAATAAATCTGCAACGATGTGGGCATTTTCTTGATCGAGGCTGCCCGTTGGCTCATCAGCTAACACAAATTTGGGCTCATTCATTAAAGCGCGCACCACAGCAACACGCTGCCTTTCTCCACCGGAAAGCATGTGTGGTAAATAGGTTTTACGCTCACTCAAGCCCACAGCCTCCAACAATTCGCCCCCCCGCTTTAGGCTTTTACTGCGCGACTTACCAGCAATCCTTGCAGGTAAAATTACGTTTTCTAAAGCTGTTAAATCTTTTAGCATATAATGGTGCTGGAAAATAAAACCCACAAATTTCTGGCGATATGCCATCAATTGAGCTTCACTACATTTACTCAAATTTTCCCCAGCACAATAAATTTCCCCTGAATCAGCATAATCCAAACCGCCCAGTAAATTTAAGAACGTACTTTTCCCACTGCCACTTTTGCCCAGTAACGCCAAAGAAACTGCGCGTGGTATGCATAAATTAACATCTTTCAATACTTGAATGACTTCTGAACCAGAAATGTAAGATTTTGAGATGGCTTTCAATTCAATCAAAAAATTATCCTGCATTTCATCACTCATTTTGCAAGACCTCTGCGGGACTGATATCAAGCAATTTACGGGAAGCTAACCAACCAGCAGCACTGCTAAACACTAATGCAGAGCCAGCTACCACCAATAAATCTTGCCAAGAAATATGGGTTGCAATACTGGGCATCAAACCTGGCAATTGGAATAACAAATGACTGATCGACAATAAAATTTCATTCATATAATAACTAATGATAAAACCACAAATGGTTCCCAGCCCTACCCCTAATAACCCAACAACAAAGCTTTCCAGTAAAAAAATGCTGCGCATTGCCATAGGACCAGCCCCTAATGCTCGCAATAACATCAATTCAGGAATCCGCGCATATACTGTACGACGAGTAGATTGAAAAATTTGGAAGGCCACCACAATAAAAATCAAACTGACCAATAGTTGTAAAAAAGATTTTTCTGTACGCAAAGCGTTAAAAAATGCGCGATTTGCCTCCCGCCCGGTGCGTAACTGATAATTTCCAATTTCACCTGCAATTTTCATCGCTTCTAACAACTGCAAAATTTCAAGTTTCACAGTTGCTGCTAGGCTTTGGCGTTTCAGCTTCAACCCCAGATAATACTCATTGCCATAAAATAAAGATTCTGTTTCTTCAAGTAAACCAATGAAAACATAATTTTTCTCAATACTCGGATTACCTAAGCGATAGCTGGCACTGACCAGGAAATTGTGCTCCTTCACTTCGATTTTCCCCGCTACATTTTCCGCACTGATAACTTGGAGACTATCCCCTTCGGCAAAACCATGTTCATACAAAAATGTATATCCCATCCACAGACGCCCTGCTTTTTCCAAATCGTTGGGCAGCACGGGCCCCATTGTTTGCATCACCGCATTGCGATGTTGATCGGCCATAAAATGGCCCACTTCAACCGCCCGCACGACTACTACCACTGGCTCACCGTATTCGGTATTCAACAACATAGGAGCTTCACGATAGCGTGTTACATTGACCACCGAACGCTGCTTTTTTAACCGCTCACTCAATACCAAACTATCTTCTTTATTATCCACAAGCACTTGCAAATGGTAGGCTGTAACCTCATCAATAGAGTCAGTCAATAAACTTTGTAGGCCACTCATACCGGTAAGTACCGCAATCAATGTGGCCACACCTATCATAATACCTAACACGGCTAGCCATAATGAAGAACCAGCATGGACTTTGCTGCGCCCCTGTAAATATTTCCATGCTAACCAAAACAGCCAATGCCACTGAAAGACCCTAAGCTTGGAATTTATTTTCATGTGTATTATCCTATCTACTTTTCAAACAACCTTTAACACCATTTGCCCTATTCCCTTGCCGAGGAGCTAGGAAGCAATGCCTCATCAAAAATTTCAGGGCTGGGTATGTTTTCAACAGTTACTTCTGTGTAAAGTTGGTCATTATAATCATAGTAAATTTTGGCTACGGACTCACCGTCAAGATACAACTCTTCATAATACGTATATAAACCGCTATAAAAACGTATTTTTTCAATTTCTCCATCGCGATAAAATTCGATCTTTTCCAAGTCTGGGCTTGCACCTTGGTAACTAAAACGCTCTTCGGTAGAATTGCGGCCTATCGTTTTTTTCTTAGAGAGCAAACGTCTCGAACCATTATAACTATAGTTTTCTTTCTCTGTTAAGATACCTTTTTGCCATACCTGCTTCTGTATCAATAAACCGCTATCGTTATAATCATACTGTGTAGTAAGTTGTTGAGGCTCAGTAACAACACTTCTTTTTAATGTACCATCAACGGTGTATTCAAAGCGGCTGCGCTTGGCAACCACATTATCTAAATACAGTATCTGGCTGGTATTGCGCCTCTGTTCGTCAAACAAATTAACTTGATATTTATCCTGATCCCCACCTGTCTTGATAAAAGTGTCTACCCCTTCCAATTGATATTGCACCAAGTCATATTTCCTATCATACCTTTGTACTTTCAATTTGATTAAACGGCCTTTACTATCTAAACGGTAGATATTTTCACGCGTTAGCTGGTTATCCTCATCGTAGAGCATACTGCGGATTAAATCGCCACGTTGATTGTAAAAAAACAATTCCCGCTTTTCCAATACTCCAGTTACCGCCGAATAACGACTAATTTCGGAGAGGGTTGCGCTCACTTCATCAAACAAACGATTTTCCAATAATTTGCCATAACGCTTATGCTGCTCTTGAAATGGCTTACCGTTGCGATAAATTAATAGCCAAGTGTCGCGCCGTTTGCCCCAATAATACAGTGTCTTTAAGCGTTGCTGGGGCCCCGACTCTAGCTCTAGGCCCCATTCTTGACTAGCCATATCGCGCGGGTTTTCTAACAATTCCAAAGCCATGCCTAGTTGGTTGGAACGATACCACAGCGTGGTCTGCGTTCCTTCCACTATATTTTCCTCTATGAGCTCTTCTTCAAGAGAATCTTGAACGAAACTATCTTCGGATTCTTCAAGAAATGGCTCCTGTGAAACTAATGAAAATAGCGAAAACAAAGCCATTCCTATGAATAAGGTCATAACTTGTACCCAATCACTATAACACACTATACTGTTTGCGCGATTCGTAGGTTTTATCAATATATTAGGAGTGTAACTAGAAAATAACAAGAACTAGCTCCATTTATTTTAAACTAACTCTATTGTTTAGAGGCAACGAGCGGAAGTTATGGATACGGGAAAAAACCGAACAATCGAAAGAAGCAAAGTTATTGTCCTTAGCATACTCATGGGCAATAGCTGCAATCATCACTGCATTGTCGGTACAGTATTTTAAGCTAGGGCAGTAAACTTGCCAGCAACCATGTTCACTCAATATTGCCAACTGGCTACGCAAGTAACTATTGGCAGCAACCCCACCACCAATAGCCACACGGCGTATCCCCGTCAATTTCACAGCACAGGCGACACGATCGAGCAACATGTCCACAATAGCTTTCTGATAAGAGGCTAATAAGTTTTTCAAACTGTCGAATTTGCCCTGCTGTAAGAATTTCCGGTGCTGCCAGATTGCTGCTGTTTTTAACCCTGAAAACGAAACATCTAGCCCTAGAGGACTATTCTTTAATTTCGGTTGTGGGAACACATAGGCACTGCTATCACCATCTTTTGCCATGCGGTCAATAACCGCACCGCCAGGGTAGCCAAGGCCATAATACTTAGCCACTTTGTCGAATGCTTCACCACAAGCATCATCGATACTAGCCCCCAATGTCTCCACATGATTGTACGATTGCACTACGCAAATTATCGTGTGTCCGCCCGAAACAAGCAAACCAATATAGGGGTATTCCAGCGCAGCATTCCCCTGATTTTGTTCCATCAAATGGGGAACATATAGATGGGCAAGGATATGGTCGACACCTATTAAAGGCTTACCTGCTGCCCAAGCTAAACCTTTGGCAAAGGACACACCGACCAAAAGTGCGCCAACCATTCCCGGCTGTTGGGTGGCCGCAACGGCATCTATATCATTCAGATTACAACTTGCTTGTTCCAAAGCTTGTTCGCATATTTTCTGTATCCACTCGCAGTGCAGCCTTGCAGCAATTTCGGGAACTACACCATCGTAAAGCTTGTGTTGTTCCACTTGTGAAGCAATAATATTGGAATAAACTATGCGCCCATCTTGCACAACAGCAGCAGCACATTCATCACAAGAACTTTCTATACCTAAAATTCGCATCGCCCGTAATATTTACCTAAAACGTTCTTACTATTATAAAATATAGTGGTTATAAAAATAATCATAAGCATCTTTTAAGGCTTCCAAAGACGCATCGACAATATTTTGTGAAACCCCTACGGTGTCCCAGGTCTTAGAATCCCTTTCACATTTAGAAGAAATAACGACTCGAACGCGAGCTTCTACTGCATTTTCAGGGTTAATCACACGCACTCGGTAATCTAATAAGGACAATTCTTTGATAAAGGCAAAATCGCTTTCATGGTTACCTTCGATATGCCGTAGCAAAAGCGCATTGCGTATGGAGGCATCAAGGGCTTCTACAGGGCCTTCACCCACTCCTGCGCCCATCAATTCCAGCAGCCCCTCATTGTGTGAGGCCTTCAAAAATAAACGCCCAACTGTCTGGCTTTTAAATTCCCTAGTGCGGAATATCTCAATGTGATAGTTGAGCAATTCAAACAAAGGACGATAAAGCTCTAACACGCGCAAGGCCTCTAACTCCAAAGAGGCATCTGCGGCTTCATACAAGTAGCCTTGCCTTTCACGCATTTTAATACGTTCAATAAAGGTGCAAACTTGCGGCGAATTTTTATCTAAGATTTGTGAACCACTTAATTCTTGCAACAATGGTAATACTGATGCCCTACCGGCTAATTCCGATACCACTAGGTGGCGCAAATTACCGACTAATGCACTGTCAATATGTTCCATTAAGACCGAATCTTTCAAAATGACATCGGCGTGTTGGCCCGCTTTATGGCCAAAGGCTGCATCGCCAACATAAGGTTGAGTGCGTTGGGGTACTTGATTGGTTTTCTCTATGATATAGCGCGATAGCTGGGTTAAGGTAGGCAATTGACTAGCACAATAGGCTTCGATACCCATTTTCAAAATGAGGTTTGGGATAATCGAAATTAAGTTGGCATTGCCACAGCGCTCGCCAATACCGTTGCTTGTGCCTTGAACGTGGCAAGCCCCAGCTGCAACGGCTGCGATAGAGCAAGCAACCGCACACTCGGTGTCATTATGGCAGTGAATACCCAATTGCTGTAAGGGAATATTTTGCTGTTTGAGGTCTGCTAAAACGGCACTCACTTGTTGAGGCAATACCCCGCCGTTAGTATCACATAGCACAACTAAATCTGCACCTGCTACTAAAGCTGCACGCAACACTTGCAAAGCATATTCACGGTTGCCCAAGTAGCCATCAAAAAAATGTTCTATATCAAGGAGCACTTCGCGATTATACTGTTTTAAACAATGAATGGAGTCATCGATCATGCGCAGGTTTTCTTGTAAATCCGTGCCTATCACTTTATGCACATGGGCGTCCCAACCTTTGCCGACCAAGACAACCGCTGGTGTTTCCGCTTTTAATAAGGCCTGGATATGCACATCTTTTTCTGCATTAGTCTCGGGGCGACGGGTCGAACCAAAGGCGGTTAGTTTGGCATGTTTCAAATTCAAGGCCCCAGCCTTGCGGAAATATTCACTCTCTTTCGGCGATGCTAGTGGGAAACCACCTTCTATATAGTCGATGCCAAATGCATCTAATTTTTCTGTTATATCCAGTTTATCTTGTACGGAAAAATTGATACCAACTCCTTGGGCTCCATCACGCAAAGTTGTATCTAAAAATGTTAAGGCCATAAACTCCCCATCAAACCTCACTTAATATTGAGATGGGCATTGTAACAACCTTGCTTTGATTACTCAATTAAAATTCAGCGACATTCATATCCCAATCGGACTTACGCATTTCACCAGTTTGGTAAAACTGGCGGATGAGCTTGATATATTCCAAGAAGTCGTTGTTTTCCTTTGTTATCCTATTTGCCGTCTTCCAATCAATTTCATTGCGCTCTCTAGCTGGAATCATGATCTGACTTTCTCCAGGGTTCCTATCAAGCAGAATAAAACCGATGCCATGTAGGCCTGCAAGCATACGCAGCTCTTTTAGGGTATCAGGTCCTTCAATATCATTGGCCACTAAATAACCAAAATTCGCCCATGAAGAATTGCTAACAGCTTGGAAAAAGAATTTACGCAAGTTTGAGCGCTTGATCTCAATTTTCACTTCAAATGACCAGAGCTTTGTCTTTTTATCGGCATATTGCTGGACACAATCTTTGATTTCTTGACACCAATCATGGCTAAGATTTTCCATACCAACCAGATCGGGATAGAGCCATTTATTGCCGTTAGGCCCTTGAGAATTTTTGGAATACTTGTCGTCAATGCGTTTACTATATATTCCAAATTCTGAATAGAGATAGTTAGATAAAATGGGATATAAATCATGCTCTCTCAACATAGAGCCATTTGATTTGGAAGTTGGTCGAGCCTCATGGCTTTCAGCCTGGTCAATCTCGGCCTTATCAGTGGATTCAGTGAAGTAAAATTTTCGAGGACGCCCCTCCGTGGTTTTAATATCCGGATTATCTTGCAACTTTAAACGATCTGGCTGGATTTCCCCCGCAATTTGCCGTAAGAGAGAGGGACGATCGTTCAGCACGTTAGAACGATCTTGTTTAGCGCGGCATTCATCTGGATAGTTTTGATATATCCACTCGGCTATTTCCAGAGAGGTAAATTTTTGTCCAGGATTTTGCCGTAAGTACTCAATAGCTTTTTTCGCTAAGTTAAACATATTTTCAAGACCTATAATATTATGCTGTGTCTATAATTCAGATATAATGAAATCTTGTCTAGTCCCCATGTTTGAAAAGCACGTAAATTGTGGTTAAACAGATACTTTTCAAACCGGGCAAATCCCGTTTACAAAGTGATGAGGCAAAAATATGGGAGAAAATAAGAATTTTCTTGACAGATGGTCAAACCATGCACCGCTTTTTTTATGCCTTTCGGCTGAATCCACAAATGGAACAAGTAAAAAATTATCGACCCAAATCTAACTATAGAATTACCTCCCACCTATTTAATAGAATTGACCCAAATCTATCCATAGATTTACCTCCCACCTATTAATAGAATTGACCCAAATCTAACTATAGAATTACCTCCCACTTATTGATAGAATTGACCTAAATCTATCAATAGATTTACCTCCCACCTATTGATACCCTAGTCTTTAATGAAATTTTCTACATCGGCACATAATCAAGGACCTATACAACAATCATCGGCAATCGTTGGCCAAATTCTGAATGCCCCTGAAAGAATAATATCCCGTTTTCATTTTCATTAAATGTTTCACCTTTTGGAGATTGCCCCATAGTGTAATTAAGGTGTAATCAAGTATTTTATTCAATTCTACACTTTGCCACCCCCCAAAGGCCAAACATAAGCCTTTTGATTGGCATTGATTTTGAACTACCTTACAACACTAAACAACACTAACACACAAAAAAGTGCCCCAAACATAAAAAAACACAAAAAAACTTGTAAAAAGCTTATAAAGGCCTTGACGCAACACCCCCCCTAGCAAAATGGGGCACTGTACACTAGCCCGTATGGGTTGGCCAATCTTTATCCATTTTTGGAGGTATTGCTTATGTATAAGCACAAACTATTTTTATTGCCTGTAGCCTGGCTACTGGCCTTTATGGCCTTGGCCTGCGCCCCACCCGATGACAACGATGACAATGGTGCGCCATCTTCTGGGCCGACTATCAATAACGCCATCTACGACTTTGCTACGGCTCTGTTAACCGTACAAGGTACTGACTTAAGTCCTACAGAAGCCCAAATCCAAACCATCGTAGTAGATGGCGTAGCCTTAAGTTCCTATACTGCAGATGACGATGCCACTGGGCTAAATAGTAACGGTCTTGAACAAGGTAAGTACCGCCTGAAAGGCGATGGCACAGCGCTTTGGCTTAGACTTACCGATCAACATAAAGCTGCTCTGAATGGCAAGGTGGGTAGCAATGGTCTAAAAAAAGGGTTGCTTACTAGCACTGGTGCTTGGGCGGGTTTAGATACAGCCAAAGACTTGGAAGTTAGTAATGTACCCGAAAATAAGCAGTCTAAAGTATCCGATGACAATCAGCCATCTAAGCAAACTGAAGAAACTGAACAAGACGAACAAGCTGAAGAAGTCGAAGATAAGCAGTCTAAGACCGAAACTGAAGATCAGTCGCCTAAGCAAGCCGAACAAACCGAAGAAGTCGAAGATAAGCAGTCTAAGACCGAAACCGAAGATCAGTCGCTTAAGCAAGCCGAAGCTGCAATTACCCGTGCAACCTACAATGTTGCTACAGGTGTGTTAGTGATTACAGGTACTAATTTACCAAAAACAGTGGATGACTGGGACTTTAGCAAATTGAGGTTTGTACAATATTATAATTTATATAGTTTATCCAGCTACACATTACCCCAGCACTCAACCACAGGTGCAAACAGAGCCACAGGTTCTAAAGCAAGTGCAACAAGCTTAACGATTACTTTAAGCGGTAGAGTAAAAGCGGAAGCGGAATCCGATAAAATATTGTCTAGGAATGGTCTTACAGGAAAACATGGTGGTGCATACAACCTTGAAGCAGCAGCAGGATTTGCAGGTGGTAGGGCTGAAGACACAAGCAATAACCCTATTACCGTTAGTGGGTATGTAGTCAGAATCGATGACGCATACTACTATGTTAACACAGGCTTGTTAGTGATTAATGGTCAAAGTTTACCGTCAAAAGTTGAAGAGTGGGACTTTAGCAAATTGACGCTTGTATCCGGTGATGGTAAGAAGAGATTCACATTACCACGGCACGCAACCACAGGTGCAAACAGAGCCACAGGTTCTGGTGCAATTAGAAACAAAGTAAATATTAATTTAAGCGGTAGTGTAAAAACGGAAGCCGATAGGATATTGGTTAAGAATGGTAAAAGTGATGATGCTGGTGCATACAACCTTGAAGCAGCAGCAGGATTTGCAGGTGATAGCGCTGAAGACACAAGCAACCCTATTACCGTTAGTGGCTACACAAGCCAGATCGACAACGTATACTACTTTTCTAATAGTGGCCAGTTACGGATTTACGGTAGCCGTTTACCGACAGCAGTTGAAGGCTGGGACTTTAGCAAATTGACACTTGTATCTGGTGATGGTAAGAAGAAATACACATTACCCCAGCACTCAACTGCAGGTGAAAACACAGCCACAGGTTCTGCAGCAGATGCAACCTACTTAAGTATTATTTTAAGCGGTAGTGTAAAAGCGGAAGCCGAGAAGATACTGGTTAAGGTTGGTCTTCGTGATGCTAATGGTTCATACAACCTGGAAGCAGCAGCAGAATTTGTAACGGGTAGTCCAGCAGACCCAACCACTAGTATTAATGTTATAAATTAGGTTTTGGTTGTTGCAACGCTTGCATTGGCCTATTGCAGCCTTGGTAAGTTTTTTATCAAGGTTGCTTTTGCCAATTATAGCCTTGGTATAAAGTATTGTTCCGCATTGGTGCAATACATCTTTCCGCCTTGGATCAAGGCCTTGATCCAAGGCGGAAAGCTATATCATAGCAAGGCTAGAAAAATTTATTAAGGCTGCTTTTGCCAATTATAGCCTTGGTAAGTAGAAAAAAATCGAGTTATCATGTCCGATGGCACAAAGTTATCACGTCCTGCATCAGTTAATTAAAATCCGCATATCACTCTAGTTTCACCTTAAACCTAAGCCCTATGCCCTAAATACCTTATAATCTGTGCCCCCAAAAGTACAAGGCTGAAAATAAGCTCCCTTACATCGGTCCAACCGGCTGGCTAGCAGGCCTTTAGCTTTGGGCTTAGTTATGGTGTATCTATAAATTGAGTCGCAAGGCCCCAGTCTTTTATTTCTTTGTCGGTCATGTAGTATACCCCATCAAATGGAGCGGCTTGCAAAGTATAAAAATAAAAGTCATAACCTTTGTGAATACCTAGCATTTCGCTAAAGTAGTCTAGCTGGTACTTATAGGCGGGATGTTCTGGCTCTACATCCGCTGCAGTTAAATCATCGACACAACACCAAGAGTGTACGCCCAACTTCGCTCCTTTGGTAACAATTCGCTTAACTCCTGCGGTGAATAAATCTACCCCTCCAGAAGCAATGTCGCTATTAAATGGTAATTGGGTTGTAAAACCGTTTTGTCTTAGCAACCTTCCCGTGTGCATGTTGACCATATCATTGATCGAACCGGGAACATTGGTCATTATAATCGTCTTTATATCTGGGTACTCTTGGATTAGCTTTTTAACTTGATGATAGGTACGAGTACCTAAAATTCCCGATAGATAGGCCTTATTATCTATAACCTTTATCTCACTATTACCTATACCTGTAATATATATTAGGTGTAAAAATAGATGTAAAACAGCTAGTATTAGGCTGGTTCTGTTTAGTAAAGACAATCCCTTCTATTTTTATCTGTAAAAGCGATAGCTATTACCACAGCATAGAATATTCGGCTCCTAATAGAGCAGGCCGCTATGCCATGCTATATTGGCTATAGTAGGCATGGTGTTAATAAAATGAATTGTTTAAGAATAAACTTAATCGAGTAACTCTATAATGGAAGGCATGTAATCTTCGGGAGCATGATAGCCCAGAAAGTTGATACAAGTGGCTGTTACCGAACTAATACCCAAACCACTTTTCAGTTGGGCTTTATATTCACCCTGGTTCTGTGGATCATAAACAATAAACGGTACAGGGTTCAGTGAATGCGAAGTCTTGACCTTATTCTTGTCAACCTGCTTGGTTTTCTTATCAATCTCGTACATCTCATCGGCATTGCCGTGGTCTGCAACTACTAACAGAACGCCATTTGATTGTTCTACAGCAGCAATTAAACGGCCCAAGCCTTCATCGACTTTTTCCATAGCTTTAACAGTTGCAGCTAAATTACCCGTATGGCCTACCATATCTCCGTTGGGGTAATTCAAACGAATAAACTGGAACTTATCACTCTCAATCGCTCCAACTACAGAATCCGTAATGAAGTCCACTTTCATCTCCGGTTGCTGGTCAAAACTAATATTGTCGGAAGGAATTTCTGTATACGTCTCTAACTCTGTAGAGAACTTGCCAGAACGATTGCCATTAAAGAAGTAGGTAACATGGCCGTATTTCTGCGTCTCACTAATGGCATACTGGCACAGCCCCATATCGGCCAAATACTGGCCGATGGTGCGGTCAATCGCCGGTGGGGAAACCAAGTAGTTTTTGGGAATATGGGCATCTCCATCGTATTCCATCATACCTGCGTAAAAAACCTTAGGCACTCGCTTACGCTCAAAAGCATTAAAATCTGGTTCATCAAAGGCGCGGCTAATCTCAATCGCTCTATCGCCACGGAAATTGCAAAGCAGCACAGAATCGCCATCTTGCATTGCACCAACAGGCTCACCATTTTCGCTAACTACAAAAGAGTCAAGGTATTGGTCAGTTTTGCCAGTTTGATCGTAAATGGTTTGTATGGCTTCACAAGCCGAGGCAAAATATCGCTGTGGCTGGGCTTGCCCTAGCACATGGGTTTGCCAGCCACGCTCTACCATGGGCCAATCGGCTTCGTAGCGATCCATTGTTATAACCATACGCCCCCCGCCTGAAGCGATGCGGCTATCAAAACTACCGTCTTTGTTTAACTCTGCAAGGAAGTCTTCCAAAGGCCCAAAATAACTTAGTGCAGATCTTTCGTTTACATCACGCCCATCGGTTAAACCGTGGATGCGGACTTTGGCAACGCCTTCTCGTTTGGCTTGCTCAATCATCAACTTTAAATGCGTCCAATGGGAATGGACATTGCCATCGGAAATTAAGCCAATGAAGTGCAAGCTACCGCCACTGTCTTTTACATTTTGGATTGCTTTGCACCATGTTTGGCCCTTAAACAGCGAGGCATCGGCCAAAGCGTTTTTGACGAGCTTGGCACCTTGGTCAAAAATGCGGCCAGCACCCATGGCATTGTGCCCCACTTCACTATTGCCCATATCGCTATCATCGGGTAGGCCCACAGCTTTACCATGCGCCTTTAACCGAGTGGCTAGGCAGTTTTGCTCCAATTTCCTAAAATGGGGCATATTGGCTTGCGCTACAGCATCGCCTTCAGGGTGTTCACTGTAGGCCACCCCATCTAAAATACACAACACCACCGGCCCTTTGCGCTGCTTCCAAGCTGGATTTTTGGTAAGAGTTAATCCCATATGTTCTCCTTTTGGTTGTTTTAAAAGGTTTTTATTTGCCGTTAAATATAACCCAAACCACTAAAAAGTCAAAGCCCCTTGCCACCAAGCTGATGCAGGACGTGATAACTTTGTGCCATCGGACGTGATAACTCGACTCTTCTACTTTCCAGAATGGCTATAATTGGCAAAAGCAGCCTTAATAAATTTTTCTAGACTTGCTATGATATAGCTTTCCGCCTTGGATCAAGGCCTTGATCCAAGGCGGAAAGATGTATTGCACCAATGCGGAACAATACTTTATACCAAGGCTATAATTGATAAAAGCAGCCTTGATAAAAAAACTTACCAAGGCTGCAATTGGCCAATGCAAGCGTTGCAACAACAAGATACAGCCTAATAGCCCAACAAAAAAGCCAACCAAGCATTGCTTACCGCATTTACTTGGTTGGCCTGCCCGCTAGCTTTCACTTAGCCTATGCTCTAAGAGCTATTGGGCAAGCAAGGTTAAACCAAACCCTACTTATCAATACAACGTTATAGCATTTTTTAGGTCTGCTGGACTACCCGTTACAAATCCTGTTGCTGCTTCAAGGTTGCCATTCTTAACCAGTATCTTATCGGCTTCCGCTTTTACACTACCCCTTAAAGTAATAATTAATCTGATTCTACTTGCCCTAAGACCTGTGGCTCTGTTTTCACCTGCAGTTTCGTGCTGGGGTAATGTGTATCTATTACTACCATCACCGGATACAATCGTCAATTTGTTAAAGTCCCACTCTTCAACTGTTGTCGGTAAACCGCTACCATAAATCTCTAATATACCTATATTACCATTATCACTGTATTGTACGGAGCTGATCTGGCTTACGTAGCCACTAACGGTAATCGGGTTATTGCCTGTGTCTGCTGCGCTACCACCTGCAAATCCTGCTGCTGCTTCCAGGTTGTATGCACCATTATCATCACTATCACCATTCTTAACCAGTATCTTATCGGCTTTCCTTTTTTCACTACCCCCTAAAGTAATCGTTAAGCTTGTTGCACTTGCTGCAGAACCTGTGGCGGAGTGTTTAGTTGAAGCTCGCTGGAATAATGGTCCACTCTTATCACCATTACCTGCGACAAACCTCAATTTGCTAAAGTCCCAGCTATTCACTGTTGACGGTAAATTAGTACCTGTAATCACTAACACGCCTGTAGCAACATTGTAGCTTGCACTGGTAATTGCGGGTGGGTGTCCACTAACGGCCAAGGCTTTGGCTGTATTTAAACCCGCCCAAGTACCAGTGCTAGTAAGCAACCCATCTTTTAGACCATTGCTATCCATACCTGTCTTGCCATTCAGAGTAGCTTTATCGGTATCGGTAAGTTTCAGCCAAAGCGCTGTGCCATCGTTTTTAATGCGGTACTTACCTTTTACAAGACTGCGACTATCTGCCCCAGTGGCTGTGGCAGTATAGGAACTTAAGGCTACGCCATCTACCGTAATGGTTTGGATTTGCGCTTGGGTCGCACTACCTAAGTCAGTACCTTGTACGGTTAGCAGCGCCGTGCCAACATTGTAAGTTGCACTGGTAATTGCGGGTGCGGGGTTTCCACTAACGGCCAAGGCTTTGGCTGTATTTAAACCCGCCCAAGCACCAGTGCCAACGCTGAGCAACCCATCTTTTAGACCATTGCTATCCATACCTGTTTTGCCATTCAGAGTAGCTTTATGTTGATCGGTAAGTTTTAGCCAAAGCGCTGTGCCAGCGCTATGCAGGCGGTACTTACCTTTTGCAAGACCGCGACTATCTGCCCCAGTGGCTGTGGCATCTGCAGTATAGGAACTTAAGGCTAAGCCATCTACCGTAATGGTTTGGATTTGGGCTTGGGTCGCAGTTGTAGCACTTAAGTTAGAACCTTGCAAGGTTAACAGCGCCGTGCCAACATGGTAGCTTGCACCGGTAATTGCAGCTTTAGGCGACTCCTCTTCGACTTGTTCAGCTTGTTCGTCTTGTTCAGCTTCTTCAGTTTGCTTAGATGGCTGATTGTCATCGGATACTTTAGACTGCTTATCTTCGACTTCTTCGGTTTGTTCGACTTGTTCGTCTTCAGTTTGCTTACGCGATTGATCATCGACTTCTTCGGCTGCGGGTATATTCCTAACGGTTAAGTCTTTGGCTGTATTTAAACCCGCCCAAGCACCAGTGCTAACGCTAAGCAACCCTTTTTTTAGACCATCCTTATTCATACCGGGCTTGCCATTCAGAGTAGCTTTATCGGCATCTTTAAGTTTCAGCCAAAGCTTTGTGCCATCGCTTTTAATACGGTACTTACCTTTTGCAAGACCGTTACTATCTGGCCCAGTGGCTGGGTCATCTGCAGTATAGGAATCTAAGGCTACACCATTTGTTCGGCTTCCTACCCTGATAGTTTGGATTTGCGCTTGGGTCGCAGTTGTAGGACTTAAGTTAGAACCTTGTACGGTTAACAGCGCCGTGCCAACATCGTAGCTTGCACTGGTGATTGCAGGCCCAGACGGCCCAGAAGATCGATCATCGTCATCGGGTGGTGCGCAGGCCAAGGCCATAAAGGCCAGTAGCCAGGCTACTGGCAATAAAAATAGTTTGTGCTTATACATAAGCAATACCTCCAACAATGGATAAAGATTGGCCAACCCATACGGGCTAGTGTACAGTGCCCCATTTTGCTAGGGGGGGTGTTGCGTCAAGGCCTATATAAGCTTTTTGCAAGTTTTTTTGTGCTTTTTTTATGTTTTGGGCACTTTTTTTGTGTGTTAGTGTTGTAAGGTGGTTAAAAATCCATGCCAATCAAAAGGCTTGAGATTATTTGAGATACCTTGAGATTGCTTGAGATACCTTGGGTAAAAATTTGTAATACGCTAGACGCAGTCCGGGTGTTGCGTTGCGTTTCGTATGAAAGTATAAGAATTTGAGTTTTTTGTATCGCAGTACAGCCCAGTTTTTAGCAAAATAATACAATACAATTTTTTGCGATTTTTTTAGAGACTGCCACAGTCTCATTGGAAAATCCCTAGGTTGCCAATCAAAAAAGCTAGTAAGGTTTTCAGTCAAAACCTTACTAGCTTTTTTCAGAAACCTTACTAGCTTTTTGAGACCGTGGCCCGTTACCATGATATTTTGAAAGCATATTGTTGCCCAATTACTGCCGACAATGGCCCATAGGCCGAAAAACAAAAATTTTTTACTTGTTCCATTTGTGGATTCAGCCGAAAGGCATAAAAAAAGCGGTGCATGGTTTGGTTATCCTGGCACCGCTTTGGCTTTTTGAAGTTTTGAGCGTTTTTTCTCTGGTTTGGTGTTAAAAATGGATTCTGGCTTTTTCTCGTGCAATGAAAATTTTTTACTTTTTTATTTTGGTTTTACTTTTTTATTTTGGAAAGTAAGCCAATTTTACCTTCCCATTTGTTCCAAAAAATCCCGAGTTATCACGTCTTATCCCGTTCAGTTATCATGTCCTCTTTCAATTAAGCTCAATCTCTATACTTTATCTACTAATTATGATAGTTTTGCTACTGACTATAGATTTTATATTGCCAAATTACACTTTCATAATAAGGAGACCCTGTGTATCATCTACAATTTCCGCAAGTATTAGGCCGTGCCCACCGTGCTTTAGAGCGCATGCGGTATGACTTAGTTATAGAGGCAAAACCGCTACAAATGCGCTATGCCCAGACCAAGCAACATCTAAGCTTTACAGACAAAGACCAACTGGACTACCAGCCCTTGGAACAAGGCCAAGAATGGGGGCGCAGCGATAACCTACAATGGGTAAGTGCTTGGATAGAAGCCAAAGCCGATTTAACCCAAGAGTGGCCAGACTGGCAACAGAAGGCCCAAGCACTAGGCGCCGAGATTGCCATCGAGTTTCACCTTAGTGGTGAAGGTTTAGTCTTTGACCGTACAGGCAAGGTAATCCAAGGAATTAGCGGCGGCTCTCTGTTCAAAGATAATTTCCAACGCTCGCTAGTGCGTAAGGCCGAACCTTTGCTACAGAGCGATGGCAAGCCAGAGCACAAACTAGAATTATGGGTGGAAGCAGCAGCCAATACCTTATTTGGCCTAGAGCGCAATGACGACCCCAGCAGAAGAGAAGCCCAACACAATGCCCCCCGTTATTACGGCGAATACAGCGGCCGCGTGCACAACGCCCGCATTGTCTTATTCGACACAGCCCTGTGGCAGTATTTGCTGGATTTGGGAAACGCTACCTGCCTTGCCGAAACATTGCTAACGAGCCAAGCCTCTGGTAGCTGGGGCTCTAGCGATACCTCTGCAGACAAACAAGCCAGCCCTAGAGCCAAACGCCTACTATACGCCATAGACCGTGCCTTGAGTTGTTGTGCCAATCAGCGGGAGCGCGTAGCCGAAGCCCACGCCCTATTGTTAAAAGAATTTGCCAACGGCAACGCCCCTTCTGACCTAACGACCATTGCCGTAGGCCATGCCCATATTGATACCGCTTGGCTGTGGCCCATAGATGAAACCGTGCGCAAATGCGCCCGTACCTTTAGCAACCAGCTACGCCTAATGGAGCACTACCCCGAATATGTCTTTGGAGCTTCCCAAGCCCAGCACTATGTTTTTGTCAAAGAACACTACCCGCAAATCTACAGCCAGATACAGCAGCGCATAAAAGAGGGCCGTTGGGAAGTCCAAGGGGCGATGTGGATTGAGGCCGATGCCAACCTACCTAGCGGGGAATCCCTAGTACGGCAACTGCTGCATGGTAAAAACTTCTTCCGCGATGAGTTTGGCGTTGATATAACCAACCTATGGCTACCCGATGTCTTTGGCTACAGTGCCAATCTGCCACAGATACTAAAGCGGGCAGGGGTAGCCTACTTCCTAACCCAAAAGCTATCGTGGAGCCAATACAATGATTTCCCCCACCATACCTTCCATTGGCAAGGGATTGACGGCAGCTCGGTTCTAACCCACTTCCCACCCGAAAACACCTACCACAGTACCATTGGCTTAGGTAGTTATCACGGTGTGGGCCTAGCCAAAGCCCAAAACAAATACAAAGAGGCCCATATCCTCAATGAGTTTATGACCTTGTATGGTGTAGGCGATGGCGGTGGTGGCCCAGATGAAGCTATGGTAGAACAGGGTCTGCGTTTAGGTGCTAGTAATTCTACTACAGATGGAAGAAACAAAAACATGGGGGTAGAAGGCAGCCCTTACGTCCGCTTTGGCCGTGCCGACCAATTCTTTGAGTGGCTAGCCGAACATAGTAATGAGCTAGCTACTTGGCAAGGTGAGTTATACTTAGAACTACACAGGGGAACGCTAACCACCCAGGCCTCAAATAAGCGCGACAACCGCCGTATGGAACAAGCCCTACGATTGGTAGAATACCTCTACAGTCTAAATAGGGAACTACCTTATCCACAGGAAACACTGGACAAACTGTGGAAGATGGTCTTAATCAACCAATTCCACGATATTATCCCGGGCTCCAGTATTCACGAAGTGTATTTGCATACCCAAACGGAATACACCCAAGGGCTGGCACTATGCCGCGAGCTACAACAACAATGGCAACAGCAGCAACCCAAACAAGCAGATTGCCTTAGCTTGGTAAACCCCTATAGCTTGAGTATACAAACACTCGTAAAGCTACCTGCAGGTTGGACAGGAACAGCGCCAAAAAATGCCAGCACCGAAGAACAAACCGATTGCCAAATATTGGCAGCCACTGATGGCTGGGCTTTAGTGCGTCTGGCCCCCCAAGCGATTATTACTCTCAAAGCAGGGCAAGCCAAAGAGGCGGCTGGGGAATTGAAAGCCTACCAACAAGACAATCTATTTTGTTTGGAAAACGAAAAAGTATCTTACACCTTCAATAGCAAAGGTCAAATAACGCAAGCCTATGATAAAGAGTACCAACGCTATATTTTCTCTAATGAAGGTAGCCAAAACACCGGTGCAGGTAACTTATTGCATTTATATCAAGACTGGCCAAGCGATTGGGACGCTTGGGATATTGACATTAACTACCAAGATGAGCTGCTGCAACAAGTAGAAGCCAGTACAGCCAAACTACTGCCTTCAACTGGTAGCCTTTACTGCAGTCTATATTTCCGTTATGAGATTGGCAATGCATCGCATATGGAACAGACTATTACGCTGGAAGCCCAAAACAAACGATTGAGCTTTTGTTGCCAAGTAGATTGGGCTGAAAGACACCGAATGCTAAGGGTTGGTTTTGAACCGAAAATCTACAGCCAAAAGGCTAGTTACGATATACAATACGGTTATGTAGAACGGGCTACACATCGGAACACCAGTTGGGAAATGGCCCAATTTGAAGTGGTTGGCCAACGCTATGCCGATTTATCGGCGCACGACTATGGCCTTACATTGCTCAATGATTCAAAATATGGCCACCAAGTCAAAGGGAATTGGCTAGACTTGAACTTGTTGCGCTCTTCTACGCTGCCAGACCCAGATGCCGATAAAAGCTATATTTGTGGTCAGCACCGATTTACTTACGCCTTACTACCTCACTCCGGCAATCTGCAAGCGGCTATGCCTCAAATCCAAGCGGAAGCAGCACGACTCAACCAGCCCATACCACAATTTAAAGATGTGAGCCTTGATACAGTAAAGTTGCCTATCCAAGTTGATAGCGACAATGTAACGTTAGAAGTTTTGAAAAAGGCCGAAAAGAGCGAGTACTTAGTGGTTCGCTTAGTGGAACGAGCAGGCATACAAAGTGCAGTGCGCCTGTACTTTACGGGCAACCTGACCGAATGTGATTTGTTAGAATGGCATGAGCTACCATTTAGCGATAGCAGCGGAGAATGCGAATTGCTATTTGAACCTTTTGCTATTCGTACATTTTTATTGAAGTAATCATTAGGTGAAAGAGGACATGATAACTGAACGGGATAAGGCGCGATAACTCGGGATTTTTTGGAACAATATGGAAGGTAAAAATTGGCTTACTTTCCAAGCACGAGAAAAAGCCAGAATCCATTTTTAACACCAAACCAGAGCAAAAACGCTCAAAACTTCAAAAAGCCAAAGCGGTGCTAGGATAACCAAACCATGCACCGCTTTTTTTGTGCCTTTCGGCTGAATCCACAAATGGAACAAGTAAAAAATTTTTGTTTTTCGGCATATGGGTTGTCGGCAACAATATGCTTTCAAAATATCATGGTAACGGGCCACGGTCTCAAAAAGCTAATAAGGTTTTCAAAAAAGCTAGTAAGGTTTTGACTGAAAACCTTACTAGCTTTTTTGATTGGCAACCTGGGGATTTTCCAATGAGACTGTGGCAGTCTCTAAAAAAATCGCAAAAAATTGTATTGTATTATTTTGCTAAAAACTGGGCTGTACTGCGATATAAAAAACTCAAATTCTTATACTTTCATACGAAACGCAACGCAACACCCGGACTGCGTCTAGCGTATTACAAATTTTTACCCAAGGTATCTCAAGCAATCTCAAGGTATCTCAAATAATCTCAAGCCTTTTGATTGGCATTGATTTTAACCACCTTACAACACAAAACAACACAAAACAACACAAAACAACACAAAACAACACTAAGACACAAAAAAACTTACAAAAAGCCTTATATAGGCCTTGACGCAACACCCCCCCTAGCAAAATGGGGATTTACACACTAGCCCGTATGGGTTGGTTAATCTTTATCCCTTGTTGGAGGTATTGCTTATGTATAAGCTCAAACTATTTTTATTGCCATTAGCATTGCTACTGGCCTTTATGGCCTTGGCCTGCGCACCACCCGATGACGATGATCGATCTTCTGGGCCGTCTAAGCCGACTATCAATAACGCCATCTACGACTTTGCTACGGCTATCTTAACCGTACAAGGCACGAACTTAAGTCCTACAGAAGCCCAAATCCAAACTATCAGGGTAGGAAGCCGAACAAATGGTGTAGCCTTAAGTTCCTATACTGCAGATGACGATGCCACTGGGGTAAATAGTAGCGGTCTTGCAAAAGGTAAGTACCGTATTAAAAGCGATGGCACAGCGATTTGGCTGAAACTTAAAGATCAACATAAAGCTACTCTGAATGGCAAGGTGGGTAGCAATGGTCTAAAAAAAGGCTTGCTTAGCGTTGGCTCTGGTGCTTGGGCGGGTTTAAATACAGCCAAAGACTTGGACGTTAGGAATGTACCCGATAAGCAGTCTAAAGTATCCGATGACAATCAGCCATCTAAGCAAACTGAAGACGAACAAGCTGAACAAGCCAAACAAGCCGAACAAGCTGAAGAAGAGTCGCCTAAGCAAACTGAAGACGAACAAGCTGAACAAGCCAAACAAGCCGAACAAGCTGAAGAAGAGTCGCCTAAGCAAACTGAAGACGAACAAGCTGAACAAGCCAAACAAGCCGAACAAGCTGAAGAAGAGTCGCCTAAGCAAACTGAAGACGAACAAGCTGAACAAGCCAAACAAGCCGAACAAGCTGAAGAAGAGTCGCCTAAGCAAACTGAAGTCGAACAAGCTGAAGAAGTCGAAGAAGAGTCGCCTGAACTACCCGAAGCTGCAATTACCCGTGCAACCTACCATGTTGGCACGGCGCTGTTAACCTTGCAAGGTACTCACTTAAGTGCTACAACTGCGACCCAAGCCCAAATCCAAACCATTACGGTAGATGGCTTAGCCTTAAGTTCCTATACTGCAGATGGCACAGCCACTGGGCCAGATAGTCGTGGTCTTGCAAAAGGTAAATACCGCATTGCAAACGATGGCACAGCGCTTTGGCTTTACCTTACCGATCAACATAAAACTACTCTGAATGGCAAGACAGGTATGGATAGCAATGGTCTAAGAGAAGGGTTGCTTAGCGTTGGCACTGGTACTTGGGCGGGTTTAGATACAGCCAAAGACTTGTCCGTTAGTGGTAACCCCGCACCCGCAATTACCAGTGCAACCTACGATGTTCGTATAAGCGAGTTATTGATTACAGGTGTCAATTTACCAGCAACAGTGAATAGCTGGGACTTTAGCAAATTGACGCTTGTATCCGGTGATGGTAATAAGAGATTCACATTACCCCGGCATAACAGCAAAACCTATGGTTATGGAAGTAGAAACAGAGCCGAAGGTTCTAAAGCAAGTGCAACAAGCTTATTTATTCAGTTAATAGGTAGTGTAAAAGCCAAAGCCAATGCTATACTGGTTAAGGAAGGTGTTCGTGATGCTAATGGTGCATACAACCTGGAAGCAGCAGCAGGCTTTGCAGGTGGTAGCGCAGAAGACCCAAGCAACCCTATTACCGTTAGTGGGTATGTAGCCAGCATCGATGCAGCATACTACAGTTTTAACATAGGCCAGTTAACTATTATTGGTAGCAGGTTACCGACAGCAGTTGCAGACTGGGACTTTAGCAAATTGACACTTGTATCCGGTGATGGTAAGAAGAGATACACATTACCCCGGCACTCAACTACAGGTGAAAACAGAGCCACAGGTTCTAGTGCAAGTGAAACAGCCTTAATAATTACTTTAAGCGGTAATGTAAAAGCCAAAGCCAATGCTATACTGGTTAAGGCTGGTAGAAGTGATAATGCTGGTGCATACAACTTTGAAGCAGCAGCAGGCTTTGTAGGTGGTAGCGCAGAAGACCTAAACAATAATATTCAAGTTACATCAGTTGGTAAGTAGGGTTTGGTTTAACTGCGCTTGCCCAATAGCTCTTATAGCAGCTAAGTGAAAGCTGGCTGGCGGCCAACCAAGTAAATGCTGCAAGCAATGCTTGGTTGGCTTTTTTGTTGGGCTATTAGGCTGTATCTTGTTGTTGCAACGCTTGCATTGGCAAAAGCAGCCTTGGTAAGTTTTTTATCTTATTACCTCAAACAATAAAGAGATTACTAGAGGGAATGATACATATAATTCAGTATAGCAGACAAACAAGGTATAAACTTCAACAATATAGCTAAAACTAATTGTTCAATACGAACATACTGAACAATAAAATAGTAACTTATCGACTACTATAATAAGCTATCTATAAAAGTTATTATTAGTCTCTATTTAATTTCATTTAACTATTAAGTTTCAATATTTCTATTTATCTCACTTTATAGATTAACAAGCTTTTTCATAGAAATATCTGTTTTATCTAGCCCACTCTATAATCTAAACGAAAGGTAATATTAGTAAAATTAGATTATTGATAAAATTAAAATTCTAAAAATAACGGCAATTATGCTTTTCTTGTACAATCATTCTTCATATGATACAGACATGGATTTAGATTTACAAAAAGCCTCTAGTCCAATTGGCAATCAATAAGGCATATAGTGCAACTATGGATTCAGACTTACAAGAAGAGTTGGACAATGCGGTAGAAGCGGATATTTCTTCAGGTGTACTTCCTGCAGAACAATATGCCTTGGAAATTCCAACCGATGATTCTAAAACGGGCGCTTCACAAACTGTAGAAGGGCTTACCGATGAACTACCTCCGCCTCCTATAAAAGAGGTAAAAGCTCCTATGACGGAAAAGCCAAAGGCTCTAGACAAAACAGAATCAGAGCCAAGCCCTTCACGTAAAAATCAAATACCACCTTACGATTTGGAAGTGGAAAGATCGGCTTTAGGGGCTTTACTATTTAATTCTAATGTCGATCAACGCGATGAGTTTTTTGACCAACTGAATCAAAAAGATTTCTTTAAACATGCCCATCAAGTTATCTTTAGTGTCTTGTGCGACTTGCACCAGAGAGTAGCAGATATCGACTTAACAACGCTAAGTGAAGAACTCCGTTCGCGCGGCTTGTTGAATAATGTCGGAGGCATTTCCTATATTGCCGCTTTGACACTGAACATACCTAGCAGTGTCAATTTACCTTATTATGCGCAACAAATACGCAGTTACAGTATTCGCCGCCAAGTATTATCTTTGGCTCAAGACCTAACACACCAAGCATATAAGTATGATATGGGCACAGACCAAATCCTTGCTGATGCTGAAAAGCGTGTATTAGCCTTGGCAGAACAAGGCCACGATCTACACCAATTTCTCGATGCTGCAACACTGGTACAAAAAACTTTTAATTTAATTGAAGAACAGGTCAAAAACCAAAACCAATACACCGGCATTGAATCTGGTTTTCCAGACCTAGACCGTATGACTTTAGGATTCCAAAAATCGGAAATGATTATTATTGGTGCTCGGCCATCTGTAGGCAAAACAGCTATGTGTCTTTCTATGATCTTGCATATGTCTGCTTTACAACACACCCCAGTAGGCATATTTTCTTTAGAAATGAATGGGGTTTCACTAATGGAACGCTTACTTGCTGCCCAAGCCCAAGTAAATTCCCACCATTTGCGTAGTGGCCTATTGGGTAATAAAGAGCGACACAGACTCATTGAACAAATAGATTACCTTTACAAAGCTCCCTTTTGGGTCGATGATACTCCCAATATTGGGTTGTTGGACTTGCGCACCCGTGCCCGTAGAATGGTGCATCGGCAAGGCGTACAGCTTATTTTTATTGATTATTTGGGACTTATCACCACAACTAATACCAACCAGCCGCGCCATGAACAAATGGCAGAAATTAGTATGAACATAAAAGCCTTAGCTCGTGAACTTGATATTCCTGTAATAGCCCTCTCACAAGTTGGCCGCCAAACAGAAGGAAAAGCACCCGGCTTGGCAGACCTCCGGGGTTCAGGCTCTTTAGAGCAAGATGCCGATGTTGTTATGTATTTACACCGTGAACGAACTACAAAGAATGAAGTGAATCCTGAAGATTTCCGTACCGAATTAATTGTAGCTAAACAACGCAATGGCCCTGTGGGTAGTGTGGCTTTATTGTTTATACCAGAATATGCGCGCTTTGTCTCATGGAATAATAGCGAACCAAAATCAAGCTTTGCCCGTTAATGGAAAAATAAAAGCAGTAGTTACGTTTTTTCTGTAAGATATAAAGTTTCATTGTACAGCACCGAAAATCATTAGAGATCAACACTTTAAAATCTATAGAAGCTAAGGAGCTATCATGTATCAAAACTTGCAGCAGTATCGTAAAAATGATGTTGTTACAGCAAGTCCGGGCCGGCTTGTAGTTATGCTTTATGATGGTCTAATCAAACAAATTGACTTGGGGGCTACAGAGCTATCTAAGCAAAAACCGCAGTTAGATACGGCCCACAATGCTTTAACAAAAGCACAAGAAATTCTTAACGAACTACAGATCTCACTTGATTTGGAAAATGGTGGCTCTATTGCTCAAAATTTGTTGAGCTTATATCGTTTTTTTACAAAAATCTTGATGCAAGCGAATATTCGCAAAGACTCTAGCGAACTGCCTAAAATTCGCCAACAGATTGTAGATTTGCGCGATACTTGGGCAGAAGTCCAAAGTACTCAAAGAGAAGTCCCCAAACAAGCTATAGGGGTGAATATCGCTGGTTAATAAAAAGCTTAGAAAAACTAAGCCAACCAAGCATTGCTTGCAGCATTTACTTGGTTGGCCGCCAGCCAGCTTTCACTAAGCCTATGCTCTAAAAGCTATTGGGCAAGCGCAGTTAAACAAAACCCTACTTACCAACACCAAAAACTTTAATCTTAGTTGTTGAGTCTGCTGAACCACCAATTACAAATCCTGCTGCTACTTCAAGTTTGTATGCACCAGCATCATCACGAAGACCATTCTTAACCAATATCTTATTGACTTCCGCTTTTACACTACCGCTTAAAGTAATCACTAAGATGGTTATACGTGCTGCAATACCTGTGGCTGTGTTTTCACCTGTGGTTGCGTGCCGTGGTAATGTGTATCTCTTACTACCATCACCGGATACAATCGTCAATTTGCTAAAGTCCCATCCTGCAACTGTTGTCGGTAAATTAGTACCTGTAATATTTAACTCGCCATCATCAGCAAAGTAGCGTACGATGCTCATTCCGACTACATACCCACTAACGGTAATCGGGTTATTGCTTGTGTCTTCAGCCCTACCACCGGCAAATCCTGCTGCTGCTTCCAGGTTGTATGCACCAGCATCATCACTATCACCATTCTTAACCAATATATCTATGGCTTTCGTGTATTCACTACCCCTTAAAGTAATCGTTAAGCTTGTTGCACTTGCTGCAGAACCTGTGGCTCTGTTTATATCTGAAGCTTTTGGGTTGTGCCCTAATAATGGTTGACTCTTACGACCATTACCTGCGACAAGCCTCAATTTGGTGAAGTCCCAGCCTGTAACTGCTTTTGGTAAATTGACACCTGTAATCACTAACACACTTGTAGCAGCATTGTAGGTTGCACGGGTAATTGTGGGTGCGGGGTTTCCACTAACGGCCAAGGCTTTGGCTGTATCTAAACCTGCCCAAGTACCAGTGCCAACGCTAAGTAACCCATCTTTTAGACCATTGCTATCCATACCTGTCTTGCCATTCAGAGCAGCTTTATGTTGATCGGTAAGTTTCAGCCAAAGCGCTGTGCCATCGCTTTTCATGCGGTACTTACCTTTTGCAAGACCACGACTATCTGGCCCAGTGTCTGTGGCATCTGCAATATAGGAACTTAAGGCTAAGCCATCTACCGTGATGGTTTGGATTTGGGCTTGGGTCGCACTACCTAAGCGAGTACCTTGCAAGGTTAACAGCGCCGTGCCAACATGGTAGCTTGCACGGGTAATTGCGGGGTTACCACTAACGGCCAAGGCTTTGGCTGTATCTAAACCCGCCCAAGTACCAGAGCTAGCAAGCAACCCATCTTTTAGACCATTGCTATCCATACCGTCCTTGCCATTCAGAGCAGCTTTATGTTGATCGGTAAGTTTCAGCCAAAGCGCTGTGCCAGCGCTATGCAGGCGGTACTTACCTTTTGCAAGACCGCGACTATCTGGCCCAGTGTCTGTGGCATCTGCAATATAGGAACTTAAGGCTAAGCCATCTACCGTGATGGTTTGGATTTGGGCTTGGGTCGCACTACCTAAGCGAGTACCTTGCAAGGTTAACAGCGCCGTGCCAACATGGTAGCTTGCACGGGTAATTGCGGGGTTACCACTAACGGCCAAGGCTTTGGCTGTATCTAAACCCGCCCAAGTACCAGAGCTAGCAAGCAACCCATCTTTTAGACCATTGCTATCCATACCGTCCTTGCCATTCAGAGCAGCTTTATGTTGATCGGTAAGTTTCAGCCAAAGCGCTGTGCCATCGTTTGCAATGCGGTACTTACCTTTTGCAAGACTGCTACTATCTGCCCCAGTGGCTGTGCCATCTGCAATATAGGAACTTAAGGCTACCCCATCTACTACGATGGTTTGGATTTGGGCTTGGGTCGCACTACCTAAGTCAGTACCTTGCAAGGTTAGCAGCGCCGTGCCAACATGGTAGCTTGCACGGGTAATTGCGGGGTTACCACTAACGGCCAAGGCTTTGGCTGTATTTAAACCCGCCCAAGTACCAGAGCTAGCAAGCAACCCATCTTTTAGACCATTGCTATCCATACCGTCCTTGCCATTCAGAGCAGCTTTATGTTGATCGGTAAGTTTCAGCCAAAGCGCTGTGCCATCGCTATGCAGGCGGTACTTACCTTTTGCAAGACTGCTACTATCTGCCCCAGTGGCTGTGCCATCTGCAGTATAGGAACTTAAGGCTACCCCATCTACTACGATGGTTTGGATTTGGGCTTGGGTCGCACTACCTAAGTCAGTACCTTGCAAGGTTAGCAGCGCCGTGCCAACATGGTAGCTTGCACCGGTAATTGCGGCTTTAGGCGACTCTTCTTCAGCTTGTTCGACTTGTTCAGCTTGTTCGTCTTCAGTTTGCTTAGGCGATTGATCATCGACTTGTTCGGCTGCGGGTATATTCCTAACGTCCAAGTCTTTGGCTGTATTTAAACCCGCCCAACTACCAGAGCCAACGCTAAGCAAGCCTTTTTTTAGACCATTGCTACCCACCTTGCCATTCAGAGTAGCTTTATCGGCATCGGTAAGTCTAAGCCAAAGCGCTGTGCCATCGCTATGCAGGCGGTACTTACCTTGTTCAAGACCGTTACTATTTACCCCAGTGGCATCGTCATCTGCAGTATAGGAATTTAAGACTACGCCATATACTTTGATGGTTTGGATTTGCGTTTGTTGCACTTGGGTAGGACTTAAGTTAGAACCTTTTATGGTTAACAGAGCCGTAGCAAAGTCGTAGATAGCGTTATTGATAGTCGGCCCAGACGGCCCAGACGGCCCAGAAGATGGTGCATCGTCATCGGGTGGGGCGCAGGCCAAGGCCATAAAGGCCAGTAGCCAGGCTACAGGCAATAAAAGTAGTTTGAGCTTATACATAAGCAATACCTCCAACAATGGATAAAGATTGGCCAACCCATACGGGCTAGTGTGTAAATCCCTATTTTGCTAGGGGGGTGTTGCGTCAAGGCCTATATAAGCTTTTTGTAAGTTTTTTTGTGCTTTTTTTATGTTTGGGCACTTTTTTTGTGTTAGGGTACTTTAGCTTGGGCTATATGGGCTTCTGGGTATTTAGCTGGGGCTCTTCACGCAAACAATTTTGGCCATACATTGTTTTGGGTTTGTTGCTTTGGAGTGGGAAAGTGTAGAATTGAATAAAATACTTGATTACACTATCCGGCAAACTGCGTATTGCCGATGTAGAAAAGTTCATTAAAGACTAGGGTATTAATAGGTGGGAGGTAAATCTATCAATAGATTTAGGTCGATTCTATCAATAGGTGGGAGGTAATTCTATGGATAGATTTGGGTCAATTCTATTATATAGGTGGCCCAGACGGCCCAGAAGATCGATCATCATCATCGGGTGGGGTGTTGGTTGGAGGAGATGATCTTCACTCTAAACTGACATTTGCTTTTACAAGTACAGAGACTTTTTGTTGTGTTAAATAACCAACTAGGTTTGGTCAAACCAAGTTGATAGCAACACAAATAGATAAACGTTTTGAACAAGTCGGCAAGTGTTTTAAAGCTATTCAACAGAACATGGATAAAAGATTTTTAATGTTGCAATGGTTTATAGCAACAGGCATTGGCCTAGTTATCGGTATCTTGAGATTGATTAAACTTTGATAGCCCTATATTTCTAAACGTATAGATGATAAAATTTACAACCTAACCCTTGTTTAGGATTCAGAATATAAGGCCGAGCCTTTTAGTTTTTCTATCTCATCGCGCAATAGTGCAGCCTCTTCAAATTCCAAATTTTTGGCTTTTTCCAACATTTCCCGTTCTAGTGTTTTGACTAAATTGTTACGCTGTTTGGTATCTAGTAAATTGGTATTTTTGCGCATGATCGCTACATTTTCGCCAACGCTTTGTTCTTTTTCCGTTAAGTGCCTTTCTAAAATGGCTTGAATATTTTTCTGGATTGTTTTGGGTGTTATGCCATGTTCCTCATTGTATTGTTGTTGCAATTCCCTGCGGCGCAGCGTTTCCTGAATGCAAACATCCATAGCATCAGAATTGCGATCGGCATACATAATCACCACACCAGCTGCATTGCGCGCTGCTCGGCCTACAATTTGAATCAAGCTGGTAGCCGAACGCAAAAAGCCGATTTTTTCCGCATCTAAAATGGCAACTAAGGAAACCTCGGGAATATCCAAGCCTTCTCGCAATAAATTAACTCCCACCAGTACATCAAAAAAGCCACTGCGCAATTTTTGGATAATTTCCACTCGTTCAATGGCGTCCAACTCCGAATGCAGCCATTGGCACTTAATTCCCATATTCAGCAAGTAGTCCGATAAATGCTCGGCCATTTTTTTGGTTAAAGTCGTAACTAAACTGCGCTCTTTTCTGGTGATGCGTTTTTGAATTTCACTATATAAATCGTCAATTTGGCCATCGCTGGGGCGCACGTGGATAATCGGGTCCAGCAATCCAGTGGGCCGAATAATTTGCTCGGCAATCATAGCCGAATTTTTGCGTTCCTCTGCTCCCGGGGTTGCACTGATGAATACCGTCTGCTTACAACGTTTCCAAAATTCATCATACTGAAGGGGGCGGTTATCCAAGGCGGAAGGAAGGCGAAAACCATATTCTACAAGATTTTTCTTGCGGGCACGATCACCGTTGTACATGGCCTGCACTTGCCCCAAAGTTACGTGGGACTCATCAATGACCATCAAAAAATCATCGGGAAAATAATCGATTAAAACATCGGGGGCTTCCCCTTCTTTGCGCCCAGTCAAATGCCGCGAATAATTTTCAATCCCCTTGCAGGTGCCCATTTCTTCCATCATTTCTAAATCGTAAATGGTTCGCGTTTTCAGGCGCTGGGCTTCCAATGTTTTCCCTTGAGCTTGTAATGCGGCTAAGCACAGGGCTAATTCTTCCTTAGCTAGCTGAATGGCCTTTTTCAAACGGTGCGGTGGTACGGCAAAATGAGTAGCGGGGTAAATCGTCAATTCTTCTAGCTGCTCTTCTGCGATGTGATTGATGGCGTGCATACGCCGAATGGAAACGAGTTCGTCCCACTCAAACTCCAAGCGATAATAATCCTCCATGTATGCTGGAAAAATATCGAGCACATCACCGCGTTTGCGGAATTGGCCTCGCTCTAGTAGTTCGCGCTGCCGCTCATATTGTAAATCAACTAAGCCCCGCAGTAAGGCCTCAATATCCAATTCTTGGCCAACTTCCAAGAGAATGCGCATTTCTTTAAAATCGCTAGGGTTGCCCAAACCATAGATGCAAGAAACAGAGGCGACAATAATCACATCGCGCCGTTCCATTAAAGCCATAGTAGCTGAGAGCCGCATACGCTCTATTTCTTTGTTAATATCAATTTCTTTCTCAATATACAGATCGCGGGTGGGAACATAGGCTTCGGGCTGGAAATAATCGTAGTACGAAATAAAATATTCTACTGCATTGTGAGGGAAAAATTCTTTAAATTCGCGGTAGAGCTGAGCTGCCAACGTTTTGTTGTGTGATAACACTAACGTTGGGCGTTGCAATTGTTCAATTGCTTTGGCTGTGGTGTATGTTTTGCCCGAACCTGTAACGCCCAGTAAAGTCTGAAAACAATGGCCATTTTTCACACTGGCAACAAGCTGTTCAATAGCTTGGGGTTGGTCTCCTGCCGGCTGATAAGGTGCAACAACTTCAAATTTTTTCATAGAATTTCTCTTTCATAATGGGGGCTGGGAAATTATGGGAAATGAAAAGTAAATATTGCAAAAACACAAACCTTTTGCAAGCCCAAACTGGGCAAGCCTAAAATATCTTACCCAAGTCTATTATATTTACTGTACCCAAGTCTATTGTATTGACGTACCTAGTCGTATTATATTACTTTGATTAGGTATCGTTTGGGTTATGGTTTTGGGGATAGTTTGTTCGACTATTTTGGGCATTGGGTATTTATTTTTGAGTATCAAAGAGCTTTACAATAAATATGATAATGATTTAAAATATCGGCTTTAGACAAAAATAGACACAAACACCCAATTTATCGATGCTAGAAGTGAAGGTTTTTAAAACCACTAACAACTAATATTATAAACGATGAACACATTGCAAAAATCATCGCTATATTTAATGATAAGAAAGACAGCGACCACAGCGCAAAGTGGTTACCCCATCATAATATTGTCAATAACGACTATAACATATCCGTTAGCTCCTATGTACAATAAAGACACCCAAAAATCAATATTCACGAAGTTTAATACCGAGATCAAAACAGCCGTTGCCAAAATTGACCAACTGCGTAGCAATATTGACGTTATCATTGCAGAGATAGAGGAATAATTTATGAAGAAAGTTTCAGAAAACCAAATCAAAAAGACACAAAAAAGCGCAGGTAAAAACCGGCACACCTTCAAAAAAATTATTATTCATTCACGATATGAGCTTAAGATATGATTAAAACAGTAAAACCATTTCTAAAATGGGCAGGAGGGAAAACCCAGCTTTTGGACGACATTGAAAGTAAATTCCCCTATAAAAAATATGATATATTTTCTTATGTTGAGCCATTTGTTGGAAGTGGGGCTGTACTCTTTTGGATTTTAAATAATTTTCCTAATGTAAAATCGATAGTCATTAACGATATAAATTATGATCTTATAGACACATATAGAACCATTCAATCAACTATTAAAGATGTAATACTTATTCTCAAACAATATGAGCAAGAATACCACTTTTTATTGGATAAAACCAAAGAAAAAAAAGCCTATTACTACAATAAACGACAGCTTTTTAATGCACGTGTTTGTGAGCCAACAATCCAAACGGCTTTATTCATTTTTTTAAATAGAACTTGTTTTAATGGTTTGTATAGAGTTAATAAAAATAATGAATTTAATGTGCCTATTGGAAGTTATAAAAAGCCAATGATTTGTGATGAGAGCAATCTTTTGGCTGTTTATGAATCCTTACAAAAAGTAAAAATTTTGTCAGGAGACTTTGAGCAAACAATGCAATATGTAAATCATGATGTTTTATTCTATTTCGATCCTCCCTACAGACCTTTGTCTAAAACATCAAATTTTAATACTTATAGCAAAGATGAATTTAATGATGATGAACAATATAGATTAAAGTTGTTTTGTGATAAATTAGATACCTTAAACTCTAAATGGATTTTAAGTAATTCAGATATGAAGAATGTAAATACAAATGATAATTTTTTTGATGATTTATTTTCTGACTATAAAATTGATAGAGTAATTGCAAAAAGAAGTATTAACTCTAATGCTTTGAAAAGAGGACAGCTAACAGAACTATTGATTTCAAATTGAGGAGTTTTTATGATTAAAAATGCAAAAGGCGGTGGCAATACACAATCAGGATTAAAGTTTGAAGAAAGAGTGGATTTAATTACACTTTTGAAAGAAATAGATCGATACACTATCAAAAATACTACCAATAACTCGGGAGTATATATATTACAACAATAAAGAGGTCGCTCGTTGTTGCAAAAAACACGAGTTTTATAGATTTCTTGCTGAATTTGATGTCGATTGGAAAACCATTCTTTCTAAGCAATTATTACCTGATAATGGTCTAGTTATAAGAAATACATTGTTTATCATCGAAATTAAATTTCAAGAAGCTGCAGGTTCCGTTGATGAAAAATTACAAACTTGTGATTTTAAAAGAAAACAATATTCAAAATTAGTCAAAGGACTTGGTTGGAAAGTCGAATATGTATATATATTAAATGATTGGTTCAAACAAGAATCCTATAAAGATACACTCAATTATATTGATAGTATGAATTGCCATTATCTCTTTAATGAAATACCGCTAAAATGGTTAGACTTACCTGAATAGATGGCTTCATCTTATTTCAAATCGAAAGATAAAAATTTTACACTTTTCAATGAAGTAAATTTATCCTTTTACTGCGCCAGCAGTTAGGCCCCTAACCAAGGATTTTTGGCTAAGAATGCCTAAAATTATTGTTGGTAACACCGTAACAACCGATATAGCAGAAAGCCTAGCCCAGAAAAAACCTTGCTGGGTCAGAAATGTAGACATATACACGGGTAATGTATTGGCTCTGGAACCAGTGAGATTCAATGCAAAGAATGATTCATTCCATATGAAAACAAAGGTCAAGAGTCCAGCCGATATAACACCCATTCGAGACATTGGCAAGATTATTGAGAAAAATGAATACCACTTGGAAGACCCATCAATAGTGGCCGCTTCTAACAATTCTTTGGGAACATCTCGAAAAAACGTCGTAATTAGCCATATAATTATTGCCATGTGTGTTCCAGTATACATAGTAATTAAACCAATTTGGGTGTCTAATAAGCCTAGGTTTTTCAAAATTACTGTAGCTGGAATCAACACGGCTACAGGAGGAAGGATAAATGTAGACAGAAACCAAAAATAAAGATTATTAGGCTTTTTTATGTTACCAAACACAATGCTGTAAGAAACTGGAATACCAAGCAAAATGCTAAATATTACCGAAGATATGGTAATAACTAGAGAATTGCCAAGGAAGAAGAATATCTCTTTATCAAGTACGGCAGTATAATTTTCTAAGGTGAAACTTTTAATCCAGAGGCTGGGAGGAACGACAGTCTCTTCTGTTTTGAAACTGGTGATAAAAATGTAAAAAAATGGAAATATCCAAAATAAAACAACAATAAAACTAAATATTGCCAAGAATATGGTTCTAGGTTTACTCATTGGAAATTTCTTTATCTCCAGTGCCTATTTTGAAAGAATTTATATAAAGACGTCAGTAGAAATAATGTAAGTATTACAGTAAGAACAGAATAACTAGCAGCCTCACCAATTTCCCATTTAAACAAATTCACTTTAAATACAATATATGGCAGGGTTGTCGTACTAATTCCAGGCCCTCCCGAAGTGGTTACATAAATCAAACCAAATATTTTCAAAATGAAGATAGTACCAAGCATTACAACAACTTCAATCTGGTGCCAGATATAGGGAATTGTTATATGAAATAAAGTCCGTAACCTACTGGCACCATCTATCCTAGCACTTTGTATAAGCTCTGTATCTAAGCCTTGCAAACCAGCCAGTAATACCAACACAAAAAACGGAGTCCATTGCCAAATTATTAATCCCACTACTGAAAATGCAGCATAACGTCCCATAAAATCGAGAGGCGCAGTCCCTAACTGTCCTGCAATATAGCCTAAAATACCAAACGAAGGATGCAAGATTAAAGTTTTAAATATAATCCCAGTAGCTACATCTGTTATAAAAAATGGTATTAGTATCAGTCCACGCAAAACGTGAACTCCCCAGAACTCCTGATTGAGCATTAAAGCAATGCCCAAACCAAGCCAAAAACAAAAGAATAATGCGATTGTACCTAGCCTTAATGTATTCCAAAAAATTTGATATATTTCAAAGTTAGTAAATAATTTAATAAAATTACTTATGCCAATAAAATCTATCCCCAAATCTGGACGAATTAAATTCCATTTCAAGGTACTTAATATAATCGTCCCTAAGAATAGCCCCTGGGTGATCAGAGCCACAATTGTAATTGCAGGTAAGATCAACCAAAATTGGGGTCTATTTTCTCTCATACAGTTATCCTGTTATTTCTGATAGCCACCATTTTGAGCAACTTCCAAAGCTGCTTGTTGCGATGCTGCTAGCGCATCGTCCAGACTTTTTGTATTGGAAAGATATGCTGCCAATTCTTGGGCAACCTTCTCTCCCAATCCCTGAAATTCCGGAATGGAGACATACTGTATTCCTTTATAGGGCACGGGGTCTATTGCGGACTGATCGTAATCTGCATTAGCAATGGAGTCATAGGTAATTTGAGCAAATTCTGCTGCCTGCCGGTATTTGGGATTCTCATAAGTAGAGGTACGGGTGCCCGGAGGTAGAGCTGCCCAGCCTTTGTTTTTACCGACTAGCTCAATATATTCTTTACTGGTGGCCCAAGTTATAAACTTAAAAGCGGCCTCCTTATTTTTTGAGGCAGATTCTATACCCAAAGACCACGTCCAAAACCAGGTCGTATTTTTCTTCTTATCCGTTGGTGCTAGGGCATAGCCAATTTTATCTTTTACCTGAGAGTCTCCTCTTTTTAGCGGGCCAGCGGCAGAACTGGCATCATACCACATGGCGGTCTTGCCGGCAGACATCAGAGCAAAGGCTTCGGTAAAACCCACTGAAGTCGGACCTGGCTCACCGTAATCGGTGATAATCTTTTTGTAAAATTCCCAAGCATTGCGCATTTCGGGGGTGTCAAACTGGGGATTCCAATTTAAGTCGTACCAACGCGCACCAAAAGCATTTAGCATGCTGCCAAACACAGCCATATTCTGACCCCAGCCGGGCAAACCACGCAATACAATACCGTATCGGCCATCTTGGGGTTTATGCAAAACTTTGGCAAAGTCATAGATTTGCTGCCAAGTTGGTTCTTTAGGCATGGATAGTCCGGCTTGTTTAAACAAGTCCTTGCGGTATAACATAATCGAACCTTCCGCATAAAACGGCAAAGCATGTAGCTCGCCTTCTTTTGAGCTAAGGGCACTTTGTATTGCGTCAAATACATCATCGCGATCATAACTTGACTGTTCTTCAGAACTCATATTTTTGAAGTGTGGTTCGAGTGAAACGATCCAATTATTTGCCGCCCAGAATGGAACTTCGTAAGCACCAATCGTAACTATATCAAATTGCCCCGCACCTAAAGCAACATCTTGGGTTACTTTCTGGCGCAACTCGTTTTCAGGCATAACCACATATTGAACTTCAATACCAGTTTTTTCGGTGAAATGCTTGGTCAACTCTTTCATTACCACCATATCGGGATTGTTGACCGTGGCTACCACCAGCTTTTGGTTATTACTGCCACTGCTACCTCTAGCAAATAGCGAACTGGCTGTTATTGCCAGTAAAAATGCTAGAATACATCTAGCCACTTTTGTTGTACCCATAATAAACCTCCAATGGGAAAATATAAGGGACTAGCCCTCAAAATATATCTATAGGATAATTTGTTAAATACAAGTAAACGCACCGTCTATTACAAAATCAGAACCTGTAGTAAAAGAACTGGCATCACCCGCCAAATATAGCGCAATGGCCTGCAATTCTTCCGGCTTGCCTAAACGATGTAGCGGTGTGAACTGCTTCCATTGATTTACTAAAGATTTCAAATATTCCCTAGAATTAAGCTCTGTATTGATATAGCCAGGGCTAATACAATTCACCCGGACATTCCTTTCTGCCCACTCTACTGCTAGGGATTTGGTAAGCTGAATAACTCCTGCTTTGGAAGCGTTATAAGCACACTGCGGCTGAGGTGCATTGACAATATGGCCTGACATAGAAGCTGTATTGATAATAGAGCCTCCGCCTTGTTGTAACATTATCTTTCCTGCTGCTTGAGCTGTTAAAAAAACGCCAGTCAAATTCACGGATAAAACTTGATTCCAAGATTCCAGGCTCATTTCTTCAGCCTTAGTATTGATACAGATACCGGCATTACAGAAAGCAATATCCAATTTGCCAAAATCTCGCACAATAGAATCCACAACCTGCTGCACATCGGTTTCTTTCGTTACATCAGCTTGATAAGCGATAACCTTACGACCAGTTTCCGATTGAATTTGTTTAGTAGCATTTTGTGCCTTTGCTATATCTAAATCTATAATGGCTACATCTGCACCAGCTTCGGCCAATGCTATGGCAATACTGTAACCGATACCTCCCGCCCCTCCAGTTATAAAAGCAACTTTTCCATCTAAACGCATCTTCTCCAGTATATTTTTCTTCATAAAACTCTAAGATTCCTTTTAAATTACAAGCTAAAGTACAATATTCTATTATCATTGCACAGGTTTGACCATCTGTCAAGAAAATTCTTATTTTCTCCCATATTTTTGCCTCATCACTTTGTAAACGGGATTTGCCCGGTTTGAAAAGTATCTGTTTAACCACAATTTACGCGCTTTTCAAACATGGGGACTAGACAAGATTTCATTATATCTGAATTATGGACACAGCATAATATTATAGGTCTTGAAAATATGTTTAACTTACAGAAAAAGCTATTGAATGCTTACGTCAAAATCCTGAACAAAAATTTACTACTCGGGAAATGGCTGATTGGATATATGAAAACTATCCAGATGAATGCCGCGCTATGATGCAGGACGTGATAACTTTGTGCCATCGGACGTGATAACTCGACTCTTCTACTTTCCAGAATGGCTATAATTGATAAAAGCAGCCTTGATAAAAAACTTACCAAGGCTGCAATAAGCCAACCAAGCATTGCTTACCGCATTTACTTGGTTGACCGCCCGCTAGCTTTCACTTAGCTGCTATAAGAGCTATTGGGCAAGCGCAGTCAAACTAATTACTAACATAAATAATGTTATTGCTTGTGTCTGCTGGACTACCCATTACAAATCCTGCTGCTCCTTCAAGGTTGTAATAACCATCAGCATCTTGAAGACCAGCCGTATCAAGTATAGCATCGGCTTCCACTTTTACACTACCGCTTAAAGTAATAGTTACGATTGTTATACTTGCTGCAGAACCTGTGGCTGTGTTTTCACCTGTGGTTGCGTGCTGGGGTAATGTGAATCTCTTCTTACCATCACCGGATACAAGCGTCAATTTGCTGAAGTCCCACTCTGCAACTGTTGTCGGTAAATCAGTACCATTAATCGTTAACACGCCTGTACGTGAATTGTAGAATGCGTTGGTGATATGGCTTACACGCCCACTAACGGTAATAGGGTTATTGCTTGTGTCTTCAGCGCTACCACCTGCAAATCCTGCTGCTGCTTCCAGGTTGTAAAAACCATCAGCATCACTATCACCATTCTTAACCAATATCTTATCGGCTTTATCTATTTCTCTACCCTTTAAAGTAATCGTTAAGCTTGTTGCACTTGCACGAGAACCTTTGGCTCTACTAAAACTGAATGTTGGGTTGTGCCGTAATAATGGGGCACTCTTAGTACGACCATTACCTGCGACAAACCTCAATTTGGTGAAGTCCCAGCCTTTAACTGTTTTTGGTAAATTGACACCTGTAATCACTAACACGCCTGTAGCAGCATTGTAGGTTGCACGGGTAATTGTGGGTGGGTTACCACTAACGGCCAAGGCTTTGGCTGTATCTAAACCCGCCCAAGCACCAGTACCAACGCTAAGCAACCCATCTTTTAGACCATTGCTATCCATACCTGTCTTGCCATTCAGAGTAGCTTTATCGGTATCGGTAAGGTAAAGCCAAAGCGCTGTGCCATCGCTTTTCATACGGTACTTACCTTTTGCAAGACCACGACTATCTGGCCCAGTGGCTGTGCCATCTGCAGTATAGGAATCTAAAGCTATCCCATCTACCGTGATGGTTTGGATTTGGGCTTGGGTCGCAGTTGTAGGACTTAAGTTAGAACCTTGTACGGTTAACAGCGCCGTGCCAACATTGTAGCTTGCACTGGTAATTGCGGGTGGGTTTCCACTAACGGCCAAGGCTTTGGCTGTATCTAAACCCGCCCAAGTACCAGTGCTAGTAAGCAACCCATCTTTTAGACCATTGCTATCCATACCTGTCTTGCCATTCAGAGCATCTTTATCGGTATCGGTAAGGTAAAGCCAAAGCGCTGTGCCAGCGCTATGCAGGCGGTACTTACCTTTTGTAAGACCGCTACTATCTTCACCAGTGGCTGTGCCATCTGCAATATAGGAATTTAAGGCTACGCCATCTACCGTGATAGTTTGGATTTGGGCTTGGGTCGCACTACCTAAGTCAGTACCTTGTAAAGTTAGCAGCGCCGTGCCAACATGGTAGCTTGCACCGGTAATTGCGGGGTTTCCACTAACGGCCAAGGCTTTGGCTGTATCTAAACCCGCCCAAGTACCAGTGCTAGTAAGCAACCCATCTTTTAGACCATTGCTATCCATACCTGTCTTGCCATTCAGAGTAGCTTTATCGGCATCGGTAAGGTAAAGCCAAAGCGCTGTGCCATCGCTTTTAATACGGTACTTACCTTTTACAAGACCGCGACTATCTGGCCCAGTGGCTGTGCCATCTGCAGTATAGGAACTTAAGGCTAAGCCATCTACCACGATGGTTTGGATTTGGGCTTGGGTCGCACTACCTAAGTCAGTACCTTGTACAGTTAACAGCGCCGTGCCAACATTGTAGCTTGCACGGGTAATTGCGGGGTTTCCACTAACGGCCAAGGCTTTGGCTGTATTTAAACCCGCCCAAGTACCAGTGCCAACGCTAAGCAACCCATCTTTTAGACCATTGCTATCCATACCTGTCTTGCCATTCAGAGTAGCTTTATGTTGATCGGTAAGGTAAAGCCAAAGCGCTGTGCCAGCGCTATGCAGGCGGTACTTACCTTTTACAAGACCGCGACTATCTGGCCCAGTGGCATCCTCATCTGCAATATAGGAACTTAAGGCTAAGCCATCTACCGTGATAGTTTGGATTTGCGCTTGGGTCGCACTAGCTAAGTGAGTACCTTGTAAAGTTAACAGCGCCGTGCCAACATGGTAGCTTGCACCGGTAATTGCAGCTTCGGCTTGCTTAAGCGACTGATCTTCGGTTTCGGTCTTAGACTGCTTATCTTCGACTTGTTCAGCTTGTTTGGCTTGTTCAGCTTGTTTGGCTTGTTCAGCTTGTTCGTCTTGTTCGTCTTGTTCGTCTTCTTCAGCTTGCTTAGATGGCTGATTGTCATCGGATACTTTAGACTGCTTATTTTCGGGTACATTCCTAACGTCCAAGTCTTTAGGTGTATTTAAACCCGCCCAAGCACCAGAGCTAGTAAGCAACCCTTTTTTTAGACCATTGGTATTCATACCCACCTTGGTCTGAAGAGCAGCTTTATGTTGATCGGTAAGTCTAAGCCAAAGCGCTGTGCCATCGCTTTTCATACGGTACTTACCTTGTTCAAGACCGTTACTATTTACACCAGTGGCATCCTCATCTGCAGTATAGGAACTGAAGTCTACACCATTTGTTTGGCTTCCTACCCTGATAGTTTGGATTTGCGCTTGGGTCGCAGTTGTAGGACTTAAGTTAGAACCTTGTACGGTTAACAGAGCCGTAGCAAAGTCGTAGATGGCATTATTGATAGACGGCCCAGAAGATGGCCCAGAAGATCGATCATCGTCATCGGGTGGGGCGCAGGCCAAGGCCATAAAGGCCAGTAGCAATGCTACTGGCAATAAAAGTAGTTTGAGCTTATACATAAGCAATACCTCCAACAAGGGATAAAGATTGGCCAACCCATACGGGCTAGTCTGTAAATCCCTATTTTGCTAGGGGGGGTGTTGCGTCAAGGCCTATATAAGCTTTTTGTAAGTTTTTTGTGTCTTAGTGTTGTAGGCAAATACGGTGGTTTGTAAGCAATAGATTACTTGAGATACCTTCAGATACCTTCAGATACCTTGGGTAAGAATTTGTATAAGTCTGGGTGTTTAGGGCTTGGTTTGGCCTTTGGCTGTTCCAGCCTTTGGTTGTTTCCATGCAATGATCAATAGCTTTGGCTATATTGGCTTCCCGTATTTAGCTGGGGCTCTTACCGTATATACCGAAAGCGCTTCAATAGATGCAACGCAAGCAATTTTAGATGTGCTTAGTGAGATAAAAAGTAGGCAAAAATGTTCGGTAGCTTATCCGCTAGCGATAAACAAGCGCAATAGATCAAGGCCTTGATCGAATGCGGAAAGCTATATTATAGCAAGGCCGATCAATCTATTGATCCAAGGCGGAAAGCTATATTATAGCAATTGACATTACAAGCCACAGCCAGTAAAAGCTGTATCCAGAGAAAAATCTTAACATTAGGAGCAATAACATGGGCTTAGATGGTGAGGGGCTTTTAGGTAATCATAGTAACGCACAATATCGTGATGCTTTGCTAGCGTTATTGCCACAAGGCAAACTTTGGCAAGATGAAAAGGATAAAAAGCAAGATAGCAACAGCCAAATATGTGGTACTTCAAGTAGCTATTGGGTAAAATACCCATTCTGGAAAGTAGAAAAAATCGAGTTATCACGTCCGATGGCACAAAGTTATCGCGTCCTGCATCAGGCTGTGTTTTCATATTGGATTATTCTTTATTATGCCGTATAGTATGGACCTACTTTTATTAAATTACGAAGCTAACTAAAACTAAGATTAGTTCTAATCATAAATGATATATAGTGGTATTGATGAAGCAGGATTAGGGCCTTTGCTTGGCCCTTTAGTAGTGGCTAGTGGTGCTAGTAATTTACAATCAAAGGAATTATTAGCTATCTTACTTGATTTAGGTATTTGGCCGAAACACTCTAAAAAACAGCAAGGATTAGTAGCTGACAGCAAACAAATCTACCGTGGTGATTTTGCACGTTTAGAGACTCTAGCTTTAAGCTTTTATTTAAGTGGCCTCTCTAATATAAACCAGAGAGAATTATCCTTATCACACTTAATGCCTGCTGCGATCTATGAATTAGATTGGTACCGAGAGCTATCCTTGCAGCCAAATTTTTTACCTTTGGTTGCTGACCGGCAAAAAATATGGCAACAAGCCACATTATTGAGGGAAGTCTTACGGTGTAGAAATAGTTTTATCCAGCTATCAGCACGGTTATTTACAGAAAAACAATTTAACCAAAAGGTAGAACAATTAAACAATAAAAGTTTCATATTAAGAGAGTTGGTTGGTTCTTTTATAAGGGCCTTTGCCGATTTTATCGATAAGCCGCAAACATCGATAAGTCCTTGCTGTGTAGTCGATCGCTTGGGCGGATTAAAATACTATTCCCCTTGGCTTTGTGAATTATTTGGAGTAGATGATTCAAAGATTGAGGTTTTAAAAGAGGATTTCAATAGCTCCGAGTATCGGCTGCACAACATAAAGCAGAACGTAGAATTTGATTTATATTTTTGGGTTAAGGGCGATCAGCACAATATTTTATGTGCTATTGCTTCTATTTGGGCCAAGTACTACCGAGAATTACTGATGTTGCAGTTTAATCGTTATTGGCAAAGTGTATTTCCGAAAGCCCCTGCTACCACTGGCTACTATAAAGACGCCATGATTTTTATGGATTATCTAAAACAAGAATTAGGGTACTTACCGGTAGATTTAAAGAGAAAGCGTTAGTTTTATCACATAAAATGCTGATCACAGCGAGGGTTATTGATATGGCAAAAATCCTTATCTTCAAACCATAATGCCAATTCACGATTAGCTGATTCCATACTATCTGAGGCATGAATTATATTAGTTAAAGTTTTCATTTCAGAACTCTCGGAACGAGCATAGCTTATATGACAAAAATCCCCCCTTATCGTGCCAGGAGCGGCACTAGCTGGTTCTGTACTGCCAACTAATTTCCGAATATTCGATATGGCATTTGCACCTTCAAGTGCCAAAATAACGATAGTCTTATTTTCCATAAATTGGACTAGAGAGAGGAAAAAGCTTTTCTCTTTGTGTTCTGCATAATGTTGCTCTAATACCCCTCTATCTGGTGAAATCATTTTCATTGCAATAATACGTAAACCACAACGTTCAAAACGGGAGATAACCTCACCCACTAGGCCTCGTTGTACTGTATCAGGCTTTAATAACACAAGGCTAATTTCAAAAGTTGGCATAGACGGATCCCTTTATATTACTTATTTAATAAAAAAGCCAGCAATAAAAAAGGCTGGCCCATACAAAACACTATATTTATTCTTCTTCTGTAAAATCTTCTGTTGCTGCACCACACATAGGACAAGACCAATCATCAGGCAAGTCGGCAAAAGCAGTGCCGGCTGGAATATCATTATCAGGATCACCTTCAGCCGGATCGTAAACATAACCACAAACTTCACATACATATTTTTGCATTATTATCTCTCCTTTGTAAGACAATGTAAGATGGCCACTATAATATATTAAAATATGTAAGTTAGCAAGTATAAACACACTAAAATAACAGTTATAAACTATATTAGGTAAAAAAGATTATCAATTTGTAATTTTTATGGTTTGATCTTAGGTAAATAATTTATTAGATACATTATGTAAAACACTCTATCGTACTCAATTTTGTCTATTGTGGTAGTAATTATATATTATATAGCTTTTTATTGGGAATTTGGGAAAGGGCTTTTTATAAAACCAACTTTTCAACGGTTACGGCTAAATTCTAATAACAATTGTTACAAGGCTTTCTTAATACTATTAATAGATTTTAATTAACGGCTATACTAAAATACACAATAGTGCTAATGCTCTGCAATCACTTTGGCAACCAATCGGCAATATGGCTTAATTGAAAGAGGACATGATAACTGAACGGGATAAGACGTGATAACTCGGGATTTTTTTGGCACAAATGGAAGGTAAAAATTGGCTTACTTTCCAAAATAAAAAGGTAAAAAAATTTTTGTTTTTCGGCCTATGGGTCATTGTCGGCAGTAATTGGGCAACAATATGCTTTCAAAATATCATGGTAACGGGCCACAGTCTCAAAAAGCTAATAAGGTTTTCAAAAAAGCTAGTAAGGTTTTGACTGAAAACCTTACTAGCTTTTTTGATTGGCAACCTGGGGATTTTCCAATGAGACTGTGGCAGTCTCTAAAAAAATCGCAAAAAATTGTATTGTATTATTTTGCTAAAAACTGGGCTGTACTGCGATACAAAAAACTCAAATTCTTATACTTTCATACGAAACGCAACGCAACACCCGGACTGCGTCTAGCGTATTACAAATTTTTACCCAAGGTATCTCAAGCAATCTCAAGGTATCTCAAATAATCTCAAGCCTTTTGATTGGCATGGATTTTTAACCACTTTACAACACTAAACATAAAAAAACTTACAAAAAGCTTATATAGGCCTTGACGCAACACCCCCCCTAGCAAAATAGGGATTTACAGACTAGCCCGTATGGGTTGGCCAATCTTTATCCATTGTTGGAGGTATTGCTTATGTATAAGCTCAAACTATTTTTATTGCCAGTAGCATTGCTACTGGTCTTTATGGCCTTGGCCTGCGCCCCACCCGATGACGATGATGCGCCATCTTCTTCTGGGCCGACTATCAATAACGCTATCTACGACTTTGCTACGGCTCTGTTAACCGTACAAGGTACTGACTTAAGTCCTACAGAAGCGCAAATCCAAACTATCAGGGTAGGAAGCCGAACAAATGGTGTAGCCTTCAGTGCCTATACTGCAGATGCCAAACCCACTGGGCCAGATAGTAGCAATCTGGCAAAAGGTAAGTACCGTATTAAAAGCGATGGCACAGCGCTTTGGCTTAGACTTACCGATCGACATAAAGCTGTTCTTGAGGCCAAGGTGGGTAGCGATGGTCTAAAAAAAGGGTTGCTTACTAGCTCTGGTGCTTGGGCGGGTTTAAATACAGCCAAAGACTTAACCGTTAGTAATGTACCCGCAGCCGAACAAACCGAAGAAGTCGAAGATAAGCAGTCTAAAGTATCCGATGACAATCAGCCATCTAAGCAAACTGAAGAAACTGAAGAAGCTGAACAAGTCGAACAAGCTGAAGAAGTCGAAGATAAGCAGTCTAAGACTGAAACCGAAGATCAGTCGCCTAAGCAACCTAAAGACGAACAAGCTGAACAAGTCGAACAAGCTGAACAAGACGAACAAGCTGAACAAGAGTCGCCTAAAGCTGCAATTACCGGTGCAACCTACAATGTTACTTTAGGCTTGTTAGTGATTACAGGTACTAATTTACCAGCAGCAGTTAGAGGCTGGGACTTTAGCAAATTGACGATTGTATCCGGTGATGGTAGTAAGAGATACACATTACCCCGGCCAGAAAACAGAGCCGTAGGTTTTGAAAGTAGAAACAGAGCCATAGGTTCTCGTGCAAGTGCAACAGGCTTACAGATTACTTTAATCGGTAGTGTAAAAACGGAAGCCGAGAAGATACTGGTTAACGATGGTGATAGTGATGCTAATGGTGCATACAACCTGGAAGCAGCAGCAGGCTTTGCAGGTGGTAGCGCAGAAGACACAACCAATCCTATTACCGTTAGCGGGTATACAGCCAGCATCACCAGTGCAACCTACAATGCTAATACAGGCGAGTTATATATTAGAGGTATCAAGTTACCGAGAGCAGTTGCAGACTGGGACTTTAGCAAATTGACGATTGTATCCGGTGATGGTAGTAAGAGATACCCATTACCCCGGCACGAAACTGCAGGTGAAAACACAGCCACAGGTTCTCGTGCAGGTACAACCTACTTAAGTATTACTTTAAGCGGTAGTGTAAAAGCGGAAGCCGAGAAGATACTGGTTAAGGAAGGTGTTCGTGATGCTAATGGTGCATACAACCTGGAAGCAGCAGCAGGCTTTGCAGGTGGTAGCGCAGAAGACCCAAGCAACCCGATTACCGTTAGTGGGTATGTAGCCAGCATCACCAGTGCAGTCTACGATTATTATGGAGGCGAGTTAACTATTAGAGGTGTCAGGTTACCGAGAGCAGTTACAGACTGGGACTTTAGCAAATTGACGATTGTATCCGGTGATGGTAAGAAGAGATACCCATTACCCCGGCACGCAAATGAAGGTGTAAACAGAGCCACAGGTTCTAGTGCAAGTACAACAAGATTAAATATTACTTTAAGGGGTAGTGTAAAAGCGGAAGTCGATAAGATACTGGTTAAGGTTGGTGATAGTGATAATACTGGTGCATATAACCTTGAAGCAGCAGCAGAATTTGTATCTGGTAGTCCAGAAGACCCAACCACTGGTATTAATGTTATAAGGTAGGGTTTGGTTTAACTGCGCTTGCATTGGCCAATTGCAGCCTTGGTAAGTTTTTTTATCAAGGCTGCTTTTGCCAATTATAGCCTTGGTAAGTAGAAAAAATCGAGTTATCACGTCCGATGGCACAAAGTTATCACGTCCTGCATCAATTAGGCTCTGCGGTTGACCCTTGGGCTGCGGGCCATGCTCAAAAACATTAAGGTTGCGAGCAACATTAGCAGAACGGTCAACCAAGATAAACCGCGAATATCGTTGCCAAAAAATCCAAGTATTTGTGGTCCCCCTTTGTCTAGTAAAGCATAGCTGACAAAGGGGGCCAGCAGTCCCCGCGTGCCATTTAAGAAAACATGGACGCCCATATATAGCTCAACCTGTTTCCTATCTGGGGCTAAATGAGTTATCCACAAGTTCCAAATAAACTGGGCACCCGATTCTGCTAGGCCAAACACAACCATTCCTAAGAAAAGCATCCACCATGAACGAGCCTGAAAAAATAGGATAATAGCTGCCATAAACAATAGATTTGTCAAAATACGAAATAAGAGTAAAGGTATCCTATCAAACAGCCTACCGCCAAAAATAGTGCCTACACTACGAACAATTCCCGGTAAAATTTGCAAAATCAAAACTAACTGAATGGGGCTCACCGCACCATAACTGCCAGCCGCTTTACCCAATAAAAATTCCACTTTCATAGGGCCCAGTGCCAAATTACCAAAGCCTAACAAATACCAGGCAAGACAAATATATAAAAACAACTTATCTCGCAATACCAACCATAAGTTTTGCCGAATTTCAATCCAGAATTTCCCACGTTTGCCACCGTGAGTTTCCGTATCGCAAAAACGTTGAGAAGGTATTAAAAAACTAATGAAAGCACTAAACAGTATCAGTAGAGAATACACCACCAGTATCCAACGATAGGAGCCATCTCCACCTTGGGAGACAACAATTGCCGTAAATAAATTCAAGCTCAAATTACAGATATTACGCAAAGTACCGCCTAAACTAAACAAGCGGCCTCGGTGTTCACTACGGTAGTTTTTGCGATAGATATACGAAAACAGTGGGACTTTCACACACAAAAACAACACAAACAGGCTGCAATATAATGTATATTCCCAGCGATATTCTGCGAGAGCTGCAAGAAACAAGCTTAGACCACTAAGTAAATTACAGTAGGCTGCCAAATGGCTACGCCGCAAGCGACTGTGCGAAAATAACATAGGCAGACACGGAGCTAGGCAAAAACCAACGGCACGGCTAGCCACCAATAAGGCCTTCTGTTCACTGGGTAACTCAAAAATCTCTATGGCAATGTAGAGGAAAAACACTGAAGCAAGGGATTCACCTCCGCCTTCAATGCCTTGACGAATGCTATCATAGAACAATGTTCTCGATTCAATAGCACCCAAATTGAACTTATGAGCTACTCTTATTTTACGGCGAAACAATATGGTAAAGCCCTATTTGATAGCCATTTTATTGGCTATTCTGCTCCATCTTTTGCCGAACTATCGGTGCTACCATTGCCAAAATCAGTGTCTTTCTGTTTGGTAGGCAAATCATAAACGCTTTTTACCCCGTTGGTTTTTGGCGGTAACAAACGGAAACTTTGCCTTTTATGCTCGATCTCCTCCAAGTTTTTACGGGCCAAATGTAAGTAACTTTGGGGGAAAACATCGGTGCCAATCTCTGGACGATCGTAAAAGGCCACAACATTAAGATAGTGTTTTTCAGCCTCTTTATTGTGGCCTTGCCAAGAAAAATAAATTTGTGCAATACTAAACTCTGCCTCTAAAATGATCGGAAAGTTATCGGCAAAGCGCAGCTGTGTCAACTTGTACAGTTCCACAGCTTTTCGATATTTGCGCTGGAAACGCGCTTGTTCCGCAGCTTTAAAGTACAAACTTGGCGATTCTTGGTCTAAAGCTGGAGTGCTACTATTACAAGAAAGCAACATGCTTGCCGCAATAATGACAATACTTACAAATAGGCAGTTAGCCCAAAAATGCCCGTGTGTGGGTCTGTGATTCGGTAACAATAACATAACACCATTATACAAAATTTATTAAAAAGCGGAAATACGGAAGCCCTTATTAACACGAAAACAAGCAGAATATCGCACAGAACCAAACCCAACTATACCGAATGCCAAGCTAAATACTGTAAGTATCCGTAGGCTGAAGGCTTGAATCAAAGGCCAAACATTGCCGTTCTAAACGCTCAATCTCGGCCAGAGCTTTGGCGATAACCTCTGTCATTGGCCAAAAAGTTTTAGGCTCTTCCTTGCTGGGCTTATCGCTACGCAACTGAAACTCCGCAGCTCCATGCTCTAACGATCGCTTACTCACAGTCAAACAAATAGGGATTCCAATTAAATCTGCATCTTTAAATTTAAAGCCAGGTCGCTGTTCTCGCTCATCAAACAGTACTTCAACGCCGGCAGCAATCAATTGTTGATAGAGCTCCTCTGCCAGAGTTTGCACCTCGGTATCGTTTTTTCCCGCCAGAGATAGCAAGTGCAATTGGTACGGGGCTACACTAATCGGCCAACACAAACCATCGGTATCGTTGTGTTGTTCGGCAATGCAAGCGGCCAATCGCCCCACACCAATACCGTAAGAACCCATGATTACCGGCTGCTGATTGCCGCTTTCATCTTTGAAATAACAGCCCATAGCTTCACTATAAAAAGTGCCAAGCTGGAAGATATTGCCCACTTCTACCGCCCTATAACTGTGCAACACACTGCCACAATCGTGGCAAAGGCAGCCAGCAGCCGCAGTAGATAAGTCCCCAACATAGTGGGCTTTGAAGTCTCTACCGTAGTTTAAGCCCCGCAAGTGAAAGCCTTCTTTGTTGGCACCACCTATCCAATTAACTTGACTATCGCTGGCAATCAGATCATCAACCACAATGATTAAAGGCAAACATCGCTGATTCTCTGCCCCAGAACCACCGATAAGCCCTATGGGAGACGCATACCCCGGCACCGCACCTACCGCTAAAATTTCTTCAGAATCTGCGGGCCGTAACTCTTTAGCCGCAATCAATACCCCCAGTTTTGTCTGATTCAAATCCATATTGCCGGGCAATACCGCAGCAACTAACATTTGCTTCACCTGCTGATGTCGTAAAGAACCACTAGCTATATCGCCACTTTGCGTTTGCTGAACCGCCGATTGTTCTTGCGCAAAGCTGGCAACAAAAAACACCATCTTAGCGCATTGGCTGGCTTCTACCTGCAACAATTGGGATACCTCTGCAATGGTTTTGCAATTGGGAGTGGCGACTTCCTGCAGCGGTTGCAACGATAGCGGGGCCGTTTGCTGCTGGTTTGTGCTTTGGCCCTTGCGGAATTTGGCCACTTGGCGATTGGCTTTATAGCCACAATCACGGCAATGTATAATAATATCTTCGCCGACTTCGCTAGCATACATAAATTCATGGGCCATACGGCCACCCATCATACCGGTATCGGAAAGCACGGCCATAACCGGCAAAGCACAACGACCAAAGATGCGAAAATAAGCGTGATAGTGCTTGTAATACTGTTGTTCCAACCCCTGCCAACTGTGGTCTAGCGAATAACTATCCTTCATAGTAAATTCACGAACCCGTATTAAACCCGCACGAGGGCGTGGATCATCGCGCCATTTGGTCTGTACATGATAAACCAAACGTGGTAGATCACGGTAACTATGCACGAATTGACGCACCATGTCTGCCGTAGCTTCTTCGTGCGTCATTGCCAGAGCCATGTTGTGGCCCTTGCGGTCAATAAAGCGGCCCATCTCCGCTCCAATCTTGTACCAACGCCCACTTTGCTGCCAAAGATCGGCGGGTTGGACCACCGGCATCTGCACTTCTTGGCCGCCAATTGCCTGTAACTCTTGGCGTAAAATGGCGCAAATCTTTTGTAAAACCCGCAAGCCCAAAGGCAAATAGCTAAAAATACCGGCGGCAACTTGGTGGATATAGCCAGCGCGAAGCAGTAATTCATGGCTACGGGCACTCAAACCCACAGGTACTTCCTTGCGGGTTTGGCCAATTAATTTAGACATCTTCATAGGCTGCTATTATGCTGATCGGCTGGCAAAATGGCAATTACCAAACAGCGAACTTTATTTTATTGGCCCAAAATATACTATATTGATCGTTTTACTGTAATCAATTGTTGCTGTAATTTTCTGCGACAACCAACAAAATTATCTATGGTTTGCTATATGATTAGCTACGATTATCAGTATGCTTATTTGCATAATTGGGCGGCTAAATAATAGAATATGGCTAATAAAAACAGCGTATTACCAAGGCCAGCTCCTAAAGAGTTGGCCTTGGTAACAGTGAATCCCAAAATAGCTTTAGTAGATACTGGCAGGTGGAAGTGCTGGCAATGTAAAGGCAGCACTACCACTATTCGTATGTTCCGCAACGTTTCCCGACCGATCTACCACTTGGCCCATTTTCGGGTGTAATACATCACCTGCTTGTAAACCGGTGGTTCCTGCTAGGGTTATCGTCCACGCACTGGCATAAATCGTATTATCAAAAAGAACGATCGTGCCGGGATACGGAGCAATTGTCCCGCCCGTTGAAGCATCATTCCATGTACGACTATTGCTAACATCAAAGTATAATGGGGCAGCTTTAGTCTCTGGTGTAGCCATAAATTTCAAGATTAATAACTGACTTTTATCGAATGTCCAACCCTTCATCATAACATAGTCATCAAACTGTAATAGAATTGCATTACCATTGCCATAGCCATCTGCACTGATAGCTTGCGTTTTATGGGCCTTAGGCACAGTAGTATCTGGGGCAGGCAACACAAAGGCTAGAGCATTCTTATCTTTTCTAGGAAGCGCACCATTGCCTGCTCGGTCTTTGATCTGACTACCTATCGGGTATAATCTATCACCTTCTGCTAATGGTGTCGCAATAGTCAGAATCCAATACTGTGTATAGATAGCACCAGAAGCCGATTGTTCTACCTCACCATCTAGTGGCTTTATCTTTGCATTTTCGCTTTTTTGGTTCCAAAAGCCACTTTCACTGTTATTTCGATGCAACTTTAAATAATGAACAACTCTATGGCTTTCACCATCACTTTCACGCCAATTTACCATGGTTACCGGCTCATTAAAGGCCAAGATTAGCTTACTACCTTTGTTATAATTGTTGGGAACAAGACCAATACCATTGGTGATGTATTCATTGATTAGTTTGTTTGGGGGGGAAGTATCTTTTGGTTCCTCCTCGCCGGGCGCTACACAAGCCAATGCTAATAACAGGCCTAAGGCCATAAAAACGGTGATTCTGTACTTATACATAATAGATTCCTCCATCAGGAAAAGGGTATATCGCCAGCCAAACTGCCAACATTCAGGATAATAATACAAGCGATATACATTGTCTATATAATAATCATATTATGACAAAAAAATAGACTATCTCTGTTGAAACCTATGAATATTATGTGAACAATCGCTTACTTACTTTGGAGTTGGCGTTGGCAATGTAAAGGCAGCACTGCCACTATCACTGGCTACCGCAGCGTTTCCGGACAGGTCTACCACTTGGCCAGTTTTCGGGAATAGCTTATCTCCTTGTGCTAGGCCAGTGTTTCCCGCTAGGGTAATAACCCAAACACTGGCATAAACCTTACTATCAAAGGTCGTAAAATAACCAGAAACGGGAAGAATTGTCCCGCCTGTTGTGGCGTCATTCCATGTACCTCTACTAACATTAAAGTAGAAAGGCGCTGCATGACTCCTTGAGCTATTTCCATCATTAACACTAAATTTCCAACCATTCATATGGACATAGTCATCAAAATGCAATTGAATCCGATCGCCATCTCCATAGCCATCGGCCAGTATAGGGATTGTTGTATAAGCCTTTGGCACAGTGGTATCGGGCGCAGGTAACTTAAAGACGAGGGCATTGTCATCAGCTTTCGGCAGCGCACTGTTGCCTGCAGCATCGTGAATCTTACTAGATACGGGGTACAATGTGTCGCCTTGTTGCAACGCTGTGCCAAGGGTAAGAATCCAAAATTGTCTATAGGCATCCCCTGAAGCGGATACACTTCCCTCGCCTTCTAGTGGTTTTATCTTTGCATTTTCACTATCTACTGCCCAAAGGCTAGTGTTACTGTCCCCGCGATACGCCTTTAAATAAAGAGCAGCAAATTGAGTTCTGCCATCATCTTCACGCCAACCATTCATGGTTACCTGTTCGTCAAAAGCCAAAACTAACTTACTTCCTGTACCATAACTATTGGGAACAATGAGAAAACCATGCTTAACCTTGCCCTTGTTTAACCGCTTTGGAGGGGAAATGTCTTTGTCTTCCTTCTTGTCAATCGGCTCACAAGCCAATGCTAATAACAGGCCCAAACCCCAAAAAGCGCTTATTTTGTAGTTATAGATCATAGATTCCTCCATAAGGAAAGGGTATATCGTCAGCCAAACTGCCAACACTTGCAATTATTCAATAATTGATACAATATGTCAATATTACGATTTTATTATTGTAAATAAATAGATATATAGATGAATATTCAGTGAATACAATGTGAATATTCGGTGAATATTCACATTGTTGCCATAAACAAAGAATATGGATTGCAACGGCATCATACCCCAATAGCCGAAAAGACCCAAACAAAAAAGCCCAGCATTCTAATTAGAATGCTGGGCACTATTACCGTTTTAGGCGGCGGTTTTACTCGGCAAGAAAGTAAGTTATGCCTTGTTGTTGTTGCAGTTTGCCTTGCAGTTTGCCACTAATAAAACTATCCTTATCGGCTTTAGGCAGGGTCAAAGTCTGCGATTGATCGGTCTGTTGAAACAAACTGCGCTTGAGCATCACGATGAAAGAGTTATCTTGAGTAATAAAGCCCTTGTCCAGCTCTAGCTTAGTTTTGCCCACAGTGGTGGAGGCTAAGGTATATGATTCCGCCATTTGCATCGCTCGTTGCCCAATAGCTTGCAGGTAAGACCCATCGCTTGGGTGATAGCTTCCATGCTGATACAGGAATAAAGCAGGAAAGCGTACCCGCACATAATTGGCGCTATCCAACCATTGGGCCATCAATACATCGTAAGTAGGTGCTAGGGTTTGGTTTTTCTTTTCGCTGCTTTTTTCTAACTTTGCCTGCAATAAGCTATCGGGCTCTTGCTGTATCGGAGCAACATTGTCTAGCAGAATCGCCAGCGGTTCTTGGCCTTCGGCAATCCAATCATTCCAATCTTTTAAGTTTAATTCGGGGCGTACCGTACCAAAACGCAGCAGGGTAACCGCCAAAGCTCCCAGACCATGGCCTTCAATATCTGGGGAAAATTGTTCGGGGCTCGTAAAGGTATCAAACCGTTCTCGCTGGCTTTGTAGATATTTTTCTATGTTTGTTTCGTTCAATGCTGTGGCTTTGGCTTGCAAGTCTAACATAGCTTGGGCCATCATCTCTACATAAAAAGCACCACCAAGCACCGCTACAGCCGTTCGCTCTAGTTGATATGGAAATTCTTTTTGCCAACGATCATACCAATAACGCGCCTGGCCTAAACTCTGCTTTGCTAGACTTTCGCTTTCTGTGCCAACGCTTTGCCAGTAGGCAATCAATGATTGAGCAATCATTCTTGGGTACAAGCGCGAGCTAGCCTGCCTTGGGTATATCGGCCCATGTTGATAATTAAAGTTCCAATTCTCTTGGACAAAAGCCCGGAACAATTCTGCTGTTGTCATCGCTGCCAACTGTTCTACAGAATCAATAGCCGTACCTTCTAATTGCAATACCAGCGTTTGCCGACCATTGATATGTAAGTTTTCATAAAGACCTTCGGCTTGAGCAGGAAGCTCTTTCGTCTTTACAGCCAATAGCTCTTTACCAATCGGCCAAAGGTATGAAACGGGTTTAGAAGAATTAACCAATAATATTTGGTAGTCCTGCCAACGATAATCACTCCAAATTAGCGAGAAATTTTCCAGCATAATCCATTGCAAACTAGCCTTTAGTCGCTGTACCTGTTGCGCTACATCAGTGGCAACGCTGGTTTGTACCGTAGACTTTTGCCCTTGAACGGCCATATAAGGCTTTGTCTTGTCGTAGGTTTGGCAGGCCAATAGCACCAACCCCAAAAATAAATATAGATATGGTTTCATAAGAATCTCCATTCCTTTAATAAAGTTTATCATCTATAAGATGAATTAAATTCTATTGTATAAACTTTGTCATTCATAGACAATAAAACCAAAGATAAAATAAAGTAGAATTGTAAAAAAACGATTACCATTCACAATCGATTCAATAATTATTTTTAATTTATATAGGGAAACAATCACTTATCTACGGTTATAGCTAAATAATTGATTGAGTATCAAGTCTATTGTCGTTGATACTCAATCTATAATCCCTAGATATATGGATAGAGATTCATAAATAAATCCCATTCATCATGGTTACTTTACTCGGCAACAAAGTAAGTTATGCCTTCTTGTTGTTGTAGGCGGCCTTGTAATTTTCCACGAATAAAAGAATCATTATCGGCTTTAGGCAGGGTCAATGTCTGTATTTTATCGGTCTTCTTAAATAGACTGTGCTTTAGCATCACGATTAAAAAAGGCTGCTGCTCAATAAAGCCATTATCCAAACTAAGCCGAGTTTTGCCCCCGGTTGTCGAGACAACCGAATGGGGTTGCGCCAATTGAATGGCTTTTTGTCCAATATTGCTAAGGTAACCAAAGTCGATTGCATATAGGTTTCCCTGCGCATATAGAAATTCAATAGGTAAGCGTACCCGCACATAGTTGGCGCTATCCAACCATTGAGCCACCAATACATCATAGGTAGGTGCTAGAATCTCGTTTTCTTCTTCAATGATTCTCTCCAGTTGTTCCTGCGATACCGCATCGGGTTCTTGCTGTATCGGCGCAACATTTTCTAGCAGAATTGCCAGCGGTTCCTGGCCTTTGGCAATTAAATCATTCCAACCTTCTAGGCTCAATTCGGGGCGTACCGCACCAAAACGCAGCATAGTAACCGCCAAAGCTCCCAGACCATAGGCTTCTTGATCTAAAGAAACCGATTCGGATTCCATATAAGGTGTAAATAAATGTTGCAGATTCTGGAGGGATTTTTGCAAGTTTTCTTCATTGATTGCCCTAGCTTTCGCCTTCAAACTTCCCATAGCCCCGGCCATAATATCTACGTAATTGGCCGTGCCTTCCACTATATCTTGAGACTGTTTTAACTCATTTGGGTATTCATTGAGCCAACGGTCATACCAATAACGCGCATAGCCTAGCTGCTGCTTTGCCTGACTTTGGCTTTCTGTGCCAAGGCTTTGCCAGTAGGCTGCCAATGCTTTGTAAATCATCTTTCGGTACAAGCGAGGCCTGGCTTGCTTGGGGTAAAGGGTTGCCCGTTCATTACGAAAGTTCCAATCCCTTTGGGCAGTAAAGTGAAAAAACTCATGGGCAACTAACCGAGCCCCTATAGATACAGAGCGAATGTAATCGTTTTCTAAGTTTATTGTCAGCGTTTGTCGGCCATTGATATACAGATTGCCATAGAGACCTTGTGCTTGTTCGGGTAGCTCTTTCGTCTGTACTTTAACCATTTGTTTGCCAATAGGCCAAAGATAGGAACTAACTTTGGAAGGATAAACAAATAAGACTTGTAGGCCTTGCCAACTATAATTGCTCCAAATTAAGTCGATATTCTCAACCATAGTCGCTTGCAAATATTCCATCATCTGTTGAGTTTGTTGCGGTACATCATCGGCAACACCAGTCTCTAAAGTGTATTCTGATTGTTTGATTACCATAGAGTAATGATTGCTATCATAAGTTTGGCAAGCCAACAACACTAAGATAATGGGTATATATAAGTATTTTTTCATAACAATCTCCGTTATTTCAATTTATTTTGCCAATTATTCAGGCTATGATAAACCATAATACAAATATATTGAGCCAATAGCAATAACCGACAAAAAAACAACAATCCCAAAAGCAAAAAAAGATGATACTCGTTCACAAACTATTGACTATGCAAATTAAATGACGAAAATAAGCGCAAGAATTTTCGATTATTCACAAGCCATCAATCTACAACAATTAACCCAACTATCTATTATTGATAATTCAATTGTCGATGATTATTGGATTGTATTTTGTATAGAATCAATACTATGCCAAATGAATTACTTTTGCTATAGTCTGAATTGATACTTACTATATCGTAGGGTTTTATATGAATCGTTATCAATGTTTATATTTTTTATCGTTGTTTCTGTTGTCCATAGTTGCTTGTGAAACCGATGAAGATAGCGAAGATCAACCCCAAACAATACAACATACCGCAATCTTTATCACCAATAGCCAAGGCCTAGCTCGGTTTGAACAGAAATTTAACTCGACTGGCCGAGTCTCCCAACCCGCTGGCCCTTCCCTTAAAACCTACTACAATCCCAACCAACAGCTGGAAGCTTGGTACACAGATACAGCACTAACTAAGCTCTATAACTTCCGTGATGCAGAGCCTAGCCCCCAAGGAATCGTCCTCTATGCCAAGTGGAAAAACAGCACAGGCCCTACATTTAAAACGCCTATATCAATGGTTTACGCCAATGGTTTGTTCTACATTGCCGATGCCGGTGATAACCATATAGACAATGGCAAGGTGATTTACAAAGTAAACCCCGCTACAGGTAGACGCCAAGTATTTTCGCTTGCCGAACAAGATAAGCACGAACATACGGGCAATAAACAAGTGGCAACCGGCCCCAGTCTCGGCCACATGAAGGGCATGACTCTGGTAGGCAACAAGCTATATGTACTGACCTCCCTCCGCTCTGTCGTTGCGGTAGACTTAGACAATGGCAAGCGTACGGCACTAAAAATCGGTGGCAAGGCCAGGCTATCCCAAGCATACAGCATCACATCAAACGCTAGAGACGCCCTTTTTATCGGCGATAGAGGAGTTCAAGGCATCGTAAAGGTAGACTTAAACGCAGCAGACCCCAACAACAATGCCAGCGTTTATTCATCGGCAAAGCGAGGAGCTAGCCGGGGTAAAACAGCGAATGGTGCCAGCTTTATCACCAGTAGAACGCACAATTACCCCCATGAGTTGGCCCCTTTCAACGGGCTTTTATACCACGATGGCACGCTGTATGCCGCCGTTACTGGCAACAAAATTGCCACCGTTGCACCGAATGGCGATCGGGATTACCTCAAGGGAACGCTTGTAGGCCAGTTTGCTATGTCTCTAACCACCGATGGCAACAATCTACTTATCTTAGAAACCGAAGGTAGAAGACACTTATCTCTAGTCCTAAGCCAAATGGCTTTCAGCGGCGCTAACGCTGTAAAACAAACTGTAAAGCCAAGTGATGAAATCGTACCGCAGCTTGGTCCTTGGGGGTATGTCTACCCGATGCAATTAGCTAATAGCCTATTTAGCCACCTAGAATTTCCGAATATTTTATGGATTTTAGACGATAGCTATGATGCTTTACTCGGTTTAAGCAAGCCCAACTCGACAGAATGGCTCATCAAAGTCTATTCTAAATAAGGCAAACATCGCCAGCCTAAGCAGCAAAATCGCCAGAATCTAAGCAGCAAAATCGCCAGAATCTAAGCAGCAAAATCGCCAGAATCTAAAAAGCAAAATCGCCAATCTAAGTAACAAAAGAGCCAGAATCTAAGCAGCAAAATCGCCAATCTAAAAAGCAAAAGACCACTATTGCAAAATCTACTATAAATTGCTATGGTTGCAACATTCTACAATTAAGCGAGGCATTATGGCAGAGAAAACATTTGAAGAGTCGGTACAAGACGGCCAGGCAGTCTACAGCAAACGGGTACTCATTGTGTACGATTTGGTGGTAACCCACTATTCCAACCGCTTTATATGGCGTTGCCCGGCAAGCCACATCAAGCAATGGTACAAGCAATATATCGGCAAGAAACACTTAGATATTGGCGTGGGTTCGGGCTATTACTTGCAAAGATGCACCCAAAAAGTCCAAGAGCTGCACCTAATGGATTTAAATCAAACGGCCTTACAATATGCGAAAAATCGTTCGCAACACGGCAATTGTGCCACCACACAACACAATATTTTTGAGCCATTCCCAGCGACTTGCAACGGCTATGACAGTGTGGCCATCAATTATTTATTGCACTGTATACCGGGAACGTTTGCCAATGAAAAGGCCAAAGCCCTAAGCAATGCGGTAGCCACCCTCAAAGAAGGCGGGCGATTGTTTGGGGCTACCATCATCAATGCCGATGAACAATCCAGCGGCTTAGCCCACAAACTGATGCAGATATACAATAAAAAAGGCATCTTTCACAACCAGAATGACACTCAAGAACAGTTAGACCAAGCCCTAAAGCAACAGCTTAAACAAGTGCAAGTCCAGCGCATCGGCAGTGTAATTCTATTTTCTGGGCAGAAACAATAAGCGAACAACAGTACCACAAATGGCGATTATCTATGTTATAACCTTAGGTAATTGCCATTGTTATCATCGGTTTATGCTTATCCTCTCTATGAATGCCAAGCCGACTATCGTTGATTATAGATTCTGCTATCACTGTAGGATTATGCTGTTGTTGTCGAGGAAGCCAATCATCATCTTGGTATTGGTAGCCAAAAGTCCCCGATTCCGGGGCCGTAGGATACTGGCGCAATCGGGCATTGCGCTGCTGTTCATTCTCTAACTGTTGCCGATATTCTTGGCTTAAACTATCGCTTTCTTCCCCATATAATGGTGATAGCAGAGCCGAAGACAACAGAAAAAATATCCATAAAAAGGCACGGTAGAACACAAGCCTTGATAATCTATAAATCACCATTATATGCAAGCAGCAAAAACTCTCGTTTTATCTAGGGCTTGCTCGTTGGGATTGTCTTTGCTAGATTAGTGCAATCTAGGAGTAACAATATGATATTAGACCCTCATGTCCACTTGCGAGATTGGTCGCAAGCCGATAAGGAAACGGTTGCCCATGCATTTTGGTTGGCCCATAAACTTGGGATTGGCGGCTTGATAGAAATGCCCAATACAGAGCCAGCTCTGGTATCTCGCCCAGCAGTAGAGCAGCGTTTGCAACTGGTTGCCGCTGCGCTAGACCACTGCCAATCGCAAGGATACAGAGTGCCATACTACGGCATGCACCTCGGTTTAACGGCAAACAGCGAGCAAATATCGCAAGCCATTGCCTTGCATAGCGAGTACTTTCCCCGTGTAGCTGGCTTGAAAATGTATGCTGGGCATTCGACAGGAGAAATGGGAATCATCGTAAAATCCAGGCAAAATCAAGTCTATGCAAGCCTGGCCCAAGCAGCTTATGCTGGGGTATTAGTCGTACACTGCGAAGCAGAGCACCTAATGGACAACAGCTTTTTTACGGCATTAGACCCGAAAAGCCACAGTATAGCTAGGCCACCTCAAGCAGAAATTGATTCGATCGAGCAGCAGTTAGCTTTGGCAAAAGCCAACAATTTCCAAGGGCATCTACACATTGCCCATATTTCCACACCTAAAGGCATCGAGATTGTTTGGCAGGCCAAGCAAGAAGGTATGCGAATTAGCTGTGGACTTACGCCGCATCACTGCCTATTGAGCACCGACTCTCAAGCCAAACTCCAGCGAGAGGGCAAGGGAAACATACTGAAAGTCAATCCGCCTTTGCGTGATGAACCGATGCGCAGTCAAGTATGGCAACAATTACTTGCTGGTAAAGTAGACTGGCTGGAAAGCGACCATGCCCCCCATACTCACAATGAAAAGTTCCGCACCGAAGGGGCAGTGCCTTCCGGTATCCCAGGGCTAAGCGGAATGTATCTACTATATCAACAGCTACAAAAAGCGGGTTTCAGCAGCGAACGCCTGGCAGAATTATTCTATGGCAATGCGCTAAGCACTTACAATTTGCCTTGGCCTGTAGAGGATTTTAATAGAGAATTGCCATCACTAAGCATTACAACCCTGCAAGAAAACGATGGTCGCCCCCTTTATAATGGCCTAGACCCATACCCTTGGTTTGCGACACAGCTATAATCTATCTACGATTCATGATCTAACAATCACTTAGAGTTATAACCTTGGGAGTTGCTTTTGAACTTATTATTCAAACAATATTGAGAGAGTGGACTAGCACTATTGTATATGTTGGTATAGCCTTTAACTGAACATTGTAACAGTGTTACTAGTTAACACTGTTACAATGTTCAGCCATAACAGTTTAGAAATTGGTTTTATATAACAAAGCGCTTTCCCAGCTTTTATTTTGCGAAAAGGCTTTGTTATGCTGTAGTTAGTTGACTTTAATTAGAACCAACAGTTACATCTAATGCTAATGCGATTATAAACTTTACAATATCTATTGTAAGAACCTTGTAATAATTGTCACTAGAATTTAGCCATAAGCGTTGAAAAGTTGGTTTTATGCTAACAAGGCCCTTTTTCAAATTTCTAATAAAAAGATATATAATATATAATTACTACCACAATAGACAAAATTGAATACGATAAAATGTTTGCTTGCTGTGTGATTTTTTTGATTTTTTTATATTCTAAATCTTTATAAAATTTTTTGTGAATTTTGGATTCAACAAATACAGAGATAAAAAATGCTGTAACAAAATTGACTATGAAAACAAGGGGTAACAATAAATCAAACAGTTCATGTTCCCAAGGGCAAAGCCATGCTGCTTCGACAATAAGGGTGATGATGCCATAAATTGGATTATCAAAACCTGGGCCACAAGAACCTCCCGTAATTAAAAGTTCAAAAAGCAATAATAACGACCAATTTAGTGGTATTCCCAAAATTGTTGTAGCCGCATTGGAAACAGAAAGAGCTACCAAACTACTTTTGAACTTTACTTCCATTTTCGATGTAAAAAATAAAGCTTCAATAAAAATAATAGGAATCAACGCTATTAGCATTAGCGGATAAGAAACAATAATGGTGGGTATTCCCGCATTGGCATACAAAGGAACTGGAACAATCAACAATAACAATAGAGTATAAATTTTGTACCTAAATATCACGTTCATAATACGCTTTAAAATGATTGCACCTTCAAACATAAACTCAGTTTAATATATAGTTCATTTAATAAAAAAACAATGTTTGACTTGTTAAAAAATTAGGCTAACGCGCATCGGTTTTCCAAATATCGCGTTCTACTGTTGCCCGGCGTTTGATCAATGGAATAGGTATCCAACGCAAATAAAAACCTATTGCATAATCCCAACTTAACTTGTTATCAATTTGCTTAGGCTTGCCGACAAATTCAAAAATTAAATCCCAATCTTTTAAGTGATGTATGGCCAGCAGGCGTAAATCTTTCATTTTAAACAGCCCTTGCTTTTGTCTTTCTTCATCCCAAAAATGGAGGCTATACCATAAATCTTGTAGAAATGAACGTTCTTGGCTAAACCCAAGTATATTATTCATTCCGGGATAATAGAGGTATAATTTTTCATTGCTCATACGGTAGGAGATTTGAATATTCAAAAATTCATAAATAAAGAAACTCAAAGTAAAGTCCAGAGTTAGGGAAGATTTTTCGTTATATTCGATTAAATCTTGGTCCCAACGGGTATTAAATGTAAAATAAAATAAGATACGGTTTTTCCAAAAATAGCGATCTTTAGTGGTTAAATCAAAACTTAAAAAGGTTGTGCTTGCCTGCAGTATAGGATCATCTGTTTTATTTGTCTTCCAAGTAAAGCTATTTTTATCCCATGCTTTTTGTTCGGTATAGCGAAAATCTAAGTTGCCACGAAACCACCAAGCTTTAAAACTTATAGTAAGTTTATCTAAATGCGGTTCTCTATTTTGGTTTTTCGGTTCAAAATTGAGAACCAAAGTTTTCTTTATCTCCAATTTTTCGATGGGCTTATACATGGAAATATAGCTTAAAGGCTGGAGATAAAATTCTGGGTCCTCTTCTTTGCCATCTTCGGTAACTTGTTCAAACTTTAGCGATAAATCGTGAGACCATTTGAAAATTTCAAAAAACAACCGGGTTTTTAGCGTATGTTTGGAATTTGCCGGTGGCAACTCATTGGTAAACGTAAAATTTATTTGTAAATTATTAATAGGGTTATAGGCATTTTTAATCGGCTGAAAATTTAATTGTGATACTAAACGATGGGTCGTAATACGTTTGCGCAGCTCTTTATCCGTCATATCTAAATCGAGGAAAGATTTTTCATATTCTTTCTTGGTTGTGTTGTATTTATAGTCGTAAATGATAGCTCTTAGCGTGTATGATATAGAACTTTCGGAGAGCCAATCCAATAAGTAAAAAGGTTTTAAAGTAATATTTGCGGTTTCCGTCCAATCCCATTTACTTGCTTGCTTAGTGGCATCTAAGCCGTTGGAATCCGTATCTGCTTCTTCTCTGCCAATATCAAAATAATGGGACACATAAAACGTCATATCATGCTTTAAACCAACCGACAAAAATGAGTCAAGAAATTTCCAATTTGTAACTAACTGTAAAGCTTCCTTGCCATTCAATTTCAGCTCTTTATTGTTGAGCGTAACATCTTCAATACGTGTCCACTTACTATTATCGGTTTGACTTTCAAACGAATTTTGCAATACGATGTTGTATGTAGCCTTAAAGCTAAGGGTTTTCACTTGTTGATCTAGCTCTATTTTTTTGAGCTCTTTGGGCTTTTGTACTCCGGTTACTACCAAGGATTCTTCCAACTTTTCTGGTTTTCCTATATCACTTTCTTCTTGCTCCCCTTCTGACGGTTCTGATGTTTTAGATGAATTTGGCTTATACTTCCAGTCTTCCAAAATTGGTAAGTCAATTTTCTTTTGTGCTACACTGGTCTTTTTCAAGGGCCATAAAGTACCCGATAAACTGATGGTTGTATCGGGTATAAACAGTTTAGTCGGGTAGAAAAATTTCTTATTAGGGTCATAAATTTTACGAGTCGAATCATCTTTTTGATTAAAATATACCACTGCATTGGTTTTTAAACTAAGTGAACTAAGCCATGAACTTTGCAATTTGGGATTCAAGCTCAAACCAAATTCCCATTTATACGAATTTAGCACTGCTTCTTTTTTACGCCATTCTTCCAATTCATCTGTTGAATCGCGTTGAAGTCGTTCCAAAGTATAGTCAATCCAATCAAAACTTTCTTTACGGTTAAAATAATCCCTACGATAAAATGGGTCTGAATAATGCTGAAAATCCAAATTAAACGAACTGCTTTCATGGTTGAGTTTTGTCTTCAAACTAAGGCCAAAGCGAAAGGGTATAGGTTCACCAAAAAAATTCCCTTCAATATGTTTCAATTGGTATTTTCCCTCATCATTGAGAATAAAGGGCTTACCTTTTAGAAAGCCCTGCCCATTTGAGTTGAAACCACCACGTTCTTCCAATGCGTAGGCGTATGCAAGTGATGTCTCAAAATTCAAACTATTAATGGGCCCCAGATTTTTTACTTGACCACTAAAACCTGTAAATAAACCTATGTAGCTATAGTAGTCAAACAAAAATTTTATATAACTATCTTTACTAGTTTTGCCTTGATTTTGGCTATTACAAGATTTAAATTTTTTTTCTTCTCGCTTTTTATCCTCTTCGGTGCAGGGAGCCAAAAACAAAGCATCAAGTTTCAAGTTACTGTTTTCATCCGCCCCAGTATTAACCGGTATAAAAGAAAGAGAATCCGTATCAGCAGCGGGTGGTTTACCCAGCAAATATGTGGTTGTCTGCAAAAATTCGCCATAAGCTTCACGAATACCAAAAACTGGATGGAATAAAATTCGGTTATCATTATAGTAATAATAAGGCAAATACAATACAGGTATATGCCCTACATAAAGAGTTGCACTCAACATGGCCCATTCGGGCTTGCCAAATATCCAAAGCCGGTGAAAACTTAGGCGGAAATATTCATTCTGTTCTCTCTGGCTACTAGACATAGTCCCTTGCTCCAATACCAGAACGTCATCTGTACCTTTGCGTATTTTTTGGCCATCAAAGTAATAACGGATATGATTTTCAGCTAAAACCCCTTTCCCTAATAAAGAATCTTTATCTTGACTGGCATTAGGGTCTGCTTTTGTTTTTTCAGGGTTGGAAGATTTGCTGTGAATATCGGCAGGCCGAGGCGTATCGGTTGTTTGGTTGCGAGAAAATACACCGTATAGAATGACGCCACGCCAAATATTTAAACGGAAAATGAGAGAGTCGCCCGTAAATTTTTCAATATCACTGCCATTCTTATCCCCCAATTTTTTTTTGATATAGGTTACTTTACCTTCAGCACGAATCGTATTTTGTTTGCGATTTAATACAATACTGTCTGCATGAACGCTATGCTCTTCACCAGCTTTTTGATCAGTGATAAATATTTTGACCCCGCCGCTAATTTTAAAATAGTCTTCTTTGTCATTGGGTTGGCGTTCAATGGTAAAGGCTTGGGCCTTTTGTGCAGACTCAATCCGTATCAATAAATTTTCTTCATCATTTGCATTGTTTTCATTGGCAGCAACATCTGCTGAATCTTCACTACTTTTTTTCGCTGGTGCGGAAATTTCCAGCTTACTATGGAGCGAGGTTCGCAGAGCTTCAATCGCAAGATTGGGATCAAGCCCAAGCTCACGAGCTAAACTTTGCAGTTCAAAATAGCTAGCGGTTGCAATATCATCTTGCAAGGAGCGAATACGCAGCTCTTTCAACCTTTGCTCACGTTTCTGCTCGTCAGTCAAAAGCTGCTTGGTTATTTCCTTTGTTTCTTTTGGAGGGGCTACTGAATTTTCAGTAGTGTCTTGAGCACTTATTCTCATATTTGATTGGGTATTGAATAATGGTAAAAAAACCAAATAGATGAATAAAATGATTCCCAAATGTTTGCGATTTTGTTTCATCGCTCCCCAATTTACTTTTACTGTTCGCGTTACTTTTACTGTTCCCGTTGTTGCCTTGGAACTGCATTTAATCTTTCTTTATGGGATAAACATAAAGTATAGAACGCGCAGGAGTATAATAGAAAGCCCAATTGATTCCTAGTTACAGTTTCCCAAGCTATCTAGTTTTTTCATTATTTTTTACTCAAGTTTTGGTGCAGAGTTTCCAGTCCCAAAAAACTTAACACAAAATCTTTACAAATATATAGTCATTTTTACTGCTATCTCTCCTGATAAATATATCTATATAAACCTATAAAAAAGTTGAAATATTTTGAAACATATGATAAAGACTAGATAATAAAAATTATTTTAATATATTTAAGGAGGATCTATGAAAGAAAATACAGTTAAATCTTATCATCACTTTTTAGTGATCAATCAATTGCGTGATACTAAGCAACGCCGCTTAATTTTTGAGACTTTTATGGAGCAAGAACAACATTATACCGCAGAGGGTTTGTATAATATCTTGCAAAAAAAATTGCCTCAAATTGGGCAAGCTACAGTTTATCGCACTTTGAAATTGTTGTGTGAAAATGGCTTAGCCTTTGAATTAAACTTGAGAAGCACTCAAGGGTCTTCAAGTGGGCATGCCTTATCGAGCTATTTTGAGCCCATGCAAGTCAGTAACCATCACGACCATTTAGTTTGTACTGTTTGTAGCCAACATTTTGAGTTTCACAACCAAGAGCTTGAAGATTTACAAGAAAAAATTGCCGAAAAAAAGAACTTCGTGCTTACCCACCATACTCATATCCTTTACGGAACATGTGAAAAATGCCAAGAATTAGAATAACGAAAAGCACAAAATGTATGCACAATGAGCCAAACACAAGTTTCTACACAAAATTATTATAACTTTTTAGAACAACAAGGCTGTAATTTTTTTATTGGTGTGCCCGATTCATTATTAAAGTCTTTTTGTGCTTGTGCGAAAGATTTAGCCCCTGCAGGCCAATTTGCCATCGCTGCCAATGAAGGCACAGCTGTTGGCATGGCCATAGGTGCTTATCTAGCTAACGGCAATATCCCACTGGTATATTTACAAAACTCGGGCTTGGGCAACACTCTCAACCCCTTAGCTTCCATGGCAGACCCTATGGTCTACAGCATTCCGCTTTTGCTACTTGTGGGTTGGCGCGGGGAGCTGGGCCAAGGCCAACAGCAAACAGGCAGTCAACGAAAAGACGAACCACAACACCGCCACCAAGGGCGTATAACCTTAGCATGGCTACAAACTTGCGATATTCCCTACGAAATATTGCCTTGTGAAGATACGGCCGCCCAACAAGTTACCGCCAATCTATTGCAACGGGCCAAAAGCGAGCAACGCCCCGTTGCCTTAGTCGTGCGCAAAAATACGTTTAGCAGCTATTCTGCTGGCTCTACGCCAATCTCACAACCGACACTCCAACTAGGCAGAGAACAAGTAATTCGCTTTCTATTGGATCAGCTGCCCGCAGGGCCAATCGTATCGACCACGGGTATGGTTTCTAGAGAGCTGTTTGAACAACGCGCCCAACGTTCTCAAACTCATGAACAAGACTTCTTAGTGGTCGGTGCGATGGGCCACGCAAGTTCCATCGCTCAAGGGCTAGCTCAACAACTCAAACAGCAAAATAGAGAAGCTTTGGTCTATTGCTTTGATGGTGATGGTGCGCTATTGATGCACATGGGAAGCCTAGCTATCATAGGGCAAAGCACCCAACTTGGGAACTTCAAACACATTTTGCTTAACAATGGGGCGCACGATTCTGTGGGTGGCCAGCCCACCGTGGCATTGGAACTCGATATTCCAACAATAGCCAAATCCTGCGGTTATCACTGGGCTCAAACAGCTAAGACCCATACAGAACTGGAAAAACTATTGCCCCAGCTATTACGAGCTACAGGCCCAGCTATGCTGGAAATAATAGTAAAAAAAGGAGCTCGTAACGATTTAGGTCGCCCCACTCTAAGCCTTCAAGAGATAAAAGCAGGTTTTAAGTCCTATTTGGCTCATTTATAAGCAGAAAAACAATCATATGGATAAAAAAGAAAAAAAGAGATTACTGGTCGATATGTCTGCAACTTTAATTCATTACGGCCATATCCGTTTGCTAAAACGGGCGAAACTAGCCGCTGATGAACGCGATGCACTTGTGGTTGTTGGCCTAACGAGTGATGCAGATATTTTAAATATGAAAGGCTATACTCCCGAATTTAATTTTGCAGAACGGAGTGAGATTTTACTAGCTTGTCGTTATGTCGATGAAGTTGTGGAAACCCCATGGCTGCTAACCGAGCAAGTGCTGGAACAAGTCGGTGCTAATTATTTGTTCCATGGGGCGGATAACAGTAATCAAATAGCAGCGGATAAACTGATTATGGTGCCCCGTACTCAAGGCATTTCAAGTACTGAACTTCGTATCCGTGCAGCAGCTTCTATCCATTCGCAAATCAATAAACGCAAGGTTATGCTAACCCCTGGCCCCGGTTCGATTCCGTTCGAGAATATGTTTGCAGCACAACCGTTATTTGGCCGTGGTGATTCGGATTTTGCCGAAATAGAAGAGCGTGTTGCCTACCATCTGCGCCGTCTAACAGGCCTACCTTGCGTAGCTCGGCTGCAAGGTTCTGCATCGCTAGCTTTGGAAGTGGCAGCCCGTAGTTTTGTTGCCGGCCGTGTACTTGTGATTGATACGGGTTACTACTGTGAGCGTTTGTTAGGCTATTGCCAAACACTGCAACAGCTAGAGCGAGTAGAGCATATACAAGTACTAGAGGCGACACAGTTCCTCGCTACCGATTTACCCCAATTGACGGAACAAATTGCAGGGCAGTATGACTGGGTCGTAAGTGTCTATTGTGAAACATCGAATGCCATGCTCAACGATGTACCCAAGCTAGCGCAACTGAAAAAACAAATCGGTGCTAAATTGTTCCTCGATGCTACCGCTTCCATCGGGCTAGAACAGCAACACCACTTAGCTGACTTGATTGCCTTTAGTTCTTGTAAGGGCTTAGGTGCAATTACAGGTGCGGCCTTTATTTGCTACCAAGATGACCTAATCGAACAAGCAGAACAGTCTTTTTACCTAAATGTGCGTACTCATTTAGAAAAAAAAATGACGGGCCCTTATCACCCAATGGCAGCTCTTGACCGACTATTGCCCCTGCAAGACGAAATTCGGGCGCGCGTTAATCGCAGCAAACAAGCGTTTATGGCTCGCTTTGCAAGCCAGCTTGCCTTACCTGCAGAACGGCAACCTTTGCTAGCCACTCGCATATACGGTGAGCTGCAAACGGCGAATACCAACACAGCAAGCGAAATTGTTTTCTACCAGCCCCGTTCAATAGAGGCAAAGCAGTCGATAATTTGCCACTTGGGCGAGCTGCATCTACCTTCAGAGCAGCCTTCCCAAATCCCCCAATTATTGCAATGGATTAGTCCCTTAGTCAAATAGGAAACGTTGTTATGGATATAGAGATACGAGCTGTTGCCTTGGATATGGATGGGACTTTACTGGGCCATGACCACAAGATAAGTGCCTTCACTTTGGAGGTACTGAACCGCCTGATGGACAAAGGTATTACCTGTATTATTGCCACTGGACGCAGCCTCGGCGTACTGAAAACCGGTGGCGAATTGCCTGAACGCATGTATGCCGTTTGCTTAAACGGGGGTCAATTAGCCCACTTGAGCGAAGATAAACCGCTAAAACAAACATTTCTGCCAGAATTTTTCAGCCGTGCCGTAACCGAAAGTTTTGCGGCCCACAACTACCATTTGCACGCCTATGTTGGTGAGAAACTATGGTGCGAAAATAGCAATATGAAGCTATTAGGTAAGTACGCCCCACAGTTCCAGCGACTGAAGATATTTGAACATATTTGTTTTGCCGACCATGCACAAGATAGCATTTTGAAATTTGTTACAGTAGGGGAAGATTCTTTGTTGGAACCCGTACTAACAGAAGTGCGTGAAAGGTTGGAAGCAGCACAGCCGGGTTCTAGCGAATACCTGTATGCCAACTATTCGATGCCCGGTGTTATGGAAATTCAAGATGCTCGGCTCAATAAGGGCATAGGTTTGAGGTATATACTCGAGTATCTAGGTCTACAAGCTGAACAACTGATGGCCATTGGCGACGGCTATAATGATGTGTCGATGTGGCAATTGGCAAAAGTTCCAGTCGTTATGAGCAATGCTTTTGGCCAGCTGAAACAACAAGGCTATTACTTAGCCCCAAGCAATCGTGAAGATGGAGCTGCTCAATTTTTGCGTACATGGTTTCATTTAAACTAAACACTAACCAATTATAGATAAACATCTAATAGCAGAGCCTAACTACTTTAAAGAAAGAAAAGTTTAGAAGTCCCTCGATGTAACGGCGCACGCAAAATCAAACGACTTGCGTGCAAATTTACTTACTGTTTAGGCTGTACTGCGATCATATAACCACTTAGCCGTCTAAAGCCTGTAATTCAATTCGGCTTCAAGTTTTTTTGTTCTTTTTAGCTTGGTTGTTTCAGCCTTTGGCTATATTGGCTTCCCGTATTTACCAAGGCTATAATTGGCAAAAGCAACCTTGATAAGAAAACTTACCAAGGCTATAATTGGCAAAAGCAGCCTTAATAAAAAAATTTACAGCCTTGACAAAAAAATTTGTAGCCTTAATAAATTTTTTTACAGCCTTGGTATTTTCTCCATACCAAGGCTATAATTTGATAAAAGCAGCCACGATAAAAAACTTACCAAGGCTGCAATTGGCCAATGCAAGCGTTGCAACAACCAAACCCTACTTACCAATTTAAAACTTTGTTATACTAGTGGTTGGGTCTTCTGGCTTACCCGTTACAAATCCTGCTGCTGCTTCCAGGTTGTAGTTACCAGCATCATCATTACCACCAGTCTGAACCAGTATCTTCTCGACTTCCGCTTTTACACTACCGCTTAAAATAATAATTAAGCCTATTGTATTTGCTGCAGAACCTGTGGCTGTGTTTTCACCTATTGCGTGCTGGGGTAATGGGTATCTCTTACTACCATCACCGGATACAATCGTCAATTTGCTAAAGTCCCAGTCTGTAAATGCTCTCGGTAACCTGCTACCACGAATAATTAACTTGCCTGAACTAGAATAGTAATGTACTCCGGTGAGCTGGCTTGCGTAGCCACTAACGGTAATAGGGTTGCTTGTGTCTTCAGCGCTACCACCTGCAAATCCTGCTGCTGCTTCCAGGTTGTATGCACCAGCATTATCACTATCACCATCCTTAACCAATATAGCATTGGCTTTGGCTTTTTCATTACCCGTTAAAGTAATCGTTAAGCTTGTTACACTTGCTGCAGAACCTGTGGCTGAAAATGGGTTGTGATCGGGTAATGTGTATTTCTTCTTACCATCACCGGATACAAGCCTCAATTTGCTAAAGTCCCAGCCTGTAACTGCTGTCGGTAAATTAGTACCATTAATCACTAACACGCCTGTAATAGCATTGTAGGTTGCACTGGTAATTGCGGCTTCGGGGTTTCCGCTAACGGCCAAGGCTTTGGCTGTATTTAAACCCGCCCAAGTACCAGTGCTAGTAAGCAACCCATCTTTTAGACCATTGGTATTCATACCGGGCTTGGCCTCAAGAGTAGTTTTATCGTCATCGGTAAGGTAAAGCCAAAGCGCTGTGCCATCGCTTTTCATACGGTACTTACCTTTTGTAAGACTGCGACTATCTGGCCCAGTGGCTGTGCCATCTGCAATATAGGAATTTAAGGCTAAGCCATCTACCACGATGGTTTGGATTTGCGCTTGGGTCGCACTACCTAAGTGAATACCTGTAATCACTAACACACTTGTATTAACATTGTAGGTTGCACCGGTAATTGCGGCTTTAGGCGACTCCTCTTCGACTTGTTTGTCTTTAGGTTGCTTAAGCGACTCTTCTTCAGCTTGTTCGGCTTCGGGTAACTTAGGCGACTGATCTTTGGTTTCGGTCTTAGACTGCTTATCTTCAGTTTGTTCGGTTTGCTTAGGCGACTGCTTATCGGGTATATTCCTAACAGTTAAGTCTTTGGCTGTATTTAAACCCGCCCAAGCACCAGAGCTAGTAAGCAACCCTTTTTTTAGACCATTGCTATCCACCTTGGCCTCAAGAGTAGCTTTATGTTGATCGGTAAGTCTAAGCCAAAGCGCTGTGCCATCGCTTTTAATACGGTACTTACCTTGTTCAAGACCGCTACTATCTGGCCCAGTGGCATCCTCATCTGCAGTATAGGAATCTAAAGCTACGCCATCTACTACGATGGTTTGGATTTGGGCTTCTGTAGGACTTAAGTTAGTGCCTTGTACGGTTAACAGCGCCGTAGTAAAATCGTAGATGGCGTTATTGATAGTCGGCTTAGACGGCGCAGAAGATCGATCATCGTCATCGGGTGGGGCGCAGGCAAAGGCCATAAAGGCCAGTAGCAATGCTACAGGCAATAAAAGTAGTTTGAGCTTATACATAAGCAATACCTCCAAGAATGGATAAAGATTAGCCAACCCATACGGGCTAGTATATAGCGCCCTATTGTGTTAGGGGGGGAATTGGGTCAAGGCCTATATAAGATTTTTGTAAGTTTTTTTGTGTTTTTTTAGTGTTGTAAGGTGGTTAAAAATCAATGCCAATCAAAAGGCTTGGGGGGGTGTTGGCCTTTGGTTGTTTTCATGCAATGATCAATAGTTTTGGCTATATTGGCTTCCCGTATTTAGTCGGGGCTCTCTCCGTATTTAGTCGAAGCTCTTCCCGTATATACCGAAAGCGCTTTGCGCAAACAACTTTGGCCATACAGTGTTTTGGGTTTGTTGCTTTGGGGGTGTTGGTTGGGGGTGGGGCAGTTATTGGTTTGGTGTTGGGGTGGGCTAAATGAACAAATATTTAACTGAAAGTGTTACACTAAGTTATGTTAAAGAAATAGGTTAGGTTTACCAATAATGAAAGTCAATATTTTCTAACCTTCATCAATTATTGAACTTTATTACAAAACCCCAATTTACTATCGCCAGCCATATTTTAGAAAATCAGAATATGTGAGTTAGCTCCTTGTCTAAAAAAGCTAAAAACAGTAGAGTCCACGATTAATTTTCTACAATCACAAACAGAACTTGTGCATAGGTTGTATGGAAAATTATCTCTAAAAATGATATTGAAAGGTTATATCCATGGGTAATGAACAACAAAGCCAAAGTAACAATAATCAAAATAGTTTTGCTGACAAGATTTCAGATATATTATTTCGTTGGCGTAAAATGATTTTAATTTCCACAGTTAGCATAATAGCCATTGCCATTGGCTGGGGCATTTTCGTAGCCGTAAGCTCCTCCAATCGTCAAAAAATAGCAGAGACCATTTACCAAATGCGCAAAGCATTTGAACAATGGCAGGAAGCAAATCCAGAAAGTCTTTTGACTGCAGCAAAAAATTTGGAAGACAGCAACGAAAAACTGGATATAGATGAGGAGACAAAGCGAAAAAAAGAAGAAACGGAAAAAACCTTAGAGACTTTGTTAGAACAAAATATTGCAGCCTCACAAAAAAATATTCAAGCCTGGGCCTACTGGATTAAATTTCGTAAAGCTTTGTATTTAAAAGGAAAAACTAATTTTCAAACCATGCAAAATGGCAAAGCCGCTTTAGAAAAATTGCTCACTTTACAAGACCCAACCTTTCACAGTATAGCCAAGCTGCACTTAGCCGGGCTGTTTTATTCTGAAGGCCAAACCGCAAAAGCTATATCGCTATGGCAAGAACTAGCCGATATAAACGGACCAGAACCAGAACAAATAATTGCTAGCATCTACCTAGGCAATTATTTTGCCCGCAATGACAAAAAAGATGAAGCGATACTATATTGGCAGCAAGTTCAATCCCTAGGGCAAGAACTACAGCAGGTCAGTGGATTCCTCGGAGGGGAGAATTTAATTACCGGTAATTTTCGCAACACTTTCAAACAATGGAAAACCATGGCCGAAAATCAATTGCTATTCCTTCAAAGTGAAAAAATTCAAATTGCTGCCGATAGCTATGACGAAACCATTCAGCCGGAACAGTGATAATCAAACTGTAAGTTTTACTACAGGCCCAGAAGAGGGATTACTTATAAATCAATAAAAATACATAAAAAAGCAGTGTGGTTACACTGCTTTTTTATTTTTACAGCACCCCTCCAGACGTCACCATTAAGCCCTTACCCTAAGAGCTGAAGAATCTGCTGAGGACGCTGATTAGCCTGTGCGAGCATAGCTACAGCTGTTTGTAACTTAATTTGATCACGAGTAAAATCAACAACCTGATTAGCCATATTGGTATCGCGAATACGAGACTCAGCAGCTTGAAGATTTTCTGAAGCGATATCAACACCTTTGCGTGCTTCAGTCAAACGATTTTGATAAGCACCCAAATCAGCACGCTGTTTGTTAACCATACGCAAAGATCCATCTAATACACCGATAGCCTGATTTGCGCTGTCAGAACCAGTAAGATCAAGCTCAACAATACCTAAGTTTGCAGCATTCATATTAGCAATCATGATACTGGAGCTCTGGTCTGTATTGGCGCCCATATGAATCACTAAAGCACCAGAAGATTGAACAGCAGTAACAATTTCACCACTTGCCGCAGGCGCAGCCGTTTGCTGACCTTCACCAGCAAATTCACCGTTGAGCATATTCATACCATTAAATTGAGCTTGGGAAGAAATCCTATCGACTTCAGCAATTAACTGGCTTACTTCTACCTGAATTTGCCGGCGATCTTCATCTTGGTTGATACCATTTGCAGATTGAACAGCCAAAACACGCAAACGCTGAATAATACTGACAGTTTCACTTAAATAACCTTCAGTGGCTTGGATAAAAGAAACACCATCTTGAATATTGCGACTAGCCTGATTTAAGCCTGCAACCTGCCCGCGCATTTTCTCGGAGATGGCCAAGCCAGCAGCATCATCAGCAGCATGGTTAATACGCTCACCAGAAGAAAGTTTTTCCATGCTACGCATAGTAGATATATCGTTAAGCCCTTGAACTCTCTGAGCATTCAAGGCACTAACGTTGTGATTAATAATCATAAATACACAACTCCTAAAGAATAAAGGTACTCTCTCTTTTAAATGAGGGAGTGCTATTAAAATCGAACAAAAGTTTGCTAAAACCTAAGCAGATTTCAGGAAGTATATGATACAAATTTTCTATATTTTTTCAAATACATTTTTATTAATTTTTTCATATTTTTAATGAAATCATTTGACCAGAAAGATACAAGCGATGCTACCCTAACTTTCCCCGAAACTTTACAATAGTTCTTCTTACCACAATATACTCCTAAATTCATTACTTTAATGGTTATACAAGCCTATGTTTGACAATATACTCTTCCAAAAAAATGCCTGTAGCGAATTAAGCAAAGATATTATCAGTCGGACTCTCCCGCCTTCTATTTTAATACATGGTAGCCCTTTAAGTGGTAAAACAACTTTGGCACTCGAACTCTCAAGGGTTTTGACTTGCCAAAATAACAGTGAGCTTGGCAAATGGACCTGTGATTGCTGGTCTTGCCGACAACAACGAGAATTATCGCAAAACCAAGTCCTCGTTTTAGGTAGTTCGGACTTTAGCAGAGAAATGAACATCTGTCGTAAATTCTTTGAGCAAGCTTTAGTGAATGGTCTTCCCCCAAAACAATTGCGCATACTATTGTTGGTTTGGCTACGCAGCCTCAATAAAATTCTCAAACGCTATGACAAAGCTCTTTGGAAAGAAGGCAAGACTAAAACCGATAAAGAACGCAAAGCCCACAAAGTCCAAGAAGAATTTATAGAATTATTGGCAAAGTTGCGGCCTAAAGATATTCTTAAAGAAGCTGAAGTTATTTTTGAAGATAAAAATCTCTTGATAAAGGATTTAAATCGCACGCAAGACCTAGCTGAAATATTAATTGCCGCAATTCCAACGGGGATTCCCGTCCAACAAATTCGCCAACTACAGCATTGGAGTTATCAAACTAGTGAAACCGCTAAAGTGGCTATTCTCGAAAATGTCGATATGATGAATGCTTCAGCTTCCAATGCCATATTAAAACTTTTAGAAGAACCACCCGAAAATTGTTATTTCATTCTGACAACACGAAAAAAACAAGCATTACTTCCCACCATTCTTTCACGCTTGCGGTTGATAGGATTGCGCGAACGCAGCGCAGAAGAAGAACAGCAAATCGTACAAAAAGTTTTCCGCACATCGAATTGCGAAACATTAAAACAATTATTTCTAACTGGTGAGCAAGATTTTTCTACAATACAAGCCGAGTGTGAATTATTCCTCCACTCACTTAGCGAAAGGCGGCCTTTTTTTACCCTGAAATCAAATTTTAACAAATTAGACCTAAAAGCATTTTTACAGCATTTAGGTTCTATGCTGCAAAAAGAATGTATCGCCCAACACCACACTCCCAAAAAACTATTGGCCGAACACAATTTTTTTCGCTACCAAAAATTTTTACAACTTGGGCGAGATGCCATAAAACGGCATACCATTTATCACGATCCAGCCATACTTTTACTGCAAAATATCTACTTAGAATTATTACAAGAATATGATACTCAAAATTATCATAATGAGGAATAATTATGGCATTTTTCAGCAGGCGCAATAACTTGAATTTGTTTTCCAGTGAGCGACTCAAAAGCAGTAAACGGTTAGGCAAAGAACGCTTAGAATATTTAGTGAAAGAACTTTCTAAAGAGTTAGAACAAGGAGAAACTCTTCTGCAATCCCTACCGATTGGTATTATACTACTCAATAAAGATTTCCATTTACAATTGATGAATCGGGCCGCTAAACGGTTTTCGTTATTTTTTTCGCACCAGTCCAATAGCCAACCTTCTAATACTAATTGGCCATTTTGGCATGATTTGGCTCATGAAGATTTAGCCCATTGGTTGGAAAACGAATTACAGGGCGAAGGCCTGCCTCAACCCCGGGAATTTCAATTTTTTGATTCTAACAATAAATTATATGTTACACGAATAGAAATATCTTCCCAAGTGCGCAATGGAGCTATTGAAGGTTGGATTCTTTTAATTACCGATATTAGCGAATTACGACAACAAGAACGACAAGTAAAGCAGTTAGGTATTTTGGCTTCTCTTTCTACCGTTACGGCTGGGGTTGCCCATGAAATCAAAAATCCATTGGCAGCCATGAGCCTCCACGTTCAATTGATTCAGCGACTGCTGCGTAAGCCTGAAAATAGCGAAACACTACATCAGCAGCTACTGGAATATAGCAATATTGTTCAAGAGGAAATTGAACATTTAAATACTTTTGTTACAGATTTTTTGCTAACGGTGCGCCCTTTGGAATTAGAGCTGGTAAGCCAAAGTATCCACAATGTGATCTTGCCTTGCTTGGAATTATTGCAACCAGAATTAGAAAACAAAAACATAAGATTGGTACTAGATCTGGCTAAAGAATTGCCCAACGCTGCAATCGACATTTCTATGTTGAAACGCTTGCTGTTCAATTTACTGCAAAATGCTATCCAAGCGATTGAAGAAAAAAAATTGCAACTACAAAAAAGTGGAAAATGTGAATCATATTGCGAATCCTACATGGGTAGCCTAACGCTAAAAAGCTATCATAAAAATAATAACATATATTTAGAAATTCTCGACAATGGTTGCGGCATGTCAGACGAGACAAAACAGAAAGTTTTGGAACCTTTTTTCACAACAAGTGCCCAAGGCTCTGGCTTAGGAATGACCATGGTTTTACGGATTATTCAAACCCATAATGGCGATTTACAAATCCAAAGCGAAGAGGGAAGAGGAACATTACTGCGCATTGCCCTACCCGTTTTCCATCACGAACAACGCCTACTGATTGAACGCAGCCTAATGTAATTTTTATCTTTCCTTGAGTGTAAACATTAACAGAGGAAATTTTGCCGTACTAGCTGATCACAACGTTCATTATAGTATAGCCCTGCATGGCCTTTGACCCAATGCCATTGTAATTTTGTGTGTTGTTCAATCCAATAAGATTGGCGATCCAATTCCTGCCAGAGCTTTTGATTTTTAACCGGTTTTTTAGAACTAGTGCGCCAAGAATTTTTTTTCCATGTATGAATCCAGCTGGTAATACCGTTTTTTACATACTGGGAATCCGTGTGAATAGAAATCTCTGGAGTATCGTTCCCACCACCAAAAAATTCAGGATAATTTTGTGGCAGTGATTGTAAGCCTTCAATCACTGCTTGTAGCTCCATCTGGTTATTAGTAGTACGCACAGCAGAACCTGCCATTTCATAAGAAGAAACATTCTCAATTCCATTGCCATTACTATGGCTATTGCCAACTTGAGTATGTCTGCATTCCAGATAGCTAACCGCAGCCCAAGCTCCGGGGCCGGGGTTTCCCCTACACCCTCCATCAGTGTATAGCACAATACGCTCTATTTTCGTAACCGTTTGCGATTTTTGCGCCGGCTCAAAAAGAAATTCTTGTTCCTGTAGCACCGCGGGAAGCATTAATATTCACCTTGTATTTTTTGGCACAAACTATGCATTTCCATTGCGCTGAGAGCCGCTTCCCAACCTTTATTGCCCATTTTCGTGCCTGCTCGCTCGATAGCTTGTTCAATACTATCGGTAGTCAACACACCAAAAATTACCGGCTTGCCAGATTGCAGCGATACTTGGGCGATGCCTTTTGAAACTTCATTCGCCACTATATCAAAATGCGGGGTACCACCACGAATAACAGCTCCCAAAGAAATCACCACATCAATATTTTGCCGTTGAGCTAACTTTTGGGCGATCAACGGCAGCTCCATCGCACCGGGCACCCAATATACTGATTGCTCGGCTTCCGATGCACCGTGTCGAACAAGGCAATCTATCGCACCACCAAGCAACTTACTGACAATAAATTCATTAAACCGAGAGCAGACAAGCGCACAGCGAATCCCTTGCACATCGAATAATCCTTCTGTAATTTTATACGCTTCTTTCACAAACTAACTCCTCATAATAAATGCCCACTTTTATTTTTTTTGGTGGCCAAATAATCCTGATTATAAGTATTTTCACCTACATCTATCGCGATACGCTCTACCGTAATTCCAGCTTGTTCTAAGGCCTGAATTTTATATGGATTATTGGTCAGCAAACGCACTTTATAGATATGCAAACGGCGCAATACACCGATAGCTACCGAATATTCGCGAAGATCATCATCAAAACCTAACGCTAAATTCGCTTCTACCGTATCCAGATTTTCTTTTTGTTGGATATGATAGGCACGCAATTTATTGCGCAGACCAATACCGCGGCCTTCCTGACGCAAATAAATAACTAAGCCTTGGCCTTCATCTTGAATATGCTCTAAAGCAAAGTCCAATTGAGTGCGGCAATCACAACGCTGGGAAAACAACACTTCACCTGTAAAACATTCTGAATGAATACGCAGTAATGGATTTTTCTGTTCATCTAGTTTCCCTTTCCAAATCAACAAATGTTCGGCACTAATGTCATGCACATCTTCCACAGCGCAAGAATAAAAATGGCCCTGCTTGCAGGGCAACTCTACTTCTGTACCCTGCTGCAATAAAATCCCATTGAAACGAGCTTCAAGCTGTTCTTGCTCGCTCGAATCATGGCCGAAGATATTGCGCCGATAGGCAACAATATCTTCTACGCTAAGCATACATAAACTGTGTTTGGCTGCAAAATTTTTCAGCTCAACACCGGATAACATCTCTCCGCTGTCTGCTATGATCTCACAAAGAACACCACTAGGTTTCAGCCCAGCAAGCCTCATCAAGTCAACCGTAGCCTCCGTTTGGCCCCTACGCTGTAAGACCCCGCACGGCATTGCAATCAATGGAAAGATATGGCCAGGGCGCAATAGCGCTTTGCGCACAGCAGCCTGCTTGCCAAGCTCCGCCTCTGTAGCCTGAAAATGCTGAGCATCACCGGCTGCTTCTGCTATCGCTTGAATCGTTAAAGAGCGAGCTGGAGCTGAAATCCCCGTGCCAGCATCACAATGATCGACACTAACGGTAAACGCAGTAGAAAACATCGAATTATTAGCTGTGCTCATAGTTGGCAACGCCAAATAACTCGCTGTCTTTTCATCGATCGCTTGACACAACAAACCGCGCCCTTGTGTAATGGCAAAATTTACCAAAGCAGGGCTAATACATTCAGCAGCAGCAATTAGATCGGCTTCGTTCTCACGCGAATCATCATCTGCGACAATCACAAAATTTCCTTTTTGCAATTCACGCAAAGCCATTTCCACACGGATTTTATAATCGGCCACCGAGCTATCCTTATTTCTTACATATAATGAATATATTTTATTGCGGCTTCAAATTTTATACCCAATAAAACCATTCATAAAATTATCCATCACAATAACAATTTACTCTGGATAATTTAAATTGTCGTACTCTGGTTTTTCCAATATTTCTTGCAAGAATTTTTTCGATTCCCAATGAGCCATTTCTAAATTGTGGTCGCGCCAATTGCCACAGCAAGCCGCACTGGCCCCAGGCACATCATCATTCCAATCGATAATCGTCTGGAATAATTTACGCAATAGAGGCACAACCTCTTTAGACGTCATATCCCCTTGTAAAATTAAATAATAGCCAGTGCGGCAACCCATTGGCCCAAAATAAACCATACGCCCTCCATATTCGGCATCATTGCGTAAAATGGTGGCCGATAAATGTTCTATGCTGTGCAATGCCGGTACATCTATAACTGGCTCCCGATTAGGCTCTTTCATACGAATATCAAACGTAGTGATCACTTTATCACCGACACAATCCTTGCGCGAAACAAATACACCACGCAACATGCGGATATGGTCGACTTCAAAACTTGCAATAGTTTCCATACTCTCTCCTTTTTTGGAGTTTTTTGAAAAAATCAGCAGTTTAGCAGAAACTTAGAAAACCTACAATGCAAAAGTTTCGTAAATAGCTTAGACAAATTAGTTAAGAATATATATTTCAGATTCGATAATAAGCTGCAATATTACTGTAAAAAATTTAATAAAAATTTTTAATGAAACCAATACAAAAACATCAAGGTCAAAATAAAAGGCTCAAATCGCTAGTAAATAGCACTTTTCAATTATTTTGCATCATCTCATGCCCTTTCTCTATGTTTTTCTTTGCATCTTGAGATTCCATATTTGCAATTGAGTCTCGTCCCCCAATTGAAAGAGGACATGATAACTGAACGGGATAAGACGTGATAACTCGGGATTTTTTGGAACAAATGGGAAGGTAAAATTGGCTTACTTTCCAAGCACGAGAAAAAGCCAGAATCCATTTTTAACACCAAACCAGAGCAAAACGCTCAAAACTTCAAAAAGCCAAAGCGGTGCTAGGATAACCAAACCATGCACCGCTTTTTTTGTGCCTTTCGGCTGAATCCACAAATGGAACAAGTAAAAAATTTTTGTTTTTCGGCATATGGGTTGTCGGCAACAATATGCTTTCAAAATATCATGGTAACGGGCCACGGTCTCAAAACGAGCGCTTTCGCTAAATACCCAGAAGAGCCGCAAGGTAAAGGCGAAAGGGCTTCAGATAAAAAAAGCCTAAAACATAGCCAAACGATTATTCATGATAGGCTGGTAAAAGAAATTTTAGCTAAGGCTAAAGCAGAACAATACCGATAAATAAATACCCCAGACCCCTCTAACCATAGAATTACCTCACACCTATATAATAGAATCGACCTAAATCTATCAATAGAATTACCTCCCACCTATATAATAGAATCGACCTAAATCTATCAATAGAATTACCTCCCACCTATTGATAGAATCGACCTAAATCTATCAATAGAATTACCTCCCACCTATATAATAGAATCGACCCAAATCTATCAATAGAATTACCTCCCACCTATTGATAGATTTGACTTAAATCTATTGATAGAATTACCTCACACCTATATAATAGAATCGACTTAAATCTATCAATAGAATTACCTCCCACCTATTAATACCCTAGTCTTTAATGAAATTTTCTACATCGGCACATAATCCAGGACCTATACAACAATCATCGGAAATCGTTGGCCAAATTCTGAACGCCCCTGAAAGAATAATATCCCGTTTTCATTACAACACTAACACACAAAAAAAGTGCCCAAACATAAAAAAACATAAAAAAACATAAAAAAACACAAAAAAACACAAAAAAACTTGTAAAAAGCTTACAAAAAGCTTGTATGGGCCTTGACGCAACACCCCCCCTAGCAAAATAGGGATTTACAGACTAGCCCGTATGGGTTTTGTCAATCTTTATCCATTTTTGGAGGTATTGCTTATGTATAAGCTCAAACTACTTTTATTGCCTGTAGCCTGGCTACTGGCCTTTATGGCCTTGGCCTGCGCCCCACCCGATGACGATGCGCCGTCTTCTGGGCCGTCTAAGCCGACTATCAATAACGCCATCTACGATGTTGGCACGGCTCTGTTAACCATACAAGGTTCTAACTTAAGTCCTACAGAAGCGCAAATCCAAACCATTGTAGTAGATGGCGTAGCCTTAAGTTCCTATACTGCAGATGACCCAGCCACTGGTGAAGATAGTAACGGTCTTGAACAAGGTAAGTACCGTATTAAAGGCGATGGCACAAAGCTTTGGCTTAGACTTACCGATCAACATAAAGCTGTTCTTGAGGCCAAGGTGGGTAGCAATGGTCTAAAAAAAGGGTTGCTTAGCGTTGGCTCTGGTACTTGGGCGGGTTTAAATACAGCCAAAGACTTGGCCGTTAGTGGAAACCCACCCGCAATTACCCGTGCAAGCTACAATGTTGGCACGGCTCTGCTAACTGTACAAGGTACTGACTTAGCTAGTGCGACCCAAGCGCAAATCCAAACCATCACGGTAGATGGGGTAGCTTTAGATTCCTATATTGCAGATGGCACAGCCACTGGGCCAGATAGTCGTGGTCTTGCAAAAGGTAAGTACCGCATTAAAAGCGATGGCACAGCGCTTTGGCTTTACCTTACCGATCAACATAAAGCTAATCTGAATGGCAAGACAGGTATGGATACCAATGGTCTAAAAGATGGGTTGCTTACTAGCACTGGTAGTTGGGCGGGTTTAAATACAGCCAAAGACTTAACCGTTAGTGGAAACCCCGAAATCACCAGTGCAACCTACCATGTTGGCACGGCTATCTTAACTGTACAAGGTTCTAACTTAAGTCCTACAGAAGCGCAAATCCAAACCATCACGGTAGATGGCTTAGCCTTAAGTTCCTATATTGCAGATGAGGATGCCACTGGGCCAGATAGTCGTGGTCTTGCAAAAGGTAAGTACCGCATTAAAAGCGATGGCACAGCGCTTTGGCTTTACCTTACCGATCAACATAAAGCTACTCTGAATGGCAAGACAGGTATGGATAGCAATGGTCTAAAAGATGGGTTGCTTACTAGCACTGGTACTTGGGCGGGTTTAGATACAGCCAAAGCCTTGGCCGTTAGTGGTAACCCACCCGCAATTACCCGTGCAACCTACAATATTGTTACAGACGTGTTAGTGATTACAGGTGTCAATTTACCAAAAGCAGTTACAGGCTGGGACTTTAGCAAATTGAGGCTTGTATCCGGTGATGGTAGTGAGAGCTACACATTACCCCGGCACGCAATAGGTGAAAATACAGCCACAGGTTCTGCAGCAAGTGCAACAAGCTTAACGATTCTTTTAAAGGGTAGTGAAAAAGACAAAGCCGATGCTATACTGGTTAAGAATGGTGATAGTGATGATAATGGTGCATACAACCTGGAAGCAGCAGCAGGATTTGCAGGTGGTAGGGCTGAAGACACAAGCAACCCGATTATCGTTAGTGGCTATGTAGGTTTTATCAAAGACTTATACTACTATGTTAACACAGGCGTGTTATATATTAATGGTGGCGGTTTACCAAAAGCAGTTACAGGCTGGGACTTTAGCAAATTGACGCTTGTATCCGGTGATGGTAGTAAGAGATACCAATTACCCCGGCACTCCTCAACAGGTGCAAACACAGCCACAGGTTCTTTAGCAAATACAACAAGCTTAACGATTACTTTAAGCGGTAGTGTAAAAGCGGAAGCCGAGAAGATACTGGTTAAGGATGGTCTTCGTGATAATGCTGGTGCATACAACCTGGAAGCAGCAGCAGGATTTGCAGGTTATAGCGCAGCAGACCCAAGCAACCCGATTATCGTTAGTGGCCATGTAAGCCAGATCAAATCCGCATTATACGTACCTAATACTGGCGAGTTAACTATTTATGGTAGCAGGTTACCGAGAGCAGTTGCAGACTGGGACTTTAGCAAATTGACGCTTGTATCCGGTGATGGTAATAAGAGATACACATTACCACGGCACGCAACCGCAGGTGAAAATACAGCCACAGGTTCTAATCCAACTAGAAGCAGCTTAGATATTACTTTAAGCGGTAGTGTAAAAGCGGAAGTCGAGAAGATACTGGTTAAGGTTGGTAAAAGTGATGCTAATGGTGCATACAACCTTGAAGCAGCAGCAGAATTTGTATCTGGTGGTCCAGCAGACCTAAACAATGCTATTCAAGTTGTAGATTGGTAAGTAGGGTTTGGTTGTTGCAACGCTTGCATTGGCCTATGCAGCCTTGGTAAGTTTTTTATCAAGGCTGCATAGGCCAATTATAGCCTTGGTATAAAGTATTGTTCCGCATTGGTGCAATACATCTTTCCGCCTTGGATCAAGGCCTTGATCCAAGGCGGAAAGCTATATCATAGCAAGGCTAGAAAAATTTATTAAGGCTGCTTTTGCCAATTATAGCCTTGGTAAGTAGAAAAAATCGAGTTATCACGTCCGATGGCACAAAGTTATCACGTCCTGCATCACTCTATTTCGCAGTCGTCAACCTAGGCCGAATAATGATATTTCTTACTCCAATTCAGTATTCCTAGCCAAAATAGCGAAATAGTACTAAAAGCTTTATTCCAAGTAGTTGCAGGCGAATTACCTCTATATAGCCATTATTACCAAACTCTAAGCCATAAATTTGAATATTATCACAAAAGCCATCAATGCCATTCTGAACGGCAAGAGCTACTGTACGCTGTAGCCTGCTAAGCCATAAGTTATAAAATATTATCCAAGTCCTCTACCAGTCCCAAAATGGCATACCCGTTTACCAAGTATTACCATTGTATCTTCACAACAACATCTACGATACATATAATACAGTCCACTAGCAGTTTAAAAACATTGCGAAAAATACTTAATTTTCAATTTGCTTTTTTATAGATAACTCCCAGTCATTGCCAATAAAAAATATAGGAATAACAAAATGAATATTGCAAGTAAATATGTTGTTTTCGTTCTTAGCTTTTCTTTGTTACTCTCTCCCATTACCACTTCAATGAGTGCACAACAAACCAATGAAACAGACAAAAAAATTCTTGATACTTCCAAAGAGAGCCTCCCCGATGATTGGTCTATCGGGGATTGGTCTATCGGGTTAAGCTTTGTGGATAAGAGCCTGGGATTTTTCATCTCTTCCGACCTCAATTTTATTCCCAAAAAGCAAAACTGGATATTTGGTTTAAATGGACAACTGGGAGTCCACGGCTGGCTGGGAGGAACTTTATTACGCCCAGGAGGCGCAAAAGTAACACCAAGAACCAATTTACTGTTAACACTTGGTCCTGGATTTGGTAAACATATAGGCAGATTCCGAATTTGGACTGACCTAGAATTTCTCACTCTGCTCACAAACTCCCAATATGTCAGAAAAAATCTGAATACGGAATTGAATTTATGGGAATTTGGCCTCGGACTCAGGCAAAAAATGACGATTTATTTAGGAAAAAAACAAGTCTGGGGTCTAAGCCTAAACGTGGGCTTAGGGATTCTCCCTTGGCATGTAGAAAACGCCAGTAACAGTAATATTCCTAAACATAGCCTTTACTATTATAATGGGGACATTACAAATGGTAAAATCCGTCTTATATACGATTTAAATATTGGCCTTAGCCTGCGCGTGAATTATAGCCTGATAGACGCAATCATAGACTTTCTAATGGCATGAATTTAATTTTCATATTCAATACTCTAAATAAAACCATATAGATATTCTCTTAAAAAATTCAACCTTTAAAGCAAAACACCTTGGTTTTGGCTTATATTTCACTACATCATAGCTGCAGGGTCAACATCCACTTCAACATAAACACTCTGGTTGCGTTTGGCCTGCCAAAAATAAGACTTTACAAAATTATGCACCCTTTGGAATTGTGGGTTGCTGCAACGCAATAACATATGATAGCGGTATTTTTTTGCAACACGAAAATATGGGCACTCACACGGGTTCAGTAACTGGGCAAAATTTTCGCTATTTTCAGCTTCCCCAAAATTATTTTGCTTTTCACTTAGTAGCTGCGATATTCCCGCTTGCAAATGGCGGTGCCATTGCTCTGCCTCTGCCTTGACTTTGGCTGTATCACTTCCTCGAAAAACCAAACGAATAATACGACTGAATGGCGGGTAATACGTGCACTTTCGCAATTGAATTTCTTGAGCATAAAAATTTTGCCAATCCAAAGCAGCAGCCCTTTTTATCACATCGCTAGTGGGTTGGTAGGTTTGGATAACAACCTTACCATCTTTACTGTAACGCCCCGCCCGCCCTGCAACTTGAACTAATAAACTAAAGCTGCGCTCCGCTGAGCGAAAATCTGGCATATTCAGGCTGGTATCGGCGAGTACCACCCCCACCAATTCCACCCGCTCAAAATTCAGCCCTTTAGCTACCATCTGCGTTCCCACCAATAAATCCAAATTCCCTTGGCGAAAATTTTGTAAAATTTTTTGGCTCAAACCTTTTTTGCGCGATACATCAGTATCTAAGCGAGCAATACGCAGATGGCCAAAATTGCGCTGTAATTCTTCTTCAATTTGTTCTGTTCCGAAACCAATAAATTCTAACTGACTCTGGTGACAATAATTACAGCTAACAATCATCGGCATTGAAAAACCACAATGATGGCATTTAAGCCTCATCAAATTTTTATGATAAGCTAAGGCTACACTACAATCTCGGCACTCTTGCACTTTACCACAAGTAAAACATTCCACAATAGGAGAATAGCCCCTACGATTTAGAAATAAAATCGCTTGGCCGCCCCTACTGGTAACATACTCAATTTCACGCACTAGGCTACTAGAAAGCATGGTTCTACTACTACGTAAATCGATAATTTTCACTTTAGGAAAGCAACCTCCTGCTAGACGTTGGCTTAAATGCAATATTGCTATTTCGCTATTAGATTTTCTTGATGATTTTTTTTTCTGTTTATTATCATCAACAGAACCATTATCTATTGCAATTTGATAACCTTGTTTAATAAAATCAGGCAAATAATCAGGAATAGGTAGAGTTTTCTCGGTAAATAGTAGGCCCTTATCTGGATATTCTTGCGCCCCTAATGATTTTGTAGGATTACAGTTTAGCTCTGGTAAATTTGCCGCATGCATTGCTTCTACCGAAGGTGTGGCACTGCCCATCAAAAGTATAGCTTGTTGATCACGGCAACGCCGCATAGCAACTTGACGGGCATGATAGCGTGGCGTATCCCCTGCTTTATAACTTTGCTCGTGCTCTTCGTCTAATACAATTAGGCCCAAATCCCGCACTGGGGCAAATACGGCAGAGCGAGCCCCTAAAGCAATACGGCAGTCCCCTGTTTGCAAATTGCGCCAATACCACAAGCGCATTTGCGCACTCAAGTGCGAGTGCAATAAGGCTACCGGCTGCTTAAAGCGTTGTTCCAATTGTTCTTGCAACTGGTAGCATAGTGAAATTTCAGATACTAAATAAATAACGCTCTTTCCCTGCTGTAGAACATAGGCTATGCACTGTAAAAAAACTTCCGTTTTGCCAGAACCAGTGGGGCCAAATAAATAGTAAAACAGAGATTGACCGCTATGGCAAACGGTAGCCACAGCATCGCTTTGCTCCTGGGATAATGCCAATGATTCGGGCGTTGCGCCTAACACTGTGGGACAATTCGCACAAAGCAATGGCTCCTTTTCTTTTTTGCCCGTTGGCAGAATGCAGTTTAACGATTCACCTAAACTACAAATATAGTACTGGGCAATCCAGCGGGCTAAACGCAACTCAACTGGACCAAAAAAAGGTTTGGGATCGGCAATTTCTAATGGCTTTAACTGGTTTAGCGATAGTTTCCCTTCTCTCAAGGCTTGCTCGAGTGATGGAGGCGGATTCAAGCCTACCGAAATAATCCAGCCTTCCTTGTAGCTGCGGCCAAAACTAGCTACAATACGGTGACCCAATTCAGGCAATAACAATTGATTAGTAGCGCATTGTTCCTCTGTTGCTTGCTGTTTTTTCTTCCGTTTTCCTCTTCCTGCCACTTTCTCTATTGGTTCAGACCAAGACTTTGCTTCATAAATATAGGTAAAACACTGGGGCAATGGTATAGCAAAGCAGACTTCGCAGTAATATACATCAGTCATTATTTTGCTGTAAATAAGCCCGCAACTTTTTCAAATCTTGCCAGACAGGCGCACGCAATTGTGCTGGATCATGCAAGACTTCCGCCACTGAATAAGTAACAAATAACGGAATTTTTTGGTTTGGAAACCAACAATATAGCTCTCGGTTGCGTAGAGTATTGAGATCACTGCGCTGGGCACTTAAATTGCGAGCAGAACTGCTGCCCAAGGCCAATATGGCTTTAGGCTGAAATATGGCAACTTGTTTTTGTAAATGCATACTACAGCTCTTTACTTCCTCAGGCCAAGCAGCGCGATTACCCGGGGTACGACACTTAACCAAATTAGTCAGATAATAACTATCTAACATTTGGATAGCTTCCAGCCATTTCTTTAAATATGCAAGATGGTCAGTAGGCATTGGCAAATTATGGCAGTCCGCATCATAATTGGGTACATCGCAGACCAAGAGTAACGATACTCTCTCTATTTTTTGGGTTTTAGTTTGTTGCGGATAGCCCAAAATAGACTGCTTGCGAATGCGTGTAGCTTCTTTACCTAAATTACAAGCTTGGCATAACAAGATAGCATCTTCCCAATTCAAATCACGGTAGCTAGATTGATCTACATCGATACTAGGTTTTATCGTAGACGAATCAGTTGAAATCGGCTTACCTGTTTGTACTGTATTTATGTTAGTTACGCCCTTACTATTTTTAATAGCCGTGGCTATCAATTTTTCCGTATGGTCTTTTGAGACTCCTTGCGGTAGCTGTTGTATATGATTGTTGGCAGGCTTATCCAATCGCTGTACCGACAGAATCTGTTGTTCACGATACCAACATAATTGATCGGGTTTATCCTCTAATTCCCGCCTTAAAAGGGCAACACAAGCCCATAGTTGCCGCCACAATTGGGCTGTAATGCTATTATCATGTTCCATAAAATCAATTTATATGGAGAAGAAAGCTTCTGGGTAGACTACTTGACTCAAAGTTAAACCGTGAGCGGGTGCGTTAAAACCACTATGTTGTTTCCTTGCTAAACATAGTGCCACTTGTTCACGCAAAGAATGGCGATGAGCATACAATTCTTGATAAATATTATTGGATTGTGATTGGACCAATGCCGTAAAATATTGGCTATACAGGCCAGTCACTGTTCCAACAATAATGCGCACCATGTGCCATAAGAACGCATTACCAGCTATATAAAAGACGATATACGGACCTTGATAGTAAAAGTATGCAGCATGGATACACCTTATTTTAGTTTTAGCTTGGTCTCTGGAAACGGTAAAAGAACTGAAATCATGTTCACCTAGTAAAGGCCGTAACATACAATTCAATATGGACGTATCTAACTGTGGCGTACGGACGTACCAAGCCATTTGACGTTGTTCTGGTACACACGATTGCCCTTGTACAATACGGTAGTGATAAATGCGCATACAAGCAGTATAGCGGGCGTGAAAATTATTAGAAACTTCCCAGCTATGCAAAATACGTACGTCATTAGGTAATTGAGAATTGATAGCCATACAAAATTTATTAGCAGGTAAACTATCCGAACTAATATCACTATAGAAGTTAGCTACTTGCCCTATGGCATGCACGCCAGAATCTGTGCGACCAGCCGCATATAACACAACATCACGCAAAGAACTACGTTTGTGCAATCTAGCCAAAGCAGCACGAATTTCGCCTTCTACCGTACGGGCATTAGGTTGCCATTGCCAGCCAAGAAAGCCCTTGCCTTGATAGGCTATCTTTAAAGCAATATTACGCAATGGTTTATTTGCCCCGTTATTTTTGTAGAGAACTGATTTCGTCACTGATTTGTCTATACAGCTCACGACTGTGGTTCAATATAACCACAGGTTTATTCTGAGAGGCGCGCCCGATACCAACTAAACGCGCTATCATAACTTTTGCGTCTTTCAAACGCTTAATACGCAATTCAAGGTTGTTGCGTTGACCATACTTATACTGCAACATTCCAGCCAAATAAATTGCTCCGTCCATACCAAAGTTGTGGTCAATATCAGGGCCATAATTGATAATCGCATTAGGCGTCAAAGGCTGCTCGGCCGTATCATTTAATTCAATCGCACGACTGTAAAAATAGCCAGCCTTGCGGTAGAGAATACGTGCCAGATAATCATAATTTTCCCCCGGATTATCACGATCGAGATGGGCCGCTAACCAAGCTGCACGAACCGCACATATCCCCTGTTTTAAAAGTGGAGCTTGATTTTCTCCAAAATATTCATAACAGTAAATTCCAACAATATAAGAGGCTATACCTTCTTCCAAACGGCGGTAATCTGCAAAATTGATATTTTCAAAAACTTGCTCCACTATCTCTTTGCGAGCTTGCAGAGCTGCTGTCATTTGTAAATTTACCAACACAGCTTTTTTCAATTTGGAAAAATCTTCGCGAAATACACTATAATAACAATTTGGACAAGTCCATATCGTATAAATAAGGGGGTAAACATCTCCAAATTTATCTGTCGGCCGGAACAAACGGTGGAGCTCGTCAGTCAATCTTTCAGCATTTAACCGCCCCCCTCCCGTGAGCAATTCTTCCCTTTTAAAATTTCCTTCACAAACTGGGCACCGATGTTGTTGGCTATTAAAAAACGAAACACGACCTGTTTCGCCTTTTACACTAACTTCTGCCATAGCCTGCCCTCCTAACAATAGACAATAGAGCCAAGGCAACAAAATTTAAAATTATCCACATAACACGCTCTCTATTTATATATGTTTTTTATTTGACAATATCCAATTGACCTGTCTGTAAAACTTGATTTAGAGTTTTCTCTAAATTTTCTAGCTGCAATTTCTCTGTTACAAAATGCGCTTTTGACCTATCTATAGATACAACATAATATCCTTTTACCGAATATTTATAAAAGTCAATTCGCCTTTGGCTACCGTTGCGCAAGGAGTATATCATGCTCACTTCAGCCTTGTCTACCGGAAAAAAAGAATCAGAAACTTCCCCAACTAAAAATAGATTCAAAAAACTCTGGTATAGTTTTTTGCAGAGCTCTTCACTTAAAGGGCGTTTCTGTGCGCCAATATTTTTTTGGAGTTTGCCGCCACTTACTTCGGTTTTATTCTCTTCATCATTTTGTTGTTCTACTTGAAGCTGTTCTTGAGTTTGTCGATACAAAATTTTTAGCTGATATTCAGAACCACCTCCAACGCGCAGTTGCACTTGCTCTATTTTATTAATGTTGATTAAAGCTACAAATTTATCGACTAGCATAAACGGATTAAAATTAAGGGCCGATAAAACATTTTTGCTAATGGTAAAAACACTGTCATAGCCAACTTGCATAGCATAAATACTATCAATATCTGCTTCACGACCTAGCCATAGATCAAGCAAATTCCCTTGGCTATCCTCGGCATAGATGCTGCGCCTTTGGTTTGCAGCCAAGCCATAGCTACTTAAATCTTGTGGGCTATCTTCAATATAACGGACAATCTGTATCGGGTTCGGGAGCTTTTTGATCAACTGTTCTAATGCATATATATCCACACCTTCCACCGTGGAGTAGGGCTTGGTCATAACAAACATCTGGAATTCATTGCGGTTACCATATTGTTGGGCCAATTCCTCATTCTTAAATTCAATTTTTAAAACATCTTGCCTATTGCGCAATTCCAAGGCATTTAATTGTTCCTTGCCGCCCGAGAGGGCTAATTCCACCAGTTTTTGCCTACGAAGGCCATTGGCATCTACCGCTAGTTCTTCGATCAACGGGGAACCCAAACGAAATAGCACGTGTTTCTGTTGTTTTTGAGCAAACCCTCTACCAGAAATAACCGTAGCATAGTAGCCCCCAATTCCGGGTATTTCAGCACCAATCAACACTCTAGCAGCTAGCTCATTGGAGGCCTGACCAAAATAGTCGATTGTAAGCTTGGTTTGGTTAAAGCCATAGCGTATTTGCGAGGTCTCTTGGCTTAGGTCAAAACTCACAGAAAGCTGTTTGCCCCATAAGCGGAAGGCCTTACTCACCAATCTATCAATGGCACCAGTGCGCACCACAATCCCTTGGGGAAAACCAAGCTTCCAAGCACTGCCAATGCTGCTTTTACCGAGTTGTAATTCCAGTCTATGTCCCTGCTGGGTATTATCGGTACTGCCGTCAAAACGACTCTCTATAGTTATCACCCCAATATCATCGGGTGTCCAATTCGGTAACTCTTCCAACAGATTGGAGGCTTGATGCCAGTTGGCATTGCTGGACGTATTGGCCATGCTGTCTGCTACTCCGGCTTGCTTCCTTTTAAAGCGTTGTAAGTTTTGAAAGTAGAGGATTATGCTCAATAGAGCTAGCGCTGTAGCTAGCACAATAATCTTACGCAAACGCCTTTTCATTGCCATACCTTACATACCCTCCCTACAAACGCTTACGATGCCACAGGAAGAGGCTGCCGGCCAATAGCACAGTTAGAGGGAGTAAAACCACAAAGGCAATGGCCCACCAAACGGCTTGGGCTTGGGATAAACGCATCGGTAGCATCAGTAAGCTTTTACTAGGGAACACCATGGAATTACTTTGTGCATCACCTGTGGAATTGCCTAGCCACGATAGGGCACTATAAAACAACTGCCGATTACTGGGTGTGCTAAATACCGTCTTGTTGCCGGGTACATCAAAGCTAACCACAAAGGCCGGGCCAGAGCGAGAACCTTGTTCATCTTGCCATACAGTCATACCCATTAAAGTTAGGGGGCCATTGAGATCGTTAGGCAATTGAGCCAGACTACTTGGGTCGCGCGAACTGCGTAAAAGTGAGGCCTTGCTGCTTTCTACTAGGGAGTAAAAACGCAGGCGGTAGGGGCGGGGTTGGCTTTCTCTTACGGCCATAGTTTCTACCCACAGCAAGTCGCTGATCACATTATCTTCTAAGGGGCGGATAATAGCATGCCTAGCTACATTCTCATTGGGTTTGGGCAAACTATCAATCGGTGTAACAAAGGTAGTATAGCCACTAGCCGCCCGAGTTCGCAAAGGATCACGCTCTAGCACTAAGCCTTCTAGTATCTCTAGGCCATAGTCCCTACTCAATTGGTAAAAGTTTGGTAGATACTGGGCTTGGAAGTCCAAAATCAACCATACAGACTTGCGTCTGGCCACCTTGGCCGACCCTTCCACACCACCTAGGTATGACCTTAAATACTGGTATTCTTGACTGCTTAAATCGAGCTGCGGCTTGTATATCAGCAGCACATCCATACCTTGTAGAGCAGCTGGGCCCTGCAATAGTTCTACGCTTTGGGCGGCAATATTAAATTGCTCAAAGTTGGGCTTCATTAGCTCTAGGCTTTGTTCATTGTGCCCCGTTAGCAAACCTAGCTGCGCCACATTGGCCCCATCGATATAAGCAATAGCCGAGCTAATTTGTTGTTCAGCGCGGATAGTTGGATTTTTAGGGCCAAACCGCTGCATCACATAGTAAAGCTCACTATAGTGTAGGACACGAAAGCGGCCTCCGGGCCGAAAGACTATCAAGGAGTTGCGCTTGGGGGCTTTGTTATTGCCACGCCCTTGGCCTTTGATACCGGTAATAAAGGGCCGTATCCGTTCAGGTTCTAGCTCTGGGTCAACTTCTTCTACTGCGATATGGCGGCTGCTGCTTTGGTATAGCTCTAAATAACGGTAAATGTCTAGTGGTTTAGTCGGTCGCCTCCCCTCCGAAAATAGAGCATAGATGCGGATTTCTTGCTGTAGGCCTTGTAGTATCTCCATACTGGTTGGGCTAAGGCTATACAGCTTATCATCAGAAGCATCTATATTCAAACGAGCGGGAAACTGGGAGGCCAACAAGTTCAACAATACCCAAGCAGCCAATAGTACCCAAAAGACCAAACCGCTGTACAAAGCTAAGCCACTGCGCCGGCTGCGGCTACTATTCTCTAAGGCATGTTGTTGTTCCCGCTGTCTATCTTCTGCACGGTTACCATAGCGCCCGCCGCGCAATAGAGCAAAGTCCTTCGCTAGTTTGTCCAAGAACTTTATCGCCATCGGCGCTTCTCCATTTGTAGTATGCTAAGCAAGATAAAAAGCGCACTGCTGCTGATAAAGTACAGGATATCGGCTAACCTAATTAGGCCTTGAGTGAAGGTGGTATAGTGCTTTAGTGGTGAAATAAAGGCACCGCTGCGCCCTATCAAACCTTGTAAAAAGCGGGGCTGAGCTATGACCAAAGCCGATAACACTAAGGCTAATAAAGCTGTTACAATCAATAAGTAGATAGGCTGTAAGCCGTTGCGATAAGCTGTCCATAACGCTAGCGCCGCAATAATCGCCAATACCACTACTTGGCTACTGCGCCCTTGGGGCAAGCGTGCTAGCAATATACCGCTAAGCAAAAGGGTTAAAAAGCTCAACAAGGTTACCACCGCTGCGCTGGACTGGTTACTGCTAAATGATGATACCCATATCCCCACACTGCTGTAGAGGGCTACCAATAAAGCCAGCCCCAAGTAACTGCTCCAGATATTGCTCCAATTGACGTAGCTATAGTAGTCATAGACGATGGGGTATATGATGGTGAGAGCACAGACCGGCAATACTAAGCTAAGCACCGCTAGGTATTTGCCCAAGACAATCTGCCATAGTTCTGTGGCCGATGTATATAATAATGGCAGTGCCGCTTGTTCATCAGCTAGGCAGCGCATGGTGAGCAGCGGCAATAGCAATAGCAGTAACCAAGGCAATAAAGAGAGTGTCGTACTCTCAAAGTGGTTGTCTTGGCTAAATAGGTTATACAAGGCAGTCATTAGACCAGAAAGCAGTAAAAAACTACTGGCAAAGGCAACGCCATATGGGGTTACAATAAAGGAATATAATTCCTTGCGATAAGAGGCTATCATAGCCGAACACCTTTTGTTTGACTACTATCACCATTCAACCGATTGGTTAAGTTGAGGAATACATCTTCAAGGCTGTGTTGTTGGGTTTGCATGGCCACAATAGTAAAGCCACGCTGGCTTAAAGCCATACTCAAGTCCCTGCGAGCTTGCAATAATGGCCAACTACTAACCGTTACTGGTTCAGCTAGCGTATTACGACTATTCCAGCCTATAATAGAGTCTCTTCTAGCTCTATAAGAGCTTTTCTTCTCTAATAGGTTATGATCTACTTCTTGTTGGGCTACGGGGTATTTTGGTAGTTTGCAATGCAAATCTAACAGCCGTTCACCATTGATGGCGCTACTGTGACAATCAAATTCCATAATTCCTTGGGAGGCTAGGGCTTCGGCTAGCAAACTTTCTACCGCCTGCTCTGTTCCTGGGGTTTGCATGGCTGGGTTGGCCACAGTTGTCATAGGCGTTGAGGTGAGCAATTCTAGCTGCAATTGGCAGGTTTTTAGCTGCCTACTTAGATTGGCAGTACTATCATCGGCTACTAGCTGGCCTTGGTTTAAGATAAGGACACGCTCACAGGTAGCCTCTATTTCCGACAATATATGAGAGCTTAGCAATATGGTGTGTTGTTGGCTTAAAGCTTGGATTAGTTTGCGTATCTCCAATATCTGCTGCGGATCCAGTCCTACGGTGGGTTCATCTAATATTAGCAAGGGCGGTTGGCCTACTAGAGCTTGGGCCAAGCCCACCCGTTGGCGAAAGCCTTTGGATAAGTGGGCTATCTTGCGGCCTGCTACTTGCTGCAAGCTACACATCGGTAAGACGCGGGCCAGCTCCGTAGGCCATGCTTGGCGTTTTAGTTTCTTTAAGCCACAGATATAGCGCAAGTATTCGGCTACTGTAAGCTCATTGTATAAGGGGGGTTGTTCAGGTAGGTAGCCCACACTCTCACGGGCTTTGCGCGCATCTTCAAAAATATCATAGCCATTGATGCGCACGTTGCCTTCACTAAGGGATAAAAAGCCCGTGAGAATATGCATTGTGGTTGACTTACCCGCGCCATTGGGACCTAAAAAGCCCACCACTTGGCCTTTGCCAATGGTAAAACTTAGCTGGCTCAAGGCCTGGTGGCTGCCGTAATATTTAGTTACGCTTTCGGCTTCTATCATAAACACAGGGGCTACCTCCTATAGGCTGTTTGAATCAATTGCCCTAACGGCTCACTTTTCTTAAATAGGCGATTACCCGTTTATCGGCGCGTTTTCGGGCATAATCCAGGGCGGTGCGGCCATCGTTATCCAAGGCTTTAGGGTCAACTCCCCGCCGCACCAAATACTCGATTAACTCTAATGAGTAAAAATGGGCCAACAAGGCCGTATGTATGAGCGTCTGACCGTTGGAATTGACTACATTTAGGCTTAGGCGTGGCTCTATTTCTGGCCCCGCCAGGTACTTTAGAATCTCTAGGCGTCCGCGGTAGGCTGCGGTATGCAATACGCTCTCGCCATTATTATTTACCGCCTTGGGGTCGACTCCCTGCACCACTAAGTATTGCACTACCTTCAAGTTGCCACCCCAAACTGCCTGATTCAGTGTAGTAGTTCCATCGTCCGCAGCTATCTTGGGGTCGACTCCTTGCTGCACCAGGTACTGCACCAAATCCAGACTGTCCCTATGGCCTAGGGCGTTATGCAATAACGTATAGCCTTGCTTATCTAGCCGTTTCAGGCTAAGACCTTGCGCCACTAGGTACTCGATTACCGCTATATTTCCGCCCATCACCGCCGCATTTAGGCTGTTATCCCCCAGCTCGTCCTCCACCTTAGGGTCGGCCCCTTGCGCTATTAGGTATTGTACCAATTCTAAACTACCGCTATAGGCCGCCGCAGATAGCGGACTTTCGTTGCCATCGGCTAATCTTGTAGGACTTACTCCTTGCGCCACCAGATACTGGGCTAACGGCAGACTGCCGCTATAGGCCGCGCCAAACATTACCGTTCGGCCATTCTTCGCTATGGCTTGGGGGTCAGCTCCATGCTGCACTAGATACTGGACTAGCTCTAGGTTTCCGCTAAAGGTAGCATCATGCAACACCGACTTTTGACTATCCACTCGCGCATTCGGGTCTAAGCCTTGCTCTACTAGATATTGCACCAATTCCAAATCACCGCTCAAGGCCACAATGTGCAACAAAGTGGTTCCATTCGGGTCTACGATTTTCAGGTCAGCCCCTTGCTTGACTAGGTAATGTATCAAGGCCAAATTACCACTATAGGCCGCCTGGTGCAAGACATTGGAACCGTGTTCCACTACATAGTTTGGGTCCGCGCCTTTTTGTATTAGGGCTTGTACCTGGGCCATATCGCCCTGCCTAGCGGCTTCATATAATTGTATATTATACTTGGTGCTGGTACAGCTCAGCAAAAACAACATGGCCAGTACAGCCAATAAGACCTGCTTCATAAAAATGCTCCTATCACTCTAGTTTTTTAGAGGGAAGTATATAGTAATCAAATTAGCCGATCAAGCCTACTGGCCCTTAAAATAGCGATAATGACCATAGGGGCAACAATTCGTTCATATTTCTTTCACAAACAACCAGTTCGCTTATATACCTATGCTTATTTGCTTATTTCATAGGGGCTTGATAGGGACTTGAATTAGAAAGGAACTCGGTGGTATTGTGGCGCATATAGCTATATAGCTTTCATATATCCAGCATAGTATGCCTATCAGTATTGTTTAAGTTAAAGCTGGTACCGGCTTGCAGTCAAGTGCGAACTATCTCGCTATCCCCTTACCATAAAGCCTAGTATAAGGCCGTAAAACCCTTGCGATCTACAACCTCAAGATTGGTCCCCGCTTGAGCCAAAGCTTGCACTATGGCAGTATACCTCTTGACTATCGCAAAGTGTAAGTCTGTCCAACCATCGGCATCGGCTACGTCAAGGGTAGCACTCGCTTAGGTAAGGGTCTCCACCAGCTTTACGTCACCTCCAGAAGCAGCATTGTGCAAGGCCGTTCTACCATTAGGTTCCACTATATCCAAAGCTGCACCTTGCTTTATAAGGTCTTGCACTAATAACACATCGCCTTTGCGCAACGCCCAGAGCGGGTGCCAATCATCATTATCCACAATGTCTAGGTTGGCATCCGCTCTCATCATGGAAAGCAATTAGCATAGGCTATCGCCGGGCAAGCTAGTGCAAAGATCATGGCTAGTCGGGCTTGCTTCATAAAATACTCCTATCACTATACCTTTACTATAAAGGGTATATTATTATGGTTTTGCTAAGTCAAGCCATACACTAAAGCTATATAATAGTAGACCACTATAGCTAAATTATCTGCAATTACGATATAGTTTGTTTACTACTTAAAAAGCAGCTTTGCTTGCTCTACAGCCTTCGGTAAAACATGCATAGACCTGCGTTCCAACTTTGGACAATATACTATGGCTGTGGAAGCTTTAAATATCATAAACCATCAGCACCAGCTAATTTGTTGGTCTTGACCCTTTTGCTTAGGAATATTTTCAAATCGACTATTGACTTATATTATAAAATAAATATTGTGGTGCTACTACTAGTAGGTAACGCGGGGTCAAACAGAACCTAAACTCGGATAGGTATCGACATGAACCTAAATCGCCATAAACTAGCCATAAGCCAAACCTAGACCATGCTTAACGAGCATACAACGCAAGATAGTTCAAGCGGTGATGCTACCCGGAGCGATATGGACAACCAGCGACATCCAAGGCCTGCGAAGACCGCCAAGGCCCCGAAAGTAAATAATCCTTTTGAGAAAGGCAGCCTTAGCTACCATAGCCTACTATTGAGCCTATGGTTTTATGGTTGGTGGTTTCTCTGGCCACTGTTGAGCCTAATAGGTCCAAGCGATTCAGCCCTTGCCAGCCTAGCAAAATTGGACATACTGGCTAAGCTTGGCTATCTATTACAACAATTATGGTTAGGGCTACCTTTGTGGTTTTGGTTGAGTAGTATTGTGAGCTGGTTGTTGCTATTGGCTCTATGCCTTATCCACCTACCTAAAGATATTGGCGATACTGGGCAAGCAAAAGATGACAAGAGTATACAGCCCAGCTCTACTGCTGGCTAATAGCACAAGCAAGCCACCCATGATAGCCAGTATTATCACCTATTTTGCCCTATTGATTGCCATTGCCATCTATAGCCGCAACCGTTCTATCTGCTCTAGCCATAATCAAGCTCTGGACTACTTCCTAGGTGGGCGCAAGCTGGGCATAGTGCCTTTAGCCATGACTACCGCTGCTACCTATATTAGTGCCTCTTCCTTTATTGGTGGGCCTAGCCTAGCCTATACTCGGGGCTTGGTGTGGGTTTACCTAGCTACAGTACAATATCCGGTTAACCTATTGATAATGGGAGTTATCGGCAAGCAAGTACAAATCCTTGGACAGCAACACGGACTGTATGACCTAGCCGATTATATCCAGTTGCGCTATGGCTGCCGACTATATACTAAGTTCTGTGCCACTATTATAGCTATAGTATTGTTATTAGGGCTGATGGTGGGCATTATGGGCGGTGCCCGGCTATTGCAAGGGGCCCTATTTGCTTGGGGGTTAAGCTACTACCAAGCCTTATTATGGTTTAGCCTAGCTTTGGCCATCTATACCCTACTAGGCGGCTTTAAAGCTGTGGTGCTAACCGATATACTACAAGGTAGCTTGATGCTTGTAGCCTGTTTAGTGCTAGTATGGATACTGTGGCACAAAGCTGGGGGTAGTACTGGCCTAGCAAGTTTTGCAGCCAGTAACCCTGCCTTATTTCGTGCCGATGGTGGCGGTATCCAACCATTGAGCTATACCCTAAACTTTACCGTGCTAGTGGGTTTGGGTATGGTGGTGCAGCCTATTAGCTTCTCGCGCCTACTGGCTTTAGAACCAGGCAAGAGCTTGCGAAAGGCCATTATTATTGCTACGGTTATGGTGGGGCTACTAACCTTTTTGCCCCACTTTATTGGCTTACTCGGCCGCATAGTGCTGCCCAATATAGAACAGAGCGACCAGCTAATGGGCCATATTAGCCAATTGTTTGGTAAGCCCGAATATGGGCTTATGGGCAACATCTTTAGCGGTATGCTCATCAGTGCTATGCTGGCTGCTATTATGTCTAGCGCAGATTCTGTGGTCAATGTATTAGGTATGACTATCTATAGGCATCTACTGCCACGCAGACTTAGCTATCAAACCCAGCAACAAGGTCCAAAACCAAGCAAAACAAGCCATGCCCAACAAGAAGGCCAAGCAGTAAACCAAGCAGAAGCTCGGCACTTCCAGCTTAGCCGCATATTAGCGGCTTTGGCTATCTTATTGATGGCACTATTGGCACTGAAGCCACCGCAACTATTGGTGAGCCTAAACCTATATGCTTTGGGCGCCACTCAAGTTAGTCTATTGTGGCCGCTAGTACTAGGGCTGTACTACAGCCAACTTCCCAATGTGTATTGTGCCTGTGGCTCTAGCATAGTGGGGCTTGGTAGTTACACGTTACTAAACCAGCTTTACCCCAATTTTGGTGGCGTTGCTCTACTGCCTTACTGCCTACTATTGGGCATTGTAGCTTACTTTGGTGCATACTACTTGCAAAGGCTAATCAAAAAGAGACTATAAGGCTTTATTAGATATGAATAAAGGCAATATCCTATTAGGTATCTGCGGGGGCATAGCAGCCTATAAGATACCGAGCTTAGTATCACTACTGGTACAGCAAGGCTATTCGGTACGGATTGTGCTTAGTGAGGCAGGTGGGCGCTTTGTTAGTCGTGCAGTACTAGAAGCCATTAGCTGCCAAAAGGTCTATAGTAGCCTATCGCAGCGGTATGAACAGCCTTTGTACCAAACACAACTCAACACTAGCCCAGTGCTACACATTGCTCTAGTAGACGAAGCCGATATATTCTTAATAGCCCCAGCTAGTTACAATTGGATAGGCAAAGCCGCTTGTGGTATTGCCGATGATTTGCTAAGTACTTTGTTTGCCGCTTGGACCATTAGCCCAAGCGGATGGGCAAGCCTAATAGCCAATAGCAATAGCCCAGAGCGCCCTACAACTAAAGCCAAGCCCCTGCTATTTGCCCCCAGCATGAACCCCGAGATGTGGTACAAGCCAGTGCTACAGCAAAATATCGCCAGCTTACAGCAACAAGGTTGTACGCTGATTGAGCCCGGACAAGGCTTCCTTGCTTGCAGAGCCAGTGGACCAGGGCGTATGGCTGAAGCCGAGCAACTATATTACTATGTAGAGTCCCAACTTAGATTTAAAGAACACCCGCTAGAAGGTAAAAAGCTACTGCTGACTGCCGGCCCTACCCGTGAGCATATAGACACTGTGCGCTATATTAGCAATCGCAGTAGTGGCAAAACGGGGATAGCTTTGGCCTGTGCTGCGCGAGACCTTGGAGCAGAAGTTACTTTAATATCCACTATTGAGCCCAATCCCTTTGGCAAGCCGTTGCATGACCCGCTATCACAGCAGCTGTTTGGTATCCATGTAGTGCATTGCCATAGTGCTGCAGAAATGGCCCAGCATGCTAGCGAGCATTTTGCTGTTTGCAATTGGGCCATAGCCGTGGCCGCAGTGTGCGACTTCCGTCCGGTACAATACCATAGCAGCAAGATTAAAAAGCATGAAGGTAGACAGCACTATTCCCTAAAGCTAAGGCCCACTAGCGATATTTTAGCCTATTGGGGCCAGCATAAAACGCCCTTGCAAAAAGTGTTGGGCTTTGCCTTGGAAGATGGGCCTCTACAAGCAGAGCCAGAGCAAGGGCAAGAAATGAAGCTACCCAAAGCTATTGACTATGCCTTTACCAAGTTGCACAACAAACGCTGCGATGCTATTGTCTTAAACAGCCCGCAAAACCTAGAAGGCAACCAAGCCCAAGCCAAGCTCATCTTTGCCCCGTCTAGGCCCGATACCCCCACGGACAAGCAACCCAACATAGCCAAGGAGCAACAATTACTCCAATACGATTTGAGCTTACAAAGCAAACGCGATTTTGCTGCTGAATTACTGCTGCTACTACGACAACATTGGCTATAGAATCATATACTAAGCCCACCTAACGAAAAATAACCCAAAGGCTAAAGCAAAGCCTAGAGCTTACTTTGCTAGGCTAGCAATGACGTACGATAAAGAAATCTCTTGTTGCTCTATAAGAATTTATCTTACGCTCTAGGAAGATTTCTATTGACGATTTAGAATTGGTTCTCTGGTTTATTTAGGGAAAATAACGTAAATAGCTTGATACTACTGCCCGATAAACGCAAATGCTGTGCTATTATACCTAGGAGGTAGATGCAATATGTATAGCAATAAACAGCAAACAAGGCCGGCTAGAACATTGTAAGGCTATTGCCTACAAGGTCAAGCCCCAGACTAAGGCCCAGCTCAAGGCCCTAATGAAACAAGCTGGCGATACGGCCGACCTATTCTATGTTAGCGATTTTAACAGCGATATTTCCCAGTCAGACACCTCCAGCGTTACCAATATGTGGAGTATGTTCACGGGGGCCTCTTCCTTTAATCAAGACCTAAGTGCTTGGGACATATCCAGCATTGTCTATATGAGCAGCATGTTCTATGAGTCCCCAATGGCAAAGCAGCGCAGCAAGTGGCCCAAGGGCATACAGCAGAGCGATCACCCGTGGATAGTGGGTATTGGTTTAGTCCGTGAAGAATAGCTCTTGTAGGGCGTGAGAATGGTAGAATCAGCACAACCAGACATTCACTACCCCTAAGACAAAGCCTACAAAGCTCTATTGTGTAACCCCCAAGTGTTCTGCCAATTTATGCGCAGCTTGGTTAAGCAACAAATAGCCTAAAACCTAGGGCCCGAAAGCCTTCAAGCAGTCGACAAGAGCTTTATCAGCACCGAAAACAAACCGAGTTCGACCTAATTTACAAAATCGCGCTCTACAATGGTGACCACTCAAGTAGCTGACTTGATTGCTACAGGCCCTGTGCCAAGTAAATATATCCCCCAAATGCAATATTGCCTAATCGACCTAAGCCAAATTGCCGATACAGAGCTAGAGATGGATAGCCTAGTGGCGGCGATAACTTATGCCAAAAACCACGGTAAATATGCTTGCCGAGGATTTTAGTGTGGCGCAAATCATGCAGATTACGGGCCTAACCAAGAGAAAGTTGATAAACTGCAATAAGAAAACTTAAATCTTGAATATATCACGCAGGCGTTGCTTTGGTTGTTGTTTTTTTTGAATTTGTTTTACTCTATTCAAATTCTTTTGCTGTTGGTTTATTAAATGCTTAGGGCATGGTGGCATTTTGCGAATATCACGCAACACACCGCGCCCGCTTTTCTGTTCATCAAATCGGAGGCCTTCAAAGCAACAAAAATCTGTTCCTATCTTCCTTTTTAAGGAGGCTTAGATGCCTAAGTATGTTCTTGCCTTAGATCAAGGTACAGCAAGTTCCAGAGCGATTGTGTTTGATCGTGCGCAAAAAATTATCGCTTTGGCGCAACGGGAATTTAGCCAATACTACCCCCACCCTGGTTGGGTAGAGCATGACCCAATGGAAATATGGTCTTCCCAAAGATCGGTTATTACCGAAATCTTGGCGCAAGCAGCAATACCAAATAAAGAAATCGCTGCAATTGGTATTACTAATCAAAGGGAAACCACAATTGTATGGGATAAAAATACAGGAAAACCCGTATATAATGCTATTGTTTGGCAGTGCCGAAGAACAGCACAAATTTGCGAGCAATTTCGTCAAAAACCTGGTTTTGCAGAGCATGTAAAAAATTCTACAGGTTTGCTGTTGGATGCCTATTTTTCTGGCACAAAGGTGCGATGGATACTCGATAATGTTAGTGGTGCTAGAGCTAAAGCAGAAAAAGGGGAATTGCTGTTTGGCACGGTTGATAGCTGGCTCATTTGGAATTTGACACGAGGGCAAATTCATGTAACTGATTATTCCAATGCTGCAAGGACTTTATTGTTTAACATAAAAACAAAAATCTGGGATCAAAAAATACTGGATACTCTTGGAATCCCTAAAAATATGTTACCGGAAGTAAAAGATAGTAGCTGTGTGTATGCTACTGTCGGCTTAGGGGGGAGTAATACGAAAATCCCCATTGCCAGTATTGTGGGGGATCAACAAGCAGCACTATTTGGGCAAGCCTGTTTTGAACCCGGTATGATCAAAAACACTTATGGTACAGGCAGCTTTATTATGATGCAGACAGGTTCTGAAATGAAAAAATCAGAAAATGGCCTGCTTACAACGATAGCCTGGGGGCTAGACGGAAAATTGGATTATGCTTTAGAAGGAAGTGTTTTTATTGCAGGTGCTGTTGTTCAATGGCTGCGAGACGAATTGAAAATTATTCACGATGCCAAAGATACCGAATATTTCGCCTCTAAGGTAAAGGATACCCAGGGTGCTTATGTTGTGCCTGCTTTTTCTGGTTTAGGCGCACCGTATTGGGATATGTATGCCCGTGGTGCGATTGTGGGGCTTACAAGGGGCATATCGCGAGAACATATTATCCGTGCTGCATTGGAAAGCATTGCCTACCAATCAAAAGATGTTATCGATAGTATGGTTAAAGATGCAGGGATACAATTGCCAGAATTACGGGTCGATGGCGGTGCGAGCTCAAATAATTTTTTAATGCAATTCCAAGCTGACATTATTGGCCAAACTGTTGTTCGCCCGGCTATTGTCGAAACGACTGCTTTGGGGGCTGCTTTATTGGCAGGCTTAGCGGTAAAGTTTTGGAGTAGTAAAGACGAAATAGCCCGCACTTGGGCAGAAGATCAAAAATTTATTCCCACCATGGCTATAAGCGAAAGACAAAAATTATACTCTGGTTGGCAAAAAGCGGTTTTGCGTTCCCAAAATTGGGAAGTCTAAACGAAAAATATTTGAGGGAATATAGGTTATTATCATTGGAACAATATGATGTTTGCATTGTTGGGGCAGGAGTGCTTGGGGCAGCTATAGCTCGAGAATTGTCGCGTTATGAACTACGCATTTTATGGCTTGAAAAGGATAAAGATGTGGCAACGGGTATCACCCGTGGTAATACAAGTATTATCCATGCTGGTTTTGATGATACGGTAGGTTCGGTAAAAAGCCGCTACGCACTGCATGGGGTCTCTTCTATTGAAGCTTTAAATCAGCAGTTACATTTTGGTTTTCGCAAGTGTGGTGCGCTGGTAGTGGCTTTCCATGAAAGTGATAAAGAAAAACTACAAGCGTTGCGAAATAACGGTATAAAAAACGGTGTTCAGGGGTTGGAATTATGGGACTCGAACCAACTTCGCGAACACGAACCCAAGCTTAATTCGGAAGCAAGCTATGCCTTGTATGCTGCTGAAAGCGGAGTTGTGATCGGGCCAGAATTTTGTTTGGCTTTGGCTGAAAATGCTGTTGCCAATCATGTTAAGCTATGCTTGGGCGAAGAACTACGTATACTAGAGCCAACAGAAAATGGTTATGCATTAGAAACGATACAACATGATGATTTGAAGTCTAAACATTATTTTTGCCATTATCTTATCAATGCTGCGGGCTGGGGGGCGCCGCAAATTTCGCAAATGCTGAAGAGTTACGATTATGAATTGCAGGCGGTCAAGGGCCAATATCTGGTTTTTGACCGCAGTTGTGGCCAAATGGTGAAGCATGTGTTGTTCCCGCTGCCCGATAAAATTAAGGGTAAAGGGATAACGGTTTGCCCAACTTACCATGGCAACCTTATACTAGGCCCCGATGCCGAATTTGTGAACGACCCTAGTGATTTGTCTACTTGCCTGCCGAATCTACAAGATATATATCGCAAAGGCCAAAACTTAGTGCCCGGTATTCCAAAGAATAAAGTCATTCGTAGCTATGCGGGCATGAGGCCTCGATTAAAAATGATGAAGGGCAATGTGCTTAGCCCCGGAGATTTTTTAATTCGCTATCAACAAACACATTGTGAATTATTAGGTATTGCTTCTCCTGGCCTGACTTCGGCCCTACCCATTGCACAAGAATTGGTTCAAAAGCTGGCCAAAATTTGGGCTGACCAAGGTAGTAGGTTTACAGCAAAATCTCGGTTTCATCATCAACGCAAGCCGTATATCCCCAGTCAACGGCATAAAGAATTTGTTTCTGGAAAACAAATAAAAACTTATACCGATTTACCTTTGGACGATCCTGAATGTTTGGTCTGCCGATGTGAACAAGTTCAAAGCCGCATAATTACCGAGGTGTTACAGAGAAACAAAGCTTCGGCATTTTGTTCTGTTGCGCAGAATTTGGATTTTTTAAAGTGGAGAACCCGGGTTACGATGGGTTTTTGTCAAGGCCAATTTTGTAAACCACGTCTCAAAAGATTGTTAGCTCAATTCAATAATGCAGAAGATATTACCGAAATTCAGGGCAGAAACTGGGATAGAGTTACACCAGAGCAATTGCGCCGTGAGTTATAACTTGTAAATTTATCACTAAAGTTTGTAGGAATTTTTGCTAGGGTTTTTGCTCTGGGGTTTGAGTATTTTAATTCTCATTAATTCTTTGTAGCTGCCAGCTAAATAGCGATTTGCTCTGTGGTGATTCTTGTTGTGTTTGCTGTTTGGACAATTGTTCAAAAGAAAAATTATCATCAAAATTTTGCCATATCTCTTGCAGCGCAAAAAAAGCTAGCTTGATTTGATTGGACTGTTTCACTTTATTAGTTATGTGTGATGATAAATTTCCCCAAAATTTAGGAACAGAAAAATTGTTGGCAGAATTTTGGGAAATATTGGAGAGAGTTTTCCGGGCTAAAATTGCGGCTATTGGATCGGCTTGAAACCATCCAAACTCAGGTAGGTAAATCTCTAGCCAAAAATAGGGGAATAATTTCATTGGGCTCTGCGATAGGGTAGAAATTGACCCAGCAATGATTCTTGCTGGTATGTTTAATTCTGTCATGTTGTGTAATAATAATAATAATATTTGTTCTGGCCGTAAATTTTTGGGTTCATTACTGGAAATGAAATTTTTTTGAGCGTTTTGTTGAGAATCTTTCGAGACTTCTTTTTCTTGACTTGGGGCTAGATATTGGTTTGGCCATCGAGACAATTGCGCTAATCGGGTTTTGGAAGATAGTTTAAATAATTGATTTAGGTTGTCCGATTTTATATTCCATTTGCGTACGGTTTGGCTGTAAATTTTTAAAGCTTTTTGGTAAGGGCTTATGGCTTGGTTTTTGAGCCTGTTGCTAAATTGCCAGTAGGGTACTTGGTATTTTGTGCTGATGGCTTTATTGTTCCGAAATTGATATTGCAAATAAGCGAGCTCTTTTCTATTGTAATTTTTATTGCGGCTACTTACTGGTGGGTTTTGTTGCCAAAAACTATACGATAATTCGAGAAAAAGGCTGCGTTGTGCTAGAGGACTGACTTGTGAATGTGGAATCAATAGCCAATTGATTACGGGCATTGCTTCATTGTTTTGCGTTATATTTTTTGGTAACGGTTGCAAATTAAAATTTTGTGCGGGGATCATTGGGTTTAATTCATTTTCATTGGTAAGGCTATGCCAAGATTGGTTTAGCTCATTTCGAGGCCAATGCAGGCGCAAGAATAAAGGCAAGAGTAGGGAGAATACATTTTTTGCGTCTTGCTCTTTGGTATTTTGAGCTTTCCCATCTTGATTTTTTGAGAGTTGGTTTTGTTGAAGAATATCTTTGTTATTCTCTTGGTTTGGTAATTCGGCAGGTGCATTCTTTGTATTTTCATCTAAGAATGTTTGGTATTTTTGGTAGAGTTTGTTGTATACTTCTTTTGTTTGTATGTTTGCGTTCTGTTTGTGCATTTGTTCTGGTATTTGCCATAATTCTGGTTTGGGAAATATTTCTTTATGATAGAGTAACAATAAACGTAGAGTCATACTATTTGTAGGATCTGCTTGCTGGCTAATACGGTTGGGTGCAGCAGGTATATATAAGTTATTGCTATTGAAAATTTTATTCTTGGCCTGCCGAACTAGAAAAATGGGGCCAGCAGCAACTTCTTGGGGAATTTGAACACGGATGATCTGGTTGCTCCAGTAGAGAATTTCAGAAATTGTTAATATGCGATAGTCTTGTAAAAATGAAGCATCAAAATAAACATTACTGGTATTATTGAGTTTTCGGTTCAATAAAAGCCATTGAGCTTGGTAGCGGAGGCCTAAATTTTTGCCTCGTATTTCTAAAACGTTTGGGTGTTCTGAAATCAAACGATAGGTTTCTAACACGGGGTAGTTTTGTATTTGCAGGTTGTATTGAACTTTTGGTAAATATTGTTCATTCCAGACAGGGATATACTGGCTTGTTTTATTCCCTTTTTTTAGTTGAATCTGGGCCGAAATAAAAGGTTTGCGAATAAAAATTTGGATTTCTTTATCATTCCATTTGAGCAAATTCCCTTGGTTGATTTCGCTGTTATTGATGTAAATTTGTGTTTCATCCAGCTTGCCAAAATTCTGGCCTTTGATATAGAGTATAATACGTTCTTCCTGATCTTCTTGCTGGTAGTCGTTTATTTCTAGGGCATCATATTCAATAAAATATTTGAAATACAATAGTAAAGAAATTGCCGAGAGCATGCCAAGCGTTAGTAGATATAGCCATCTCCTATAAAATATTTTGTTCATGCTGTTTGGTGTTATAGCCTTTTTATGATTGCTTTAAGGTTGAACCTTGGGCGGTATCGACAATTTGATAGCCCATATTTTGTAGTTCTGTACGGATTTGATCGGCGCGTAAATAATTTTTGTCATGGCGGGCTATATCGCGCTGGTTCAGCAGCTCTAGGTATTGTGGGGGAATTTCGGCTGTTTCTTTGTTGTCAAACAAGCCAATTTGTAAAAATGCTTCGCCAAATTCTAGTGTAGTAAGCTTTTCTTGGGGAGATAGCTTTTTATCTTTTATTGCATTCCATAAACAAGCTATGGCTTGCGGGGTATTCAAATCTTGTAGTAAAGATGTTAAAAACTCTTGAATATATGGTTTGCTCATTTCTCCGTTTTGAATTTTCCTAACCGTTTTGACACAATGTTCCCAATTTATTTGAGCGTTTTTTAGGGAATTTTCTGGAGTGACTGAATTTTTAGAAATTTGTTTGTTACATTGTTCTTGTAATTCTATGGCTTTTTGCTGGAGCCGCTTTCGGCTTTTTTGCGCTCCATCAAGGGCTTGGAAATGAAATTGCACTTGGCTGCGGTAGTGGCTACCCAATAAGAAATAACGATAATCCAAAGCTTTGTAGCCGTTGTCTTGTAAATCTTGTAGCGTTAAAGCGTTGCCATTACTTTTGGAAATTTTAGATTTTTTATCCGTATCCTGTTTGTCGTTTTTCATAGTAACAAATTCGTTGTGAAACCAAAATCGAACCCAAGGTTTTTGCCCTAACTGCATGATGCTTTCTGACTGAGCTATTTCGTTTGGATGGTGCACAGTTTTGTGATCGACACCTCCACAGTGGATGTCAATTTGAGTACCCAGAAAATGCCGAGCCATAGCACTGCACTCAATGTGCCAACCGGGATATCCTCTCCCCCAAGGGGAATCCCACTGCATTGCTTGGTCTGAAAATTTACCGTTGGAAAACCATAGTACAAAATCTCGCTGATTTTTTTTGGCACTATCGGGTCCTGTACGCGAGAATAATTCTTGTTCTGAAATGTGCTTGAGCCCTACAAGACATACCAACCGACCATAGTCATCTAACTTACCAGTATCAAAGTATAAGTTACCGTTGTTGTAATAGGTAAAACCAGCGGCCTCTATTTCTGCAATGAATTTTTGCATATCTGCTATATGATTGCTGGCCAAGCAAATAGTTTCCGGCTTTGCAATATTGAGAGCAGCACAATCTTGGAAAAATGCATCGGTATAATATTGGGCAATATCTTTTGCACTTTTCCCTTTTTTTCGAGCACTGACGAGTATTTTATCTTCACCATAGTCATCGTCGTCTGTTAAATGGCCAACATCGGTGATGTTCATAACATGATTGAGTTGGTAGCCCAAGGCCAATAGACAGCGACGCAGTATGTCTTGTACGGTATAAGCCCGCAAATTGCCTATATGGGCATAACCATAGACTGTTGGTCCACAACAATATAGCTTTACTTGGTTGGATTGGTGCGGCACAAATCTTTCCAATTGTTGGCCATCGCTATTATAAAGTTGTAAAGTATTATATTGTGGCTCTATAGCTTTCATATTTTTCCTGCTGAATTTAAGAGTTTTGTAAAAATTTTAGGATTTTCTCTGTATTCTTTTGGAAGCGTTTTAAATGTGGGTCTTGATCGCCTTGGAGGAAAACTAAATAGTTGAGCTGTTCTAAATGGATAGGGTCGGCTGAAGGGCTATGCAACAGTTCGTATTTTTTAAAGACGATTAGTTGTTCAATATTGTATTTCAATTCGTTAATCATCCGCTGCAAATCTTGGATTTCTTTTTCGCACCAAGGTTTCCAATATATTTCACTAAGTAAAATATGGTCATACATCTTATCCCATTCACTGCTGAATTGTTGCCAGCGTTTCAAAAAAACGTGGCGATATATTTGAGCTTCATCTTGGAGATGTAGACTGGCTGGATTTTTATTTTGAAATTTAGGAGGGTATTCCAAAGTTTGGATTAAGGGGCTGCGCAAAGAACGATAGCGATAGCGCAACCGCACTATATTTTGCATTAGTTGGAAAGTTAAATTTTGTTGTTGCTCATCTTTTTCTTGCCTGCGCAAAAAGTGAAAGCCTTGAATTACCAACGCAAACATTGCAATCGTACTAAGCAAAATTAGAATATTGAGTAGGCCACTTTGATCGAAAAAATTACTGAAAATAAAAATTCCGTACTGTAGCTTTTCAACAAAAGAGCCACTGAAGTTGAAATCCATCGTTCGGAGAATATAGCTATGCTAAGATTATTAGACAAGCTCAAAAGGTTTAAGTTTCGCTCAATAAACTTAAATACTGGGAAATTAAACATAGTGAACATCTGTATCGTGTTCTGCAACATAATCTTGGTAATCACCTTCTTGAATATTGCCCTTCCAGCGGGCTATAGCATCTGTAATGTGAACGTTGAAATAACCAAATTCGCTTAAAATCCTTGCCACTTCTTGGGCTTCTTTGCGGTTCGCACCATAGACAACTACTAGGATAAATAAGTCATCTGTAGGCAATAATCCATTGCAAGTTCGGGCTGGGATATTGATCGCTGTAGGAATATGTCCGCGGCGATAGGCTTCCTCGGTCCGTACATCAATTAAATAATAATTGATTGCTTCATTGCTGATTAACTCTTCCAATTGATAACTGGTAAATTCTAAAATGGAATTTTGTTCAAGCGGCTCTCGATTGTAACGGGTTACAACGTACCACCACATTATAATCGCTAAAAAAACTAATGAGACTAGCGTATAAAATTCCATGGCTTAGAAGGGTATTCTCCTTGAGTACTTATAGGTATTTCATAAAAACGTTTTTATGTCGCCAACCAAGAGTTTGTTTAGAATTATTATCGTTAGCGAAAAACAACCTTTGCCAGCAAAACTATACTCTTGATATACCTAGGCTTCTAGATGAAGGCTATAGCGATTATCGGATACTCAAAAAAACTATTAACAGAATAATCGAAATAAAAAAGGAACCCAGAAAGTATGAGCTATAGATATGTACTTTCTGGATTCCTTTTTATTGTTTTGTAGGAATTTACATCATGCCACCCATACCGCCCATGCCACCACCGTGGTCAGGCGCTGCTGGCGCTGCTGCTGGTTCAGGCAAGTCCGTAATCGCACATTCTGTTGTCAACAGCAAGCTGGCAATAGAAGCTGCATTTTGTAAGGCAGAGCGAGTAACTTTAGCAGGGTCAATAATACCAGTGCTCACCAGGTTTACCCAATCACCTTTAGCTGCATCATAACCAATACCAGCATCTTTACTTTTTGCTTCATAGGCAATTACCGATCCATCAAGACCTGCATTGCTGGCAATTTGGCGCATTGGTTCTTCCATAGCACGCAACACAATGCGGAAACCATTTTGTTCTTCATCTGTAATATCAGAAGGGATTTTACCTTCCAAAGTCTTTAAAACTTCAACCAAGGTTAAGCCACCACCGGGAACAATACCTTCTTCAACAGCAGCACGGGTTGCGGATAAAGCATCTTCCACGCGGTGTTTTTTCTCTTTAAGTTCTACTTCTGTTGCTGCACCAACGTTGATTACGGCAACTCCGCCTGCTAATTTAGCCAAGCGTTCTTGCAATTTCTCGCGATCATAATCAGAAGATGTTTCTTCAATCTGGGCACGGATTTGGCGAACGCGCTCTTTAATTTCATTATCGGTACCAGCACCATTGATAATAGTTGTGTTTTCCTTTTCGACTTTGATGCTCTTGGCTTTACCGAGTTGCTCAACTGTAACATTTTCCAACCGCAGGCCGAGTTCTTCAGAAATAACTTGACCACCAGTTAGAATGGCAATATCTTCTAGCATTGCTTTGCGACGATCTCCAAAACCTGGGGCCTTAACACCACAAACTTGAATAGTTCCGCGCAAGGAATTTACCACTAGAGTTGCCAAAGCCTCGCCATCAATATCTTCAGCAATAATCAATAATTGACGATTTTGTTGGGCCACTTTTTCCAAAACAGGCAAGAGGTCTTTCATGTTGGAAATTTTCTTGTCATGAATCAAAATCAAAGCATCGCTTAAGTTTGCAGTCATATTGTCGCGGTTGTTGCAAAAGTATGGCGAAATATGGCCACGGTCAAATTGCATACCTTCTACTAAGTCGGTAAAAGTTTCGGCTGTTTTGGATTCTTCTACCGTAATTACTCCATCTTTGCCGACTTTTTCCATAGCAGCTGCAATTTCTTCGCCGATTTCTGTATCATTGTTGGCAGAGATAGCAGCAACTTGGGCAATTTCTTCTTTGCCTTTAATAGGTGTTGCGCTCTTTTTAATTTCAACAACTGCTAACTCAACAGCTTGGTCTATACCACGTTTTAGAGCCATAGGATTCATGCCGGAGGCAACGCTTTTTATACCTTCTTTTACAATGGCATAAGCTAAAACTGTTGCAGTAGTGGTACCATCACCTGCTATATCATTAGTTTTTGTAGCCACTTCTTTGACTAATTGGGCACCCATATTTTGGTAAGGGTTTTCCAATTCAATTTCTTTGGCAACAGAAACACCATCTTTGGTTACGGTGGGAGCACCAAATTTTTTGTCCAACAAGACATTACGGCCGCGAGGGCCAAGGGTAACTTTTACAGCATCAGAAAGCTGCTTTACACCTTCAAATAGTTCACTACGAACAGATTCGTGGAACTGTAACTGTTTTGCCATATTTGTTCTTTACTCCTTATGTTTGAGAATATTTGGCTTATCGTTTGTGTTGTAAATCTAAGCAATTTACTAAGAGGTGGCAAGAAAAAAATAAAAAGATTTGTTGTTTTTTGGCTTTAGGCCAAATATCTTGGGATTATGAAATGCCCACGTTGTTCTTGTTTGGATAATCGAGTACTGGATTCGCGCCAAAGTGGCCAAGCTACTTCAATACGGCGGCGGCGCGAATGTAGTGATTGTCATTTTCGCTTCACTTCACATGAGGAAATTGATGCCATCACGATGCGTGTACGCAAGCAAAATGGCCAGATTCAGGATTTTGATTGGCAGAAATTGCGCAATGGAGTTAGCCGTTCTATTGAAAAACGCCAGCTGAGCGTCAATAAAATTGAAGACTTTTTCAGTAGGTTGGAGGCCCATTTTAGCGAGCGAAGTTACAATAAGAAGGAATTGACAAGCGATGAAATCGGCGAAACGATTTTGCGTTATTTGCGCGAATTTGACATTATCGCCTATGTGCGCTTTGCGGCGGTCTATAAAAAATTTAATTCACTAGAAGAATTTGTCCAGATTATTACAGAATTACAGAGTCGTTAGCTTTGCATCTTTAACTTAACAGACTAGGTTACAAAATTTATGTTCTTTGCTTTAGGGATGATCATTTGGGTATAGCTATGCCTTACTTCTGCTATTTATTTGTAGGGGGCATGGGATTTGTTAAAAATTCTGCGTCAAAATCCCCTCTAACTTTGTCCAGACCCAATTTTTCTAAATTAAACTAGTTACTCTCTATATATTTCCGTTGCATAAGTCAGAACAATTCGCTAGCATTCCCCAAATTATTTTATGTAATTTTATTTTCCACAAGGAAACTTGTGAGATTCAGAGAAAGGCGTGCTGCTCGTGGGACGGCCCATTGTAAGCAGTACAAGGAATTTTGGTAAATATATTCTGAAGTTTCAGCAGGAGGAAATAGATGACAACTGTCTCTATGAAAAGTCTTTTAGAGTCTGGGGTGCATTTTGGACACCAGACTAAGCGCTGGGATCCGCGCATGAAGAAATACATCTTCACGCAGCGCAATGGCATACATATTGTCGATTTACAGAAAACAGTGCTTTGTTTAAAAGATGCATACATGGCCGCTAAAGAAATTGTGATTAAGAAAAAAAGTATTTTGTTTGTCGGAACGAAAAAACAAGCCCAAGAAGTTATCAAGTCCGAAGCTGAACGCTGTAATATGCACTATGTAAACCACCGTTGGCTGGGGGGAATACTCACCAATTTTACCACCATCAAACACTCTTTATATCGCCTGAAAAAATTAGAAAAAATGGGTGTTGATGGTTCTTTTGATTCGATGACGAAAAAAGAAATTTCTTTAGTACAAAAAGAAAAAGAACGACTGGAAAAAACGCTAGTTGGTGTCAAAGAAATGAAAGAACTGCCCGGTGCAATTTTTGTGGTAGACACTCGCAAAGAACATATTGCTATTGCCGAAGCAAATCGTCTGGGGATACCTGTTATTGCTATTTTGGATACCAATTGTAACCCCGAAGGCGTAAGATACCCTATCCCCGGTAACGATGATGCTATTCGCGCTATCCAGCTTTTTACCCAAACTATTTCTTCTGCTGTGCTCGATGCGGAGAATGAAATTGGGCTAGAAGTTATCGAAAGTATGCACGAAGAAAAAAATAGTCTTATGACTCCTGCTGAAGAAATGGCCAACTATGAAGCCCAGCAGCAAGATGTAGAAATTTATGATTCTCGGGGAAAGGAGGGAAAATAAAATGAGTGTTCGTCCACAAGATGTCAAACAGCTGCGCGATAAAACCGGCGCGGGTATGTTGGATTGTAAAAATGCGCTCATCGCAGCGGCCGGTGATTTTACAGAAGCTGAAAAAATTTTAAAAAAGCAGGGGCTTGCCAGTGTGGCCAAACGCAGTGATCGCCAAACTTCTGAAGGTTCGGTCTTTTTTGCCCAAAACGAAGAACGTCTGGTAATGGTGGAAATTCGTTGTGAAACGGATTTTGTCGCCATGAATGAAGAATTTCGCAAGTTAGGCGAAGCTGTTGCGCAGCAGGTTTTGCAAGAGAATCTACATACGACCAACGAAACTTTGACAACCAAAGTACAAGAAGCGGTTCTCACGTTAAATGAAAATTTGAATATCGGCAGCATTGCCAATATTGCCGTTACAGCAGGAGATACAGTTGTCAGTTATTCACATAACAATGGTTCGATTGGTACGGCTGTGGTGTTGCATTGCGAAGCTAGCAATACTTATGATGCGCTTCAATTGCATCAACTGGGGCGCGACCTTGCTATGCATGCAGCAGCCTATCAACCTACTTTCTTAAATTCTTCTGAAGTCGACCAGCAAGAAATAGCAGAACAAGAAGAAATTTTTCGCGAGCGCGCTGAGAAGGAAAATATTCCAGAAAAAGCTCGTGAGGGATATTTGAAAGGCCAAATGAAAAAATGGTTGGCTGAATGCTGCTTTGCAGAGCAAGGTTTTGTCAAAGAACCGAAAAGTAGTGTTACAAAAGTGTTGCAAAATTTTTCCAAAGAGAATGGGACAGCGGTAACGTTAAAAGGTTATAAAATTTTAAAAGTGGGTGCTGAAGCTTAATTCTTTGCGCTACATTTTCAGGAGGCAATGGTTAAGTCTTGTCTACTTAACTTTCAATTCTAAAAAATATTATTGTATACATTAGGGGTATTTTATGGGTTTGTTTGACAATGAAATGTCTGAAAAAATGAAGAAAGTAATCACCAGTTTAGAACATGATTATGCTTGTTTGCGTACGGGCAGGGCTACTCCACAGTTACTCGATAAAGTTATGGTCGATTACTATGGTACCCCTACCCCATTGAAGCAAGTTGCCAATATTAGTATTCCGGAAGCTCGTGAAATTTTGATTGCGCCTTTTGACCGCAACCTTTTAAAAGATGTTGAACGTGCTATTCAGGTGGCAAATTTGGAGCTAGTACCCAACAATGACGGCAAAAATATTCGGTTGCAAATTCCAGCCCTAACACAAGAGCGGCGCAAAGAATTAGTGAAACAAGCAAAAACGATAGCCGAAAAAGCCCGTGTTTCATTGCGAAATATTCGCCGAGAAATGAATGATCATACTAAAAGTAATAAAGAACTTGGCGAAGATACACAAAAGCATGAAATGACAGAAATTCAACATTTTACCGACAAAATGGTAAAAAAAGTCGATTATATTCTAAAACAGAAAGAGAAAGAAATTTTAGAAATATAATTCTGATGAATGGAAATTAAGATGATTGCGTTACAGCATGTTGGGATTATTATGGATGGCAATGGCCGTTGGGCTAAGCATCGTGGTAAGGCCCGGATTTTTGGCCACAGTGAAGGGGTTACAGTTAGCAAAAATATTGTGCGGCGAGCATCGGAATTAAAACTACCTTTTTTGTCTTTGTATGTATTTTCCCACGAAAATTGGAAGCGTCCCTCAAGAGAAATTGAGTATCTTATGGGCCTTTTGCAAAAACATTTACGCAATGAATTAAAGTTTTATATTGACAACAGAATTCGTGTTTGGCATTCGGGAGTTTTAGAAGAGTTACCGCAGCTAGTGCAAGATGAAATTCTTTATGTGGTAGAACAAACGAAAGATTTTGGTGATGGGCTCACGATAAATCTTTTAATTAATTACGGTGGTCAAAATGAAGTAGTATATGCTGCCGAAAAATTGAGACAGGCAGGAGAGATTGTTACACTGGAAACCTTAAAACAAAATCTTTACCACGGAGGGGAATTGCCTCCTTTGGATTTACTGATCCGTACAGGAGGCGAGCAGCGCATCAGTAACTTTTTACTATGGGCTTCTGCCTATGCCGAGCTATATTTTACCGATACGCTGTGGCCCGATTGGACCGCACAAGAATTTGAAGCGGCCTTAAAAAATTTTGTCAAGCGAGAACGCCGTTTTGGCGCAATTATTTCTACTGAAGAATAAACTTGATCACTGTTATTATAGGCATTTTCACTAGACTGTTTTTGTTTGAAGATTTTTGGTAAAAATTGAATTTAAGGTAAAGAAGAGGTTTTAAATGCAAGGTTTACTGGACAAAAGTAAGTGCCAGAATATAGGGCAACGCTTATTGTTGTTTGTGATTGCAGTGCCTCTACTCATTACGATTATTATGCTGCCATTTTACCAACAATTACCATTTAATTTGGTTGTCGTTGTCTTTATCAGCTTAGCAGCCAAAGAAATGGCGAAACTTCTAAACGTACTTGGTTTTCAAGTAAAATTATTGCCAGCAACAATGATGGGGGCTTCATTACCTGCCATACGCTATTTTGAAATTATTTTTCCCATTGCCGATAAATACAGAGCTCTGTCTAGCTTGATTGTGATTGTGGCCTTAGCATCTTTAGCTTTGCCTATTTTTATCAAAAAATGGAGTATGAAAGAGCGTTTATTTATAGGCATTGGTTATTTGATTATTTTGTTTTATCCCAGCTTCTTGGGGACCTATGCCGTATCTTTAACGGCTTATTCTTCAGGTCCCTTATTAGCTTTATTATATGTAGTTTGCGTTCAAGCCAATGATTCTTTAGCTTGGTTTTTTGGCATATTATTTGGCAAAAATAAAGGATTAATTGATGTAAGCCCAAATAAAAGCTTGCAAGGCTTTTTAGGAGGAATACTTGCCAGTATCTTGACCTTTGTACTTTTTGCGCTAGTTTGGCCCGATATTTTTCAGCTTTCTTGGTATTTACCAGTTCTTGCTCTAGCTATCGGCTGCTGCGTTATTTTAGGCGATTTGGTAGAATCTTTAATCAAACGTGCTGCTGGTGTCAAAGATTCGGGTGTACTCATTCGAGGCCGCGGTGGTATTTTAGATTCAATTGACTCTTTGTTATTCGTTGCCCCCTTGTATTATTATTTCTTACCTTTTATTATAGTCAATCAAAGCTGATGCCATGGTGATGGCTTACATAGAGTAACGCTAGATTTTTTGATGGAAGTACTTATTCATGCAACAACGCCAGTTTAATCAAGATTTTCGCAGTATAGTCAGTCGATTTTGCCTTATTGGTATTGTGTTTTTTATTTTATTTACGGTGGCTTCATATTTTGGTGGGGCAGCAATGCTAAACTTGTTTGGCAGCGGTTTTTTATTTATCGCGCTACTGTTCATTATTTTCGTAGTGATGACTAGTTTATTTTTGCTGTGCCTAAGGCTAACGAGAACATTGCCAAGCCAAGCGCCGGTCGCTTCCATTAGTCTCTGTGTGCCCGGCATGTTTTTGGATACGGTTATATTGCGTTTTCTCGATACGGTTTTAGCACCTCTTGCCGCCTTTCCTTTAGAATTTTCTTCTATTTTAATGTTTGCCTATGCATCTGTTATTGCTATTAGTTTAGTTATCTATCGTATCTAACACCATGTCTTCTGAATTGAGATTGGAACATAAAATTTTGCAAAAAGCAGAAATTCTACAACTTATTCGCTCTTTTTTTAATAGAAAAGATTTTATTGAAGTAGATACAGGGATAATGCAATCTGCTCTTGTGCCAGAATTACATGTGCATAGTTTTCATCTACCTTATTGCGATCGCTATTTACTACCATCTCCAGAATTAGCCATGAAAGAGCTGTTATGTCGATGGGATTCGGAGAGTAGAGCCCGCTCTATTTACCAATTAGCTCATTGCTTCCGTCAAGAAGATGAGCAAGATTCTATCCATTTTTGGGAATTTCTCATGTTGGAGTTTTATGGCCTTGATTATACCACAATGGAATTATTGAGCTTGTTAGATGAATTATTACAAAACATCGCTCAAAAATTAAAGCCGTCTCATACACTGAAAATTATTCTGGGGACCCAACCAATAGTATTGAGTTTTGAGCAACTGTGTAAACGTGCTTTGGGTTTAGAATTTAATTGCTATTGGGAACTAGGTTTAGAAGGTTTACAGCAATTATATAGTGAAGTGGCAGGAACACGATCCCCAAAATTAAATTTAGATGATTTATTTCATTTATTTCTGGTTGATTTTCTTGAACCGTATATGGCTAAGGAACTGCCATATTGCGCACTCTATCCTTATCCAGATATAACGCCATTGCCGGCTAAATACCTAGAGGAAGGCTGGGTTGACCGCTGGGAATTGTATTTAAACGGTTTGGAATTGGCGAATGCTTGTGGTGAGGAGAATAGAATACAATATTTGAATCGATATCGAACTCGTTTTATAGCAAATCTAAAGAAATCCAGCGATTGTATTTACCCACGTTATGATTTAGCTGCACTAAATTTATGGCAAGACTTGCCTAATACTAGCGGTGCAGCACTAGGACTAGATAGACTTTTAGCACTTTAATATTAGATAGTCAGGGGATTAGGACTTTTAAGCCTTACTCACTATCTTTGCGAGCAAGCGCATCTGTTAAGTTTAACGCAATCATTTGGATAGCTTGCTTTTGATATTCTGGTTTATAAATCTCTTTTCGAAGTTTTTCAATTCGCCTTAGATCAATTTTCTTTGCAATTTTCACTATAAAACTCCGAATTTTTACGGAAAGGCTGCTTTAATATGCTTTATATTATTATCATTTTGTACAATGGCTAGGTCAAAACGCCTAGGACAATGGCTATATATAGGATTTTCCTGCAAAAAACAGTCGGCTGTATTAAACATTCTCTGCTGTCGAGCAGGACTGAGATTATAACATAAATCAGATATAGGATACGCCTTCCAATATTTTACTTCTACAAATATGATTTCCAGACAAGAGGATTGCTTTACAACAAAATCATATAAAAGATCAGGCTCTTCAATGCCTATCAGTGGAAAAATATCGTTACGATCAACAGGGGCTGTCCCTTTCATATCTAAGAATATTAAGTCAATCTCACTTAAAGGATTAGAAGATTGAACCCGAAAGTTACGCTTCAGTAAATAATACCCTAAATTACAAAAATATTTTAAGGATATATCCTCACCTTTTCGACCAATATCGTAAGACACACCCATAAAAATACGTAATTACCGAACAAAAAATTATTTAATATCTTTTCGGTAATTACGCGCCTATAAACTAAAACTTCTAACTATAAGTTAAGAAATTCTTACTGAAGGAGTTGTAACACTAGCTGCGGACGCTGATTTGCTTGAGCTAACATTGCCATACTGGACTGACTTAGGATTTGATCACGAGTAAATTTAACTGTTTCACGAGCCATATCCAAATCGCGAATACGAGATTCAGCAGCTTGTAAATTTTCAGCAGCTATATCAAGACCTTCAATAGCCATTTCAAAACGATTTTGATAAGCACCCAAATCAGCACGCTGTGCACTAACTTTTTCCAATGCTTTGTCGAGAGTGGCAATTACATTATTCGCAGAATCCAAAGATTCTAAAGAAATTGAATTTTGATTACCTGCATCGCGAATACCCAAAGCGGTTGCTGTCATAGTAGCAATATTCAAACGCTCACGCTGATCAGCATTGGCACCGACATGAACCCACATAGAATTTGTAGCAGATTGATCTGCAGAATAATCACCTGTGAGCATATTCATTGTGTTGAATTGAGCTTGGCTAGCGATACGATCGACTTCATCTACTAACTGAGACACCTCAACTTGTATTTGCCTGCGATCTTCTTGTGTATTAATACCGTTGGCAGATTGTACGGACAATTGGCGTAGACGCTGCAAAATAGAGGTTGTTTCACTTAAGTAACCTTCAGTTGTTTGAATAAAAGAAATAGCATGAAGGGCATTACTAGAAGCCTGATTCAAACCATTAACTTGAGAACGCATTTTCTCAGAAATAGCTAGACCAGCAGCATCATCACTAGCTTGATTGATGCGCAGACCTGAAGATAGTTTGCCCATAGTTTTGCCGGTAGCAATATCGGCCAGATTGTTGCGACGTTGTGAATTCATCGCAGACAGATTGTGATTGATAATCATAGTATCATCCTCCGTGGAATTGGTTAGGAGCATCCGTGCTCTAACAAAGATTCGGGTAATATAACATTTTCTTTAAAAAAAACACAGTTTACCCAATTTTTTTATTCTAATTTCTGTTTTCCTAACGATTGAAGAATCGCTTATTATAAATAAAGAATAAAATATCTGAACAAAAAATAGACGGTAAAATTACCATCTAACTTCATTCTGGACAATGAAAAAATATTGCAAAACACAAATTTTCTAGAAGCCAAATTTTAAATACCATCGATTCTATTTTTTGCAAGATTCACAAAAAATAAAGAAAATAAATTTTTTGATATTTGGCTAAAAATATAATCAATTGACGGGCTAAGATGAAAATTTTGATTTATGTTAAAGGATTGTTTTTAGATACAACAAAAAAGTAAGAATTTATATCAAATTTAAATAAAATCTGTATCTCGATTTTAACTAATCTTACCTAAGATTTGACAATTATAGATTCTAGTTAGGTACTTACTTTAATACAGATAGTCTTTTATTATATGTTCTTATCGAACTAATCTAGTTTGAATGGCCGTTCTTGCTAAAAATTTACGATAGGGGCCTGCCAAAGTCAATGCGGAAAAGTCTTCCGTCCATAACCATTCAAACTGGTGGGCTTGTTGGTTTAGAATAACCTCCCATTCATAGCAGAAACTAATAGTATTGTAGGCCCATACTTTTATTTGTTCTTGGGTTTGTAAATAGGCATGATGAAAACACCCAAGATATGTATGATGGAATAATTTGGAATCAGATAGCCCCAATTGCTGTGCTTCGGGAAGACGCCATAAATGGCATAAATGGCCGCTGCGTTTGCGCAGCAATAAATATTTACCTTCAGCGCACAACAATAATCGCTGGCTGCTGCACTTGTGTTTTTGGTAAGTTTTCGGGCTAGGGAATACGTCCCAATTGCCTTTGCCCGTTTGGGTTGCTGCTGGACAAATGGGTTGTAACGGGCAGACAACACACAAGGGTTTGCTTGCTTTGCATAATTGCTGCCCCAGTTGGATCAATGCAACATTGGCGTTACCACACCAAAGACAAAGCTGCAACGCCTGCTGATGCTGCCTTTGCCAAGCCTTTATAGTGGCAGAGCTAGGTTGTTCTTGGTAGAGTCGGCTAAAAATCCGTTTAACATTGGTATCCAAAGCTAATACCGCTTCATTACTACTGATACTGGCTATCGCAGCAGCAATATATTCACCTATCCCAGGTAGCTTTCGCAGCTCAATACTACTTATTGGTAGCTCTGTGCGCCCTTGTTCATTCACGCATTTTTGCGCACACTTGCGCATATTGAGTGCGCGATTGTAGTACCCTAAACCCTCCCATTGCTTTAAAACTTGTTCTTCTGCGGAGGTAGCTAGCTGGCTCAATGAAGGCCATCGCTGCAACCAAGCGTTATAATATGGTATCACAGTCTCCACGCGCGTCTGCTGCAACATTACTTCCGAGACCCATACAGCATAACTACTCGGCAGCATATGCACATTCTCATCGCGAAAATCATCAATTACAACTGATTGGCTATAGGGTCTGCTATCGATTATAGCATGCGATCTTATGCCATTAAGTTTATTATTTGAATGTTTTAATTTTACAGAACTAATACTCCAAGGATACTTTTTACCGTGTTGGGCAAACCAGTCCTGAACAGGTTTATATAACTTGTTCAATAATTTTTCTGCTTGCCACTGCCACAAGCTTTTATACACGGCGATATAGATAAGCAAGCTCACCCTGCTTGGTTAGCGGAATAACACAGTTGGCATAAAAATCACGAAGGGCATCGGGTTGTAGATAAAAACGATGCAAAGTAATATTATTATTTGTTTCTGCTTGGCCTTGACTACCTAATTGAATAGTAAGAGTCTTATCATAAACTCTCTGTAAGATATTTTTCTCTATTTCTGGGCGAATAATTAAATCTAAGATACGCTCCTGATATTCGATTGCTTCGTCCTTATTATTGATTAGATATTCTCCATACTTATAATTTGAGTTATTACAAGATTCTTGCCATTGTTTGATCAAGGGTCTAAGTAGCTTCTCTTGAGAGTTGAATTTGCTCTCTGCAACATAAATAGCACCGTAGTGCACTCTCCGCGATATAGCCTGCAATGCCATTACATCGTGCTCGAGAGCAGAACCATAATCATAGTGTTCTTTATATGCGTGTAACGCTATCTGCATGGTTTGTTGCGTTGGTATTTGTTCTTTGTTGCGGCCTTTGGGCTGGTGGCAATAGCGGTACAGAAAGGCCAGATAGCACTGTAAAATAGACTTGCATTGGCTAATTTCCCGAATAATAGCTAGGGGCAATGGCAAATCTGCTTCAAAGCTACATGAAGTTTTAGCTAACCCTAATTTTTGTAAGATAGCTGGTGAAGTTGTTTGAGCTCTGGCCTTAGCTTCGGCCAAAAATGCAGCAGAGAATGGTGGGGTAAAAGGGCTAAACGGAAACTCCTCTACCACGTTATAGCGTTCAAATTCTTGTTCCATTGCCTCATGGGCTCTCAAGCGTAAACCCAGCAGACTAAGGCGCAATATTTCTTCGGAAGAGTATTCTGCTGAATCATTTGGGACATAGTAGGGAACAGGTTGCCGAAAATCATCTTGATAAGATAGCCCTAAATCGTTCTTAGTAGCTAGCTGAATGTCCATCGTTTGTGGCTGGTATAGTTCTGGGTGTGCCGCAAATTGTACGCGATCAAGAAAGCGATAGATTATTGTTTCTTCCAATAACTCTAAATGCCTTGCGATAAAACCTAATTTTTCCATAGGGCTTTGCTAATCTTTATCTAATTGACTTTGCAAATTGCTCAACAACTGGGCTAAGGTATCAAGCCGAGTAAATAATTCCTCAGCGCCCGCCAATCGTTCTATAATTAGCATGGATTCTAGTAGCGGTGGTGCTGCTATATTACCGGTGATAGCATAGCGTATGGGTTGCATCAAAGGCCCCATCTTTAATTTCGCATCGGCCGCTGCTGCACGAAAAGCAGCCTCCCAATTTTGTTTGACTTTTAGCAAACTTGCAAAGTTATGCCAGTCTTTACTGCCATTTTGGGCACAAAGCTGCTGCAACACTATACGGCCTTTTTGCAAAAGTGCTAAAGTCTCTTCTATATTGTGTTTTTTAGGCACCGCAAGTATAGGTTTAAAGTATTCTGGCTGACTGAAAAAGTATGCTGCCAAATTAGGTGCATCGTTAAGAAACTTTAGTCGCTCTTGTAACAGAGGCAATATCCATTCCAAGCTTTGTTCAAAATTCTGGGGTTTGGTAAAGGAAGTCCCTGCCCAAATATTTTGCTTGTGTAGCAGTTGCTGCAGTTTGTGGACTTCTAATTTACGGATATACTGGCCGTTAAACCACTCCAACTTTTGGTAGTCAAATGTAGCCGGTGAACGGCTTAACTTAGACAAATCAAAACATTGTTCCAATTCAGCTAAGTTAAAAAACTCTCGGCTATCGTCAAAAGCCCAACCCAGCAGTGCTACATAATTGATAATAGCATGGCTCAAATAGCCAGCCTTACGAAATTCTATTAAAGAAGTTGAGCCGTGCCGTTTAGAAAGTTTAGCACCATTGTTGCCCATAACCATAGGTAAATGGCAAAATTTAGGCGGTTCCCAGCCAAAAGCCTGATATAGCAAAATATGCAGTGGACTAGAGGATAGCCATTCTTGTGCTCTCAATACATGGCTAATTTGCATTAAATGATCATCAATTACATTGGCGAAATGATAGGTGGGGAAACCATCTGCTTTAAGGATTATTGGGTCGATATTTATATCGCTATTGGCCCGTTCGATTTGCCCCAATGATAAATCAGTAAACACCGTTACAGGTGCAGCTCCCCTAGCCGTAAGCTCAAGAGGTATAGCAAAGCGAAGCACGCAAGGTTGCCCTTGATTAAAACGCGCTGTAGCTTCTGCAGGATCGAGATTGCGACAATGGCGATCATAACCTTGCCATGAGGATTTTGTTTGTTGCTGTTGCTCTCGCAATTGCTCTAAGCGTTGAGAACTGCAAAAACAGTAATAAGCTTTCCCTTCGTCCAGCAATTGGCGGGCATATTTTTGATAAAGCTCTATGCGTTGGGATTGCATGTAGGGACCAAAATCCCCTCCTTTAAAACCAGCTTCTATAGGCCCTTCATCGGGTTGAATGCCCAGCCATTCTAAAGACTGATATAAATCTTGAATGTAGCGTTCTTCCGAGCGGATATTATCTGTATCTTCAATGCGAAGAATAAAACGCCCCCCACTGCTACGAGCAAAAAGGTAATTAAACAGAGCCGTACGGACACTGCCAATATGTTGTAAACCTGTAGGAGAGGGCGCATAGCGAACGCGCACTATTCGATCGTCAAGCATTTGAATCCTTATTACAAAATTACAAAGAGAGCTTTTTGCCTATTATACCGAAAATCACATTTTATTGAAATCTTAATTGAAATGATTAAACCCCAGCTTCCTTCCCTCTACATACCCAAACTGCAGCTTAGGCGTGATAACTCGACTCTTCTACTTTCCAAGGCTGTAATTGGACAATGCAAGCCTTGCAACAACCAAACACAGTCTAATAGCCCACCCAAAAGGCAAGCAAGGCTTGGCCAAAGTTTATCTTGTTACAAAAAATTCTTGTTAGTTATTAAGAAATTCTCTTGTTAGGCATTAAGAGACTCTCTTAATTGTTATGGCAACGTTCTGGTAATAATTATTGTAAGGGGTTTGTTCAAAGCTATTACTAAAAAAGTTTGTAGACTTAATAAATTTTTTAGTGCCTTGCTATGATATAGCTTTCCGCCTTGGATCAAGGCCTTGATCCAAGGCGGAAAGATGTATTGCACCAATGCGGAACAATACTTTATACCAAGGCTATAATTGATAAAAGCAGCCTTGATAAAAAATTTATCAAGGCTGCAATTGGCCAATGCAAGCGTTGCAACAACAAAACCCTACTTACTAGCACTAACCACAATCTGATTTGTTAAGTCTTCTGGATTACCCGTTACAAATCCTGCTGCTGCTTCCAGGTTGTATGCACCATTATTATCACTTTTACCATCGTTAACCAGTATCTTCTCGGCTTCCGCTTTTACACTACCGCTTAAAGTAATAGTTACTCTTGTTGTACTTGCTGCAGAACCTGTGGCTGTGTTTTCACCTATTGCGTGCTGGGGTAATGGGTATCTCTTACTACCATCACCGGATACAAGCGTCAATTTGCTAAAGTCCCACTCTGTAAATGTTTTCGGTAACTTGTTACCGTAAATCAATAACCTGCCTTTATTACGATAGTAGTATACGGTGCTGATAGAGCTTTTGTAGCCACTAACGGTAATCGGGTTATTGCTTGTGTCTGCTGCGCTACCACCTGCAAATCCTGCTGCTGCTTTCAGGTTGTATGCACCATGATCATCACCAAGACCATTCTGCGTCAATGCATTAGAGGCTTTTATTCTTGCTTCACCCTCTAAAATAATCACTAAGAATGTGCCACTTGCTGCAGAACCTGTGGCTCTGTCTGCACCTGTAGTTGAGTGCTTTTTTAATGGTTGACTCTCAATACCAATACCTGAGACAAACCTCAATTTGCTAAAGTCCCAGCCATCCACTGTTGACGGTAAATTAGTACCTGTAATCACTAACCAGCCTGTAACAGCATTAAACGTTGCACTGGTAATTGCAGGGTGTCCACTAACGGTTAAGGGTTTGGCTGTATTTAAACCCGCCCAAGCACCAGAGCCAACGCTAAGCAACCCATCTTTTAGACCATTGGTATCCATACCTTTCTTGTCATTCAGAGTAGCTTTATCGGCATCGGTAAGTCTAAGCCAAAGCGCTGTGCCATCGCTTTTCATACGGTACTTACCTTTTGCAAGACTGCGACTATCTGGCCCAGTGGCTGGGTCATCTGCAGTATAGGAACTTAAGACTACGCCATATACTTTGATGGTTTGGATTTGGGCTTGGGTCGCACTACCTAAGTGAGTACCTTGTAAAGTTAGCAGCGCCGTGCCAACATGGTAGCTTGCACGGGTAATTGCGGCTTTAGGCGACTGCTCTTCGGCTTTAGGTTGCTTAGGCGACTCTTCTTCGACTTGTTCGACTTGTTCAGCTTGTTCGTCTTCAGTTTGCTTACGCGACTGCTCTTCGACTTGTTCAGCTTGTTCGACTTGTTCAGCTTGTTCGTCTTCAGTTTGCTTACGCGACTCTTCTTCGGCTTGTTCGTCTTGTTCGGCTTCGGTTTGCTTAGATGGCTTACCGAGTATATTAACGGTTAAGTCTTTGGCTGTATCTAAACCCGCCCAAGCACCCGAGCTAACGCTAAGCAACCCTTTTTTTAGACTATCGCTATCCATACCTGTCTTGGCCTCAAGAACAGCTTTATGTTGATTGGTAAGTCTAAGCCAAAGCGCTGTGCCATCGCTTTTAATACGGTACTTACCTTTTTCAAGACCGTTACTATTTACCCCAGTGGCATCGTCATCTGCAGTATAGGAACTGAAAGCTACACCATTTGTTCGGCTTCCTACCCTGATAGTTTGGATTTGCGCTTGGGTCGCAGTTGTAGGACTTAAGTCAGTACCTTGTACGGTTAAGATAGCCGTGCCAACATCGTAGATGGCGTTATTGATAGTCGGCCCAGAAGATCGATCATCGTCATCGGGTGGGGCGCAGGCAAAGGCCATAAAGGCCAGTAGCAATGCTACAGGCAATAAAAATAGTTTGAGCTTATACATAAGCAATACCTCCAAAAATGGCTTGAGATTGACAAAACCCATACGGGCTATTGTATAGTGCCCTATTTTGTGAGGGGGGGGTGTTGCGTCAAGGCCCATACAAGCTTTTTGTAAGTTTTTTTGTGCTTTTTTTATGTTTTAGTGTTGTAGGCAAAACAGCCACGGGAATAATTCCCTGTGGCTGTTTGCTTAATAGTGATGGTTTAAAGTATAGAAGAGCTGTTGCGTTTCGTATGATCGTACGAAACATCATGGCACAAAGTATAAGAATAAGAATTTGAGTTTTTTGTATCGCAGTACAGCCCAGTTTTTAGCAAAATAATACAATACAATTTTTTGCGATTTTTTTAGAGACTGCCACAGTCTCGTTGGAAAATCCCTAGGTTGCCAATCAAAAAAGCTAGTAAGGTTTTCAGTCAAAACCTTACTAGCTTTTTTGAAAACCTTACTAGCTTTTTGAGACTACGGCCCGTTACCATGATATTTTGAAAGCATATTGTTGCCCAATTACTGCCGACAATGGCCCATATGCCGAAAAACAAAAATTTTTTACCTTTTTATTTTGGAAAGTAAGCCAATTTTTACCTTCCATTTGTGCCCAAAAAAATCCCGAGTTATCGCGTCTTATCCCGTTCAGTTATCATGTTCCGTATCATAAAGCGGAGTTCCATTTGAAATTACTTGCAGGTTTTACCAAGTAAATTTTTCAGGTGAATCCACTTGGAATTTGCTTTTTTGTTCAATGATTTCTTAGATAATGGATTAAAACAATGCTAGCCAATATCACTTGATTCAATATTCCGTGCCCCGAGTTTCGTTCATAAATAGCCCAAACTACAGTAGCAGTAAAAAATGATGGCATAGCTCATTGGGCGACTCATTGAGTCAAATCTCTACCTTCGTTACGAAAACTGTACCACAACTTGAGCCAATTCGGGCACCAAAGGACAAATTTCCATAAGTGATTGTTTCAAAGATACAAATTTATGCCGCGTCCTGCTTCAATTTTGCGTCAAAATCCTATCTAATCTTGCCCAGGCCCTTTGGCAATGCACAAAAGAAATTTGTTTTATTTTCTACACAATAAAAAATTTAACGCCATTCATTTGTTGGATTTGGGTGGCCACCTCAGGATTGATTTGCGAATCTGTAACAATTGTATCAACAGAGCTTAAATCTCCAAAGCGCAATAAAGAGCGTTTGCCAAATTTAGAACTATCTGCAAGTAAGATAGAACGAGATGCATTGTCGCAAATTTGTCTTTTTATCTCAATTTCTGTATCCATAATTCCCAGTTTGGGATCAATTGCAGAAGCTCCGACAAAGGCAATATCAGCGTGATGGACAGAGAAAAAGCGCTGGGCTTCAGAGCCGATAAAGCTCATAGATTGCCGGCGCAGTTTGCCGCCAGAACAATAAATATCAGTATCAGGCAAACTTTCAGCAGCAGCAAGTTGCACTACATTAATACCATTACTAAGTAAGCTTCCTGGCCGTTTGCTTTTTAGATATGAAATACAACTAGCTACTGTAGTGCCGGACTCTAAAGCAACGATGGTACCTTCAGAAACAAATTCTTCCACAGCCCATCGTGCAATTTTATCTTTTAGTTTTATGTTGATAATCGTTTTGCTCACAAAGTCTGGCTCAATTTCTATGGCTGGGTTTAAGTAAACTTTGCCGTGTTCGGGCTCTAAATACCCTTTTGTTTCCAAGCGCTTGAAAGCTCGATATAAAGTCATACGCGAAGCGGGAAAAATTTTAAGAGCTTCGGCTGTACGTATTTGTTTGTGAACTTTGAGATAACTAATAATTTGGTTATCGAGGTAATCCGTGTTTTTTTTAGAAACTGACATGTATTGATACAATAATCATACTCTACTTTTTATTCAAGTATCTATGCATAATTATTTTATTGTAGATATATTTCAACTTAATACGTTTTAATGTATCATTATTATTACTATTGGTATTTATTTGATATTTATTGTTGACAGTTTGATATTTTTGTGCGAGAATAAAATAACAAAGTAAAAAATTAAGTGAAGGAGTGCGCAAAGGATTTCTATGAAGCTTGCAAGAAAATGGCATATATACCTTATTCATCACTCTCATACTGATATAGGTTACACAGACCCTCAAGAAAAAATTATCAAATATCATGTGGACTTTATTCTTCAAGTAATAGATATACTTGATAATATTTATGATACATATAAGGACAACATAGGGTTTAAATGGCAATGTGAAAATTACTGGCAGGTACAAAATTTCTATGCGAAGGCAACCGAAGAGCAAAAACAAAAGTTTGAGTCTTATGTTAAAAAAGGGGATATAGGTCTCTCTGGTAATTATTTAAATATGACAGAGCTGGCTAGTGATAGTGTGGTTCGATCTATGCTTGCAAAAGTAAAAAAATATTCTCAAACCTTAGGAGTCAATATTAGTAGTGCGATGACGGCTGATATTAATGGTTATAGCTGGGGATTTGCGGATCAATTAATAGATGCAGGAGTGCAAAATTTAATAAGTTGTATTCATACCCATCATGGTATGTTTCCAATATATAAGAAGCAGCAACCTATCCTATGGGAAGCTCCCAGTGGAAAAACACTTTTTACATGGATTTCTGATCATTATCATTTGGGGAACGAACTGTGTTTATCTCCTTATGGGGAAACTTCTTATACAATTCACGATGAATTTTCAGATTATCCCACAGCTTTTGATCCGGTGCAAATAGCAAGTACGCGAATCACTAGGTATCTAAATAATTTAGATAGAGAAAATTATAGTTTTGATTTTGTTCCTGTTATGGTATCGGGTGGCATCACGGATAACTCCTATCCCAATCGGGGAATTGTAGATAGATGTTCTGAAATTATGACAAATGTGGGAAATCAATTAGTGATTCAAATGGTTACACTAGATGAGTTTTTTGCAATCGCAAAGTCAAAAGTAGGAAAGATTGTAACACATAAAGGAGACTGGAATGATTGGTGGGCAGATGGAGTTGGTTCTACACCCGGAATTGTAAAGTTATATAAGGATTCAGAGAGAAAATTGGAGCTTATTAGCTTACTATCAGAAAAAGATAAGATTGAGAATGAGCAATTATTGGACTTAGCTAAGCAGGATATGATGATGTATGCAGAACATACCTGGGGTTATAGTTCTTCTGTCCTAGAGCCTTGGGATTCAAAAGTAAATGAACTTGAATTAAAAAAATCTTTGTATGCAATTAACTCTAATAAAATTTTATCAGAGTTGTTAATTAATGTATTAGAACATTATGGGGAAAAATCCATATCGGCCAATGGGAATAAAGAGTATCTTTTAATCAATCCTTTTGAACATACTGTAGAAGGCTGCGTGAAACTGCTGTTATATACTCATGATCGTATTGGCGATAGAAAAGCGGTTCAGATTCCAAGAGAGCATTTTGAAGTTGTAGATTGTGATACAAATTGTGTTATAAATAGCCAAATAAAAAGAATTACTGCTGGTTTTGAAATTTATATTTACACAAAATTGCAAGCTAAAGAAACCCAAAAAGTATTTTTGAGAACCAAGGAATTACACCAGATTAATACCGTGAAAAATCATGCTTATATAGGAGCTGATGGGGTAGAAGACATTGCAAATTCTAAAGAGCGCAATGCACTAGAGACAAAGCAATTTAGAATTGAACTGGACAACAGTTCGGGGATTCGTTCTATTATTTATAAAAAAGATTGTATTGATTTAATAAGGCCCTTGTCAGAGTACAAAGCGTTTACTGGAATTTATGAATTTACACCTATTACTAGTGATGTTTGTACAGTTCGCCGAAACATGGGACGCAACCGAAAAAGCTCCTCTACTTTACGCTACAGTGCAAAGTTATTGTCTTTCGATGTCTTAGATATAGGTGATATATACAACACGATACAATTAAATTACGAGCTAGAGGGAACTAAACTATATAGTATCATTATGAAAGTCTATGAGGATATACCCAGAATAGACTGCACTATTCGCATACACAAAGCTTCTGAAGTGGCTCCAGAAAATCTTTATGTTAGTCTGCCTTTTACTACCGGTGAAGAAGAAGTGAAATACATCGATAAATCTGGTTGTATTATAAGGCCTGGTATTGACCAACTTCCAGGAAGCAATAAAGAATTTTATTTATTGCAAAATGGCATTTGTTTAGTAGGTCAAACACGATCCATGGTTATAACTATTAAAGATGCACCGCTTGTCGTATTTGACCAACTTGAAGCATCACCTATACAGTTATGTAGTGGCAAGGATATAAAATTTAATACCAGTACAAGTTATTCATGGATTATGAATAACTTTTGGGAAACCAATTTTAAAGTAGACCTAGGCGGGTTTTACGAGTTTGATTATTCAGTCTTTGTATATGAAGATAGTGATGTCAAATCATTATTCCGTAAGTGTCGTGAACAAAATATTAATTTATTTTCAATAAGAATTTAAGCTATTTTGTAAATCAAATCATAATGGCTATTTATAAGGAGTAAAGCAATGAACAAGTTATGGTTCACCACATTATCTTTTCTCATTCTAGTTTTGGGATGTGCAAAAGAAACCGTAGAAAATAAAGCGGAAGGCAAAAAACTAGAGTATTGGGCAGATAAGCCATTCACAGAAGACATTGTCAATGAGTTGTCCAAACGAGTTGCCAGTTTAAATGAAAGCGTGGAATTTGATTATGTCAATTATACCGACACTGCGGCTTATACCAGCGCTGTAAAACAAACGATTGTAACAGATGCTGCCCCAGGAATGTTTACCTGGTGGACAGGTTCTTCGCTAGCGGACCTTGCTAAGGAAGGTTTGCTAGAAGATTTGAGCAGTGAGTGGGAGTATTATGTAAAAGATGGGGTAAATAGAGATTTAGCAGATGCTATGACATTTGAGGGGAAAATATATGGGGCTCCACAAAATTCTTTGAACTTTGCCATCGTCTATAATAGGGAATTATTTGAAGAATATGGTGTTAATGTTCCTGCGACCTTTGAGGAATTTTTAGAGATATGTCGAATATTTAAATCAGCAGGCATCATTCCTATTGGTCAGAAAGATGATAGCTGGGCAGGGTTTTACTGGTTTCAGCAGCTTCTGGCATCATTTGATGTAAATTTATATCACGGGGTTTCTAATGGCTCAATATCGTTTGAAGATCCTAAAGTATTGCAAGTATTTGAAACATGGGAAGATATGCTAAATAAAGGCTATTTTTCTGAGCCAATGCATTTACAAAATGATTTAAATCCTTCATTCGCAAGAAAAGAAGTTGCTATGATGATGGAGGAAAGCTATATTGTAACAGGGCTCTCGGAGGAGTTTAAATTAGTCCCCGGTAAACAGTATGATATTTTTGTTCTGCCTAATGTAAGTTCAAATACAGACAAAATGACCGTATTTTATGAAGTAGCTCCTATTTTAGTTCCTAAAAATAGCGCACAAAAAGAAACGGCCAAAGCGGTATTAAGAAACTATTATAAGAAAGAAATTGCACAATATTTAACTGACGAGCGAGGGCTTATAACAAGTTCTGCTGTTGACATTAAGGATAAAGTGCTTGCCAAATATGTAGAGCTTGGCGCAGATACAGCAAAATATCAGTTAGTGCTGCGCTACTATGAAAATACGCCTGTAGCTTTACGCGATATTGTTCTAACAGAATTGTCCAGATTTGTTTATAGAGGTAGTACAGCGCAAGATACCACTTCTACTCTGCAACAAGCAGCAGAGAAGTATTGGAACTAATTTTTTTATAATAGCTCAGACACCTAATAGCCACTGCTTGTAAATTGTAATTCATGTTATTGTTATACAGTATAAAATTTACTGCAGTGAGCTAAATAGCTCTAAATGCGAGTGTATTCATATGCATAAAAAGAAATCTGTGAATTATATCGATTATTTATATATAGCTCCCGCAGTGATTTTAATCTCTATACTGTTTATTTGGTCTATTGTATTTACCGTATATATTAGTTTCTTTGAGTGGAATGGTTTAGGCTCCATGAAATTTATAGGGCTAAATAATTATACAGAGCTGTTTAATAATGCTAATTTTATTGTCTCAGCTACCAATACGTTAATCTGGGTTTTATCATCTTTTATAACAGCCTTTTTAATACCTTTGTTATTGGCAATTTTAGTGGTAAACTCTTGGAACTTAACTTTGTTTAAAAATATTTTATACTTCCCAAATGCATTAGCTGGCACAGTTGTTGCTCTTGTAATGAGTATATTGCTTTCTATCTCGGGGCTGCCACAGATATTTAAATTTCTTGGGTTTGATTCATTCGTGAGAAACTGGCTAGCAATACCCTACCTAAATACATTTGTTATGATAAGTGTTGGTTTATATCAAGGGGTTGGTTTATATTTAATTCTATTTATTACTGGAATTTTAGGTGTTGATAACTCATTGATTGAAGCTGCTAGAATCGATGGGGCGAAGGGTTTTACGTTGTATGTGAAAATTATTTTGCCAATGATTTCTAACACAATACAAATTGTTATATTGATGGGAATTATTAATAGCTTCAAAATTTTTGAAAATGTTTGGGTTATGACGAAAGGAGGCCCTTTCCGCAGTTCAGAGACACTGGCTCTGACAATGTATTACGAATCTTTCAAAAATGGTTATCTGGGATATGGTTCTGCAATTGCGGTGCTGCTTTCTGTCGTGATGTTGCTTGTGTCTTACTTTTATTTACAAAAATCATTTAGTGCGGGAGGATCGCAGACTTGAACTGGCGTAAACCGAATATAGGCAAATTAATTATCAACCTAATATTATTGTGTCTATCTATACTTTGGATATTTCCTTTGCTTTTCGCGGTTTTAAATTTATTCAAAGCACCAGAAGAATTTGCCCTAGATGGTTTTTTCTCGATTCCCCAAAAGATGAATTTCATTGAAAATATCTATTATGCCATAGAAAAATTAGATATTCTTGTGCCATTTACCAGTAGTATTTTGTACTCTGCATTTGGTGGTGGCATTGGCATTTTTTTCTCACTTCTTGCTGGCTATGGCCTAACGCACTTGAGCATTAAGCACAAAATGTTTTGGTTTTTATTGATATACAGCGGAACAATCGTGCCGTTCCAAATGTATTTAATTCCTATTTACAAACTGTATACAGCCGTAAAACTTTACGATACCCGGCTTGGCATGTTGATAGTATATATTGCCATTGTGATTCCATTTGCTACATTTGTGTTTAGAAATTATTTTCGCGGAATTTCGAGAGAGATTGTAGAGTCTGCTAAAATAGACGGAGCGAGCAACTGGTGTATATTTTATAAACTGTTTATGCCGATGGCGACTTCGCCAATATCTGTGGCATTATTATTTCAGTGTTCATGGATTTGGAATGACTTACTTTTTGGAATGACTTTTACGAAATCAAATGATATAAGACCGGTAATGACAACTATTGCAGCCTTAACAAATATTTCCCAAAGCGTTCCGGGTGTTTTAATTTCATGTGTTTTAGTGAGTATACCCTCAGTGATTTTATTCTTATACTTACAAAAAAACCTTGAACAAAGCATTGTCTATACTAGCAAGTAGCAGGTCATAATAAAGAATCAAATTCCCCTGTGAACCTAGTATGCTGCTCACTTGGAATGCCACGCGAGAGAGCCTGTGATGTGCCAACTGTAAAGGGGCCCTAAGTCCTGTATATAGGTTGTATAGCACAAAATCACGCGAAGCCACGTAAAACTTAGAAAAATGAAAAAACTCCAGTCTTATATTTCAGTGGATCTCGGTGGATCAAGTATAAAAGTGGGACTTTTCTTGGAGGACTCTCTGGTAGACCAAAGGGTTTTTAATGTTGTAGATAGTAACGATACAGAAATTTGGCTTGCGGCATTGGAGAACGAAATTTGTTTTTTGCTACAAGAGCATTGCGAGGGCGGTGGAAAATTGGCGGGTTTAGCGTTAGCTTACGCCGGGCCGGTGGACTGCAAGCAGAAACTTTTATTTCCTTCTAATGGCAAATATGAGAATATTGCAAACTGGGATTGCTATCGTTGGTCTGCGCAGTGGACAGATAATTTTATTGTAGATAATGATGCCCGGCTGGCATGTATAGGAGAATGGCAGTATGGGGCAGGGCGTGGTTATCAAAATCTGGTTTGTGTGACACTTGGTACGGGCATTGGCACATCGGTAGTCATAGGCGATAAAGTGCTGCGAGGAGCTCATGATTTAGCGGGTTGCCTTGGTGGGCATTTTACGGTTGATGTCACAGCAGGGCGTTGCAGCTGTGGCAATATTGGTTGTACAGAGTCTTTGGCTAGCACTTCAGCACTTGCTGCAATACAGGAAAAATTGATTGGGCAGTCTTCTTTAAATCCTTTAGCCTCTTTAGATTCTTTGAATTCTTTAAAATTGGAGAAGCTCCAAAAGGTAGGCACATTTTCAGAAATCTTTGCGAAATCACAAGCAGGTAACAAAGAATTTAAAGTTGTGGAAGAACATTTGTTTCACATTTGGGGGGCGGCTTTAGTGAATTATATTTTTGCTTATGATCCAGAATGTATTGTTCTCAGTGGGGGAGTTATGCAGGATAATGGTTTGCATATTTTGGATAGGTTACAAGAATACTGCGATTTATATGCCAGAAAATCTACTTGGCAACAGAGTTGGCCTGCTAGTACAAAAGTCCTCTTGAAACAAGGATTTGCCAACGAAGCAGGACTCTATGGGGGATTATATTTACTCATGCACGGTGAAGAAAATGTCACGTTATAAAGGTTATAGAAATTATGATTTAGAACCCAAAGTTGTTCTTTCTGGGGATTTTACGGTATACAACGGTTGGCTAGAGATTTGGAAGAGGCTTTGGGGTACGCTGCGAGATGAGGACTTTGCGAAAACAGAGCCAGCCTCGGGCCTATTATTTCTTGACTGCTATCAGGGGGTCTTAGAAGATAATGTGCTCGCAAGTTTACAAAGTTACGCCCCCCAAGTTGCCGTACTACACACCGAGCAAGCGTTTCGCGATGCGGCTTATATTGGCCAACTCGTAGAGCCATATCTAGGCGATGATGCTGTTTTTGGTTATATAACGCGTTTGCAAATACAAGATTATTTTTGCCCTGAGCGCAGTGATCAACTAAAAAAACAGCTACAAAAACTGCGTGATTCCAAGCAAGAGGCTGTGCTTTTAGGGGCAGGGGCTGCTTGCTTTGCGGAATCTAAAGATACTGTGGCTCACTTGAGTGTACCTCGCTGGGAAATCCAGCAACGCCAGCACCAAGGTTTGCTGTGTAATTTGGGTGTAAAAAATGTGGGAGAAAGTTTAGATACTTCACCCAGAGAGCAATATAAACATAGTTATTTTGTCGATTGGCGGGTTTTGGACAGGCATAAACAGGCGGCGTATCAACGTTGGAATTGGGTAATTGATTGCAGCGCGCGTGCGCCTTTAGCTACCGAACAAGAACCTAAGATGATAGATGCAGCCAGCTTCTTTGTTGGTTTACAGCAAGCTGCCCAGCAACCTGTTCGTTTGGTGCCGTTTTTTGACCCAGGGGTGTGGGGAGGGCAATGGATGCGTGAGGTTTGCGGACTGCAAAACTATCGCCGCAATACAGCTCAGCGTGAAGAGCCTACTAATTATGCTTGGGGTTTTGACTGTGTGCCCGAAGAGAATAGTTTGCAAATGCAATACGGACAAACAATACTGGAGTTCCCAGCTACGGACTTGGTATTTTGTCAGGCAGAAATCTTTTTGGGAGGCCCTGTTTATGCTCGGTTTGGTAGAGAGTTTCCGATACGTTTTGATTTTCTTGATACTATGGGCGGACAGAATTTGAGCCTTCAGGTGCATCCAAAAACCGAATATATTCAGCAACAGTTTGGTATGCATTACACGCAAGATGAGAGCTATTATATTTTAGATACAGAAGCCGATAAAGCAACTCACGTGTATCTGGGTTTGCAAGAAGGTGTTATACCAGAAGCCATGCTAAAGGATTTGCGTCAGGCACAAGCGGATGCGATTAAGCTGTTTCCAGCAGAAAAATATATAAATACATTGCCAGCTAGGAAGCACGATCACTTTTTAATTCCCGCAGGAACCCCGCATTGTTCGGGTGCAGATTCTATAGTTTTAGAAATTAGTGCGACTCCGTATATTTTTACGTTTAAGCTTTGGGACTGGAATCGCATGGACTTAGACGGTAGCCCACGCCCTATTCACTTAGAGCATGGCAGCAAGAATATTGATTGGTGCAGGAAGGCTAAGTGGGTAGAAAAAAATCTTGTGAATTGTTTTGAACAACTTTCAGGCGCAGACCTTTGTGGAGCCAAGCAAGCGGAGCGCACAGGCCTACATGCACTGGAGTTTATTGAGACTCGGCGTTATTGGTTTGATTGCCCTACGCAGCATGATACTGGTGGCGCAGAACGAGGCAGTGTGCACGTTTTAAATCTGGTAGAAGGCGAAGCGGCTTGGGTGAAAAGCCCATATGATGCCTTTGAGCCTTTTGAAGTCCATTACGCTGAGACGTTTATTGTTCCTGCAGCCGTGGGAGGCTATATTCTGGAGCCAGCTAATGAAGTACATAGTGGGCAGCAACTAGCTGTAATAAAAGCCTATGTGCGTACGGGTTGTAATAATCAGGGGGTTAGATAATATTTAGATGTAAAAATAATTATATAAATACTGCCTGGAACTGAGAGATATCTTTTACATAGTTTAGGGTTTTATAACAACAGTCCATATCCATATGAAAATGAGACAAATACTTCTCTGCTAGTCGGAGAACATCGGGCAGATCAATAAAACAGTATTTACTAATTTTGCTTAACACACTTAATATTCTAGCTTGGCCACCATATCCTATATGATGCAGGACGTGATAACTTTGTGCCATCGGACGTGATAACTCGATTTTTTTCTACTTACCAAGGCTATAATTGGCAAAAGCAGCCTTAATAAATTTTTCTAGCCTTGCTATGATATAGCTTTCCGCCTTGGATCAAGGCCTTGATCCAAGGCGGAAAGATGTATTGCACCAATGCGGAACAATACTTTATACCAAGGCTATAACTTGGTAAAAGCAGCCTTGATAAAAAAACTTACCAAGGCTGCAATTGGCCAATGCAAGCATTGCTTACAACAACCAAATCCTACTTTAATTTAAAACTTGAATACACTAGTGCTTGAATACACTAGTGATTGGGTCTTCTGGATTATCCGTTACAAATCCTGCTGCTGCTTCCAGGTTGTATTCACCATTATTATCACGAAGACCAACCTTAACCAGTATCTTCTCGACTTCCGCTTTTACACTACCGCTTAAAGTAATCTTTAAGCCGCTTCTACTTGCCTTAGAACCTGTGGCTGTGTTTGCAGCACCTGTTGCGTGCTTAGGTAATGAGTATCTCTTATTACCATCACCGGATACAAGCGTCAATTTGCTAAAGTCCCAGTCTGCAACTGTTTTCGGTAACTTGCTACCGTAAATCCTTAGCTCGCTTTTATTAGGATAGTAGCGTACGGAGCTGATAGAGCTTATGTAGCCACTAACGGTAATAGGGTTACTTGTGTCTGCTGCGCTACTACCAATTACAAATCCTGCTGCTGCTTCCAGATTGTATGCACCATCATCATCACCAAGACCATTCAGAAGCAATGTATTACGGACTTTCAGTATTTCATAACCCTTTAAAATAATCGCTAAGAATGTGCCACTTGCTGCAGAACCTGTGGCTCTGTGTGCACCTGTAGTTGAGTGCTTTTTTAATGGTTGACTCTCAAGACCACCACCGGATACAAACCTCAATTTGCTAAAGTCCCAGCCATCCACTGTTGACGGTAAATTAGTACCTGTAATCACTAACAAGTCTGTAACAACATGGTAGGTTGCACTGGTAATTGCAGGGTTTCCACTAACAGCCAAGGCTTTGGCTGTATTTAAACCCGCCCAAATACCAGTGCCAACGCTAAGCAACCCGACTTTTCTACCATCCTTATTCATACCGGGCTTGCCCTGAAGAGTAGTTTTATGTTGATCGGTAAGGTAAAGCCAAAGCGCTGTGCCATCTCTTTTAATACGGTACTTACCTTTTGCAAGACCACGACTATCTGACCCAGTGGCTGTGTCATCTGCAATATAGGAACTTAAGGCTAAGCCATCTACCGTGATAGTTTGGATTTGCGCTTGGGTCGCAGTTGTAGGACTTAAGTTAGAACCTTGTAAAGTTAGCAGAGCCGTGCCAACATGGTAGGTTGCACTGGTAATTGCAGCTTCGGGGTTTCCACTAACTTCCAAGTCTTTGGCTGTATTTAAACCCGCCCAAGCACCAGAGCTAACGCTAAGCAACCCTTTTTTTAGACCATCCTTATTCATACCTGTCTTGGCCTCAAGAGCAGCTTTATGTCGATCGGTAAGTTTCAGCCAAAGCGCTGTGCCATCGCTTTTCATACGGTACTTACCTTTTGTAAGACTGCGACTATCTGGCCCAGTGGCTGTGCCATCTGCAATATAGGAACTTAAGACTAGGTCATATACTTTGATGGTTTGGATTTGCGCTTGGGTCGCACTACTTAAGTGAGTACCTTGTACAGTTAAGATAGCCGTGCCAACATCGTAGATGGCACGGGTAATTGCAGCTTTAGGCGACTCCTCTTCAGCTTGTTGGTCTTGTTCGGTTTGTTCGGCTTCTTCAGTTTCTTTGACTTGTTCAGCTTCTTCGACTTCGGTCTTAGACTGCTTATCTTCAGTTTCGGTCTTAGACTGCTTACCGGGTATATTCCTAACGGTTAAGTCTTTGGCTGTATCTAAACCCGCCCAACTACCAGAGCTAACGCTAAGCAAGCCTTTTTTTAGACCATCGTTAGCCATATCGGGTTTGCCATTCAGAGTAGCTTTAAGAGTATCTTTATGTTCATCTTTAAGTCTAAGCCAAATCGCAGTGCCATCGTTTGCAATACGGTACTGACCTTGTTTAAGACCGTTACTATTTACCCCAGTGGCTGTGGCAGTATAAGAATTTAAGGCTAGGCCAGCTACCCTGATAGTTTGGATTTGCGCTTGTTGCGCACTACCTAAGTCAGTACCTTGTACAGTTAGCAGAGCCGTGTCAACATCGTAGCTTGCACTGGTGATTGCAGGCCCAGAAGTCGGCCCAGAAGATGCATCATCGTCATCGGGTGGGGCGCAGGCCAAGGCCATAAAGGCCAGTAGCCAGGCTACAGGCAATAAAAATAGTTTGAGCTTATACATAAGCAATACCTCCAAAAAGGGATTGAGATTAGCCAACCCATACGGGCTAGTCTGTAAATCCCCATTTTGCTAGGGGGGGTGTTGCGTCAAGGCCCATATAAGCTTTTTTACAAGTTTTTTTATGTTTTTGTGTGTGTTGGCACTTTTTTTGTGTGTTAGTGTTGTTTAGTGTTGTAGGCAAAACAGCCACGGGAATAATTTCCTGTGGCTGTTGCAACCAGCAGGCCGCAGCTTCATAGGCCTTAGAAGCGTAGGAAATGTTCCTTATATCTAAGGTGTTGACCATATCATCGTAAGGGTCTGTTATACTGGCAGAATGCCCACAGGTATATTCGGCAAAAAGTAATAGATTATTTTCACTTTCTCGTTGCCACTTTTGGCATAGTTCTTGGGCTATTTCATCTTGCGCATATTCGTTCGTGCAATACAAGGGAATCGACTAGGTCGGTAAAGTTTAGGTAGTTGGCAGAAATGCCAATATTGTTGTTTTTGATTAAGTCATAGAACAGTTGTTGTTCTGTTGGGCTGGCTTGTTGTAGAAACTGTTCCACGCAGAAGTAAGTCTCACTATTCCACTTAAAAGTAGAACTACCTTGTTCTGATATTGTGTTTTGAAACTCTTGCAGCAAATGGCGTATGTAGTAAACATGCTTTTGGATAATCTTCTCTTGCAGCTCGGTGTAGCCTATATCTGTATGGGAATGATGAATAATTAGTATATCTTGAATCATAGTGCACTCACATTTATTGGGTATAGCTTAGCCATAGCTAAGGCCATAGCTAGGCAATGGCTAAGCTATATTGTGCGCATTGTAACTAAAAAGAGCATAGATAGAAAATGGGATAGATTATATTTTATAATTTTATGGATAATAAAATATATATATTGTTTCTCTATAAAAATTTATTGGAACAAGTTCTTGTTATCGGTTGGAACAAGTTCTTGTTATCGGTTGGAACAAGTTCTTGTTATCGGTTGGAACAAGTTCTTGTTATCGGTTGGAACAAGTTCTTGTTATCGGTTGGAACAAGCATTTGTTATCGGTTGCAACAAGTGCTATCGAAAGATTGCTTTGTTGATTTTAGCAACTATCATGGTTATTTATGGGGTAAAGGGTATGGCTATTGAATTGTGCAAACAATATTGCTATTATTATGGCCATTGGTTTAAATAGGAGATAGAATACTATGAAACACATTGATGAAGCTGCTTTATTCCATCAGCCAAAGAGTGCTTGGTGTGCCCTGTTAAACCAAAATACATTGCAGCTTACGCTGCGCTGTAAGGCCAATAACTTAAAAGAAGTTATCTTGGTTTCGTTCCCTCGATATGGGGCTAGTAAAATTCAATATCCAGAACGAATAATGCAACCAATACTTCGCGACAAGGAATTTGATTATTATCAAATCACACTCTGCGATATACCAGTCAAACGCTTTGCCTATTATTTTAAACTACAAGCCATGGCAAGCCCGCAGGAAAACTCTACAGTCTATAGTTATACCGAAATTGGCCTAAGTGAATTAGCCACCCTACAAGCCAATGGCACAATATGGAATTATGCCTTTCAGTTTCCTTATTTTAATGCCATAGATATTCACGAAGTGCCTGAATGGGCCAAAGGGGCAGTCGTTTATGAGATATTTCCCGACCGTTTTGGCCGCAGCTATTCAAGTGCTGAACTGGAACAAACTCTACCGCTTTGGGGCAGCAAACCAACCGGTAAAATACGTATTGGCGGTAACTTGCAAGGTATCATTGAAAAATTACCTTATTTACAGGAACTAGGTATAAACCTGTTATATATGACTCCCATTTTCCAAGCGCATAGCAATCACAAATACGATACTATAGACTACAAACAAATTGACCCAGACTTTGGCAGCAATGAAGACTTTCGTCAGTTGGTAGCGCAGTGCCATAGTTTGGGAATCCGAGTAATACTCGATGCGGTATTCAACCATTGTGGGCCTGGGTTTGAGCCCTTTATAGATGTACAGAAAAATGGTGAGAACTCCCGCTATAAAGATTGGTTTCATATTTTGCGTTATCCCGTGGCTAGTGCCGATCAACTATGGGCTAGTTTAGAAACGAAAGCCTCGGAACAACGGGAAGCTCTCAAGCAAAAAAACACAAACTCTCTGGCTGCTTTAACCTGTAATGAAGAAGTGGAGGTTTGGGCTATGGGAATCGATGCCGATGGTTGGACGACTCTGCCTTACGAGACTTTTGCTTTTACCCCGATGATGCCCAAACTCAATACGGAAAATCCAAAGCTTAGGGAGTATCTTTTGGACGTAGCAGAATATTGGGTCCGAGAGTATGATATTGATGGTTGGCGGCTAGATGTAGCCAATGAAGTCGATCACCATTTTTGGCGTGAGTTTCGCCAGCGCGTTCGTGCGGTAAAAAATGATGCTTTAATAGTTGGCGAAATATTTCATGATTCACGCCCTTGGTTACAAGGCGATCAATTTGACTGTGTGATGAACTATCCCTTTCAGAATATTAGCTTTGACTTCTTCCTCAATCAGAGTATTACTTCGCAGCAGGCGCGTGGATTGTTTAATAAACTGTTGTTGCGCTATAGTCCGCAAGTCAATCAAGTGCAATGGAATATGCTGGATTCCCACGATACCGCCCGTTTGTTCCACCGTTGTTACGGCGATGTGGCAATGGTGAAATTGCTCCTCGGTATGATGCTAAGCTATGTCGGTGTGCCCGTTATTTACTACGGTACGGAGCTGGGCCTAGATGGTGCGGGCGACCCGGACTGCCGCCGTTGTATGCCTTGGCAACGCAATCAATGGAACTTTGATATTCTGCAGCATGTCCAAACATTGATTGCACTGCGCAAAAGCCATTCTGTGCTGCGATATGGCAGTTTGCGCTGGCTGGAATTAGAACATCGGGATATTCTGGCTTTTGAGCGTTTCCACCCAGAAGATGATGATAGCCAAGATAGGGCAAAGGAAAGTTGTTTGTTCTTATTCAACCGAGGAGAGCAAAGTATTGTGCTGCCAGCCAGCTATCACGGCCAAACCAATTTGTTGACAGGCAGCTCAATTCAAACTATATTTGCGCCCTATTCTATGTTGGTTATTGAGAGCTTTTAGGCTAGTATTATTGTATGGGTTTCGATTGATTTTATGTTTACGAGAAATACGGTTGGTGTTTTGGGTATTTTGGGGAGTATTGTTTTAGGGCTTACTTTAGCGACTTCCTGTGTTTCTAAATCTATGGCATTAGAAACCAAAGAAGAAACAACAAAAGATATTCTTTTGCAATTCTTAAAAGCAGTCGATGCTTCGGAAATAGTAACTTCTGATGAAATGTATCGAAATGGAAAGCAAAAGCTTATTGATTCCGACTTAGCAGTATATTCGCGCCAGTCAAGGTGCGCAGGGCTGACGATTGCAGAGCAATCGGGCCTTTGGTTTGTTGAGCAAGCTGGTGCCGATTATATTTGGATTCAGCTATGCGCCAATGAAACCGATAGGGTTCGGTTAAAAGCATATAAAAAGAGTGAAGGCTATCTAATTGAAAATGCCTCTGTTACTGGGTTTAATGGCCATTCTCATTCCTTTTCGTTTTATGACCTTTCTGCAGATTACCAATTGACTAAGATTGAAGGAGATGGCAACGGTTTTTCCGAGCTTGGTTTGGTTATACCTCTGGATAATGATTTCCTAGCACCTGAACAGCATTTCTCTACAGAGCAAAATCGGCCAGTACAGTTATGGGCAGTTGACAATGGTATTCGTGCCGAGCCTTGGACTTGGGCAGAATCTAGGTGGGAAAATCGCAAACTTATCCGAGAGTTTTGGTTTGAATGGAATGGTGATAAGTTTGTGCGCCAACAAAGAGAACTCAAGCAAGAGTAATCAAAGGTAATAAAAGGGTAACCAATAACCAAGGCTACTAAGCCTAACCAAAAAGGTAAGGAAGGTAACAATGAATAATAATAGCAATCGAGGAACTGTGTTCCCCACATTTAGCAAGGATTCTAATTTGCACCTTTATATTGCATCTGCTTGCCCTTTTTGTCATCGCGTGTTGGCAACGCTTTCATTGCTTGGCCTAGAGGATAAGCTAAGCTACACGCGGATGAACAATATCAAGAATATAGAGGGTTGGGCGATAGAGCCGAGTGATGAACCTGCTTTTAATGAAACGTACTTATCTGCGGTTTATAAACGCTTAGACTCTGCAACCGAATATCGCCCTTCTGTGCCGCTTTTGATTGATTTGTCGGCACCGCAAATATTGTCTACTAGCTCTACGGATATAACGCATTTTTTTGTTCGGGGTATGAATGGCACTTATGATGTGCCTATGAATTTGTATCCAGAAGCTTTCGCTATGGAGATAGATAAACTAAATGAATGGCTCCACAATCATATCAATCGGGCGGTTTATTTGGTTGGTTTTGCCACAGAGCAAGCAGATTACAAAGCTAAAGTAAAAAAGCTCTTCTTGTCTTTAGATGAGATGGAAGCCCGCTTGAGCCAGCAGATGTACTTGTTTGGAGATTCATTGACCGAGAGTGATTTGTATCTATTTGCCACTTTAGTGCGTTTTGATGAAATCTATTTTCCGCTCTTTAAATGTAGTTATCGTTTAATAAGAGACTATCCTGCTTTATCTAAGTATCTAAAGCAAATGCTATCTATTCCAGCTCTTAGCAGTACGGTAGATATTGCTATCTATAAAGAGCATTACTATAAAAGCATTATGCACATTGGAAATAATCCTTTGCGTTTAAACCCGATGGGGACAGTACCAGTAGATTCCCATTATTCCAATAGAAAAGACCTTTAGAGAATTAGGTTTTTATGTTGATTGATTTATAGATAGGGCCTATCTGTCAAATAGTAGGGCCGTAACTGCCTTAGCTACAGGGCGTGGCTGCCCTATAGCAGGATACTCATGGATATATAATACCGGGTTAAAGTTTGCTTCAATAACCGCATGAATTGTATTTATTGGGTTGGCTGTGATGTCTTTGCTAATAACGTCTATGCCACAGATTTTGGCCCCTAATGTATGGGCGCAAGCCTCGGCTAATTGGCTATAGCTAGTATGTACTTTGTCCGTTATATCCAAGCTATCTCCACCAGTGCTAATGTTGGAATTGTGGCGTAAAAAGACCTGTTGCCCTGCCGATAATACACTATTCGGCGTTAGGCCTTGTTCCTTAAGGACGGCTAGCTCAGTAGAGTTTATCTCAATAGTTTCCAGTGGACTAATATGCCCACCTTGCGCACCTATGCGCCAAGGGTCTTGGTTTTTTTGTTGGACTAACTCGGCAATATGGCTATGGCCATCTCCCGTAATATTAGCAGGCATTCGGTGGGCCACTGCCTGTAGTTTGCCGCCAATTACCAAAAAACGGTACTCCTTACCAGGGATAAATTCTTCCACTAACACGTTAGTATCATAGTTAAAAGCCTGCTCCAAAGCATGCTGACAATCCTGCTTAGTACATTGGCTATCTAGCCGACTGATACCCAAGCCATAGTTGGTTGAATTAGGCTTAACGATACAACCTAAAGACCCTTTAAAGCAATTTGCAAAAGGCCCATCTAAGCCAGTAATAGAATTAGCCAAATCTTGTAAAGCTTGCTTCTGCCCCTGTTGGCCTTGGTAGTTTTGGCCTTGGGCTATGGGCAAACCTGCCTCACTTAATAGAACTTTTGTTACATTCTTTAAGCTCATAATTTCTGCACAAAGGTAACTATCTTTGCTGGTTTTTGTGGCCTGTATTACTATTTCGTTACGGCCTTTATTATCGTCTAAACGTACAGTATTACTGCTTCGATCGAGTACTTCAAATTGTAAACCATGCTCTATTGCCGCTTTTAATAGTACTTGTGTAGATAATTCTAAGTCTCGATGGCCTTCCAAACCAAAAGGGAATCTTGTTTCCATATCAATCACCTTCGCAATAAAAAATCTGTCCAATCTTGGCTATGTGCTTGTAAGACCTTAGCTTCCATAGTGAACTTATTGCTAAACTCTACCGCCCGAAAGCAGCGTTCTTTAAGTATTTTTTCTGCATTTTGCACGGCCTCACTATATATTGGTGGAAAACCTAATAAATTACAAATTTCGCCCAATTCATCTAGCAATATATGAGCCTCTATTTCTAGCTGCTTAGAAAGTATCTTCCCTTGGCTAGCTACGTATTGCTCGCGTTTGGTACAGCGTAACAATTCTTCCCTACCTAGGGCTGGGGCTTCCAAAAGGGCCGAATGAAGTAATAGCAAGTGGCTTAAATAAATACTTGGTAGGTAAATACCACTATAGTTGGCTTCACTATAGAATGGGTCAATATCGAGGATGCGAAGCTCAATATAATCGGCTAAGCCAGTTTCTTTATCCCAGCATTCATCGCCGTGGCAGTGAAGTTGCTTTAAGCGAAACGGGACATAAAGCTCACGAGAGTCTTGAATGATATTGGTATTCGATAAACCCAGTTTGCCAAAGAATGGGCTAGGTACGGTAGCAATATACTCAATGCTCTGCCAATAAGCACACGGGTGTGAGTAGTCTAAGTATTGCTGCTGTTGTTCTGGTGAGCGGTAGCCATAGTTTACGTCTGAACGCAGAGAAAAGGCATTGGGCGACGGTGCTGCTAAAGATTTCCCGCCCTTGGCAAAATGCTTTTGGATTTGTTCTACATAAAAAGCTGGTAGGCTAGGGGTACAACCATATAGCAACTCTAATAGCCAAAGGTTGCGCCATAAGTTGCGTGCTAAATGGACGTAAGTCTTACAAGGGGAAATCTCTAAATCCTTAAATAAATACGGCTCTAGGGAAAAATTATAATGTACGCCCGTCCAGCTTTGCTTAGCACGGCCGTAGCGAAAAAGTAGCTCCTTACGATATTGTTCTTTATGCTCGGCATCTTCTGCCATACCAAAGCTAGCCAGCCGCACGGCTGCAAGTGCTTCTGCACTAAATAGCGGCGGTTGAGAAAAAGCCCATAGCAGCTCTTTCGTTTGTTGGCGTTCTAATTCTCCTGCGACAAAACGCAGTAATAAAGCAATATCCGCCTCGGCATTGGCAATTTGTGCATGGGGTTGGCCAATTAATTCAATCTGTTGATCGCTGAAATCCAAAGTTAAAGCGCGGGGTAGTAACTCCCGCAAGCGAGATTTTTCAGCGTTGCTACCCCGAAAATGTTCAATTTGTTTGCTTTGCTTTGATTCTGAAAATAGTTGATCATGGGTGGTTTTGCTTGGTAGACCCGTTGCGGCTTCTAGGCGGAAAAGCTCTCGTTCAAAGCCGTGAAGACCTCCACGCCATAGGATAGTTTGTTCGTGAATGCGTTCGTGCCAAGGGGCACATATTCGATCTTTAAAGTTCACCTGGGGCAATATAGCTAAAAATGTAAATGGGGTCTATTGCTTGCTAGGGTTTATATAGCAAGAAATTTGAACGATACCATTCTTGTTTGTCTGGGTGGTAGCGTTGGTACCAAGCCGGCTGGACTAGCGTTTCAAACTGTAACCCAAGCTGTAAAGCCACGTCTTGCAACTGGCTTTCGCGGATAAAAAAGCTTGGAGGATTGGTACTGTACAACGGTAAGGCGGCGGTTTGGGCCAATTTGTGCTGGCCATGACCAATCCACAAATGGCGTTTATTAAAGGAAGGGCAACTGATATGCACAATCTTGCCATCCGGTGCCAAACAACAATATAGCTGATTGTGAAACTGCAATATGCTGGCAGGGTGTATGTACTGCAGCAAACTTTGGGTGAAAATTAAATGAAACTGCCCCCGATGTTCGCTAAATAATTGTTTGGGTGGTATAGTATGTATTTGATAATGTTCCATTGCATGCTGGCGCAGAGCCTGGCTCATTTCTGCCCCGATTATATCAAAGCCTTGTTGTTGATAGTGGGCTACGGCATTGCCTAAGCCACAGCCATAATCTAGTATCTTATATTCTTCACCCCCTTTGTTAGTGAGGAATGGTGCCAAAATCTCTGTGATCAATTCCAAAGAACGCCGGTTTAATTCCCTATCTTCGGTTGCATCAAACTTTTTGCCCGTCCTTTGGACATCGGTAGATTGATTCCAATGGTGAAAACTCTCGGCAGCAAAGTATTCTCGATCATGCGTTAAACGCAAGCGGTAGTTGTAGCCTTGCATAAAGCGATGGTAGATTATCTCTATACCTTTCTTCAATAATTTAGCACCAAGGCACTTTAAAATAAATTTGATCACTTTGATAGTAAATTCTCCTTTCGTAAATAACGGGAAAGCCAATCACCGCGTAAGTCTTTAGTTTTCGCTTTCTTTACTTCTTTGAATAAGCGCATAAGTTCTGGCCTATCGCTGAATGATGGTATCAATAGCAGAACATTGTAAGGTATAAAGCCCAGACGTGCTTTAAAATCCCCTATGTTATTCATGGTTAAATAGCTTAAATAATGGCTAGGGTATTGTGCAGCTAATAGTACGGAAGACTGGGCAAACAACAAATTCATAATGCCATAGCACAGATGATCGCCATGGCCTAGCACCCGATCAATGCGCAGAATGTTGCCCAATCTAAAGTAGCTTAGGTAGGCACGCAGCACATTGTCGCCATCAAAACAACCAAATGAATGGTAGACTATCCCCGCTTTGGCCAGTGGCTCTGTGCGCTTTTCGGGATATTCCAAATAGTCTTGGCTCATCGGTCTCCCTTGGCGTTGGCTCTTCGATCGGTTTATATCGTAAATATCATCTAAGTGATCATCGTAGGCTATCGCCGATACGTGGTAACCATTTTTACGGGCTTTGCGGATTGTGTTGCCGTGTATACCGGTGAATTTCTCCACGATAGCATCTTTATCTGGCAAAGGCATAACCGCGATATTGCTGATTCGCAAATAAAAATGTTGCGCTCCAAAAGATTTTGCTCGCAGCTTTGCATGTACTATCTCTGTGCTTTGCGTGGCGATTGCCGACAAAGTTTCTGCACTAAAATAGCGGTATAAGTGTTGTGCTTTGATGAAATGTCCGGCAAATATACGGTAATAGTAAGCAATATTGTAGCGAGCAAAGGCCAAGGTATGTGGGGTTTGCCCAATATTTTCCCTAAATAAATGCTGCACTAATACGGGTTGTTCTTGTCCTTGTTCTATGGTTCTCTGCTGGCCTTTATATTGTTGTAGGGCTTGTAATAAGGCAGGTGGTAAGCATTTCTTTACGTAATGACGCATAAGTATTGGTATTCTCCGATTCAAAAACAATAGAAAAATAATCAAATTATCAGCGATAGCCAGATTCAATACCATAGACGATTCAGGAAACATTCATAATAGTAGAGCCAATATTATAGTGATAGATAATAGCAAATATTTCTATCAATGTCTATAGAATCGTATATATTTAGTGGCTAATTTTTTTGCAATAGGCAAAAATATAGGTGGCTACTGCCGTTGTTGTAGTTTGGCAACGGGCTGTAACCCAAGGGGATTTGCTGGCTATATTGTGGTTCTAAAACCCAATTGCGGTAGTTTTCGAGGGCAATTGCAACGGCAACAATGTTTAAATGTCGCCGTTTTTTGAGTGCTTTTGCCACTACTATAGCATTTTTCATCGGCGATAAAGCACAGGTATCATAAAGTAAATAGCCCCCTGAAGCAATGCAATCCAAGGCACTACACAAACAAGCGAGCGGTGTTTGCGCGTGGTGTTTGCTGCGAGAGACGCTGCATTGTTGACGAACTTTCGGCTTGATTTGGGATTGTTGTAGTAGATACCGTTCCGAGGAACAAGGGGCATCGAGCAAGATTGCATTAAATAATTGAGCTTGGGGCTGCTGGGCTTTGTAGGTTTGGGCCAATGGGCAAGCATTGTCCCGCCGTAGTTCTAAAGAGGGTAAGTTAGCGATTTGTTATTGCAATCGCGCAAATCGCGCTTGCGATACTTCACTAGCCACAAATCAAACCTCGCCGATATTTGATTCTAGTCACGGTTGTGGCTATTATTTAAGTAAGTGATTTAGGGAATGCTTTATTTTGGGTTAAACAGAATATTTCATAGGCGTTAAGGGCTGCCCCACGCAACAATTGGTCACCAGAAACAAAGAAATCTAAACCGCTTTTGCCGTAGATAAGACTATAACGTAAGCGGCCTACTTCCACATCATAGCACATAGTACTGGATAGAGGCATAGGGTAGCATTTACTGTTTGGTTGATCTACGATTTTTAAGCCGGGCATTTGTTGCCACAATGTTCGTACCTGGGCTAGCTCTACTTCACGCTGCAGTTTGACGCTAACAGCCAGTGAATGCGAGCGCAGGGTGGGGACACGAACGCAAGTTGCCGCCACCGGAAGCTCTGATTGTCCTAGAATCTTGCGCAATTCCCAAGTGGCTTTCATTTCTTCTCTAGTGTAGCCGTTATCTAAAAAATTGTCAATCTGGGGGATTACATTGTAGGCTAAGTTGTGATGGAAAAATACACTATGCTTATCATCACCATAGGTTGTAAACTTCTGTACCTTCTGCTTTAGTTCCTCTATGGCAGGGGCGCCGGCACCACTGGATGCTTGGTATGTTGTTAGTTGCACGTGCTGCAAACCAATATGCGCTTCTAGGGGAGCTAGTGCCATGAGTGCTATAGTACTGGAGCAGTTAGGGTTGGCAATGAGCTTTTGTTTTTGGTAGTGGTGGTCATTGATAGCGGGGATTATTAACGGTACATCGGCTTCATAACGCAGAGCCGAAGAGCTGTCTATTACAATGCAGTGTTGTGCCAGCTTGCGGGCATATTGTTTGGAAAATTCATCCGACACGCATAAAAAAGCTATATCTGTGTTGGCCACGGCTTCAAATTGAAATTCAAGGATTGGTAGCTGCTGACCTTTATAGTTGAGTGTTTGGCCCGCAGATTTGGCCGAACCATAAAGCTGTAGTTCTGTTTCTGTACTATGGCTCTCAAAAAGTTGTAGCAAGGTAGTGCCAACAGCACCGCTGATTCCAACTATAGATACTTTCATAATCTTTCTTTAACTAAAGGGATAATTAATTACACCATTTTGGCAATAGGAGTTGATTGTGCCAAGCTCAATAAGCCACAAAGTGGTATTTTTAAGCTTCCCGCGGCATTACTTCAAGGCAAACACGTCAATAAGCACTAAGGGTTAGATAATACAGAATTTTCCTGCTAATGTACCAGCTATTTTATATTTTCGCTTGACTTTGTACAAACCGAAATAAATTGTAGATACAGCCAAACAGCAAAGGTTATTCTGGACCAGCTTAGAGATAATGTAGGAACAGAGATTTACAAGATTTGCTCTAAATTATTTTATCTTTGTTCTGCTGTAGTTTCATAGTTATGAATTGAGCAAGTCCATAACTATGGATTAGGTCGGTCCATAGTTATGGACTAGGCTGTTTCTCAATATTGGTTTCTTTCTCGGATTTTGATTGCGATCGGGCTTGAGATAAGCTCAACTGTTTTAGAATCTCTTTTACTTCGCCTAAATTATCCATTGGATTATCTCCTTAGTTGATTTGTATTGGGTCAATATAATGGTAATTAAAAATAAAGGCAAGTGCTTGGCTCACAACAAAAAATTTGAACCGTCCACGAACGCCACCAAGGCCAAGCCATACTAACTAGCATCACTAGAACATTTTATCATCACCAATAAATAACCAACCCAAAAAGACACAAAAAAACGCAGGTAAAAACCGGCGCACCTTCAAAAAACAACAAAAAATCACTTTGAAAACCTGCAACTTTTATTGTAAATTATACTAGAAAATAGCAAAAAGTTGCCATTAATTTCAAATTCAAAACCCCGTCAAGCACCCTCTGAGAGCCACATAAACAGGCTATAACTCAACAATTTCCTCAAATACCCCACATTTAATTCTTCATGCCCCCTTACAATCCTTCAAGAGATGAGACCTTTCATTACCAAATAATATATTTAGATGATCTAGTCTAGCCGAATTATAGACGACTATTGAGATTCTGGATTATTGGTTGGCTCCGGTAACAAAAATTGCAGGGCTTTAATTACAGATTGAAAGTAATGAAATTCCATTACTTCTAAAATTTGTTGTGGTAGTTTTTCTGTATCCCGTTTATTTTTTCTAGGCAACAACACTTGTCGAATACCTTGACGATGAGCGGCTAAAACCTTTTCCCGTATACCGCCTACAGACAATAATTGATCGGTCAATGTAACTTCCCCAGTCATGGCGACATCTTTACGCACGGGCCGACCAGAAAGTGCAGACAACATTGCCGTGGCAATTGTAATCCCTGCAGAAGGGCCGTCTTTAGATATTGCTCCTCCCGGAACGTGTATATGCAAATCTTGGCTATTTAAACTTTCATGCTGGATATTGTAGGTTTCAAATAATTGCTGGATTAAGCTATACGCTATTTGGGCACTTTCTTTCATTACATCGCCCAATTTACCGGTGAGCGTCAAAGAACCAGAGCCCCGTATTTGAAGCACTTCCACAGGAAGCAAACGCCCCCCTGCTACAGTCCAAGCTAACCCCAAAGCAAAACCCTTGATGGGATTTTCTTGTAATTGTTCCCAAGGATCATCCAACGGAATACCCAGATATTCGTTGAGCATGTTGGCTGTAACTTCCCATTTGTGTCCTATTAACAAGTTGGGCCATGAGTCTGGACTATTGGCATCGATCCGGCTCAATTCTTGGCCTAAGTGTAAAAAAGCACTATTCTTTGCATAAGATCCCGGAAGGGTTTCTTGTTCGCGTAAAAAGGCTCTTACCAATTTGCGAATCAATTTGGCTATTACGCGCTCTAATGTACGCACACCAGATTCCACAGTGTATTCACTAATTAACTGCCAGAGAATAGCATCTGGTATGATTAGGCTGCTATCGGTGATTCCATTCTCTTTTAACTGCTTTGGTATTAGATGTTTATGTGCAATATTTAATTTGTCATAAACCGTATAGCCTGGGATTTCGATTACTTCCATTCGGTCGAGCAAAGGTAAATTAATTTCTTCAAGACTATTAGCGGTCATAATGAATAAAGCCCTAGAAAGATCATAAGGCAATTCCAAATAGTGATCGGTAAACAAATGATTTTGTTCGGGGTCTAATACTTCGAGCAAAGCAGAAGCAGGGTTACCACGAATATAATTATCACTAACTTTGTCAATTTCATCGAGTAGAATTACCGGATTACAGGTTTGGGCTCGGCGAAAAGCTTGGATTATTTTCCCCGGCAGAGCTCCAACATAAGTGCGCCGATGGCCCCGAATTTCCGCTTCGTCATGCAGCCCCCCCAATGCGATCCTTACAAATTTACGGTTTAAAGTTTTGGCTATAGATGCGCCAAGCGAAGTTTTACCCGTTCCAGGAGGCCCAACTAAACACAAGATTGGCCCACGCAAGCGATTTTTGGATTGGACATTGCCATATAAGGAAGTTTCGCTATATTCGATTTGTTCTGTTTTATCTAGTTTTTCCTGCCCTACTTGTAAACCTCGAACAGCAAGGTAGTCTAGAATTCGCTCCTTGGCATCTTCAAGGCCGTAATGCTCACTATCAAGAATAGCTTGAGCTCCCATTATGTCAATGCGATCTTCAGTAAGCTGATGCCATGGCAATTCATCTATCAATTCTAAATAGGCACGCAAAATACCAGATTCAGGAGAAGCTGGTTGTAAACTTTGTAGACGCTTTAATTCGCGGCGTACTTTTTCTTGAACTCCTTGGGGTAGATGTTTGCTATGGAGGCGCCGATCCAGCTCTCGGCTACCCGTAGGGTCATCTTCTTCATTGCCCAACTCGCGCTGGATTTCTTTCATCTGCTCTTGCAGAATAAATTCTCTTTGATGTTGATCTAAACGTTGGCGGACTCGCCTGCCGAGCCCTTCTTTAATTTGGGAAATTTCTTTTTCGATACCTAAAGTTACGCCTAGTTCTTCCAAATGCGGAAGAGAGCCTAGATGTTCCAGAAAGTAGAGCTTTTGACTGCGAGGCATTTCTACATTGCTGCAAATGAGCGACATCAGCATTAAAGGTGTTTGGGCATCGCTGACTAATTTTAGCAGTTTATGGGGCAGCTGGCTGTTGTCTCGCACGTATTCCGAAAAAGCTTCTTTAATAACTAAAGAAATCGTTGCAAAAGCCTTTTTGTCCTTAATTTTTTGACTATGCTCTGAACTATTAATTTTAAAGTTTGCCATTTGAACTTTAGAATTATGATTCTGTATGCCCAGCAATTCTGCAGTTGCAACACCTTCAACCGATATGCGCACTGAATTATCTGGATAACGCAAAAAATTATTAATATGGCATAAAGTTGCAACGGGAGCTAATTCTTTCAGCACATGCCCGCTATCTTCTTTTTCCCTTTTATAGCAAAGTAAAATATTATGGTCTTCTGCCAAAGCCCGCTCAATGGCAAAACGGGATTCTGGTTTTCCAACAACTAAATCATTTTTGGTATAGGGATAAAGTACTGGCCCATAGATTGGTAAATAAGGTAACTTACCCGATGAACTAAGCTTGGTTTGATTAGGAGGCGAATTTTTGTTGAGTTTTAGCTTCATACAATTTTTTGGGCCATGCAGCTATTTCCGATTCAATCGCATCGCCAAGTAATACAGGAGGCTGAATATCACCATTGTTGATCGATTCTTCAGTTAAAACTGCGCACTTTTTATCTTCGACCGAGGGTAATTCGTACATAGCCGGTAACAACTTATTTTCCAAAATGGAACGCAAGCCTCTAGCACCTGTGCCTCGATCTAAAGCTTGCTTAGCCATAGCTTGAATAGCCGCATCTTCTACTTGTAAATTTATATCATCCATGTTCATTAATGTTGAAAATTGACGCAACACAGCATTTTTTGGCTCGGTGAGAATGCGAATCATGTCGGCTTCGCCTAGGTCATTGAGCGTTGAAATTACAGGTAAGCGACCGATAAATTCAGGAATTAGGCCAAACTTGACTAAATCTTCGGGCAAAACTTGATACATTAAATTGTCGTGAATTTTGTGGTCACGGCTTTCCAAAGCCCCAAAACCAATGGGGTTACGGGCAACACGCCGTTCAATGATTTTGTCTAAACCAACAAATGCCCCTCCACAAATCACCAAAATATTTGAGGTATCGAGGCGCAACATTTCTTGATTAGGGTGCTTACGCCCTCCTTGTGGTGGTACAGAGGCAACTGTCCCTTCAATAATTTTGAGTAAAGCTTGTTGAACACCTTCACCAGAAACATCGCGGGTAATAGAAATATTTTCCCCTTTTTTGGTTACTTTATCAATTTCATCAATGTAAATAATACCGTGTTCAGCCGCTGTAATATTACCATCTGCAGCTTGGATTAATTTGAGCAGGATGTTTTCTACATCTTCACCAACGTAGCCGGCTTCGGTAAGAGTTGTTGCATCGGCAATAGCAAAAGGAACTTTTAGTTTCTTGGCTAGAGTTTTGGCTAAAAGAGTTTTCCCTGAACCAGTAGGGCCAATCAGCAAAATATTTGATTTTTCTAGCTCAATACCATCACCAATTTCAGTTTTACTAGCCATGTTATTAATGCGTTTGTAATGGCTGTAAACAGCAACAGATAACACTTTTTTTGCGTGATTTTGACCAATTACGTATTGGTCGAGAAATTCTTTGATTTCGATTGGGCTGGGTAGATTTTCTTCCATCCCTTCTGCCTTTTCATCGAGAATAAGCTCTTCATCGTTATTGGCATCTTCACTTAGTAGCACCGCACATGCTGCCACGCATGCATCACAAATGTAGCCGTTCTTACCGGAAATAAGCTGTTTGCTTTCTGTTTTACTGCGCCCACAAAAAGAACAGCTTAAATTTCCTTTATCTTTTTTTCTAGCCATATATTACACCTTCTTTTAACACTCAGTTTTTCGTTGTTCAACGTTGCATTACTTGGTCTACAATACCGTATTCAACTGATTCTTTGGCAGGCAAATAAAAATCGCGATCGATATCTTTGGCAATTACTTCATAAGTTTGCCCTGTATTTTTGGCAACATATCCTATCAATAATTCTTTTAGCCGAACAATTTCCTTAGCTGTAATGGCCAAGTCTCTGGACTGGCCTTCTGCGCCACCCCAAGGTTGATGCAATATAACACGGCTAGAAGGTAAAATGAAACGGGAACCTTTTTCTCCTGCAGAAAGGATTACAGCTGCCATAGATGCTGCCTGCCCTAAACAAAAAGTTTGTACCTTGGGGCGAATGTATTGAATTGTGTCGTAGATAGCTAAGCCAGACGTTACTGAGCCGCCCGGAGAATTGATATACAAGCTGATCTCTTTTTCTGGATTTTGGGAATCGAGAAATAATAATTGCGCGACTACAGCATCTGCAGATTCATCGTGTATCTGCCCCTGCAAAAAAACAATACGGTCTATCAATAGGCGTGAGTATATATCGTAACCACGTTCAACTCCGCCTTGTCGTTCAAAAATATTGGGTAAATAGGGCATGTTCCATCCTTAATATTGAGCTTGACTTAGCTATTGTAAGATTGCTTTTTGCAAAGCACTATCGCTAAATTTGGCTTTTTTCCATTAGCCTATTTGTATTTAAAATTAAAGGCTTAAGGCTATGATAAAGATAATTCGGAAAGCACGAAAGGACAAGCTTTATTAGGCCGAAAAATATCTATTTGGTTGGGGTGGTATTCCTAATTTAGATTTTTTAAAAATTTAGGAAACATTTTAGAAGTTTTCAGGGGCTGTGTATATACAGTAATATTTGATGGAGAGTGTTTTGTTATCTTTGTGTTTCCAGTAAATATAAACCTAATGCCAAATGTGCAGCAACTTCTGTTCTTAAAGTAATTGTTCCGAAACTACAGCTTGTAAAATTTTTATCCTGAAATGTTTGTAATTCATTTGCTGTCCAACCTCTTTCTGGGCCCAAGCAGATTATATACATTGGTTTGGTGGCATTTGGAATCTCTGGTAATGTGTATCGGCGAGTTCCATGTTCATTGAGAATAATGCAATTTTTTGGTAGTACAATTTGCTTTTGTTGGAGTTCCTTAATTTTTTCAAGATATTCGTTTAAGCCGATGCCTTGATTATTGCCAACAATTAAGCGGGGTAAACGATTGATTCGGCCTTGTTCAGCGCCTAAAATTAGATAATGCTGTAGTTTATTCCAAATATGGCTTTTGGAATATTCACCCTCACATAGTTTGGTTTGCAGTAAGGCGATTTCTTCGATTCCAGCAGAAGCAAAATCTTGTAATAGGCGTTTTAATACGGGGGGGCGGGTTAATCCAATGCCAATACGTAGATTTTGCCAACGTAGTTTTTGTAATGGGTCATGTCCTCCGACAAAGTAACCAGTGATAGAGTTATCATAGGCTATGTTTTCAATATGAAATTTACCGGTTATTTCTGTATTGATAATACCTGCTTCAAAAGAGTTACCGTTTTTTGCTTTCAGTATTTTTTGTAAATGTTGAGCTCTATAGTCATTCGCATTTAGCGATAAATGAGCAGAATGCTTGAATTCGCTTTGGTGAAATAAAATTTTATTCATGTTTTGTAACTTCAATGTTTACATAATTTATTTTTCATTTCCCAGATAATATGATATTTTCAAAAATTTATTATTTATTGTGTATTACAAGTGTATTACAAATTTTTGAATTCTAATAGCCCTAATAGAGAAGGGCAGGTCAGCATGTTGTCAAGCGTGTTCCTCGGAATTTTAAGCCCAATTTGTTAAACATTAAAGGCATATATAAAGCAAAGATTAGCGTATGAAGATTTGCACCCGTTGTTTAAAAGCTGGTTTGGTTGAAAAAGTTATTTAACACTATTTTAAAAAGGGAAGGCCAACCAAAAAGGATTTTGACGCAGAATTTTTTAACAATATGGGATATAAATTGTTGCGTCTTTTTTGGTTTTATCTAATTTCTATAGAAATTAGAATTATTGAGTCTTGCCCAACACCTTTTTATATGGTCTCCACAGCAGATCAATAATGAAAAGCCACAATAGCCCCACCCCAACACCAAACCAATAGCTGCCCCACCCCCAACCAACACCCCAAGGCAACAAACCCGATCAACATTGTATTGCCAAAATTGTTTGCGTGAAGAGCCCCGACTAAATAGTTGATCCGGAACATGATAACTGAACGGGATAAGACGCGATAACTCGGGATTTTTTTGGGGACAAATGGAAGGTAAAAATTGGCTTACTTTCCAAAATAAAAAGGTAAAAAAATTTTTGTTTTTCGGCATATGGGTTGTCGGCAACAATATGCTTTTAAAATATCATGGTAACGGGCCACGGTCTCAAAAAGCTAGTAAGGTTTCTGAAGAAAGCTAGTAAGGTTTTGACTGAAAACCTTACTAGCTTTCTTGATTGGCAACCTGGGGATTTTCCAACGAGGCTGTGGCAGTCTCTAAAAAAATCGCAAAAAATTGTATTGTATTATTTTGCTAAAAACTGGGCTGTACTGCGATACAAAAAACTCAAATTCTTATTCTTATACTTTGTGCCATGATGTTTCGTACGATCATACGCAACGCAACGCCCGGACTGCGTCTAGCGTATTACAAATTTTTACCCAAGGTATCTCAAATAATCTCAAGCCTTTTGATTGGCATGGATTTTGAACCACCTTACAACACTAAGACACAAAAAAAGTGCCCTAACACAAAAAAACTTACAAAAAGCCTTATAAAGGCCTTGACGCAACACCCCCCTAGCAAAATGGGGATTTACAGACTAGCCCGTATGGGTTGGCCAATCTTTATCCATTGTTGGAGGTATTGCTTATGTATAAGCTCAAACTACTTTTATTGCCTGTAGCATTGCTACTGGCCTTTATGGCCTTGGCCTGCGCCCCACCCGATGACGATGATCGATCTTCTGGGCCATCTTCTGGGCCGTCTATCAATAATGCCATCTACGACTTTGCTACGGCTCTGTTAACCGTACAAGGTACTGACTTAAGTCCTACAGAAGCCCAAATCCAAACCATCGTAGTAGATGGCATAGCTTTAGATTCCTATACTGCAGATGACCCAGCCACTGGGCCAGATAGTAACGGTCTTGCAAAAGGTAAGTACCGTATTGCAAACGATGGCACAGAGCTTTGGCTTAGACTTACCGATCCACATAAAGCTGCTCTTCAGACCAAGGTGGGTATGAATACCAATGGTCTAAAAAAAGGGTTGCTTACTAGCTCTGGTGCTTGGGCGGGTTTAAATACAGCCAAAGACTTAACCGTTAGGAATGTACCCGATAAGCAGTCTAAAGTATCCGATGACAATCAGCCATCTAAGCAAACTGAAGACGAACAAGCTGAACAAGTCGAACAAGCTGAAGAGCAGTCGCCTGAAGCTGCAATTACCCGTGCAAGCTACCATGTTGGCACGGCGCTGCTAACTGTACAAGGTTCTAACTTAAGTCCTACAACTGCGACCCAAGCCCAAATCCAAACCATCAAAGTATATGACCTAGTCTTAAATTCTTATACTGCAGATGGCACAGCCACTGGGGCAGATAGTAGCAGTCTTGCAAAAGGTAAGTACCGTATTAAAAGCGATGGCACAGCGCTTTGGCTTTACCTTACCGATCAACATAAAACTACTCTGAATGGCAAGGACGGTATGGATAGCAATGGTCTAAAAGATGGGTTGCTTACTAGCACTGGTAGTTGGGCGGGTTTAGATACAGCCAAAGCCTTAACCGTTAGTGGAAACCCCGCAATTACCGGTGCAAGCTACCATGTTGGCACGGCGCTGTTAACCTTGCAAGGTACTCACTTAGGTAGTGCGACCCAAGCCCAAATCCAAACCATCACGGTAGATGGCTTAGCCTTAAGTTCCTATACTGCAGATGGCACAGCCACTGGGCCAGATAGTCGCAGTCTTGCAAAAGGTAAGTACCGCCTGCATAGCGCTGGCACAGCGCTTTGGCTGAAACTTACCGATCGACATAAAACTACTCTGAATGGCAAGACAGGTATGGATAGCAATGGTCTAAAAGATGGGTTGCTTAGCGTTGGCACTGGTGCTTGGGCGGGTTTAAATACAGCCAAAGCCTTGGCCGTTAGTGGTAACCCCGCAATTACCCGTGCAAGCTACAATGTTGGCACGGCGCTGTTAACTGTACAAGGTACTGACTTAGCTAGTGCGACCCAAGCCCAAATCCAAACCATCGTGGTAGATGGCCTAGCCTTAAGTTCCTATACTGCAGATGACGATGCCACTGGGCCAGATAGTCGCGGTCTTGCAAAAGGTAAGTACCGCATGAAAAACGATGGTACAGCGCTTTGGCTGAAACTTACCGATCAACATAAAGCTACTCTGAATGGCAAAACAGGTATGGATAGCAATGGTCTAAAAGATGGGTTACTTAGCGTTGGCACTGGTGCTTGGGCGGGTTTAAATACAGCCAAAGACTTAACCGTTAGTGGAAACCCCGCACCCGCAATTACCAGTGCAACCTACAATATTGTTACAGGCATGTTAGTGATTACAGGCACTAATTTACCAAAAGCAGTTACAGGCTGGGACTTCACCAAATTGAGGCTTGTCGCAGGTAATGGTCGTAAGAGTCAACCATTATTATGGCACAGACCAACCGGTATAAACAGAGCCACAGGTTCTGCAGCCAGTGCAACAAGCTTAACGATTACTTTAAAGGGTACTGAATACGATAAAGCCAATAGTATACTGGTTAAGAATGGTGATAGTGATGATAATGGTGCATACAACCTGGAAGCAGCAGCAGGATTTGCAGGTGGTAGCGCTGAAGACACAAGTAACCCTATTACCGTTAGTGGGTATGTAGCCAGCATCATCGCCTCAATCTACTATGCTAATAGAGGCGAGTTAGTGATTCAGGGTACTAATTTACCGACAACAGTTGCAGAGTGGGACTTTAGCAAATTGACGCTTGTATCCGGTGATAGTAGTAAGAGATACACATTACCTAAGCACGCAACCGCAGGTGAAAACACAGCCACAGGTTCTCGTGCAAGTGCAACAAACTTATATATTACTTTAAGCGGTAGTGTAAAAGCGGAAGCCGAGAAGATACTGGTTAAGAATGGTATTAGTGATGATACTGGTGAATACAACCTGGAAGCAGCAGCAGGATTTGTAATGGGTAGTCCAGCAGACCGAAGAACTAATATTTTGGTTGGTAATTAATTTAGTTTGACTGCGCTTGCCCAATAGCTCTTAGAGCAGCTAAATGAAAGCTGGCTGGCAGGCCAACCAAGTAAATGCGGTAAGCAATGCTTGGTTGGCTTTTTTGTTGGGCTATTAGGCTGTATCTTGTTGTTGCAACGCTTGCATTGGCCAATTATAGCCTTGGTAAGTTTTTTTATCAAGGCTGCTTTTATCAATTATAGCCATTCTGGAAAGTAGAAGAGTCGAGTTATCACGTCCGATGGCACAAAGTTATCACGTCCTGCATCACTATGGTGAAATCTTTAGTGAAAATTTTGCAAATATCGAGAACAAAATTAGTACCTATCATTTTCACGCTTTGCGTCATTGGTTCTTATGCTCTGGCAAGCCGGGATTTTGATATAAAAATTATGATTTTTTTGGGGATTTTGGGATATATCATGCGTGAATTAGAATATCCTTTAGCCCCATGATTCTTGGTATTATTTTAGGCAGTATACTGGATAAAAATCTCAGGAGAGCCTTAGTTATTTCCGATGGGGCTATACTACCTTTTATTTCTAGGCCTATCTGTATTGTTCTAATTCTCTTAATTTTGTTTGCTCTTGTTAGTCGTAGTCGTTGGTTTATTGCTATGATGAACAAAATTAGTGAGAGAGAAAATAAAAGATAATAACTTTTACGGTGCCTCTGCTGTATTGTTATGAAAGAGATTAATGTTATCAACTTTGTGTTGCAGTAGTTATGATGTAATATTGCTCATATAACATGTTTTTAAAGTAAACAAATATGCAAATAGAAAGAAATATGGGTATTGGGATTGTCGGTTGTGGCATGATTGCTGAATTTCATGCGCAGGCGATAAATGCTATCAGGTATGCTCATCTTTCATGTGTTTTTTCTCGGCATCAAGAAAACGCAAATAGACTAGCGGCAAAATATCAATGTAAGGCTTATTCTGATTACGAGAGTTTTTTACAACATTCTGATTTAGATATTATAACGATTGCAACCCCTAGCGGAGCCCATCTAGAGCCTGCAATTGCTGCTGCTGATGCTGGTAAGCATGTTATTTGTGAAAAGCCTTTAGAAGTTACCCTAGAACGAATTGATGCCATGATTACAGCTTGTAAGAAGAATGGAGTTATTTTGGCTGGAATCCATCCTCGTCGCTTTTTAGCTTCGGTTACCGAGTTTAAAAAAGCAGTTGAGGCTGGGCGTTTAGGGCAGATAGCTATGGTAGATGCCTATATAAAGTGGCATCGTAGCCAGGAATACTATGACAGTGGAGCCTGGCGCGGAACATGGCAATTAGATGGAGGAGGGGCTTTGATGAATCAGTCTATCCATACCATTGATCTGTTGTATTACCTTGCGGGTGATATACGTTCTCTTTGTGCTTTTGCCAAGCGACAAATTCACGAAAGAATAGAAGTAGAAGATATCGCGGTCGCTATCCTAGAATTTGAAAATGGGGCAATTGGTGTGATAGAAGGTTCAACAAATTGTTATTCGACAACCGGACATGGGGCTGAAGTTCATATTTGCGGCTCAGACGGCTCTGTTTTTATGCAAGATGACAAGCTGAAAGTTTGGGATTTCAAACATAAGCTAGCCAAAGATCATGATATTATTAAGAAATATGGTCAACAAGTCTTGGATGCGAATATAGGTCTAGGTGCAGCAGATCCTCGGGAGATCGATTTTACAGGACATAAACGAGTTTTTGAAGATGCCCTAAGAGCCATTAATTTGGGAGATAAACCATTGGTAAATGGCCACGAGGGACGTAAATCTGTAGAGATTATTCTAGCAATTTATCAATCGGCTTTGAATGGCGGTAGCAAAGTGCAACTTCCGCTTAGTGCTTCGCCAAAATTGTTTGATCCCACTTTAATGAAAACTTGATCCGTGGTGGGTACAAAAAATATTTTTTGTTCTGGACATATACAAATTTATGCTTTACAATATATTGAATAGTTCTGTAAAACCGAAGTAAAGTAATTATCTCGGTAAAAATCTAATGAGAAATTTTAACAAGGAATTAAAAATGAAAAGTTTTTTAACATCTGCTTTTATATTGGTGTTATTGCTTTCTTGTAAAGAGAATAAGGGCTCGGATAACAATATTATATATGCGTTCTGGGGGGACCCGGAAGCTATTGGTGTAGAACAAACTATTATTGATGGTTTTACAAAAAGCAAGCCAGATATTACAGTGAAAACTTTGGTAGCACCTTATTCGCAATACCAGACAAAGTTATTAACTCTGATTGGAGGAGGGCAGGCTCCTGATGTAATGCGTATTGATAGCAATTTCCGTTCTAACTTCTTAGGGGTTTTAAAGGACCTTAATCCGGTTGTTCAAGATAAAAATTACGATCTAAGCATTTTTTATCCAGAAGCAATTGAAGATGCCCGAGGTAAAAATGGCGAATTATTTGGTCTTCCTTGGGGTTATGCCCCATTTTATTACTTTATAAATTTAGATATTTTAGATGAGTATGATATGGAAATGCCTTCCAAAGACTGGACTATAAGTGAATTTTACCGTATGTGTGAAGAAATCTATGAAAAATCAGGTGGCAGTTTATATGGTGCCGTAGCTGAATCTTCCTTTCCTTTGACTCTTATTTATGCGAGTGGTACGGATATGTATTCTGAAGATTATTCAGAAGCCATTTTTAATAATTCTCAAGCTACCGGTGAGCTATCTCGGTTTATAGAATTGTACAATAAGGGTATATTTCCTAAGGATATGGCGAATTCCCAATATAAAGCCCCAGATGAATTTGTAGGTGGAAAGAGTTTGTTTTATATTCAGGGCTCTTCAGCGCAGTTATTTATTTTTAAGCAAGCAAATATGCGCTTTGAGGCTTGGCCTTACCCCATCGCTGATGATGGTAGACGGAATACGACTATGACGAAATCTAATATTTACAGTCTTTATAAAGAGACGGCAAAGTTGTACCCGGCCTGGGAGTTTCTTACTTATCATCGTGGGCCGGAAGGTGAAAAGTTTAATGCGATTGCCAAGAGGGTTCCTCCTGCTATCAACGATGATAAATTGGTAGAGCTTTATGCCGATGTGCAACCGGGTAAATATCCACAAAGGTTTATCGAAATTTATGATGTTATTAACAATCAAGGCCATGCGCATCCGCTGCAGCTACCACAAAATTATGGTAAGCTCAATACATTACAACAGACCTATTGGCAAAAAAGTTTATTGGGGGAATTGTCTGTCCAAGATGCAATGGATCAAGCTGTTATAGAGTCCAATGCTATTTTGAGCAAAAATTTAAAATGATACTTTTCCTTTTTTGTTCTTGAAAGTTAGCAGAATCTGCTAGGTAATCTCGAAAAGAGAGAGAAAGTTTTTAGGTGAAATTTGGCTGATGAGATTGTTATGGGACAAAAAAATCAAGACCTTAAAGCTGCAATTGTTTTTATTTTACCAAGTTTTATAGGGTTTACAGTATTTACTCTGTTTCCTACCATCAGCTCTTTTTTGATGGGGCTGATAAAATGGGATTTGTTAAGTCCGCCCTCCTTTGTATTTTTTGACCATTTTCGGCACTTATTTAGTGATGCCTATTTTATCAAAAGTTTGCTTAATACTGCATATTATACTTTTATAGCGATACCTATTGCGATTTTTCTTTCATTAATTATTGCATCTATTATTGATGGCTCTGAAAAATTACAAGGTAAAACCGCTTTGAGAACTATTCTCTTTTTGCCTCATATTACTTCTTCTGTTGCGGTTGCGGTAATTTGGGCTGCATTTTTGAAAACGGATAATGGGCTATTAAATACGTTTTTAATGAGCTTGGGTATCATTGATAAGCCTTTAGGTTGGCTTTCTACTAGCCAACTTGCTATGCCCAGTATTATTATCGTTGGTATTTGGAAACAGATTGGCTATTTTATGGTAATCTTTTTAGCTGCATTAAATGGCATTCCTACCAGCTACTATGAAGCTGCGGCCATAGATGGGGCAAATCCTATTCAAGTTTTTTTTCGGATTAAATTGCCTTTAGTTTCGTCCGCGACCTTCTTTTTATTTACCACTGCAATTATTGGTTCTTTTCAGATATTTGATTTGACTTCTGTTTTGACCAATGGTGGCCCCGCTTTTGCGACAACAACAATCGCCATGCAAATTTACCTTACGGCTTTTAAAAACTTTGAAATGGGATATGCATCCTCTCAATCTGTTATTTTATTTTTTATAGTGTTTTTAGTAACTTATATTCAAGATCGCCTGTCCAAAAAATGGATGTTTGAAGCATAGTCTGCTATAAGGTTCTTTTGAGTATTTATTCGTTATAATTTAAGTTGTACTCTATGATTGAAACTAAAAAGCCAATAGAAAGAAAATCGGCAAAGCTTTTTCATTTAGGTATCATTTATATTGTGCTGTTTATTGTCCTACTAATCATGATAATACCATTTTTATGGACGATTTTAACTTCGTTAAAAACTTATGAGGAAGCCTTTCGGCCACTGAGCTTGAAAATTAGTTGGCGTTTCCAAAATTATTCGGATCTTTTTTTCCTACCGGCGTTTAATTTTGCGATGTATATTATCAACTCATTATTTGTTACCACTACGGCCTTAATCGGAACTTTAATTAGTTCCTGTATGGCGGCTTATGCATTTGCAAAATTGCGATTCCGCGGCAGAGAAATTCTTTTTTGGGTGTATTTAGCTACCCTTATGGTTCCAATACAGACGCGACTTATACCCATGTTTCTACTCATGCGCGGTATTGGGTTATTGGATAACTTGCAATCCCTAATATACCCGGTTATTTTTGACGTTTATGGAGTCTTCCTGTTAAGGCAATTCTTAAAAGCTATTCCCAATGAATTAGAAGAGTCGGCTATTATTGACGGAGCGAGCTATTATACCAGGTTTGTAAAAGTGGTTTTACCGCAAATTAAGCCTGCGATAGCCAGCTTAGTAATAATTTCTACTGTAACTATTTGGAATGATTATATTCGGCCTTTAGTTTTTATTAATTCTGATGACAAGCGAACGCTAACAATGGGGCTGGCTTTACTGCAAGGGGGGCAAGGCGGAGATGGCCTGCAATTAGCTATGGCCGGAACTATAGTCGCTATTTTACCGATTATTATTGTGTTTCTTTCTTTTCAGAAATATTTTGTTACCGGCATAACATTTTCTGGTATTAAAGGCTAGTTTTTATTTTTTAGTAATTAAGGAGAGTAGTATGCTTAGAGTTGCGATTATTGGTATGGGTAATATTGCTTTAAGTCACTTGAAAGCTTATCAAGAGCTTAGAGATATTGCGCAAATTGTTGCTGTGTGTGATAGCCGCCAAGATGCATTAGATAAATTCCAATCTTGTAATCAATTATCTGTACCGGCTTATTTGCAGTATCAAGAGTTATTAGAAAAAATTTCCCTGGATGTTGTATCTGTTTGTACCCCGCCATTTACACATAAAGAGATTTGTATTGCTGCACTGAAAGCCGGGGTGCATGTATTCTGTGAAAAGCCTATGGCTCCTAGTGTTGCTGACTGTGAAGAAATGATTGTTGCGCAAAAGGAAAGTGGTAGATTTTTAGGAATATGCCATCAGAATCGTTTTCGCAATGATATTCAAGAAGTAAAACATGTTTTAGAAACCAAAATTCTCGGCAAAATTTTGTTTGCACGGATAGATTCTTTCTGGTGGAGAGCACATAGTTATTATGATCTCTGGTGGCGCGGTTTATGGCAAAAGGAAGGCGGTGGTTGTCTGCTCAATCATGCGGTGCATCATGTGGACTTGATGTTATGGTTTCTCGGAAGACCTCAGACGATACAAGCCATTTGTACAAATCAAGTACATGATAATGCCGAAGTGGAAGACTTTGTAAGTGCCTTGATTCAATTTGAAAACAATACTATTGCTCAGCTTACCGGTTCGATTATCTGCCATGGGGAAGATCAACAATTATATTTCCAATGTGAAAGGGGGAAAGTAGCAGTACCTTGGGATTTATACTGTTCCCTTGGGCAGCCAAATGGTTTTCCCTATGGACAGGATCAAGATTTAGAGAGTAAAGTTTTGGCATTGAAGAAGTGCGCTGCAAAGCTAAAATGGGAGCACCATACAGGTATTATTGCGAACTTTCTCAATGGTATTTTAGGTAAAGAACCAATCTTGGTAACAGGGCTTGAAGGTAAACAAACCATAGAATTTATTACTGCGACTTACCAAATATCGGTAGATAGAAAACCCGTACCATATGTGTTAGATAAACAGAATCCTTGGTATACATATCAGGGGATTTTGGATAATGCCCCTCGCTTTTATGAAAAAACAAGTAGCGTGGAATCGCTAGAGGGTAGCATTGTTGTTGGTGGCAGCAGAGAATCACAATCATCTTTTAAAGGAGAGAATAATGGTAAATAACCAAGATGGCGGCGATTTTGCTCCTGTTTGCAAAGTTTTGGGTAAAGTTTGCGCAGAAGGGGATTTTCCTATTTCTGTAATAGGTTTAGATCACGGCCATATTTATGGCATAGTGGGTAATATGCTAGAAGCTGGGGCCAATTTGCTTTGGGTGTGGGACCGGAATCCAGAAAAGATTATAGAATTTCAAAAGGCTTTTCCGACAGTGAAGGTTGCTGATTGTGCCCAGAAAATCTATGGATGTAGTAAAACTAAAATGATATTATCTTCTATTATTGCCAATGAACGCTGGCAAATAGGAGAGCAAGCCTTGCGTCATGGTAAACACTATATGAGCGACAAAACCGGATTTACCGAGTTAAAGCAGTTAGATGTAGCCCGCAAATTGACATTAGAAACAGGATATAAATGGTCGATTTGTTTTAGTGAACGATTGCAGGTGGAAAGTGCCATTTATGCCGGATATTTGTTGCAGCAAGGGGCAATTGGTCGGATAATTCAGGTCGTGAATATTGCGCCTCATCGTTTAGCTGTAAAAACTCGCCCCGCATGGTTTTTTAATAAAAAGCAGTATGGCGGGATTCTTTGTGATATTGGCTCTCATCAAATTGATCAAATGCTTTTTTATACCGGATCGGATAAAGGTCAAGTTGTCTACAGTCAGGTCGGTAATTTTGCAAATCCGCAGCATCCTGAATTAGAAGATTTTGGTGATTTTACTTTGCAATTGAATAGCGGCTCTGTTGGTTATTGTCGTCTTGATTGGTTTACCCCAGAGGCTTTGAGAACTTGGGGAGATGGCCGATTGTTTATATTGGGTACGGAAGGTTATATTGAAGCACGCAAATATATCAATGTTGGTATCAGCCAAAATCCGGATTCTTTATATCTGGTTAATAATCAAGTACAGAAAGTAATCGATTGTCGGCATAAAGTTGGTTTTCCCTATTTTGGTCAATTGATAAAAGATTGTATGGAAGGTACAGATAAAGCTTTACCGCAAGAGCATGTTTTTGAAGTGAGTCGCTTGGCGATTGAGGCAGAACAAAAGGCTGTGAGACTTTCTGGATTTAGTGAAGGGACTTCTGTTCGTTTGGATTAGTCAGAATTAAATTAGTAAAAAATGATAAAAATTTCAACTTAGCTCTAGTCAATATATTATACTACTCACAATAACAAAATTTTAGGAGGAATCTAAAATGAAAAAAATCTTTAATATAGTCTTGAGCATAACTTTGCTGTTTTTTAGCGTAGTAAGTTTATTTGCAAGAGGAAGTAGTTCCGGAACTGAAAAGCCGGTTGAATTGAAACTCGGGCATTTAGCCAATACTGAGCATGATTGGCACAAATCATTGGTGTACTTTGCAGAGCGTGTGCAACAAAAGACACAAGGAAAAGTTCAGATCACTATTTATCCCAATGAAGAGCTGGGTAATGAATTGGATAATATTAATGCCATTGGCTTAGGGTCGGCAGATATGGTTTTGTCTGGAGAATCTTTACAAAATTGGGCTCCGTTGGCCGCTTTGATTGCCACGCCTTACGCTATTTCTTCATCACAGGACATGAAGGCCATTGTGGAAGGCAAAGTTGGCGAGGCGATTATGAGCCAAGTACGGGAGAAAGTTGGCTTAGTCCATATTGCTTGGTTTGAAAGGGCGCCTCGCAATTTAACGAGCAATCGACCTATTCGCTCGCCACAGGATTTAAACAATCTTGTAATGAGAGTTCCTAATGTTCCCCTGTTTGTAACGGCTTGGAAGGCCATGGGTGCTAAGCCTACTACAATGGCTTTTAGTGAAGTTTTTACTTCGTTACAACAGGGAACTATTGAGGCCCAGGAAAATCCACTTGATTTGATTAAAAGTGCTTCTTTTTACGAAGTGCAAAAATATGTCAACGAGACGGAACATGTTCGTGGTTGGATGTCCTTATGGCTTGGTGAAAAACAGTACAAGAGTTTGTCTCCTGAATATCAGCAAGCTATTATCGAGGCTGGAAAAGAGGCTCAAGATTTTTATCGTCCACTTTTTGACAAATCAGTCAATTCTTTAAAAGCAGAGCTACAGACCAAGGGTATGGAATTTATTTCGGTAGATCAAAAAGCATTTCAGGATTTGGCAGGGCCTGCTATTACAGCAAGTCTTACTCCCGAACAGAAAGCCTTATTTGAGACAATAAGGAATATGCGCTAGTATTATGATGGTGAGGCTGCGTAAGTTGTGGCAAAATATTTGTATTGCGCAGCTATATGCTTTGATTCTAGTGGTATTGTTACAGGTCGTTACTCGCTATCTGTCTCAATTTACCCTATTTTATTGGGTCCCTTTATTACCATGGACTGAAGAGATGTCGCGTTTTTTATTTATAGCTATGGTTAATTTGGGCATGGTTCTGGTTATGGCAGAAGATGGCTTTGTTCGGGTAGAATTTGTTTCTGAAGCCCTGAGTAAAAGCAATAACAAACATACATCAAAAAAATTCTCTTATTATTTTTTGATATTACGGTGTATTCTTCTTTTCTTCTTTATTTTATTCGGTATTGGGGCATATTACTTTGTAATGATTGGCTTTCGTAGCACTTCCCCTTCATTGAGGATACCTTTTGGTATTATTTTTGCTTTTGTTTTGGCCATGTCTTTATTTTGTAGTTTGGAAATTATTACTTCTATTGTATCCACAAGCCGGAAAACAAACAGTTGATGTAAGCCACATAAGTTAAGAACTGCGAGAAATTTATGGGAATAGCCCTGCTTTTTGGTATCTTTTTTATTGCTTTGTTTGCTGGTATACCTATTGCTTTTGCTCTAGGTATTGCGAGTCTGTTTTATGCAGTATTGGAAGGAATACCATTGGCAGCCCTGGCACAGAATTTTTATGCCGGAATCGATAAATTTACTTTACTATGTATTCCTGGGTTTCTTTTGGCTGGCAATCTTATGAATCAAGGTAATGTAACCCATGCTGTTGTTCATTTTAGCAGCTTGCTATTTGGTCGCATTCGCGGGGGACTATCGTTGGCCAATATCGCTGGTTCTATGCTGTTTGGTGGTATATCCGGTACTGCTGCTGCAGATACCGCTAGTATAGGTGCGGTAATGATTCCCGGAATGTATGCGAAAGGTTACGATAAACCCTTTGCTGCGGCCGTTACTGCGGCTTCTTCGACTGTAGGGCCTATCATTCCGCCTAGTCTGCCCATGATTATTGTAGGAACCTTAACCGGGGTTTCCGTTGGTAAATTATTTGTTGCAGGGGCAGTGCCCGGAATCTTATTGGGGTTGGCAATGATGCTTACTGCTTCTATGCTCGCAGTGGTAAAGAAACACCCTAGAGAGCCCTGGCAAGGATTTAAAAAACTAAAGCAATCATTCTTTTATGCTATTCCAGCTCTGCTACTTACATTATTAATTTTGTTTGGTATTTTAGGTAGTTTGTTTACTCCTACCGAAGCTTCCATTGTAGCTAGCATTTATGCTTTTTTTATTGCGGCCTTTTTTTATAAGGGTTTAAAAATTCGGAATATTTCTCCAGTTTTACTCGATACTATAAAAGCTACCGCTGCGTTAATGGGCTTAGTTGGTATGGCTAACGTTTTTGGTTGGGTGCTGACGAGCGAAAAAATCCCCCAAGCTATTGCAGCTTGGATGCTTTCTTTAACTACCAACCCATATCTCATGTTGCTTTTCATTAATCTGCTACTGCTGTTTGTGGGGACTTTTATGGAAACTATCGCTGCTTTAGTTATTTTGTTTCCGACCTTACTATCTGTAGTCGTCCCCTTGGGGGTTGAGCCTGTTCATTTTGGTATTATTGTGGTTCTTAATCTGGTTATTGGTCTTACAACTCCACCGGTTGGTGTTTGCTTATTTATCGCCTGTAATATCGGTCAGCTGAAGGTTTGGCAAATTACTAAAGCAATTCTGCCTTTTCTATTGTGTAATATTTTGGTTCTGTTTTTGATAACTTATATACCGCAGCTTTCGTTGTGGTTACCGAGTTTTATTGGCAAGGAATAAAAATTATGAAGCAAGTACAAGTTTTGGCTAAAAACGAATTTGTAATAAAAGAAGTCCCTAAGCCGCAGAAAATCGGTGCTCATTCCCTATTAATTCAAACGAATAGAGTTGGTATTTGTGGTTCTGATTTACATATAATCCATGGTTTAAATCCTTTTGCCAGTTATCCTAGAATTATTGGGCATGAATTTGGAGGTATTGTTGTTCAGGTTGGTCGTTTGGTTAATGAATTTAGCGAAGGTGATCGTGTATGCATTAACCCGGCTGTAAGCTGTGGAGAGTGTCAATTGTGTCAGGCTGGGAGATATAATATTTGTCTAAACTTAAAAGTTCTAGGTGTTCATTTGGACGGTGGTCTTAGCGAGTATGTGGAGGTAGAATCCAAGAATGCTTTGCATTTTCCCAAGGAATTAGATTTTTCGATGGTATCGGCAGTCGAGCCTTATTCCATTGCTGCTAACGTACTTTCACGGATTGGCTTTATCGCGGGAGAGCCTTTGCTAATCTTTAGTGGTGGGGTTATTGGGTTGTTTTTACTGGACTATGCATTAGCCTTAGATGCGAAAGTAACTGTTGTGGATATTGTCGATCATAAATTACATTTTGCTCAATCTATAGGTGCTAAAAATATTATCAATAGCGAACATGAAGATGTAAGCACTAAAGTTGAGAAGATTACCGGTGGTGCTGGTTTTCCTTTTATTGTTGATGCAGCTTGTGCTCCGTCTTTGTTGCCAACTATTTTGGAATCGGCTAGTTTTGGTGGTAACATTGGCCTATTAGGTTTTTTAACGGAAACCATTCCCATAGCGGAGCTCAATATTGTCAAAAAAGAATTAACTATCTGTGGTTCTCGGCTCAACAATCAAAAGTTTAATAATGTACTGAATTTACTACAGCAAAGACGTCTTCACCCCCAAAAACTGATCAGTCATAAATTTCCCATTGATGAATTTTCACAAGCGATAGCATTGGTTGAATCTCAAACAGAAGGTATTAGAAAAGTTGTCATTGAATTAGGTTCATCTTCATAGCCTTCTTCTAAATTTATTTTTTAAGGAATACAGCTGAAAAATGAAGCGCGTATCAGAGTCTATTTTACTTGAACGAATTACTGCCAAGTTATTCGAGCATGGAGTTGAGCGGGCCCAGGCCGAAACTATAGCTCGTGTACTCATCTATGCCGATGCTGCGGGAATTAGTTCCCATGGTACTATTCGGTTGCCACATTATTTACAGAGATTGGAGCAAGGGGGGCTCAATTTATATTCGGACTATACTATTTCCCCGGCAAAATATCCTTGGGCAATGTTGCTAGATGCTGCTGGTGGTTGGGGACATGTAGCTACCGAAAAAGCCGTTGGTAAAAGCGTAGAACTTGCAAATCAATTTGGCATTGCCGCAATCAATGTCCAAAATTCTAGCCATTGTGGGGCGCTGTCTTATTATTTGCGCGCTATTGCCTTAGAGGGTTATATAGGTATAGTAATGGCTAATACTGATGCAATTGTAGTGCCGACTGGCGGTAAAAAACCTTTTTTTGGTACTAACCCTCTTGGTTTTTGCTTTCCTACATCAAATAAAAAGAATCCTGTGATTATAGATATGGCAACTTCTGCAGGAGCCTTTGGCAAAATTATTATAGCTCAAAAACAGGAAAATACCATTCCTTCAGAATGGGCCGTAGACTCACAGGGAATGCCAACAAATAATCCCAATAGTGCGGTTTCTTTACTGCCTATGGCTGGGCATAAAGGCTATGCTTTAGCTTTTTTAGTAGAAACCTTTACTGCCATTTTAACGGGAGGGGCTTTTGGTCCTGATGTTGTGCCAATGTATACGGAAATCGATCAATTTCGCAATTTATCTCTACATATATTACTAATGAAATCAGATATTTATTTGCCAGAAGGTCAATTTGAAGGCCATATCTCAGAAATGATCGACAGGCTTAAAAATGTAGAAGTTACTCTGGAATCTAAGCAAGTTATGATTCCTGGAGAACCAGAATGGTCCTGTCTGCAGAAAAGCGAGAAAGAGGGTGTACCCATTTTAGAGTCTATCTATAATTTCTTGGCAATTGGAGCAGAATAGTGGGATCGGTAGCGGTTGTGTAATAAAAAACACAAATATCATAAAAAAAGTTTATATTTTTGAAGCTAAATTTCAGTTTATGAACTTGTATCCAGGTTTGCAAACATTATCAAAAATTCTCATAGAAATATTTTAATAAACTATAAATATGGAATCTGTTTGACAAGATAAGGTTTCTTTTTATATTATTCTCATTCTATGCAGTTACTCATTCTCCCTTTAAGCTATTCATTCCAGTTTGTTTTAGAAACATTTTATACGCTAACCCAAAATTATGGGCTAGCTATTATTTTCCTTGCCATTTTGGTTAGCATTGTATTACTGCCATTGCAACTATGGGCCGACAAATTACAGCAAAAAGATTTAGACGAAAAAAATGCCATGCGCTGGGCTTTGGATTCAATTAGCCGTTTAGCCAATGCCCAAAAGAAATTTTATTGCACTAAGGAAATCTACCGTAGATACGGCTATAATCCGATAAAATCTTTACGCAGTTTAATTGGCCTGTTGATTCAATTGCCATTTTTTTTAGCAGCCTACTTTATGCTGGGCAGCTTTAGCGATTTTTCGGGCCAAAGTTTCCTAATAATTAAAGATTTAGCCACTCCAGATGCTTTACTGAAAGGCTATAACTTTTTACCGCTATTCATGACTTTGGTAAATTTGCTATCGGCCGGTTTCTATTTACTCCCCAAAAACAATGTAGACCGCTCTGCAATGGTATCTCAATTGCTTTTGCCAATGTTATTTTTGATGTTACTATATAATAAAAGCTCGGCACTGTTGTTGTATTGGACTTGTAATAATCTATTTTCACTGGCAAAGAATTATTGGCAGAGTAGGGCGATTATTACAGCCATTACTAAAGAAAAGCAAATTTTTAGTTTTAGATTCTGGGGTAAGTTTTGTGCCAATGTCGTCAGCCATAGATTTTGTTTACCGATAACAGTGGTTTTGTCTGGTATTTTATTGGCTTTATACGGCCTGATGGAAGACCGACTCTATGCCCATAAACTAATGAAATTCAATTTATTGGTATTAGATGCTTTAATTGTAATAATTTTATACCAATATCGTGCACAATTAAAGAAAATACTTACACAGAACTTTGGCCAAATACAAGTGGTTAAAGTTTTTCAATTATCTATAGCCATTATTTTGCTGTTCAATTTAGTAGCATTTCATTTGCATAAACTATTTGGCTTGGCTTTATTTACATTAACCAATGATATACCTAGCTTAGTATTCAGCCAAATATTGGCTTTATTGCTAATAAGAAATATATTAATACCCCCCAGTATTGCCTACCGGTTATTTTATCAATTCAGAGATACTATAAAGTCTTTGCTTTCATTTGAAATAAAAGGCGGTTGTTATATTATCGGGGTATTTTTGCTACAAATATTTTTATATACCCCAGCAATCATATATTTCAAAGCACCTTTGGATTTTGGCCAAATAGAATTTCATATTGTTGTATTGTATTTTATAAGCTGTATTTCCATAACCATATTGCTATCCAGATATATCAGTAAATGGTGGTTGGGCGCATCATCTATGAAAAAGCATATTAAAAATTTTTGTTTGATTGCCATTGTATTTATTACCATGGTGAATTTCTTTTATGGCTATATTTACCAGCTAGATTTAGGCATTATTCGAGGGTTGCGCTTTGTCAATGAAAAAGCATTGACTGAATTGCCAAAATCTACATTGATTTTGGAGCTTATTTTATTGTGTGTTGCTTTTTTGTTGTTCATTCGATTCGGGGGTTTTGTTGCGAAATTTTCCCGCCATATATCATTGACTATTGGTTCTATTGGTTTGGTATTACTGGCCAATGTATGGCTACAAAATATTGACGAAATCAAAAAATCTTTTGCCCCGCAAGAGATTGTAGCGAGTGAACAACAAAATTCACTAGATAAAACGATAGCCAATTATTTTGCAGACAATTATGAAGTATTTAATTTTTCTAAAGAAAAGAATATTTTGGTTTTGATTTTTGATGCGTTTGCTGCCAATATGTTAGAGGATATACTAAACCCAGAAATAGAGAAAAATTTAGATGGGTTTGTTTGGTATAAAAATACCGTTTCTAGCGGAAGTGCTACGATGAACAGTATCAATGCAATGCTCGCGGGGCCAGATTATAGAATTTCTAAAATAAATCAAAATGCCGATGATATTACAGTTAAAGAATTGATTAATCAAAATTGGGCAAACTTATATAATATTATTGGAACTTACGGCTATGAGCTATCGGGTTCGCTTGCTCATGGAGATATGAATCTGTTTAAAATGTATTTAAAGCAATCATTTAGCAGATTTGTATTTCCAGATATTTATAATTTTTACGAACCTTTTTTAAACTATCAATTTTTATTTAATCTTTCCTTGTTTAAATTTTCCCCTATTGCTTTGAAGAGAAAAATATATAACGGTGGGCTATGGAGTAAGTTTATTCCGAATTACAAAGTTGATGATCGGTATGGACATTATAAACAATATATAATGTTTGAAAATATGGCAAACAACTTGAGCTATGATAGTCTCCGCCCCACTTTTAAATATCTGTGGACAAGTTTTACGCATAACCCATTCCATATCAACAAAGATGGTCAATGGATTACTTCTCAAGACCTAAGAAAAGGGTTTAGCCAATACTCGGATACTGCTAAAAAATTGACGGCAAAATATACCATGCAAAAAGTAGTGGAATTAGTTCAGGCCTTGCGGCATAACAACATATACAACCAAACCAAAATTATTGTGGCTTCCGATCACGGTGGAGCAGAAAAAGATTGGAATGATTGGGCCTTATATGCTTTGATGATGGTCAAAGATTTTGATTCTACTGGGGAGTTTCAGGTATCGGATATACCGATTTCCAATGCCGATATTCCGGCCATAATTGGCACGGGTGTTGACCCCACTGGCCAATTTAATATAGAAAATAATTTTGGTATTGATTACACCAAAGAACCGGATAGAGACCGAATATTGCAGTACCATATTACGTTACATGGCAATGATGATACCCTGCAAAAAACAAAATACCCTGCCGGCAAGATAATTTCCATTCAGGGCGACCCTTATAATAGGGATAATTGGCAAGTGGCAGAATTTGAGTAAGTTTCTATATGTAGCTAAAAAGAAATTCTGTATATTATGGTAACGCCTTAATAGGCAACAAAATAAAATTGCTAAAAATAGCTAATGGGCATAGGTATTACTACAATCGAGCAAAACTATATAATAGCTTGGGCTCAATGCTATTATATAGTTTTGCTCCAAGCTATTCATAGGTACGAGGCCATTCTATTATATAGTTTGGTTCAATCCTATTAAGTAGTTTGGCCAAAGTTTCTATGGATACCAGAATATCTTAATAGGTTATGGCAGGGGGCTTGGAATAGCTAAGTATAGCTTTGCAAATTTTTATTATTTGCCCTTATAGCAAACTAAGATTATGTATATCCATCTGAAAAGAAATTCTGTATATTATGGCAATAATAAACCCTACTCGTACACGGGCTTAGACCAAATTCTAAATTTGCAATACAATCAACTTTTATTTATTCTACCAAGCTAAAGTATTTAGATATATATATAATTAGAGACTTTGTATATAGTAATAATTCCACTGCTTATAAGTATGATTATGTCTACTAATGTTTTTGTACCTATGCTAAAAAGTTTGTGCTGCTTATATTATCGGCTTTATGCCTAAACTTTAAAGCACAACCAACACAAGGCCCAACCGATGGCCCAATATATGAATTTCTGCTATTGATTCTAAAGTTTTAGATTCTATAGGCCGATAAGATAATAAAATGAAAATCTTTATTTTTTTACTTTTGCTAAACTTATGGCAACCAATCCCAACCGATAGCTTTTCGTTTTCAGTCGGTTTATCGGCTTCAAATGGTTTAGACTCGGCGGCTTCAAAAGCCTTAGACTCGGTTTATAGAGACTTAAACTCGGCTTCAAAAGACTTATATTCGGTTTATAGAGACTTAGACTCGGTTTATAGAGACTTAAAATCGGCTTCAAAAGACTTAGACTCGTTTCCTTTAGCCTTACAGTTGGCTTATACAGACTTAGAATTGGCTTATGGAGACTTAAAATTGGTTTATAGAGCCTTAGATCGGATTTATAGAGCCTTAGACTCGGCTTCAAAAGACTTATACTCGGTTTATAGAGCCTTAGACTCGGTTTATAGAGACTTAGATCGGGTTTATAGAGACTTCGACTCGGTTTCAAAAGCCTTCGACTCGGCTTCAAAAAACTTAGACTCGGTTTCAAAAAACTTAGACTCGGTTTATAGAGACTTAGACTCGGTTTCAGCTTTATTTACACGATAAGCCTAAACACAAGCCAAGCAAGCCAAAGGGCCGATGTGCCAAATTGCACTTTGCAAGCCCAACACAAGGCCTATGGTTGCTGCTGGTGCTTTGGTGTTGGGTTTGTTATCCGTGTATAAGCTAATGGCTTTAAATTGTGCTTCCAAATTTATTGGTAGTTATTATAATATTAAGGAGTAAAACCATGAGTATAGCGTATACCAAAAAAGGTTTTTCTATTTTGCCTTTATTTAATAGAAAGGCAGCATTTATATTGTTTTTAGTGGGGCTTAGCGTTATTGGCTTGGCTTGCAGTAAAAGCAATAAAGCCGGCGGAGATGGGCAAGCACCTACTCTTCAACCGGAACAAGCGGCTAGCAATGAAGTAGAGTTTTGGACTCGCCAAACGCAGAGCGACCGCATGGCTATTATCAATGTGCTGGTGGATACCTACAATACGCTAAACCCCGAACAGAATATTTCGGTAGTGCCCGTAGACGAGCAGGAGATGACTTTACAGATTTTAACCGCAGCAAATACCGATACATTGCCCGGTGTAACCGAGATGGATGCCGAGTCAGCGATTGCGATAGGCAGTGAGGGCTTATTAAATACCAATGCTCATCAACAAATTATCAACAGTATTGAAGAAGAAAATTTCTATCAAGGGGCTCTTAGGTTATTCCGCAACTCTAAAAACCAGTATGATGGTATTCCCTTTCATGGTATGATTCAGGCTATTTGGTATCGCTCCGATTGGTTTAGAGAAGCCGGGTTGGAAGTACCAAACACTTGGGAAAATGTCCAAAGAGCAGCCGAGTATTTTACCGATACGAAAAAGAATCAATACGGTATATTGGTTGGTACGATGGAAACCGAATCGTATGATGAACAGTGCTTTACGCCTATTGCCATGTCTAATAACGCCTTTATGCTCGATGGCGATGGGAATGTAATCTTTAATTCTCCCGCTATGCGCGAAGCACTGGAATACTATGCTCAACTGGCCAAGTATACGCCTCCCGGCCCGCAAACATGGCGCGGACGCGACTATTACCTGCAGGGTAAAATGGCCATGTTCTTTTATTCGACCTATATTATGGATGACCTAGCTTTGGAAGATGTGGCTAAGGGTTCTTTGACCAATGAAAACTTTGAAAACTTAGAAGGCGCTTCCTTTGACCCGGAACTGGTTCAAAATACCAAAGCAGAGCCCTTATTAACTAATAAGGCAGAGTCTTCCTTTGGGGCTATCAGTGGGCTCTCTATCTTTAACAACAGCGATAGTAAGGTAGTCGATACCAGCAAGCAGTTTGTAGAATACCTATTTGAAAAGGATAATTATATTTCGTTCTTACATATTGCTGTGGGTGGTATGTTGCCTACCATCAAGTCCATCTCACAAGATGCCGATTTTCTAAATGACCCTAAAGGGGTTTACCAGCGCTATGGGCAGGATAAGATTCTAGCCCTAAACCAAGGTTTCGATAACATTAAATCTTTTGGTATTGTCGATGGTAAGCGGTATGAACTAGCCAGTGTCGTGTATTCCAAAAAGATTATTCCGCAGATGATTTATAAGGTAGTACACGAGGATATGCCGATTGATGAAGCCTTGGTTTGGGCCGAGAACGAAATTAACGCATTAAATTAAAGGTAGTTGCCGATTAAGGGTTAGAGTATGACAGCATTACAACAGGAAGCAAGGCAAGGCTTGTGTTATATTATGCCTTCGGTACTGTTAATTGCATTGTTAATATTCTATCCCATTCTGTATAATTTATATTTGGCGGTATTTGATGTAAAGCTAAGCGGTACTAGCACCTTTATTGGAATGCGCAATATTTCCCGGGTATTAGGCGATTCCTCGTTCTGGCAATCGGTGGCAACTTCTACTTTTTATGTTATTGCCACTACATTGGGGACAACCGTATGGGGTATAGCCGTTGCTTTGGCTATGAATCGGCATTTCCCTGCCAGAGGTATAGTACGCAGCATTATTCTTTTACCCTATGTTGCACCGGTTATATCGGTAGTGTTTGCTTGGCAATTTCTATTTGATCCGGTCAACGGGGCATTTATAGACCTATTCTATGAAAAGCTAGGTATTCTCAACGCTCGTATCAATTTAATCAATGACCCGCAAAACTCACTTTGGGTGGCTGTACTATTTAGTATTTGGAAAAACTTTCCCTTTACCTACCTAATGGTACTAGCCCGCTTGCAGGCTATCGATCAGACGTTATATGAAGCGGCGGAAATAGATGGTTGTGTCGGTTTCCGCCGCTTCTTTACCATCACCCTGCCCGAGATTTTCTTCTTAGTTGGCTCTATTATCCTATTGCGTTTTATATGGAACTTTAACAAGTTTGAAGAAGTCTTTCTGCTAACTCCCAGTGTGAAAGTTATTCCGGTCTATTCTTATATCAAGGTGTTTACCGGCTTGCCGCAGATCGGCCAAGGGGCAGCAATTGCTATCGTTCAATTCTTATTGATCTTGGGCTTAATACTTATTTATGTCAAGAAGGTTCTCAAATGGTAAAAAGGAAATCCCTTCTGCGTTCGTTTGGCTTTTATACTTTTATCTTGTTTATTGTCGCCTCTTCCTTGTTCCCCTTTATACAGATGCTTTCTACCTCATTAAAGTACCCTCAAGACTGGGGGAATCCCAGCTTAATCCCCCAAAGGATCAACTGGACCGCTTATAAAGACATTCTTAACTTGACTTCTAAGCAAAAGGCATTACCCAAAAGCATTCAAAAGGTTTTAGAAAACCCTAAACTTTCCAAAGAGCAACGGCAAGCTATATTACAAAAGTTTCGCTCTTCTAAGCATGTGTTCCCTTTTTATAAGTTTTTGGGCAATTCATTTATCTACTCTTCTTTAGCCGCATTGATTACTTTGCTCATAGCCGTTTTAGGGGCTTATTCTTTCTCTCGCTTGCGCTATCCGGGACGAGGGCTAGTACAGAGAGGGGTTTTATTTGTCTATATGTTTGGTGGCACTTTATTAGTTATTCCTTTATACACACTTGCGGTTCAAGCCGGTTTGCTTAACAAGGAAGTTGGGACTTCTTTTTCTCTTATTTTAATTTATGTAGTTTTAACTTTACCGGTAGCGTTGTATATGCTTGGCAATTACTTTCGTACAATACCTTTTTCTATTGAAGAATCGGCTGCGATGGACGGCTGTAGTCGCCTGGCCATTGTGATAAAAATTATTATCCCGCTTTCGATTACCGCCATTACGACAGTGTATATCTACTGCTTTATGATTGCCTGGAATGAATATTTATTTGCCTCTGTTTTTCTTAAATCTTATCCGGAGATTAAAACTATCCCCCTAGGATTAAAAGAACTTTTTACCAGTAAAAATGCCATTTGGGATCGCATTATGGCAGCATCTTTACTTTCTTCTTTGCCAATTATTACGGTATTTATGATATTCCAGCGGCACCTGGTATCTGGTGTAGCCGCCGGAGGAGTTAAGGAATAGAGCTTATTCCCATAAAATAAAAATGACTTTAGATGCTAATGATAAAACGCCTGAAATCACTACAAATCTGGTTAAAACCCTCATACAACAGCAATTCCCAAAATGGGCAGACTTGACAATCCAGCCTGTCAAGAAAAGCGGCTGGGATAACCGGACATTTCACTTGGGAGATGAAATGTTGGTGAGACTGCCCAGCGCAGAGAGTTATGCTGCACAAGTTAAAAGAGAACAAGAATGGCTACCTCAACTGGCACCACATTTACCCTACCCAATCCCAAAACCTGTAGCGATGGGCGAGCCATCAAAAATATATCCATGGAATTGGTCAATATATAACTGGATAAAAGGCGAAAATGCAGATTCTTTAAGAGAACAAGATTACCCTAAATTTGCTCAAGATTGTGCCTATTTTTTAAAACAGCTTTATAGAATCGGCACATCTGGTGCCCCACTCGCAGGCCCTCATAATTTTTATCGTGGCGGTCCGCTCAATACCTACGATGCAGAAACCAGACAGCTCATCTCTAAATTAGGAGATGTTGTTGACCAAAGCATGGCAACAGCAACTTGGAACGCAGCAATCAGCTCAAAATGGACTAACTCTCCTGTCTGGCTACATGGAGATTTTAGTGTAGGTAATATTCTTGTGAGAGACGGTCGTTTGGTGGCGGTAATTGATTTTGGCTGTATGGGGGTTGGCGATCCCGCCTGCGATCTAGTTATTGCCTGGACATTTTTAAATCAGAAAAGCCGGGAAATATTCAAACAGCATATTAATTTGGATGATAATACATGGGCGCGAGCGCGTGGTTGGTGTTTGTGGAAGGCACTAATAACACTACTCAAAATTGACAATAAAACGTCCCAAGACGCCAAAACGCAAATGGGCATAATTCAGTATGTATTATTAGAACATAGTTTAAGAAAAATAAAATATATAAACTAAATAACCTTGCTATTTTATATTTAGCCCCGTTTTCACACTGGGGATTTTTTGTTGTTTAGACTTTTGAAGGGCGTTTCATTTTTCGTGCACCGTTACACTAATAATCCAAATGTTAATTACCGAAATACATAATATATAAAGTAATTTACTATGCATAGGAGAATGACCAATGATAAATATAGGCGTGATTGACTGTGGCAACCGCAGTATTAGCCTAACTGATGCAGGACGTGATAACTCGATTTTTTCTACATACCAAGGCTGGAATTGGCAAAAGCAACCTTGATAAAAAAATTTACCAAGGCTATAATTGGCAAAAGCAGCCTTAATAAAAAAATTTACAGCCTTAATAAAAAAATTTATAGCCTTGGTATTTTCTCCATACCAAGGCTATAATTGGCAAAAGCAACCACGATAAAAAAACTTACCAAGGCTATAATTGGCCAATGCAAGCGTTGCAACAACAAGATACAGCCTAATAGCCCAACAAAAAAGCCAACCAAGCATTGCTTACAGCATTTACTTGGTTGGCCTGCCCGCTAGCTTTCACTTAGCTGCTATAAGAGCTATTGGGCAAGCAAGGTTAAACCAAACCCTACTTACCAACCAAAATCTTAGTTGTTGGGTCTGCTAGACTACCAGGTACAAATCCTGCTGCTGCTTCCAGGTTATATGCACCATTATTATCACTATAACCATTCTTAACCAGTATCTTCTCGGCTTCCGCTTTTACACTACCGCTTAAAATAATCAATAAGTAGATTACACCTGCACTAGAACCTGTGGCTGTGTTTTCACCTATTGCGTGCTGGGGTAATTTATATTTCTTCTTACCATCACCGGATACAAGCGTCAATTTGCTAAAGTCCCAGTCTGCAACTGCTGTCGGTAACCTGTTACCACTAATATATAAATGGCCTTTATTAGCTCTGTATGATACGTAGTCGAGATAGATTACATAGCCACTAACGGTAATAGGGTTGCTTGTGTCTTCAGCGCTATAACCTGCAAATCCTGCTGCTGCTTCCAGGTTGTATGCACCATTATCATCACTTTGACCATCCTTAACCAGTATCTTCTCGGCTTCCGCTTTTACACTACCGCTTAAAGTAATCCTTAAGCCGACTCTACTTGCTAAAGAACCTGTGGCTTTGTTTTCACCTGCGGTTGCGTGCTGGGGTAATGTGTATCTCTTACGACCATCACCGGATACAAGCGTCAATTTGCTAAAGTCCCAGTCTGCAACTGCTCTCGGTAAATTATTACCCTGAATAAATAACACGCCTGTACCAACATTGTAGTATAAGTCTTTGATAAAACCTACATAGCCACTAACGGTAATAGGGTTATTGCTTGTGTCTGCTGCGCTACCACCTGCAAATCCTGCTGCTGCTTCCAGGTTGTATGCACCATCATTATCACTTTTACCATTCTTAACCAGTATAGCCTCGGCTTTATCGTATTCACTACCCTTTAAAGTAATCGTTAAGCTTGTTGCACTTGCTGCAGAACCTCTGGCACTGTTTATACCGGTTGGTCTGTGCCGTAATAATGGTTGACTCTTACGACCATCACCTGCAACAAACCTCAATTGGGTGAAGTCCCAGCCTGTAACTGCTTTTGGTAAATTGACACCTGTAATCACTAACACGCCTTTAACAACATTGTAGGTTGCACTGGTGATTTCGGGGTTTCCACTAACGGCCAAGCCTTTGGCTGTATCTAAACCCGCCCAAGTACCAGTGCTAGTAGTAAGCAACCCATCTTTTAGACCATTGCTATCCATACCTGTCTTGCCATTCAGAGTAGTTTTATGTTGATCGGTAAGGTAAAGCCAAAGCGCTGTGCCAGCGCTATGTAGGCGGTACTTACCTTTTGCAAGACTGCGACTATCTGGCCCAGTGGCTGGGTCATCTGCAGTATAGGAACTGAAGGCTATGCCAGCTACCGTGATAGTTTGGATTTGCGCTTGGGTCGCACTGGTAGCATTTAAGTTAGAACCTTGTACAGTTAGCAGCGCCGTGCCAACATTGTAGCTTGCACCGGTAATTGCAGCTTCGGGTAGCTTAAGCGACTGATCTTCAGTTTCGGTCTTAGACTGCTTATCTTCGACTTCTTCGGTTTGTTCAGCTTGTTTGGCTTGTTCAGCTTGTTCGACTTTAGCTTGCTTAGGCGACTGCTGTTCGGTTTGTTCGGCTTGTTCGGCTTGCTTAGATGGCTTATCGGGTATATTGCTAACGGTTAAGTCTTTGGCTGTATCTAAACCCGCCCAAGCACCAGAGCTAGTAAGCAACCCTTTTTTTAGACCATTGCTACCCACCTTGGCCTCAAGAGCAGCTTTATGTTGATCTTTAAGTTTCAGCCAAAGCTTTGTGCCATCGGTTGCAATACGGTACTTACCTTTTGCAAGATCGCTACTATCTGGCCCAGTGGCTGGGTCATCTGCAGTATAGGAACTGAAGGCTACGCCATCTACTACGATGGTTTGGATTTGCGCTTCTGTAGGACTTAAGTCAGTACCTTGTACGGTTAACAGCGCCGTAGCAAAGTCGTAGCTTGCACTGGTGATTGCAGGCCCAGAAGATCGATCATCGTCATCGGGTGGTGCGCAGGCCAAGGCCATAAAGACCAGTAGCCAGGCTAATGGCAATAAAAATAGTTTGTGCTTATACATAAGCAATACCTCCAACAATGGATAAAGATTAACCAACCCATACGGGCTAGTGTGTAAATCCCTATTTTGCTAGGGGGGGTGTTGCGTCAAGGCCTTTATAAGGCTTTTTGTAAGTTTTTTTGTGTTAGGGTACTTTTTTTGTGTTAGGGTACTTTAGCTTGGGCTATATGGGCTTCTGGGTATTTAGTCGGGGCTCTTCACGCAAAGAATTTTGACAATACAGTGTTGATCGGGTTTGTTGGAAAATCCCCAGGTTGCCAATCAAAAAAGCTAGTAAGGTTTTCAGTCAAAACCTTACTAGCTTTTTTCAGAAACCTTACTAGCTTTTTGAGACCGTGGCCCGTTACCATGATATTTTGAAAGCATATTGTTGCCCAATTACTGCCGACAATGACCCATAGGCCGAAAAACAAAAATTTTTTACTTGTTCCATTTGTGGATTCAGCCGAAAGGCATAAAAAAAGCGGTGCATGGTTTGGTTATCCTAGCACCGCTTTGGCTTTTTGAAGTTTTGAGCGTTTTTTGCTCTGGTTTGGTGTTAAAAATGGATTCTGGCTTTTTCTCGTGCAATGAAAAATTTTTTACTTTTTTATTTTGGAAAGTAAGCCAATTTTACCTTCCCATTTGTCCCAAAAAATCCCGAGTTATCGCGTCTTTCTTATCCCGTTCAGTTATCATGTCCTCTTTCACCTAACTACTCATTCAATTGTGCTGGGCCAACCCTAACCCAGAAAAGATAATGCCCCAAAAAGTTTCTGGCTGCCGTTGCTACCATCATCGGCACAGACAGAGCGCATGGACTACACCTCCAACCAGATCAAAAACTTGCTAGCCTTTCCCAGCATTTTTACGTGGCACTATCAGACCAGGCGAAAACTTGATCAATCCCCCTAAGCCGGTAACCCCTATATTCTGACAGCTCTGTAGAGCCAAAATCCCGTCACGAGAACAGCACAGAGCGCAATACTTCCAGCTATAAGTATCTTAGACCACAAGCTTATAGGGTTTAGTACACTTTGTGTTTGCCCTTGTTTCCAATTTTGGAGAGCTTGGAACTTGTAGAAATATAAGTAGCTGTATAGAAATATTGTAAGCAGTAGCATAACAGAAAAAAGAATTACCAATAAAAACGATTCTTGTTTTATGGCACTGCGCAATAGCAACATCGCGGTAAGCAGGTAGGAACCCAAACTTCGCTGCCAAGACAGTAATGTGCGTTCGGGCTGTAGGCCGCAATCAATTTCTGCTTTGCTTTTGTCTTTTAAGAGAGGAGATGGCCTCTTTGTATCCGTCATTTCTGATCGACAAAGAGAATTAAATGAACTAAGAGCAAAGCAAGTAAAAGAATAACGATGCTAAGCACCGTCAAAAAAGGAGCACAATACAATTTTCTATTTTGACGCATAGCTTTTTCATTGTTGGCCCAGTGAATGTAGGCGTAAATAGCAATCATTGCAGCACTAATGCTAAGCAAAATAGCAACAATATCCCGAAATACTGCCACTCCCAAGCCTTCCACAAACTGATTGACAGCCAAACCTCCAGCTAAAAATGACAAAGCTGTACGAATCCAAGCCAAAAAGGTGCGCTCGTTGGCCAAAGAAAACCGATAATCTGGGTCCTTTCCACTTTGGTACCATTTCTTTTTCATAAGGAAAACTTCAAATTACAATACTTCCATTAGGGGAAACTGTCTAAGGGAAGTATGAAAAATTTGCTACAGATGGCTCTATATTTCATTGCAAGTTACGGATTGCATTAAGCATATAATCATCTTTAAATGACTGCTCAAAAGTTTTTACGGGGTTACCTTGGGGTACGTTAGGAACGCGAGAATCATAAAGTGATTTCATATATGCGTAGCCAAGAGAATCTCTATCTTGAAACCAGGATTGGTAATTGGCTTTAGATGGGTCAACTATGTTGTTGGAATCAAAGGAATTCGTTGGTTTCTGTGCCAGCTTTTCGCCGCTGCGCATAGCGGCATCAATATTTTTGTGTCTCCATATAGCTGATTCATACAAGGCATTGACAAAATTCTGTGCTAGCTCAGGGTTTTGGTCCAACCACACATCACTGGCAACCCAGGTTGATGGGAACGACGCCTCCGGTGGGAAATTATTTACCGTAGTTGCAATAATTTCTACACTTTTATTTGTTCTGAGTATGGTTGTTGTGGCGGGTGAAAAACCGGCTACAATATCCATATTGCCGTTTGAAGCCATACCAGCAGGAAGGTTTGTGTTTAAAGTATTGACAACCATTACTTTATTGGCTGAGTTTGCATTGGGTGCCGAATAGCCAGCCATATAAGCGGCGGTTTCGCTAGAAAGCCATAATTTATTGCTATCGTCTTTGCCTTCATTTACTAATTCAAGAAGAGTCTTAAACCAGCCGCCGGGAGTCGTGCCAACTTCAATAAAAACTGTTTTGCCCTTTAGCCCAGCATAGATTTCTGCATTAGAGAATTTGCCATTTCCATCTGAATCGACAAAGATTCCCTTTTGAGCCAAAAGCATTTCAGAGCTGCTGACATTATCAAGAAAAACAAACGAAAGAGAATTTCCTGCGCCATCAATAGGGTTCCATGCTACACCTGCACCGATAAAACCTATATCTAATGTGCGATTGTCAGCACGCATGGCCACCATCTCTGAAGGGCCGCTTTCCACAATAGTAAACACTGGCTCAATGCCGTATTTGCGAAAAAAGCCTTGATCTTTGCCCACAGCGGCCAGCGGTATGCCACCTTCGTTGGCGTGTACACCAACCCGCACCTTCTGCAATCCCTCATCAGAACTTGCTGCTCCTCTACCATGTCCGAGAACAGGAAACAAAACAAGGCCAAGCAGAATGAAGCCAAATTGTTTTTTTATTGAATTATTCATAAATTTACCTCCGAAATTTAATTTTTTGCATGGGACGTATATTTAGTCCCTTTCTAAATACATTTTATAAACGCTATTCCAAATATGATTTCTGTATTCCAGAAATTGACTATCCATTTTTGTTGATTGATCTCTTGGGTAAGGCAAATCAATCGATATTATTTCAGAAATTTCGCCCGGTCTGGCACTCATAATTACTACGCGACTGGCCAATAACACGGCTTCATCGACATCGTGAGTAATGAAAAAGCAGGTTTTCCTCTCTGTTTGCCAAGTTTCAAGCAAGTATTCTTGAAGTTGGGCACGGGTCTGTGCATCTAGGGCACCAAATGGCTCGTCCATTAATAGCACATCGGGATTCATGACATAGGCTCGCGCAATCGCAACGCGCTGCTTCATACCTCCAGAAAGAGCCTTTGGATAACAATCGGCAAAACCGGTCAAATGAACCATATCAATATAATGCAGTGCCATCTCTTCTTTTTCTTTCGTACTCAATCGAACTTTTTTGCCCGATTTGTTGGTTTTGGTAAGGAATTTCATTCCATATTCGATATTCTTTTTTACCGTCATCCATGGAAAAAGCGCGTATTGTTGAAAAATCACACCGCGATCTGGGCCTGGCCCAACAATATATTCACCGTGCATAGTAATACTCCCAGACTCAAAAGGTTCTAGCCCAGCAATAATATTTAAAAGTGTGGTTTTGCCACAGCCAGAAGGACCCACTACACAGACAAATTCATTTTCTAAAATATCTAGGGACACATTATCGAGCGCATTTATTGCAATGGAACCATTACTACCCAAATATCTCTTGCAAATATCTATTATCTGTATCAATACCTCTGCCATAATTTTATTTCCACTTAGTGAGTTTTTTCTCTATCAATAACAATATTTTATCTAGAATAAAACCAATAATTCCAATTGTAATTATACCTAATAGCACAATAGAAGTATCCATAAATTGCTGCGCACCTTGAATACGGGCACCCAAACCAAAAATTGTACCTGTTAGTTCTGCGGCAACCAATGTAGTAAGCGAAGACGCCATCCCCAGCCGGGCACCCACAAGAATAAACGGAAAAGCAGATGGTATCATAATGTCAAAGAATAAATTCTTTGTCCCTGCTCCAAGGGTATAGGCTGCCTTAATCAAAGTTTGATCAACCTCTTTTATACCTTGGTAAATGGTTACAACCATAGTCAAAAAAGACGCAATGAATATTACTGTATATTTGGGGGCCTCTCCAAGACCCATAGCTAAGATAACCAGTGGAATCAAGGCAATTGGCGGGATTGTACGAAAAAACTGTATCCAAGGTTCCAAAAGATTGCGAATTACAGGATACCAACCCATAAGAAAAGCAGTGGGAATGGCACAAATAAAGGCCAAACCAAATCCGATTAAAATACGCTGCAAAGAAATACCAACATCTTTAAAATACCGGCCATTTGCCGCAGATTCAGATATAAGTGCTATTAACACTTGTCTAGGACTGGCCAAAAAGGTATTGATTGTTGGTATACGAGTGAGCAAATACCAAAGAAAAAAACCACTAATTATTGAAATTACGGCGAAGATGAACCGGTTTCTTAGATTTCCATTGCTAAAATCTTTTAATCTACGCATCTTTTTCCATCCTGATCTATCTCATCAACACGGATTCTACTTCATCCCAAAGAACGAAATTCAACACTAAAGGTTGGGAAAAGTCGCTCTGGGATTGCTGCCAAGTAACGTAAATCCCATCGTGGGCAGCAAGAGCATCGACATAACGACTACATCCACTACCCCAAGGCGAACAAAACTCCGGTAAATATGGTGAAAGACTCTCAAAAGACTCTAATACGTCATTAGTAATATAACCAATACCGCCTAACTCCTCGCAAGAATAGCCTCTTGGACGCTGGACGGCCATTCTGTGTTCATCTAGGTTACGTAAAGATTCGCCCCCATCGTAGAAAAACAAGGAAACATCAATAGATTTAAAGCAACCTACTCGCGGGATTCGCAATAACGCAGTCCCACGCCGTATGGCAACATCCCACGTTGTGCCCCTAGGTAAGAAATCCCAAGAGCATTTGGAAAAAATCCCATCAGGCGAGCGCACAAAATAGGCTGTATTGCTAGAACTCCAGTTAAAAGGATGGGTGCAGCAGAGTACTACTAGACTACCTCTGCGTGGCTCAAAAATGAAGGGGTCCTTAACATGAACATAACGGGGATCGCTTGTCTCTAGAACTGTTTCTATGTCTGTTGTACTCAATTCTTCAACTGTAGGGGCCGCGATGTGCTCAACAGACCAATTTCCTGTCCCTTGTTTTTGAAATTTTTTTAAGGAATCAGGCAGAGGATTATAAGCTTTTTCCGTAGAGATAAATAATTCTACTCCACCCTCAAATACGTGAAGGGCCGTCCCTTCTATGGAGAGTACATCTTTGTTGGGTAGGCTCAAATCTTTTTTGCTAAACGAAATAATTTTATGCCAGCTCTGGCCTCTGTTGTGGGAACGAAATATTGCCAGCTCCAGACCACGTTCACCTTTGCCCAAACCCATGCGCGAATCTCCAAAGTTGCGATAGCGACCCGACAGATAGAGAACGCCGTTTTGCTCTATCATATTACCACCGCCAAACCAAAAGCCGCTGGCATTTTGTTGAGGCCGAATAATGACTTTCGCCGTGTGCTGGTCCACCAGCTTACATGCCAAAGCCAGAAGATTCTCTTGTTGCTCTCTTGTAAGCATCTTCATTCCTTAAATTGTTTTGTCTAGTATAGCATAGCATACGGGGAAAGTCAAGAGAGGTCTATAACAAGTAGGAATATTCTTGAGGAGGGACTCTATTTTATTTCCTGCTGCCTTTGGTTTTCCCACTTTTTCTTTCGTCGGTATCTCATAGTTTTTGCTTATCGTAATATCCTTATGGGTGAACTCCAAGCTCTTTGGTTGTTTTTCTGAATCACTCTAATGTAATAGTCATCCCGTTCGTTAACCGTCCCCTCATCTTTCCACCTTAATTTAGCAGTATATTCCTGTTCAGGGATAAATCGTCCGAATTTTACTGCGGCTGAAAGAAAGTCAGCAAGGTAATCTGTGTGATCGCCTCTTATGAGCTGTTCAAGGGAATATGAACGTGTCCAAGTGCCCATGGTCATCTTGATTGAGGTTTGACGTGTTCCTGATATTTCAAGGCAAAATCCCTGAACCGAAGATGTGGGAGTTGTTGGATTGCACCATGTGATTGTTCTGCATGAGAGTCTGTTTATTCCATTTCTGTCCCAATCGGTGAACTGACACTCGGAAACATAATCGTCAAGTGGAGCAACGATGTCAATGCCATGCAACCTCGGTTCTATATCAATCAAATCTCCATCAATAACTTCCAGTGTGAAATCCCAGTTTTGAGCAACTCCTTTTTCTCCCCAACCGACTTCTATAATAACTTTTCCTTTTTTTCGCTGTTGCTCTCCCCATATTCTGGCAATTTCTGGAAAGTTGAATATTTCAGCAGTAAGGCCATTCTTTATAATATGTACTGTATCAAGGGTATACCCTGCCTTGATATCGATTTCCATTTCTCTTGATGAGGTAGAGCTTAGAATCGACCCCATGAGATGACTATCAAAGGTGGTTTCAAGCCATATCTTGTCGCCTGTTACGGCATAGATTTTTCTGTCTTGCATGGCATTCCACAAGGCATCTCTGGAAAGAGTTTCGGCAAGAACAGCAATACGTCCATAGCCATAACTTCCACGATGAGCGTTGTGATGATCGGTGGATCCAGTGATGCCAAAGAATGCTCCACGATCTAATTCACCTCTGACGGTATTTTCGTAATATAGGGGCCCCATGGTGTGCAGATAGGGGAGGCCCGAATAGTTGTCATTATTCGGCAGCACCATGCATTGATATGATTTCCACAAAAGGTGATAATTCGGAATCGAAAGTTTCCCAATTGATTCCTCTGTATCCTGTTTTATAACCTATGTGGTGAGGTATCAGGAAGGTTTTTTGTCCCGCCGATTTCTTTTTTTGAGTAATTCACGGAGCTCTTTCATAGATTTAACTTGAGGTACTGTATCTATGGGTTGAGCTGAATAAACAACATAATCCCCTTCAGAGCATGAATGGATTTCATAGCTGGGAAAAGTGATAAATCTTCCTTCTTGGTTCCATTCTTCTATGACACGGGTGTAGTCTGGCATGTTGTTCCTGAATTTTGTAAATCCGGTTACATGATAATCAACTACTTTTTAAAGTCCATAAATATTCCTTGATGTCGTCTATGCTTGTTACTTTCCAAAGTCCATAAATATTCCTTGATGTCGTCTATGCTTGTTACTTTTTAAAGTCCATAAATATTCCTTGATGTCGTCTATGCTTGTTACTTTCCAAAGTCCATAAATATTCCTTGATGTCGTCTATGCTTGTTACTTTTTAAAGTCCATAAATATTCCTTGATGTCGTCTATGCTTGTTACTTTTCAAATTCTATAATATTCCTTGATGTCGTCTATGCTTGTTACTTTTTAAAGTCCATAAATATTCCTTGATGTCGTCTATGCTTGTTACTTTTCAAATTCTATAATATTCCTTGATGTCGTCTATGCTTGTTACTTTTTAAAGTCCATAAATATTCCTTGATGTCGTCTATGCTTGTTACTTTTCAAATTCTATAATATTCCTTGATGTCGTCTATGCTTGTTACTTTTTAAAGTCCATAAATATTCCTTGATGTCGTCTATGCTTGTTACTTTTCAAATTCTATAATATTCCTTGATGTCGTCTATGCTTGTTACTTTCAAAAGTCCATAAATATTCCTTGATGTCGTCCATACTTATTACTTTTTAAAGTCCATAAATATTCCTTGATGTCGTCCATACTTATTACTTTTTAAAGTCCATAAATATTCCTTGATGTCGTCTATGCTTGTTACTTTTTAAAGTCCATAAATATTCCTTGATGTCGTCTATGCTTGTTACTTTTTAAAGTCCATAAATATTCCTTGATGTCGTCTATGCTTGTTACTTTTTAAAGTCCATAAATATTACTTGATGTCGTCTATGCTTGTTACTTTTTAAAGTCCATAAATATTCCTTGATGTCGTCTATGCTTGTTACTTTTTAAAGTCCATAAATATTCCTTGATGTCGTCTATGCTTGTTACTTTTTAAAGTCCATAAATATTCCTTGATGTCGTCTATGCTTGTTACTTTTTAAAGTCCATAAATATTCCTTGATGTCGTCTATGCTTGTTACTTTTTAAAGTCCATAAATATTCCTTGATGTCGTCTATGCTTGTTACTTTAGAAATGGATAAGCAAGAAGTTAGCTCTAAGGAAGATAAAGATTCTTCATTAGATATGGATAATACAGAAGGAGCAGAGCAAAAGGCGAAACCTATTTGGTTCGATAGAATGGGCCTAGGCCTTAGCTATAGCGGTGCAGTTGTAACATTCGACAAAGATGTTAATACGGATATAGGCCCTGATAATAAGGTAAATTCATTCCCGAATGCAATATCTTCTATTAGTTTTCATATTCCGAAAACTCCTATATTTCTTAATTTCGGTATCGTTGGTTCTAAATCTTTATCGTATAGTCGCAATCTCAATGATGTTTTTGGCAACGATATTGGCGGTAATCTAAGCATTAATTTTATGTTATTGAGCCATTTCGCTGCTAAATGGTTTGAGCTGCGCTTATCATTGGGGACGACTACTTCTATTTTTAGCTATGATGATGGCAGTCTAATTGGGCTTTCTATGGGCTTGCGTTTGCCTCTCGGTATGAGTTTTTGGATAGGGAAGAAAACGAAAGTTGTCGAAATTTTCTTGCAAGCGTTACCAACGCTTGGCTTTGGCCTTGGCTTTGACAAGCCTATAAAAAGCTGGCTCCACTTGGATACCCCAGCTGAGTTGGGCGTGCGTTTCTGGTTTTAAATTTGATTATTATATAGTTAGCGAAAGTGGAGCAGACAAATATTTGTCTGCTCCACTTTTTTATTTAAAAATAATTTTGGTTTATCTATCCGATTTGTCATAATATTGTTGACATTCTTTATCATTTTCCCAATAATAGCCCGACCCGGCCAACGGAGTTTATGGTTTTCTAGCCAATAATAACGAGCAAGAAGGTTGGTGGAATTTTATCTATCAAAACGGTGGTGCAGTGGTACAGCCGGACGGAACTAGTGGTTTTGATCTGACCGAAACGATAGAGGCCGTACAGCGTTATACCCAACACCAGAACTATCCAGCTATGTAAGCAATTGCAGCCACAAATCACCACAAAGAATAGGAGAATGACCAATGATAAATATAGGCGTGATTGGCTGTGGCAACCGCAGTATTAGCCTAACTACTCACTTTGATACCAACCAAGAAGTACGGGTGCTCGGTGCATGGGACCCAATTGAAGCCAATGCCAAACTTTTGCTGGAAGCTTGCAAAGCGGGAAACAGTAAGCATGTCTACCCCACCTTACAAGATTTACTCAACGATGGACAGCTAGATTGGGTCTTTATTGGCTCCCCAAATGTATTTCACAAAGAACAAATTATAGCGGCATTTCGCGCAGGCAAACACGTGTTTAGCGAAAAGCCTTTAGCTACCAGCATTGCAGATTGCGTGGCAATTCGCCGGGAACATGAGAAGAGTGGCCAGTTGCTCGCAACTGGCTTTACCCTACGCTATGCTTCGATTTACCGCAAAGCCAAAGAAATACTTAATTCAGGCCGCTTGGGCAAAATAGTCTCTATCAATGCCAGCGAGAATATCACCCCTGATCATGGTTACTATATTATGCAGAATTGGCGACGAAAGTATGAGCTAGCAGGGCCGCACATCCTAGAAAAGTGCGTTCACGATTTAGATTTACTGAATTGGTTCTGTGATTCCGTCCCAATAAAGATAGCTGCATTCGGGGGCAACAATATGTTTGTGCCCGAAAATGAGGCGATTTACCTGAAGCACCCACAAGTATTTGAACGAGAAACCAACGTAACTAGCTTTGACGATGCACTAGACAACGCCTTTGTTTCACCAAAGAGCATTGAAGATAACGTTGTTGCCATAATGGAATACAGTAACTCCATTCGGGTACAATTCCAAGCCAGCATGAGCAACTGCATACCCGAACGGCGCATGTACTTCCACTGTACTAGCGGGAATCTAATTGTAGAGCTATATAGCGGGCAGCTAATTTACCGCATATTAGGCGAAGATGAAGCACGCCATATTGACAACATAGGCGGGGGCCACGGAGATGGCGACCATTACATTATGGAAGAATTGCTAGATACCATGCACAACGGAACCCAACCATTGTGTAGTGGCGAAGAAGGGTTGCAGAGTGCAGTGGTAGGTATTTCTATAGAACAAGCGCGCAAAGAGGGACGAATAATAGACCTAAGCGCAACTTGGCAAGAACTGGGCGTACAGCTCTAAAAAATCTATAACTAAAAAATAGCTAGACAACTAGTCTCTTTTTAATTATAACTTACTAACTTTAAATAGAATCTATATGCAAATATACGGATTCAGTTTGTATTAAGGAGTCTCATTAATGAAGAATGTATTTATTAGTATTATAGCAGTGGCGGTGTTATTACTCTCCTGCCAAAAGTCAAGACCGAAAGATGCCACTAAGGCAGAAGAGCCGGTAACCATTACGTATGGAATATGGGATGACACATTCAAACCTTTTTTAGAACCGATCATTGGTTCTTTTGAGAGTTCTAACCCTGGGATTACAGTTGATATGCAAGTAGTGCCTTGGGCAAGTTACTGGCCAAAATTACAGACAGCTTTATCTGGAGGCCAAGCTTGGGATGTGTTTTGGATCAATGCACCATACTTTCCCACTTACGAGAAGTATGGTGTTGTAACAAACCTCTTCGATGATTACAAAAGTGCAGGGGTTGACTTTACGGACTTCCCTAAAGCTTTAGTTGATATGTACCAAATCAATGGGGAGCCTTATACACTGCCATGGTTCTTTGATACTGTAGTTTTCTACTATAACAAACAGAGGTTTATTGATACAGGCTTAGATTTCCCAAACGAAGACTGGAGCCTGGAAGAAGTTCGCTCTGCTGCAGAACAACTAACGACAGGAGAAAATCAGTGGGGAATGTATGCTAATACCGACTCCCAAACCCTTTGGGGTTGGATTTTCTCCAACGGCGGGGAAGTTTTTAGCTATGGAGGAATGAAATTAGCCTACTTGGAACCCACTTCCCTTGAAGTGTGGCAGAAGTTACACAGCATGGTTGAAGATGGCCTAAGCCCTACCCCTTCTGTGATAAAAGCAAGCGGTGGTATAACAGCTTTGCGGACAATGTTGGCCAATGGAAACTTTGCAATGTTTAATTATGGGTCTTGGGGCTATAACTCCTTCTCCAAGGAGTTAGGCTCTAATTTAGGGGTGGCACCCTTGCCAGCAGCTAGTAAGGGGAAAGAACGAAGTACTGTTCTTCACGGTCTAGGGCATGTGGCTTATTCTAAAAGTGCCAATCTGGAAGCAGCAAAGAAGTTTGCAATATATATGACCTCACCGGAAGCCCAAAGCATTATTGCAAATGCCAACTCTGTGATGCCAGCCTATCGACCTGCGCTTGACGAATGGGTAAAGAACTTCCAAAACCCTGAAGATGCCAAAGTACTTTCCGATGCAAGTAAAGCTAGACCATACCCTGTATCCAAAACAGGTGGCTTAGATTGGGATAACCGTGCAACAGAAATTATCAATGATATTTTCAACGGAAACCTTCCATTTGATGATGGTATGGCTCAGGCTGTGAGCGAAGCAAACCAAATTATAGAACAGCAATAAGAAGATGCCTTATTGTTGTACATTCATTTTCCCTTTTCTGGATAATTTAAGAAAAGGGAAAATGATTCGTCCATAGTGTCTCTTACGATAGAACGAACAGAAAATATTGTTAGAAAGCAAATGTCAGTTACAGATTGTCATTATTCACCAGGTCGTAGATTGAAATCACAAAAACAGAAAATATCTTCTTTATATTCACAAAAGCGTAGAGAGTATCTATGGGCCTATCTGATGATTGCGCCCTTATTTTTAGGTATTTTGCTATTTTTTTATGGTGGTATGTTCTATTCATTTGTTATTAGTTTTACAGACTTTAATCCAATCATTGGTTCAGGGAAATTTATATTTTTAGAAAACTATCAAAGGATTTTGTCTGATAAGATCGCATTAAAAAGTTTTTGGAACACTATAAGATTTGTTTTATTTTCTGTACCGTTTCTAATATTATTTTCGATTATAATTGCAATTTTAATATCAGATCAGAAAAGACCTGCTATTGAGTCATTATTAAAAATAATATTTTTTATTCCAAACATTACTCTACCCGTAGCTTTAGCCCTCACTTGGAGATATATTTTCAATCCCAATTTTGGTATCATCAATACTTCTCTTACAACATTGGGAATACCTACCATTAGCTGGTTCACTTCCCCCACTGCCGCATTTATTATGTTGACTCTGTTTATTATCTGGCAAGGTTCAGGGTATTATATTTTACTACTAACGACTGCAATCAAAAATATTCCTTCTATGTATTATGAAGCGAGTTTACTAGAAGGGGCAAATACTCTACAGCGAGCAAAATATATTACAATTCCATTAATATCGCCAACGATTTTTTTCCTTGTAATTACCTCTACTATTGGCATCTTCCAGATATTTGACCCGATCGTAATTATTACAGGAGGGGGTCCTGTCGACTCAACCAGAACTATAATGTTCAGCATTTATAATGAAATAGGAAAATTGAAGATTGGTTTTGCTTCCGCCATGTCATGGCTCTTATTTTTTATCATAATGTTGGTTACTCTCATCCAATCAAAAGGTCAAAAAAAATGGGTTCATTACGACCAGTAAAAATTACATTGATATTTGGGCTGGCTCTGCTTTTTTTCTTTCCTTTTATCATTATGCTCACAACGTCTTTGAAGACATCAACAGAGTCAGTACAGCTAGAATTTACACTATTACCCAAAAGCTTCCAATGGAATAACTATCTTGCCGTATTCCCTGCGATTAATTTTTTAAGAATGTATTTTAATACTGCTTTTGTCGCTACTTCAATTGCAATTGGGCAGCTCTTATTTTCTTCCCTTGCCGCTTATGCTTTTGCTCGCCTAGATTTCCCTTTCAAGAAAGCACTCTTTGTTTTTGTTCTAGCGATATTAATGATTCCTCAACAAGTAACACTGATCCCCAATTATTTAATTATCAATCATCTTGGCTGGCTGAATACTTATTTTGCCTTGATTGTACCCAACCTATTTTCTGCATTTGGAACCTTTTTTTTACGCCAGCAATATATGAGTATCCCTGTGTCTTTAGACGAGGCGGCTAAAATAGATGGTGCCAATCCCTTGCAAATATTTTATAAAGTTTGTTTACCACAAACTTACAACGCAATATTGGCTTTTGGAATATTGGCATTGATTTTTGGTTGGAATATGTTTCTTTGGGCGTTAATTATGACTACTGATGAAAGTATGTATACTCTTGCTGTAGGGCTTAATTTTTTTCAAGGGCAATATGAGATCAATATTCCCTTAATGTTTGCTGCTGCTGTTATGAGTGTAATTCCTATTATTGTTATATACTTATATAGCCATAAATATTATATTACCTCACTCAGTAGCTCCGGCATTAAATAATTAAACAAACTCTAACGATGGGGGTACTATGAAAAGTATAAACTTAGGGCTAATCGGGGCCTGGGGTCTTCGTGGGAAAATGCTCGAGCACGCTCTACAAGAACCAAATGTCAAGATTATTTCTGCAGTAGATATTTATGAAGATAGCCTCCTGCAATGCGCAGAACACTATGCAAAGCTAGGTCAAAAGATTCAGACTTACACAGACTACCGTAAGTTACTTGCAGACCAAAAGCTAGATGCAGTATTTATCGCCACGCCAGATTACTTACATTTTGAACATGCAAAAGCGGCATTAGAAGCCGGTAAACACGTATATTTGGAAAAGCCTATGGCCACCTCACTAGAAGACTGCGACTTATTGTTAGAAACTGCGTACCGTACAAAGTCAAAACTCTTCTTAGGCCACAATATGCGTTATTTTCCCACAGTCTTAAAAATGAAAGAAATTATAGATAACGGGGCTATTGGTGACATACAAGCGGTATGGTGCCGACATTTTGTTAGTTACGGCGGGGAGGCCTATTTTAAGGATTGGCACAGTCAGCAACGCTATTCTAATAGTTTACTACTACAAAAAGGTGCCCATGATATTGATGTAATCCATTGGCTATGTGGCTCCTACAGCCAAAAAGTAGTAGGGATGGGGAAATTGTCGGTCTATAACCAAACGAATAGAAGGGACAAACATCAAAATAAAAACAATACGGAAGGCCCAAACTCCGATGCAAACGGGCCCATGCGCTACATTCCTTTTCAATCTTGTGGCTGGGATGGCGTGGCTTACCCTCCCGAAACAGACCAACAGTTCTCCCCAATCATTGATGTAGAAGATCACAATATGCTCTTTATGCAGTTAAAAAATGGGGTACAGGCCAGTTACATGCACTGTATGTATACCCCCACATGCGAGCGCAATTATACATTTTTAGGGACCAAAGGTAAGTTAGAAAATATAGGTGATGTCGGAGATTGCGAGATACATGTATACACCCAAATGTGTGAATACCGAAACCCTAATATTATATACAAAGTACGTGGAGAACAAAACAATCATGGGGGAGCAGACCCGGAGATTATGCGCGCTTTTATTCGCTTTATTAGAAATGAGGCTAGCCCCAATACATCGCCTATCGCAGGACGAATGGCCGTAGCTGCAGGTACTGCAGGAACACAGTCTATTAGAAATGGTTGTATACCTGTATCTATCCCCAGTTTAGATACAAAGCTACTACAATATTTTCATGAAGGGCAAAAACCCTAAACCAAATCCAGACAAGATTTAGATAGTAATTTTATATCTAGTATTTGTCCAAAGCCATAAAATATGGCTATCCTGTATCAGATTCTACAGCTTGCGGAATTTGCTCGGAGTAATACCGAATGACGATGAAGAACTCGGATAAAGTAGTTATGATCGCTAAAGCCTACCATTGCTGCTATATTTTTATGTTCTGCGCAGAAATATTGTAATAAATTTTGAGCCTGAACAAGCCGAACCTCTTCCAGAAATTGGTGAAAGGCAATCTTTGAAAATTGCCTTTCATAATATTACTATTCATATGAAATTACCCATTGAAATTATCAATAGAGTAAACTTATATATATCATTATATAGAAATTATCTAACTTTAAATATTTATCAAAAATTATTCAATGAATATAGCATAATTATGCTATATATTATAGATTTTTCATATTGTTCTATGTTATAAATGAAATTATGATACTTGAACAATATGAATTTATTGATTCAAAAAATTTTCATAAATAATAAATAAAAGAGGAGAGATTGAATGAAACTATCTTTTACAAAATTTTGGGGGTCTAGCCTCTTTATCGCATTGAATATTTTAATGTTACTTTTCATGTTCAGTTGCGCTAAAAAGAGTGCCGATACCCAGCAAGACCCAACCGGCAACCAGCCGATTAGTGGCACGCTGGCTTTTGCTACCTGGGATTCCAATCAATCCCCGGGTATGCAAGCCAATATTCAGCTGTTTGAGCAGGCTTATCCCAAAGCTAAGATAGAGCTACAAGTAACCCCTTGGAATGAATACTGGCAAAAAATGCGCACCGCGGCTAGCTCGGGTAATTTACCCGACCTTTTTTGGATGCATGTCATCCAGTTTGAGCTGTTTGCCTCCAGTGATGCATTGATGGATTTAACCGATCGTATCGAGACAGACCCAGAACTATCTTTGGCCAATTATCCGCAGGATTTAGTCCAGCTCTACCGATATGAAGGCCGACAGTACGCAATTCCTAAAGACTTTGACACCATCGGCTTGTGGTACAATAAGAGCCTGTTTGATCAAGCGGGCGTAGCCTATCCCGATGAAAGCTGGACTTGGGACGATCTGGTGGCCGCAGGCCAACAATTGACCGACCCGGCCAACGGGGTTTATGGTTTTCTAGCCAATAATAACGAGCAAGAAGGTTGGTGGAATTTTATCTATCAAAACGGTGGTGCAGTGGTACAGCCGGACGGAACTAGTGGTTTTGATCTGCCCGAAACGATAGAGGCCGTACAGCGTTATGTCGATTTTATTTTGCAGGAGGGTATCGCGCCACCCATTGCCGAGGCGGAAGATCAACAGTTTTTTGCCGGCAAGATAGCCATGCGTCAGATGGGCTCTTGGAATGTTAGTGCCATAAATGGCAACGAATACGCTAAGGCTAATTTTGATTTGGCGGTATTGCCGCAAGGGCCTAAAGGTCGGGCAACTCTATATAACGGTTTGGGTTATGCTATTTCGGCAGAAAGCAAAAATCCGCAAGCTGCTTGGGCGTTTGAGAAAGTTTTGGCTAGTGAAGAAGGCCACCGTCTGCAAGCGCAAAACGGTGCGGCCATACCGGCATATAACGGAACTTTGGCCCCTTGGGCAGATTCTTTTGGTAGTGGCTTTAATCTAAAGGTGTATCCCGACCAGCTACCTTATGCTGTGGGCTATCCGCAAGCTCCCGGCGGTGCCGAATGGCGGCCTCTAGTAGTCGAAACTATGGGACGCTTGCTTTCTGGGGAAGTCCCGGTAGAGCAGGGTATGAAGGAGCTGGCCGAAAAGATGAATCGTATTATCGACCAAAATAAGTAATTCCTGTAAACAAGTTGACATAGAGACTGGCACAAAGCGGGACAGGTTGCTTATGCTGCGCTTAAAAGGGGATTGGTTTTGGGGCTATTTATTCATAGGGCCCACTATGTTGGGAATAACAATACTGAATTTATACCCTATTGTACATACCATTTACATGACTTTGTTCCGAACCAAGGGTTTGCGCAGGGATAAACTTTCTTTTGTTGGTTTCGATAATTTCCGCAGCTTGCTGGAAGATGCTACCTTTTGGCAAGCTATGTCCAATACGATTATATATACCCTAATAACGGTACCGTTGTCCATTTTTTTTGCTTTAGTGATAGCGGCTTTGCTCAATTCCAAGGTGCGGGGGGAAGGTTTATTCCGTACCGTATTTTTTACTCCGGTTGTAGTTCCGGGCGTGGCTCTTGGGGTGATCTGGATATTTTTATTGCAAGCTAAGTACGGTATTATCAACCGCTTGCTCGGCACAGAAATACCTTTTTTGACCCATTCTAGCTATGCTTTAACTACGGTTTCTTTGGTGGGTATCTGGTCTGTGGTGGGCTACTATGTAATTTTGTTTATTGCAGGCATGCAAAGCATTTCTCCCACCTACTATGAAGCCGCCCAGATCGATGGGGCGGGGCCCTTGCGTAAATTCTTTATGATTACCTTGCCGTTGCTCTCTCCGACTATCTTCATGGTTTTAGTTCTTTCGTTAATCAGTGGTTTGCAGATTTTTGACTTGCCAACAGTGATGGTGGATTTGCGTAATCCCGCCTATGCTTCGGTACGGCCGGTGCTAGAATTTTATTTTCGTTATACTTTTAACGCCGGTAAGCCGGGTATTGGCTCGGTGGTTATTGTGATTTTATTGCTGCTCATCTTATTGATTACAGCGATACAGTTTCGTTTGCAGCGCAAATGGGTACATTATGAATAAGCTTATTGGTGGGGTGGACGCAGTACAATGAAGCAGACATGGGTCTATTTAGTGTTATTTTTGGGCAGTGTGGTATTTGTGTTTCCATTTTTGTGGACTGTGCTTAGCTCTTTGAAAGATGCCAATGAGGCCATCGCAATCCCTCCTGTTTGGTTGCCTAAAATATGGCAGTGGCGCAATTATGTAGAACTATTTACTTTATTGCCATTTGCTAGTTTCTATTTGAATACGATATTATTGGTATTTTTTCGTATTGTCTGCGCCGTTCTATTCAGCACAATGGCGGCTTATGGTTTTGCTAAAATATCTTTTCCGGGTAATAAATTTTTCTTTGCGTTGGTTATCTTCCAATTTATGATACCGCCAGCGGTATTTATTTATCCACAATATCGTATGTTATTCCATTTAAATGCCTTAAATACGCTGTTTGCTTTAGTATTTCCAGGTTTGGTTAGCGCTTTTGGTACATTCTTAATGAGGCAGGCTTTTTTGAGTTTACCCAGTGCTTTGGAAGAATCTTCGGTTATTGATGGTTGCAATCGCTGGCAGGTTTATTCGTTGGTTTATTTACCTCTATTAAAATCGTTTATAGTGGCGTTGAGTATCTTCACTATGATTTTTGCTTGGAAAGACTTAATGTGGCCTTTAATTGTCAACACAGATATTAAAAAGATGACTTTGACCGCAGGAATTATGTATTTACAAACTGGGGTTAGCTACATTGCAAATTATGGCGTGATGATGGCTGGCGCTACGGTAGTTACAGTTCCTTTGGTGCTGTTCTATTTCTTTTTTCAGAAGTCTTTTCAAACGGGTATTGCTATGACAGGGATTAAGTGATAGTCCCCATAGCCTCCAATAAGGCGCAGCTTCAGAATAAATATTAAAAATCTTTATGTTTTGATAAGGGACATGTTATGTTGAAAATTACTATTATTGGTGCTGGTAGCACTGTATTTGCCCGCAATATCATCGGCGATATTCTTTTTCTTCCGGAATTTCAAGAATTAGAATTTGCTCTTTATGATATTGACGAAAAGCGGTTAGACGATTCTATCATGGTTTGCCACAAGATCAATACTAAGCTGGGGACTAAAGCTCGGTTTACTAAATTCTGCGGCCAAGCTCAAAGGAAAAAAGCCCTGGAATGTAGCAATTTTGTTATTTGTATGTTTCAGGTGGGTGGTTATCAACCGGCTACGGTGATTGATTTTGAAGTTTCTAAAAAACATGGCCTACGCCAAACTATTGCCGACACTTTGGGGCCTGGCGGCATTATGCGTGCTTTGCGCTCGGTGCCGGTATTTTTGGATATTTGCGATGAGATTTTACAGGTATGCCCCCAAGCGTGGCTGTTAAATTATGTAAACCCTATGGCTATGATTTCTTGGGCTATTAGTATTTTACGGCCGCAAATTCGTTATGTTGGTTTGTGCCATTCCATTCAAGGTACGGCCCATGAGTTGGCACGGGACTTAGAATTGCCGTATGAAAGCCTTTCTTATTTTGCTGCGGGAATTAACCATATGGCTTTTTATCTGCGTTTTGAACATATTCAAAGCGATGGTTCTCACAAAAATTTGTATCCCGATATGCTCGAAGGTTATCGTGCGGGACGTATTCCCAAGGAAAGTTCTTGGAATCCGCGTTGCCCTAATTTGGTGCGCTATGAAATGTTCAAATACTTAGGTTATTTTGTTAGCGAAAGTTCCGAGCATTTTGCCGAGTATACGCCTTATTTCATTAAAAGCCAGCAACCAAAGCTAATTGAGCAGTTTCGTATACCTTTAGATGAATATCCCAAACGCTGTGTGGAACAGTTAGCTAGGTGGGAAAAGCAACTGGCCGATATTACGGCTGGTATCGACAAAGATATTGAGCCAAGTAAAGAATATGCTTCTAAAATTATCCAGGCGATTGAGACAGGTCAGCCACAGGTTATTTATGGCAATGTGCCGAATAACGGTTTAATTGACAATATTTTAGCGGGAGCGGCTGTTGAGGTACCTTGTTTAGTAGATTCTCAAGGCATACATCCGGTTAAGGTTGGTAAGTTGCCTCCCCATTTGGCTGCGCTTATTGCAACGAATGTTAATGTTCAGTGGTTATTTACCGAAGCCTTTGTGCAGCAAGATAAACAGTGGTTTTACCACGCGGCTATGATGGACCCACACGCTTCTGCAGAATTGTCAATAGCTCAAATTTACGCGCTTGTAGATGAATTATTTACCGAGCACAAAAAGCAAAATTCAGTATATCAATTGCCTAATTGGTCTTAACCAATGGAGCTAATAATTTAAATTTTGGCAAACCAATGAACAAAGTTATTAGCTTCTGCTTTATTCGTTTTAATAATCAAAACGTAAAACGATTTTGTTGATGGCAAAGACAAATCGCTGCAGCCAGAGTATCGGCAGTATAATGAGAGTTTTTAGTGCCCAGCTCTAAGCCCTCATTCTCCTTAAAAGGTAAAGGCCAAAGGGCTTCAGATAAAAAAGCCTAAAACATAGCCAAACGATTATTAATGATAGGCTGGTAAAAGAAATTTTAGCTAAGGCTAAAGCAGAACAATACCGATAAATAAATACCCCAGCCCCCTCTACCCATAGAATTACCTCGCACCTATATAATAGAATTGACCCAAATCTATTAATAGATTTACCTCGCACCTATTGATAGAATTGACCCAAATCTATCAATAGAATTACCTCCCACCTATTGATAGAATTGACCTAAATCTATCAATAGATTTACCTCGCACCTATTAATACCCTAGTCTTTAATGAAATTTTCTACATCGGCACATAATCCAGGACCTATACAACAATCATCGGCAATCGTTGGCCAAATTCTGAACGCCCCTGAAAGAATAATATAGCGTTTTCATTTTCATTAAATGTTTCACCTTTTGGAGATTGCCCCATAGTGTAATTGAGGTGTAATCAAGTATTTTATTCAATTCTACACTTTGCCACCCCCCAAAGGCCAAACAAAGGCCCAACCAACACCCTTAAGCCTTTTGATTGGCATGGATTTTGAACCCCCAACCAACACTAAAAAACAACACTAACACACAAAAAAAGTGCCCAAACATAAAAAAAGCACAAAAAAACTTGTAAAAAGCTTGTATAGGCCTTGACGCAACACCCCCCCTAGCAAAATAGGGATTTACACACTAGCCCGTATGGGTTGGTCAATCTTTATCCATTTGTTGGAGGTATTGCTTATGTATAAGCACAAACTACTTTTATTGCCTGTAGCCTGGCTACTGGCCTTTATGGCCTTTGCCTGCGCCCCACCCGATGACGATGATGCGCCATCTTCTGGGCCGACTATCAATAAGGCCATCTACGATGTTGGCACGGCTATCTTAACCGTACAAGGTTCTAACTTAAGCCCTACAGAAGCCCAAATCCAAACCATCGTAGTAGATGGCGTAGCTTTAGATTCCTATACTGCAGATGACCCAGCCACTGGGCCAGATAGTAGCGGTCTGGCAGAAGGTAAGTACCGTATTGCAACCGATGGCACAAAGCTTTGGCTGAAACTTAAAGATGAACATAAAGCTGCTCTTGAGGCCAAGGTGGGTAGCGATGGTCTAAAAAAAGGGTTGCTTACTAGCTCTGGTGCTTGGGCGGGTTTAAATACAGCCAAAGACTTGGTCGTTCAGAATGTACCCGGTAAGCAGTCTAAGACCGAAACCGAAGAAGAGTCGCGTAAGTTACCCGAAGCCGAACAAACCGAAGAAGTCGATGATGAATCGCCTAAGCAACCTAAAGACAAACAAGTCGAACAAGCTGAAGAAGAGTCGCCTAAGCAACCTAAAGACAAACAAGTCGAACAAGTCGAAGAGGAGTCGCCTAAAGCTGCAATTACCCATGCAACCTACCATGTTGGCACGGCGCTGTTAACCGTACAAGGTACTTACTTAAGTGCTACAACTGCGACCCAAGCGCAAATCCAAACCATTACGGTAGATGGCTTAGCCTTAAGTTCCTATACTGCAGATGGCACAGCTACTGGGTCAGATAGTCGTGGTCTTGCAAAAGGTAAGTACCGTATTAAAAGCGATGGCACAGCACTTTGGCTGAAACTTACCGATCCACATAAAGCTACTCTGAATGGCAAGGACGGTATGGATAGCAATGGTCTAAAAGATGGGTTGCTTACTAGCACTGGTGCTTGGGCGGGTTTAGATACAGCCAAAGCCTTGGCCGTTAGTGGAAACCCCGCACCCACAATTACCCGTGCAACCTACAATGCTGCTACAGGCGTGTTAGTGATTACAGGTGTCAATTTACCGTCAACAGTGTGGGGCTGGGACTTCACCAAATTGAGGTTTGTCGCAGGTAATGGTGATAAGAGTGCCCCATTATTCCGGCACAACCGATATGGAGGCGCATATCGAACTATTATAAGCTTTGCCACAGGTTCTCGTGCAAGTGCAACAAGCTTAACGATTACTTTAGGGGGTAGTGAAAAAAGGAAAGCCGGGAAGATACTGTTTAAGAATGGTGATAGTGATGATACTGGTGCATACAACCTGGAAGCAGCAGCAGGCTTTGCCGGTGGTAGCACTGAAGACACAAGCAATAACCCTATTACCGTTAGTGGCTACATAAGCAAGATCGGCTCCGTACTCTACTCTACTATTGAAGGCATATTATTGATTGAGGGTGCCAATTTACCGAGAGTAGTTGCAGAGTGGGACTTTAGCAAATTGACGATTGTATCCGGTGATGGTAATAAGAGATACACATTACCCCAGCACGCAACTGCAGGTGAAAACACAGCCACAGGTTCTATGGGGGTAAATAGACGCAGATTATTTATTACTTTAAGCGGTAGTGTAAGAGCGGAAGCCGAGAAGATACTGGTTAAGGTTGGTAAAAGTGATAATAATGGTGCATACAACCTTGAAGTAGCAGCAGGATTTGTAATTGGTGGTTTAGCATACCCAACCAATGCTATTCAAGTTGTAAATTATTAAGTAGGGTTTGGTTGTTACGGTAACCAAGCTAAAAAGTAAGTAAATTTGCACGCAAGTCGTTTCATTTTGCGTGCAAATTTACAATCGTTTATCAACAATTCGCTATAGTAAGGTTTTATACAACTAATTAGTTTACAAAATGTAACGGAGAGAGAGGGATTCGAACCCTCGGTACCATTGCTGATACACACGCTTTCCAAGCGTGCTCCTTAAGCCACTCGGACACCTCTCCTAAGTTTAATTAAGCTAATAACGTACCCAAGTGGATTCGAACCACCGACCTTCAGAACCGCAATCTGACACTCTATCCAGCTGAGCTATGGGTACAAAGAATAAAACATATAGATTGTTACAAATTGTAGATCAGAATCTATCGCAATCAAATAATCGTGTCAAGCCTTTTTTATGGCAATGGTAACGGATTTTGGCTTAGCAGCTAAAAGGCTAGAAATCATAGTGATAATCATCATCCAAGTCATCGCCGGTATTTAGTTCCGAGCTGATATGGTTGGCTAAACTACCGAGTCTATGCTCTAATATCCCGCTAGTTTCCTTTGTGGTAGGTGGTTTTTCGAGAGCATCTATACTCTGTGGCTTGGTTAAATTGGCTTGTACTTGTAAGTTATTTTGCTCTATCGGCCGGTTGTGTGGTTTGCCCTTAACCCGAGGATTCAATACCTTTTTGTTGGGCTCTTCAATCAATTGGCTTTCTTCAATGGTAATGATTGTTTTGCGAAAGAAGCCAAACTTGTCGTGTTCAGCTACTGATTTTTTGAGGAATTCGGTAGCTTGTTGCTGGCGTTCGATAAATGTCAAGTAAGCTGCTTGGTAGACGCTGCGCACAAAACGGCTACCGTAGGCACTTTGGAACAAATAGATCATGCGGGGCATAGTGGTTAGTTCCGACTCAAAGAATTGAGTATAACGTGTTGCTATCAATGAATTATGGCTTTCCTCAAGAATGCGATCGTGCAGGGTTTGGGCACAACTGCGTAGATAGATACGAAAAAAGAAAGATATATCATAAAGAGCGATCAAGCGATCATAGTCTTGAACCAAGTTTTCAACGGTCAAGTTCATATTGCGCAGTTCGGCAATAAACTCTTGTACCAGCCCCTCATCTTCCTGATTAAAAAGCATCGGTATTCCTATCTTGTAAATGTAGCTGTTGCAGCATAACTTAGGGGGCTATCTATGGCAAGCCTAGTTTATTCATTCTAGTGACAAAACGCTTTTGAGCTGCCTCAGTTCGGTAACAATTAGATTGGGTTGTGTATCGGCCACTTCTTGTATATCTAAGCGCAAACGCAAAGACCGTTGGTCACCGGCAAATAGTGCGGTTTGAAAGCCAGCTTGGGCTGCAGCCCAGACATCGTTACGCATATCATTGCCTATATAGAGTACTTCACTGGGTTCTAGGTTATGCTTTGCTAAGGCCTTGCATGCGTGTTGGAATAGCTGTGGTTGGGGTTTGCTGTAACCATAGCGATAGGACCAAAAACACAAGTTGGGCTTGATATGTAAGTCCTTTAGGTTGCGCAGGCTAAATAGAGTGGCTAGGATAATGGGTGTGTAGAATTGGGCATTAGAAATGATACCAAGGTAAAAGTCCCGAGTAAACAACCACTTGATTAGCTCTAAGCAGCCGGGCATCAGCTGGGTGCGGTTATACAGTAGTTCGTATTCCAGTGCGAAGCGTGCTAGCAGTAAGGGGCTTAGGTGATGGTGCATATCTTTGGGTAGCTGTTCTAAAAATATTTGGTGCCATATGGCGATTATATCTACTTCAGGATATTGTATGGCTGGGCTTTTAAGCTTGTTGTGCTGCTCTATAATATGCCTTTTTAGTTCTTTGGTGGGTGTAAAGCCTTCTGGTAGCGATGTGCGCAAGTGTTGGGGTAGAATATCTAAGGCTAGGTGTTCTCGTCCACTTGAGCCATTCTGCTCTTGTAGTTCTCTTGCAGTGGAAAGTTCGCCAGAATCGGATATGAGTAGGGTGCCGTAAATGTCAAATAGTACGCCGCGTACGTTTGGCAAAAGGCTTAGTTTTGACTTTACTTGTGTGGCTATTGGCTTCATTGGGGGAAACCGTTCATAGACTTGGCTTTGTAGGCTTAGCCAATCATTGGGGTGTAGCATTTGCTCTAAGTCTTTCGATTGCCAGATGTGCATGTAATGGCTTTCCTTAGTCCTTCCATGGAAAGATTAGGTTGCGTAAGCTCCTTGGGCCGATTTGTTCGCGCTCTTCGCGCAGTAGAGCCCGCCAAGGTATGGCAAGCTTTTTATGGTTGTTCTGGCCTTCTAGCCTTTCTTGAGTTTCTTGGCTCAATTGTTGTATATATTGGTATTTATAGTATAGGATTCGGATACTCACTTCATACCATAGGCTTTGCCCAACTGCGCCAAACAATATCATAAATGGTGGGATAACCGATACAGCCGTCAATAGCAGGCAGGCTAAGGCTAGTAGCAAGGCTAGCAATAGATTGTCTAAACAGATGAGAATGCTGCGTTTGAATGCCTCTTTAAAGGCAAATTGTTCGCGGACTAATAGGGGTAGGTAAAAGCCGTTGGCTAATAGGAAGAATATTCCTAACCAGAACATGATTCCTAGGGCCAATAGGCTCAATATGTTGCTCTGTTGGCTATAAAAATTCCAGCTAATGTAGTAGAGGCCCAATAGGCTAACCCAGAGTAGGTCTGCTAGTAGGACTGCAAACAGGCTGCGCTTGGAAAGGGTTTTGCGCAAGCAAGCCTTCCAGTCTTTACTTTGATTCTTAACTATGGAATAATTAATTAGAGCACAGAGGTGCAAGAATAGAGTGTACAAAAATAGCATGCTAAAGCTACTTACTAGAATCAGACTGGTGGCAAATAGGCTAGGTGTCAAGTGGACTAGCAGGTCTATCAATAGATATAATGCTGCGCCTAAGGTAGCAAGGGAGGCTAAGTTTAGTAGTACTATGGTCAATAGATTGTCCCACAGGGTCCAGAACCATTTAGTGAGTTGAAAACCAAACATAGGTCAGCATTATAGAGAATTGTCTCTCACTAGGGAAGCAAGTTACGGCTTAAAATGTTTTTTTCTAGCGCAATTATTGCTCCCATGTTCGATAGCTATAGACTAAGTTATGTATTAGTATTAAATAAAGAGTAAGCTAATCCTAGGTGTTATTGATTGGAATCCTATTTATATCCTATATAGGTCAACAAGCAACTCTCTACACGGCTTCGATATATATTTTCAGCTCTCTAATCTGGTTTTAAACCTTAGCTTGCAAAGCTCTTAGCTGTTTGAGCTGTCTATTGGTCTAGCCTTGCAAAGCTCATAGCTGTTTTATCTGTCTATCGGTCTAGACTTGGGCAATGGCTAAGCCCACTACTAAGTCTTTGAATTCTTGGTCGGTCATTTTATTGGCTCCTTTATAAGGATATAAGGATTATAAATAAGATTATACCCAATATAGTAGTAATGTAAAATAAAGGTAATTGCTCACAAGGCCCGCTAAATTATAATGTTATAAAAACTCGGCTACAACAACTAGATTATTCACTACTACCAAATTGGTAGTAGTTTACTAACCTAGTATTATTCCACTACCAATTTGGTAGTAACTTGCTACCAACCTATTTTTGTTTATAGTAATAAGCTTACTCAATACTCCAACAAAAATCAAGCAGGGCGGGTAGATTGATAGTTTACAAGGTTCAGTGCGATTGGTACTAAACCTTGTAAGTACCAAGCAAGCTATGGTTTTAGTTTGCGCAGGTAAGGGATATAGAAATATTTTCTTTAAGGCCTTTGACTATTGTTTCTACCTTGCCTGTTGTAGGGTTGACTTTGCCAATAATCTTAGCACCATCGTTGTTCGGCCAGTCTGTGCCACTAAAATAGATTGTGCCATCATTCAAAATATCAAAGGAATCGAGGCTATCACTGCTGTTTTTGCTATAGACTGTAGTCTTGCTACCCGTTAGCCGATCAATCTTGATAATGGCACTATCAGTTAAAGTAAAGATATGCTCACCATTGTTTTGATATTTAGAGGTTAAGCCTGTTACAGGGATATTCCAGTCAGTTATAGACCTTCAGGATAAAACCACCATAGTGATCACCAAAACCCTTTATAAACAATAACTTCATCTTTAAAACGCATCATTTTTCACTGTGATGACCCTAAATATCTATTCAAAGATTGTTTGTGTATTTTCTTTACCACCGGCTTGCCACCTTCTAGGATAATTTGGTGTACAAAATAATTACTGTAACCATCTTTCCTTTTCTTAGATAGGCTATAGAGTTTGCCATCGGGGCTGGTAAGCAATAGCATGGGCTTAAAGCCATCTTTCGCCGGTAGTATTGGTAAACTGACCGGTTGCGCCATTCCTAAAGAGAAAGCGCTTGTCCTTTTGATTTTCGTTGTGTGTGCCTATTAAATGCTATTGCCATCTGTATCCGCAGCCCATATAAATTGATTTTCACGGGAGGAGTAGGCACTACCGAATCTATATTCTGGGTGCCCAATCTGTTGGATATTAACATCGCCTGAGTTACGGACATCGACTGTTAAATAAGCACTATAGATATTCCCATTTTTATCTACTGGAATATACTTTGCCTCCTTGTATCTTTGATTAGGTCATGGGAGCTATAACTATTATTGATAAATGCATAACCTAAATCAAATTTATAAGCTGCGTTAGTTGTTTTGTGTACCCAATATATCCTATGACTCATTGCACAGCCATATAGTCTGGTGAGAGGTTTACCATGATGGAAGCTGTATCAATCGGTGTATAACCGCCACCGTCGTTACTTTCTTCTGGCGGGTTGCAACAAGCCCATGGCACAAAGGGTAAACATGTCTAAGAATGTACCAGTCCAAGCTGGTTTATGTAGGTACTTTTTCATAATAGTGCTCCTTTCATTTTTTGTTTTTTGTTTTGGTAAGTTGTGTAGCTACATAAGCCACGAGCGCGAACGCAAAAAGCCCGTAAAGCTAATAATAGTTTTACGGGCTTGATAAGTAACAAATGCTCAATTTAAGGTAAAGAAAAACGTTCTAAGCGCAACGCTTGAGCCTAGGTTGAAAATCATAAGTAAAAGATTATGAAAATTGTTTATACTTGTCAAGTATTCTGGATTTTTTATCTTTGGGAGCTTCTAAAAATACAATTATAGCGGCCCCAAGTAGTAAAAATACTATGGCTAAATAAAAAGAAATATCGAACGCAGGGATAAAATAATCATAACCTATAACTTTTTGTTTCGTGCCAAAATCTTGCAAAATCTCTTGTTTCCAAGGCCATAAGCTACGCAGGGAACCGGCTATAAAACCGCAAAGTATGGCCATTGTTTGGTTATAATATCTTTTGAGTAAAAAAGCCAAAACATGGGTAAAACTGAAAAGCCCACACAAAACCCCAACTAAAAAAGGTCCCAATATATGCATTTGTAATGTGCCTAGCCCTTCGATCATGACTAATTGGTAATTGCCCAATAAAATTAAAATATAAGAGCCCGATAGACCAGGCAAAATCATGCCACAAATGGCAATAATACCACAGATAAACAGATACCACGCTGAAGAATTGCTACTTGCAAGGGGAAATGCTGTGAGAGCCAAGGCTACTGCGATTCCCAAAAATATAGCCACACAGCATGATTTTGACCAGTAGGAAACATGTTTGCTAACGAAAAAAATAGAAACAAGTACTAAGCCAAAGAAGAAAGCCCAAGTATATATCGGATAATAAATAAATAGATAATTGAGCAATTGGGCCAGCAAAACATTGCCCAACAATATGCCAATCAAAACCGATAGTAGAAACATAAAATCGCTGCGATAACAGAATTCTCGGAAGCGACCAGAGAAAAATAACTGTAAAGTTTTGATGTTGATAGCTCGAATGCTTTGTAATAAGCGTTCAAAAATATTTAGTAATAAAGCAATCGTACTGCCAGAAAGCCCTGGAACAATATTTGCAACACCGATCGCCATGCCCTTCCAAATATTCAGTAAAAAGCCCTTCAGTGAATTTTTCATTACCAAATGATGAATTCTTTTTGTTTTTAACTTCTTGGGGCATTTTGAATGGGTATAAATTCCCCATTGCGGAACACAGAAAAATAAACCTGATTAGGATATTTTTGTGCTGTAGCTAGCTGTTGGTTATGGCCTTGGTAAATTTGAGATTGTCCAGCCAATTGGTTTTTCACTTTAGAATCAACCTTCCCCAGTGGTTCACCTTTACGAATATTTTGGCCAACATTGACCAAGAAATGCACATTGCCTCCATATAAATAAATATAACCGTCGGCACTGGCCACTAGCGCAACCACACCATAGCTGCGATATGGCCCTTTCCACATGACCTTACCATCGCAGACGGCATACACTAAACTGCGGTTGGTAGCCAATATCCGAACACCTTGCAACTTATTTTCTAAAATTTCTCTTCTGCCAGATGTGGGCCAGTAATATTCTTCATCAGAGACATTTTCAAAATGAGAGCTTTGGTAGCTACTGTTTTTTGCAGAATTTTCTTGTTTTTGGATTGTGTTTTTTACGACCAATTTTTGGCCGCGCCTCAATAAAGTATTGGAACTTAAACCATTGAGCTCTAACAATTCATTAATGGACATGGAATACTTGCGTGCAATGCCATAAAATGTTTCGCCCGCAGCCACAACATGGGCACTATAACTGCTTTTTGTGCTATCTTTTGAACGCCTACCTTGGCCGGGAAATTTTTTAGCGGGAATTTTTAGCAACATTCCCGGTTTTATATCCGTGCTGTTTTCTAGCTCATTGACACGCATAATTTCGTTTACCGAAACACCGTAACGCCGAGCTAAAGAATACAGAGTATCGCCTTTGCGCACAGAATAATCCTGGGTAGGTATATCATAAGCATGCAGCATTACCACTTCAAAGATAATGGGCATCAACCATAGTATAGATAATAATGCACATAGCAGAATAATTCTCGCCCAAGAAATATTGCCCAAAATAATATTTATAATATTGCCCCAAATATTTCCTAAGTGGAAAATCCGTTGATCATTCCCTTTTTTCATTGCTTAGTTCCTCCCCTCCTAAACTTGCGAATGTGATAGCTTATGTAAAATGCTTACATAGACAAGATTTTTTGACTCTCTTTTCTATGATGCGAAAAATCTGCAACAATCATAAATCCAGTATAAACCCAATCCAATCATAAGCCAAAGCCTGTTACAGATTGTATCTGTTGTTCTCTCGCGTCAAATATATGAACATCGATTTGGGTGAAAGGTATGATGATACCGTGTTTTTTAAAGGTTCGCCAGATTTCCATATAAAACCAATGGGTAGCGGCTCGGCATACGTCAATATTTTCAATCATCATTCTCACTTCAAATTCAATCGCAGAGGTTTCAAAACCTTTGAGCCAATAGCTACCTTTGCTGCCCCAAGTTTTGCCGTTGATGTTGCCATTGTTCTGGTAGCTTCTAAGAGCATTTTTTTGTTGTTCCCAATTTTCTGGAAAATAAGGGTTGCGTTCTAAAACTTCTTTCAACAGCTCTACCACCAAGTCCAAGTCCGACTCATAGCTAACCCCTACGGGTAAATGTAGCTGTACGATGCGGTTGTTTTCATAAGATGCGTTCTCAATAATTTCATTGAGTAAATATTGGTTGGGGATAATTAAATTTTCGTGCTCTATGGTCAGCACAATCGTATTCATCAAACCAACACGCTCGACAGTGCCAAAGGCTTTGGGGGTTCGGATAAAATCGCCAGATTGAATATGACTGTTTAATAATAAGGTTATACCAGAAATAAAGTTAGCGGCTATATTTTGCAAACCAAAACCAATGCCCAAACCCAATGCACCAAGAATTACACCCAGTGAAGATAAATTGATGCCGACAAGGTTAATGCCTAATAGGCAGAATAATGATAGTAGAACGTAATATAATATGGTTAGTAATGCAGGTATATCGGCTTTCGACATTTTCTTTTGTAATAAATGATTGCGGTCTAGGTGGAGTTCTAATAATTTGACTAAACCGGTAGCTAGCCTGCTGGATACAAAAAATATTGGTAGAAGCAAAAGCAAAGAGATTAAGCTAAGTCCATTTTCTTTGTCAAATAGCGGGCTGGTAAAAACTTTGCCAAAACTTTCTAAGCTCTGGCTCAATTCTGGAACAAAAAGCAATAAGGGCTGATATAATGCAATAATATAGGCAAGCCCGCCTAGGTTACGCCAAGTTTGGAACCATTTATTATCTAATTGTTCTTTTCTACATAACTTACGTAAAATGAATAAAATTGCATAATAGGCAACTAACACTAAGACTAAAGGTATAATTCCTTCTAACCAGAATTTTAAAGCTTGTAATTGGTCAAAAAAATCTTGCATTGCTTTATTCATAAATGTAATTCAAAAAGTAGGGGGCTTAAATCTATTGCACCTGGTCTATTGAGTCTTTTAGGTCTTTTGAGTTTTGTTCTGGGGCTTCTGGTTTTTTGGGGCTTGAGCATTTTTTGAACGGGCTCTTTTGGCAGTCTTTTTCATTGCTGTTTTTTTGGTACTTGTTTTTTTGGCTGCCGTTTTTTTAGTAGTTTTCTTAGTTGCTATTTTTTTAGCCGTTGATTTTTGGGTAGCAGCCTTTTGAAGGTTGTCTTCATCATTTCCTTCGCTGGGCAATGGCTTTGCGTTGCGGCATTTGGGGTAGCCCGTACAAGCCAAAAATAGCCCGCGTTTCCCCAATTTTACAGCCATCTCGCCACCGCATTTTTCGCATACCATGCCTTCGATTTTGGGCAAAAATACAATGTTGCCTTCCGCATCGAGAGGATGAGTATTTTTACATTCTGGGTAATTGGAACAAGCCAAGAATTTTTTACCAAAACGGGAAACTTTGACAACCATGGGTTTTTGACATTCTTCGCAATTATGGTCAATTTCTGGCAGATCGGGATCGCCATCTTGGGTAATAGATTGGGCTGTTTTGCATTCAGGGTAGCCCGAACAGGCTAGGAATTTTTGGCCAAAACGGGAAGTTTTGATGATCATCAAGCGCTCACAATTTGGGCAGTCAACCGGTTCTTGGTCATCGCTGCTTTCGCCTTCTCCGGGCATGGGGCGAAGCCCTTTGCATTCAGGGTAGCAACTGCAGCTTAAAAACGCACCATTGCGAGAATAACGAATAACCATCGCCGATTCACACAAAGGGCATTTTTCTGGCCCATCGTAAGAACGCCCTTTAAGCACTTGTGCATGTTCTGAAGCGTAGACGACTTGGTCATGGAATTTACCATAAAAACCTTCCATCATCTTGACCCAATTAACTTGGCCTTGTTCGATTTTATCGAGGTTTTGCTCCATACCCGCTGTAAAACGTAAATCCATGACTTCGGGGAAGTTTGTTTCCAGCACTTCGGTTACAGCTATGCCTAGTTCCGAAGCCTTAAAAGCTCGTTGATCTAGCACAACATATCCTCTTTCTCGAATCGTTTTGATAATCGGGGCATAGGTTGAAGGGCGACCGATTCCCTCTTTTTCCAAAGTTTTGATCAAGCCCGCTTCGGTATAACGGTTCGGCGGTTTGGTAAAATGTTGTGAAGGTTGTAATTCTTGTTTATCCAGTATGCTATTGGGTTCAATATCAGGCAGGGTCTGTTCTTCTATAGCAGGGCTTTCTTTTTTATCTGGTTGTGTATCGTCTGTTTTGTCGTTTACTGTCGTCTTCTGGTTTTTTCGAGACTCGGTGTTATTTTCGCCCCATAATTTGGTAAAACCGTCAAACAACATAATGCGCCCACGGCTTTCAAAAACGCCATGACTCGCAGAAATGCGAAACTTTGTTTGGGCATAGCGTGCATCAGACATTTGGGAAGCAACAAAGCGATTCCAAATCATTGTATAAAGCCGATGACAAGCTCTTTCCAAATATGGGCTAACCAATGCAGGAGTAAGGGCTACCGATGTGGGGCGGATTGCTTCGTGAGCATCTTGAGCATTGGATTGGGAACCAAAAAATCGGACTTTGGGTTCTAAATAGTGAGTAGAAAAATTGCTTTTAATATAGCCACGTACTTCTGCGATAGCCTCGGGATCAATTCGGGTGGAATCTGTTCGCATATAAGTAATTAAACCAACCGGACCCTCATTGCCAATTTCTACCCCCTCGTAAAGTTTTTGGGCCAAACTCATTGTACGCGATGGCCCAAAACTAAACAAATTACTGGCACTTTGTTGTAGGGTGGAAGTGATAAATGGCGCTGGAGGTTTGCGCCGTGTTTCTTTTTTTTGCACTTCAAAAAGTCGATACTCGGCTTCTTCCAATTGGGCCAAAATCTTATTTACTTCTTCCTCACAGGATGCTGCTTGGCGACCTAATGCAAAAGGTTCTTCCTGCCATTTACTTAATTCAGCACGAAAGCAAACTTTCTTTTGTTCTGTGTCGATACCTTCTAATGCAGCGACTATTTTCCAATATTCTTGAGGAGTAAAAGCACGAATCTGTTTTTCACGCTCAACGACTAAGCGCACTGCCACAGACTGTACACGCCCTGCAGAAAGACGCATTGCCACTTTTTTCCATAAAAATGGCGATAATTCAAAACCTACCAAGCGGTCAAGAACACGCCGTCCCTGCTGGGCATCCACTAAATCCATATTGATTTCGCGCGGTTTGGCGATTGCTTCACTGACAGCTTTTTTGGTAATGGCTCCGTAAGTAACACGGTAGACCGGTTTATCTTGAACTTCAAGTAGTTCGGCTAAATGCCAAGCGATAGATTCACCTTCGCGATCCGGGTCGGGAGCAAGAAATATTTCCGAAGCTTTATCTGCCCAAGCTTTCAGCTCTTTTACGATTTTTTCTTTACCTGGAATAATTTGATAATCGGGTGCGAAACCGTGTTCAATATCAATACCCAACCCTTTGCGTGAATTACCTTTTTGTGGTAAATCACGCAAATGGCCTACAGAAGCTTTGATTTGAAAACTAGAGCCAAGAAATTTACTCAAAGTTCGTGCCTTTGCTGGACTTTCGACAATAAGTAATTTTTTACCTGATGGTATTGAGGAATTGGCCTTTTTGGCGGTAGAATTATAGCTGGTCTTTTGGGTTGCTGCTTTCTTTGAGGGTTTTACGTCATTAACTTTTATTTCTTGTGGTTCTGCCATTAAATACCTTGCACTGGAATCCGAAGTGATTACTTTTAAATGATTTAAGTAAACATTATTTATATTTCAAATAATGCAGGCAGAATATAGCATAGTCTAAAAATAAAGTAAAGTTTGCTTTTTCTTCCAATTCGTTAGAAAAGCAAACGAATTTCAATAGTGCCGATTTATTTGTTTGTGATAAATTTAAAAAATAAATTTTAAGTACTTGACAAGCTTTTGCCATCTAAATTATATTCTTCCACCGAATTCGATGTTTTGGGCTGGTAGCTCAGCTGGTAGAGCAACGCACTTTTAATGCGTGGGTCACAGGTTCAAATCCTGTCCAGCTCATTTTGTTTGTCTCCATCGTCTAGTGGTTAGGACTCCAGATTTTCATTCTGGCAACGGGGGTTCAATTCCCCCTGGAGATGTTTTTGTTTTGTATTGATAGCATTTATAAAATGTAAGGGTATTTTTTAGTAAGGGTATTTTTTAAAAAAAGTAAGCGTGTATCCGCTTTTCCTAAAATTAGTTATCACTGTTGAATTGTTTTACTTTTGGTGACTTTATTCGATAAGGGTAGCTTGTAATTGCGTTGCATTTTTGTTTTGCTGAGCCTAATTATTTTTAGGTTTTATTTATCATTTGCATTAATATATTGGAGATATAGAATGCCAACTATTAACCAGCTTGTGCGTAAAGGTCGTAGTTCCAGTCTTAAAAAGACAAAATCGCCAGCGTTGCAGGCGTGTCCTCAAAAATGTGGAGTTTGTACTCGTGTTACCACTTCTACGCCAAAAAAACCTAATTCTGCTTTGCGTAAAGTAGCTCGTGTGCGTCTGTCAAATGGTATTGAAGTTACGGCGTATATACCCGGTATTGGGCATAATCTTCAAGAGCATTCTGTTGTTGTCATCCGTGGTGGTCGTGTAAAGGATTTACCTGGAGTTCGGTATCATATTGTTCGCGGTACTCGTGATGCATTGGGTGTAAATGAACGTCGTCGTGGTCGTTCTAAATATGGTGCAAAAAGGCCTAAAGCCTAGACCGTGTTCGTGTTGTTGGAGAAATAGAAATGTCGAGAAAAAAAAGAGTGATTCTGCGCAAATTTATTGCTGATGCTCGTTTTGGTAGTAGTGAAGTTGAAAAATTTATTACTCGTATGATGTTAGATGGTAAAAAATCTATTAGTGAGAAAATAGTTTATGAAGCTTTCGATCGTTTGGCTGAGAAATCGGGTGAAGATGCTCTGATTGCGTTTCGCAGAGCTTTGGAAAATGTTAAGCCGGTGTTTGAAGTTCGTTCTCGTAGGGTTGGTGGTTCAACATATCAGGTGCCAGTTGAGGTTAGAGAATCTCGCCGTGAAGCTTTGGGTATGCGTTGGTTGATACATGCAGCTCGCTCTCGTTCGGGGCGTGGTATGAAGGAACGTTTAACAAGTGAATTGTTAGATGCTTTTCGAGGCACTGGTGCTGCTGTTAAGAGAAAAGAAGATATTCATCGCATGGCGGAGGCAAATAAGGCTTTTGCCCACTATCGTTGGTAGTTTGTAGTTACAAATAATTGCTTTAAACCACAGTCTTGTAAGTCTGAAGGTGAAGTTGCTACTTAATAAGTTTTAATTTCTTTCCTTTTACAAGCTTGAGTGGTTTCTCAAGCTTATTTTTTATAATCGCAGTTTGCTGCGTAACATAAAAGTTTAGGTCCATTAGGAGGAGATATGGCTAAGGAAAAGTTTCAAAGAGGGAAACCTCATATTAACGTAGGTACAATTGGGCACGTTGATCATGGAAAGACGACTTTGACAGCTGCAATTTCAATGTACTGTGCTGCTAAGGCAGGTGGTAAGGTTATGTCTTACGAGGATATTGATAATGCACCCGAAGAACGTCAGCGGGGTATTACAATTAATACTCGGCATGTTGAGTATGAAACGGGGGAACGGCATTATGCACATGTTGACTGTCCTGGTCATGCCGATTATGTAAAAAACATGATTACGGGTGCAGCTCAAATGGATGGAGCAATTTTGCTTTGTGCAGCTGATTCTGGTCCTGAACCTCAAACACGTGAACATATTTTACTTGCTCGGCAGGTAGGCGTCCCCAAATTACTTGTATTTATGAATAAAATGGATTTGGCTGATCCCGAATTAGTTGAATTAGTTGAAATGGAAATACAAGAGTTGTTGGTTCAATATGGTTTTCCAGAAGATACGCCTATGGTTAAAGGTTCTGCTTTTCAAGCAATGAGTAATCCTAAAGATGCTGAAGCAAATAAATGTATTCAAGAATTATTAGATACGATGGATTCTTATTTTGATATTCCAGAGCGTCCTATTGATAAAGAATTTTTGATGCCTATTGAAGATGTTTTTTCTATTTCTGGTCGCGGTACTGTTGTTACTGGCAGAGTAGAGTCTGGTATTGTAAAAGTTGGCGATGAAGTAGAAATTGTCGGTATTCGTGAGCTTCAAAAAACTACAGTAACTGGTGTAGAAATGTTTCAAAAAGAATTGGATCAAGGCCAAGCTGGAGATAATATTGGCTGTCTATTACGCGGTATCGATAAGACCAAAGTTGAGCGTGGTCAAGTCTTATGTAAACCCGCTTCGATTAAACCACATAAGAAATTTAAGGGAGCTATTGTTTCTTTGACAAAAGATGAAGGTGGTCGGCATAATCCATTTTTTAGTGGTTATCGTCCGCAATTTTATTTCCGCACAACCGATGTTACAGGTTCTGTTGTTTTGTTAGGTGGTAAGGAAATGGTCATGCCCGGTGATAATTGTGAATTGGAAGTCCAATTGATTAGTTCGATTGCAATGGATTCTGGTTTGAAATTTTCTATTCGTGAAGGTGGGCGTACAGTTGCTTCCGGTCAGGTTTTAGAAGTTATTGAGTAATTTATTTTTTTGATTAGCAGAATACTATTGGCATAGTTATTTGGAATCGTTATGGTATCTGGCCCGTAGTTTTCTGCTCAATTTTTAGAATGTAAAATTTCTTCATAAAAGCAATTAGTTTTTATAGGAATGAAAGGTGTTTTTAATGAAAGATAGAGTTCGGGTTCGTTTAAAAAGCTTTGATGTTCGTTTAATTGAAAAAAGTGTTAGTTCTATTATTGATACATTGGTTCAATATGATACAAAGTTTGCTGGCCCTATACCCCTGCCTACTAGAATACAAAAGTTTACTGTCAATAAATCGACTTTTATTCATAAAGAATCTCGGGAGCAATTTGAAATGCGTACTCATAAAAGATTGCTAGATATTATAAACCCGTCTGGGACGGCGATGGACGCATTGCAGCATGTAGAGCTTCCTGCTGGGGTCGATGTCGAAATTCGTTAATAGTTTAAATTCAGTTATTATAGTGAGATAAAATGATTGCATTGATTGGTAAGAAACACGGTATGGCACAGTTTTTCTCTGAAGATGGTTCTGTTGAGCCTGTAACTGTGATTGAAGTAGAAAAGAATCTTGTAGTAAAAAAGCAGACAAAAGAAAATAATGGGTATGATGCTGTTTTGTTAGGGCAGAAAATATCAAATGTTCATCGTATGAATAAAGTCTGTTTAGGTCAGTTTTTAGATGGTGGTATTCCTTGTGTTTCGTTGAAAGAGTTTCGTGATTTTTCTGTGGATTGTGAAGTTGGCCAGGAATTGGGTTTAGAGATATTTGAAGATATTCGCTATGTTGATATTGTTGGGGTTTCAAAGGGAAAGGGTTTTCAAGGTGGCATGAAGCGTCATGGATTTAGTGGCGGTCGCAAGACACATGGTTCTAAGTTTCATCGGGACTTAGGTTCTACTGGTCAAGCAGCGTGGCCTTCTCGTACTTTTCGTGGTACGAAAATGGCCGGAAGAATGGGCAAAGAACGTGTTACCGTTCAGAATCTTAGAGTTTTGCGTATTGAGGCGGATAAAGGTTTGTTGGTTGTGTGTGGTTCTGTGCCTGGCAGTAAAGGTTCTCGTGTTGTTGTTCGTAAAGCTAAAAAGAAATCATAAGTCTAAATTTTAATAATATACTTTATTGAATTATTAGTTTGGTGTTTATTAGGGTTAATAAATGGAAAAGAAATTATATTCTATAGATGGTAGTGAAAAAGGTTCTATTCAGTTGGCTAATGATGTGTTTTGTGTGAAAGTTAATGAAGGTTTGATCCATCAATTATTGTTATCTGAATTGGCTAATAAACGTCAAGGGACCGCTGAGACCCGCCGTTGTGCAGAGGTGCGAGGTTCGACTGCAAAGCCTTGGCGTCAAAAAGGTACAGGTCGGGCTCGTGTCGGGCATAAGCGTTCTCCTATTTGGAAAGGTGGTGGTGTTGCTTTTGGTCCACATCTTAGGAGTTATAGGCAAGATATGCCAAAAAAAATGAAGCAAAATGCCTATAAAAGCTTATTATCTCTCCGTGTGGCTGATGATGATATCGTTAAAATTATTGAGGATTTTCAAATTGAATCTGGTAAGACTAGGGATATTGTTTCTAAGTTGGTAAATTTTGTTATAGTAAAGAAAGAGCGTGTTGTTATTGTTTTGGGTGATAATTTAGATCAAAATAAATTGATACGTCGTGCGGGTGACAATGTTTCTAATTTAGTTTTATTGGATTATTGGCGATTGCAGGTGCATGGCTTTTTTTATGCCAAGAAGATTTTATTTACAGAATCGGCAATAAAAGGCTTAAATTCTTTTTATTGCAAAAATAAGGTTGTGTGATAATGGAAGTAGAGAATATTTTAATTCGTCCTTTGTTGACGGAAAAAAGTAGTATGCTTCAAAACAAAATATCTGGGTATAAACAATATACTTTTAAAGTTGATATGCGTGCTAATAAATTTCAGATTCTGTATGCGGTGAAAATGTTGTTTGGTGTTGAGCCGTTGTCTTGCAATATCATTACTGTTAAGAGTAAGAAGAAGCGCAATTCACCAGTCTCTAAACTTAGCTTTAAGCGTGGTTATGGTGAAACAGCTATTTGGAAAAAAGCTATTGTAACTCTGCCTAATGGTAAAGTTATCGATGCTTTGGAAAATCTTGGTGAAGTGTAAAGAGTTGAATTATGGCATTGAAAAAATATAATCCTACTACGTCAGGTCAAAGGCATTTACAAACTGTAAATTATTCCGGCTTATCCAAGGATAGGCCGTATAAAAAATTATCGAATGGCAAAAAAAGCAATGCTGGAAGAAATAGTAAGGGTATTATAAGTGTTCGTCGCCGGGGTGGTGGCCATAAAAAATTGTACCGTCAGATTGATTTTAAGCGAGATAAAATAGGTGTTCTTGCTCGTGTTGAATCAATTGAATATGATCCGAATCGTACCGCGCATATTGCATTGCTTGTTTATCTTGATGGTGAAAGACGATACATTTTGTGTCCACAGGGGCTGGCTGTAGGTGATAGAGTTGTCAGTGGTGCTGATGCAGAAATTGTTGTTGGGAATAGTTTGCCTTTGGAAAATATTCCTGTTGGTCGTGTTGTTCACAATATTGAATTGACCGCAGGTCGGGGCGGGCAAATAGTGCGAACTGCTGGTTCTTCGGCGATGATTACAGCTCGTGATGGTGATTATGTATTGTTGAAATTACCTTCTAGTGAAGTTCGTTTGGTTCATAAAGCTTGTCGTGCGACTATTGGTAATTTGAGTAATGCCGATCATATGAATATTAGCATTGGTAAAGCCGGTCGTTCGCGTTGGCTTGGACGAAGACCAAAAGTTCGTGGTGTTGCGATGAATCCTGTCGATCATCCTCATGGTGGTGGAGAAGGGCGTACAAAAGGTCGGCATCCTCAAACTCCATGGGGTGTTCAGACTAAAGGTAAAAAGACGCGTTCGCGCAGTAAAGTTTCAAATCGCTTTATTGTACAGCGTAAAAAAAATAAAAATAAACGCAAATAAGTTGGTGGGGTAGGAGTATTAGAATATGGCTAGATCAATAAAAAAAGGCCCTTTTATTGAGGGGAAACTTTTTCAACGTGTAATGGTGCAATCTGATTCAATAAATAAAAAGCCTATTAAAACTTATTCTCGTGCTTCAGTGATTATACCTGAAATGGTAGGAATAACGATTCAAGTTTATAATGGCAAAATTTTTGTACCTGTGTTGGTTACGGAAAATTTGGTTGGTCATAAATTAGGTGAATTTGCTCCTACTCGTTCATTCCGTGGACATGCTGGTTCTGATAAAAAAGGCCGTAAATAAAAAACTGAAAATGTTGGGAATAAAGGGTAGTGAATCATGACTTATAAAGCTGTGGCAAAATATTTGCCAATCTCGCCTTCCAAAGTTCGTCCGATAGCTGACTTAATACGGTCTCAGTCTTATATTGAAGCAGAAGCTGTGTTAGGAACGTTGCCCCACAAGGGAGCTGCTTTTTTATTGAAAGTTCTTCGTTCAGCTGCGGCTAATGCTATTGACTTGAATAGCAATATTGATGAAGAAAGTTTATTTGTTAAAGAATTGTTGGTAAATGAAGGAACTCGGCATAAGAGAATTTGGGCGCGTGGTCGTGGTCGTGCCGATAGGCAATTAAAGCGTTATGCCCATATTGTTGTAGTTTTAGATTTGAGATGAAGTAGACAAAAGAAGGATTTATAATGGGTCAAAAAGTACATCCATATGGTTTTCGTTTGGGGATAAATAACGATTGGAAATCTCGTTGGTATTTTAGTGGGAAGGATTATGCAATAATGCTTCATGAAGATTTGCGTTTGCGCAATGCTTTGAAAAATACAATAGGATATCAATCTGCAGATATTAGTGATGTCAAAATTATTCGCAAACCAAAACGTATAACTTTTTTGATTCATACTGCTCGTCCAGGTTATATTATTGGGGCGAAAGGCTCTAATATTGAACGTCTGCAAAAAGAATTACAGAAATTGACGAAAGACATTTTGAATATAAAAATTAAAGAAATTCGCAGGCCTGAATCGAGTGCACAAATTGTAGCTTTAAATATTGCTCGGCAGCTGCGTGGTAGAGGCACTTTTCGCCGTGTATTAAAAATGTCTTTAGCTAGTGTAATGAAGCAAAGTAATGTTCAGGGTGTTAAGATTAAAATCTCTGGCCGTTTAGGCGGTGCTGATATGGCCCGTTCTCTGGAATTGAAAGAGGGTAGAGTTCCTTTGCATACGCTTCGTGCAAATATTGACTATGGTTTTGCTGAAGCTCCCACTACATATGGTATTATAGGTATAAAAATTTGGATATGTCTTGGTGAAATTTATAAGAGTAATACCAAAGAAGACGCTGGTAACTTGGTTCGCAGACCTATTGATTCAGCAGAATAGAGCAAAAGGGGTATATAGAGATGGCACTTTTAAGTCCGAAAAGACTTACTTATCGTAAAAAACAGAGGCGTTCTTATTGTGGTTTGCGTGAGAATGCCACTCGTGGTAATACAATTTCTTTTGGTGAATTCGGCTTGGTATCTGAAGATCAAAAATATTTAACTTCACGTCAAATAGAGGCAGCACGTATTGCTATGACTCGTCATTTGAAACGTGGCGGTAAAGTTTGGATTCGTGTGTTTCCGGATGTGCCCTATACCAAAAAACCAGCTGAAACGAGAATGGGAAAAGGAAAAGGTAGTCCTGAAATGTGGATTGTGCCGATACAAAGAAGTACAGTTTTGTTTGAAGTTGCTGGAGTTCATGCCGATTTGGCACAGCAGGCGATGCAGTTAGCTGCCAGTAAATTACCTGTTCGTGCACGTTTTGTTAAGAAAGTTCACTAATAGTTAGGAAAATATAATGAAAGAAAAATTTGATGATTTCTCTTTAGTTGAAATGATTGCTAAACGTAAAAAATTATTAGAGCATCAGCGTAAATTGCGTTTTGATAAAGTCATTGGTCATTTAGAAAATCCTATTGATATTCGCAATATTCGTCGTAGTATAGCGCGTTTAAATACAAAAATTGCGCAACGAAACTCTTAAAAATTAGGCCTAAGGAAAGAAATGAAAGTAAATAAGAAAACTTTTATTGGTAAAGTTGTCAGTGATAAGATGCACAAAAGTATTGTGGTTCAAGTTTCAACACGTAAATTGCATCCCATTTATAGAAAATATGTAGCTTGGTCAAAAAAATATAAAGTTCATGATGAAGAAAATACTGCTCATGTTGGAGACCGTGTTCGTATTGTTGAATGTCGTCCAATCAGCAAAGAAAAATGCTGGAAGCTAGTTGAGATCGTAGAGCAGGCATTGTAAGTTTTGTACTATTTGTAATAGTTTTGTAGATATAATAAAAAGGATAAAATTATGATTCAGATGAGTACTCGCCTTAATGTCGCAGATAATTCTGGCGCTAAACGTGTGGAATGTATTAAAATTTTAGGTGGTTCTAAGAGGCGTTGGGCTAGTATAGGTGATATTATTGTCATTGCTGTAAAAGAGGCTTTACCCCAATCAGTCATTAAGAAAGGTGATGTTAGGAAGGCGGTTATCGTTCGAGTACATAAAGAATATCGCAGGATTGATGGTACTTATATTCGTTTTGACGATAACGCTTGTGTTATATTGGATAATAATTCTAATCCAGTGGGTAAGCGTATTTTTGGGCCTGTGGCTCGCGAGCTTCGTGAAGTGAATTTTATGAAAGTAATTTCTTTAGCTCCCGAGGTTTTATGATTTTCAAGATGTTACCATGGTTTTGTAGTCGGCTGATATTAGGTAGGTAAGTAGTATGAATAAGAAAATTTTCAATACCGATAGTAATAAAGTAAAATTAGCAAAAGGGGATTTGGTTCGCATTATTGCTGGTAAAGACAGAGGAGTGAAAAGCGAAGGTCGTATTATTCAAGTTGACAGAGATAGACGTCGTGTAATGGTTGAAGGTTTTAATATTGTAAAAAAGACGAAGAAATCTCAGCGAGAAGGTGAACAAGGTGAGATAGTTGAAATTGAGGCCTATATGGATATTTCAAATGTGATGATTGTTTGTTCTAGTTGTGGTCCAACGCGTGTGGGTTACAACGGAGAAGGGCGTAGAAAAGAGCGAATTTGCCGCAAATGTGATAAGGCATTTTAAGGAGCAATAATAATGGTGCGAATGAAAAAGATTTATAAAGAGGTTGTGCTCCCTGAATTGCAGAAGCAATTTTCTTATAAATCGGTAATGCAAGTTCCTGCTTTAGAGAAGATAATTGTGAGTATTGGTATTGGTGAAGCAATTCAGAATAAAAAGGTATTGGATAGTGCATTGACTGAACTAGCCTTGATTACTGGCCAAATGGGTGTGAAGACTTTGGCTAAAAAATCTGTTGCAGCCTTTAAAGTTCGGGCGGGTATGGCAGTTGGAGTCAAAGTAACTTTGCGTGGGCAAAGGATGTATGAATTTTACGATCGTTTAGTCAATGTTGCTTTACCTCGTGTTAAAGATTTTCGCGGTATTTCGACCAAAGGTTTTGATCGTAATGGAAATCTTTCTTTAGGTATTGATGAGCAGATAATTTTTCCTGAAATTGACTATGATAAAATTGATCAAATTCGCGGTATGAATATAAATATTGTTACTACAGCTAAATCGGACGAAGAAGGTAAAGCCCTGTTGGATAAGATGGGTATGCCATTCCAGAAAGGAGCGTAGTTATGGCTAAAAAATCAATGATTGTTAAAGCTCAGCGTCCATCGAAGTTTTCGACTCGTAGAGTCAATCGTTGTGGTTGTTGTGGTCGTCCACGTGGGTATATGCGCAAATTTAATCTTTGTCGTATCTGTTTTCGTAAATTAGCCAATGAAGGTATGCTTCCTGGTGTTACAAAATCTAGTTGGTAGATTGAAGGAGAATCATTAATAAATGAGTGTTTCAGATCCAATAGCTGATATGTTGACCAAAATACGCAATGCCAGTCGTGCTGGGTTGGATAAGATTGATGTCCGAAGTTCAAAAATAAAAATAGAAATCGTTCGTATTTTTAAAAGTGAAGGTTATATTAAAAACTACAGAAAAACGCCTGAAAGTAGTAAGATTCGTATATTTTTGAAATATGATGAAGATGAGAAATCTGTAATTCAAGGTATAGAACGTGTTTCTAGGCCTGGTAGACGGGTATATTTTGGTTATCGGGAAATGCCTAGGGTATTCAATGGCTATGGTACTTTAATTTTGTCGACTTCGGCGGGAATTATTACAGGTAAGAAAGCCACTGTGGACAGAGTTGGTGGAGAACCGCTCTGTAGAATATGGTGATTTGAGGTAGGTTATATCATGTCAAGAGTCGGTAATCAGTCTATTGCGTTGCCTTCTGGTGTTAACGTTGCGATAGATGATGATTTTTTAATTGTTAAAGGCCCAAAAGGTGAGCTTCGTCAGATGATTCGTTCCGAAATTTCTTTTGATATTAACAGTCAGGAAGTTCGTGTTCAACGTATTGATGATAGTAAGGTTGCTAAGTCAATGCATGGTTTATATGCTCGTTTAGTCGGAAATATGGTCAAAGGTGTTTCTACTGGATTCCAGAAAGTTTTGGAGATAAATGGTGTTGGTTATCGTGCAGAATCAAAAGGTTCTGGTCTTTTGTTTTCTTTGGGTTATTCTATGCAGATTGAATATGTTGCACCTGAAGGAATACAACTTGCAATAGAGGATAATACCAAAGTATTTGTTTCTGGGATCGATAAAGTCATAGTGGGTAAAGTCGCCAGTGAGATTCGTGGTCTAAGGCCGCCAGAGCCTTATAAAGGTAAAGGTGTGAAATATGCAGATGAAGTCATCCGCCGGAAAGCTGGTAAGTCTGGTAAAAAATAAATAGGGAGTAAAAATGAGTTCTTTGTCGGATAAGATTTGTCAACGGAATCGTCGTAAAGGCAGGGTTCGTAAAAAGATTTATGGTACTGCCGATCGCCCTCGTTTAACTATATTTAAGAGCCATAGATATTTATATCTTCAGGCTATAAATGATGATGATGGGCATACCGTTGCTGCAGCATCAACTCTCAAATTGGATGTTCGTCCTAATATTGATGGTGGGGTTGTTCTGGGTAAATTGATGGCAGAAGAATTGAAAAAGGCCGATGTCTCTGTAGTTGTTTTTGATAGAAAAGGTTATAAATTTCACGGTGTCGTTAGGGCTGTTGTTGATAATGTTCGTGACAATGGAATTAAGGTTTAGGAGAATATATGTCAGACGTCCATGATAATGAAAAGAATAACCTGATTGAAACTTTAATAGAAGTCAAACGTATTTCCAAAGCAGTAAAAGGTGGCAATAAAATGTCTTTTTCTGCTCTTATGGTAGTTGGTGATGGAAATGGGCGTGTCGGTTATGGTTTGGGTAAAGCGAATGATGTATCGGAAGCGATTCGTAAAAGTACGGAACGGGCGAAAAAGAGTATGATTTTAGTATCTTTGTCCAGTAAATCTAGCACACCATACGAAATTAAAGGCAAATACAAAAAAAGTGTTATCCTAATTAAGCCTGCTACTCAGGGTACAGGGGTTATTGCAGGTGGTTCTGTTCGTGCGGTTTTAGAGGCTGCGGGAATAAAAGATGTTTTGGCAAAATCTTTGGGTTCAAATAATTCTTTGAATATGATTTTAGCAGCTTTGGAGGGGCTTGGGCGTTTAATACCTGCTTCTGCTAGAGCAGAAGCTCGTGGTAAAGAATTGAAAGACTTTTGGGGTTAAATTCGATCAAAATAGGGATAAATAGTAATGCAGGTTCAAATTACATTAAAGCGTAGTACGATTGGTCAACGTCCAGCTGTGCGAAAGACAGCAAAGGCCCTAAAATTGGGTAAAATCAATTCTTCTTCTGTTTTTGAAAAAACTCCAAACATAGATGGAATGTTGCGTGTTGTTGCTCATTTGGTCGATATAAAAGAATTGTAATTATAACAAATAGACCTATTCTGAAGACTGTTTTTGTAATGTGTGTTTTTGATAGGTTTGCGAATATATGGAGAATATGAGTGTCTATTTATGAATTAAAGCCTGCACCTTGTTCAAGGAAGAAACGTAAAATTGTTGGTCGTGGTACAGGTAGTGGATTGGGTAAAACTTCTGGAAAAGGTCAGAAAGGTCAGAAAGCTCGTTCGGGCGGAGGGGTTCGTATGGGGTTTGAAGGTGGTCAAATTCCTTTGTATCGCCGTTTGGCAGTGAGGGGATTTTCCAATCATCGTTTTAAAAAGACTTGGATTGTTGTAAATTTAGACCGTCTGGAAAATGTTTATTCTGATTCCGAAACCGTTAATTTAGCAACTCTTCGGGCAAAGGGTTTAATTAAGAAAAGTGAAGCGAATGTCAAGATTTTAAATCGTGGTGATTTTAGTCGTAAAAATTTGATAGTCGAAATTTCTGGTATATCGGAGGCTGCGCGCTTACGAATTGAGGAATTGGGTGGAAAAGTTACTGTTCTTGAATATTGCTCGGGTAAAGCTTAATAGTAGCAAATTGGAGTCAAGGGAATTGATATGGCAAGCTCTATAGGCGATATATTTCGGATATCAGATTTACGTAAAAAAATCATTTTTACAATTATTATTTTGATTTGTTATCGTATTGGGACTTTTATTCCTATTCCGGGTATTAATATTGTTGCTCTGCAGAGCCAATTATCGACTACTAGTGGTAGTGGTTTTTCGCTTTCTGATTATTTTGATTTTTTTTCTGGAGGAGCTTTTAATAATTATTCTGTCTTTATGTTGGGTATTATGCCCTATATTTCGATGTCTATTATTATGCAGTTGTTGATGATTGCTGTTCCAGCACTGAAGCGATTGGCCGAACAAGATGGCGGGCGCAATTTGGTTAAGCGTTATACGCGCTATGGGACTTTGGTTTTAGCTATTTTACAAGCAGCTTTTTTGCCCCAATTGAAAGGAGATACTTCTGGGTTAATTTATCCAACATTGACTCCATTTACGTTCATGTTGATTTCCATAATTACCGTTACTACCGGTACTTTAATTATCATGTGGCTAGGAGAACAAATTACTGCCCACGGTATCGGCAATGGGGCTTCATTGATAATTTTTACTGGCATTGTTGTTCGTTTGCCAGAAGCCATTGGGATATTGCAGCAGCAAATGCCAGACCAAATCAATCCGATCTTTGGGTTGCTAGCATTAGGGGTGTTTGTTGTATTAGTTGTTTTTATTGTTTATGAACAACATGCCCAGCGGCGTATACCTGTACGTTATGCCAACCGAGTGGTTGGTCAGCGTATGTATCAAGGGCAAAGTAGCTATATTCCATTTAAACTCAATCCATCTGGTGTGATACCCGTGATCTTTGGTCAAGCTGTGTTGCAATTTTTGGCTTTTGTTTTGGGAACTTTAGTACAGCGTGTGAATTGGTTGCAAGGGTTTGTAATTGCGATGTCTCCTGGTGGTTTTGGCAATACGTTTATTTATGTTTTACTGATAATATTTTTTGCTTATTTTTATACGCAAGTTACGATGAATCCGATAGAAATTGCTCGCCAAATCCGGGAAAATAATGGCTCTGTTCCGGGTATTCGTACAGAGAATTTGGAATCCTATTTAAGTAAAGTGTTGAATCGGGTCGTTTTTCCTGGGGCGATATTTTTAGCTTTTATCGCTGTTGTTCCGACTATGATGTTAGTGCTATTTCGTTTCCCATTGCAGGTGGCATATTTGATGGGGGGTACTTCTTTATTGATCATGGTTGGTGTAAATTTGGATACGATGAGTCAGATTGAAGGTCATTTAAAAATGCATAATCATGATGGTCTTTTGAAAAAAGGGCGTATACGATCTAGGAATTTATAAATTAGAAAGTACTGCGTTTCTTGTTTTTAAACTGGAATCGTTTACAAATTATAGGAGAAAATTATGAAGGTTCGTGCAAGTGTAAAGCCAATCTGTGAACATTGTAAAGTAATTCGTCGTTGTGGTGTTGTACGAGTTATTTGCCACTCAAATCCAAAGCATAAGCAGAGACAGAAAGGTTAATAGGAGTATTTAATGGCGGCACGTATATCTGGTGTTGATTTGCCAAATAAACATACAGAGATTGCATTGACAGCAATTTATGGTATAGGTCGTTCGACTGCCCATCAAATTTGTGAAAAGCTAAAATTAGACCCTAGTGTAAAAATTAATAATTTGAGTGCAGAAGAGATCAATGATCTGCGCAAATTAATTGATAACGAATATAAAGTAGAGGGTTCTCTTCGTTCCGAAGTGGCTTTGAATATTAAACGTCTAAGAGATATTGCTTGTTATCGTGGTTTGCGTCATCGTTCCGGCTTGCCTGTTCGTGGTCAGCGGACGAAAACCAATGCTCGTACTCGTAAGGGTAAGGCGAAAACAGTTGCCAACAAGAAAAAATAAGCTAATTATCAGGAGGACATAGCTTTGGCTAAGGCAAAGAAAAAAGAAAAAAGAACAGTCCATGAAGGAAATGTTTATATTCAGGCTACGTTTAATAATATTATTGTTACGATTACTGATTTGCAGGGTAATGCAATTGTGAATGCAAGTGCAGGGGCACTGGGTTTTCGCGGAGGGAAAAAATCTACTCCTTTTGCTGCGCAATTAACTACAGAGACTGCAGGTAATAAAGCTAAGGAAGTAGGGTTGTCAGATATTTATGTTTTCGTGAAGGGCCCAGGTATTGGGCGAGAAGCAGCAATTCGTTCTCTGGGAAATGTAGGTCTTCACGTGCAAAGTATTCGAGATGTAACACCGATTCCTCACAATGGTTGTCGGCCTAAAAAGAGCCGCCGAGTTTAATCTTTTAGAGAGATTGAATAAGGCAAATTAACGGAGAATTACAATATGGCCAGAGCAAATCTGCTGCGTGGTTTGAAACGCCCTAAGGAAATTTATTTTGAGACTGAAGAAAAGCGTGAAAATTACGGTCGTTTTATTGCTTATCCCTTTGAACATGGTTATGGTGCCACCATAGGTAATAGTTTGCGTAGGATTTTGTTATCATCCATTCAAGGATATGCAATTTCTGCTATGCGTATTATTCACTATGATTTTGAAGGTGTGGCTAAAACAGTCTCCAGTGAGTTTGATATTGTTCCTGGTATGGTCGAAGATACCTTGACATTTATTTCTAATTTAAAAAAGCTGAATATATCTTTACTCGATAGTGAAAATCAAGACCCAAAAACTATTCTTGTTAAAGTGCAAGGTAAAGGTAAATTAACAGGTATACACTTTGAGGTAGAAGAAGGTGTTCGAGTTCACAATAAAGAACATCATTTGGCCACATTTATGTCAGATACTTGTTTGGAAATAGAAGCGTTGATTGATTTTGGTAGAGGGTATCGCAGTTCTGAAGATAATCAAGACCTTATAGAGATGGTTGGTACCATTACTTTGGATTGCAATTTTAGTCCGATTGATTGGGTTCGTTTTTCTGTAGAGCCAACTCGTGTGGGCCAGCGTTCTGATTATGATAAGTTAATTTTGGAAGTAGAAACCAATGGTACTTTGAACCCTGCTGATGCTGTAGCAGAAGCAGCCAAATTGGCAAAAGAACAGTATTCTGCTTTTATTAATTTTGATGAAAGTTTGATTGTTGCTGAAGCAGAAATTAGTAAAAGTGAATTGAAAATTAAAAATTTAATGGAGCGAACTGTCGATGAATTAGAGTTATCGGTTCGCTCTAGTAATTGTTTGCGTAGTGCTCAAATCCGTACTGTCGGTGAATTAATTAGCTGGACAGAAGATGACATTGCCAAAACACGTAACTTTGGTAAAAAATCATTACAGGAAATTCGGGATAAATTGGCATCCTGGGGGCTTGGTTTTGGTATGTCTGATTTTAATGTAGTTTTAAAGTCAGTCAAATTAGATGAAATCCAATAAGGGGAATATATGAATAAGCGTAATGGTATTGACTGTCTTGGTGTAAAAGCTTCGCATCGCAAAGCCATTTATCGAAATATGACTACTTCGGTTTTTCGTTATGGTCGTGTAAAGACAACACTACCCAAAGCAAAAGCTGTTCGTCGTAAAGTGGAAAAACTAATTACCCATGCAAGGGTAGATTCTGTTCATAATCGTCGTGAAGTTGCAAAGTTGATTACTGATAGGGCAATTGTGAAAAAATTATTTACCGAGATTGCTCCAGAGTTTGCCAATCGTCCTGGTGGTTATACTCGTGTGATAAAAATAGGATTGCGCCGCCATGATGCAGCCGAAATGGCTCTAATAGAATTAGTTGGCCATGGTTTGGAAGAACCAGAAGTTCGCAGGAAAAGATAATTGTCAATCTGTAGGGTTTATCATAAAGGAAAAGGGAGAAATTTTTTACCAAGATTTCTCCCTTTAAAATAAGCCGATATTATCAATCATTTTATATCTATATATTTTACAATCATTAAAGTTCAATGGTTAAAAGTTATATAGAAAATGTTACAAAACCCTATTTGGCAATTGATATTTTTGGCTTTGGCTTTATGCTTAGCCGCAATGTTGCATCAAGTGACTTTCTTGAAGCAAATACAAATGCCCGAAGCTATTACAGACGGTATTTTACTAGCTGTATTTTATAATAGCCTTCCTGAATTGGGCTTGTCTAAGGGTTGGCTCAAGACCTTTACAACCTACTTATTAGATATTTTTTACATTACTTTATATTTGAAAGGTAGCTCTAATTACCTTCAGTATCAAAGTTAAAATAAAGAATCTAAGGCATTTAATCAATTGAGCGGAACCGTACTATCTATTTTATGGCACTATGGTATGCAAGCTTTAATGGGGCTTGGTTTAGCTTTCTTGCTGGCTTTATTATGGTATGAGGAACTTCCTATCGTATTAGGGCTGTTTGTGGCTTTAGGTTATGCTTTGGGTCGTACACAGTCTTATGCCATTGGTAAACAATGGCAGGATTCCAATGCTTTTAGTTTGGGTGATATAGGTTTAACTTTTGGAGCTTTAGGTTTAGATATGGGCTAGCTTGGGTGGTTTACTTGCTCTACAAATATTTGATAAAGCAAAGTCAAAAAATATTATTCAGCATACTGATAATTACCAAGAAAATCGAGCAGAATATCTAACACAAAACAAAGAAATATCTAGGCCGGTAGTTCAAGATATTGATTATTACCGTTCTCTAATACATATTTTTATTAGTTATGGTCTAGCTTTGTTGCTTTTGGAAATGATTGAGATATTGTTGTGGTATTGGCGCAGTTGGACGGGTTTAAATTTGTTAGTTTTAATGGATACTTTGCACAGCGTTAGCTTTGTATTTTGTGCATTGGCAATTATGGCTTTTATTCGTCTGTATTGTATGATTTCCCCAGTTTGGGAATATCAGACTAGGGCAGGATTCAAAAGTTTTTTCACAGGAAATAGAAAGTAATTGGCAACAATGGAACTTCAGCAAAGGAAAGTTGCATATCAAATAAGTTGGCAGGAAATTTTGAATCTTTTAGCTAAGTTTTTGCTAAAGATAATGGTTTGTTCTAGTATTGGTTGTATTTCTGTTATGTTAATATGGGCTTATGTAGATGGTATTGCTATTTGGGCTTTTAGTAGTTTTATACTGCTAAAGCTATTGTATTTTATTTTGGCTAAGCATTATTTTGGCTTCAAATACCAACAATATGCACTGGTAATCTAGATTGGAATGATAAAAACCACCTGTACCGGCATGGCTTTACTAACTATATTGGACCCTTATTATCAAAATGATGCGGTGCGTGATTATTTAGCAGCTACAGGCTTTGGTCTTTTAGGACTACTACCGATTATCATATCGGTACAGTGGATAAAACAAAAAGCTTATTACTCAGCTTTAGCCCTATATGCTATTTATTGGGTACTAACTACTGGTTTTATACTACTAAAGATTATGTTAAATAAAACCGTATTACTTAATAATAAGTAATTCTGTTGTTTATTATTCGATTGATTTCTATCAATAATATTATATAATTGATTTTTAAATATGATATTTTATTTTTATCAAAAATTATATAAACTTTCTTTATTATATCTTTTGATTTTGTAAAAAATTTTGATATATATATGATTCAATTTTAGATAATTCAGTATATTGGTTGAAATCAATTGTAAGTATTGGAAAATTACTATCAAGATAACTATGGATTTCGCTATAAATTTCAATATAATCTCTATAATTTATGATATTCAATCGTAAAAATGAAAGTAGGTTATTATGGAATATAAGATAGATCGTTTTAGCAATATTGTAATTTCTAAAGAGCAAAAATTAGCTGCTCTTTATGATATTTGCTTAAAAACGGGTATGGCAGGTAAAGATGCCAGTGCATACTATACAGACCCTAAATTGTTGGGCCATATATATGCAGCTCCCTATGCTATTTTTGCAGCCGAATACTGCCTATTACTCATGGAACAAAATACTAATATTAAAGGTTATTGTATTGCTGCATTAGATAGCTTACAATTTATGTTGCAATTGGAAAATTCTTGGTGGCCACCATTGCGTAACAAATACCAACAAATGCAAAAAGATAGCTGGAATGCCCAAGAGTTACAGTTGCTAGAGCAAAATATTATACAAAAAGCGGCGCAATTAGAAGATATGCCATCACATTTTAAGGATTATCCCTCCCATTTACATATTGATTTGCTCCCAGAATGTCAAGGCCAAGGTGCTGGAAAACGATTGTTGTTGGCTCAATTGAACTTATTATCGAAGGCTGGGTCTTGTGGGGTGCATTTAGGGGTTGATTCTAATAATCAAGCGGCTATCGGTTTTTACCATAAAATAGGTTTTACTGGCTTACCGAATAATGCTAATTGCGACTTAAAAGATTGTTATTGGCTTGGTATACGTTTGTAAATATTTCTCTTAAAATATTCGCTTTGGGCCTTTAAAAAATCATTATAGAACCAATAAATTATTTGCTAAATATTGATGATATTCAATTGACAAATATCAGAAGATTGATATGCTTGCTTGCAAGTTACTCGGGGGCATAGCTCAGTTGGCTAGAGCATCGGCTTTGCAAGCCGAGGGTCAAGGGTTCGAATCCCTTTGCCTCCATATACAGAATTTTATACGTAAGGAGTCCGGAGTGCCTTCAGGGAAAAAACGAAAACGTAAAAAGATAGCCACTCACAAGCGAAAGAAACGCTTGCGGAAAAATCGACACAAGAAAAAGAAATAATTATCTATAAAGCTATGTATTCCTTTTGGTAAAGTGGGAATATATAGCTTTTTTCATAATGGGATATTCAAACCTTTATTAAGTTGTTTATGAGTTTGATCTTTATATTCTATTATTGGAAAAATTTTAGTTTAAAATCTGACTATAGAGTTTTATAATACCGATGCTGCTTTAAAAATTCCTTGCCATATATTACAGGTCTTATATAATCAGCAAAAATATTTATGAAATGTAGAATCAAGCTAACTGTTTGAATGTAACTTGATTTCTTCATGTATTTCAGGAGTTTTTTATGAATTTTCGCAATTTAGATCGTTGTGTCCATTACCAAATGCTGGAGAATGCTGGTATCCCACAGTTGAAAGAGGTACTTACTCCCGATACTATTAGTAAACGGAATATTGAAATTGCTTCGGGCCTAACTTTTAACTATGCTGCCCGTGGTGTCAATGATGATATTATTGACTTGTTAAGTAAATTGGCTGAAGAGCAAGAATTGTTGGATAAATATCAAGCTTTGGTTTCAGGCGAAATTATGAATACGGGCGAAAGCCGCAAAGTTTTACACCATTTATTGCGTGGTCAATTGGATAAAGATGTGCTTGAAGATGGTAAAAATCTACGGGCTTTTTATGTTGAGCAGAAGGAGTGTATTGCTCAATTTGCTAATGCGATACACCAAGGGCAGCTTGAAGGTTCTACAGGGAAGGCATTTGATACTGTAGTGCAAATTGGTATTGGTGGTTCTGATTTAGGGCCGCGTGCATTATATATTGGTTTGGCTGGTTTACTGCGCCCTAAATTGCGTGCGGAGTTTATTTCTAATGTTGACCCAGATGACCCTAACACGGTGTTGCAAAGTTTGAATCCTGAGACGACTTTATTTATTCTTGTTTCCAAGAGCGGTACAACACAGGAAACGCTTGCCAATGAGAATTTTGCCCTGCGTTGGTTAGAGAGTGAGGGTAAGCGCCGAGGGGTTGCGATACAAGCTGCACGCCATATGGTGGTGGTAACCAGTGCCACTAGCCCATTGGCCAATAATCCAGCTTATTTAAATTCTTTTTATATTGATGATTATATTGGTGGCCGTTATTCTGCTACAAGTGCAGTGGGTGGGGTTATTCTGTCTTTAGCTTTTGGGCAAGGGGTTTTTGCTGAATTGCTTGATGGTGCGGCTGAAGCCGATAAAAATGCCTTGGTCAATAGTGATATTCGAGAGAACGCTGCCATGATGGATGCGATGATTGGTGTGTGGGAACGCAATGTCTGTGGCCATGCGACAACTGCAGTACTTCCGTATTCACAGGCTTTGTTGCGCTTTCCTGCGCATTTACAGCAGTTGGATATGGAGTCTAATGGCAAGCAGGTAAACCGCAATGGTGAACGGATTGGTTATATGACAGGCCCTATTGTTTTTGGTGAGCCTGGAACCAATGGCCAACATTCGTTTTATCAAATGTTGCACCAAGGTACAACGCCGGTGCCGCTGCAATTTATCGGTTTTAGCTTACCGCAGGTGCCCAGAGATGTTGAGTTTGCCGGCTGTAGTAGTCAGAAGAAGCTGAATGCCAACCTCTGCGCCCAGATAGCTGCGTTTGCTTTGGGGCAATCCAATAAGCAGAACGCCAATAAGAATTTTCCGGGTAAACGGACCTCTTCGTTGATTTATGGTAAGCAGCTCACTCCGCGTGTGCTCGGGTCTTTATTAGCCCATTTTGAAAATAAAGTTATGTTTCAGGGATTTGCTTGGAATATTAACTCTTTTGATCAAGAGGGTGTGCAATTGGGCAAGTTGCTTACCAATACCATCCTCAAGGGCGAGGCTAGCCCCTTATTGCAAGAATATATGAAGCTGCTGGAATCTTAATAGATAAATCTTAATAGATAATGCGTATCAGTGGCGGCCTTTACAAAGGCCGCCTTTTGCAATGCCCTAAAACCAATATACGGCCGGTAATGGCGAGAATGCGTGAAGCTATTTTCTCCATCTTGTATTCCCGTTATGGCAGTTTAGAGGGGTTGCGTTTTTTAGATGTATTTTGCGGTTCGGCGATAATGGCGGTAGAGGCTGCTTCCCGCGGGGGTAGCTATGTAGAAGTGGTTGAAAGTGATAGCCGTAAGCGTAAGATTTTAGAGCAGAATTTAGCTATTTTAGATATTCCTTGGAAGTTGCATATTATGGATGCGCTCGATTATCTGCGGCGCAATAGCACAGCTGCCGAGGCATTTGATGTGATTTATTTAGACCCTCCTTTTAGAATGGGACATAAAATTGAGCTATTGCATGCCATTCGTTCGCAATTGTTGCGTCCTGATGGCTTGGTTATCATGCATTTACCAAAACAAAAACAAGAACAGCCTGTATTACCTGCCATATTGCATAATGGTTTGGCTTTAGAGCGTTGTAAGTTTTACGGTGGTTCTACCCTATGCCTTTATGGGCGTTCGGGCGCTCGGTAATTCGATAAAGCTTGATACTCACCCCCTCAAAACTTCACAACCAAACACCACCCCCCAGCCAAAGACACCCCACCCCCCCAAACCAACCAGCCCAAAGCAACAAACCGAAATAGCCATACAAACGCACATACAAACGCAATTGGGCAATTGGTTTGCCGATGCCAATCTACAAGTCATCGCCTGTCTTGCTACAATATAGCTTTCCCACTTGGAGTAATGCCTTGATCCGCATTGGTATAAAGTATTGTTCCGTATTACTACAATATAGCTTTCCGCATTGGAGTAATGCATTGTTCCGCCTTGGATCAAGACCTTGATCCAAGGCGGAAAGCTATATTGTAGCAAGGCACTAAAAAACACAAAAACATAAAAAAAGCACAAAAAAACTTATAAAAAGCTTGTATAGGCCTTGACGCAACACCCCCCTAGCAAAATAGGGATTTACACACTAGCCCGTATGGGTTGGCCAATCTTTATCCATTGTTGGAGGTATTGCTTATGTATAAGCTCAAACTACTTTTATTGCCTGTAGCCTGGCTACTGGCCTTTATGGCCTTGGCCTGCGCACCACCCGATGACGATGATCGATCTTCTGGGCCGACTATCAATAACGCCATGTACGACTTTGGCACGGCGCTGCTAACCGTACAAGGTTCTAACTTAAGTCCTACCAGTGCGACCCAAGCGCAAATCCAAACTATCAGGGTAGCTGGCTTAGCCTTAAGTTCCTATATTGCAGATGACCCAGCCACTGGGCCAGATAGTAGCGATCTTGCAAAAGGTAAGTACCGTATTGCAACCGATGGCACAAAGCTTTGGCTGAAACTTAAAGATGAACATAAAGCTGCTCTTGAGGCCAAGGTGGGTAGCAATGGTCTAAAAAAAGGGTTGCTTACTAGCTCTGGTGCTTGGGCGGGTTTAGATACAGCCAAAGACTTAACCGTTAGCAATATACCCGATAAGCAGACCGAAACCGAAGAAGAGTCGCCTAAGTTACCCGAAGCCGAACAAACCGAAGAAGTCGATGATCAATCGCCTAAGCAACCTAAAGACAAACAAGTCGAACAAGCTGAAGAGGAGTCGCCTAAGCAACCTAAAGACGAACAAGTCGAACAAGCTGAAGAGGAGTCGCCTAAGCAACCTAAAGACGAACAAGTCGAACAAGCTGAAGAGGAGTCGCCTAAGCAACCTAAAGACGAACAAGTCGAACAAGCTGAAGAGGAGTCGCCTAAGCAACCTAAAGACGAACAAGTCGAACAAGCTGAAGAGGAGTCGCCTAAGCAACCTAAAGACGAACAAGTCGAACAAGCTGAAGAGGAGTCGCCTAAGCAACCTAAAGACGAACAAGTCGAACAAGCTGAAGAGGAGTCGCCTAAGCAACCTAAAGACGAACAAGTCGAACAAGCTGAAGAGGAGTCGCCTAAGCAACCTAAAGACGAACAAGTCGAACAAGCTGAAGAGGAGTCGCCTAAAGCCGCAATTACCGGTGCAACCTACCATGTTGGCACGGCGCTGTTAACTGTACAAGGTACTGACTTAGGTAGTGCGACCCAAGCCCAAATCCAAACCATCGTGGTAGATGGCCTAGCCTTAAGTTCCTATATTGCAGATGCCACAGCCACTGGGCCAGATAGTCGCGGTACTTACCGATCAACATAAAGCTACTCTGAATGGCAAGGACGGTATGAATACCAATGGTCTAAAAGATGGGTTGCTTAGCGTTGGCACTGGTACTTGGGCGGGTTTAGATACAGCCAAAGCCTTGGCCGTTAGTGGAAACCCCGAAGCTGCAATTACCGGTGCAAGCTACCATGTTGGCACGGCGCTGTTAACTGTACAAGGTTCTAACTTAAGTCCTACAACTGCGACCCAAGCGCAAATCCAAACTATCACGGTAGCTGGCTTAGCCTTAAGTTCCTATATTGCAGATGCCACAGCCACTGGGTCAGATAGTCGCGGTCTTGCAAAAGGTAAGTACCGCCTGCATAGCGCTGGCACAGCGCTTTGGCTTTACCTTACCGATACCGATAAAGCTACTCTGAATGGCAAGGACGGTATGGATAGCGATGGTCTAAAAGATGGGTTGCTTAGCGTTGGCACTGGCACTTGGGCAGGTTTAGATACAGCCAAAGGCTTGGCCGTTGTTAATAGTAACGCACCCGCAATTACCAGTGCAACCTACAATGTTGCTACAGGCGTGTTAGTGATTACAGGTGTCAATTTACCGTCAACAGTGGATGGCTGGGACTTCACCAAATTGAGGTTTGTTGCAGGTGATGGTCGTAAGAGTCAACCATTATTCTGGCACCAACCAACCGGTATAAACAGTGCCACAGGTTCTGCAGCAAGTGCAACAAGCTTAACGATTACTTTAAAGGGTACTGAATACAATAAAGCCTATGATATACTGGTTACTAATGGTGATAGTGATGATGCTGGTGCATACAATCTGGAAGCAGCAGCAGGATTTGCAGGTGGTAGGGCAGAAGACACAACCAATCCTATTACCGTTAGTGGGTATGTAAGCCAGATCAAACACTCAACCTACAATCCTCGTACAGGCGTGTTAGTAATTAATGGTAGCAAGTTACCGACAACATTGGATAGCTGGGACTTTAGCAAATTGACGCTTGTATCCGGTGATGGTAAGAAGAAATACACATTACCCCGGCACGCAATAGGTGAAAACACAGCCACAGGTTCGGCAAGTACAACAAGCTTAACGATTACTTTAAGCGGTAGTGTAAAAGCGGAAGCCGATAAGATACTGGTTAAGGTTGGTCTTCACAACCTTGAAGCAGCAGCAGGATTTGTAATGGGTAGTCCAGCAGACACAAAAAATAATTATATTATCATTGAATAATTTTTAGTTTGACTGCGCTTGCCCAATAGCTCTTAGAGCAGCTAAATGAAAGCTAGTGGGCGGCCAACCAAGTAAATGCTGCAAGCAATGCTTGGTTGGCTTTTTTTTAACAAGATAAACTTTGGCCAAGCCTTGGTAAGTTTTTTATCAAGGCTGCTTTTACCAATTATAGCCTTGGTAAATTTTTTTATCAAGGCTGGAACAACCAAACTGTTGCGTTGACTTTTTACCAAAAATTTTAGGCATAGAGCTTCCAACATCAAAATAAGCGACTTATTCTTTAACAGAAAATAGCAAGGAAAAGTTTCATTTCCTATAGCTTAGAGCTTTAATTGCTATGCAAAAAGGCAGCCATGTAAAAGTCGTTGGCCGTTTACAACAAGACCGCTGGCAAGATAAGGAAGGCCACCACCATAGCAAAATTAAAATTATTTCAGAATATTTTGAGAAACAACAGCAGCAAAGCCATAATAATCGTGAACAACACGCTAACAGAAGCCATGCACGCAGAAGCAAAACCTGCAAGTCAGCAATAATTATTTGCCGTTTCTAAAAGTTGGCATAAATATGCATAAAAGGAATTAAGAAACCGGTATCATGGCGACAAAGCCTGTAAAAGCTAAAGCCATATAACCGATCAAAAACAGAGTAATAGCTGGGCCTCGCAAGCCAGGTGCTAGTGGAGCTTTGGCAATACGCTTTTGCATTGCAGCTAAAAGGACAATAGCCAACCACCAACCGAGGCCACTACCCAAAGCAAAAGTAATACTTTGTAGTAAACTGTAATTACGCAATACCATAAATAAAACGGCACCCAAAATAGCACAATTTACCGTAATCAATGGCAAGAAAATCCCCAAAGCCATATACAAAGAAGGCGAAAGCCGATCGATGAGCATTTCCAACATTTGCACTACGGCGGCGATTAAACCAATGTAGACAATGTAGCCCAGATATTCAATATTCAATGGCACTAAAACATAATTGCGTACTAACCAACTTAAAGCAACGGTAATCACCAAAACTACGGTAACGGCCATACCCAAACCCATTGAAGACTTTTGATCCTTAGAAATAGCGATGAATGAACACATGCCCAGAAAATTACTGAGCAAAATGTTACTGGTAAAAACCGAGGCAAATAAAAGTACCCAAGGGTTAATATTTGGTGCTAATGATTCCATTTTATTTTTCCTTAATAAATTTACCGCGAACGATCCAAATGATAGTACCTAATAAAAAGAACGCACTGGCTGGCATAGTCATAATCGTCCATTTCGGCATATCAATAATCAGAGGCACGGGGTAGTTCAAAAATGTACCAAAACCGAATAGTTGGCGAATAACAGCGATAACCACTAAAACGGCCATGTATCCCAAGCCAGATGTCAATCCGTCCCAAAAAGACAAAATCACTGGGTTGGATAAAGCAAAGGCTTCAGCCCGCCCCATGATAATACAGTTTGTAATAATAAGGCCAACATAAGCGCCTAAAACTTTACTAGCTGCTGGAAAATAAGCCTTTAAAACCATGTCCACAATAATTACGTATGTGGCAATGATCAAAGTTTGCACTATCATACGCACTTTAAATGGGATCAATTCTTTTAAGATAGACACAGTTAAATTACTCAAAGCTGTAACAAACATCACACCCACAGTCATAATTAAAGTGTTTGCTAGATTATTGGTAACCGCTAATGCGGAACAAATGCCTAATATCTGAACAAAAATTGGATTTTGATACCAGAGGTTATTTTTCAATATCGTCATAGGTGAGTCGTGCATTTCAAATTTCTCCTATCTCCTTTCTCAATTTTTCAGCTCGTCAACAGCTTCATTCACAATTGTGGCAAAAAACATAGAAGTCAATGTAGCGCCAGAAATAGCATCAAAAGCAGAATCATCGCGTTCAGGACTATACGCATCACCTGTAGAAGGAGTCATATTGATTACATCGCCAATTTTCTGGCCGCGAAATTGTTCTTGGAATTCTTCTTCACTTATGCGACCACCCAAACCGGGCGTCTCTTTTTGTTCGAGAATCGAGAGCCCGATAATTTCCGATACATCGGAGTTGACAGCAATAACGCCACTGATGCGATCCCATAGGCCCATGCCTGAAAACTGCAAGACTTTTACTTTTTGATCATCAACCATTATCTCTTCCATTTTGGAAATTTCGGCTGGGGATTTACCAAATTGTTTTTCAAAGGCATTGACAGGGTTTGAGGTTAAATCCAGACCAAGAGCATTTAAAGTACCTTTAGCTAGCTCTTCTTGCTGGTTTAAAAGGACTTGCGGTTCGGTAGCTTCGTAAATCCAAGCTAATGCCAATACTAGGGCAAAAGCCAAAACAAAAGTAAAAACAGTGCTATACGCAAAATTATCTCTCATTGGGTACTCCTATGCTTTTGCTGGAGCTACTGCTGCAGCTTGTTTGGTGGGTTGTTTGGTGGGTTGTTTGGGTTTTTTCTTTTTTGCTGGGGCAACAGCATTGGGGGCTTTAGGGAAAAATTCATCAATAAAAGGGGCAAATACATTGGCCACGAGTATCCCAAAACTTGTTCCTTCTGGAAATGATGGTGCAAAGTAACGAACTAACACCGTTACCAAACCAAAGATCACACCGTAAAACCATAGCGATGGGCGTTTTTTAGGTGCACTTACAGGGTCTGTTAGCATAAAGACACAAACAAACAAAAAGCTACCGGAAAAAAGGTTTACTATTGGGTCAATGGCAGGGCCTAATACCGCTACATTAAAAAATTGAGGGCTCAAAAATATCGCTGGAATTAAGAAACCAATTACGCCACTTAGCATTAAACGCCAACTAGCTGTATTGGTTTTCAACAAATAAGCTGCACCCAAGAGAATCAGTAGCGTAGCACCTTCGCCTACCGAAGAACCACGGAAACCAACTAACAGATCGACCAACCATGGGTTGCCAGCACCAGTACTGCTATCCATTATGGAACCTAAGTCCATACCAGAGCGAACTTGCAATAAAGGTGTTGCAGTGGTGTTGCCATCAAAATTTAGGCCAAAATTGCCGGGCATAAACCATTTAGAAGCCATGGGGCCAGAGAAGATCAAATACATTAACACGCGGCCTGTAATGGCAGGGTTAAATAAGTTGCGGCCAAAACCACCAAAGGCCATTTTTCCTAAGATAACCGCTAAAACTATACCTACGGGAACCATTGCCAATGGTAAAGCCGGAGGCATTCCCATACCGTACAATACCGAACTGACTAAAACAGCTTCCGTAACCTTCTTTTTAGGGTCTGTGTACTTTAGGTACAAATACTCTGTCAATAACCCAAAAATGACAGAAATGAGAATAATGGCCAAACTGCGCCAGCCGTATAAATAAATAGACCATAGAGCAATAGGTGCGAGAGCGTATAAAACCTTCCGCATCATTGGCTGTTTTTGAAACATGTTATTCCTCCTTAAATAGTTATTTGATAAATATTTAGCCATAACTAAAAAGTAATAATAGCGCAAGCACACATGCTTATGCTTGTATAGAGGCCATTATAATAGCAGGTATCTATGAGCCTGGCAAGATAAATTTTACAAAAATAAACTTTGATATTAAATGAATATTTAATATCAAAGTTTATTTATTAAGGTTTAATTATCAAGAGTTATGGCACAAGAAATAAAATTATCATGTGCAAGTAAATATACTAAGCGTGTGCTTAGGCTTTTTGTTGGTATTCCATTAGTTCAACCGGTGCGCCATCTACTTCAATAAAAGCCACTATTAAGCCTTCACTGGGTGAATTGGGTTGTATTATTACTTTTTGGCCTTTTAAGGCTTGTTGTATATCTTCTACTTCAAAGGCAACGTGGGGTATGGTTTTGACTAATTCGGGGTATGGGGCATCTGGCCAATAGCGTTGCCATTGTATGCCAAATGGGTTGGCCTGATGGTCTGAAACAGTCATTTTTAGGTGAGGCAAATCTTGCTCACCTGGAAAAGGCTTGTGGGTTGGTATGCCGATATGGTTAAATTTCATTTTAGTTTGAGCACTTACTGATTGGAAAAAGATTGTAGCAATAATAAAAGGGTAGAAGCTCTACCCTTTTATTATTGCTACAATCTTATATTTATTAGATAAAGCTGAAAAGCCTTTATCTAATAATAATGTCAGCCTATCTGATACGGGACATGATAACTGAACGGGATAAGACGCGATAACTCGGGATTTTTTTGGGCACAAATGGAAGGTAAAAATTGGCTTACTTTCCAAAATAAAAAGGTAAAAAATTTTTGTTTTTCGGCATATGGGCCATTGTCGGCAGTAATTGGGCAACAATATGCTTTCAAAATATCATGGTAACGGGCCGTAGTCTCAAAAAGCTAGTAAGGTTTTCAAAAAAGCTAGTAAGGTTTTGACTGAAAACCTTACTAGCTTTTTTGATTGGCAACCTAGGGATTTTCCAACGAGACTGTGGCAGTCTCTAAAAAAATCGCAAAAAATTGTATTGTATTATTTTGCTAAAAACTGGGCTGTACTGCGATACAAAAAACTCAAATTCTTATTCTTATACTTTGTGCCATGATGTTTCGTACGATCATACGAAACGCAACAGCTCTTCTATACTTTAAACCATCACTATTAAGCAAACAGCCACAGGGAATTATTCCCGTGGCTGTTTTGCCTACAACACTAAAACATAAAAAAAGCACAAAAAAACTTACAAAAAGCTTGTATGGGCCTTGACGCAACACCCCCCTCACAAAATAGGGCACTATACAATAGCCCGTATGGGTTTTGTCAATCTCAAGCCATTTTTGGAGGTATTGCTTATGTATAAGCTCAAACTATTTTTATTGCCTGTAGCATTGCTACTGGCCTTTATGGCCTTTGCCTGCGCCCCACCCGATGACGATGATCGATCTTCTGGGCCGACTATCAATAACGCCATCTACGATGTTGGCACGGCTATCTTAACCGTACAAGGTACTGACTTAAGTCCTACAACTGCGACCCAAGCGCAAATCCAAACTATCAGGGTAGGAAGCCGAACAAATGGTGTAGCCTTCAGTTCCTATACTGCAGATGACGATGCCACTGGGGTAAATAGTAACGGTCTTGAACCAGGTAAGTACCGTATGAAAAGCGATGGCACAGCGCTTTGGCTTAGACTTACCAATCAACATAAAGCTGTTCTTGAGGCCAAGACAGGTATGAATAACGATAGTCTAAAAAAAGGGTTGCTTAGCGTTGGCACTGGTGCTTGGGCGGGTTTAAATACAGCCAAAGACTTAACCGTTAATATACTCGGTAAGCCATCTAAGCAAACCGAAGCCGAACAAGACGAACAAGCCGAAGAAGAGTCGCGTAAGCAAACTGAAGACGAACAAGCTGAAGAAGTCGAACAAGCTGAAGAAGCTGAAGAGCAGTCGCGTAAGCAAACTGAAGACGAACAAGTCGAACAAGCTGAACAAGTCGAAGAGCAGTCGCGTAAGCAAACTGAAGACGAACAAGCTGAACAAGCTGAAGAAGAGTCGCCTAAGCAACCTAAAGCCGAAGAGCAGTCGCCTAAAGCCGCAATTACCCGTGCAACCTACCATGTTGGCACGGCGCTGTTAACCGTACAAGGTACTGACTTAGGTAGTGCGACCCAAGCCCAAATCCAAACCATCAAAGTATATGGCGTAGTCTTAAATTCCTATACTGCAGATGGCACAGCCACTGGGACAGATAGTAACGGTCTTGCAAAAGGTAAGTACCGCATTAAAAGCGATGGCACAGCGCTTTGGCTTTACCTTACCGATGCCGATAAAACTACTCTTGAGGCCAAGCCCGGTATGAATAAGGATGGTAGAAAAGTTGGTAAGCTTACTAGCACTGGTATTTGGGCGGGTTTAAATACAGCCAAAGCCTTGGCCGTTAGTGGAAACCCTGCAATTACCAGTGCAACCTACGATGCTGTTACAGACTTGTTAGTGATTACAGGTACTAATTTACCGTCAACAGTGGATGGCTGGGACTTTAGCAAATTGAGGTTTGTCTCAGGTACTGGTCTTAAGAGTATCCCATTAAAAAAGCACTCAACTACAGGTGAAGACAGAGCCACAGGTTCTTCAGCAAGTGGCACATTCTTAGCGATTATTTTAAAGGGTGATGAAAAAAATAAAGTCCGTGCTACATTGATTCTGAATGGTCTTGGTGATGATGGTGGTGCATACAATCTGGAAGCAGCAGCAGGATTTGTAATTGGTAGTAGCGCAGAAGACACAAGCAATAACCCTATTACCGTTAGTGGCTACAAAAGCTCTATCAGCACCGTATACTACTATCGTAATAAAGGCGAGTTAGTGATTTACGGTAGCAAGTTACCGAGAGCAGTTGCAGAGTGGGACTTTAGCAAATTGACGCTTGTATCCGGTGATGGTAGTAAGAGATACAAATTACCACGGCACTCAACTTTAGGTAACAACAAAGCCACAGGTTCTTCAGCAATTAGAAGCGGCTTAAAGATTACTTTAAGCGGTAGTGTAAAAGCGGAAGTCGAGAAGATACTGGTTAAGGTTGGTGATAGTGATAATAATGGTGAATACAACCTGGAAGCAGCAGCAGGATTTGTAACGGGTAATCCAGAAGACTTAACAAATCAGATTGTGGTTAGGGCTAGTAAGTAGGGTTTGGTTGTTGCAACGCTTGCATTAGCCAATTGCAGCCTTGGTAAGTTTTTTATCAAGGCTGCTTTTACCAATTATAGCCATTCTGGAAAGTAGAAAAAAATCGAGTTATCACGTCCTGCATCAGCTTTACCTCTCCTCTGTAATCCCTATAAATACCCACTCTTACAACAATTTTACCGAAATTTGGCTTCTTCTACCTATGGGGCCGGTGTGGGAGCTACCATTGGTACCGCTATATTTCCCGAGTTGGGTACGGTAGTTGGTGGGGTAATTGGCGGCATGTTATCTTCGGTAGTAGTAAATTCTATGTTTGGTCAGTTGCAGCAGGTAATGGCACAAACTAAAGTTTCTAACCAACAAAGGCAGTTTATCCAACAATATTGTGAAAAGCTCATTGCACAGGAAAGAGAGCACCGCCACAATATGGAGCAAATTTTAAATCATTTCTTTGAAGAAAAAGAAAGAAACTTTACGCTTGGGTTTAATCAAATTAATGAAGCTCTGCAGAGAGGTGAAGACATAACACAGGGTCTAAATACTATTGCCAATACGATGGGACTATCGCTTGCGTTTAATTCAGTACAAAAATTTAGAGCGCATAGGAAATCTGGTAAAGCGTTTCAGCTGGGTGGCTAGTTTATAACATTAAGTCCTTAAATTACAAAAAGCAAAAGAAAGAATATACCAGTAAAGTAAACAAAAGTGGAAGACATCAAATGCCTACTTCGGTAAAGTTGGCTGGTATGAAAGAAGATATTTTGGGAAAGCTCCTTACAGGGAAAACCAAGCACGGTAAACTAAAAGATATTGTGGCCAATCCGCCTGGTATAGCGCGTGGGGGTGGCAAGTGTACATGTCCTTGCCATAAATATCCGCCTGGGGTGATCGTTCATGTAGTTCCCTGTTGTTAGTATTGAAATTAAGTTTGCGTTTCAAATATTTTTTAAAGCCTTGGCATAATCATAAAAGCATACTATTATAAGTAATTTTCCCATTGCTTATAATTGATATAGTCCAATCAAACTTACTTAAAGGGCTATGATATAAAACCTTAATATAAATAATTTTAGGAGGCTTAATGAGTGATATTTCACGAAAAGCTGCAAATAATATCCGCATTTTAAGTGCGGCTATGGTCGAAAAGGCTAAATCTGGCCACCCCGGCGGTGCAATGGGCGGTGCAGAGTTTATCAATATTCTGTATTCCGAATTTCTATGCTTTGACCCTGACAACCTAGCTTGGCGCAACCGAGATCGTTTTTTTCTCGATCCGGGACATATGTCTGCCATGCTCTATTCTCAATTGACTTTGATTGGAGCCTTTAAAATTAGTGAGTTAGAACAATTTCGCCAGTGGCAGAGCCCAACCCCCGGCCACCCCGAAAAAGATTTTGCGCGGGGTATTGAAAATACTTCTGGGCCCTTGGGCCAAGGCCATGTTTTTGCCGTTGGTGCTGCCATTACCGAGAAATTTTTGCGCAATCGTTTTGACCAAAATAATGCTTGGATGGGGCATAATATTTATTCTTTTATTTCCGATGGCGGAATACAAGAAGAAATTTCTCAAGGGGCTGGGCGTATTGCCGGTCATTTAGGCCTGGATAATTTGATTTTGTTCTATGACTCGAACGACATTCAGCTTTCCACAGCTACCGGTGTAGTTAGCAGTGAAGATACTGCAGCAAAATACCGCGCTTGGAATTGGAACGTAATCGAAATGAAAGGCAACGATCCAGAACAAATTCGCAAAGCCTTACGAGATGCTCAAGCTGAAAAATCCCGTCCGACTTTAATTATCGGTAAAACCATTATGGGGCAAGGTGCCCTCGATGCAGATGGCAAGCCTTTTGAAGGCCGCCACACAATTCACGGTCAGCCGTTATCGAAAGCTGGTGCTTCAATGGCAAAAACCGTTGAAAATTTGGGTGGAGACCCTTCTAAGCCGTTCCAGATTTTTGCCGATGTTCAACAATATTATGATGATTGTCTGAATAAAAAACGCAGCGAAATAAAAAAACGGTTGGAAGCGGAACAAAATTGGCGCAAAACGAATCCTGAATTGGCTACCAAGTGGGACTTATTTTTTGATCGTATGCTGCCTGAAACTTTTGACTTTTCTCAAATACCTGTAAAAGAAAACGTGGCCACTCGCGCGGCTTCTGGTGCCACCTTGGCTGAATTGGCTAACAATGTGGAAAACTTAATTGTCGCTTCGGCTGATTTATCCGATAGCGATAAGACCGATGGCTTTTTGAAAAATTCTAAGCCTTTCGTCAAGGGTGATTTTTCCGGTGCGTTTCTCCAGGCAGGAGTATCCGAATTGACCATGGCTGCGATTGCTGCGGGTATGGCTCTACACGGTGGAGTAATTCCTGCTTGTGGTACTTTTTTTGTCTTTTCCGATTATATGAAACCGGTACTGCGCACTTGTGCGTTGATGGAATTACAAGTTGTGTTTATTTGGACACATGATGCTTTTCGTGTTGGGGAAGATGGTCCGACCCATCAACCTGTTGAGCATGAAGCTCAGCTGCGTTTGATGGAGCATTTACAAAATCATAATCATAAAAATTCTGTTTTAGTACTTCGTCCAGCAGATGCCCATGAAACGGTGGTATCTTGGAAAATGGCTCTGGAAAATAAGTCTACTCCAACTGCTTTGGTTCTTTCACGTCAAGATATTAAAAGTTTGCCGGCAAGTTCTGATCGCTATCAGGAAGCTTTGGCTGCGAGCCAAGGTGCTTATATTGTCGTCAAGGAAACAACCCCCGATGTATTGTTGTTGGCTTCTGGTTCTGAAGTTTCTACTTTGGTGGCCGGCGCAGAATTATTGATAAAAGAAGGTATTAAAGCCCAAGTTGTTTCTGTTCCTTCGGAAGGTTTGTTCCGCTTGCAAGATGAGGCCTACAAGGCTAGTGTTTTGCCTGCGGGGGTGAAGCGTTTTGGTTTGACTGCTGGCTTGCCTGTAACTTTACAGGGTTTGGTTGGCGAAAATGGTAAAGTTTGGGGTCTTTCCAGTTTTGGCTTTTCAGCACCGGCTAGTGTACTCGATAAAGAATTGGGTTACACTGCTGAAAATGTATGTAAAAAGGTAAAAATTTTATTGAGTAAATAAAAACTCTATAAAAACAGGAGCCCAGTTAAAATATAGGGCCCCTGTTTTTATGCTAATCAATTGAAAAACACTAGTTGATATTAGCTATCTGTGAAATCATTGCCATCAAATTAATTGTATAGTTAGCAAGAGTCGTTAGCATCCAATTTCCCAGTAAAGCAAAAACGACAAGCACTGCCAAAATTTTAGGTACAAATGTCAGTGTTTGGTCTTGAATCGAAGTTGTAGCCTGAAAAATTGAAATTAGCAAACCGATCAAAACGGCTACTAAAAGAATGGGGCTTGCTATTAACAATACTTGTAGAATTCCCCCCTGCAAAATTTGGGTAATCAAAGCCGTTTCCATTAATTAAAACCTGCCATATTTTGCTGTATTGATAAAATCAATTGGCGAGAGATAAGGTTCCAACCATCGACCATTACAAATAGTAACAATTTGAAGGGAGTAGAAATCATCACCGGTGGCAACATTATCATACCCATAGACATAAGTACTGCTGATACAACCATATCTATAATGATAAAAGGAATATATATTAAAATACCTATACGGAAAGCAACTGTTAATTCATGTAAAACATAGGAAGGGACTAATACTTGCAGTGGTATTTCTGCCAAGGTTTTAGGTTGTGGTAAACGGGAAGTTTCTAAAAATAATTCTAGGGAACGGGTATCACCTGCTAGCTGCTGGAACATAAACTGCTTTAAAGGTGAACGAGTGCGCAAATATAATTCTTGCAAATCAATTTGGCCATCACTGAAAGGCACAAAAGCATTGTTGTAAATTAAAGACAATACCGGCCACATAACAAAGGCTGTTATAAATAAAGCAATACCCATAATAACGTTAGTCGGCGGTGCTTGTTGTAAAGCCATCGCCCGGCGGATAAAATCAAGCACAATAGAAATACGCAAGAAAGAAGTTAATAGCACAGCAAAAGTTGGTGCCAAAGTAATAACGGTCAGCAGTAGGAGTAATTGTAAAGACAGTGCCACTTCACGGTTAGTTTGTGGTTGCCGAATATTGAGATCAATATAGGGAACATCGGGCAGCTGCAGTAAAGGGCCTACATTGCCATTGTTTGGTTGCCGCTCAATTTCTCCCGGAGCTTGATCGCCCAGGCCATCTCCGGTGGTTGTACCTCTTTGGGCTTCACTAAGTTGGGCACCCAAAGGCCGTTCAAGAGAATCTAAAACGAAAAATATTGACGCGATGACAAGAGCTAAGCGGAATAATTTTACTTGCCATTCATACCACATTCGCCGTTCAATTTCTTGCTCCAAAGGTAATTGAAAAGAAGCCATTAACTTTTTTCCTTTTCTTTCAATACTTCAGCTGCTGAACGCAGACGTTTGCGATATTCGCCCGTATGTACCAAAGGTGCAGAAAATTCTTGTGCTACAGTAGATGAATTATTTTCAGTATCATCTATTTTGGTTGCTGTATTTATTTGAGAATTAGTTTCAGATTTTCGGATAACTTGTTCTTTGGTATGATCAACATTATTAAAGCCACCAAGCCGATTGCGAATCAGTTGTAAAAAATCCAAAGCAGAACCAGCTTTTTGGAAAATTTCAGTTTTCTGAGTTACTTCTAATAATATTTTGTCTTTAATTTCTTTATCTTTATAGTGATCGAGTAATTGGATGCCACCGGGACTAGAGCCGAGCAAGTAGCATTCTTCGCCTACTTCCACAACATGAATTATTTGATCGCCGTGAAGTACTTGGCTGGCCAATATTTTTATACCATTTCCAATGCCTTTTAGCTGGGGATTTTGCAAGGATACACGGCGCAAAAACTTCAATGTAAAATAAATAAGTACAATTAGAAAGCCGAGTATCATAAAAACCCGAAGATACAAGTAGCCAGATACAAAATTGCCTTCTGATCGCTTAATGATAGAAGCTGTTGAAGTATTTTCTTCTGAATTATTTGTCTCTTGTGAATTTAGGTTGACAGAAATTTCTGATTCATCTGAAATCAAAGGATTTTGCTGTGCTGGCAATACAACCAAAAAAGACAAGCAGAACAAAATTAAGAAAACCTGTAACCATGTTTTAATAGATTTCATCAAACAAAGCATACGAAAAGGTAAGTAAAAATAGAAGCGGAGAAAAACAATCACTGTTTATACAGACTCTATTTTTAATTCAGTTAGTATTTTACATACCTTTTTGCATCATCTGTTCAAAGGTTGTAATAATTTCTGTGATACGCACGGAAAAGTTCTCATCGACTACGACAACTTCACCACGAGCGATTAAATTATTATTTACTAATACATCTACAGGCTCACCAGCTTGTTTCTCAAGTTCGATAATACTACCTTCACCTATTGTCAGTACATCACGTAATTGCCATTTGGTACGCCCTAGCTCCACAGCAAGAGTAACCGGAACGTCCATCAGTAGCCCAAGATTCTGTTCTTCTTGGGGCCCAATTTGCGTTAACCGAAAACTGGGGAAACTAACACCTTCTACTTTTGGTGCCTCATTAGCTCTTTTCGCATTAAAATTTTTCACAGTTTCCTCATGATGCAAGAGTTTACCAATGCTTTCTGCAAGGTCTTGATTAATAACTTCAACAACAGAAAGAGCTTTTTCTCCATTAAAATTTATGTCATACAAGAGCGTAAGAACTGGTTTTGTTAGTAATAAAGAATCTTTCTGAACAATCTGTACATCTGGGTCGCCTAAAGAGGGACTTTTTCCAAATTCCTTTTCAATAGCAGATAGTTGGGAGTCAATCGCTTTGGAAAAACATTCACCAATTGCTGTTAATGCGGTAGCATCAAGCTCTTCGCTTTCAACCCCCATCATTGGTTGAGCTAAAAGCAAGGCCTCTGATTTATTCAAATAGTAACTATGAAAACCACTATAAGCACTACGAAAATTAATCTGGACATCAACGACTTCATCTGCTAAATGGCCTAAAGCTTCAGTAAGAGATGTTAGCAACACTTGGGGATCACTGACGCTACATTGCTTACCTACTAATTCACTTAAAGCTTCCGCAAAACTCGATATGGTTCTTCGATTTACACGAAGAAAGTCTTCTAACAAAGAAGTCAATTTATCGCTCTCTGGGGTTAAAAGAGCATTTATCTCATCTTCACTCAGATTATCACTCATAATTAAATTGCATCACCTCCACCAATAATCAAATCATCTACATCAATTTCATAAACATCTTCAGTTTTACTAATTACCTGTACCCCAATTCGTTTGCTCTCTAGCACACCAACGCGACAATCAAATTTAGCTTTATTGTCAATATGAAGTACTACGGGACTTTTTGCTTGGGCATCCAGCTGGATAATATCGCCTATTTGTAAGTTCATAAGATCACGCAAAAATAAACTAGCCCTTCCTACTTCTGCAACTAAGGATAATTCAACTTTGCTCAAACGTTCTTCCACTTGAGCCAAATTCTCGGGCGAAGTTTGCCGGTTGTGTGATGCATACCAGAATTGCGATGAAAGCTTACTAATAATTGGTTCTAACGTCATATAAGGGATGCAAAAATTAATGATACCTTCGGTTTTCTCAATGGCTGCTTCCAAGGTAATGAGCAAGACCATCTCGCCTGGTGCCACGATTTGTACGAATTGAGGATTGGTTTCTATATGACTTAAACGTGGACGCAAATCAATCAGCTGGCTCCACGATTCACGTAAATTACTTAGAATACGTACTATAATCATTTCCGATATAGAAATCTCAATATCAGAAAGCTCTCGTGTTCGAGCCAAAGTCTTTCCGGGCCCACCTAAAAGGCGATCTAAAATGGCAAACGTTACCGATGGGTCAATTTCTAATATTGCAGAACCTTTCAAAGGGTCCATTCGGACAACTGCCAAAGTGGTTGTACTGGACAAAGAACGAATGAATTCGTCATAGGTCAATTCATCTACCGCTGCAACGTGAACATTGACAATCGAGCGCAGTTGCGCTGATAAAGATGTTGTTGTCAAACGAGCAAACGTTTCATGCATCATCGATACAGTACGCATCTGCTCCTTAGAAAATTTACTGGGCCGTTTAAAGTCGTAAAGCCGAACTCGTTTACGGCGTTTAGGCTTAAGCCCTATAAGCCCGCCATTATCTGATGAGGCCACATCCGTCGAAACATCTTCTCCATTTGAGATGGAGTTCAGCAATTCATCTATTTCGTCTTGGGAGAGTGCTTCTGTCATACTGCTATCCTCGCTCTACCTTCGTGTCTCCCAATAATTGAACATTATTTAGAAGTCCAACACTTGGAAGTCCGTAAAGACGACTTCTTCAATTTTGCCATTTTGCAATAGCTCATTGATTCTTATTTTAATGGATTCTTTAATGCGATCTTCATTGCTGCTACTAAGGTCTCTTGCTGTACGAGTAGAAAAATATTTACGAAAAAAATCTGTCAACTGTGGTTTACGCCGGGTAAGTTCTTCACTCAAATTAAGATAAGCTTCGCCATCATAACCGAGTTCAATTTTTACTGTAACGGAACGCGGAGAGGCATCAGCAGAACGTGTACGTATATCCGGTATTTGGTCGTAATATGTATAGATAGGATTACTAACGACAAATTCACTAGAAATCTGTGTCAACTGTCCATTACGATTTCCACTATCTAGCACTCGATTAGTAAAAAAAGAAACAACAACCATCGTGATTAAAAAAAACAAAAATACAGCTATATAAACCAGTATTTTGACAATCACATCGCCTCTATTTTTTCTAGCCTTCTTGGCGCTAAAATTCCCGCCATTATCTTCAGCACCTTTTTCCATTACGTCATCTGCCATAGCATTCCTCGATGTTTACTTAGCTTCCGTTTTTTTATTCTAAATTTTAGCCCAATATTCAAAAGACAACTTATTCAGACTGTTCCCAAGAATATGGAGTTTCCAGCTATTTTTTTCAAGCTAGAAAACATGATAAAATAACTAGATTAGAATTTTTTTTCTTTTTTGACTAAATTGCGATAGGGATAAGTTTACTTACTCAACGCAGTTTATTTTTCGTGCAGAATATCAAAAACTTAAGCTGTTTCTTTTTCAAATAGTTTAAGTTGTTATCTGGGGTTTTTTACCGTTATTTGATCTGTAAAACTCAAACTTATAAAAACGCTGAAAACTATTGATTAATAATGCCATTCATTGATTATTCCGTTCTCGCTAAAATAATGCAATTTTTGGTATTAAAGTGCTTACTGAAATTCTAAGATTCCAAAAAATCATGTTTACTCTCGTTTATCAAAAAATACAGTGAAGATTGTTAATGTATTTTGAAACACAATTACAGATTTATTTTTTAATTTTTGGCCGAATAACAGCAATGATGCTGACCATGCCATTTTTCTCAACAAAATCTATTCCGCCCATGGCAAGAGGTGGGCTCATTTTTTTTATTGCTATGGCCATTATGCCGATGATAAAACGTTATCGAGTAAGCCCAAGCCTTACTGGTGGCGATTTTGTTTTTTCTTTACTTGCAGAAATTTTCATTGGAATTTTGATTGGTTTATTGATTCAAGCGATTTTTGGTATTTTTAAAACAGCAGGCGAGTTTTTTTCTGTCCAAATGGCATTTTCAGCAGCACAAATTTTTGACCCAGTGGGTGAATCACAGCAGCCTTTATTGTCTCAATATATGGAAATTATTGCTGTTTTGGTATTTTTAAGCGTAGGCCCGCTGCAAACTTTTTTTCTACGGGTGCTAGCTGATGGTTTTATCGTTTTGCCTACAGCCAAGGAATTGCTACTTGACAATCAGAATTTAATGAATGTAGCGATTTATACTATGAGCTTTTTATTGGAACAAGCTTTATTTATTGCCCTGCCTATTGTAGCAACAATTATGGTAGTTTCGATAACTTTGGGATTGATGACTAAAGCTGCGCCACAGATGAATCTATTAGTATTAGGTTTCCCTATTCAGACAAGTGTTGGTTTTATAATATTATTTTTAATCATGCCATTTTTGCTTGAACAAATTGCCCAATTGTTGGATTACGGTTTGCAAGATATACTTTACTTATTGGAAGGTAATTTATATTCCGAAAGAGGGATTGGAAATACTGGTGGTACGGGAGCGCGTAGATGAATTTTTCAGGGTATTTTGACCAATATTTGACGCAGAATTTTCTTAAAAAGAGTGGGGCACAACCAGAATTTCAAGAAAGCTTAGAAAATTTGGATCATCTTCGTAAGTTTGGATATTTAAACCAAATGCACTTACATTGGTTTGCTCCTGAAGATGAAGGCCGTACTGAAGAGCCAACGGAACAAAAAATCCGCAAAGCACAAGAAGAAGGTCGTTTTGCAAAATCATCGGAATTGACCGGTTCGATAACGATGTTGTTTGGTATTGCTACTTTAGGTTTATTGGGGTCTTATATTTTAAGAAATTTACTGGATATGCTGCGCTTTTATTTTTCACGCCAAATGGGCTCTTGGAATGGTAGTGCTTTATGGCAAGGCGCAATGTCGTATTTCCTCGGTGCTATGTTGCCATTGATGTTTGCCGTAGTGGCAGGGGCGGTACTGGCAAACTTGCTGCAAACAGGTGGGTTTCACTTTTCTGTAAAACCGATAGAAGCGGACTTGAAAAAAATTGCTCCCAATTTTACGAAATGGTTTATGCGTTCATTTGGCTGGCCAGAAGGGATATTCAATCTGGGCAAAACTTTAGGGAAAGTTAGCGTTGTTCTTATTTGTGTGTATGCTTCTGTCTGGCCAGAATTTCCCAAACTTATTATGTTACTTCGTTCTCGCAGTGTCGAAGATGCCATTGGTTTTATCGGTTTTTTGATATTTAAAATTTTACTGTTGGCAACGGTTGTATTTATTGTAATAGCGATACTGGACTATATTTTTCAGCGGCGTCAATATCTTGATTCATTGAAAATGACAAAACATGAAATAAAAGATGAATTAAAACAAACAGAAGGTGACCCCTTGTTGCGGTCTCAAATCCGCCGTAGAATGCGGGAATTGCTTCAAGTAAATTTGGGCCAGAGCGTACCTCAAGCCGATGTAGTGGTTACCAACCCAACCCACTTTTCTGTGGCTCTGCAGTGGGATCGCAACAGCATGGAAGCACCGATGGTCAGTGCCAAAGGTGCAGATGAAGTTGCTTTTCGCATTCGGCACATCGCTCGAGAAAATAATATCCCCATTATGGAAAATAAGCCTTTGGCCCGTGGCCTTTACGACAATGTTGATGTGGGAGAAATTATACCGGAACAATATTGGGAAGTCGTTTCGCGTATTTTAGCGGAAGTTTACCGAATGAAAGGGAATACATTATGACAAGTTTGTTGGCTTTTACACGCAAGCTTTTTGGCAATCTTGGTGCCGATATTGCTGTTGCTATTGGTGTTGTTTCCGTCATACTGATTTTTATTGTTCCAATACCTAGCTTTTTGCTAGATTTTTTGATGATATTAAATTTGGCAGTTAGCTTATTTTTGATTCTAACGGTACTATATGCCCATGACCCTTTGGAATTTTCTATTTTTCCTTCCATTTTGTTGGTTAGCACTGTATTTGGTTTGATGCTGAACGTTGCGTCAACGCGTTTAATTTTAACTCAAGGGCCCAATTTTGAAGGTCAAGTCGTTCGGGCTTTTGCTCGATTTGTGGTGGGCAGTAAAGGTGCTAATGGTTTGGTTACTGGCTTAATTATTTTTATCATCATCATCATCGTTCAGTTTCTCGTTATTACCAAGGGTTCTTCGCGTATTTCAGAAGTAGCGGCCCGTTTTGCCTTAGATGCAATGCCCGGCAAGCAAATGGCTATAGATGCTGAATTTGGTTCAGGGGCCATAACAGAAGAGGAAGCTCGACTTCGGCGCCGAACTTTAGAGCAGACTTCAGATTTTTATGGCCGTATGGACGGTGCTTCAAAATTTATTTCTGGTAGTGTTAAAGCGGGAATTTTAATCACTTTGACTAATATTATTGGTGGCTTGATTATGGGCGGAGTACGTGGTGAGAGCTTATTACAGTCATTAAATATTTACTCTCAATTGACCATTGGCGATGGTCTAGTTTCGCAAATTCCAACTTTGATAATTTCTATCGCTACTGGTTTAGTGGTAACGCGCTCTGGTTCTGAAGCTAGTTTTGGTACGGAAACCAAGCAACAATTTAGCATGCATCCGTATGTCTATTACATCGGTGGGGTGTTCTTGATTCTATTGGCGTTAGTGCCAGATTTCCCTTGGTTAATATTGCTAGCTTTAGCTTGTGTTTCCATATTTTTGGGCTACTACCTAGAAAAAAAACGGAAAGAACAAGCCCATGCACAGCAGTTGGCAGAAGCCGAAAAAGAAGCCCCTGCGACTCGAGAGCTGGCTCCTGTTGTTCCCTTAGATGCGTTGTCCATAGAAATGGGTTATGGGCTGATACCTTTAGTCGATCAAGAACGTGGTGCAGAACTGTTAGACCGCATTACCAATATTCGCCGAGAAACTGCTTTGGAATTGGGAATCGTAGTTCCCAAAATTCGCATTATTGACAATATTCGTTTAGAATCCAGCTATTACTTGATTAAATTGCGCGGCGTGGAAATTGGACGAGGCTCTATCCAAATGGGCAGTTTAATGGCTATTAATCCGGGGGGAGCTACCGAGGGAACGATTGAAGGTATGCCAACCGTTGATCCAGCGTTTGGTCTTGCTGCAATTTGGATATCGGCAGAACAGCGTGAGCATGCAGAGCGTTATGGTTATACAGTAGTCGATCCACCTTCCATTATGGCAACGCATTTAAGCGAGTTGGTGAGGCGCAATGCAGCGCAAATTTTGGGCCGCCAAGATGTCCAAGCGATGTTAGAATCTCTGAAAGAAAATTTTTCGGTCGTGGTTGAAGAAGCTCGTAAAGATTTTAGTGTTGGTGAAATTCAAAAAATTTTGCAAAATTTATTACAAGAACAAGTTTCAGTGCGGAATCTTGTGAGTATTTTGGAAACTATTGGCGATTTTGCTGGAGTAACAAAAGACCAAGCTTATATTACAGAAAAAATTCGCCAGAATTTGGGCCGTCAAATATCGCTGCAGTACGGTGGTGATGATAAAACATTGCAAGTAATTACATTAGCTCCCGAATGGGAAAACCATATTATCCAATCTCGCTTAGATACAGCAACGGGTCCTGTAGCTGCTTTGGAACCACAGCTCCAAGAAATGTGGACTCAAATATTTTCAAAAATTGTGGTTGATGTACAAAATAGAGCTTTTCTGCCTATTGTTCTCTGTAGTGAAGCTGCCCGTATTTTAGTGCGTTCGCTTTGTGAGCGCGAAGGTGTTGATGTTGCAGTATTATCCACATTAGAAGTTGTTCACGAAGTTAAGCTAGAAGTAATAGCCCGTGTGCCATTTGAGCCATAAAGGAAATACTTTGGATTGCGTGTCGTTAGAAAGAAAATGGCAAAAGAAATTTTGTAAGTTGTTTTCGATAAATTTCCTAGCTAGTTCGCACTTGCCTTGAAAAAAGGCAATTGTTATATTCTAAATGCTGCATAAATTCTAAGATCAAAATCCATGCGCAGGCAGGATAGTATTCTGTAAAACAACCGTAGCTCAAGAGAGGAGCGTCATGCGCTATTTTCGCGAACAAGGGAAAAGCGACCATGAGGTAATTGAGGCACTAAATGCTAAGTTTGGTGATAATTACCAGATTATGTCCCGTAAGATGGTAAAGTTGGGTGGTATCTTTGGAGTCGGACGGAGAACTGGTGTCGAATATTTTGGCTATATTCTGGAAAAAGCGACATCAACTTCAGGCAATCGATTAAATCGTAACATGGCAAAAAATGCCAGCGAACAACATGATCCGCGTTTCGTTGCCCTTAACTCTAGGGCATCTTATGGACCAAAGACGCATACAGATAGCAATTATTATCCAGTTTCTGAAGAAAGTATAGCTGAACGCGATCAACGGAGTCGTGATGATATTTTGGCCCGTTTTGCCAAGAATAAAGAAGTTCAGCGTGTGTTGCGTGAAAAAAAATTATTACAGGATACAGAATCAAAACAAAAAGAGGTTTTACCTCCAGCACCTTATTTTGATTCTCCGCCTCAATTAGGAGCAAATTCTAAATCACCGGTTCCATCAACAGGGGGGGCTAGTGAGCAAGACAAAGGTTTTAATCCTATTTATGATCCTGCAACGGCAAATTCTCATAATCCTTCAGAGCCAGAGTATGGAAGTTTAAATTACGATATTTTAACCACTTCTCCTGTGCCAACCCAAAATTCGCGGCAAAATGTGCCCCAAGTTCCTCAAGGAATTTACCACCATGAACATCTTCATGGTAATCATGAGGCTAGGGGACAAGACCATCGCCATTCGGGAGCAATGCAAAATTGGGAAACAGGGCGCAGTTCTGTTGACATGAACCTGCAACAAGAAACGTGGGCAGACATTCAAAATTCTCATACCATTGGCCCCAATAATCAAGGGCATCAAGGACAAAACAAGAAAAGGCAAGAATATCCCGATCAAAACCTTTTTGTCCATAATCAAAATTCAGGGAATGTCTTCCAAAATTATCCACGGGGGAAAAATATTTATTCTAGTGATGCATCTAGTGCTTATCAACGTAATCTGGATCAGATTGAAACTTCATTTTTGAGTCGCTTGGATAGCCTAGAGCGTAAGCTTGACCGCAAGGGGAACATGAGCGAGCCTTCGAGTTTAAGCCAATTACGAGAAAGTATGTATCATAATGAATTCCCTCCCCTTTTTGTCGATCGGTTGGTAAGTCAGATGAAGCGAGAATTGTCATTAGAGCAATTAGAAAATCTGGAAATCTTGTGGGAATATGTCCTTCTCTATATTGCGGAAAATATGCGTTTTGTTGATTTTCAACAGCAGGGGCATTCACGTATTATCGTTTTGGTTGGGCCAACTGGTGTGGGCAAAACAACTACGATAGCAAAGTTGGCAGCGCGCCAGTGCGTTGAAGCTATGGGGGGGAGTAAAAAAGTTCACTTGATTACTTTGGACAATTACCGTATTGGTGCCCAAGACCAAATCCGAACTTATGGAGAAATTTTAGGGGCTCGTGTGGATTGTGTTGAGACGACAGAAGGTCTAGCTACTTGCATTGCTCAAGATCAAGAATCGGATATGATTTTGATTGATACAATGGGTCGTAGTCCCAGTGATCACATGAAACTTGCTGAAATGCGGCGTTTTCTTGAACACAGTGGAAATTGTGAGATTCATTTAGCTGTAAGTGCAACTTCTGGAGCCAGTGCGCTGAAAGAAATAATCACCCAGTTTAAGCCTTTTGGTTTTCGCTCTATGATTTTGACAAAACTAGATGAATCGGGGCGTATTGGTGGTGCTTTAGGAACTTTTCTACAAGAAGATATTGTTTTATCCTATGTAACTACAGGTCAAAAGGTTCCTCAAGATATAAGGCCTGCATCAGCTTTGGTATTGTTTCAGCAGCTCACAGAAGTACAGGTGAATTGGCAGAGCTTTGCACAAAAATTGGAAGAAAACATGTTCTAAGCTATGCAAGAAAAGGTCAATTTTGGTACAGTGTGTTGGAATATTCAATAAGGCTGGGTGTGATATGCTCGGCTGGATAGTAGGCGATTAACGAGAATGGCGCAAGATCAAGCAGAAACGCTACGTGAGTTAGTAAGACGTGAGAATGAACACGGTAAGACACGTATGATTACTGTTACGAGTGGCAAAGGTGGTGTAGGTAAGACAAATATTGCTACGAATTTAGCCATTGCTTATGCCGAACGAGGTAAAAAAGTAGTCATCTTTGATGCAGACTTAGGGTTAGCAAATGTCAATGTTGTATTAAATGTAGTTCCTAAATTCAATCTTTATCATGTTATCCGGCGCCAAAGGACAATGGAAGAAATACTGCTCAAAACGCAGTACGGTATTTTTTTAGTTGCAGGAGCTTCTGGGTTTTCACAAATTGCCAATTTGAGTACAGATGAACGTGAGCCTTTCCTCCAAGGTTTAGCAAGTTTGAGTTTTGCTGATATTATCATTATTGATACTGCTGCTGGTATCAACAGTAGTGTGGTTGATTTTGTGGATATTGCCGATGATATATTGGTTATTACAACACCTGAACCGACTGCTATTACAGATGCCTATGGTATGATTAAAATCATTGCAACAGAAGTCCAAAAAAAACGTGCTCAAGTCCAACTGATTGTCAATCAGGTCAATACTGTTTCAGAAGCCAGAGGAGTGGCACAACGTCTAGCCAATATTTCTACTCAATTTCTGAATATGAAAGTTGATTACTTGGGTTTTGTTTTTAATGATCCACTGGTACAACAAGCAGTTCGCAGGCAAAGACCATTTTATGTTATGGATGCTAAAGGCAAAGCTACAGCTTGTGTTCGCAATATTGTGAGTCGGCTGGAACGGGAAAAATCCCGTGAAAATAAGGGTTTAAGTTACTTGCTGCGCAAGTGGTTGAATGTCGAAGAGTAATTTATGTTTTCTCCTTCAATAGAAATTTTATCTTTGAGTGTTCGGCAATGTTTGGAATTATTAAACGATGATTCCGATATTCAGCTTATTGATGTCCGTCGCGAAGATGAATATAACAAAGTATCAATACCGAATAGCATGCACTTAGAGTTGGCAAAAATTTTAGCTGGGCAATGGAAAAGCCTTATTCCGTGCAAAGAAAGAGGATTGATACTATATTGCCACAGTGGCATACGCTCTATGAAAGCTGGGCAATATCTTCTTAGCCAAGGTTTTACGAAACTCTGGAATATGGAAGGCGGGATCGAGGCCTACCTACACCTACAATAAAAAGGTGAATTTAGTTTACCCCATTAAAACCACCACAGATTGGGCTGCGACTGAGTGGCTGTAACCCAGTATTTGATTGGTTTTATGGTTGTCATGGCAGACATAGGGCCCAAATGGTAAGTTTATATCTAAAGGTGCAGGTAAATTAGTGTCAATGATTGCCTGCCAATGATTACTACTATAGTTACTTTCCGTATAAAGTTTTCCCGGTAGGGGAAAATGCAATAATTGCTGGCTAGCGTTAAACATGCAAAATAAGCTGAGATTAGGTTTGGGAAATAAAGAGCCATCTATTAACAAACCAAGGCTATGATTTTGTTGGTTCCATTGTTCACTATTATGCAGTTCGTATAATTGTTGATCTTGTGTTAAACCATACCAACGAATTTCATTCTCACGGAAAAATTCTCTGCGACGTAAAATGCTAAGTTCACGCCGCAATGCGATAAGTTGTGCGGTAAAACGATATAAACTTTCATAGGCTGAAAATTCAGGGTCATTATCTTCTACATATTGCAACCAGCTCAACTGATTATCTTGGCAGTAAGGGTTATTGTTTCCTTTTTGGGTGTTACCCAATTCATCGCCAGCAGAGAGCATTGGGGTACCCGCACTAAGTAGTAACGTTACTAGGTGGTTTTTTACCATACGGCAACGCCTTCTGCCTATATCTTCGTTTACGCTAGGATCGCTTGGTCCCTCACAACCATAATTGCGATTAAAACTATGGTTGTGTCCATCTCTATTTTGCTCACCGTTCATCAAGTTATGCTTTTCGTTATAACTGAATAAATCTCGAAGGGTGTAGCCGTCATGGCAATTGAGGAAATTAATGCTATGAAAAGGGCGTTGTTCGGGGCGGTGAAAAATATCCGAACTACCAGTAATACGCATTGCTAATTTGGAAGCATTTAAACTAGCAGACCAAAATTGCCGAATATCATCACGGTATCGATCGTTCCATTCTGCCCAGCGGCTTTGCCCTACAAAACTTTGTCCAAAATCTCCAAGTAGATAAGCACCTCCTGCATCCCAAGGCTCGGCAATAAGTTTCGTATGGGCAAGAACACTATCTTGACTTAACGCCTCAACTAAACTTAGGTCAGCTGCTATAATTTCTCCACGTTGATTGCGGCGGAAAATACTAGCCAAATCAAAACGAAAACCATCGACATGCATTTCTAATACCCAGTAACGTAAACAATCAATAATAAACTCTCGAACTAATGGGTGATTGCAATTAAACACGTTGCCACAACCTGTATCATTAGCATAAAAACGGCGATCACCTTGTAAAATATAATATGCAGGGTTATCTATCCCACGGAAAGAAAGAGTTGGCCCTTGTTCATCGGCCTCTGCGCTGTGGTTGAATACGACATCGAGAATAATTTCGATACCTGCAGAATGAAGAGCTTGTACCATTTGTTTAAATTCTGTAATAGCAGAACTTGCTTTGGTTGCGTAATGCAGTGCAGGCACAAAAAAATTGCGCGTGTTATAACCCCAGTAATTACTCAACGGTTTTCCGGTATCTGGATTATATCGCTCTGAATAGTCATAAGGCGAAAAATTCATAAGCGGTAAAAATTCTATGCTAGTTATGCCCAAATTTTTTAAATAAGGAATATGTTCAATTACCCCTAGGTAACTACCGGGATTTTGGTATGGACAGTTTTGGGTCATACCTTTGATATGAGCCTCATAAATAATACATTCAGACAGAGGATAATGTAAAGGCCGATCGCCTTGCCAATCAAAATCATCATCGTATACGATACATTTTGCTAAAGTATCAATATTTTTGTGATTTTCTTTTTTTTCAGGACCTAGCGTCTGGCAGACCGCTTTGGCATAAGGGTCTTGTAAAAAGTTATCTGGATTGAAGCGCAAGCCCCGTTCAGGTTGATAGGGCCCATCTACGGTATAAAGATAAAGCTGGCCAGCTTGACACCCGTCTACATGAATTTGCCAACGATTCCCACAGCGATTGTCGATCGGGTCTAATACAATGCTGCGACTGGGAATACTATCTTGTTTTTGAGAAAATAAATGCAAAGCTACAGAAATTGTTGCACTAGAACAATGCAAACAAAAATTGACCCCACTTGCTGTAATTTTAGCACCTAGTTGGGCTGTATAGCTAGGTTGTTCGATAAAATTCATGTAAACTCTAAAATAAAAAACCTCTCTTGCGATTCTAATGAAATGAAGAAGAGGTTATAAAAACTGAAGTTTTTGCCTAAGGCTCAACTCAAAAGAAAACTCTCTACTTTGACTTTTTCCAATCTGTATACTTTTGGTTAATTTCATCAACCACTTCAAACCAACCCAGCTCACGGAGTTTATTACGCCACTCTTCCAGCAATTCATCTGCTGGCCTTAAACCAAACTTTACCGAATCGAAATAAGGTTCCGATGCAGCTGTCACTTTCGCAATGATCTGACTATATGGTTCTTTATCAATATGAAACCCAAGTGCCGGAGAAGGTTCTGCTTGCTCATTGAATATACGCAAATCCTCTCGCGAATCGAGAGGTTCTCCTTCTAACGTTTTTAGCAATAATAAGCTACCTAAAGAAAAATTAGGCATATTGTAAACATCTAAACCTTGTTGAGTGCGTATAATTTGCCCCTGAGCATTTAGATTATAATGAACCCCTTCTATTCCATAGCCAATTAAATTACGAATATCTGCATTTGTGTTCACCAAAGAAATAAAATCAATAGCCTGTTGCTTGTTAGCCGAAGACTCAGGAATACTAAGCATCGCACCCAATGGAGTAGAACCATCAAGCACTGGCGGCCAATCGAACACAACCACATCCATCGGTACGCTCCACGATTCGGATAACGATATGTCCGCTCCCGGAAAACCTGGATAATTACGTATAAACCAATTTTTTATGTTTGCCGCATTTTCATCCTTCCTTAAATAAGCATCTTTGTCGTAATATCCTTCATCTACCCATTTTCGTACCAGGCGAGCATATTTTTGAAACTCTGGAACTTCGGTTAAAACACGATACCCTTTATCCGGCTCTGCAAATGAAAGCATCATAGGCATAAGGGGACCTAATAAATAATCTCCCCGGGCCGGACGAGCTAATATGCCATCATAGCCAATATAATCGCCTACTTTTACTTCCGTTACTTGCGCCATCAATGGTTCTATATCTTCCAAGTAGAGATTTTCAGGCAGCTTAATATTATATTTATCCAAAAACTTGCGGTTAAAAGCAAAGTATTCTTGATGTGCCATATCCTTATAGTTTGGAACCGCATATATCTTCCCAGAGACACGCACCGCGTTCCAGAAATCATCCGACAATGATGCTTTTAATTTCGGTTGCGATGCAATCAATTCATCTAATTCACTTAAATAGCCAGAAACAGCGGTACTAACGTAATTGCCAGCCCAACTAGCCATAAATACCACATCTGCAGGCTCGCCAGAAGCCAAAATCAACTGAATCTTTTGACTGTAGTCGCCCCAGCCAAAACGCTCATATTTTACCGAATAATTACGCCCCATTTCAGCTAAATTTTGGCTGACACTTTCAAAAACTTTTGGTATATCGCTGGCTTCATTGCCAATCCCGTACCACAGCAACTCCTTAAACTCCTGACTCTCTGCCTGCCCGGACTCATTCTTAACACAAGAATACCCTAACAAGGCAAACATGAGCAGTAGACCCGCCCAGATATAATTTTTCACAATATAGAATCCTCCTATATAAATATATTTTAATGGTTTACCCTTTTATCGAGCCTACTGTCAAGCCAGAAATAAAAAAGCGTTGAAAAAATGGATAACTCACTAGAATGGGCAAAGTGGTAATAATTACAATCGCCATACGCGAACTTTCTGCGGGAACATTACGAAATATCTCACTGTAAACTCCGGTAAGCTCGGGATTCCGCCATAAAACTTCAAGGTCTTTCTGAATTGAAGACAAAAAAGATTGTAACGGCAACAACAAAGGATCGCGAATATATAACAAGGCCTGAAACCAATCATTCCAATAACCGACCCCAACAAACAAGGCAATGGTTGCCATACCCGGAATTGCAAGCGGAAGAACCAGATGAAAAAAAACTACCCATTCTTTAGCCCCATCGATACGACCGGATTCAATGATCGAATCGGGAATTGTCTGAAAAAATGTATGCAGAATGATAGTAAAAAACGCATTAAATGCTAAGGGAACTATTAAAGCAAACAGATTATTTTGCAAATTTAATAGCTTAGTTACCACCAAATAGGTAGGAACGAGCCCGCCATTAAACAGCATCGTAAAGAAAATATAAAAAGTAAAAAAACGTCTAAAGGCAAATTCTCTCCGCGATAAAGCATAAGCATATAAAGACATAAGAAAAATCGCCAACAAGGTCCCACCAACGGTAACAATCGAAGATACGATAAATGACCGTACAATTCTAGCACTGTTGGAAAAGATATAACTATAGGCTTCCCAACTTAATTCCGAGGGAACAAAACGAAATCCATTTTGTGCAATAGAAGCTTCGGAACTTAAAGAGATACTTACCACTAAAAAAAGTGGCAAAACAAAACAGCTCGCTAATAAACCCAAAAAGATATTCAACCACCAGGACCTCTGAACTTTCATTTCACCAACTCTCAAAATAAACTATTTTCTCGATCGACTTTACGTACTACTGAATTAGCAGCAATAATCAGGATAAAACCGACTAACGACTGATAAAAACCTGCCGCCGTAGCCATAGGAATATCCCCAGAACGGATTAGGCTGCGATATACATAAGTATCAATAACATCAGTAACTGGGTACAGCAAACCAACATTGCGAGGGATTTGATAAAACAACCCAAAATCAGCATAGAAAATCTTGCCAATAGCTAGCAATGTTAAAATAATTATTAGATTCCGTAACGATGGTAGAGTAATATTACTAATTTGTTGCCAAACATTGGCTCCGTCTATACGGGCGGCCTCGTAAAGAGAGCGATCAATGCTTAAAATGGAAGCTAGATAAAGCGCAGCTCCAAAACCAACCGTTTTCCAAATATTGGTAATAATCAAAATATAAGGCCAAGGTTTGGGAGTAACATACCATTCCACCGGCGCAAGACCAAAAATTTCAAACCAATTGTTTAATAAGCCATTACTTGTATGAAAAAAAGTAAAGGTAAAATAACTTACAACCACCCACGAAATAAAATTGGGAAACAAAAAAACAGTTTGGTACAAACTACGCAGCGTGGCCGACAACATATAGCTGAGTAATATAGCCAAAAATAACGCAATAAGCGTACCTAAAATGATAAAAGCAATATTATAAAGTATGGTGTTGCGGGTAATAACCCAAGCATCTGACGAGCCAAACAGAAAGCGAAAATTTTCCCAACCAACCCACTTGCTGCTCCATACCGATTGAATAAAACCACCGCGAAAACGAAATTGTTTGAATGCTAGTATCAAGCCGGACATCGGCAAGTAGTTCATTACCAGTACCCAGATAAATCCGGGTAAAACCATAAATAAAAGGGGAATAGATTGACGCAATCTTTTTTTGAAAGACATGACAGAGAATACTTTTTTTACTCACTTCTCAATAATAGAGCACAATAGCAAATAAAAATCTAGTTGTCAATTGTTATCTACAAATAGTCCTTTTTGTAGATAACAATTGACATCATAAAAATACAAGTAAAAGAAATACCTATCTATATTTAAACTTGATAAATGTAAAGGAGCACCCGGAAATGGCACACATTTTCGGATGCCCTATTCAAAATATGCCTTGGAACCTTGGAGGCTTGTCCTGAAAATCAAAACCCTACCCAATACCCAATAATGTGGCGTTATTCCAAAAACAGGCCTACACTATTTAGGATACTCTAATATTAGGAAGTTATCGCCACCACTGGTTAATGGTTGCGCGTTTCCTATTCTTCTACCTGCTTCATTTAGTGCTTGAAATTCTGTATATATTTGCAGCACTTCTACAAACTTTTTAGGCGCAACGGTAATGGTTAGCTCTCTAGATACTACTGAGCCATAAGTTTTAGCAATTTCACTTCGCCACGAAAACTCTGTATTAACAGATACCTCCCAGCTACCACCATTACCTAGAAAACCCGCTTCGCCTCCCGCAGTTACAGAAAGCCCTACAGTTTGTGTAAATTCTTTGGTCGCAGTTTCTTCAAAAGAAGCTTCTGTTGAATATGATAGTTCCGATTCAGTACTTAATTGACTATTGACACTATTTAATGATTTATAGCTCTCCCGCCGTTGTAAATAGATAAATGGAGAGTATGCTACATATTCAGGTATCTCCTCTGGTTTCATCATCAATTGTTTAATCATAGAAAAAGGCAATCGAACCGCAGAGAAAAACTTAGCATAGCCATCGTATCGTTTGCGACCTGTAAGTTCTGGTTGCACTTCATTTTCACTTTTGTTAGCAACAATTTTTGGAATAAGTAAAAAATTAGTAATTGGTTTAGCAATATTGGGATAATTAACTGTAAAAGTTCCAACCAATAGCGGAGCTTTGTTGGGATCATTAATCACTGGGGTTTTCTTTAGAGTAATTTCGTTTACATTAACACTACGCTGAGCACCAGATTTACGGTCATTATATACCTTCTTCCCAATGTTTGCTTGCTGCACATAAGTTTTCTTTACACACCTAACAGCATTCTTAGAAGGCTGGCCATGCCCCTTATTCGCAACAATACCCAGTGCACTGAATCCACTTGGACATATTGGCATCCATAGCGAGCCACTATGTGTTGCGCCTGATTTATAATCATTCCATAGTAACTTGTAGCTTTTGGGTGATTTTAATAGCCCCTTTTTGTTATTGTCTTTTACCATAATCATGGGATACCTTTTCATGTATTCAACATCAAAATTATAATTCGGCCTTATCTGTGAACCTAAGGCATACCATCCATGTATACCATTTTCCTTAGGATGTGAAAAGGTAGCACTTTCAGCACCGCGAGAATTTTTATCGTTCCATATCCAGCTATAAAAATAGGTATATCGTATTAACAAGCCTTCACCTATATCCATATAGAAGGGGTAATATGCACGTAAATTGATGATCTTCTCTTCATCGCCAATATTGATCTTGATGGTTTGCTGGCATATTTTATTGCCTGCTTTTACGGTTATGTTTCCCTTTTTATCATCTTCTAGTGTAACACAATTACCATCATTAACAACGACATAGTCAAATGGACTACCATTAATATGCTTTAGCTGAAGCTTCTTTTGCTTCCTTAAAGGAATGGATAGCGTAGTAAAATTAATTTGTATGTCTTTGCTGCTTAGCTTTTCACTGTCTTTGCTGCTTGGCTTTTCACTGTCTTTGCTGCTTAGCTTTTCACTACCTAATAAATCTGCTTTTTTATTACCTAATAAATCTGCTACTGCATCACAAGATACAAAGAGAAAGGAGAAAAGTAGCCCTAGATATGCGAAAATATGGTGCTTAAATTTATTTGTTCCCTTTATCTTGATTAGAGTAATAAACATAATAGACCTCCATCTATTGGATAGATAAAAATATAAATTTTCCCATCTATTTTTTCTCTGACCTCCCACAAGAAGTCCTAACGAAGATTGGCTTTTCATAAAAATCCTCCTTAATGATAAAACCACTAAAATATATCTGAGGAGCTGTTGTCTAAGAATTGTGCAACCCTACTCCATTTGTTCAGAATTTTCATAATTAAGAACTTTGTCAACTAACCAACCTCTTCTTCCCTTCGGAAATGATCACAGATAACGAACTGAACGATATAGCTAGCACTACTACTATTCCGCTTACAGCCGACTGCCAATAAACATTCACTCCCAATAATACGATCATATTGGAAATAATGCTAATGATTGCCGCGCCTACTAATGCACCTGCGGGATTACCTATTCCACCAGTCAAAGCAACTCCACCTATAACAGCGGCCGCAATGGAATTCATCGGCCAACTCCCACCAATGGAAGACTGGGAAGAGCCTAACCGAGCAACGTATAATATGCCAGCCAATGCCGATATAAAACCCACTATTGCGTAAACTGTCACTCTGACATTATCGACCTTAATTCCTAGAACTTTAGCTGCTTCTTTATTATTTCCTATAGCATAGATATATCTACCAGTTTTAGTCTTTTTGACCAAGATTAAGCTAAAAATTAAAATAATTATAGTAAAAAGGAAAGGAACTGGTACCATTAGTATATCGCCCTTTCCTAAAAAGTATATAGAATTGGGAATACCAGTAATCGCTTTTCCCTTGGTCAAGACAAGATTGATACCGCCGTACACACCCTGCATTCCAATTGTGGCAACCATAGAATTTAGTCTCAATTTTGTAATCAATAAACCATTGATCATGCCAAATATCAAGCCCAAAATTAAAGCTAAAATTAAAGTGATATATGGATCTACTCCGTATACAACCATCAACATACCAGCAAGTATACCACACAAGGACGCAATTTTTCCGACAGATAAGTCTAGCTCTCCAATCAATAATAATAATGATTGTGCTATGCCTATCATTCCTGCAAAAGCTAAGTCTCTAATTAGGGATTGTAAATTATAAATATCCAAAAAATACGGAATGAAACTGGCGATTAAAAACATTACCAAGAATACAATACTAATAGTACCTAAGGAATTATTTGAGAGTGAATGAAGTATTTTGTGTGCCTTACTCTGCATTGTATTCATGATTAAAGCTCCGTATGTAAAAGTTTAGGATAATCCTATCATTGCATTTAAAATATTATTTTTAGAAAAATCACGATAAAATTTTCCAGAAATTCTACCGTTATACATAGCTATAACTCGATTAGAACATCTTATAATTTCCTCCATTTCAGAAGAAACTAGGATTATCGCTATTTTTTCTTTCTCTACAATTTTCTGCATCAAACTATATATAGCTGATTTAGTACCGACATCAATCCCTTTAGTCGGTTCATCAAAAACTAAAATTTTCGGCTTGCAAATCATTGAACGGCCTATAATCACTTTCTGTTGGTTGCCACCACTTAAAAAACGAATGGCCTTTTTATCATCTGGAGTTATAACCTCATAGAGGGATATGACTTTTGAAGATAAAGTTTTTTCTTTTTTTAGGGAAATAAAAATGTTATCGCATAAATCATCTATGACTGATATAGAAATATTTTCTCTGATGCTAAGCCACGGCAGAATTCCTTGTTTTTTTCTTTCTTCAGGAAGATATATAAATCCATTTTTGACGGCATAGTGGGAATCTCCCAGTTTATATTTTTTACCCTCTAGTCGGACAGTACCAGAGTATACTGGAAGGTAGCCCAAAATACCTTGCATCAATTCACTTCTGCCTGCTCCTATTAGCCCAGCAAAACCCAGTATCTCTCCTTCTTTCAAATTAAAACTGATGTCTGTAAAACTATCTCCTGTGAGATGATTTACTTCTAATAGCACTTTATCGCGAGTATTATTTGAATAATATAGTTGCTCATGGTTTATATCGCGGCCAGACATGGAAGAAGTTATCCAGGAAGAATCGACATTTTTTACTGGAGCATGAGAAATTTTTACACCGTTCCGAAATACAGTTATCACATCGCCAATATTAAAAATTTCACTTAGCTTATGCGAAACAAATATAATCACTTTATTTTTATTTTTTAATTCTCTTATAATATCAAACAGTATTTCCGTATCTGCGAAAGTCAAACTTGTGGTCGGTTCATCTAATATGAGTATTTCGTAATTCTCGTTTGCAATAGCCCGAATACTTTGTACTAACTGTTGCTGCGATACAGAAATATTTTTTACTAACGTTCCCGGAGAAACATTTATTTTGAATTTATTTAGTAATGGTTTCGCTTTTTCTTCCAGCTTTCTTTGATTTACCATACCATAAATATTTGATCTTTCAAATGGTATAAATAAATTCTCTGCAACAGTCATGTAGTCAAAAAGGTCTATTTCTTGAGGAACATATGCTATTTTATTCAAAAGTGATTTATTTTTATCTACATTTTGATCGTGAATTAGAATCTCTCCCTCATCTGTTTTATAGAATCCAGTAAGGCATTTTATCAAAGTGCTTTTGCCTGCACCATTCTCGCCCATAATGCAATGAATTTCACCGGTATTAAAGGCAATATCACAAGAGTCTAAAGCTACAACACCGGGAAAAATTTTTGATACGTTCTTAACCTCTAAAACTTTCATAGCAATATATCATGATATTTTCACTATTTTATAGTCCAATAAAACTTACCGACAACAAAAATTATTTGGATAAACTTGCCAAGTAAAAATTCTCCAAATATATTTACATTTGCTATACTTGGAGAAATAATCGTTCAATAACTGCTCGGTCTCTTCCTCTTATTGGACAATTTCAATCCATTCATCAATATTGGTTTCGTCAATGTAGGCTATGCCCGTATCGACAGTCGCTGGAAGATGCATTCCAATAGAAGCCTGCCACATTATTAGCACGGCAAGAGAACCTTGCATCTGCGGCCTAGTAGAAGAAGTTGCAGTAATAGTACCAGTTTTCACATACTCAAGAATTTCAATTAAATTATCCAGCGCGACAAACTTCACTTTACCGGCCCTGCCGGCCTCTTCAATCGCTGCCGCAATACCAGAACCACTGGCATCACAATTTAAATAGCCGGCCAAATCTGGATTTGCCGCCAGTACCGCCGCTGCTTGAGACTGGGCTTGCTCTATGCTGTCATTGTCTATGCCCCCATCGACCACTTCAATATTGGGGTATTTGGCCAAAGTATCTAAATGTGCCTGATACCTTTGTGCATGATTGGGTGCTGATGGGAACCCCTGCATCACAGCCACTTTTCCTTTATAGCCAAGTAGTTCAACCAATTTTTCTGCCGCCAATTCTGCTTGTTCCACAAAATCATTTCCGACATTTGTTATACCCGATCCTTCTGGCGAGGGAGCATCAAAGAACACTACGGGGATACCGCGCGCTTGTATCTCCCGAATCACGGCCTCACTGCCGGCCCAGTCTACAGGAGCAAGTGCAATGCCATCGGGGCGAGTTGCCGCCGCTTGTTCCAATACCGCATTTTGCTCTACCACGCCAGCAACTTGTGGAGCGCGATAATCAATTTTGATGTTTACCCCCAACTGCTTTGAAAGCTCTTCGGCCTGTAACACTGCACCTTTATAGACCTCGTCAAACCAAGGATGTACCACTTTGGGAATTAGCGCAAAAGTTAGGTCCTTTGCAGCCATCTCCTTTTTATCATCCCCATTATTCGGCTGCTGAGATTCTTTATTTTGGTTACAACTACTTATTGCCGTAACTATCAATAAGCAAAACCATAATGACTTTGAAAGTATCGCTTTGGTCATATAAAACCTCCTTATGAAAACAAAGCTAGTTAAGTAATAAATGCAATTTTGCACTACTTATTTATTACCATTTAGATAAATAGGCTTTGGGCCTTACGTAAAATCTCTAAGAACCCTTGAGCCTGCCACGCCGCGCGACCAACAAATAAACCATCGCAGTTTTCCAACTCCAAGTAAGAAGTAACCGTCTCCAAAGATACGCTACCTCCATAAATAACTGGAATAGAACAATTAGAAAACATGCCTACACAAATTTCTTTGATAGCACAGAGCATTGTACCTACATACGCAGGCTCTGCTGCTAGACCAGATTCTCCAATCGCCCAAAATGGTTCATATGCCAGCAAAATTGCTTTTCCCTCATGTGTGGCTATTCCTTTTAAGGCATACTCAATTTGATGATTTACATAATCAATACTTTGCCCCCTTTCTTTAATTTCTAGCGGCTCTCCCACACAAACGAGCGGTTTTAGTCGATATTTCAATGCCTGCCAAACTTTTAGCCCGACCGTTTTATCGCTTTCATTAAAAAAAAGTCTTCGTTCTGAATGGCCTATTTCTACTAAATCGGCACCAATATCCTTTAACATAGGAGCCGATATTTCCCCGGTATATGCCCCCGAATCCTGCCAGTGCATGTTTTGGGCACCTACCCAGATAGAATTGGGCAATAAATGCCGCACATTTTCTATACTTGTAAAAGGAGGGATAACAAAAGGAGTCAAAAACTCCATATTTATATCAGGCAAACCTTCCATCAGATTTTTTGCGTACTCGTTTGCCTGCGAAACGGTATGGTTCATTTTCCAACTGGTGCCGATGTATTTCATAACAATCTTTTAGGTGCAACGATTATTTAAAGTATCCCGCACATATTCATACATATACAACAGAATCAACCATACAGAGATAGAACCAGGATCAATGTGGCCTTTTGCCCTCTCACCAAGATTCTGCATTCTGCCAGCTTCTGGCAGCATAGGGGCGGTTGCTTCGGAGCCGAGGAGCGCAGCCGAATATAAGGCATACAAAAAATCTGCCATTGCTCGATTGCCGATGTACTTTTTTGCGACCTCAACCGCAGGAAGCAAGGCATCTAACATAGTTTTCTGCCCCCGCTGTTTGCCCCCACGTTTTATAATAGCCGCTGCACTCTGCTCCAAAAAGTCTGCAAGCAAAGCCGGAGAAAGTTCGCTATGCTCGGCCAAAACTGGCGAACCACCGCGAAACAACTCACCAAAAATAATTCCGCTTGCACCTCCTGCGCTCATTGTTATTGCAAGCCCAGTAGTTTTGAATAAAGCCGCTAAATCCCCAAATATCTGCCTTTCCAATTTTTCTATCACACTGGAAAAACCTATTTTCATTCCCGTACCATGATCATTGTCTCCTAAGCTATCCGCTTTATTTAGATGGCTTTCTTCATGTACCATTTTATTTGCTACATATAGCAGCATCTTTTGGCAGTCACCTAAATTTAGTGTATCGCTACTCATCATTAGAGTTTCCTATTAGGAGAACGAACTTAGTCAAACAATAGTTAGCGCAAGGGAACTAGCAGGCATAGAAAAATACGATCTCAACTCTTCATCCAATTTCATAAGTGATATTGAAAAACCACGCATGTCCATACTTGTACTATATCTACCTACAAGAGTCTTATATATATATATTCCTTTTTTTGACAACAATTTTGAAGCTACATGATTGACAATGAATAACTCCATTCCTGTCATAGAACCTAAATCATTTACAAGCAGCACAACCTCATCATTATTTTGTAACGGGATATTACTAAATATTTCATTCATCATTTCTTCAACTAGCTGATTTGCCGGCTGCATAGAGCCTTTTTTCACACCTGGCTCCCCGTGAAGCCCCAAGCCTATTTCAATTTCACCCTCCAAAAGATCAAACATTTTTTCACCTGTGTTTAGCATTGTACCTGCTTCAAGGGCTACTCCAATTGAAGCGGTATTATCACTGGCTTTCTGTGTAATTCGCCTCACTTCTTCCAAACTGCTTACAGAAGCGCAAACTGCACCTGCAACTTTAGAAATCAAAATTAAACCAGCAATACCTCTACGTTTTGTGTTATCTTTTACAGCAACGTCATCTTTAATTAAAACTGTTTTACAAGAAATCCCTTGCTCTTCTAGTAATTCTGCGGCTAAGTCAAAATTCATGACATCACCAGAATAATTGCCATATAAAAATAAAACCCCTCTACCTCTATGCACCGATTCAGCACATTTCATAATAACTTCTGGGTTAGGAGAAGCAAAAATATTCCCTATAGCAGCACCATCCGCCATATTGTTACCAACAAGACCATGATAAGCAGGCTCATGCCCACTGCCACCACCTACAACTAGGGCAATTTTATTTTCTGGAATATCTATTTTTACAATCGCATTCTGACCATCAACTTGTTTTACCTTGCCGTTATAAGCTGATATAATACCCTCAATCATTTCAGTAATTAGCTTGTCTTTATTGTTAATGACCTTATTCATAAAATACCTCCTTTCTTGACTATAGATAACAAAATGACACACTTTATAATAACTGTCAAGAAAAAATTGCATAAAATTTAGTTAATTTTAACTATATGATCAACAAGCTTGTATATTCTTCAGTGGCATTATTTTAAAACATGTATTCTTTACACAGTCTAATATCCCACCCAAAAGGCCAGCAAGGCTTGGCCAAAGTTTATCTTGTTACAAAAAATTCTTGTTGGGTATTAAGAAACTCTGTTGTTAGGTATTAAGAAATTCTCTTGTTGGGCATTAAGAGACTCTCTTAATTTTTATGGCAACGTTTTAGCTTGGTTGTTTTGGCCTTGGTATTTTCTCCATACCAAGGCTGTAATTGATAAAAGCAGCCTTGATAAAAAACTTACCAAGGCTGAAACAAAACCCTACCTTACATTAATACTAATGGTTGGGTCTTCTGGAATACCAGGTACAAATCCTGCTGCTGCTTTAAGGTTGTATTCACCAGCATCATCACTATCACCAGCCTTAACCAGTATAGCATCGACTTTGGCTTTTACACTACCGCTTAAAGTAATCACTAAGTAGTTTGCACTTGCTTTAGAACCTGTGGCTGTGTTTTCACCTGCGGTTGCGTGCTCGGGTAATGTGTATTTCTTCTTACCATCACCGGATACAATCGTCAATTTGCTAAAGTCCCATTCTGCAATTGTTGTCGGTAACCTGGTACCGAAAATCCGTAACTCGCCTTTATTAGAATAGTAGTGTGAGTTGGCGATATGGCTTACATACCCACTAACGGTAATAGGGTTATTGCTTGTGTCTTCAGCGCTACCACCTGCAAATCCTGCTGCTGCTTCCAGATTGTATGCACCATCTGCATCACTATCACCATTCTGACGCAATGTATTATAGAATTTACTTCTTTCAGTACCCTTTAAAGTAATCACTAACAATGTGCCACTTGCTGCAGAACCTGTGGCTCTGTCTGCACCTAAAGTTGAGTGCTGTTGTAATGGTTGACTCTTAAGACCACTACCTGAGACAAACTTCAATTTGCTAAAGTCCCAGCCATCCACTGTTGACGGTAAATTAGTACCTGTAATCACTAACACGTCTGTATTTACATCATAGGTTGCACGGGTAATTGTGGGTGCGTTACTATTAACAACGGCCAAGGGTTTGGCTGTATTTAAACCCGCCCAAGCACCAGTGCCAACGCTAAGCAACCCATCTTTTAGACCATCGCTATCCATACCATCCTTGCCATTCAGAGTAGCTTTATGTTGATCGGTAAGTTTCAGCCAAATGGCTGTGCCATCGTTTTTAATACGGTACTTACCTTTTGTAAGACCACGACTATCTGGCCCAGTGGCTGGGTCATCTGCAGTATAGGAACTTAAGACTAGGTCATATACTTTGATGGTTTGGATTTGCGCTTGGGTCGCACTACCTAAGAGAGTACCTTGTACAGTTAACAGAGCCGTGCCAACATCATAGCTTGCACGGGTAATTGCGGGGTTTCCACTAACAGTTAAGTCTTTGGCTGTATCTAAATCCGCCCAAGCACCAGTGCCAACGCTAAGCAACCCATCTTTTAGACCATTGCTATCCATACCTGTCTTGCCATTCAGAGTAGTTTTATGTTCATCTTTAAGTCTAAGCCAAAGCGTTGTGCCATCGTTTTTAATACGGTACTTACCTTTTGCAAGACTGCGACTATCTTCACCAGTGGCATCCTCATCTGCAATATAGGAACTTAAGACTAGGTCATATACTTTGATGGTTTGGATTTGCGCTTCTGTAGGACTTAAGTTAGAACCTTGTACAGTTAAGATAGCCGTGCCAACATGGTAGATGGCACGGGTAATTGCAGCTTTAGGCGACTCTTCTTCGGCTTGTTCGACTTGTTCGTCTTTAGGTTGCTTAGGCGACTGCTCTTCGATTTCTTCAGCTTGTTCGTCTTTAGGTTGCTTAGGCGACTGCTCCTCGGCTTGTTCAGCTTGTTCGTCTTCAGTTTGCTTAGGCGACTCTTCTTCAGCTTGTTCAGCTTGTTCGTCTTTAGGTTGCTTAGGCGACTGCTCTTCGGCTTGTTCAGCTTGTTCGTCTTCTTCGGCTGCGGGTATATACTTAACAACCAAGTCTTTGGCTATATCTAAACCCGCCCAAGCACCAGAGCCAAAGCTAAGCAACCCTTTTTTTAGACCATCCTTATCCATACCTGTCTTGCCATTCAGAGTAGTTTTATGTTCATCTTTAAGTCTAAGCCAAATCTTTGTGCCATCGGTTTTAATACGGTACTTACCTTTTGCAAGACTGCTACTATCTTCACCAGTGGCATCCTCATCTGCAGTATAGGAACTGAAGGCTACGCCATATACTTTGATAGTTTTGATTTGCGCTTGGGTCGCAGTTGTAGGACTTAAGTTAGTGCCTTGTACAGTTAACAGAGCCTTGCCAACATCGTAGATGGCGTTCTTGATAGTCGGCCCAGAAAACGGCGCATCGTCATCGGGTGGTGCGCAGGCCAAGGCCATAAAGGCCAGTAGCAATGCTACTGGCAATAAAAATAGTTTGAGCTTATACATAAGCAATACCTCCAAAAATGGATCCAACAAGGGATAAAGATTAGCCAACCCATACGGGCTAGTGCATAGAGCCTATTTTGTGAGGGGGGGTGTTGCGTCAAGGCCTATATAAGCTTTTTTTGTGCTTTTTTTGTGTGTTGGCACTTTTTTAGTGTTGTAAGGTAGTTAAAAATCAATACCAATCAAAAGGCTTGTGGGGCTTGGTTTGTATTTGGTTGTTTCCATGCAATGATCAATAGTTTTGGCTATACAGTGTTTTGGGTTTGTTGCTTTGGGGTGGGAAAGTGTAGAATTGAATAAAATACTTGATTACACCTTGATTACACTATGGGGCAATCTCCAAAAGGTGAAACATTTAATGAAAATCAAAACGCGATATTATTCTTTCAGGGGCGTTCAGAATTTGGGCAACGATTTCCTAAGCCCAGACTATACACAACATCCACTAAACGAATGGCATATAAAAATGATATTTTATTTAGCGTGAGAGCCCCTGTTGGTGATATAAATATCGCAATTGATGATTGTTGTATAGGTCGTGAATTATGTGCCATTAAACATAAAAAAGGTTTTCAATCATACGCACTATATGCCGTCTCAAATGTGTCTCCCAATCAAATAATCTGCTATACATTCAATAAAAATATTTCACACATTGATAACAAAATAGAAAACCAAACTTTAACTAAAATTAGGGATATACTTTTGCCCCAATTGCTATCCGGCAAACTGCGTATTGCCGATGTAGAAAATTTCATTAAAGACTAGGGTATCAATAGGTGGGAGGTAAATCTATTGATAGATTTAGGTCGATTCTATTGATAGGTGGGAGGTAATTCTATTAATAGATTTGGGTCGATTCTATCAATAGGTGCGAGGTTATTCTATGGTTAGAGGGGGCTGGCTACTTTAATTAGATAATGATAAGTCGATGCCCCAATTTGTGAATCTGCTTTTTTAGCGTAGTGAAAGAGGACATGATAACTGAACGGGATAAGAAAGACGCGATAACTCGGAATTTTTTGGGACAAATGGGAAGGTAAAAATTGGCTTACTTTCCAAGCACGAGAAAAAGCCAGAATCCATTTTTAACACCAAACCAGAGCAAAACGCTCAAAACTTCAAAAAGCCAAAGCGGTGATAGGATAACCAAACCATGCACCGCTTTTTTTGTGCCTTTCAGCTGAATCCACAAATGGAACAAGTAAAAAATTTTTGTTTTTCGGCATATGGGTTGTCGGCAGTAATTGGGCAACAATATGCTTTCAAAATATCATGGTAACGGGCCACGGTCTCAAAAAGCTAGTAAGCTTTTTTGATTGGCAACCTGGGGATTTTCCAACAAACCCGATCAACACTGTATAGCCAAAGTTGTTTGCTTGAAGAGCCCCAGCTAAATACCCAGAAGCCCATATAGCCCAAGCTAAAGTACCCTAACACAAAAAAACTTACAAAAAGCCTTATAAAGGCCTTGACGCAACACCCCCCCTAGCAAAATGGGGATTTACAGACTAGCCCGTATGGGTTGGCCAATCTTTATCCATTGTTGGAGGTATTGCTTATGTATAAGCTCAAACTACTTTTATTGCCTGTAGCATTGCTACTGGCCTTTATGGCCTTGGCCTGCGCCCCACCCGATGACGATGCGCCGTCTTCTGGGCCGTCTGGGCCGACTATCAAGAACGCCATGTACGATGTTGGCAAGGCGCTGTTAACTGTACAAGGCACGAACTTAAGTCCTACAGAAGCGCAAATCCAAACCATCGTAGTAGATGGCGTAGCCTTAGATTCCTATACTGCAGATTACCCAGCCACTGGGGTAAATAGTAACGGTCTTGAACAAGGTAAGTACCGTATTAAAAGCGATGGCACAGCGCTTTGGCTTAGACTTACCGATCAACATAAAGCTACTCTGAATGGCAAGACAGGTATGGGTAGCAATGGTCTAAAAAAAGGGTTGCTTACTAGCACTGGTGCTTGGGCGGGTTTAGATACAGCCAAAGACTTGGAAGTTAGGAATATACCCGAAAATAAGCAGTCTAAAGTATCCGATGACAATCAGCCATCTAAGCAAACTGAAGAAGCTGAAGAAGTCGAACAAGCTGAAGAAGAGTCGCCTAAGCAACCTAAAGACGAACAAGTCGAACAAGCCGAAGAAGAGTCGCCTAAGCAACCTAAAGACGAACAAGCTGAAGAAGAGTCGCCTAAGCAACCTAAAGTCGAACAAGCTGAAGAGGAGTCGCCTAAAGCCGCAATTACCGGTGCAAGCTACAATGTTGGCACGGCTCTGCTAACTGTACAAGGTACTCACTTAGGTAGTGCGACCCAAGCGCAAATCCAAACCATCGTAGTAGATGGGGTAGCCTTAAGTTCCTATATTGCAGATGCCACAGCCACTGGGCTAAATAGTCGTGGTCTTGCAAAAGGTAAGTACCGTATGAAAAGAGATGGCACAGCGCTTTGGCTTAGACTTACCGATCAACATAAAGCTACTCTGAATGGCAAGACAGGTATGAATACCAATGGTCTAAAAGATGGGTTGCTTACTAGCTCTGGTGCTTGGGCGGGTTTAAATACAGCCAAAGCCTTGGCCGTTAGTGGAAACCCACCCGCAATCACCAGTGCAACCTACCGTGTTGTCACAGGTATTACAGGCGTGTTAGTGATTACAGGTATTAATTTACCAAAATCAGTGTGGGGCTGGGACTTCAACAAATTGAGGTTTGTCGCAGGTGATGGTACTACTAAGAGTGCCCCATTATTAAAGCACCAACCATTGTCAACTGTAAACTTTGCCAGAGGTTCTGCAGCAAGTGCAACAAGCTTAACGATTACTTTAAAGGGTACTGAAAAAACCAAAGTCGAGGCTATACTGGTTAAGAATGGTAAAAGTGATGATGCTGGTGCATACAACCTTGAAGCAGCAGCAGGATTTGTAACTAGTAGTCCAGCAGACACAAGCAATAACCCGATTACCGTTAGTGGGTATGTAAGCAAGATCGAATTAGTAAACTACATAGCTAGGAGAGGCTTGTTAATTATTTCTGGTAAGAATTTACCGACAGCAGTTCCAGACTGGGACTTTAGCAAATTGACGATTGTATCCGGTGATGGTAAGAAGAAATACACATTACCCCAGCACGCAACCGAAGGTGCAAACAAAGCCACAGGTTCTCGTGCAAGTGCAACAAGCTTATATATTACTTTCAGCGGTAGTGTAAAAGCGAAAGCTAATGCTATACTGGTTAAGTCTGGTTTTAATGATAATAATGGTGCATACAACCTTAAAGCAGCAGCAGGATTTGCAACTGGTAGTCCAGCAGACTTAACAAGTCAGATTTTTGTTAATGTTAATAAATAGGTTTTGGTTGTTGTAAGCAATGCTTGGTTGGCTTAGTTTTTGGGCTAGGCTGTGTCTTGTTGTTGCAACGCTTGCATTGGCCAATTCCAGCCTTGGTAAGTTTTTTTATCAAGGCTGCTTTTGCCAATTATAGCCTTGGTATAAAGTATTGTTCCGCATTGGTGCAATACATCTTTCCGCCTTGGATCAAGGCCTTGATCCAAGGCGGAAAGCTATATCATAGCAAGGCACTAAAAAATTTATTAAGGCTGCTTTTGCCAATTGCAGCCTTGGTAAGTTTTTTTATCAAGGTTGCTTTTGCCAATTATAGCCTTGGCTCTAATTTCCATATCGGTCATAAAGACACTCTATGTGTTTTGGATAGTGGATATTCCATTGTAACACAAGGAGGGCATTTGTAGGAGTTTAAAGGTCTAGCAAGCCTATAAAAGTAAACCCTAGAAAACGATTACGATACTTCCTTTGTGTTTGCTGTTCATAATTTCTCGATGGGCTTCCGAGGCATTCTGGGGACTGTGGGCATTGGCAATAATGGGTTGAATTTTCTTTTGGAAGACTCCTGCTTCGATGCGCTGTGCGTATTGTCTGCGCTCTTCATTGGAAGAATTCATCACTACTACGCCTCGGCAATTGATCTCTTTCACCATCATAGCTCTAGGTGAGATAACTGCGTCCTGTCCGCTACCCACTATGGCAATTCTGGCACCGAAAGCGGTAATTTCAAAGTCCTTTCTCAAATTCTTTCCGGCACTCATTTCAATAATGAAGTCCACTCCCCTGTTGTGAGTCAATTCCATTATTTCTCTGTAATGTTCATCTGCCAGATGATTAAAACAATGGGTTGCACCATTCTGCAGTACAAACTCTCGTCCTTCTTCAGAACCGGCACTTCCCAGGATTTTTGTATGGCTGCCCGACAATATCTGCAAAGCTGCTAAACCCACCGAACCACTTGCGCCATGTACCAAAACCGTATCTTTATCCATCACGCCAACACTGGAGAACAAAGCTCTTGCTGCCGTGAAATAGGGCATTCCCAGTCTGGCTCCCTGATTCCATTCCAAACCGGACGGAAGATGGAAAACCTGGGACTCTTTACATAGACAAAGCTCGGCATACGTTCCACTCAAAGAGCCAAAGGTGTAGACCTTATTGCCGGGGCGGAAGCTTTTACAACCTTCTCCACATGCAAGTATCGTTCCAGCACCATCTAAACCCGGTGTGAAAGGCAATTGAGGATTGTAACCACGAGTGCCAGAACGCCAGTAGGTATCGACAGGATTGACACCCGCAGCTCGTATTTCGACTAGAATTTCCCCAGGTCCGGGAACAGGATCTGCTATCTCACGCAGGATAAGTTTTTCAGGGCCTCCGTATTCTTCAACTTGCAAAGCTTTCACAATTTCATTCTCCTCACCTGTAATTGTCTACAAGTATCAACTTTGAGTCCAATGGCAATATCAAAAGGTTTATCCACAGATTTTCTGAATCTGGGAAAATTCATTAGTTAGTATCCAGAAGCCCACAACACTCGCAAAGTATCTATGCCTTTCACATTTCTGTCCATTAAAGGGAAACACAATTTTTTTAGATTAGGAAAGCTGAGGTGAATCTTTTCAAGATAAATGCTCTCTAGCTCTTTTCTTCTTATCCAAAATTCATCACGGTTGCATTCGGGCAGGATCCGGTTAATGAAAATCCCAGCACAAATGATCCCTAAATCCTTCAAACATTCCCAGGCTTTTTTTGCCTCAAGTATCGCCAACTCTTCTGGAGAGACCGTCAGCAACATGGCTGTCAGGCTGGTATCCACAATGGTTGTATTAAAATCTTTCAGTGTCTTATGCCTCTGGTAAAGGAATTTGGAGAGAGAATCTTCACTCCTTAAATCTGAACCCAATCCCCACATTTTCTGCGCTGCATCACGCAAACGCGCTGATCGATTCTGATGAGACATCAGCCCCGAAGTCCAGGCTGACATAAGCTCAGGCATTCTCAAAAGTTGCAAAGTATGCCCTGTAGGTGCTGTATCAAAAACAATCCTATCATATTCAAAAGAATCATTTTGCAACAAATCAGCTATCTTCAATACCAGAGCTGCTTCCATAACACCAGGCAGTCTCTTTGCCAGACTCATTTGGCTGTCAATCTGTGGGTAAAGCTCTGGACTCACCAGAAGGCGCATTCGTTCCTTTACTTTTTCAACATAACGCTCAGCGCATTGCACCGGATCTATCTCAAACGCAAAAAGCCCCTCGGACAACTTCTTTTCCTTGTCCCCTATTTTTACCCCGAAGCAATCAGAAAGAGAGTGCGCCGGATCAGTCGACACAATCAGTGTACGCTTATTCTGTCCATTCAGACACACAGCTAAAGCCGCCGAAAGGCTGGTTTTTCCAACTCCACCTTTGCCTGTAACAAAGTAAAACTTCTTTTCGGCAACTAGATCATTAACCCACATCAACAGCAACGGATATGTTCAAAAGGCGATCTATCCATTTCCATCCGTTTATGCCATTGATGAAAATTCTCGAGAAGGAGAATCTGTAATTCCAGGCTGTAAGCCACCATAGGATTAGGAATACCCAACATATCGGCATACACAAAAAGCTGTATTAAATCCTCTTCTTGCCGAGATTGGCGCAAAAGCGCACTGCGGTACGGTGCAAAGTAAAACTCACGCAGGGAATATGCTAACAGTTTGAAACAAGTCCGAATTCCGCCCCAGAATCCAGTTTTCTGACTGATTTTCTTACACATCTTCTAAAAGCCAGGTCATGCGATTTCTGCCAAGTCAGCCTGACGTCTTAAATCCATGAACACTTTCAAGGCTTCCAGAACCACCCAAACCGCAGATATCAAAACCACCAAATCCATTACAACAAGCAACCACAAGCCCTTCTGGTAAAAACCGGCCAGTTGATAGATCAAACTGAAAACTGTCATAGCAAGCAGAAAAATCATCGGTATCAGAGTGTAAAAAACCACCCTTTTATTTCGATACAACATCACGGAAATCACCAAAAGAGAAAGTCCTGCCATAATCTGATTTGAAGTTCCAAATAAAGGCCATATTAACAAGCCCCCCTTCCCCTGAGTGTCCCCAGTACCAAAGGCCAGGGCTATACACACAGCAGCTGCTATCACAGTCGCTACAAATCCATTCTGTAACGGCTTGATTTTATACATTACTCCCCATTCCTGAACAATGTACCTCTGCAAACGCAGGCCTGTATCCATGGTTGTTCCGGCAAAGAGAATTGCCATGACAGCCAGCAAATTCACTGAAAAATTGCGTGGCAAACCCAAACCCAAGTGGATAATATTGGCACCGCCCTGGATGAATCCGTTTAGACCACCACTGCCAAACGAAGCATAAACCTCACCCCACTCCGTGCGGGTTAAGAAACCAGAACCTACAGCTAAAATAGCTGCTAAGGCCAATAAACCCTCTCCCAAAGCCCCACCATAACCTACAAAGCGAATGTCTGTTTCCCTGTTAATCTGTTTGGAGGTCGTTCCCGAACTTACCAGACTATGAAAACCCGATACCGCTCCACAGGCAATTGTTACAAAAAGTAACGGCATCAATGGCGGTGTTCCCTCTGGAACATCCGTATTCACAACTGGAGCCGTCATCTCACCACTAAACAGAAAAACCGAAATGTAAAGAATAATCAAACCGATAAAAAGCTGAATCCCGTTAATGTAATCCCGTGGCTGTAGCAAAACCCACACTGGAAGCATTGACGCAATCATACAATACCCATAGAGAATTAGAATCCATTGTCCCTGCGGCGGTAGCCCAAGGAAATTCTCAGGAAGACTCAAAGGAATAAAGGTTCCAAGATAAAGGAGAGCATATAAGACAATAACACCCAGAACAGAAACAAAAACCAGGTTCATCTTCAACTTGTAAATCATTTGTCCAATGACAACAGCTGTTAGAATAGCTCCCCAAGAAGGCACAATACTCGTGGGTGTTTTTATAAAACTTCCCGAAATAGCCACAGCAAACGCACCATTAACCATCAAAGCCACAAGGAACATAACCACCATACAAAGATTCCTAGCTCTCTTGTTAATCAAAGAGCCAGCCGATGTGCCGATGGACTGGCCCCGGTTGCGTACGCTCACCCATATCGATCCCATATCATGGATACCCGCAAAGAAAATCGTACCCAGGACAACCCAAAGAAGTGCTGGAAGCCATCCCCAAATAATGGCGATAGCTGGACCAATAATCGGAGCTCCACCCGCCACAGATGTGAAATGGTGTCCCCACAGGACCATTTTATTAGTGGGAATATAATCAATCCCATCATTAAACTCGTGCGCTGGAGTCTTGAAATCTGGATCAAGCCTGTAGATTTTCTCTGCAATAAATCTAGAATAGAAAAAATATCCCGCACTCATAAATATAATTCCTATTAATGTAATAACTACACTCATAAAGTCCTCCATAAAATATTTTATAGTTTCTATGTAGCAGATTTTTGGAAACCTGTCAAGTAGTTTTTTGAGATTTTTTGAAATATGTGCAGCAAGGACAGAACTATTTTCAGAATCGCTGAGGAAGTACCAACCTTTTCAGGTTTGGAATAATGGAAACAAGCCTACTTTGGTTTTACTGCCAATGTCAAAACTTTACATTACAAATTGAATACATGCACTATTTAGGCAGAGAGTCTTGGAGACCTCTGCCGCTAAACGCGCCAAATAGTTGATAAAAATAGTTTGCTTTTACTTTTTCGATTTTATCTTCCCAAGCATCCAGATTCTGCACAAAAAATGTAACAATTACAGAATTCATAACAAATTTTATCGTTTCGGCACAATAAATTTTTGAAGACTCGTCAAGTAGTTTTTTGAGATAAGTATGGTATATTAGCAACATTTTGCCTCTAAACCTGAAATTATCCATCTTTTAATATTAAAATTATGACAATATTCTATAAAAATGTTTGCAATTAGAAAAATCTGTGTTATAGTAAAATATATAATCAAATAGAAGTTTACTTCTCAATTGATTCTTTATTATTTTTCTTTTTTTATCCGTAGGAGGAAAGTCCGATGAGGAATATATTATGGCTAACTTTTATATTTTTAGTTAGTTGCAGTAAAAGTGTTTCAGAACAAGGCAAGGTATCTGATACCTCAGGTGTTTTTACCTGGGATAGATATAAAGATTCTGAGATTACGGTATTGTTTAACAATCATCCTTATGCTGATGCAATAAAGAAGCGAATCCAGGATTTTGAGAATTTAACTGGTATTAAAGTAAAGTTTAGTGATACTCCTGAAGAGAATTATTTTGATAAAGTTAGTACAACCCTGACAAGTCGTACTGGTCTTCCGGATATTTTTATGTCGGGAGCTTATCAACTTTGGGACTATGCTTCTGCTGGGTATGTCGAGCCTTTAGAACCTTTCATCAATAATAGTAGTTTGACTGCAGAAGATTATAATGTAAATGATTTTTTCCCTGGTGTGTTGGATTCATTGAAATGGGACTTGGTGCCAGGCAATCCGGTGGGTACAGGGGATTTGTGGGCTTTGCCAATGGGCTTTGAGTTGTATTCGTTAGCGTATAATAAGAAAGTTTTTGAAGAGAAAGGTTTATCTCCTCCAACAACAATTCGTGAGATGATTGATACCGCCGCATCTTTGCAGGAATTTGACGGTCCAGGTACCTATGGCATTTCCTTGCGTGGTACAAGAAGCTGGGCAACGATCCATCCCGAATATATTACAACTTATGCAAATTATGGGGCTAAGGATATTGTCAAAAAAGATGGTAAATTGATCTCAGTTGTTAATTCACCAGAAGCTATTCGCATGACAAAAGACTGGATAAAACTTATCCGTAACGGTGGTGCTCCTACTTGGTCGACCTATACGTGGTATCAAGTCGGTACTGACATGGGGGCAAAGAAAGCGGCTATGGCCTTTGCAGCAGATAACACAATGTATTTTCAAAACTTTCCCGGTTCGTCTCAAGAATCCGGGAATATTGCGTGGGTACCAGCGCCATTGCCAGAAGGTACTGCAGAAAATCAGAGAAAGTCAAATTTATGGATATGGTCAATGGCGATGAATGCGTCATCAAAAAACAAAGGAGCAGCATGGTTGTTTCTGCAATATTTTACTAATCGAGAGTATCAGTTATGGTCTGTAACAGAAGATAAGGCGGTTGATCCCCCTCGTAAATCTGTGTTTAACGATCCAAAATTTCAGGAAATTGCGAGTAAGGCCGAAGGTTATTTGGAATCTTTTGAAAAGACTATAAATGGGACTTCTATACTATTTACTCCGCAACCACATTTCTTTGAATTGACTACAGAATGGGCAGCTACTTTACAAAGTATTGTAGCAGGCGATTATGCTACTGTTGAAGAGGGTATGAATAGTCTGAAGGAAAAAATGGATGAGGTGCTCTCAGAGCTTTAATAACTATTGAGACAGAAGCCTCATAATAAGAATTTTTTTCTTAATGTGAGGCTTCTTTAATTTAGTTTTATGTATGTGTTTAAATTTTGATTTAGAATAATGCCTAGCTACTTTTATAGGGGTTTATACAGATGAGGTTGAAGCAGTATTGGGAACCATATGTTTTATTTATGCCAGCATTACTAGCAACCGTGGGTATCTTAATACCGTTTATTTATTCCATATTTCTTTCCTTTACCGGTTATTCTTTTCGTGCTCCAGTTACTAATTTTATAGGTCTAAAAAATTGGGTTGTCATGTTTACATCGATTGATTTTTGGCACTCCTTATTGATCACCATTCTTTATGCAATATTAACTACAACTATCGAATTGTTATTGGGAATAAGTATTGCCCTATTATTGTACTATTTTTCAAGTACATTAATTGATATTTTGAAAGTTGCACTTGTAATTCCACTGATGATTGCTCCTGTAGTTGCAACATTGGTTTGGCAATTGATGTTAAATACATCTGTGGGAATTGTAGAAAAATTTTTGAATCTTATGAATATTTATGACTTCCCTTGGGCAGCAGATCCTAGTTATGCTTTACTTACAGTTGCCCTTATTGATGTTTGGGTTTATACCCCATTTGTTATACTGCTAGCTTTAGCAGGTTTAAATACTTTGCCTAAGTCTCCGTTTGAAGCTGCTTCTATTGATGGTGGAAATTTAATATTCATTTTCCGTAAATTATTATTGCCATTATTAAAGCCTTTTATTTATATCGCCTTGATATTTCGGTTAATGGCTTCTTTACAGGAATTTGCAATTATTTTTGCGTTGACGAAAGGTGGGCCAGGAGATGCTACTATGACTTTATCCTTGCAAGGTTATAGCATAGGATTCGTTTTTTCTCGGCTTGGTGGAGCATTGCCTTATCTATTAGTCTTATGGGCGATTATATACTTTATTAGTAATGTTCTGGTAAAGAAAATGATGTTTGCTTTAAAAAATAAATAAATTTGGCCCTATAATTTTATGAAAACAATTATGAATAAAGCAGATAGTAAGATTTCGGCTAATGCGAAAATAGTTAATGTATTGTTGATAATATTGCTACTTGTATGGGTTATATTTTCGCTATTCCCGATTTTGTGGATGATTTTAATTTCGCTAAAAAATGATGCAGATATATTCCGTACAATATTTTTGTTTCGGCCAACAATAGAGAATTATGAAAAAGTATTGATTGGAACTAATTATTTAAAAGCATTCTTTGATAACATTATTATTAGTGTTGGGGCCGTACTATTTTCCATTCTTGTTGGCACGCCTGCTGCGTATGCATTGGCAAGATATGATTTTAAAGGTAAAGATAACTTTGCTTTTACCATATTATCATTTCGCTTTGCCCCAGAATTATTAGTTATTTTGCCTTTGTTTTTGATATACCAGAAGCTTGGTTTATATGACACACATATGGGTTTAATTTGGGTTTATCAGTTAATTACCTTGCCTTTAATGATTTGGGTTTTACGAGGTTATTTTGAAGATATTTCTATTGAAGTTGAATATGCTGCGCAAATTGATGGTTATAGAAGATATCACATTATCTATAAGATCTTGCTTCCATTAATTCGACCTGGGTTAGTTGCTTCAGCCTTATTGGCTTTTATATTTGCATGGAATAATTTCACATTTGGACTTCTTTTAAGTGGTTATTCGGTTCAAACAATTACTGTTTCATCTATCAAGTATTTAGCATCTGATACTGTACATTATGGTCAAATGGCAGCGGCATCTTTAATTGCTGTTATACCTGAGATTATTTTAGCTATCGTTATACAAAAGCATTTAGTTCGTGGTTTAAGCTTCGGTGCAGTAAAAGGTTGATTATATGGCTAATATTACTTTAGAGAAAATTTCAAAAAGTTATGGAAAAGTAAAAGCTTTATCAAATGTATCTATTGATATTCACTCTAAAGAATTTATTGTGTTATTTGGCCCGGCAGGAGCAGGAAAAACTACTTTATTATCAATTATTTCTGGAATATTGAAGCCAGACGAAGGCATGTTACATTTTGATGGTAAAGTCGTTAATGAGCTCCGGCCAGATGAAAGAAATGTGGCTATGGTGTTTGAAAATTATGCTTTATACCCTCATTTGACTGTATATGACAATATAGCGTTTCCATTACGTAGCCCTCGTTATAAAGAACATGAAGATACGATTACAAGAATAATAGATAAAGTTACAAAAAAAATGCATATTCACCACTTATATGATCGTTTTCCTGCACAGCTTAGTAATGGTCAGAGGCAAAGAGTGGCGTTGGGAAGAGCGCTGGTTCGTAAACCGAATATCTTTTTAATGGATGAACCATTAGCTCATTTAGATGCAAAGTTAAAAAATGCCATGCGTACCGAACTGAAAGCTATTGGACAAGAGCTAAATACTACAACTATTTATGTTACTCATGATTATTTAGAAGCATTGAGCTTAGGGGATAGGGTGGTCATTATTGATCAAGGAGAGATTGTTCAAATAGGAACTCCAGATCAAATTTATTATCAGCCATATAATATCTTTGTTGCAAAATTAGTAGGGGAGCCAGAGATCAATTTATTTCAATGTAAATTAGAAGAGAATCAATTAATAGTAGATTCTGGTCGATTCTGTTGGCAGATAGCTGAAAATGTGAAAGAAAGATTATCTACTGTTTCTAGTGATAACTTTCTCATTGGTATTCGTGCTAGTGACATTGCAGTTACTGAACAAGAGGCTCCGGGATTTCGTAGAGGAGTTGTTATTGATTTTTATTCAATTGGTAATAGATTTGTGGTGCAAATTGAAAATGATGGTCTGCAGTTTAATACTTTGGTGCCAGGTAGTTGGGAATTAAAGGTTGATATGGATTTATATTGTTCTATAAATGAGAAAGCTCTTTTGCTATTTGATGCTAAAAATCACAATCTATTAACTGTAAATAACTAGGATTAATATCATGGCTATATTGAAAATTGATAATTTGTATAAACAATATGCCCATGTACAAGAATATGCTGTTAATGGTCTGAATTTTTCTTGTAAAGAAGGTGAGTTTATTGCAATACTTGGCCCTTCTGGATGTGGAAAAACGACAACCCTGCGTATGATTGCAGGATTAGAATCTGTTTCTAAGGGAAATATTTGGTTTGATGATATTGTTGTCAATCATATTTTACCTAAAGATAGAGGTATTGGTTTAGCATTTGAGGATTATGCTCTATATCCCCCGCTGAATATATTTGACAATATTGCTTTTAATTTAAGGGCTCATCGTGTGTCTGAATCTGTAGTTAAAGAGCGCGTTTATGAGATATCAGAATTATTACATGTGAATAATATTCTGGACAAACGGCCTAAAGAGCTTAGTGGTGGACAAATGCAGCGAGTTAATATCGCTAGAGCCATTGTCCGCAAGCCGAAGATTTTACTATTAGATGAACCAATGTCGCATTTAGACGGTAAGCTGAGGCAGATTTTACGATACGAAATACGTAAATTACATCAGAAAATTGGTTGTACCACAATTCTTGTAACACATGATCAACTAGAAGCGATGTCATTGGCGGATCGTTTGGTTATTATGAATTTTGGGGTATTACAACAATTTGCTTCTCCTTCTGAAGTGTATAACAATCCAAATAATCGTTTTGTTGCAGAATTCATTGGGGACCCGCCTATGAATATTCTTGAGCCGACTGTTGTCAAATCAGATAATCAGCTGTATTTTTCTTTTGATTTTTTTCGGTTTCCAGTGCCCCATCATCTAATAGAGCAAGTTGCTATTAATAAACAAATTAAATTAGGGATTAGACCCGATAATATTATATTCTCAAAGCAGGGGACTTCAGTACCGATTTCCATTTTTGAGAATTTAGGAGAAGAAAAAAGACTTACTATTAAGTTAGACGAGAAGAATATACTTATGATTTCTACTTTGGAAAATATTTATCTTAAATCTGGAGATAATGTTTGTATAGAGTTTGTTAAAGATAAAATTCATATATTTTATGAATAAATATTCAGGAGGTTTACCTATGAGTAATCTACCAGATAAAATGAAGGCGATTGTTTCTTATACGCCAGATGACTATCGTTTGGAAACTGTTCCGCGTCCTTATGCTAGTGATGGGGATATAATTGTAAAAGTTGAGGCCTGCGGGATTTGTGCTAGTGATATTAAAGCAAAGCATGGAGCCGCAAGATTTTGGGGCGACGAAGTGCGACCGTCTTATTGTGTAACACCATTTACTCCAGGTCATGAATTTCTAGGTCATATTGTTGAGCTTGGTGATAATGTTTCAGGTGATTTCAAAATTGGTGATCGTGTGATTTCAGAGCAGATTGTCCCCTGTTGGGAATGCATTTTTTGTAAACGTGGGCAATACTGGATGTGTGAAGTCCATGATGTTTATGGCTTCAAAAAGCATTTGAATGGCGGCATGGCAGAATATATGCGCTTTCCTAAAGGTTCTTTGGTATACAAGGTCCCCGATGAATTACCAACATGGAATGCTGTTTTGATTGAACCTTTTGCTTGTTCAAAACATGCTGTAGATCGAGCTGGTGTGTCCAATGAAGATTTTGTTGTTCTTGCAGGAGCGGGAACGCTTGGCTTGGGTATGGTCACGTATCTGCGTATGAAAAATCCCAAGACTATTGTTGTTTTGGACATGCAAGATGAACGCTTAGCCCTAGCTAAAGAGTATGGTGCAGATATTATTATGAATCCGGCTAAAGAGAATGTCGTTCAGAAAATTACTGATATGACGGATGGCTATGGTTGTGATATTTATATAGAAGCCACTGGCCATGTTGAGGGTATACAACAAGGGCTTGATGCAATACGTAGGTTAGGAACATTTGTTGAATTTAGTGTTTTTGGTGATCAATGTACTGTTGATTGGAGTATTATAAGTGATGAGAAGGAACTTGATCTTCTTGGTGCACATCTAAGTCCGTATTGTTATGAGCCTGTAATTCGTTGGATTAATGAAGGTAAGCTCATGACGAAAGGAGTTGTAACTCATGAATTCCCATTAGAAAAATGGGAAGAGGCTTTTGCTTTAGCAGAGAGAGGAGGGGCATCGGGAGGGGCTCTAAAGATTATTTTAAAACCGTGATAAATTGAAGGTTCTTTTATGTAAAGAATCCTTAATGCGCCTGGGCTTATTATGGAGAATATATTTTAAACTATACCAAAATTTACTAAAATATATTGTTCAATCTGAAAAGTCCAGGTTATTTTTTCTGTTTCGTTTATAGTTAATATAATTCTCAGGTGTGGAAAAAGTTGATATATCTGTGTCTGGAAGTAAGGCCTCAATAAAACTGGTGGGGTCTTCGATAACGCCAAAAATGGTAATGCCCACCCCCAACTAACACCCCAAAGGCCACCAAAACCAAAGCAACAAGCCAAAAAACACTGTATGGCCAAAGTTGTTTGCGCAAAGCGCTTTCGGTATATACCCAGAAGAGCCCCAACTAAATACCGAGAAGCCAATATAGCCAAACTATTGATCATTGCATGGAAACAACCAAAGGCTGAAACAGCCAAAGGCCCAAATACAAACAAAGGCCAACACCCTCAAGCCTTTTGATTGGCATGGATTTTGAACCACCTTACAACACAAAACAACACTAAGACACAAAAAAAGTGCCAACACAAAACAACACTAAACATAAAAAAACTTATAAAAAGCTTGTATAGGCCTTGACGCAACACCCCCCCTAGCAAAATGGGGATTTACACACTAGCCCGTATGGGTTGGCTAATCTTTATCCATTTGTTGGAGGTATTGCTTATGTATAAGCACAAACTATTTTTATTGCCAGTAGCCTGGCTACTGACCTTTATGGCCTTTGCCTGCGCACCACCCGATGACGATGCGCCGTCTTCTGCGCCTGCAATCACCAGTGCAAGCTACGACTTTGCTACGGCGCTGTTAACCGTACAAGGTACTGACTTAAGTCCTACCAGTGCGACCCAAGCCCAAATCCAAACCATCGTAGTAGATGGCGTAGCCTTCAGTTCCTATACTGCAGATGACCCAGCCACTGGGCCAGATAGTCGCGATCTTGCAAAAGGTAAGTACCGTATTGCAACTGATGGCACAAAGCTTTGGCTGAAACTTACCGAGCAACATAAAGCTGCTCTTGAGGCCAAGGTGGGTAGCAATGGTCTAAAAAAAGGGTTGCTTACTAGCTCTGGTGCTTGGGCGGGTTTAGATACAGCCAAAGACTTAACCGTTAGCAATATACCCGATAAGCAGACCGAAACCGAAGAAGAGTCGCCTAAGCAAACTGAAGACGAACAAGTCGAACAAGCTGAAGAAGAGTCGCCTAAGCAACCTAAAGACAAACAAGTCGAACAAGCTGAAGAAGAGTCGCCTAAGCAAACTGAAGACGAACAAGTCGAACAAGCTGAAGAAGAGTCGCCTAAGCAACCTAAAGACAAACAAGTCGAACAAGCTGAAGAAGAGTCGCCTAAGCAAACTGAAGACGAACAAGTCGAACAAGCTGAAGAAGAGTCGCCTAAGCAACCTAAAGACGAACAAGTCGAACAAGCTGAAGAAGAGTCGCCTAAAGCCGCAATTACCCGTGCAACCTACAATGTTGGCACGGCGCTGTTAACTGTACAAGGTACTCACTTAGCTAGTGCGACCCAAGCGCAAATCCAAACCATCGTAGTAGATGGCTTAGCCTTAAATTACTATACTGCAGATGCCACAGCCACTGGGTCAGATAGTCGCGGTCTTGCAAAAGGTAAGTACCGCCTGCATAGCGCTGGCACAGCGCTTTGGCTTTACCTTACCGATACCGATAAAGCTACTCTGAATGGCAAAACAGGTATGGATAGCAATGGTCTAAAAGATGGGTTGCTTACTAGCACTGGTACTTGGGCGGGTTTAGATACAGCCAAAGGCTTGGCCGTTAGTGGAAACCCCGCACCCACAATTACCAGTGCAACCTACGATGCTATTACAGGTAGATTAGTGATTACAGGTGTCAATTTACCGTCATCAGTGCGGGGCTGGGACTTTAGCAAATTGAGGCTTGTCGCAGGTAATGGTCGTAAGAGTGCCCGATTATCACCGCACAACCCAACCGATAGAAACAGAGCCAAAGGTTCTGCAGCAAGTGCAACAAGCTTAACGATTACTTTAAAGGGTACTGAATACACGAAAGCCTATGATATACTGGTTACTAATGGTGATAGTGATGATGCTGGTGCATACAATCTGGAAGCAGCAGCAGGATTTGCAGGTGGTAGGGCAGAAGACACAACCAATCCTATTACCGTTAGTGGGTATGTAAGCCAGATCAAACACTCAACCTACAATCCTCGTACAGGCGTGTTAGTAATTAATGGTAGAAAGTTACCGACAGCAGTTGCAGACTGGGACTTTAGCAAATTGACGCTTGTATCCAGTGATGGTAAGAAGAAATACACATTACCCCGGCACGCAATAGGTGAAAACACAGCCACAGGTTCGGCAAGTACAACAAGCTTAACGATTACTTTAAGCGGTAGTGTAAAAGCGGAAGCCGATAAGATACTGGTTAAGGTTGGTCTTCACAACCTTGAAGCAGCAGCAGGATTTGTAATGGGTAGTCCAGCAGACACAAAAAATATTATATTATCTTAGTTTGACTGCGCTTGCCCAATAGCTCTTAGAGCAGCTAAATGAAAGCTAGTGGGCGGCCAACCAAGTAAATGCTGCAAGCAATGCTTGGTTGGCTTATTGTTGGGTTATTAGGCTGTATCTTGTTGTTGCAACGCTTGCATTGGCCAATTATAGCCTTGGTAAGTTTTTTATCTTTGACTTACTTGGGAAATAAGAAAAATGGGAACATATCGAAGAGCTTTAAGTTTTTGAAAACATGGACTAGCGTGTTCTTTTAGCCAGATATGATAATGTCGTAAAACCATATTAAAAAGAATATCAGTAGCAATACCAAAATGGCTATACTTATAGCTTTAAAGCTAAAATTATTATTATGCAACTTTTTTGCTTTGGCTTTAATATTGGCTTGATTGGCTTGGCTTCGGTTTTTAGAGTTTTTATTTTTAGACATATAGCCACATTTAGGGCAACCATCATGAAAATATTTTTCATCTGCTTCATACTCACACTGCAAACAATACACAACATTGCTAAAAGCCGAACCACAGTGTGGACAAGAATCGATATTCGGTAAAGATTCTTTGCCACAATTATTGCATAAAAATGAGAGAGCTTTCATTTACAACTCTGCTGTAGAATTTATGATTATTGAATACAATATAACTTCTTAATTTTTTCTAATTCATCATCTTGGATCGGCTCGATAGACAATTCTTTCTTCATATCGGCAAAAGCTTCCAGAGTACGGGCAACATGTTGCTCTGTATGGGCTGCAGTCGGAATCATGCGAAACATTACCAAACCCGGGGGGATTACGGGGTATACAACACCAGTAACAAAAATACCTTTCTGGCGCAAGTAACTAAATATACGTGTACCAACTTCATGCCCCCTAACCGTTGAGGCATACACAGCACACAATGGGGATTGACCAAAACCAATAGTATAGCCCATGTTCTGCAATCCTTCTTTTAAAGCCTTAGAACGTTTCCACATAAGTTCTCGCCGAGTTTCGGCTTGCTGCAATAATTCTAGGGTTCGTTGTAGGGATTTTACATAGATCATGGGCAATGATTTGGCAAAAACTTGGGTACGGGCATTAAAGGCAATCCAGTCGCATACTTCTTGCTGTGTTGCGGCAAAACCGCCTATGGCAGCAAAGGCTTTGGCAAAAGCACCTAGCATAATATCTACTTGATCTTGCACACCATAGTAATACGCCGCACCGCGTCCATTTTGGCCTAGTATGCCAACACCATGAGCATCATCAATAAACAATCGAGCATTGTACTGCTCTTTTAATGTGCAAATTTCTTTTAATTTGGCTATGTCGCCTGTCATACCATAAACGCCTTCAATGGCGATTAATACGCCCCCCGTTCTATTTTTATTGACACTTTTTAGAACAGATTCCAGATCATTACAATCGTTATGGCGAAAGAAGCGCAACTTTGCCCTAGAAAGAAATGCAGCATCGAGAATACAGGCATGGGCTAGCTTGTCAATAATAATGGTATCGCCTGGGCCAGCTAATGCGGAAATAGTGCCCATGACGCCCATATAACCATAATTGAAAAGAATGGCAGCCTCTTTATTCTGCCATTTAGCCAGGGAATGTTCCAATGCAATATGTTCAGAAGTATTGCCACTCATCATGCGAGAGCCCATGGGCGCACTGACGCTATAGGTTTCTAAAGCCTCACGAGCTGCATTTTGAATACTTGGCTCTCCTGCCAACCCAAGGTAGTTATTGACAGACCACATAATGTAGTCTGTGCCTTTATAGTTCATTTCTGGGCCTGGAATACTATCCAAAACCGGACGCACAGTTTCCAATCGATCGTTTTTTCGGTATTCACCAAAGTAACCACCATCTCCATAACATTTGTTAAGAATGTCGATTGTATCTTCCTTGTTCAAAGCACTAATCCTTTTTATATAGTTTTCCGTCTGAAATTTCTAACTTAAACCCTTGAAAGTATTATCATATTAGATTTTAAAAAAGCAAGGGGCCATAACCATAACGATTCAGCAATAAAATAACCAGTCAAAAAAAGCTATAGAAATTTATTATATTTACCCCAGTTTGGGATTTACAGATAAGGTAGACACGAGATAATAGATGATTATTTTATCATTTATTCTTGTCTATATCCTATATAATTATTTTTCCAGATAGTGTTTAAACTTAGTGGCTATGGGCGTTGCTATGGACCTTAGCAATTTATATAAGCCCAGTTTTTTGCTAAAGAATTTGGCAATCGCCCAAATTTTACGTTTGCGCGATAACAAGCCAAAACGGCACCAGCGATTATTTAAAAATTCGATTGGTTGTAAAATAAACTTCATGGCATTAGGGTCTAATTGATTATGGGCTAGTAATTGTGGAATTTTTTGGTATACGGAATCAATAAATAATTGACTGTGCTCTATTTTTTTATCATCAGGAAACCGATTCCAAATATGATATAGTGCATTGCAATATTCATGAAAAAAAGCGAATAAATAATCACTTTTGAATTTTTTTTTATCTATAAAAAAATCTTGGAAATTCATATATATAAAATTAAAGCTATCTATGTATGCAATGTTTGTATCTTTATTCATTGTTGATGATAGATTTAACCGGTATTTATAATAATCACCAGGCAGATTTCCCACAGAATTGATGCTGGATAAATACTTAATTGTAAAAGGAATATCTTCTGCAATAATACCTACAGGAAATTCTATTTTGTTATGGATGATAATATCTTTCACAAAGATTTTGTTACATGCGCTCCACCTTATTGGGAAATCAATTTCGCTAATTTCAAACAAGGCATCTATAAGAGATTCTCTCAAAATGATGCCGTTTTTTCTTGTGGCTTGGAAATAGATACTATTAGAACCATTGGGGCCAATTCTGGCGATTGAACATTGAACCATATCCAGATTATGGGCAATGAGCATGTTGTACATATCTTCATACATAGAGTTTTCAATGTAGTCATCACTGTCAATAAAGCCGATAACATCGGCTTTGGCATGTTGCATGCCGGTATTTCGAGCGGCACCCTGCCTTTTATTTTCGCTATGAATAATTGAAATAATTCTAGCATCTTTGGCAGCAAATTCATCAATGATGGCTTGGCTATTATCGGGCGAGGCATCGTTGACTACGATAATTTCAATTTCCTGTAGAGTTTGGTTTACAATACTTTGCAAACACTGGCGCAAATATTGTTGGGTATTGTAAACTGGCACAATAATACTGATTTTGGGTTTAGGTATTGGTTTTTCCATTGGGGTTGTTTTTCTAACGAATATTTTAATTTAGCGTTTTAACTTAGCAGCCAAAAGTTGCAGTAATTCATAGAACCCCAGCTTTTGGCTAATGATTTTAGCAATAGCCAAAACTCTTTGTTTGTTTGAGCGTTGACCAAATTGGTACCACCAATCAGCTTGTTGTTGGCGTTGCATTTTGGTTACTACAATATCAAAACAATTGGCAATTTCTTCTATTACTTCTGTTTCTAAATCGTATTGTTGGGCATTTTGCAATAATATTTTTAGAGCATCTGGATTAAATATTGCAATATTATTGGGTAAGATACATTGATGTTTTAAACTATTGCGAATGGTTTGCCTTGCACCCGCAATAATATCTGGTGACCAATCGCTGCTAGTAAAAAAGTATTTTAGTTTATTCAGAAATACTAAGAAATCTAAAATAAATTTTTCATCAATTTGTTTTCCAGTTGATGATTCTGTATGCAACCGGTGGCTATAATGTGGCTTATTGATTTGTATAAACTTTTTACAATTTAATGTTATATCATAAAAAACAGTATTATCTTCTTGGATTCTACCAACGGGCATTCTGATATTGGACCAAAGTTGTTTTTTATATAGTTTTGCGGCTACAGTAACCGATATACTACCTCGAAAAAAATATGCTCTGTATATCTCTTCTGCACCAAGGAATATTAAATATGGCTTGGTACTACCATAATCAATTTGTATTGTGTTTTGGTTTTGCTCGTCCGTTCTACGCAAAGGGCAACCGACAATATCGGCATTATTTTTGATAGCTGTTGCTAGCATAATTTCTAGTGTTGACTGCTCTATAGTGTCATCACTGTCGATAAAAAATATATAATCGCCACAAGCCATATCTAATGCTGAATTTCTGGCAGCACTCTGGCCTAAATTTTGTTTATGGTCAATTACTTTAATACGGGCGTCATGTTGTGCAAACTTTTGGATAATTTTATGGCTACCATCGGGCGAAGCATCATTGACAATAATAATCTCAAGGTTAGCAAATGATTGATTGACAATACTTTCTAAACATTCTTCTAGGTATTTTTCTGTATTATAAACGGGAACAATTACACTAATTTTATCTTGCATTATAACCTTCTTATGATTTTTACGGTCGGCAAATTATGCAAGAGGCCAATTTAAGTGCAACAGTTATTATAAGATGTTTCTAATACTTGTTGCAATCTAAATGCAACGCTTGTTATAATCGAATACAACACTTATTGCATGAACCTTGCAATAACGATTGTCAGCAATTGTTCGTTAATTAGGCTGCCCTTACCCTACAATTTTTACGGCATTTATAATCAATAGTTGTTTTTTTAGCCATCTTGAACAATGCTCTTCTCCCAATCCTCAATCGAGATACTTTCTTGATATAAGCTTTCAGGGGCTATATCTATTTCGCCCGGCCAAATTACGGAATAGCCACATACACGCACTTTATGAAAAACCGATTGATCTTGCAAAGCCCGAAAAACCACTTTTGTTAGCAGGGGCACTACATCATAAATCTTCACCTCTTAAGTTGCAAATCGCAGTTTTAATTTGTATTCCGGCGAAGGTATAACCTCTATAATTTTTTCATATGGGGCACAATTCATTATTTTAATCCTTCAATCTTAAACAAACTTTCTCCAGACTTGGCTAAAGTCCAATTTGCCATAAGTTCTTTTTGGTACAAATCAGCCCAGACTTCTATTTGCTTAATTTGCCTTTTAGGTAAATTACCTTTGATAAATTCTAAATTCGCTTGTTGTAATATTAAATGTCCCTTCAAATTCTCCATATGCAGCGTGAAGATGTAGTGGATTATGCTCGTTAAAATACATTCTGATAATAATGCCCCAGAACATAGATATTGATGCCATTTTTTGCTCCTTCAATATTTTTTGTATGATTTTACTCTAATAATTTTTTTCGTACCTATTCCAAAATAAGATTTTTTATATGATGGGCGTTCTGAATTTAAAACAGAGTATAACTTATGATTAATGTATTAGAAAGCAGCCGTGCAAAATTTCTACAGAAAAATATACATAAAGCGATTGAGGCAGTAGATCGTGTATTTACTGCAAACAATATTCGCTATTGGCTTGCATCTAGTTCTCTTTTAGGAATTATTCGCGATGAGAAACCCGTTCAAGATGATACGGATTTAGACTTAGATGTAGTTACAGATGATCCTGAATTTGTTTACAATATATTAGAACAAAATGGCTTTCACATCTGGTATTATTTTTATAATTCAAACCATCGTAAAGTCTTGATTCGAGCTGAAAAATTTTTTGTAGGTATTGATATTCAATTCTTACAAAAAATAGATGATTCACTTGTATATATAAGTCCCAGAGAGCTTCCGAAAGGAATTTCGCCAACGCATCCACAACAGCATGCAATACTTGGCCTTTTTTTTCCTAAAGACATTGCCGAGATAAGTAGAAAGCCTTTCCGGGGAGTTAGTTTTAATATACCTTCAAATTATACACAGTATTTAGAAATTTGGTATGGTAAAAAATGGCAAATTCCTGTTCACAAAGAAAATTATCAAAAAGAGGTTTATGCTATTTCTTTAACGAAGCAAAAAGGCCCTGATTGCAATCCTCGCTACATTCCAAATGAATATGTATACCATTGTAAACATTCCGACTCTACCATTGGGGCTTCTACTGTAGGGAAGACTTTTGCGCTTGGAATTTTGGTTTTTAATCCTGAAGATGACCCAATACATTTAGAACAAATCCAAAACTGTTTAAAAAGTTTATGTTTAGCCGCTGAATCCTGTGTTACACAAGTGGAGCTGGTTATTGGAATTAATATTTCTGAAAACCCTATAAATGGTTCTAAAGGTATAGGAGCTAAAACGAAAAATTTTATTGAGTCTTTAGAAAAAGAATATGCCTTTGTTTCTTCTATATTATTAGATTATAAAGATAGTATGAATGCTAAGGGTTATAATATTTTGTTAAAGCATTTGTATAATCAGACCAAGGCGGATTATATTTCTGTATTTGCAGATGATTATATTGTGCCTTATTATTGGTTTAACAGAGTTTTATCAGAGTTTGCAACATATGGTGATGCCGATTTTATTATGCCTTCTACAAGTTTTGTAACTCATAAAAATCTTTTAATTCCGCTTAAAATGAGAGAACATTGGCAATCGAATATCAATCAGCAAACGGGAATGTTAAATGGGATTCATACAGGAATTACCATAGAAGAAGTCACGGAAATTGCTAATGATTGTCAGGGTTACCGTACAATTCGTTTTGTTCCTTCGGTTTCTTTTGAAACCACTGTTTTTACTAGAAATTATGTAGAGCGTTTTGGCTTTTTAGACGACCAGTATTTTTCATTGTTCTTTAGTCAGGAATATGTAAATGATGCTGTGGCTAAGGGGGCTATTGGCTATATTAGCCGTAAGAGTTTTGTGTTTCACTATGGAAAAGGTGGTACACGGACGGTTCATAAGAAAACGGGAGATGAGAAATTCTCCGGTTCACCGGTAGAGTTTTACCTAAAAAGAGATGTGGATTATTATAATCAAAAACATGGAACGGATGTGAAATATTGGTGGCAGGATAAAAATCATTTATTAGAGCATTCTCTTCGTTTTGATGAACAAGTAAAACTTCTAGGAGATTATGATTATCAGGATATTCGCCGCGAAATTATTAAGAGTGTTAGCTCTATTGGCTTATTAAAAGAAATTATAAAGCAATGGAGAATTTATCCTTTTTTACGCCTTCTCAAAAGACTACTGAAGAGAGAAAGGATATAGAGATATTGTCCAAAAGAATTGTTGTAAAACTTCTAGGAGGACTGGGCAATCAAATTTGGCAATATATAGCGGCTCTGGCGTTATATAGCCGACATACCGGTATAGCAGAAGAGCCAGAGATATGGTTGCACCAAACAGGAAATCGTCCATTTGAACTAGATAAATTGTTTGCCAATTTGAGAATTTGTCAAAAAACTCCTAAAGGTTTACTACCATACCAAGAACCGAACCAGTTTCAGTTTGATGATGATTTTCTCAATTTACCGACAGAAATAGTATTAGAAGGATATTTTCAGCATTACCGTTATTTTGAACTAGCTAAACCATATTTGAATATTCAATTACTGCCTATAGCGGCAAAGTACCAGCAATTACAACAAAAATATCAACTGGTTGCCCTGCATGTGCGCAGGGGAGATTATCTTATTAAAGAGAATATGTCTCGTCACCCCTGTATTTCGGTGGGATATTATCGCAGTGCGTTAGAAAGTATTTGTTGCCAAATTGGTAAAACTTCCCAAGAGAGACAGCCTTATATCCTAGTTTTTAGCGATGATTTAGCTTATTGTAAGCAAGCCATTGAGCCATTATTGAAAAATTTAGAATTGGCCTATGATTATCCTGCAGGAAACACGCTAGAAGATTTTAGTTTAATAGCGCATTGCAAACATTTTATCATTGCCAATAGCAGCTATAGTTTGCTGGGAGCTTTACTAGGCCAACAGAAAGATTCTGTAGTTATTATGCCGCAGATTTGGTTATTCCCCACAAATACTAAACCTCATCAATTTTTACCGTTGGATTGGCAAGTAGTCTATTCCCGGTATGAACGAAAACCAGAGCCCAAAGTAGACCCCAAGGTTTCCGTAATCATTCCCGTTTATAATACGGAAGAATATTTAATTCGTTGTTTAGAATCAGTTTATAACCAGACCGAAGAAAATATAGAAATTATCATTGTTGATGATGCCTCTCCGGATAATAGTTGGGAGTTGATTGAACAATATGCGGCCAAAGATCAACGGATTGTTGCTATCCGCCATGAGCAAAACAAACATTTAGGCGGTGCCCGCAATACCGGCATTAAGGCAGCTACAGCAGAATGGTTGTTATTTGTAGATAGTGATGATTATATCGCTCCGAATATGGTAGAAATATTTCTCAATAAAGTATTGCAATATCCAGATATAAGGCTTTTTACATGTCAGCATACAATAGTACATGAGGCTGGCAGCTTTAATGATTCTCATCATATAAATTCTGTAAATAGTGATACGATAATTGAAAATCCATTTGAGGTTTACTGTACAGGTGGTGAACACAGGGTCAATATCTATAACTGTGCCTGGGCAAAACTATGGCAGCGCAGATTATTCATAGAAAATAATATATATTTTCCGGAGGGTATTAGTGCTGAAGATATGGCCGTAACACCGCAATTGCTCTACAAGCTGGAAAAGCTGTTATATATTCCGCAAAGTATGTATTACTATTATATGCGTAGTGGTAGTTTAACTAATCAATATTCAGAAAAAAGTGTTAAAGACTTTGCTCAAGCATCTGGTATTTTATATAAAGAACTTGGTTCTCACAGAATATTAGTTTCTGCATATCAGGAAATATTTGACTGGTTTTATCATCATGTTTTATCATACGGCTTAGCTAGCATTCCCAAGGAACAAAAAGAGCAAGAATTGCTGGACAGATTGAATTTATTATGCACAGAATTGTATACCTATGATGTATCTATTCTGTCTGGTTTGTTACAAGATTGGTTCACCATAAGTACCATGAAAAACGATCGTTGGTATCGTTTTGGCCAATTATCCAACAAGCGCAAGGTTGGGATAGTCGCTAAAGTTTTAAAGCGCAAAGTTTGGGTAATAGCCAAAGTGCTTAGTAAAAAGCTTAAAATTTATCCATTGCTTAAACCGCTGGTAAATCAATACAGACGCTTTATGAAGAGCTAAAAATTACCATCTAAATATTTTTGTAAAATTGATATTAGCTCAAGCAAATTACTTTTTTATACGATAGTAAGTAAAATATTTTAGGAGAAATTCATGAATGACCCACTTGCTTTTTTGGCGCGAGAAATAGTTCAACCAGACCGTTTTACTGCCCGCAATAACAGCGTAAATGGCAAATTCAATGAAGTATCATTTCAAAATTTTTATCAACAACTTGAGCAACAGTTAACATATCAACCCCAGCAAAGTTTTGAAGCTAATTATAATCCTTTGCAACAAAATTCTATGCAGAATACTACGGATATTTCGATTGCTTCAATGGAAACAGATCAATATAGCCTGCAGCCGTTAGAAGCTTTAAGGCAGAATTTGGAGCAGAATTACCAAAACACCGAAAAAGCATTGTATTCTCAACAAACCGAATATTATTCTGTTCCCGATCGCAATGAAGAAATGCAAAAGCGACAGCAGGGTGAACAAGAACAGGCGAAAGAAACTTTGGGCGCAAAGGAAACCAAGGAAGTGAATGTTTTTTCTAACCATAAATCAGTATCGGAGCTGGAGCAGTTTGCTCAAAAAAGAAAAATTCTTCCGGAAAATGCAGAAAAAAAGCAGCTTGAGAAAATTTCGCTAGAGAATAAAACTGATGAACAAAAAAACATCAAAGCCTTACCTATTGATTCTGGAAAATTAGCAAAGAAAATTTTTGGTCAAAATGTAGAGCAGACACAAATTGCAGCAGTCAATGAGTTGATAGAAAACAAAGGAAAGCAAAACTTGCAAATGGTTGAGACAAACACTCGCCAAAAAGAAGCTTCATTACAGTTACAAAATAAAGAAAATTCAAACAATTCTGAAAAAACAAAGTTGACAGTGCAAGTTATTGATGAACGATTGGCAGCAAAACCAGAGCAAGAACAGAAAGCTAAATGGTTAGAATCTAACAGGAATATAGAAAAAGAAAACTCTAACGATAGCTTGCTAAAAAATACCAAACAGACGGATCATTTTGGGGAATCTACTAAGCAATTAGCCCAATCAGAGCTTGGCAGTGAACGCAAAATTCTTGTAGGCCAACCGCAAAATCAAAACAAAGAAGTCCAAGCTAGCCTTGATATTTTGGTTAAGCCCAAATCCCAATCAAAATCCCATGGGAATCAACAAAATGCAGGGGCCAAAATTGTACCAGATACGAAAGGCCCACAAGAGCTGGAAAAAAAGCATGTTCATGGAGAGGACTATGGATATCCAATTCCAGGAGCCCGAGGCAATTTTAAAAATCAAGAATCATCAAATGAAATTCTTACCGCAATCGCAAAAGATACACCAAGCAATAATGATGCTAAAAATTTAGGCAAGGTTGCAGCATTGCGGCGCCAGCAAAGTGAGGGTATGCAATATGCTGTTTCCACGGACAAGCAAAACTCTCAATTAGGCAATCATCAACAAAACAAAGAACAGTCTGGTTTTGATTTTAGCCAAAATTTGGATAAACGTAGCGATAGCTCTATACTAACTGAAACAGGGAATACCAGTTCGCAAGGTAATTTTCATGTCAATTCTAATAACCCTTTGCGTAGCTTAATTCAGCAAATGGCGCAGCGTTTGCAAGAAGGGCCTATGGCACAGAATTTGCGCCAGCTTCAATTTCGTTTGCTCGATCAAAATCGCGGAGAAATTCGTTTGCGTTTGAGCCCGGAAAATCTGGGGCAATTGCGCATTCATTTAAATATTGACGGTGGCCAAATTAGTGGCCGCATTGTCGCGGACAACGCAGAAGCTGCACGAATTTTACAGGATAATATGCAGCAACTAGAGGCCAGTTTGCGTGAAGGTGGTTTTGAAAACCAAGGGCTAAATGTTTCTGTTGGCGGTGGTCAATCTGGAAATACGGATTCTGAAAATTCTTACAATGGCAATCAAAATTCAGGTAATCGAATATTGGCAGCCAATGAAGAAAATTGGGAAAATATAGGCCCAAGTGCTGAAGCTATTTTGTTTCAGGAACAAAACCAAGTTGATTATAGTGTATAAAAAATCAGTAAATTCTTTTTTAATAATTTGTTCTGTTAAAGTCTTAAAGGGAATATTTCGATATATGGAGAAATTACAAGAAGGTATTTTATGGCTGAAATAACTCCAACAAAAATGACTGCTCTTCAAAAACAGCAGCATGATATTAGTATTAAAAACTTTAATCGTAGTTTAAACCAAGGCAAAGGGTTACAGCAAACGCTGGGCAAAGATTCTTTTCTGCGCATTCTCACCGAGCAGTTAAAGAATCAAGACCCGATGAAACCTCAAGATGATAAAGAATTTATCGCTCAAATGGCCCAATTTAACAGTCTGGAGCAAATGATTCAATTAAATACTGGATTTACAGAATTGAATCAGCGTTTTGGCCAAGGGCAAGCTTTAGAGCTTCTCGGTCGTAAAGTTACGATTAATTCTGGTTTAGATCGCGAAGATAACCCTATTTTGATCTCTGGTCAGGTTTCTGCAATTGAGCATAATACTTTGGGTGGCCCAGTAAAATTAACCATTGACGGGCAAAAATACAGCTCCGATTTGGTTGTTCGTGTAGCAGGACATGTGAAGTAGAATAAGATATTTTATAGCTTTCCTGCCATTCACTTTTACCCACCAAGCAAAGTAGGTAAAGGTAGCAGCCTAAATTATGAATTAGTTAAAGAAGGGCTTGCATGGTATTATACTCAATACGCCCCAAAATCAACGGACTTACAAGAGCTCTACCAAAAAGCTGAAACTAAAGCAAGAGAACAAAAAACTGGCCTTTGGCAACAAAGCAAGCCTATAGCCCCGTGGGATTTTCGCAAGCAATAAGTATATATACAGAGTTGCAAGCAAGAATGGACAAAGAAGAAAGCTCAAAATTTAAAGATATTTGGCCATGGCTATTGATAAGCATATATGTTATCGGAATTATTTTTATAGCCGTATTTTATTATCAAAAAGTCATAAACATAAAGTCTAACGATAAGGCTTTATTTGATTGGCATGATTTATTATTTGGTATAGCAGGTCTTTGGACGGCAATTATCGGATTCTTTTATTCTTCAATCCGTATCCATAGAGCAGAAAAATATAACGAGAAGCAAGACGCATACAACAAAAAACAAGAACAATTACGAAGAGAAGACAAATTAACACAACGCTATGAAGAGGCTTTACGAAACCTTTACACTACGGACAAAGAAGACTTGCAATTATTAGGTGTACGGGAATTATATAATACTTACAAAGAGCTTACTCCACAGAGTATAATTGAAAAATTGACAGCTCAAGTAAAAACCATTAATACTGGATTAGCTAAAATATTGCCTGGATATCATCAAGGATTTAAAGATGAATTACAGTTAAAAATTCTGGATAGTGTTTTTGAATATCTCCGTGAGATTAGTGTAAGGAACACCACTCACCAAGATAAAGTTGTAAATAAAATATTTGATTTGTTTCTTAAAGATAACTTTGAATTTCCTGGAGGTTACCAAATCAATTTGGAGGGAATGGTTATTAGCCCTAGGCCATTCCATAGTAATTTTGAAAACACTTATGTAAATTACTGGGAAAATCATGGCTGGGTAGCTATCGAACAAGACGGCAGACGCATTTTAACCAAAAAATCTTAGTTAGATACTCTTGCCAAATTCTCTAACCAATACTAGAATAAGAGAATTAAAGTAGGGAGTATAACAGGGCCCGTGTCTGTTGCGGTAACGCTGCAAAACACACCCCTACTTTAAACTTCTTCGCCTTGTTTGGGCTCCGGGTATGCCAAACTCTTCGTATATCCAATTTTGGGGTATCTTCAGGCCTCCACTGGTTAGGGTGGTTACTACGCCCGCTAGCTTTTGTAAATCCTTCTGCAATTTGGGCTTTATGATTAAATGCGGGGCTTGATAATCCACCCCACCCCCCAAGCCTTCACAATAAAAACCAAACCATGCCCTAATTATGTACTTTTGAAAAGTAACAATTATGGACTAGGTCGGTCCATAGTTATCGACTTGCCTCGTCTATAACTATGGACTGGTTGTTTTGATGGTTTATAGATTACGATAATATGGAATGCAAATGGATTGGCATGGATTTTGAACTCCCAACCAACACTAAAAAACAACACTAATACAAAAAAAGTACCCTAACACAAAAAAACTTGTAAAAAAACTTACAAAAAGCTTATATAGGCCTTGACTCAATTCCCCCCCTAACACAATAGGGCTCTATGCACTAGCCCGTATGGGTTGGCTAATCTTTATCCATTCTTGGAGGTATTGCTTATGTATAAGCTCAAACTATTTTTATTGCCATTAGCCTTGCTACTGGCCTTTATGGCCTTTGCCTGCGCACCACCCGATGACGATGATCGATCTTCTGGGCCGTCTGGGCCTGCAATCACCAGTGCAAGCTACGATGTTGGCACGGCGCTGTTAACCGTACAAGGTACTAACTTAAGTCCTACAGAAGCGCAAATCCAAACTATCACGGTAGATGGCCTAGCCTTAAGTTCCTATACTGCAGATGACCCAGCCACTGGGCCAGATAGTCGCGGTCTTACAAAAGGTAAGTACCGTATTGCAAACGATGGCACAGCACTTTGGCTGAAACTTACCGACAAGCATAAAGCTACTCTGAATGGCAAGCCCGGTATGGATAGCGATGGTCTAAAAAAAGGGTTGCTTACTAGCACTGGTACTTGGGCGGGTTTAAATACAGCCAAAGACTTAACCGTTAGGAATATACCCGATAAGCAGTCGCCTAAGCTACCCGAAGCCGAACAAACTGAAGAAGTCGAAGATAAGCAGTCTAATACCGAAACCGAAGAGCAGTCGCCTAAGCTACCCGAAGCCGAACAAACTGAAGAAGTCGAAGATAAGCAGTCTAATACCGAAACCGAAGAGCAGTCGCCTGAACTACCCGAAGCCGAACAAACCGAACAAGTCGAAGATAAGCAGTCTAAGACCGAAACCGAAGAGCAGTCGCCTGAAGCCGCAATTACCGGTGCAACCTACCATGTTGGCACGGCGCTGCTAACTTTACAAGGTTCTAACTTAGCTAGTGCGCAACAAGCACAAATCCAAACTATCACGGTAGATGGCTTAGCCTTAAGTTCCTATACTGCAGATGCCACAGCCACTGGTGAAGATAGTCGCAGTCTTGCAAAAGGTAAGTACCGCATTAAAAGAGATGGCACAGCCATTTGGCTTAGACTTACCGATCAACATAAAGCTACTCTGAATGGCAAGGACGGTATGGATAGCAATGGTCTAAAAAAAGGGTTGCTTACTAGCACTGGTACTTGGGCGGGTTTAAATACAGCCAAAGCCTTGGGCGTTAGTGGACACCCACCCGCAATTACCCGTGCAACCTACAATGCTATTACAGGCGTGTTAGTGATTACAGGTACTAATTTACCAAAAGCATTGTTAGTGTATGACCGGGACTATAGAAAAGTGGATAGCTGGGACTTCACCAAATTGACACTTGTATCCGGTGATGGTACTAATAGATTCACATTACCTCAGAGAGGCTCATATTCACCTACAAACTTCGTCGGAGGTTCTAAAGCAAGTGCAACAAGCTTAACGATTACTTTCAGGGGTAGTCAAAAAACCAAAGCCGAGAAGATATTGGTTAAGGATGGTAAAAGTGATGATGCTGGTGCATACAACCTGGAAGCAGCAGCAGGATTTGCAGGTGGTAGCGCAGCAGACACAACCAATCCTATTACCGTTAGTGGGTATACAGCCAGCATCACCAGTGCAATCTACGATGCTATTACAGGCTTGTTATATATTAGTGGTAGCATTTTACCGAAAACAGTTGCAGACTGGGACTTCACCAAATTGACACTTGTATCCGGTGATGGTAGTAATAGATTCACATTACCCCAGCACGCAACCGCAGGTGAAAACACAGCCACAGGTTCTAAAGCAAGTGCAATAAGCTTAAATATTACTTTAAGCGGTAGTGTAAAAGCCAAAGCCAATAAGATACTGGTTCAGGATGGTGATAGTGATAATGCTGGTGCATACAACCTGGAAGCAGCAGCAGGATTTGCAGATGGTAGCGCAGAAGACACAAGCAACCCTATTACCGTTAGTGGCTACGCAAGCCAGATCAACAACGTATACTACTATCGTAATAGTGGCCAGTTACGGATTTTCGGTAGTGGTTTACCGACAGCAGTTGCAGACTGGGACTTTAGCAAATTGACGCTTGTATCCGGTAATGGTAGTAAGAAATACACATTACCCCGGCACGCAACCGCAGGTGAAAACACAGCCACAGGTTCTAATGCAAATACAGCCTACTTAATAATTACTTTAAGCGGTAGTGTAAAAGCCAAAGCCAATAAGATACTGGTTCAGGCTGGTGTTCGTGATGGTAATGGTGCATACAACCTGGAAGCAGCAGCAGGATTTGGAATTGGTAGCACAGCAGACCCAACCAATGCTATTCAAGTTTTGAATTTTGGTAAGTAGGTTTTGGTTGTTGCAACGCTTGCATTGGCCAATTACAGCCTTGGTAAGTTTTCTTATCGTGGTTGCTTTTGCCAATTATAGCCTTGGTATGGAGAAAATACCAAGGCTGTAAATTTTTTTATTAAGGCTACAAATTTTTTTGTCAAGGCTGTAAATTTTTTTATTAAGGCTGCTTTTATCAATTGCAGCCTTGGTAAGTTTTTTTATCGTGGTTGCTTTTACCAATTATAGCCTGGGTAAATACGGGAAGCCAATATAGCCAAAGGCTGAAACAACCAAGCTAAAAGGCAAGTAAATTTGCACGCAAGTCGTTTTATTTTGCGTGCGCCGTTACAAAAGCCCTCCCTTCCGGCGGAGCGGAATCAGGCTCTTTCATAGCGCGAATATCTCCGTTTCGATCGATAGGATCGCCGTAACGGCCGAGTCCATCATGTTCAAACGAAGAATACGAAAATGCTATATCAGTTTGTAATCGGTTTTGTTGTAACGCAGAATAGCGTCAGCATTTGGATATTTTTATATTCACAGACGGGCTCATTGTAGTCCACAACGTAAACTTTTAGCTCTTGCTCAAATTGTAATAGCTTTACAATTACAGCCTGTCAATCCCCAGACTAAAACACTCTTACCGTTTAATGGATATTGTTCCAAAGCATCATAAAAAGCTAAAATTTCCTGACCATAATATTCAAAAGTACGTTCATTCAAAGCCTCAAAAACTTTTTGATATGCTTCTGCACTGTTGAAAAACCCTGCATCAGCATTTGTAATGGTTTCATTACGGTGAGAATAAAATATCGGGATATTCCCGCTTAAAGTCAATGCAGCTTCATGTTTTTCTGGTATTCTGTTAGGAGGATAGCTATTTCTGTAATAACGGAACAATTATATACTTGAGAATTATTCCTGATAATTTTATACCCTAAGTGGTTTAAAACCTTCTTAATAATTAGCTACCATTTAGGCTAAAGTCTCTTAGGTCATCAAATTCAACCCTTAGATAATCTGGATTAAATGGAATATTTGGCATATCTAAATTTCTGATTGGGTAATTTGGCTTTAATCCTGAAGGAGAATAAAACTGAGGTTTTACCAGCGTAAGCTCAATTGCAAGATGTTCTTTATATACCAAAGAAATATTATTGATATGAGTATGGACTAGATCAAACTCAGAGTTTTTAATCCATGCAGTAATTTTTGGCAAGTGTGTCATTACATCATGTAATTCGCAAACAATACCGATTACATTAGGTGGTAAATGTTTAAGCTCGTCCCAGCAATCATACTCTGCGCCTTCAATATCAAATTTTAAACAGACATTCAATTCACAATGTACTAGGAGAGTTTCCGTTATAGATATTTGACCAGGGCCTTTGCCAACAAACATAGGGATAAACTTAGCCTTACACCCATCAAAAAACTTTTGAAATTTTCTTTTAAAATTACTATCAGAATCTATATATTTTTGGGTACTTTCATCATAGGCAAATACTTTTGCCCCAGAATCTTTATAAAAGCACTCCTCAAAACTATAATTGTTATCAATGCCATAGCTTACTAATACATCTGTTGCCTCTAAAAGAGATTCCGGAAGCAGATAATCGCCATCGCGATTATTATTGCCAACTCTTTTTAACCCCTGCGGGTGGATTGGTTCAAAAATCTTTGGAAGAATATAGGCTTTTCCATTAGATTGTAAATAAAGGCTTTCTAGTAAGACTCTACATGATACTAATTCTTTTTGGATAATAGCCATAGAATTTTTTTGTAATTGATAACTTTTATATACATAAAAAGGACAACCTAGCAGAACTTTAATACCTTTTTTGATTTTGCTTATTTTATCCATATTTATGATCTCTTTTAGAAAGCTATTTAGCTAGTAAATAATGTTATGAATAAAAACTTCGCCAAATTTTGCTTTTTCGCTTTTTGGCGAAGTTTTTTGTTTAACGTTTGGAGAATTGGAAGCTACGGCGCGCACCACGCTGGCCATATTTCTTACGTTCGACCATACGGGCATCGCGAGTTAAGAAACCGCTGGAATGTAATGCTTTTCGATTTTCTTCACTGAAGGAAACTAAAGCGCGGGCGATGCCGTGAATACAGGCCCCAACCTGACCACTTTTCCCACCCCCCGAAACATTGATATACAGGTCAAAAGAACCATCTGCATCACAGGTACGCAAAGGGATTTGCAGTTTTGTGCGTTGGCTTTCGATAGGGAAATAATTGGAAAGCTCTTGCTTATTGATTTGAATTTTTCCACTACCCTTGCGTAGATAAACTCTCGCTATGGCGGTTTTACGGCGGCCTACGGCCTGAGCTAAGTTGTGCGTTGCCATAAAGATTTTATTCCTTACTGATAATTTATTTTATTTCGATAGAGATTGGCTGTTGCCCCTCATGTTTATGTTTTGAATCGGCATAAACACGGAGGTTGCGAAAAAGATCGCGCCCTAAAGGGCCTTTGGGCAACATACCTTTTACAGCTTTTTCGATTGGAGCCAATGGTCTGCGAGCCACTAATTTTTTGTAGTTCATAACTTTTAAGCCCCCGGGAAATCCAGAATGCTCGTAATAAAATTTGTCATTAAACTTATTACCGCTTAGTGCTGCTTTTGCTGCATTGATAATAATAACCTGATCACCTAGGTCATGGTATGGCACATAATGAGCTTTGTGCTTGCCACGGAGAATATAGGCGGCTTTCATTGCAACTCGACCAAGAGGTTGATTTTCTGCATCAATGATGAACCATTTTTTTTGATTCTCGCGCGGTTTGACATAAAGTGTTTTCATATCTCTCCTAATTGATTACGGGCCATAAATTATGGCTAAAGTAATTTGCTAATTGAATTGTGTGTAACGGGCGGAAAAAGATTCTAATGCACAAAGATATTATGTCAATATATTTATAAAAAAGGTATTATTTGTGGCTGTGGTTACGACTAAAATCGTGATACATCTCCAGCTGTTGGTGTGTTAGAAAGTTTGAAGAATCAAAATCTTTATGGTTGTAGCGTAGTGATTCAATTTCATCTAAGATATTTTGTGGGCTTTTTAAGTTTTGCAAACGAATAATCTGGTTATTTACTCGGAAAGAAATATTGCCAAATCCCAAAATATGTAAGTATTCTAGGTGAACATCTTGAATGTCTTTAATCGGTATTTTGTGGTTATGTCGTCCTCCCAAAAAATTATCGTGGCGGAATAAAAATTCTTCACTGATTCTCCAAGTATAACGCAACCAACGTAAAATCTGAAAGACGAGAATAACGACTAGGCTATATAGAGGAACAGTTAGGTAAATCTTGATTAATTCAGACTGGAAACTGTAATACAGCCCCGTTAGGACTAGAGCTACTATTGGGCCCGTTTGGAGTAAAAGAGCCCGTAAGCTGCATTGCAGTTTTCCTTCTAACTCGGCATTGCGATAATTGATTTCTTTAATCAGCTCTGGTTGTAACTTGTGCCATTTTTGGAATTGTTTAACAGTTTGGCTCTGATGGATTTGCTCTTGTAGTTGGCGGGCTTCATTGAGGCTATTGGTCAATATCTCTTGCCATTTATAGACATGATCGATAGAGAAAATCTGAATTATTTCCTTGTGATATGTATGTATGCGCAACCCCCCAACGTGGAACAACCGAGTTAAAATAGGCAGTATTGGTATCGGCAGTAAGTCTACTTGAGATATACTAAGCAAGGGATAGCTTTTTATTTTACTACTTAGGCCAAGTATCCCGCGTTCTGTAATATGAAGGAGACTGCGTTTGAGTGTGTATTCATTGCGGTATCGCTGTAATGCAATAAAAATAAATATGAGTAATGAAATAATAATTAAGGCTATATTGAAAAAGGGTATTGTTTGCACATGTAGTTTGTGCATCTGCCATATATTGGCTGCACTGAACATCAAAGCAGCAATAATAGTATTGGCCCAGCTATTATGGCTGCGTAGCAGCGGTTTAAGCTGCAACCATTGTTTGCCTAAGTCGCGTGTATGGGGAGGAGGTATTTCATTCATTTGTTGCCATACTGGTTTTGGCAAGCCTGATATAAGAAACCCATCAGGATCGTACACAGGACGTAATGCTTTATGGATACGGGGCTGTTGTTGAGCTAGTTTTGCTAAATGGAAAGTCGTCATACAGATAACTTGAGTATTATCTTCTAGGGAAACTATTTCGTTTGGGGCTACGAATTCCTGTGTTAAAGCGTGAATGTTGATTAAATCACCAGGATAAAAATAGCGCAGCAATTGCTTTGCTATGGCAGGTTCGCCGGCGTTTTCTGTTTCTTGATACTCAATTTTTTGATTTTCGGTAGACAAAGTAGCGGCGACCGTTTCGGTTTTATATGTTTTATATTCGGCCAGCTGCCCTCGTACGACAATCCATAAAACTTCCTGTAATTCGTTGGGAAGAACAAGATAAGAGCCTTTATCACATCGATATAATTCTATATAGTGGGATAGAATGCGACGTTCATGTTCCAATAATGCACAAAAGAATGGGTGCTCGGATAAAAAGCGGTCGATTAAAGTCATTGCCTATTTTTATTGTATAGAACATTATCTCTTTTGTTTGTTGATGCCTTTTGCTGTAACCATATTTCTACGGTTTCAATCAGAGCTTGGCTAAATATAGTCGCATAATTTTGTGAAATTTTAATTTGCTGTTGTAAGGGTTTGCCGTAATGCTGGCTTGATTCGCGTATGGCGAGGTACATATTATGGGCTTTACCACGTTTTTGCTGCATTTGGAAATTGAATTGACGTTGTTTACTTTTAACTTCACCTTGAAAATTTTTACCTTGAGCGAGAGCTTCAAGAGCTTCTAAGCACTGACTGACGAAACTTTGACGTTGTTCGACAAAAATTAAAATAGAATGCCGTTGGAAACCATACCCTTCATCTGTAGCTTGTCGACTTTCCACGATATTCAAGTAAATTTCCGCTTCACGATTTTCTTTTAGGTTAAAAAAATAACTCTTTTCTGCCGTATACTTCAAACGCCGAGAAAATATTTCCCCACGATAATTTTGTTGCGCAGCCGACCGTTGGCCCAATTTAAACTGGCGATAGCGACTTTTTTGTGAGTCTCGATAGGTACGTTCATTCATGGTTTATTACTACCTTAAAGGAATATTGCTTGAGATTTTTGATAGCTCAAATACAACAAAAAAAGCCACTATAACTGGAATATCGGGTAAGATCAATTCAAGGCATCTGAAAATCACAGTCCCGCTGTAATACCCGGTTATAGCCTGTGGCAAAATGTTTGGCCAATTGCCTTAATTCTTGCAATGCATCATCTTTGTATTGTGCTAAGCGGTAGCCCGTATTGACAAAAGCTTCTAACTGTAACTTTGTTGCTAAAAAATGTTCTTCTTTACGCACCGCAGCAATTAGTACAGAATCTAGCAAGCCTATTACTTCCCAAGTGATTTGTTCTACTTGCCAGTAGTGGCCTTTGTCTTTGTTTTGCTCTGAAATACGCAAAGGTAAGTGAGCAATAATATAATCAAGTTTAGCCAATAATGCTTCCAAGTCAAAATAACTGATGGCGCAGTTAAAGAGTAATTCTTTACCTTTTTGTTGAGCTATATTGAAAATCTCTTTATCGACTCCAGCACCAATATCAAAGCAATTTAGTTTACCATTAAACTTTTCGCGCAACAACACCCCGCCTTTAATATCTACAAAACTGCGATAAGAACAGACAAAAAAACTCTTGCGCCCGCTCAAAGCAAGTAAGCCGATAAAACGAGATTGAGGATTATAAGCCACGTTGTCGATGTTACCTAACGAGATATAGCGTATGCCTTGGTTATGTATTGTCTGCAAACGCTCTCGTAAGGTGAAAAAGCATTGACCATGTCCGCCAGGCATCGGCAAAAATTTGCCATTTTTATCGCGGAAAAATTCCCATTCATTACAACGATAATCAAAAGTAGAAATAAGAGCTTGTTTATCAGAAGAAATCTGTGTGTTTGGTTCCCAGTTTAAGTCTGTTATTAATTTTTGCACAAACGGATTATTTCTAATTTGAAAAATATATTCTTGCAAAGGTTTATCCGTAAGCTCGCTGGTCATTTGGAAAAATCGCGATTGCACAGAAGCTTGGGCTAAACCATATTTGCTACGCAATAGCTTTTGTTTCTTTATGGTCTGGAGCAATGAACACAATTTTAAATCCATAAAGCTTGGGCCATAACTGCCGTCTGGATTGAGGAAAGCTGGGCAGAGAGCTTTGGGCTGGGCAGAGAAATTACAGGCCAAATTTGTAAATTCAGCTTGGAATAATTCATACAATTCTGGAGAAAAGTTCTGGTTTTTTTTAGTGTCAAAATAAGATGATGCTGAACCACCATTGAGTACCCCAAAAGCAAAATAGGGGCTAAGCAACAAGCCGATTTCATCTACTTGTTGTTCGTTAAGCTCTATTGACTCGCTTTTATTTGTTGCCTGTTTTATTGAAGGGTCTGTGGCAAAAGAGCTCACTTGAAGTTCTGGATATTTTTCGATTAACTTTTCTATATGCTTTACTGGAATCTGGTAACTAAGTTTTGCTGAAAAATCAACAATATCATGGCCATCAATATCTGGAATGTCAAAATTATCACAATTTTTCGAGTTGTTATTTGTATTTAGTTTGTTGTTTTTTAACGTTGTTAAAATTTGTTGACTCAATTTTGCATCAATATTTGCTTGAGAGAACTCTTCTGCAATGGTCATGTTTTTTCTCCAAAAAATTAAGTTTGTGTAATTTCTTACAATTGTATCGTAAATGTCGTTATAAAATTAGGTTGGCCATTTTGGCATAGGTTTTTTACTTTGTAAAGCAAATATTTATGTAGATATTTTTGTTCCATTTTTAACCAAGATATAAAGGTATAAAAGTTGAGTATTGTTTATTTAATTGACAAAGCTCCGGGTTCTCACTATAGTGCTATCGATCATTTTTTGTTCCTTTTTATTTATCAGGGTTGTGTATCGTATTACTTGCTCAAGATAAATCAAAGACCATAAGGAGGTATTTAGTGGAACAGTATGAACTTACTCTGCTGTTTAGTGTGAAGGAAGACAACTATAAAAAAGGTAGTGATTCAGCGCGCGAAATATTACAGAAGATGAACGGGAAAATTTCCAAAGAGGAAGATATGGGGGAACGCCCGCTAGCATATCTTATTCGGAAGGAAGAGTATGGGCACTATCTTTTCTGGAATATAGAGCTTCACAGTGGCGAAGTGGAATCTTTAAAAAATGCCCTGCAAAAAGAGCTTCCTGTGCTTCGATTCTTGCTGTTGAAAAAGTAGAAATTATGGCTGAAGATTTAAATAATGTTTTTCTTGTTGGGCGGTTAACGCGTGATATGGAATTATCGCATACAGTCAATGGTTATCCTGTCGGTAAACTTTCTCTTGCTGTCAATCGAAGACGGAAAAATGGTGAGCATTGGGAAGATGAGGTCAATTTTTTTGATTTAAATCTTTGGGGCAAACGGGCAGAGGCGTTACAGCGTTATTTGCTGAAAGGGTCCCAAGTGGTGATTCAAGGCCAGCTAAGACAGGATCGTTGGGAACAAGACGGACAAAAGCGCAGTAAAGTGATGATTGAACTTAGTAATATTCAATTGGTCGGTTCCCGTGTGGGTGGTGATTCATCATCGTATAGTGGTGCTACACCTGCTTACGGAAATCCGCCTTCTTTTAGCCATTCAGGTAGCAATACAGGGAATACTCGCGCTTATTCCCCGGCGCCACCGCCAGTAGCTCCCATTGTGGATAGTGAATTTGAAGATGATATTCCTTTTTAAGTTAATTTGCTTTTGGAAGACGATCAATATCATGCAAAAAATTGAGGTTAATCTATGAGTACCGAAACAGAAGTTGTTAAGGAAAAGAAAACAGAGCAAAATCAAAGTAGCGAAAGTGTTCGCAGTGAAGGTGCCCGTAGCGAGGGCAATCGGCCAGATCGCCAGTACAGTGGTCATCGCCGATATTTTCAGTCGCGCCGTAAAGTTTGTCGGTTTTGCAAAAATACTGTTACCATGAATTATCGGAGCCCCGATAGTTTAAAGCGTTTTATTACAGAGCTTGGAAAGATTTTGCCACGCCGTATTACCGGAACCTGTGCGAAGCACCAACGGCGATTGGCCCTGACAGTTAAACATTCTCGCATGTTGGCTTTGTTGCCATTTGTTGGGAAATAGGTTTTGTTTACGGAGATTGAGTATGAAAATTATTTTGAACCAAGATGTGAAGAACCTGGGTGAAGAAGGTGATGTGTGTATTGTCAAAGATGGATATGCGCGCAATTTTTTGTTACCCCAGCGTATCGCTTTACCGTATAACCGTTTGAACATCAATAACTTTGAAGTCAAAGCTAAGTCGATTGCTGCTCGTAAAGAGCAAAAACGCAAACAAGCATTAGGACACAAAGAACGGCTGGAAAAAGAAATTACAATTGAAATTATCATGCCATCGGCTGATGGGGGGCGTCTTTTTGGTTCGGTAACGAATGCAACCATAGCCGAACAATTAGCCCACCAAGGGTTTAATATTGAACGGAAGCGCATCGATGTCCCTGGACGCACCATTAAAATGGTCGGAAATTACACGGTGAAAATTCGTCTTTACGATGAACAAATTGCAAATATGAAGATTGTTGTTCGCAGCCTTGAAAAGCAAAAAGCCGAAGAAAGAAAAGCTTTAGAACCGAATGATACTCAAGATGAAATTGTGCAAAGTAATTCTGGAGAAGAGACTACTCGATCAGCTGAATAGCTTTGTCATATTAGCTGGCGGGATTTATTTTTTGAGAAAAGTTAGAAAATAAGAGTACCAGAGTCAATTTGGTGTTTTTATTTTCTACAGTTGTGTTACTTCATTTGCGGTATTTTGGTAAATTATTTTTTCAAAATTTTATTTGCTGAACTTTTATTGAAATAGAAAACGTCAATAACGTGGAATACTTGGTGAAATCTTCTAATATTGTGTAGAAATTATAAAATCAGTATTTTTGATATACTTGCCAGTTTGTTAAGATATTTGCTGGTGGTTAGACATGAATAATGGTTTATTTATAATGATAAAAATTGCTTTCCTTAAATTTATGCAAAAGCAGATGTTAGTTTTGCTTGCTTTTTATTTTATATTGCAAATTTTGCCAGCTCAAAATCAAGAGCCTATTCTGGGTAGATTGATTAGAGAGCTGCAATCCAATGATGCTCAGCCCAATGGACAGTTTGGAATTTATCAAATATTGTCTTTGAAGTTAAAAGATGCCCAACTATATCAGGCCGTTGAATTAGAGTTAGCCTATCTTGAACAAAACGGGCAGCCTGTTAGTTTGATGATATATAATCAAGCAGAATTGGTTACTAAGAAAACAGAAAATGTTCAATTTCAGGGGCGGCGTTTACTAACCCGAGGCTTGGCCGGTAAATCGCAGTTTCGCTTTGACCTTATTAGCCCTGCGAATAAAGCACTGTCTTCGGATTCTAATGTGAATAACTTAGGGCAAAATATCTTGCTTGAAGTCAAAGATTTCCCTATTTACATTGTGCTTTACCCGTTTCAAAGTAATGCAGAAAATGTTTCTAATTATCAATATAGAGTGCGCTTTGTTAAAAAAAATTTTGGCATGGTTCGTTTCCGCTTATTGAGGCCCCAAAAAGCGAATAAATCAAATTATTTTGAAAATCCAAACCTTCATTTCAGTATGGAAATTGACAATCGCCATTACAATTGGGTTTTTGATCGAAATCATAAAAACTCTAGCGGTAGGGCTGATACGGCTTTTTATAGCAAAGCTTACCAAATTGTAGGTTTGGGGTCGCACAGTATACAAGTAAGCAGTCAGAATTATTATGCGCGCGCTCAATTTACAATTGAAGTTGGAAAAACCAAACTGGTAGATTTACAGTTACAAGAAAGAGAAAGCAAGCTGGTATTACTGGTGCCAGAAAAAGCCATGTTATTACTTGACGGTATTCCATTGAAGAGACAGAGTAAACAGCGATGGACCCCTGCTTGGGAAAATGTTGTGATAGAAAAACAAAACAACCATAATTATGAACAATCCCGTTTGGAATATAGTGTTACGGTACCAGCGGGCAAGCATCATTTGTTGATACAATATGAAGGAAATACTTGGCAGCGAGAACTATATCTTCAAGAAGGTGATGAACAATACTTTCAGCTAAGTTGGGAGCTTCGCGATAAAAAAGGTAACTATAGGGCGCAGAGATAATTTATCCATTCAGGCTAGTGCCGTGCGGCTCCCGTTTATGTGGTAAAAATTGTAAAATGGAACACTTTGTTGAAAGGTTTAAAAGAGCTTTCCTTTGAAACATACACTATTTTTTATTTGTCTTTTATCCTCGCCATTCATCTGGGTTAGACCCCTCTATAGCCAAATAAATCGTATAAGTGAATGCCCTAGGGAAAAGGGAGCAGCTTTAGGTTTCGGCAGCGGGGCAAGGGCATTTAACTGTTGTAAAAAAACTGCTCGATAATGGCATCTTTTGCTGGCTATTTTGAAACAGCTCAATTTTTATTGGAAAATGGGGCCCTTGTAAACGATGGTGATCATTTTGGTTATCAGCCAATTATGGCTGCAGCTTTTACGGGCAAACAAATTTTGGTCGATTTGCTCCAGCAGCATGGTGCAAGCCCTAACGCCCAAGATTCTTTTGGTTTTAGTGCTTTGATGGCTGCCTCCTCGAATGGATTTTATTATGTTGCACAATATTTGTTGGATAATGGTGCTAAGTTGGGGTTGCAAAATATTCAAGGGAGAACGGCATTACATTTGGCTGCAGAAAGTGGCAGAAAGCGCAGTGTTGCTTTATTACTGGATAATGGAGCAAAAATTAATAGCCGAGATGACAATGGGCAAACACCGCTGATTGTTGCTGTTGCTGCAGGGCAATTAGAGGTAGCAAAGTTGCTGCTCAAACGGTAGGCTAAATCAACCATTGCCGATAGTGTTGGTTGGTCTGCTTTTCATTATGCTCGTAACAAACCGAAAATTTTGCAAGCTTTGCATCTAGCCAAGCAATTATTCAAGCAAAGGGATTTTTATTATGAATCGCGATTTTTTTAACTTATGGTTACCACGTATTGAAAATGTATACAAAGAGTTGCAAGAATTGATATTGACTAATTTGGTGATGATCAATGAACAACCTGCGCCCTCATTTAAAGAAGCCAGCCGAAGTCAAATTTTTTGTGAACGTGTGAATGCTGCTAATAATTTAATCCAATGCGGGCGCGATGAAATGGATAATGGCGTAGGAATTTTACCGGGAAAAAATCCTGACAAAAATATCTTAGTGGTTTCCCATCTGGATACCCATTTTACAGAAACCTACGATCATAAAGTTAGCATCCAACCGCAATTGGTAAGTGGCATTGGTGTTGCTGATAATGGCTTGGGTTGTGCGGTCAATGCAGCACTACCCGTATTTTTTGAAAAGTTGGATTACCAGCCCAATGCAAATATTATATTTATGGGTTCAACACGCAGTTTAGGCTCTGGAGATTTGGCTGGTTTGCAATTCTTTTTTGATCAAGGCAAACGGAAAATTGATTATGGCATTTGTTTGGAAGGCTTAGATTTAGGACGGATCAGTCACACCAGTCATGGGGTTTTGCGTGGAAATATTACTTACAAGAGCCGGCCAGAACGAAATAGCAATGAAGCCACAGGAGCTATTTATTACTTAACGGAAATGATCAATGCTTTACTTGCCTATCCTCTGCCATCGAGGCCCAAAACGGTAATTTCGCTAACTTCCATTCGGGCAGGGCATGCTTTTAATCGCATAGCGACAGAAGGCAATCTTAATTTGGAAATCCGTGGGGAAGACAGTGCAATTATCCAAAACCTATCGGATTTTATCAGTGATTTGGCGGATGAGTACAGTTCCAAAACCGATGCGGAAATTACCTTTCAACGCCTTTCGCTTCGCCTTCCTGGGGGTATCCCTTATCGTTCGCCGTTGGTTCGTAGTACCCGCAATATTTTGGAATGGTTAGATGTCCAGCCACAAATTTATCCCAGTCGTTCAGAATTAGCAGCTTTTATTGTGCGCAATATTCCAGCCGTTACAGTAGGGCTAACCCTTGGCAATAATATGGATAGTAGTGATGAAGCGGTTCATATAAATATGCTGCCTAAAGGTATTTGTCAACTGTTGCTACTGTTGTTAAAAGCCGATGATTATTGTAGTTAAGAATGGCGAAAGGACTCTATTATGAGTGATGAATTTCTAGTAAATAATTCAGATAAAAGCGAAAAATGGTTAGAAGAAAATACCTATCACCATACCGCATTTGCCGATATTCGACGTTTGATTAAAATTAAAGAACAGAAAGGTTTAACTATTTCTCTTTGTATCCCAACTTTAAATGAAGAAAAAACGATTGGCAAAGAAGTGGTTATTTTTGTTTCCGAATTGATGCGGCGTTATCCGTTAATTGATGAATTTGCTGTAATTGATTCAGGCTCAGAAGATCGCACGTTAGAAATGGCCCGTTCGTTTGGCGCAGACACTTACCTTTCCAGCGATATTTTGACGAATTTAGAGCAAAAGAAGGGTAAGGGGGAAAATCTATGGAAAGCGATTTACCAACTCAAAGGCGATATTATTGTTTATGTCGATGCGGATATTGAAAATATTCATCCGCGTTTTGTCTATGGTTTGGTGGGACCTTTAATTGAACGTGATGAAGTGAAATATGTAAAAGCTTTTTACGATAGGCCCATTACCTATTCTGGTGGTATTCGGGCTTCCGGTGGAGGCCGTGTTACAGAAATTTTAATACGGCCGCTGTTTTCATTATTTTTTCCTGAATTGAGTGCGATGATTCAACCTTTATCCGGTGAATATGCAGTGCGGCGTGAAGTATTAGAAAGTATTTCTTTTCCTATTGGCTATGGCGTGGAGACCGCCCATTTGCTAGATGTGCTCAATATGTATAGTATTAATGCTTTTGCTCAAACAGATTTAGATCAACGGATACACCGAAACCAGCCCATTACAGCACTTAGTCGTATGTCATTTGGCATTTTGCAAACTTTTTTTTCGCGTTTAAACCGTTTTGACATTTTACAAACCAATGAAGAATTGCTCACAATATTCCGCCGAGTTCAAGTTCACGAACAACAATTCCAGTTATTGGCCAAAGCTATTTTAGAAGATGAACGCCCCCCTATGCTGGAAATCCCAGAATATGTGGAAAAATTTCCACGCTAAATAGCCAATAAGTCAAATTATATCAATTCGTATGCAAACTTATAAATCAATGGCAACTCGGTTTTTCAGGAATTATAGCCTGCAGGGGCTTTCGAGAAAATTAGATTTTAAAGGCTTGTATGTTCATCATTAATATGCGATAATTGTTGCCGAGCTTTATGGATATTGGCAATAGCTAGTAATGTATGGCAATAAATTTACTATTTAATAGGAGTAATTAGATGCAAAAAAAAATGCTAATTTTGTGCATTTTATTATTTAGTTTGTTGTCATCTTGCAATCGTGCCGAAGAAAAACTCCCGCGTGGAGTGAAAAAAATCCAGACCAAACATCGATTGATAAAAACCGATAAAATTGAAGTGCTAGAGTTTTTTTGGTTGGGTTGTAATCATTGCCGATATTTCCATAAGAATTGGGTAGATCTAAAAAGACAATTTGCTAATAGAATTGAATTTAGGAGTATCCCAGCTACATTTGAAAATTGGATTTTTGATGCGCGCGTTTATTTAACCATGGAACAATTAGGCATTGCCAATGATGGGTTGCTGGCCAATTATTACGAAGCTCGTCAAGGGGAAGATAGTGCGAAATATGTTTCTGATATAAACGCTGTGGCTCAATGGTTTCAGCAGCGTTATGGTATTGAGGAGCAAGGTTTTGTGAACATGTTTGATTCTTCATTGGTTGAAGACAAGTTGAAAGAAATGAAAGAATTGCTTGTAAATTACCCAATGGTTACGGGAGTGCCCACAATATTGATTAGTGTTCCAAGCCAAAATTCTTCATATTTAGTTCAGTATACAGAGCGCTTAGCAGTTCAGAAAACCATTAGCGATATTGTTGAAAAAATGCTTGATAAATAATGTTCTTTTTGAAATTTTAGTAAAGGAATGAATAGGTAATGCAGGAAAAACTAGAAAAGTTTATAGAAAGAGTTATTAAAGCAGAAATACACCTACATATAGAAGGCTGCATTCAATTAGATACTTTGTGGAAACTATATCAGAAAAATAATGTGGAAATTGAAGGGGTTTCCTCTAAAGAGGATTTATCAAAGCTTTATTATATCGAGAGTTTAGATGAGTTTATTTCTTTTTTTCTAAATGTTTTACAAAAATGCGTTTGTAAAGTAGAAGACCTAAAATATTATTTTGTTGATCTGAAAGATTATTTAGAAAGAAATAATGTACGCTATGCTGAATTGTTTTTTTCTCCTTCTCGATTGTTATTAGATGGTGCTAATTATGCAGATATTGCCGATATTTTGGACGAAGGAGCAACAGAGTTAGCTGCCCAAGGTTATAACTGTCAATTTTTGATCGATGTGTCGAGAAGCTTTGGCCCTCAAAATGCGATGAGGAATTTAGATCATGTTTTGTCCCATCCGCGTTCAGCCATTATTGGCATTGGTTTGGGCGGGGCAGAAAAAGTAGGTCCTGCTTCAAAATATCAAGAAGTTTTTGCCAAGGCGAAGAAACATAATCTTCACTGCGTTGCTCATGCAGGAGAAGATGTTGGTTCGCAATCCATTTGGGATAGTATTGATTTGTTGAATGCGGAGCGTATTGGCCATGGTCTTAGTGCAATGGAAGACCCTAAATTGCGTAATGAGCTGCGGCAACGGCAAATTCCTTTGGAGATTTGCTTAACCAGTAATCTGTTTACCAAACGTTTTGTTTCTAAAGCTGCTGATCATCCTGTTCGTCTGTTTTATGATGAAGGAATACCACTGACAATTAATTCCGATGATCCTATGTTGTTTTATTCAGAGCTTTGCCATGAATATCATGTCCTGGTTGAGGATTGTGGTTTTGAAGTAGTTGAGTTGCTGCGCATTATGGAAAACAATGTGATGATGAGTTTTATGGCAGAAGAGAGAAAACAATGTTTTGTTCAGAATATTCGAGATACAGCGCGAGAATATCAGATTATCTGAAATGGATACAATTGAAAATTTGTTGCGCCGGTGGCGTAAAAAGTCTCTTTGGTCTTTGGTATCCGATGAGTTGGAATATCAAGAATTTAATTGGGGTGAGTTAGAGCTATCTAAATTGTTACCACACCGCAGTCCATTTTTGTTGTGTCAAGAATTGCGGCGTTTTGCTCCTGTTGGTTTAGATGAAAGTCCTCCAGGGTTGTTATTGGGGCAAAGCTATTTAAGCCCAGATGATTGGGTTTTTGCCGGGCACTTTCCTGGCAACCCTGTTTACCCCGGAGTTTTACAGGTTGAAATGCTGGGGCAATTAGCTTTATGTTTAGCTTACTTTCAGAAGTTGCATAAAACCAATCAGCCGATCTTTGCGCCTCAAGAAATGCAATATCTCAATATTCGAGCTAGTAAAATATTAGGAGCCCATTATTTACTTCCAGTAATGCCCGGCAAAACTGCAATATTACAGGCTTGCCAATTGGGTGAAAGCGATGGAATTTTTGCGAAAGTACTTGGCCAACTATTGGTAGGTGATCAAGTTGCGATGGTTTGTGCGCTAGAAGTTTATTTTGTTGATTAAAAATTTGGCAGTATGATTATGGCATACTGCTTACCAAAATGATTAAATTGCAGCCGAGTCTTCGTTTTTCTTTTCTATTAATAATTTTCTTATTTTTCCTTCCTACAGTATTAAAAGTAAAAAAATTTTCATTGCACGAGAAAAAGCCAGAATCCATTTTTAACACCAAACCAGAGCAAAAACGCTCAAAACTTCAAAAAGCCAAAGCGGTGCTAGGATAACCAAACCATGCACCGCTTTTTTGTGCCTTTCGGCTGAATCCACAAATGGAAAAAGTAAAAAATTTTTGTTTTTCGGCATATGGGTCATTGTCGGCAACAATATGCTTTCAAAATATCATGGTAACGGGCCACGGTCTCAAAAAGCTAGTAAGATTTCTGAAAAAAGCTAGTAAGGTTTTGACTGAAAACCTTACTAGCTTTTTTGATTGGCAACCTAGGGATTTTCCAATGAGACTGTGGCAGTCTCTAAAAAAATCATAATATGTTTGCTAAAAACTGGGCTGTACTGCGATACAAAAAACTCAAATTCTTATACCAAATTCTTATACTTTGTGCCATGATGTTTCGTACGATCATACGAAACGCAACACCCGGACTGCGTCTAGCGTATTACAAATTTTTACCCAAGGTATCTCAAGCCTTTTGATTGGCATGGATTTTGAACCACCTTACAACACTAACACACAACACTAAGACACAAAAAAAGTGCCAACACATAAAAAAAGCACAAAAAAACTTATAAAAAGCTTACAAAAAGCTTGTATGGGCCTTGACGCAACACCCCCCCTAACAAAATAGGGATTTACACACTAGCCCGTATGGGTTGGTTAATCTTTATCCATTTTTGGAGGTATTGCTTATGTATAAGCTCAAACTACTTTTATTGCCTGTAGCCTGGCTACTGGCCTTTATGGCCTTGGCCTGCGCCCCACCCGATGACGATGATGCGCCGTCTTCTGGGCCGACTATCAATAACGCCATCTACGATGTTGGCAAGGCTCTGTTAACCATACAAGGCACTAACTTAAGTCCTACAGAAGCCCAAATCCAAACCATCGTGGTAGGAAGCCGAACAAATGGTGTAGCCTTCAGTTCCTATACTGCAGATGACCCAGCCACTGGGCCAGATAGTCGTGGTCTTGAAAAAGGTAAGTACCGTATTGCAAATGATGGCACAGCGCTTTGGCTTAGACTTACCGATCCACATAAAGCTGCTCTGAATGGCAAGGTGGGTAGCAATGGTCTAAAAAAAGGGTTGCTTACTAGCTCTGGTGCTTGGGCGGGTTTAAATACAGCCAAAGACTTGGAAGTTAGTAATGTACCCGAAAATAAGCAGTCTAAAGTATCCGATGACAATCAGCCATCTAAGCAAACTGAAGAAGCTGAACAAACCGAAGAAGTCGAAGATCAGCAGTCTAAGACCGAAACCGAAGAGCAGTCGCTTAAGCAAACCGAAGATAAGCAGTTGCCTAAGCAACCTAAAGCCGAACAAGTCGAACAAGTCGAACAAGCTGAAGAAGAGTCGCCTAAGCAACCTAAAGCCGAACAAGTCGAACAAGTCGAAGAGGATTCGCCTGAAGCCGCAATTACCGGTGCAAGCTACCATGTTGGCACGGCGCTGTTAACCGTACAAGGTACTGACTTAGGTAGTGCGACCCAAGCCCAAATCCAAACCATCGTGGTAGATGGCTTAGCCTTAAGTTCCTATACTACAGATGACGATGACACTGGGCCAGATAATCGCGGTCTTGTAAAAGGTAAGTACCGCCTCAAAAGAGATGGCACAGCGCTTTGGCTGAAACTTACCGATGACGATAAAGCTACTCTGAATGGCAAGGACGGTATGGATAGCAATGGTCTAAAAGATGGGTTACTTAGCGTTGGCACTGGTGCTTGGGCGGGTTTAGATACAGCCAAAGCCTTGGCCGTTAGTGGTAACCCCGCAATTACCCGTGCAACCTACAATGTTGCTACAAGTGTGTTAGTGATTACAGGTGTCAATTTACCGTCAACAGTGTGGGGCTGGGACTTCACCAAATTGAGGTTTGTTGCAGGTAATGGTCGTAAGAGTGTCCCATTAAGAGCACACAGCCCAGCTTCAACTACACACTTTGCCAAAGGTTCTGCAGCAAGTGCAACAAGCTTAACGATTACTTTAAAGGGTGGTGAAAAAAGGAACGCCGATGCTATACTGGTTAAGAATGGTGAAAGTGATGATAATGGTGCATACAACCTGGAAGCAGCAGCAGGATTTGCAGGTGGTAGCGCTGAAGACACAAGCAATAACCCTATTACCGTTAGTGGGTATGTAGTCAAAATCAACACCGTACTCTACTCTATTATTGAAGGCATATTATCGATTGAGGGTGCCAATTTACCGAGAGTAGTTGCAGAGTGGGACTTTAGCAAATTGACGCTTGTATCCGGTGATGGTAATAAGAGATACACATTACCCCAGCACGCAACTGCAGGTGAAAACACAGCCACAGGTTCTATGGGGGTAAATAGACGCAGATTATTTATTACTTTAAGCGGTAGTGTAAGAGCGGAAGCCGAGAAGATACTGGTTAAGGTTGGTCTTCGTGATAATAATGGTGCATACAACCTTGAAGTAGCAGCAGGATTTGTAATGGGTGGTTTAGCATACCCAACCAATGCTATTCAAGTTGTAAATTATTAAGTAGGGTTTTGTTATTGCTGTAAGCAATGCTTGGTTGTTTCAGCCTTGGTAAATACGGGAAGCCAATATAGCCAAAGGCTGGAACAACCAAGCTAAAAAGAACAAAAAGTTTGGAAGCCGAATTACAGGCTTTAGACGGCTAGCAGCGGTGCTGTAAGGTGGTTATGAGTGCAGTACAGCAACGCTGCTAGAGTTTAGATAGTTACCCAGATTTGATAGTCTGGGTAACTATCTAAAAAGTAAGTAAATTTGCACGCAAGTCGTTTTATTGTTACAGTTGTGGCAAAAGGCTTTGGCCAAATGAATCGGCTATACATACCACAATAGCCGAAAGAACAACATACCAAAATACAAGAGCAGAAGTAAAAATACTAGAGGACTTGCTGCCAGCGCAGTGGAATATAGATACTCGTTATGAATTGGTTGATTCAAAAGGGGAACTGGTTGCCCTTTTGAAATGTTGTACCGGCACAACATTTGGTGGCAAAGAGAACAACAATTGCAAATTGTGTCAAGTGGTACTTCAAGTAGCTATTGGGCAAAATACCCATTCTGGAAAGTAGAAAAAAATCGAGTTATCAGGTCCTGCATCAATTTATGGTGCCATATAGGCTTCTTTTGTTACTTAAAGGTTGGCGGTGTCTTGATGTATTTAATACTCATCCAGATATAGTAAAGTATACGCCATTTACTTTGCCCTTGGGGGAAGAGGCAAACTTTATTTTGAATATATTAACTTTTCATCCGAATATTGGTGTCGAAATCAATTTTGATTTACAAAATATTCGTATTCGTTTAGATTCTATCAATATTGCGAATTAAAAAGTTAGAAATAATGATAATTTTGTGGTAAAAATACAACTCCTAGGATAGTAATCGCACGCAACAGTAATTGCAAAATAGAAGATGATATATGAAAAATAGAACAATCGTTGTAACAGGAATCGGTACAATCAATCCTCTTGGCAATGATGTGCCCAGCTTTTGGCAGAACCTTGCTCAAGGGGAAAGTGGTATTATCGACCTTTCTACCATATTTCCTGCTTTAGAAGATTATAGTGTTAGGATTGGGGGCTATTTCCCCGTACCGGAAAATGCTTGTGAGAGTTTTGGCCTCTATAGAAAATGGCTTAAACGGTTAGACGAGTTTACGATATATATGCAAATTGCCGCAAGCCAAGCTATGATGGATTCGGGGCTTGAGATGTCCAAGGAAGACCCATTCCGTGTGGGTGCGCTTTTAGGTTCGGGCGAAGGTGGCTTAAATAGCCATGAGCGCAATCAATCGTACTTCCAAAAGCAAGGGGTAGCTAGTATTTCGCCACTATATGTTTTGAATGTAATTCCGAATACCGCAACCGGTTTTTTTGCTCAGAGTTATGGTTTGTGTGGGCCCAATTTTGCCCCCGTTTCGGCTTGCGCCAGCTCAAGCCATAGTATTGGGCTTTGCTGCATGATGATAGAGTCTGGCCTAGCTGATGTGATGTTTGCAGGAGGAACAGAAGCGAGTTTAAGTTCATCGGGTGTAGGGGCTTTTGGCAATCTTGGGGCTTTGACAACGCATTACAACGAACAGCCTAAATTAGCCAGTAGGCCGTTTGATTTGCAGCGTAGTGGTTTTGTTATTAGCAATGGTGCCGGTGCTTTATGTTTGGAAGAGCTAGAGCATGCGAAACAACGCAAAGCCAAAATTTATGCTGAAGTTGCTGGCTACGGTTTTTCGGCCGATGCCTATGATTTGGTTGCCCCTCACCCAGAAGGGCGCAGTACTTCCTATGCAATGAAGCAAGCTTTGCAACAAGCTCAACTAAACCCAGCAGACATTCATTTAATTAATGCTCACGGTACGTCTACCCAATTGGGAGATATAGCAGAAGCAAAAGCAATTCATCAAGTCTTTGGCCCGATAGCCCAAACGATACCTGTGCACAGTACAAAATCAATGACTGGCCATACGATTGGTGCATCGGGAGCTATTGAAGCCATTGCTACATTGCTCGCTTTTGAAGAAAACATTGTTCATCCGAGTATCAACTGTGAGCAGCAAGACCCAGAAATTGGTTTAAATATTATAAAAGAAACACGCCAAGATATTGCTATCGAAAATATTATGTCCAATAATTTTGGTTTTGGTGGCCAGAACGCTATAATAATATTTTCTCGTTTTCATGAATAAAGATTACTGCTAATGCCATTTTTAATAGCAAAAGCTCTTATCATAACCTTTTTTGAGTCTCGGCTTGAGATAGGCTCAACTGTCTTAGAATCTCTTTTACCTCATCTTAAATTGTCCATTGGATTAGTTCATTAATGGTAATTTAAAATAAAGCCAAGTTTTTGCCCCACCCAAAAGGCAAGCAAGACTTGGCCAAAGTTTATCTTGTTACAAAAAATTCTTGTTAGTTATTAAGAAGGTCTCTTATTAAGAGAATCTCTTATTAGGCATTAAGAGGCTCTCTTGTTGGGCATTAAGAGACTCTCTTAATTGTTATGGCAACGTTCTGGTAATAATTATTGTAAGGGGTTTGTTCAAAGCTTTTGTGCAAAGCTATTACTAAAAAAAGTTTACAGCCTTAATAAATTTTTTATAGCCTTGGTATTTTCTCCATACCAAGGATACAATTGGTAAAAGCAACCTTGCTAAAAAACTTACCAAGGCTGCAACAACCAAGCATTGCTTACCGCATGTACTTATGGGCTAAAATCATCGATGGTCAAGTCTTTCGGTGTATCTAAACCCGCCCAAGCACCAGTGCCAACGCTAAGCTTATCGTCTTGTTTACCAGGCGTATTCATATCAGGCTTGGCGTTAATAGCATTTGTATCGGCACCGGTAAGTTGAATCCAAATCTTTGTGCCATCGTTTTTAATGCGGTACTTACCACTGATTAAATTATAACCATTTTCACCAGTGGCTGTGCCATCTGCAGTATAGGAATCTAAGGGTACGCCAGCTACCGTGATGGTTTGGATTTGGGCTTGGGTAGTACCATATAAGTTAGAACCTTGTAATTCTAAATAACCCAAGGCAGGTGTGTATTCACTTCTATCGCCTATTGCGGCGGGGTTACCACTAACGGCCAAGTCTTTGGCTGTATTTAAACCCGCCCAAGTACCAGTGCCAACGCTAAGCAACCCATCTTTTAGACCATTGCTATCCATACCTGTCTTGCCATTCAGAGCATCTTTATCGTCATCGGTAAGGTAAAGCCAAAGCGCTGTGCCAGCGCTATGCAGGCGGTACTTACCTTTTGCAAGACTGCTACTATCTGCCCCAGTGGCTGTACCATCTGCAGTATAGGAATCTAAAGCTACCCCAGCTACCGTGATAGTTTGGATTTGCAGTTGGGTCGCACTAGCTAAGAGAGTACCTTGTAAAGTTAACAGCGCCGTGCCAACATTGTAGCTTGCACGGGTAATTGCAGTTTCAGGGTTACCACTAACGGCCAAGGCTTTGGCTGTATCTAAACCCGCCCAAGTGCCAGTGCTAGTAAGCAACCCATCTTTTAGACCATTGCTATCCATACCGTCCTTGCCATTCAGAGTAGCTTTATGTCGATCGGTAAGTTTCAGCCAAAGCGCTGTGCCAGCGCTATGCAGGCGGTACTTACCTTTTTCTAATAAATAATGAATATTTTCACCAGTGGGTTTGGCATAATCTGCAGTATAGGAATCTAAGGCTAGGCCAGCTACCACGATGGTTTGGATTTGGGCTTGGGTCGCACTGGTAGGACTTAAGTTAGAACCTTGTAAAGTTAACAGCGCCGTGTCAACATTGTAGCTTGCACCGGTAATTGCGGGGTTACCACTAACGGCCAAGCCTTTGGCTGTATTTAAACCCGCCCAAGTACCAGTGCTAGTAAGCAACCCATCTTTTAGACCATTGCTATCCATACCTGTCTTGCCATTCAGAGTAGTTTTATGTCGATCGGTAAGGTAAAGCCAAATCTTTGTGCCATCGCTTTTAATACGGTACTTACCTTTTGCAAGACTGCTACTATCTGCCCCAGTGGCTGTGGTATCTGCAGTATAGGAATCTAAAGCTACGCCATCTACCACGATGGTTTGGATTTGCGCTTCTGTAGGACTTAAGTTAGAACCTTGTACAGTTAAGATAGCCGTGCCAACATGGTAGCTTGCACCGGTAATTTCGGGGTGTCCACTAACGGTTAAGTCTTTGGCTGTATTTAAACCCGCCCAACTACCAGTGCCAACGCTAAGCAACCCGACTTTTCTACCATTGGTATCCATACCTGTCTTGCCATTCAGAGTAGTTTTATGTCGATCGGTAAGGTAAAGCCAAATGGCTGTGCCATCGCTTTTAATACGGTACTTACCTTTTGCAAGACTGCTACTATCTGCCCCAGTGGCTGTGGCATCTGCAGTATAGGAATCTAAAGCTACGCCATCTACCACGATAGTTTGGATTTGCGCTTCTGTAGGACTTAAGTTAGAACCTTGTACAGTTAAGATAGCCGTGCCAACATGGTAGCTTGCACCGGTAATTTCGGGGTTTCCACTAACGGTTAAGTCTTTGGCTGTATTTAAACCCGCCCAACTACCAGTGCTAGTAAGCAACCCATCTTTTAGACCATTGGTATCCATACCTGTCTTGCCATTCAGAGTAGTTTTATGTCGATCGGTAAGGTAAAGCCAAAGCGCTGTGCCATCGCTTTTAATACGGTACTTACCTTTTGCAAGACTGCTACTATCTGCCCCAGTGGCTGTGCCATCTGCAGTATAAGAATTTAAGACTAGGTCATATACTTTGATGGTTTGGATTTGGGCTTGGGTCGCAGTTGTAGGACTTAAGTTAGAACCTTGTACAGTTAGCAGCGCCGTGCCAACATGGTAGCTTGCACGGGTAATTGCAGCTTCAGGCGACTGCTCTTCAGCTTGTTCGACTTGTTCAGCTTGTTCGTCTTCAGTTTGCTTAGATGGCTGATTGTCATCGGATACTTTAGACTGCTTATCGGGTACATTCCTAACGGTTAAGTCTTTGGCTGTATTTAAACCCGCCCAAGCACCAGAGCTAGTAAGCAACCCTTTTTTTAGACCATTGGTATTCATACCCACCTTGGTCTGAAGAGCAGCTTTATGTGGATCGGTAAGTCTAAGCCAAATCGCTGTGCCATCGCTTTTCATACGGTACTTACCTTTTGCCAGATTGCTATTATCTGGCCCAGTGGGTTTGGCATCTGCAGTATAGGAACTTAAGGCTACGCCATCTACTACGATGGTTTGGATTTGGGCTTCTGTAGGACTTAAGTCAGTACCTTGTACGGTTAACAGCGCCGTAGCAAAGTCGTAGATGGCGTTATTGATAGTCGGCTTAGACGGCCCAGAAGATCGATCATCGTCATCGGGTGGGGCGCAGGCCAAGGCCATAAAGGCCAGTAGCCAGGCTACTGGCAATAAAAGTAGTTTGAGCTTATACATAAGCAATACCTCCAACAATGGATAAAGATTAACCAACCCATACGGGCTAGTCTGTAAATCCCCATTTTGCTAGGGGGGGTGTTGCGTCAAGGCCTATACAAGCTTTTTGTAAGTTTTTTTATGTTTGGGCACTTTTTTTGTGTGTTAGTGTTGTAAGGTGGTTCAAAATCCATGCCAATCAAAAGGCTTAAGGCTATGCGATAGCAAGCACAACGCCAACCATGCCAACCGTGCCAACCCAACCATGCCAACCATTGGGCGGTATCAATATATCGCAGTTGGGGTCATCGGCCCGCAATATATAGCCAGATATTGTGCAAGTCGTCTAAAATGCCAGCATTGACGCTGTGGGCTAAGGTCAAAGCATCGGCATACTGGCCCTATTTGAGGTCGTCCCAGTTTTGGCTTTCTACGATGTTGTTGGGTTTTAGCAAGTCTATGGCCTGCTTATTTTTATGGTTTTTAGTGCCTTGCTATGATACATCTCTCCGCCTTCGATCAATACCTTACTCCAATGCGGATCAAGGCCTTGATCGAAGTGGGAAAGTTATATTGCACCAATGCGGAGTAAGGCATTACTCCAATGCGGAACAATACTTTATACCAATGCGGAAAGCTATATTGCACCAATGCGGAACAAGACCTTGATCCAAGGCGGAACAATACTTTATACCAATGCGGAAAGCTATATTGTAGCAAGACAGGCGATGACTTGTAGATTCTCATCGGCAAACCAATTGCCCAATTGCGTTTGTATGGCTATTTCGGCTTGTTGCTTTGGGGTGGTTGCTTTGGGGTGGTTGCTTTGGGTTTGTTGGTTTGGGGGGTGGGGTGGTGCTTGGGGTTAAAAGAAATATCAGCAGATTACCCTCGCTAGCAATCGAGCTAACCGATCAAAAATTGTTCTAAACCGCTAAGGTTTTGGAATGCGTTTAGCATTTGGCTTTTGTCTTTAGGGTTTGCTAGGTATGGTAAGGTACCCAAGTAGGTTATGCCAGTGAGTTGTTCAATAATTTTAGGGTTATCGGCACGGATATATTCCGGGCCCGCTTCTGAAGATAAATCGTTTAATAGAAAACCAATAATAGGCAACCCTACTTGTTTAAGAGCCGTCAAACTCAAACAAGTATCGTTAATGGCACCTAAGCCACTTTGGGCCACGAGCAATATGGGCAAGCCCAATCTTTTCGCTAGATTGGCCATATTTGTTTTTGCTTTGCGATCGAGAGGAACATATAAACCTCCAGCACCTTCTATTAGCAATATATCACAATGTTTCTGTTGTACTAAAGATTGCGCACAATCTTGTATATGGCCAATATCCGGGCTGGGTAAATGGTCAATTTCTGCTGCTAGGTGAGGTGAGCAAGGTTGACTATAGCAGTATGGTTGCAATAATGGTAATAGTGGTTTCAAGTCTTGATATACTTGTTGTTGATTTGGGTTTGGGTAGTCCAAAGCATAAATGCTATATAGATCAGGACTTACTTGGTGTTGTTCCATGCCGGTTTGTACCGGCTTCATGGCTAGGCAGTTTTGGCCTTGCTGTTGCAACCATAATCGTAGGGCGGCTGTAATTAGAGTCTTTCCTCTATTTGTGTTGGTTGCTGTAATAAAAATCCCATGCATACATTTCCTTTGACGGAGGAATCTAAGATGAAGCACAAGATGGGAAGAATAAACAAAAGATGGGCTGGATAGGCTCGGTAGAACAACCGAAACCTCTATATTATGGAGGTGGCGGGAATCGAACCCGCGTCCCAAAGGGAGACAGATAAACTTCTACAGGTTTAGTCAGCTGTCAAATCTCATAGCAATAAAGGCAAGCCAACGTGCTTCATTACTACCAGCATTGCTAAGAGTCCCGGTGTGTCACAATGCGATACACAACAGCAAGCTTCATAATCTAACAAGCTACCGAGAACTTGAAGCAAAGTTCCCAAAGCCCGTGACTGCTACGCAGCCAATGCCAATTCTTCGAACTCAGGAGCACTGAGTTCAAACTCTTCTTCTTTTTTGGCAACTAAAAGTTTTTCGCAGTTTTAGGAGTTACGCTCCACCTGCCATCTATCCACCAGGTACCTTCATTAAATATAAAAAATAATGCGGGGGTAAGGGGTGAATGGCGAGTAATGGCTTCAAGTAGCCCATATTTTGATAACACCCTGCAGTGGTGCTTGTTGTAAAGACTACGCCGCTACTGTAGCCCCATCAAAAATTAATCTAATTGAGCTTTATATCGCCCACAGAATGCGGCGTATTTTTCCAGCTTGCATCAACATTAAAGCCCTTACCAATCTGATGCAGGACGCGATAACTTTGTGCCATCGGACGTGATAACTCGATTTTTTTCTACTTTCCAGAATGGGTATTTTACCCAATAGCTACTTGAAGTACCACTTGACACAATTTGCAATTGTTGTTATCTTGCCACCAAATGTTGTGCCGGTACAACATTTCAAAAGGGCAACTGGTTGCCCTTTTGAATCAACCGATTCATAACGATTCATAACGAGTATCTATATTCCACTGCGCTGGCAGCAAGTCCTCTAGTAGTTTTACTTCTGCTCTTATATTTTGGTGCTTTGGCATTTCGGCTATTGTGGTATGTATGGCCGATTGATTTGGCCAAAGCCTTTTGCCACAACGCACACGGCCTAAGTTAGCTACTTTTTCTGTGGCAATTTCGCTGCTTAACGCTTTAAACCCCATACTTGCCGAATGCAATTTGATTCTTTGTTGTGCTTTGGTATTGTTGTTGCGCTCTAATTTGAGTGTATAACCCAACATTTTCCCTATACCTGTGATTCCCTCTTGTGTACTAGCTTGGCTGCCTATCAACGTTACTAAGATTTTTATTCGCTGCGCTAATTGCCTGCTTTCTAGCAAACTGATACCGGTAGCTAGTGCCCAAGGCTGTATTTCTTTGGCTGTTAGTGGCGATGTTTGGGCATGCAAACTATACAGAATATCCTCTAGCTTAGCGTATTCTTGTGCCCAAACTTCGCAAAGGCGGTATATCTGGCCGTTGCTATCTTGCTTTTCATCTTGCCAAAGATTACCTTGTGGCAATAACGCTAGCAATGCAGCACGGTATTGTGCTACACTATGTCTACCCAAAAGTTTGGCCACATCTAAGCCCATGTTATTGCTCCTAATGTTAAGATTTCGCGCTGGGTGCTGCTTTTACTAGCTGTGGCTTGTAATGTCAATTGCTATAATATAGCTTTCCGCATTGGATCAATCTATTGATCAGCCTTGCTATAATACAGCTTTCCGCATTGGATCAATCTATTGATCCAACTTGTTACAATATATCTTTCCATACTGGAATAAAGGCTTCTTTTAGCTTGCTACAATATATCTTTCCACATTGGTGTAAGGCCGTGTTCCGCCTTGGTAACATATACCTTTCTAAACTGGATAATGGACTTAATCCGCCTTGCTCTAACATCAATTTCTAACTTGGTTTAATATTGCTTTACCAATTGGTATAATGTCGTGTTACCTATTGTTATTATATTGCTTTGTAACTTGGTCTAATATCGCTTTCGCTATTGCTGCCACCTGTGGCGCTAACCAAAACTTTGGTCGACATACCGCTAATTGATGATTCCCATTTGGCTTTTTCATTGGTTGCATTGCCGGCCGCTCCGGGCTCTTTGGCCTGCACCTGTATTATTTGATTTGGGGCACTCAAAGTAGTTTCTTGTAAGATACTATATCGCTGGCCGTTGTCAGCGCTAATTACGCTATCCTTTGGAATAACAGAGCCCAAACTGCCCGCCACAGTAGCCGTGCCTTTGGCCTTTTTAGCTACCATGCGCAGCAAAGGCCGCCATGTGAGTAAATTGTCCAAAAACTTGCCCGTGGCCGTTTGTGGAAACAATTGCTGCGCATGGTAGTCGATCATACCATAAGTCCAAGTGCATTGCGCTGGCGTGCATTCGTGCCATCACTTCCAAAATGCCTTTGCCTTCACTCTCTAAATCGGGGAATTGGGTTTTTATTTGCGCTAGGTTGCGCTGTTCTAAAGTCTCTAATGTGGGGAAGTTCATTGGCTTACCTCGGTTATTCTATATTGAAACTCGCTATTTTCCTGCCAAGTCTCTACTTCTACCGGTAAATGCGCTACGGCCTTTAATAGGCTTTGGCGCAGCTTTAGGTAGTTTTCTCGGGTTTTCTTTAATTGGTTGGCTTGGTGTAATTCACTGCCTAAATTCTCATCGGCAAACCAATTGCCCAATTGCGTTTGTATGGCTATTTCGGCTTGTTGGGCTAGTGTGGGCTTAGTCGAGACTTAGCATAAGTAAACGCCTCATTAATGTAGTCATAATGCTGTTTGCGTTTTGTTCCTAGGCTGGCAAATTCGGCTTCGCTTGGAAATGTCAAAGCTCCTGCCCGCCCCAACTTTTTGTTTACATCGTTCATATCTACACCATGATAAGCCGCAATGCCATACTTTAGGGCATCTTCAGCACTGCGCCCTTCTGCTATGCGCTCGGCTGCCCGTTTTGTTTTCATTAGCAATACAGCACCAATCATAAAGTTTTCTAAGACTTTAACGTTTTTCTTATCCATTGGATTGTACTTTACGCTTAGGTCATTGAGCTTGTATGTCTCAATTTGTTTCTTCATTTGTTTTTTTAGCTCGATGGCCTGCACAACCTTATCTAAATATGTAGAGAAATAAGAGCCATAATCTTGTATGGCTTCGTCCCAATTTGCTTGACCTATCTGACCCCGTCCTACTGTGCTATTGAAATTAGGGGAAAATGCCCCTATTCCACCATAAAGCCCTTCAACCAATAGTATGCCAATCCCTGCTGAAGCCAATGCAACCCAGCCTGTTGGAACACCTAGTGTCAGAGCTAGGCCAAACTTTGCCGCAACAGCACTAACTCCAGCACTAACTCCAGCACTAACTCCAGCCGCTCCAGCCGCGGCGATCCAGCCCACTTTATCCATTTCCACAATACCACGAACGGGCAGAGCCATAGCAAACAAAGCCCGCCCCCAAGCATCGGGAATCGAAGGCATATCATCGTTCAGCTCCCAAAACATCGCTTCTGCATTAATAATGCCTTGTATTACTGCCCCAGATTCTAGCAAAGTTTTTAGTTCTGGCCGAAAATTGGTTTCTGTTTCTGATAACAAAGTTTGCATAACCAATTGCTGTAGTTTGGTATCGGTTATATCGGTTTGTATTTTGCCAGTTTGTATATTCATGTAGGCGCTCCTAGCTCTAATTCAAATACCCCAATTTTATTTGCTTTGTCCTGTTTGCCTTTGTCTTTTTGGCTTTGTTGTTGCTCTTCGGTATTTTGTGCTACCTTCTGTTGTTGTTGTTCTCGTTTTTGTTGTTGCTCTTGTTGCTTTTGGGCACTTTCGGGCTTCTTGCCTTTTTGTAATAATTTGTCCAGCCTTTGGGCTATCTCGTCTAACTTTTGGCTGCTATTTTGCGAAAGCCCAACTCCCGGGTTGGTTCCCTCTGCTTTAGCAACCGTACTACTGCCTCCCGGAACAGCTACTGAACCCCCGTTTACTTCGGTATCAATTTTTGCGGTGGTCAAACCTTTAATGGCCGTTAACAGGTCTTTTAGTAGGCTATAAAGGTCTTCTTCATCGCTGTGTAGAGAAAGCTTGCCCGCAGCCTCTAAATGCAAACTGCCATCGTCTTTGTAGTACAATACTTGGCCGTGCTCACTGTACAACAACACCTCGCCCTCTTTCAATTCATACAGTTTTTCGATATAGCCCAAAATACCAGAGCGTCTGCTTTGGTTATCAGATTGCAATACCACCGCCATAGATTCTGTAGGTAGATGACGCTGTAAACCATAGGGCTGTAAATCTTGGGTCTCGCAGCTAAAACTACCGTTTTGAGTTTGGATACAATTTTCTTCTAAACTACTGCGACTGACCTTGTGGACACTAACTTTCATAAGCCACGAACCTGACCTTTGCCATCAAACTTAGGCTTGTTGTTATTCTTTTGTTTTTCCAGATTACTCATCGTTACCATAGTTTGTTTGGTTTGTGGTTTGGCTGCTAAATTTTCGCTGGGACGTGTTTTTAAGTCAAAAGCTGCTTTGTTGCAACACGATAGCTCTGCTCTATAACCGCCGTATTTAGATAAGCTCAAAGCTACGGCATACACAAAAAAGCTGCGCTTCTGGATTCCCAATTCTGGCATTTCTATCAAGATATTGCTGTTTTCGTACCAATGAGTTTTACCATTAGAAATTTGCCAACCTTGGATACTAAGCTTGATTTTTTGGCTCATACCATAACGCCGATTGCGTTCATTCTTTAATTGAGAACGCAATAAACCAATACTTTCGCCATCGGTGGGAATTTGCAACACACGGCTTTTGCGTATGCGATTATCTGTTTCTTGGTATTCTGTGGCGGCTATCACGCCTTTGTACTTGTGATAGCACTGGCTCAAATCTTGTGTGTATTCTAAGTCTATTATGTTACTCAAGCCAAAAACTTCGTTGTTATTGAGAATATCACTTTTTACTTTGGCTAACTCTAGCGACCCCCAACCGTTGGTAATGAGCATTGCGCCTCTGGCCTTAGCCAAATCGTTGAGAATGCGAAACGGGCTTTCATTCTCACAAGCAAAGCGCACCTTGCCCAAACTTTGGCCTGCGGTATTGCTGAACGGCACAGAATATTTTTGGCAAACTTTTTCGACAACATCGCTTATCTCGCCATCAATACCTTGCAACGAATCGACCGAATCTATCAAATCCAAAGCATAACTTCTTGCGCTGAAAGTAGCACTGTAGCCACTGCCCGAAAGCTGTAAATTCACATGGTCGATATAGCCACAAAATATAGGGTCTTTGTGCTTGCCAAGTTTTTGCTCGTCCCAAAAGACTTGGACTTTATCGCCAGCTTGAAAATCTACATTAGTTGGCATTAAAATACACGAAAACCCGTAAGCAAAGTTTTCTAGGCTGCGCTCTATGCGTACATTGTCGATATGCGTAAGGGCTTGTGCACCGACATACACCGTAAAGCGCAATTCAAGAGACATACAGCACCCCGCTTTCAGGAAAAAACGGATTAGCAACTAAGCTAATATTTTTACCCTGCACGCGATGCAATGCTACAGGCAACGGCTCATCGGTATGCAAAGTTTTCTGTTGTGGCAAGCTAGCCATACGACTAGCTATTGCTGCATAAAAAGATTGCTCTATTTTTATAAGTTGTTCGTATTGGGCATAATCGACTTTCGGTTTTATTTTGGAAAGTAAGGCATCTAAATCTTGCTGTATTTGTTGGGCTTGCTCTCTGCTTTGGGCTTGGCTATCAATGGCTTGCGCTGCTGGATAAAACAATGCCACAATTTGACTTGCGCTTGCTTGTAATTGCATTTGATATTGTTGCAATGTTTGCCCGTTTCCCAAAGCTTCTAAGCGTTTAAGGCCTCTGTTTAGATTGGCGATAGTTCGTTTTAGATTGACAAGCATTTTGTTGGGCACACTCAAAATAGCCTGTGCTAAATTGGCACTCATGTTCATAATATTGGCTGCTATTTCAGATGGGGCTAAAGTGAAATTGTGCCATTCATCTACAGCTAAAAGCAATTCTTCCATGAACGCAAAAGGCACTTCTGCCAAACGATACAGGCTTTGGATTGCGTTGTTTAGATCAGCAAGCTCTTTGCGTATTTGGGCAGGGTTGAATTGTTTATCGTTGGGAATTAAATGCATACGGCGTTCACTCGCTGCTGCAAACTCTTTTTGTAAGGCCAAGGCTTGCGGTTCTAAATCGGCACTGGCTGCGATACTACTTAATTCTTTGCGCTCATCGGCACGCAAAAAGCTAAGACTAAAACCTACATAAAACAAGCCATCGGCATAGTCTTGTTTTTCTTCTACACTTTGAACAAAAACCTCTAACTCGCCATAACTGGGGTGCACTAATTTACCAACACCTCTTTTGTCTAATTCTTTGCGCAAAGCTGCTGCTTTCTCATAAGCATCATTGCCAGAAACAAAGGCTTGAATGCTAATAGCTTCACTTGCAAGGCCTAAATCGTCTTTTGTACTATGTGATGCATAGGGGCTGTGGTACTGCACCAAAGCATGCTGTGTTGTTCGGCTGCTGCTAGGCACACTAAAATCAATCCCGTTATAACTAGCTTTATAAAATTGGGGCAATTTCATCGACTTGCTCCAATTTTATAAACAAAAGAACGGCTTTCCAATTTTTTCAGCATATTTTCGGTAAGGTCATTGCCCCGCTGGATTTCGGTAAAAGTTTGTCTCTGTAAATCTAACCCTTGCTTTACTTTTTCTTCTTTCTCTTGGCTTTGTTCAAAGTTAAATTTGTTTAGGGCTTTAGCCAAATCGGGTATATACTCGATAGTATCGACATTTTGGCCTCTCTGTATTTTACGGCCAATATCTTGGTTGATAGATTCTATATTTTTGGCAAAGGCATCCGAACTTTTAAAACTTTCAGGCATACTAGAAATAAACATTTCTAAAAACGGAGCTTGTATATCGTAAACGACTTTGTCTAAGCCAACATATTCGGCAATGCTTGCCTTAAAGCTACTTCTCAAACCTTTATTTGTTCTAATTTGCCCCGCTAATCCCATAAATTCTTTAGCTAAGACTTCTGGGGTTGTAATGTTTTCGCCTAGCCATTCTTGTAGTTCACTTTTGAATAGTCCTGCTTTTGGTTGTTTGGTTAATAATTCTTTTATGTTTGCTAAAGAGCTATCTACATTTTGGTTTTGTGTACCAGAATTGTTAGTAATTTTATTCATCAAGCTATTTTTACTAAAAAAAGGCAGCCAATTATCATTTTGCCTTCCGTAAATTTTATCGTTGTTTTCTAAAAACTTTTGATACTTTGCTTCATCGGTTTTGTTGTGCTCAATTTTGCCAGCAATGCCATCACCGACCAACTGACCCAAAGCCCCACCGATAAACAAACCAGGGCCAGGTGCGATCATACTGCCAATTACCGCACCTGCGGTACTGCCAAACAACCCCCAAGAATTGCGATTCCAGACACTTTTCATGGCCTTTTGTTGTTCTTCGCCAGTTAGTTTCGATTGCCGAATAGCCAAGGCTTCCAAGCCCATAGATAACCCACCAAAAGCCAAACCAACCAAACCGCCCTTAAAAGCACTACCTTTCCTACCATGCCAAAAACCGCTTTTGGCAGCCCCTTTACTAAAACCTTGTTCCACACCTGTAGCGATTGCTGTAGGCATAGCAGCTTGTGTACTTAATCCATTGTTTACCACCCATACTGGCAAAGGCTGGCTAGCAGACACACCGCCCAACAAACCTTTAGGGTTGGCAGCCATACTTTGCATTGCTTGTTGATTTTTATACATTGAAAACGCAGTAAACCCCGACAAAACAGTAGAAAGCACTGCACCGCTAGAGGTCAATACCCCGCCTATATCGCTAAGCAATTGCGTGGCCAAACTAATGCGCCCGGCAAGCACTGTGTTTTCTTTGGCTATATTGTTCAGATGATCGAAAAAGCCAATTTTTAATTGCTGTACACCAACTAATTGCTCACGACCCGCTTCGGTGATAGTGCTAAACAAGGCCTCTTTGCGACTGTTGATACCGGCCAAACCCGCAGCCAAACTTTCAGCCATGGTATCTTGCATTTTTCGCACCGTGCCTTCAGCAGAGCTTTCTAACAACGCAAGGAATTTCTCAAAGGCATCTTGCCCTTGACTCATCAAGGTCAAAATACCACGCGAACCACGCTCCTTTAAATATGGTGTTGATTTCAGCTGCTCGTTGTTCTTGCGTCAAGCCTGCGGTAGCCTCGTTTACTTCACGCAACAAGCTGGAAATGCTGCGCATTTGACCTTTATCGTCATAAACTTTTATGCTAAGTCGCTCTAAAGCCTTGTGTGCGTTATCATCGGGTACGGCTAGGGCTTTGACGGTTTCCTTTAGTGTGGTGCCGGCCATACTGCCTTTGATACCCGCATTGGCCAAGAGCCCCATCATAGCCGTTGTCTCTTCTAGGGAAAGACCTAGATTTTTGGCATCGGCAGCAGCGTACTTCATGGCTTCGCCCAGCATGCCAATATCGGTATTGGCGGAATTGGCTGCCAATGTAAGCACATTCATCACTTCGCCCAGCTCACCGGCTTGATAGCCAAAGGCCGTGCCTATATCGGTGGCAATATCGGCACCCGTGCCAAAATCAATATCGTTGGCCTGCACAAAGGCCGTTACATCGGCTATACTGGCTTTGATCTCATCGGCATCAAAGCCGGCCATGGCCAGCTTGTTCATGCCTTGCGCAACCTGCTGGCTAGTAAAAATCGTAGTTGCCCCAAGCTCTTTGGCTTGTTGTTTTAGTTCTTTGTATTGAGCTGCGCTAGTGCCCATCATTCTAGCTTTGACGCTAGTTATTTCGCGCTCAAATTCCATATAGGGTCGCTTTAGCTCATCGGTCAATCCCCGTGCTTGCCCGCTTAAACTGCCGAGGCTTTGGCCTAAAGACGCAAGGCTCATAACCTTGGTCATCTGCTGCATTTGGCTAAACTGGCTGCGCACTCCCCTCAATTGCTGCTGAAGGTCGCCCTTTAGGTCGATTCGCAAGCCAACATTTATATCATCGCTCATTTGAATCCCAACACTAGCGGGGCACGCTCTTTAGCTAGCTCGTGCCAACGCTCTAGCTCGTCTAAGTCCATCTCTAGCAGGCTTTGGTAATCCATGCCACCAAAAATAAACAGAATGTCGGCTAGGATCGCTTCGCAGACTTTTTTGGCTTTAATTGCCCCAGAACAAACAAACATAACTGGTTATAATCGGCTATTTCTAGTTCGTCAATAACGTCAGGGCTTACCTGTGCCAAAGTAGCCACCAAGTTTATTTGATTGTCCGCACTGTTTTCTTCTTCTGCCAATAAGCGCATGTCTTTGGCTTTCATGTTGCGCAAAGACAGCTCTTCGTATGTTTTCCCTGCCACTTCAACAGGGCTATTTAATTGAAATGTTTTCATTGTTTACCTCCTGCCAGAGCTTGTAACTCGGTTTCTAAAGTCTCTAATTCTTTAGATACTTTGGCTAACTCGGCTTGGTATTTTGGGGTTTGTTGCTCTAAATTATCCAAAAACTCTTTGTTTTGACTTTTTAGATTTTCTAGCTCCCGCTTTTCGATGCGGGCGATATCTAGCCTTTGCTGGGCAAAAGTCTTGGTTTTGTCATAGCTATTCCTTGCCAAGGCTTGGGCTATCGGTGCAAAATTCACCCTTATATAGTTTTGATTGCGAATTATCTTCCGGTTTAACTGCCTTTGGCTTTCTTGCAGTTTCTCTTTCCTTTGCTCTTTGGCCTTTTGTTCGGCTTTTTCTTGCTCGGTGGGCAGCTTGTTGCCTTTTCCATCAAAGCCTAACTTTTCGATTTCTTCGGGCGTTTTCAAGCTCCAATCATCGTTATAACAAGATAAAGGGAAACCATCGGTTACTCCTTGATCTCTATCAATTTCTCGTACTTCGTCTGGGGTTTCGTTATTACAAATCCCCTTAATTTCGTCTGCCGTTAACTCTTCAAAACCGCCCCAGTTGGCGATTACCTTGCCATCTTTTATGGCTATGTAGAATTTTGGTTGTTCCATATAAATCCTTTCTATTTGATCCTATACCAGATATTACCCCCTAATGTGTAAGGGTATAATCCGCCTCTGCTGTCGTTTGAGTAAGTGCTATTGCTGTTGCTGGCCCTAAAGACTATAGTACCTCTAGAATACCCATTTCTTGAAGTATATCCCATTTTCTTGTCGAAACGTGTGTATTCGAATGCTCCATTTCCTGATGCTATTCCTCCAAACATAGTACCCGTAATATCCGGGGCGGCTTGATTTCTATAATATCCCAGCCTAAAGTTATTACCAGCTTGCCCTATAAAGGCATTGGCATTGATTTTAGACCAGCTACCAAAGCCAAATAGGGCCGCAGGATTTGTGTTGCTATAGGTGTTGATATAAATAGTCCCCGCTGGGAACAACGCCTTAACCCAATTCTTCAGCTTAGTTTCTAAAGCCCAATCATGTTGATCGTCTTGGGTGTCGGCATATGATTCTACGCTGGCTTTGGTGTTGCTTATGACGTTGTTCAGCTTAGTTTCCAGATCGTTATCGAGGAGTTTGGCATAGGTTCTGCCATATGATTCTGCGTTGTTTCCTGTGATTCTTATGGCTTTGGCAATGCTCTCATCGGTGGCCAGTAGTGCCCACGGTGCGCCCTCTTGAGTGGGAGCTTTGGCTGCGGTGGTCTTGTGATTTTGGTTACAAAGATACAAAACTCCGCTATGCAAAATCGTTTGGCCTGCCACAGCGTCCATGTCTTCCTGCCAATGACCTGCTGCCCACAATAAAGACTTTTTGAGCTGCCCTATAGAACTCGCTTTGTTGTCTGGCACTAGGCCAAAAGCCTTTATCGCCTCGCTCAAATTATCCAAAATCAAATTTAGAGTATTGGCATCTAAAACGCTGGGCATTACCCCTGCGCTAGCATCGCCATTGGTAAATTTACCGTTGTGCAAATCCAATTCCGGTTTGCTTGGATATAAACTTCCGCTATTCTCCATACATCAATCCTTTAGGCATCAATCCCTTACGCATCATCGCTGGTAGAGGCTTCAAACACAAAGCCCGAAATTTCTCCACCTTTGGTGCTACCCACATCTTGACAATACGCCTCGTGCATTACGGTACTGGTGTTATCGCTGTAGTAGATAGTGATTTCTGCCTCGTCCACAGTGTTTAGCCTGCGCTGCCAGCTCTCACCCGCCCGGTCATTCAAGCCAAACTTTAGCACAGCACTGTTGCGCTGCACTCTATAGCCGTCATACTCTGGCAATTGTCCTTTCTGTACATCTCGTTTTTGGTATTCTGGGGTAAACTCTGCGCTGTCTTGCTTCAAGGGCACAAAGCCCAAACCTGCGATATTGATTTTTTCAATCTCTTTTAATCTGCGATTGGCCATGATTTTATCCTTAACTCCTAATTAAATTCACTCAAACCCTTGGCCACATCAAAGCGTCCAATCAATTCGGGCTGGTCGTACCAAAGAATTGCGTTTTTATCCTTAGAATCTATTTCGACTCGCAAACTCTCTTTGTATTTCTCTGGATTCACGCACCAAAGGTTTTGCCCGACAAACACGCTGCGATACAAGTCCAACAAAAAGCCTTTCAAAATTGCTGGCGTCAAAACATTTTGCCCTGGTTGCACCGAAAGCGTATCGGGGCCCAGTTTTGCACCCTTAAAGCGTTTGCGAATTTCAGCATTTTGCAATTTACGGATTGCGTCCAAAGTTTCGGGAATTTGTACATCTAAATAACTCGAATCGGCTACCCCGTCTGCTGTTTGGGTATAATTAGTTACAACCCGCTCGACATAAACGCTGCCGTCTTTAGCTGCTATCCAAGTCGATACACCCTTGTACAAAAAGGTATTTCTCTCGGTAAAGTTAAACTGCTCGCTGCTGGTAAGCCCCTTAACTTTAATCTGGTTCAAACTGCTAGATGGGTCGATCGCTAGCTGTTTGGTTAGCGCCCCGGCAAAACGGGCCAGCCATTCTTTTTGGCTAGAATTGCTATTAAGCAAGGGCAACAAAACCATATGCGGATTGTTGCGGCTCTCGGCATAAGTGGCTAAATTACTAGAGCTGTCGGCCTTATAGTAAAAGCACCGCGCCCCTATTTGCCGTGTGGCCTTGTAGCGATCTTCTAGCTCGATTTCGATAGAGCCAATTTGTGTGGCCGATTCTCCCGGATACACCAGCCAATCAAAAGGAAAATCCTTTAGTTTCGGCCAAACCGAAGTATCGAAATCAATTGAACTCCAACTGCTGGGAATGGGCAAAGCATAAACTTCCAGCGTATCGTTTACGTCGAGAAAGTCCTCGATGATTTTCTGGCCATCACCATTGCCCAAATTGTCCGTAGCGTCCTTGGCCGTCATGATGCGCAACGGCTTATAGAGAGTCGGGTTGTTTTTCTCTTCTTCTTTGGCACTGCTAAGCGCGGCAAAAATCAACATTACTTTTAACGTCTTACTATTTCCCGCCAAGCGGTTGCTAATTTCGTGATAGCTACCCGGCACCCGTAAATTGGTCGGTATCTGTGTAAATGTTATACTCATGGGTATACTCCTCTAAATAATCTTCATCGTAAATCGGCACGGTTAAATCCATGCGCCATAAATAACAATTCTGTTCGGCCAACTTGTGGCTGACCAAAGTCTGCCAACTGGCACGAATCTTTTTGGCCAGTAATTGGTCTTTCCACTTGCCCAAGTGGAATTGCAACTGATGCAATAAATTCAATGCCTTTACATCTGCTTTATTTTCTGCATCGTGGCCTAGCTTCAAAAACAAGCTAAAATGCGCTGCGCCATCTCGAACCGAATTTAGCGCAACTAAGATCAAGTCGCCTTGGTGCAAGTGAATACTGTCCAATTCGGTCTTGGTAAAATTGCCACTATGCGCCTGCGTCTGAATCGATACTTTGCTCTTGATATAATCAATTACGGCCTGGCGCAATTTAAGATAACTCGACTGTGGCATATTAGCTTACCGCCTTTCGTATCCAGACTTCGGCTATTTTGCGCAAGGTAGCTTTGTTTTCTCTGCTCACACCCAAATACGGCCGTGCTGGGATATTGATTTGCTGGCCGTTAAACTCGCCTTTGCCGCCGTACTGGTGCACTTTGGCATAAGAGAGTTTACTACCGACTACCGCCACCTCTGGGCTGTAAATTTGATCGGTAATGGTATCTTTCAAAAAACCACCCCGAACCAAAGTAGAACCGGGCGGATTGGTTTTCAAGTAAGCTGGAGAGCGTCCTACCCATTCGTGGCCGTCCGGGGCTCTCTTGCTCTCAAAACGCTCTTTGGTTTGCCCTACAACGCTTTGGCTCAATTGGCTTAGCAAGTCGTATTTATTGCCCAAACTCAATAAAGATACATCTAAATCGAGCATATCCCAATTGACTTCCAACCTGGCACCGCGACTATTACCGGCCATTTAGCTATCCCACCCAAAGGCAAGCCCGACAAGCGGGGCGTCTTCACTTAACACAATTTGCCCACCCTCTACAGTAGCCCCGTCATAACTAGGTGCTACAGCTAAAATCAAATCTCTTGCTTGTATAGAACGCTGCATATCGTCTTTGGTTTTGCCTTCTATATTGAACAACCTAGCAAATACCATATCTGCCAATGCTTCTTTTAAGTCCAAAGGCAACAATGAAGGGGTTGCCCTGCCAAAGATAGGAATTTGCCTTACAAACCATGTTTCTACCGAATCTATGGCCGTTTCTATGCGGCTGCTGTCTGTGGTGCTCGATGGTCTATGCGCTGTCCCACTGCCAAAATTACCATTGCTGGGGGCAAACACATTGTAAGCTCCCCCTTGCTTGGGCATATGGGCGGGGAATCGTTGTTCCATATAAGCCACCGACAAAAAGCGCATTTAAACCTCTGCGACCTCAATAAAATCGTCTGCTTCCAGTAACTCAAATTGTTCACTAGAAACTTCGTGCTCTGCCCATTCGGGAAACACTACTAATCCAGCTCTACGCCGTTGGTCAATACGCTTTCCTTGCCAAACCTTGGTGCGCACTTGCACCTTTACTGTTGCGACTTCTTCTTGCTGTGGAATACTAACCTCTGTATCGCTTGGTGATTCTTGTTGTACTTCTACTTGTTCTTGAGACTCCAAAGCCTCTAAAACTTCTGGGGCTTTTTGCTTTGTTTTCTTAGCCATAATTTCCTCCTAGTCTCCCGTGAAATAACTCGAAACTATCAAATTCACACGCTTATAATAGGTGTTTGATGCCCCACTGGCCTTTGTTTGGGCTTCCAGCAAAGTACGGGCTTTTGCTTCAAGGGAAGGTGGTACAACCATTAATGTTGGTTTAATGTGCATAAGCCGATTGCCATCGGTTTTCATTTCCTGCATTGCAGTTAAGGCTTCTTGAAAATTAGCCTCGGTCAAATCTTTATAAGATTTCAAGGCTAACTGTGGCAAGGTTACTCCGTAACCTTCACGGATACGAACACCCATAGAACAAAGCTCGTCCTCAAAGTAAGGCTCTGTTCCTTCCTTGTTCCACTTGAATTCGGGCTTGTCTCGTTCAACCAAAACCAAAGGTTTAACCGTACGGCTAGTATCGAGCAGTACCCATGCCACTGCCTCACTACCTTTAGTACCTAAAAGATTGCTTTGGTTTTTAACAGTACCCGTTCCATCTTCATTGGGATACAAGGGGTGATCGGTATCGAAAAAATCTTGCCCGTCATAACAAGTAGGGGGCTTGTCTAAAAGACCGAATAACGCTTCGTTACGCTGAACATCGACTACTTCTTTCGCACTTTGTGGCAAGTTTTGATACACATTAGGGCCTTCGTCTTCTAATTCAGTACGCAATATATCCGCAGTAGCCGTATAGACATCTACACTTACACTGTAATCGTGTTTAGCCAACTTTTTGTGTACTCGGTTACCTATCCATTTTTCCAACGCTGGAAACTTGGATAACCAAGCAAACTTTTTGCTGGCGTTTTTGGTTGTCTCTTTGTAAGTAAATTTTTGCCAATCTGCTGGTTCTGCCGATAGCATCAATTTATTAAAAGATCGTGATAGTATTACCACTAAGTTGCGCAATGTTGTAGATAAATTTTTAGCCATATTAAACTCCTTTTGAATAGCCAATAATTATTTTTTAAAGTCCGCAGGCTCTAAACCCATATTTTTTGCCAGCTCCATGTCTTCTGCATCGAAACCCAGTGCGTTTAGCTCTTCATCGAAAACTTTTGGGTCTTGTTTGCTAGCATCTTTGCCGTCTGGCAATAAATTCTTTGCATCTTTCAACAACTCTTTTAAGCTGTTCAACTCCTCTTTAGAGCGAACGGTTTTGGCATAAAACTCTTTTTGTGCGGGTGGTAATTTACCTGTCTTGACTTGCTCGTCTAAAAAGCTGTTGAGCTCACCTTGAAAAGCTGCGCTAGAGGCTGCTGCCTGTTTTTCTTGATGCTCTTTGAGCTTGGCTGTAAGCTGTTCTTTTTCTGCCTTTAGCGCATTGACTTCGCTTTGTAGCTGGTTGGCTTTGGCTTCTGCTTCACTAGCTTGTTTGATAAACTCTAGGTTGTTTTTCAGAGCTGCATTTAACTCGTCTTGTAGATTCATTCCTTGCTCCTTTTGGCTGTAATTATGTTGTTCCATTGTATTTAAGGCTTGCACGCTAAGCCGTGGCCTATTGACTAGCGAAACCACATCTAAACGCACAATTTCATGACTAGCCCTATCTACTACATAGTGCGGGCTGTAGTATTTGTACTTTTTTTCTTTCAAAGCCCAGCGTGCCTGATTCAGCCATTCAATTTCGGTGCCCCAAATAGCACCGTCTCGAATTTCTAACTTTTCAATCCAGCCACAAGCAGCACCGCCACCGTTGTAGTAAATGCTGTGGTCAAAATCTATGGCCAAGGCAATGCCTTCCTTCTTGAATAAAGCTACTACTTTATTGGGCTTGCTGTTCTTGTAGGGCGTGCCATCTCGCCCCGTAAAATCACCCGCAGGTACTAACAATAATTCTGTTGGCGGGCTATATTCCCCGTTCATTGCATTGAGCTCGGGGATTGCTAATAAATTGCCGTCAAAATCCATGCACACAGCATAAAATCTTTGGCAGTTGCATTTATAGTCTGGTAAATGTCTCTGGCATTTATCTCTTACAAATGCCAACGATAACGGCAACCCTTATAGATTAAATACTTTATATATTTTAATATTTAAGGATATGAAAATTAGCTCTGCTGTCTGTATTATGGAGGCTTTTAACAACGCTTTGGAAAAGTTTCCTGAACCTGAAAGCGAAAAAACGAAAGCACGTGATATTTTTATATCTATGCTAGGTGGTAGTAATACCTATATACCTAAACAAACGCCAATTTATAAATTACAAAGAAACATAAATATTATTGATAAATTACCCATACAAGGTAATTATTGCGATAAGAAACAAGTTTTTGATTTAGCACGAAAATACAATATCTCTTCATCTCACGTTTACCGTATCCGCAGGGAAGCAATGAAAACTTACCTAGAAATTGAAGAGCTTTACGATTATGGCCTAATCGAAGAACAAGAACACAACCAATACATTGCGATATTAAAAGAAAAGCTACCACAAGAACAACTAGGTAAATCATTACAATAAAAAGCCCGACAAACGCCGGGCTTTCGATGATCTCCAAAACAAAAGCGTTTTTTATTAATCCCGCTCCAGCCATTTTTTGAGCCGTTCAATACACCTGCTTTTTTGGTATGGCGTAAACTCAATGATTCCATCGGGCTGCACTAGATATTTGCGCATCCAATGCAAACAAGCGGAATTTGTCTTGTGTTTTACCCTACCAATCTTGTAGAGCTCGCCCCATAGGTAATAAATTAAACTCATTTGCTTGTCCGCTGTTGTATACCCTTTCGGGTTTTGTGGGGTTTGTCTGCCTTTTAGATTTTTCATCAATTGGTGGTATTGTGTGGTCTCTAACTGCTTACTCGAAGAAACCCCGTACTCACCCAACATTCCTCTATAGTCGCTTTCACTCATTCCTAAAGCTTTGGTGCACTGCAAACGCAAGGCTTGGGCTTGTTTCGTGCTAATCATCATCTACTCCTACAACGCTGCAAAATCCAAAGAAATGGCTTTATATTCCCCGTTGCCGTCTTGAAGATAAAAACGCACATATTCTTTGCTGTGCTGCACCGACAAGCTCTCGCCAATCGCCTCCATTGCCTTTTGCCAGCGCTGATCATGGATTTCTAATTTGCGCAAACTCAATATTCTTTTGGTGTCGATTTTGCCTTGATTGTTGACCTTAAAGGCATCGTTTATCAATACTTGCAAGTTGGTATTTGCGTTTTGTATCCAATCGAACAAGCATTCGTCAATCAAGGCTTTGGCTGCCTGCAACCGCTCGTCAAAGACTAAGGTCTCTTGTACATGCAAAATGATTTTGATGTTGTGATCAAAACTCAAAAAACTGATATTGCCTTTTTTACCTCCTAGCTTCGTGCCGTATTTCTCTAGGCTCAAATCAACAAAGCTGTGCAAATTATCCAATACTTGTTTTTTGAAGTTATGCAGTTGCTGTTGCATATCTATGGCTTTCTGTGTTAACTCTCTTACCAAGTCATCACGCAGAATATCTACCTCTTTGATATTTTTTAGCGGGCACAAATTGCCTTGGGTGTCTAGCATATACTTACCCCCGTCAATTTCCCTTAGAGCTTCTGGTAGCTCTAATACTCGATTGTTCATTTTTTCTCCTTTTGTGTCGTTTGTTAGTTTTTTGCTTAGCTGTTGATTGCGAAAATCTTGCCGTTGGTTGTGTAATTGTTCGGAATTATCCATTTTGATTCGTTCTCCTTTGTACCTTTCTAGGTTGGCCACCAAAGCAACCTTTGCCAGAGTGCTTTTTGGTGGCTTTTTTATCGTATTTACTCAAGAGTGGATTAGATCTGCATTGATGGTTTCTAAACCCAGCTCGGCTGCACTATTTAACGCTTTGCTTACTACATTGTTTATCGCTAGCGGATAAGCTACCGAACATCTTTGTCTACTTTTTATCTCACTAAGCACATCTAAAATTGCTTGCGCTGCATCTATGCCAAAAATACCCTTGTAATTGTCAAATTTGAGCTTTAGGTATTGTTCGATCTGCTTTGGCTCTTGTAGCGGTGCTATTTCGGCAACCGTTGTACGATTGATAATCTCTCGTAAATGATAGCTACGGCTAACATCTAAACGCGCTAGCAATTCGCTCTGGCCAATCATCACTACCGAAATACACGCTTTATTGCCGCTGCGAATTTCTACCAACCGCTTCAAAAGCTTTAGTACATTTACCGACAAATCTTGTGCTTCTTCGATGATTAAAACATGCTTATTGCCGGCCTTGGTGCTGCTTTGTAGTAACTGGGTAAGCTGGCGATTGCGTGCTTCACGACTGCGAAAAAGTTTCGCACTTGGGTCTAAACCATAAATTATGGCCTCTTCTACATGCTGCACCCGCAAAGCCGATTTATCCAACAAAAACGGCTGAATAATACTTGCGCCTTCGTGTCTTTCGATAAAATCGTTCTTGATAGTGGTTTTACCACTGCCAACTTCACCCACTACGGCAATCAAACAACCGTGCAAGCGAACCGCTTGGTCTAACGCTGCTTTGACCCACTGGTGGTCGACCGTGTAGTAAATTTTTTCGTGGCTTTGACAATCACCCCAAAAAGGATGCCTTACCAAACCAAATTGACGCAATGCCTCTTGCGATATATTGTTCATGCTCCTAACTCCTCTGTTTGGTTGATGATGGACGGATTACTGACCAAACTATCTAAACTGTCTGACCGAAACTGCTCGGAACTGGGCAATTCTGGCTGACCAGATTCGTTTTTGACCAAACGGCCTGTCTGGTATAATTCGTTCAATACATCACCTACCGAACTCTTTGGAACACCTGTATATTCGGCTATTTCATTTCTCGACCGCTTACCTTCGGCCACTGCTTCGGCTACCTTTTCCATTCGTTCGGTTTTTGTTAGCCGTCCAGTTTTGGCCAATTCTCGGCCACTTGCTCGTTCGGTTTCGGTCAATTCTCGTCCAGTTGTTCGTCCACTATTTTGACCAGTTTTTGCCTCTTTCTTTTGTTGTTTGCGCACTTCGGCTTCTAATTCGCTCTCCTGCCTGCTCAAAACTTCAGCTAAGAAAACCACCATTAGCGGAACGGCAAAACTGAACACATACGGAATAATTTGCCATAAAAAACCTTTGACCCGTTCTAGCTCTTGTTGGTGCTCAACGCCGTGCATAATGTTGGCCAAGATACTAATTACCGCATTGGTATAAATTCCTACCCGAATAAAACGCCTTTGCGCTGTTCCTTGTTTGTACTTCACCCCGATTAGCGTTAGCAAAAATACGCTGGCATCAAAGCTAAAGGCCGAAATCCAGCCCGCTGTTTCGCTGCCCAATTCCAGTGTGGAATACAGCCAAGCCACATGGCGCATACTGGCAATTAAACTGATCAGCATTAAAGTCCATAAACCAAGACGCAAAAAATCAAGCCTCTTTGAAATACAGTACATCTGTATCCTCCTTTGTTATTTTTTGATATATCCCCTCTAAATCTGCTTCTTCGATTTTGCCCTCCTTCATTTGACCTTTAACCAGTCCTACATACTCTTTGCTGTATTGATAGTTATTGCTCTCTAGCTTGTTTTTCAGCCAAGTTAGGGCTTCGATAAGGCTGTATGAAACTTGGTATATTTGCGTTTGCCCCAAACCAATAGAATTGCCCCGCAACGGCATATGCAATAGTTTTTCGTTGTACTGGTTTACTGTGGCTATAATTTGGTTGTGGGTTTGTAAACCTTGGCCTTCGTTTAAATGGGCAAACGGCTTGGCATTCTTCTTTTTACCTTCTGGGTGGGCTAAAGACTCTAATTTTTTGCGGTTCTGTTCGTTTCTATCATCTGCTACTTTGTATTGTTTGCCTATCACGGCTGCACTCGCAATAAATCCAGCATTATTTACCGCCAAAGGCTTCTCTATTCGGCTGGTTTGTGCCCTGCCTTGCTTGTCCCGATAATGCACCAAAATAGCAGCACCATCATAGGCCAAGCACTGTACTTGTACTTTATCACCCGGCACCAAACCCAAAGGTGCAACTAAATAGCTACCGCCTTGCTTATAAAAAGTATGCCTTAAATCTATGCAACCATCATTTTTAACAGTGCGCTGCTCGGCTGGTTTCACTAACAACCGCCTACAAATCGTTAGCTCTGGCAAAAATCGCAATTCGCTTTCTTTGATCTCTAGCCAAAGCTCTGTGCGTACACGCTTGCCTTTGCGCTCTAAACGACTGTCCCGCTCTGGTAGCAAATTGGCATTGTAGGCAATAAAATACGCCTCTACTGCGATATTGATCTCCTCTACAGAATGCAAAGGATTAAAGCGCAAATGCGTCTCAAAGCTACACTCAACCCGGTTATTGGCGTTTTCTACGCTGCCCTTGACATTGCTTTTGCCCACGGCATGCGTCAAAACCTTAACCCCTAAGGCCGTTAAAGCCGCAATCATCGCCTTTGAGGTATTGGCACTTCCCTTGTCCCATAAAATGATTTTGGGCACACCACAAAGCGGATTGCGTTCTTTCTTCATCGCTGCTTGCAAAAAGAAATCAAACGCCACCTGCTGGTTTTCGCCGTGGGTTTGGTAATAGCGCACAAAAGTATAGCCGCTATAGTGATCGCTCATTACATACCGCCACACTTTGGCTTGGTTCTTCTTTAGCTTTTCGTAAATGTCGTGCTTGTTTTTGTAGGCTTCGCTATCTTCGATAATCACCTGCTGGCCATTCTTCAGATAGTAGATCGTGCAAAAACTGGGGTCTATTTGCCAAACATGATTGGGGTGCAAACTTTGCAAATGGCTATGGATTTTAGGCGTTTTTAAACTCTGCATATCCAGCTTCAATTGCTTTAGTAAACGATTCAACTGGCGGTTGCTAATGGGAATCGTAAAACCATTGATCGCCATAATCGAGCGGGCCTCTGGCACTAAAAGCTGGGCTTTGCCATTTGTGCGCAAACCCTCCTGCAACATAGCCGACAAAATCAGTAAATCGTTTTCTTTCATGCTGCTAGTCCCCGCATCACTGCGCTTTTTCTTGTTGCTACGAAAACCCGCTTCGGCCAATTTGCGGTAGCAAGTTTGCTTGCTCCAACCATAAGTGCTTACCATTTCTGCGATAACAAGCCCTTTCGCTTGGCCTTGGCCACGGGCTGCTTGCCAACGCTTACCAAAATCTTCTACGCTCATTGCTACGAATCAAACAAGAAAGGCTTTTCTTCAGTAAAACCTTCTTCACTCAAAACCTGTTCAAAATCAATTTCTTGGTTGTCCGCTTCTTCCACAGAGGCGGGATTAAATTTCATATTTTTGGGCAAGTTATTCCTACTAAAACCCAGAGCGGGGTATTGCGTCCCTGCTGGAAATTGCAAATCGGGGTGATGGGCTGCCATGGCCTGCTGCAACGCTCCATCGCATTGGTCTATCGCAGTGGCCACTAAATTTTGATAAAAGCTCAAATTACTCAACAAAAACGGCTGCCCTGCCAAAGCCCGCTGATCGCCGTTCTCAATAAACTCTGCCCACTGCACGGCTAAACTTTCCAATTCTTTGGCTGCACTGTGGATCGCTTGACCTTGTTTGCTCATACGCTCCAACCACTGAACGGCAAACTCCCAGCCCCGATCACTGCCCGATTCGTAGTTTTCCACCTGCTGGGCTAATTTGCTGTTGCGTTTCTGCAGTGCGTCCGCTTGCTTGTTCACCGCCTCTAAATTTTGCTTATACTTTTCTTCTTTGGAACGCAAAGCGGTTTTTAATTCCGTGCGACTCATACCGGCAAACTCGTCCAGCGTGCGCCCGTCCACTTCTTGGCCATCTGCCAAAGCCTCCAGCTCTTCCTCTTCGTAATTGCGCACCAATTCTAGGGCTTTGGTTATTCCCAAATCGACAACCGGCTGTCGATTTGATTTCTGTAACTTCGTATAAACCTGAATATACGCTTTTGCCGTGCTTTGACTAATATTCATACGCTTTAAACTCTTGATAAAATTGCCGTGGCCAACACGCTCTTTTGTCCAAGTCAATAGCCTGCCCATTTCCAATATGCTTTGCCCTGCAATTTGCTGGAGCTGCACCACTTTGGTTTCCACAATCGAAAGCTCAAATACCTCGCCTTCCTTGGCAAATTGCCGATCGATTGCCATCTCGTGGTCGCTTTGCACTGCCACGGCTTGCGCTTTGGCTGCCAACCCCGTTGCTTCGGGATTGACTTCTTTTAATTCCTTTGTTTTCATTGTTTCACCTTATTTCACCTTCAAGCCCAAGCTCTCGATCACTTGGGCAAATTGTTCTATAAAATCTGTACTTACACCCCAAAACTGGGCATTCGTTTTACGCTCCACATAGCGAACGGCTGCCAAGTTGTGTAAATCTTTCAACAAAGCCGATTCGCTCAAATTTAATTCTTTGGCCAAATCACCAAAGCTACGCCCTGCAATACCGCCATTGAGTACCGCCCAAAATACCTGCAAAACTTGTTGTTTGCTTTTGGTTAGGTATTCACTGTTTACTTGCATGGCAACCCTGCCTTTCTAAGTATGTGCCGATACTCTTGGGTGCGGCGTTCCTGCTCTAGTTCTATGGCAATCAAGCGCAATAGCAACATTTGCTTTTCAGCAATCAAACTGGTGTTGTCGTGATGGCGGTATTTAGAACAAGTTCTTTGCTGTATTTGCCGGTACAACGACACGGGCAATTGGTAGCGATAAACGCCTTGTAATAAGTCTTTTCCCATGATTAACTACAACCTTCGCCACAGGCTGAACCACGGCGGATTTCCTCGTCTGTAAACGGGGCAGGCTGGATGCCGGCCAAGTAATCTTGTTCGGCCTCAATTTCGCTGTCTATTTCATGGCGGATTCGATCGACCAACAACAATGGCGTGCCCACAGCCTGCGCAATCTCATAGTTATTTTGACCTTGCAAGATACGAATGCGTATCATGGTTTTTAAGTCGTTCATTTTATCCCTCTAGTTCCAGTAGAATATAATTGACTAGGAATATCCCAATTCCTATATACATAAACATATACGAAATTTTGTTGTCTGTTGTTTCTGAAGTGAGCCCCAAAAATACCACTATTTTATAGAGCGCAAAAAGTAAAAACACAAAAACAAAAGCGTAACTCATCATTATTCTAATATTTATCATTTATCCCCCTAGTCGGAATCCTTGGTGTAAAATCGCTGTCTGTCCAGCCGCGGGGCGTCTTGGCGCTTTGCCTTTGCCTCGCTGTATTTGCCTTACCCACAAAAACAATTACCGGAGGTCTTTTATGACTGAACAAGAATTTAGAGCAAATGCCCTGCAATTAGGAATGCAAATTGCAGTAGCTGACGATCTTAAGAAAGCAATTCAAGGCAAGAATACCCAAGGCGTTCTTATTCTTACCGAAGCAATCAGCAATGCAGAGCGCATATTGCCACAAATCCGAGCTTTTATTGATCCCGCTTAATCAGGGTTAAATGAAACTCCCTGGTGGGCATTTCATCGCCAAGAATATAGGAAGACCTGCCCCTAGGGCGATCCTCAAATTTAACAATGGTATACCCATTATCCGTGAGTAATTTGTTTAGTTCTTCTAGTTCGTTCACAACAAACTCCTTGATTAAAACTACTAAACCCATACGGGCTAGTTATAGCGTGCGAGGGAATCGAACCCTCGGCTTGCCCCGTTTAGCCACGCTTTTAAATCTGCACCAAAAAAGAAAGTAAGTATTTTTGTCTATCTAATAACCAATTAGAATACTTTTCCAATATCCAAGAGTTCGTAACACAATCCCAAGGAACGATATAGGTTTCCTGAAAAACACAAGCATCACTTTTATTCCACCCTAAAAACTCAAAAGCCAGACAAGCTCTTTCACCTTCTCCGAGTTTCGTAGCACGCAACATTGTGTCTCCTTCTTCTCCTTCAATGGTTATTACTTTTTCTTCGTTCACACCCCCACCTCCATTTGTTTTTTGTATTTGCGTACTGTGGTGTTGCTGCGGCCCACTTCCATAGCTATTTGGCTGGTGCTTTTGTCTTGGAGCGCCATGTTTTGAATTTGCGCTATTTCGTATGCGCTTAGTTTGCTATGGCTTTTGCGGTAGCGTTCTTCTAAAACTTTGCATTCCTGGCGGGCTTCAAAATACCATTCATAGGCATTTAGGGCTTTGTCTTTTTGTTCCGCTACTTCCCGCTCCAGCTTGTAAAAGCCTTGCTTGCGAATACTGGGCAAAACTTCGTGGGTTACCCAACGAACAAACGGCTCGGCTTTGGGTTTGTTGCTGCGAAACAAAAGCCGATACATGCCGGGCTCGGAAACTATAATCATTTCTTGTTTACCACCTAAGGTAGTAACTATTAGTGACTCCCTTTCGTCTTCTGGCAGATCAGCTAAGGCCTTTCTGTGATTTTCCAAACCAAGGGCTTGGCAAATATCTTTTGCGACAAACCAAGGTTCACCGTCTTTTTCTAGCTCTCGCACTTCGTGCGGGCCAAAGTTAAATAAACTTAACTTGCTCATGCTGTTATCTCCTTTTGAGTAATTACAGGGATTTTCCCTGCTTTATTTATTGGAATGTTGGGATTGTCATCTAATCTATGTACAGCACTGGCGGCTGCACTCTCTAAATCTTCCCATGAATGATATCCAAAGCATTCAGCTATTTGATGCCGAATAGTTTTGCCTCTTTTCGTATGCGCTCTAATTCCAGTTAGAACATTATTTAGCTGGGCATATGATAAATTGGTTAATCGAGCCAAGTCGGACTGACTCAAACTACGATAAGCGAGCTCTGACTGGATAAAGCGGCGGGTCAATTCTGGCTCCATGTCTTTTTCTCCTTTTCTTTTTTGTTATACTCTCGTTGTAGTGTTCTCTACCTTTCTCGGATAATATATCCTTATTAAGTAGAAAAGTCAACATAGGAATCCGAAAAATGGAAAAAAATATAGGTAAACGATTAGCTGAAGCCCGAAAATACTTAGGTTATAATCAAAAGAATCTTTCAGATGTGCTTTCTATAAAACAAAATACATTATCAAGATACGAAAATGGAGAAAATTCCGTTCCAGACAGTGTAAAAATATTTATATCCGAAAAAGGGATAAGTATGGACTGGCTTATTACTGGCGAAGGTGAAATGCTGCGCCAGTCGGCAGAATCTGTAGATAAAAAGATAGATGATTTAGGCTTTGGCTTAGGAGAGTCTTTTTGTCGCTTTTTGGAAGAAACAGATGCAAGATTAGATACAGTCGCCCAAACAGTGGAAACTAAAGCCGATAGAGCGGAGGTAGAAAAATTAGAACAAGAAAACCAAACTTTACAAGAACGGTTAGCTAGGCTAGAATCTTTGGAGCAAACTAGATTGGTGCGTGAAAATTGCGTTTTACATGGTAAGGTAGGCGAATTAGAGAAACGCCTGGAGGCTTTAGAGAATTTAGCTGTCAGTTATTTGCAAAAAGATAAGAGGGCTTAGGGGGGTTTGTGCTGAAAATGAAGGGGCTATTTTAGCTACAAAATAAATTATGTAAGGAAGAAAATGACAGAAGGACAACGAAAAACCAATGCTATAGGAGCTTCAATATTCGGAACTGTTGGCAGCGGAGCATTATTTCGAGCAGGCTACTTAATGAATAATGTAGGTAAATATCTTGCTAATATCGAGTCTGTCAGCGGTAAATCACTTGCTGAAGTTTACTATCAAGCAATAGGCTATTATGGGCAAGCCTTTAGTATCGCCCTTTATGGTTTTGCTTTTGTTTCAGCAGCTTTAACAATAACAACATCTATAATAATTTGGCCTAAAACTACTAAAAAAGCTAGTGTGAAAACAACTAAAGAATGGGACGAATACAATTAGGAAATAGCCAAAGAACAAAAAACCGGCCTTTGGCAACAAAGCAAGCCTAAAAATTAAACGGATAGTAAATAAAAATTTGGGTTGAGGTTTGGGTGGCATTACTTGATAATTCTGGCGATCAACTGGCTTAGGAATCTTTTAGGGACGGTTGGGTGAGTTTTGGGTTGCAGCTAGATTATCATAAGGTATTATAGATCATGGGAGGAAATATTTAAGGAAGTAATTATATATGTCAGAGTCAACTAAAAAGCGTAAAATTTATTACCATAAAATAGAAGCTAAGCTAAAAAATCAGGAAATAGATATTTACCAATTGTTTAATATTTTATCCGATCATGATATTACAAATCAAGAGAATTACTATAAAGTACAAACAACGGGTCGCATTGTAATTAGTAAAGTTGATGATTGTAGCGAAGGTTTTGTGCGAGGATTTATTGGATATGTACGGCAAACAAATTTGCCCGGTATTATGAATATGGAAACTACCGATATTTCTGGTTTGGACTTGGGAGACGGCAATGCCTTGATAGATTTAGCACATTTTGTAATTTATGGTAATTATATGGCAATGGAGTTTAACCAAGATGCACCTAGAGTAACTATAATACCGCCATATATGCAGTATTACTTCCCCAATAAAGTTGATTACCTAGCCTTTATGCCTATCATGAGAGAAGACCCGAGCAAAGTTATTAACGATCTGCTAAGCCTTTCAAGTATTGAGTATATTATAAAGTCTGATAGAAATAACTTTGCAGAAGATATAGCGCAAGATGATATAAAAAATTTACCACAACATTATGACAGGGTTACGAACAGTAAAAATTTTGTGTTTAGTAAAGAATACAATAAAAAAAGAGGAGCATCAGATTTTAAGAAAGTTTTCAATATTAATTTATTGAATGAATTTGATGATATTATTCTTAATGGTGGTTCTACTAATGAAAAATTAAAAAAGTATAGCTTAAAAGAATATAAGGAAAGAGATGAAGCCGATTTTCCTGTTATCAGCGAAAAAAGTGGCATGGTAAAGGCATCTGAAGCTTATAAGATTTTGATTCATTTTCTTCGGCAGCGTAATTATACTAATTCACAATGAAACTAAAGGATATATACAATGCGATGAAAAGCTGGTACTGGCAGGAAGCTAGAAAATTTAAATATAAAGTATTTTTTCTTAAAGACCTGCTAATTTCTATTCCTGTAATTATTATTTATTTCTTTGTGAATAGAACACTGCATGTTAATATATCCCAATTATACAACGCACTATTTGCTAGTTTTAGTACAGCTTTGGCTTTTATTCTTGCGGGACTACCCCTATTATTAAACATTTTAAAAGAACCTGTATTTATTACTATCAAAGAAAAATATGGCAAAATGATTGTATGGGTTTATAAATATGCTTCCATAACGATTTTTATTTGTATTATTTTATTAGGATTTGGTATGCTGGAAGTAAAGGAATATGCTTGTAGTTCCGTATACAGAATTGCAAAATTAGTTCATCAATGTTTAATTGTTTTAGTGCTCAGTGTATCCACTCTAGCTATTATGCGCTGCTTTTATTTATTATTTCAATGCGCTGATCGTTTATTGCAAGAAAAGGGAAAAGAATAAAAAAATTGCGGTTTTATTTATGATTTTTTATAAAAATCTGTATACTATTGGCAGAATTGTTTTTACGGTTCTAGTAATTTAACCAGAGAGGTATTTGTATAATGGATGATGATTATATTGAGGAACAAATAAAGTTCTTAAAAGGAATGCAAAAATTTCAAAAGGAAAACGCAGAATATTCAGAAGAACAGAAGAAACTTCATACTACGCTGTTTAGCCTTCCGAAAAATATACAAAATGTTGTAATTACAAATCTGCTTAATATTACACTTTCTATGAACGCATATTGTGATTTTGATGACCACAAAACTGTTGTAGATATTTTAATTAAAAATCTTAAAAATCATAAATCATATTTGAATTTGAAGTTTCCTTGTTAAAGAATCTATTGTGTAGATATTATACTTTTGTAGCCCCAGCTATATTTGGCTGGGACTTTTATTTTATTGTCTTTAGTTTAAAACTTTTTAAATTATTTCCCAGAGTAGTTCCCATCGCATGCGCTAGCCTGTGGGCATGAAACAACGATAAATTACCAATATAGAGGACTTTTACCTGTACGGCATAGGTGCTTTCATACGCTGCTTTATTTCCTTTTTTGTCTCTTACTTTCCAAATTTATGAAATTTTAATACAATACCTATACGGTAGCGGAGGAGTGGAAAATCACCGATCCACCACGTTTTCGAGCGTTAGGATAGAGTAGGTGCCTATCACGCTATCGTATTTTCTTCAGTATCTTGGCTTTTGTATCGCTTTCTATATTTGCCTTTGGTACTTTAAATACAGTATTTACATAGTTAATAATCAAGCCGTTATCTACATAATTGGGGCTAACCACAATCTTAATTAGCCTGCCGTCTTTAGCTGGGTAAACATAAAGTAAATTGCGATGCTGGCTATCATAGTAAACTTCTACTTTTTTACTTTTTAGCATTTTGGGCAATTCTAGCCATTCTTGCAAGCTTAAATCATTGCCTGCTTTTTGATGCCTTAAATTCTTAGGGCTCATCGTTAGCCGCTTGCTGGAAACTTCTATAATCGGGCTACTTAGTTTTAGTTTTTGTCGGCCTAAATAACTCGCTTCCTGTTCTTTTATTACCCCTACAGAAACACTGCTTTTGCCTGTTTTTTCTTGCATATGGTGCTGTGTGATAAAACTTTGATAAGCTGCTTGTTGTGCGGTATTGCTAACGATCAACTGCTCTAATTGTTGCAACTCTTTTGTGACCAACTCTAGGGCTCGGGCTTTTCTAATGGCCTGATCTTTCAGCCAAGTATTGCGGTTGATCTGCCCGGCATTCCACTCAAAGCCCGGGTCGATATTTCTGGGCACTCTTACTGTTTGGCCGTCCTTGCGCACAAACTTGCGCCATTGGATTACTGGCGCAGTTTCGTTGATCGGTTTGGTGCGTGTATGGTGGCCAGTGCGCGGGTCTGTGCTCTCTAAATCTACCACCCCGTGTTTGCGTGCTTTGGCTACATCATCTTTGCTTAAAAATCTTACATAGCATTTGCAATTCCAGCCATTGGGCGGAAAGTGTGTATCCCAAAACGAGTGATCTTTGGGCAATACCGTAGCATCTAACATTACATGATCGACTCGGTGGTTAATACTCGGCCCGATACGATAAATAAGATGCGTGTTAAAGCTGTTGTCCATGCCCCTTTGGTAGTGGTGCTGGGCATAGGCTTGGCGGGTGTTGGTTTCAAAAATCCGCCTCAAGCGGTAGCGGTCTTTGCGCTGTCTCCATTTTTCTAATTCTGCGCCTTCGAGTTTATCGGGGTCTTGCCGGCGCACCGAATCCAGCCACCTTTGCAGTTTAGGTTGTATACGCTTCTGAAAGTCGCTAAACTTGTCGCCATGCTCTATGCTATGGCGTATTTCCTTTTGCACCATGCCCAACAAATTTAAATCTTTTAGCTTGGCCACGGTAAAGGCCGTGGCGTGCTCTCGGGCATATATATTGCGCCAACCCATTACTTTCTTTCGGGGCTAGTTTTCAAGCCTTTGTTTTGGATATAGTCGCCCACGTTTTTGGCTACCTCTTGAATGCGATAATATTTAGGCATGATCGCCATCTCTTTGGCCAAGCAATGCGCCTTTGGCAGCCGCTATAGGGTCAATGCTTGCACTAGCCCCTTATCGGGCTCTGAAAGGGCTATTTTGGCTATCTTGTTTTGAAACTGCTTAAAGTTTCTGCTAGAATTTAACGCCTTCAATATATCATTTATTGGTTGTTTAGTAATTGTATTCTAGGGCCTTGTCGTTCAGCTGGTTTAGCTCCTAGTCTTGGTTGCCTGAATCACTAAATACGGAATGCGTTCCGATTTTCAATTTTGTATTCAATTCGTATTGTTGGCAAATATCTGGACGACCAATTTGCCAAGAGTTTACCTTGTAATTGCTATAATATATCTTTCCGCATTGGATCAATGGATTGATCCCCCTTGCTATAATATAGCTTTCCAAGCTGGATCAAGGCCTTGATCCAACTTGCTATAATGAGTAGTTACCACTACGGCTAACTTTTGTAAATAATTTTGTAGCTTGGTCTTTATGCTTACATACGGGGCTGTGTCCCTAATAAAGTTTACACTGCAAATCTTTTCGACTAACTCCTGCAATTCTGCGGTAATGCTTACGCAATCGGCAGGCAAAATATTCAAGCGCATGTTGCACCTGCCCCAACGCATAACAGCCCCCGCCTTCGGTGCCACTGGTCAAAGTCTGCCCCAATACCGCAACCGCAATTTGCTTGTCCAAGTATTCGGGCAAAGACTTAAAGGTTGCGCCTTCGCTGTTGTTGGCTTCCAAAAATTCAATATCGGTGTTTTTGGGGATCGCGGCGGCCTTATCGCTGCCTAGCATTTGTAACGCCCGCTTTAATATCTGGCGTTCTTCGCTTTGGGCACTGGGTTCATACTTGCCCACACGCAACGGCATACCCACGCTGGAAAGAAACTTTACCCAATCGTTTAGGCTAAAGCGTTTAGCCATAAATGCAAAAGCTGCTAGCCGTGCCAAACCGCCCCTGTTGGGCATTAGCACTTCATCGGGGGTATAAACCATATATTCCAAGCCGCTGCCATCTATGATATTCTTGCGGTCTTCGGGGTCGTCAAAGTTGCGCCAAAAATATTGCTCGGTATTGGGGTCAAAACCGACTCTGCGCGGGTCTACTCGATGCACCGAAACGGGCAACCAATAGCCATTTTCGCTAGTCTGCCAAACCAAACGCAGCACCGCATAGCCGACTTCGGTAGCTTCCAATAAGCAATATAACAGCTTATTAAAATATCGCTTGCTCAATAATTTAGCAATCAATTCATTAGCTTTGGCGTTGTCGCTTTCTTGTAAAGTGCGGGGTTGGTTTAATACTGCTAGTTTGCGTGTTCTCAAGTTTCCGCCAAAACTGGCGTCTTCTTCTCGCATTTCCAAAGCCAAAGTAACCAAAGAAAAGCCATTGCCCTTTTTGCTTTCGTTGACCAAATTAGCCAGCCTGGAAGGGGAAAGGGATTTGCTGATCTCTTCGTTATTCATAGCCTCTACGGTATCGACACCGGGCGGTGTGTATATCGCTTGCTCTTTGTTGCTAACCGCTAACGGCTCGGTTTTGTGTTGTTTTTTCGCTTTCTTCTTGCTCATAGTCTATCTCCAAAAATCTAACCGGTTAGATTTTTACTAATCCCAATTTATGCCATTATCCCAGTCGTTGGCTTCTACCGTTTCGTACTCAAAAGGTTGGTGCTCGGTTTGCCCGGCATGCAATGCCAAGGCTAAGGCCCAGGCGCGGTCGGCATGGCCATTTTCGTTGCGGTCGGCCACAAAACGCACATTGCCCGCATGGGTGGTCGTGCGTTTTAGGCTGTGCAAATCGTCTCTTAAAACTTTGTCGCCTTCTGCAATACGGATCGTGCGCTCTTCAAAATTGCGCCGTAAACCGTTGGCTAAATCCAGCTTGGTGGAATTATTGAATAAAATCCCTTCCACCGTATAGCTGCCGTAATTTTCTTTGGCCCGTTCGGTAAACTGCTCGCCCATACCGGTTTGGTCGATGCAAACTCGTACGGGTCGGTATCGTTTGATTACATCGCGCAGAAAACTTTCTTGCACGGCAAAACTTGCGCTTTTCTGGGCAATCAATTCTCGCTGGTAAAACACATCGCCCTGCTTTTCTAAAACCCATAACACAAATAAATCGTGCCGGCGGCCAATATCTATGCCGACATAGCAAGAATTTTGGTTGTAATTACCCAGTTTGCTTGTTTCGCAAGTGGTGATCAATTGATAAGGCAACCAACTGGTGGCCTCGTCCAGCCAATCTAATTGGTATTCTTGAGCCCATGCTTCGGGATCGGCTAAATGCTGCTGGATTTTTTGGGCATTGCGTGGCAAGCCTTGCTCAATCGCTTGGTAAATGTCGGTTTTGTGTTTGCTCCAGCCGTTGCCATTTTCGGTAAACAAACGATAAAAGCGGTTGCCTTTGCCGTTGGGGGTAGAAGTAATCAACAAGCGATAACCATTGCTCACAATCGGAAACAAGGCCCGCCATAATTCCTCGCTGTCTTCGTGGAAGGCAAATTCATCGGCGTAGACATTGCAACTATAACCGCGTATCGTGTCGGGATTGGCGGCAATGGAAGTAATACGGCTGCCATTGGGCAAAACGATCTCGTGCTTGCTTTCATTTCGATCTTCCAAATAAGCACTGCCATTTTCTTGCATGATGGCGTCCAATGCCCGCAAATGCTTTTTAACAATGCGCAAGGCATGAATGCTTTGCCGTTCCGATGCCGAAACAATCAGCCAATTGCAACGCTTTTGGGCTGCTTCGGCGTCCATAACAGCACGCACAATTTCTAGCGTGCAAATAAAGGTTTTGCCCGTTTGCCTAGCAAACATGCCAATTTTGAAACGGCTTTGATCTTCCATCCACGCTCTTTGGTAGCCGTATAGAGCAACAAGGGCATTATCTTTATTCATAAAATTTCTCCATGTTTTCATTTAGAGCTTGGGTGTTGATACGCTTGTCTTTTTCTAACTTAGCTTTGACTTCGTCCAGCAAAGCCTTGCGTTCTTCGTGCCGGCGTTTCTGGTTGTTGTTCAAAGCCAATTCATAAGACTGCAAAGCCTTACCCAAGCTACACAACAAATTGGCGTATTTGTCCGGCTTGTCCAATCGCAATTCGTGCTGCTGGTCTAACTCGTGCATAAACTGGAAAATCTTGCATTTTAGACTTTCAGAGACAACCACAGTCAAATTGTCTCGGCTTTCGGGTGGCATGGTTTTCAGCACTTCGGCTAAATATGCGTTGCGCTGGACAGCCTCTTCTTGTTGTTCTTTTAAGCGTTTGGCATAGCGTCCTATACTAGAGCGACTGGGTGCTTGGTCTCCCAATTGAGAACGCAAAAGCTGGGCAAGCTGATCAATCGTAGCCCCTTCGCCCCAAAGTCGCTGTATCAATTCTTGCAATTCTTTGGGCAGAAAATCCAAACTGCTGCGTTGACTCATGTTAGCAACCGAAAAGCATAGCCAGAGAGCACAATTAAAACGGCAAAAGCTCCGCCCCAAGATAAAATACGGCTTCGCATTTTGTCGATAATTCTGCTTTGTTGTTCTTGTTTAGTTTCTAAAGCCTTAAAGCGCATTTCGGCAAGCTTGTCTTGGTAAGCTAAGGCCTCGTCAAAACGCTGGTTGATATGCTTTAGCTCGGCTCGAATTTCACGCAACTCGGCTACAACCTCACTATTTTGGTTCATCTTCACACCTTGCAAGTATTTTTAACTGGCGATAAGCAGCCAAAATCTCGTTGACATCAAGGGCCCACAACTTGAGCAATAAAACAAGTTTATCTTGCTGTTGTTTGGCCATATCTTTGGTTATAGCTGCAATCAATTGTTGCCGTTGCTCTTTACTGGAAAGCTCACCCACAGTCGGGCAAGATACCTCCAAATTTGCGACCGGTTGTGGATTTGTCTGGCAACTGAAAAGACTCCCAAAGCTAACGGCCAGCATGAAAACTGCTGTATACATTGTCCAACGCATGGTTGACCTCCTCGGGTTTGTTAGCCGATTGCACGGCTTTAGTTTGTTGTTGTTTGTGTTGTTGAATTTCTTGCATTTTTGCAATTTGGCGTTGATACTCGCCGCGCACTTGAGCCAGACATTTATCTAGCTTTCGCTGGTAACGCCTTTTGTGGATTTTTGCGCTAAGCCACAAACTCCCGCTCAACCCTAAGGTGATAGCGGATAAACTAAGCCATATCATATTGTTGCTCTCCTTTAGGTGTTTGTTTCTGTGCATGGCTTTGTACTTGATTTTGTACTAGGCCTTCAGCAACGCCAATCCCCAGCAATCCGCCAACCAACATAGCCCAAATTTGCAAGGCCTCAATAAAGCTGGCAGGGTCTTGGATAACGCCAAAAATGGTAATACCCAGCATTAGGAACAAACCCAAAAAGCCACCAACCCGCTTGCTAGAAATTCTGCCGTTAGCTCCTGAAAACAATTCTTTCATTGTTCGGCCTCGCTATCCTGTTCTGCAACATGCATGTCCCGCTCTCCGTCTTGGCCGAATAGTTTCAGCCTAGAATCGGGATCGTGTAGATTTCGCTGGGGGCTGCCATAAGTAAAATGAACCCCAAACCGAGTACGCCAGCGATAAATACGCATATTAGCCGGGTGTTGTTGATCGACGGCTAAAGCCCTGCGTCTACCGCCAAACATCTGCATAGCCAAATTAAAAGCAGCCACTCGATCGACCACAAAGCAGCGATACCATTGAGTGCAACCTTTTTTGATGGGTAAATCGTTGTGCTTGATGAATCCTTTTTCAACGCATTGCCAATACCATTGCTGAATTTCGTGAGCGTGCAAAATACGGCCTAAGCTGCGCTGAATAGCCGTAAGAATACAGGCAACAAAGCAGCCCCAACGGGGGAATCCATCAATAAAACGGATAGAACGCTGCAAAACGCCTAAAGTAAGGCGTGGTTTTTTCTTAAACATAAAAACCTCCAATAATTTTTATTAGAGGTTAAAGGGAAGGTATTGGCAAAAATAGAGAAACAAATGCTAGTAGAATATATCTGCGAAAGATGCCACAAGATTTGATAAAAAAGGGTGCAGGGAAACTCCCTGCCACGGGGTTTGGGGTGTGAAACCCCATAGCCGAAAGGCAACAAACGGGTTCGGGGCTTGCCCCGATTTTTTGAAAAATAGCTTTATGAAAGGCAGGACAAATAAAGCCCTACCTTATGCTGCTTTATCTTGGGAACAGAAAAGCGTAATAATCAAAATTAACTAGCAAATTGTCGACAAAACATAACGCCTCTGTAAGTGGGGTTTGTTCTGCCCAAGAGTTAATCAATTCAATAAATTCATTAAAACTATAAAGCGGGGGTTCTTCAATGCCTCTGCTTTCGGCTTCCAATAAAGCATTATCATAGTTATCCTCAAGCATTTGCATAGGCTTGCTCGTCAAGTTGGTCACCCATAAAATAAGAAAGCATCATGCAGCGTCACCTCTCTGCTCTGTCTTTTGTTGTCCAGCTTTCAAAATTTTGTCTGCTGCTCCGAAAATCCGCTGGGCCATAACATCGCTAATCTGGCCTTCTTTTAGCCAATTTTGGATATATCCCCGGCTGTCGGACATACAAGGAAGGTTTAAGATATTACCACAAATAAAAGCCACGCTTTCGGCTTCTACTTCTTGGTTGCTGCGCTCTGAAATCATTGAGCTTATAGCAAAATTTTCAGTATGCCCAAGGACAATATGGGTCATTTCATGAAGCCGAACCATTACCTTGCCTTCGGCTATGGGATTTATGGCTAATTCACGGCCACAAGCATAGCCTCCAACATTACCATTGACCATAGAAAAAGGGACTTCTTGAATATCTAAAACTTGTATAACTTGCTTACTATTCCACTTTAGCGGCTGTTCTTCCGGTTTAAAGTCTAGCCCTTCGGTTTCGGATAACACAAACCATAATTTTTGATAGCGAAAACCTTTTAGAATCGGTGGCAATTCTTCTTTGGTTTCTGCGTCTGTCTTAGCTTTATAGTAACAAGGTACTTGCATATATAACGCCTTTGCGCCTTTTTTGACTTGGCGGCCCAGCTCTTTCCATTGTTTATAAGTAGCTACCGGGCTAGGAGCGATACCCTTACTATAGCACTGTTCCATAACTAAAACTTGGTTGCCAATAGAATAGCGATGAAATAAAGCAAAGCCTTTAGCAATCGTTCCCGGTTCTTCTACCGCTTTTTTGAGTAGCTCTGCCCATTCGGGTTTGAAATTAGGCATTTTTTGACCTCCCAAAAACAGTAGCAAGATCGCAAGGAATGCCAATGCGCAAACGTTCGCCTTGTTTTGCTAGGCTGTGCAATGGTTTTGTTCCTGCTTGAATATTGTGCTCGTTTGCGCATTGTTCACAAACAAAGGCGGGGCTTTGGTCTGCATATTTGGCTATAATCATTTCGCTAGTAAGTTCCATAGAGCCACAACAACTACAGGTGCTAAAATATGATATTTACCCATTATTTTTAGCCCCCAATTCTTCATATAGTGCTTGTTCTGCAATATCAAAAGCAGCTTTGCGGGTTCGGGCCTTGGCAAAAATGTTGTTGCCCCGTATAATAAGCCAAGCGGTGCGGCAACGTATCGCAACATTTTTAGGCAACGGTACAAGCTCACCAGTGAGCAAGTCCACAGCTTCAAAATGTTTGTTTCGCCTGATTTCAAACTCGGGCGGGTTTTCGGAAGGCACGGGCGTTGTGGTTATTGGCCGTGCCTCTCCTTTTGGCAATCCATTGGTAATTTGATGGTTATTTCTCCTTTATGCCTTGTTTTAAATTTTCTATAGTATAGCACAAAACGTATAATTTGTCAAATAAAATGCTACAATGAATAGCTTTAGGCATTTTGTGGATTCAGCCGAAAGGCACAAAAAAAGCGGTGCATGGTTTGGTTATCCTAGCACCGCTTTGGCTTTTTAAGGTTTTGAGCGTTTTTGCTCTGGCTTGGTGTTTAAAATGGATTCTGGCTTTTTCTCGTGCAATGAAAAATTTTTTACTTTTTTATTTTGGTTTTACTTTTTTATTTTGGAAAGTAAGCCAATTTTTACCTTCCATTTGTCCCAAAAAATCCCAAGTTATCACGTCCTATCCCGTTAAGTTATCATTTTAACGTCAACACCGGCAAATTGATAAAATCGGCAAACATTTGCATCCAAGGCCTAGATTGGCTTGGACCACTGGTTAACAATAGTCTTTCTGGTTTAGGCTGAACTGTCTTTAATTTTTGCAAATGCACCCATATGCGCCAATAAAATACTTTCATATACCGCATATAAAATATCGTCATAGCGGTGATGATTGTGTAGGCCAATAGACAGAGTAGCCGGAGTGCTATCTCCTATATTAGAAGCGTAGAGATACGGGTAAAAAAACAGGGAATTTTGTTCTGGCGACAGGCGTTGTAAAACCTGATCGTTGTAGGCAAAGTCCGGAGTTGAAGCTGGGCTACCATCGTGCACGGATACATTCCTGGCAAGGCAGCGTAACTCCCCCATAGGAATCTGAAGCGAATCATCTCCTGCTATAATGCTTGAAGACAGGCAAGTACTAATCGACCATGTTCCCATAATGGCATGATAATCGTTTTCTGAACACAGGCCAGAGGCCACGGCAGCACCCACTACATCAAAAAAACCGGCCATATACGGGCGTTCCTTGTAGTAAACCAGTTGCTACAGCAGCATCTTGGCTAACTTTGCCGCAAAAATCAGCTGATTCAACGATAGGGCATAATTTATTGCGAATATGGGCCAGCTCTGTTTGTTGCAGAACTTCCAGAGAATACTCCCCTTTGCGAATATCAATTAGCCCACTGCCGCTAATATTGCTGCGTTCAGCTACTATTTCACTACACAGGTAGTAACCGTAAATAATCATGCTCCATGAGTGTAATATGGCAACTATGCTCGAGTTGCTGTGTCTCTTCTTTGTTTAGATATGGCCAGCGAGGCCAATGGATGAAATGGCCATATCTCTTGCAAGATGTATGGGTATAGAGCCTTATTTAATTTTTGTTCTCGCCAAGATTGTATCAGCCCGATAGAGCGGGTATCAGAAGAGAGAATTCCTTTACCACAAGGCCGCCCTTCTCTGTCAATTTCGACAACCCGTGGCATAGATGTATCTACTTGAGAAGGTTGTACCGCAATCCCAATTTCTGTACCTGCCTCATCGTATAGAGCGGTTTTAATTTTTGTACCGCCATAATCCAAACCCAAGTAATACATAGAGCTTCCTATAGACTTTGAATCGTATTCCAAGTTTTTTCGTCTACAGGCATACCACCATTTTCTTCATGGTCTTTGATAAATTTCTCAATAGAGTGTCCAGGAATTTGGATACAAGCGTCTTCGTTGATAGGCTTGCTATCGAGTACAAATTTAATAGTACGGGCAAGTTTTTCTTGCATTGTATTTTGGTCTGTCGTTTTATTGATATTTAAAGTGATAAACATTTGAGAAATAGCGGTTTCGGCACCGATATCCTGGGTGAGCTCGACTGTGCTATGGCCATCGGCCAATAGAAAAACGAGCATGTCCAAAACTATCGAGAGTGAAGCGCCTTTCCAATATCCTGCGGGCAGCAAGCGCCGTGTTTGGCTAATAGCATCTGGATCACGGCTGAGGCGACCTTCAGCATCATAACCTCCATCAACTTCTAAAGTTTTACCAGCAACCTTGGCAACTTCCAGAGCACCGTAAGAATATTGAGAGCAAGACATATCTAGCAGAGTCGGAGGATTGCCCGGAATACCGATAATAAGCGGGTTTGTTCCCAAGCGGGTATCTTTGCCACCCCATGCGGGCATTACGGCCGTTGAATTGGTGGCAGCAATACAGGCATACCCCTCTCTGGCCACTTTCAGAGCATAAGCACCGCCGCGCATCCAGTGATTGCTATTGCGCATAGCCACTACACCTACACCGTATTCTTCGGCGAGCTCTATCGATCGCTGGCTACAAATAATACCGTTGAGTGGGCCAGGCCCAAGCTGGCAATCCCATTGCTCTAAAGCAGAAAGTTTATTTACACAGATAGGTTGATTGTTTAGTTTAATCATTCCTTCATCGACTTGCTTAATAAAGACAGGGAAGCGATAGATTCCATGGGAATATGTCCCATCCCAAGCCATATCCGCAAACGCACTAGCTAACATATCGGCAGGTTGTGATTCCATATTTCTTTTGACTAGCGCAGCAATATACGTTTGTTTTAAGCTGTCGTAATTAACCCTCTGCATAATAGATCCTTAAATTTTAATAATAAGATTTAGTAGGTTCTCTAGCTAAAACAGCTATAAAAACCGTATTTAATACTATTTCATTTGCAAATTATGTCAATATATGAAATCAGGTTTTGGTATAAAACAATTCAAGAAAATATTTTTTCAATAAGATATCTGATTGAGAAATTATTTTGGAATATAATAGAAATATTGTAAAATATAGAAATAAATACCGATAGCTTCTTGTAATTTTTTCTTGACAAAGTGAAAAGACTTAATAAATAATCTAAACCGCTATTTGAAATAGCGTTTACCGGCATACAGCTGAAACAAGTGGTTTAAAATCATGAAAACGCAAACGCAATGTCTATTGGAAATGAAGCATATTTTTAAGGCATTTGGTAGAAATTTAGTCCTTAAAGATGTCAGCCTATTTGTAGATAAAGGCGAAGTTTTGGCATTTTTGGGAAAAAACGGTGCGGGCAAATCCACCATGATCAAAATTTTGGCCGGTATCCATGCAAAAGATGAAGGCCAGATTTTATTTGGCGAATATGGTAGGATTGAAAATGCAACAAGCATTTGTAGAGGCAATGAAAAACCGATAGCCTTTATTCATCAAGACTTGGGCTTGATAGACTGGATGACTGTTGGGGAAAACATAGCTTTCAGCATAGGTTTTCCCATGTTTCGTGGTCATCTGATTAGCTGGAAAAAAGTGGAGAGGCAGGCAGAGCAAGCCCTTGCACAAGTAGGAGTGCATCTATCGCCAGAAAAGCGGATTTTTGAGTTATCACAGACGGAAAAAAGCATGGTTGCGATTGCTCGTGCTTTAGCGAGTAAAGCCCAACTACTGGTTTTAGATGAGCCCACGGCTTCTTTGCCTGCCGAAGATGTCCATAAATTATTTGAAATCATCGAGTATCTTAAGAATTCCGGAGTAGGCATAATTTATGTTACTCATCGAATGGATGAAGTTTCTCAAATATCTGACCGAGTATTGATTATTCGCGATGGAGCGGTTGTAGCTAACAATCTTACCAAGGTTATGACTAATCAAGAGATGATCACCCATATTGTAGGTAAAACCCAGGTTGAATGTAATTATAAAGCCCCACAAATTCAAGCTGGGGCGCAATCCGAAACATTACTAGCTTTGGAAAACTTTGTAACTGGTCAGGTTGGGCCTCTTTCTTTGCAACTGTTGAGAGGAGAATTACTGGGATTGGTGGGATTGCGTGGGGCAGGCCATGAACAGATTGGTCGTAGTCTGTTTGGTTTACAAACCATACAACAAGGGAAATTATATTTACAAAAAAAATCTTATGATTTAGCTAAAGCACAATCAACAATAAAATTATCTCCTCAATGGGCGATAAAACATGGGCTTTCTTTGCTCGCGTCAAACCGAGTAAAGGAGAGTTTGGTAATGAATATGTCGCTAGAAGAAAATTTATTCTTAAATCAGCAAAATCATGGTTGCCATTCGTGGAAGCTGCATCACAATAAAAAAATGGCTAGCAAGACGAAAATGTATATAGATAAACTCGATATACACCCTGCAAACCCTAGTGCCGATATTGCGGCTCTTTCTGGAGGCAACCAGCAGAAAGTGGTTTTGAGCCGCTGGCTCGATATAAACAACGATATTTTGGTTCTGGAAGACCCTACTGCTGGAGTAGATATTGGCACTCGTGCCGACATTTACCAAACATTTTTGGATATATTGGCCAACGGTAAGTCTCTCCTCCTTGTTTCAACAGATTTTGAAGAAGTTGCTAAGGTTTGCTCTCGTGTGTTGGTGTTTAACAAAAATAAAATCAGTCAGGAACTAATTGGAAACCAGGTCAGTCATCAAAATATTTTTAATTATGCTTCCAATTAAATTATAGATATAGTCATTCAGAGTTGTCGTCTACGGAGAAAAGATTATGCAAAAACAAACCAGTATGAAAGCTACGGCCTTAGAACAAAATGTTTCTATACAAGATGACGGTTTATGGTGTTATTTACAACAGATGTTTATACGCTATTCATTGGTATTTATTACGGTAATTCTGATTCTGTTTTTCAGTTTAAGTACCAAGCATTTTGCTAGTATATTGACTCTTAGGGCACTTTTAGGGGATAAATCTATTATTGCCCTACTGGCACTGGCAGCTAGTACCACTATGATTGTCGGCAAGATAGACTTGAATGTAGGCTTTGCTATGACTCTTTGGCATGTACTCCCTATATCATTGCAAGAGCACTACGATTTCAGCTGGCCTGTAGCCATCGTTATTGTCCTGTTATTAGGCTGTATCTACGGTGTACTCAATGGTTTATTAGTAGCTTTGGCTGATATAGACAGTTTTGTGGCTACCTTGGGGACCGGTACTATTATCTACGCTATCTCTCTGTGGCATACGGAAGGCAAGCAGGTAGTTCTGCAGGACATACCTCAAACCTTTGAAAATATTTATTTTACTGACATTGGCATTTTTCCAGTTATTTCGCTGTATGCTTTCTTTTTATGTCTGTTGTTGTGGTTGATTACGGCTTATACGCCAGTTGGTAGGGCTATGTATGCTGTAGGTGGTAACCCTGTTGCGGCGTTGCTCAATGGTATTCCGGTTAATAAATATATTATCTGTGCCTTTGGGGCTTCAGGGTTGATCACAGCCTTTACCGGGGTGATGTTGGCAGCAAAGCTAGGAGTTGGCCAATCTAGCGTTGGCCAGAATTTTCTATTGCCGGCTTTAGTTGGGGCGTTTTTGGGTTCAACTAGCATCAAGCCCGGACGCATCAATATCTGGGGAACTATGATGGCAGTGATTTTGCTAGCCGTTGGTACAACGGGCATTCAACAGTATGGTAGTGCATTTTTTGTTGAACCATTGTTTAATGGGGGGACGTTGGTACTAGCATTGGGTTTAGCTGCCTATGCTCAAAATCGCAAAACTAAACATACTAGGTCGCGGCGGGCCAAACGTGAATTGCCAAAAAAGCAGGCTAAAGGAAGTAAATTTTTATAATTCTTCTTGACTGATTCTTCTAACAGAGATTTCAATGGGCTAAAGGAAGTAAATTTTTATAATTCTTCTTGACAAACTCAAAACTTATGCTAATGTTTAGCCCATTATTTGAAATAATATCAAGAAAAGGAGTTTTTAAGATGAGGAAAGAGCATCTACGTTTTCCAATTAAAAATATAGCTTTGACGGCTATGCTATTCACAATTTTGGTGATATTTAATTTTAGCTTGCTGGCAAGAGGGAAAAGTTCTTCAAGCGGCAGTGACAAAGAAGAGGGGCAGATTAGCAACGCGAATACGCAAAAAGTGCAAAAATTGCTAGAGAAATCCTTAGCTAGTGTCGGCACAACATGGGATGGCCCTTCTACAGGTCCAGAAGTACAAGGCTCACGTTTAATTATATTTGTTGGCTCAGATATGACCAATGGTGGTGTGATTTCTGTGAGTAAAGGTGCTCAAGAAGCGATAGAAATAGTTGGCTGGGAAATGGAAATTCTTGATGGGCAAGGTTCGGCTAATAATCAGATCTCTGCTTTAAATCAGGCCATTGCTCGCAAGCCAGATGGTATTGTTATTGGTGGTTGGTATCCAAATGCAGCCAAAAAATCGCTGGAGCAAGCCGAAGAATTGGGAATACCAATTGTTGGTTGGCATGCTGTGAGTAAGCCTGGCCCTGCCCCAGAATTTAAGCTATATTTTAACATCACCACCGATGCCTTAGACGTAGCTCGAACTGCCGCCCTGTACGCCATTTCTCATGCAGCCTCACATAGTGATAGTGTTGTTCGCACTGTGATTTTTACGGATTCTAATTACCAAATTGCTATTGATAAAGCAGATACCATGCGTGATACGATTGAAGAGTTTGGTGGCAAGGTTCTCGAATATATTGATACGCCAATTGCCGAAACTAGCAGCCGAATGCCGACTTTAACCAGTCGCTTGTTACAGGACTACGGTCGAGATTTTTACGCTTTGGCAATCAATGATAACTACTTTACGGGAATGAAAGCCACATTAAAACAACAAAATATTGACGGTGCTGGTCCCCCTTACAATATTTCTGCTGGAGATGGTGATGAGCCGGCTTTTGTCCGTATACGTAAAACCGATTATCAAACGGCTACAGTTCCGGAGCCTCTATATATGCAGGGTTGGCAATTGATTGATGAGCTGAATCGAGCCATTGCCGGGCAACCAAGTAGCGGTTATATCCCGCCGATATTTGTGATTGATGGTTCAAATGTTAAAGAAGACAATGTTTATGATCCTCCTGTTGGTTATCGTGAGGTTTACCGCAAAATTTGGGGAAAATAAGCATGGCTATATTAAAAAGCTATCATCGTATGTTTGAGGAACTAATATCTCCACAAGCAAAGATTGAAAAGCTTTGTAGCGGAGCATTGTGGGCGGAGGGCCCTGTTTGGTTTCAAGGTGATACGCCACAGCAAGACTATATATTGTTTAGCGATGTCAAGTCCAATCGTTTGCTACGCTACAGCTATGATTGTGGGCTTCAAGTGGAAAAAACCTACTCCCATTATAGTAACGGCAACTATCGCGACCCCTCTGGCTATCTGCTAAGTTGTGAGCACGGACGGCGTTGTATTTCACGTACTTATCCTTCTGGCGAAATAGAAATATTGGTAGACCGTTTGGAGGATAAACGTTTAAACTCTCCCAATGACTTGGTGGTAAAAAGTGACGGCACGATTTGGTTTACCGATCCACCTTATGGTATTTTGAGTAATGAAGAAGGTTACCGTGCAGAGAGCCAGATTATAGGTTGTTATGTATACTGCTATAACGAGTCAGAACAATCATTAGAGATAGCGACCATGGACGTGCAAAGGCCCAATGGCTTAGGTTTTTCTCCCGATGAAAAGTATCTTTATGTAGCCGATATGTCTTGTGTGGAATTCGTTAAATCGGGTTATCGACACATTCTGCGATATGAAGTACATGGCAAGAAATTGCAGAATAAGGAAATTTTTGCCGAGATATTACCGGGTATACCAGACGGCTTTTGTTTGGATTTCCAAGGCAATGTTTTTTGTAGCTGTGAAGATGGTATCCTTGTCTTTTCGTCTAGTGGCGAAAAGCTAGGGCATATTCCGATTCCAGAGCGAGTCTCTAATTGCACTTTGGGAGGACGACAGCAAAATTACCTATATGTTACGGCTTCCACTTCTCTATATGGGGTAGAGCTTAAAACACATGGTACACAGTATAATCATTTTATGTAAGGAAATAATATGTTTGTAGGAAAAGTCGAGGACAAAGATTTTCAAAAATCTTGCCCAGTTGCCATTCAGCATATGTTGAAAATCTTGAATGATAACTCGATACAAGTACAAGAAAATGGTAAGTATATGCTCGATGAAGGTATGTTTTATGTTTTAATGGATTATGATACCGAGTCTGTGCCTAAGCTGGAGACTCATCAAAAGTATATTGACGTACAAGTAATTCTAAAAGGCCGAGAGAGTATGGGCTGGGCCCTTTTAGATAGAGATAGTAGCATTCAGATTCCGTATAATGAAGAGAAAGATCTTACATACTATCAAATGCCAGTTATCTACAATTTGTTGGCTTGTCCAACGGGGATCTGTACTGTGTTTTTTCCTAACGATATCCATGCCCCTGGGTTGATCTATCATTTGGATCATGTAGGGTCAGAATCTGTTCGTAAAGTTGTAGGCAAAATACCGGTTAGTTTGGTTGTATAATGAATTATGAGCAATAGCAAGATTTCTAATATAGTTTATTAGGGAATATTAGGATAAAATGTAAGAGTAGATAAAAAACTATTCCGTTTATGGTTGACGAACCCTTCTTTGACTATATGGCCATGAGGTAAAAATAATATTGAAACATTTGCCAAACCACTGTTAGAGGTATTTGAAAATAATTTCTCTAAATTTAAGTTATAATACTTGTAATAAACAAAATATAAAAGGAGAACAATCTTGAATACGTTTGTACAAGAAGGGCGTAGCCAAAGCATAATCTTAAACTTGGAACCGAGAGAATTGCTCAAAGAGAGTATTGAAGCTGCTGCAAGAGAACATGATATTCAAACGGGGGCGGTACTCTGTGGGATTGCTGCATTGCGTGTGGCTTCGTTACACCATATCAAGCATGTTGGTTTCCCTCCGGAAGATATTTTATACAAAATTGAGCAGCCTATGGAAATGACTTCACTGCAAGGGGTAATTATCAATCATAAAGCACATTGCCATATTCAGTGTATGAGCGGTAAAACCGGTCCCATCGGTGGCCACCTAGAAGAAGGAAGCGAAATTGCTTATCTTGCAGAAATTGTTCTGGTAAAGTATTTTGACTTTCCTTTGGAACGCTATAAACATGAAAAATGGGGTATTGATCAGATTCGTAAACCTTCTTTTTAGGAAAAGGGCCTGGATATAGTATTAAGAGAACTTCATGGCCCTACAAGATTTTTTCTTGCAGGGCCTATGATTATTTACTCCCTCTAAAATTCTCCTACTGCAAGCCTTTATTGTATCTTTTGAGGCTACTTGTCCCGCTGGTATTCCCCAGTGGGGCTTTCAAAATATGTAATTCATAAATATTACCGTTATGATTCAAGCTATAAAAAGATGCAGATTTTCCACTATGAACCGAAAGTTAAATAAATATTGCCATTTAGTAGAGCCTACAATGTTTTGTATTAGAGGCTATACTTGGCCTAAGTTAATTTGCTATGTATCATCGTGTAGGTTGCCAGCGTAGACTAGGTTTGCTAAGTTTAGTAAGTAGAATAATTAGTTATAGTTTATTCATGAAAATATCCTTTATGGTGGCTTGTTGTCCTAGCTTATTGCTGTGACTTCTCTATTGGTTTGGCCCTAAGGCTTTGCGTAAAATGCGTAGGCATAAATATAGAGTAATACAGGCCACCAATACGTTGTTAAATAAAATCGCCAGCCATAGTCCTTGCAGGCCTAGCCCAAAGGTAACGGGAAACAAGTGAAAGGTGATTAAAGGCAATAGGCAGTTGCGGCTAATGGTTAAATAGCTGGCATAGTGGGGTACTTGCATGGCTTGAAAGATAGAGCTGGAAAATATCATCAGCAAATACGGGAAAAATGTTAGCACACAAATACCCAAGTATTGGATAGCTATCTCCACTGTTTGGCTGTCGGCCGTAAACAAACGCACCACCACCTGCGAGAATAGCAGGCCCAAGGGTAGCATCACTACCAATAAGAGCAGCATACCCATCAATAAGGTAAAGCCATAGGCTTGACGAATCCGCCTTATCTGGCCGGCACCATTGTTCTGGCTAGCAATACTAGTTAAAGCCGTAGACACTCCCATACTGGGTATCAGCACAATCTGTTCAATCCGCAGGGAAATGCCGTAGGCGGCTACGGCCGCTATACCCCCATAAATACTGGCATAACGGTTTACCATACCTAGCAAAAAAGAAACCACTACCATATTTAGAGTAGGGGGTAAGCTCTGCTTGGCAATTAAGCCCAACGTGCCCCACTGTGGGTAGAAATAGTTTTTGGTAATATGCTCAAAGGAGCGGTAGTTGCGCAGCTTTGCGTACATAAATACAAGCTTTAACAATTGGGCTATTAAGGTCGCTAGCGCTATGCCACGCAGCCCCATTGCTGGGATAGGCCCCCAACCAAATAGCAATAATGGGTCTAACACAATATTTAAAAAGAAGGTAACTATGTCAATATTGCGTTGGGTCTTGGTATCCCCGCGTGCGATAAGTGCTGCAGAAAATACAAAGCTAAGGGAAAATAGCACATTGCCCATAATAATTGTGCCAATATAGGCTTTGGCATATTCAATAACCGCTGCTTCCTTAGCCCCTAGCAACTTTAACAAGACAGGCAACAGCGGCAGTACCATCAGTAGCAAGGAACTACAGGCCAAGGCGTATAGCATCGCTTGGGTTAAGTAACGGTCTATCATCTGGCTATCCTTACGGCCTATGGCATTGCCCATTAAAGCAATGGTACTACTGTGCAACCCAATAGATAGTGCCAGCATAACTAAGAAAATAGGAAAGGAAACGCTCATACCAGTAAGTGCGCGTATATCGCCCGAATAGCTTAGCAGCTTGCTAATATTAACGGATGTCTGCATAATACTGCTGGATTCTTGGCTAACTTTACCAGCCCAAAAGGTGTCCACCACATTGTACAATGTAGCAAAGAGGGAACCCATAATAGAGGGTATAGAAAGCTCTATGATATGCTTTTTAATAGAACCTTGTGTTAAATCTTTCATTTTGTTTCCTATTTATCTATTTGATATTACGTACCTACTATTCTATAGTTGTGGTCTGTATATTTTATTGATACGTAAAAATTTTTGGCTAGAATATTCTAAAGATGGAAAATATCCTAATTTATAATAGCAAATAGCTGCTGCTCCAATAAACTCGGCTTCATGGACAGAAGTTTGATGAATTGCAATTCCACTATGGTCTGCTTTCCACTGCAACCAATCAGGGTAATGGCCTTGACCACCAGATAGTAGCACTTCCTCTGGCAATTGTGCTTGGCCGGTAATTTGTTGGTAAATAGCAAACATGGCTTTGCAATGCAAGCTAAAATAGTGCACCAATAGCTGCATAGTATATAGCCCAAGCTGTCGAAAGGGCAGCTTGCCCATCTTACGCTGTACTATTATTAAAAACTCACTATAGGGTAGGCCTTTTCGGGCAAAAGCTTGGGCAAATTGGCTAGCTTGGGTCAATTTTAGCATAGACTGCTCACCCAATATTTGCTGTAACATCATGCCTTTTTGGCTATGCCTGTGGGAAGTACCAAATAGCTGCATATCTGCTTCGTTATATTCTTGTTGTTGCCAAGTTTCTACCTGGCCAGACTCATGCTTTAACCAAATTTGGAATAACTGTTCAAATAATTTGCCGCTACCTTCTTGAATGTAAGATAGTACGGGCCGTTGGCTCATTACATGGTAGTTAATGAAATAGCCACTAGGTAGCTGAATATTCTGTAACACCGTACTAGGTAATGGGGGTAGCATTAGGTTAAAACCTTCAGATGTACCAGTGCGATTGCGCAATAAGCTATAGCTACTGCTGTTGAGCCCCACTTCTGCAGCAAAAAAATCCACTCCCGGGCAAAAGACTGGAGCCCCTTGCAATAGCGAACCAAGGGCATGGCTAGCTTGCACATAGCCAACGCACTCACTCAATTGCCTTAGCTTGGGCAGTAAATGGCAGAAATCATGGTCTAACGGATGCCCCACAGTGCAAGGCCAATAAAATTTTGCATAGTGTTCTGGTATGGGCACACAAGCAACCCCAGTAAGCAGGTAACAAATATAGTTGGCTGGTGGTAAAATACAAGCCACACGGCTGCGTTGCTCATAGCTAAATAGGGACCACATAGAGCGCGCCAAAGGCATATAATAAGAAGTACCTAAACAGAATTGGGCGTCTTCAGCCTGTTGTCTTAATCTATTACTGGGGTGAATACGGTGTATAGGATTATTGGGGCTAGCGATTGGTTTGCCCATATCATCAATAGCAATCAGACTAGGTCCATGGCTAGAAAGGCAGAAAGCCTCTATAGTTACGTCCGTATGCTTGGCTAAGATACAGCCTATATTATGAATTAGTTGCTGCCATACTAACCGATTCTGTTGTTCCAATGGTAGGTATTTACTATAGCTTGCGTGAATAATATCATGGCCAGACTTTGGGCCATTTAATAAAGCTACCTTAGTATAACTACTGCCAATATCACAGGCTAAAAGCAAAAGCACCCCCAAAGTGCAACTAAGGTTTCATGGGATCCAATTGCAAAAAACACTATGGATAGTAAGCTCTTTATTACAGGATTCAGCATACTTGCAAATTATCTAATTTTCTTGTGCTAGGTTAGGGTGGCGGGAATACAAGCGTTGGACCATTTTCCTATTATCTAGCAAATGCGTTATTGATTCATTATGATAAATCCTGTCGATAATCTCACTCAAGAACTTGGAGACATCAGCTTCGTGAAACCATGGTTTGGCCAAAACTTCAGGGGATAACATTATGCCGTTAGTACCAATTAAACAAGAGAACAAGCCATCTTCATAAGCTTTATCAAAATGTTCAACAGCATTGCCGTTAAACATGGGAAATGAAATACCCAAGATAATATCTTTAGCCCCATGCTTTTTTAAAGTACGCATAGCTTTAATCATAGTACCGCCCGTATCGATTATATCATCGGCAATGAAAACAATAGCACCTTGTACATCGCCGAGTAAGCGCATATTGATGATATTGGTATCCTCTGCATTCATAGAAATATGGCCGTAATCGCGTTCTTTATAGATAGTGCCTAAGCGGTAACCCAAGATGTTGGCAAAAAAACGATTGCGCCCCATACCACCTAAATCTGGAGAAACAACCATCAAGTTTTTGCGCCCGACACGCCCAACTTTATACAGTAATTCGCGCACAATTTGGTACGATGCATGCAAATTTTCCAAATTGGTTTTGCGGAAAGCATTTTCAATTTCTTTACAGTGAATATCTAACGTAATAACGCGATTGGCACCCAAATCTTCTAATTGGCACGCAATACGTGCGGCGGTTAAACTTTCACGCCCTTTGCGTACGTGCTGGCGACTGTAAGGAAAATAGGGCAAAACTAAAGAAATTTGGTCTGCATCACTACTGCGTACTGCATCTAGCGTTACAAATAAAGACAGAAGATGGTCGTTAATGGAAAAGCGGTGCATTTTGTCACCAACATAAATTGGTTGGTTATTGGCTACATCTTGAATAATAAAAACATTCTTACCTCTTATCGATGAGCCAACATTTGCTTTTATTTCCCCATTTGCAAAAACAGTATGTTCACAGGGCATAAGGAAACTTTTAAAATCGATCTTCTCTTCCTCGCTTGATGTTTTATTGATATAACGCGAATATAAGTATTGGTCAATTTTTTTTGCAAATGACTGCCCTCCAGGGCAGGCTATCAACACTAAAGACAATTCTTGATCCATCTAGTATTTTTCACTCCAACTATGGCAAATTTGCCCTGTTTATAGTGAAAATAGTAAAATATTTCAATAGCAAATATTGCTTACTCTTTAGTCAAATTGGTTTGTAAGAGCTTGCTATTAAATTTACTACCGGCATAATAGGGGCGGCCAAAATAATCGAGCATTAAAGCTATATGCTCTGGGCTAACTGTAAATAACCACGTTATATCTTTTGGTGGCGAAAGGCTGAAATTGAATTGCTGTATAGCAATGTTGCCTTGTAGTCTGCGAGTATCGTATTGATAAGAGGCTATGTAGAAATTGAATTATTATAGTAATTAATTGTAGCTTCAGTACGACTGTCAAATTCCAACTTGATGATTTCTCCACGATAGTCTTTGCCAGATCAACTGGTATTATAAATGTCTAATCGTTTATCATCATCTTCACAGGCAAACAACAATAAACAAAGAAATATTTTTGTAGAGGCATAAAGTTTATGGACTGCAATGGTTAGATCATGAATGAGATTTCTTAGCTGCACCGTTGGGCATTGTAAGCCAAAGCTTGATAGATGCGATGGTCAATTTTAGGCTCTATCGCTTGGAATTCCTCTAAAGGCAGTTCTTCTAACTTGAGCTCTAGTTTTTCAGCGCGGGCTACTATAGAACCAACAATATGATGAGCTTGACGGAAAGGCGTGCTGGTTTGCTGTACCAACCAATCAGCCAGATACGTGGCATTGGCGTAGCCTTCCTGCACAGCACGAAACATAGCTTCTTTGTTTACCTTTAATCCTGCAATCATGCCCGTTGCAGCTCGCAAGCACAAAACGATGGTATCCGTAGCTTCAAAAACCGGTTTTTTATCGTCTTGCATATCTTTGGAGTATGTTAGTGGAAGGCCTTTGAGTACTATCAATAATTGAGTCAGTTGGGCAATGACATGCCCTGCTTTAGCGCGCAACAATTCTGCGGCATCGGGGTTACGCTTCTGTGGCATCATGGAGCTACCAGTGGTAAATTCATCGGCAATTTGCACAAACCGAAATTGGTAAGATGACCACAGTACTAATTCTTCACCCAAGCGGGAAAGATGTATGGTCAAAATACTTAGGGCACTAAGATATTCCAACGCAAAATCGCGGTCCGAAACAGCATCCATGGTGTTGGGCATAACTTGGGTAAAACCTAACTGTACAGCGGTAAACTGGCGGTCTAAAGGATAGCTACTACCGGCCAATGCACCGGCACCTAGTGGACATTGGTTGAGCCGTTCTCGGCAATCGCGAATGCGCCCCGCATCGCGCAGCAACATTTGGCAGTAGACATCTAAATGCTGGGCAAAAGTTACGGGCATGGCCACTTGTAAGTGGGTAAAACCGGGCATAATGGTCTGGCTGTTGGCCATTTTCTGTTGCTCTAGGGCCTGCTGCAAATTGGCGATTTCGTCTAATACCAGATTGCAATGGCGGCGTACCCAAAGCCGAAAATCGGTAGCTACTTGGTCATTGCGTGAACGCCCGGTATGCAATTTACCGGCCACAGGGCCTATTAACTCTGCTAAACGGGTTTCAATATGCATGTGAATATCTTCTAGTTCACTGTAAAAAGCAAACTGGCCTTGTTCAAGCTCTTGCTGGATTTTTTTCAACCCTTTGGCAATTTCTTCAGCTTCTGCATCTTTAATAATGTTTTGCTTGGCAAGCATGGCAACATGGGCTAACGAACCTTCTATATCTTCGCAGTAAAGTCGCTGGTCAATACTTATGGACTCATTGATTTGCTGCATAATTTCGCTGGGCAAAGCAGCAAAACGTCCGCCCCAAATTTGTTGTTGTTTGTTTTCCATAAATTGTATTCTCCTAAAAATGATAATTTTTCAGCAATTTGTACTGTGGAGATTGCTTCTCATCAAGTGATTCGGCAAATGCAATGAGCTTTGAAATTTTCATATTGAGTACGCTCTTTTCTAAAAGCGGTCAATGCTAACGTGTTTGTTTGATTATTTTCTATCGTATACATTTTCATTGACAATTTTTGTAATGTAGATATAGTACAGTGCACGCTCAATTGGGCGCATAATATTTATGAGATACTATCCCATCTATTCCCTTATCCCCCTTTTTGCTTGGGGTATTTTGTTTCTAGCCTACGCAAGTTTTGGTAGCCAAACACAATACGGCCTGCGGTTGTAATAAAACACAACATAGCAAATAAGTATGCCATTAAGGCAAAATATGGGGGAAACAGAACCATAAAAATAAATATGGCAATGGTTTCTGTGCCTTCGGTTAACCCACCCATATAATATAGAGATTTATTGGGATACTGTGGGCTTTGTAAATTATACTTGGCAGCTAAACTGGCAAAGGCTAAAAAACTGATGCCCGTGCCAAAGAATGAAAACAATAATACTATAGCTGGTAATAAAAAATGCCTCTGAGATAAGCCAAAACTAAACACAAAGCCCGAATAAAATAGAAAATCTAACGTAATGTCTAGGAAACCACCGGCAAGGGTTGTGCCATTCATTCTAGCTAAAGCTCCGTCCAAGCCATCTAAAATTCTGTTTACAATCAGTGCGGGCAATGCCAAATAGTACAAGCCCGTAGACACAAAACCTATGCAGGCTATACCAAAAATAAAGCCCGCAATCGTTATATGGTCTGCTGGAATAGCCCATTTATGCAAGCGAAAAGCTACGGGCCGCAGTGCTATTTGGGAAATTTTATAAGTATGTTTATCTAACATTGCTTTGCTCCTTGTGGTAAATATTTAAAATCTTAGCCTCGGGGGGAACATCATCATAATCGTGTGTAACAATAATTACGGGGATATTGATTTTGTCAATTTGTTCAAAAACAAATTGACGGAAGCTTTCTCGCAACTGCAAATCTAGTGCGGAAAATGGTTCATCTAATAACAAACATTTTGGATTTGCCAGTAATGAACGGAGTACACTAACGCGAGATTTTTGGCCTCCTGAGATTTGCTCAGGGTAAGATTGTTCGAGCCCCGTGATTTTGGCACGAGCAACGGCATTGTCAACGCGTTGCTTTTTTTCGCCTGCCGATAGACCATTGGGCAGGGCAAAATACAAGTTTTGTTTTATCGTCATGTGAGGGAATAACATATTCTCTTGGAATACCATGCTGATATTGCGTTTATTGATAGGAAAGTTGGTTATATCTATTCCATTTAATATGATGCGGCCTTGTGCTGTAAATTGTTTTGTATCGAGTATGCCCGTTATATAATTTAATAAAGTGGTCTTGCCTATACCGCTTTCACCCATAATCACAAAAATTTCTTTGGGCTGGACGGCTATCGTTACATTATCGAGCAATACCGATCGTTGGTTTGCTGTATTATGAGCAATTGTAACGTTTTCCAAAACTAACAATCTAATTCCTTCTAATTCCTTTTTTTATGGACAAGCCATAAAGAAATGATCAATGCACACCATGGGATAATGGTGAGTAGCAAACCATAAGCACCCATTAACCTGCGGTCAGAACCATAAAATACAGAGATTGTTTCAATAGGCAAAGTAGTAATGCGTCCACTCCCTAAAAATAGAGTAGGGATATATTGAGCGATACTGACGCTAAAGCCAATAACACTGGCAATAATTAAAGGTTTGGCCATAAGCCCCATTTTAATTTGTAAAAAAGTTTTTATGCGGGATTTCCCTAATAGCAAAGAAGCATGGCTGTAGTTACTGGGGTATTGTTCAAAAGCAGGATGTAATATGAAATGCATATAAGCCATGGAATACAAGCAATGAACATATAGTGTTGTACAAAAATAATTGGTGATTCTGGCTCTTAAAAATAAAGCAGAAATTCCGTAGGACACCATGATTTGCGGCATCAATAATAAAACAAGAAACAGTATCGTTATTATTTTTTTGATTTGTGGGGGCAATGTAGCAATGCTTTCTAGCAATATCAGTATGGTTAGCAACGATAACATGGTGGCAATTCCACCGATAGCAATGGTAGTTAGCATGGACTCAAAAATTAGTTCCCAGTTATCTTGCCATATCCGCAAGGTATATTTTGTGGGTAAGCTGTGGGGGAATTTCCAGCGGCCTGTGAATGACCAAACAAAATTGGATAGTAGGGAAAAAAGGCTAATAATAAAAACTGCGATAAGAGATATTCTGGCAATCCATGTAATCACCATATCGTATTTTGTTTTCTTTGTATAGAAATAATAACAAGTTAGATGATTGCGCAATAATTTTATACCATATTGCAGTAGTGCTAGACTAAACCATAAAAACAAAAAGCTGAGTAATAAAACCAAAAAGCCAAACCCAGCATAGCCATGAAAAGTAGTATTGGCATCTAAAAGCCAATCAAACATCACCACACTAAATACCGGAGGTAAATTCATACCTAAGATAGCTGAAACATCTACATTGCCGGCAATATAGGCAGCGACAATCAACAGTGGCAACATCAATTTTGTGCGGATATATGGGTAAATAACGTATATCCAAGTGCGAATATGGCTATATCCCATAGTCAAAGAAGTTAAGTACATTTGCTTCACTTCTGGGCTATTTAGTGGAATAATAGACATAAACAGCATAAATGGCAATTCTTTTACTACAAAAAAGCTGATTAAACTCAAACCATAAGGGTCATTAATGGTTTGGAAATTTAAGGGGCTCTCAAAATTGAATAAGCGCACAAGCCAGCCAGAAGGGGAGAGCAAAAATGAAAAACCAATGGCCATAGATACGTGTGGGCACGCTAAGAGAATGGGTAAATTTCGCTCTAGGTAACGCCAAAATTTAGAGTTATATACATAAGCATTAATGCAAAATGTTAAGATAAACAACAATGTGGTAGAGCTAATCACAACACAAACGGTGTTTAGCAGTGAAGGATAAAAAGTAGGGTATTCTAAGACTTGTTGGATAATCCCATCAAAAATGTTATTGACAATGATTTTTTGAGAGAAAGGTTCTAATGCTAAATAAAAACCAATCAGCACTGGCAAAAAAATAGGAATTGCGATAATCAAAAAGTAGATCATTGTTTAAGGAGAGCTTGGAAAAATACTAGAAATTTATCGAGCTAAGCTTTTATTCATTTAATGCTTTGAAAATTTTTATTGAGACTCAATTATTGAGAATATCGTTGTAGCCACTCTAACTCTAGTACCTCAACCCAGCTGGGGTCGGGTTCGGCTAGGGTTTTGTGTAAAAATTTAGGTGCAACTTGGCTATATTCTAGTTGGTTAAATAGGGCAGATTCCTTTTGTGGCAAAATTGCTTGGTTTAAAACAGTAGGGTCGCCCCAATATTTCGGGTTTGCTTTGCGTGCTTGTGCTTCTGGTGAAATTAAAAAATTGGCCAGTACTTTTGCACCGGCACTTGAGGAAGTATTAAAGGGAATCGCAATAAAATGTATATTGCCCACGCTACCTGTATCCCAAGTGTATGTGCGAATGGTGGGTGGTAGTAAGCCATTGAGAACTTGGTTGGCTGCTTCATAAGGGTTGAAACTGATGGCAATATCAATAATCCCTTGGTCTAGCAAAGATATTAACGCTGCAGAGTTTTTGGGAAATGCCTTGCCGTTGCGCCATAAATTGGGGTGTAACTGATCGAAATATTGCCATACTTTCTGGGTATATTTTTTATATAGAACCGATTTTACTGGTTTTTGAAATACAGCTAAGTCATGGTAATTCAAAGATAGTAATATTTGTTTTACAAACGTGATTCCATGAAATTCAGGAGGTTTGGGGTAGGTAAATTTCCCTTTATGTGCTTTTGACCATGCCAGTAATTCTTGTGCTGACTTTGGTGCATTGGCAACGGTTGCACTGTCATAAAAAAATACCAATTGGGCTGTACCCCAAGGGACTTCTTTGCCATCGGTATCTAGGGTAAAATCTTTGGTTAATGGCTTATTTTCATAATCCAGATATTGATTATTGGGCAAGGTGGAAATAAAATTATCATGCAATAAATCATTTTCTTTGAGAGTTTTAAAATTTTCACCGTTCACCCAAATAGCATCAACACTGCCGTTTGAGTACAGCCCAGCTCTTTTTTCCGACAAAATCCGATTCACCGAAATCGCTGTATCGGTAATTTTGACATGCTTTAGCTGCACTTTGTATCGTATTTGCAACTGTTTGCCAACCCACTGCAAATATTGATTGATGGACTGGTTGCCTCCCCAAGCGTGAAAGTAAACCGTTTGCCCTTTTGCATTTTGGACTACTGTATCCCAGTCTTGAGCTTGAATAAACCCTGTATTTGAAAGCAATAATAAAATAATTGCTGGTAAGATTTTTTTGCCTAACATCAGTAGAATATTCAAAATTTTTTATCGGGAAATATTATGGAACTTTTCCAAAATAGGAAAAACCCATTGCGGTGTTGTCATTTTTTTCCACCTTCCTGCAACTAATTTTGCTGCGCTTGAATAGCTGGGGTATGGGTGAATAGTCCCTAAAATTTTGTTTAAGCCAATATCGTGTTCCATGGCTAAGGTAAATTCAGCCAGCATTTCCCCAGCACGGCTAGCAACAATCGTAGCTCCTAGGATTTTATCCTTGCCTTTGGGAGTAAGAACTTTGAGGAAGCCTTTGGTATCTTGATCGGCAATCGCTCTATCTAAATCATCAAAATGCAATATAGACACATCGTAGGCAATATTGTTTTTATCTGCTTGTTTTTCATTGAGGCCAACGCGGGCCACTTCTGGGTCGGTAAATGTAACGGCTGGAACTGCTTTATATAATGCTTTTGATTTTTTGAGCTGCCCAAACAAAGCGTTGATAGCCGCATACCCAGCTTGATATTCTGCGATATGGGTAAACTGGTATGGCGGGCCGAGTACATCTCCAATAGCGTATATGCCTTTGATATTGGTTTCCATATATTGATTGACCCAGATGCCGCCGTTTGCTTTGTATTTTAATAGCAATTGCTCTAAGCCAAAACCTTGGGTGTTTGGTTTGCGCCCTGTTGCAATAAGGATTTTATCCACAACAAATTCCCCTGCAGAAGAGGTAATTTTGATTTGCCAGCTTTGCTGGCTACCAAGCTTTTCTACCTTTGTTACCGCCACATTGCCAACCAAATGGATACCTTCACTACGAAGGTTTTCTTCTACAATTATTTGGACATTTTGGTCTTCCTTGTTGAGCAGGTGCTTTGACCTTTCTAGCAGGGTAACCGAAACTCCCAGACGGGCAAATGCCTGGGCCAACTCACAGCCAATAGGGCCTCCGCCCAATATGGCCATAGAATTAGGCAGCTCGGCTAAATTCCACAGATTTTCCGAGGTGAGATATTCTATTGTTTCAATGCCTTCAATAGCTGGAATGAATGGGGCTGCGCCACTGGCAATAATTATTTTCTTAGCGCGTAAAATTTTATCGCCCACTTGTACTGTATTTTTGTCTAAGATTTGGGCACAGCCCGATACAACATCAACACCAAGGCTTTGGTACCTTTGGGCACTATCATTGGGCGCAATGGTTTTAATAGTTTTGTGGATATGCTCAAACACATTAGATTGGCAAATTTTAGGCAGGGCGTATTCCACGCCATATATTGGCGATTTGCGGTGGATATGCGCCACTTTTGCTGCTGCGATCAATGCTTTTGAGGGCACACAGCCTGTATTGAGGCAATCACCGCCCATTTTGTGTTGTTCAATTAAAATTACTTTGGCTTTGATGGCTGCGGCAATGTAGCTGCTGATCAAACCGGCACTGCCAGCTCCAATCACAATTACATTGGCATCATTCTTTGTCTTGAGCATTTGGACTACCAGCTTTTCTTTTACGGGAAATTATTTTGAATATTTGGTTTACTACAATGGGCAATAGGCCCAACATAGCCAATGATAACAATAATTTGGGGCTTGTAATATCTTGCAAGTTTTGAATTTGGCTAATTTGGGTGCCTGCATTCACATACAAAACAGTTGCAGGCAGCATACCGATTTGACTGTATATATAGTATTTAATTATGGGTATATCGGTTAGGCCAGAGACAACATTAATAACAAAAAATGGGATGGTAGGTATTAGGCGCAGCGTCAATATATAGGCCGGCCCATCTTGTTGAATGCGCCTATCCATTGATTCGGCAAACTGTGGGAACTTATTGCGGAATAGGTCCGAAAATAAATAGCGCGAAATGATAAATATGATGGTTGCCCCTAGGCTACTGGCAAAAGATACCAATACGCTGCCCCATACCACACCAAATAAAGCACCCCCTAACAAAGTAAAGAACACGGCACCCGGTATGGATAAAGAGACCATTAATATATATACTACAAAAAATATAATAGAGTAGAGAACAAGGTTGTTGTCTATCGCTGTTTTGTAAGTATTTACAAAGTTTTTAATGCTTTCTAAACTAATAATATTGTTTGTGGAAACATACCAAGTTAAAGCAGCGGCTATCACAATCAAGCCAATAAAAATAATTAATTTCCTCAAAGCAGTTGCCCCTATATTATTTGTTATTGCATTTTTGTTTTTCCAATTGAGCACATGGTAGCCATAAATAGGTTTGTTTGCAAGGTAGAACTTATATAAATCGTTCACAAAATATTCATTCTACATGGCTGGCAATTATAGTAACGCTGCATAAAGAGAAGCGATTTGTTTACAAGGAGCTAAGGATTGGATATTATAGTTATAGTATGAATAGGAATTTGATACAAGCTTACTACTACAAAGGGGTTATCATGAAATGCGATAAACAAGACTATAAAGCCAAACAGAGCTTTTTATTCTTATGGTCTATGTTGTTATTGTTTATTTATTGGGGTTGCCAAACCAAGAACATAGCCGATATTTCTTCTTGTTTGGCAAGCAATAGCCAAGATATAAGCTTCCAAGAGCCCGAAACATTAACATATTATTCTTGGGAGAATACCCGTGAGTTTTCCCAACTTGAGCTTCTTGCAATTCAAAATATACAATTTACCAATTACAACAGAATTGCAAGTGAAGCGGTTCGTAACGCTGTCAATGCAGATGACCCTGCTGGTTATTACAACAATGCAACTGGATTGGTTTATAACGGAGTGCCAACTAACCAATTATCGCAAGAACATCTTCAAAATGAAAACTTTCGAGTGATTATTCCCATGCAAGAAATAGATGGTTGGAATCTTTTTATCTTGGCTAAAACTTTTGTGCCAGAGAGTATTTATATGCGCAGCTTTGTGTTGATGATAGAAGGGCCAAATGGTTGGCAAAGCCACTATTTCTATTCTGTTGAAGGGTTCAGTGGTGGTTATGATCTCTCTTTTACTGTTGTTGATTTGAATCATGATGGGCGCAAGGAATTATTATTTACCAGCCATACAGGCGGCAGTGGGAACATGGTGACAATTGAAATTTTGCAAATTCACTTAGCTAAGCAAGGCATAAAATCAAGTACAAAGCAAGCAGCCGTACCCCAATTACAGCTTCAAAAATTGAAAATCCCTCGCTTACACAAAAAGCAGGCAAGCTTTCAAGATAATTTTACTGTAATGATAGAGCTTAAAGAAAAGAAAGGCCCAATCTTAATTCGGCGGTTTCCCATTGCTAAAGAGTACAATCTTGGTTTTGACCAAGATGGAAAATGGACTAAAGGTGATCAAACCCCTTGGCTTTATAGTCAGCCAAATCGGGTGCATAAGCAGGAGCTACAATGCAATGGTAGAACTTATGATGCTTTATACATTGAGCAACCATTAAAAGGGCTAGCGAATTTTGACAGCATTGGTTATTTTGCCAGCACCTGGTATCTACGCCATCGCTCTCAAAATGAAGGTACAGGGAAAGAACAAGAAATATCGCCGTTTGAATGGGTTTTGTTAAACCATAAGTTCCTTCCAAACCCCGGCAACGAATTGGTAGAATACCAACAATTACTACCTTAATTGCGATAATTGCGATGTTACAGGTTATGATTTTGTTAGAGAAAATCCATAGCTTGGCCGAAGCTTATACACCAAAAATTTTCTCTAATTTTACAGGGCTCTTATTTGATAATTTCTTTCAGGGTTTTACCAATAATAAACTTTGCCACTTTGCGAGCAGGAATTACCAAATCCTCTCCCGTTGAGGGATTACGCCCTAGTCGTGAAGCGCGCTCTGAAACTTTAAAAGTGCCAAAGCCAACTAAAGTTACGTTATCATCTTTTTCTAAGGCGGTTATTACAGAGTTTTGGAATGCATTTAAAGCTTTTTCACAGTTTCCGCGTGAAAGGCCCGATCTTTTGGCCATATCGTCAATGAGTTCTTTTTTGTTCATAGGAAAGCTCCTTATCTATAGTTATGCTTATTGCACAAGGCCCAAGTATAATAAGTAAGCTTAGAGAGTAGGGCAAGAAATTTATCTGAAAAATATGATTTTTTAGTGGAGATTTTCCACATCAAGGCCTTCTATATTCAATCTTCGATAATATTTTTATGGAAAGTGTAACGGTGCACGAAAATGAAACGACTTGCGTGCAAATTTACTTACTTTTTAGATAAGTTACCCAGACTATCAAATCTGGACAACTATCTAAACTCTTAGCCGTCTAAAGCCTGTAATTCGGCTTCCAAACTTTTTGTTCTTTTTAGCTTGGTTGTTCCAGCCTTGATAAAAAACTTACCAAGGCTGAAACAACATCCTACTCAACAACTCCTGCAACTTCAATAGCATTGGTTGGGTCTGCTTCGCTACCCGTTGCAAATCCTGCTGCTGCTTTAAGGTTGTATGCACCAGCATTATCACTTTTACCATTCTTAACCAGTATAGCATCGGCTTTGGCTTTTACAGTACCGCTTAAAATAATAAATAAGACGTTTTTACTTGCATTAGAACCTGTGGCTGTGTTTGCACCTGCAGTTGCGTGCCGTGGTAATGTGTAGCTATTACTACCATCACCGGATACAAGCGTCAATTTGGTAAAGTCCCAGCCTTCAACTGTTGTCGGTAAATTATTGCCAGAAATAATTAACCGGCCTTTATTAGCAGAGTAGAATGCATCTCTGATTGTGACTACATACCCACTAACGGTAATAGGGTTATTGCTTGTGTCTTCAGCCCTACCACCTGCAAATCCTGCTGCTGCTTCCAGGTTGTATCCACCATTATCATCACTATCACCATTCTTAACCAATATATTATCGGCTTTGGCTTTTTGACTACCATTTAAAGTAATCGTTAAGCTTGTTACACTTGCATTAGAACCTTTGGCGAAGTGGTCAGTTCTTTTTGGGCTGTGCCGTGTTAATGGTTGACTCTTCTCACCATTACCTGCAACAAACCTCAATTTGGTGAAGTCCCAGCCTGCAACTGCTTTTGGTAAATTGACACCTGTAATCACTAACACACCTGTAGCAAAATTGTAGCTTGCACGGGTAATTGCGGGGTTTCCACTAACGGCCAAGGCTTTGGCTGTATCTAAACCCGCCCAAGTACCAGAGCTAGTAAGCAACCCATCTTTTAGACCATTGCTATCCATACCTGTCTTGCCATTCAGAGCATCTTTATCGTCATCGGTAAGGTAAAGCCAAATCGCTGTGCCATCGCTTTTAATACGGTACTTACCTTTTGCAAGACCACGACTATCTGCCCCAGTGGCTGTGCCATCTGCATTATAGGCACTGAAGGCTAAGCCAGCTACCCTGATAGTTTGGATTTGGGCTTGGGTCGCAGTTGTAGGACTTAAGTTAGAACCTTGTACAGTTAACAGCGCCGTGCCAACATGGTAGCTTGCACCGGTAATTGCGGCTTGTTCGGCTTGTTCAGCTTGTTCGGTTTGTTCGGTTTGTTCGGCTTGCTTAGGCGACTCTTGTTCGGCTTGTTCAGCTTGTTCGGTTTGTTCGGTTTGTTCGGCTTGCTTAGGCGACTCTTGTTCGGCTTGTTCGGCTTGTTCAGCTTGTTCGGTTTGTTCGGTTTGTTCGGCTTGCTTAGGCGACTGCTGTTCGGCTTGTTCAGCTTGCTTAGGCGACTGCTGTTCGGCTTGTTCAGCTTGCTTAGGCGACTGCTGTTCGGCTTGTTCAGCTTGCTTAGGCGACTGCTGTTCGGCTTGTTCAGCTTGCTTAGGCGACTGCTGTTCGGCTTGTTCAGCTTGCTTAGGCGACTCTTCTTCAGCTTGTTCGGTTTGTTCGGCTTGCTTAGATGGCTTATCGGGTATATAGGTTAAGTCTTTGGCTGTATCTAAACCCGCCCAACTACCAGTGCTAGTAAGCAACCCTTTTTTTAGACCATTGCTACCCACCTTGGACTCAAGAGTAGTTTTATCGTCATCGGTAAGTCTAAGCCAAAGCTCTGTGCCATCGGTTTTCAGGCGGTACTTACCTTCTGCAAGACCGCTACTATCTGGCCCAGTGGGTTTAGCATCTGCAGAATAGGAACTGAAGGCTAGGCCATCTACCACGATGGTTTGGATTTGCGCTTCTGTAGGACTTAAGTTAGTGCCTTGTACGGTTAACAGTGCCGTAGCAAAGTCGTAGATGGCGTTATTGATAGTCGGCCCAGAAGATGGCCCATCATCGTCATCGGGTGGGGCGCAGGCCAAGGCCATAAAGGCCAGTAGCAGTGCTACAGGCAATAAAAATAGTTTGTGCTTATTCATAAGCAATACCTCCAAAAAGGGATCCAACAAGGGATAAAGATTAGCCAACCCATACGGGCTAGTCTGTAAATCCCCATTTTGCTAGGGGGGTGTTGCGTCAAGGCCCATATAAGCTTTTTTACAAGTTTTTTTATGTTTAGTGTTGTTTAGTGTTGTTTAGTGTTGGCACTTTTTTTGTGTGTTAGTGTTGTTTTGTGTTGTAAGGTGGTTCAAAATCAATGCCAATCAAAAGGCTTGAGGGTGTTGCAATCAAAAGGCTTAAGGGCCTTTGGCTGTTTCAGCCTTTGGTTGTTTCCATGCAATGATCAATAGCTTTGGCTATATTGGCTTCCCGTATTTAGCTGGGGCTCTCTCCGTATTTAGCTGGGGCTCTTCCCGTATTTAGCTGGGGCTCTTCCCGTATTTAGCTGGGGCTCTCTCCGTATTTAGCTGGGGCTCTCTCCGTATTTAGCTGGGGCTCTTCCCGTATTTAGCTGGGGCTCTTCCCGTATTTAGCTGGGGCTCTCTCCGTATTTAGCTGGGGCTCTCTCCGTATTTAGCTGGGGCTCTCTCCGTATTTAGCTGGGGCTCTCTCCGTATTTAGCTGGGGCTCTCTCCGTATTTAGCTGGGGCTCTTCCCGTATTTAGCTGGGGCTCTTCCCGTATTTAGCTGGGGCTCTTCCCGTATATACCGAAAGCGCTTTGCGCAAACAACTTTGGCCATACAGTGTCGATCGGGTTTGTTGCTTTGGGTTGTTGGTTGGGGGAACGACTGAAAGCGGTAAGGGTTTATTGAACAAGTTTCCACTTTTTAATCCTGCTTTTTACCGATGTTCACTAAATTTTTTTGATTTACTGTACGGCGCGTTTTCCGCTTAGCTCGCTATTAATGGGAATCTATAAAATAATAGATTTACAGCTTTGGTATATTGGGTTATACTTTGGGGCTAATAAATAACCTTAATCAAGCTAAAACCCCAATTAAGGAGTCTATAATGGACAAAACAAATAAACTGGTTTTCTGGGGCTTTCTGCTGCCTTCTTTGTCTGCCTTTATAGTAGTTATGATTATTCCATTTTTTATGGGTATTTATTACTCACTTACCGACTGGTCTGCAATTGCGGGAGAAGCCATAAAGTTTATTGGTTTTAAAAACTATCGCAGTATGTTTGGGGACTGGCAATTTAGTTATTCATTTTTACTAACTTTTATATTTGCGTTCATGAGTATTGTACTCATCAATCTAGTGGCTTTGGTTCTGGCGATTTTGGTTACACGAAAGTTACCTTGGCAAAATTTCTTTCGTGCTGGTTTTTTTATCCCGAATCTAATTGGCGGTCTGGTATTGGGGTTTATTTGGCAGTTTATCTACACCAACATTTTGCCCGAGATAGGTAGCGTGCTCAAATGGCAAGCCCTAGAAGATTTACTGATTTTAGCAGATGGCTATCTTGCGATAATGGGAGTCGTGGCTGCATTTACTTGGCAGTACGCAGGTTATATTATGATGATTTATATTGCGGCCTTGCTCAATGTACCGCAAGAATTAGTTGAAGCCTGTGATATAGATGGCGCTAATTTTCTACAAAAATTTCGCTATGTTACATTTCCTTTAATTTCCCAAGCGTTTACGATTTCATCGTTTCTAACCTTAGTAAATTCATTTAAGCAATTTGATATTTTAATTGCCTTGACCGCCGGTGGCCCGCCTATGCAATGGAACAACCAAACCTTAAACTCTACCGAATTACTTGCTTTAAATATTTATAATACCGCATTTAAATATAATCAAATGGGTCAAGGACAAGCCAGAGCCGCAATATTCTTTTTGGTTTTAATGTTGATTTCTTTAATTCAGGTGCAAATCAACAAAAAACGCGAAATTGAAATGTAATTAAAATAAAACATCAATATAAAAAATGAGGAAATGGAGAGTAAACTAATGAATGCCAAACAGAAAAAAATATGGGTAAATACAATCTTATTGATGCTAACCACATTATTTTTTTTGCTGGCGATGTATCCGTTTTTTATTGTTATTATTAGCTCTTCAAAATCCTCTTTGGAAATTTTAAGTGGCCCCACCCAATTGCCAGATAATTGGGGACAGTTGTTTCAGAATATCGCTAAAGTATGGAATTCTAATACTATCAAGTACCCTTCTAGCGTCTGGGCCAGTAGCGTTATTACCGTGCTTTCTTTATTAACTATTTGCTTATTTTCTTCTATGGCCGCTTGGGTCTTAGTACGCAGCAAAAGCCGCGTTTCTCATGCTTTGTTCTTACTGTTTGTTGCTGGCTTAGTAGTACCTTTTCAGGTAGTTATGTTTCCGCTGGTGGAATTCTACCGCAGAATTTTGGAAGTTACCGGCCTACCCATGCTACGCAGTTATCACGGCATAATTTTTGCCTACATAGGTTTTGGCTCTCCTTTGGCCGTGTTTATGTTTCATGGTTTTATGAAAAGCGTACCCCTAGAATTAGAAGAAGCCGCGACTATTGATGGCTGCAATAAACCAGCAACTTTTTTCTTAATTGTTGTCCCAATATTAAAGCCCATTTTTATTACCATATTAGTTTTGGACATGTTGTGGATATGGAACGATTTTTTACTTCCGGCTTTAATATTGGGGGTTGGACAAAAATTGCAAACTGTGCCTCTTGCAATTCAAGCATTTGCCGGCTCTTTCGTCAAAAAATGGGATTTAATTATGACTGCTGTTCTCATGGCCGCTATCCCTGCCATCATTTTTTTCTTAACGGTGCAAAAACATGTAATCAAAGGTATGGTAGCTGGAGCTATTAAATAGCTTTGCATAACCTTTAATGAATCAACCCCAAACCCAAAGTGAACCAACACCAGACCGGTGCTCCAGCAATTTATTGACTAAAGAATCGCTCTACTCGTTCGGCGATTACCTTTTGGGTTTGGGGTTGATCTCTATAGTTAATGGTAAAAATGACGCACGCCAGTACAAACCATGATGATGCCGTGTTCATCGGCAGCTTGGATTACTTCTGGGTCGCGTATTGAACCGCCGGGGTGGATAATGGCCCGCACGCGATATTCGGCGGCAAGGTCAATCGTATCCCGAAATGGAAAAAAAGCATCGGAGGCCATATAGCTATTGTGCAGGGAAAACCCCATATTTTGCATTTTTTGGGCAGCAATTTTTACCGAGTCAATACGGCTCATTTGGCCAGCACCAATTCCCGGTGCAGTAAAATCTTTGCTAAAGACAATCGCGTTGGATTTGACACGGCTGGCAATTTTCCAAGCAAATAATAATTCTTGTAGGTCATGCTCAGTTGGCTGGGCCTTAGAGACACATTGAAAATGGGAAAATTCTTCGGTTTCATTGTTTGGGTTTAGGCTATCATCAAACCTTTGGATTGCAAAGCCACCACTCAAAGGCCGAAAATCCAATGCGGGCAGAGTAAAACCTGCTATTTTTCCTGGTATCTGTAGTATCCGCAAATTTTTCTTTGAGTGGAGTTTTTGCAAGGCATTTTCACTATATTCTGGTGCTAAAATAATTTCATAAAACGTCTCGCATAGTTTTTCTGCCAAAGGCAAATCAATTTTGCCATTCACAGCAACAATCCCGCCGAAAGCCGAAAGAGTATCACAAGCAAGAGCGCGAGCATAAATATTGAACAGGGGTTCTTGGTTGTAACACGCAATAGCTGAACCACAAGGGTTCTGGTGTTTAATAATCATCACCGCCTTTTGGTAAAACAAACGCAGGAAGCTAAGGGCTGCTTCGGCATCTAAGAAATTATTGTATGACATTTCCTTACCGTGGAGTTGTTGGCATTGGGTTACCAAACTATTACCCGCCACATTGGTTTGGTAAATGGCCCCTGGCTGATGGGGGTTTTCGCCGTAGCGGGCCATTTGCTTGCGCTCGCCCGCAATAACCAGTTTCTCGGGGAATAGCTCGCCGTTTTTGTTGTTAAACCAAGCACTAATCATCGCATCGTAGTGGGCAGTATAGCCATAAACTTTTGCTGCTAAACGGCATCGAGTCTCTAACGATATAGCGCCACTATCTTGCCATTCGTTCATAAAATCGGCGTAGTCAGAGGGGTTGCACAACACGCTAATACTCTGGTAGTTTTTTGCTGCCGAACGCAGCATAGCAGAGCCACCAATGTCTATATTTTCGATAATACGCTTATCTTCTTTATTGGCAGCGACTACCGTTTGGGTAAAAGGGTAGAGGTTTACCACCACAACGGCAATATCACGCAGTTTACTACGCTCTTTCTCTGCAATATGTTCTTGGTTTGTGCGCAAATACAAAAGGGAACCATGGATTTTGGGGTGCAAGGTTTTTACTCGACCATTGAGAATTTCCGCAGCCCCCGTAAAATCAGAAACGCTTTCCACATTTAGCCTAGCTTGGCGCAGAAATTGGGCGGTAGAACCCGTAGCCAATAGCCCTAGACCTTGTTGCTGTAAAAAAATAGCCAGTTCAATAGCAGCTTCCTTATCCGAAAGGCTAAATAAAGCATATTGTTTGTCGTTCATGGCTAACCTCCAATTAAGTAAATTGTTTTAAAGATTGGAATAGCTTTTCCATTTGTTCGGCGTTGCCCAGTGAGATGCGCACAGCACCATCTATACTTTGGCTAAAATTGCGCAGTATGATGTTCTGTTTGCTACAATGCTCTAGCAAAGATTGGGCGCAATCCACCTGTACCATAACAAAATTAGCAACACTATTAAAGATTGTATTTACATAGGGTAGGCCTTCCAGCAAGGCAAATAACTGTGCATGTTGCTGGCAAAGCTGTTCAAGGCAAACGGCCATATCGTTCATGGCTAGGGAATCTTTTAGTAGCTGACTAACATAATGGCTAATCGAAGCAGGGATCGGATAAGGGGACTGAATGGGGCGCAGTAATTGGATTAACTCGGGTGCAGCTAGCAAGCTACCGATGCGTTCGCCAGCCAAGCTATAGGCTTTAGATAAAGTCCGTAATACGATTAAGTTAGGGTAGTATCTTAATATAGGTATGTAGCTTTGGTAAGAGGTGGATAGTATTTGGGCAAATTCGGCATACGCTTCATCTATTACCAAAAATACATCGTTTTGAGCACATAATTCTAGGATAGTTTGTAATTGTTGATTTGGAATCTCACAGCCAAGCGGGGCTAATGGACTCGGTAAAAACAATAATTTGGGTGCTTGTGCTGTTATTACTTGCTCTATCTGCAGCACAGGCAGATGGGCAGTGAGTAGCTTAGCTTTTGTCCATGAATTGGGTTTTGGCTTTTGTATTCCCTCTATTTCCAGTGGTATATCGAGGACACGGCAACCTTGAATATTTGCATAACTATAGTACATGCCGAACGTGGGGCTACAGATGATTATCGCGTCTTGTTCGCCGCAAAAAGCCCGAATCAACAAATCAATAGCCTCATCGCTGCCGCGTCCAACTATAAGTTGTTGGGGCCTAACAGCATAGAGTGCTGCTAGGGCAGTAATTAATTCTTGGGGCTGGGGTTCGGGGTAGTAATTGAATTGGGCTGTGTCCCATCTTTTGTTCGGATACGAGCGTAACTGAGATGGTGGGGCGTAGGGGTTTTCGTTGGCGTTAAGCAGGATATTATTTTGCAATTCTTGCGCACTAGTATGCAGCCGTGCTGAAGAATAAGGTTTTAATTGCTGGATATTGGACCTCGCTCTGGTTAGCAGTCGTTTTATATCCTGCTTGGTTTGTGCTTGTAAAGATTGCTCTGTGGGGGCTGCATTTTGTTCAGAGGCCAAATCGAGAAATTCCCTTAATCTTTTTTGTTAGAGTTATTCACAGCTTCCAAAGATTTGTGATGGCGTTGTTCCAGTACGGCTATCACATCTTGTAAATTCAGGCCACAGGCCTGGAGCAGTACAATTAAATGAAATAGTAAATCGCCCGCTTCACTCGCCAATTCTTTTTTCAATAAAGAATCATTTGGTTCTGTTGAGGTTTGTAAGACAATTGCAGCTAGGGCAACTTCGACCCCTTCTTCACCCACCTTTTGGGCTATGCGCTGTAGGCCAGATTGCCATAAGGATTGCACATAGCTTTCTTCTGTGTTTGTGCTAAGGCGTTGCTGAACAATGCGTTCTAAGGCCCCAAGCCAGCCGAGGCCTAAACTCTCACCACTAGCAAAATTGCCACCGAGCCTTGTTAGCTCTGAAATAGTATTATGTTTTGGAGTATTCAAGGTTTTTATAAACGGCGTACTGTAGCAGGAATTACTACCTCGGTGGCAAGTGGGCCCCGATGGTTCTACCAAAATTAACAATGAATCACAATCGCAGTCTAAGGCCAATTCGCGTATCGTTAGGAAATTATTTGAAGTTTCCCCTTTACACCATAAGCGTTGTTTGCTACGGCTATAAAAGGTAACTTTCGCGCTATTTAAGCTTTGTTGCAAGGCTTCTAAATTCATAAAGCCTTGCATCAGAACTTGGCGGGTGCACAAATCTTGTATAATAGCAGGTAACAGACCACCAGCTTTGTCCCAGTCAATAGCTTGTTGCCATTGCTCTATCACAGAAGCAGAAGATGACGATACCCCAAGATAGATGCGCTGGTGCTGGAAATTCATGACCACCCTTATTGCTTTCGTATTCTGCCTAGAATTATTTATACTTTCTTCAAGTATTTTTGGGTATCAAAGGAAACTGCGGCAACAATGATAATACCTTTAATGATATACTGATAAAAAACATCTAAGCCCAAGAATATCATGCCATAAGTAATGATAGTAAACATCAATACGCCCACCACAGCGCCAGATATTTTACCAACCCCACCGCTAAACGAAATGCCACCTACGACACAAGCTGCAATGGCATCTAGCTCGTAGCCAAAACCCGTGGAGTTGGTAGCACTACCGATGCGCGCAGCTTCGAGAAAACCACCAAAACCGTAGAGCAAACCACCCAAGACATAAACCCAAAAGATGGTATGAACCACATTCACTCCCGATACATGGGCCGCTTCGGGGTTGCCTCCAACCGCATACATCTTGCGGCCAAACTTGGTTTTATTCCATAAGAACCACATCAACACCGTAACGATTACAGCATAGAAAATCAGATGAGGTATATAAAAGGTTGTTCCGTTGACAAATTCTGAATAGCGAGGGTCTAAACTGCCAATTGGTTGGGCACCTTGCGGTTGAGCGGCAAAGTAAATGGATAAAACACCGTAGATAACCACTTGCGAACCCATCGTTACAATAAATGGGTGGACCTTGTAAATTGCGTGAACTAAACCATTAACCGCACTAAACACCGCACAAACAAACATGGCAATCAACATAGGTACAATCAGCGGCATCAGCGGCAAATCGGGGAAAAAACGTCCTAGATAATCGGGTTGTTGGAGCATGGAAGCAGAAACTACCGCGGCCAAACCAACGGTCCGTCCCAGTGATAAATCTGTTCCTTGCAAGACAATAATACCGGCTACTCCAAAGGCTAAAATCAAGCGAACCGATGATTGCACCAAAATGTTGCGAAATACGTTGATCGAAACAAACCGCGGTTCAAAAGCGACAATCAATAATATAAGCAATATCATAACAATATAGATTGCTTTATTTATTAGCATAGATTTCCAAGAAATTTGTTTTCTTACAGAATTTTCCATTCCAAACCTTTTTGATATTTGTGAATTTTTATAGGTGCTTTGTCGCCAGGGTTAAAATTTCATGTTGACTAGTATCTTTTGTTTCAACAATATCGGATAAATATCCGTTGCTCATAACCATCATGCGATCGGAAATGCCCAGCAATTCTGGCATTTCCGATGATACCATAATAATTGATTTACCAGCTTCGGCCATTTTAATGATGAGTTGGTAAATTTCGTATTTAGCCCCGACATCTATACCACGAGTCGGTTCATCGAGCAGCAAAATATCAGGCTCTAGCAGTAGCCAGCGGCCCAAAATAATTTTCTGTTGATTACCACCGCTAAGCTCATAAATCAAATTCTTTTGGCTATTTGCTTTGACTTTTAGCTTTTTGATTTGTTCATCGGTATCTTGCTCCATTTTAATCAAATTCAAAATACCCAAATTTTTAGAATATGCGGGAAGATTGGCAATCGTGGTATTGGCATTTAAATCGGCCATGGCAAAAATCCCATTGGCACGCCGTTCTTCTGTTACCAGTATAAAACCATTTTTTATCGACTTTTGTGGCGTAGAGTTATCAATTTCTTTACCCTCGTATAAAATTGTCCCACTCCGTTTAGTGCGTAAACCAAAAATCATTTCTAATAATTCTGTCCGTCTTGCGCCAACTAAGCCATACAGTCCAAGAATTTCTCCCTTGCAAAGAGAAAAACTAATATGATTAACCCTCGGCCTATATTCGCTAAGCATATCTTTAAACTCGGCAACAACTGGGCCTGGATTATTGGTTTTAGGAGGGAATCGGTGTATTAAGTCTCTACCCACCATCAATTTAATAATTTTATCCATGCCCCCTTCATTTATATTTCCCAATTCGGAAATGGAGTATGTTCCTTCATATTCGCCATCACGCATAATGGTTACATCGTCTGAAATGCGGAAAATCTCGTCCATTTTGTGGGAAATGTAAATAATGCCACAACCTTTATTTTTCAAGGTGCCAATAATCTCAAATAGTTTATCCACTTCTTTTTCAGTTAAAGAAGAGGTTGGCTCATCTAATACGATGATTTTGGCTTGATAGGAAACGGCCTTAGCTATTTCGATCATCTGGCGTTGTGATACTGAAAGGTCAAATAGTTTTTGGTTTAGATCGACTTCAATGCCTAGACGATCAAATAATTCTTGCGTGTCCAGTTGCATTTTTTTGCGATCGACAATACCTAATTTGCCGGGATAGCGCCCCAACCAAATGTTATCCACGACATTACGTTGTAAAACCTGGTTTAATTCTTGATGAACCATGGATACCCCATGCTGTAGGGCATGATAGGCATCGGTGAAATTAAACTCCTCGCCGCCTAGAAAAAATTTCCCCTCATCTTGTTTGTATATACCAAACAAGCATTTCATCAAAGTGGATTTCCCAGCACCATTTTCACCCATTAGAGAGTGAACTGTCTTAGGCCTTACATCAAGAGAAACATTTTTAAGGACACTCACACCAGCAAAGGATTTACTGACGTTTTTAATCGTTAATAAATATTCTGCAGCCATAATCGCCTAATTGATTGATATTTAATTAGGACTATAAAAAGAGCCTATCCGTAAAATAGACTTTTTTTATAATTTATTTTGTTACTGCAACATAGGGAACACGTACGGATTTGGTACCATCACTTTCCAATTTCCAGCGAGTGCCTTCTGTTGGTTGTTTACCCATAGCTACATTTACCGCTAATTGAATTACAGCGAGTGCTTGATTCTTACCATCGTTGAGAACTGTACCACTCATCTTGCCTTCTTTGATCAATTGACGAGCTTGCTCTAATGCGTCTACACCATAAATAGGGAGGCTAACACCAGCTGATTCCATTGCTGTAATGGCCCCAAAAGCCATACCGTCATTGTTGGCAATCACTAATTCAATATTATTGCCAAAACTAGAAGTCAGCCAAGCTGCCATGGTATCATTACCAAACTGAGTAGACCATGTAGGATCGGCTTGTAAAGCTAGCTCTTCTACATTTATGCCGGCTGCTTTAATGGAAGCAACCGATTCTGTGGTACGAGCTTCGGCGTCCGGGTGGCCGGGCTCGCCTTTGAGCATAACATATTGCATCACACCATCGCCATTGATATCCCACCCAGAATTGGCCTTCCAATCTTTGACAATCATTTCACCTTGGAGTATACCCGATTCTGCAGAGTTAGTACCGACATACCAAACTTTGTCGTAAGTATTCATTATGCCGGGTTCAGTAGGTTCTTTATTATAAAAAATCAAAGGGATACCGGCGGACTTGGCTTTTTTGATAATCGTGCTAGCTGAAGCAGGGTCTACCAAATTGACAGCCAAAACTTTCACACCTTTGTTGATGAAAATATCAATTTGGTCATTTTGTTTTGCTTGTTGATTTTCTGAATCAACAATATCGAGATTTGCATTATTTTCTGCCGAATATTGTTTTAGTGCAGGAGCCACAACACCATTCATAAAATTGTCACCAAAATTGTATATAGTTGCCCCAATAGAAACGCCGTCATTATTACTATTGCCTCTAGCATTTATTGATATGGCGTTCAGCAATAAGATGGCAGCAAAAAATAAGCTGAAATAAATTTTTCTCATGGATTTAGATTTTTTCATAAGTCCCTCCTTTCTTATTATGCGCTAGCAAACTATAATTGGGACTTTATAAACTGTCAAGTCAATTTTATGAAAAATATGATTTTCTTAATTCATATTTTTCATAGGGAAATAGGTTTATTGAGAGCCGTTTCAACCTCTTTAACTATTGTCAGAAAATGATTTTTTTCGATTATTCAGGGCAAAGTTTATAAGAAAAGGAGGCTATATGCAGCAAGATAGAACAAAAGGGCAAAATTCGGCTCAAGGTTCGGCGATTGTCGAATGTATCGATGTGGTAAAAAATTATGATTTAGGCAATAGTAAGGTCTTGGCCCTTCGTAGCCTTAATGTTTCGTTTTACTCTGGCTTTAACTTGATTGTTGGGCCTTCAGGCAGTGGTAAATCTACAGCTTTGAATTTAATTGGTTGCCTGGATACAGCAACTGAAGGCCAAGTGTTAGTCAATGGGCAGGATACTAATTTATTATCGGAAGCCGAGCGTTGCCGATTTCGGCGCCATAATGTGGGTTTTATTTTTCAATCCTTCAGTCTGATTTCTTGCCTAAATTTACAGGATAATATTGAATATCCTCTTTATAAAAATAAAGCCATTAGTGTTGCTAAACGGCGCGAACGAGCCTTTGAGTTATTGCGTGAGGTCGGTTTGGAAGGTTATGAAAAACGCTTTCCGCGCGAACTTTCTGGTGGCCAGCTACAACGTGTTGCCATTGCCCGGGCCCTAATTGCCCAGCCTAAATTAGTAATTGCCGATGAGCCAACCGCCAGTTTGGATTCGGAAACGAGTGCTAAAATTTTACAATTACTACAGCGCATTCACGATCAATTTGGTACTTCAATTATTTTGGCTTCACACGATCGCAATGTGATGGACCGTATTCAGCGAAAAGTAACTTTGCGAGATGGTGTTATTGCCAAAGAAGAAGTAATCTAGAGATCAAATAATAAAAAAAGGAGAATAAAAATGCTTGGATTTGATTCAATTGAAACAAAAATGGCTTGGCGTAATTTACTGGCAAATAAGCGGCGCAGTTTACTAACTTTAATAGTAATGACCATAGGCGTTGTTAGTTTATTGTTCCTCAGTGGCTATATCAACAATATAAAAATTGGTTTTGGTAGTTCTCTGCGTCAGAGTACTTACGGAGATTTCCAAATCTATCCCAAAGGGTTTCGTGCTTTGAATGATGAAAGTAGTAATCGCCTACTGTTTAACCAGGAAGATGTTTTTGCAATTGAAGATGCGTTATTTAATGCTTTAGGTGATGAGATTTCGTTCATTAGTTCACGCTTATATTTATCTGGACAAATTAGTAATGGTAGCCAAACTTCCATTTTTATGGGCCATGGCGGTGATGTTTATGGTGAAACGCAGATGAAGAATATAGAGATGGTAGAGGGCCATCTACTGATGGCCCTCAAACCAAACGCCATTGTGCTGGGTTTGGGCCTTGCTGAAACTCTTGGGGTCGAATTGGGTAGCGAGCTTATTTTACAAGTTCCACAAAATGATGGTTATCCACTGGCTGAATTAGGTGAAGTGGTCGGCATTGCCGATTTTGGGATTACGGAGTTAAACAACCGCTATGTGCTAGCTGATTTGCGCTTAGCTCAAGCCCTCAATGATGGGGCGGGGGCTCAACGTCTTTTAGTGCATTTTGACAGCAATCGCCCTTGGAATGATTTGTATCGAGATGCACTCAAAGCCTTAAAAGAAGTTGATCTGCCAGAATGGGAGTATGCTAGTTGGTTGGAACTGGCTGAGTATTACAGCAGAGTAATCATTTTGTACAATAATCAGCTTTACGTGTTTTCTTTGATTTTCATGCTTATGTTTTTATTTAGTATTAGCAATTCGCTTTACATGTCCATTATGGAACGCCAAGCAGAAATTGGTACATTGCGAGCTTTGGGTATATCCCGCGGTGAGATTGTACGGGTTGTTTTTTTAGAAGGTTTGATTTTAGGTATTGTGAGTTTTATATTGGGTTTGCTTGTTAATTTTTTATTACAATTTAGCTTGTCTGTTATTAAAATATATTTACCTCCGGCCCCAGGTTTAAATCTTCCAGTTCGTTTGATGATTCTCACATCGGGTAGTTCAATCGTTCTGTTTGGTGGCTTAACCATTTTGGTAAGCTCTATAGCAACATTATTGCCCTCCATTAAGGCGGTACGTAAAAATATTGTAGATGCGATTCGTACAATTTGATTGTTTCTGTAAGTATTAGTTTATGTTATTGCTAACTTACTTTTATGATTGTTTTGGTTTACTTTATTTTTAGCTTATGTTATATTCTTACATATTTGACCAAATATGCTTGGAAAATTTTTGAGATTTGTTGCAATTAGCAGTCAATTATCCAGTAGCTGATGCAAACAGCAAGAATTTTTTTAGCGGTAATTTTATTTTTTAGGAGTCTTTATGAGTGATTTAGCTCAAATTGGTGTTGTTGGTGTTGCCGTCATGGGCCGCAACTTGATTTTGAATATAGCAGACCATGGCTTTCGGGTTGCCGTTTTCAACCGTACTGTTAGTAAAGTCGGTGCTTTTCTCGATGAGATTAAAGATAGCGAATCTTCTTACAATAAATTGGTTGGCGCAAGCAGTTGGGAGGATTTTGTTGCCAAGTTAGAACGCCCACGTAAAATTATGCTTATGATTCAAGCAGGTACTGCTGTCGATGATTTTATTGAATTATTATTACAGCATTTGGAACCCGGAGATTGTATTATTGATGGTGGTAATTCTCTATTTTCTGATACAACACGTCGTGTACAACGCCTAAAACCGAAAGGAATTTTATATCTGGGAGTAGGGGTTTCCGGGGGTGAAGACGGTGCGCGCAAAGGGCCATCTTTAATGCCGGGTGGTGATCCCAAAGCATGGCCTTTAGTCAAAAATATTTTCCAAGCTATTTCTGCAAAAACCAAGGACGGCCAAGTTTGCTGTGATTGGGTTGGGCCTGAAGGGGCTGGCCATTTTGTCAAAATGGTTCACAACGGTATTGAATATGGCGATATGCAATTGATTTGCGAGGCTTATCAATTTATGCGCGATGGCTTGGGTATGAACTACAGTGAAATGCAGCAAACTTTTACCGAATGGAACAAAGGCGAATTAGATAGCTATCTAATTGAAATTACCGCAGATATTTTAAAGCGCGAGTCAAATGGTAAACCTACAGTGGAACAGGTTCTCGATACAGCAGGGCAAAAGGGTACCGGTAAATGGACGGGGATCAATGCCTTGGAATTGGGGATTCCTCTTACTTTAATTGGAGAGTCGGTATTTGCCCGCTACCTTTCTTCCATGAAAGAAGAACGAGTTGAGGCTGCAAAGCATTTCCAGCGCAGTATTGCAAAAATTAATGACGGGCGTGACCGTGCTGAAATACTCGAAGATTTGCGCTTAGCTTTACTGGCATCGAAAATTATTTCTTATGCTCAAGGTTATATGTTGATACGCCAAGCGGCAAAAGAATATAATTGGGAATTGAATTACGGTGGTATTGCGTTAATGTGGCGCGGTGGTTGTATTATTCGCAGTGTATTCCTCGGCAAAATTAAAGAAGCTTTTGACAACAATCAACAGTTAAGCAATTTACTGATTGCCCCATACTTCAGCAATAAAGTAAAAGAAGCGCAAGCTGGTTGGCGCCGCATAGTTTCGCTGGGTGTCAATGCAGGTATTCCCGTACCGACCTTTTCTTCAGCTTTGAGCTTTTTTGACGGTTATTCTTCAGAATGGTTGCCTGCCAACTTATTGCAAGCACAGCGCGACTTCTTTGGTTCCCATACTTATGAACGTGTTGACCAGCCTCGTGGTAAATTTTTCCACACGGACTGGATTGGCAACGGCGAGGAAAGCCCCGCTTAAAATATCTAACTTAGATTATTTGTTCTTCATGGCTTCCTACAGGTAAGAGCTGTATTGGAAGCCACTTTTTTCTCTCTTTTGTTTGTGGATTTTTGAAATTTGTTTTTATTTAAAAGCTGCTCCAAAAAATATTTCTATCGCCGTATCTGCGATACTCAATTGCCTCTAACAAAGCGTTCTGGTCGATTATTTCTTTTTGCTCTAAGTCTGCAATGCTGCGGGCAATGCGCAATACCGAATGGCAAGCACGAGACGATAAACCCAACTTTTTTACCGCTATGTGGAATAGTTCGCGTGAGTCTTGGTCTATATGGCAGAGCTTGGCAATTTGCCCGGCGGGTATGCGCGAATTATAAGGTTTGTGTCTGACTCCATTCTTTTGGAAACGTTGTTGTTGCCGTTGCCGTGCATTGACAATGCGCAAACGTACTTGCTTGGAACTTTCTTCCTTACTTTCCAATAATGTGGTGGAAGAAGTTGCCTGCACAGGAATACGCATGTCAATACGGTCCAGTAAAGCTCCGCCAACGCGTTTCCAGTATTTGGCAATGACAGTCTGGCTACAAGTGCAAACGCTTTCTTCGCGGCCCAAATTACCACAGGGGCAGGGGTTGATAGCCATAAATAACTGAAAATCTGCTGGATACCAAAAAGATTTTCCAGCACGCACAATAACAATGCGTTGATTTTCCAAAGGTTCGCGCAGGCCTTGGAGATGGCTAGCTTTAAATTCAGGGGCTTCATCTAAAAATAAAACACCATTGTGGGATAGAGAAACTTCGCCCGGTTTCAACTGTGACCCACCACCAACTAAACCTTCCAAGGTTGCACTGTGGTGGGGTGAACGCATTGGGGGAGCTTCCAAGCAGGCATGCTGGTCATTGAGCAAACCTGCTTGAGACCAAATCCTTGTTGTTTCTACAGCTTCAGCGCTGCTCAAAGGTGGCAATAAACTGGGGACACTGCGGACGACCATGGTTTTGCCACAACCCGGAGGCCCAAAAATCAATATATTGTGCCTCCCAGCAATGGCTATTTCCATGGCTCGCTTGAGTAATGGTTGCCCTTTTACATCGGCAAAATCTAAAGAATCATCGTCAAACTCTGATTCGGCTTCATTGCCCAGTAATGGCTGGAATCCTTGGGCAATAGGTACTTGGGTCTCTACTATGGTTTTGATTCTTTCAACCAGATCGTCAATGTGCTCTAAGGGGAAAACTTTCCCCTTATTCAGAGATTGAGCTTCTTTTAAGTTTGTGGCAGGCACTAAAAAATATTCAATACCCATTTCATAGGCACTGGCTACTGCTGCCAAAACACCATCAATGCTGCGCACCTTGCCCGATAATTCTAATTCTCCTAGTACTAATAGTGAAGGTAATTCTTCTAAAACAGCAGGCAGTTGTTGGGATTGTAATAGAATGCTTAAAGCTATGGGCAAATCAAAACCCGCTCCACTTTTTTTGAGGCCAGCCGGTGCTAAGTTAATCAAAATTCGGTCATTGGGATAGAAGAAATTACAGTGATGCAAAACAGCCCGCACACGCTCCCGTGCTTCTTTTACCGCACCGTCAGGCAGGCCCACTATATCGGTATTGGGCATACCGCGCCGAATCGAGCATTCTACATGGATTAGTTGCCCACTAAAACCTGCGGCGGCATAACTGTAAATCATAGATAGACTCCTTTTATCCCCCAAAAGGGCAAAATGGTAAAATATTTTATGTTTAGCGCTTTATTGTCTAGTCAAATGCACAAAAAGCACTGGTGAGCCTCTTTCTGAAACTTAAAAGATAAGGTATTGACATTTTGGCTCATTTTGGCCCTATCGTAGATTATTTTGCGCTACTTTAAGAAGCTGCTAAAAACAGCTTTTCCATTCTTTATTAAAAGTCAGAGAGTAATTGTACTGTTTAGATAGTCTGGGTAACTATCTAAACTCTAGCAGCGCTGCTGTACTGCGATTATATAACCACCTTACAGCACCGCTGCTAGCCGTCTAAAGCCTGTAATTGGCCAAAGTTTATCTTGTTACAAAAAATTCTTGTTAGGTATTAAGAAACTCTCTTATTAGGCATTAAGAAATTCTCTTAATGGTTATGGCAACGTTCTGGTAATAATTATTGTAAGGGGTTTGTTCAAAGCTATTACTAAAAAAGTTTGTAGCCTTAATAAATTTTTCTAGCCTTGCTATGATATAGCTTTCCGCCTTGGATCAAGGCCTTGATCCAAGGCGGAAAGATGTATTGCACCAATGCGGAACAATACTTTATACCAAGGCTATAATTGGCAAAAGCAACCTTGATAAAAAAATTTACCAAGGCTGCAATAGGCCAACCAAGCATTGCTTACCGCAACAACCAAACCTTACTTACTAAGAATTCCTACTAATATAACTAGTAAGAATAGCTTCTTCTGGACTACCAGGTACAAATCCTGCTGCTGCTTCAAGTTTGTATACACCAACAAAAAGCTTCTGCATTATAGCTTCGGCATTGGCTTTTACACTACCCCTTAAAGTAATCTTTAAGCCGTTTATAGCTGCTACAGTACCTGTGGCTCTGTTTTTACCTACAGTTGAGTGCTGGGGTAATGTCAATCTCTTCTTACCATCATCGGATACAATCGTCAATTTGCTAAAGTCCCACTCTGCAATTGTTGTCGGTAAACCGCTACCGAAAATAGTTAACTCGCCTGTATCAGCTTCGTAGGTTGCGCTGATGATGGTATACCCACTAACGGTAATAGGGTTGGTTGTGTCTTCAGCGCTACCACCGGCAAATCCTGCTGCTGCTTCCAGGTTGTATGCACCATTAGCATCACGAACACCATCGTTAACCAATATAGCATCGGCTTTGGCTTTTACACTACCTCTTAAAGTAATCGTTAAGCTTGTTGCACTTGCTACAGAACCTTTGGCTCTGTTTTCAACTAAAATTGAGTGTGAGTGCCGGGGTAATGTGAATCTATTAGTACGATCACCGGATACAAGCGTCAATTTTCTAAAGTCCCAGCCTGCAACTGCTGCTGGTAAATTAGTACCTGTAATTACTAACCAGCCTGTAGTAACATGGTAGCTTGCACGGGTAATTGCGGGGTTACCACTAACGGCCAAGGCTTTGGCTGTATCTAAACCCGCCCAAGCACCAGTGCCAACGCTAAGCAACCCATCTTTTAGACCATTGCTATCCATACCTGTCTTGCCATTCAGAGTAGCTTTATGTTGATCGGTAAGGTAAAGCCAAAGCGCTGTGCCATCGCTTTTCATACGGTACTTACCTTTTGCAAGACCGCGACTATCTGCCCCAGTGGCTGTGGCATCTGCAATATAGGAACTTAAGGCTAAGCCATCTACCACGATAGTTTGGATTTGCGCTTGGGTCGCACTGGTAGGACTTAAGTTAGAACCTTGTACAGTTAACAGCGCCGTGCCAACATGGTAGGTTGCACGGGTAATTGCAGCTTCGGCTTGCTTAAGCGACTGATCTTCGGTTTCGGTCTTAGACTGCTTATCTTCGACTTCTTCGGTTTGTTCAGCTTGTTTGGCTTGTTCGGCTTGCTTAGGCGACTGCTTATCTTCGGTTTGCTTAAGCGACTGCTCTTCGGCTTTAGGTTGTTTAGATGGCTTATCGGGTATATTCCTAACGGTTAAGTCTTTGGCTGTATCTAAACCCGCCCAAGTACCAGTGCCAACGCTAAGCTTACCCTTTTTTAGACCATTGCTATTCATACTGGGCTTGCCATTCAGAGTAGCTTTATCGGCATCGGTAAGTCTAAGCCAAAGCGCTGTGCCATCGTTTGCAATACGGTACTTACCTTTTGCAAGACTGCTACTATCTGGCCCAGTGGCTGGGTCATCTGCAGTATAGGAACTTAAGGCTACCCCATCTACTACGATGGTTTGGATTTGCGCTTCTGTAGGACTTAAGTCAGTACCTTGTACGGTTAACAGAGCCTTGCCAACATCGTAGATGGCGTTATTGATAGTCGGCCCAGAAGACGGCGCATCATCGTCATCGGGTGGGGCGCAGGCCAAGGCCATAAAGGCCAGTAGCAATGCTACAGGCAATAAAAGTAGTTTGAGCTTATACATAAGCAATACCTCCAAAAATGGATAAAGATTAGCCAACCCATACGGGCTAGTGTACAGTGCCCCATTTTGCTAGGGGGGGTGTTGCGTCAAGGCCTTTATAAGGCTTTTTGTAAGTTTTTTTGTGCTTTTTTTATGTTTGGGCACTTTTTTTGTGTCTTATTTGTGTTTTAGTGTTGTAAGGTGGTTCAAAATCCATGCCAATTCATTTGCATTGAATATTAGTTGAATCTATAAACCATCAAAGCAACCAATCCATAGTTATAGACGCAACAAGTCGATAACTATGGACCGACCTAGTCCATAATTGTTCCTTTTCAAAAGTACATAATTAGGGCATGGTTTGGTTTTTGCTGTGAAGGTTTGGGGGGTGGGGTTTTGGTTGGGGGTGGCAGAGGGATTCATACCAAACCAAAGAGAAAAACAAAAATGAACAACAACCCATATTTGATTTTTCCTTGCCCTGGACTTTATAAAAAGGTTGGGGTAGAAATTTTTTAATCTATAGAAGAACCAAGGCGAAAACAGGCGAAGTTAAAAGCGGAAGGCCAACTATAAACCACTTCAAATCCCGTCAAGCACCCTCTGAAAGCCCCATAAGCAGGGCATCACGCAACAATTTGCCCAAATACCCCACATTTCATTCTTCACGCCCCCTTACACCTATTATATAACTCCCATAATCTCTATAGAGTTACAACAGGGTGTATTAGATGGTGCACTCTATAGAATCTGGAATAGCCCACAGTTACTTGTTTTACATTGAACACAAAAAGAAAATTCCAACGTTAATGGTGTTGGATAAACTAGCCAAAGCCTTGGGGGTATCCATGCGAGATTTTTTTGAATAGATATTTTAAGCTTTTTATTATTGACCGATACTGGTCTATCTTGACTGGTTTATCTTGCCCAATATTGACAATGAATAGAATTGGCTTTAAAGTGCTGTGAAAAATATTCTTTTGTTGTTTGAAGGAGTGGGAGTTTGTCTATTGAAACGATACTTGCCGAGCAAAATGGTCTATATGCTCAACTGCAAATGAGCGGTGGTGATATTTTATGTAAGCTTGAATTTGAGCGTGCGCCTATGACGGTTGCCAATTTTATTGGCTTGGCAGAAGGCCGTTTTTCTGCGCCTAATGACAAAGTGGGCACACCCTATTTTGATGGCCTGACTTTTCACCGAGTAGAGCCAAGCTTTGTGATTCAAGGGGGAGACCCAAATGGTAATGGTACTGGGGGCCCTGGTTATCAATTTCCCAATGAAATCCACAGTGAATTAAAGCATAGCCAAGCTGGAATTTTGTCCATGGCCAACGCTGGGCCAGACACCAATGGTAGCCAGTTTTTTATTACTCTCTCTGATGCTGCCTTTTTAGATGGTGGATATAGCGTGTTTGGCTTGGTTGTTTGGAACTTAGAGCTGATTCAAAAAATTGAAAAAGGGGCTGTTATGGAACGTGTGATAATTCACCGTAAAGGCCACCATGCCAATAACTTTGCGCCCAACTGGCAAGAATTTCAAGCCATGATTTCTCAAAGAAATAAGGCCAAACAGTCGGCTCAATCTACAGTTCAACAGCAATTGCTCGACTATATCGAACAAACTTGGCCGGGAGGCGGATTGGAGCAAAGCCCTGAAGGCTTACAGTATAAAATTATTTGTCAAGGGCAAGGGCCAACGGGCCAAGAAGCAGGGGCCAAACAGTATTCAATGCACTATACTCTTTGGGTTTCCCAGCTTGATGGCTCTATTGCCAAAATTGATAGCTCTCGCGATCGGGGCCAACCCCTTCGCATTGCGCCCGAACAAGTTGTACGAGGCTGGGGCCTGACATTGCCAAAAATGCAATGTGGTGAACAACGGGTGTTAATAGTTCCCGGGCCATTAGGCTATGGCAAACGGGGCAATCCACCGATTATCCCACCAAACAGTTACTTATTGTTTGAGATGGAAACGCTAAGTTTTCATTAAAACAGTTATTATCGGAGTTTTTCAATGAAAATAAAATTATTGGTCTTTTTATTACTACTGAGTATATCTAGCGCATGTGCTGCAAAAGTACAGCTGCCTAGTGATGGCCTCTTTGCCAAAATAGAGACCGAGCAAGGCACAATACTAGCGCAGCTTGAATTTGAAAAAACTCCGCTTACTGTAATGAGTTTTGTCGGCCTGGCAGAAGGCCGTTTTGAAACCCCCAGTAGTGACAAAGGAAAACCCTATTTTGATGGTTTAACTTTCCACCGTGTCGAGCCGAATTTTGTGATCCAAGGGGGAGACCCAAAGGGTAATGGTACTGGAGGCCCTGGTTATCAATTTCCCAATGAAATTGATTCGAGTTTAAACCATGATACAGAAGGCATTTTGTCTATGGCCAATTCTGGGCCAGATACCAATGGCAGCCAGTTTTTTATTACCTTAGCGCCCGCATCATTTTTAAATGGTAATTACAGTGTGTTTGGCCATGTGGTTGAGGGAATAGATGTTGTCAAGGCAATTGCCAAAGATGACAAAATTATCAAAGTAAGCATCGTTCGGCAGGGAACTAAGGCAGAAGAATTTCAGCCTAGTTGGCAACAATTTCAAGAATTGCGCTCACAAATTTTGAACAAACAGGCTGCTATCGATCAACAGCGAAGTAAGCAAAACAAACAAGTTCTCGAACAATTTGCCAAGCAGCAATGGAATGATATTTCTTTTGAAGATAGCTTTAAGAGCTCTAACTCCAAGAGCGGAGCTGAAGGACTGCACCATTACATTGTTGCGCCGGGCAATGGGGCAACGGGTGAGCAATTGGGTGATGTGCAAAAATATCGGCTGGACTATACTTTGTGGGTTTTAAGCAGCGATGGCAAAGTCCAAAAAGTGGATAGTTCTTTTGATCGAGGAGAGCCGATTGAAATTGCTGTAGGTCAAGTAATTCAAGCTTGGAATCTCACGATGCCACAAATGCAAAAAGGTGAAAAACGAATTATATTGGTGCCCAGTAATTTAGGTTATGGCAAACAGGGCAGTCCACCCGTGATTCCAGCCAATAGCTATTTACTGTTTGAAATGGAAATGCTTGAATTTATTCGTTAAATTTTTGATTTACAAAAAATAATGATTTAAGAATGAGCGGAATCAGTTTTTATGAAACATAAGCTAGTGCAGCTTGTTTGGGCGATTTTATTGTTAGTGCTGATTGCATCAAGTTGTTCACGAGCTCGTAAAATTGCGCAAAAGGCAGAACAGGCAAATAGTTATAAAAAATATGCCTCCCAGCAACTGCAAGAATTGTCTATACAAGCCCAAACTCAAACTAAAGGTTGGCAGCAGCTTAGTGGTGGGCAAGCCATTACTGCTTATTTGGATACTAACAAAGGAACTATTGAACTTCGCTTAGCATTTCAATTGGCCCCCTTGGCTGTGGCGACATTTTTATACCTTGCGGGAGACTCTATTATTCATAATCAAGTAGAGAGTTATATTGGAGCTAATTTCATACTTCCAAAAGGTTTCAAAAATTCTAACAGTGAAAATATTGCATATGTTCAAGCTGGTAATCCCTTTGCTATGCCTTTGTTTCCAGCAGAGTTTTCCGAGTGGTTACACTTTCGCAAACCAGGGGTGTTGGCATTTACGGCTGTGTCTGTTGAGAATGCCATGAATACGGTAAATATTGTAAGCCAACCTTCTTTTTTTATTAGCTTAGCAGCTAATCCCCATTTGTTTGGTAAGTTTAGTGCATTTGGCCAAGTAGTAAAAGGCTTTCATGTAGTACGCAATTTGCAAACTGATGATCAAATCCTTTCGATTAAAGTGCATAGTGATAACAATCTAGGGCAAGAATTTTTGGCTAGATTGCGCCGTGATGGCTTAAATATGCTACAACAGCTTCGGACAGAAGTATTATATAAACGCCAAGGAATGGCAGCCATTCACCAACAGCTGGGGCGTGATTTTATTGAAGTGCAATGGCCACGCTACCAACAGCAAAAATTACAACAGCCAAAAACAGAATATAAAGATAGTGCCCTAAATCAATCACAACAAGCTATAGCTATTGCTTTACAAACAAAAATGCGAGATTGGGGTTTGGAATATAAAGTATTGCAAGCAGGTTCTACGGCAACCAAATTGGTAACTAAACTAGATGATCAATCAAATGATAGATTGGAACATGAGCTACCCGATAGTAGTTTGGTTCAGGTGGAAATACAGTATGCTGTTTGGGCAACACAAAATGATGGCCGCAGTTTATTGTTGGAAGACCGGATTCAACAACAGCGCAGTGTGCGGGTTTCATTGGGGCAATTGTTTCCAGCTTGGAAGGTAGCCTTATTGGATATGACTCCCGGGGAGAAACGTCTATATTTGTTACCTCCAGAAGGGGCTTATGGCATTCAAGGCAAACAACCAGAAATACCTCCATGGTCTTACCTTGTGATGGAATTATATTTAGAGCGGGTTATTGATTTTTAAGGTAATACTTAATGGATTCAAAACTAATGTTATTGTTCTATGCTGTTGACTTATTTGGTACGGCTATATTTGCTGTTTCGGGTGTGTTATTGGCATGTCGCTTAAAAATGGACCCATTTGGTGTTATTGTTTTAAGTGGGGTTACAGCTATTGGTGGTGGCACTCTGCGAGACTTAATATTAGGTGCGAACCCTGTTTTTTGGATAGCGGATGTTACATATCTTTGGGTTATAATAATTACTTGTATTGTGGCAATACTGATTATTCGTAAGCTGGAAAGCCTTTCATGGTGGATACTACCTGTTTGTGATGCAATTGGTTTAGCGACTTTTTTGGGTATTGGTATTGAAAAATCCTTAGTATACCAAAGTTCTAGCTTAGTTGCTATTATGATGGGTGTAATTACCGGCTGTGGTGGTGGCATCATACGAGATACTTTGGCACGGGAAATACCAATGATAATGAGACATGAAATATATGCTACTGCTTGTATTATTGGTGGTATATTTTATACCGGATCATTGGCTGTTGGCTTCCAGCATTCTGCTGCTTTTATTATCGGAGTTTGCTCTACCCTGATCCTTCGTTTGATAGCTATCCGTTGGCATCTATCTTTACCTACATTTACCATTAGTAAATAGTAGCTGTGCTATTAATTTGAATAACTACAAAAATATGATATAAAATTACCATATTCAATATGTTATTGATTTGTAAATATAAAACTTTTATTTATTTTATATCTAATGATTGGTTTTTATGTCTAAAATATCTTTGTAATAATAATCTTGATCGAATCATTTATAAATCTAAAAATGATTGACAATAATAGAGTAATTGGATATTATATCTAAAATTTATAAGAGCAGATTTTATTTTGATCGATTCTTTTTTATAGTTTTATATACAATGGTAAGATAATAATTTACCTTCATTTTATAGATAATTATCAAAATAGAGTTAGATATTATATGGTTAGATGGATTATAGGAACGGTATGAAATTTTTTACTATAGTTTTGGTTAATTTTTTGTTGTTGGGTTGTAACAGTATTCCATACCAAGAATTACATTTTAAAGCAATCGTGGTAGATATAGATTCCGGTGATCGAATTGATGTATATTTGCAAGCGGAACAGCCTTTTCCTATTATAGTCCGTATCAAAGAACTGGTTCTAGTAGAACAACAATTTATCCCTGGGGTTATGGAAAACTTGCAAACTAATTGGGTTTATAGTAGTTCTGCTAATCAGCGTAAAAATGGCAAAGTTCGATTATTCTCAATAAAAGATTCAAATAAGGGATTCTTTTATACATGGAATACCATTGTTGGAATTATTGAGGCCAAACATGATGATAAGTATATTTATCAGTTGCCATATCCTACAGGCGGGCCGGGATATAAAATTATCCAAGGTTATAATGGCCAATTCTCGCATAAAGGTGTATATGCTTTAGACTTTCAAATGCCTAAAGGTAGCCCTATAACAGCGGCTCGTTCTGGTATAATTGTCCAAATTCAGGATAATTATTCTAAAGGTGGTACTCTAAAGGTATACGAAAATAGAGATAATTTTATTCATATTCTGCATGATGATAATACTTCGGGCATATATGCCCATTTTATGCACAAGGGTATTGTGGTACAAATAGGTGAAGAAGTTGCAGCAGGCCAGCTACTGGGTTATGCCGGTAATACAGGTTATTCCAGTGAAGCCCATTTACACTTTTTAGTAGCTACCTATAGCCAAAATTTTGAACGACAAAGCTTTGCAACAAAATTCCGTACCAGTGATGGTATTTTAGAATTAAAAGAAAATCAGATATATAGCCATTAGCGGATTGCTCGAATCAAGCCCCAAATATTATAGAAGCAGTTCTTGAATTAGATAATAACATTGTACTAATATATAGTTATGGTGTTGATTGTATGGAATCTGGAATGATATTCAATCTTTTTAATACTGAATGAATCATAGATTCTGTGTGTTGTGGTAGCTATTCTGCTTTTTTATTTTTTGAGCCAACTAGGCGTTTTAATTGTTTGCGTAAAGATGGGTTAAACTTATCAATCCACTTGGGTTGTAATAGGCTGACTGCACGTGCATAAGTTTGGGAAGTACGTATAATTTCACCTGCTAACAAATATTTAGGTGTTTGGCAGAACAAACTAGAGCTGGGGTGAATAATAATATTGTTGGTAGTGAGGCTGCGGTATAATATGCGGCGTTTACTGCGCTGGCCCCCACTGTTAGCATTGGTCTGTTCTTGAATGCACAAACTACTTTGCAGACCAGCTAAACAAGCTTGCATATATTGTTGCATATAATTTGGGCTACAGTTACCATTAGATGGTTCTGGTATGGCAATATCTTTAAATGGGGGTGCATTGCGGATAATATCTTTGAGTTGGTAGGTAATTCGCTGTAGTTCATGCATAGCTTTTTGGTCTAAGAAATAGTGCTCACAAAATTGCTGTTTTTCATGTAAGCTTTGCATAGTAGAATACCGATGGAAAACTGCTAAATAAAATTCAAAGTCGCCATATTTACCCATGAAATGGCTTTGGGCTTTGCGGGCTTCTCGTTCTTGACCATGTGGAAATAAGAAAGGTGAATTTGTTGAAAGAAAAGCAGTAATAACACAAGCTGGATGTATGCATTCTGGGCTAATGCGCACTGCTTCGATCAGTATGCGGGAATGCTTTGGCAGCAGTGGGAAATAGCACATTTGTTCCCCAATTTCTGTAAGTTTACGATTGGCCAAAGCACCTAACTGCACCAAACTATTAATTGCATTGCGAATATCATTTAGTTCTGGCTTGGTGAGAAAATCAAAGCTTTCAAAACCTTGTATACCTAGTTCCGCCATACGCAAAATAACTTCTGTGAGGTCTGTGCGCTGAATTTCTTCTTGGGTGTAGGGCTGCATGGCTTGGTAGTCGGTGTGGCTATAAAGGCGGTAGCAACGGCCGGCAGCAACGCGCCCAGCTCGGCCTTTGCGTTGGAGGGCAGACGCTTTAGAAATCCCACTTTCGCGCAGTTCTGCATGTTGGCTATAGCTGTCAAAATGGCTGAGTTTGGATAAACCGGTATCGATCACTACAGTTACGCCTTCGATCGTCAAGCTAGTTTCGGCAATGTTGGTGGCTAGAATAATTTTGCGGCGGTTTCTTTGCAATTGGGAGCAATATGGGGTGGACTCAAAAATGCGTTGTTGCTCTTCTTTGCCAAGCCGAGCATAGAGCGGTAGTACAGAAAGACTGTATGGTTCTGTATGTGGTTGCAAAGCCAGCAAACAAGCTTTGATATGCGCTTCACCGGGGAGAAACACTAACACATCGCCGCCAGTATCTGGGGCTTGTAGCTCTTGGATGGCCTTAGAAGGTAATTTCTGTTGTCGCTTGGCAGGAGAAATGGGCAAGTCCAGCTGCAAAATTAGGTTGCAAATTTGTTCTGCCAGCTCTTCAGCAGAGCTGAAGACTTTTTTTGTATTTTGTATTTTGCTTACATTTTTACCAGCCTTGCGTTTTTGTTTGTGATTGGTATTTTTGTTGAGCTTGTTGTTATCTGGAGAGTAGTAGATCACTTGCACTGGGAAGCTTTGAGCTTGGATAGAAATAATCGGAGCTTGTTGGAAATATTGGCTAAAAACTTGGGTGCGGATAGTCGCAGAGGAAACAAGCAAGCGGAAATTGGGCCTTTTGGGTAATAGTTCTTTGAGTAGGCCGAGGATAAAATCAATGGTTAAACTGCGCTCGTGAGCTTCGTCTACCATCAAGGCAGAGTAGCGCAATAGCAAAGGGTCATGCTTGAGTTCTTGTAGCAAGGTTCCATCGGTCATAACCTTTATTTTGGTTTCTGTACCGGTAACATCTTCAAAGCGCATTTTGTAGCCGACAAAGCCTCCGATAGGCTGTTCTAGCTGTTGTGAAATGAAATCACAAACCGATAGAGTTGCAAGGCGCCGAGGCTGGGTTATACCGATGATGCCGCGTTGGGTATAGCCAGATTCATGTAATATCAGCGGCAGTTGGGTCGTTTTACCTGAACCTGTGGGGCTTTCGACAATAAGTACTTGGTTTTGTTCAAAAGCTGAAATAATTTCAGCTCGGTGTCGGTAAATGGGTAATTGCTTATAGTCCATGCGGTTGCTCGTTTGGCTCTTTTCTTAGTAGTATATCAAGGCGCAATTATAGTGAGAGTATTTACTTTGGTCATGCAAACTATGGGCAGCTTTATTAGATGTTTGGGCTTAGCGGTAATTGCCAAAGATTCTAAATGGATTTTTACCATTTTAAATTCTACTAAAACAGAAGCTCTGCCATTTAGTGGATTTTCAGAATATCAGACATACGGTAATTATTTGCTTTCAAAATACAACTTATATAAGCATTATATCTATGTAAAATGGCTGCATTATCGAATGAATATGGATATATTAGCAGGAGATGTTCGGAGTACAGAAAAATTTGTTTTCATTCAATCCTCCCAAGCTATTTCTTTTGTTATAAAAAATTGGGAAGATAATGGCATAGACTATAAACAAATTTGCTTTTTCTTAAAAAGCCTATAGTAAGATTTCTATTTACTATATTTCCCAAGTCTTCAGTATTCTTCCAATGTTTCTTATTTTGGATAGATTAATTACAATAATACCTTTAGCCTATTTAGCCAAATTTTTGTTTATTGTGATCGGTTGTGATGAAGAATTTAAGCCATTATTCTATCTGTAATTAATTTGATGTTGGCCGAGGAAATACGTGCGTATCAGTAGTGAAAGATACCAAAATAAACAAAGTAGCCCCACAAGTAATTTTACTGGTAAAGGCAAACCGAAAAAACACAGCAAGTTCCAGCTGAATCGCAGTAAAAAACGTTTTGATAGGAATTTTGTAGAAAATACTGGCAAGCAAAATATCAAGCAGCCGGCAAGAGAATCAAAATGGTTTTCTTGGCGAAATAATCATGCTTGGCAACAAACTCGGCAGCCTGTAAACCGCTTAAAATCTTGTGATAAACCTTATGGCCAAAGCTATGAACAGTATCGCAGCCATTCTGTGCACTATGAGGAGCATGAAGAAGCATTATATTTGGAGTTGACTGGAAATACAAATTATTCTGTTGATGTCTTTAAGCGAGAAATTAGTGGCGTTTTTGGGGAAATTTTAGCTGGCTTTTCTTTACGAATGCTGTACTTATTGCGTTTAGATGGCTTGCTATTTGTATTGCAGCTTGTTGCTTTTTCTTTGATTGTGCAGTGGTATGTTCCTATTTTGAGCCGTTACTATTTTGAACAATCGGCAAGGGTTTTATTGCTACCGGCCGAAAATCAGCTCGACTTGTTACTAAGTGAGGATATGATGCTTACTCGCTTAGATAGTCAGGCTGCTTTGGTTCGAAAAAGAACAGCCCCCACCAATGCTTCAGAGAGTAAAATTGACATAGCTTCTACCAGTTTTTCAACAAATAATTTAATTGCTAGCCAGCAACTAGACCCAGCACAATTGAAACGTATTTTACATCCTGCTTATCACACCCGTGAATATATTGTCCAAAGTGGCGAAAATATTTCGCTACTGGCGCAGCGGTATAGCCTCAACATGTCCACTTTAATTAGTGTCAACCAGATAAAGCGAGCCAAAAGTTTACAAGCTGGGCAGAAAATTTTGATACCCAATATAGACGGTTTAATGTATCAAGTTCAAGCCAATGATAGCTTGGCTAGTATTGCTGCCGAATTTGACAGCAGCATTGGTGCTTTGATCGATGCAAATCAGCTGGAAGATAGTGTACTGATTGCTGGCAACCCAATATTTATCCCCGGTGCTACACTAAGCAGCTATGAATTGCGCAAAGTTTTTGGCAATCTTTATATCTATCCTTATATTGGGCCGATCAGTTCCCATTTTGGTTATCGCAACAATCCTTTCGGCTACAGGAGTAGGCGCGAATTTCACAACGGTTTGGATATTGTTGGCCCTTATGGAGCAGCGGTAAAAGCTTCTTCTGATGGTTTGGTGATTTCTGCGGGTTACCAATCGATTTATGGCAAGTATGTTATTTTACAACACGATAAAGGTATTAAAACTCTTTACGGCCACATGTCCAAACTTTTAGTTAGCAAAGGGCAACGGATATTCCAAGGCCATACTATTGGACATATAGGTTCTTCGGGCTTGAGCACGGGGACACATATTCACTTCACGATTTTTGTAGCAGGAAAAGCAGTCAACCCAATAGATTATTTGAGCGGGCCATAATGTCATTTTCTTCGGATTGTTTTTTTCCAAATTCATTTTTGCCGAAAGGGCTTTATATTCACGTGCCTTTTTGCACCAGTCGCTGCCCATACTGTGATTTTTATGTTATCGTCTCGCGCAATGAACAGCAGCATTTACGCTTTGTTCAAAGACTGCTCGAACAGCTCGATCATTATTTGGCTCTACGGCCGGACTTGCTGCGTGATTTACAAACTATTTTTCTAGGTGGTGGTACGCCTAGTTTATTGGGGGCTAGGGCCCTTTCTTATCTGCTGCGCGAGTTACAGGCCCGATTACCAAAACCTGTTACCGAATGGAGTATGGAAAGTAATCCCGAACTAATTCATGCAGAAAGTTTGGAATTGTGGCAAAATTTGAACATAAACCGCTTGAGTATTGGTCTGCAAAGTTGTAGCGATAAATTGCTTTTGGCTTTAGGGCGGCGCTCATCGCGCCAAGAGCATGAAAAACTGGCCAAACTGTTGACCAACCATTTTAATGGCCAATATTCTTTTGATTTTATTTATGGTATTCCCGGCCAGAATTTGGCTGATATTGAAGACAGTCTGGATTTTATTGCTCGCCATCAGCCCCACCATGTATCATATTATGAATTGAGTATAGAGGAAGGCACTTTGTTTGCCCGGCAGCAGATTCAGACGGTAGCGCAGCAAAATTGTGAGCAACAATTTGAACACTTGCATAATGGCTTAAAAAAATTAGATTATTATCGTTATGAAGTTTCGAATTTTGCTTGCGGAGCTAATGGGAATGCCGAGGAACATCTTTATTGCTCGCGCCATAATGAATTGTATTGGCGTTGGCAGCCGTATTTGGGTTTAGGCCCGGGGGCGGTTGGGGCTGGATTAATAACTGAACAACCGGGCCAGCAAGCGCAAGTCTGGCGGGCCCAAGGTTCTACCGTTTGGCAGCACTATTTGGAACGCAGTGATTTTGGCCTTCGCTATACCATACTTTCACAAAAAGAGAGTTTGTGGGAGTATTTATTAATGGCTTTACGTTTACGCCGAGGCATTGAAGGCTGTGAGTTCTCCCACTTGTTTTGGCCAAACTTACCAGCTAAAGCAGAATATTTGGATTGTCTGCTGCAAAAGTGGCTACCCAACTCGATGCAGCAATATGCAGATTTTTTTTATTGGGAGCAAGGCTACTTTAAACTCACCGATGTTGGCTTTGATTTACAAGGTTCTTTTTTGCGTGCGGCCTATCAAGAATTATCCCTTTAACTATCCATTAAAAATTTGCATTGGATAAAGTGATAAAAACAACATACTTATTTACAAGATATGTCTTTGTTTGTTGAGTTTAATGAAATCTATGCCCAATATTTTGGCCAGCCATATCCAGCACGCAGTTGCTTTACTGTAAAGGTTTACCCCGAGATGTAATGATTGAGGTGGAAGCAATTGCCTATCGTTAGTGAAAATTTACATCATTTTAAGTCCAATGCAAAAATTTGGTTTGGGTTTGTTGTTAAAATATAGTAGCAATTGCATATTTGAATTATTGTGAAGGGATAGGCCAAAAGGGTGTTTTTCGTATAATCTGGCTAACACTATTTTTAAAATGAGAAAATCCCATGCCGATTAATATTGATAAAAAGCTCCCAGCATACAACAAATTGCTTGAAGAGCATGTTTTTGTGATGGGGGAGGAAGAAGCATATCGCCAAGATATTCGCCCGATAAATATTTTAATTTTGAATTTGATGCCACAGAAAATTATTGCAGAAACCCAATTATTGCGTTTGTTGGCGAATACACCACTTCAGATAAATATTGAGTTTTTGCGTGTCTCGCGGGAGACAAGGTATACCTCCAAAGACCATCTGGAAAATTTTTATCGCACTTTTGAGCAGGTACAAGCGCGTAAATTTGATGGCCTGATTGTTACCGGAGCTCCGGTAGAAGCTTTAGCATATTCAGAAGTTAGTTATTGGGATGAACTTTGCAATATTTTGAGCTGGGCCGAAAACAATGTCTATTCGTCTTTATTTATTTGTTGGGGAGCTATGGCTGCCCTGCAGTATTACTATGACATTCCCAAGCATTTAACCGAAAATAAAGTTTCTGGAGTGTACCGCCATTGTGTGGAAAATTTTGAATTTCCCTTGACACAGGGTTTTGACGATTATTTTTATGCCATTCATTCACGCCATGCGGAAATAAGGTGTATTGATTTAGAATGCAACGAAAAAGCAAAAAATGATTTATGTTTACTATCTAGTTCACCAGAAGGTGGCATCTATCTGCTACAAAGCCAAAATGGGCGCAAAGTTTTTGTTACCGGCCATGCCGAATATGATTCAGATACATTAAAACAAGAATATTTGCGAGATCAAGGCCGAAATATGAAACCCGATATACCGTATAATTATTTCCCTGAGAATAATATCGAGCAGTTGCCTTACATGAATTGGCGTGCTCATGCGACTTTGCTGTTTACCAATTGGGTCAACTACTATGTCTACCAGAAAACACCATATCGCTTAGAAGAAATTTATTGATTGTGTTTTTTGTGATTGTGTTATGAAGCCAAAAGCCCATAGAGCTTTACCCAATAAAATCCTGCCTCTCTGCCAAAAATGCCAGTCTTACAAGGTTACTTGGGATAGCAGCCAACCGCATGCTTGTTTGTTTTTTAACTTTAAAAGTACCTTGCTGCCAGCAATAGAAGTTTACAATAGTACGGGTATGGCTTGCCCGCAGTATCGGCTTTCTAAACATCAAAAGCAACCGCTACAGTTTCAAAGTTATTTGGCCATGCAAGTAGCAAACCAGCCCAAGCAACATACAGAATTGTCGCTTTATTCTGCAAGTGGCCAGTTGTTGGAGCCCAAAATATTGGCAGAGCAGCAAGCAGATAAGGCCGAAATAGAAGAGCGAAAGGGGCGATACAAAGGGGAAGATAAGGGCCTATCGGACCAAAATGACAAAACAAATGGCTATCTATTAGGTGAAGGAATTTTATTATAGTTGGCAAGTAGGCAGAAACAAAAAATGTTGCAACAGATATTCAATTTGGGCTGTAGTGGTACAACAATAGATAGTATTAGTGAAACAAATGTTCCTAAGCCCAACATCTATTTTATTGGTATTAAAGGTAGCGGTATGTGTGCTCTGGCCCAGTTGCTCAAGCATCTGGGCTATGAGATTACTGGTAGTGATGTGGCAGAACAGTTTTATACTGATGAGTTGCTGCGCTCTAGTAGTATTGCGTGGCACTGCGGTTTTGCTGCAAGCAATTTGACCGATTGGCTTGCAGCTCTGGGTAGTCGTGCTGCGATAGTAGTTTATTCAGCAGCGTATGGTATGGATAACCCAGAATACAAAGTAGCCTTGCAATGCCAACAACAAAAGCAGCTATTGGTGTTTAGTTACCCACAAGCTTTGGGTCATATAGCACGCTGCTATAAGGAATGCTTGGCCATAGCGGGCACCCACGGCAAAACCACTTCAACCTTGCTGTGCAGTAGCATGATGCAAAGCTTAAGTTCCAGTTTCAATTTAGCGGCGAGCGCAATAGCTGGTGCTGCAGCCCCGCATCTACAAGGTAATTCTTTTCTTTCCCAAGGTAGCGATATTTTCGCCGTAGAAGCTTGTGAGTACCGCAACCATTTCTTTGAATTTGACCCCCATATTATCTTGCTAACCTCGTTGGAATGGGATCATCAAGACTTTTTCACTAGCTATGAAATGCTTGAAAACAGTTTCTATCAGTTTATTTCTAAAGACAGTGTTGAGGTTGTAATCTATTGTGCGGACGATCCTAATATCCACAAGTTACGTACGAAACTACATTCTATTTCTAAAGAAACTAAGTCTAAACAATACTTAGTTCCTTATGGTTTTAGTGCGACTGGGGAGTTTATTGTGGAAAGCATAGAAAGCCAAAAGGGTGAGACTATCTTGCATTTAAAGGGCTTATCTGAATGGCCTTTGCGCCTTCTTTTGCCGGGTGAACACTTAGCTTTGAATGCTTTGGGTGCATTAGTGGCTTTGTTCCACACCGGCATAATTCAGCAGCAATACCAATGTTTTAGTGATTTTTTGCGCAATGAATACCAACATATTCAAGCTGCTTTGGCAAACTTTTGTGGTGCTAGCCGCCGTTCGGAATTACTAGGATTATTGTCTCTAAAAGGAATTGGGAAAACAGGAGATATACTGGTACTAGATGATTATGCCCACCACCCGACTGCCGTGCGAAAGACCTTAGTTGGGTTAAAAAAGTTTTATCCCGACCACCGCTTAGTACTGGATTTTATGCCCCATACTTACAGCCGTAGCATTGGGTTACATAAAGATTTTAGCCATTGTTTTGAGTGGGCGGATGTACTGATCTTGCACGATATTTATGGCTGCGCACGAGAGGATCAAAACCCCAGTAAGAAACACTATAATGGCCGAATGCTGTGGCAAGCCGTCAATAAGTTGCGCCCGTCTGCGCAGCAAGCATATTACTTTGCCCAACCACTAGACGCTCTGCCTGCTTTGCAAAATATCTTGCAATCAGGGGATTTATTTGTAACGATGGGGGCGGGCAATAACCGAGAATTAGCTTTGGCTTTGCGGACTTTATTGGAGAAAGATAATTAAATGATTCAAAGCCTTACTGCTAGCACCAGTTTTTCCAGTGAGGAGTATCAGGACTCAAGTACGTTTTTGGGTCGATCTGAAGTTTGGTATATTCAATTGCGCAGTTTAAACCAACGGTTTTTTGAATTAAATTGCCAGATACCCAATTTTGTTGCTGAATTGGAAGTTCCTTTGAAGAAATTATTACAGCGCAAATTGGTACGGGGGCGGATTGAATTCCGTTTGAATTATGCCAATAAAGAAGAGCTTTTAGGGCAACTCAAAATTGATCATCGGTTACTGAAACAAGAATTGCGCCAGCTACATGATTTAGAGCGTATAACAAAAAATTTGGGCTTTGATCTGCTGCGCCCAAACTCGTTGGATATATTACAGCATTGTCGCAAATTACAACGTGAACTTTGTGAAAATATGGGCAATGATTTACTTTACAAGGAGACTTTGCAACGCGAATCTGGGTGCGGTGGACAAGGAGAATTGCAAGGGCAAGAGAAAGGCAGCAAACAAGAGCATCTGTTGGACTGGCAGCAATCTCTGCTAAATTTTTGTGCGGATGCTTGTGCCCAATTAGTACTAGCTCGGCAGCGGGAAGGGCAAGAATTGCATCATGAATTATTGCAATTACACCAAGACTTTGTTATACAGTGCGAGCAGGCAAATCAGTTGGAAACAGAAATTTCATCGTACTATAGCAGCCGACTACAGGAAAATTTTCAAAAGTGGGAGGAGTTTCAGCAAGCGCAAATAACGCCTAAAAAAGATGATAGGCCAGTTTTGAGCGAGGAGCGGCTACTTAGTGAATTGAGTTTGTTTCTGGCTAAGGGTGATGTCCGTGAAGAGCTTAGCCGTTTGGATATTCATGCAAAAGGTTTTTTTGAGATATTGCAACGGGCTGCCCAAGCTAGTACCAGCAAAGCCAGTGCTTGTGCCAAAGAGCTGGATTTTTTATTACAGGAGATGAACCGAGAAGTAAATACTTTAGGTAGCAAAAGTCCTTTGGTTCAATTACAGCAAATAGCCATTCGGATGAAAATGATTATTGAACAAATGAGAGAGCAAACGAAAAATGTCTTATGATGAATTTCAAACGATTATTTATCCAAACACAATAGATGCGATTGCGATTTCTGGACGCAGTGGTTGTGGCAATACCACCATCAATGCTTTGGTTGCCAAGGTTTTAGGCTTTTCTGCGATCAACTATACTATGCGCAGCTATGCTCAAGAACAGGGCTTGAGCTTAGAACAAATTGCGCACCAAGCCCAGCAAGATTCAAAGCTCGATTGTTTAGTAGATCGCCGCCAAATAGAATTGTGTTTAGAAAAAGAACATGTGGTATTGAGTAGCCGTTTGGCAATATGGCTATTACCTAAAGCCAGCTTAAAGGTTTATTTATATGCATCGGCTAATGTACGCAGCCAGCGTATCCAGCTGCGAGAGGGAGGCGCTCTAGCTGATTTATTGTGCACAACGAGTGAGCGCGATCAGCGCGATGCAGCGCGTTACCGCAAGCTGTATCAAATTGATACAGAGCAATTTTTGTTTGCCGATTTAATTTTGAACACAGAATATTTTAACCAATATCAAGCTGCCGACCTTATTGTACAAGCGTATCGGCAGCGACAAAATACGAATTAGAAAAATGTTTCTCAAATTTTTAGGTGCTGTTAGAGCAATCCTTTTTCAATTAGTCTATTCGGCTCCGATGTTTTTATGGTTATCCTCTTTTTTCTTATATTTGGGCGGGTGGGGAGTTGCCGCAGACTGCACAGCAGCATCAAAGTTCTATACTGCGAATGCCGATGTTTAATACAGTCAGGCAACAAATCCAACCCCCTGGTTCTGGGTTAAGTCCCAGTACGGTTCCCAACCGTGTCGATCCGCGTTTTATCACGCGCCATAACACGACTACAATTACCGAAAAACTGGATACTTCGGTAAAAGATGGTGCTGTTTACTTCAGTAGTGCCTACTACATTATGAGTATCAGTGAGGGGGAATGCAATTTGAAAACTCTAAGGCATCGCGTTTCGGCTCGCAGTTTTTCGATCAGACCTTATGAAGTGTATTGGAAATTGTGGAACGATGTGCTGCGCTGGAGTACCAAACAAAGCTATCGTCTGCCCATGGAGGCGGAATTGGATATTGCTGCGCGCGGTGGGGTTTCTGGCCAAGAGCATTTATTTTCTGGTAGCAATAAAGAAATCGATGTTGCTTGGTATCAAGACAATACGCTTAACCGTCCTTATGCCCAGCCTGTGGGTTTGCTGTGCGCCAATGAGCTGGGGATTGACGATTGGTATGCCGAAGATTATTATTACAGCAGCCCTGTGGATAATCCGTTGGAGCCCGGTTCGGGCAAATACCAATTGATATGGGGAAGCTCGTTTCGCAGTCTCCCCAAAGAAGATTTTTTTATCAAACAAGGCAAGCGCATCCGCAAAAAGCAAACTTGGCTAGCGGTTGAAGTGCGTGAGCGTTTAAAACCATATCAGATTAGATCATGGGTTGGTTTCCGCCCAGTGCAAATGGCAATATTTCATCCTGTAGAATACATTAAATTGCCTTTACCTTCAAATAGTTCAAACAAATCCAATCAATTTAGTCGATCGAGATCACAAATTTTGAATAAAAATTCTGGTGGCAGCAAGTCTAATATTCAAGATATACCGGGAATATTCCACCGTTTCAAAATAGGCAGACGCAGCCCGATATTGTCTCATCGATTGAACAACAAAATCGGGAAATTGAAAATTCATCACCATACATTTATTCATTGGACCCCAATTATATCGCACAAGGCCAAGCTTACCGTGAAAGCTGGTAATAGATACAGTTAAGCTACAGATTAAAGGAAATGTTTTTGCATAACCAAAATTTTGAAAAGAAAGTACTATTATTTGTCAGTGGGGGGATTTCTGCAGAATACCAAATTGCTTTGCTCTCTGCTCAAAATGTGTATCCATACATTGATCGAAATTTGTTTGAAGTAATTCCCGTATTTATTGCACCGAATGGCTGGTGGTATTTGAGTGAAGTGCAAGCCCAAAATTGGCCCCAATTAGAATTTCTTGATAGCACGGCTGAATTTGAGAAAGTAGAATTATTGCCGCTAGTGCGCACAACTGGGACACATGGTTTAGGTTTGCGCACAGCTATGCAAGAAATTTTGATTGATTTGATTTTTCCGATGATACATGGCCCTTCTGGTGAAGATGGAACGATACAAGGATTGGCCCAGTTTTTTGGTATACCAATTGTTGGCTCCGATATGAATGGCTCTTTAATCAATATGAATAAACAATTTATGAAAATTATGCTCAAGGATAAAGGTATCCCATGTGCACGTTATCGCAGTTTTTGCCGTAGAGAATTGAGGAGATTCAATGAAATCACTTTTGATAAACTAGGAGCAGAATTATTTAGCGAGTGGCAATGCCCTTCGCTATTTGTCAAGCCGGCTCGGATGGGTTCATCGATCGGTATAACTCAAGTAAAGCAAGTAAAAGATTTGGCGGCTGCACTGCATTTGGCACTGGAATATGATGATAAATTGCTGATTGAAGAAGGGCTATGCGTTAGAGAATTGGAACTAGCCGCTATTGAGTTGGAAGACGGTAAATTGCAAATTTCCAACGTTGCCCAAATTCATAGTAATGGCGAATTTTATAGTTACGAACAAAAATATTTACCCCAAGAGCAAAAAAAAGCTTTGGTTGTTGAAGTTAGCAATGACTTGCCGCCAGAATTGCTGCAGCGGGCGCGCAAATTGGCAGCACAAGCTTTTGTAGCTTTGGCTGTTCGGCATTATTGCCGTGTTGATTTGTTTTATTTGGAAACCGAAGATCGTCTACTTTTCAATGAAATCAATACTATACCGGGGTTTACAGAAAACAGTATGTTCCCCAAATTGATGGAAGCTGAAGGCTGGCCACTCAAGCGTTTAATACCCCATCTATTACAATTGGCTCTATCATTTCCGTAGAAAATTATTGAGAAATTAGGTATGGAACTAGCAGAACTGCAAGATTTACAACAACAAAGTCAAAGTTTCAATACAAAAGAATTTATTTACTGGGCCTGCCAAAAATGGAATTTATTATTAGCTAGTAGTATCAGTGTGGAAGATCAAGTGCTGTGGGATCTGTTGTGGCAAAACTATCAGACTCATGGGCAAGAAGCTTGCCAACCCAGTATGTTTTCTTTGGATACAGGCCGTTTGCCTCAAGAAACCTACGATTGCATTGAAAAAACAGAAACGCACTATGGTATACGAATAGAATTAGTCTTTCCGTTGGTAGAAGATTTGCAGCGATTACTGCGTCAGGGGGGGCCAAACTTTTTTTATCAAGGACAAATGCAGCGTAAGTTGTGTTGCAAATTCCGCAAGGTGGAACCATTGCGCCGCCGTTTGCTACAACATTGCAACAAGTATCAAACACGAGCGGCTTGGCTTACGGGCCAACGGCGCAGCCAAAGTATTACACGCAATGAATTGAGCCGCGTGGAATGGGATGAGCAGTTTGGCTTAATCAAATTAAACCCCTTGGCAAATTGGCAAACCGAAGATGTTTGGTATTACATTCGCAAAAATCAAATACCATACAATGTTTTGCATGATAAAGGCTATCCATCTATAGGTTGCGCTCCCTGTACTCGTGCGATTGCTGTAGGTGAGGACGAGAGAGCAGGCCGCTGGTGGTGGGAAACACCAGAACAGAAAGAATGTGGAATCCATATTGCTGAAGATGGTTCTGTGCAGAGGCTATCACAAAAATAAAGGCCTTTGAATGAATATAATTGTTAAGCAAGAATACAATGATAAAATTACTTCAAGAAACCAACATTTTCGATATTCTCAAAAGCTTCAAGATCATTATTTTATTTCTTTTAAAAAATTTAGTAGTGTAAAATTGTTCTGCGATAAAATCTAGCGTTTTACTATATGTAAGGATTGTTCAAAAATTTTGTCGAAAAAGAGAACAATGAAAAATTAATGACGTGTGAAGAAGTCATTGATTCTAGCCGAAAGGAATGATATGGATAACAGAAAATTGCCACAACAGTATCTTCACTATTATAAGTACATATTTTTATGTTTGATAATGGGTTTGTTTTCTTTAAATATACTTTCGGCATACCGTTATGCGTATGCTGAACAATATTACAAGCTATATCGTAGAAATTTATATTATTATCCAGAAGATATTATGAGTAACATCAATTATCTTTTGGCAGCCCGTTCTTCGCCGTTTGTCAATCCATTAAATGCGTTGGCTAAAATTAACGATAAGAAAGAATGGAAATATTATCAGGCACTGTTCACAATGCATGTCAATTTGATGTTAGTTAAAGAGCACATGAATTTAGCTGACCGCTTTGACAAATACAATGCCTATTTTTACAACGCACCGTGGCGGCGTAGTAATTTGGATTCTTTAGACAAAGCAGAGTCTTATTATAAAATGGCTTTGAAGTTTTGGTCAGAAGTGTTGCGTTGGGCTATAGAAGCAAGCAAGCCGGAATACAAATGGTTGCAGCTAGAGCGTTTGGCTAGCTGGCAAACAGAATTAGCCAATATCAATGATCAAACGATTGACTACCAAGCGATTATTCAGCGCGATTTAGAGCGCTTGCAACAAGTGCGCTCTAAATTTGAATCAATGGATCGCAACACTTATTGAACTTGAGCAAAATATGAATAGTTGCGAAGAGCTCTGGGCTTGGATAGAATCTTATATTTCCAAAGTATCTAAAAATAAACGCATACAAGATAGAGCCGAATTGCGTGCGGTGCAATTTCGCAAATTGTGTTTTCAATTGGGGTCACCGCAGCAGAAATTCCGCACTATTCACATTGCGGGTTCAAAAGGCAAAGGCCAAACGGCCAGCTACATTGCCCATAGTTTGGCGGCGTTGGGCCTGAAAGTCGGTTTGTTTAGTTCACCCCATATTTATTCGTATAACGAGCGGATTCAAGTTTTGCAGTCTAAATGGGAAAATAATATTTTTGTAAATAAAAATATAGCCTCAAGCAAGCAAATTCGAGCTCTTCATGAATTGCCTTTACAGCAAGGGCAACTAGATTCCAAAGCTCCCAAAGGACGATGGCAAATTGAATCCATTGACATCAGTGGAATTTTGCAACAACAAGGCGGTTTACTGCGCGATGAGTTCAAACAGTTTTGCTGGGCTTATGATTGGGATGATTCTGAAGGTTGTTTTAAAAATGATTCCAATGCTGTCGAATCTAAAGAACAAGGAGAGCCTTGGTGTCAACTGAATTTTTTTGCGGTATTGACGTTACTGGCTTTCCGCAGTTTTGCTGCAGCAGGTTGTGATTGGATTGTACTGGAAACGGGCATCGGTGGCCGGTTGTGTCCAACCAATGCAGTGATTCCAGAACTTTCTGTTATCACTGCCATAGAGCTAGAACATACCGATATATTGGGAGACCGCTTAGAACTGATTGCAGCAGAAAAGGCGGGTATTATCAAAGTTGGCCGGCCCTGTGTTTCAGCGCATCAATCTCCGGAAGTTGAGGCTGTGTTGCAAAAGCACAGCAACTCCCAAAAAAGTGCTTTGTATTTGTTACAAAATTGTTTTAAAAATTTTCACACCGAGAAATTGCATGCAATTCACTTGGAAGAAGAATTGGATATACCCATTTTACAAACTTTTCTACAACCTTATAAATTATATTTTAGTATGGCGCTAGATGGTTTTATTCGCCATAGCGCATTAGAATTGGCATCTTATAGCAGTACGCAAGTAGACAATATCGCTTTGGCTTTGTTGTCTTTACAAGTGTTAGAGCAACATAATTATTTGCCTGCTGGTGAAAAAATCTGGGAAACTGCTCTGGAAGGCCTACAGTATAGCCGGCTACCAGGCCGTTTTGCACTTTATTGGCTGAATGGTTGCTTGCTGTTGTTTGATGGGGCCCATACTCCGGTTTCTTGCCAACGGTTGCTAAATGATATGTTTTCTTATCTCGACTGTCTTAATGAAGATAAAAAATTAAGCTTATTGTTTGCAGCAGTGCAAGGGAAGGATTTTGCCGAAATGGCAACGATTTTGGCGCCTAACTTCGATGAGATTTTGCTGACCCGTGCAGGCACTTTTAAAGAAAATAATTTAGAGAAGCTAGAACAAGCTTTTTGTGGAGCCTTGGCAGAATCGCAAGATACGCGCCTACTGCCCAGCGTGGAAAATCCGGTGAAAGCCCTACAAACTTTATTGCAAGGCACTCCAGATTTAATGGTAATTTGCGGTTCGTTTTATTTACTGGGGGAACTATTAACCAATTTTCATAATATTTAGATTTGTTTTGAGTAATCGGGTAACATCGAACATAAAAAGTTAGTAGACAGATAGACCATCTAAACCGACTAAGTAACCTATAGACCGACTGAACCATCTGAACCGACTGAAACAATACATTGGTTGGGTAACCAAGAATAAGGATATTGGGCCTTTTGCTTGGCCTTGGCATTGGTACTCAATCAATTCCCATATGTTGGGCCTTGGCATTGGCCTTGTGTTGCCCATCGGTTGCCATATATAGCCTATCGTCTAAATAATTTTTTTGAAACCGAGTTTAAGTCTGTATAAACCCGATCTAAGTCTTTAGGAATAGATTCTAAGGTTTTTTTATGAACCGAGTCTAAGTATAAGTTTTGCGAAGCCGATTTAAAGTCTCTATAAACCGATTTTAAGATTGTTTCAGCCTTGGTTAAGTCTCTATAAACAACCGAGTCTAAGTCTATATAAACCGAGTATAAGTCTTTTGAAGCCGAGCCCAAGCCATTTAAAGCCGATAAGCCATGGTTGGGCTTGGTAGCCATAAATTTAGCAAAAGTAAAAAAGTAAAAATTTTCATTTATGGAATAAAAGAAAAAGGGAGGCCCAAGCCTTTAGAGCCTCCCCCCAACACAAAAAAAGCATGCCTTGACGAAGGTATTGCTTGGTTTGTATATCGACCAAAGAAGCTAAAACTTTAGCTACAGCTACAGAAGCCGATAATATAAGCAGCAAAAGATTTTTACCAGAGGGCCGAGAATTTTAGTAGACAGAATAAACATTATAAGTATTTTGAATCAAAAACATAAATCAATTTAGAATTAAGTATTTCATGGTTACGATAGTTCTGTAAAATACTGGGAGACAAACTACTATATATCCGCTATAGTTTTGGCCAATGAAATCTTATTTAGACAACTTAAACCAAGAACAGCTTGCGTGTGTTTATCATCATGGCTCTAATCTACTGGTGCATGCTGGGGCTGGTTCGGGCAAAACACGTGTGGTAATTGCCCGTATAATCCACCATATTTTAGAACAAAATATTCCACCATATAAGATTTTAGCAGTAACGTTTACCAACCGCGCTGTGCGCGAAATGCGTGAACGCTTAGCTGCTGGTTTCATCACCGATGGTTTAAGTGCCGAACAAAGCCAGCAAGTGTTAATCCGTACATTCCATGCTTTTGGTGCCTGGTTACTGCGGCGCAATGCTCAAGCTGCCGGACTGGTGCCAAATTTTACCATTTATGATGATGATGACTCCCAAGCTCTTTTAAAACAAGCTTGGCCTAGTTGTAGAAATAGAGCCAAGCAACTGCAGCGGCTAATAGCCAAAGCTAAGGATTGTGGTTTGGGCTATTATCAAAAGGATTCAGAGGATTTAAAAGAACAGTTAGAACGCTTTAGTAGCGAACCGGACTTTTATGAAGCATTTTGTTTGTACCAACAGGCTTTACAGCGGATTGGCAATGCCGATTTTGCCGACTTGCTAGGTCTTTCGGTGCAACTACTTGAGCAAGATTCCCATCTACAAGCGCAAGCGCAATCGCAAGTGCAACAACGGTTTTGCCGAATTTTAGTAGATGAATATCAGGATTCCAACCCTTTGCAAGACCGCTTGTTGCACTTGTTGCTGGGGCGAAAAGGCCAAGAACTTTGTATTGTCGGTGATGAAGACCAATCTATCTATGGCTTTCGTGGTGCACAGGTGAGCCATATCTTAGAGTTCCATAAGAATTTTGCGCCTGCTAAGATATTGAAACTAGAACAGAACTACCGTTCTTGTGCCCCTATTTTGGAATTGGCCAACCAAGTAATTCAGCACAATCATAAACGCTTGGGGAAAATATTGCGTCCCACCAAAAGCGGAGGCAGTTTGCCACAGTTTCATTTATTTGCAAGTTGCGAGGACGAAGCCGTATTCATTGCCCAACGCATTCGGCAGAAGCCCCAGCATACGGCTATTTTATACCGTACCAATGCCCAGTCGCGTACCTTTGAACGGGTTTTGCGTCAATGGAATATTCCCTATAAATTGGTGGGTAACTTGAGCTTTTATCGCCGCGAAGAAGTTAAAGATATTGTAGCCTATTTAAAATGCTTGGCCAATCCGCGTGATGTAGTAGCACTAGAACGTATCTACAACAAACCTAAGCGTGGCCTAGGGCCACGTGTTTGGCAGAGTATCCAAACGAATATAGAACATGCGGCTTCGGAAAATAGAGAGGCCACCGTTATCCAAGCAATGGAGCAAGTGTTGGAACACAAGGCCCTAGCCAAACGCAGCCTCAATGCTTTGGAGCAATTTCTCCAAACCTATGGGGAACTTGAAAAGCTGCTAGATGAACATGATACAGGTATTTTGTTGTTAGAGCTAATTCAGGAGGTGCTACAGCGCAGCGGTTTGTTGGCGTATTACACCGAACGAGAGGAGCAAGAATTAAGTGAGCGTTGTGGCAATTTTGATAGCCTGCTGGAAGAGGCGCGCCACTATGGTAGGGGCCGCCAAGCTTTAATTGCTTTCTTAGAAAGCATTGAACTAGAAACCGAAGAGCTCGAGAGTGAGCAGACCAAAGAAGAGCAAACAATTTTAATTACCATGCACAATACCAAAGGATTGGAGTTTGAGCGGGTTTTTGTTACTGGCTTAGAGCTGGGTATATTCCCCAAGCTTGAGGCACTCGATGACCCGCAGAAAATGGAAGAAGAACGGCGTTTATTCTATGTTGCCATAACCCGTGCCGAAAGTGAATTATACCTTAGTGCTGTGGGTTTGCGCATACTATATGGCAACAGTAAAAGTTATGAACCTTCGCCTTTGCTACGTGAAATAGATCAGGCCTTTTATGAGGATTGCAGCCTTAGCCAAATTCAAAAACAAGCGCAAAAACAAGAGAGCGTTGGCAATCCGAATTTAGCGGGTTGCAAACAATTTTCGGCAGCAGAACTACAGCGCCAACAACAGAAAACCCAAGCTATCCAACACAAGCAAGCAGATGACCCATTTGTGGTTGGAGCTCGCGTTGAGCATTTAGACTATGGCTTGGGGTATGTGGTGCAACGCAAGTGCTCTGCTAATATAACTACGCTAATGATAAAACTCGACGATGGGCGTTTAATCCGCCTGCAATTAGAGTTTCAGCAGTCTAAACTAGATTTTATTGGTATAGGGATTTAGCTATAAATTTGGCTACGATCGAATGCGGAAAGATATATTATAGCAAGGCCGATCAAGGCCTTGATCCAATGCGGAAAGATATATTATAGCAAGGCCGATCAAGGCCTTGATCAAGTGCGGAAAGTTATATTATAGCAAGGCCGATCAAGGCCTTGATCAAGTGCGGAAAGATATATTATAGCAAGGCCGATCAAGGCCTTGATCGAATGCGGAAAGTTATATTACAGCAATTACAAGGTAAACTAAAGGTAAACTGTTGGCAAATTGGCCGTCCAGACATTTGGCAACTTGGCACCAAAGCGAGCCAGCCGGCTACCGCCCGCTTGCTAGCTACATAGCTACTATTGCATATCCTAGCGTAAACCCCAGCGTAAACGCCTAGGCCACTTACTGCGCTGGTATCCCAGTGGAGAACTATCAAACATATAATCACTCTCTGTAACACTGGACGTATCCCAGCCACTTAGGTCACGGTTAAAGGCCACGGCACCCTCAAACATGCCCCCCATAGTGGTAACGCTGGAGGTGTCCCAAGCCCAAATCGGCTGGTTAAAGGCAGCAGCACTATAAAACATGCTGCGCATAGTGGTAACGCTGGAGGTGTCCCAAGCCCCAATCGGCTGGTTAAAGGCCTCGGCAAACCAAAACATGCTGCGCATAGTGGTAACGCTGGAGGTATCCCAGTCCCCAATCGGCTGGTTAAAGGCTGTAGGTTTATCATATGCACCCGCAAACATGCTGCTCATATTGGTAACGCTGGAGGTATCCCAGTCCCCAATCGGCTGGTTAAAGGCCACGGCATCCTCAAACATGCTGCGCATATCGGTAACGCTGGAGGTATCCCAGTCCCCAATCGGCTGGTTAAAGGCTGTAGGTTTATCATATGCACCCGCAAACATGCTGCTCATATTGGTAACGCTAGAGGTATCCCAATCCCCAATCGGCTGGTTAAAGGCCACGGCATCCTCAAACATGCTGCGCATATCGGTAACGCTGGAGGTGTCCCAGTTGCCAATCGGCTGGTTAAAGGCCACGGCACCCGCAAACATCCACCACATATAGGTAACGCTGGAGGTGTCCCAAGCCCCAATCGGCTGGTTAAAGGCACGGGCATTATAGAACATGCCTTCCATATCGGTAACGCTAGAGGTGTCCCAACCACCAATCGGCTGGTTAAAGGCATCGGCACTATAAAACATGCCCCACATATAGGTAACGCTGGAGGTGTCCCAGTTGCCAATCGGCTGGTTAAAGGCCTCGGCCTTACGGAACATTTCAGACATAGTGGTAACGCTGGAGGTGTCCCAACCACCAATCGGCTGGTTAAAGGCACGGGCATAAGAGAATATCTTTTGCATATTGGTAACGCTAGAGGTATCCCAGTCGCCAATTGGCTGGTTAAAGGCCTCGGCCTTACGGAACATTTCAGACATAGTGGTAACGCTGGAGGTGTCCCAGTTGCCAATCGGCTGGTTAAAGGCACGGGCATAAGAGAATATCTTTTGCATATTGGTAACGCTAGAGGTATCCCAGTCGCCAATTGGCTGGTTAAAGGCCTCGGCCTTACGGAACATTTCAGACATAGTGGTAACGCTGGAGGTGTCCCAGTCGCCAATTGGCTGGTTAAAGGCCTCGGCCTTACGGAACATTTCAGACATAGTGGTAACGCTGGAGGTGTTCCAACAGCGAATATCGCCATTAAAGTCGCTCTCATAGAATAGTCTGGACATATCGCTAATGGCGGAAGTGTCGATATGGTTTAGGCTGGCGGTGAGGCCATCTTTTTCCATAGCCGCTTGGATTAAGGCCTGCAGCTCGGCCTTCGTTTGCGGCTTAGCCGTAGGTGTCATCTTGCAAGAAAGCAATGTCAACAGCTTAGGCTGCTTAGCCAGTGGTGAACCATCAAATATTCCCTGCATATCGCCAACGGCCGAGGTATCCCACGCACTTATATCGTGGTTAAAGCTGGCAGCCCCGGCAAACATATTTGCCATGTTGCCAACCTTAGAGGTGTCCCACGCCCCAATATCACGGTTAAAGGCACGGGCATCATAAAACATACTGCGCATAGTGGTAACGCTGGACGTGTCCCAACAGCGAATATCGCCATTGAACTCTGTCTTACCAGAAAATAGGTAGGCCATATCGCTAATGGCCGAGGTGTCGATATAGTTTAGGTTGGTGGTGTGGCCGTCTTTTTTGATGGCCGCTTTAATTAAGGCCTTCAGCTCGGCCTTCGTTTGGGGCTTGGCGGTGTACTTAACGGCTTCACAATTCTGTGGCCTTGACTGGGCCAAAGTATTGCAGGCAGCTAGCAGGGCTATGGCCCCATATAAGCTAAAAACCGCTATGCAGCCAGCTACTGGCCCATTTAGTAGCCCACTAAGTGGGTGGCGTCTATGGTTATATGGTTTCATATGATACTCCTTATAAGTTAAGGTTTGGCTACCATATGGCATAAAGCCCATATTGTCAAACGGGCTTCAGCCTTTTTGTGTAGTTTTTTGGCCTACCCTTTTAGGGTTGACAACTGGCAAGCTATCTGCATAATACTTGGAAATGGAAACTGTTCTTTGCTTTGACTCTGGTATAGGTGGCTTGGCCTATTTACACCATTTACGCCAACTGCCCATGCGCTGGATTTACCTAGCCGACAATGCTTATTTCCCTTTTGGTGAACAACCGCAAAGCCAACTGCGAGAACGCATTTGCCAAGTAATTGCTTTGGCTTTATCCTGCTACCCTTGCCGGCTGGTATTATTGCTGTGCAACACCGCAACTGTATTGGCTTTAGATGAACTTCGTTATCGCTTTCCGCAAAAACAATTTATAGGGACTGTTCCGGCCATAAAGCCCGCAGCTGCTGCATCACAACGGCGCAAAATTGCCATGCTCGCTTCGCGTAGTACCAGTCAAGCCGATTATGTTGCCAAGCTGCACAAGCAGTTTGCCACAGAAAGTATTTGCAAAAGTTAGCGGGCTTGGTAACCACCCATTATATCAAGGCCGATCAAGACCTTGATCGAGTGCGGAAAGATATATTATAGCAAGGCCGATCAAGACCTTGATCGAGTGCGGAAAGTTATATTACAGCAAGGCCGATCAAGGCCTTGATCGAGTGCGGAAAGTGGTATTATAGCAAGGCCGATCAAGACCTTGATCGAGTGCGGAAAGTTATATTACAGCAAGGCCGATCAAGGCCTTGATCGAATGCGGAAAGATATATTATAGCAATTACAAGGTAAACTAAAGGTAAACTGTTGGCAAATTGGCCGTCCAGACATTTGGCAACTTGGCACCAAAGCTAGCCAGCCGGCTACCGCCCGCTTGCTAGCTACATAGCTACTATTGCATATCCTAGCGTAAACCCCTAGGCCACTTACTGCGCTGGTATCCCAGTGGAGAACTATCAAACATATAATCACTCTCTGTAACACTGGACGTATCCCAGCCACTTAGGTCACGGTTAAAGGCCTTGGCAACCTGAAACATGCTCGACATATCGGTAACGCTGGAGGTATCCCAACCACCAATCGGCTGGTTAAAGGCCCAGGCAAACGCAAACATGCCCCCCATCATGCCCCCCATAGTGGTAACGCTGGAGGTGTCCCATTGCCCAATCGGCTGGTTAAAGGCCTTGGCAAACGCAAACATGCTCGACATATCGGTAACGCGTGAGGTATCCCAGTCGCCAATCGGCTGGTTAAAGGCCTCGGCACTAAAAAACATGCTGCGCATAGTGGTAACGCTGGAGGTGTCCCATGCCCCAATCGGCTGGTTAAAGGCTGTAGGTTTATTATATTCACCCGCAAACATGCTGCTCATATTGGTAACGCTGGAGGTGTCCCAGTTGCCAATCGGCTGGTTAAAGGCCTTGGCAAACGCAAACATGCTGCTCATAGTGGTAACGCTAGAGGTGTCCCAATCCCCAATCGGCTGGTTAAAGGCATCGGCACTATCAAACATGCTGCGCATATCGGTAACGCGTGAGGTATCCCAAGCCCCAATCGGCTGGTTAAAGGCATCGGCACCCGCAAACATGCCTTTCATATCGGTAACGCGTGAGGTATCCCAAGCCCCAATCGGCTGGTTAAAGGCATCGGTACCCGCAAACATGCCTTTCATATCGGTAACGCGTGAGGTATCCCAAGCCCCAATCGGCTGGTTAAAGGCATCGGCACCCGCAAACATGCCTTTCATATCGGTAACGCTAGAGGTGTCCCAGTCGCCAATCGGCTGGTTAAAGGCATCGGCATTATAGAACATGCCTTCCATATTGGTAACGCTAGAGGTGTCCCATTGCCCAATCGTCTGGTTAAAGGCATCGGCATAACGGAACATGCCTTCCATATTGGTAACGCTGGAGGTGTCCCAGTTGCCAATCGGCTGGTTAAAGGCATCGGCACTATCAAACATGCCTTCCATATTGGTAACGCTGGAGGTGTCCCATTGCGAAATATCGCCGTTAAATTCACTAGAAGAGAATAGGTAGGACATATCCGTAATGGCAGAGGTGTCGATATGGTTGAGGTTGGCGTTGAGCCCATCTTTGGCAATGGCCTTGGCAATCGCAGCTTCTAGGTCGCGCCGTGGTTGCCATACGCCACTGGTTTTTTTAGGCCACAATTCGGGCTGGTATTGCAGTGGCGATTTTGTAAACATGCTATTGCCTCTATCAAGGCTAGACGTGTCCCAGCTACTTAGTTCTTGGTTAAAGGCCTTGGCATTATAGAACATGCTCGACATATCGGTAATGCTAGAGGTGTCCCAGTCGCCAATCGGCTGGTTAAAAGCCACGGCATCCTCAAACATGCTGCGCATATCGGTAACGCTGGAGGTGTCCCAGTTGCCAATCGTCTGGTTAAAGGCATCGGCATAACGGAACATGCCTTCCATATTGGTAACGCGTGAGGTATCCCAGTCGCCAATTGGCTGGTTAAAGGCATCGGCACCCGCAAACATGCCCCACATATCGGTAACGTTGGAGGTGTCCCAGTCGCCAATTGGCTGGTTAAAGGCCCTGGCACTAGAGAACATGCTGCTCATATTGGTAACGCGTGAGGTATCCCAGTCGCCAATTGGCTGGTTAAAGGCCTCGGCACCCTCAAACATGCTTTTCATAGTGGTAACGCTAGAGGTATCCCAGTCGCCAATTGGCTGGTTAAAGGCCTCGGCACCCTCAAACATGCTTTTCATAGTGGTAACGCTAGAGGTGTCCCAGTTGCCAATTGGCTGGTTAAAGGCTGTAGGTCCATAAAAGGCTGTAGGTCCATAATTGGCACTATAAAACATGCCTGCCATATTGGTAACGCTGGAGGTGTCCCAGTCGCCAATCGGCTGGTTAAAGGCCCAGGCACCCTCAAACATGCTGCTCATATTGGTAACGCTGGAGGTGTCCCAGTTGCCAATCGTCTGGTTAAAGTCCTCGGCACCCTCAAACATGCTTTTCATAGTGGTAACGCTAGAGGTGTCCCAGTTGCCAATCGACTGGTTAAAGGCCTCGGCACCCTCAAACATGCCTTGCATAGTGGTAACGCGGGAGGTGTCCCAGTTGCCAATCGTCTGGTTAAAGTCCTCGGCACCCTCAAACATGCTGCTCATATTGGTAACGCTGGAGGTGTCCCAGTTGCCAATCGTCTGGTTAAAGTCCTCGGCACCCTCAAACATGCTGCTCATATTGGTAACGCTGGAGGTGTCCCAGTTGCCAATCGTCTGGTTAAAGTCCTCGGCACCCTCAAACATGCTTTTCATAGTGGTAACGCTAGAGGTGTCCCAGTTGCCAATCGACTGGTTAAAGGCCTCGGCACCCTCAAACATGCCTTGCATAGTGGTAACGCGGGAGGTGTCCCAGTTGCCAATCGTCTGGTTAAAGTCCTCGGCACCCTCAAACATGCTGCTCATATTGGTAACGCTGGAGGTGTCCCATTGCGAAATATCGCCGTTAAATTCACTAGAAGAGAATAGGTAGGACATATCCGTAATGGCAGAGGTGTCGATATGGTTGAGGTTGGCGTTGAGCCCATCTTTGGCAATGGCCTTGGCAATCGCAGCTTCTAGGTCGCGCCGTGGTTGCCATACGCCACTGGTTTTTTTAGGCCACAATTCGGGCTGGTATTGCAGTGGCGATTTTGTAAACATGCTATTGCCTCTATCAAGGCTAGACGTGTCCCACGCACTTATATCGTGGTTAAAGCTGGCAGCCCCGGCAAACATATTTGCCATGTTGCCAACCTTAGAGGTGTCCCAAGCCCCAATATCACGGTTAAAGGCCTCGGCAAACGAAAACATGCCTTGCATATTGGTAACGCTGGAGGTGTTCCAACAGCGAATATCGCCATTAAAGTTGCTCTCATAGAATAGTCTGGACATATCGCTAATGGCGGAAGTGTCGATATGGTTTAGGCTGGCGGTGGGGCCATCTTTATTGATTGCCTCTCGTATTAGGGCCTTGAGCTTGCCCTTAGTTTGGGGCTTGGCGGTGTACGTAACGGCTTCACAATGCTGCGGCCTTGCCTGGGCCACAGCATTGCAAGCCGCTAGCACAAAGCCTAGCAAAAGCCCACATAGGATAGTGGCCGTTATTTTCGGGGGCAAGAAATTGTATACTCTCATACAATACTCCTTATAAGTTAAAATTTGGCTACCATATGGCATAAAGCCCATATTGTCAAACGGGCTTCAGCCTTTTTGTGTAGTTTTTTGGCCTACCCTTTTAGGGTTGGCAACCAACAAGCTATCTGCATAATACTTGGAAATGGAAACTGTTCTTTGTTTTGACTCTGGTATAGGTGGCTTGGCCTATTTACACCATTTACGCCAACTGCCCATGCGCTGGATTTACCTAGCCGACAATGCTTATTTCCCTTTTGGTGAACAACCGCAAAGCCAACTGCGAGAACGCATTTGCCAAGTAATTGCTTTGGCTTTATCCCGCTACCCTTGCCGGCTGGTATTATTGCTGTGCAACACCGCAACTGTATTGGCTTTAGATGAACTTCGTTATCGCTTTCCGCAAAAACAATTTATAGGCACTGTTCCGGCCATAAAGCCCGCAGCCGCAGCCTCCAAAAGTCGCAAAATTGCCATGCTCGCTTCGCGTAGTACCAGTCAAGCCGATTATGTTGCCAAGCTGCACAAGCAGTTTGCCACAGACTGTAAGCTGGAGGCTATCAACGCTGCTAGTTTGATCGAATTTATTGAACAACATTGGCGGCCGGGCCCGGCCGCACTAACAAAAGATGCAACAAAAGCAGCAGCACAAGCGATAGCCCCTTTTATCCAGCCGATACTAGATTCTGGTGCCGACCAAGTTGTTTTGGGCTGTACTCACTTCTTGCATGTGAAAGAGCAATTGCGTTCTCAACTACAAGCATCTGGCCTCGATTCTGACTCAAATATAAAATTGGTAGATTCCGTTGCCGGCGTTTACCACCGTTTGCAAAGCTTGTTAGAAAATAAGACAGAATCCAGCCAGCATAAGCCCCATTTATTGTTGCTAACCAAAGATGATGGCTACCATTGGCGATACTGGGGAATGAGTTTTAAGATGCACTTACAACTATTGCCTTATTCTGCGATTGGTATATCATAGTGTGGCAAGGAAAAAAACTATCATACCAGCTTGAAAAGCCGGGTGATCTGGTGGGGCAAGTACTGTGGGGAGCAAATAACATCTTCCAGATAAGTTGCCAAGATGGGCGTGAACGACAGTGCCGCTTGCGAGGCAAAATACTCAAACAAAAATCTTTAGAGCACAATCCGTTAATCTGCGGGGACTTTGTTCTACTTACCCCTACTAAAGAGAATCAAGGTTTAATTTACGATCGTATCAAGCGGTATAATGCTTTGCAAAGACGCAATATAAAACGTGGAGAACCCCAAACTTTTGCCGCAAATATTGATGGCATTATTTTATTGGTATCGTGGTCTGAACCACCATTGCGAACAGCATTTCTGGACCGCTTATTAGTGGCAACACAGCGCACTGCTTGTCCAACGGTAATTCTGTTAAATAAAATAGATTGTATCAGCAATTTTAAAGACCTAAATCGTTTCCGTAAGTTTTTGCGCTTGTATCGGAGCTTGAATTATAATTTAGGTATAGAGCTTTGGCCAATTTCCATGAAGTATTTGCAACCCCATACCGATATAAGCAATTTAGCCAACACCAATACACAGCCAGAAAATTTAAAACTCAAAAAGTCCAAGAATTTATGCCATTTATTAGTACAGACATGGCTGCGCTGGGTTTACTTATGGCCCTCTCGCATGTGGTTACAAAAATTATACCAAACCTTCGGTGGAAAATTATATGCAATTTTAGGCGCATCTGGAGTGGGTAAATCTAGTTTGTGTAATTATTGGTTTCCTCAACAATTACAGGAAACCAGTGCCATTTCACAAAAATGGCAGCGAGGGGTCCATACTACTGTTTTAGCACGTACCCTGCTTCAGTATCACAACGGTCAGCCTTACCGTTTGATCGATACCCCGGGTATGCGCAATTTTTTACCAGAAATGAACCTAGAGGAATTACCACAGTTACAAGACTACTATCCTGAATTCCACAGTTTACGCAAAATTTGCGCTTACAGCAGTTGCCAACACCGCAACGAGCCAGATTGTGCTGTGCGTGATGCCGCAGATTATCAAATGATTGCAGAACAGCGTTATCTTTCTTATTTGAATCTTTACAATGATTTAGAAAATAGTTTTTATGAAAAACCAAAATACCAAACTCAGGGCAAAGATTTTGGCAAATATAACACTCAACTAAACGATCGCCAACAAAAAACCAAAAAAGATAAAACGAACAAGTATAGGCAAAAAAAGTTGAAATTAAACTGTGATGAAGAAAGTAACTTAGAATTGGATTAGTTTTTTGTCACAAAATTTTTTGCTATAGAAAAGGAGTTCAAAATTTGAACTCCTGCAAGCATTTCAACGCTATACAATATTGTATAGCGTTGAAATGCTTGCAGTGGCAATTGCTACCATACTCATCAGCTTAATTAAAATATTTAAGCTAGGGCCCGATGTATCTTTAAATGGATCCCCTACAGTATCTCCAATGACGGCTGCTTTGTGCGAAGGAGAACCTTTGCCACCGTATTTACCTGTTTCAATATATTTTTTGGCGTTATCCCATGAACCTCCGGTATTGGCCATAAAAATCGCCAAAGTAAAACAAGCACATAGTGCCCCAACTAATAGACCCAACACAGCCCCCACCCCAAGTAGCCAACCTGTAATAATTGGTGTTAGTACAGCAATAACTGCTGGTATCAGCATTTCTTTTTGGGCCCCTTTTGTGGCAATGGTTACACAGTTTGCATAATCCGGCTTGCCTGTGCCATCCATAATACCGGGAATCTCACGGAATTGGCGGCGAACTTCATCGACCATTAACATTGCGGCACGACCTACTGCTTTCATCGTCAAGCCACAGAAATAGAAAGAAACAACCGTACCAATAAAAAAACCTACTAAAGTCAATGGGTTCATAAAACTAGCACCAAAATAATTTAAAATCTGTTCAAAGGTTGCTGTAGCCGTTTCTACAGTTTCATTGCCAATTTCAATACGAGTGGAACCACTATTTAATAAAACTTGACGCACAGACTGTAGATAAGAAGCCAAAAGAGCCAAAGCTGTCAAAGCTGCAGAACCAATGGCAAAACCTTTGCCAATGGCAGCTGTGGTATTGCCAAGAGAATCCAAAGCATCGGTGCGTTTGCGCACTTCTTTTTGCAGACCAGCCATTTCTGCGTTTCCACCGGCATTGTCGGCAATTGGACCATAAGCATCGGAAGCCAAAGTAATCCCTAAAGTGGAAAGCATTCCCACAGCAGCAATGCTGATACCGTAGAGACCATTGACTACATTTTCAGCATTAAATTGCCAATCGGCCGCAATACCAAAGGAAAGTATGATACCGGCAGCCACGGTAATTACCGGCAAAAGAGTAGAAATCATGCCATTGCCAATACCGTTAATAATTAGGGTAGCTGGATCGGAGGCGGCACTGGCTGCTAAATTTTGGGTGGGCTTAAATTCATCAGAAGTCGCATACTCGGTACCTTTGCCAACAATTATGCCAACTAAAAGGCCAATCACCACAGTTAGAGAAATTTGCAACCAGTTTCCTAAACCAATCAAATAGAGCAATAAAAATACTCCCAAAGCGGTGCTGATGGTGCTGAAATAAATACCTCGATCTAAGGCTCTCATCAATTCTTTTTGTCCCGCATCAGGGAGGCTGTGCACTAAAAAAATACCCACTATGGAGAGCAAAATACCCAGCCCAGAAATGAGTAAAGGTGCTAAGGCCGCTTTCCATTGCATTTCCAGACCGGTATAGGCAATAACCCCCAAAGTACCCGCAGCTAAAATCGAGCCCACATAAGATTCAAATAAATCGGCTCCCATACCAGCAACATCGCCCACATTATCACCCACATTATCTGCAATAACAGCAGGGTTGCGCGGGTCATCTTCTGGAATACCTGCTTCCACTTTGCCCACTAAGTCTCCGCCAACATCGGCAGCTTTGGTAAAAATACCGCCCCCTACTCGGGCAAATAAAGCTTGCAATGAAGCCCCCATACCAAAGCTTAAAATGGTTGTAGTCAAAAAGCCTAAATCAGATGAGCTTTTTATTTGCATAGAACCGTTCAGTATAATGTACCAAACAGAAACCATAAATAAGCCCAAACCAACCACAACTAAGCCCATTACCCCGCCAGAGCGAAATGCTAGTGTCAAACCAGAGTTTAAGGATTTTTGAGCTGCTGCTGCCGTACGGGCTGAAGCCATAGTGGCTGTCTTCATACCGAAATACCCAGCCAATGCGGAAAAAATACCACCACTAAGAAAAATCAATGGTGTCCATAAACTAATAGTAGAAGTCAAAGCAGAAACCAAAAATAAAATTGCAATAACGATAAAAAATAAAGACATTACCCGATATTGTTGACGTAAATAGGCCATAGCACCTAAACGTACAGATTCTGCTATTTGTTTCATCTTTTCTGTACCTTCACTGTGCCCGGCTGACCACTTATATAATATATATGCAGTAATAATTGCTGCTAAGGCGCAGGAAGGTATTAACCAAAAAAACATTGGAATATCGACTGTTGGCATAAAAGCTCCTCTAATTAAGTTTATGCACTATATTATTGTTTTTTTAATAAAATTACAATAAATAGTTTTTAAATTTAAATTGTGCTAAGTTCTAAAATCAATCTTTTCTGTAAAGTGTTTGTCAAATATAACCGTTAGAGCTAGAATAAACGGCGATTTTATTTTTATCTTTAATTTTCATGATGATGTGTTTAGGTTTGGTCCATTGTAAATGAAGTATTGTTTTTATTGTAAATTTATTTTATTGCTAGTTTTATCTTCCCATTTAAGTTCTTTGCTGATAAGTCAAGAACCTTCCCAAACTGTAGTAACTAGCCAAGATTTGAAGCGAAGTTTTATTGGGATAGAGCTAGGCCAAACGATTGAGCAATTTCGCAAGCAAATTAGTAGAAAAGAAAATAAAAACGATGATACTTTGCCAGATGGTTATTACCATTTTTTATATGACGAGTACCTTTCAGAAATTGAAGAAGGAAGGCAAACTCTGATTGAAGTGCAAGGCAATGGTTTTGTCGATAAAGGGTTATTTCAGTTTGTCGTTTCAGGAGAGGATTCAGAGCCCAAACTGGTAGCGATTACGATTTTTCTGGATTTGCAATGGAGTTCCTATGACCAAATTTTTCGCAAATTGGCCCAAAATTATGGCAACCCAAATCAATTGAGCCCGCAGCGGAGTGTATGGCAAAATCAACAAACGATGGTGATGCTGGAAAAACAATTGCGCTACAAGATTTTAGATAAAATGTATTTAGATGAATTAAAAGCAAAACAGCAAGAAGAATTGGATTTGTATGAATATCGATACAATGAATTCTTGGAAAAGTTTTGACTTTCAATTATTGTATCGCCTAGAAAATAAGCCTTGTCTTAGTCTTGTCTTCTGGTTTGAATATTTGCAGCATTTGGGCTCATGTATGGCATTTATTTTGTCCTCTGTAAGCTAACGATGAGTTACTTTAGTAAATACTTCTAGGCGTTTCGTTTCTTCTTTAGCTTTCTTGGGATAGCTCTAATTTAGTCTGCTCACTTATATCGTCTCCATAGCAGATAAATAATTAAAAAGCAACAATAGCCCCCCACCCAATAACTGCCCCAGCCCCACCCAACACCCCAAAGCAACAAACCCGATCAACACTGTATGGCCAAAGTTGTTTGCGCAAAGCGCTTTCGGTATATATCCAGAAGAGCCGCAAGGTAAAGGCGAAAGGGCTTCAGATAAAAAACCCTAAAACATAGCCAAACGATTATTAATGATAGGCTGGTAAAAGAAATTTTAGCTAAGGCTAAAGCAGAACAATACCGATAAATAAATACCCCAGCCCCCTCTATCAATAGAATTACCTCTCACCTATATAATAGAATCGACCTAATTCTATCAATAGATTTACCTCGCACCTATTGATAGAATTGACCTAAATCTATCAATAGAATTACCTCCCACCTATTAATACCCTAGTCTTTAATGAAATTTTCTACATCGGCACATAATCCACGACCTATACAACAATCATCGGCAATCGTTGCCCAAATTCTGAACGCCCCTGAAAGAATAATATCCTGTTTTCATTTTCATTAAATGTTTCACCTTTTGGAGATTGCCCCATAGTGTAATCGAAGTGTAATCAAGTATTTTATTCAATTCTACACTTTCCCACCCCAAAGGCCAAACAAAGGCCCTTAAGCCTTTTGATTTCAACACCCACAAGCCTTTTGATTGGCATGGATTTTTAACTACCTTACAACACTAAAAAACAACACTAACACACAAAAAAAGTGCCCCAAACATAAAAAAAGCACAAAAAAACTTACAAAAAGCTTATATGGGCCTTGACGCAACACCCCCCCTAGCAAAATAGGGATTTACAGACTAGCCCGTATGGGTTGGCCAATCTTTATCCATTTTTGGAGGTATTGCTTATGTATAAGCTCAAACTATTTTTATTGCCAGTAGCATTGCTACTGGCCTTTATGGCCTTGGCCTGCGCACCACCCGATGACGATGCGCCGTCTTCTGGGCCGTCTAAGTCGACTATCAATAACGCCATCTACGACTTTGCTACGGCTCTGTTAACCGTACAAGGTTCTAACTTAAGTCCTACAGAAGCCCAAATCCAAACCATCGTAGTAGATGGTGTAGCCTTAGATTCCTATACTGCAGATGACCCAGCCACTGGGCCAGATAGTCGCAGTCTTGCAAAAGGTAAGTACCGTATTAAAAGCGATGGCACAGCGCTTTGGCTGAAACTTACCGATCGACATAAAGCTACTCTGAATGGCAAGAAAGGTATGGATAGCAATGGTCTAAAAAAAGGGTTGCTTAGCGTTGGCTCTGGTGCTTGGGCGGGTTTAAATACAGCCAAAGACTTGGACGTTAGTAATGTACCCGATAAGCAGTCTGAGACCGAAGCCGAAGATAAGTCGCCTAAGCAACCTAAAGACAAACAAGTCGAACAAGCTGAAGAAGAGTCGCCTAAGCAACCTAAAGACAAACAAGTCGAACAAGCTGAAGAAGAGTCGCCTAAGCAACCTAAAGACGAACAAGTCGAACAAGCTGAACAAGTCGAACAGCAGTCGCCTGAACTACCCGAAGCCGAACAAACCGAACAAGTCGAAGATCAGCAGTCTAAGACCGAAACCGAAGAAGCTGCAATTACCCGTGCAAGCTACAATGTTGGCACGGCGCTGTTAACTTTACAAGGTTCTAACTTAAATGCTACCAGTGCGACCCAAGCACAAATCCAAACTATCGTGGTAGATGGCTTAGCCTTAAGTTCCTATATTGCAGATGCCACAGCCACTGGGCCAGATAGTCGCGGTCTTGCAAAAGGTAAATACCGCATTAAAAGCGATGGCACAGCGCTTTGGCTTTACCTTACCGATCGACATAAAGCTACTCTGAATGGCAAGACAGGTATGGATAGCAATGGTCTAAAAGATGGGTTGCTTAGCGTTGGCACTGGTACTTGGGCGGGTTTAAATACAGCCAAAGCCTTGGCCGTTAGTGGACACCCACCCGCAATTACCAGTGCAACCTACAATGCTAATACAGGCGTGTTAGTGATTACAGGTACTAATTTACCAAAAGCAGTTACAGGCTGGGACTTTAGCAAATTGACGCTTGTATCCGGTGATGGTAAGAAGAAATACACATTATCCCAGGACAACTATTTAGTCAAAGGTTCTGCAGCAAGTGCAACAAGCTTAACGATTACTTTAACGGGTAGTGAACAATTAAAAGCCGGTGCTATATTGGTTAAGAATGGTGATAGTGATGATACTGGTGCATACAACCTGGAAGCATCAGCAGGATTTGCAGGTGGTAGGGCTGAAGACACAAGCAATAACCCTATTACCGTTAGTGGGTATGTAAGTTATATCGACGAAGTATACTACAATGCTAATACAGGCTTGTTACAGATTAGAGGTGGCCGTTTACCGACAACAATTGCAGAGTGGGACTTTAGCAAATTGACGCTTGTATCCGGTGATGGTAAGAAGAGATACACATTACCCCAGCACGCAACTGCAGGTGTAAACAGAGCCGAAGGTTCTACAGCAAGTACAAAAAAATTATTGATTACTTTAAGCGGTAGTATAAAAGCGGAAGTCGAGAAGATACTGGTTAAGGCTGGTTATAGTGATGATAATGGTGAATACAAACTTGAAGGAGCAGCAGGATTTACAATGGGTAGTCCAGAAGACTCAACCACTAGTAGTATATACAAGTTTTAAATTGGGTAAGTAGGGTTTTGTTTAACTGCGCTTGCATTGGCCAATAGCAGCCTTGGTAAGTTTTTTATCAAGGCTGCTTTTGCCAAAATCCAAAATACTTGTTATTTATTCCAAATGGACTGCAAAAAATCGCCTCGCTTTGAAGCTTTGACATAATTTTGGTACTTGAGTGTTTCTTTGACAAAATAATCTTGATGCTCATCTTCTGCAAGATAAAAAGTTTGCTCTGGCAATATTTCACTGACAATGGGCTGTTCACCAAAGATCTTTTGCTTACTCAAATTATTTTTACTTTGCTCGGCTAGCATGCGCTCATTTTCCCCGCGATAAAATATTGCTGTGCGGTACTGGCTACCTCGGTCGTAAAACTGGCCCCCGTTATCGGTTGGGTCAATCTGCCGCCAGAAAATATCTAGCAAAGTTTGGTAGGCAATAACGGCTGGCTGGTACAAAATAAGAACCGCTTCATAGTGCCCTGTAGTACCGCGACAAACTTCCCGATAACTGGGATTGGGCACAGTACCACCGGTATAGCCACTTAGTACTTTCATCACGCCTTCTTGTTTTTCAAAAGTTGCTTCGGTGCACCAAAAACATCCTCCAGCAAAAATAGCAGTAGCAAATAAAGGCTCGGCTTCTTCCAAACCCGTTACCAAAATATTTTCCTTGGGATTTTGGGGGTTTTCCACGAACAACGCAGCATATCTGGGAAGAGTTTCTCTAGCCGTTTTTGCTCCCACAAAATCCAAAGCAGCAGAATTAATACAATAACGCTTGCCAGATGGCAAAAAACCATCATCAAATACATGCCCCAAATGAGAATTAGAACTACGACTGCGCACTTCCGTGCGTTTCATACCCAAACTGTAATCTTCTAAAAATTCCAGCGCATTGTGGTGGACAGCCTTATAAAAACTAGGCCAACCCGAACCAGAATCATATTTATGAATTGAGGCAAATAATACTTGCCCAGTATATGGATCAACATAGAGCCCAGGCGCATAATGGTCCCAATAAGCGTTAAGAAAAGCAGGCTCTGTACCATTTTGCTTGGTAATATAATCTCTTTGTTCTTGCTTGAAACTTTGATCCATAAAATGGAGTTTTTCCTAACATAAAAAATGTTATAGCGCAAAACGGCTACAATAAAAAAAATTAATAGGCATGCGCATGCCTATTAATTTTTTTGAATAGCAGGGGCAGGACTCGAACCTGCGACCTTTGGGTTATGAGCCCAACGAGCTGCCAACTGCTCCACCCTGCGTTGCAACTACTTAATACGATAAAAAAATGCTGGTAAAGTGTCAAGCAGTAGGCTAAAAAATTAGGCTAAAAATTTGAGTATTAAAATACGCCAAGATTTGTTGTTGCTATAAATCGCTTGTAAAAATACCACTTTTTTGTAAAATTCCTTGTTTATAATCTTAAGCTACAAAAAATAGGTATTTTATGGAAAGGATGTTTCTGTGCGTTTGAATTACTTTATTATGCATTGTATAAAGCTTCGATCTTTTTTGTTAGTAGGTTTTTTTCTAACTCTCTGGCTGCATTCTTGCAATACAACAGCAGTACAGCCCAAATTGGTTTGGGGTATGGAAGTGCAACAAATTCAGCAATATTTGCAGCAGCGAAATCTAAATGAAATTATAAATTATTTGAATGAAAACAATACAGAACAGGCAATGCAAGAAGCCCTGCTACTGGGTGAAGACAGCTTATACACCATCGCTTTGATTTTTGCAGAAGAAAAAGAATGGCAGTTATACCGCCGGGCTATGATGGTGCAAGCTTATTCTGGCAGTGACTATGGCAAAAAAATTGCCTTGAAATACATGGAGGCCCATAAAATTTTTAGTGTTGATGAGCACTTGGATACTTTAGGAAAGTATTTAGCAGAACAACCAGAAAAAAATCAAGATAATGCGCAGTTAGTCCGTTCAGCTATTTTGGCTTTGCAAAAAGGTTTGATTGAACAGTCTGAAAATTATTGGGTTCAATTTTTGAATAACAATAAAAACGGTGAATTAAATTTGGAACACTCGATATTGGGCTTGAAATTGGCTTTGTTAGGACGCGAGCGTGCGAAAGCCAATGATTATATGCGCAAGGTTGTACTAAATTTTGCCACCACTGCCCAGCACAAAAAACTACAAGAAGATTTAAATATTCGTCCAGAGTGGAAAACATTACTAGATTCTAGTCAAGATGGGCCATTTTTATTGCAAAGTTTGGCTTGGAAAGTGGCATTGCTACAAGAACAATTTTCGGCAACTCTGCCCGTATTATTTGCCAATGGCAAACAGCTCAATGGCAAAGAAATCTTAAGCGATGATCTGCGTTTTTGGTGGAGCCAGCATATCTTGATAGAAGATACTGGTCGAGCCATTTTTATAGCCAACAACTACCGTTCACAGGCAACCAACGTCAAAAATGGACGTCAGCGTTTACAAAGCTTGCTTGATGGCCAAACTTCGTTAAATTTTACTCCAAAAGCCCACAACCATTTGGTATATTGGTCTATCCGCAATAAACGCAATTTTTCCAACATGGAAAAATACCGTAGCCAGTTTATCAATGATAATTCTCTGCGCCCTTGGTTGCTAACAGAATATTTGTATTTTTTCAAAAATGCCGACCATTGGGCGGACTTCCCTGATTTTCTGCGCTCTTGGTATAGCGAACAACCCAAAGTAAACTTGAACAACAGTAATATTCGCCTATTTCGTCAAATTTACCGCAGTATGTTTTTGCGGAAAAAAACTGCTTTGCTAGAACAAATATTTGAAGAGGCACTGCAATGGGGCCATGAAGATTTGATCTTAGAAAGTGCTTGGAACTACCGCCTAGCCAAAGGCAAACCTTTGAGCCACAATGAATGGCAAAAAATTCCCGCTTCCATTCGTAAAAGAGTGCTTTCTGATGTTCGTTTATTTGTATTGCGGGCCGATCACGGAGAGCCTTTGCTGCCCGAACTTAGTAAGAGTGAACCTCAAAAACCTTTATCCCCTTTACAAGAAGAGCTACATGCGTTGCTAAGCATGCTGGTGGAAAATGGTTTTAACAATGAAGCATTGCGCTTAACCCGCCTGTACCACAAAGAATTGGCTGCCAGTAGTATTGTCGATTTTTCCCGCAAGATACAACTTCAAGGGGTCTATGATCTGAGTATGCGCATGGCAGCCCAATTAACCTACGATGACAATTACAATATGTCTCGTGAGGCTTTGGAATTATTTTACCCCAAAGCATTTTGGGAATTGATGAGCAATTTTACCCAGAAATATAATCTGCCCCGGTCTATATTCTATGGTTTAGTGCGCCAAGAAAGTTATTTTGCTCCAACAGTAGTTTCGCATGCTGGAGCTGTAGGTTTGAGCCAGTTAATGCCGGCAACCATGAATGAAGTGGCTCAAAAAATTGGCTACCGCAACCCCGATGCCAAAGACCCGAGAACCAATTTAAAAATTGGTTCTTACTATTTGCGCTACCTTATTGACCACCGCTGGACCAAAAATTTTGCCCAAGCTCTCATGGCCTATAATGCAGGTTTGGGCAATATTCGTAAGTGGAAAGCTCGCTTGGGCTCATTAAATGGTTTAAATTTTAATAACAGTATACCCGTGTTGGAAACGCGCTTGTATGTCCAAAAAATTAGTGCAGCAGCTATTTACTATTCTGTTTTATACGGCTGGAATGATGCCATTACTGTTCTCAATACCATTTATCCCGATTCTTTCCCGCCACAACTGACAAAAAATTTGACTAAAACAAAAAAACAGCTCAGAATTATTACGATAAATGAATACAACAGCTAATTTTATGAACTGGTGGCAAGCTTTGCTACTGGGTGCTTTGCAAGGCTTTACCGAATATTTACCCGTTTCTAGTTCTGGCCATTTGGCTATTGCTGAATTGGCTTTTGGCTTGTATATGCCCGTTAGTGTGGATATTTTTTTACATTTAGCTACTTTGATTCCCACAATTTGGCTTTTCCGCCAGAAAATTGGCTCTTTAGTGTATAGCGTATTGTATTTATTATCTTATCTCATAAACCATATTTTAAATCAAATTTTAAACCGGCCGCAACAGACTAAAAGAAAATTAGTCGATTGGGATACTCCGGTTGGATCGAATTTGCGCTACATAGCTTTGGTATTATTGGTAACCGCTTTTACTTTTGCCATCGCTTACCCACAAAAAAACTTAAATTTAAAATTCCAACCACTGCTTATTGCCAGTGGATTTTTATTTACTGGGGTATTGCTACAAATCCAGCACCTGTTATCAAAAAATAGCCTGTCTATGCCAATAAAGCAGCTCAACGCAGATACAGATTATTTACAAAACATTTCTTGGCAAAAAGCAATTAGCTTAGCGATTTGCTTAGGTATAGCCCAAGGGATTGCCTCATCGCCAGGGGTTTCCCGTTCAGGAATGACCATTAGCATAGCTTTGTTACTAGGGTTCAAAAGCCATGAAGCCGGTGAATTTTCTTTTATTATTTCCATTCCCATTATTGTCGGGGCCCTGCTGCTAGATGCCAAAGAATTAGTAGTGATTGCCAATAGTAATGCTTTGGCTATGAATAGTATTTTATTCGCATTTATTGCTGCTTGTGTCAGTGGTTTTATTGCTTTGCGCCTATTACTGTTTTTGCTTGCCAAAGGCAATTTTCACATTTTTTCTATTTATTTGTTTTTGCTTTCTAGCTTCACTTTTTGGTATTTTTACTAAATTATTTTTTAAGAGGAAGCCGTGTGGATTTATTTGTATCTGCCATAAGTAGAGCTGAACAGCCATCATATCCATATTCAACCAGCAGCAAATTTTTAGAAGTTTTGCTCCACCAAATGCCCCGAAAATTGCAACAGGCTTTAGCAGATATTTTGTTGCCCAAAAAATATAAAATTACCAATTCATCACGTAAATCCAATCAAAAAGAACGAGCAAAAGAAACTGAATTGGAACCCTTAGAAAAATTTTGGCAAGAAACACGCGCTTGCCAAAATTTTTCTGAACCTGTGATAAACAACAGAGAAGAATGGCGGTGGCAATGGCTCGAGAGCTGTGCGGCTCAAGCGCAATACAGCCTAGAGAGTTGTTGGCAATTGCTCAAAGATTTTGGTTTGAGTAGCTATGTCAAATATAGTTATTTTGATTCTTGCTACCGCAATGCTAAAATTACTTTAGAGCGTGAATTACGTGGCGAATTGCGCATTATTTTACAATATCAAAGCGAATACCCCAATACTCTGTTGGATTTGCGCCAGCCACCACGTTTGTTGTTTTGGCAGGGGCAATTGCTTTCTAAAACTGGTGCCGAAACGGGTGTTGAGGCTACAACAATTATTGGTAGTCGCCGGGCCGATAGTTGGGGACTGCAGCAAGCTTGGCAAGAAGCTTTGTTATTGCAAAAGCAATGCGTAGAAATGCAAGGAGCAAAAATTAAGGAGTTACTGCCAAGTAAGCAAGCCCATTGGATTATTAGCGGCCTTGCTAGGGGCTGTGATTTTGCTGCTCACAGAGGCGCTTTAGAAGCGGGTGGCCAAACCTTGGCCGTACTACCTGGCGGGTTTGATAGAATTTATCCCAAACAGCACAAACATCTTGCACAGAAAATTATTGCAGAAGGCGGGGCTTTAGTATCCGAATATGTTCCACCCGCAGCTCCATTAAAGTGGCGGTTTATCCAGCGAGACCGTTTGCAAGCAGCTTTAGCTCGTAGGTTGCTTTTAATTCAAAGTGATTTAAGCAGCGGTAGCATGCATGCAGTGCAAGTCGCTTTGGAAATTAATAGGCCTATATATGTACTTACAGGTGATGAGCTTTGTTGGCAGCTTCAGTCGCCACAAGAAGATGCTCAACAAAATTTTTGTGGTAATTTGCAATTCTCCCCCAGTCAACGCCAATTCAGGCGGGATACAACAATCATGAATACCAATTATTTTCTGTTAGAACAAAACTTAGCACGACCATGGTATGAGTATACTCAAAGTTTAAAAACTCAAACATAGAATGAAATTTAGGATAATTTTGTGAACAAATTATGCATATTATTGGCTTATTTTTTGGCTTTGTTAATAGTATTTTTATTTCCAGTGGCAATGCCGGTACTTCCTGCATTCCAGACGGGAGAAACCATTGAACAGTATATTGAGCAAATGCTCGGCGATATGAGCTTGCAAGAAAAAGTTGCCCAGTTGATATTTATGGATATTCGGAAACACAAGGGCCGGCCTGTAATCTACTGGAATCAAGACTTAAAACTATTTTTCAAAAAATATCCTGTAGGCGGTATTATTTTATTTGGTAGTAATTTACGAAATGCGGCACAACTACAAAAATTGCTCACAGATATAAAAAATGGCTTTTCACAATATCCTGCAAAAAATGTGCCGTTTTTGGCAATTGATGAAGAAGGTGGGAGCATCAGCCGGTTGAAAAAATTGCCCGGTCTGGATTATGCTGGCTTGCCTGCTGCTTTGAGCTTATCGCAGCGTTCGGCAAATACAGCAGAGGCTATAAAGCAAGCACGCAAAAGTGGCCAAAAAATTGGCAAGATACTTTTTCAATTGGGCTTCCAAGTCAATATGGCGCCCGTTGCCGATTTGTTCCCTACCCCTGCCAAACGCAAAACAAAAGGGAGGACAACAAAAAAATTTGATTATGGGCCCATTGCCAGTAGAGCTTTTAGTGCAGAACCTACAGAAGCCGCTGCCATGGTCAAAGCTTTTGTTGAAGGCATGCAAGAACAAAAAGTGGCTGCGGTGCTCAAACATTTTCCCGGCCACGGCTATACTTTGGGCGACCCTCACAGCGGGTTTTCTATATACTATGGAGATATGGCCAGCTGGAAATCCCAAGGCCATGCCAAACCGTTTGATTACGGTTTGCAAGCTGGGGCTAATTTTGTGATGCTCGGCCATTTTCAGCTACCCCAAATTACCAAGGATAATATTCCAGCTTCTTTGAACACAGTAGTCATTAAAAATATGCTAAGGAAGGGTTTAGGTTTTAATGGCATCGTGATTTCGGATTCTTTTGATATGCGAGCCATAAAAAACCGCTGGGATTCAGCAGAGGCTGCCATAAAATTTTTACAAGCGGGTGGAGACATGATTTTAATACCCCCAAAACCGGTACAGGCAATCGAAGGCGTGCTAGCAGCAGTGCAACAAGGTGAAATAACTAAAGAACGCATTGACCATTCTTTGCGGCGTATTCTTCAGCAAAAATTACAGCTCGGTTTGTTCAAATTTTAAATGTGCTTTCGCTTGTTGGCCTAATTTCATTATCACAATGGCTAGGCCTGCCAGAACTAAAATTTGGCTGTCATTGTATTTTTCTTATAAAGTACATGTGCAGGGCTTCCGAAAATTTGTATTTCTACTTACCTTAACAAAAAGCCATAATATATTTGATACCAATGATATAATATCCTCTTTAAACGAGAACTATTCTTCCCTTTTACCTCTTTACCTCAATATGCAATTTAGGTTTGCTTAACTTTCGGGGGGAAAAAGAGTGAATTATGCGCCTCTATCTTCTTTGCCAGTATAGAAAATATGTTCAATATCACCCAACACTATTTGCTTTGCTTCTTCAATGTATGGGAGGCGTTCTTTATACAAATCACTTTCACTGACTTCCTTGATTTTATCAACCAAAAATTTATCACCTAAATTTAATGGTACCATAGATTTTTCTGGAAAGTATTTAGTAATCTCTGACGACCCGATATAAAATGGCATGGCATACGCTAAATAACAATCCATAATTTTTTCTGAAATATAATTCCGATCAATTGTGTTTTCCATAGCAATACTATATTTGTATGGTTTTAAACAACTAATCTTACTCTCAACAAATTCAAAACCGTTACCATACATATTACAAATACCAGCTTTTTGCAATTTATAAATTAGATGTAAACGTTGAACATGCCCCTTATAATATATTTTCCTACTGGTAACCCATGACAATGATTGTGTTTTTTCTGGATATGGCATTTCCTGTAAAACTTTAAAAGAAATTTGATTGTCCATCCACGATCGATTTTTAATTGGCATAAAATCACCATTAGGAATAGCATCGCCAAGGCATCAAATCACTTTGCCAAATTCATCACGATTGTGAAAATATAGTTTTACTGGGTATTGGTATGGTTCCCCAATAAGCAACCATAATTTTTCTCTTTGGTGAAAAACCGAAAAATCAGAAAGTGCATATTCGCAGTCGGTTACAATATAGTCGATACCATTATTAGGGTTCATCAAATCGACAGTGCTAGGATCAATAAATTTTACGTTGCCAAAAATACCATCATTATTTTGGGAATATGATTTTGTAAAATGCTCTTGTTGAGACAAGCATAAAAAACGACTTTGATCACTATTATACCCTTTACATTTTTACTACATTGCGGAGTGCGCCTTGGTCAGCACTGGTGGCAAAATAACTATACATGCGCAGGGCTTCCGAAACTTTGCGTTGGCGTTGTGGTGGTTTAAATCCATTGGCTTTTGCTTGTTCAGCCTTTCGGCGAGTGGCAAGCTCTTCACTAGAGCAAAGCACATTAATGCTGCGGTTGGGAATATCAATTGCAATTTTATCGCCATCTTGTAACAACGCAATCGCACCCCTATCAGCAGCTTCAGGCGAGACATGGCCAATGGATAGCCCCGATGTTCCCCCCGAAAAACGCCCATCGGTTAGCAAAGCACAGTCTTTATCAATACCAACTGATTTCAAATAGGAAGTTGGGTAGAGCATTTCTTGCATGCCTGGCCCACCTTTAGGCCCCTCGTAACGGATGACAACCACATCGCCTTTGTTGATTTTCCCCGTAAGGATTGCATCACAAGCCGAATCCTGTGAGTCAAAGCAGCATACATTGCCCTGAAACTTCCAAATTTCTTTGGCAACTCCTGCGGTTTTGACAACGCAACCGCGCTCAGCAATATTGCCAAACAATACAGCTAAGCCACCTTCTTGACTATAGGCTCCCGCACCATTGCGGATACAGCCACTGGTTCGATCTATATCTAATTCTTTATAATAAGCACTTTGGCTACCCATTTTAAAGTTGCTATAGCCACCGGGTGCCGTTTTGTAAAATTGCAATACTTCGGCACTGGGCTGCGCACTTAACGGGGGGGCAGCAATATCGTATTGGTCAATGACGTCAAAAATTGGTTTACCAAGTACATGATAACAGCCAGCTTCCAGCAAGTCCAGACGCTTCAGCTCGGCTAAAATACCCATAACACCTCCAGCACGGTGCACATCTTCCATGTGATACTGGGAGCTGGGCGCAACCTTGCATAAAGTAGGCACCCTGCGCGAAAGGGCATCCATATCCTTCATGGTAAAATCGACACCAGCTGTTTTGGCAATAGCCAGTAAATGCAGTACGGTATTGGTAGAGCCCCCCATGGCTATATCACAAGCCATAGCGTTGTGAAACGCTTTGTAATTGGCGATGGAATGCGGTAACACTTGGTCATTGCCGTTTTGGTAGTAATCGTAGGCTAAGTGAACAATTTGTGCAGCCGCGCGCTCAAACAGGCGCAAACGCTGGCTATGGGTAGCCAGTACCGAACCGTTGCCCGGTAAGGCCATGCCCAGAGCTTCGGCCAAACAATTCATGGAATTGGCGGTAAACATGCCAGAGCAAGAGCCACATGTAGGGCAAGCCGAGCGTTCTACTTCGGTTAGTTTTTCTTCCGAGATTGCCGAGTTGGCCCCTTGCACCATTGCATCAACCAAGTCTAATTTTTTGATGCCGCCTTCTAATTGGTCATCTTGGATTTTACCGGCTTCCATTGGCCCACCGGATACAAAAATCGTGGGGATATTGAGCCGCATTGTAGCCAGCATCATTCCGGGGGTGATTTTATCGCAATTGCTAATGCAAATTAGGGAGTCCAAACAATGGGCATTGGCCATATATTCTACCGAATCGGCAATTAACTCGCGGGACGGCAGGGAGTACAGCATGCCATCGTGGCCCATGGCAATACCGTCATCAATGGCAATAGTGTTAAATTCGGCAGCAAAGCAGCCTTGTTGTTCAATTAAGCCTTTGACCATTTGGCCAACATCATGCAAGTGGGCATGGCCCGGTACTAACTGGGTAAATGAATTGACCACCCCAATTACTGGCTTGCCAAGCTGTTCTTCTTTCATACCGTTGGCACGCCATAAGGCGCGTGCACCTGCCATAAGGCGGCCTTGGGTACTACGAATACTGCGCAATGGATATATCATAATTTCAATCCTTTGTCTTGTTATTTAGTTGTCAAAACTAATTAATAAGCACAACATTCTAGCAGTTTTATACCATATTGAAAAGCCTAATTAAACCGTGTAATAGAGAATGCACAAAATAGTTAAATTGTCTGATCTCGCTGCTGCGGTAATTTAAGCCTATCAATAGGCCTTGCAGTGCCCTTCGTCCAGCAGATAATCATACAAAGCTTCAATACCCAAGCTCTTAGCCACTGCTGCATCACTACAGGCCTGCTCAAAGTCTTGTTTAGCAAAATAAGTATTGCCTCTATTGTAAAAAGCTGCAGCATAAGCCATATCAAGCACTATCGCTTGGTTGAAGTCTGCTATCGCTTTATCGTATTGGCCTAATGCCTTATAGACAATGCCTTTATTGTTAAAGGCTTCAACATAATCCGGCTTGAGTGCAATGGCTTGGTTGAAGTCTGCTATCGCTTTATTGTATTGGCCTAATTCATCATAGACAGAGCCTCTATTGTTAAAGGCTTCAGCATAATCTGGCTTGAGTGCAATGGCTTGGTTGAAGTCTGCTATCGCTTTATTGTATTGGCCTAATTCATCATAGACAGAGCCTCTATTGTAAAAACTGCCAGCGTTATACAGGTCAATTGCTATCGACTTGCTAAAGTATTTTACTGCTAAATTATAGTTGCCTTCCTCATAGGTACTAACACCTTTGTAAAAGTAATCTTCTGCACTATGACTTGCGCAGCCTTGGGCCAAAAAGCCTAATGACAATAGAGCTATCAGCAGGGCTTTACCTGTTATTGGTAATACCTTAGGGTTTGTGCTTACCATATTCTTCCTCCATTCGAGCAAACATAATTTTAACTTTCGATACTAAGCATCATTATAGTGATTGGGGCAATATTTTTTCAAGTTATTTTTCAAATTATTTTATGCTAAATTATTGTAAAAATGTATATTAGTTCATCTACTATAGAATCCAGTAAGTGCAATATCCGCATACTACCAAAGCCCAAACCCAACTTAGCTATTGCGATAATCTTGCACAAGTACTTGTACAAACCTAACACTAGCACTATATACAACCTAACGATAGTGCTAGCCTCAATCTGTAACAATAATAAAAATTAGGGTAGTGCTAAACTATGTTGTAATTGCCAATAAAAATATATGAATTTGCTCTGTTAACGAACCGTCCAACCACCATCAACAATGATATTTTGTCCTGTGATATAGCTACCAGCCCTACTGCAAAGTAGCAATAAAGCCCCCACTAGATCTTCGGGACGACCGATGCGCCCAGCAATAGTGCCATCACTTAGTTTCTTTAAAAACAACTCATCACAATTGTATGTGCGTGGGAACGGCCCCGGCGATATAGCATTTACCGTAAATTGACTGGTTCCCCAAAATGAAGCCCAGTAACGGGTGAGCTGTATTAGGGCTGCTTTTGCCGCACCATAGCTAGCCCTACTGCGTTGCTCTGGATATTCGCAATACAGCTCTGGTTTTGGAGCTACCATACCGTACATTGAAGCGATATTGACAATCCTAGCTTGGTCAGAACGCTGCAGCATATCTTGTGCCAATTCGCTAAAAATAGCGGTGTTATTGAGTATTCCGTCCATATCTTTGCTGAAATTTCGGGCAATCGCTTTATCTGCGTTCGAGCTTAAGAAAAAGGCACTATTGACTAAAATATCCAAGCCGCCTGATTGATTTTGTACTTGCTGTAGTACTTCAGCATGGCTTTGTTCACTAGCTAAATCAAAGGGCAAATAGCGAATATCGGCCAATGCCCAATCGGGATTTTCTCTTGCAACGGCCTCCATAATGGTAAACGGAAAGCTTTCTCTAAAATGCTCTCGGCTTGGGCCCGCACAATAAACTTTGGCACCCGCTGCTGCTAAAGCCCAACACATGCTACGCCCTAAATGGCCATAACCACCGCTGATAATAGCAGTTCGGCCTTTTAAGCTAAATAATTCTTCAATGTAAGTCATACCTTAGATTTTATAGTGTTTCTTATAATTTTGCTATAGATAGCGGCTGCCTTTGCATCTAAGCTGCTACTGTCTCACCTAAGTCTTACAACATCGAAAGAAAAAAGAAAAATAGCGCAAACAATATTGCAGGGATTTTGCTATATTCTTTAATAGAGGCATGCTCTATTCACAAGATATTCTCGACCAACTTCTCGATCAGCTAGATATGCTTGACTTAGCGCGCAGCTATGTAGATGGGCTGGAGAATCGTGGGGGGCGCTGGTGGGGGATTTGCCCTTTCCACAGTGAAAAAACGCCTTCATTCACCTTAAATTTGGAACGCAAGACGTATTATTGTTTTGGCTGCCAACAAAAAGGCAATGCCATCTCTTTACTAATGCAATTAGAACAACTTAGCTTCCCCGAAGCGGTGCGCAAACTTGCTAAGCAGGTGGGCTTTACTTTGCCACAAAAAGCACAAAGCCAATTGCAAGCACAAAGCCGCAAAAAACGTGAAGCATTATATGCATTGCATGCTCAAGTGCATAAAAGCTTCCGCCAAAATTTGCGCAGTGAACGTGGGCAAATGGCCCGCAATTATTTAGAGCAACGCGGGGTTAGCCCCGCCATACAAGAGCAATTTGAGCTAGGCTATGCGGTAAGTGATTCTAGAGCTTTGTACCAATGGCTCAAACGCCAAAATTACAGCAGCGAGCTGTTAGCTGAAAGCGCCCTATTCTCCCAAAATAAACCAGAAATATGTTTGTTTTGGCAGCGTTTGATCTTCCCTGTGTTTGATGCACATGGCAGAATTATTGCCTTTAGTGGCCGTAAATTGAGCCAACAATCCCAAGATCAGTCTAAAAATAAGTCTTCCAATAGCCCTAAATATATCAACTCCCGCGAATCACCCATTTATCGCAAAAGTGAATCTTTATTTGGTTTGTATCAATCTTTAAAAGTGTTGTGCCAAAAGCGTAGCCTAATTCTTTGTGAAGGCAATTTAGATGTGCTTGCCCTGCACCAAGCTGGGCTCAACTATGCTGCTGCGCCATTGGGTACAGCCGTTACACTTGAACAAGCCAAATTGATCAAACGCTACTGCGATACAGTGATACTGGCTTTTGATGGTGATGAGGCGGGGCAAAAGGCCATTTATAAAGCAGCATTTTTGCTAGAGCAGCAAGAAATTAACAGCCAAATTATTGCACTTGCTCCAGGGCGCGATCCTTGCGATATTCTTGAACATGAAGGCGCTGGGGATTTACAGAGCCTTGCCCAAACACCACAAGATTTTTTTCACTTTTTGGCCATAGATTTAGATAGTCGTTTTGCTTTAGACGAGTTACACGGTGTTAGTGAGGCTTTGCGTTTTCTAAGCCCTTTTATGTGCCAAGTTAAAAAAGGTTTGCGCCGCGAGCTCTATATTGCCCAGCTAGCCAAGTTATTTGGTTTAAAGCAAGAAGCTCTAGCCAGTGAAGTTAGTTGGCAGTATCGCCCTACATCCTCTGCGGTAGCCGCTTCAATAGCACAAGATAAGGCGGCCTCAGCGCAAATAGATAAAACTCAAGCTACTATCAATGGCAGTGTCCCTATTACTTCGTCTGGTCATGCGTCTACTGTTTCAGAATTAGAATTAGTGGAGCGGGAGTTTTGGGCTAGTTTGCTATTGCAGGCTGACCTCTACCCCCAATGGCAAAGCCAGTTAGCCGCCTTTCATTGGGAAAATGAAGATGCCATTGTTTTAAAAGAATTGCTCGATCAAGCTAACCAAGAACAAGACTTCAATTTTGAAAACCTATGCGACCGCGCTAGCCGCCGTGTTCCGACTTTAGGCCAATGGCTATTGCAAAAAAAGTTAGAGCCTTTACAAGGGGGAAATATCTATAACTCGGAAGCTTATGATATGGACTTTTATCGCCAGGCCATTTTGCAGCAAAAATACTTTGGCGTGCAAGAGTTTTGGCTCAAGCAACGCAAGCAAAAAGCTTTAGAACAAATTAAAGTTTTGGAACAACAACAGCAAGAAACACTACAGTTTGAATTACTTAGGGAAATCCAAAGCTTAAATAGTAAGTTAGCTGAATTGCGCAAGATAGCCCAGCAATTGCAAAAAAAAACAGCAGAAAAACAAGGGGAAGAACTGCACATACCATTTTCTATTTGTTAGCCTTCCTGTAAGGGGGCATGAATAATGAAATGTGGGGTATTTGGGCAAATTGTTGCGTGATGCCCTGCTTATGGTGCTTTCAGAGGGTGCTTGACGGGATTGGAAGTGGTTTATAGTTAGCCTACCGTTTTTCACTTCTTTGTTTCACTTTGCCCAATACCTTTTTATATGGTCTCCATAGCAGATCAATAATGAAAAGCCACAATAGCCCCACTCCAAACCAACAAACCCGATCCACACTGTATGGCCAAAGTTGTTTGCTTGAAGAGCCGCAACTAAATACCCAGAAGCCCATATAGCCCAAGCTAAAGTACCCTAACACAAAAAAAGTACCCAAAACACAAAAAAACTTACAAAAATCTTATATAGACCTTGACTCAATTCCCCCCCTAACACAATAGGGCCCTATGCACTAACCCGTATGGGTTGGCTAATCTTTATCCATTCTTGGAGGTATTGCTTATGTATAAGCACAAACTATTTTTATTGCCTGTAGCCTTGCTATTGGGCTTTATGGCCTTTGCCTGCGCACCACCCGATGACAACGATGACGATGCGCCGTCTTCTGGGCCGACTATCAATAACGCCATCTACGATGTTGGCAAGGCTATCTTAACCGTACAAGGTACTGACTTAAGTCCTACCAGTGTGAAACAAGCGCAAATCCAAACTATCAGGGTAGGAAGCCGAACAAATGGTGTAGCCTTCAGTGCCTATACTGCAGATGCCAAACCCACTGGGGTAAATAGTAACGGTCTTGAACAAGGTAAGTACCGTATTGCAAACGATGGCACAGCACTTTGGCTTAGACTTACCGAGCAACATAAAGCTACTCTGAATGGCAAGAAAGGTATGGATAGCAATGGTCTAAAAAAAGGCTTGCTTAGCGTTAGCTCTGGTAGTTGGGCGGGTTTAGATACAGCCAAAGACTTGGACGTTAGGAATGTACCCGAAAATAAGCAGTCTAAAGTATCCGATGACAATCAGCCATCTAAGCAAACTGAACAAGCTGAACAAGCTGAACAAGTCGAACAAGCTGAAGAGGAGTCGCGTAAACTACCCGAAGCCGAAGAAACCGAAGAGGAGTCGCCTAAGCAACCTGAAGACAAACAAGCTGAACAAGACGAACAAGTCGAACAAGACGAACAAGTCGAACAAGTCGAACAAGTCGAACAAGTCGAAGAGGAGTCGCCTAAAGCCGAAATTACCGGTGCAACCTACAATGTTAATACAAGTGTGTTAGTGATTACAGGTACTGACTTAGGTAGTGCGACCCAAGCGCAAATCCAAACCATCACGGTAGATGGCTTAGCCTTAAGTTCCTATATTGCAGATGGCACAGCCACTGGGCCAGATAGTCGCAGTCTTACAAAAGGTAAGTACCGTATTAAAAGCGATGGCACAGCGCTTTGGCTTTACCTTACCGATGCCGATAAAACTACTCTTGAGGCCAAGGACGGTATGGATAGCAATGGTCTAAAAGATGGGTTGCTTACTAGCACTGGTGCTTGGGCGGGTTTAAATACAGCCAAAGGCTTGGCCGTTAGTGGACACCCACCCACAATTACCAGTGCAAGCTACAATGCTGTTACAGGCGTGTTAGTGATTACAGGTACTAATTTACCGGAGACAGTTGAAGAGTGGGACTTTAGCAAATTGAGGTTTGTATCCGGTGATGGTAAGAAGAGATACCCATTACCCGATCACAACCCATTTTCAGCCACAGGTTCTGCAGCAAGTGCAACAAGCTTAACGATTACTTTAACGGGTAGTGAACCATTTAAAGCCAATAAGATATTGGTTAAGAATGGTGATAGTGATGATGCTGGTGCATACAACCTGGAAGCAGCAGCAGGATTTGCAGGTGGTAGCGCAGCAGACATAAGCAATAACCCGATTACCGTTAGTGGGTATGCAAGTTCTATCGCTGAAGCATACTACAATGTTAACACAGGCCTGTTACGTATTAGAGGTAGCAGGTTACCGACAGCAGTTGCAGGCTGGGACTTTAGCAAATTGACGCTTGTATCCGGTGATGGTAGTAAGAGATACCCATTACCCCAGCACGCAGCTGCAGGTGAAAACACAGCCACAGGTTCTGATGCAAATGCAATAGGCGTAACGATTACTTTAAGCAGTAGTGTAAAAGCGGAAGTCAATAAGATACTGGTTAAGGTTGGTCTTCGTGATAATGCTGGTGCATACAACCTGGAAGCAGCAGCAGGATTTGTAATGGGTAGTCCTGCAGACCTAAAAAATGCTATTAACGTTGTAAATTGGTAAGGTAGGGTTTGGTTGTTGCAACGCTTGCATTGGCCAATTGCAGCCTTGGTAAGTTTTTTTATCGTGGTTGCTTTTGCCAATTATAACCTTGGTATGGAGAAAATACCAAGGCTGGAAAAAATTTATTAAGGCTACAAATTTTTTTGTCAAGGCTGTAAATTTTTTTGTCAAGGCTACAAATTTTTTTATTAAGGCTGTAAATTTTTTTATTAAGGCTGCTTTTGCCAATTATAGCCTTGGTAAATACGGGAAGCCAATATAGCCAAAGGCTGAAACAACCAAGCTAAAAAGAACAAAAAAACTTGAAGCCGAATTGGATTACAGGCTTTAGACGGCTAGCAGCGGTGCTGTAAGGTGGTTATGAGTGCAGTACAGCACCGCTGCTAGAGTTTTGATAGTTACCCAGACTATCTAAACTCTAGCAGATAAAATCCTCTTTAGAGGAATTTGCGGATTTTGTTTTTACTACTTTAGTTCAGCAATTTTAGCGGAAACTTGTTCAATAAACCCTTGTTTGTCGATATCACCTTTGGCAAAAGCTCCGTAAATGGGGCCTAAAACACCTGTACCGAAACCATCGGGCATGTCGTTCTGTAGCCAGGTGTACGCACCATTTGTTTTCTTGCTCCACTCTGCCACCGAAACCGAAAGCGCTCCGGCGGGTTCTAGCGTAACATTATTAAAAGCCGGAACCATACCCGCCTTATTGACCATATAGTCGTGGCCTTTTGGGTTGGTAGCCAAGTAGTTTAAGAAATCCAAGGCTTCCTGTTTTGCGCTACTTTCTTTGTTGATAACATAGTAAGAGGGCGCTCCAATAAAAATAGCATTGTGCTCGCCAGCTACAGGGGCATGGGGTGCGTAAGCCATTGCAAAAGTAATATTGTTTTCGGCCAACCAAGGATCAATCCAGTTGCCTTGATGGATAAATACCGATTTTTGCGTGGCAAACTGGCTCACTTGAGCATCATAACCACCGGCCAATAATATGCGCCGGTCGGCATATTGGAACAATAGTTCTACCCAGTTGGCATATTCAGCCAGTCGCTCGGTTATGGCTTCGCCACCAAGCAATTTATCCAGTACCTCTGTATCACCGTAAGGTAAGCCAGCACTTAGGTAGCCATTAAAATTATGCAAGCCGGTAACCCAGTGCATCTGTGGGCCAGCAACCATAGCTACTACGGAGTCAATACCCAGTTCGTCTTTCATTTGATCTAGTTTGGCAAAAGCGTCCGCATAGGCTTGTTGGGAAGTAAGAGTTGCGGGATCAATTCCGGCTTGGTCGAGCATAGCTTTGTTGTAGGCCATACCCCAGGCCTCAATGGCCACGGGAAAGCCATAAGTCTGCCCATTTGCTTTGTAATCGAGCGAGGTGTATTTCATCCATTCCTGATTGACATACGGTTCGAGCTTGCTTTTCCAAGTATTGTAACTACCCAGACCTTCAATTGCGAATATATCTGGTTGGCGGTCGGACTGGAATTCCGCTTTCAGTAATGCCCCGTAATTAGCACCACCACCAGAGGTTTTAATATTTATCTCTACTCCGGTCTCTGCGGTATATTCTGCAGCAAAATTGCTAAGTGCCTCATGAATTTCCACTTTATTTTGATATAATACTAGGTTTTTGGGTTCTTGCTTTTTGCTGGCCGTTGTTTCGCCGCTTTTTTTGCTACAGCTCGCCAGAACCAAAGCCGCAAAAGCCAGCAATATACCAGATAAAATCCTCCTAGCGGGGGTCCCAATAAAAAATTTTTTCATATACTCTTCTCCTCTTTATATGAATTGTGCTTGAAATTTGTTTTTGCTTGCGTTTAGAGCACCAATAAAAACGCGTAAAATTGCGATTACAATAAAGCATAATCAACCAATTATAAAAAACAAGTGATTATAAAAATTTATAGCTAAGATGAGAACAACAAAGACGCAAAAATTTATATCAAGTTTTGTTAAAAATTCTGCGCCTCAATCCTTGAATCTTGTCAGGCCCAAATGAAATTTAAACCAAAAACATTAACATTTCGTCAATATCTTCAAACTCTCCATGATATGCGTAGATGCGGCTAAGCTTTAACAATGTGCGGATATTGATGTCTTTAATACTTTCTTGGTTTTGTATCATAAAGTCCAACGCCTTAGACTTATGTTGATATTCCACGCTTTCGCCAGCATCTATATCACCTAAAATCGTATCAATGCGCAACAGTTTTTCTGTAATAGTCATCTCTAAATTGATCACAGTGGAACGGCTTTGCAGCGATTGTGGGAATTCGTTTACCGATAAATTGCTAATAAAAATAATCTGGCCATTAAATTCAAAAGTATTTTCATCGGGATTTTCGTGTTCCAATTTGTTTTTGCCCCAAGTAATTTGCCTTATGGAGTAAGAATCTGTAGCCGTTTTTAATATATTAGAACCTACTTTATCTTTAAATATAGAATCACAATCGTCAAATATAATTAAACCATCACAATTAATTTGTAGTATTTGGAATAAACCTTTATTGGTTGTATAGCCTTTGACAAAGGTATAATAGTCGCTTTCCAAACCGCATTCTTTGAGCATTTTCATAATAGTATACGTTTTGCCAATACCAGCTTCCCCGGTAATAATAAGCGAAGGTTGGTGTCCAGTCATAACCATTTTGATTAAACGCTCCATATACATAAAACGTTTATTGATATCTAAACGTTGCTTTGTGTCCGCAGCTTGCTGATTGCTTACAATATTTGTGATTTCTTGATGATTATTTTTCTGATATATGCAATAATAAGAATGAATAGCAGCTACCGAGCAATCGCATCGCGCTGCAATTTGCTCAAAATTAAGTTCTCCAGTACCTACTCGAGATTCTCTATACTCATCAAAGCACATAAATACCAAATCTCTGTTAGTCATATTCAAAATTCCTTTTTTGTGAGGTTTCAATCTGGAAAATATTGGGCTAGACATTTTAGTATATGGCCTAGATTTTTGAAATATCTTTGGTCTTCCCTACACTATAAAAAGGCAGATTATCCATTATTATCACAATATTTTTTGTTATGCGAGAACATAAAAATTCATGTGAGTTATTCATGCCATATTTCTTTTCCTATGGCCTTGCAACAATTACTCCCATTGTAAGGGGGCGTGAAAATCAAATGTGGGGTGTTTTTGAAAATGAAATTAATTGCAAGTTTTTGCTGTTTTTTGGCATAATTTGCAAAAAACTTGCACTCTTTCAAAGTGATTTTTTGTTGTTTTTGGCTGTAAGTGGAATAAAAAGCAGGATATTAAAGATAATACGATAGCGTGATAGGCACCTACTCTATCCTACTAGCAGCGACCAAAGCCCCTGTAGTGAACCGGTGATTTTCCACTCCTCTGCTACCGTATTTATTCATGATATTAAAATTTCATAAGTTTGCAATAAAAACAGGAGGAGATGGATTATCTAAATGGGCTTTATGCTTAAATAGTGGCAAAAGTTTACTTTGCCACTATTTAAGCCAGACTATATTATACTATAGTTTTGTTGGACGATCAAGTATAACTTAATTCAGCATCGGCTAAATGGCCAAATTTTTCGTGAATAATTTGGATTGTTTCTAACAGTCGACCTTCAATTATACATTTTGTATTGGTGAATCGAGAGATAATGGCGGGTATCATAATTCAGTCGGCACCATAGCGTCTGAATTGATTATATACTGTTGGGAATACAGGCCAATAGTCCCAAGCTTGGGGACACTCACTTATCTGTTCGGTATTGATAACTAGATTGGTGCCATAGACATAATACAGAATTTTTTGCAGCTTGAGATTGGTGAGAGAAAAATCACTAATTTCAAGCGTTTTATTGGCTACTGCTACAATGTTGGTCATTTTTCTCTCACTTTCTTTGTTTTGCTGTAAATTCTTAACAAAACTCTTTTAATTAGTAACCAACTTTTTAATTTCATCAGAAGTATTTGTTATATTAAAATGAGCGATAGAACAATTTGGTTTAATATCAAGAGCTTTTTTATAGCAAGTAATTGCTTGTTGGTATTCTCCTAAGCTCTTATAGACATTGCCCATACTATTATAAGCATCAGAATTATCAGGCTTAATTTTTATAGCTTGTTGATAGCAAGCAATGGCTTTATCATATTCTTTTAATTTATTATAAACTTGCCCCATATTGTAATAAGCTTCACTCTCATTAGTTTTAAATTCAATAGCTTTTTGGTAAAACTCAATGGCCTTTTCATAATCTCTTAAATTTTTATAAGTATTGCCCATACCAAGATAAGCCTCATAAAAATCCGGTTTAAGTTCTAAAACTTGTTGATAATAATGGATAGCTTCTTGCGGTTGCCCTAATTTATTGTCGACAACACCGATATTAATATAAGTATGATATTTATCTGGTTTAATTTCTAACGCTTTATTATAAGAATTAATAGCTTTATCGTATTCTGCTAATTCAAAATAGCAACGCCCTACATTATTATAAGCCTCATGATAATTAGGCTTAGTTTCGATAGCTTTTTTATAAAACTCAATGGCTTCTTTAAAGTTCTCTTTCATTTTCTTTTATCCAACCTTCAATAAAATATGTTTCTGCAGTTTTAAAATTATTTTGGTTTGCAATAAAACCTTGTATATCATTATAAATCGTATTTTCGTAATTCCGTTCTATTCTTGCGGAAGTTTGATCTTCGCTTAAATCGCTGCTTTGGCCTACCGCTTTACTATCTTTAAATGTTTAGTGCTTTGAGAAGAAAAATGTTTTGGCATTTCATGTAATGGCTTAGGCTGTAGAGGCGGATCAAAGTATTCAAAATAATTTTCTTTACTGATACATAGTAAATCAAGGATTTCCGAAAGTCTAAATCCCAAACATTTATAAGCTCTGTTTAACTCAACTAGCAAACTTGGTTTTTCTATCGGTATTGGTGCTGGCTCTTTCTGGCGGTAGCCCAAATGAGATATGCGAGCATAAAAAGACTTATGCTGAGTTGTAGAGATTATCTTTAAGTCTTTAGCTCTATTCAAAAGAGCCTGAATACTAACTCTCCATATTTTTTTTATTGGAATAAAGTCATATAACGATTTAATTTCTCTTAAATACGGAATAATTTCATCTTCAGGCATGAGCAATTCACTGGCAAACTGATTCGCTTCTTCTTCAATATTTCCCTCAATATTTCTGTGCATCACAATATGACCTAGCTCATGTGCTAAGCTGAAGCGCATACGATCTCCTGGGCAGTCTTTATTGAGAAAAATGATATGACTAGCTTTTACATTTCGTGTAGGTAGAAGCGTGAAGCCATCTATTTTTTTAGGAAGCTCACGATCAATAATAAAAAAACCGTTATCCTCTAATACTTCTGTCAAATTGTAGATAGGCCCTTTGGCTATCCCTAAAATTCTCCTACACTCTTTTGCAATATCAGCTGGCGAATAATCATCATCAACCTCTTGCTGATAGCTTGTTTGCTGATATAAAAGCTGATCGTTATCTAAAAGCTTATTGAGAAATAAACGGTATAAGTTCCCTTCCGCTTCTGCTGCCTCAATCGCCCGTAAGTTGAGATTTGCCCTCTTCCGAAATGGCACTAACGGTGTTAATGCTGGGGCAATATCAGCATTTTGATAAAAGAATCTCGGTGGAAATTTTAACGTAGCGGCAAGTTTGATTAAAGTCTCTTCGTTTACTTCAATAATGCCTTTTTCAATTTTAGAATATTTACTTTGCGAGATACCCGATAATTCAGCGACCTCTCCTTGAGTATATCCACGTATTTTGCGGGTAAGTCCGATCAGAGAAAAATTTACCATATCGTCATTCATTTCTTCTTACCTTTGGCTTGATTTGCAATGATTTGAGCTTTTTAACATTTGGAGGTGTTTGTTGTTCTACTACCTCTTGTAAGGCTCTACTATACTTAGGCCATATGGGTGCATGAAACAATATTTTCATTTTATTAGAGCTAATCTCAGCTCGTCTTTTTTCAATAAATATTGACTTGAATTGCCAAAATTCATCTACTTCATAGCCAATAAAAAAAGCTTCATGGTTTTGAATCCCTGGTAAATTTGCCTCTCCTTCTTTTTCGTATTCTAACGAAGTATTAGTATGGTTGTTTTGGGGTGAGCCATTCTGATATTTTTTAAACTTGAAGATATAGTTCTTTCCTTCATTTGTTCGTGTAAGTAAACTTATGTTATTCTTTTCATGAATAGTAAACCCTTGTTCCTTTGTTTTTCCGAGCAATATTCTATTGAATATATGGGCTCTTGTTGATTGATCAAAATAAATTGATGTATCTGGAGGAATACTATGCAATTCTTGATGCGCACTCTCAAAGCATGAGACGATCTTCTGTATATCTTTTTTAGGCAAAATATCTTCTGGGTTGTAAATATCTTCTGGGTTGTAAATTTTATCTTGTTTTAGCTCATCAGGAAATAACTCATTTTCTACCGACTCTTTTTTAAATGAAGAATTGGAAGAAATTTTTTCTCGCCTCTTTGGAATATGTGACATTGTTAAAGTCTCCTATATAAAGTAGGTTTGACTAAAAATTATATCCAGATTTAATTTCTATGTCTATTTTATTCTTTAACTTTTTACTATCAGCTCACATATCATTTTACTCTTCTTTTGCCTTCGTTGTAGTTGGCCTACCCCGCGTTAAACTTCGCCCAAAATGGGCGAGGTTGTTTATAGTTGGCCTACCGACTTTGTACTTGCGCTTTTTTGTGTCTTTTTTGGGGTTTTGGTTGCGTTTCATTTTGCATGAACATTAATTCCATTCTTCATGCCCCGTTACATTTGGAAAAGCCGACTTACCCAACCGACCCTAACCAAAAGTTTACCAACCACTGCTTTTGTAGATATTTTGCGAAAACCATCACCCTACAAAACAAACAATATATTGCCAAAGTTATTTGCACTCTGCGCTCGGGACATATACGGGAAGAGCTTCGGCTAAATACGGGAAGAGCTTCGGCTAAATACGGGAAGAGCTTCGGCTAAATACGGGAAGAGCCGCGACTAAATACGGGAAGCAATATTGGGCATTCGGTCTAAGCGGTTTGGCCTATCAGCGAGGCATTTTTGTATCTTGGTTTTTTGTCGTTGAAATTCTGCCCAGAGCTTTCTTAGGCCTTGCTTATATTTTTGCTTGGAAAAGCCCACTGAAGCAACCGAAACAAACCAAAAGTTTACCAGCCACCACCTTTATTGTAGATGTTTTTCTAAAACCATTTGCTTTTGTTGTGGGGCTTGTTCTATGGTTTGTTGGGCACGGGTAATTTTATTTTCCAGCAATTCCACTTGGGCAATGAGCTGGTTTTGTTCTTCCAAAGGCGGAACGGGGATTGTAAGTTCTTCTTTTAAGAACTTACTGTTTAAGCTTTGCCCAAATGCTTTTTTTCCTATGTTATTTAGATCAATTACATTATTTGCACTAAATAAATGGTATAAATATTGGTTTGAAATCGTATCATTATCTTTTGGTATTAGTCCTGCAATCGCTTCATTTGTATATAAATCTTGTCCAGCTATAGCAGTTTTTCCAATGGAAAGCTTAAAACTTAAAAGAGTTGTTCCTTTAGGAATAAGTTTTACATTAGATTTTTCTATTGCTTCTTCTGTTATTTTTTCTTTTGTATCTGTTATAATTTGCCCGTTCATTTCTGCAATTGAAACCCAGAGATTACTACCTTGAAAATATTTTGATACCTTTCTGGAAGGTGTTCCTCCTATTACAATTTCTGCAATTTCCCCCAATTTCTTTTCTGCATGTCCCGCATCAATTACGGCCTTTACCTTACTTTCAATTTCTGCTTTGGCCTGTGTAATAGTTTGTTGTGCGCTTTGGCTCTCTTGGTCTATGGCTTCGCATTCATTGACAATCTCTGTTTGTATTTCTGGTGGTGGCAGGGGGATTTTGAAATTTAGAATATCATTCTTCTTACAAGTTGGGTATTGTCCACCTTTTGCTACACTTCCTAAGTAATTAAAAAATATATCTTGATTTAAAATATGATACAAATATTTATTATTCTGTTTCATTTTAAAAAAAGCATTAGAGACATTAACTTCTGAAGTTGTAATCGTTATTGCACCTCTTGATGGCCTAACAGTTGAAATTAATATTGTATCTTTAGGAACTTTAATTGCTCCTTCAACAGTTAGCTTACTCTTATTATTAATATCATATTGCTTTGTATTGATATTAATATCTCCAATTTCAAGATAATTACCAAGCCCAGCTTTTACTTTAAGACCTTTTTCTTCAAGATATATTTCCCCCAATTTTACCAGCGGCCATTTAGTTTTTATTGCTATATTTTGCTGTTTGGTTGCGTTCAGAGAAAAGCTTTTAGTAAAATCAATACGGCCAAAGTCCAGTAAATCTGTGGTATCCACATAGTGAATCTGATCGGTATATTCTGCAAAGTTCTCTAGGTTGTTAGGGTCTTGCTTTAGGAAGTTTTGCCGAATCAATGTATTGATTTTACTTGGGTCTTCAAAATCATTGGGGTTAAAAAGTGGGGTAATAATATCATAAATATTGTCGCCACCGTTGTATTTGATGCCTTCATTGCCCTTAGAACCGCTCCATTCATAACCCAAAAATTGCTTTTGTTTTTTCGCTTCACTGGGGCTTTTAATAATTAATACCTTGTGCTTATTGCTATAGGCCAGCATAAAATAAAACAGTTTTTCTTTTTCTATCTTGTGCAAATGCTTAATAAAAATTTCATTTTCTTCGGCTTGTTGTTTGGTTTCATCGGCCAAATCTTTATACCATTTTTTGCTTTTTAGGCTTTTCAATTCGCTACCGCCGTTAAATGCTTTGTGGTATTCTACAAATATATTTTGTTCTAATAGTTTGGCTAACTTAGTATAATTCTCTTTCGTTATGCCAAATAGTTTTTTATATTCTGCCAAAGGCAGGCCAACATGCTGGCAATATTGTTCAATAAAATATAGGTCTTGGTATTGTTCAAAATTGGTTTGGCTATCGGTATCTTGCAAACAATTACTATTAAAAAAATCGTTTACGCGGTTGTCATAATGCTCACTCGGTTCGGGGTTTTGGCTTTTACGCTCTAAAAACAATACCACGGTATTGGTGCCTGTTTTGCCAAAAGTGCCGCTGCCAAGCTCTACCAAAGCCACAATATTAAAATACTTTAAGATAATTTCCCGCGCACCTACAGTGGTACTATCATTATTAGAAAGCACCGAAGAAGGCAAAATAAGCCCGACTACCCCGCTGGCCGCCATCAATTGCTGGGCTCTTTCAATAAAAAAACATTGAATATTATTGCTATCAGAATCGGCAGTTGAACTCAATTGATAGTTATCTTTTTGCCTTTCATCTAAATTCTGTAAAAAACCTTTCACTGAAAAAGGCGGGTTGGCTACCAATATATCAAAACTTTGTTCTTTGATTTTATCGCTCACCATCAGCGCATCTTGTTCTAAAATATCAATCTCCCCCTGCCCATACATCTGTACCGAAACCTTGGCAATCTTTGCCAAACGATCTTCTTTTTCAATACCTATGGTTTGTCCATAGTATTGTTTTAGCCGATTTTTTACTTCAAGCAAATCATTACTTGGGAACAAATCTTTTACCATTGGTTCTATTTGATGGGCGTATTCGGTTAAAAAATGCCCCGAACCACAGGCAAAATCAATCGCATTAAGCGGTTCTTCTTTGTTAGAAATTTTATCTTTTAGCGGCAAACAACCAACAATAAATTTGGTAATGGGTATTGGGGTAAAGTATTGTCCTTCGGATTGCTTGATACTATTATCTAAGAAAAACTCAAACATATCGCCCAAAAATTGGTTTTGCGAATCCGTCTTTAAGCGCAAATCTTGCCACATTTGCACCAGCTCTACCAATATTTTGGTATTGCGATTAAACTTTTGTTCATTGTGTACATCAATTAAAGAAAACGCATTGTTAGAATAAAATTTTAACTTTCTAAAATGTTCCTCAATCTTTTTCTTTGTTGCATTGCGATTATTCTTTACTGTCCAAAACGCATCACGTATGTCCTCATTGCTAACATATATAATTTCTTCATGCAAAAGTTTGCGCATACCTTGTTGGTATAATGCCTGCAGTCGGTCAATAAATTCATAATAATCGTCGTAGGCAATGCCCTTCCAATAAAATTGAAGACCAATGGAGTCGTTTTTGAGATTAGTGGAATTGTTTTCTTCATCAACAATTTTGCACAAAAATAAATTGACTAATACTTCAAAAGCAGTCTCTTTGCGGGCAATATTATGCTTACGCAAAATGGTAGCAAATTGGTGATATTTGCCATCTTTATCGGTATTGCTGGTTTCTTTGGTATCGTGTTCTAAGGTATACTTCTCTTTGCCAATTTGGTAGGTTTGTATATCTTCTTCAAAAATACCCTTAGTGGTAAATTCTAATTGATAAGTATTTTTCCAAACCTCAAAGCGTTGTTCTACATTTTTTGCCTCTTGAAAAGACTTCATTTGTGTTTCTTTTTGGGTATTTTCTAAAATCTTCTGATTGTCTTTGTGGGCAATAATTTTGTGGGTAACAGTTATTTCTTTGGTTTTTATATCAAAGCTACTGGCGTAAAGGCATAAGTATTCTACTGCAGAAATTTGTTGCGCATAAGAAAATAATTGCCCACCATTTTGGCAAGTTTCCTCCCATTCTTTATTAAATTCTTTGCCATATGTTTTGCATTCTATTAACAGTAATGGCTTCTCTTCTTGGTCTTTTACTAAAATATCGGCTCTGCCACCACTTGCGCCGTGCCCAAGTTTCCATTTGGGTTCTAGTTCTATATGTTCTGGCTTATAGCCTTTGGCCAATAATCTATGCACACATTCCAACACAACTATATTTTCCGCAGACGAAAAATTACAAGTCTGGCGTTCATTGACTTTTAAACCTTGGTCTTCGGGATAGATTATTTCTTGTTTTTGAAAATCCACTTTTAGGTAAGAATTTTCAGAAAAGTTTTTGCTAAAGATATTATTGTCTTCCGAAAATCCTAAATATTGCAAAAGTTCCTTAAAGTTATTTTTCATAGACTTTTCCTTTCTGTAACTAAAAAAAGATAAATAATGAATAGCAAAAAACTAAAGCTATCTAAATGGCGTTTTTTTGCTAGTGCTAGGTGCAGATGTAAGGGCTCAAAAGCTTGCAAGAGCAATCTAAGACTTTATATATTTACTTTTGTGAAGCAAGATGCCAGCGGCTAGCCCAAGGTCCTTTGAGGTAGCGGATTGTAAAAGCGGCATTGACCAATAAGATAAAAATACCAAACAAAATCCAAAGTTCTATAGCATCTGCATGTAATGTTTTTCGCAATATCACAGCCCCAAGTAGTAACACAAAATGCATTGAAACAGAAATTAACATGACAACAAAAGTATCCCCAGCCCCACTTAAAGTGCCACGCATGACCGAACCACAGGCATCTGCCAGTAAATAAAATGCCGATAAACGCAGCATTTTGCGGCTCATGTTGCGCAAACCTTCTGGGTCAATTGCTGAATCGGTGATAAAAAATTGGCTCAATAAATCCGGCGCAAAGAAAAACCATAAACTAAGAATACCGGAAAAAATCAAAGCACCTACTAAAATCAAGTGAGTATAACGCTTAGCTAAGGCTATATTCCCCGAACCAAGGCTTTGGCCTACTAGCGTAGTTGTGGCCGTACTAATGCCCAAAAGTAAAATAAAATTACATAAGTCCCAGCTAAGAGTAATAGTACCAGCAGCAGCCACCAAAGGACTAATGGAATAAAATAACATCATAAAACCATTGATGGCAAACATATTCAAAAATAGTTCTAACGAGGTTGGCAAACCGTAACGCAATAATTCTTGATGCAGTTGAAAACACGCACGCCAAGACTCAGCAACTCGATATTTGCGTTGCTGGCGCAAAAAAACTAATAGCAATAAAGCACAAGCTAAGGATTGCGAAAGCACTGTTGCCAAAGCAGCTCCAGCAATTCCCGTACTAAGTCCCAAGCTACTAGGCTGTAAATTCCAAAGCCCCAAACGCCTCCCCAAGTGTAAGTGTAAAGGCATATCAAAAATGAACCAATAATTCAGTGGAATATTCAGCAATAAAGCGGCAAAAGAAACTTTCATCACTAAATTAGAACGGTTACTGGCAATAAAAAAACTATTGAGCGGAATGCGCAAAATAGCAAAAATATTGCCTGCAATTAAAATGCGAGAATAGTCCCATTCGGCTTTTGCCAATGCAGGGTCATGCTCCATCCACGCTAAAGTTGATGGTATTAAATAGCTTAAAGCCAACATGAATGGATAATACAGTAGCACCCAGTACATTGCCTGTGATGTTACTTGGGCACAGCGTGGTAGTTGCTTGCGGCCAAAATTTTGTGAGATCATGGCATTGGTGTATAGGAGCAAGCCCGTTATTGGAGCTTGCAGCATATAGGCAATAATACCACCCCCCATAGCAGCACCCAGCATAATTTCTGCTGCATTGCCAAAGCGCGATAAAAAGAAACGATCGACCATCATCATTAGAGTATCTACCGCATTGCTAAGGATCACAGGATAAGCTAATAAAACGATTGTTTTGTAGTCGGCAAAGTAACGCTTCATATTATCTTCCTTTGCTTTTCTTTTGGGGATTATTCTTCAAAATCCCAATCTTGTACATCGCTATAAGCCTCCATACGTTTTTCCTCAACATCGGGTATACGGGGGAAGAAATCAAGCTTGGTCATTTTTTCTATTTGATCAACAGAAGTCGCAAATATAGCAAGGTCTTCATCTGGTCGAAATTGATAACTTTGATTTTCCAGTAAAAAAGCAATCATGGTCTTTCTGTGCGGGTCATAGACAATTTTATAGTAGTAGCGTGGAACCCATACTCGGTTTTCACCAATGTAAGATATTTGCTCGATTGACTCGCCTGTAACAACCCCTGCAGTAACAATAATGAGCCTTTGGTATTGAATTGCCCAAGTGCGAATTAAACTTTCCAACTCACGCCAAATGCCCCGATTAAAACCTGGTTTTTGCGGGCTGATATTGGACAGATAAAAAGATTCATTCATCGCTGTTGCCGAAAAAGCCATATCGGCAGCAGGGGCCAAATGGCCTCGATCGTAACCACTTTTGCGGTAATCCATTAAGCTTGCCGAGCCCGTTAAAATTTTAGGGTCTTCTCGGAAATTATTACTGCGTTGCTGGCGTTTCCCCGTCAACTCAGAAGCCAGCAATTCGTAGAGCACCCAAGCTGGCTGTTTGCTACTTTCATGGTAACCCAAAATATAATTTTGGTGGCGGACTAGCAGAAGATGCTGCGTTACAGTAGAGTAAGGCAACCATTCTTCGATAGGATCCGGCTGAAATTGAACATAACCTAAAAATAACGCAAAGAGAAATAATAATACTCCAAATACAATTCTCCAAATACTATAGAGGTTTCTCATCGATCTTCCTTTCCACTTATTCGATTCATTTGATAAGCCAGCTAAAAACAAGGAAGCAAAATATACAGGGAATTGAAATAAAAGCAACTCTCCAGTAGAATTATTGTTTTATTTATGTCTGAATCATCTTCTCCTAAAAATTTTTTTGCTGACGGTTTACAATTTTCTTGCACAGGTTGCCATGCCTGCTGCCGCCATGAAGAAGGTTATGTGTTTTTCAGTGCAGAAGAAATGGCAAAAATATGTCATTACCTGCGTATTCCACCTGCTGTTTTTCGTAAAAAATATACTCGTGAAGTATCTTTTGGCGGTGTCAATCGGCTCTCTTTTACCGAGACCCCAGAGTATGATTGTATTTTCTGGTCGAATGGTTGTAGCATATATCCAGTCCGCCCTTTGCAATGTTCATCGTATCCATTTTGGCCACAAAATCTTGCTTCTCAACAAGACTGGGAGGAAGAGGCTTTGCAATGCCCAGGCATGAATCAAGGACAGCGCCACAGCTTTGAAAAAATTTCTAAAATTTTGGCTGAATTGGCAGAAAGAAAACCATTGAGCCGTTAAAAATAGTTTGTTATTTTTCATACAACCGAAGGAGACTAATGCTTAAGATGCCTAAGATAAAAATCCTTTTCTTAATCGCTATATTATTGGTTATTTTTACAGCCATAGCTGTATTCTTTTTATCCCAAATGGCCAACAGCCCGAGCCCAGCACAAAGCAATTGGATTGGTCGAGAATTTACTATTTCTGATGGCGATACTTGGAATAGCCTAGGGCTGCGATTAAAAAATGAAAATTTAATCCGTTCTCTGCTCTGGTACAAAATTCAGCTTCAAGTTCAGCTTCGACTGCACAAAAAGCCAATTACTTTGAAAGCGGGTTCATATATTTGGCCTCGTTTTCTCAATACCCAAGAATTGATTGCTTTTTTCCAAATTGCCCAGCCGCAAAAAACATATTCGATAACCATTCCCGAAGGATTGAGTCGCCGCCAAGTTGCCTTACTTTTGGAGAAAAAAGAAATCCTTTCTGCCAAAGCTTTTTTGGAAGAAAGTCGCAAAGTCGGTAAATATGCTCTAAAATATCATTTACCCTTACCTTCAGCATATTCACAGGCACCCGAACAATTTACTTTGGAAGGTTTTTTATTCCCCGATACTTACTTTTTACCTAAGACTTTTTCTGCTGAAAAAATGATTGAGCTCATGCTGAAAAATTTTGTCAATAATTTGGAAAAGATTGTGCCAAAATGGCGCGATATAGCCCCCCAGCAGCTTTACCAAAATCTGGTATTAGCCTCTATTGTACAAAAAGAATACCGTGCTACCGAGGAAGCTCCTATAATTGCTTCGGTATTTTGGAATCGGTTCAAGCAAGGTATTAAGCTAGAATCTTGCGCCACAATTGTCTATGTTTTAACCGAAGAGCTGGGCCTCCCCCACCCTAACCGAATTTTGTTTAGGGATTTAGAACAACTATCCCCTTACAATACCTATTTAAACCAAGGATTGCCACCTCAGCCTATCGCCAGCGTGGGGCGCATCGCCTTGAATGCGGTATTTCATTCAGCTAAAACAGACTATTTATTTTTTGTCGTGAAGGACGCTGCCAAAGGCACACATACTTTTAGCGCGTCTTTTGATGATCACAATGCAGCTAGGGAAGCCTATATTAATAATTATTTTCGCTAGTTTTCTGCAATTGGAAAATGTAAAACTAATATGTATTCTCCTCAAAATCAGCCTGTAGAATCTCAACCGCAAAGCTATGTGCGCGAAGATTTTTCACCACAGTACAATGCCCAATACAAAAAAAGCACAACAAGCCATAAAACACAAAATGGCAAGGAGCAAAATAGTTTAGAAGCTGTAAACTTTTTGCGTAGACTGCAGTTGTTTTTATACTGGTTTCGGCCTTTTAACTTATTGCGCTTTTTGGGCCTTCCGATTATTTCGCGCTATATAGTCGCCGAATTTTTATTTTCATTTGTTATTTCATTTGCCTTTTTCTTTTTTATCTTTTTAGTCAACGCTTTATTGTTGGTGGCGCGCAAGTATGCCGGTGAAGGCCTACCACTGTGGGCGATCCTCCGATTAATTTACTACAACATTCCTACCAATGTTAGTTTGAGTTTGCCATTTTCGGTTTTGGTGGGGGCTTTGATGGCCATTAGCCATTTGGCCGCCAGCAATCAAATGCTGGCTTTCCGAACTTGTAGTGTTCGGCGTGCTAATATTTTAGTCCCTTTATTGGTGTGCAGCTTTATTACGGCGATTGGCAGCTTTATTTTTAGCGATTATTTTTTGCCGTTGGGGCGCATTAATACCAAAAAAATTATATTACAATTGTTGAGCAATAATCCCAAAGTGATAATCAATCCATATTCTGTGCGTTCATTTCGCAGCGATAACGGACGCAATACCTATATTATTTCTGGTACCGTCAACGATGAGATTATCAATGATTTAATTATTGTCGATTATGACCAAGATTTAAACCGTAGGATCTTTTTTGCCAAAAAAGCCCGATTAGCCGAAGAACGGCCCAGCGGTGTTGTGCCATTTATTTTAGACGATGTAACCACTACCATTGCCAGTAACTTAGAACCACAAAAGTATAGCTATATGTCGGCAAGCTCGGTACTTTACAATGTGTTGCTTGGCGATGTTACCGAAACGTATAACCTAACTCCCAATGACCGTCAATCATGGGAACTCATTCGTTCGATACGCGAAATAGAGCAGGAAGAACAGGACTTGCGCAATAACTATGATGTACGCACATTAGAATACCAAATGCACTATCGTTCTTCCTACAAGAGTTTTTATATGACAACCGATGAAAGTTTGACAAAAAGTCATCTGAAGTCTGCTCAAAATTCAGCCGTCAATCGGCCATCGAATTTGTACGATGGTAAAGTATTTAGCTATAAAATGGCTTTATACCTGCGTTTAGCGATTCCATTTTCCTGCATTCCGTTTATGGTGTTGGCTTTCAGTTTAGGGTCTTTAGCCAAACGCTATGGCCGTTCAATTGGCTTTTTGTTGGGCTTAGTGTTGTCGGGAATATTTTGGAGCAGCTTGGCTGGGGGGCGATTGTTAGGGCGTTCTAATAGTCTCGAAATACCACCGTTTTTGCTGATGTTTGCCAGCAATATTATATTTTTAATATTGGGAGCATTATTGCTTCTGCGACAAAAAACGTAAAGAAAATATAATGAAAATTCTTTACCGTATGGTTTTTCGCAGCCTTGTTCCCGTATTTCTCGGCATGATGCTGATTTCTGTGGTGTTATTTGAATTGGTCTATTTTTTTGGCGAACTGACGCGCTATTTAGATAATGAAGAAATACAAGCTATGGATTATTTGCGAGTTTTAGCCCTCTATGTACCGTTAGCCTTATCATACGCTTCACCACTATCGTTATTATTTGCCTTAGTATTTACGCTTTCATCACTGTATGACAATCGGGAAATGACAGTGATTCATTCTGGGGGAATTTCGTTGGTAGGCTTTGGTATGCCCATTTTAGGTTTTGGTCTACTGGTTAGCTTGGCTACATTTTACTTTGACAATTTTGTAGTAACTGAGAGTGAAAGGCTGCGCAATGAATATTTTTCAACCAAATTCCAACCTGAGCGCACCAATCGCAATGAAGTTGTAGTAGCTATCACCAATAATGGTAGACGTTTATATATAGCCAATAGTTTTGACCCTGAAACAAAAGAACTGTTTGAATTGAGTATTGTCGATAAAAATGATTTAGGCCATGTCAGCCGCCGTATTGATACGATGCAGGCCGTTTGGGAGCCCGAAGAGGCTTTATGGCGTATGCAAGAAGTGCGCATTTTTACTTATAACCCAGATGGTGAGATTATCGAAACCAAAGAGTCTATCAAAACAGACCCCGATATTCGTGAACCAGTAGAAAGTTTTGAAACCCGAAATCTTCCCATTGAAGAAATGTCTTTAGGTTTGGCCTATGAATATTTGCAATCACTCAAACGGCGTAAACTGCCTTTTTTAATTACAGCCATTAGCTTTCATCAACGTTTTGCCTTTCCATTCACACCGTTAGTTGTGTCGCTAATTGGCTTAGCAATGGTGGCGCGTTTTCGTCAAAACACTTTGCTGATGAGCCTTTTGGCCAGTATTGCGATTGCTGTGGTATTTTATATTTTTCGGCTCTATTCTGGCATTGCCGGTGCAGAAGGGTATATACCACCTTGGCTAAGTGGTTGGCTGGGAATTTTGTTTTTTTTAGCTGTAGGGATTGCTTTATTTTTTAAAGCACCCAGCTAACATTATCTGCTGTAAATGACCATAATACCAGCCAATTTATGAACGATGCCCTTTTTGCCTCACATGGCTTTACAACCCAATATAACAAATCCATCTGGCTGCCAGAATGTGGACTTGCCCAAGCTATTGCTCTACAACATCGCAGCGGGGCAAAGCTCTATATGGTTGCCTGCAATTCGCAAGAGTCAGCCTTTAGCTATTGTTTTGCCACGCCGCCAAAAGATGATAAGGGTTTGGCTCATATTGTCGAACACGCAGTTTTTTGTGGCTCTAAAAACTATCCGCTAAAAGAGCCTTTCGCCAATTTACAAAAAACCAGTGTTTGCAGCTTTCTCAATGCTATGACCTACCCCGACCAAACGCTATATCCGGCTGCTAGCTCCTTTACTTCAGATTTTCTGCAATTGCTCCGGGTTTATGGCGATGCGGTATTTTTCCCTCTGTTGGAAAATCAAGCCATTGCTCAAGAAGGCATACGCTATACTCCAGATAGTATGGACGGCATTGTCTATAATGAAATGCAGGCCTACTATGGGGATTTTGAGGCCTATGTGGCCGACTGTAGTTTGCGCAGCCTATTTCCAGCACAGCACCCAAACAGCTTTGACGCAGGGGGCAATCCGCAAGCGATTGCTTCCATCAATTGCCGTAATTACCAAGAAGTTCGGGATTTCCACCGCCAGCACTATCGAGCAGAGAACTGCCGTATCATTTTATATGGTTTCATCCCACAACAGCAGCTACCAGAAATTTTGCACTATCTCGATCAATTATTTAGTGAAGCCAATAAAACTTTGTTGCTTGAGCATCAAAGTAACAACGAGAATAAAGGGGATAAAATCGATCAGATACTCAATAATGCTTTACCACTACCATGCCGGCAAGAATTATACCAGCCCATTGCCGTAGCCCAGCCCAACCCAAAACAGCGAAGCATCATGTTTAGCTGGCTCCTGCCCGCCCAGCAAAATGCCCAGTCCAGCTTAGAATATCGTCTTATAGCCGAGCTATTATTGGGCCACTCGGGCTCCATACTAGAATTACCTATTATGCAAAGTGGCTGGGGAGCGGATTTGAGCTTGGGCAGTGGTTTAGAGCTGGAATTCCAAACTCCGGTATTGCGTGTTGGCTTGAGTGCCTACCAAGTAAAAGAAGGGCCAAAAGATGAACAGTGCTTTCGTAAGTTGATATTTTCTGCACTGGAAAAATTTTGCACGCAAGCAGAGCAAGAGCCAAACAATCCAGAGCTGGATTTACTGTGGCAAGGTTCCTTAAATAGCTTGGAATATGAAGAATATTCGCTAGGCGAGCATGGCGGTGATGATGGCATTTATGCTTTAGAACGCTGCCTACAGTTAGCTAAAGCCAGCCACTTTTACCCAGAAACAGTAGAAATTTTTGGCATGCTGCAACCTTTTGCCAGTATTGCCGCTCTGCGCGCCCAAGGCCCCCAAGGACTTGCTGCATTCGCTACCAAAATTCGCCACTATACTTTGGATAATCCGCATTGGACTTTGCAATTATTTGAAGAAGTGGCAACAAAAGAAACACCGCCCCCAAATGATCAAAATCAAAAAGCTTTTGGAGCAAAACTGCCATATGATAGTGAATTTATCCAGCAATCCCAAAAAGATTTTGCTCAATATCAATTGCGCCAAGATCATCTCGAACAAACAGCAAAAATTGTGGCGATGAATCGCGATCAATTTAATTCATTACCGCCAAAACCACAATATAATTATTTTTGTGAACATGGTATAGAATTTTTCTGCCACAGTAAAAAAAGCCAAAACAATTTAGAAAAAGGTTTAGTCCAGCTGGATTTGTACTGGGACATCAGTACTTGGAACCAAGAACAAACTGTTTTGTTGCCTTTGTTTTTAGATTTGGTTGAAGATATGGGGTTGCCCGGTATTTCTTATGCGGAAGTGGCTAGGCAAAAATCATTGCACATTGGGCATTGGGAAGCGGAATTTAGCTTTAAAAGAAGCTTTTATCAAATGGATAAGCTGCAAAGTTTTATTCATATACGGCTCAGTTTTCTACCAACAGAATGGCAATCTGGCTTGGCTTTATTTTGGCAACTCTTTGCCAACTGCAATTGGCAAGAACACAGCCGGCTCAAAGAATTATTGCAAAGCCTTTGCTACGAAAAACACCAAGAGCTTTGTACTAATCCGTTAAGTTATGCTATTCGCCGAAGCCATTATCGCCTAAGCCAAATGCCGGCTACCATGCTAAGCCAAAGTAGTTGCCTACAAGCCCAGCAAAACGAATGGCTATATGGTCTAGGCCAGCTTCAATTATTGGCAACTATCTGCCAGCAAAATAATATGAATACACAGTTGGCCGAAAGTTTTGGTAGCTTGCGATGGGCCATAATGCAAGCACCTTTGGCTTGTGCCATCAGTGCCAATGAACAGCAACTTTTGCAATTGCGATGGGCTATAGCGGGGCACCAGAGACTTTGGCAATCAAAATTGCAACCAATTTTTAATAGAAATGATGCGTGGGCTCCATCATGGGCCAGCATTGTAAACCATAGCTGGCCACATATCACATGCGAAAAAAACATAGAATTGTGGCAAGGCAACATCACGCTAGAATACCTTAGCATTGCGATGCCCATACCCCACTGGAATTACTCTAATTGCCAAACAAGTATAATTCATCCAGCGATGGAATTATTGATTAAGCTATTGCAAAATGGCCCTGCTTGGAGACGGATACGTTTGCAGCAAGGGGCTTACGGCGTCCGAGTGCAACAGCAAGATGGGTTTTTCTTGTTATGTAGTAGTCAAGACCCGAATGCTTTTCATAGCTTGCAATTGTTTTGCCAAGCAGTGGAAGATATTCGCGATAAAGCACAAAATTCAGTTTTAAATGCAGACCTAAATTCTGAATTTTATCAAGAATTTGAGGCTGCATTGGTGCAAACTTTAGCAGAAAAATTGAAAGCCAGCCCACCGAGCGAAGATGCTCGCATTGCGCTGCATTTAGCGAAAACGGGCTTAAACGATGATGGGCTGCAGGCATGGCTTGAACAGCTACGCAAAATGCAAATGACAGATTTGCTGTGGGCAGCCGAGTCTATATTGCAAAGTTGGTCTTCACAAAAATCACATGTAAGCTGCATTTTTGCTGCCCAAAGTTGTATCCAAAAGCCTAAGCAAGAGTGCATTCCAACCGAAAAGCGCAGCCAATTAGAATGCTATGAGCTCCCACATTATGCTTGGTTCGTAAATTTGATGAATGATTTTTGAAAGTTTATGGCGTAGAATTTAGGGTCTGGACAAGAATATTTAAACATCTTGCCATTCCAAGGCTTTCCGATATATTGTATGAAAATAAAGTAAAAATTATAAGAATTTAGTTGAAAAATTGTTTTTTGATTTAATTATGGATTATATGATTAGAATTTATAAAATCCGTCTTTATCCTAATAGGAAAAAGGTATTGCTATAATTGGAGCGATAGCTGGCTCTATTACTGAAAGCCTATTTTTGGTGGTGTACCCGATTCAATAGTAAAAAATCTCTATACTTTGAACCAGATTTACGAGAAATTATGTTATATTTAACAACAATTTTCCTTATCTTTATAAGTATCTTTGGTAAAGTCTCATCAAAAGCATTCTGCTATTGCAGAATGCTTATCAACGTTTTTCTGATTTATCTTACTCTTGCCGTACCAAAATATTATTGATTCCCAAGCGGGACAATTCAGCACGGTAATATTTCACTTGTTGTTTATTTAAGTGAACAATGATTAAGCGGTGGTATGGGCCATGCTTTTCAAAATGAATAGGAATACCAGCATTCTCTAACCTAGACTTCTGTTGCTGCGCATATTTTAATTTTGCATAACTAGCAATTTGTATGGCAAAACGGCGTTGATCTAAAACTTGTTTCCTAACAATTGGTGTTGCTTGGGAAGATGTAACATTTTTATCTGCCTGCAATTTTTTGTTTAACGGTTTTCCCAACACTTTGGTTTTATTTTTGGTTATCAACTTCCTTTCATTTGGTAAAGAATGTATAACAATTTCTGTAGGTATAACCCCTGAACCCATCATGCCCAAATGCTCTGCTGCCCGTTTTGATACATCGATGATACGGCCCTCAATAAACGGACCACGATCATTGACACGCACTTGAACTGTTTTTCCATTATTTAAATTGCGCACCGAAAGCACAGTACCAAAAGGAAGCGTTTTATGGGCAGCCGTCATAGCATACATGTCAAAATGCTCACCACTAGCGGTCTTTCTACCGTGGAATTTATCCGCATAGTAAGAGGCTTCCCCTTGCTGGAACATACCTACCAGTAAACCATCTTTGCGTTTTTGATGTTGTTTATTCTCTTGTTGGGGCTTAGCTGACAATTTTTCGGCAGGCAATTTTTCATTTGTTAGCTTGTGCCCCGCTAATTTTTTATTTGTTTGAGAATTATCAACAGTATCAATGCCAGTAGCACTAAGCTGGCCATCACTATTACTGAGCTGAGCAACTAAAGCTTCGCCCCCAATAATAAAAATTAAATATAACAAGCTAGAAAATCTCAATACTTTCATAGCTTTCCCCCCACTAAATTAGGTAAAACTATCTGAATAATTCCCCCAATTTTTCCAAAAATTTTTGCAATGATAATACAATTTCAGTTCTATTCTTCAAGCAGAAATAATCATTCAATTAAATTTTATATAAATAATTTTTATAAATTATTTATATAAATGGAGATAATAAAAATCATCCATCGTTATTATAATATTGATTATGAAAACTTTTATCATATTATTGACTAAATTATCCCTTCTTATATAATCTAGCTACAAGTAACATTAACAGGAATAATAATATAATTCCTAAAAAAGGAGAGGTTTTCATGAGAAACCAATTAAAGATATTACTGTTTACCGCAATAATGCTGTTAGGAGTAACAACGGCATTTGCACGCGAAATTACTTTGGTAGACATTGCCGGGCGCACCGTAAAAGTACGGCAAGGTTCGCGGCGCATTATTTTAGGTGAGGGCCGCATGGTTTATTCCATTGCCCCCTTATTTGGCAAAAGAGGGAATATGTTTAAGCATATTGTTGGTACAAAAAGTGATATGCGATTATATGATCCAGATGCACATCGCAAATATTTAGCCAGATTTCCTGAATTGGGCGATATACCAGAATTTGGCAGCCCATACAAAGGTGATTTCAACATCGAAAAAGCGATTGCGCTTAGAACAGAAATAATCTTAATGCCTTTGGGTGATTTGTTTAAAGCAAAAGAAACAGGTATTATTCAAAAATTGGAAAAAGCTGGTGTGCAAGTGGTATTTGTCGATTTCCGCCAAGCTCCGCTGCAAAATACGGTACCCAGTATTTTAATTTTGGGCAAAGTCTTTGGCAAACAACGGCAAAGCTTAGAAGTGATCGATTTTTATCTTTCAGAGACCCAAAAAGTGTATGCCAAGGTTGCCGAAAAAACTGATTCTGAACGCCCTTGGGTTTTTATAGAATCAGCCGCTGCTGCTGGTTTTGGGGACGGGAGTAATATAGGAACATTTGGGGATAATAATATGGGAAGAATGGTAGCGGTTGCCGGTGGGCGCAATTTGGGAACAAAATTATTTGGCGGTTTTAGAGGCAACGTGAGCCTAGAATTTATTTTTAAAGAAGACCCAGAGGTTATTATCGGTACCGGGGCCAACTGGAGCGAGGCCATGCCAACCACAAAAGCCGTTTTGCTAGGTTATGAGGCAGACCCAGGGGACATAGAAGAACGGATTAGTTATCTTGCAAACCGTAAAGGTTGGACTGAATTACAAGCGGTAAAGAACAAACGGTTCTACAGTGTTTATCATCAGTTCTATAATTCACCCTATAATTTTGTTGTCTTACAGCATTTTGCCAAAGCGTTTTACCCTAATGATTTTCGCGATTTAGACCCGGATCAAACTTTTAAAAATTTTCACGATACATTTTTGCCCATATCTTATAGTGGTCAATTTTGGGCGCAATACAAATAGTGCCATCGTTTCAATCACTTATTGTTTCAATCACTTGGGAGGGGATTTTTTAGGAGTTTACTCTGGCTATTATCTGGAGAAATATTCCGCACCATTGTATATGTTTCATATAATTTTTGTTTTGCTTTTTTTGATTATGGGAGAATTTTTATATGGCGTCTGATGTTATTATCGATGTGCAACCCAGCCATATTCGCTATTTACAAACAGTAAAAAAACGTTGTGGTATTATTGTGCTATTTTTTATTTTGCTCGGTTTGGCTTTTGTCTACGATATTGCTACTGGTCCAGGCGAATATCCTCTAGGGGAAATTTGGGCAACACTATTAGATAAAACGGCTATTTCTGTTCAACTAGAAGTAGTGGTATGGGACCACCGTATGCCAATCGCATTGATGGCAATTATTGTAGGCACGATGCTGGCTCTTGCTGGAGCGCAGATGCAAACAATTTTGCACAATCCCCTGGCCGATCCATTTACACTTGGGGTCGCATCTGCTGCCAGTTTTGGTGCTGCCAGTGCCATTATTTTGGGACGTGGTCTACCGGTGCCAGCCCAGTATCTAATTACTGCCAATGCATTTACTTTTGCATTTGGCGCATCTTTACTGTTGTACTTTATTGCCCGTCTTAGGGGGGTTACCACCGAAAGTATGGTTTTAATTGGCATTGCCTTGATGTTTACTTTTAGCTCCTTAGTATCTTTATTGCAGTACAGCTCGAATGAAACCCAATTGCAACAATTAATTTTTTGGACTATGGGCTCATTGAGCAAAGCAACATGGGCAAACTTAGGACTATGTTTTGGGATTATTTTGCTGTCTTCACTATTTTTTTACACCAAACGTTGGTCTATGACGGCATTGCGCATGGGCGATGAAAAGGCCAGAAGCATGGGTGTTCCAGTAGAGCGTTTGCGTTTACAAATGCTAGTGGTGATTTCACTGCTATCGGCATTAGCCGTATCATTTGTTGGAGTGATTGCTTTTGTCGGTTTAGTAGGCCCCCATATTGCCCGCATGATGGTGGGCGAAGACCAACGTTTTTTTCTTGTTACCGCGGGATTATCGGGCGCGCTACTGATGTCTGTAACATCTATTGTCAGCAAAAGTATTGTTCCAGGAATTATTTTCCCAATTGGGATTATCACTTCACTCATTGGCATTCCATTTTTTGTTAGTTTAATATTTAAAACGCGAAGTAAAAATTGGTAAGTAAAAAATCATTTTCAAAAGTTTATTCACGAGGACTTTAATGCTCGATATTCAAAAAATTTCAGCAAGCTATGGTAACAATCAAGTTTTGCATAATATTTCATTTCCATCGGTGGCCCCCGGCAGTATTGTGGCGGTTATTGGCCCGAATGGTACGGGTAAATCTACCCTATTTAAATGTATGGCTGGTATCAAAAAAATCAATATGGGCAACATCACTTTAGATGGAATGAATATAGCCCAAATGGATAGTGCCCGTTTGACCCACAGAATTTGCTACATGCCCCAAAATACCTACACCAATGCTGCTTTAACAGTATTTGAAGTAATTCTAATGGCAAGGAGGTTTGTTTCTGATAACTGCAAAGCGGCAAATGAAGATATAGAATTAATATCCAAATTGTTATCTTTACTCCAAATTGACCACTTGTCGGAACGCTACCTTTGTGATTTAAGTGGCGGGCAGCGGCAGTTAGCTACCTTAGCCCAGGCCATTATTCGCAAACCAGAATATTTGTTGTTAGATGAACCGACTTCGGCATTGGATTTACACTATCAAATTGAATCTTTAGACTTGATAGTGCAAGTAACAAAAGAATTTCAAATCACAACTTATATTGCATTGCATGATCTATCTTTAGCGGGCCGCTATGCCGATTATGCTATGGTATTGCATGAAGGTACTTTAGCGGAATTTGGCCCAGCTAAAGAGGTAATTACGGAAGAAATGATCGAAGCAACTTATCAGGTTAAATCCCAAATTGCGAGGAATAGTTATGGGCTTTATGTATTACCTTATGAATCTCTGAATAGCAATGCCCATAATTTTGCCAATATTGCGCAACATTTAAAATAGGGAACAAATTTCATCAATCCAAAGAAATACATACGAAAATTTTTGCTTGGACTGAAAGAATATAAACAGAGAGGTGTTTAATGAAAAATTTATTTAAAATCGCAGTATTTTCTATTATTGCTTTAGGAAATATAATTCCAGCGGCAGCTGCAAACAAATTAAAAGAGCTTGTCGTCTACACACCACCTATCGGTATAGGTGTCTTAGCCGTTGATGCGCTAAAGAGTAGGAACTTTAAAAAGTATGTCCAAAAAGCTACGGCAAAAATATGGAACACTCCCGACAAATTGCGCGCCGGTATTATTGATGGTTCTATTGACATTACATTTATACCCAGTTATGTCGGGGCAAACCTATACAACAAAGGTATCGAGTTCCAATTAATTAACATCGTAACCGGCGGCTTATTAAATATTATCAGTACCGATAGCCGTATGAAAACTATTGCCGACCTAAAAGGCAAAACCATCGTAGTGCCATTCCCAAATGATATGCCTGATTTAGTATTACGCACATTGTTCAAAAGAGCAGGTATGAAAGTTGGCAAAGATGTCTATGTGGAATACGTCTCTACACCAGCAGTTGCGGTAAAAATGGCACTAGCAGAAAAGGCGCAAACAATTCTATTGCCAGAAATAGCCGGCACCAAATTATCTTTAGCTGCAAAAGAGAAAAAAGGCATTAACTTTCGATTTGCCATTGATATTCAAGAAGAATGGGGCCGTTTAATGGGGGGCAAGTCATATATTCCACAAGCAGGCCTTGCTGTGCGTAAATCATTTGCAAACAAGTATCCAGAAATTATCTGTGTCTTGCACCGCGAATTGGTAAAATCTGCGAACCGATTACGATCGAATAAAAAATACTTATGGAACGTGCTGAAGAATTATGGCCAAAAAACGGCCCGATTTTTGTAAAATCCATCGATAAATGGAACTTGAATGTACAGACGAGTATAGCAGTAAAACCCGAATTAGAAAAATTTTATTCGGAACTAAAGGTTTTAAACCCCAAAATTATTGGCAGCAAGCTGCCCGATAACGGTTTTTACTATAAATAATGGCAAAACACCTATCCATATTATAGGTAAACCATGCTAAGACTTTTATTTAACGGCCTGAATACATACACCGAATGCCTTATTAAGTGCGTAAGTGTGCTTGCATTTGTCGGGATATGGCATTGGGGTAGCTTGCACTACCACAGCTTGATCTTACCCTCCCCGATGGGAACTATCATTCGCTTGTATCAACTGTTTGCCTATGAAAATGGTATGAATCAATTGGGGATTACCATTGTGCGCGCCATTTCTGGCTTTGTAAGCAGTATTATGCTTGCCAGTATTTTAGGTATCCTAGCGGGGGTTGCTTCCCGGTGTATCGGCTTTTCTTAGTCCGATAGAACGATTGATGGTTTCTATTCCTCCCATAGCATGGGTTGTTTTAACTATTTTTTATGGTTTGGTGGCTCTGGAATAGGCAGTGCGGTCGTAACTGTTGCTGTGTCGTCTTTCCCACTAATTTATACTACCGTGGTACAAGGTGTTAAAACGATTGATAAAAAACTTTTAGAAATGGGACGCAGTTTTGGCATGTCTGCCAGCAAAGCTGTTTTGAAGATTGGTGGCATTCATGTGTTATCGGTTACATACCCCGCTATAACCATTGCCTTTGGCCAAAGCTGGAAAATTGGGGTTATGGCGGAAGTCTTAGGTGCACCCAACGGTATTGGTGCCAAAATTAGTACAGCTCAAGTCAACTTAGATACCGTAGATGTCTTTGCATGGGTGTTTGTGGCCGTATTTTTATTTATTGTAACCGATAAAATATTTATTGAACCTATTAACAAATATGCAATGAAATGGCGTTAATTATGAGTAATACCGTAATCCAATGCCGCAATGTTTCATTTGGATACAAAACAGTGGATATCAATGGCCGAAAGAAAATAATTCCGGTTTTTACGAGCTTAGACTTAAGCATTGCACAAGGACAAGTGGTAACCATCATGGGCCATTCTGGTTGCGGCAAAACAACCATTTTAAATTTGATGAATGGGCTACTCGCCGCACAACACGGCGACATATTTATCACAGCAAAACACCCTGTTACCGTCTTTCAAGATAAACGCTTAATCCCTTGGAAGACGATTGGCGATAATCTCTATTTTGGTGCAAATGAAATGGGGATAAAATTATCGGCTAATGATATATCTGATGCCTTGGTAAACGTGGGTCTGCCAGCACACATTCAAGACGGATACCCCAAAATTCTAAGTGGAGGTATGCAGCAACGGGTAGCCTTAGCCCGCGCCCTAGTTTGCCAGCCCGATGTACTATTTTTAGATGAACCTTTTTCGGCATTAGACGTAAATACCAAAAATGATTTGATGTATCGCATTTCTAATTATATATCTAAGGCAAATGCAGCGGTTGTATTTGTTTACGCACCAATTGAAAGAAGCCTGTTTTTTGTCCGATGAAATTTATGAAATGCGTGGTTTACCAGCATATTTAACACGGGTGGCAAATATCACAAGAGCGCGAACTGAACGCAACGATAAAAATATCCAAAATATTAAGGAAGAAATTATGTTTCAATTGCGGCAAAAAAATGTAAGTCCGTTTACTCGAATGGGGACATGCCCGGCGGGTAGCGGTGTCAATGAATTTGTAAAATTCCTGCAAGAGCGCGGTTGGAAAATTTACGTGCTAGATAAGGCCGAACCATTGAAAGGCGCACCCCCTGATCTAATTATTTTGGATGCAGAGCATGGCAATGCAACAAAAGCGCAGGAATTATATGCCAACGAACGAACTCGTTTTTTGTGGTTATCGCCAAATTTGTGCAAGCACAGCATAAAGGCCACTGGTATTACAGGCGATTTCCAGTCCCTTAAAGACTGGTGGGGTTGGGAAAATCTGTACCAAGATTTGATTGCCCAAGCCCCCATTGCCCTAAATACTAAAGTAGAAGAAGTTATTATCGGGCACAATTGGTCTTATGTGAAAACTAAAGATGGTGTGGGCCTTGGGCGTACCCCGTGCCGGGGCACTGAAGGTGCGCGCACGATTGCATCGGCTGGAGAATTTATCGGCAAAAATGTAAAAGAATTAGCCCAATGGCTAAGCAGTGATGATGATTTAGCTCGTTCGGTTGCCATTGCCAGTTTATCTTCGGCCTATAACAACAAGGCAAAAGGACGCACTGGTGAGACAGAATGGGGGCTTTCGCCTATTTAAAGATGCTTCTGGCGAAAAAGTCTGTGTGGGGAATTTTCCACCCGCAACGAAAATTATTCCCGAAATAAAAATCATTGAACGAGAACCCCAAGAAGGCCAATATTCTGTAGAACAGGGCGAGACTTTATTACAGCAGGCCGATTACGTCGTGGTAACGGCTCAAGCCTTGATGAACGGTAGCTTGCCCAGAATTTTATTTTTAGCCCAAAGTGCTCAAATCATGGTGCTAGGTCCGACTGCACCGCTAGCTCCAATATTGAAGAAGTACGGTGTGCGCTTTGTCTACGGCGCACGCGTTACCAATGCAACGGCCATGCGACACTTCATATCACAGGCGGGCACTATGTTGCTGCGCGAAAATATGGCGGAAAAAGTTACTCTGGAATTCTAAATTTCAAACTCTTCACTTTATCAATAAGGAGTTCGCAATATGACTCGTCAATTACCCGAAGATGTTATAGCTTACAAAATCTTCGGCCCGTTCAAGGGGGAGAATATCCCCAATATGGTGCTCAATCGACACAATACCAAGGTTGGCGTGTGGGGGAAATTAGAAGTTCTGCAAGGTGCGGTACGCTACACACTATGTGATAACGGCGAAGCCTTTGATCTAAAAGCAGGGGATACTCATATTATCTTGCCACAAGAATGGCATATGCTAGTTATCCCCGAAGGTGTGGACAAAAGAGATGTCGAAATTCAGGTAACCTTTCACAAGGTGGCCACAGAATAAATTGCAAAAGGGCAGGCAGTATGCTTGCCTTTTTGCTCTAGATTTTTTGGAAGAATCAATTAAAACGCAAACTTGCCATACGCGTTTAAGTCCTTAAAAGCTTGAATTAAACGTGTACTCATCCCCTTGGTCGCATCGGCTAAATAGGTGCGCGGGTCAATAACCTTTTTGTTGGGCTTATCCGTCCCTTCGGGATTGCCAATTTGACTCATCAAGTAATCATGGTGCTTGTCCATATACTTGCGTATCGGTTCGGTAAAAGCCCATTGCGTATCGGTGTCGATATTAAATTTGATTACTCCGTAAAGCAAGGCCTCTGCAATTTTTGCCGGTTCAGAACCAGAACCGCCGTGAAACACTAAGTCTAGCGGATTATCTTTCGTCTTGCGCTCTTTAGCAACCAGTTCTTGGCTCTTTTTTAGTATCTCTGGTTTCAATACCACATTACCCGGAGTATAAACTCCGTGCGTATTGCCAAAAGCTGCTGCTACTGTAAATTTGCCAATGGGTAGCAATTTATCATACGCCTGTAGCACATCTTCAGCCTTGGTATACAAATCATCTTTGGCCGTATCGCTATTATCTACGCCATCTTCTTCTCCGCCGGTAATACCCAATTCAATTTCCAACGTCATATGGACTTTATTCATGCGCGCCAAAAACTCGGCACAAGTATTTAGGTTATCTTCCAAGCTGTCTTCTGAGAGATCGAGCATGTGGCTACTAAACAATGGGCTACCATGTTTTTTGTGGTAGGACTCACTGTAAGAAATTAAGCCGTCAATCCAAGGTAGCAGCTTGCGCGCAGCATGGTCGGTATGTAGCACAACGGGTACCCCATACGCTTGGGCCAAGTGATGAATCGAAAGTGCACCGGCTATAGCACCGGCTATCGGCCCTTGCTGTTTGTCTCCACCCAAGGCTTTACCGGCATAAAAAGCCGCACCTCCATTAGAAAACTGAATGATAATTGGAGCCTTTGCTTCACGAGCGGCAGCTAAAGCCGCACCAACACCTTCAGAGTTGATGACGTTCACAGCAGGCAAAGCGCATTTTTGTTGTTTACAACTTGCAAATAAATCTTGCAAAGCATTCCCAGTAATTACCCCGGGCTTTAATTTTATAGGCATCAATATCCCCCTTAAAAATTTACAATTGAAATTTAATTTAAAGAGTATCATAGCAATATTATAATGAAAGTCTAGTATAATTTTAATCTTTGCCGTTAAACCCCTAATAATTCAACTCCAATTCAGTTTTGTCTAATACTGCAAAGAATAGGCAAAGATTACAAATTTTTATAAACTACCAGTCTATAGAAGAAATTGATGTAGACCACAAACCCGCTAATATTGCCATTTTTTGGGACATTGAAAATGTAAAAAACCACAAGAAAAACGATTCAGCAGATTCTCATTTTATCGATGCACTTATTTCATACGGCCAAAGCCTCGGTAAAATTATTTTGCGAAGAGCTTATGCCAATTTTGACAATAACAAAAATGATTTGAATTTGAATCAACAAAACTTTGAAGTGATACTTTATATACCCAAGCCCATAGCCAATGTGAAAAACAGCACAGATATTTACATGACTGTAGATATAATGAAACATTTACAAGAATATAGAAACATTGAAATTTATATTCTTGTAAATGGTGATAGCGACTTTTTACCACTGGTTCAAAATTTGCAGCTTAACGGTAAAAAAGTAATAATTGTATGCAATGCAGAAAATGGTTCCCAAATTTTAATTCTGATGGCTAAAGCTGTTAAAGCACTAATAACTATATTAAAAGAAGCTCCAAATAAAACTTTTAATATAGCGAAGTGGGTAAAAAACTTAAAGCAAAAGGCATAAGCTACAAGATTGAAAAGTGTAAGAAACTACATGATTTTATAGCCATATGTAGAAATAAAAATTATTCACTGGAAATCGAAAAACTATTGTGTTAAACTTGTAGAGAATGAATAAAATCCAAAGAAAATAGACCAATTTATCTTCAATGGACTCCATAAGGGGCTTTAGCAAGAGAGATTGAGGTGCAAAATTTTTTAAAGATACTGTGCGAACAACACTATCAAATTGTTTTCCAAATGTACTAACATAGGAAAGGCCAAATTTCCACTGCGCCAGCGCAACCAGCCTGAGAAAAATGACAAAGGGAGTAGAGCTACAATTTCAATCGGGCCGACATGCGAAAAGGCAAATAATAAACTATTAAAAACAACAGCATTACGGCCGCCCCAATAGTCTAGCCAATAAGGAAAAACCACGTCCTCGACAAACCAATTCTTCAAAAATTACCGGAGACACGACCAATAACAAAAATGATTGAAAAATAGAGTTATTTTCAATCAAATCATGAATTATATCTTCTTGCAGGATAGTTGTATTAGGAAATAATGAAGTCAATATAAAGGCTAATAGACCGTTACAAAAAATGGCTATTGGACCTACTATTAGCGATAGCCCCAACCAAAACAGTGGACTACGTTTGCGACTAAAGGGCAGAGCTAACAAATTGCTAGGCCGGTTAAAGAATGTAGTATTGGGAATATAAATTCCGGTAGTTTTTTGGCGAAACCAACGCACGGGTAAACATGATTTAAGAGGTGCTCTATGCCAGTCTATAATTAAACTCAAGCCGAAACCAAGCAGAGTAGCAAATAAATCTTCCCAAAAGGCTAAAGACTCTATTACATTCTGCGACAATGATATAGAATTTTTCAACAATCGGAAGAAAAACTCAACAAATATTGGCCCCAGTAGAAGAAAGCTCATAACTTGAAAAAAACATTAATAAACTTTTAGCTTTAACGAACATACAAAATTTATGGAAAGTCATTTTTATTTTTACTCCATTATTTTTAATGAGTAGCCCCGTGACACTGTTTGTATTTTTTACCACTGCCACAAGGGCAAGGTTCGTTGCGCCCAATTTTTGGTTCTGTGCGGCGAACTTGTACCTTTTCTGCACCTTGCATGGTTCCATTACGGGCTCTATTTCGAGCATTGCTGCGCTGATTACTGCGGACCGTATCAAATGACTCTAACTGTTGATGCTGGCCTGAATCAGCATGTAAAATCGTATTTTGGCGTGGTGCTGCAGCTGGATCAACAGAAATCCGAATATTGTAAAATTTGCGCGTTACACTAATTTGCAAGTTTTCCACCAATTCTTCAAAAATGGAAAAACCTTCATTTTTATATTCCACCAGAGGATTTTTTTGTGCCATCGTCCGCAGGTTGACTGCTTCACGCAGAGCCTCCATTTGTTCCAAGTGTTCTTGCCAACGCAAATCAATCACCCGCAAATATTCAAAACGCAAAATTTCATTGACAAGCTCTGGGCCCGCAATTTGGCATTTTTGCTGATAATCCTGTTCGCAATAATTAGCTAGTAATTTATCCATCACTTCCCTTGCCTCTTCAGCGTGTTTGCGCCCCAAAACAAGTGATAACTGTTGTTCGCATTCTGAGAGCATTAAACCAAAATTGCTGCGCATACGCTCACCCAATCGCTCTAAAGCAAAATCCCAACTTTGGTGATTGCAGTCAGCAACAAAATCATCGAGCAAGATACTGCGCATTTGTTTGGCTATTCCAGCCACTCGCTCAATAATTTGGCTATCGCCAAGCAGCTCATTGCGCAAGCGATAGATATGGGAGCGCTGTTTTTGCATTACATCATCATACTCAATTAAATGCTTGCGAATTTCATAATTGCGGTCTTCAACACGAGTTTGAGAACGCTCAATTGACTTGGTAACGAGGCTGTGCTCTAGCGGTTCATCACCACTCATACCAATGCGGCCCATCATATTTTTTAAACGATCGCCACCAAATAAACGCATTAAATCGTCATCGAGCGAGACGTAAAAACGCGAAAACCCAGGGTCTCCTTGGCGGCCCGAACGCCCCCGCAGTTGATTATCTATACGGCGGCTTTCGTGGCGTTCTGTACCCAAAACATAAAGGCCCCCCAGTTCGCAGACCTTTTGGTGTTCTTGCTGCCATTTCTGCATTTCCTGATCGAGCAACCGAAAATATTCTGCTTCATTATTTTCCACTGCTTCCCCTGTGCTGCCCGTTTCTAGCTTGTTTCCTGTTTGGGCGACTTGAGCTATTTGGGGCAAACGGCAGCGGGCCCGCATATCGGGGCTGCCACCCAGCTTAATGTCGGTACCGCGCCCAGCCATATTAGTTGCAATGGTTACAGCACCTAAAGCCCCCGCTTCGGCAATAATCAAAGCCTCACGGTGGTGATTTTTGGCGTTTAATACTTCGTGGGGCACTTGGTATTTGGTCAAAACTTTGGACAGTTGTTCGGAATTCTCCACAGAAACGGTACCAATCAGCACGGGCTGGCCCGTTGCATGTATGGCTTTGACTTCTTCTGCAATGGCTTTGTGCTTGGCCTCACTATTTAAATAAATTAAATCATTGGCATCAATGCGAGATAGAGGCCGATGCATAGGTAAAACAATTACATCTAAGCTATAAATTTTATCAAACTCACGGGCTTCGGTAATCGCAGTACCCGTCATACCACTAAGTTTGCCGTACATAGCAAAATATTTTTGGTAAGTAATGGTTGCCAAGGTGCGATTGCGCTGGGCAATCTTGATATTTTCTTTGGCCTCAATCGCTTGATGAAGCCCATCTGAATAACGCCGCCCATCTAAAATACGGCCGGTAAATTCATCGACAATTTGCACTTTGCCATCTTGAACCACATAATCTACATCGCGCAAAAATAACTTTTGGGCCCGCATAGCTTGGTTTAAATAGTGCACATACTCAAAGTTGCCTTCATCGTAAATGGAGCCTTCAATAAATTTATATTTGTGCAACAATGATTCAATTTGCGTAATGCCATCTTCGGTAAAAGTAATGCGTTTATTCTTTTCATCTAGCTTATAATCGCCCTCTAAAACAACTTTTTCAAAAGGGTTATCGCGCGGATATTCCCCTGTGCTTGGGTCTTTTTTCACTTCTCGTAGATAACTGTGCAAGCGGTTGGCAATCACAATGCTTTGTATATCATCTTCTACCGAACCTGAAATAATGAGCGGAGTACGCGCTTCGTCAATCAGCACAGAGTCTATCTCATCAATAATGCAATAGGCAAAAGGCCGTTGCACGCGGTCTTCTAAACTGCCGACCATGTTGTCGCGTAAAAAATCAAAACCAAATTCATTGTTGGTACCGTAGGTTAAATCACAATTATAGGCAACTTTGCGTTGCTCTCGATCCATGTGCGATAGCACCGCCCCAACGCTAAGCCCCAAATAGGCAAAAATCGGCCCCATCCAATGGGCATCGCGTTCGGCCAGATAATCATTTACCGTAACAATATGCACGCCTTGGCCCGAAAGTGCATTGAGATAAGCCGGTGCCACTAAGGACAATGTTTTACCTTCACCGGTTTTCATTTCCATAATTTTACCTTGGTGCAATACGATACCACCTAGCAATTGCACATCGTAAGGGCGCTCACCGAGGATTCGGCGTGCGGCTTCACGGGCAATGGCAAACGCTTCTGGCAATATGGCATCTAGCTCGTTGGTTAAGTGTGGGCCGGCTTGGTTGGTACAAGGGTCTAAATTTGGTTCACTCTTGAGAGAATGATCACGCTGGCGCGCCTCTGCCAAACGTTGCTGAAAAATTTGGGTTTGCTTTTGGATTTGTTGTTGATTGAAACCCAAGGCCCAAGGCTCTAGCTCATTTATTTTGAGCTGCAACGGGGCTATCTTTTTTAAGTCGTGCTCCTGCTTGCTACCAAACAAAGCAGCCAGAATTTTATCGATCATGGATAACCTCATGGGATACAGGAATCAAGACCTACCGAAATGTAGACCTTACAAAATATCCAGCGGAATTTTAACAAGCCATAAATAGAAAGTCAATGTTAGCATTGTCCTAGCCCATTGCCTTCGACTCAAAAAAAGGCAGGGAAATCCCTGCCTCAAGTATCTAAAAGTATAAAAATGCTAAGCTTTAATCCACATAAGTATAAGTAATAGTGGTAACTTCTAAAGAGTTATCGCTACCATCATAAGTGCCAGCAATAAATTTTTTTGCCAACGCAGCAACAATAAGAGTGCCATCGTAAGCTACCTGTTCTTTCTTCTTCCTACCTTGGGTATCAAAAGTAGTTTTCTTTATTCGATAGAGCCTCCCATTACTATCAAACTGTTTTCTTATTAGGACATCTTGTCTTGGGACCCCCTTAGCTTTTGCCATTCGTATTGCTTTTTGTATTTATTATGAAGCACATTCGCCATATCAAATTGGTATGCACCGTTTAGAAAGTCTCTGTCCAAGATGTGGGAGGCTATTGCAGGGCCATTACCTTGATACGTATATTTAGTAATACTAGGCTGTTTCCCCTCCTCTTCATATTTCCTTTGTTTTATTCGGCCCTTGTTGTCAAAGGTAATGGTAAGAACTCCTGAAGTACTGTATCCCTTTAAAACATCGTCTTTCCGCTCATAAACTAGCTTCTCTTTATCATCTTTTAAGCCAACCTCAAACAAACTATCATAGGGAATAATGCCATTGCCTGCGCCTTCAAAGCAGTATTTACCAAAAGCAGAACCATCCGATTTATAGTATATCAAAACATTGCCGTTCCACTCGCTAAGTTTATACTTGGGCTCATCTCTCTCTTGGATGTACTTGATGCGGTACTTTTTTAACTTTACGGTATCGCCTTTACCACTCTGTTCTATCGGGCTACAGGCCATTAGTGCCAATAATACTAGGCTGAATACAGCGGCTACTCCGTGGTATTTATCTTTATTCATCTTTATTCATCACTGAATTCACCTTTTCAAATGTAGATTTACAAACCCCTATGGGCTATAATTGCTCTGCCCATTATGTTTGAAGGGGGAATAGTGTCAAGTACTTTGCCGATTTTTTTGGTTTTTTGTTGGCTGCCAAGAATTAAAGCCCCGCCAAAACCCCCACTTTATTAGGATCAAACAGCTGGTATTAGGGCCCAATGGCGGGGCTTTGGTTGCTGGATATGCACTTGGGTATATCGCCAAAGTTATTCCCGTATATTCCCCGAGCTCTTTGCGTAGTATTTAGCCAAGGCGCAAATAACTTTGGCTCTAAGCTTGTTTAGGCCAAACTATTGTATGAAATCATTTTAATTCTAAAGTTTTGGTAGTAAATTATGGTTTGTGAGCCGCTAGAGCCAAGCAGTAAAAAAGCAGCAAAGCAGGGAGGCAACTGCTTTATTTGTTGTAGGCTAAATACACCAAATAAGGAAATAAGCAACAATATTGTGGGGCCAATCCTACTGTTTATCAAAAAATACTTGACAATGTCGTGGCTCTTACTGTATGTTGCATGTTACTTTAAAAACTTACTGAAAGGAAATCTCTGATGTTGAAATACTTATTCTTTGGTTTATGGCCATTTTTTCGTTGCCTTGCCTTTTCCAAGCGGGGAGCTGTTTTGTTGCTTGCTTTCATGCAAATTTTATTAAACTCATTTGCGTTGTTTGCTCAAGATTCGCAAACCCAAATCATTAAACAAGGCAGTTGGACCAAAGTACATTTTGCCACCCAAGGCCAATGGGCCCTTATTCAAAATCCATTGCAACAGCAAATTCAGTTTCAATTGGGGCAGGATTTTTCTACCACCAACGGCCCGGATTTATATGTTATTTTTTCGCCTCAAAAGGCCAGCAGCTTAAATGACAAAAATGCCATGAAAGGGGCTATCAAAATTGGTAGATTGAAGCGCAAAGCTTTCTGGGGCAAATTGAAAGGGCCTATCACTTTGAAGGTGCCTGCCAATGTAGACTTAACAAAGTACAAAAGTGTTGCCATTCACTGTGTAAAGTATTCAGAACTTTGGTCTGTGAGCCCATTATAATATAGGATAGAGATTGGTTTTCGCTATGAAATCTTATATAACATGAAATCTTATACAACATTGGTAAGCATTTGCTGTGAACAATTTGAACAACTATATGGCTATCCAAATGATAAGGTTTTTTTTGCTCCCGGGCGCATCAATATTATTGGCGAGCACATTGATTATAACGGTGGTTTAGTATTTCCTTGTGCGATTAGTTTGGGCACTGTAGCTGCGGTAGGCCAACGCCAAGACCACAATCTGCGTCTATATTCACATAACTTTTCAAAGTGCGAGCCTCAAACGTACAATATGTTAGACTTTGGTTACCAGGCACAACAAAATTGGTGCAATTATCCTTTAGGTGTACTTTCTATATTACAACAACAAAGCTGGCCCAAAGAGTTTAATGGATTATCGCAGGGGCTTGATATTGTTTTTTTTGGCAATTTGCCAACAGGGGGTTCTGGTCTTTCGTCTTCGGCTTCGATAGAAGTTTTAATGTGCTACATATTGCAAAGTTACCATAATGTTATGCTTAGTCGAGAGCAGCTAGCGGTATTGGCCCAACAAGCAGAAAATGAATTTTGCGGCATGAATTGTGGCATCATGGATCAATTTATTATTGCTGTAGCAAAGGCCCAACAAGCTTGCTTATTAGATTGTGCCACTTTGGAATATCAGCAAATTCCTTTAGAGCTGGGTGAACATGCATTGTTGATCGCCAATACCAAATTGCCACGTAAATTGCAAGAGTCCAAGTATAATGAACGCCGCAGAGAATGTGAGGCGGCACTGCAAATGCTGCAACAAAATTCAGCTTTTGCGCAAAAACAAAACTTGTGCAGCATAAGTGAATCTAGTCCCAAAGGGGAATTCGAGCTTGCACTGGAATTGTTGCAAGGAGAGAAAACTTTGCAAAAACGGGTTTGCCATGTCGTTAGAGAAAACCACCGTACCCATGCTGCAGCAGCTGCCATGAAGGCTAAAGATTGGGTTCAATTAGGTAATTTACTTAGCGCTTCCCATGCTTCATTGCGCGATGATTATCAAGTTAGCGGCCCTCATCTGGATAGTTTGGTTGCCTTGTTAGAACAAGAAAGCTTGGTATTGGGTGCTCGCATGACGGGGGCTGGTTTTGGTGGTTGTGCGATTGCCCTTATTAAAAAAAGTGATAGCTGTGTATTCGAGCAGTTGCAACAGCGCATCGCCAATGTCTATTGCCAACAATTTGGCTGGAAGCCTGAATTTTATCTTTCCGATGCTGTAGATGGTGTTCGGGAATTGCATGAATGTTGAGAATACGATGCCAGATATTTACCAAAATATTGAGGCTTTGTTGGACTTTGCCCAAAAACATTTACTTTTACATTCTCGCGACCGTTTGGTAGCGCGTGGGCGCCTTTATTTATTTTTACAATTAGCAGGTAGTGATGGACAAAATAAGCCAATAGCTTATGAAGATGATAACACAGATATTTACAGTTTAGTACAGCCATTGCTCGATTGGGCTGCGCTGCAGCGCTTATATGACGCTAACAGCGTTAGCGAAATGGATTTGTTTTTGGGGAATTTATTGGGCCAACTCATGCCATTGGCTAGTACGTTAGAGCAGCATTTTTGGCAATTATACAATAAGCAGGGGTCTAAGAATGCTACAGATTTTTTCTACCAAATATCACAGCATGCAGCTTATATTCGCAATGATCGTCTAGCTCAAAATCTATCTTGGCATAGCAACTGCGATGGCATTGAGTTAGAGATTACCATCAATTTATCCAAGCCGGAAAAAGACCCTAAGGCTATTGTAGCGGCTAGCCAAAACAAAAACAGTGGTTACCCCCAGTGTGTTTTGTGCATTGAAAACGAAGGCTACCCAGGGCATTTGTCTTGGCCGCCGCGTTTCAACCACCGAGTGGTAGAATTGCAACTCAATGGCAAAGATTTTGCTCTGCAATATTCACCGTATCTCTACTATCCAGAACACAGTATATTGCTTTCCAAAGAACATAAGCCCATGCAAATCAACCGAGAAGCCTTTGCCGAATTGTTTGATTTTATACGCCAGTTTCCCCATTACATGGTTGGCTCGAATGCCGACTTGCCGATTGTTGGGGGTTCGATACTAAGCCACCACCATTTTCAAGCCGGCTGTTACCAATTCCCTATGTTTCGCGCTGCTGTATTATTTTCTATGGAAGAAATGATAGCAAGCACAAAACAACTAAAAGCCAAGATGAAAATTGAAATTTTACAATGGCCCATGTCTTGCATTAAGCTTAGCTGTGGGGCCAATAATACAGAACCGTTACTAGATTTGGCTTGCCAAATCCTCGAATCTTGGCGCAGATATTCAGATCAAAGTATTCAAATATTGGCCCAAAGTGATAGCCCTGATGGTGGCAACCCAATACCACATAATACCATTACCCCTATCGTGCGCTGGACAGGCAGAGTCTATGAATTTTTCTTAGTGCTGCGCAACAATCGCTGTAATGAAAACCACCCTTTCGGCATTTTCCACCCGCACGCAGAAATACACCACATAAAAAAAGAAAACATCGGTTTAATTGAAGTAATGGGTTTAGCCATTTTGCCAGGCCGACTAAAACAAGAAATGCAACTGATGGCCGCTTATTTACAAGGGCAAGCCCAAGACGATGAGCTTGCATTGCAACAACATCTACCTTGGCTTTATCGCCTGCAAAGTAAGCTGCCCAAGCAATTACAAACCAACCAAAAAACCGGGCTCCAAGGCTTTTTACAACAACAAATCGCACACGTATTTGTAGAAGGTTTGCGCCACTGCGCCACACTCGGTAACTTGGAAACTTGGCAGCGTTTCTTTCGGGCTTGCGGTTTGTAATTGCTTAGTTAGAAGGTAGCTGCTCGAACAACTTTCGCTTTTCTTCATAAAATTGCTGCATTTTTAGCGGGTCTTGCATCAGCTCGATTATCTGTTGGGCCAGGCCCATATGGGCTGGTTCCTGGGCCATAAACATTTCCATACCGTGGGCTTTTAGCTGTTCTACCAGCTCGTCAAACGTGTTTACCGTAAACTCTTTATCACAAGCCCCACCAAGACTTTTACAAGTTATTGTTTTCATCTATCATCTCTTATAGCTTGAATTATATTTTTTAAGAACGCTTGTCGGCATTGATACGCACATAATCCAAGGATAAATCGCTGCCCCAAGCCGTTGCCGTACTTAACCCTTGGTGCAAATCAATGCAAATATAAATTTCTGCCTGCGCTAACAACCGGCTAGCCCATTGTTCACTAAAGTTCTGTGGGCGGTTACAAGCCAACACACAAATTGTATCGGTGGCTTTACCAACGCTAATGCTAAGCTTTTCGGTGGAGATATTGGCCCCGCTGTTACCTACAGCGCAAGCAATCCGCCCCCAATTCATATCTTCACCAAACATCGCCACTTTAAATAAGTTTGATGAAACCACATGCCGAGCACACAACGCCGCATCTTGTTCGGTTGGAGCACCCACTACTTCCACTTCAATAAATTTGCTAGCACCCTCACCATCGCGGACAATAGCCTTGGCCAAATCGCAACACAAATGCTCTAGCGCTTGTTGAAAAACCTGCCATTGAGGGTGGCTTTGCTCTAGCAATTGGTTGCCCGCTAAACCATTGGCAAAAATCAATACGGTATCATTGGTTGAAGTATCGCCATCGACACTAATGCGGTTGAACGAACGCTCTACGCTAGAGCGCAATAATTTTTGCAAAAACACCGGCTCAACCACAGCATCGGTGCAAATAAACGCTAGCATGGTTGCCATATTCGGATGAATCATGCCCGAACCCTTGGCACTGCCCGCCAAAGTTACCATTTGCCCATCTATTTGCAAACGGTAGCAGCTGTTCTTCGTGCAAGTATCCGTGGTCAAAATAGCTTGGCTAAACCGTTGGGCTGCCGCAGCATCGCTAGCTAGCTGGATTTTTTCTAGGCCCTGGGCAATTTTTTGCTGGTCGGGAATCTCGCCAATCACCCCTGTGGACATCACCGCAGCATGATGAGGCTCGGCAAGCTGCAGCCTTTGCTGCAAAATCTGTTGTTTCCAATACGATAGCTCTAGGCCCTGTTCACCCGTACCCGCATTGGCCTGGCCACTGTTGCACAGCAACGCCTGCAACTTTCCCTGTTTGTGTAGAGCATTGCGGCTAACAATTACAGGCGCAGCACAGAACAAATTTTGAGTAAACACACCGGCAGCATTAGCTAGCTGCTGTGAATACAACACCGCTAAGTCCAACCTTTCTGGCGTAGCTGGGCGCAAACCAGCAGCAACACCATCGGCAAAAAAACCTTTGGGGCTGCAAATATGGCCACCAGCCACAGGCCATATCTTGCTAGAGCCACTAGAATCGTCAGCCATCAATTGCCAATCTCCTAACTACCATGTGCCAATTTCATTTGCAATCGAGTATACCTATACAAAGATTATAGGCAATAGCATTTGCTCGTAAATTAATATTTTAAAACCTAGCACTATATTACTTTTTAGCTAGCCTTACCAAAGTTGTTGCCAACCAGCCAGCTATAATCAACTTTGTTGCCCAAAGGCACTGCCCTACTTAATTTTTGCTCTGCCCCATTGCTACTAAGTAAAAGCCAACTTGATAAAAAATTTTACAGCCTTAATAAATTTTTTTAGCAAGTTAATAAAAAAATTTGCAGCCTTGGTATTCTCAAAATACCAAGGCTGTATTTACCAAATAGCTAGTTTATTTGCCCGCTTATATTATGGGGAATTACCTGGCGGGCTTATGCCCAATCCATATTTATATATTACCTATACTAAGTAGACAAACAGAACTTCACTATACAGATACACCTAAATAACATAGCAAAATGATTATTGAGTTATGAAAGTTTCAGCAAGCCCAAGATGCCAATAATTAGGCCAAAGCCAATACCTATAAACCATTGCAGCATCAAAAAGCGCTTGTCTATGTTTTGCTGCATTGTTTCAAAGCGTTTATCCATACTTTGCTGCATTGTTTCAAAGCGTTTGTCCACTTGTTCAAAACGCTTATCCACTTGTTCAAGGCGTTTATCCATGTTTTGCTGCATTGTTTCAAAGCGTTTATCCATTTGCTCAAAGCGTTTATCCATGTTTTGCTGCATTATATCAAGACGCTTGTCTATGTTTTGCTGCATTGTTTCAAAGCTTTGCTGCACAATTTCAAAGCGTTTGTCCATTTGCTGCATAAACGCTTTCAGTATTACTTGGTTTTGTTTTAGCTCTTCTTCTACCCGCACCATACGCTCAAAAAGCTGGTGGTCATAGATATTGTTAGACGATTCGGGCTTTTCTTGTATTTTTCTGCTGGCTTGCAAGGCCTGTTGCTCGGCCAATTGATTGCGAAGATGGTATTGGATTTCCTTGGCTAGCGTTTGTTTTAAAAGGCTTTCTACTATGTCTTTGATTACCACTACATCGCTAGAAGATTTTTCTAATGGTTCCATTGGTCTAGCATAATAGTTTTTATAATTTTCGGCAAGTATCTAATGCAAAATTTTTGCCAATATATAAAGCTATGTATCGCTTTATTCAAGCCCATTCCCTACTTAATTTTTGCTCTGCCCCATTGCTACTAAGTAAAAGCCAACTTGATAAAAAATTTTACAGCCTTAATAAATTTTTTTAGCAAGTTAATAAAAAAATTTGCAGCCTTGGTATTCTCAAAATACCAAGGCTGTATTTACCAAATAGCTAGTTTATTTGCCCGCTTATATTATGGGGAATTACCTGGCGGGCTTATGCCCAATCCATATTTATATATTACCTATACTAAGTAGACAAACAGAACTTCACTATACAGATACACCTAAATAACATAGCAAAATGATTATTGAGTTATGAAAGTTTCAGCAAGCCCAAGATGCCAATAATTAGGCCAAAGCCAATACCCATAAACCATTGCAGCATCAAAAAGCGCTTGTCTATGTTTTGCTGCATTGTTTCAAAGCGTTTATCCATACTTTGCTGCATTGTTTCAAAGCGTTTGTCCACTTGTTCAAAACGCTTATCCACTTGTTCAAGGCGTTTATCCATGTTTTGCTGCATTGTTTCAAAGCGTTTATCCACTTGCTCAAAGCGTTTATCCATATTTTGCTGCATTATATCAAGACGCTTGTCTATGTTTTGCTGCATTGTTTCAAAGCGTTTATCCACTTGCTCAAAGCGTTTATCCATGTTTTGCTGCATTATATCAAGACGCTTGTCTATGTTTTGCTGCATTGTTTCAAAGCTTTGCTGCACAGTTTCAAAGCGTTTGTCCATTTGCTGCATAAACGCTTTCAGTATTACTTGGTTTTGTTTTAGCTCTTCTTCTACCCGCACCATACGCTCAAAAAGCTGGTGGTCATAGATATTATTCAACGATTCGGGCTTTTCTTGTATTTTTCTGCTGGCTTGCAAGGCCTGTTGCTCGGCCAATTGATTGCGAAGATGGTATTGGATTTCCTTGGCTAGCGTTTGTTTTAAAAGGCTTTCTACTATGTCTTTGATTACCACTACATCGCTAGAAGATTTTTCTAATGGTTCCATTGGTCTAGCATAATAGTTTTTATAATTTTCGGCAAGTATCTAATGCAAAATTTTTGCCAATATATAAAGCTATGTATCGCTTTATTCAAGCCCATTCCCTACTTAATTTTTGCTCTGCCCCATTGCTACTAAGTAAAAGCAGCCTTGATAAAAAATTTTACAGCCTTAATAAATTTTTTTACAGCCTTAATAAAAAAATTTACAGCCTTGGCATTCTCAAAATACCAAGGCTGGAATTATAAAATAGCTAGTTTATTGGGGCTGTTTGCCCGCTTAGTTATGGGACATTTCCTGTAGGGCTTGGGCTCAATCCATTACTTGTTTTTAGAATGCAGCGCATCGTAACCCGATTTTTCTAAGAACTCATCGGCATCGTCCCAAAGCAAAATGTCGCGGAAGGCTTGCTGCTTATCTGCCATATTGTCCCAGTAACTTTTGGCTATGCGGAAGCCAACCCAATAGCCCATATCGGCAGGAACACCGCCTCTATCTTTAGTTGCATTGTAAAGCCAAGCGACTCGGTTGCCAGCCTTGCGGTCTTCCTTAAACTTGTGCCATAACTCGGTTTCATTGGCTTCGCCATACGCTTGTGTCATCTGAATCATAGATGCTTCCCCTGTGATAACGTAACTTAAAAACTCTGCTGTACCTTCTATTAAGCTGGTATATAACAAATCTCGATTAAAATAACTTACAGTCATATCCTTGACCAATTGCTGCTGAAAGTGCATTAATTCGTGGATAGTAAGAAGCTCCAGATTTGTACGGGGCCTAGTGCCAAAATAATCAGGGCCTATTTTTGCCAATTTGCCATCGAGTTTAGAATAATCGGCACTGGTATCTTTTTGGAACACCTCGGGACCTAAGATTAGGCCTAACGGAACAGCAGTTCCTCCTTGTTTCATATGGCCAATATGAAAGTGAACATTGGGGAATTTTGCCTCTGGGTAATATTCTTTCAGCTTGTTTAAATGGGCAATGTATACTTGCTTATCAAAAATAGACTTATCGCCAAGGGCGGAGCGAAAACTTTGATAAAATGGTATTAAAGGATAGTTTTGGTACATTCCGTCCTTGCTACCGTAAAAAATTTCGGAATATGAATCTAAATCCCCGCTTTTATTGGCCAAATAACTATCATAGAAAATTTGCTCGTTATAGCTGCCATCGGCTTGTTTGGCTGCATCTACCGCAGCCCAAAAAGCATCAAAATCATGCCATATCACCTGCACATCTTCTGGATTGTCGTGGTAAACAGGTTTTGCAGAATAGAAATCTTTAATTTTCTGCGCCATCTGTGCTTCAGACACATCACCTTCTTTCTTGCTCTCCGAGCTAGAACTTTTGGCTGTAGTCATACAGCCCATGAAAATAGCCAAGGTACACAGCAGTACCCCGCTTTTGTATAAAATTTTGTTCATATAGAACTCCTATTTGTTGTATTACGCTATGTGCGCTAGCCCATTTTAAAGGATTAAAACCTTAGATACAAGTAAGCAAACCCTTGTTTAGATACTTTATAATAGATTTTATAACTAGCTTGTGAAAATTTTGTGAACAGTTGTTGCAAGCTAGGAACAGGGTAAAACACTTATTGAATTTTCCAGCTACCCCATTGCAACCCAGAAAAAGCCAACTTGATAAAAAATTTTACAGCCTTAATAAATTTTATTGTAGCCTTAATAAAAAAATTTCCAGCCTTGGCATTTTCAAAATACCAAGGCTGAAAGGGAGCAAAGCTAAATAGAAAATTGACTAAATGCAAGGCTATGTTGCATAGTTCTCGCTCTTAATAGAAAAATTACATTATTGCTTATAGACAATGGCAAACAAATATTATATAAAGATGGCCATTTTCGAGTTATTAGGCCAAGGTATTGCTTGTGTATGATGAAAAAGATATTTGAGTTTTTTTATGCTTTGATAACAGTCTTAGGCATTAGCTTTGCTTTTTGGTATTTTGAAAAAGATGACACAATCAATGTTACCACGTTTTTTATTTGGTTATTCCCAATGATGTTCACGATTCTTTTTCTATTACAAAATATTATTATTATGGTAAAGATAGATAGAAAAGTTTTACTTCCTAAATTAAAAGCAATTCAATCTGAAAGATTAATATTTGATAATTCTGATTTATTTTCTTACGATACCTTAGTTTCCTTATATCTTGTTGAAGAGATAGAAGAATTTATAGGCTATGGTTATGTTGAAATAATCACACAAAAAAATAAACTACAAATTTCTATCTTAGGCCTAAAAGATGGAATTACAGAAGAAGATTTAAAGAGAAACAAAAATAGAATAATATTAAAGCCCAGTATTCCTCATGAGATATATAAAGTTATAAAAGAAGAAGGAGATTAGGTATGGAATGTTTTAAAGTCCTGAAAGTGCTAGATAATGGTAGAAGAGTGGTTATCAATGCTGGCTCTAAGCAAGGTATAGAATCTTCCGATAGATTTTTAATTTTTGACGAAGGCGAAAGAATTATTGACCCTGATACAAATGAAGACTTAGGTACTTTAGAAATAAAAAAAGGTATGGCAAGGCCTTATCATATTCAGGATAAAATCGCCACTCTTGAAAGTTTTGGGTTTAAGATACGAAAAGATAATCATAAAAATTTAAAATCTTTGTTGTCTATTTATCCTTATGATGTTTATGGTAATCGAAATATTGAGGAAAATGCTATTTCGTTTGATGGTGTACAAGTTGATGATTTAGTGAAAAAAATATAAAAAATCCCGAATTATAGCCAAGTATCTAAAAATAAAAAATCTATCTCTTTTATAATGCCTCTACCAAATTTATCTAAGGTTGTGGCATACTAGCCACTGGGCCAAACCTTTATTGTAAAAAAGCAATTACCTAGGCTATATATTGGCAGCCAAGCCTTGGCATTAGCCAATTTTCTTATGGGAATTGGCCAAACCTTTATTGAATTTTCCAGCTACCCCATTGCTACCCAGTAAATGCAGCCTTGCTAAAAAATTTTACAGCCTTAATAAATTTTTTTAGCAAGTTAATAAAAAAATTTGCAGCCTTGGTATTCTCAAAATACCAAGGCTGCATTTATAAAATAGCTAGTTTATTGGGGCTGCTTGCCCGCTTAGTTATGGGACATTTCCTGTAGGGCTTGGGCTCAATCCATTACTTGTTTTTAGAATGCAGCGCATCGTAACCCGATTTTTCTAAGAATTCATTGCCATCGCCCCAAAGCAAAATGTCGCGGAAGGCTTGCTGCTTATCTGCCATGTTGTCCCAGTAACTTTTGGCTATGCGGAAGCCAACCCAATAGCCCAAGTCGGGAGGAACATCGCCTAAATCGTTATTATTGGCATTGTAAAGCCAAGCCTTCATGTTATTGGTTTTCATATCTCTCTTAAATTGCTGCCAAAGTTTGGCTTCATTGGCTTCGCCATAAGAAGCTATCATTTCATTTTTGAGAATCAATGATTTTCCCATAATTAGTGTGCTTAAAAACTCTGCTGTACCTTCAATCAAAGCAACATTTAGCAATTTTCTATAGAAAATTTCTTTGCCGACTAACACTTGCTGGAAGTGTATTGTCTCATGCATAGCTACCAGTGCCATATCTTTCGCACTTTGTTTTGCCAGATATTCCAGATACTCTTTCGGTTTTAAGTCCCCTAGTTTAGATATATCGGCAGTTGTATTCTTGTGGAACTGTGCCGGAAACAGGAATATACCCAACGGAGTTGCTGTACCTCCTTGGTTCATACGGCCAATGGCAAAATAGGCATTGGGGAATTTTGCCTCTGGGTAATACTCTTGCAGCTTTTTCATGTAAGAAATATAGGCTTCTCTCGTTAAAATGCTCTTGTCAGTCAAAGAATCGCGAAAGGTACTATAAAATTCAATGAAAGGATAATTCTGGTAAATGGTATCTTTGGAACCAAAAAAGAACTCTGAATGTTTGTCCAATATGCCCGTCTTTTTTTCACGGTACGTAGTATTAAAAATATCCTCATCAATGCTGCCATCGGCTTGTTTGGCAGCATCTACCGCAGCCCAAAAGGCATCGACATCTTGCCAAACCACTTGCACATCTTCTGGATTGTCGTGGTAAAACGGTTTTGCAGAGTAGTATTCTCGCATTTTCTGCATCATCATCTCTTCTTCAGACGCACCTTCTTTCTTGCTTTCCGAGCTAGAATCTTTGGCTGTAGTCATACAGCCCATGAAAATAGCCAAGGTACACAGTAGAACCCCGCTTTTGTATAAAATTTTGTTCATTTAGAACTCCTTTATTTGTTGTATTGCACTATGTGCGCTAGCCCATTTTAAAAAATTAAAACTTTAGATACAAGTAAGCAAACCCTTATTGAGATACTTTAGAACAGATTTTATAACTAGCTTGTGAAAATTTTGTGAACAGTTGTTGCAAGCTAGGAACAGGGTAAAACCTTTATTGTAAAAAGGCAGTTGTCTAGGGTATATATTGGCAGCCAAGCCTTGGCATTAGCCAACTTTCTTATGGGAATTGGCCAATTCTCTACTTGAATTTGACCGCCTTCAGCATTGCTACTAAGAAAAAGCCAACTTGATAAAAAATTTTACAGCCTTAATAAATTTTTTTAGCAAGTTAATAAAAAAATTTACAGCCTTGGTATTTGGCCAATAGTAAGGCTGTATTTGCTTGTTTGCTAGTGGGTTTTGGGCTAAATGCAGCTTTGTGCTTTGTATATGGGCCGATGCAAAGTAGGCAAGCACAATTTAGCTATGCTAGAATTAGCCTAAACATCATAGCAAGCTGGCAATTGAGTTATGAAAGTTTCAGCAAGCCCAAGGTACTCATAATCAAGCCAAAGCCAATTCCCATAAACCATTGCAACGTCATAAAACGTTTATCTACTTGCTCAAAGCGTTTATCCATGTTTTGCTGCATAGCTTCAAAGCGTTTGTCCATGCTTTGCTGCATAGCTTCAAAGCGTTTATCCACTTGCTGCATAAAGGCTTTGAGTAATTCTTGGTTGTTTTTTAGCTCTTCTTCCACTCGCACCATGCGCTCAAACAGTTGGCGCTCATAGCTATCGCTAAAAGATTTAGGTTTTTCCTGTGTTTGCGTGCTTGCTTGCAATGACAGTTGTTCGGCCAGTTGGTTTTTAAGCTGGCGTTGCACTTCTTGGGCTAGCGTGTCTTTTAACAGGCTTTCCACAATTTCTTGGATTATGGCGGTATCGCTAGCGGATTTTTGTAATATTTCCATGGGGCTACTATAGTGGGTTTTGTAAGTTTAGCCAAGCATCTATGCGCCCTATCCTATAGTTTGGCAACAAAAAAGCCACCTCGTTAGAGGCGGCTGTAAACAAACAATATTAAATCTATTGCTTGGTAAGAGTCAAAGGACCAACTGTTGACCCTTTCGCAGTAATAGTATAACCCAGTGTTGATGCGGTTTTTTTCTCAAATTTGTAGGTGGACACTATTGACTTTGCTGTTAGCTTAACTGCATAAACAGTGCTGTTATTGGTTTGTTCCTCTACTGCTGAAGCGGGTAATTCCTTGAAAGAAGTGGATTGACCACTTGCTGTTTGTGTCATATTGTCAGCTGTAAATTCAAAACTAAGTGTAACAGAACCGTTAACTGTCTGTTGCCAAGTTCCACGTATCCAGCTTGGGGGGCTCAATTGGGCTTTGTCTTCCAATTGGTCTTCTTGGTCTTCCAATTGGTCTTTTATTTTTCCCGTGTCTAGTTTGCAAGAAAACAACACTAGAAAACTCAATAGCAAGGCTATCGGCAAAAAGAATATATTATGCTTGTGCATAAAACTACCTCCTAAAAAGAGAATAAAAGTTTGCAAACCCATACGGGCTGCACTATTGCGAACCTATTATATTTTTGGGGGTAAGATGGTCAAGTGCTTTGCAAATATTATTTGCAATTTTTTCTGTTTTTTTGGGGTCTTAGACCCTTTTTTTGTAGCTAGCAACCCAAATATTGGCTGGTGAATATCTAGCAATCTACCATAAGGCAAAAAGTAATAGCCAAGTATGCAATTCAGAATTAGAGCCTTGGTATTTGCGAAAATACAGCCTTGCAAAATCTTTTTGCAGCCTTGCTAAAAAAATTTACAGCCTTGACAAAAAAATTTGTAGCCTTAATAAATTTTTTTACAGCCTTGGTATTTATTCAATAGCAAGGCTGTATTTGCTTGTTTGCTAGTGGGTTTTGGGCTAAATGCAGCTTTGTGCTTTGTATATGGGCCGATGCAAAGTAGGCAAGCACAATTTAGCTATGTAGGTACTAACCTAAAAGCATAGCAAAATGGCAATTGAGTTATGAAAGTTTCAGCAAGCCCAAGATGCCAATAATTAAGCCCATGCCAATACCCATGAACCATTGCAGCATCAAAAAGCGTTTATCCATATTCTGCTGCATAGTCTCAAGGCGTTTATCCAATTGCTCAAAGCGTTTATCCATGTTTTGCTGCATAGTTTCAAAACGCTTGTCCATGTTTTGCTGCATAGATTCAAGGCGTTTATCGATACTTTGTTGCATTTGCTCAAAGCGTTTGTCCATGTTTTGCTGCATAGATTCAAGGCGTTTATCGATACTTTGTTGCATTTGCTCAAAGCGTTTGTCCATGCTTTGCTGCATAGATTCAAAGCGTTTGTCCATGCTTTGCTGCATAGCTTCAAAACGCTTATCCATGCTTTGCTGCATAGCTTCAAAGCGTTTGTCCACTTGCTCAAAACGCTTATCCATTTGTTCAAAACGCTTGTCCATGCTTTGCTGCATAGATTCAAAGCGTTTGTCCACTTGCTCAAAACGCTTATCCATCTGTTCAAAGCGTTTATCCACTTGCTGCATAAAGGCTTTGAGTAATTCTTGGTTCTTTTTGAGCTGTTCTTCCACCTGCACCATGCGCTCAAAAAGTTGGTGCTCATAGCTATCGCTAAAAGATTTAGGTTTTTCCTGTGTTTGCGTGCTTGCTTGCAATGACAGTTGTTCGGCCAGTTGGTTTTTAAGCTGGCGTTGCACTTCTTGGGCTAGCGTGTCTTTTAACAGGCTTTCCACAATTTCTTGGATTATGGCGGTATCGCTAGCGGATTTTTGTAATATTTCCATGGGGCTACTATAGTGGGTTTTGTAAGTTTAGCCAAGTATCTATGCGCCCTATCCTATAGTTTGGCAACAAAAAAGCCACCTCGTTAGAGGCGGCTGTAAACAAACAATATTGAATCTATGCTTGTTAAAAGTTATTGCTTGCTAAAAGTTATTGGCTTGCCCTCAGTAAAAGTATCATTAAAAGTATAATCCAGTGTTGATGCGGTTTTTTTCTCAAATTTGTAAGTGCCATCTGAGACATCTGTTTTAGTTGAACTTTTTGTTATCTTAACTGTATAAACAGTGTTGGTGTTGGTTTGTTCCTTTACTACAGCGGCGGGTAAATCTTTGAAAGAAGAGGTGACACCACTTGCTTCTATTATCATATCGTCAGCTGTAAATTCAAAACTAAGTGTAACAGAACCGTCAACTGTATGTTGCCAAGTTCCATATATCCAGCTTGGGGGGCTCAATTGGGCTTTGTCTTCCAATTGGTCTTTTATTTTTCCCGTGTCTGGCAATTGGTTTTTCGATTGGTCTTCCAATTGGTCTTTTATTTTTCCCGTGTCTGGCAATTGGTTTTTCGATTGGTCTTCCAATTGGTCTTTTATTTTTCCCGTGTCTGGCAATTGGTTTTTCGATTGGTCTTCCAATTGGTCTTTTATTTTTCCTGTGTCTGGCAATTGGTCTTTCGATTGGTCTTCCAATTGGTCTTTTATTTCTTCCGTGTCTAGGTTGCAAGAAAACAACACTAAAAAACTCAATAGCAAGGCTATCGGCAAAAAGAATATATTATGCTTGTGCATAAAACTACCTCCTAAAAAGAGAATAAAGGTTTGCAAACCCATACGGGCTGCACTATTGCGGACCTATTATATTTGGGGAGGCAAGATGGTCAAGTGCTTTGCAAATATTATTTGCAATTTTTTCTGTTTTTTTGGGGTCTTAGACCCTTTTTTTGTAGCTAGTAACCCAAATATTGGCTGGTGAATATCTAGTAATCTACCATAAGGCAAAAAGTAATAGCCAAGTATGCAATTCAGAATTAGAGCCTTGGTATTTGCGAAAATACAGCCTTGCAAAATCTTTTTGCAGCCTTGCTAAAAAAATTTACAGCCTTGACAAAAAAATTTGTAGCCTTAATAAATTTTTTTACAGCCTTGGTATTTATTCAATAGCAAGGCTATCAGGGCCAAAACCCACTAGCAAACAAGCAAATACAGCCTTGCTAAGCAGGCTATCACCGTCTGCTTTAGCTTGTAAAACTATAGACCATTACTGCTATTTTGCTTATAATAAATAGCAACGGCTTTGTTACCACAATTTAGCCAATATCCAATGCACAAAGTAGGACGCTATGCCCATTTATTACACAGTAGACTATAACTATTTAACCGATGACGATGAATATTTTATCCATATCCACCCCCAAGGTAGCGCAAGCGAAGATGAACTAGCCCTAGCCATTAGTGAGGAAAGTAGCTTTAGCGTGATCGATGTCAAGGGTCTGCTATTGGGTTTCCCCGTGCAGATCGCCCGGATTTTAGCCAGTGGGCGCAATACGTTACTGCAAGATTTTTTGGGTTTTAATGTTTCTTGCCGCCTGAAAAAAGGCATTAAAATTACCGACCCAAACTATGTTTTGCGCAGTGAAGACATTGACTTACATCTCAATGTCAACTCAAAAGCACCTTTTGCACGCTTGCTATTGAATATGTTGCTACAACAAAAGCAGCCGTTTATCAAATTGAATACGGACAAAGCCAAGCCACAAATTACCCATGTGCTAGACTTTAAAACCCAAGAAAAAGGCCAGTACAGCCCGTCCAATACTTTTGGCATCTACGGGGCACACTTTAACCCACCCAAAGAATTGCGCACACTGGCAACTAATTGCGGGGTATTTTTCAAATTGGCAGACGATAGTGAACAGCGAGCAAGCATTTATTCACTCTACAAGCACGATCAAATTCACTGTACCGTACCGGCTGACGTGCAAGGCCAGGTGAGCGTAATTGTGCGCCAGTACAGCGATAATCAATTGGTGCAAGCTGTTTTGCCCAATGTAGCCGAATCTCAATAAATTACAAACTTGCAAATTATGGCGGCCAAGCGAGTAAGTTTTCCGCCATAATTTGGCTCTATCTCCTGCAATAGCTTTTGCTTTGCTATTGGCAATTTGGGGATTTCCAGCAGGTTACAAAATCTTGGGTGCTGCGGCTGTGGTTTATGGGTTGCATCTCTTTACAAAAATGCCGTGCACTAATCCGAAACTCTAACGATTGGGGCTGCAATTGTTGGTAAAAGAATTGCCCTAGCTCTTGAGTTAAGCTTTCCTGTAGCAGGGCCCTACGGCAAAAATGATGCACAGCACGGCTAATAGAAGAAAGGCCAACAATAGTACTACCCGGTTGAAAGTTTAGTTGATAGCTGCCGTGATAAGGCATTAAGTGATGGGGGCATAGGCCATACACCTGGCCAGACTCTTGGATTGTGCCGCAATAGCCTTTGGCATCAAATAAGCTTAGGCGCGGCGGCTCTGTGGGCCCTTGGAGCCAGTAGCTCATCAATTGAAAACAACGCTTGGCGCTGGGCTGGGCTTCGGTTTGGCTACAATTGCGCAAATAGGCAATAGCGGCGGCCAAATGTTGTAAGGCTTGTTCATGATTCATAACAGTGTTCTTTCCTTTATTAAATAGTTTGGGAGATTTTGGTTCTACATTTTTGCATGGGTTTTCCAGCACCTGAAAATTTCTGGCCCAAACTGTACTTTATGTTGTTTGTATTGAATATTGGATACAATGCTTATGATTAGCGCAACCAGCCTATGATTGGCGCAGCCAGGGCAAATTGGCCATTGCCTGTTCCAGCATTTTTTCCGATTCTTCTTCGGTTAGCTCATGTTCGGCACTGGTAAGCTGTTGGGGAATTTCATCTAAAAAAGATGAGGCTTGGCACTGTTCTTGCTTGCCGTTTTTCAAGCGGCTTTGGCAGGCAGTAAGGTAGAGCCAGCGTTTGGCCCGAGTTAATGCAACATAAAACAACCTACGCTCTTCTTCCTTATCGTAAGCATGTTCTTCTAAAGAGCGCACATGAGGCAAAATGCCTTCTTCCACCCCACAAAGGAACACTAAGTCAAACTCCAAGCCCTTGGCTGCATGAATGGTAGAAAGGCAAATTTTGCCATCGCCTTCGTCTCCCAACTCATCGCGGGTAATGAGGCTAATGCGGTTGAGCCACGACTTTAGGCTGCGCTCTACCCCGCCTTCATAGCCTTCCCAACGCTTGAGCATTTCGCAAAAACTTTGCATAGACTCAAAACGCCGTTTAGCTGCAGCGGGCCTCTCGCTAAATTGTTGTAACAGAAAGCCCCAGTAGTCAATCTCTTCAATTAGGGTTTGGCACAAATTCGCCAAGCTAATTTCAGGATTGGGAGCCTGCATAAACTGGGGCCTAAGCTCTTCGATCAGCATCACAAAGTCGGCACAACTCTCTAGCAATTCTGAATAGCGGGAATCCCCGCTAAGGACAATGTCGCGCATAACTTCATAAATGCTCCAGCTTTGGGCTTGGGCAAGACTACGCAGCTTTTCTACCGATTTGGGGCCAATGCGGCGGCTGGGTTTATTGACAATGCGTAGCAAACTTACATCGTCATCGGGGTTTTGTAGCACCCGCAAGTAGGCAATTAAGTCCTTGATTTCTGCCCTTTGGAAAAAGCTTTGCCCGCCCGAAACCACATAGGGCATGCGTGCTTCCAACAAATGGGATTCCAAAGTGCGCATTAGGCTATTGGTGCGTACCAATATGCCAATTTCTTCATACTTGAGTTGGTTGAGAGAGCGCAATGTGCGGATCGTATCGCAAACAAAACGGGCTTCATGTTCATCGGTTTCAGGAAAACTGCAGACAATCAGGTTTTCTTTTTTTTCGGTTTCGGGGCGCAAGTTTTTTTCCTTGCGGTTTGGGTTGTGCCCGATTACCGCATTGGCCGCATCGAGGATAGTCTTTGTCGAACGATAGTTGCGTTCTAAACGAATTTCTTGGCGTTCGGGAAAGTCTTGTTCAAACAGTAAAATATTTTGGTAATTGGCTCCACGCCAAGAATAAATGGATTGATCGTCATCGCCCACACAGCAAATGTTGCGATGAACGGCCACCAGTTGGCGCAGCAAGCGGTATTGCAAAATGGAAGTATCTTGAAATTCATCTACCATAACATAGCGGTAGCGGTTTCGGTAGCGTTCTAAAACTTCGGGGTGTTCGCTCCAAAGCTGGAAAGGCTTACAGATTAAGTCATCAAAATCAAAAGCATTATAGGCTTTTAAATGGCGGTGATATTCTTGGTATACCTCTTTAAACGCTAAACTATCACTATCCCATTGCCCTCGCTGCATTTTTATGCGGCTGATAGTATCTTGGGCTTGTTTAAGCAAAGTGTAATCGGCAGTCCATTTCAATTGTGTAGCAGCTTCTTTTAAGCAACTCATTGCATCGATCGTGTCGTAAATACTGAAATTGGTACCGTAACCCAAAAGTTTGGCATGGTGCTGCAAAACTTGCATGCCAAAAGAATGGAAGGTTAGCAAGGTTAGCTGCTTGGCTTCTTTCTTATCCATTTTTTCACTGATGCGTTCACGCATTTCCCGTGCAGCTTTGTTGGTAAAGGTTAAGGCTAAAATATTGCGCATATCAATACCCGACTTTTGTAGGTAAATAATGCGTTCGGTAACGACACGGGTCTTACCACTGCCAGCCCCAGCAATGATTAACAGGGGCCCTTGGCTATTGTGTACCGCTTGCAACTGCTCTGGATTTAAAGGAAAACTCATTATCTATGGCCTACAATACAGATTTTATTCAAATCACAAAATACAAGGCATTATACAGCAATAATAGTCTAGGTCGCAATGGTTATATTGTATGGGGGCTGTACTAATAGTTAAAAAATTTTTAGAATTTACTTGAAATTTCTGAAAACTGCTTGCAATACTTTATGGAGTTTTTTATGCTAGATTTTTACTTAAAATACAGTTGGTATCGACTTCTAAGATTTTTACTGTGCTGTGCCTTTCTCTTGATTAGTTTGGCCGATTTAGCAGCTCAACAACAGCAAAATCCAGATGAGCTTCCTGTTTTTGGTACAGATTATGGTTCTGATTTTGGCAAGAATACTAATTACGGTTTAGTCCCCAATAGCCAAAGTTTTGATTGGTAAACCAATCCAATAGATTATCCCAACACCCTGCACCAGTTTGGTCAACTTGGCCCAAGGTTTTCTCTGCATGGAATGGGAATATCATTTTATCCTTCAGAATTGGGCAAACCCGCTGCTATTGACAATAACAGTTTTGCTAGTATTGGTGGTATGCTAGGTTTTACATTGTATACTAGCCAGTTATATTGCTCAAGGGCTGGCTATTCAGGGTAACGTTCCCAGTTATTTGGCCATAGTGATTTTTTAAGTCTTAGTGCGAGCTTACTGGTGGTTTGTTGTTATTTATGCATGTTGGCCTCGGTTTTGATTTGACCTTTACTTTTTAAATATTGCTTTTTCGTATAAAGTGCCAATATTTATCGTTTGGGCGTGTGCAGTCCATTTACAAATCCGAAACTATGAGGAATCATTTTGTCTGACAATATCCAAATCCAAACTGTGGCTTTAAAGGACCGCAAGCACCTAAAGCTATTTATTTATTTCCCCAAAAAATTATATCGTGGCAATCTGTATTCTGGTTATGCCGGTGGGCTAAAAGACCCTTACTGGGTACCACCGATGTGGTTAGATGAATTTGAACTGATGAACCCCAAAAAACATCCAATACACAAACATTCTATCATTCAACCTTTTTTGGCTTGGCGCAATGGCCAAGTTCTCGGGCGCATTGCTGCGATCAAAGATGATATGTATATTCAAACACGGCAACGCTTAGCAGGTTATTTTGGTTTTTTTGAGTGTATTAACGATGCCAAGGTTGCCAAAGCCTTGAGCCAAGCTGCTCTCCATTGGTGCTGTGAACATGGCTTAAAAGAAATGATTGGCCCAATTAGCCCCAGCCCTAACCATATTATTGGTTTCTTATGCAACCATTTTATCGAGCCTCCAGTAGTGCAAACTCCATACAACCCCGAGTATTACCTAAATTTTTTCCAAAGTACCGATGGTTGGGAAAAAGAAATGGAATTTTATGCTTATCGTATTGATCGCGATGTGCATAAACCCTCTGAACGAGCTTTCCGCGTGGCAAAACTTGCCAAAGAGCACAATAAAGATTTAGAGATTCGCCCTATCAATATGCAAAATTTTTGGACAGATGTAGAGTATATCCGCCAAATATGGAATGAAGCGTGGCTCGATCACCGTGAATTTGTGCCTTGGCCTAAAGATGAATTTTGCTTTATGGCCAAAAACTTAAAAATGATTGCCAACACCAAACTAGCTAAAATCGCTTTTATTAAAGGAGAGCCTGCCGGCTTTGTGATTCCTTTGCCCAATGTCAATGAGGCTTTAATTCATTCCAGTGGGCATTTGAGCCCAGCCTTAATTGGGCGTTTACTCAAAGTTCGCAAAGGGGGTAAATGGTTGCGGTTAGCAATTTTGGGTGTGCGAGAAAAATTTCAGAAAAGAGGCATAGAAGCCATAATGTTGTGTGAAGCCTACACCACAGGAGTCGAAATGGGTTATTTGCATGCCGATATGTCATTTATCACCGAAGACAACGACAAATTGCTGAAAATGCTGGATAACATGAACTTTTGGTGTTACCGCAACTATAAGACTTTCCGAAAAATAGTTTAACCAATAAGATTGCTTTTGCAATTTAAGTAGAAGCTAGTATTAAAGGAAAATGTAATGAGCTATATATTCTTATTTCCCGGTCAAGGGGCCCAGTATCCGGGTATGGGGCAAGATTTTTATGATAGTTTTGCCAATGTTCGGGGATTGTTCGAGTGTGCTAGCGATATAGCTTTATTGGATTTTAAAAAAATTCTATTTGAAGGTGGTGAAGATCAACTAAAGCAAACCAATATTGCCCAGCCCGGAATTACTTTGGTTAATTTGAGTGTAGCTACAGTATTGCGCGAAAAAGGTCTTAAAGCGGTTGCCACAGCAGGTCATAGCTTGGGGGAATATTCAGCATTGTGGTATGCGGGAGTATTATCTACCGAGGACATATTTCGCGCTGTGGTTGAACGCAGTAAGCTGATGGATAAATGCACTCAACAAATTAACACAGAAATAGGCGGTGGTGGCATGGCTGCTGTGCTAGGCTTGGATTATGACGAAGTAGCCAAAGCTCTGCTACCTATGCAGGATAACGGCAAGCCCATTTATATTGCCAATCACAACGCTGCAAAACAAATTGTCATTGCAGGCAGCAATACTGCTATTGCCGAAGCGCAAGCCATTCTTGATGTAGCGGGTGCCATGAAATATGTAATTTTAAAAGTTAGCGGGCCGTTTCACACACCATTGATGGAGCAAGCGGCTAAAGAATTTGGCCCCTTTTTGCGCAGCAAAATACAATTGAATGCCCCCCAATTGAGCCTATATTCCAATGTCAGTGGCCAGAAAGTTGAACCGGATAGCAATTTACTAGAAATGGAATTACAGCAAATTTATAGTCTGGTGCGGTGGCTCGATATTGAAAAAGCCTTAAAAGCCGATGGCTGTGGCCAAGCATTGGAAATTGGTCCAGGTGCGGTGCTCAGTGGTTTGTGGAAGCAGTTCCTGCGAAAAGAACCTTGTATACCTTTGGGCACTTTGACACAGATAAAAGCCTTTACAAAATAAATATTTGGTTTGGCAAGTCCACTACAAATTTTGTGAACGCTGCAAAACTAAATTAAAACGGAAACGAAACACGAAGCTAAGCGGAGTACAATATGAAAAATCGAATTGTGATTACAGGCATCGGCACGGTAAACCCTTTGGGTGCCAATTCAGAAGAATTTTACCAAAATCTCTTGATGGGAAAATCCGGTATAAACCGCTGGCAAAGTTTGGATATGAGCGCGCTCGAATGCCAAATTGGTGGCGATATGGGTTATTTTGATACTGCTACTGCGATGCAACCATTTTGGCAATATTTTGAAGACCAGAAACTCAAGGCTGTACGCAAGCTGTTCCGCGGTACTACATTTTCGGCAAAAATGGCTTTGATTGCTACCATGCAAGCTTGGGAAGATGCAAAACTTTTTGAAACACCGCCTTTTGATTTGCGCAATGTCAGTTTACCTGTGGCTGGGCACAATTTTAATTCAAACTACATTTTTGAAAATTATCGCAATTTTATGAAAGACCCTGATTTTATTGAGCCGCTTTCCAGTATTGACGCGATTGACCCCAATTTACCTGCTATTATTTCAGAAACTTTAGGTTTGCACGGGCCCTCGTTTACTTTAGGTGGTGCTTGTGCCAGTGGTAACTTGGCCTTGCGTCAAGGCTATATCGACATTATGTCTGGCGAATGCGATACAGCTTTAGTGGTAGGCCCTCCTTTTGATGTTTCTCCAGCCGATATTCAAGCTTCCATTGTTTTGAGTGCGGTGGTGATAAAACCTGAATATCAAAATCAACCCGCTAGGGCATCGCGTCCGTTTGATAAAGGCCGCTGTGGTTTTTTATATTCCCATGGTGGGGCCACTTTGGTTTTGGAAACTTTAGAGCGGGCTGAAAGACGCAATGCCAAAATTTATGGTGAATTGCTGGGGGTTGCTGCCAACGCCAATGCCAATCATTTGCCGCTCCCCGGTGCTAAACATCAAGAACATGTAATAAAAAAAGCTTTGGCTATGGCCGGCGTTGATCCCGAACAAATTGATTATATCAACTGCCATGCTACCAGTACTTATGAGGGGGATTTACAGGAAATCTTGGCTTTGAAAAATGTGTTTGGCCCACATATTGCCAACATTAAGCTCAATGCGCCTAAGTCCATGTTAGGGCATACTTGTTGGGCTTCCCCCTTGGTGGAAACTGTTGGGGCTTTGAAGTCCATGCAATACGGCAAGCTGCACCCGACTATCAACCTTGATGATCCCGACCCTGAAATTGAAGGATTAGAGCTTTGTGCCAATAAAGTCGTAGAGCATCATATCAATTTGATGCTCAAAAATTCTTTTGGTTTCGGTGGCATTAACTGCTGTTCGTTAATCAAACGTTTTGAATCCTAATTTAGGACAATATTTTATTTCTACTTTGTTGGGTTTTTATATCATTTGGATATGATAAGACTTATATGGTCAATAATCACCTAAGTTGCCAAAAAATCAAAAATCAGTATTTTGGTTAACTTTTTACAATATTAAAAAAATTAGGCAGGTTTTGTAATGACAACATGGTATGTAGGCCTTGATGAAACTGGTAAATTTGACCTTTTTGATAAAAAGCTTAAATCTTTTGTTTGTGGTGTGGTTGTAGCATTAGACCACAAACAATTATATAAACTCTACAAGAAGTTAGCAGAAAGGCAAAAAAAGAAAATTGCAGCTGGAAAAGGAACATATCCCTTACTAAGGGAGTTGCATTACTTTGATAATAAGAAAATAGACAGCTTACCTCTTTGCCTTTTTGTTCATATCGAAACCATTGCTTTATCTTATCATGCTTTAAAAACTTATGGACTTGAGCAACAAAATACTGGTAGAATGAACAATGAATGGGAAAAGTTTGAAGAACATCTAAAACAATTAACGGCAAAATCTTCAGGATTTTCATCTTATATAATGGATTTGGGAGGATTGGAAATGATAAAGCAATATGTATATGAGCAGCAGTTAGAATCTTTAAGCCGTCTCCTTTCTCTTATTCATAAAATCGGTTTGCTTTTCTTTCTATTCGTATGAGTACATAAAAAGTTCTTTGATAATTTAGCGCAGGTTGGTTGCTTTTCTAAAATAGTTTCACAGTATATTTTTTAAAAAATTCTAAGGTAATTTTATTTTGGAAAGTTATATTCCCATTTCATATCTAAATGATTTTATGTTTTGCCCTAGGTCGCTCTATTTTCACCAACTGTACGGACAGACCTCAACCTACTTCTATCATGAAGAGCCCCAGCGCAGAGGACTGGCTGCTCACATAAATATTGATAAGCAAAAATACAGCACAGCAAAATCGATGTTCCAGTCTATTTTTGCGTATTCTGAAAAATATGGGCTATGCGGAAAAATCGACCGCTACGATAGTAAAAATCGATAAAAAGAGAGTGAAATTGAACAGTCTAAGGACACTATTTAATTTCTACTGTTGTAGATTATTATCATCCCTCCTCAATTCCTTCAAGTCTAAGGACACTATTTAATTTCTACTGTTGTAGATCGTACCAGAAAGGTCTTCAAAAAACTGTCTAAGGACACTATTTAATTTCTACTGTTGTAGATTAAATCTGGCAAATTATTATTTAGACTTGTCTAAGGACACTATTTAATTTCTACTGTTGTAGATATAGATGAATCCAAAAGCGAATTATCTGTCTAAGGACACTATTTAATTTCTACTGTTGTAGATCTTAAGTGTTTTCTTAAGTTGTCGATATGTCTAAGGACACTATTTAATTTCTACTGTTGTAGATTTAAGATTAGAATATTTTCAATTTCTTGTCTAAGGACACTATTTAATTTCTACTGTTGTAGATCCTGTTTATGCTTGCTTGTGTTAGTGTCTAAGGACACTATTTAATTTCTACTGTTGTAGATCTTAGGTTTCCTTGTTTCCTTAGGTTGTCTAAGGACACTATTTAATTTCTACTGTTGTAGATGCAAGCTGTTCGGGTGTTTGTTTTTTGTCTAAGGACACTATTTAATTTCTACTGTTGTAGATATAATTTTATTTTACATAAATTATTAAAGTCTAAGGACACTATTTAATTTCTACTGTTGTAGATCCAAAGCCAACATCTAAAGCCGATATGTCTAAGGACACTATTTAATTTCTACTGTTGTAGATTCTCTCGGAAGTAGCAATATTTTCTAGTCTAAGGACACTATTTAATTTCTACTGTTGTAGATATATTTCCAGTAGTTTAGCTGGTGCCAAGTCTAAGGACACTATTTAATTTCTACTGTTGTAGATCCTCTTGCGGGCACTTGCTGGAATTTCAGGTCTAAGGACACTATTTAATTTCTACTGTTGTAGATCAGAACACGATTCTTATATTGAGCCTGTCTAAGGACACTATTTAATTTCTACTGTTGTAGATAAATCTTTCCTGCAGATTGTGCATTGTCTAAGGACACTATTTAATTTCTACTGTTGTAGATAGCATACTAGCACCAGCACCCATTGGGTCGTCTAAGGACACTATTTAATTTCTACTGTTGTAGATGGTTGTTTTTAGGTTTTATATTGGTATGTCTAAGGACACTATTTAATTTCTACTGTTGTAGATGGCAGTGCTTATAAGACTGCGGGGAATGTCTAAGGACACTATTTAATTTCTACTGTTGTAGATATTGAATTGCTTGCAGGTGGCGAGAAGTCTAAGGACACTATTTAATTTCTACTGTTGTAGATTTTTAGTTCTTCCATACTTAACTTTTCGGTCTAAGGACACTATTTAATTTCTACTGTTGTAGATATGTATGTTTATTCATAGCAACCATATAGTCTAAGGACACTATTTAATTTCTACTGTTGTAGATTAGAAAGAGAGATTTAATAAGGATTATGAGTCTAAGGACACTATTTAATTTCTACTGTTGTAGATTAGGGCTGTGTGAGGATGGCAGGTTGGTCTAAGGACACTATTTAATTTCTACTGTTGTAGATAGATAGCATGTTATAATTCCAATTTATGTCTAAGGACACTATTTAATTTCTACTGTTGTAGATTATACCAGTCCCCCAAGCACCCTAAAAGGGTCTAAGGACACTATTTAATTTCTACTGTTGTAGATAAAGCAGCCTTATCCAAGGCTACAGAAGTCTAAGGACACTATTTAATTTCTACTGTTGTAGATTTATAGTATCGGCATTTATGGCAATAGTCTAAGGACACTATTTAATTTCTACTGTTGTAGATGATTGTAGAGAATGGGTGTGAAGGTTGTCTAAGGACACTATTTAATTTCTACTGTTGTAGATCAAGTCTGCTGGTGTTAAGGTTTCGGAGGTCTAAGGACACTATTTAATTTCTACTGTTGTAGATCTATCGTTTTTTCCTTGTGTGACGGAGTCTAAGGACACTATTTAATTTCTACTGTTGTAGATGGGAACAAAGGACTGCCCTCGTAGTATAGTCTAAGGACACTATTTAATTTCTACTGTTGTAGATTGTTTGTGTGCTAGTGCTAGTGCTAGGTCTAAGGACACTATTTAATTTCTACTGTTGTAGATACTTTGGCCAAAAGTAACATCTTTTAATGTCTAAGGACACTATTTAATTTCTACTGTTGTAGATACTATTTAGGCCTGCTTGCCGTTCAATGTCTAAGGACACTATTTAATTTCTACTGTTGTAGATTAAAGAATATAAATTATTGATATGATGTCTAAGGACACTATTTAATTTCTACTGTTGTAGATGTTTCGTTATATCCGTTATCGTTGGACGGTCTAAGGACACTATTTAATTTCTACTGTTGTAGATTCGGCGTTACTAGCTATTTTATTCAGGGTCTAAGGACACTATTTAATTTCTACTGTTGTAGATTCGATAGCGCCGCAAGTTATATTACTAGTCTAAGGACACTATTTAATTTCTACTGTTGTAGATTGACTAGCTTTGATTGTTTCTTCGCTAGGTCTAAGGACACTATTTAATTTCTACTGTTGTAGATTGACTAGCTTTGATTGTTTCTTCGCTAGGTCTAAGGACACTATTTAATTTCTACTGTTGTAGATTCATAATCTATATTACCATTTACATTAGTCTAAGGACACTATTTAATTTCTACTGTTGTAGATGTACCAGAAGTCTGTAAGACCTCTGAAAGTCTAAGGACACTATTTAATTTCTACTGTTGTAGATTTCACGATCGTCTCGATACCGACCTTGTCTAAGGACACTATTTAATTTCTACTGTTGTAGATGTAGGAGACAAATTGAGCAGACAGTTAGTCTAAGGACACTATTTAATTTCTACTGTTGTAGATAGAGGTTGGGTGTAGGGAGAAGTAATAGTCTAAGGACACTATTTAATTTCTACTGTTGTAGATTTAAGTCAGTACCTTGTACGGTTAAGTCTAAGGACACTATTTAATTTCTACTGTTGTAGATATTTTCGCTTAAAAACATGATAGAATGTCTAAGGACACTATTTAATTTCTACTGTTGTAGATTTTCTTGTGGGGGATAGTGTTATAGCCAGTCTAAGGACACTATTTAATTTCTACTGTTGTAGATAAAATATCCTTGGCAGTAAAGCTGGGGTCTAAGGACACTATTTAATTTCTACTGTTGTAGATAAAATATCCTTGGCAGTAAAGCTGGGGTCTAAGGACACTATTTAATTTCTACTGTTGTAGATAAAATATCCTTGGCAGTAAAGCTGGGGTCTAAGGACACTATTTAATTTCTACTGTTGTAGATAAAAAGTTATGTCCACAAAATCTAACGTCTAAGGACACTATTTAATTTCTACTGTTGTAGATCACTCGTGAATTAGAGTGTGTACCGTTGTCTAAGGACACTATTTAATTTCTACTGTTGTAGATCCAACCAATAGATTTAATAGGCTTGGTGTCTAAGGACACTATTTAATTTCTACTGTTGTAGATTCCCTATCCATTTTTTCTAAGATTGCTGTCTAAGGACACTATTTAATTTCTACTGTTGTAGATCAAGTCCGTCTTTGTTAAGTTCCAGTGTCTAAGGACACTATTTAATTTCTACTGTTGTAGATTGAAGGGTACTTCCATAGAGCGACAGTCTAAGGACACTATTTAATTTCTACTGTTGTAGATAGGTCAGCAACACGCCTCTGAATAGAAGGTCTAAGGACACTATTTAATTTCTACTGTTGTAGATCCATCAAGGGCGCAATAATGATAGAAGTCTAAGGACACTATTTAATTTCTACTGTTGTAGATAATTGCCCGTGGTTATGGCTTTTCGCGTCTAAGGACACTATTTAATTTCTACTGTTGTAGATTCAAAATTTCTTCATAAAGCTGAACAATGTCTAAGGACACTATTTAATTTCTACTGTTGTAGATTTTTGACTTACAGCATCGTCTTGCAATGTCTAAGGACACTATTTAATTTCTACTGTTGTAGATATTCAGTCGTTTTGCAATTCGGCTAACGTCTAAGGACACTATTTAATTTCTACTGTTGTAGATTTTACCTTTTTTCTTTATTGTCGATTGTCTAAGGACACTATTTAATTTCTACTGTTGTAGATTGGGCTTGGGTCTGTATATTCGAGGTGTCTAAGGACACTATTTAATTTCTACTGTTGTAGATCCTTCTCTCTTCCTTTTCCACCTAACAGTCTAAGGACACTATTTAATTTCTACTGTTGTAGATCATACCGATTACAATGCTTGCATTGTAGGTCTAAGGACACTATTTAATTTCTACTGTTGTAGATGCAATTTGCTTATCTGCTGCTATTTGAAGTCTAAGGACACTATTTAATTTCTACTGTTGTAGATTTATTTTTCTGTTGGTTCGTCAAGTAGTCTAAGGACACTATTTAATTTCTACTGTTGTAGATCTAGCTTTTGTATCTAAGCCATATCGGGGTCTAAGGACACTATTTAATTTCTACTGTTGTAGATCCTGTTGAATGGATTTAATCCTTGTTCGTCTAAGGACACTATTTAATTTCTACTGTTGTAGATAGTAAAGAAGGTGTCATCTAGCCTTATGTCTAAGGACACTATTTAATTTCTACTGTTGTAGATCTTGTATTATGCAATTAATTTAGGTCTAGTCTAAGGACACTATTTAATTTCTACTGTTGTAGATTAAGCCCCAGCTGCCTCTAGCAGCTGGGTCTAAGGACACTATTTAATTTCTACTGTTGTAGATCTTGTATTATGCAATTAATTTAGGTCTAGTCTAAGGACACTATTTAATTTCTACTGTTGTAGATAGTCGTGGTTACATATCAATATATTTCGTCTAAGGACACTATTTAATTTCTACTGTTGTAGATTGAGAGCCCAAGCGGAGAAACTTGCTGTCTAAGGACACTATTTAATTTCTACTGTTGTAGATCCAAATAAAAAATGGATGCTCAAAGAGTTCAATCAATCCGCGTGGTGGATAGACGTCTAAGGACACTATTTAATTTCTACTGTTGTAGATTGAGAGCCCAAGCGGAGAAACTTGCTGTCTAAGGACACTATTTAATTTCTACTGTTGTAGATCCAAATAAAAAATGGATGCTCAAAGAGAGTCTAAGGACACTATTTAATTTCTACTGTTGTAGATCCAAATAAAAAATGGATGCTCAAAGAGAGTCTAAGGACACTATTTAATTTCTACTGTTGTAGATCCAAATAAAAAATGGATGCTCAAAGAGAGTCTAAGGACACTATTTAATTTCTACTGTTGTAGATCAGGTGAATTGCGTGCAGCTAACAAAGTCTAAGGACACTATTTAATTTCTACTGTTGTAGATCTGGTAGTGCAAGGTACTAATATACCGTCTAAGGACACTATTTAATTTCTACTGTTGTAGATTTGTGCTTTAAAACTTTACCCGTTACAAGTCTAAGGACACTATTTAATTTCTACTGTTGTAGATTTAGGGGTGGAAAATAAAAGAATTATGTCTAAGGACACTATTTAATTTCTACTGTTGTAGATATGAGTTCTTTTTTTAGATATTTTTGCAGTCTAAGGACACTATTTAATTTCTACTGTTGTAGATATATGGGATAAATATCTAATCTTTATCGTCTAAGGACACTATTTAATTTCTACTGTTGTAGATTATTACTTTTAAAGGTAGTCGTGTTAGTCTAAGGACACTATTTAATTTCTACTGTTGTAGATAAAAATACAACGACAGAAGCAGAAGCAGTCTAAGGACACTATTTAATTTCTACTGTTGTAGATATGAGTTCTTTTTTTAGATATTTTTGCAGTCTAAGGACACTATTTAATTTCTACTGTTGTAGATTTACCTCGGTGCGCTTCATCTACAAAGTCTAAGGACACTATTTAATTTCTACTGTTGTAGATTCGGATGAAAAATTGCTCACTTATTTAAGTCTAAGGACACTATTTAATTTCTACTGTTGTAGATCGCTGTGCTTTTCCGAGGTAATGTACTCGTCTAAGGACACTATTTAATTTCTACTGTTGTAGATTAATGCTAAGGCAAAAATATAGAAAGTCTAAGGACACTATTTAATTTCTACTGTTGTAGATCGCTGTGCTTTTCCGAGGTAATGTACTCGTCTAAGGACACTATTTAATTTCTACTGTTGTAGATATAAAAATTTGCATTTTGCGCTGGCTGTCTAAGGACACTATTTAATTTCTACTGTTGTAGATGTATAAAAGATATTGAAAAAAGGATAGTCTAAGGACACTATTTAATTTCTACTGTTGTAGATTTTGGTCAAAAATGGCTAATGTTTGCAGGTCTAAGGACACTATTTAATTTCTACTGTTGTAGATTTTTAAAATTCCCATATTTAGATTTTTTGTCTAAGGACACTATTTAATTTCTACTGTTGTAGATTTTGTTTAGATTAATTTGTATCTGGTTGTCTAAGGACACTATTTAATTTCTACTGTTGTAGATAGTTTCAGGTATTTGGAATACCAAAAAGTCTAAGGACACTATTTAATTTCTACTGTTGTAGATTAGGTCTGGTCTTTCTGTTACTTATGGCGTCTAAGGACACTATTTAATTTCTACTGTTGTAGATGAGGTTGAGTGTATGGGGAAGTAATAGGTCTAAGGACACTATTTAATTTCTACTGTTGTAGATTACTCCGACTGAAGAAAGATTTTCTTGGTCTAAGGACACTATTTAATTTCTACTGTTGTAGATCGTATGCCCTTTATAGGCAGCCCAATGTCTAAGGACACTATTTAATTTCTACTGTTGTAGATTGGATTACTTGGATTTTGCGAAAGATGTCTAAGGACACTATTTAATTTCTACTGTTGTAGATCTTTTCTACCTACTCAACTACCCTAATGTCTAAGGACACTATTTAATTTCTACTGTTGTAGATCTTTTCTACCTACTCAACTACCCTAATGTCTAAGGACACTATTTAATTTCTACTGTTGTAGATTATTTTGTTTAAGCGTTTGATTGTGGTCTAAGGACACTATTTAATTTCTACTGTTGTAGATAAGATGTGCCGATACCAAAGGCAATCGTGTCTAAGGACACTATTTAATTTCTACTGTTGTAGATTGTTACTGGTCTTATGAGAGGTACTGAGGTCTAAGGACACTATTTAATTTCTACTGTTGTAGATTATTTTGTTTAAGCGTTTGATTGTGGTCTAAGGACACTATTTAATTTCTACTGTTGTAGATTAGTCGATCTAAAACTTCTATATCTTTAAGTCTAAGGACACTATTTAATTTCTACTGTTGTAGATAAATAACAGTTAGAATCACAGAGAAGTCTAAGGACACTATTTAATTTCTACTGTTGTAGATATAAGACCAGCCACGGGGTAAAACCAAAGTCTAAGGACACTATTTAATTTCTACTGTTGTAGATGACGATCTGCTTGCCGCTGCCAATTCGTGTCTAAGGACACTATTTAATTTCTACTGTTGTAGATAGTTTCAGGTATTGGAATACCAAAAAAGTCTAAGGACACTATTTAATTTCTACTGTTGTAGATCTGGCGGTCGTCTTGGCAATTTTACTGGTCTAAGGACACTATTTAATTTCTACTGTTGTAGATCGCTTTTGCGGCATTATTTAGATATTGAGTCTAAGGACACTATTTAATTTCTACTGTTGTAGATAGCAAGAACCTGTCATCTAGCATTATTGGGTCTAAGGACACTATTTAATTTCTACTGTTGTAGATAGCAAGAACCTGTCATCTAGCATTATTGGGTCTAAGGACACTATTTAATTTCTACTGTTGTAGATCTGAGAATTTTTCCGTTGATCTTTCTGTCTAAGGACACTATTTAATTTCTACTGTTGTAGATCAAGAGCAGCTGGACCATGGCGGTTTGTCTAAGGACACTATTTAATTTCTACTGTTGTAGATGAATAGTTTGTCCATAATAGACTCCTGTCTAAGGACACTATTTAATTTCTACTGTTGTAGATATTCAGTGGGTTCAATCAGTCTTGGAGTCTAAGGACACTATTTAATTTCTACTGTTGTAGATTTGTTCGGTGATGTCGGCTCGATTTTTGTCTAAGGACACTATTTAATTTCTACTGTTGTAGATATTTCCGTAACTGGTTCTAAACCGTGTCTAAGGACACTATTTAATTTCTACTGTTGTAGATTGATCCTGTTTCTTTGACTTCTGATCTGTCTAAGGACACTATTTAATTTCTACTGTTGTAGATCTATTTCGTTTAATTTAACAGTAGAGCGTCTAAGGACACTATTTAATTTCTACTGTTGTAGATGTCAACAATGGCTTTTGTGGTTTTGCAGTCTAAGGACACTATTTAATTTCTACTGTTGTAGATCATACCGATTACAATGCTTGCATTGTAGGTCTAAGGACACTATTTAATTTCTACTGTTGTAGATCATACCGATTACAATGCTTGCATTGTAGGTCTAAGGACACTATTTAATTTCTACTGTTGTAGATATAATCTGTATAACGAGTAAACAAGGAAGTCTAAGGACACTATTTAATTTCTACTGTTGTAGATAGTATAACCTTTATGGGCAGCACAGTGGTCTAAGGACACTATTTAATTTCTACTGTTGTAGATTAAGCCCCAGCTGCCTCTAGCAGCTGGAGTCTAAGGACACTATTTAATTTCTACTGTTGTAGATTTAGTTTGTCAGACTCCCATCTTTCTCTGTCTAAGGACACTATTTAATTTCTACTGTTGTAGATTTCTGTTTTTTGTATTTTCCCTTTGTAAGTCTAAGGACACTATTTAATTTCTACTGTTGTAGATGCCGTTGCGCTCTGCCCTGTGCAAGGGCGTCTCGGTCTAAGGACACTATTTAATTTCTACTGTTGTAGATATTGCTTTATTTGTGGTACCAACTATGTCTAAGGACACTATTTAATTTCTACTGTTGTAGATTCTAAGCCATATCGGGCTTGAAAATGTCTAAGGACACTATTTAATTTCTACTGTTGTAGATTTGATAATTCAATTGACAAAAGCTCTGTCTAAGGACACTATTTAATTTCTACTGTTGTAGATTTATATCTATTCTTTATATCCTTTATAGTCTAAGGACACTATTTAATTTCTACTGTTGTAGATTTATATCTATTCTTTATATCCTTTATAGTCTAAGGACACTATTTAATTTCTACTGTTGTAGATTTATATCTATTCTTTATATCCTTTATAGTCTAAGGACACTATTTAATTTCTACTGTTGTAGATAGGAACTCTGTATAGCGAGACCCAGCAGTCTAAGGACACTATTTAATTTCTACTGTTGTAGATTGGGAGGCGGTGCTTCCCTTTTTTTTGTCTAAGGACACTATTTAATTTCTACTGTTGTAGATTTGTGCTCAAACCTAATGATCTTAGAAGTCTAAGGACACTATTTAATTTCTACTGTTGTAGATCTTACTATGATTGCCGTAAAATACGAAGTCTAAGGACACTATTTAATTTCTACTGTTGTAGATAAAATGTTCTTGGGCTTCAGGCAAAGGTCTAAGGACACTATTTAATTTCTACTGTTGTAGATTCCTTTTTTTTGCTAAACGAAAATAAGTCTAAGGACACTATTTAATTTCTACTGTTGTAGATTAAGTCTGATCAGATGAAATTTTACGCGTCTAAGGACACTATTTAATTTCTACTGTTGTAGATACATGATCGATCTTGACCACAAGGTTGGTCTAAGGACACTATTTAATTTCTACTGTTGTAGATGCTGTCGCTCAGCATTATTGCCATCAAGGTCTAAGGACACTATTTAATTTCTACTGTTGTAGATGCTGTCGCTCAGCATTATTGCCATCAAGGTCTAAGGACACTATTTAATTTCTACTGTTGTAGATTAATGCTCTTGGTGTTTTTGCCAAGTGGTCTAAGGACACTATTTAATTTCTACTGTTGTAGATTGTGCGACCAATCTATTGGTTGCTGCGGTCTAAGGACACTATTTAATTTCTACTGTTGTAGATTTTCAGTTTTTGTTTCAGTCTTGTTTCGGTCTAAGGACACTATTTAATTTCTACTGTTGTAGATCGTTCAAATGCAAACTTTAAACCACTGTCTAAGGACACTATTTAATTTCTACTGTTGTAGATTAAAAGTGGATTTCTTTCATAGTTTGTCTAAGGACACTATTTAATTTCTACTGTTGTAGATAGGATTTTGAAACTAAAGGCGTCAATGTCTAAGGACACTATTTAATTTCTACTGTTGTAGATTAGGGGTTTCAGCTTTTCCCTGTTTTGTCTAAGGACACTATTTAATTTCTACTGTTGTAGATAATTATCGGCAGATTTAACATAAACTGTCTAAGGACACTATTTAATTTCTACTGTTGTAGATATCTTCTGATAAAGAATTAATAAACGGGTCTAAGGACACTATTTAATTTCTACTGTTGTAGATATCTTCTGATAAAGAATTAATAAACGGGTCTAAGGACACTATTTAATTTCTACTGTTGTAGATAATTATCGGCAGATTTAACATAAACTGTCTAAGGACACTATTTAATTTCTACTGTTGTAGATCAACGCCCAGCTTACAGGGCAATTAGCGGTCTAAGGACACTATTTAATTTCTACTGTTGTAGATATAGATTTTTCAACTAGACTGATTAAGTCTAAGGACACTATTTAATTTCTACTGTTGTAGATATAGATTTTTCAACTAGACTGATTAAGTCTAAGGACACTATTTAATTTCTACTGTTGTAGATTCCTTGCATCAATAATTTCTTAACTTGGTCTAAGGACACTATTTAATTTCTACTGTTGTAGATCAGCAACGCTCCACGCTGCTGTTTTGGGTCTAAGGACACTATTTAATTTCTACTGTTGTAGATCAAATCCCAGCGAAACAGGCGCACAAGTCTAAGGACACTATTTAATTTCTACTGTTGTAGATTTTCTACAGAGATTTCTGCTGCTTTTGTCTAAGGACACTATTTAATTTCTACTGTTGTAGATTTCTTGTGGTGTTAAATCTGTTGTTTGTCTAAGGACACTATTTAATTTCTACTGTTGTAGATTTGGAATGACTAACACCAAGAGATTTGTCTAAGGACACTATTTAATTTCTACTGTTGTAGATGAAAAACCCCACAACGAACAAACCCATGTCTAAGGACACTATTTAATTTCTACTGTTGTAGATGCATCATAAAAAAATACGGCTATTGCGGTCTAAGGACACTATTTAATTTCTACTGTTGTAGATTTTTGCTATGTAAGGTAGGTTTTTGGCGTCTAAGGACACTATTTAATTTCTACTGTTGTAGATTCTGCGGGCCACTTTATATTTAAGTGGTCTAAGGACACTATTTAATTTCTACTGTTGTAGATTCGATAAGGTACCCAGCTGCCTCGACGTCTAAGGACACTATTTAATTTCTACTGTTGTAGATAATTAATTTCTACACCAGACCCACAAAGTCTAAGGACACTATTTAATTTCTACTGTTGTAGATAAAGCCTTTTTCGCCAATCCGCAAATCGTCTAAGGACACTATTTAATTTCTACTGTTGTAGATAAAAGACCGGAATCAATACCAAGTTTGTCTAAGGACACTATTTAATTTCTACTGTTGTAGATTTGGCTTTGGCCTTGGAACAATGTTTGTCTAAGGACACTATTTAATTTCTACTGTTGTAGATTATGACATCGCTAGGTTTATATGGTAAAGTCTAAGGACACTATTTAATTTCTACTGTTGTAGATGTTTATTGAGCTGTGCGTGCTTAGCTTGTCTAAGGACACTATTTAATTTCTACTGTTGTAGATCGATTTATTTAATCTTGATAAAGAAAAGTCTAAGGACACTATTTAATTTCTACTGTTGTAGATAAAATGCATCAATTAAAGGATCAGACGGTCTAAGGACACTATTTAATTTCTACTGTTGTAGATTTACTTGTTTTTTTACTAAGTGGGAAGTCTAAGGACACTATTTAATTTCTACTGTTGTAGATTCCTTAAAAACTTTTTTAATTTGTTCGTCTAAGGACACTATTTAATTTCTACTGTTGTAGATTTCTTCTATTATTTCTTCTACAGTTAAAGTCTAAGGACACTATTTAATTTCTACTGTTGTAGATTCAACCTCAAGGCGAAGAAATAGCAAAGGTCTAAGGACACTATTTAATTTCTACTGTTGTAGATTTAAAACTTAAATAAAAAATAACAAAAGTCTAAGGACACTATTTAATTTCTACTGTTGTAGATTATATAAGTATTTGTACTAATAGGTACGTCTAAGGACACTATTTAATTTCTACTGTTGTAGATTCGGTTTCTTTTGGTTATTTAGATTAAGTCTAAGGACACTATTTAATTTCTACTGTTGTAGATCAGTCTGAAACCGGATTTCTCGACTGTCTAAGGACACTATTTAATTTCTACTGTTGTAGATTATGATCTAAATTATGGGATTTTGCAGGTCTAAGGACACTATTTAATTTCTACTGTTGTAGATTCAAAAGCATTGATAACCTGTAGAGCGTGTCTAAGGACACTATTTAATTTCTACTGTTGTAGATCATGTAACTTTACTTTATCGCTGTAAATGTCTAAGGACACTATTTAATTTCTACTGTTGTAGATGTATTCCGTGGTTTTATAGTGAGGTAGTCTAAGGACACTATTTAATTTCTACTGTTGTAGATTCAAAAGCATTGATAACCTGTAGAGCGTGTCTAAGGACACTATTTAATTTCTACTGTTGTAGATTTCTTGGCTTTTTCGTGCGCTTTCGAGTCTAAGGACACTATTTAATTTCTACTGTTGTAGATATAATCTGCGCCGTTGATATAAGCACGTCTAAGGACACTATTTAATTTCTACTGTTGTAGATATAGAAAGAAGAATAATATCATCCATGTCTAAGGACACTATTTAATTTCTACTGTTGTAGATATAGAAAGAAGAATAATATCATCCATGTCTAAGGACACTATTTAATTTCTACTGTTGTAGATACTTTTTTATGGCTTGTTTCACTTTGTTGTCTAAGGACACTATTTAATTTCTACTGTTGTAGATCATGTAACTTTACTTTATCGCTGTAAATGTCTAAGGACACTATTTAATTTCTACTGTTGTAGATAGCTTTGCCCTGTTTTTGTTGCGTGCAAGTCTAAGGACACTATTTAATTTCTACTGTTGTAGATTGATGCGAAACAAGAAGGAGGAATAAAGTCTAAGGACACTATTTAATTTCTACTGTTGTAGATAGTGCAAAGGTGTACAGTCTTTTTTAGTCTAAGGACACTATTTAATTTCTACTGTTGTAGATAACAACAAACGTGGTTTTACTAAGGTGCGTCTAAGGACACTATTTAATTTCTACTGTTGTAGATACAAATTGGATTACTGGTTCCCCAGAAGTCTAAGGACACTATTTAATTTCTACTGTTGTAGATTGGCAGCGTCTGCTGCTTATGCTTATAGTCTAAGGACACTATTTAATTTCTACTGTTGTAGATTATTCTTAATCAATAAAAGATCATGGGCGTCTAAGGACACTATTTAATTTCTACTGTTGTAGATGTTTGTGTTTTGCTGGTGAATTGGGGTCTAAGGACACTATTTAATTTCTACTGTTGTAGATTGTTTCGGTTGTTGGTGTATCATAGTAGGTCTAAGGACACTATTTAATTTCTACTGTTGTAGATTGTAAGAACTTCATAAAATCTGCCACGTCTAAGGACACTATTTAATTTCTACTGTTGTAGATAATGCTTTGGCTTCTGTTATTGCATCGTCTAAGGACACTATTTAATTTCTACTGTTGTAGATGCAGCCCAATATTTAGGCGATCCAACGTCTAAGGACACTATTTAATTTCTACTGTTGTAGATGAGACCTTGATTTTGAAGGATGCAAAGTCTAAGGACACTATTTAATTTCTACTGTTGTAGATGCAGCCCAATATTTAGGCGATCCAACGTCTAAGGACACTATTTAATTTCTACTGTTGTAGATGAGACCTTGATTTTGAAGGATGCAAAGTCTAAGGACACTATTTAATTTCTACTGTTGTAGATTCAAAGTTAAAATCATCATTTTGTTTTGTCTAAGGACACTATTTAATTTCTACTGTTGTAGATGCAGGTATTGGAGCGTTAATTGGTGCTGTCTAAGGACACTATTTAATTTCTACTGTTGTAGATGATATAGGTAAAAGATATGGTTTGCCTGTCTAAGGACACTATTTAATTTCTACTGTTGTAGATTGTATCTTTGGATAAGGCTATAGATAAGTCTAAGGACACTATTTAATTTCTACTGTTGTAGATGATTTAAATAATCCGCGATCCTGCTGCTGTCTAAGGACACTATTTAATTTCTACTGTTGTAGATATAAAATAAGAAAACCTTACGATAAACTGTCTAAGGACACTATTTAATTTCTACTGTTGTAGATAAAATTGGGAGGCACTTTGCAACAGTGGTCTAAGGACACTATTTAATTTCTACTGTTGTAGATTAAAACGGCTAGACTTAGCCACCAACGGTCTAAGGACACTATTTAATTTCTACTGTTGTAGATAACGAAATAGGAATGAGTTATAAACAAGGTCTAAGGACACTATTTAATTTCTACTGTTGTAGATAGATCAGTAACCCTACGCTGAACAGAAGTCTAAGGACACTATTTAATTTCTACTGTTGTAGATTTCACGCAATTCTTGATCTTCTGCTAAGTCTAAGGACACTATTTAATTTCTACTGTTGTAGATCAGATATTATTTATGTTACCATATTTGGTCTAAGGACACTATTTAATTTCTACTGTTGTAGATACGGGGGTTGCAGACTGCCTTAGCAAGGTCTAAGGACACTATTTAATTTCTACTGTTGTAGATTTATTACACGGTAGCATACCCTTATAGGGTCTAAGGACACTATTTAATTTCTACTGTTGTAGATTTTCAAGCTTTCCTTTATATTTTTCATAAGTCTAAGGACACTATTTAATTTCTACTGTTGTAGATCCGAAGTGGAAGAAAAAACTGTTGTGGAGTCTAAGGACACTATTTAATTTCTACTGTTGTAGATTTTTATTACGCTCGGTGCTGGTTTGCTGGTCTAAGGACACTATTTAATTTCTACTGTTGTAGATCAATTAGGGGTTTGTTTATTGACCGTACGTCTAAGGACACTATTTAATTTCTACTGTTGTAGATATGGAGGTTAAAGTTAAAAATGATTTGGTCTAAGGACACTATTTAATTTCTACTGTTGTAGATTTGTACTTTTTTTCTTTTAGTTATGGCGTCTAAGGACACTATTTAATTTCTACTGTTGTAGATACGAAGCGTATTCTATTCCTTTGTAGTCTAAGGACACTATTTAATTTCTACTGTTGTAGATGTGGGTGGATTGCTAGGGATTGGCGTTGGTCTAAGGACACTATTTAATTTCTACTGTTGTAGATTTAGCTTCGGCCACACCTTTAGCCCTGTCTAAGGACACTATTTAATTTCTACTGTTGTAGATTCGCTGCTAGATGCAGGATATTGCGTCGTCTAAGGACACTATTTAATTTCTACTGTTGTAGATGTAATTGGCCGATGTAAAGGCCAAGGTCTAAGGACACTATTTAATTTCTACTGTTGTAGATGGATACGATATAAACCTGTATATTTTGTCTAAGGACACTATTTAATTTCTACTGTTGTAGATGTAATTGGCCGATGTAAAGGCCAAGGTCTAAGGACACTATTTAATTTCTACTGTTGTAGATAGGAGTCAGGATTAACAGCAACAAAAGTCTAAGGACACTATTTAATTTCTACTGTTGTAGATTAACAATTATAAAACATACCATTCATGGTCTAAGGACACTATTTAATTTCTACTGTTGTAGATTTATGGTCAGTAGCTTTAGCAAGGATGTGTCTAAGGACACTATTTAATTTCTACTGTTGTAGATTATTGGTTTTAAGTCCCCGATTTTATGTCTAAGGACACTATTTAATTTCTACTGTTGTAGATTTTATGGCCTCCATATGAGGCTAAGGTCTAAGGACACTATTTAATTTCTACTGTTGTAGATTCTTCATCGGCTGCCCAGTGCAAGGGGTCTAAGGACACTATTTAATTTCTACTGTTGTAGATGGATCGGCCCCAGCTGCTATTAGCAGGTCTAAGGACACTATTTAATTTCTACTGTTGTAGATGGATCGGCCCCAGCTGCTATTAGCAGGTCTAAGGACACTATTTAATTTCTACTGTTGTAGATCACCCTTGCACTGCGCAGCATATGAAGGTCTAAGGACACTATTTAATTTCTACTGTTGTAGATCACCCTTGCACTGCGCAGCATATGAAGGTCTAAGGACACTATTTAATTTCTACTGTTGTAGATCACCCTTGCACTGCGCAGCATATGAAGGTCTAAGGACACTATTTAATTTCTACTGTTGTAGATTATTGGTTTTAAGCCCCCGATTTTATGGTCTAAGGACACTATTTAATTTCTACTGTTGTAGATATAGGGCCACCTCGGCCTTATCAAAAGGTCTAAGGACACTATTTAATTTCTACTGTTGTAGATCACAACGAAATTGACAAACTAAACATTGTCTAAGGACACTATTTAATTTCTACTGTTGTAGATAGGATCAATTCAATTGTTTTCTTTTAAAGTCTAAGGACACTATTTAATTTCTACTGTTGTAGATATGGCAATAGTTCTATCTTACAACATCAATGTCTAAGGACACTATTTAATTTCTACTGTTGTAGATTGGTAGCTATTTTACCCTATCGTGGGGTCTAAGGACACTATTTAATTTCTACTGTTGTAGATTTGTGGTGCTGCTTGCAAACTTGTAAAGTCTAAGGACACTATTTAATTTCTACTGTTGTAGATAATAGGTGGCTTGAATTGTTCACTATTGGTCTAAGGACACTATTTAATTTCTACTGTTGTAGATTGCGCACTAGGTTTAATTCTTGTTCTGTCTAAGGACACTATTTAATTTCTACTGTTGTAGATGTCCTGAATTTCTAAGTTTCCAGTTTTACGGTCTAAGGACACTATTTAATTTCTACTGTTGTAGATGTGTCCAAGTTTCCAGTAACCGAATTGTCTAAGGACACTATTTAATTTCTACTGTTGTAGATCGTTCTCGTGGCAACAACGATATCTCGTCTAAGGACACTATTTAATTTCTACTGTTGTAGATTATATATTCATATTATCGGCTGTATTTGTCTAAGGACACTATTTAATTTCTACTGTTGTAGATTAGGTTGTATTTATAGAATAAATGTTGTGTCTAAGGACACTATTTAATTTCTACTGTTGTAGATGGTATCTGGTAGTAAATATCACGACAGTCTAAGGACACTATTTAATTTCTACTGTTGTAGATAGGTGGTATATGGAAGAACAGATTGAAGGTCTAAGGACACTATTTAATTTCTACTGTTGTAGATTGTTACTGCTGCGGGTATAGGATAAAAATGTCTAAGGACACTATTTAATTTCTACTGTTGTAGATACGGGCGTCTCCTTCTGCGCCTGCCATGTCTAAGGACACTATTTAATTTCTACTGTTGTAGATTAAGTACAAGCAAACTTATTCATTTTCCGTCTAAGGACACTATTTAATTTCTACTGTTGTAGATTAAGTACAAGCAAACTTATTCATTTTCCGTCTAAGGACACTATTTAATTTCTACTGTTGTAGATAATTGGTAATAAACGGCGTGCCCGATGTCTAAGGACACTATTTAATTTCTACTGTTGTAGATAGATAAAAAGGGATTTTTGAATCTGTTGTCTAAGGACACTATTTAATTTCTACTGTTGTAGATTAAATGGATTTCCTAGATGGGGCTGTGTCTAAGGACACTATTTAATTTCTACTGTTGTAGATTATAGCCCCTTGGATATATTAAGATAATGTCTAAGGACACTATTTAATTTCTACTGTTGTAGATTTGCGCGCGGCCCAATGTAATGGCGTAAGTCTAAGGACACTATTTAATTTCTACTGTTGTAGATAGTATTGAATAGTGCTCTTATGCTTAGGGGTCTAAGGACACTATTTAATTTCTACTGTTGTAGATGGCTGCCCAATGCAAAGCTATACAACCGGTCTAAGGACACTATTTAATTTCTACTGTTGTAGATATTGTATTGTTTTATTTCATTAGACATGTCTAAGGACACTATTTAATTTCTACTGTTGTAGATAAAATTGGGAGGCCTTGTGCAACAGTGTCTAAGGACACTATTTAATTTCTACTGTTGTAGATAACTAGTTCGTATGTGTTCATCCAGAGTCTAAGGACACTATTTAATTTCTACTGTTGTAGATTAAAAAAAAAAGAGCACTGCATTTGGTCTAAGGACACTATTTAATTTCTACTGTTGTAGATACTAAAGGGATTATGGTAATTGACATGTCTAAGGACACTATTTAATTTCTACTGTTGTAGATGTTATCAAGGACGTTGGGATGAATATAGAGTCTAAGGACACTATTTAATTTCTACTGTTGTAGATTGACCTTAGATTGTCTATACAGATACAGTCTAAGGACACTATTTAATTTCTACTGTTGTAGATAGCGTATAACCTTATTTATAATGAGTATTGTCTAAGGACACTATTTAATTTCTACTGTTGTAGATGGCTATCAGGGTCGCTGGGATGAGTTGTCTAAGGACACTATTTAATTTCTACTGTTGTAGATTGTAGATTCCTACACGGATAAAACGCGTCTAAGGACACTATTTAATTTCTACTGTTGTAGATGAATAATCTTCACCAAGATACACAGGGTCTAAGGACACTATTTAATTTCTACTGTTGTAGATGAACATTGCTATTTTATTGCTGTTGGCGTCTAAGGACACTATTTAATTTCTACTGTTGTAGATTTATGGGATCAATGGGAAGATTTCATTGTCTAAGGACACTATTTAATTTCTACTGTTGTAGATCCCATTTTGAGGCTGACTATGAATCCGTCTAAGGACACTATTTAATTTCTACTGTTGTAGATCTGGAGGAGTGTGTGTGCTGGAGGAGTGGTCTAAGGACACTATTTAATTTCTACTGTTGTAGATTCCCTCCAAGACAGACGAACAATAGACTGTCTAAGGACACTATTTAATTTCTACTGTTGTAGATAGTTAAAATTGTTTTTGAGTGGCAATATGGTCTAAGGACACTATTTAATTTCTACTGTTGTAGATAATCAATCATGCAATTGCATTATACGGTGTCTAAGGACACTATTTAATTTCTACTGTTGTAGATAATCAATCATGCAATTGCATTATACGGTGTCTAAGGACACTATTTAATTTCTACTGTTGTAGATTTTTACAATAATCGGGCAAATTAACGTGTCTAAGGACACTATTTAATTTCTACTGTTGTAGATTGCGACCACGGCATCGTTTGCTATTTTGTCTAAGGACACTATTTAATTTCTACTGTTGTAGATAGGCCTGTAGCAATCACCATAGGGCTGTCTAAGGACACTATTTAATTTCTACTGTTGTAGATAGGCCTGTAGCAATCACCATAGGGCTGTCTAAGGACACTATTTAATTTCTACTGTTGTAGATCTCTATAGCTATTCCCTTAGCTATTTTCGTCTAAGGACACTATTTAATTTCTACTGTTGTAGATTACGGCGATCTCGCCGTTGTTATTCGTCTAAGGACACTATTTAATTTCTACTGTTGTAGATATCATCATCTTCTTCTGTCCATATCATAGTCTAAGGACACTATTTAATTTCTACTGTTGTAGATCGTTGGCTTCGGCTAGGGCTTCGTTGGTCTAAGGACACTATTTAATTTCTACTGTTGTAGATTTTACAAAAAAATATACAGCAGAGAAGAAGAGTCTAAGGACACTATTTAATTTCTACTGTTGTAGATTGTAGCAGACTAGGATGTTGAGTAAGTCTAAGGACACTATTTAATTTCTACTGTTGTAGATTGAAGGGTTGAATGTTTGGGTGGTTTGGTCTAAGGACACTATTTAATTTCTACTGTTGTAGATTTTACAAAAAAATATACAGCAGAGAAGAAGAGTCTAAGGACACTATTTAATTTCTACTGTTGTAGATTGTAGCAGACTAGGATGTTGAGTAAGTCTAAGGACACTATTTAATTTCTACTGTTGTAGATTGAAGGGTTGAATGTTTGGGTGGTTTGGTCTAAGGACACTATTTAATTTCTACTGTTGTAGATTTTACAAAAAAATATACAGCAGAGAAGAAGAGTCTAAGGACACTATTTAATTTCTACTGTTGTAGATTAAATAATTATGTTAAAGTTATTGAGCTTGACAAATGAAATAACTATACTAGCGTGCAGGAGTTTATATGGAGATGTTTGAAAAATTTACAAATAAATATTCTGTAGATAAAACCCTACGATTTGAGTTAAAACCTATTGGAAAAACACTTGAGCATATCAACAATAAAGGTCTCATTAGCAAAGATGAGCAACGAGCAAAAGACTATAAAGAAGCCAAAAAAATCATTGATGAATATCATAAATGGTTTATCAATGAGGGTTTGAAAAATTTTGCTTTTGATGTTAAAGAATTAAAAAATTTTAAAGAGATCTATTCAAAACTTAAAAGCGATAAGAAAAATAAAACACTTCAAAAGAGTTTAGAATCAATACAAGGTCAATTACGCAAAAAACTTTCCAATGCCAAAGGTGAAATTTTTAAAACTGATAAAGAGCCATTTGGAAAAGAGTTTATTGAAAGTATCCTTATCTCGTGGTTAAAAAAGCGATACCAAAATGGTCAAGATTTAGACCATAAACATAAAATAGAGATTATCACAAAGTTCAAAGGCTGGACAACTTACTTTGGAGGTTTTGAAGAGAACAGAAAGAATATTTACACAGAAAAAGAACACTCTACGGCGATTGGTTATAGACTCATTCACGAAAATTTACCCAAGTTTTTAGAGAATTTAGAATGCTATGAGAACGCAAAGAAACTCAATATTGATTTTTCTAAATTAAAAGAAAATTTAGATGATTTAAAAATTGAAAGTTTAGACAGTGTTTTCAAGTTAGAATACTTTAATCAATGTTTAACTCAAAGTGGAATTGATAAATATAACCAAGTTATTGGTGGAAAAACTATTGATAAAAATACAAAAATCAAAGGCTTCAACGAGATTATCAATTTAGCAGGTCAGCGATTAGTCTCACAAAAGAAAGGCTTAGAGGGAGATGATAAAAAAGCTGAGCATCTTTTGTTCCCTGTTTTGTCACAAAAGAAAGGCTTAGAAGAAAATGATAAAAAAGAGCAAGAAAAGAAAAAAGATACTTATTCCTGCAAAATGCAAGAGCTTTTCAAACAGATTTTAAGCGATAGAGAAGGTAGCTCATTTCGTTTAGAGGGTATCAAATCAGATGCTGAATTATGTGAGGATTTACAACGCTTTACTTTTGAAAATGACAATTTATTTTATTATAATGGGGAAGAACATTTTAACATCACAGAGAGATTAAAATCTACTTGCGATAAAAATATCTTTACTATATTAAAAGAGCAGGCAGATTTATCCAAAGTTTATATCAAAAATGATAAAGCTATTACCGATATTTCACAAGAAATTTTTGGGCAATATCATAAAAGTGCTTTAGTGTATTATTTTAAAAATGAGTTATTAGGCAAAGATAAAAACAACAACCCGAAAAGATTTACAGAAAAACAAAGAGAAAAAGAACTCAAAAAAGATTATTTTTCTCTTGAAAAGATTCACAATGCTTTGGAGTTTTATACTAAAAACTATGAAAGTGATGAGATTACAGATGAGCTCAAAAATAAAACTATAAATAAGCCTTTGATTACATATTTTGAAAGTCTTAAAATTACAGATAAAGAAAATCATCGAACAATTGACATTTTAGAAAATATTAAATCAAATTCCAAAATTAATTGTATTTTAGAAAAATACAATAATGAAGAGCAAGAATTAAAAAACAATAAAGAAGATGTTTTAAAAATTAAAAACTATTTAGACAGTATCAAACAATTGCAATTTTTCTTAAAGCCATTGGTCGTAAAAATCAAAAAGAGCGATGAGAAAAAACAAAATTTATTTGAAAAAGATAATGCTTTTTATAGTGAATTTGATAAAATTTACGACAACTTATCACAAATAAACACACTCTATGACCAAGTCAGAAACTACCTCACACAAAAACCATATAGTGTAGAAAAATTTAAACTCAATTTTGAAAATGCAACCCTTGCTGATGGGTGGGATAAAAATAAAGAAACTGATAATACCTGTGCCCTATTATTAAAGGATAATAAATATTATCTGGCTGTAATGGATAAAGCGCATAGTACGATCTTTAAAAATAGCGGTGATGATGAAAATAAAGTAGCTATTGAAAACAAATGTAAAGAGATTCAAAAACAAAAGGAGAAATTAGCGAATAAAAAACAAGGAACAAAAGGACATAAACAAGAGAGCGATAAGTTATTGAATTTGGAAAAAGAATTATCCAACTTGAAACTTATTAAAAAAGAAGGTCAGCAATATAAAAAAGTAGTTTATAAATTTTTTAAAGATGGAACTACAATGATTCCTAAGTGTTCCACTCAACGTTCAGAAGTAAAAAAGCATTTTGATAAAAACGACACTTCATTTCTTATTGAAAAAGAATCAAGCGAGGGAAAATTTTCATCAAACTTGGAAATCACAAAACAAGTTTTTGAACTCAACAACACTGTATATGATAAATCAAAAAAAGAATTTGTGCCTAGAAAATCAGAAGATACAAGACCCAAAAAGTTTCAAAAAGAATATTTGCAGATAAGAGAAAATGAGATTAAATTTAAACTTGAGACTGAATCAAAAATAGAGAATCCAGCAATATCAAAAACGGATTTAAATAAATTTTTAGAACATAAAGAAACTATTACTAAAATTGAAAATGAGATGACACGTTACAAAAAAGAGTATCAAGAAGCATTGAATACTTGGATTAAATTTTGTAAATCATTTTTAGAAAGTTATGCTAGCACAGCAGAAGCTGAATATGATTACAAGAACTTATTTGAAAAAGAATATGAATCTTTAGATAAATTTTATAATAAATTATCTCACTGTATTTATAAAATATCTTTTACTAATATCAGTGAAAATTATATCGATCAATGTGTAGGAGAAGAAAAACTCTACCTTTTTGAAATATACAACAAAGATTTTTCTAAAGAGAAAACAAAGAAAGGAACTGATAATCTTCATACTATCTTTTGGAAAGCACTTTTTGAGGAAGAGAACTTAAAAGATGTCGTTTATAAATTAAACGGTCAAGCAGAATTATTTTTTAGAAAAGCATCTATAAATATAAAGAATCTTTTTGTCCATAAAGTAGGTACTATTCTAAAACACAAGCAATATGCTAAAGAATGGAAAGAGTTAGGGTTACCTATAACTGAACAAAATATTGAAGATGACCTGAAGGGCAAAGATAATATTACTTATAAGGAGTGTGAACATACAAAATATAAGCTGGTACAATATAAGGATACGATTATCGGCAAAATTATTACTAATAAAAATCAAGAAATTACTAAAGACAAAAGATATAGTGAGGATAAAATTTTATTTCATTGTCCTATTACTTGTAATTTCAAAGCACAAGGTAGCAGTTACTTAAATCAAGAAGTAAATGAATTTTTGAAAGACAACAAAGATGTCAAGATTATTGGTATTGATAGGGGTGAGCGAAATTTACTGTATTACTCGGTTATCAATCAAGATGGTGATATTTTAGAGCAAGGCAGTTGGAATATTATTAAAAATGAATATGAAAAAGAAGGTACAAAATTTACCAAAGAAATTGACTATCATGCAAAACTTGACACCAAAGAAAAAGAACGCGCAGGTGCAAGAGAAAACTGGGAAACTATTGAAAACATTAAAGAATTAAAAGCAGGGTATCTTTCCCAAGTAGTGCATCAATTGAGTCAATTGATTGTAAAACATAATGCTATTGTTGTTCTGGAGGATTTAAATTCTGGTTTTAAACGAGGAAGATTTAAGGTAGAAAAACAGATTTACCAAAAATTTGAGAAAGCCCTAATTGATAAACTAAATTATTTAATATTCAAAAAAGAAACAGACTCAAACAAGGCAGGTCATTACCTAAAGCCATTACAACTTTCTAATAAATTTGAGAGTTTTCAAAAATTAGGAAAACAATCTGGAATTTTGTTTTATACCGCGGCTGGTTATACTTCAAAAACCGACCCAATTACGGGCTATATGCGTTCGTTGTATCCTAAATATAAAGATGTAGAACAGGCACAAGAATTTTTTGGCAAGTTTGAAAGCATCATTTTTAATGGAGAGCATTTTGAGTTTTCGTATAACCTGAAAAATTTCAAAGGTAAGACAGGAAATTATGAAGACGAAAAAGAATTTGATGAAACCAAACTGGATAAAATTTGGACAATTCACAGCCGTATAGAACGCTCTACTTACGACAAAAACACACATAAACTAGTAGATACCAATGAAGAATTGAAAAAACTTTTTAATGAACAGGAAATTACACTTACAAAAGATTTGGATATTAAAGAAATAATTTGTAAAAAATCAAAAGCAGAAGACTATAAAGAAAATAAACTACTTGCAAAAATTATAGCTCATTTTAATCGCCTTTTAGATATGCGAGTAACGGATAATAGCAAAGCTGAAAAACAAGAAATTAAAAATGATGTAGGGAAAGTCATTCACACAATTTACACCCATAACGCAGAGAGTGATTTTATTGTTTCTCCTGTTGAACCTTTTTACGATAGTAGAAAACTTAAAGATTATGCTTCTAAAGATGCTCTTCTTCCTCAAGATTCTGATGCTAATGGTGCATATAATATTGCCAGAAAAGGGATTATCATCTTGCAAAATATCACAGAAGATAAAAAAGAAGATGGTAAATTGAGAATTGATGTATTCAAAACAGATTGGCAATCTTTTGCACAACAAGAAGAATTGGTGAAAAAGCAAAAAGATAAGTGGTTAACTATTGAAAATAAATCTTGATCTTGATAAAACTTTAAAATAAAAATTAAAAGGAATAAAAATGAAAGACTTTAACAAATACAAATATACTTACACAAAATCAACACGATTTAAATTAGAAAAGATTCAAGGAGATTTAAGCCTCCCAAAAATAAAAGAGATAAATGAGAAAGAATTGATTATTGAAACAGAAAAATTTTTCAAATCTTTAAAAGAATTATTTTTTTATGAAGATGAGAAAAAAATAAAAATAAATTCTCTTTTGATTATAAAGAAAGATTTTTTGAAAAATTATTTTAAGAATGACTTTTATGCACAGCATAAAAAGAAAGAATATTTTGTTGAAAAAGTATCGTATTTAAAAGATAAATTATTTGAATTATTCATTAATAATAATGGTAATAAATCAGGAGAACTTTTAATCATAGAAAAACTTTTAAATAAAATCAAAGAATTACTTTCAAAAAATCAAAATGAAAAAGAGCGAAACAGTGAAATTGCTTTTCTAATCAATGAGTTTTGTTCAAAAAAATATTTATTCTTGATTAGAGACTTTTTACAGAACTTAAATCATAAACATAAAAGTGAAGAGATAAACAGGCTTTATAAAAAGATTAAGGAACTTGAAAAAGAATGGCTCGCTTTACAAGAAAATTATTTACCTTTTCAAACTGCAGGGATTTGTTTAGCAGGTGGTAGTATGAACTACTACACCGTGAATAAAAAATCTAAAGAGTATTTTGATGGTGAGATTAAAAAATTAGAAGATCGACAAGATGAGAAAATAGCTTGTTATGATAAAGATAAAAAAACTTTAACGATACCAATTTTTAAGAAAGATAATAAGGATAAAGAAATTTGCTTTAAATCCAAAGAAGAATCAAGTTTTTTAGATGAATACAATCTGATTAAACAATCTCCAGAGAATAAAATTAGTTTCACAATTGAAGAAATAAAATTTTTGATGCAAGATTTGAAAGCTAAAATGAAAAGCCAGTTCTTTGAAGATTGCCAAAAACAAACTGATAATCTGGAAAATAAGTATTACTTTTTTCAAGATAAAGGCTTAGGCTTTATAGAAAAATGTATCCTATTAACAAAACAAATTGATAAAAACAAAAACAAAGGTGATAAAAGCAATCAAGAGAAAACCCCCAAACAAAAACGAGGAGATTATCTAATTAAAAGGTCTTGGTTTGATAGAAAACAAAACAAGAAAGTTTTTAATGATTATTTTAAAAATTGGGTAGAATTTATAGATAGCTACAAAACTATTGCTATGCAGTATGGCAAGATAAAAGCAAGTAGTAAAAATTTAGAAAAACAACAATTAGAAGCAGAACAAAATAGATATTGGATAGGAATTGGCAAAAATAAAAATAAAAATGAAGATTTCTTATGGCTGATACCAAAAGAAAAGATGCAAGCGTTGAGAAAAGAATTAGAAAAATTAACCAGCTCACAAACTAATGAAGACTATCAATTACATTTTATCTCATCTCTTACCAAAAGGGCATTGCACAAACTATGCTTTGCCGAAGAGAGTACTTTTATTAAGGGGCTTAAAGATATGTATGAATATGTGCGGGATACTCTTACCAAAAGGGCATTGCACAAATTATTGAAAATTCATTCTGATAGCAAAGAAGCCACCAATGATAAGAATGAGTTACAAAATAGAAAAAATAATCATAAAAATAAAAAACCTTGTGATAAATCAAAAGCCGAATATGAATTGGAATTTATGCAAGGCATTTTAGAAACAGCTTATGCACAGTCTATTTTAGACTTATCTGACTTTGATTTGAGCAAAGTATTAAATGCAAAAGATAATGAAACATTTGAAAAAGAGATGAATTCGCTTTATAAAATGAAAGCGTTTGGCTTAAATCAAAAAACAAGAGATGATTTGATGAAAAAATTTGATATTGTCGTTTTTAAGATCACTTCTTATGACTTAGAAAAAAGAAATCAAAATGAATACCAAACACCAAAGAGCCAAAACAGAAGACATACTAAAATGTGGCTTGATTTTTGGAATACTACCAATAACGATACAATCAGATTAAACCCTGAAATGAAAATTAATTTTAGGAGAAAAGATCATACAGAGCATAACTATTTATCAACTAATAATTATTCAGATAATAGAAAATGTCGTGACCAATTCACTCTTACTACTACTTTTACACTGAATCCAAACTCCCTACATACAGATTTAGCCTTTGCCAAAGCAGAAGAAATAGAAGAGAAAATCAAAGATTTTAATAGAGATTTTAACAACCAAAACTGGGATACTTTTTACAAATATGGCATAGATAGAGGGAATATCGAATTAGCAACTTTGTGCATTGCTAAGTTTAATCAAGACAATAAATATCTTTATGATAAAAATAAAAAAGAAAAACAAGAAATATTAAAACCAACTTTTCCAATTGAAGAGCAAGATATCAAATGCTATGAACTGAGAAAAGATTTTTATAATACCAAAGAAAAACCAAGCCATAAAATGGTCAATTTTGATAATATAAAAGAAAGAAGAATTTTTAATAATCTTTCTTATTTCATAGATAGAATAGATAGAGATGATTTGTTTGAGCAAAAAAATCTTGCCTTCATTGATCTTACAAAAGCTAAAGTGATCAAAGATAAAATCATTTTAAATGGTGATGTTTTCACTTACTTAAAACTCAAAAAAGAAGCTGCTAAAAAAATCATTTTTGAAAACTACAATGAAAATTCTTGCATAAGCGATTGGGAAGATGATAAAGGCGTTCATCTCAAAATAGATGGTAAACCTTTTTATTATTGGGAAAAAGAATATGAGGGCTTAGAATTAAAAGACTACACCTATACCAAAGAAGATATTAAACAACGCTTTGAAGAGTTTTTGCAAGAACTTCAAGCAACCGATAGAAGTGAGCATAAACCAAGTGCTAATAAAATCAATCATCTTCGAGATGCTTTGGTAGCGAATATGATTGGGGTTATCTCTTTTCTACAAGATAAATATTCCGTACAAGATAAATATCCCGGGTTTATCGTCTTAGAAGACTTGAGTAGAGACATGATTGATAAGCATTTTCAAGATTTGTATATCAATATTTCACGGCGATTAGAGTATGCTTTATTCCAAAAATTTCAAACCAAAGGCTTTGTCCCACCGCATATTAAGGATTTGATTGAGATTAGGGAACTTAAGGTAAGAGAAAGGGAACTTGCTTTAGAGCAATTAGAGCAATTGAAGAAAGATAAAGGTTGGGGAGATAAGAATAAAGAGTATAAATCAAAAAAAAGTGATATTATTATAAAACATATAGATCAATACGGAGCCATTATTTTTACCAGTGAAAAACAAACCAGTGATAACTGTCCTTATTGTGAAAATGAATGGGTTTATCGAGAAGAAGAAAAAAACCATTTAAAGTTTACAAAGCATCAATATATTTGTGGCAAACATGATAAATCTTGTGGTTTTGACACCGAAAATATTTTAGATATACATAAAGAACAAATCAGCGATGAAATCAATGACCCTGATAAAGTCGCTGCTTACAATGTTGCTAAAAAAGCGGAGAAACTCAAAGATAAACTTGAATTATTGAACAAACCAGCAGAAAGGCCCAATTTACCTTCCAACCCAACATTAAATTCGGTGCGGTTGTCATAATCGTTTTGCGAAAGTTGAGAAGTGGTTCTAAAACGGCCTAAGGCATAAAAATCTACATCATTATCCTCTAAGTTTATACTAGATATTTCAGAGTTAAGACTTCCAATATTTAAGCTACTTATAATGTTGCTCAATAAAGAGAGTTCCAACCAAGGGCTGGGGCGCAGTAACAGCCTATATTTGCTTTGTAACAAAAATAAACCAGCAATAACCCCAACATCAAATTGCAACCCAAATTTCATAGCCCAAAGTCGGCTCTTCAATAAATACAATCCATCTAAATCGACAAAAGCCCCAATAATAAAATCAAAAATCAAACCAAAACCATCTAAGTCCAAAATCAACCAATATTTTTGGGAAAGGCCCAACTTAACCACTGGGCTTGTTTGGATAAATTCTTCGGCACCACCACGCAGCCAAAATACCGTAAGCCCCAACTCATCTAAGTTGAAACGTTCTAAAAATTTTTGGGTTTGGACTTCCACTATCACAATATTTGTACCAAAAAAGCTATTATCAATGCGCGGAAAATACCAAGATAGGCCTGGTAATTTTGCCCACTTGGAAGCGAAATGCACTGCAAGGGATTGCGTCTGCCGGTGAAACCAGAGAAACGAATGTTCATCGGACTTAGAACCGAAACGTTTAGAGCTAGACTCTAGTAGCACAAAAATTTCTACTCGGCCTTCAGGATACTAACGCGTTTCAAAATCTGCTTGAAAATACCGAAAATACCAATACCATTGGCTACGCAAAAGCCAGCGACTATCTTTGAGTTTTTGGTTTAGCTCGCTTGGGGTAACTTGGGATAAAAGTATTACCTTCTTCAAACCCTAAAAAAGAAAATATATAATAGCGATTTAATCCTGCTCCGCCCTTAAAATAAATTTTGGTAATAGTATATTTTTTCAAATAGGGACACTCTGAGCATAAATAGTTTGGAAATAAATATTTGTATAAGAAAAAACAGTAGAATCCAAATGGGCCAAAGCAGCTTTTTTAAATAGTTTTACCCAAAATATTCTCGCCACTTTTCACCATAATTTTTAACTTGGATTTTTACAGCTCGGCAGTAATGCAAACCGGGCAATGGTCACTACCCATCGCTTGGTCAAGAACAGCCGCGTCTTTAAGGCAATGCAAAAATGGCTGATTGATGCAAAAATAATCAATCCGCCAGCCCACATTGCGCTCGCGTGCTCGCGTGCGGTAGGACCACCAGCTATAAGCCCCTGTTTGTTCAGGATAAAAATGACGAAAGCTATCACTATAACCGCTAGCTAAAAAATATTCCATCCATTCGCGCTCCTGTGGCAAAAAGCCCGGTGAATCATGATTCTCATCGGGCCGAGCTAAATCAATTTCGCGCACTGCAACATTATAATCACCACAAAGCAATACCGGACGCTTATGGTTTTCGCTCAATTCATTACAGCAGCAATGTATCGCATGGTTAAAAGCCATTTTATAATCCAGCCGTTTACCCTTTTCCTGTGAGTTGGGAAAATAACAATTCAGCAAAACAAAATGGCCAAAATCGGCAATCAAGGTTCGGCCTTCACTATCAAATTCATTTTTGCCAATAATATTTTCCATACACAAAATGCGGTTCGGTTTTAAGTCATCTTTAATAAACAGAGCCGTGCCACTATAACCTTTGCGCTTGGCACTAGACCAAAAAGATTGATACCCGGGCTGCTGGGCCAATTCCTCATCCAATTCTTGGGCCTTTGTCTCTTGCAGAGCAATAATATCCCACGATCCTGCAAACAATGGAGAGAGTAAGCCCTTATTATGGATAGCTCGGATACCATTGACATTCCAGGAAATTAAATGGCGACTTTGCCCATTTATCAGATCGATTGCCATGTTCATGAAAGATTCCTTAAATATCGATTTTCAAAAAATTTAGGCCGGTTATATAAGCACAATAATATTGTTAACCAGTTATTACAAGCCTATTAGTGTAAGTCTACTGAAATAAGCTTTCCAATAGTAGAGCTTATTTTATTGTCTAAACAAAGCCAATTTGCTATATTACTTTGTTTCATGAACATGAGTTCTATTTCTAAATATTTGGTGCGCAGTACAGAAGCACTAATTAATTTTGTCCGCTACCAAACATACCGGCAAAAATTGCGCCAGCAACGCATATCAGCATTGCGCGATTGGATTGAAGTCTTGTTGGTGGTTTTGCTTTCGGTATTGCTTATCAACCAATATTTGCTTCAATTATTCGTGATTCCTTCAAGTTCTATGGTTCCCACTTTGTTAGTACAAGATCGCGTTATTGTCAACAAATTGGCTTATGGTTTAGAACCCTACCCTTTTGCTCGTAAATTTTTTTCGCAAAAAAAGGTAGTGCGCGGGACAGTGATTCCCTTTATATCCCCTGAATATCGTAGGCCTAATACTCTGTTTTTAATTGCCCAGCGTGTTGTTTTTTTATTGACATTTGCTAAGTTGGATTTAGACCTAAAAGCATACGAAAACAGTCCTAAGCCTCCGGTGAGGCTAGCTTCCCAGCCAATGCTTTATGCCCCCAGTTCACAACCAAATTACCAATACACTTTCAACAATTATCAACCTCCGTTGCTGGTTAAGCGTGTTATTGCCGTTGGCGGAGACAGGGTGCGCTTCGTTTCTGGTTATCCAGAAATACGTTTGGCAGGAACTAAAAAATTTTCCAGTGAAAAATTCATAAAAAAAGAATTGAGCTTACATTATGAAACCCAACGCAATATGAAATTATTTAATCAGACCAACTATTATAACATGGATCGCTCTTACGAGCAGCGTGTGCGCAATGCATATTTAAGTAGCCCCCACGATGTTGCGATTCGCAGCCGCTTTATCGCAGACCGCTTAGGTGATGCAATTCCAGCAGCTTACTTTGAGCCATTTGGAGACAATCGCGATCATTCGCATGATGGCAGGTGGTTTGGCATACTCAATAAAGATGATTTACAAGGCCGATTGACCTATATTGTGGCCCCTTTTAGCCGCTTTCGTAGTTTAGAACCACAAAACTTCGTGGCGCGCCACGATAAAAAAACGATTCAATAATGAATTATTTTGATGCAAGATTTGCCGATGTCTACTAAAAACAACAAAAATAATTTTCTCAACCACAACAACCGCAAAATTCCGCTGGTGATTGTGATTTTTAGTATCTACATGCTACATCTGTTTTTTTATAGTATTCTTGTGCCCCTAAAAGTCCGAAGTATTTCTATGGAGCCCAATATTAATCAAAATAGTTATCTATTTTATAGTTCTATTGGTATGCCCAATAGTGTACTCCCTTTTCATCGCAAAATCCCGCGCGGAACAATTGTAGTATTGGCGGCACCCTACCATAAGCCTTTGTCTATAGCAATGCATTGGCTCAATACACTATACCGCTTTATCACTTTAAATATTGCCGATTTAAACCAAATGAAGCATTTAGGCAAAAATCCATATATGGTACGCAGAGTAATTGGTATACCCGGTGATACAATTTACATGGCCAACCATATTGCACAGATTCAACCTAGTGACAATAATATGCAATACTTTACTTCCGAATTTGAGCTGATTGATAACAATTATATCATACTTTCTGGTGGGCAAAATACTCGGAACTGGCCTAAGAATTTGCCATTACTGGGTAATACCGAAAAAGTTACATTGCGTCAGGGTGAATATTTTGTATTGTCCGATAATCGAAATATCGGCAATGACTCTTCCTACTGGGGTGCGATAGGTATTGAACAAATTCGGGGCCGTGTATTGTTTCAATATATCAAAAAAAATCCGACATCAACAAATTAAGGAGATTTGGCTTTGATATCTTATTCTGCTCTACAAAAAACTCTTGCCTATATCGTTCACCTATTTACTGCTAGTGGTGCTGTCTTTGCCGTTTTTTCTCTTACATACATTGCAGAGCACAACTGGTATAAAGCTTATTTGTTGTTAGTTATAGCCGTCCTTGTCGATGCATTTGATGGCCTCTTAGCTCGGTGGGTTCAGGTCAAAAAAGTGCTCTCCGAAATTGATGGCAGTTTGCTCGATAATATTATTGATTTTTTAGTTTGGTCTATCATTCCCGCATTTATCGTATGGGAGGCTCAATTGGTACCACATAATATTTATGGTATTGCGGTTATCAGTCTAATCTGTATTGCTTCAACTTATCAATTCTGTCGCAGCGATGCGAAATCCAATATTGATAGTGCAAAAAAAGGGTTTTTAGGGTCTTCAGATCAAGATTATTTTTTTCGTGGTTTTCCTTCTGCTTGGATATTGCTGATCTATTTCTTAGTTTTTGGCAGTACAGGTAAAGTTTTTAATACAGTGATACTGACTATTTTTGCTGTTTTATCTTTTATGCCGATAAAATGTATCTATCCGACTCGCACTAGGATGTGGAAAAAAGCAAATATTATCATCACAGGTGTTTGGTTATTGGCTTTACTGGCTACTTTTTTTGATTATGAACCTTTGCCAAGGTGGTTTATGCTACTTTCCATCGGATATGCAATTTATTATGTAATTGGTTCGGTCAAACTAACTTGGAAGCTTAGAACTTCGATTTCAGACTAATTGTTTAATATCTTTATTGCTTTTTTATCAAATACTTTGGCACAGATTCGATATATTCGTTGATTTCTACGAGATCATTTGATTTTATTTCTGACTCCCAGAGTTTCGTAAGTTCTTTGAGTATCTGGTGTAAAGCGTCATTTAAGCTACAGTTTTCCAGCCTAAAACCAGCAGCATTTTGATGCCCACCACCGCCCAATTTACTGGCAATGGTACCAACATTATGCTGTGTTAAAGAACGCAAACCTATATTCCAGCGTCCTTCTTCTGCTTCATCTAACAAGGCAATCACTTCACAATTTTGCGTAGCTAAAGATAAAGCATAAAAACTATCGCTATCGTTGCTTTCTGCATGCCAAAATGCTTTATCTTCGAGTAAACTATAGCTGATACAAAGCTTAGCGTTAAGTAGAAAACCAGCTCGCAATAATAGCAAACCTAGCAGCCGCCGAGTAGGCACCAAATGGCTACCTGTCATTTGCTGGTAAATATCTTGCAAATTAATCCCACTATCGACTAAAGTTGAAACTAAACGCAACATATCACCACCGTTTTCAGGTTTTAAAAATCGAAAGAAACCTGTGTCCGTGGCAAAACCAAGAAATAACAGATTCATAATTTTTTGATTTATTAACTTTTTATTCTCTAGAAAATAAGAATAATGTTGGGGCTCAATCTGAAATAAAAATAACGATAACTGTTGTAAAATATTTTGTATTAAAATACTGGTAGAAGGCGAAGCTGGATCAAAATATTGGAAATCGCCATCAATCTTGCCAGAAGAATGATGATCGATAACTAAAGTAGACAAACCGGCTAAATCTTTCTCTTTGTTAAATCCGGTACGCTCTACAGTACTACAATCTAAAACCACAGCTAAAGTTTTAGACAAACTAAATTTGGCAATCTCACTTTGATCCAACTCGGAATCGAACTCATGGACTAAGCTTTGAATTTCTGGACGGAGAAACGGCCCGGCAGAAACGAGCTGAACACTTTTACCTAAATTTCTAAGAGCCAGACAAAGTGCCAATTGCGATGTTAGGCAATCAGCATCAGGTTTTTGATGCCCAAGAATAATAAAGTGTTCGTAGTGGTAAAATGCTTCCAAAACACAAAAAGGTATTTTTTTCAAACCATTGATAGATTCGTTAGGTCGTTCTATTACCATAGGTAAGGTAAACAAATTGAGATTTAAATCTCAAAAATACAAGCCTAATAAATGAAAAAACAGGCATAAACGAAAAAATAGGACCAATTTCTTTATATACCTGTCTCTCTTCATACATTTTTAAAAGAAAAAAACTTAGGCTCCATTAGGCTCTTCAGAGTCTTTCTCAGATTTCGTTTCAGCTTGCGACTCTTTCTTTTCTGGGATAGCTCCAGCAGTAGGAGGGCCAGGACGATCGGAGAAGACAACCGTTTTAACATCAAACTTACTATCCAGATTTTTATCGACTGGCATACGAGCCCAAAGACTACTATCTGAATAATTAGCCTCATCTACATAAATAACCATAGAAACTAATTTACCACCTTCATATCTTAAAGTGAGATAATTAGGCGGCAGATTAGCCCTCAAAAAAGCTGGCAAATACTTCATGCTGGCAGCTAATTCAAAAGTATCTAAATCAGAATTGCGCTGTTCAGGATTGGTAAACCAAGAAGCTTTAGCATAAATCGTACGAACTTTGCCTTGATAATCAAAAATATCTATGCGATAACCTAAGCGGTGAGAATAAATTTTACGAATATTATATGTACGAACTAACGTAACATGTTCGTTAGAATCTTGTTTAGCAACACTACTTCCATCTTCTTGACTAAATAAATTAGCACTAGCAAATATGCCAAATAATCCTAAAAATAATATCGATCTACGAAATCGTAACTCCATGAGCTACACCTCCAAATATACAATTTTTTGTAGCAAAAAGCTTTTGACTGATTTAACAGCTTTTATTTTTTCGGCAAGCGTTTCATTAAACTGTAACAAAAAGAAAAAAATTATTTGATTATGATCGATAATTGATGATATAAACTATTAAAGCTGTAATAACTATGCCAAAAATCCTTATATTCAATCTTTCTAAAATTTAGGTAAGTATATTTTTGCTTTAAATTACAAAACTTGTATAGTGAGTCTCTCCAATTTAGATTCTAAAATAGTAAGGTGTAATGGCAAACAATTTTTCTCTCGATAGAGCTCCACTGCGGGCTAATTTAAATATTGAAGCCTCGGCAGGAACAGGCAAAACTTATACTTTAGAACGAATAGTTTGCCGTTTAATTGAAAATTATGGTTTGTCTATCCAGCATATTTTGCTGGTTACTTATACCGAAAAAGCGGCTTCAGAGTTGCGCCAACGCATACAGAATCGTCTTAGCTTGAGGCTCAAAGAAATTGAAGAGCAGGCTTTAAAGCATAATATTTTGCAGGCTCTGAATCATTTTAATGAAGCCAATATTTCCACTATCCACAGCTTTTTTCGCCGTTGTTTGGAGCAGTTTACATTAGAGACCACGCATAGCGGTATAGCTGATGATATTGGGGGCCATACTTGTTTTATCCAAGATTTGTTGCTGGAAGAATTACAAAAATCTGATTTTAGTCAAGAGGACAGAAAAATATTGCATTTGGCTGGCCTAGTCCAAAAAAGCAAGAATGAACAGTTTCAATTACAAAAATTACTAGATATTTGTGAAAACCCCAATTTGGAGAATTTTTGGCGCGAGCATCCCGATTTTCGCCTTTGTCCTGGGAAAGCAGAACTAAATCAATTAGAGCGGATTAGTAATGAGTTTAAGCAACAGCAAGGAACCGTTTATCAAATTTTATTGGAGCTGGCCCTGTTTGATTGGACAAAAGAAATTTTTGCAAACCGCAGTAGTATAACAAAATTGAAAAATTTACCGCAAAGCTACGATGGGAATATTGCTTTGCAGTTTTTTGGCAAGTTGAAAAATTGGTTCAAAACACAAAAATTGACCAAAAAACCATTAGCATTGGAAAATATATTAAAGTTATTGTTAGAAAAACCCTCTCATCCCCAAAAAATGGGAGAATTTCTGGCACCTTATATAGAGCTATTGTGCTGCCTACGCCCTGAATATTTGGAACAAAATAATGATAAGTTTATAGAGGCCAATGGTAGCATAGAAGAATGGCCCTACTACCAAAAAGCCTTGATGGTCCAACAATTTTTTACAGCCTTTTCTTCTTGCTTTCAAGCAGATGCCCACTCACTGCAAAACTTATTTGCAGCGAAGTTTTTGCTGCTTCTACGCCAAAGAATTGCACCACAATTACAAATGAGCCCAATGCTCAACGGTATTCGCAGCTTTTCAGATATGGTGGAGGGTTTATATCGGGTATTGGTATTAAAGCAATACGGCGATGCACCTACTTTGCTACGCTATTTGCGCCAACAATACCGCTGCGCTTTAATTGACGAATTTCAAGATACCGACCCAATTCAATGGCAGATTTTGTTTTGTATCTTTGGGCAAGGCCAAATAGAATCTGCTGACCCAATACAACGGAGCCACAACTATATTATTGTTGGCGACCCAAAACAAAGTATCTACCGTTTTCGCGGGGTGAGCCCCCAGCTGTATTATTTTGTGCAGCAAGGCTGCGATTATTGTTTTCGCTTAGGTGCAAACTACCGTTCCAATTCTTTGGTGGTTAGTGCTTGTAACCAATTTTTCTCAAATATGTGGGGGGAAATTTTTGTTCCTGTAAGCGTAGGCGAAAAAGAAGGTACTCGGCCTCTGCTGGTGATTCCATCGCAAAACCCAAAAGATGATGAATATGGTAGAGGAGAACAAAGTAGCGAATTATGTTTTTTGGACTGCCGTAGTGAGATTGAAACTGCCCAACCTTTGACAAAAACAGAGCTACAGCAAACTACACTGAATGCCATCGAAGAGCAGGTGCTGCGCCTATTGAGCCAAAATTACCGAATTGCCAGCCAAGCTGTAAGGCCCAAAGATATTGCTATTTTGCTAGAACGCAAAAAAGATTGTGCTAACATGCAACAACGGCTGCAAAATTTTGGCATTCCTACTTCGTACAGTGAAAAGCGCAGCATTTTTGGAAACCACTATGCCCAAGCTCTACATTATTTTTTTCAAGCTTTGTGTGAGCCTCATGAATTAAGCCACAGCCTACGGTTGCTGCTTTCACCTCTGTTTGCCTTAAACATTACAGAAGCTAGGCTGTTACTGGAACTTCCAAAACCAAATGAAACCCAGTTTAATATAGATAGCTCAAACAAAAGTTATGGCCAATTTATTCTAACATTTATTCAGCAATTATCTTTTTGGCAAGAACAAATTGATCAAGGGAAAAAACATGGCTCCAATGGGCAATTGCTCAATGTGTTGCAAGAGCTTTTTACTTATGGCAAAAAAATTTATCAAGCCTTACAAACAATTTATAAAATTGATGGAAAAACAGAATTGCTTCGGGAAGAATTACAGCAAGAAGTTTACCAACGGATTCTCAGCCAGCCACAATACCAGCAAACACAAAATAATTTTCCCAATGATTTAACTGCAGCCCATTTAGGAGAAAGGGAGAGGCAAAACAACTGCGAATCGTATAACAATTTGCGCCATTTACTCGAAATATTGGCAGAACAACAAATTCGGCAAAATATGAGTTGCCGCGAGCTAAGCTGTTTTATGGCAACAGAAATTCAGCAAGCTATGAAAGGTTCTATAGAATTGAGCGAATTTGAGCAACAAAATAGTAGTCAAAATGCTGTAAACATTATGACCATTCACGCCTCTAAAGGCTTAGAATTTCCATTGGTATTTTTAAGCATTGGTATGAATGAAAGCCAAAATGATATGATTATTTTAGAAACAAATGTAACAAGTAATGAAAACCAAGGCCAAACAATTTGCTATCAGCAAACAGCCTATTTAAGTGGAAATTCGCAAGTCAAACAATTTGCGGCTCAAGAAGAATATCAAGAATTGCAGCGATTATTTTACGTGGCAATGACGCGAGCTTCTTGCAAAATTTACCTGCCTCTTCATGCAAGTTGTAAAAAAAAGCTCCCATACTTTAAACTATTGGGAGAAAGTCTATACGGAAAGCAAGCAGCAGACGATCTCACTATAGACTTAGGCGCAGCTGTAGAAAAATTGATCGAGCAACATCCCCAAAATTTTAGCCTGCGTTCCAATAAAAATTTGGTTAGCTCTGGTAAGAATCTGGAGAATCTAAATTTTTTAGGCCAATTGCAAAAGCGGTTGCAATCTTTATCGGCTGCAACATTCCCTGAAGATACAGAAGAGAAACCTGAATGCCAATTACAAAATGATAATTTAGCTCATCATTTTCCTGCTGTAAATAGTTTTACTTCATTACAAAAACAGATTTCCAAGGAAGGAATTTTCAATACAAGCCATAACTTTAGCATAGAAGGGAGTATGGAAGAAAATTTCTCCAGTTTTGATAAAAAGCAAAAAGAGCAAGACGAACAAACAATTGAAGAATTGTTTTCAGAAGCAACACAAGCAAATCAAAAAGAATTGTGTTGGCATGAACTATTATTGAGCCCCGGCGCTGCTTTGGGGAATCTACTCCATGACGTATTAGAAAATGCGGATTACCAGATGATTGAGCAAAGCAGTCTCGATGATTTACTAGAACAGGATAACAATCATTTTAAGAATGATTTTTTTAAAGAATTGAGCCTAAAAAGTCGCCGTTATTTCCCTAGAAATTGGATACGCCAAGCATACCCAGCTTTATGCCGCATGATTTGGCACACCTTACACAGCGACTTAACTATACCGCCCGTCCCAATAACCGATCAAAATACATTAAAAAATAATCCAACAGAAATAAAGCAATCAACGCAATTACGTTTGTGTCAGCTTGCCAAAAAACAGCGTCAACACGAACTGGAATTTTTATTTTCTGTTCCAAAAGATTGTGCTATAGACAGCCTACTTTTTGCACAACAAGCGGGTAGCAAAATTCAAGTTACCAAAGGTTTCTTGAAAGGTTTTATAGACTTGTTATTTTTACACGATGGCAAGCTCTATTTACTCGACTGGAAGAGCAACTTAGCAGCCAGCTCTTTACCAATGGAATCGGCAATCCAAGAATTGGACCGCAAAACGATCGAGGTAAATTTGCAACAATTGCAGCAACAGCTTTATCGAGATGAAGCTCTCAAAGAAATTATGGCGAAGCACCATTATCAAATGCAATACTTAATTTATTTGGCTGCAGTTTATTATTATTTGAAATTACAATATGGTGATAGTTTTAAGTATTCTCAACATTTTGGCGGCTGTTACTATTTGTTTTTGCGTGGCATAACAAACAGCATCGCTAACGATATGCAGCCCAATAAAAGTGGAATTTATTTTGATAAACCCGATGAGATATGGCTACAGCAAATTATTCAAGGTCTGGGTATTTCCTTAGAAGCTTAGACTCTAAGAATATTCTGGAAGACGCTCAATTTGGGCACCGATAGCGCAGAGCCGTTGGGCTATATTTTCATAACCGCGCTCAATTTGGTAAATATTGTGGATAATACTGGTACCACGCGCACAAAGCCCAGCGATCAACACGGCCATACCGGCTCGCACATCTGGTGAGAGCAAAGTCTGGCCACTAAGCCGTGTTGGCCCGGTTATCACAGCTCGATGCGGATCACATAAAATAATGCGGGCTCCCATGCTGATCAATTTGTCGACAAAGAACAATCGTGATTCAAACATCTTTTCGTGGATTAAAATCGTGCCTTCTACTTGAGTAGCAACTACGGTCATAATGCTGGTTAAATCTGCGGGAAACCCAGGCCATGGGGCATCGTCTATTTTGGGTATCGAACCATCAACATCATAATGAACTTTCATTGCTTGGCAAGATGGTACAACCAAACGGTCCCCCCCTATACTTCCTTGGCCAGCAGTCCAATGAATACCCATTTTTTTAAACGCAATCTTTACTATTTTCAAATCAGAATGCTGAACTCCCACCAACTCTAATTCACTTTCAGTTACGGCAGCCAAGCCAATAAAAGAACCCACTTCCATAAAATCGGGGCTGATCTTAAACTCGGTTCCGTGTAATTTCTTTTTCCCTTTAATGCGCAAAATATTAGAACCAATGCCAGAAATTTCCCCTCCCATTGCATTGATCATGCGGCATAAATCTTGGACATGGGGTTCAGACGCAGCATTTTCAATAACGGTTTCGCCATCGGCTAAAGCAGCAGCCATAATGGCGTTTTCCGTAGCGGTAACAGAAGCCTCATCGAGAAAAATTTCAGAACCAACCAGCTTATTGGTTTGGAAATAAAGATAACCGTTGACCGAGTGGGACGCCCCTAATGCTTGCATTGCCAAAAAATGGCTATCTAATCTGCGCTTGCCAATAACATCGCCACCGGGCAACGGCAATTTTACCCAGCCCAAACGGGCTAGCAATGGACCGACAAACAAAACAGAAGCACGCACTTTGCCTGCATCACTAGCAGCTAACATTGTAGACTTTATATCTTGGGTTTGAATGCGGTAACTATTGGAAGACAAACGTTCTACTTTAGAGCCCATTTTCTCCAAAATTCCCAGCATGACTTCTACATCACGCAACATGGGTAAGTTGTTTAAAACAATGGCTTCATCGCTTAGCAAAGTGGCAGCTAGGCAAGGCAGAGCTGCATTTTTATTACCTTGGATGACAATACTTCCTTTTAAAGGGTGGCCACCTTCGACTTTATATTTATACATTGAAAATTCCTGTAAAGGACACTACTAACGTATAAGGCGCAAATGTTAATCAAATATTAATGATTATTTGCAAACTAATACGTTAGAGTGTAAATCCCTCTGGAGTAAAAAAGTAAAATAGATAACAGAAACTGAATGTCTCTGTTATCTATTACTTGAACCCCAACGATGAAGTTCGGTCCCCCTCCCGTAACCCATTGGGATTGAGTATTAAGATGCGCCTTATTAAGCTGAAATCAGATTGAGCTGTGAAGGAAAAGCGATTGATTTAAAAAATCTACAGTTATTTGACAGCAACGATGATTTGAATTTTTTGTGGTTTGAACAAAAAAGATTTCTTTAGAATTGACAATAACAATTAATAGAGTGCTTCTTCTTTATAAGAAATAGTATAATTTTTCTATTACAAGATTCGATGAAAATTACCATCTAAATATTTTCATTTAAAGTAAAAAGAATTTTTTAATAGCAATCGGTAGCAAAGTTTCGCTAAGCATCATTAACAATATTGTGGCGAATCTTCAAAAATTATGTTTGGGTTATTTCCATATATCAAAAAACAATTTTGTTTATTTACCACTCTGAAAGCTACTAAAGGCCTTGTTAGACTAGGTATAAATAGCTATACTGCTCTACCCAACATTACAGTGAGGATTTTTTATATGCAAGCTGCAGATTATTTCCGATACCACGGCCATGGCAATGATTACTTAGTGATTGACCCAGCCTTCTGTGCCATTCCCATGACCAAGGAAAATATCCAATTAATTTGCCAGCGCAATTTTGGTATTGGTTCAGATGGTATTCTCTACGGCCCACTAAAAACAAGCAATGAACAACATTCTCTCTATTTTCAAATATGGAATCCAGATGGTTCTGAAGCCGAAAAGAGTGGCAATGGGATTAGAATATTTGCTCAATATTTACTTGATCAAGGTTATCTTCAAGGCCCGCAATTTTCTTTAGAAACTTTGGGTGGAAAGGTTGATATTGAAGTAGTCGATCAAGAAAAACATATTTTAAAAGTGAATATGGGCTATGCCACACTACACCCCCAAGAAATACCAGTCGATATTGAAAAATTTAGCTCTTACAATATCAATGAACAAGAGGAAGTTACGGGCTTAACTTTGGAAGCTGGCAAGCGCAATTTTACCGTAACCTGCGTTAGCATTGGCAACCCACATTGCGTGGTGATAGATGCGGGTGGGCAAGAAAATATTTCTGCTGAAGAAGCCCAAATTTATGGCCCGCTCATTGAAACCCATTCTGCTTTTCCAAACCACACCAACGTACAGTTTCTCAAAGTGTTAGATAAAAACAGTATACAAATTGAAATCTGGGAACGTGGTGCTGGCTATACTTTGGCTTCTGGTTCGAGTAGTTGCGCTGCTGCTGCTGCTGCTTGGCGTAATGGTTTAGTTGAGCCACCCGTACAAGTTTTTATGCCCGGTGGAGAGTTTACGATTGATATAAAACCACTGGACAAATCAACGGCCAAGCAGTTAGATAATCATTGGCAACATGCTGCTAATATAGAATTAACTGGCCCCGTCCGTGGTGTATGCTATGGCATGTTTCTGCCGGATTTCCTTTCCCAATTGGAAAATAATGAGCTGGAAAATAGTTAAAGCAAATTTATATTTTAAGAGAACATTATGGAGCTAGAATATTCTACACGCATTAGTGGCACCAAACCCTATCCATTTGCCGAAATTGACAAAAAAGTCCAACAGTTGCGCTCTTCGGGGGCCCGTGTGGTGGATTTTGGTGTGGGCGACCCGAGCAGCCCCACTCCCGATTTTGTTATCAATGCTTTGCTGGAAGCTGGCAGACTGCACAGGACTACAGGTTATCCTAGCTATATAGGTTCCAATACATTTCGTCAGGCAGCAGCCAAATACATGAAGGCTACCTTCAATATTTCATTAGACCTTGAAAACCAGATCAGCTCTACCATTGGCTCTAAAGAAGCCGTGTTCAACTTTCCGCTGGGTTTCATCAATCCGGGTGATATTGTGATTTGCCCAACTCCCGGCTACCCCGTATACAAAACAGGTACAGAATTTGCCGGCGGTATCCCCTATATGGTACCACTACTCGCAGAAAACCAATTCTTGATCGACTTAAAAGCGATTCCAGAAAAAATTGCACGAAAGGCTAAAATTATTTGGACAAACTACCCCAATAATCCAACGGGTGTCAGTGCTCCTAAACAATGGCTAGAAGAACTTTTAGCTTGGAGCAAAAAATACAGTGTAATTATTGCTGCCGATGAAGGTTGTTATATCGACATCTATTTTGGAGCAAAACCATTGTCCATTTTGGAAGTAGCAAGCAGAATTATGGGCAATTATGATGGCATCATTACGTTTTATTCACTCTCGAAACGCAACAATATGACTGGCTACCGCACAGGTTTTGTGGCAGGCGATGAGCAAATTATTAGCGGTTTTAAAAAAGTAAAAACCAATATTGATTCAGGCACGCCCAACATTTTGCAAGATGTAGCCACTTTAGCCTTGCTAGATATGGAACATGTCCAACAAGTACGCAATGAATACCGCGAAAAACGAAAACACTTGATGGAAGCTTTTGCCACTGCTGGTCTACCGACTACACCCGGTGATGCAACATTTTATCTATGGCAGCAAAGTTGGCCTGGAAACTCTGGTTTGGATTTTGCTGCTCGATTACTTGAGTTTGGCATTGTGGTAACTCCCGGTGTTTCCATCGGTGAAGAAGTAGACGGTAAAAATCCGGGTCAAGATTTTGTGCGCTTTGCCCTGGTGCCGCCATTAAAAGATGTTGCATATGCTGCCAACTGTATAAAAAAAGCATTGGCCTAGAAATACCCTAGAGATATTGATAGTATGGATTATCTTATCTAAACCTCAATAAATTTCAAATTCAAAGCAAATTCAAAAATGGCTAACACTTACGAAAATCTTGCAACTACGCAACACCCAATTATACAACGGCCGAGCTGGGACGATTATTTCTTCGAGGTCTGTCAAGCTATTGCCAAAAGAGCTACTTGCGATAGAGGTAAAAGTGGTTGCGTAATTGTCAAAGATAAGCAGATACTGGCGACAGGTTATGTCGGTGCGGCTGCTGGTCTACCCCATTGCGATACGGCAGGACATTTAATTAAGCAAGTTACATACCCCGATGGAACGGTTAGCAATCACTGCATGCGTACAGTACACGCAGAACAAAACGCAATCTGCCAAGCAGCAAAATTTGGTTTAGCCTTAAATGATGCTACCATGTATGTAACCATGACACCTTGCCCAAGTTGTGCTATGATGATTATCAATATCGGCATAAAACGTGTCGTAGCTGATAAACGCTACCAACGCGGTAAAGAAGCCGAAAAAATGTTTGACCTGTCTAATATAGAATTACTTTATCGCAGCCAAGAATTGATGAGCTATAGTTAAATAAATGAAGTGATAAAAATATTTCAATAAGGTAAATAACGACGTAAACTAATTTGTAATATAAGCTTATCAAATATAAAATAAGTACTAAATACAAGGGCAAAAATAACGAACCAGACAGAGCAAGACAAGCTAAATCAATGGCTAGAGCAAAACTCCTCTACACACAGCCACTCAACGAGTGGAAACCGAAATGGCTGCCTTTTTTATGAGTCTTAGTGCCTTGCTATAATACAGCTTTCCGCATTGGATCAAGGCCTTGATCGGCCTTGCTATAATACAGCTTTCCGCATTGGATCAAGGCCTTGATCGGCCTTGCTATAATACAGCTTTCCGCATTGGATCAAGGCCTTGATCGGCCTTGCTATAATACAGCTTTCCGCATTGGATCAAGGCCTTGATCGGCCTTGCTATAATATAGCTTTCCGCATTGGATCAAGGCTTTGCTCTATTGCGCTTGTTTGTAATTGCATGCCTTTCGGCAAGTTATTCCTAAGAAACCTAAAGCGGTATATTGTTTGCCCGCAATATCCCCTCTGTATTTGTGGTAGCACTGGCTCAAATCTAAAGCAAATTGTCCAAATCTTGCTGTATTTGTTGGGCTTGTTGTCTGCTTTGGATTTGGCTATCAATGGCTTGCGCTGCTGGATAAAACAATGCCGCAAGTTGACTTGCGTTTGCTTGTAATTGCATTTGATATTGTTGCGCAGTTTGTCCATTTTCTAAGTCTTCTAAGCGTTCAAAGCCTCTCATTCTATTATATATGGCAAAGCAATTCATGAAGCAATAGCCAAAATCTAGGTTGTTGTAGAGGCCTACTACCAAAATCTATAGCTAAGTGAGTCAGAGCTTCATTCGTATTGGTACTGGGCGGTTGGATAATTGTTTGTAAATAAGCATGCCATTGTTGGTACAGCTCTAGCTGTAACCCTTCAACAAGTGGCTCAATAGCTTTTGTATTCTCTGGCATTGCGGGGGTATCACCAGATTGGCAAGCTTCCTGATAAGTTTCTTGAAACCGGCTCAACTGCACCTTTAATTTGCCCTTTTTCGATATTGAATTTAGGAATTCCATACTCAAAGGTAAAGCCCCACACCGCGCCTGCGCTACCAGCCAGATATAGTCCTTCAAGGTCGGCATTGTTTGGGCAGTACAGAAGTTTTGTTGATTTGTATACAGCTCTCCAGAATAAAGCCATTCTAGCTGCAGTAACTCTGTGTAACCACTAAATAGCGGATTTTGACGCAGATAAACGAATAACTGATAATGCAACAAGCTATACAATTGGGGGGGTAAACCAAACGGGCTTTGGTTCCAACAAATAATGCGCTGGCCTGTAAGCCACAACCTAGGGATATGGGCTTCCAACAGAACAAAGGCCCCATCTTGCCCAAACTCAACGGCTAAAGCTGGCAGTAGAAAAGCCCCGTAACGGCTGATGGTATCACCAGCTTTGGCTATACGTTCTGAACGCAGCGTCCGTTCCGAACCAACTGAAGCCAGATTTAAATCAATTTGTAAAGATATGCTGTATTGGCGTATACGGCAAACAGTTTCCCAGCTAGGCCAAGATTCAACAGATTCTAATTGTTTCTTTAATACGTTGCGCCCTTGCTTTAGGCTTTGCCACTGCTGCTCGCTGAACAGCTGGTTACCTAGGGCTCCTTCACGTTCCAAAAAAGAACGCAAATCGGGCTCACTCAATTGGAAAATTGCCAGCAAATACTCTGGATCACGCCATAGCTGCTGCTGCCATTTGGCATATTTCAACGGCTCTAAACTAGCGCAAGAAAGCCGTGCACCCAAGCTTTTAGCCTTTCCATAAGCATTGCTTGCACTTGGGCTAAGCTGCTCTAACAATGGTAATTCATCTTGATCATACCAAGGCTTGAGGCCACTATAGCTCTGCCAAAAATACGCTGGCGCATCGCTAATTACCGCTATGACTTCCTGCAAGTCGCAAGTAAACAGAGGCTCTTCAGTCCTAGAATGCTCACTGTTAGCCAAACCCTTAACCTCCAAAAACGGCAATTTATGCCCTATCTCGGCCAGAGGGCTTGGCTGGTAAGAACGTTGCAAGGCCAAAAATTCGCGGTAATGGCTGCTATTGTAACTAAAATATTCTGCAGAATGAAAGTAGCAACGATCAAAGGGAAACAGTGGTTGCACCTGAAGCAGTTGCTGCCAAACTATTTCTTGCTCTTGCCCTAAGATCTGGGCAATAAAGTAGCAAAGCTCATACAGTGAAGCAGACGGGCTTTTTTCATTCCCTTTTACTGTATCGCTATTAGGGTAGAACAACAGCAAACGTTCCCGTGCAGAGATTAGCAATTCAGCAAACATGTGTTGCTCTTGAGCTTGGCGACTTACATGCTGGGGTAAGCTGCTGCAAAGGTCAAAGCGCAAGGGCATAGAACTGCGAGGGAAACTCTTTTCATCTAGCCCCAACACACAAATCATGCGGAAAGGTACGCTTCGGTAAGGCTGTAAAGAAGCACAAGTGATTCCTTGGGTGAGGTAATAGCCCTTAAAGCTAAAGCTTTGCTCAAGCTTGTCTTGCAGCAGATTTTGCATCACACTAAAGGGAAAGCGCAAAGGCATCGCCTCACTAGTTTTCCCAGATTTTTCTAATTTACCAGACTGATTGGGCTGGCCCTTGCGCAAGCTTTCTTCAATAGCTAAAAAGTTGCGCAGGCTTTTATTGAGAATATCACGATCGCTGCGATGGCTTTGATTGTGGCAGCATAAGAACTTATCTTGTAAGTCCTCCAATAACCTTACCCACTCTGAAATGCTTCGGTTACCATTGTGTAGCCTTTGTAACGATTGCTCTAACTCAAAGATAACACCCAAGACTTCCCCTAATAAGACGGCCTCACTTTGATCGAAAGATAATTGTTGATTTAAGCCAAAACTAAGTTGATGCCCCCCGTAGTCCCACAAATAATCGTGCAACAAACGCTCTCGTGCCTTTTGCCAGATTCCCCTATCTACTCCATGTTCCCCGCTTAGATTAAACTGCCAATAGCGCAATACTTTCAACCAAAAATGTTGGGGTTTGGCTTGTAAAAACTCATTTGCTCGGACACAAGGATTTTCTAAAAAATTTAGCCATTCGTCCAACATAGTAAAATGCTTGAAGCCAAGCAACATATTAAAAGCCGAAAAATATGGACTAAGCAAGCCGTTACTAGAATTTAGATCAATGAAATTATAATTCAATAATACCCCGTTTTTTTGGAACACACTCTGGATTAATATCTGATAGTCGTTAATGTCGGGAGCCAGTACAGCAATGTCATTTAATTGCCAATCAGGGTTAGCATCAAGACTAGCTAAGATTTGATCTTTCAAAACTTCAACTTCACGCCGTCTATTGCTGCAAGCAAAGTAACGGATACTATTATCTATTGCTATAGGTTTATTAGGACTGTAACTAGATTGCATTTCAGGCTCAATTATAGTACAGTAACGCAGCTTATGCTGTACAAGTTCCAATAGAGATTTGGGTGGATTACTCTTTTGTTGAGGATAAGATTGCCAAGTAATCCTCGGTATATGGTGCAGTAAGGCCGCACTGTGCAAGCTGTTTTCTAGCCAAAGGGATTTGGGTAAATTCCCCATAGCTTGACTCAATTGTTGGGCATCATAAGCTCTTTGGCCCCAAAACATTTGGGCCGTTTGATTACACAGCTCCGAGGGAAACTCCGTAGGTGTTAGCCAATATTGGTAGACATCGGTAAATTGCGATAAATAGCTGTAAAAGGTCAATTGCTGGGCACTGATAAAACCAGAGCCAATAATATAAAGGGGTTCAATAGTCGCTTGATAATCTATATCTTGTTTTCCATTGCCGAAAGGGTTAAGCTTTTCTGCTAATACTTTCTCAATCAATTGGCCGTGCCAGTGGAGTCCCTGGTACTGTTGTATCTTGTGCCACAAATTCTGCTGCCAAGTTTCTGCCTTAACCGCCATACCATCATGAAACGCTTTATCTAGCTGCTCGTTAGGCCCGTATCCTACATTTGGATTCAGAGCTTCTTGTAATTCTCTACGATAATGATCATAGCTTAAAAATAGTTGAGCAACCTGTTGAGAAAACTTCCACAAATGTTGCTCCAAAGCATTATCAAAATGATCTTGGTAGCCTATTTGAGACAATCTTTTGGCTTTCTTTTGCTTAGATAACTGCTGTATTAAAACCTCTAAAACTTTAGGTAAATACTTGTTTCGCTCTTCATTATTTTTGAGTAAATGAAACACTTGCAAACTAACAAGGTCAGCATGGCCCCAATTTATTTGCAATTTAGGAAAAAACAAGGCCAAGTAATGTTCGAGGATTTGTTTAGAATGGCCTATCGTTAGTCCCATGCAAATGCCTTTCTCTTGAGCCAAGCGGACTTTAAACCATTCTCCTAACGCATTATTTTGGAAGAGTAAGCGCGGCTGGGGTTCGAACCTACTGTGCGCAAAATCTAATTGCAAACCCGATAGTTGGCCATTGCGCAACACAGCCTGAAACAATTCTTCTGAATTGGTACAAGGGTATAAAATATAAGGCATTGCAAAAATTAATTCATTAGATTTTGACAACCCAATTATCTGGGTCTGGCAACACACCATATTGAATAGCTTTTAACTGTGCGTGTAAAAGGCTAGCAAGGCTTTCCTTTTCTCGAAAATGGCCAAAAGGCAATTTATAATCTTTCCCTTGATAATTTATATTATGAATTGGAACTAAACCAGCTGCGGTGCCTGTTAGAAACAATTCGGCACCATCTGTAAGCAACTCGTCAATGGCTATCGGACGTTCTTCAACATTTATGCCTTTAGCTTTGGCTAACTGAATCACCGAATCACGAGTGATGCCGGGTAAAATGGTATCGGCCAAATCTGGCGTAAGCAAAGTAGCATCTTTGCGTAAAACAAATATATTGCAGCTAGAACCCTCTTCAAGGTATCGCTGTTCTCTACCATCTAAAAATAACGCTTCCACAAAACCTTTCTCTTGTGCCTCATGGCGGGCCAGCATGGAAATGACATAATTGGAAGCGCATTTGATCCAGCCCGTACCATTTGGCATAGCACGCACACGATGGCTAATAATCGCAGAAGGATTCTCTTTATCGAGATAATTACTAACAGGAGTGGAGACGATAACAAGCCAAGGATTTCGGCTGCGATTCACCCCAAGCCCGGCTTCAGAATAAGAAAAAGGCCGTATATAAATAGAGCTCGCATTATAAAAATCATTTTGCTCCCAGTCTTTTTGGTATTGAATCGTAACCCCTTGTTCGATAGTGCGGCGCATTAATTCTTGCAATATTTCCAACAGTTGATTGGGTTCCATAGTCGGCTGCAATATTCCCGCCATGGAACGCTGCATGCGTTTGCAATTATCCAATGGTCGAAACATAGCCCAAGAACCATCTAATTGTGGAAATGCTTTTAAGCCTTCAAAAACACTCAAAGCATATTGAGAACTATAGCCAACTAGACAAAGCTCGGGGAACTGATTACGTGTATTGAATATTGCCTGTTGTTCTTTCTCACTTAACTTGGCAAAATGTTCTTTATCGTAAGGTACTTTATTTTGAAATTCGCCCTGCCAAGCACCGTCTGTATTAAATTTTGCTAGATATACCCAAGAATGCATGTTCGGTGCAAACGCCATAGTCTCTCCTAAATTACAAATATTAAGTGGGAGCATAATAGCGAAACTTGACAGAATACGGAAATAGTGTCGCCACTAAAACATTATGTCTAATTTGAATATTGGCTACAATATTTTGTAACTTTACGATTGGATAGTTTCACTTTTTAAAAGAACTATCTACAAAAAAGGCTGCCATAATTTTAGAAATCTATTTAAAATCTACCGTTTTTTGATTTAGGTATTTTCAAAGTGCATTCTCAATTATTTGGCACTGGCTGAATTTGACACGAATTGAACAACATTATGATAAAACTATGCTTTCTATATGAGATTATTAAACAAATGAATGAGCGATGTAGCATAAACTTAGGCCTTACTCAAAAACAACAAAAAACGGAGAGCCAAACTGTTCTCGATTATCGCAAATGTTCTAAACTCGCTAAGGGTAAAAGTTTACTTATTTATATGCTCCAAAGTGTTGTATGTTTTTTATTGCTAGGGCCACTCATCAGTATTTTCTTATTCCAATTATGGAAATATTTTGGGCAACACTCACAGCAACAATTTTTGGCATCAGGGGACATTTTATTGGCCGCCCCTATTGGTTTTGCATTGAGCTTGCTCTTAGATAGGTATAAGGCCCCCCCAAAATCATGCCTACCCTTATCTAAAATTCGTATGCGATGTGGAAATTTTTTTATTCCTAACCGTACATTTTTTGGTCAGCCTGGTTGTGAACCAATGGTATTTTTTGGCAAAAAACGCAGCTCGTTGTTTTGGTTTTGGCTCTCATTAATTTTGGGAATGTTGTTTCTCCTCTGTAGCAATATTTTGATTTTGTTATTAACTCATTTGTTTCCCAATTTACCTACATTTCAAATAGATGAAGTTAGCCAAATTTTTGCCAATTATTCTAATTTAGAAGTATTCTTAATAGTAGTTATCTTTCCAGTTATTTTTGAAGAACTGGTATATCGTGGTAGAGGTTTTGCCCTGCTAGCTAGGTACTGGGGAACGTTTAATGCCTTTGTGATAAGCAGTTTAATCTTTGCTTTTTCCCATGCCAGCCCCATCGAAATTATATCTTTATTACCTTTGGCCTTTTACTTAGGCTGGATTCGCTGGCGCACGGGCAACCTAGCTTTTGCCATGTTAGTCCATTTGCAAAATAATGGCTTAGCTTTTTTATGGCAATTATCCCAGTAAAAATTTATTGGAGGTTCTGTAAACATGAAAACTCAATTCACAACTTATTTAGCTATAGTTGCGTGGTTATCAGCGATAACCCAGTTTCCTACCGAACTTCGCGCCCAAGAGCGTTTCCGTTCGGAAAGCTGGCAGTTTGACCGCCGAGCTTCGGTTCATGACTTGAATACTGGCTCGTCAGCAGAACGCTATAAGGCTGCACTTGGGTTTTTTATTCGTTCGATTGGCCGCCGCGATGACGATGGTGTTGAAAATGCCATTGAAACGATGGAAGCTGTCTACGATGAGGCCCGTTCCCGTGTGCGAACAGAGGCCGGCCGCCGTGAACTGGCTATTTTTGAAGCCATGCTCGGTTGGTTCTATATGGGTTTGGCTGAAACAGAAAACGATTTGCGTGATAAAGAGTATGCGACCCGCAAGGGGTTGCGCTACTTAGATGTATTGCTGCGGGAATATCCAGATAATCTGGACGTTTTGTTTCTCTATGTTCGCTCTACTTGGTTTGTGCCAACCACTTATGAAGATTTAACCAAAGATATTCAATATGCGGGAAAACGCTTCTTATCACGCAGTAGTAGCCCTAATAACGAACTAGATGAAATACAACGCAATGTAGTGTTGATTGCTTTGGCCAATGTTTCTATGGAAGAAAATGATATGGACAGCACCCGCAGTTATTTCCATGAAGTAAACAGCCGTTATCTACGAGCCTTAGCCGACTATGGTTGCGGCCGCCTTGCAGATGTTTACCGCGATATAGAACAAGCCCTAAGAGGCCGTAGTTATAAAGGTCGTGTACGATTAGTTTGGTAGTTAAAAATCGTTTAGGGTCTGGATAAAGATTATAGAGGATTTTGACGCAGAATTTTTAGTAAAATTTGATACAAATTCTTTTATCAAGGAAAAATGTTATGAGATTTCTATCTATACATGTATTTCTACTGTTTATCTTTTTTGCAATTGAATCTATTTGCTTATCAACCTATAGGTCGTTTAGTACCAGAACAAAATAAAATAGCTGTTGCTAAGCTCAAAATAAATGATCGTACTGGGTGCTCTCTACCAAAAATTAAGAGTGCGTATTTAACCGATATTGTTAGTACAGAATTATTGGCTCTTAGCTATCAAGTTCAAGAAAGAAGTGCGCTTAAGACTCTGATATAAGAGCAAGAATTTTCGCAAAGTTATGTAAAAGAGGAAGATATTCCGGCGCTGGCAAAATTAAATGGTGTCGAGTAAATCTTTTTAGGAACTTTATCTATTGCAAATGAAGCTAAACGCAATTGCTCTAAAGATTATACCATCCAGTTTCTGGGAAAAATAATTGATGTAGCCACGGGTGAATATTTGGTGGTAGAAGACGTTTTAGTAAAAAATAGTGATTTTTTAAGGGCCTAATTTCTGCAATACAAAATTATTTTGTACAAATCCGTAAAACATATCCCATTAAAGAGACAAAGGAACTTACGGTAGCTTTGGAATCTGGCCAATCAAAAATTATAATTGAGAATTTAGTTGCCAAGCAGAATAAAATTGCTCTGGCTTGAAATACAGCTATCTGATAATTTACGCAAGCAGAACAATAATATTATCCAATTTCTTAATACGGGTTTAGTTGCTACTGGCTATCGTATAATGGAACGTAATGGCATAGTCCCTCTATTTAAAGAACAAGAATTTTCCCAAACATATGTTCGAGAAGATGAGCTAAATTTTTTTGGCCAGTTTGCTGGGTATAGATAAAATTTTTGTATTTAGTATATCTGCATTCGTGAATTCTGCTGGAAAGTATCTGTATATTTTTTCTACGGCTAAAATACTGGATGTGGAAAGCGGTAAATATGAAATGGCCGGTTATGTGATAACCAATAACGATCTCAATACGATTATACCGGAAAAAAAGGTAATCGATATATTTTTTAATAATTTAAAGAGAGTTATAAATTTTCAAAATAACTCAATAATCAAAAATGGTATAATTAGCGCTAAGCAGAACAATCTTAGTAAATCATATGCAAGAAAACAGGACTATGCGAAGCGCAGTAAAATTGCGGTGGTAAGTGAATATTCTTTCCAAAATGATTTTACGATTGATAAGAGGCAAACTGATGCAGGACGCGATAACTTTGTGCCATCGGACGTGATAACTCGATTTTTTTCTACTTTCCAGAATGGGTATTTACCCAATAGCTACTTGAAGTACCACTTGACACAATTTGCAATTGTTGTTCTCTTGCCACCAAATGTTGTGCCGGTACAACATTTCAAAAGGGCAACCGGTTGCCCTTTTGAATCAACCAATTCATAACGATTCATAACGACTATCTATATTCCACTGCGCTGGCAGCAAGTCCTCTAGTAGTTTTACTTCTGCTCTTATATTTTGGTGCTTTGGCATTTCGGCTATTGTGGTATGTATGGCCGATTGATTTGGCCAAAGCCTTTTGCCACAACTGTAACAATAAAACGACTATTGCGTGCAAATTTACTTACTTTTTAGATAGTTACCCAGACTATCAAATCTGGGTAACTATCTAAACTCTAGCAGCGGTGCTGTACTGCACTCATAACCACCTTACAGCACCGCTGCTAGCCGTCTAAAGCCTGTAATTCGGCTTCCAAACTTTTTGTTCTTTTTAGCTTGGTTGTTCCAGCCTTTGGCTATATTGGCTTCCCGTATTTACCAAGGCTGAAACAACCAAGCATTGCTTACAGCAACAACACCCTAGTACAAACTTTTACAAACTTTTCCCAACTATAGTTGTTAAGTCTTCTGGACTACCAAGTACAAATCCTGCTGCTGCTTCAAGGTTGTATGCACCATTATCATCATTAAAACCAACCTTAACCAGTATCTTATTGACTTCCGCTTTTACACTACCGCTTAAAGTAATATTTAAGCTTGTTGCACTTGCAAAAGAACCTGTGGCTCTGTTTTCGCCTAAAGTTGAGTGCCGGGGTAATGTGTATTTCTTCTTACCATCACCGGATACAAGCGTCAATTTGCTAAAGTCCCACTCTGCAAATGTTGACGGTAAATTATTACCTGTAATCACTAACACGCCTCTATTAACAAAGTAGACTACTAAGGTGAGTTTGGTTACATACCCACTAACGGTAATAGGGTTATTGCTTGTGTCTTCTGCCCTACCACCTGCAAATCCTGCTGCTGCTTCCAGGTTGTATGCACCATCATCATCACTTTCACCATTCTTAACCAATATATCTATGGCTTTATCGTATTCAGTACCCTTTAAAGTAATCGTTAAGCTTGTTGCACTTGCACGAGAACCTTTGGCAAAGTGTCTAGTTGAAGCTGGGTCGTGCGGTAATAATGGTTTACTCTTCTCACCATTACCTGCGACAAACCTCAATTTGCTGAAGTCCCAGCGATTCACTGTTGACGGTAAATTGACACCTGTAATCACTAACACGCCTGTAGCAAAATTGTAGCTTGCACGGGTAATTGCGGGGTTTCCACTAACGGCCAAGCCTTTGGCTGTATTTAAACCCGCCCAAGCACCAGTAAGCAACCCATCTTTTAGACCATTGCTATCCATACCTGTCTTGCCATTCAGAGCAGCTTTATGTTGATCGGTAAGGTAAAGCCAAAGCGCTGTGCCATCGCTTTTCATACGGTACTTACCTTTTGCAAGACCACGACTATCTGCCCCAGTGGCTGTGCCATCTGCATTATAGGCACTGAAGGCTAAGCCAGCTACCCTGATAGTTTGGATTTGGGCTTGGGTCGCAGTTGTAGGACTTAAGTTAGAACCTTGTAAAGTTAACAGCGCCGTGCCAACATGGTAGCTTGCACCGGTAATTGCGGCTTGTTCGGCTTGTTCGGCTTGTTCAGCTTGTTCAGCTTGTTCAGCTTGTTCGGTTTGTTCGGCTTGTTCGGCTTGTTCGGCTTGTTCAGCTTGTTCAGCTTGTTCAGCTTGTTCGGTTTGTTCGGCTTGTTCGGCTTGTTCGGCTTGTTCAGCTTGTTCAGCTTGTTCAGCTTGTTCGGTTTGTTCGGCTTGTTCAGCTTGTTCGGTTTGTTCGGCTTGTTCGTCTTTAGGTTGCTTAGGCGACTCTTCTTCAGCTTGTTCGGTTTGTTCGGCTTGCTTAGATGGCTTATCGGGTATATAGGTTAAGTCTTTGGCTGTATCTAAACCCGCCCAACTACCAGTGCTAGTAAGCAACCCTTTTTTTAGACCATTGCTACCCACCTTGGACTCAAGAGTAGTTTTATCGTCATCGGTAAGTCTAAGCCAAAGCTCTGTGCCATCGGTTTTCAGGCGGTACTTACCTTCTGCAAGACCGCTACTATCTGGCCCAGTGGGTTTAGCATCTGCAGAATAGGAACTGAAGGCTAGGCCATCTACCACGATGGTTTGGATTTGCGCTTCTGTAGGACTTAAGTTAGTGCCTTGTACGGTTAACAGTGCCGTAGCAAAGTCGTAGATGGCGTTATTGATAGTCGGCCCAGAAGATGGCCCATCATCGTCATCGGGTGGGGCGCAGGCCAAGGCCATAAAGGCCAGTAGCAGTGCTACAGGCCATAAAAATAGTTTGAGCTTATACATAAGCAATACCTCCAACAAGGGATAAAGATTGGCTAACCCATACGGGCTAGTCTGTAAATCCCTATTTTGCTAGGGGGGGTGTTGCGTCAAGGCCCATATAAGCTTTTTTACAAGTTTTTTTATGTTTAGTGTTGTTTTGTGTTGGCACTTTTTTTGTGTGTTAGTGTTGTTTTGTGTTGTAAGGTGGTTCAAAATCCATGCCAATCAAAAGGCTTGAGGGTGTTGGCCTTTGTTTGTATTTGGGCCTTTGGCTGTTTCAGCCTTTGGTTGTTTCCATGCAATGATCAATAGTTTTGGCTATATTGGCTTGATGTACCAATTACAAATAATAGAAACTTGCATTATATTCGGTTTTCAGCGATAAACGGTTGCCATTCGCTGCCCCAATAGCCATAATATGGTTAGCCATGATATGGTAGCAACATCTACAACTTTATGGTATAGGAGCCAGCCAATGCCCAAAATTAGCGATGATATTTTGAATGTTTATATCGCCCCAAGCAAAATAGGAGGACGTGATAGCTTTTATGCGCGCCCCGGCGAGGTGGTATACCAAAGTTTAGAAGACATTATGGAGCAAGCCAATTTTAGCGAGGAAGAAAAAGCCAGCTTTATTGCTTTAAGTAGCCGCATAAAAAAGGTTGGCAAGGAACTTACCGCCAAAGGCCAAGCCCATAGCAACGGCTTTTTTGAAACCTATTTTTCTATTACCGGCAGTTTTGATAGCTTGAATGATACCTTTAAAAAAGGACGCAACGAAGTAAATATTCACGCCCGATTAGAACGCGATTGGCAAGACTATGCACAAGCCGTTAAGGTCAACGCTGAACCTAAGCCTAAGTTTAATGCCAGCCTTACCAATGCCAAGAACTTTAGCACCAATACCAACTGGAATGATAACAAAAAGCTAGCGGTACAACAAAACCAACTGATTATATTAAATGGAGAAAATCTAAAAGTAGCCGGCACCAACGCAGGGCTGGAGCTAAGCCACGTAACTACTGGCAATACAGTCTTAATAAACAGCTTTTCTACCAATCTACCTAAGGAACTTCAATTTATCTTTCCCGATATTGCAGCGGGCGAATATAGCGTTATCTTAAAGACCTATTACTCTGGAAGCATCCAATCTACCAAAGAAAAGCAAGCCTTACTTTCACTACAATTTAGCGTAACATAATAGGCTATAAAGCTATATTATATCAAGCCAGCTTTATCTATATGGCTGGCTTTTTTATGGTTGTTAGTGCCTTGCTATAATATAGCTTTCCGCCTTGGATCAAGGTCTTGATCCACCTTGCTATAATATAACTTTCCGCACTGGATCAAGGCCTTGATCCAACTTGCTATAATATAACTTTCCGCATTCGATCAATCTATTGATCGGCCTTGCTATAATATAGCTTTCCGCCTTGGATCAATCTATTGATCGGCCTTGCTATAATACAGCTTTCCGCCTTGGATCAAGGCCTTGATCTATTGCGCTTGTTTATCGCTAGCGGATAAGCTACCGAACATTTTTGCCTACTTTTTATCTCACTAAGTACATCTAAAATTGCTTGCGTTGCATCTATGCCAAAAATACCCTTGTAATAGTAGCCCCTTCGCCCCAAAGTCGCTGTATCAATTCTTGCAACTCTTTGGGCAGAAAATCTAAACTGCTGCGTTGACTCATGTAAGTAGAGGTAGATGAATCTTATTTTGGTGCCCGTAGGGTTCGTGGTAAAAAGGGTCGGGGCGCAGCGGGGAAGACGCCTGTATTTGGATTGTTAAAAAGGGAAGGAAAAGTTCATGTAAATATCGTAAATAAATGTAGTAAGGCAGAATTATTGCCGATAATAGAGGGCAAAGTTTTAGAAGGTTAGACGATTTACAGCTAAACGGAATAGAATCGTTCTGGAACGTTTGGCCAAGTTTAACGGGCTAAGCGATGAAACCTTTCATCTACATTTGAAAGAGTGTGAGTTTAGATGGAATCACAAAGACGCAGATTTATACCAAGTTTTGTTAAAAATTCTGCGACAAAAATCCTCTCTAATCTTGTCTAGACCCATTGAATATAACAAAACCGATGAAGCAAAATATCAAAAGTTTTTAGAAAACAACGATAAAATTTACGGAAGACAAAATGATAATTGGCTGCCTTTTTTTAGTAAAAATAGCTTGATGAATAAAATTACTAACAATTCTGGTACACAAAACCAAAATGTAGATAGCTCTTTAGCAAAACATAAAAGAATTATTAACCAAACAACCAAAAGCAGGACTATTCAAAAGTGAACTACAAGAATGGCTAGGCGAAAACATTACAACCCCAGAAGTCTTAGCTAAAGAATTTATGGGATTAGCGGGGCAAATTAGAACAAATAAAGGTTTGAAAAGTAGCTTTAAGGCAAGCATTGCCGAATATGTTGGCTTAGACAAAGTCGTTTACGATATACAAGCTCCGTTCTTAGAAATGTTTATTTCTATTTGCTTTAGATAAAACAATAACATTATTGTTCGGCTAAGGCTAAATAGTACAAAAGCCAACCAGAGTCCATGATTTTGCCAAAGAGGTATCGCCAAATAATAGACCAATAAAAACACCCCAAAAGAGATAAGCATCGCATCGCGAATAGGGCTTGTCAAAACCACCCCATTATATAATCCCGCATAGACCAACCCGTGTCCTATAACCATAATGAAAGCCAAAAGCCAAAAACTATAATTGAGTGCAACATCGACAACCGCTTGAATATCTGTGAAAACAGCAATTAATTCGCTTGAGAAAAAATAAAAAATCCCAAAGCAAACGATATTCAAACCCCAAGCACAGACATTAGAGATTTTAAGGGTTTGATTATAATTATCCAAACTTTTCTCACCGACGGCCTTACCCGCAAAGACACTCGAAGCATTCGCCAAACCATCGTATAGATAAGCGATAATGTACTGCAATTGAAACAAAATAGCATTCGCTGCTAAAATCTCTTTGCCCATACTACTCCCTTTGGCTACAAAAAGATTGGTCATTAAAAGCAAACATACTGTTCTAATGAGTAGATTTGTATTTGCCCCCATAATTTTTTTGAAGGCACTTCTTTCAAAAATGTGATTATATTTTTGAAAATCTTTGATGAAATTCAAATGCTTACCCATAAAGTACAACCCAAGCAATAACCCAAAACCCTGTGAAAACAGAGTCGCATAGGCGACACCTTCGACACCCATACCAAAATAGACCACCAGCACAATGTCTAAAACAATGTTCAAAACATTCATAGATATTTGTAAAATGAGCGTTTCGCGAATGAGCTTCCTGCCCATCAGCCAACCCAAATTGACATAGCCTATAAGCACAAAAGGCGCACCCCAAATCAAAATATCATAGTAAGTCTCAGCCCAATGCCACACTTGCATATCCGCACTAAAAACGGTTTGTGCCCCCAATTCAATCGGTACTTGCAAAATCACAAAAGCCAAACTCAAAAGTATGGCAATCAAGGCAGGCCGCAAAAAAGCATAAAAGGCATCTTCGGGCTTCATAGTCCCCAACGATTGTGCGGCAAATCCTGAAGTGCTCACCCGTAAAAAGCCCAAAAGCCAGTACAAGGTATTAAAAATAACAGCACCAATGGCAACGCCACCCATAAATACAGCATCATCGAGATGCCCCAAAACGGCTGTATCCACAGCCCCCAAAAAAGGTTGCGTAACCGTCGAAACCACAAAAGGAATGGCAATAGCAAAATACGCCCTATAAGTCATCACATACTCCTAATAATTGTTTGGCATAAGGGCTTTTAACCCCATTTAATTTTTGCATATCATCTACCCGCTCCAAAACCTCTCCATCTTTGAAAAAGAGTATTCTATCACAAATATAAGTACAAGCTAAAATATCGTGGGTAATGAATAGGTACAATAATTTTTCGCTTTGTTTGAGCTCCAAAAGCAAATCCAAAACCTGCACCTGTACTGCCATATCCAAAGAACTCACCGCCTCATCTAAGACCAAAAATTGCGGTCTGTTCGCAATGGCTTTGGCGATGCAAACCCGTTGTAATTGTCCCCCGCTTAGTTCGTGAGGAAATCGATTGATAAATTTTTCGTCCATACCTACTTTTTCAAGTAAATTTACAATTTCTGTGTGCATTTGATTTTTGCTTAAACGCTTTGGCAAAAGAGGTTCAGCGATAATATCCCGTACTTTCAATCGGGCATTGACACTGGAGACATAATCTTGAAACACAATGCTCATCGATTTTTCGGCGAAATAAATTTCGCCACTATCTGGCTTTTCAAGCCCTAAAATCAATCTGCCTAAGGTACTTTTGCCACTGCCTGATTCGCCAATAAGCCCCAAACACTCTCCCGCTTTGATACCAAAAGAGACCCCTTTTAAAACCTCTTGGTGGCTTTTTTTGAAAATACCCTTAGAGATAGTATAGCTTTTGCGTACATCTTTGACCTCTAATAGCATTTACAAACCGCCTTGTCTACAATGTTGAAATTTTTTTAACAATTTTTGTCGCGTCTGTACAAACACTTTTGTTTGTGCTTGTTGTGGATTATGAAGTATCGCTTGGGTATCGGCGCTTTCGATAATCGCTCCATTGTCTAACACAATAATCTCATCGGTAATATGTGCCAAAGCGTGTAAATCGTGGCTGATGAACAACATACAAAGTCCCAATTCACTTTTTAATCGTTTGAGCTCTTGGAGTACCCGTGCTTGATTAAGCGAGTCAATAGCCGTCGTCGGCTCGTCGGCAATGACCAACACAGGATGAGGCAAAATCGCAACCCCTATCATAAGCCTTTGCAACATACCTCCGCTTAGCTCGTGTGGGTATTTTTTCAAAACCGTTTTGGCGTTGGGAATGTTCATTGTATCCAACATCAACAACATATCATTTTTGGCTTGTGATGGGCTTTTTGTACCGTGGCTCAAAAGGGTTGATAAAATCTGATTACCCAAAGTAAAGAGGGGGTCAAAAGCCGTCATAGGATTTTGTACAATAACGGTAATTTTATTGCCACGAATGAGGCGTTTTTGCTCTTTACTCATCTTGAGCAAATCTTGACCTTGAAAAACCGCCTCACCTGTAATGCTAAAATTATCATCTAATAGCCCCATAATCGACTTATAGAGCATACTCTTGCCACTGCCTGATTTACCCAAGATACCCAAACAGGCATTAGCCTTCATACCAAAAGAGATATTATGCAAAATCTGCACGCTTTGTTTGTGTGCTTGAAAATATAGATTTAAATTTTTAACTTCTAAAATCATATCTCTATTTTGCATTATCCCTGCTTCTCTTTAGGATCCATAATGTCCCGCAAACTATCGCCTATGAAATTAAAACAAAAGACCATCAGCAAAATCGCCAATCCCGCAGGCAACATTTGCTCAGGATGTACCACCATAACCTGTTTGGCATCGCTTAGCATAGCACCCCATTCAGGCGTAGGTGCTTGTACGCCAAGCCCCAAAAATGAAAGCGTAGAGATACCAATAATCACCCAACCAATATCAAGCGTAGCGAGTACCACCACCTCTGCAAATATATTAGGCAGTAGGTGTTTGCGTATGATGTAGCCACGATTAGAACCAATGATGGTAGAGTAGAGCATATAATTTTTAAAACGATACTTGAGCACAATACCTCGAATCATCCGTGCATACCAAGCCCAAGTGATGGCAATACTCGCAATAATGACATTTTCTATACCCACACCCAAAACACCCACAATCGCCAAAATCATCACTTGAGAGGGGAAAGAGAGCATAATATCACAAAGCCGCATAATGACCTCATCAACGATACCTTGAAAAAATCCTGCCATAATCCCAACAATCGTACCAATAGTGATAGTACAAAGCATAATAAAAAAGGATAAAAATACCGTCGTTTGAATGCCAAATATCAATCGTGAATAGACACAGCGTCCGAGCTTATCCGTACCTAAAGGGTATTGCCAAGAAGGTTGCTGGTATTTGTTTAAAATATCTTGCTCTAAAGGATCGCTGGTGGCAAAAAACTCTGGAAATATCCCCATCACCGTAACGATAACGATCACACACAGACAAAAGGTAGCGACCTTATCTTTGAATAATTTATTTAGCATACTGTAACTTATACACTATTTGTCCCTCTTCTGAGCCTAGGGTCGAGATAAGCTTGTACAATATCCACTACCAAATTAAACAGTACAAACAAAAAACCCATCATTAAGATATAGCCTTGAATCATCGGATAATCCCTATCAAAGATAGAGGAAATGCACAATCTCCCTATGCCCGGAATAGAAAAAACACTCTCAATGACAAAAGTCCCTGCAATGAGTAAAACGATACTCATACCCAAAGCATTTATCGAGGTCTGTAAGGAATTTTTGAGCAGATGTTTTACAATAACGCTCATCTCTTTAATGCCTCTCGCCCTTGTATAAAAGATAAAATCCTCTTTCATTTTATCTAACATACTGTTGCGAATGAGCCGTACATACATACCGATATAGTTCAGGCTAAGGGTAACAGCTGGTAAAATATAGTGCTTGAGAGAAGTAGCCCCACTTGTAGGGAGTAGCTGTAACTTGAGTGCAAACAGCCATATCAAAAGCAGACCCATCCAATAGTTGGGCATCGCTGTCAAAATAAAGACAATAAAACGAATCGCTTTATCAAAAAGGCTATCTTTAAACACAGCACACAAAACGCCAATGGGCAAACTAATCACAATGACCAAAATAAAAGCGAAACTCGCCAAGGTCAAAGTTGCGGGCAAGCTCCTTGTGATTTCGCCGAAGACTGTCCTATCATTATTAATATACGAATGCCCCAAATCCAAATGCCCCAAATCGCTAAGCCAATTGAAATAGCGTATCAAAAAAGGGTCATCTAATCCCAACTCTTGACGCATTTGTGCGACCGCTTCAGGGGTCGGTATAACTTCATTGACTCTTAAAGCGACTTCGGCTGGGTCTGAGGGCATCAACGCCGTCAAGACAAAAGCGACAAAAGTTACCGCAAAAAGGATAGGGATCGCCAGTAACACACGAAAAATACTGTAAGTTGTTATAAGTCCCTCCAATAACCTTTCGTCATCCTCGTGCTTGGCACGAGGATGACAATCTCTCATCAATATTTTTGAGCTTGTAGGTTAAGAATGCTTTTTATTCTTCGATACTCATTTTTTCAAAAGGCACTTCAAACTTAGAGATATTAAAGCCCACCCCTTTGACTTTGTCATTAAAAATCGCCTTATTGACATCATAAGTCAAAGGTAAATAGACCGCTTGATTGTGCAAAGTTTCCAAAACATATTTATAATGTTTTTGTCTCTTTTCTTCGCTTACACTTTTCAAAGCCGATAAAATATTTTTATCCAACTCTTTTTTATTTTTGAGTCCTATTTGTGCTTTGTAGTCCCCATACACATCTTGCGTCATAGCACCCAAGAAAGATTGTGGGTCATAAGGCACACCCCAAGAGACATTAAAGGTAAAGGTAAATTTTCCCGTTTTCAGTCTATCTTCATAAGCTTGTTCTTCTTCACCTAAGATATCCAAATTAATCCCGATTTTCGCATACTGCCCTTGTAAAAATTCGCCAACGTTTTTTTCTGTAACATTATTGCTATCGTAATTTAGCGTAATTTTTAGCTCTTTGCCATTTTTGTAGCGATACTTTTTGCCCGAAACTTTTTTCCACCCTGCACTATCCAAAAGTTTTTTCGCCTGCTCAAAGCTAAAATTATAAGGTTTTAGCCCCACATCAGCATAAGGTACATTTTTGGCAAAAAGGGTATCGGCGGGTAGCTCCAAACCATCAAAAAGCCCCAAAGAGATTTTTTGTTTATCTGTGGCGTGTTGTATGGCTTGTCGCACTTTCAGATCACTCAAAATCTCATCTGTTGTATTTAGCAACATCATACGGGCAGAAACGGGTTGAGACTTTAAAGCCTTAAATCCAGACATTTTAGAAAAGCGGTTATAAGCTGCCGCATCCATCATATTAGAACCAAAGATCAAATCCACCTCGCCATTTTGTAGTGCTAATAATCGCGTTTGGCTATCAGGAATCACTTTGGCGATAATTTTTTGAATTTTTGGCTTAGCTCCCCAATAGTTGTCGTTGCGTTCAAAAACCGAATATTCATTAACTTTGTTGTTTTTGAGGACATAAGTACCTGTACCTATCATCGCTTTAACACCATTTTTCGTCGTACCATCTTTGAATGCCTTGGGAGAAATAAAACGAAAAGGTCTCGTAACCCCAAACTCAATTAAAAGTGGATAATAAGGCTCTGCCAAATGCACCGTAAGCTCGTACTTACCAGTAGCTTGTATAGGGTCTTTGCCTCCATTTTTAACCGCCATCATAAGCCGTACAGATTCTAACCAACCGTGTCGTTTATGGTTGTCCAAAATAGCATCGAAGTTGGCCTTTGCCGATTTGGCATTAAACTTCTCTCCATCAGAAAAATACACATCTTGTCTTAACTTGAAAACATAGGTCTTACCGTCTTCGGATATGCTCCAACTTTTTGCTAACCACGGTGCAAAGCTACCGTCTTTTTTGATTTTCACCAAAGATTCGTACAACAAATTTTGTGCAAACATTTCACCACCGTACTGGTGGGGGCTTAGATTGCGTAAATCCCGAAAATTCACATAAGTGATTTCATTTTTAGCATTTTGTACATCACCGCTCCCACGAGCAAAAGCGAAATTCACGCTTCCTATAACTAAAAATGAAATGCACAAGGCAATTGCAAGAAACTTACGTTTAAATGACATAAGTAATACTCCTAAGTAAAAAATAATAATTGGAACCAATTACTTTATTCTAAATAAAAATGATAATCAAGAATATAGTCAACATCCTACTAAACATTTCATCTAATTTTTTTCAGTAAATTCACAAAAAAATATAGGGTCTGGACAAGAATAGATGATAAAAATAGCATCTAAGTTTTGTTCAGGAAATGAAAAATAAATATTGTAAAAACACAAACGTTTCGGAAGCCAAATTTTGGCAAATTATCTACTATTTTGCTTTGCTCATGATGAAACCGCCTCAAAACCGCAGTTTACACAAAAATCTCACGAAACACCATCAATTCTATTTTTGCTAAAATTCGCAAGAAAATAGTCGAGATAAATATTAGCGAATCCTTACAGGAAGGTAGTTTCGAGGTAGATGAATCTTATTTTGGTGCACGTAGGGTTTCAAGGCAGAATTATTGCCGATAATAGAGGGCAAAGTTTTAGAAGGTTCGACGATACCCTACTCAACAACTCCTGAAACTTTAATAGCATTGTTTAGGTCTGCTGGACTACCCATTACAAATCCTGCTGCTAATTCAAGGTTGTATGCACCATTATTATCACTTTTACCATTCTTAACCAATATCTTCTCAGCTTCCGCTTTTACACTACCGCTTAAAGTAATTATTAAGACGTTTGCAAATGCCCTAAAACCTGTGGCTGTGTTTTCACCTGCGGTTGCGTGCTGGGGTAATGTGTATTTCTTCTTACCATCACCGGATACAAGCGTCAATTTGCTAAAGTCCCACTCTGCAAATGTTGTCGGTAAATTGAAACCGAAAATCCGTAACAAGCTGTTATTAGCAGAGTAGGTTGCGTCATCGATTCTGACTACATACCCACTAACGGTAATAGGGTTATTGCTTGTGTCTGCTGCGCTACCACCGGCAAATCCTGCTGCTGCTTCCAGGTTGTATGCACCAGCATCATCACTATCACCATTCTTAACCAATATAACATTGATTTTATTTTTTTCATTACCCTTTAAAGTAATCGTTAAGCTTGTTGCACTTGCTGCAGAACCTATGGCTCTGTTTATACCGGCGGTTATGTAGTGCGGTAATAATGGTTCACTCTTACGACCATTACCTGCGACAAACCTCAATTTGGTGAAGTCCCAGCCCCACACTGATGACGGTAAATTAGTACCTGTAATCACTAACACGCCTGTACCAGAATTGTAGGTTGCACTGGTAATTGCGGGTGGGTGTCCACTAACGGCCAAGGCTTTGGCTGTATCTAAACCCGCCCAAGCACCAGTGCCAACGCTAAGCAACCCATCTTTTAGACCATTGGTATTCATACCGGGCTTGGCCTCAAGAGTAGTTTTATCGGTATCGGTAAGGTAAAGCCAAATCGCTGTGCCAGCGCTATGCATGCGGTACTTACCTTTTGCCAGACCACGACTATTTAGCCCAGTGGCTGTGGCATCTGCAATATAGGAACTTAAGGCTAGGCCATCTACCACGATGGTTTGGATTTGGGCTTGGGTCGCACTACCTAAGTCAGTACCTTGTAAAGTTAACAGCGCCGTGCCAACATGGTAGGTTGCACGGGTAATTGCGGCTTTAAGCGACTCCTCTTCGACTTGTTCGTCTTTAGGTTGCTTAGGCGATTGATCATCGACTTCTTCGGTTTGTTCGGCTTCGGGTAACTTAGGCGACTCTTCTTCAGCTTGTTCGTCTTCAGTTTGCTTAGGCGATTGATCATCAACTTGTTCGGTTTGTTCGGCTTCGGGTAACTTAGGCGACTCTTCTTCAGCTTGTTCGTCTTCAGTTTGCTTAGGCGATTGATTATCAACTTGTTCGGCTGCGGGTATATTCCTAACGTCCAAGTCTTTAGGTGTATTTAAACCCGCCCAAGCACCAGAGCCAACGCTAAGCAACCCTTTTTTTAGACCATTGCTATCCACCTTGCCATTCAGAGTAGCTTTATGTGGATCGGTAAGTCTAAGCCAAAGCGCTGTGCCATCGCTTTTAATACGGTACTTACCTTTTGCCAGATTGCTACTATCTGGCCCAGTGGGTTTGGCATCTGCAGTATAGGAATCTAAAGCTACGCCATCTACTACGATGGTTTGGATTTGCGCTTCTGTAGGACTTAAGTTCGTGCCTTGTACGGTTAAGATAGCCGTAGCAAAGTCGTAGATGGCCTTATTGATAGTCGGCCCAGAAGATGGTGCATCGTCATCGGCTGGGGCGCAGGCAAAGGCCATAAAGACCAGTAGCCAGGCTAATGGCAATAAAAATAGTTTGAGCTTATACATAAGCAATACCTCCAAAAATGGATAAAGATTGGCCAACCCATACGGGCTAGTGTGTAAATCCCCATTTTGCTAGGGGGGGTGTTGCGTCAAGGCCTATATAAGGCTTTTTGTAAGTTTTTTTGTGTTAGGGTTGTTTGGGTACTTTTTTTGTGTGTTAGTGTTGTTTTTTAGTGTTGGTTGGGGGTTAAAAATCCATGCCAATTCATTTGCATTGAATATTAGTTGAATCTATAAACCATCAAAGCAACCAATCCATAGCTATAGACGAGGCAAGTCGATAACTATGGACCGACCTAGTCCATAATTGTTACTTTTCAAAAGTACATAATTAGGGCATGGTTTGGTTTTTATTGTGAAGGCTTGGGGGGTGGGGTGTTGGTTGGGGGCGCTTTGGCTTTTTGAAGTTTTGAGCGTTTTTTCTCTGGTTTGGTGTTAAAAATGGATTCTGGCTTTTTCTCGTGCAATGAAAATTTTTTTACTTTTTTATTTTGGAAAGTAAGCCAATTTTTACCTTCCATTTGTCCCAAAAAATCCCAAGTTATCGCGCCTATCCCGTTCAGTTATCATGTCCTGTATCAGCAAAGAAGGCGGAAGTTCTACTTGAGTAGAAAATATTGGCAACCGGATAAGATAATACAGCAGTTATATGGGCAGCAACAATACCGCAGCTTAGAAACTTTTAAGGCGGCGCGCGGCAAGCCAGAGCCATAATTATTGAGCTTTTGTGCCAATGATTACCTGAATTTATCTCAAAATGTCCAATTACAACAAGCGGATATTTCTGCAATACAACACTATGGTTGTAGTGCGTCCTCTTCACGACTTTTATCGGGACACCTAGAAATTCACCACCAACTAGAGCAATATTTGGCCAAGTGGTCTGTTTGTTATGAAGCCGCTTTAATTTTTGGTAGTGGCTATTTAGCCAATAAACCTTTTGCGGTATTTTACCAGCGTTAATTGAGCCCGATGCCATAGTGTTGTCCGATAGACTCAATCACGCAAGCCTAGTAAAATGGCTATGCCCCAGAACTGCTGTTTAGAACTAGTACTGCAAACACGAACTTTGGGAAATGTAGGCAAAGCTGGAAAGCAAGTTAAGAGCGGTCATAATCCAGAGCAAATTGTAACTTTAATTCTTGCAAAAAAAATTGGCTCTTTGCTTTTAGTTCTTGCCATTCGGCTAGCGGCTTAGAATCCCAAACTAGGCCACCACCAACGTGGTAATTAAGACCTTGCTCGGCACTGTAAAAACTACGGATCAATACATTAAATTCCATATTACCGTTGCCATTAATGTAGCCCCAATTGCCAGTATACCAATGGCGATGGCCTTCTTCTAATTCTCTAATTAATTCCATAGCACGCATTTTTGGGGCCCCAGTAATAGAGCCACAGGGGAACAAAGCTTGCCACAACTGCAAAATAAACTTGCTTTTTGTCAATGAATCCAAGCTAAATTTTGTTTTCAGTTTACCTTGAACAACCGCAGTTTGCTGCCAAACATAAGGGTATGCTTCAATGCAGAATGGCCAACTCTCAGGTCTTCCCCCCATAACTTGTACGCTTTCGCTCTGGCAAATATGGTATAAATCATTGCGCAGTAAATCTGTAATCATCAACAATTCGGCCCGCTCTTTTTTACTATCACATAATTCATGGTAGGTATTTGGCCGATCGATTCGCGAGCGAGTCCCCTTCATGGGGCGGGCCTCTAGCAAACCTTCAGCTGCAGTTAAACGAAAAAAACGCTCAGGAGAGAATGAAAGGATACTTTCCCCATTGGGCAAACGGCAAAAGCTACCAAATGGAACGGGATTTATCTGGCGCAATCGCAGATATAACGCTTGTAAAACATCATTCGATATTTGATTAGAAATAGAAGATTTGAGCCACAAATGGAGTTTTTGGCTCAAGTTAAGCTGATAAATTTCCCCCTGTTGCAAATAATTTTTGACCTTGTGGAATTTTTGTTGATACTGTGTAAAACCATATTGACAGTGGAGTGCCCAAATAAATTGAGTTTGAAATTGGGTTTGCGTAACACGATTAGAAAAATCTTTAGAGACATTTTGAGAATATTCTACAGCACATTCGATTTTTTGTTGCAGACACTGATAAGCTTGAGAATGAGGATAGCCTAAGAGATGGAGCTGTTGAAATTGCAAATCTACAGCCAACACCGCAGAATATACAGAAAATTGCCATAAAATTTCCTCTTCTCTCTGGCTACAAAAAGTTTGCAAAGATTGGGAAGTAAAATAGTTATTGTGTAAGTAATAACCAAATTCATACGTAAAGCCACCCACCAAACCTGCCTGAAACGGTATTGGGCTTCCGTCCACCGCCAGTTTTTGGGCTATCTTAGCATACTGCCCCGCCCATTTTTCCAAACTTTGCAGGGACTCATATGGCAGACAATATTTTTCCAAAGAAATATTTTTTTTGGGCAGCTGATGTTCTTGCAATTTGCCACTGGAAAAATATTGTAGAGAATGTTCGGGCATCATACCAAAAAAAGCAAAACGACCCACAGAACCCATAGCCAAACTATCTACTAAGCTATCGTTATCTTGTTTTCTCGCATATTCGCCATTGCCACTATCCAACCAAAAAAAGCCATTTTCATTACAGTTCTGGCTAAAAAAGGTTTCAAGAAAAACAGGGATATTTTGGATTATCATGGGCATGCAAACATTCTAGCAATATTAAGAATATGTAAAAGGCTATGCAAAAATCCATTTTTACACTATTTACATTATGTTATTGCCAATCAGCGTAATTATCCCCACGTACAACCGGGCCCAACTTACGGGACAAGCATTGCTATCGGTATACCGCCAAACACAATTGCCAAGCGAAATTTTCATTGTAGATGATGGCTCAAGCCCAACAGAATTTGCCAACCTGCAAAAAATTTCTAACCAAATAGTTTGCCAAGCAAATGAGATTACCAGCCAAGCTGCTAAAGTCTTGCTGCAATTGCAAAGGCTTCCTCGGCACTTGGGTATGCCAGGTGCGGTGCGCAATATTGCTATCCAACGTTCTAGCCAACCTTGGCTTGCTTTTTTAGACAGTGATGATATTTGGCTAGCGCAAAAACTCGAGCAACAATGGCAACACTCACAACACAGCCAAGCTAAAATAATCCATTGCCGAGAATTATGGCTGCGTTTTTCGCTAAATAATTCTTTGGGGAAGGGGAAATTAGATAATCCAGCACAGCCAACCCAATTGCCCTCCCAATTTCTCCAAAAAATCCCCCACCCTGAATTGCTTTTACCCCCGTATTTCCCCACCAATTGCCAAGCCCAAATTATATCCCAAAAAAAACACAAACACCCGCGCGAAGGAAACCCGCGCCAAATTTGGCCAGCAGCCCTAAAAAAATGCATTATAGGCCCATCGACTTTACTAATGCAGCGCAATCTCTGCCACGAAGCCGGCTATTTTGAGCCAAAAATCCAAATCGCCGAGGACTATGAATATTTCCTGCGGCTAACAGCCCGCTTTGATGTGGCTTATTGCCCCGAATATTTGGTGGCCAAACGCGATAGCATTCCTGCAGAAATTTCAGACAACAGCCAAAATAATACACAAACAGCAGATACAATCGCTCAACTTTCCCATCAACACCCATGGATTGAGCCATTTCGCATTAGCGCATTAGAAATACTATTACAATCAACACGTGGCAAGCGGCTTTTAAATAGCTGGCAACAACAGCAGGCAATCAATGAACTGCAGCGCAAATTAAATATTTGTCTAGCAGGGGCCCATAAACGCATGGAACGAGCGGTTAAACAAAACACATTAGAAAAAATTACGCAAACAAAACAACAAGCGGAATTACAAAATGTAGAGGCTGAAATTGCAAAACTAGAAGCAAAATTACAATTTTGGTCCAATACAACAATATTGTATTCTTACTAAAAATCTTACTGAAAACGAGTGCGCCACTCCAAACCAAGTAAAAAAGCCAATTGGTGTTGAGCCAGAAAAACTTGGTCTTGCTGGTAATACTCACTAATACTAAAACGATAAGCCAAACCAAAGCGCAATATACCAAAGCTCTGCCATAAAATGGCTTCCCAATTACCCGTCTGCACAATAGAGAGCGCATTCGCTTGCATACTCAAATAAAGCCAAACCCCTAAATCAAGCTGCAACCCAGCCAGAGCTTCAATCCCCCAAAAATGGTAAAAAGGCTTATTGCTCACGCTAAAACCCAACAACAACACAAACTTCGCCTGATAATCTTCCAACGAAGGGAATATATCATACAAGCCCATACCAATATCCACAGCAAAGCTCAAATAACTACGGCTAGAAAACAAGTTAAATTTGTTGCGAAACCGCAAACTGCCCAGCAAAGCAAAACTATACAATGCTGATTCAGCTTTATTTTGCAATTGGAAATTCCAGTGCGGATCATAATAAGCAAAGCTTATGCCCAAGCTCGTGCTAAAATACAAACGCAACACCGCTTGAGTAAATAAGTTTACCACAGGCTCTTCAAGATTTTTATCCGCACTGCTATAAAAACCAGCACCGCCATAAATAGAAAGCAGAGGGTCTTGCTTTGCCATAGCTATCAAACGTTGCTTCAAAGTGAGTTGCTTTGGCTGTTGTTCGACAATTGTTTCCAACTGCAATTCAGAGACTTCTGCATTATTTTCTTCTGTATTTCCTGTATAATTGTGCAACATTACCTGCAGATATTCGCGGATACTGGCCTCATAATCACGAAATATCGGTTGTTCTGGGTATTGCTTCTGCGCCTTTAAACACAGCGTCAACGCCTGATGGAATTGCTGGTATAGCATGCGATTTTTGATTTTTCGCACCCATTCTGCAATAGTATAAAAATCCCTAAACTCGGTGTTGGGTGCGGTATCTTGAGTAAAATCTTCAGCAGAATTTTGGGCTGCCAAAACTGGGAACGGGGTCCAAAAAATAAAGCAAACAGCCAAAACAAATAGAGAAAATAAACAATATACAGTTTTAGAAACGCGGCATAAGAGCAACACTTCAACGGCCTAACAGCTTAGACAATGAAGGGCTTAGCGGAAATTCTTTGCGATAAGCTCCCCAACCATATGGTGCCCCGTTATCTAAACCTTCGAGCATCTGCTCAAATTCCTCTCGCGCAATCAAACGAGCACCAAACCTGCGCAAATGCTTTGTTTCCTGCTGGCAGTCAATTAAATAAAAGCCTTTTTCTCTTAGGAACAAAACCAAAGCGGCAAAAGCCGTTTTAGAAGCATCGGCAACATGGCTAAACATAGATTCGCCATAAAAACACTGCAAACCTTGGGCCCGGCCCAAACTTATACCGTAGAGCCCACCCACTAATTTTTTGCTGCCATCTGCTTGCTGCAGCCAGCATTCGACAGAATGAGCATAGCCTAGCCTATGCAATTCAATATAAGCATCTTGCATTTCTGAATTCAGCCAAGAACTAGCATCTTCTTTAGACTGGCTCGGCCTGAAAGTTTGGGCACAAGCCTTAATGACATTGGCAAACGCTTGATCTAAACTCAAACTAAAGCGCATATCACCGTTTGTGTTGCCCTTATCTTCTTCTAACTCACCAAATACGGACAAACTCAAATTGCGTTTCATATTTTTCAGCAATGATTTAGGCAAATGTAGTTCATCGGGAAACAACACAAAACGCTGTTTGCGAGACCACCAATGAATCGGTTCCCATTTAGAATAACAAGGATACAAACCTTGCCGGTAAGCAGAAATCAAAAGCCCTGGGGATAAATTACCACCCACGGCAATAAGATCAGCACAATCAGAAATTACTTGAAAATCGAAGTACTGCTGTTCTTCCAAATACGGTATTTTATTTAAATCCCAGATACGCGCCATTACGAAACAGATTCTACAGTTTGATACCAAGCACTACAACACACAAAGAAAATCTCAAAACCCTAGGCACTGCAAACAAAATATTGATGAACGTAATTATACCAAATTGCTGTATAACCTTTGTATACCAACTACCCCAAATAACTTGAATTTGGTATACTTTGCTGGCCTTTGCCCAGAGACAGCTTAGGCTCACCATAAAAATTGAAGAGCGGTAGGTATCCATGGCAGATTTTCCAACTGAATCAAAAGCGTATGCTGCAGGCAGTATCCAAGTACTCGAAGGACTAGAAGCTGTGCGCAAGCGGCCCGGTATGTATATTGGCTCAACCGGCCTCAATGGTTTGCACCACCTAGTCTATGAAATTGTAGACAACAGCATTGATGAAGCTTTAGCTGGTTATTGTAATGAAATCACAGTAATTCTACAGCCTGACAATTATGTCGAAGTGCAAGATAACGGGCGTGGAATCCCCACCGATATACACGAAGGTGAAGGGGTCAGTGCCCTAGAGCTGGTGATGACTCGGCTGCATGCTGGGGGCAAATTTGAAAAAGATGCCTACAAAGTTTCTGGTGGTTTGCACGGTGTGGGAGTTTCGGTTGTCAACGCGCTTTCCACATTTTGTGAAGTAGAAGTCCATCACCACGGCAAAAGCTATCACCAAATTTATCATATCGGCAATCCAACAGGCCCCATGGAAGAGCTGGGCAACTCCGAACAGCACGGCACCCGTGTTCGTTTCTGCCCCGATCAATCCATTTTTAAAGATACAATCGAATTTAACTACGAAGTTCTACTGCATCGTTTGTGTCAGCTCGCTTATTTGAACGAAGGCATTAAAATTCATTTATTCGATGAACGGCCTCAACAACAAGGTGGCACAGGACAACGCAAAACCTACCATTATGAAGGTGGCCTAGCGGAATTTATTGTCCACCTCAACGAAGGTAAACAGCCTATTGACCCTGCAATTATCGCTTTTAAAATAGAGCGAGAAAATGTCTTGGTGGAAATTGCAATGCAGTACAATGATGGTTTCAGCGAAAATTTGCATTCTTACGTCAATAATATCAACACGCGCGAAGGCGGCACCCACATGGTTGGTTTTCGCTCTGCCTTGACGCGCACCATTAACGACTTTATGAAACAAGTTCAAAGTGGCAAAAAAGCTAATGAACCGCTCAGCGGTGAAGATGTCCGAGAGGGCCTTTCTGCTGTGATTTCCATCAAAATACCAGAGCCCCAGTTTGAAGGGCAAACCAAAACCAAATTAGGCAATTCAGAAGTCCGCGGCATTGTCGAGTCCTTGGTCAATGAACAGCTCAGCAATTACTTTGAACGAAACCCTAAAATCATCAACAAAATTATTGAGAAAAGCTTAACCGCTGCTAGGGCCAGAGCCGCTGCCAAACGCGCACGAGAATTGACACGGCGCAAAGGTTTTTTGGATTCCACCCGCTTGCCGGGCAAACTAGCCGACTGCGCCAACCGCGACCCCGCAAAATGCGAAATTTTTATTGTAGAAGGAGATTCTGCGGGTGGCAGTGCCAAAGGTGGACGCAATAGCGATATTCAAGCCATATTGCCCCTATGGGGGAAAATGCTCAATTCCGAAAAAACGCGTTACGACAAGGTTTTGAGCAATGAAAAGCTCCAGCCCGTAATTGCCGCTTTAGGAGCTGGGGCTGGGCCGGATATGAACCTGAGTGGCCTGCGCTACCACAAAGTGATCATCATGGCCGATGCCGATGTAGACGGTTCGCACATACGCTGCTTGCTACTGACATTTTTCTTCCGCTACATGCGCCCTTTAATTGAAGGTCAACACGTCTATTTAGCTATGCCACCATTATTTAAAATTGAAAAAGGCAAAAATTTGCGCTATGCCTATAGTGATCGCGAGCGAGACCAATTATTGCAGGAATTTCCCGGAGCCACAGTCCAACGCTATAAAGGTTTGGGAGAAATGAACGCCGAGCAACTTTGGAAAACCACAATGAACCCAGAGAGCCGCAAAATCTGGCAAGTGAAACTCGACGATCTAGTGGAAGCCGACCATATTTTCAGTGTATTAATGGGTGATGAAGTTGCTCCACGCCGTAACTTTATTGAAGAACACGCTATCAGTGTGGAAATGCTAGACGTGTAAGCCATCGTTTTATCGTTAAAGTTCTAGGCAAAACTTTTTAAGATTATGCCCAGAACTTTTGGGAGCTGTGCTTAGAAGTCGGCAAACTATAGATTATTAAATAATTTAAAAAAGGTTTCCTCTTTACCTAAAACTTTGGCAACTTCTAGCAAACGGATTCTATTGAGTAAAGAAGAAGTAACGGGGCGTTTGTTATCTAAAAAGATAATTGAATCAATAAATTGGCCAACCATTTCTGAAATTAATAGCTCATATACCAGTACGGCTTGCTGATAAGAGCCAAACCCAAGCATATAACAAGTATCATCTAATACGATAGGTTTATTGTGATAACTGCTAATTAAGGAAAATTTTATGTTTTTATATAAACCAGATATAGCAATCTTCCATGGGGCAAATGTGTATTCACCAACCCCAAATATAGAAAACCTTGGGGCATTTTTATAAATGGAGCTTTTCCTTTGTGCAAACATTGCTTCGTGACTTAATAGGTAACGCCAGGTTTCTGGCGCAACATATTGTAAAAATAGTGTGTCCTCTCCCATTCTTCTTTGGGTTAGCAACATATACCTTCTAGGCAAGTTTTTAGTTTGTTTTGCAATATCTGAACTTTTATACATGGGATATAAAAAATCGGGTGTTATAGAAACTTTTTCTCCCAACCCGTTCTGCAAAAGACCATTTTCATATGAAAATTCCATTACTTTAGAACAGTCATGTTTTACTCCTGACCTCCACTTAAATTCACAAATACCATCAATAAAATATAATTTCTTATAATTTTGCATATTGGCAATCAATTTTTCCGACTGAATTGCCATAGAATTAGTAGATTCTTCGCTATCTAGTCTATCATAAATGGCACAAATATAAGAATCGGGAAGCTGTAAAGAACCTTTTGCTATAAATAAACAAGCATCGACACTTACCTTAAATTCTTTTTTTGTATCTATTTTGCGAATGGAAAATGAGCCTATTTTCAGCTTATGCTTTGCGGAATATTGAAAAAGTTTTCTAGCAATAGATATTTTTATAAAGAAAGACATAGAAGAATGAGTACCAGAAATTACTTCTAGCATTTTGATTAACATCGATTCGGATATATCAAAATTACTTTTTCCGGTAATTGCATCGAAACCATTGAAAGACGTAAAATTATTAGACTTATCAGGCAAATTACGGCCTAAAAGTCTTCCTATTTTTGCATTGGTTACCCAAGGAGGATTGCCCACAAACAAAATCGGTTTTTTATATTTTGCCAATATAGTCTGCCAGTTAATTTGAAAAAAATTGATATTAGCTACATAATCATTTGCTACGCTTGTTAATTTAGCTAATTGTTTATTGGCTTGTTCTACATAAGTAGGGTTAATTTCCCAACCGTGAAGTTGGCAAGAAGGAATACCTTTTTTATAACATGCAATAAGAAAATTACCCAAACCACATGTTGGTTCAATAATACTTTCAAAAGAAACTTCATCTATTAGTAACGATATTACTCGCATTGCAAGCGGCAACGGTGTCTGAAAATCACCAAATTCAATTTTATTTTTCTCTATGGCCGCAATCACAAAATTTTTACTATTCCAGCAATATTCCCCGCTTTATCAATCACTCGGGAATATTGTAATCTCCATTGTAAGGCATTCGATATGGTTAAATAAACAATTTAAATCTCTTTAGTAGACAAAATTTCATTGGCGATATTTTCTGCCTCAATATCATCTACAGGTAACATTTTCTCTTGAAAAAACCTAATAAATCGTCTTTATTTCCATCATTCTCAAGAATTTTTTTAATTCCTGTTGTTATTTGAAAATCAGCCGTTTGCTCTTTCTCCACAAAAATTGTGTGTTTTATATTCAGAGTTCCCGTATTGTTTACCAAATCATCTAACTTTTCATATACCAATATCAATAGAGAATATCCTAAACCATATATTTTTTGTTTAGCAGATTTATACGGGCAAGAAGATTGAGGTTGCCGAATGCTGGTTACTTTCATATCCACTTGAAGGTCGGGAAAATCAATTCCTTTGGCAGAATTTCCTTGGGTGTAATCATATTTCCCCTGCAGATACTTTTGGAATTTATGCTCTAAATAAGTTCCAATTGCCTTTCCATCGGTTACGCCAAATAGCTTTGACTCTTTGTGTTTAGCTATAAATACAGAAAAATTCTTTGCTTCTTCTTGTAAACTTTCAATATTCAATTTTTGCATATCTCGTTTCTTTTTCAAAAAATTAATTGGATATATTGGTATATCATAAGGATAATATACAAAAAAATTACTTGAGTTTATATCATTATCAATAAAACAAAAAACGAAATAAATTTAATCTTGCAGAGTTTATAATAAAGCATTCCGCAAACTATAGCCACATTTACCTTAAAAAGTCCTGCCCAAAACTTTTTAAACTTCTAGGCAAAACTTTTTAAGATTATGCCCAAGACTTTCTTATAATTTATAAGAAAATATCTACAAAACTACTTATCTTGTACTTCTTCCTTAATAGTCATAGCGTCAAAATGCCCTTCTGCTAAATTTTTAATTTGCTTCATTAAAAATTGGACTGCATCTTTTACTTGCTCAGGATTAGTTAAGTTTTTGGTATCTAACGCATGGGAGTCTGAATCTAAAATAGGAAATTGCTTTTTCCATTGTTTTAAAGTTTCTTGATATTTTGCAGGTGTTGTATAAAAACTCAAAAAAGTTTCTGCTAGTCTGCGCATAAGATTGCTGATAATAATTATTTCTTCAATGGGAATATTTTGCTTTGACTCATTAGAAGATGAGTAATATCTATGTACCTTATTAAAAATGAGTTGGTATTCACTACTAAATTTTTTTAAGTCTTCAGGCAGTTCCATCAATTGTTTATCTTCAATAATAAAAAATTGATGCCCACCTTTAGGCATATTATATTGTTTTATTTGAGTGTAAAATTCCCAGTTATGGGTTGTAAGAAATAATTGTTTAAAAGAATCTTTGTTATCAAAAAAATTAGCAATTTGCTTACAACAGCTATATAGATGGTTGCTATCAAAACTAGAAATAGGATCATCAATAAAAACAATGGTATCTTTTAATTGATTATTTGCTTTTAGTGCTTGAAGTTCTGCCAGAAAAAAGCTAATTGCTATAACTGTTTTTTCGCCTTCACTAAGGTTCTCCGCAGCATTTAAATTCGGTTCTCTTTGTACTTGAAAGACTTTTTTCTCTTCATGTTCTGCCATAGCAAGTGTTAAGTTGGGGCTTACCTTTAAGGCATTTATATTTTGTAATAAGTTTTCTCTTGTCTTTTCATAGCTACTTTGTTGCTTTTGTAGTTCGTTCTTTTTTGATTCTTTATTTGAGATTGTATTATTTATATTGTCTTGCTTAGTTGTAAATTCTTTTAATTGCTTGTCTAGTTTGTTCGTTTCGCTTTCATATTCTATAACTTGTTTATGGTAATTCTCTAAATGGTTATCTATATGATGGTTTTTATAACTTTGTATCGCCTGCTCTTTTATTTTCTCTTGTTTTGCAATACTCTCGTTGTGTTCTCGAATAGACTGTTGAATATCAACAAGATATATATTTGCTATATTTTGCTTCTCTTCTAATGAAAATCCTTTTGACAATTGATATTCCATTAATTGAAAAGGGTTATTGATTTTATTGTCAATTTGTTGTTTTAGCTCGGCAATAACTTGGTTATATTCCTTAATAACTGTATTTAAATTTTGGCAAGTTTGCTCATAAGTATTTTTCGTATCCGCATCTAAACATTTTAAATCATCTTTATTTGGATATTTTTCTAAAACAATTTCTTGTAATGGGTTTGTTAATCCTTCTAATTTGTCCTGTAATTCTTTTTGGGCATCTTGTAAAAAATGTTGGTTTAGTTGCTCTCTTCTCTCTGCGGTAATGTTATTTCCGCAATAATAACATTGCTTTGCTTCTTTATGTAAATCCATACCTTGGTGAACCCAATAGTCTGCGCTCTGTGGCAAATTCTCTATGCGCTCTAAAATATTGGGGCTTTCTTGTAAGCATTGAATAATATTTTGTACAAGCTCATTACCAATAAATAAAAGTTTAGTTACTTTAAGCTCATCTATAGGCTGAATTAAATTTGTATCCTCTGTAGCTTTTTTTAATGTTTCTCCAAGATTTATTTCGTCTAATATATGCAACTCATTTGTTTTTTTATAGTTACTATACCTTGCTATAAAGCTATCATTAAACTTATTTTTATTATACTTTTGTTTTGAGATTTCAAGACCTTTTACTATATCATCATGTATGTGGTCTTTAGCAATACTATCAATAGTATAGTTATTCTTTTGTTGTTCTACCAACTTTATTTGATTTTGTGCTTCAGACTGTTGCAAATATAGCCCGCTGCCTTGGTTTGCTTCATCAGGTTGTGTGCCTAACTCTTGGTTTAATTGCGCTATTTTTTGTTCTAGCTCAATGTTTGTTTCTCCAATAGTAACAAAGCCATTTAGTTGTTCTGGTTTAATATTTTTAGCGACATAGTCCGCATTAAACACTTTAATTTTACCTTGATAACTAGATAAATCTTCTTGTGTCTCTATTTTGCCATCGGCAATATCTTGAAATATTCTGGCCAATGTCGTCTTGCCGGAATAGTTCCAGCCAAAAATTAAATTAACTTGAGAAAACTCTATTTCATTGACTTGAGGGAACTTTATTTCTTTGGGAAACCGTGTAGCAGTTTGGTAAAGCCCTTTTCTTTGTGCTAATGTTATTTTTTTAATCATTTAAGTTTCCTTTTTTGTTATATTGCTTTTATTATCGTTTCATTCATACATTTAATAAACTATTATGATATTTTATTGGCTAAATAATAATAAGGTTTAATGTATTCATAAGTTAGTTATTGCTGTTAAAATAACCAAAGCCCTAAAAAGTTCTGCCCAGAGCTTTCTTAGGCCTTGGTTATTCTATTACTTGGGAAAGCCCACTGAAGCAACCGACCCTAACCAAAAGTTTACCAACCACTGCTTTTGTAGATATTTTGCGAAAACCATCACCCTACAAAACAAACAATATATTGCCAAAGTTATTTGCACTCTGCGCTCGGGACATATACGGGAAGAGCTTCGGCTAAATACGGAGAGAGCTTCGACTAAATACGGGAAGAGCTTCGGCTAAATACGGGAAGAGCTTCGGCTAAATACGGAGAGAGCTTCGGCTAAATACGGGAAGAGCTTCGGCTAAATACGGGAAGAGCTTCGGCTAAATACGGCAAGCAATATTGGGCATTCGGTCTAAGCGGTTTGGCCTATCAGCGAGGCATTTTTGTATCTTGGTTTTTTGTCATTGAAATTCTGCCCAGAGCTTTCTTAGGCTTTGCTGATGTTCTTACTTGGGAAAGCCCACAATAAATTATCACTTAAACAACTTAAATAGATATTTTAGTAGACTATTGAGCCCGAAACTGGTCTTATTATACACCTTGTTATACAGAGCTTTTTTAGGATTATTGATCAATCCCATTCCCTTTTTGCCATATAGGGGATTAAAAGTTCGCTTAACCGCTCTTTTGGCTCTGCCAGTGGTTCTGGCTTTCAGCATTTTTTTAAGTGAGGGTTTTCTCATTCCAAATTTCATATGAACGGTTTCCTGAATTAATTTTTAGAATATTAGTTTTTTGATTTATCGAAATATTGTAAGATTATAATGGACATTTTGCAGGAGTTGGTGCTGTTATTGTAGATGTCTTTCTAAAACCGTTTGCTTTTGTTGTGGTGCTTGTTATATGGTTTGTTGGGCTTTGCGGGATTGTTAAAATAGCATATCTGCTAAAGAATCAATGCGATGATTTGCCAGAGCCACATATTCAGAATTTATTTCAAAACCGACAAAACTTCTATTACTTTTCAATGCGGCAATTGCCGTTGTGCCACTGCCCATAAAAGGGTCTAAAATAATATCTGTCTCAAATGAATATAATTGAATCAATCTATACGGTAAGTCAATCGGAAATGGCGCAGGGTGTCCAATTTTTTTGGCTGACTCTGCCCGAAAAGTCCAAATAGATTTTGTCCACTCTATAAAATCTTCTTTGGCAATAGTATCTAACTTTATTTCTTTCTCCTCTTTGTTTCTGCTTCTTTTATAGTCTCCTTTTGAAAAAATCAAAATATATTCGTGAACATCTCTTAAAGTTGGGTTAGAAGCCGATTGCCAACTTCCCCAAGCAGTAGACGGGCTGGCACTGGCTGCTTTATTCCAAATAATTATATACAATAGGTTAATATATTAGACGAAAATCAAAAATGAATTTCCTTTTTAAAACTCTTTTGTAATTCATCAATTATCTGAAAAACCTTAAATTCATTGTTGTTAAACTTAACCTTTCTAAGCCATCCATCATCATCAAAATACTGTTCTATATTTGCGTGAGTAAATTGTGCATGAATATTTGGGCTAACTACAAGTAAATTTTTTAAGTGATTTCCTTTTTGAGGGGCAATATGATGTAACTCGAAATATGGTATATTTTTTCTAGTCAAGAATGTAAATCCAGTAATTTGGCATTTTCCTGAATACAATTCAAGTAGAATTTTCCTAATATAATAGGGTACATTTTCTTTTACCAGAATTTTATTTTTCTCTATATTATTGCGCCCTCCGATTTTTTCTTTTGAAAGAAGAATAAAATCATTTTTCAAAAATTCAATTTTAGATAGGTTCGTGATGTTTGAAATTTGGCATAGATTCTTTTCTATTTCAGCTTCATTATTTGAATTTTCAAAATGAACGAGTTTATCTTTCAATATACTCTGAAATAATTTTTCAGGCATTATTCTAAATTTTTCATCATCAAGTAATTGAATAACTAACTCGTCCCCATCTACTACATTGTAGCTCTCATAAAACTTTCTTAAACCGCCAATTCTACATTCTCGGCTTTTACTGTTATAAGGCGTAAATGTTTTAGACTCAATTTTTCCGTATTCATCTACTAGAAATATCTTATTTATATTTTTAGGAAAGAGTTCAATTAAAGACACAGGAACCGCCAGTAAACCTTTATTAATTCGGCTTTTGGTAGTTCTAATAGTGATATAATTTAACGGTAATTTAGATTCTTCTTTTTTTATTCTGGTATTCCTATAGCCGTGTCAGCTTCTTCCCAACTTTCTAATGTCGTTAAAAACTCTTTTTTCTTAACTTTTAGATTCCTTGCTTTAATTATCGCTTCTGATTCATCTTTAGCAGAAACTTGGTAATTACAGAAACCTGTATAATAAATTTGTACTTCATATTTTTTATTTTCCATTTTTATTTATCGCTTCCTTATGCTATTTGGCTTGAAAAAATCTTTGCACCATTTTTCGGTAAACTGCCCAATTAAGGTGTTTCTGCTTTGCAAAGTTTGGCCTTCAGTGCTCTTTTCTTTAGGGACATAAGCAAAGTATCCATCTTTCAAACGGTAAAATAATTGTTCCGAAGAAGCAAAGTTTTTCATTGCCTCTGTAAAAAACTTCTTTTCTATATCTATATTCCAAAAATCTGGCTGAACCACTTTTACTCCTTTATATCTTGTTGTTCTACCAACTTTATTTGATTTTGTACTTCAGACTGTTGCCAATATAGCCCGCTGCCTTGGTTTGCTTCATCAGGTTGTGTGCCTAAATCTTGGTTTAATTGCGCTATTTTTTGTTCTAGCTCAATGTTTGTTTCTCCAATAGTAACAAAGCCATTTAGTTGTTCTGGTTTAATATTTTTAGCGACATAGTCTGCATTAAAGACTTTAATTTTAGCTTGATAATTAGATAAATCTTCTTGTGTCTCTATTTTGCCATCGGCAATATCTTGAAATATTCTGGCCAATGTCGTCTTGCCGGAATAGTTCCAGCCAAAAATTAAATTGACTTGAGAAAACTTTGTTTCTTCGGGAAACTGTTTTGTTTCTTTGGGAAACTGTGTCTTAGTTTGGTAAAGCCCTGTACTTTGTTTTAATGTTATTGTTTTAATCATTTAAGTTTCCTTTTTTGTTATATTGATTTTATTATCGTTTTGTTTATATATTTAATAAACTATTATGATATTTTATTTGCTAAACAATAATAGGACTTAATATATTTCTAAGTTAGTTATTGCTGTTAAAATAACCAAAGCCCTAAAAAGTTCTGCCCAGAGCTTTCTTAGGCCTTGGTTATTCTATTACTTGGGAAAGCCCACTGAAGCAACCGACCCTAACCAAAAGTTTACCAACCACTGCTTTTGTAGATATTTTGCGAAAACCATCACCCTACAAAACAAACAATATATTGCCAAAGTTATTTGCGGTCTGCGCTCGAGACATATACGGGAAGAGCTTCGACTAAATACGGGAAGAGCTTTGGCTAAATACGGGAAGAGCTTCGGCTAAATACGGGAAGAGCTTCGACTAAATACGGCAAGCAATATTGGGCATTCGGTCTAAGCGGTTTGGCCTATCAGCGAGGCATTTTTGTACCTTGGTTTTTTGTCGTTGAAATTCTGCCCAGAGCTTTCTTAGGCTTTGCTGATGTTCTTACTGGGGAAAGCCCACTGAAGCAACCGAAACAAACCAAAAGTTTACCAACCACTGCTTTTTTTATAGATGTTTTTCTAAGACCATTTGCTTTTGCTCTGGCGCTTGTTCTATGGTTTGTTGGGCTTTGCGGGATTGTTAAAATAGCATATCAATTTTTAACCGGCATTATATTGTGGGCTATATCACAATTAACTTCGATAAATTATAGCTATTATCATTATTTGTATAGTAGAGGATTTCATATTTACTCTTACCAATACTATTAGCATTTTTACGGGTAAGTTTATTGCCTGATTTTATTTTGGCTATAAATACTATTTCCTTAAAAGTGACATTATAATTTATACTATTTTTATCAATTTTATAAATATCAATTAAGTATTCTAATAATCTATTACCCATATTTAATTGAATATTAGCGTCCCCTAAAGCGAAACTTTTTAACTCTATACATATTGCTTTTAATGTTTTATTGCTTTCATTATAGACTAAAATCGCATAATCACACATTTTTTGCTTTTCGTTAAAGAAATAATTCACTGGTTCACAATCTAATTTCAAGATAATTGTATTAGCTATATTATTTATTTTTATTCTTTGTTTGGTTACTATTTTTCCCTTTCTATCTTGTTCTTTTAAAATAACTTCACCACTTCTTATTGGCTCTTTGCATTTTTCATGAAAAAAATTGTTTAAACTCACAATTTATTATTCCTCATCATATAATTTTTTTAATAGTTTTATACTTAAATCATTTTGTTCTTCAATGGTTGTATCTATGGTTTCTGCTGTAAAACCATCGCTTTCTATTGCTACTTTTTCCGCAGTAACATATTCAGCGGAAGCGGACTTTTTATACAATCTTGTAATTTCAATATCATTTTTATCTAAATGATAAGCAGCATATTCTTCTTGGTCTTTGATTTCATTGGCAATAATGCAATTATTCAGTTCCCGAATAATATAATCACTATGGGTACTAATTACTAATTTTATGCCCACATTGACCATTCTTACTAGGATTCTAGCCAATTTAACTTGCGTATTAGGGTGTAAATTTAGTTCAGGTTCATCAATAAATACAGTGATTCCTTTTTTTGCAATGTGGCGTAGCAACAGAACAAAGCCTGCTAATACTTGCACCGAACTGGCTGCTATATCTAATGGTGTTTGCTTTGATTTAGCATTATTTGGGCTAAATATGATTTGCTCATACTGATTAATGGTTAATGTTCCATGCAAAATTTCTTGTTCTATTTCATTAGCTAGCTCTGCAAAAACACCTAAATCTTTGGATATGTTGGCAATATCATTGGCATATTCTAACTGTTCTCTAATGGGCACAACATATCTCTTGCCTTTGTTTAGTAATTCTTGCAATGTACTATTGCTATTATTTTTCCTGCTAGATTCTAAAAGTTCATCTAATAGATTGTTTCTTTTGATAGCAAGTTCTTTACTAAATAAGTTTATTGCTGCCCTTTCCGCAGATAGAAATAGTACTTTTTGAATATCATTAGGCAGAATATTTTCACATAAAATACTATTAGCTTCTTCTATACATTCATTCCAATCAATATTTTCTGCTGTAAACTCTATTTTTTGGGGTTTATAAAATGTGGTAAATCGATTATCTATAGTAATTTCTGGGATATTTTCTGCTTGAGTCTTAATATAATCTATCAAATCTTGATATATAGAATCTTGAATATCAATAGTTATTTCAATTGCTAAATCTTTGAAGATATTATCATTATAACCATTAGCAAATGTGTAATTTACAAAGTTTGGTATATGTTTTTGATAGTTATTTTTCTGTGCTTGATTGTATTGTTCTATGTTTTGCAACAGTAAGTCATAGTCTAGTTCTAATGTGTCTTTGCCTTCTTTCTGGCTATGCTTTAATGTTTTTTTAATAATATCACGATTGATAAATGTATAAAATGGCCCCAAACGACCCAACAATAAAGAATAGGTAGCAATAGAAAGGTAGGTTTTTCCTACGCCATTTTCCCCGATGATTACGTTTAATTTTTTTGATGTGTCCAGCTCTACCGACTGAATTGGGCCTAAGTTTTCAAATTTTATTTTCATTAAAACCTTTGAATAGAATATTTATTTTCTCAAAAAACGCCCCTTGAGAATACTAACCAAAATAAGCTAGCGTTACTAAGGAGGCCTGTGCAAAGGAAAATAATAACTTTATCTAATTTTGTCAACGGATAAATAAATTACAATACCCATTATTCCAGCGGCATTGGCTTAATCATGAATTTTATAAACGCTATTTATTCTTTTATTTTGTGGTATATATGGAAAATACAGACGCAAATACTCTAACCATAAAGACTCTTTTATTTACAGATTTGGAGCGGGGACTGCTTTTGTAGATACTTTGCGAAAACCATCACCCTACAAAACAAACAATATATTGCCAAAGTTATTTGCGGTCTGCGCTCGGGACATATACGGGAAGAGCTTCGGCTAAATACGGGAAGAGCTTCGGCTAAATACGGGAAGAGCCGCGACTAAATACGGCAAGCAATATTGGGCATTCGGTCTAAGCGGTTTGGCCTATCAGCGAGGCATTTTTGTATCTTGGTTTTTTTCGTTGAAATTCTGCCCAGAGCTTTCTTAGGCCTTGCTTATATTTTTGCTTGGAAAAGCCCACTGAAGCAACCGAAACAAACCAAAAGTTTACCAGCCACCACCTTTATTGTAGATGTTTTGTTAAAACCATTTGCTTTTGCTTTGGTGCTTGTTCTATGGTTTGTTGGGCACGGGAAATTTTATCTTCCAGCAATTCCACTTCTCTAATTAGCTGGTTTTGTTCTTCCAAAGGCGGAACGGGGATTGTAACAGATCGTACTCTTGATACATTTAAATTATCAACAGTTACACCGGTAACTAATCCTGAAAATTGTTCTTGTACTAATTGGCTAGACAAAATGTTATACAAATAATCTTTATTGATTGCTAAGTTCACATCAGAAAGAATTAACCAACCATCATGAACACAGCCATCAATATCTAAAATATATGGTCTGCCATAACTCATGGAATTAGATAAAATAAAATCGCCTTTCTTAACTATTTTCGATTTCTTCGCACCTTCAATTGTAATTTTTTGCTGTGTTGCAGTTATATATTTGGAAGAAACAGATACGTCACCTATCCTTATCCAATTTATACCTGATTCATTTTCTGTTAAATAATTCCTTATAGGTCGGGGGGAAGCTCCTCTTGTTATTTCTGCAATTTCCCCCAATTTCTTTTCTGCATGTCCCGCATCAATTACGGCCTTTACCTTACTTTCAATTTCCGCTTTGGCCTGTGTAATCGTTTGTTGTGCGCTTTGGCTCTCTTGGTCTATGGCTTCGCATTCGCTTACAATCTTTGTTTGTATTTCTGGTGGTGGCAGGGGGATTTTGATTTCTTTTAAATATTTAAAATGTCTTTCATATTTATCTTTGTTTGGAATTTCCAATAAGAAACACATATAATAAAAACATTTAGGCAATAATTTCTTATCATCTATTTTTAATAGCTGTGTGCCATCTGCGCCACGAACAAAAGGAAAGTCTATATATTTAAAAGTACAAGTATGATCCCCAAAAAGAATTAATGGTAAATCATCAATAACTTTGTCATGATTAGAGTATCCAGATATAAAAATCTTTTCTTGTGTTATAACGGGTATATCACCTTGTTCTAAAATTTCTTTTTTCTCTATTTTTGTAATATTGCCATTAATATTTAATAAGAGTTTTTCTAACCTAACCAACTCCCATTGGCTTTTTATTTCAGTATTTTGCGGTTCTTCGCTATTGCTTTTCGGGTTTAGGCTCAAGGTGTTGCTAAAAACTGCTTTTTCAAAGTCCAGCATATGGGTAAGTGTGGCTACTTTTAGGTGGTCTTGTAAAGACTCATCTATCGCTGCAAACTGCTTATTTTCAAAATGTTTTAGAATATAACTATTGGCCTTTTGGCTATTGGTATGGTCATTGTCATCATACATTTTATTGATGGCTTGGCCTTGGGCGTTGCGGTTAATCTTAATCCCTTCATTGCCTTTTCGAGTAGAAAATTCATAACCCAAGAAATCTTTGGCATTTTGTTTTCCTGCCAATTGCGATTGTATAATAATGGTTTTTTGCTGTTTATAGGCTTCGCCATTAGTGGCTTTAATTCTCAAATCATCTTTGAGCGTAAGCATAAAGTAGTAAAATTTTTCCTGTTCTTTTGCCAAAATCTTATCGTAAAATCTTTTTTCTAATTCTTGTTTTTGCTCATTTGGCTTGAGATTTGTAAATGTTTTTTGTTGTTTTAGCTTCTTAATCTCTGTTAAATTATCAAACCAAGTTTGATAATCTTGATAAAAAGTTTGCTTTTTAATGTTTTCATTAGGATTACGACCCATCAAAGTTTTATAATCCTCTATATCTAAATTGCGGTAATCAATAAATAGTTCTAGTAATCTTTCCCTATCTAAATAACTATCACGTGCTATTTGGCTAAATAAATCTTCACTAATATAACGCCTATCTGTGGCATAATCTGGGTTTCGCTTTTCCAAAAATAAAATAACGGTGTTGGTTCCCGTAGCCCCAAAAGTACCGCTGCCAAAGCTGGCTATGGCTTTAATATTAAAATGTTCTAAGATGATTTTTCTTGTTTGCTGGTGTAATTCAGAATCATTACTCAAAATAGGAGAAGGTAAAATAATCGCGGCTCTGGCGCCATCTTTTAAGAGCTGTGCCGTGCGTTCTACAAAAAGGGTTTCTATTTCTTTGGAGCTTTCTGTCAGTTGCTGAAAAAGTGTAAAATTTTGGCTTACTTCAGAGCTTACATAATTCTTAAAAGATTTTATAGAATAAGGCGGGTTCGACAAAATTACATCAAATTTTTCTTTTAAGTTTAGCCTCTCATGATTTTCTAAACCATCGCCAAAAATAATATTGGCATCGCCATCGCCATTGAGAAAACAAGCAATTTGTGAAGTCCTGGCAAGGCGATAATCTTTTTCTATACCAAAGATATAATCCTTGGCCCACTGTGTACTTTGTTTATATTGCTTTATGTTGGCCAACAATTGTTTTTCATTTTCTTGTATTTCATTGTCCTGCATATGCTCAATAAAATGCTGCAATTCATCTATACTTTCGGTTAGGAAGTGCCCGGCACCACAAGCAAAATCTAAAATCTTTGGTAAGAATCTATTTTGTTTTTGAGCTAATTTTCTTTTGGCTATCTTGTCTAAACCTAAAGATAAAATCATAAAACGCACAATCGGCACAGGAGTAAAAAATTGCCCCTCGTTTTGTTTTATCCCGTGATTTAAAAGCAATTCAAAAAAATCACCCAGCATTTGCTGCTTTTTACTATAGCGAAATTGGTAGTTTTGCAGCATTTTAATAATTTCATTGAGCACTCTGGCGTTTTGTAAAAATAATTCTCTATTATGTACTTCCTTTAAGGCAAATTCATTTTGGGTATAGTATTTAATTTGCTTAAACATATCCTCTATTTTTTCAATAGGTGTTTCCCTATAGTGCTCAATAATATTTTGAATTTCCTCATCTTCAAAATACACTATTGCTTCATCTAAATACTGCTTCATTCCTTCGGCATAGAGTCTTTGCAAACGGTCTTGTATTCTTTCTGGCGTATCTTCGCCCTCTTTGACTTGAAAATCTAAAACTTCACCTTCCTCTTTTTTCTCGTCAACAATTTTACACAGCAATAAAGACAAAATACGATTAAAGGCATTGGCATTGTCCGAAATATTATTGTGCCGCAATATTTCCATAAAGGCATTAAATAGCCCAGTTGCTTCTAAGAATGGTTTTAAATTTTCTTTTTTTAGGGGTCTAATTCCTATTTCATAAGCATTGACATCGTACTCAAAAATGCCTTTATAGTGAAAATAGCAGTTAAAAGTTTCTTTCCAAACCTCAAAAAGCTCTTGGTTATTTTGCGCATTTTTATACAGCTTAATATTTTCATCACCATCATTAAAAGCCTGTATATCCTGTTGTCTATCTTGCGTTTTTACAATCGCATTTTCATAAGTTATCGTGTCATTAATAAAATCACTGGTATATAAACAAAGATATTCTGTACTTCTTTCTTGTTGAAAATAAGAAAATAATTGCCCACCGTTGCTAAGCATTTTTTGCTTTTCTTTTTTAAATTCATCGCCTGCTGTTTTGCACTCAATAATCAATAATGACTTCTCTTCTTGGTCTTTTACTAAAATATCTGCCCGTCCGCCGCTTGCGCCGTGCCCAAGTTTCCATTTGGGTTCAAGCTCAATATGTTTAGGGTTATAGCCTTTTTCCAAAAGCCGATGCACGCATTCAAAGACGACAAAATTCTCATCAGACGAAAAATTACAAGTCTGCCGTTCATGTACTTTGAAACCTTGGTCTTCGGGATACATGATTTGTTCTTTTTGAAAATCCACTTTTAGGTAAAAGTTTCCAGAAGGAAAGTTTTTGCTAAAAATATGGTTGTTTTCAGAAAATCCTAAATACTGTAACAATTGCTTAAAGTTATTGTTATCTATCATAGACTTTTCCTTTCTGTAACTAATCTGTAACTAAAATATAAAAAGCATGTTGATGGACAGAGCTGAAACGATATTTTACCATACAGCAATCGAAAAATAGGATCATGGAGACGGAAAAATAAAATATGTATTTAGATAGTAGAATTTGCCAATATTATCAAAATTATCGCTTGCCCGATATAGAACAATTTCTGCAAAAAAATTTAACTCAAGTTCGCCTGCTCTATCCCTTGGAAAATCAAGCAACATTTGCTTCATTTTGTCAATTTTACCAAAAATTTTATCATTGCGCTTTAGACTCTTTAGGCTCTAGTTTTGTTGATTTTTGCTCGGCACGCCATTTGATTTTTGGTATTAACCCGGGCCGCTTGGGGGCTGGAATTACTGGCGTGCAATTTACCGATACCATTCGTTTAGCACAGGATTGTGGTATCGCTTGGCATGGGCCAGATAGTCGCGAACCGTCTGCAGAATTTATTTATAAGATGATTGCAGTATATGGACGCAGCAAGAGCAACAATGAAATAGATGATCGAGTGGCATTATTTTACAATGATTTTCTGATACAATCTTTGCTGCCGTTGGGCTTTATTCGCTATAAAGGCAACAAAAAGATCAATTTCAATTTTTACGAAAATAAAGAGCTATTGTCCTTATGCCTGAAAAAAATAGTAGAGCATATTCAAGAATTGCTATCGTGGGATTGCTTTCGCACAGATACGGCTTTTTGCCTAGGGAGCAGTAAGAATTTTAAAATTTTACAACAACTCAATCAGGAATTCCAATTTTTTGACCAAATTATCGCTTTAGAGCATCCACGCTATATTATGCAATATAAATATAGCCAATACCAACAGTACATTGACAAATACTGCCAGTGTTTTTTAGCTGTTCGCTAACCCTTTTTATGAAAAAAATTGGTAAACGAACATCAGGCTATAAATTATGATTGAATCACTGTTTTGAGTTTTGATCATCTTCCATTTTTCGCTCCTTTATTTTATCTAACAATTCAGAGGTAAAAATGCTCCCCGGAATAGCATAAAGGGCTATGCCCAAAAAACTCACAATCGCCGTCAAAATACGCCCGATTGTGGTAATAGGATACATATCCCCATAGCCGACCGTTGTAAAGGTTACGACAGCCCACCATAGCGTCATCGCCATATCCGAAAAGACTTCTGGTTGAGCCTTGTATTCTGCAAATAGACCAGCGGTGTTATGATCAACAACAAAATCATTAAACCACTCAAGATATATAAAAACTCCTCTTTTCTTCTTTTGAAAATGTCAAAAATAATGTTTTCAAATGTTACAAATTTGGCTACCCTAAAAAGCTTGAAAATACGAAATACCTAAGCATTCTTAAAAAAATCAAAGAATTTATATCGATAAAAAATGAGAGCGAAAAGAGCAATAAAATGGCTAAATCAATCAGCATAAAAGTAGAAAAAATAAATTTAATTTTATGATGAGGATAACTAATAACACACAATATATACTCTATCGAAAAGATAATAGAAGTGATAAAAGTAATCTTTTCAAAAATAGATATATAGGATTTTAGCGATTGATCCGTCTCTAAAAACATTATCAAAATACTCACAAAAATATTGGCAAAGATAAAATATTGAACGCCCCTGCCATATTTATGGGCAGTAGGACGATCAAAAATAATGTACAACTCTTGTAATATTTTTTTCATTTTTATCTGCTTTTTGCTTAGGGAGCGATAAGAATTTTTAAATTCTACAACAGCTCAATCGGGAATTTCAATTTTAACAAATATCGTGCTATAAATTATGATTGGATAACTTGGTTTTCCAATAACCCTTGCTGAATATAGTTAGTAATATTGGCTAGCGTTGTTGAAGCAATTTCTTCCAATGCTTCTGTGGTCAAGAAAGCTTGATGGGCGGTAAGCACTACGTTGTTAAAATTTAATAGTCGCAGCAACTGTTCATCTTTTAGATTTTGCAGGGAGTGATCCTCAAAAAATACAGCCTGTTCTTCTTCATAAACGTCTAAACCCGCTCCGCCGATGCGTTCCTTTTTAAGAGCATAGATTAAATCTTGAGTGTTGATTAGAGCACCGCGACTGGTATTGATTAAAATCGCATTGCGCCTCATCAATGCCAAAGTATCGTAATTGATAATATATTCTGTGTCTGGAGTTAAAGGGCAATGTAGGCTGATAACATCGCTACGGCGGCATAATTCTGCAATACTACAGTACTCGACATCTTTTAACTCGCTATTTGGGAATAAATCGTAAGCTAAAATATTCATGCCTAGACCTTTGAGAATTTGAACCATGGCTTTCCCAATTTTCCCTGTACCGATAATGCCTGCAGTTTTTTGATAAAAATCAAAACCAACCAAGCCCTGAATGGAAAAATTGCCATCTCGCACGCGGTAGTAGGCTTTATGAATTTTGCGATTTAGCGTGCACATTAGGCTTAAAGCGTGTTCAGCAACCGCATGAGGTGAATATGCTGGGACCCTGACTACCGGAAGGTCTTTTAAGCTGGTAAAATCTACGTGGTTAAAACCCGCACAGCGTAAGGCTATTAGCTTAATATTGCAACGTTTTAGAATCTGTACTACTTGATCATCAATTTTATCATTGACAAAAGAGCAAATTACATCGGTATCTTCTGTGAGAATATTTGCTGTTTGAGCTGATAGGCGAACTTCGTAGTATTCAATATGCAGCTCTTGTTCTAGGCCCAGCTCTTTAATTTTTTTATTAAAAGTTATTACATCATAATTTTTGCTATCAAAAAAAGCGACTTGTATCATTAAGGCAATCCTCCTAAAATAAATTTCATGGCCCGTTATCATGGCTGTTATCGGCTACAATGGCAAGCATAAATATTGATATATAGTTAAAATTATCATAAAAACTAGCGATGAATGGTCGTAGCGTTTTCAATTATTCTCTTTAAACTTGTTTAAATACTTGACTATATTTCCAATAATTGTATAATCTAATAAAGTTTTTCTGATATGTGTTTTTTCAGAAGAGTCGGAAGCGACTCTTTTTTTTATACAATCAAGAGCATTTTTTGTGTGTTCTTACCTGCGTTATATATTTATCTGCTAGGATAAATATAAATTAAGACCGCACTATGGAGAAGTGGCTATTCAATGAGGTTGAAAGAGAAAACTCAAACCAAAATTCAACATAAAATTGCCGATGTGAAAATTGAGAGTTTACAGGCCAGTGGCGTCGAAATCTCTTGCCATAAAGACTATAGCTTGGAGCTGTCATCGTCGGGTTTGGGTCGATGTTTGCCTAGCCGTAGAGAATTTCAAATTTTCCGAGGTCAGCCAGTTCGTTGTCTGGAAAATAGCTGTTGGCACAATGGTGTACTTTTGGGCCTAACGCACTATGACACAGGGAATCTTGAGTTATCTTTGGCAATTGCTACGAGTATACGTGTTTTCTCTTTGGAGCAATTGCTAAAAGTTTAATATACGAATTATTTAACGCTTCTATTTGCATATGAAAACAGGCGGATTGTTCACCTGAAAGTTAAAAGTTAAAGGAGCTATTATGAATGATTTTTTAGAGAATATCCGTTTGATTCAGCATGAGAAAAATATTTCAGAAGAACTCGTGCTGAAAAATATTGAGAATTTTTTGAAAGCTGCATACAAAAAGCGCTTTGGTACCGATGAAAATGCTGTAGTTCACTTTCACGAGGATTATTCAGGTGTATCTCTTTATGCCCAAAAACGCATTGTCGATAATGAGGAATTAGATGATCCCGTGCTAGAAGTGACACTTTCGGAAGCGCAAGAACATAATAATGACGCTGAGCTGGGTGATGAGTTGTTGTTTGAGTTGGATTTAAAAAATGATTTTGACCGAGTTGCTGTCTACAATGCCAAACAGCGCAATCGCCAAGGATTGCGGGAAATTCAAAAAGATACGCTATCTTCGGAATTTAAAGATAAATTGGGTGAGCTAATTATTGGTTACAATCAGCGTGAGCGCAATGGCAATATCTATATTGATTTAGGTAAAGCCGAAGGGGTTTTGCCCAAGCGTTATCAATCGGCTCGTGAAATTTATCGGCCCGGCGATCGAATTAAAGTGTTGATTGAAAATGTGCGCCGTCATAGCCAGGGCTTGCAAATTGTGCTTTCGCGCAGTAGCCCAGAGTTGGTGCGCAAATTGTTTGAAATTGAAGTTTCTGAAATTTATGATGGTACGGTAGATATTTATAAAGTGGTTCGCGATGCGGGCTCCCGTACAAAAATGGCAGTGTATTCCTACCGTGATGATATTGATCCTGTTGGTGCTTGTGTGGGAGTCAAAGGTGTTCGGATTCAAAATGTTATCCGTGAATTGGAAGGCGAAAAAATTGATATTTTGCGCTATGATAGTAATCTGATTGCGTTTATCAAAAATGCCCTGGTCCCGGCTCAAGTGGAGCAAGTGCATGTTTTGAATCAACGGCGCAAAACGGCTTTGGTTGTGGTTCCTGCTGAGCAGTTGTCATTGGCTATCGGTAAACAAGGGGTCAATATTCGTTTGGCTAGCCGTTTAGTTGGCTGGAGTATTGATGTGAAAACTCAAGAACAGTTTGCTGGTATGGCGGCTTTAGAACAAGATACCGAAGATTTTGCTACAGAGTTGTTCAATGATTTTGAGTTAGTTCAAAAGCTAGAAGACTTGGAAGGTGTTACAGAAGAATTGATGGCCATACTGGAAACCAAAGATATTAAAGGTATTGAGCATCTACAAGGTCTTTCTTTAAATGATATAGAAAAAATATTTGTTTCTGAGTCTTCACAAATCATTGAAGCCATTCAGGAGATTATTGACATTAATGCCGATGCTATTGATTCTTATGTTGCGCCAGATGATGCAGAGATAATTGTTTATCAATGCCCTGAATGCACTCATGAAATAGATGTAATGATGGCAGAGTGCCCCAACTGCCATGTTGGTTTGAGTTTTGAAGAAGAGTCAGAAGAGTAAATAGAGCTTACGGCACAAATTTTTTGTCACAGATCAATGAGAGGATAACAACAGAAGGCAAACATGGCAGAAGACAACAAAAAAATTGTAAAAAAGACGGGCCCTACTACTCTTGTAAAGAAAAAGTATGTATCAGCTAATAAAAATCCGCATACAAACGAGGCGCTGGGGAAAAAGATTGTGCGCAAAGTTGTACGCAAAGTTGCGATCAAAAAACATGAGAATGAAGTAAAAGACAAAGGGCCGGGGAGGCCTACCAATAGAAAAAACGCCGCTGTAAAATCGCGCACTCATTCGGCGTCTTTGCCACGTGCTAAAAGTAATAAGCCATTAGAGCACAATCCATTGACCCTTGAACAAATGGAACAAAGGTTACATGAAGCTCGCCGCAAAGCCCAGCCTTCGGTACAGTTTGAAGTTATTCGGCCTCCACGTAAGCGTACTGCCGGTGAGCGTGGGCGGGGGGTGTCCAATCATAATTCTAGTGCTGCTACAAAAAATAATAAGAGACCACCACAGAGGCGGCCTGTTGGGAATAACAATGTAGATACGAATAAAAATTTGAATAAATCGGTAACAGCAGCAAAGATTACAGTAACTCCTCCTCCACCTAGTTCTGGCAACCAAAAAAGTCGGGGTGGCAATGATAATAGACGCAGCAACAAAGTACGTGAGAAATTAGACCGCCGCGAGGATTTGGCGCATTTTTCTAGTCAAGTCAAAAAGAAAAAATCTTATGCAACTACTGATGTTGTGCCCAGAGAAATCTCTATTATGGATTCGATTACGGTTTCCGAATTGGCCCGTAAAATGAATTTAAAAGCATCAGATATTATTGCTCGGTTGATGAAGCATGGTGCAATGACCAGTATTAACCAGTCGATCGATTCAGATATGGCTAGCGTTGTGACCCAAGAGTTTAAGTGTAAAGTCAACGTTGTTTCGCTTTACGAAGAAACGTTGATTGAGTCTGAGCATGTTGAAGATGTAGACTACATCAAAAGAGCGCCGGTCGTTACCATTATGGGGCATGTCGACCACGGTAAAACCAGCTTGCTTGATGCTTTGCGTGATTCTGAAATAGCTCACGGTGAGCACGGTGGCATTACCCAGCACATTGGGGCTTACCAGGTGCATCTTCCCGATAGTAATGATACCATTACTTTTTTGGATACGCCAGGGCATGCTGCTTTTACCATGATGCGAGCCCGTGGTGCCCAGATTACCGATTTAATTGTTTTGATTGTGGCCGCTGATGAAGGTGTTATGCCACAGACAATTGAAGCAATACACCACGCAAAAGAAAGTAAAGTGCCGATTGTCGTGGCTTTGACAAAATCGGATTTAGTTGCAGCCAATCCAGATAGGGTTAAGCAGCAGCTTTCTGAACATGATTTAATACCTTCGGATTGGGGAGGGCAAACTTCTTATGTTCAAGTTTCTGCATTCACCAAGGAAGGTTTGCCAGAACTTCTCGAAACCATTATTTTGGAAACAGAAATTTTGCAATTGACAGCTCCAGTAAAAGGCCGGTCTGAAGGCAAGGTGATCGAAGCCAGAGTCGATCAGGGCCGTGGTATTGTGGCTACCGTTTTAATTGAGCGCGGTACTTTAAATATCGGTGATGCCTATGTTGCAGGGATATACTCGGGCAAAGTGCGTGCTATGTTTAACGAATATGGCGAACGACTTGAGCATGCCACACCTTCTACTCCGGTGGAAATTATCGGCTTATCAGGTGCCCCGCTTTCTGGCGAACCATTTCAAGCAACCGAAAACGAGAAATTGGCTCGCCAGTATGGAAAGAAACGGCAAGAATTAAAACGGCAAGAAGCCAGCCAAAGAATCAAGCTGACCTTAGATAATCTCTACGATCATATCCGAGATCAAAATATCCAAGAGCTCAAGGTGATTATCAAAGGAGATGTCTATGGTTCAGTGGAAGCGGTACAGCAGATTTTGGAAAAATTGAGCAATGAAGAAATTCGTTTAAACTGTATTCATTCGGCTGCAGGTGCAATTATCGAAAGCGATGTAACCTTAGCTTCGGCATCGAATGCGATTATCATCGGGTTTCATGTGCGTCCAACGTTTAAAGCTCAGGCTTTGGCGGAGCAAGAAAAAGTAGATATTCGCAAATATAGCATTATTTATGACGTAGTTGATGATATTCGCACAGCTATGGAAGGTATGCTCTCACCAGATAAACAAGAACATATTATTGGTGAGGTTGAGGTTCGCACGATATTCCGCAATTCACAAGTGGGTACTATTGCGGGTTGTATGGTGGTGAAAGGTGAAATTACCCGCCGAAGTTTGGTACGTGTATTTCGTGATGACGTGGAAATCCACTTTGGTCAGCTAGCTAGTCTAAGACGTTTTAAAAATGATGCACGCCAAGTTCGAGAAGGTTTTGAATGTGGTATTACTTTGGCCAGCTTCAGTGATATAAAAGAAGGCGATCGTTTTGAGGTAGTAGAAGAGCGCGAAATTACCAAAAAACTAAAAGTATCGGAGTAGTTTATGAATGAGTTGCGCCGTTCAAAACTGGAAAGTTTACTTTTGCATTTATTGAGCCAATTAATTACTAAAAGAGAAATTAAAGATCATCGAGTTGGTGCTGACCTCAGTGTAACATCTGTCAAAGTGAGTAAAGACGGGGCCTACACTGATATTTGCGTTTCATCATTTCAAAGTGCAGAGCGCAGTGTAAAAGGTGCTGAAGGTTTAAATTCGGCAGCCGGTTTTATTCGGCGCAAGTTGGCTTCAAAATTGCACTTGCGTAAAATACCTATTTTTCGCTTCCATGCTGACCATAGTTTGCGCTTGCAAATGGCAGTTCAAGAGCGTTTGCGAGGTTTTAGATGAAATATTTTCTTGAACAAATTTGCAACTCTAAATAACAATATATCGCTTTTCCTACCTACTATAGATATATGAATTATAGGTGAAAAACAAACCCACTCTTTGCTATATCAATGGTATCCAACACTATAAATAGATTGTTTATTTGCTATAAAATTGTAGCTAATGCATTAAAAATAGGCTTTCTACCTGCTAGAATCATTCTGTCTATGCATTTTTGCCTAGCTTAGTTTGGTACTGTTGCGCCCATTTATCTATATGGGGAACGCTTGGGTCTAGCTGTTTTACCCGGCGATTATCGGCCAAAGCCGGTTCATATCTGCCTTGTTGCGCATGCAATATACTGCGGTTTAAGAGGGCTAAAACGTGGTTAGCCTGTAGCGCAATAGCGGTGTTATAGTCGGCCAAAGCTGCTTGTGCTTGGCCTTGCTTGGCATATAAAAGCCCGCGATGGCAGTATAGGTTGGGCTCATCGGGCTGTAAGCCGATGGCGGTGTTATAGTCTTGCAGCGCCTGCGCCCGCTTTTCCAGCTCCTCATATAGCAAGGCGCGGTTGTAATAAGCCAGCGGTTCTTGGTCGTCTAAGGCAATGGCGCGGTCATAGTCGGCCAAGGCTTGGGCGTGTTTGCCCTGTTCTTGATAGACATTGCCGCGGTGGATATATGGCGCGGCATAGTTGGCATCTAGGGCGATCACATGGTTGTAGTCGGCCAAAGCCTCGGTGTATTGGCCTTGTTCGTCATACAACAAACCGCGGTTGTGGTATAATTCGGCCGTTGGTTCTAGGGCGATCGCGCGGTTGTAATCGGCCAAAGCTGCGGTGTATTGGCCTTGTTCTTGGTACAAAACCGCACGATTGTTGTAGGCATCTACGTGCTTGGGCTCTAGCTCAATCGCCTGACTGTAGTCGGCCAAAGCCTTAGAGCGCTCGCCTTGTTTGGCGTATAAATAGCCGCGATTATAGTACAGTCCGGCATCGTCCGGCTGTAAGCCGATGGCGGTGTTATAATCTTGCAGCGCTTGAGGCCACTTTGCCAAATCTTCATATAGGTTGGCGCGGTTGTTGTAGGCCTCTACATAGTCGGGCTCTAGCGCAATGGCTTGGTCGTAGTCCGCTAAAGACTCGGCCCATTTGTGCTGCTTTTTGTACAGATTGGCACGGTTGTAGTAAAGTGCGGCATTGCGTGGTTCTAGGGCCAAAGCACGCTGATAGTCGGCCAAGGCTTGCGTTAGGTGGCCCTGTTGTTGATGATTCCAACCGCGTTCCCAGTAGTCTATTCCTTCTTCTATATCCATGGTGGTACCGGTTTATGTATTGTTTGCGGTTTTGCTTATGCTTATGGGCAATTGTTATATTGTGCAATCTCGGACTACTTATCGGCTATTCTCGCAATAATCCTTAGCTATTTTTACATGGATTATCTCCTAATCTCGGCCCAACTATCTCCCATAGAAGCATGGCTTAGCGCTTGTTTTTTCTGTAATATTCGCTTTTTAGGTAGGCAGAACCAATAAAATCACCTATGCTAGCCCTCCGCTTTTCTGTTTATGGTATAAGCTAAAAATAGATATTTTATCGCATTTTTGGAGTGAATTTATGCGTATTTTTATTATCGTCTCTTTGCTTTTTATCCCCTCCTTATCGTTGGTAGGCCAGATCGATTACTGGGATATCCAGCGCCGTGGTGCAAATAACTTTAACAAACATGCCCCCAAAGAGGCCTGGTTTCAAGCGGCATCAGAGGCTGGCATTGAATGGGTTCGTTTCGCCTGGGGCAAGAAACGCGGCTATTTAATGGGCGATAGTTCCGATTACACTGGGTTGATACCAAAGGATTTAGCCGAGATAAAACAAGCGGTTGCTTATGCTCAAAAGCACGATATTAAGATGGTGTTAGTGCCCATTTCGCTGCCTGGAGCGGTGTTTCGTCAGTTGCGTGGCGGTAAAAATGATATGCGTTTGTGGACCGATAAGAAATATTGGAACATGGTTGCCCAAATGTGGCAAGACCTAGCCCGTGAATTTAAAGACGAGGATACGGTGGTTGCCTACAACATTTTTAACGAACCATACCCTGAATTTAAAACAGGTTCTATCGAACAAGCCACCCTGGGCGATGCGTCCCGTTTCATCACTTGGTCCAATAAATACAAAGGCACCGCCCGTGATTTACAGGCCTTCTATGAGTTGGTTATTCAATCAATCCGCGTGGTGGATAGACAAACCCCCATCATGGTGGAGAGTGGCTGGTACAGTCAGCCAAACACATTCGTGCATTGGACACCTATTAAAGATGATAAAATTTTGTATCAATTCCACATGTATGAACCATATCGTTTTACATCGGGGGCGAATTTCCGTAAAAAATGGAAATTGTCATACCCAGGGGAAATTTCCCAAGGGGATAGCGATGTAAAGGTATTTTGGAATAAAGATACCATGCATAAATATTTTGCCCCGTTTTATAAATGGGTGGAAAAACATAATATTCCAAGCAATCGTATCGTTGCAGGAGAATTTGGCTGTATGCGCATGAACCAAGGGTGCGATACTTACCTGCGTGACTTATTAGCTGTGTTTAATACTAAACAATATCACTGGGCATTCTATTCATTCCGCGAAGATGAATGGGACGGGTACGATTATCAATTAGGGAATAAACCCCTAGGTTGGAAATATTGGCAAGATATAGAGGCCGGTAGAACACCAACCTTGCCGTACAAAGGGCGTGAGAAGAACTCATTATGGCAAGTTATCAAAAACGGGTTAGATGCCCCCCAAAAAAACAAAGACAGTGCAGCATTGCGTGATTCTAAGGCTGTGCAGCCAGATAGTCGGCCAATGCTTGCGCCACAAATTTTGTAAGCCTTGGCGGTAGTTTTGACGCAGCAAATCCTCTATATAAATCTCGGCTATATCGCGGTTGACATCTGGGCCAGATAGCTTACAAGAGTATAGCTCAAACAACAATAAATCTAATTGATAAAGTGCTTGCTGCCAAAGGCTCTGGGAAACCTGCTGGCAAGGAGCTTGACCAAGTACTTGATCAGATGTTGCTTTACCTTGTGTTGTTCCACCTGGGCCCATATCGCCCGCCAATAGTGAGGACAATGGTGCAAAGGCCAAAAATAACAATAGTTCTGCCGTACTACAACGTAGGCCGTTGCAGCGGAATAAAAGTAACTGTTTAGCCACAGGGCTATAGCGGGGCAACGCGGGCGCATTAGTACACACTGCCAAAACCAAAGCAGTGCTCCTATCGGGGATAAATTGGCCTTCATACCACTGTGGCAAAGCCAGCCCCTGCATAAAAAACTGCTCGATTAAGGCCGATTGTGTTTTCAAGCAAAATAATAAACCCAACGGCAACTGCCACGATTGCATCATAGAATGTTCTAAAGTAGCCGGCTCTAGCTCTAGCAACAGATTATGGTAGCACCAAACATCATCATATAGCTGCTGATAAAATTTTCTACTGGCTCGAGAGCCGATAATATAGGGGCTAAAGTATAGACAACTTTGCCGCAATACATCGAGCTTAGGACCAAACTCTGCAAACCAATAGCGATACTCTAGTGGCTGTGGTAGGTATGATTCTTGCATCAATATCACTTAGGGAAAAAGTTAGCGTGAGTATAGCGAGGAAAGTGTAAAGGGAACCAACTTTTTAAGTCATGCAAGGTAGCGAGCGTCCAGCCAATATAGGTGCGTTCAGCGCAAGTCTCCCATTAGGTAACGGTTCTGAAACCACATAATGGGCTGGCATCTAGCGGTGCCGTGCTCGTAACTCGGTAGGACATAATGAACCCCATAAAAAATAAAAAGCATAGGTTACGGCATTATAGGCTGGCTGGTCTTGGTTGTACACCCCACTAGGGATATTATCTTGGCCTTCGCTGCTATGCTCGATTTGATTAGGGCTTTTGTTTGCCCCAAGCGGGCCATCGATACCGCTAGTAGCCTGTTCCGAGTTTTTCAAGTAGACCTTTAATTGAGGTATGTTACCATTGGATTGGTGGTCTGCTTGCACCAATGCGCTTTATGCCTCTATCGGCGTTATTATAACATCGTTGTCATCGGCAGGCAACGGTACTTCAGGTGAGTGGGCTCTATACGGGCCAGCAGTGCTTCATAGCTCATGTGCTCATAGCGACTAACAACTTCCAATGCCTTCCAGCTGCAACAAATGGCTAGTATACATAGCCGTTAGTTGGGCTACTTCACGGCGTTCCCAAGCCTGTACAGCCACACTTAAACGGCTATCTTGGCTGCGCTGCGCGGAATACTTGGTACCTGCTGCTATCATTGCCTTTTGCTGACAACCAAATCGCTAGAATATTCAAAGAATAACGCCAACGATGGTTGTTGATTTCTTTAGCACCCAAGCATAGCGGTATACGAAAAGTACTATAGAAAATAAAGAGTAAAAAAGATCGCCTAGCGATTTGCATTGATAGAAGATAGAGGCGCAAAATAGCCAAGCTCATCTTTACCACTACGGCGAACATAGCGCACTAATACCTCTATGGGTAGGTAGCGTCTTGCTAAATCCGTATAGGCAATGGAACGGAAACTCAAAGTATAATGGCCCGTCAATGCATCACGATTTTCTTGCAGGTCTGTATCAAAATTGCGCACACTAGAATTGTTATAAACCCGACCATTGGTATTATCCACTAAATACGAGATAACCTTATTGCCCTTAGAAAGCACGCTATACATATTGGCATTTTCCAATTGCAGATAGCTCTTTAAGTCCGATATATTATAAGTCTCTGTTGCAATTTTGTCGGTATCACCAGAGAAAAATACAATCACCTTCCTTTGGCGTGATTGCACCAAGCTATCCAAAGCGAAGCGCAAAGAAATATCAAAATTTGCCTCTGGTGAACCATTCGGTTCTAGCCCTATATAATCAGTAAAGTTTTCAGCCAAATCTGCAATAGAAGTACTCAATATACGGGGAATTTTACCACCCTGCACCAGCACAAAACTATCATCTCGGGCCTCTCCATTTCGCTGGATAACGTTGTTTGCAACTTCGCGAATGGCATCATGATGGAAGCCCAGGTTGCTGCCCAAAATAATCGCAATCGCAACAGATTGGTCATTGACGCTGGTATATATTAAATCCGAATTCTGCCTTTTATTGCTCTCGATAACTTGAAAATTCTCTTTACTTAAACCCACAATTGGGTTACCTTCTCGGTCTTGCACTAGCAAGTCTATATCAACCTTAGGATATTGGGAAGTAAGCACTCGGTTTATCTGAACAAACATATCCGTATACAAATTGTTGATGGGGGTAATAAAATCAATTCTTTGGTTATCAAAATCTACCGCAATAATATTCAAATTTCGGTCATAACCAATATCTACATACCTACGGTTTTTTTCTGAAGTATAAATCGTTTTCAGTTTGTTTTCATTAAAGTCATACAACTTGATTTCATTGCCATCAGCAATAAGCATATTTCCTTCTTTTGTCAGCTGGAGGGATTCCGGAGACTTTAACCCAGAATTAATAAAAGTCTCGAGATAAATTCCTTCCTGATTAAAAATAAAGATTTTCTGTTGCAACGTATCGGCAACATACATCTTATTATTCCGGATCATTATACCTGTAGGCCCTTCTAAACCCAAAAATCTCTCGTTAGCCGAACCGAAGGTAAAAATAAAATTGCCATTGTAATCTAATTTTACAATACGCCGATTGCCCCAATCAGTAACATAAAAATAGCCGTCCCCAGAATCTGTGAGGTGCTGTGGCCCCAAAAATTGGCCAAAACCATTACCTTTTTCACCAACTTCTTTAAATGGAAATCCATTCTCATCACAAAATAATAATGAATGAGAACCCTCTTGACTCAAAATAAAACCTTGACCTTTAGGCCGCAATAAAATATCAAAAGGGCGGTCATAAACTTTTTGAATAGAGCCGCGAAATAAAAATTTTGTTGCACCACTGGCATCTACTGCAACCACTTTGCTGTCTCGATAATCGACAATATAAATTTTATCCCTGTCCAAAGATGCGCGAGCCGAAGTCGGTCCAATAAAATACATATTGCGTTTGGTCCCGCGTTTGCGCGATTGTAACTTCATAAACAATGAATATTCATCAACAGAGCTGCGCCTAGAAACTAAACGATAACGGTAATCCAATGTGTCATAAAAGCTGCGGAGACTGGAAGTTGCTTGATTCTCATCAATCAAACTCTTCCATTGCTCTAACCCCAAGCGCACATAACCATTGGCATAATAGCTGCGCCCTAACCAAAATATGGCACCAGAACTTTCTGGATTTAAAGATAAAGAGTGTTCTAAAGCAACAATCGCACGATTGTAAAAACCGTAGTTAAAAGCATTGACACCAATCCGAAAATTTTCTTTAGCTTGAATAAGATTATATTCTATTTGGCCCATATCCACATCTGCTTGGGCAAATAAAAACTGCTGTAAAACAAAATAACTAAACAACGAAAAACCAATAACTAAAGATAGTTGCGTAACAAATGGCCTAACGAAAACGGTTTTGGGCAAGACTGGGCTCATACAACTCCTTTACAATCCCCGGTTTTATCTGCTGGAATAATAGCCAAACAATAAAAATAGTGTACAAAAAAGCAATAGCCAAGAGTAAAGAGCAGCATTTTCTTCTATTTGACAAAGTCCATAAAAACAAATATGGTACTAAATTCTAATACCCAAAAAATTTAATATTATATTTTTACAGAGCATAATTTTATGCAAAACCAATACCAACTTGAGCTATACGATTCATCGCCTCAACCGCTTCTTTGGTAGAAGCTAACTGAAAATTTTGTGAGAAATTATTTTCCTCTTTGTACAACTCTGGAGCTAGCTGCAATGGTTGTAGGCTATGGAAAGCCCCCAAACTGATACTAACATGCCCCGCTTTATTGATAGCTGTATCCACATAAGATGGATATTTTTGCTGTTCATCAATACGGCTATTTAAAACATAGCAATCCTCACCGGTTTTTTGCAATACATTATGGTATGGCCGCAGTGCAAAAGAATTGGCAAAATTAACCCCTCCATTACAATTAGGCGGGATATTGATATTTAAAAAGCCTGAAAGATTTTGTCCTGCTCCTTCATCGTTTAGCTCACAGGCTTGCAACAAATCTCTAAGATGCTGCTGAAACAAAGAACCAAAAAAAACAAAGTCATTCTCGCTATAAGGAGGTAAGCTATCGTAAGACAGAGCTAAAGCCGGCAGCCCCCATCTCGATGCTTCCCGCGCAGCAGCAGCTGTACCGGAATACCAAAGATCATCACTTAGATTCGCCCCGCCGTTGATCCCAGAAATAACCGCATCGGGGCGAAAAGATAAAAAACCATGTAGGGCAAATAGCACACAATCAACAGGCGTTCCCGAGCATGCCCAGCTATGTGAATCCAGCTGCTTAAATTCTAGGCTTTTGCCCAAGGTGAATTTCATTCCAACGCCACTTTGATTTTCTTGCGGTGCAATACTCCAAACTTCATGGCCTAAATCTTGGAGCATTTTTTTTAGGCTTTGATGACCTTGATGGCCAAAACCATCGTCATTGGTAATTAATATTTTCAATTTCACTGCATAATACTCGGCTAAGCAGGACAAATCTTTAAGAAATTTTACTCAAACTATATACCTCATGCAAAGTAGAACAAAACATAATTTAGCTCCCCTTCGGCCCATAATTTTGCCACCAATTCTATAAGATTTTTTTGAGATAGCTAGCCCTAGGCCACTACCACCTATTTTTTGGTTGCGGTCATAATCTACCCGAAAAAATCGCTCAAATATCAATTTGTGTTTATTTTTTGATATACCACAACCGGTATCCGAGATAGAAAATTTCAATAAATGTTTTGTTTGGCTTTTGTTTATTTGTAAAACTTCCATTCTTGTAAAACTTGATGATAATTGGTTTCATTTTTGGTTCTCTTTAAAATTTAGAAAAATATGGCTTCACAATAGAGAAATAAAATTTTGTATTATTTCAGCCCCATATTCACTAAGGATAGATTCAGGGTGGAACTGAACCCCATATAATTTCCATTGTGGGATTTCTAAGCTCATCACTTCATTATCGCTTTGTGCACGAGAGCTAATTTGCTCTTCGGGCGCAGCGATAGCCAGCGAATGATAGCGCACCACCTTAGCCCCTTGTTTGGGAATCCCAGCAAATAGTTGCGAATCCAATTGCACTTTTAACTCATCGGTTTTTCCATGTTGAATACTCACAGCCGCGTGCACTTTATATCCTGCAAGCCCATGTTCTGCTAGCTTATATGCCATAATTTGCATACCTAGACACACACCAAAAATGGGCAATTTGCCTGCCCATTCATCAAAATAACGCAGCGAAATACCTGCATTTACAGGATTGCTAGGCCCTGGCGAAAAAACCAGCGCATCATAACCTGTGATGGCTCGGTACTCATTATTTTTGATCAAATCGACTTTGATCCCTTGTAATTCAATTAAAGCTAATAAATTATAAGTAAAAGAATCATAGTGATCGATCATCAATAATTTCACTTTATTGCCCATATCCTAAAATTTCCTATTAGCTGAATACGCTGTAATTTACTTCAATTCCAAAGCAAAACTATAACAAAAATCTTTAAAAGGCACACGATGTTCGGCTAAAACATCTTGGCCAAAACTTTTGGAACCTAAGCCCGTCAATTGATGGTCAATATTTAAAGTTATATACGGTGCCACATACAATTCATCGCGGTGCTGTGCAGCTTGAATATCTTCCATGCGGTAGTTCCAAGCACTAAGGTTTAATGGCCCGCTAAGAGCGGTAATTTGAAATTGCTGGGCTGCACAAGCAAGCTTTGCAAAACGCACTTCAGACAAATTGCCATATTCTTGGGGATATATATACGGTGTTTCCAAATCGGCTAACTGGCAACGGTAGCGTGAAATTAACGCAGCACTTTGGCTGTCGATATAGGATTCTTGGGGGCCCCTACCATACCATTCTAGTTTTTGGAAACTTGAGTTAATTTTTATACAACTACCGATTTTAGGCAGAAATCCCTCTCCCATATGAGAATGAAAATCACCATAAGCCTTTCCTGTAAGGGTTAATTCCACACGGCCTGAACCATAAATTTGATAATTATAACAACACTCATAACCAAAACCATATGCGGGGGGAGCTAGGATACTTTTCACAACAATCGTTGCCATGTCTGTAGAAGCTTGCCCAGATAAATTCAAGCGATTAGAAGCAATACGAATATTTTGGAAATTTTCCTGAAGCAAATGCAAATAATATTTTTGCCAAAGTTGCTCTGCATAAGCTTGGTGATTATCAATCACGGGACGGCACAAATTGAATGCCAAAGGTTCATAAATAATATTCTCATGCCCTGCGCTAAATTCAAGCCATTTACCATTGTGCTTAGAAAATTTGAAAAGATGCTCATCCGTATAGCAGGTAATATACTCACAATCTTCACAAATTCGTAACGCTGGCGATGATCGAACATTATTTTGTATAGTACCCAATTGTTCTGTATCTGCAATTTCTTTTTGAACAAATGAAAAAGTCGAAGGAACCACAGAAATTAAAAATTGAAATTGGCCTAAACAATGCCCCGTTTCCACATGACAAATAGAAAAATTGATAAACACTTCCTGCGTCAATGAATGAGTGAATGAATTTAATTCTAATTTTTTTCGCCAATCATAGCAGAAAGTTTTCGATTCTTTTGGCCCTAGTTCAGGAAAAGAAAGCCTATCCTCCCATTGAACAATTCCTTGTTCTTCCACAACCAGCTTTACGAATACATGCTCAAGGCTTAGAAAATCATAGGCGTTGTAAATTTGAAATCTATCAACACCCCCATTATCGCCCAAATCATCACTCAAGTGCTGTATTTTTACAGGGCAAATCACTTGCTTGTATTCGAGTAAACCGGGGCTTGGCTTTAAATCGGGAAAGACTAAACCATCACAGCAGAAATTTTTATTGTTGGGCTGATCACCAAAATCACCGCCGTATAAATAGGTTTGGCGTTCTTCATTCCACAAACCGTGATCAATCCATTCCCAAACAAAATGCCCCTGAATTACGGGGTTTTGCTCTATTTTCTCTTGGTATTGTTGTAACCCGCCAGGGCCGTTACCCATGGCATGGGCATATTCACACAAAATTCTCGGCTTCCCTTTAGAATCATTAGCCAAATTATCCAGCTCCCCTATTTTGCTGTACATGGTACTGATCACATCGACAATTTCGGCTTGACGATCTTCTTCATAATGTATGGGGCGACTATCTAAATTTTTAGCTGCAGCATAGGCACTGCGAATATTACAACCATAACCAGATTCATTCCCCAATGACCAAATGACAATGCAGGGGCAGTTTTTCTCTCTAGCAATATGCCTAGTAATCCGATCGACATACACAGCAGTCCAAGTAGGATCATCGCTCAATTGATTGGGCTTGCCAATGGTTTCAAAACCGTGGGTCTCTAAATCCGTTTCCGCAACCAGCCAAAAACCCAGTTCATTACATAATTCATAAAACCTAGGGTCATTGGGATAATGCGCTGTGCGAATTGCATTGATATTATGTTGTTTCATCAACAACAGCTCTTTGCGAAGACGCTCTAAATTAGTAGCGCGGCCATTGAGAGGATCGTGATCATGCCGATTGACTCCCGACATGCGGATATATTTGCCATTAATTCGCAATTCACCGTCAAAAATAGCAACTTCGCAAAAGCCAATTTTCTGCGCAATAAAACTTTTACAGCCATTAGCATAATTGATTTCTAACAATAGGGTATACAAATACGGAGTTTCGGCTGTCCAGCCATTTACTTTGGGTACAGCAATAGAATTTTTTTGCTCTGTATAACTATTGCATCTCGCTATTATTGTACCTTGCGCATTAAATAACGTCATGCATAAATCCATACCGATTAAATTTTGAGTAAATTCTATTGCCAGTTGACCATCGCGATAATCATTATGAAAAAACGTTTTGATCTGAAAATCGCGGATTGCATTTTTATAACGACTAAAAATATAAACTGGGCGTATGATACCACTAAGCCACCACATATCTTGGCATTCAACGAAGCAACCATCAGACCATTTTAACACTTGGACAACAAGAGTATTTTCCCCCACCACAATTTGTTGGGTAATATCAAATTCACTAGATAACCGCGACCCTTTGCTCATGCCGATATATTGATGGTTACAATACAGTAACAAACAACTTTCCACACCATCAAAACAAATGATATATTCTTGATTCTCATCTATAGTAGAAATCGTAAATTTTTTTCGGTATATACCAGTTGGATTTTCTCTAGGAACAATATCACCTTTTATCGGGAAGGGGAAATCGACATCTGTATAATGCGGTTTGCCATATCCATGCAGCTCCATCGAACTAGGAACTGTGATAGTTTCTTCCATGGGATATGTGGGTTCAAATACTTCTGGACTTAATATTTCCGGACTGGAAAAATAAGCAAAATTCCATTGACCTTCCAAATTAATAAAACCTTGGGAATTTTGTCTATCAAAACTCATCGCACTTTCAAGAGATTCGTAATGAAAAAAATACGCCCTCGGTGCCAGTCGGTTTTGTTGGAGAATTTTATGATCTTGCCAAATATGCATTTTGACTTCCTGTAAAAAGGATAACAACCATCTTTACAAATGTTTGTTATCCTTTTTATTTTTTGGGTATTTTTACTTCGATGATCATAATTGCGCTAAACAAGATACTAAATCCAATGAGCATAGTTGTTGTGAGTATTTCACCACGCAAGAGAACAGAAAATAAACTACCAAATAAAGCCTCCAATGATAAAATAATGGCTGTTTTATTTGGGTTTACTCTACGTTGGGCAAAGTTTTGCAAGAAAAAACATAGCAAAGTGGAAAATAATCCTAAATATATCACAGCGTAACTTGGCACAGAGATAAAATTAAAATTGCTTAGAAATAAACCTTCTACAAATATGGTAGCGAGCCAAGAAATTATGGCAGCAACCAAAAATTGCAACAAAACAATCGTGTTCAAATTGCAATTTTTTTCGTGCAAAAAATACCCTGTAAAGTAAATATGCAACGCAAAAAAAAAGGCGCATATTAATGTCAAAATATCACCTTTATTGCTGAGCAATAAAGATTGCCCATCAAAATTTAAAATGCCAATTCCCACGAGAGCTAAAGTAGCACCGATTAAGCTTTTTATCGTTACTGCTTTGCGGCTAAAAATAAAATATAGAAATGGTGTAATGATCACATTGGTTGAAGTCAAAAAAGCATTTTTCGCTGGTGTAGTATAGTTTAAAGCCACCGTTTGGAATATAAACCCTAATGCCAAGAAAAAACCAATTACGAAACCGGGGTATAGATAAACGGCTATATCTTTAAGTTTTTTGATACTAATGATACTAAAAAATAATGCTGCAATACTAAAGCGCATTGCAGTAATAAATATGGGTGGCCAATGTTCAACAGCAATATCAGCAGCAATAAATCCAGAACCCCAAATCATCGCAACCGCTAATAGTATAAAATCATAACAGTATTTTTTCATATCTCACTTTGAACAACTAATAGCATTCTAATACAAACGGAAAATTTTTCTATAACTTTGCTCCTAGATGTAAAAAAACACTACTGGTCCAGGCAAACGCAGAGTCTCCTAAGCCTTTTCCTGTTACTGCATCAAAATTTTCAGCTAAACCTCCCACTTCACACAATTGGCAAAACTTTTCTGCTGCCGATTTTGCCAATTGGGCATTGCCACACCGTTGCAAAGCTTCAACCAATAGCAACGTGCTGGGGGCCCAAATTGGGCCACGCCAATAACCATTGGATTCATACAATGGGCTATCGAGCCGCTCTGTAGCAAAACCAAAATCTGTAAATTGCCTAGGGTCGCATAAATCTCCTACCATAGTATCAATAATTTCTGTGGGCAAATATTTGGCAGCAACTAATGGTAACAAACGCAATAAACAATATTTTATATCCACAAAATCGCCATTAATTTTTTTAGCAACAAAATAGCAACCATTCCATAATTCTGCTACCAAATTCCGTGCAATTTCTTTTGCCCGATTGCGATGCATTCCCACACCATCGCAATCTTTGAGATTCTTGGGTAATTTAGCCGCTATATCGGCTAACGCATCATGTAAGGTAATTAAATGGGCTGCCAAATCGGGGCCGATTAGCGGACAACCTTGAGCAAACATAGTCGCATTGTCCCAACCCGAATCATTGCCATGATTGTAAAAATATAGATTGCCAGACTTTCTATAGTTTTCCCAGTATGAAGCAAGATGTTTGAGCATCTGATAAACTTCTATTAGCCTATTCGTATCCGTAAAATAGCTATTTTCCCTCATCAATATTTGATATATAAAACCATGAATGGGGGGCTTGCAACAGGCAAACGAAGTATATTTATTATTGACAAAGTCGGGAAAAATACCGCTTTCATCTTGAAGTTCATGAAAGTAAGTAAATTGTTCATAAGCCATTTTCGGCTGCGCTAACAACATTCCCAAAGATGTAAATGCATTATCCCAACTCCATATATTTGTCATATAATTATTGGACATATATATGGCATATTTTTTTAACATGCCTTCTGGATGAACGATACAAGAAAATAAAATATAGCAAGCTTGATTCCATGTATCTTTAAAATTATCCGAGAGAATTGGTAGCTTCTTTTGGAAGTCTTGATAAAAATTTTTTGCCTGCACTACACAAACGGCAAAACTAGGATATTCTTTTTGCTTTGCTACAGTCAGATAAGACTCCATTGTCAATTCTGCTCTACCATCTGTATGTTTTAAAAACAATGTCGCCGAGCTATTGCCAATGCGCTCCCATGGTAAAATTGCTTTGATTTCTCCTTGACGTACACAAAGCAACATTTTTACTTGTTGTGAGTAACTATGTAATTCATACATATTTTTATTTAAAGGATTTATATGATCGTATTTTTGCAATAACAATTCAAATTTACATAAAGCACACGGGGCCATTGTAGCAAGAAGCAAAGTATTCTCATCAGCAAAGCAAAATTCCAATAATACCTCATTTTGTTGACTCAAAATTTGCAGCAAATGCGCTTTCATCAAACAGTGGTATATAATCGCTTTACCATCTTCATCACAAGGAGTTAGCTTGAAAATCTTGCCAGTATCCATATCTCCATTGCGTATATCGCGTATAAACAAACCCTCGCCCGGATAATGTGATACAACAAAATAAGAAAATGGTATCTCATTTATGTCAAACATTATTTAATACCTGTCATGGCAATACCATTGACAAAGCGACCTTGCAAAAACGCATAAACGATTAAAATGGGCAGTATGGCTACAAATGTTGCTGCAAATAAAGGGCCATAGTTTACCACATTTTGACCGCTAAACAAATTTAAGGCCACAGCTAAGGGAAATTTACTTTGTGTTAACAACACCAAATAAGGCCAAAGAAAGTCTTCCCAATTCCATAAAAATAAAAAAATACCTAGAGCGGAAAGCATATTTTGGCATAGCGGTATAGCGATTATGTGAAAGATATAAAATTCGCTGGCACCATCAATTCGTGCACTCTCTAACAGTTCATTGGGTACACCATTTAGTATATGCTGGCGCATCATAAAAACACCAAATGGCGATAAAATAGTGGGTAGCATAACTCCCATATAGCTATCCATTAAATTAAAACTATTGATCATATTATATAAAGGTATTACCATAATTAAATATGGTACCATCATGGTAAATAAAAGGATGCTAAATAATATTTTTTTGCCAAAGAACTGAAACTTTGCTAAAGTGTAACCACAGTATATGCTGATATAAACTCCTATCCCTGTTTTTGTTACAGATAAAAATACAGAATTATAAAAATAGCGAAAAATGTTAAATTTTTGGATAATCTCTTGATAGTTTGCCCAATTGATGCTGTCTGGGAAAAATTGCGGGGGGAAACGAATAATTTCTTGATTATCTTTAAATGTACTAACAATCAACCAAACAAATGGTATAGAAATAACAATCGCACCCAATAAGACAATGATAAACAACAATACTTTTACAATATAATTTTGCTTCATGATCACTTTTCCCTAGTCATTACTTGATATTGCACGAAAGTTATGAGCATAATGATGAAAAATAATACCACGGATATGGCAGAAGCATAACCAAAACGATAATCGACAAAACCCTGATTATAAATTAAGTAGGAAATTACATTAGAAGAATTTCCAGGCCCTCCTTTCGTCATGATAAAAATTTGCACGAAAGACTGAAAATCACCAATCAAAGATGTAATGACAATAAAAATCAATGTAGGGCGGATTGAAGGCAAAATAATAAAACGCAGTTTCTGCCAACCATTGACCCCATCGATATGGGCTGCTTCAAATAAATCCCTAGGTATATTGAGTAACGCTGCAATAAAAATGATCAACGCATAGCCCATATCTTTCCAGATAGACATTACAATCACAGCAGGAAGCACTAAATCAGGCCGGCCAAGCCAGTTAATCGGTTCACCCAAGCCCAACCAAAGTAAGAACGAATTTAACAATCCAACCCTAGAATGATAAAACCATTTCCAGACAATGGAGACAGCCACAATTGGCATGATTACCGGCAGAAAATACAAACTGCGAAATATCTTTTGAGCTCTTTTTCCCAGCGAGTTGATCGCAAGAGCCAAAAAAAGCGCAAGTATTGTTTTGCCACTTACAGCAAAAAATGTAAAAAACAATGTATTTTTCAAAGCAACGAGAAATACAGGTGAACGAAACATTTGCTGGTAATTTTGCCAACCAATAAAAGCCCGCTCGCCACCTAACGGATTCCAATTAAAAAAGCTACCGATAATACTGCTAAATAACGGTAGCATAAAAAATACTGCGTAAAAACAAAGCATTAATAATACGGCACCAGCAACAAATAATCGTTGCTGGTATCTTTCATATAACTTCATTAATTACGCCAATTCAATAAGTTACGCCTTTGGATTCAAGAATTTTTATTGGTCGCGGAAGGTATCTTCTAAACGATTGAGCAGTGTAAACTCTTGGTTTTGCAAAGATAGCTCTGCTTCGTCAATTACCGCATCACTATCTCTGGAGGTAATGAAATTCCCCATCATGGTACGATACGCACGCTCTAAAGTGCTCGGAGTAATGATCAAAAAGGTATCATTTGCTTCGAATGTTTTCGTTACCGCATCACCAGCTGTGCCCGGTTCATAAGCAACTTGAATATTTTTATTATTTGGGAAAGCAGAGTTTCCTTTTACAATGGCAGTAATGGTTTTCTCATCAGTCAACATAAACTCGACAAATTCATTGAGAACTTTGAATTGCGCATCAGAGACATTTTTGCTAATACCAAAACTAAGTTCAGCTACATTGTGCGTTTGCCCTCCGGGAACAGGAAAGGCAAAGGAATTGATTTTATTAGGTGCCCAAAATTCCATCCAAGGCTCACCATAAATCATGGCACTGGTACCTTCATAAAAAGACTTTTCGGAATCACCATTACCATAAGAAAGAATACTGGAAACCCCTGCATCTTCCCAACGCGCAATATATTCCAATGCCTTACGCGCACCATCAAACTGGGCTTTACCTGCTGTATCGGTTATGGTAAAACCGTGTTGATAGCCTAAGTCCCAAATAATATGATAGCTGTAATCAAAGCTACTAATGCGTTTTTCTTCATTGTTTAAGCTAGCTGCTATTTGCTCAAGCTCTTCCCACGTTTTGGGATAGTTTTGATAGTCTGGATAAAGGTCTTTATTGGCATACATGATTTTACTGACAAATAAAGTCGGGATAAAATAAGGCTTATTATTTGGCCCCATAAAGAGGTCGGTAACATGGAATTTAGCCAAAGTCTCTGCAGAAAAATCTAGCTCCTTAGCAATTGGTTTGAGAATATTAATATAAGCCATGTGCGAAAGAAATATATCCGGCCCACGGCCATTATTGACTTCCAATGGCAACTTTGTCCAATAATCACTCCATGGTTGCTGCTCAATTGTGTATGCAAAATTCTCACCCTTACTTTCTTTGTAATTTTGAAAATTTTCAAACATATCATAATAAAACGCATACTCACCGCGATCGCCTGGAATCCAAACAGTAAATTCTAAGTCATTCGCTTTAGTTTGCTCTTTATCCTTTGTTTTAGCACAGCCAAAAGCTAAGGAAATAAACAAGGCCATCAATAGTATTACTTTCATCAAATTTCTCCTCCGATTGATAAAACAGTTTTAATAGAATCTGTCCAAAGATGATAGCATCGTATTCCGTTTTGTCAAATAAAATTTACAATAATTGTTTCTAAAAACTCTCTTTAAATTAGATAGTAAATATGCAAAAATTTTACTTTTAAATACGCAAAGCGCTTTTCGGTATATACCCAGAAGAGCCCGACTAAATACGGAGAGAGCTTCGGCTAAATACGGGAAGCCAATATAGCCAAAACTATTGATCATTGCATGGAAACAACCAAAGGCCAACCAAACACCACCCCAACCCCACCCAATAACTGCCCCAGCCCCAACCAACAAGCCAAAGCAACAAGCCGAAATAGCCATACAAACGCACATACAAACGCAATTGGGCAATTGCGTTTGCCGATGCGAATCTACAAGTCATCGCCTGTCTTGCTACAATATAGCTTTCCACATTGGTATAAAGTATTGTTCCGCATTGGAGTAATGCCTTACTCCGCATTGGTGCAATATAACTTTCCCACTTGGATCAAGGCCTTGATCCGCATTGGAGTAAGGTATTGATCGAAGGTGGAAAGCTATATCATAGCAAGGCACTAAAAACCATAAAAATAAGCAGGCCATAGACTTGCTAAAACCCAACAACATCGTAAAAAGCCAAAACTGGGACGACCTCAAATAGGGCCAGTATGCCGATGCTTTGACCTTAGCCCACAGCGTCAATGCTGGCATTTTAGACGACTTGCACAATATCTGGCTATATATTGCGGGCCTATGACCCCAACTGGGATATATTGATACCACCCAATGGTTGGCATGGTTGGCGTTGCGCCTGCTATCGCATAGCCTTAAGCCTTTTGATTGGCATGGATTTTGAACCACCTTACAACACTAACACACAAAAAAAGTGCCCAAACATAAAAAAACTTACAAAAAGCTTGTATAGGCCTTGACGCAACACCCCCCCTAGCAAAATGGGGATTTACAGACTAGCCCGTATGGGTTGGCCAATCTTTATCCCTTGTTGGAGGTATTGCTTATGTATAAGCTCAAACTACTTTTATTGCCTGTAGCATTGCTACTGGCCTTTATGGCCTTGGCCTGCGCACCACCCGATGACGATGATCGATCTTCTGGGCCATCTTCTGGGCCGTCTATCAATAATGCCATCTACGACTTTGCTACGGCTCTGTTAACCGTACAAGGTACTGACTTAAGTCCTACAGAAGCGCAAATCCAAACTATCACGGTAGCTGGCCTAGCCTTAAGTTCCTATATTGCAGATGCCAAACCCACTGGGCCAAATAGTAACAGTCTTGCAAAAGGTAAGTACCGTATGAAAAGCGATGGCACAGCGCTTTGGCTGAAACTTAAAGATGAACATAAAGCTGCTCTTGAGGCCAAGGTGGGTAGCAATGGTCTAAAAAAAGGGTTGCTTACTAGCTCTGGTGCTTGGGCGGGTTTAGATACAGCCAAAGACTTAACCGTTAGCAATATACCCGATAAGCAGTCGCCTAAGCAAGCTGAACAAGCTGAACAAGCTGAAGAAGAGTCGCCTAAGCAAGCTGAACAAGCTGAACAAGCTGAAGAAGAGTCGCCTAAGCAACCTAAAGACGAACAAGTCGAACAAGCTGAAGAGGAGTCGCCTAAGCAACCTAAAGCCGAAGAGCAGTCGCCTAAAGCCGCAATTACCGGTGCAAGCTACAATGTTGGCACGGCGCTGTTAACCTTGCAAGGTACTGACTTAGGTAGTGCGACCCAAGCCCAAATCCAAACCATCGTAGTAGATGGGGTAGCCTTAAGTTCCTATACTGCAGATGACGATGCCACTGGGCCAGATAGTCGCGGTCTTGCAAAAGGTAAGTACCGCCTACATAGCGCTGGCACAGCGCTTTGGCTTTACCTTACCGATCAACATAAAACTACTCTGAATGGCAAGACAGGTATGGATAGCAATGGTCTAAAAGATGGGTTGCTTACTAGCACTGGTACTTGGGCGGGTTTAGATACAGCCAAAGGCTTGGCCGTTAGTGGAAACCCCGCACCCGCAATTACCCGTGCAACCTATGATTTAAATACAGGTAGATTAGTGATTACAGGTACTAATTTACCAGAAGCAGTTACAGGCTGGGACTTCACCAAATTGAGGTTTGTATCCGGTGATGGTAGTAATAGACTCACATTACCCCGGCACTCAAATTCAAATAGAAACACAGCCATAGGTTTTGCAGCAAGTGCAACAAGCTTAACGATTATTTTAAGGGGTAGTATAAAAGCCAAAGCCAATAAGATACTGTTTAACGATGGTGATGCTAATGGTGCATACAACCTGGAAGCAGCAGCAGGATTTGCAGGTGGTAGGGCTGAAGACACAAGCAATAACCCTATTACCGTTAGTGGGTATGCAGGTGTTATCACTAAAGTATACTACTATACTAACATAAGCATGTTATTGATTCAAGGTAGCGATTTACCGTCAAGAGTGGATCGCTGGGACTTTAGCAAATTGACGCTTGTATCCGGTGATGGTAAGAAGAGATACCAATTACCCAAGCACTCCTCAACAGGTGAAAACACAGCCACAGGTTCTAAAGTAAGTTCACTAACCTTAAATATTACTTTAAGCGGTAGTGTAAAAGCCGAAGCCGAGAAGATACTGGTTAAGGATGGTCAAAGTGATGCTAATGGTGCATACAACCTGGAAGCAGCAGCAGGATTTGCAGGTTATAGCACTGAAGACACAAGCAACCCTATTACCGTTGATGGCTACGCAAGCCGGCTCACCAAAGTATACTACTTTTCTAATACAGGCGAGTTACTTATTTATGGTAGCCGTTTACCCACAGCAGTTGCAGACTGGGACTTTAGCAAATTGACGCTTGTATCCGGTGATGGTAAGAAGAGATACCAATTACCCCAGCACTCAACAGGTGAAAACACAGCCACAGGTACTGTAGCAACTATAAAAGTCTTACAGATTTTTTTAAAGGGTAGTGTAAAAGCCAAAGCTGATGCTATACTGGTTAAGGATGGTCTTCGTGATAATGATGGTGCATACAACCTGGAAGCAGCAGCAGGATTTATAACTGGTAGTCGAGAAGACTCAACCACTAGTATATACAACAAGTTATAAGTTGGTAAGTAGGGTTTGGTTGTTGCAACGCTTGCATTGGCCTATTGCAGCCTTGGTAAGTTTTTTTATCAAGGCTGCAATAGGCCAATTATAGCCTGGGTATGGAGAAAATACCAAGGCTAGAAAAACTTTATTAAGGCTACAAACTTTTTTTAGTAATAGCTTTGCACAAACCCCTTACAATAATTATTACCAGAACGTTGGCATAAAAATTAAGAGATTCTCTTAATACCTAACAAGAGATTCTCTTAATACCTAACAAGAGATTTTCTTAATACCTAACAAGAGATTTTCTTAATAACTAACAAGAGAATTTCTTAATAACTAACAAGAGAATTTCTTAATGCCCAATAATAGAGTCTCTTAATACCTAACAAGAGATTTTCTTAATACCTAACAAGAGATTTTCTTAATACCTAACAAGAGATTTTCTTAATACCTAACAAGAGATTTTTGTAACAAGATAAACTTTGGTCAAGCCTTGCTTGCCTTTTGGGTGGGTACTATGGCTAGCAACCCACTACTCGCTTGGTAGTGGAATAATTTTCACTATGATAATCTAGTTTTTACGATCGACTACTTTATTTGCCTTTTTGTTGGTTCTTGGTACAACCAAGCTAAAAAGAACAAACTGATCGAGTATAAAGCCTATAAACGGGGCTGCTGGTAGATAAATCGCTCTACAATTTTTGCAGCATTGGCAGCAGCTAGTGGCAAATACTGCTGAAAATCTATTTTCCCTTCCGGGCGCAACAAAAAGTCTGAAATTGAGCGCACGATCAAACAAGGGCAACCATACAAAAAGGCAATATGGGCAATGGCAGCAGCTTCCATTTCTACTGCTTGAGCTTGAGGAAAGTGTTGTTGGATTGTAGCCAAATGTGAGCTGCCATACTCTACAAAAGAATCGCCGCTGATAATCTGCCCGATAGTCGCTTGATTGGGTTTACCAGCAAAAAATTCATTGGCTACTTTTAATGCCATTTCCCTCAATTGTGGATTACTGGGAAATTGCTCTGGATTGCCGGGTAATTGACCATAAGCATAACCAAATGTCTGCACATCAACATCGTGATAGGCTAAGCTGTTGGCAATTACAATATCGCCATTCTGGCCTTCTGTTCTTAGGCTACCAGCAGAACCAATATTGATAATGTAATCCACTTGATGGCGTTGCAATAGCAAACCAGTATGAAATGCTGCTTGGGTTCTGCCAATGCCAGAAGTTAGAGCCACTATTTCAACTTCGCTATCTTGGCTTTTAAGCTGGCCATAGTGCCATTCTACAATGGGGCTGGAAATATGATAACGGCTAGATTCATTCTCAATTTGATGGTTTTGCAAAAGCTCTGTGAGGGCTACTAACTCCTCTTGCATTGCGGCTATAATACCAACTTTCATAATATATCCTTCATTTTTTCCATTCTTTGTTATTTATTGCAGAAGTCTACCATAGTAAAAATACCCTGTTCTGAAAAGCGTTCAACTTTACTGATAGTTTTTCTCATAATTTGCAATTTATATAAAGAAAATCTTGACATACTTAAGCACTCTGTCTTAAGTTTTGCCAATTTGGGAGCAGAAAAATCTTATGAATACAGTTCAATTCAAAATTGAGGGAATGCATTGTGCTTCCTGTGTATCTCATGTGGAAAAATCGATCGAAACATTGGCCGAAGTGGAGACCGTTTCGGTAAATTTGGCAATGGAAAAGGCTACTGTAGGTTTTAATGAAATACAGCTAAGCAAACAAGCGATGATTCAGGCGGTGCAAAAAGCAGTCAAAACAGCGGGTTATCGTGCGAATTTGATAACCGGCTTGGGATCAACCCAAGATACTCAAGATGGTAATCAATCTGTGGCAAAAGCAGCAGAACAGCGGCGCAGTGTACTGCTAATTATGGTTTCTGCTGGGCTTACAGCTCCTCTAGTATTGGCAATGTTATTACCCATTGTACTGGCTCCACTATCGGAAATGCTAGCATTTTTGCATCGTTTTGAAGTGCAGTTTGCTTTAGCTACGCCAGTGCAATTCTTTATTGGTTGGCGTTTTTATCGTATGGGTTTTAAAACTTTAATAGCCAGAAATCTTGGTATGGATTTCCTAGTAATGCTGGGAACATCGGCAGCTTATTGTTTGAGTGTTTTCAATGGCATTCAAAATATTGGAGGCGGAGAACAGCAGCCCATAGCGTTATATTTTGAGTCTTCTGCTGTAATTATTACTTTGGTTTTGCTGGGCAAGCACTTAGAGGCAAATGCTAGGGCACGCACCAGCACTGCCATTAAAAAGCTTATGAGTTTGCAACCCGATAGAGCTATCATTGAACAAGATGGCTTAGAACAAAAGCAAATAGAAGTCGCTGTAGCCGATATTGCCATTGGCGACATTGTGGTTATTAAGCCCGGTAGCCGCATTCCTGTAGACGGCAAGATCATCTCTGGCAAGAGTGCAATAGACGAAAGTACTATTACGGGCGAAAGTATCCCGGTGGAAAAATCACCCGGCGATAAGTTGGTTAGCGGCTCTATCAATAGCTACGGTTTACTGCGCTATCAGGCTACGCATTTGGGGAAGGATTCCATGTTAGCTCGCATGATTGCTATTGTTGAAGAGGCACAGGCAAGTAAGGCCCCCATACAACAAATAGCTGATAAAGTCGTGGCCGTATTCGTCCCCATTGTCTTAGCCATAGCTAGCCTAAGCTTCTTCATTTGGTGGTTGTTATTAGGCAATCCAACAGAAGGTTTGCTTGCAGCAGTAGCCGTGTTGGCTATCGCTTGCCCTTGTGCCGTAGGCCTAGCTACGCCAACAGCCATTATAGTTGGTACAGGGCTTGGTGCCCAACATGGAATCCTCATTCGTTCTAGCCAAACACTGGAATTGGCAGAGAAAATCCAAACCGTTATTTTAGATAAGACCGGCACTATTACCGAAGGAAAACCCAAAGTTTCATCTATTAAGGGCCTAACTAATTCAAATGACGGCCCTAATTATTGGTCTATAAATGAAAAAAAGGATAATAGTGCAAAACCAAACGAAGTGCCTAATAAGCTATCAAGTAAATTGCGATCTCTACTTTGCTTGGCTGCATCGTTGGAAAATGGTTCTGAACATCCGCTGGCTAAGGCGGTTACCACTTTTGCCAAAGAGCAGAATATAGAGTTGTACCCTGTCCAACAATTGCGTTGCTATCCGGGTGAAGGTGTTGAAGGCTATATTGAACATGAAGGGCACAACTTGCATTACGCAATCGGCAATCAACGTATGATGCAGCGTTTAACCGTTGATCTTCAAAGTATTGAGCAACACAAAATATTGTTAGAAAGCCAAGGGCAAACAGTGGTAATGCTCGCTTCTGGCAAGCAGATACTTGGCTTGATTGCCATTGCTGACCAGATTAAAGATAGCTCTGCAGCTGGTGTCCAACGCTTAAAAGATATGCAGCTAAAAGTGCAAATGATTAGCGGTGATAACTTGTGTAGTGCCCGCGCGATTGCTGCCAAAGCCGGCCTAGAAGATGTATTAGCCGAAGTGCCACCACAGGATAAAGCTGCAGCAGTAAAGTCACTACAGCAACAAGGTCAATGCGTAGCAATGGTTGGTGATGGAGTCAATGATGCGCCTGCCTTAGCTTTGGCTGATGTGGGTATTGCTATGGGGCAAGGAACCGATGTCGCTATGGAAGCTGGCGATATAACTTTAATGCATGGCAATTTAAGCGATATTGCTATAGTAATACAGCTTTCTCACAAAACGATGAACAAAGTTCGGCAAAATTTATTTTGGGCTTTTTTCTTCAATTCAATTGGTATTCCGTTTGCTGCTTTTGGTTTATTAAACCCAATGATCGCTGGGGCTGCTATGGCCTTTAGCTCGGTTGCTGTTGTCAGCAACTCCCTAGCCCTACGCCGTTTTGTTATATAGAACTTTCTTTAAACCCAAATTATCCGGCCGATTATGGGACATGAGCACCAATATATCAGCAAATTCTAACTCTCCAATAACACCACGCCGAGGATTAATAAACTAATAAACAATTTATCGTTGCATTTAATAGCTAAAAGAATCGCAGGATTTTTCGTATAAGCTGTCTGTTCAGCTATGTATTGGAAATTTCAAGAAGTGTTGACTCAAAAGTTTTGTGCTATATTCTTCAGGGGCCCGACAAAATACATTTCATTTGCACTTTTTCAAAACTAAGTAAATTTTGGTAGACTTGCAAAACATGTGGATGGATTGCTGCTTGAGCCAAAAGCCCAACACTAAGCCCATTCATAGCAATGGATTAAAATGGCTAGTATCCCAGCCAAGCACAAAAACACAAAAGGGGGGTAAGATTCTAATTAGAAGGGAACAGAAAACTCTACGGCTAGAGTATTTCATCATCAATCATTGTAAGAAAAATTCAAGCTATCGTATCATTTTTTATTATAGAGTCAACAGCAATAAATATTGTACCAATGTAAATTATGAAACTTTTGAATATGGGCTGAATAGTATATGGTCTCAATCCTCCCTTTTTAGCAAGCCAAATACTGGCGTTTTCCCGCTGCGCCTCGGCCTTTTTACCTCTACCTAGAAACTCCCTTTTGGTATTATCTATCGTTTGGTTTGGGGCTATAGTCGTGGGTTTGGTGATTTTTATTATAAGGTTGCCACTGTACTAGACCTATAGTTACAGACTGGTTAGAATAGGGTCCCAAAAGGAGAATTGGTATGCAACAGATTGCTGATTATGGCCATGATACGGCAGAAAACATACTTTGGCAGCCGCAAGATAACGCTTTGTATTGGCTGGATATTCCGGCAGGCAAATTGTTTCGCGGTGCTTTCCACAACAAAGAGCAAGAAGATTTAAGTTCTTTTGAATCGGCCTGTATTCTGCAGCTCGATCAACCAGTTGGTGGTTTTGTGTTTTATCAGGTTGCTGATAAAGTAGGCTTTTTGTTGTTTGCTTCTGAAGGGCACATTTACCAATGGTGCTATGAACATGGCAATACAGCGCAACCCAAGCAACAACTATACTGCCAAGTAGAGCCAAGCCTAGTGCCTACGCGCTTTAATGATGTGTTTGCGTGGCCCAGTTTACAGGGCCGTTTTGTGCTGTGTGGCACAATGCCGAGTGATGGTCAGGTGGATTCGCGCCTGCTGCTCTTGGATACCGCGGACAAATCTTATCAAGTTGTATTGCAAGATTTGAAGTTAGCTAACGGTATGGGCCTTTGCAATGATTACTTTTATTTTGCAGACACCCGGGATTTTGTTGTGCATCGCTTCCCGGTAATAGACTTTGAAAGAGCAGAGATTCAATGGGATTTAGGAGAGAGGTTTATTGATTTTGATGGTCGCCTAGGGCGTCCTGACGGTTTATGTCTGGGGAAAGATGCTTGTATCTGGCTGGCTGAAACAGGCGCAAGCAGCGTAACATGTTTTGATACATATCGTGGCCAAGAGTTAGGGAAACTGAAAATTGCCACGCCTAAAGTGACTTCGTGTTGTTTGGGTGGCCGAAACCAAGATATTTTATTTGTTTCTACCCAAGGAGGACAAGGTGAAATGGGGGTTGCAGGTGGTATATTTGCTCAAAAACAACCAGTACCATTCGCATCTTTTTGCGGTAAGAAAGAAACCATCATTCAACTACATCAATAGTGTTTATCGTAGAGAAATGCCTAATAAAACGCCGTTTAACCGAGTATGGGGCCGTTTTATTGCGGCCTTACATGCTGGCGAAAGCAAACAATATGCTGTGTTTCTATTGTTGTGGAACGCTTGTCTTGCTATACAGAATATCCTGCGAACGACTAATGTTTGCTTTATTGTGCTATTGGTTATCGCAAACCTTCAGGGGCTAGCCCAAGCAAACTTAAAGCTTATTTTAGCGTATGGCTTTTACTGTGTGCTTTGCTATGCAATCGCATCTTTACTATTGTTGTTGCTAACACTAGGTAGCCAGCTTTTGCAAGAGCTGCAAAAAAGAGACCGCAACCACCCAGACTCTAATGGTATACCGTTGGTTTTTACCCAAATAAAGCGTAACTATAAACTATGGTTTCAACCATCTTTGCGAGGTATGCTGTATATTTTAGAAATTGGATTAGCTACAATCTGGGGTACTTTGATATATATTTTAAACCAGATAGAAGGATTTAGTGTGTAAACATGCTTTGGATTTAGGGGCCATGAAAGGGAAACTTGCTAGAATGTATGCCCAGTAATGGTCTTTAAGTGTTTGCTTTTTATGTTATTAACTGATGATATTTACGTATTGCCCTAAATCAGGATCTAAGCAGGTTGTCAGGTTTAGAGAACGGGAACCGTATGCATGTTGATGTAAAGTAACCATGGGCAAGGCAATGTCTTGAGCTGAATATGTATCGTGTTGTTTCTGCTGCTCTTGGTGTTGCCCTTGGTATCCATTTGAGAATTCATTGTCATCTTTGTTTTTCTTTTGCTTTGGAAGGCCACGGTCTTCGTGTTCTTTTACCGTTTTGTCTGCGTGGCTTTCTAATACTTGGTTTACCGCGCGGTCAAAGTTTTCTTCACGAAATCTTTGAATACGCTTTTGGGAATCTTGTTGGCGCCCTTCTTTTTTAATTTCTTTATCTTGTTCGCGAGAAACTTCTCCCATACGCAAGTAAATATTGTGTGTATCCATGGGCCGTATTGACATAGCTATTCTCCTTATTTAATATTACGGTCATTTTCCACAAATTGCTCTAAATCAAAATGTTCCAGGGGGCAAGGTTGGATTTCTTCATTTTTTAAATGGAATGTCAAACCTTTCGCGTAAGCAGATTGTATATCCATGTGATGGGTACCAATAGTAATTACAACACCAGGGTTTAAGTTTTTTTCGTTACTAACAAAAGCATGGTTAGAAAGGTCTTTTATCTCTGCCTCAAGTTCTTGCAAACGCGTATGAATGGCAAATAAAATTTGTTCAATTTGTTTAATTTGAGCTTGTAACTCTTCCGTATTTTTTCCAATTTGTTTTATAAATTCTACATTGATCGAACCCATTTGGCTAATAATTTCTTTCTGTCTATTTTGTGCATTCAGCCTTTGTCTTAAAGACTTTATTTTCCCGCGATAGCTTTCATATTTTTCTTGTAATGAATGGCGTTCGTCTTGTATTTTTTTGGGTATAGCCACAGATAGCTCTGTTGATGTTCCACTGACAGAGCCAAAATTTTTGGCATAAATACCCAGACGTGCATTGATAAAAGAAGCGCTTATAATCCCTCTTTTGCCACGACAGATAACATATTCATCGGCAAAAACGCTTGAGCTTAAAATACCGTCTTCAACAATAATACTTTTATCAGAAATAACACCAGCATTGTTAATATATCGAGTAAAAATGTTGTCTTTGGCATACACTAACATTTCATGAACAGCATCGACAGCATTGATACCAGATTTAATAATTAAAGTACCACCACATTCGATATTTGTTTTACCTAAGTGACCCAATATTGTTATATTGGCTTCCGCCTTAATATTGTAACCATTACCAACATCTCCCTTAATCAAAATAGAACCGGGAAAATCAATATTACTTTGTAAGTCGCCTTCAACAACATAGATTTCCAAAACTTTAATGAGTTGTTCGTCTTTATCAAAAACCATTTCACCGGAAGTGGTGGCTACAATTTCTTTTGTTTCTTGGTTTAATGTGCAGTTTAAACCAATGGTATAAGGCCTAATCTCACCAGGTATAGGTTCAATAGAGTCTCCCAAAACAGTATAACCTGGCTCACCAGATGAAGGTTCAAGTAACATTCCAATAACAGTACCTGCAGCTACCGTATTAATGTTGTTTATGGCGCGAAGATTCACTCTCCCGTTTTCTTCCTGCAATATATTGTTTTTTTGCTTGTTCTCAAAAATCTCAATATATAAATCGGTTCCGTTGATCGGTAATTTTCCTTTTGCTATAAGTATAGCTTGATCATAAGTTGGTTCATCACAAAAATTTTTGAGGAAACCTTTATCATATCCGTAAGTAATACCATTACCGCTAATAATTTTCATTAAATCAATATATTGTAAATGAGCACCGTAATCACTAGGCTCGGTAACAATCATTATGGCCTGCATTTGATCTTTAGCTACTTGGATATTGACCCGGACATCTGCTTTGGGCTGGTGGTCTATATTGGCAACCCTTGTGTAATCACAAAATTCGTGGTGAGACAATTCGCGGATAAGGCGGCGTTTCGGCTGCTCCCCAAATAAGCGATTGATTTGCACCAGAATATCTTGTTCGGTAACCGGAATACCGCCATTTTTAGGGGCAACTAATTTTAAATATATGCCATCTGGATAAACATGCAAAAACATTTTGCCCGGTATTGGTGCAAAAACATCTTGCTGAGCAACCATATCTTTGGCAAATTGGACATGATCTCCACTGCGATCAACTTCGCTTTGGTATACTGTGATGGTAAAATCTCTGGGTTTTATAAGACGCATAAAACCATTATTGCCCTGTACTTCTATCTCATAATCTAATTGATTAAAAGGTATACATAGTTGCTGGGACGCCGTACGCAATAGTGCATTTAAATTCCGGCCAGACATTTGATGTCTTGTTACTTGGCGATCAATACTCAACTGTTCTGCGATTAAATTGCGAAATTCAGTGATATTCATGGGAAATCCTTTAGCCTCTTATATACTTTCTTGACATATCGGCTTGAAGATAGAATTACTAAAGATATAGAGGCCTTATCATCATTAAGTTTTATTTTCTGATAATTCCAGGGTATTGTCTAAAAATAAAATGGGGTTAGGCAATATATCGCGCTTATACCATTTTTTTATAATTATTCTGTTGCCCAAGCATTCCATCGTATATAAGATAAGCCCATGAATGATTTTGAGCAGTCTTGCGATTCTATACGTTTTTATCCAGGCTGGCGTTTTTTCTTTTTTTTTCTGTAATTCTTTATACACTTTGGTGGCATAAGCCACGTTTTGGTGATTCTTGGGAAAATATCTGGGGCTTGTGCCTGTTGTTGTGTTTGGCTTACATCTGCCTTAGTTTTAGTATTCAAGCGGTGTTACTTAGTGGCCAACTAGCTCGAAGAGAGTTATGCTATAACCTTAGCTTACCAAGGTTTTTTGTCCCCAGTACCGTTTGCTTGCGCCATGCCCCAGCCTCTGAATTGGTGTTAGAAGTTCAGCTTCCAAATATTTTGTTTGGAGTACAAGTCTTTTGGGAATTGCGACTACGCAACATAGAAACAGGACAAAAATTATGTTTGCGCTACCGTTTGCGCAGTGGTCATAATAGTTTAAAATTCCCTTTAGATAAGGCCGAACCGTGGTTGTTGGCTCAATTCCAACATGGTTTATATAAAGGGGCTAATCAGTGTTTTTATGTGCGCGATTGTTTTGCGGCGTTACACCTGCGCTATCGCATTCAGCAGGCCTTGGAGCTAGCCGTATTATCTTCAGCCAATTTATGCAGTAGTTGTGAAGCACTATCATCAAGTATGAGTAAAGACCCTTTGAGTAGCGCCGTTCAAAAGTTAGCTCAAGAAGGTAGGGGTGAACAGCGGCCTTATTATCCCGGTGATGATCCGCGCCGAATCAATTGGAAATTGTATTCGCGATTTAATGAACTACACGTTCGTATCCCCGAAGAACAACCTGTTTTTTCGCAGGATTTACATTGCTATTTTGTATTGGACATGTCTTGCTATCCCAAGAGATTGCGCGAGAGTGTTTTAAGCTGGGCTAGTATTTATTTTTTAAACCAGTTGAAGCAATTGCATCAAAAAGGGTACCGTATTATTACTCACATTCCTTGCTTTATTGGTAGTCAAACAGATAGTCTGCCCTTAGAACAAGATTACAATATCGGACAAGGCATTCTTTACCATGAATCTAGTGAAGAACGTATCTTGCATCTATTAGCTTCTTATCAGCGCAATATTGCGTTAGTACCGATAAATCAGCAACAAGGGATTAGTAATAAATTTTTATTTTTACTTGAGTATAGTAAGTTTTTAAATAAAATGAAAATCCCCTTTTATCGGGAGCCTTATTTAAACTTACAGCAGTTTCTAGTAGCCCAGTCTACTGGTTCCACTGCCAATAACTTGGTATTTGTTAGCCCCCACAGTCTTTCTTATCATACCGAGATATTAGCTCAATACTTCTCTATAACCCAAACGCAATATATTCCATTGCCAGAACCTAGTGCCTCTTTGAGAGAAACTTTATTGTGCAAAAATATTATAGGATTATTGCCCTTCTCGTTATTGTGGGGTTGGCTATTGCAAGGCCGCCAACGCTTGCAAGAAGGTTCAAGGGCTTTACAATTGTATCGTAATTTAGGCCTACCACTGAACCAAGTGATTACACTTAAGCCTGCTAAGCAAGCTAAAATGAAGACAAAAACGTTTATCCATCGGCCTTTAAAAGGCCAGCGTTACCCGCAATTATTACTGTTATTATGGCAATGGAAACGTTACTATCAGCAGCCAAGTCGGCATTATTCTGTAAAAAGGTGGTTTCGTAATGGAAGATAGACGATTCGGGTTGCTGCTGTTGTATATCTTGCTGCATATGCTCTTGTGTAGTGCCTTGCTCTACCTATTGGTAGAAAGTTTGGAGCAAACAAATAGCCTTATATCTATTTTGCTGTTTGTCAGTACCAATATCTTATTTGTTGTACTTTTGTTTAGCAATAAGCTGTCCTTGCGTATCATTTGGGTCCTTTGTGCTTTTTCCGTGCTGTTCCTATCCTTGCAAGGGATTAGTGATTATCTTGCTAGCCTTAGCCTCTCTTACCAAGCTATCCAAACCCTGTATGGTATTTTACAGATGAGAATGTCCTTAGTACTCGCTTCGCTATTTTTACTGAGCAGTATACTTGTCTTGCAGTTTGGCAAATACCGCAGTATTGAAATGGTAGTTTTGTTACTACTGGGCTTCATTCTCCTAACTCGTGAGGAGCTTAGTTCGAGCTTTGAAGATCGCTATGATCTGTATCGTCTGTTTTGGTTGAGCGTACCTAGCTTGAGTCTAGTATTGTTTGTCTTAACTTTGCACCCATACTTACGCCATGAGGCAAGTTGGGTACCTATTAATAATCTTGATACGGCCGTTACTAATGGTAAATATGGCCAGACTGCTTTGCGGAAACGGGGTAGACAATTGACTAGTTTTGCTTTTCTGCTATTATTGTTATTCGCTTTATTGTGGTGGACGAAAATATCACCGATCAATTGGAATCAAGCTATACGTGGTTCCAGTGCGGGCAATGGACTCTTGGGAAAGAACCTAAGCAACCAGTTTGACTTTGGCGAATACTTGCAGCTCGATAGCTCTTTAGAACAAGATCGGCAGTTGGTAATGATGAGCCAAATTGAGGATTTTCGCGATGACCGCCCTACATACTTAACGCGCTTTACGCTCGGTGGGCTCGATGCTTCCCGTAGCTTTTTCCGTGATCCAGAAGAACCTAATATGCCGGGCGAAAGCCCCTTACCAATGGAATTAGAACAGGGTATTAGTTTGTTTGAAATGCCCCGTTACGATTTGCGCCAAAGCCAAGAAATGTATGCCTTTCTGCTGAATATCCAGCCCAGCTCCTTGTTTGTCTTAAACTACCCTACCAAGGTGCAGACGTTTGAGAATTGGCCGGACTCTTCCTTTAGTCGCGTCTATCAGGTGGAAGCCCGTACCTTGATACAGCCCTTCCCGTTTGGTCGACCTCTAAAAGATTATGCAGACTATGTTGGAGCTGAACGCATGGCTTATTATACTTATGTGCCAGAGGAATACCGCGATATTGGCGAGTTTGCTTTGCAGTTGTTAGGCCGCTTACAACCAGCTTGGAAGGGCAGTCCAACAGAGCCAAATTCGAGCGGATTAGAAAGTAATAGCTTGGCTATTCAGGGTTTTAATATCGGGAATTTACAGCCATTAGAAATAGCCCAATTGTTTACCCATTACTTCCACAGGGAATATCGCTATACTTTGAACCCCGGCATTGCTGAAGACGGGGACCAACTGCGCTACTTTCTATTTAATAGTAGGAAGGGTTACTGTACCTACTTTGCTTTTAGTATGGGCCTAATGCTTCGCTCACTCGGTATTCCCTCGCGCGTAGTAGTGGGTTTTTTGCTCAATCCAGAACTGCGTATTTTAGACTATTATCCGTTGTTTGCCGATCAGGCTCACGCTTGGGTGGAGGTGTTTGATCCAGAGCAAGGTTGGGTAACTTTTGACCCTACTACGTTTGAGCTAGCCCCGGGTGAGGAGCTGGAATTTGGCCTACCTGAAGGTGCAGAACTAGACTTAGCAGCCTTGACAGAAGAGCTGCTGCGCAATAATAGATTTAATGCCGAAGATGGGCTTAAAAAGTTAGTAGCCGAGAAGTCTACTACTGAATTATTGTTGGCCCGCTTCCTAAAGACTTTCCGCCAGCGGAGCTGGCTACTGCCATTGCTATTGCTTGGTATCGCTTTAGTGGTGCTGTTGCTATATCGTATCCGATTGGCCTACTTTGCGCTGCGTGCACCGATAAAACTACAAGCACTAGTTACTTTAGCACAAGATAAGGATAGAGCAGAGAATGAGAGCAATCATAAGGCTATGGCAAAAATCGTTATGGCTATCTATCACCTTTTAGCACTGCTCAATACAAATTTATTTACTCGCTCCGATGACACCAATGCGTCAGGAAAACCCCGGTATAAGCCCCTTCAGAATAAATTACCACCCCCGCAGCTCTATGCTTGGCAAGATGCTTTGCAGATGTTAGCCCAAACGCTAAAACAGAAACAACAGCTGGAATATGACCAGCAGCAACGAACGCATGATCAATCAAAAGAGCTGCAAACGCAAGCACAAATAAGCCCGTTACTGCACTATAGCCAGCTTTGTTTGGCCCTATTTCAAAAGTACTATTTTAGTGCCGAGTTTCAACTTGAAGATGTGTTGTGTTTACGCCGTTATTTACAAGAGATACGCTCGTATCTAGGTACTAGAAAAGCCCTTAACTATTGGAAGGTTGTTCGGTTTAGTTGGTATCCACAATATTTGGTCTGTATTGTATACCGTTCGCTTGGCAAAAATGGTTGGCAAAAGCAGCCTTGATAAAAACTTACCAAGGCTTGGCCAAAGTTTATCTTGTTACAAAAAATTGTTGTTAGTTATTAAGAAAGTCTCTTATTAAGAGAATCTCTTATTGGGTATTAAGAAATTCTGTTGTTGGGCATTAAGAGACTCTCTTAATTTTTATGCCAACGTTTTAGCTTGGTTGTTTTAGCCTTGGTATTTTCTCCATACCCAGGCTATAATTGATAAAAGCAGCCTTGATAAAAAACTTACCAAGGCTGCAATTGGCCAATGCAAGCGTTGCAACAACCAAACCCTACTTACCAACCCCTATAAAACTTCAATACTAGTGGTTGAGTCTTTTGGACTATCAGGTACAAATCCTGCTGCTGCTTCAAAGTTGCCATTGTTAACCAGTATAGCATCGACTTCCTCTTTTACACTATCGCTTAAAGTAATCGTTAAGCCTGTTGCACTTGCATCAGAACCTGTGGCTGTGTTTTCACCTGAAGTTGATTGCTTAGGTAATGTGAATCTCTTCTTACCATCACCGGATACAATCGTCAATTTGCTAAAGTCCCAGTCTGCAACTGCTGTCGGTAACCTGCTACCATTAATATATAACTTGTTGTCTATAGCTATGTATAATACGCTGGTGATTCTGGCTACATACCCAATAACGGTAATAGGGTTATTGCTTGAGTCTGCTTGGCTACCAGGTACAAATTCTGCTGCTGCTTCAAGGTTGTATGCACCATTATCATCACTTTCACCATTCCTAACCAGTATCTTCTCGACTTCCGCTTTTACACTACCGCTTAAAGTAATCAATAAGTCTAATGCACTTGCCCTAGAACCTGTGGCTGTATTTGCACCTGCAGTTGAGTGCCGGGGTAATGTGTATTTACTACCATCACCGGATACAAGCGTCAATTTGCTAAAGTCCCAGTCTGCAACTGCTGTTGATAACCTGCTACCATAAATATATAACTTGCCTTTATTAGCAAAGTAGACTACGGAGTAGATCTGGCTTACGTAGCCACTAACGGTAATCGGGTTATTGCTTGTGTCTTCAGACCTACCACCTGCAAATCCTGCTGCTGCTTCCAGGTTGTATGCACCATTACCATCACTATCACCATCGTTAACCAGTATAGCATTGGCTTTCTCTTTTACACTACCGCTTAAAGTAATATATACGTCTATTTCACTTGCTCCATAACCTGTGGCTGTGTTTTCACCTGCAGTTGATTTCTGGGGTAATGTGAATCTCTTACTACCATCACCGGATACAAGCGTCAATTTGCTAAAGTCCCATTCTTCAACTGTTTCCGGTAAACCTTTACCAAAAATAATTAACTTGCCTGTATTAGCATCGTATTTTGCTTTGGTGATGCTGGCTGTATACCCCCTAACGGTAATCGGGTTATCCCATATGTCTTCAGCGCTACCACGCCATCTGTCGTCTTCAGCGCTACCACCTGCAAATCCTGCTGCTGCTTCCAGGTTGTATGCACCATTATTATCACGAAGACCATCCTTAACCAGTATAGCATTGGCTTTGGCTTTTACACTACCACTTAAAGTAATCAATAATTTTATTGCACTTGCATCAGAACCTGTGGCTGTGTCTTCACCTGCAGTTGATTGCTTAGGTAATGTGAATCTCTTCTTACGATCACCGGATACAAGCGTCAATTTGCTAAAGTCCCACTCTTCAACTGAGTACGGTAAATTACCACCGAAAATAATTAACTTGCCTGTATTAGCATTGTAGAATGCACGGTAAATTACGGGTTGGCGGTGTCCGCTAACGGCCAAGGCTTTGGCTGTATCTAAACCCGCCCAAGTACCAGTGCTAGTAAGCTTACCATCTTTTAGACCACCCTTATACATACCGGGCTTGAAATGCAGAGTATTTTTATCTTTATAGGTAAGTCTAAGCCAAATCGCTGTGCCATCGCTTTTCAGGCGGTACTTACCTCCTACAAGATAGCTACTATCTGGCCCAGTGGCATCGTCATCTGCAGTATAGGAACTTAAGGCTACGCCATATACTTTGATGGTTTGGATTTGCGCTTGGGTCGCACTACCTAAGTCAGTACCTTGTAAAGTTAGCAGAGCCGTGCCAACATTGTAGCTTGCACGGGTAATTGTGGGGTTTCCACTAACGGCCAAGCCTTTGGCTATATTTAAACCCGCCCAAGCACCAGAGCTAACGCTAAGCAACCCTTTTTTTAGACCATTGCTATCCATACCTGTCTTGCCATTCAGAGCAGCTTTATCGGTATCGGTAAGGTAAAGCCAAATCGCTGTGCCATCGCTTTTCAGGCGGTACTTACCTTTTACAAGATCGCTACTATCTGGCCCAGTGGCTGGGTCATCTGCAGAATAGGAACTTAAGGCTACGCCATCTACTACGATGGTTTGGATTTGCGCTTCTGTAGGACTTAAGTTAGTGCCTTGTATGGTTAACAGAGCCGTGCCAACATCGTAGATGGCGTTATTGATAGTCGGCCCAGAAGATGGCGCATCATCGTCATCGGGTGGTGCGCAGGCAAAGGCCATAAAAGCCAGTAGCCAGGCTACAGGCAATAAAAGTAGTTTGAGCTTATACATAAGCAATACCTCCAAAAATGGATAAAGATTAGCCAACCCATACGGGCTAGTCTGTAAATCCCTATTTTGCTAGGGGGGGTGTTGCGTCAAGGCCCATATAAGCTTTTTGTAAGCTTTTTGTAAGTTTTTTTGTGCTTTTTCTATGTTTGGGCACTTTTTTTGTATCTTAGTGTTGTAGGCAAATACGTTGCTTAGTAGCCAATAAATTATTTGAGACTACTGGGGTAAAAATTTGTATAAGCCTGGGTGTTTGTGGCTTGTCTGTTCCAGCCTTTGGTTGGCCTTTGGGGTGGGAAAGTATAGAATTGAATAAAATACTTGATTACACCTTGATTACACTATGGGGCAATCTCCAAAAGGTGAAACATTTAATGAAAATGAAAACGCTATATTATTCTTTCAGGGGCATTCAGAATTTGGCCAACGATTGCCGATGATTGTTATATAGGTCGTGGATTATGTGCCGATGTAGAAAATTTCATTAAAGACTAGGGTATCAATAGGTGGGAGGTAAATCTATTGATAGATTTAGGTCAATTCTATTAATAGGTGGGAGGTAATTCTATTGATAGATTTAGGTCAATTCTATCAATAGGTGAGAGGTAATTCTATCAATAGATTTAAGTCAATTCTATCAATAGGTGAGAGGTAATTCTATCAATAGATTTGGGTCGCACTACCTAAGTAAGTACCTTGTAAAGTTAGCAGAGCCGTGCCAACATCGTAGATGGCCTTATTAATAGTCGGCCCAGACGGCCCAGAAGATGGCTTATCGTCATCGGGTGGGGCGCAGGGAAAGGCCATAAAAGCCAATAGCCAAGCTACAGGCAATAAAAGTAGTTTGTGCTTATACATAAGCAATACCTCCAAAAATGGATAAAGATTTGCCAAGCCATACGGGCTAGTATATAGCGCCCTATTGTGTTAGGGGGAATTGAGTCAAGGCCCATATAAGGCTTTTTGTAAGATTTTTTGTGCTTTTTTTATGTTTGGGCACTTTTTTTGTGTGTTATTTGTGTTTTAGTGTTGTAAGGTGGTTCAAAATCCATGCCAATCAAAAGGCTTAAGGGTGTTGGCCTTGGTAGGTAATTATTCTGTAAATCTAGGGGGTGTAGAAAGGGCCTTTTTTGCTATATGAAGCAGTTTTTGTATTGTTTCCATAGTGCTTAACCAGTACTATCTGCACCTTAAACTTGTAGTTAGTTAGGGTTATTAGTTAGGGTTATATATTAGAATTTATGCTAAAGCTTTCTAAAGTTGGCAGATATAGCCACAATGAACAAGGTAAGGCCGTTAGGGTGGCCGATGTATATTTTGCACAAGATCATCAAATTGATAATAAGAAAATTGATGATAGGGTGTTTCAAATTGCTAGTCAGCTAAAGCTGCATGGCTATGATAGTTACCTTGTTGGCGGTGCGATTCGAGATTTACTGTTGGGCCAACAACCTAAAGACTTTGATATAGTTACCAATGCTGCGCCTTCAGAAATCCGCAAAATTATCCGCAATTCGCGCATTATTGGCAAAAGGTTTCGTTTGGTGCACGTCTTTTATAAAGGCGGTGATATTATTGAAGTTATTACTTTTCGCTCTTTGGATTCTAGCGACCATAACCACTTGTATGGTACGATTGAAGAAGACGTGCAACGCCGAGATTTTACGGCCAATGCCTTGTATTATGATTTAAATAAAGAACAAATTTTAGATTTTATCGGGGCTATGGCGGACTTCCGCAAGCGGCAAATACGCAACATTATTGCCTTACCTAAAATATTTAAAGAAGACCCAGTGCGCATTATTCGCTGTATTAAGTATGCTGCAAAGGCCGGTTTCAAGATACCAAAAAAGATTATATTGCAATTGAGACGCGATGCTAACTTGCTCTACAGTTGCTCCAAATCCCGCTTGTCAGAAGAGCTCAATAAGATACTTTATTCTGAACAGTGCCACCAGATTATGAAAGACTTACAGCAGTTTGGTATTTTAGAGATTATGCTACCTTGTTTAGCTCTAAAGAAGTTACCGAATAGCTATAAAGCGAGCTTTACTAAGAATATGCTAGTGTGGCAGAAATGCTTGCAACAGCACAATCAAGTACAATCACTTCAAGCCGAGTTAAAACTAAAGAAATTAGCATATAGGCAACACGGGGGATATAAAGAGCCAAGTAAAATGGAGGAACCGCTCCTAGTTGAAGGCCATTTGGGCAAGCATTTACTGGGTATTGGGCTCTCTTATTTGCTTGCTGCCTACTTTCAGCATTCGTTCCAGTGGCAACGCTTGCAAGCTATGGGTGATGAAGAGCGTACACTTGCAGCTTACTTGCAGATAAAGGAATGTCTAAATGATCTCAATACTCCTAATGTAGAGGTATGGACGGCTTGTAAGCATTTGTTTATGGGTCAGGGTCTGCCCTTTGAACCGCGCTTGATTGTCAAAAAATATGGCCAAATGATTGACCGCCAAAGGCCAAAGTTCAGCCCCAAAAAGCCCTGCAAGAAATCTACAAACAAGGCTAAGAACACGGGTATAAGTTAAAGCCTGTTGGAAGAAATACCCCCAAATGAAAGAAAATTACTCAAGTAGACAACTCAGTTTTACAGATACACAAACAAATTATGCGGGCGAGCTAGCCACGCCCAGCCTTGCAAACCCCATGGAGATAGTAGCGAAACTAGAGCATTATTTGAGCCAAACTTATGGTTTAGACCACCGGCGCGAAATAGCTGTATTGCTTTCTGGCGGGGTAGATAGCTCGGTAGTGCTAGCTAGCTTAAAAAACTATGGTTGCCAAAAACTAACGGCCTACTATTTAAAAATCTGGCTTCAAGAAGACGCACAGTTCCTAGGTGAATGCCCTTGGGAAGACGATTTAAGCTATGCCGCCGCAGTTTGCGAGCAATTAGATATACCTTTACAGGTACTGCCCTTACAACAACAATACTACGATTATGTGGTATCTTACACTATTGATGAGCTTTGCAAGGGGCGCACACCAAGCCCAGATTTGTTTTGCAACGAGGGCGTTAAATTTGGTGCATTCTTACAGCAGTTAAAGCCAAGTAATGATAAAGCCTTACAGCCTTTAGTCGCCAGTGGGCACTATGCTTTATTAGTTCGCATTAGCCAGCTAATGAATGCCTATTCTAGCTTGAATCAGAAAGATATAACGAACGAAATATTGTTACAACAAGCTCCAGACTTGGTAAAGGATCAAAGTTATTTTCTTTCCCGTTTAGGGCAATCTCAATTGCAAAATCTATTGTTTCCTTTAGGGTGTTTGTATAAAGCTGAAGTGCGCAGTTTGGCCCAATATTGGGGCTTGGCTACCGCGCAACGCAAAGATAGCCAAGGCATTTGCTTTTTGGGTAAGATTAAATTTCGGGACTTTGCCAAACAATACCTTGGGGAAAAACTAGGCCCAATTGTAGAGCTGGAAACAAACCGAGAATTGGGCCAGCATAGGGGGCTATGGTTCCATACTATAGGGCAGCGTCAGGGTTTGGGCTTGAGCGGTGGCCCTTGGTATGTCTGTGCTAAGGATATGCTAGAAAACCGCTTATATGTTAGCCGACAGTACAGTGATTCCCAGTTATTGCGCAGCTTTTGGGTAGAACAGCCCCACTGGCTACAGAGCAATTTTGCTTGGCACAGCCTAGCATTAGGGCCGTTGCAATTAAAACTGCGCCACGGCCCCACTAAGATAGCCTGCCAGTTACAGCAATTGAATGATTGCTGGCATGTAGTGATGGAACGGGGCGATAGAGGGGTAGCACCTGGCCAATTTGCGGTATTCTATCGGGGTGATATTTGCCTAGGCAGCGCAGCCATCACTTTGACAGAATTGAACAATAATATCAATTATGATCGATAGTATAATTATTTCGTGCGCCGTTGCACACCACCGCTTTAGCCTAATCGAACCGTTTGCAGATGGCAATGGACGCACGGCGTTGTTGGCTTCCCTTGTAGTTGTTAGAAAACAATAACATCTTATATAATTTTTAACAATAAACTTAGCAATTCCACAAAACAAAGCACTACTTTAGCGAAAGCCAAGGCTATGGCGGCCAGCTGGATAGCTAGTAGTATAACCAAAGTATGGCTGTTGTTCGCAAGCCCATTAAGTTCTGCGAGTAACTTTAAAACCGGTCAATCTACAGCGAAAATAATCTATCAACAGCACTACACTCGTTGCTAGCCAATAGCCTCGTAGTACAAGCTTTGCAGAAAATTTATAAAAATTCTTAGTCAATAGTTTTCAGTTAGGCCGATAAACTTTATAAATTGATACGGAAAATAAGCTTGCCCGTAGCGTTTCAAAAATAACGATCGAGAAGCCAAAATACTCGCTGTCTTACCAAGCTATCAAATAAGAGGAGAATCAATGTCTATAGCAACAACCATACTCGGCTACCCCCGCATTGGGGCTAAACGTGAGCTAAAACGTGCCCAAGAAGCCTATTGGAAAGGTAAGTCTAGTATTTCAGCATTACAAGATGCAGCGGCCAGAGTGCGCCAAAGCAACTATGCTGCTATGCTGGAAGCTGGAGTAACCGAAATCCCGGTAGGTGATTTTAGCTTTTATGACCACGTGCTCAATACCATTTGTATGTTGCGAGCAATTCCGCAACGCTACCAAGATATTGAAAGTAAACTAGAGCAACCGTTAGACCTATTCTTTGCAATGGCCCGTGGCCGCCAGCAAGATGGCATTGATGTAGCGGCCATGGAGATGACCAAGTGGTTTGATACCAATTACCACAACATTGTACCAGAATTAGTAGCAGGGCAAAAATTCCAATTAGACAGCTCCACCGTAAAACAGCTACTGCAAGAAGCCCAAAATACTATTGGGACGAAAGCCAAAATTCGCCCAGTAGTGTTAGGGCCCGTAAGCTTTTTATTGCTTAGCAAAGGCTTGGACCAACCGTTACAGCTTTTGGATACTTTGTTAGCTGTATATCAACAGTTGCTAGCCGAGCTTGCCGAATACCAACAAGTACAGATTGAAGAGCCATTTTTAGCTTTGGATTTAGACGATGCAGCCAAAGAGGCCTACCGCAAAGCCTATGGTTTGCTAGCTAGTAAAGCCAAATTATTTGTAAGCAGTTACTTTGCGCCACTGCGTGAAAATGCCGAATTGGTGGTAAACCAAGGGATTGCAACCCTGCACCTAGATTTAATCAACCACAGTCAAGCTGAGCTTAACGCAATACTAGGCAAGCTGCCCGAAGCAGTTAAAGTTTCTGCTGGTATCGTTAACGGCCGCAATATTTGGCGCAATAAGCTGGGTAAGTCTTTGGCCTTACTGCAAAATATAGTAGACAAAATAGGTCCAGAACGTTTGATCGTTAGCTCTTCTTGTTCACTACTGCACAGCCCAGTGGATTTAAGGCATGAACAAGGCCATTTACAACCAGAAGTATACCAACAGTTAGCCTTTGCTCGCCAGAAACTCGATGAGATTGTTACTCTAGCCAAAGGCTTAGATGGCCAAGATATAACGCAAGCTTTGGAAGTCAGTAATGCTGCCATTGAAGATCGCAAAAGCTCTAGCATTATCAACAACCCTAGCGTGCAACAACGCGTTTCGGCTATTAGCCCAAAAGATACCCAGCGCAACAGCGTTTTTAGCGAGCGGCGCAAAAAACAAGTGCAGAAATTAGGGCTTCCCTTGTTTCCAACCACAACCATTGGCTCTTTCCCGCAAACAGCGGAAGTGCGCAAAAAACGCAGCGCTTGCCGCAAAGGGGAAATTAGCCAACAGCAATATCATGATTTCTTAGAACAAGAAACCCAAAAATGTATTCAACTCCAACAAGATTTAGGGCTAGATGTGCTGGTTCATGGTGAGTTTGAACGCACCGATATGGTGGAATATTTTGGCGAGCAGCTTTCGGGCTTGGCTTTTACCAGTAACGGCTGGGTGCAATCCTACGGTTCGCGTTGTGTACGCCCGCCGGTAATTTATGGAGATATAGCGCGCGCCAAGGCAATGACAGTTGATTGGATGACCTTTGCCCAACAGCTACTAGGGCAGTACCGCACACCGTTTCAGCAGCTATTGACCGAGCAGCTAGGGGGTAATGGCCCCAGCCCAACCAAATATGGCGCAGAGCCCCAGCCAGAAGATGGTACTCAAGAAATTGCGCCAACCCAAGTACAAGACTGGATGCTACTGCAATTTAGCGCACCGCCCATCACCTTTGAAGGCAAGGGCAACCAGCGGGGCAAAGGCGTAATGAAGCAAGACCCAAACAACCATGACATTACCTTTAGCATGGAAAAGCTCAAAGAGAACATGCAAGCTATTCAACAGCAGTTTGAAACCGAGGCCAAGCACCAGCTAGAGCAATACTTTAGCAACTGCCGCAGCAACATAGAGCAAAACTACAGTGCATTTATGCAAGAGCAAAGCCAGCAAGCGCACGAACAAATGCGCAATGAAATACTGGCTAGCGTCCACCGTGTAGAAGAGCAACTAGAGCAACAGCAACAAGAATTTGATTCCCTACAAAATGAGCTTAACAAACTGTAGGGCAAAGTTTTTGTAAACAACGCAATAGGCCTTACCTAAATTTTTTGTAATAATAAAAGCTACCAGCTTGGTAGAGACATTAATCATAGTTTGGTATTTTTTGCTACTAACCTAGAAGGTGATTTGAATCTAAATATATAGCTAATTTTTGTATTCTTGTGCTAAATACTCGGTCTTTTTGAGCGCATCTATTACCAGAGGAATAGTAATCTCTTTGTCCATATTAAATATGCGGCTATTATCTCGGCAAGCAAATTGAGCAATAATCTGATAATGTTCGTTGCTCGGTTCCAACAACCCCAAAGATCTAAGACTATTGGGAATACCTATACGGCGGTAGAAATCAAACATAGACTGTAAAAATGTTTCGTCTCTTTCTTCCAATACGAACTGGGAAAGTAGCCCAACCGCAACTTCTTCACCGTGGAGATTACCGTGTAATTGTGGTATCAGAGTAAATCCTTGTGAAATCGCATGTGCAGCGGCAACGCCACATCCTTCAAAGCCCAGTCCACTTAACAATACGTTTGCTTCAATAACCCTTTCTACCGAGTCCGTGAGCTCCTTATTTTTAACTGCGGCCACAGCTTGCTCTGCATTTTCCGATATAAGTTGAAAACATTTTTCTGCTAAAGCAAATGCTGTTTCCGTTTGCCGACCATTGAAAAAATTTTTCACGCCAGAAGAATTACATTGGAAAGCTTCAAAATATGTAGCTAATGCATCACTAATACCAGCAATAAAAAAACGAACAGGTGCATTTATTATGATTGATGTATCCACAATAATAGCATCGGGATTTGTAGGAAGCAAGATTGGCCCTAGAAATTTACCATCTTCGGTATAAGTTATTGCAAGCCGGCTGGTGGCTGCGTCATTAGATGCAATTGTGGGAATAATCACGACAGGAATACCCTGTTCTTTTTTGACGACTTTTGCCGCATCTTGAGCCTTCCCTCCACCAAAGCCAATAACAAAATCGCAAGCATTTTCCTGTGATATTTGGCGTAATCGCTCCAACTCTGATGGTGCCGTTTGGCCTGAAAAATCAACAAACACTGTCTCAATACTTTCTTTATTCAAAGCATCGGCCAATTTTTTCCCATATGAATCTCTAATAAACTGATCGGCAACAATAAAAGCTTTTGTTCCAAAAAGTCGTACATGCTCTCCTAAAGAATCAACCAGATTACTACCCTGTTTATATATGAGTGGGAATCCCATCGCTTTCATATATCGCTCCTTTTTGAGGCCAAATTACAATTTGGCCTCTCTTGTAAATCTTGTTGCTACTTTATTTTGCCACTGCCGCTTTTGCTATTTCTATGGCACTTTCAAATGAGTTTAGCCATTTGGTACCATATTTATTTATATACCAACTCTTCATGGCCTCTCTTGCAGGAAGAAATGTAGCTCTTTCAGCTTCCGTCAATTCATGAATGGCACCACCTCCCTGGATAAATTCCTTATTGGCTTGTTCTTCCCTGGCTTGGTTAAAGGCTGTCTGCTGTTTTGTTCCGTATTCAACGCCTTGCATAACAATATTCTGAAGGTCTTTAGGCATACTATTCATAAATTGATCACTGATAAAATAGAATCCAAAAAGAAATGTATGCCGATCTAAAACACCAAAGCGAATCACTTCATCAAAGTTATTAGACATAATATCAGGAGTAGCTATTTTAAGTCCGACAACTAGCTCTGAAGCAAGGCCTGTATAGACTTCACTCCAAGCTACAGGGGTAGCTGCCGCTCCAAGTTGTCTAGCAAATTCTTGCTGTAGTGGCGAATTTATCGTCCGAATTTTCAATCCTTTTAAATCATTTGCAGATTTTACTTCAGTATTCGTTGTATAAAAAGAACGCCATCGTCCCCCGTCTGAAACACCAGCAAGTGTTACATTAGGCAATACATTTTTAATAGCAGTATTCATTTCATCAAAGAAAGGCCCATCCATTAATTCTACCACAACTTTATCTCCTGGTATCATATACTGCAAGTCTACAACAGCTAGCTCAGGGATAAATGGAGTAACGCCCCCAATCGAAGTATGCGCAATTTCTAAGACACCCGAATCAACTTGTTCCATAACTTCCTGATAATTGCCAAGCTGACTTCCCGAATAAATCTCAACAGAAATTTTACCATTAGATTTTTCTTCTATATAATCTTTAATTGCTTTTGCACCCACATAGTCATCATTTACTTCTGATACCGGCCCCGCATGGGATATTTTTAAGGTATAGGATTCAGCCTTCCCTCCGCTAGAGCCTCTGGCAAATAAGAATGGACTAGCAAACAATGATACGATCATTGCTAGCAAAAATAGTTTATTGATGTTATTCATAATAAAATAACCTCCTAGAATTTTTTATTTCCCCAACTGAAAAACGGTTGGGATAATTTTATACTACACTGAAAATCCTAATAACTTTGGTAAAGTCAAAGATAGATCGGGCACAAATGTAATTATAAATACTACAATTATGTGAACGAACCAGTAGGGGACCATTTGGCGTACAATCTTTTTTACAGAGAGTTTTGATACTGCGGATGCAGCAAATAATACTAATCCAAAAGGAGGTGTCGTTAATCCTACAGTCAAATTGACACACATAACCACTGCAAAATGAGTTGGATTTATTCCCAATTCAAAAAATGTTGGGCCAAGGATTGGTCCTAAAATAAGTATCGCTGGCCCTGCATCGAGAAACATTCCAATTAGGAAAAGAAATACGTTCATTATAATTAAGAAAAAATATTTGTTTTCTGTTAAATCTAAAATAAAGGTAGCTAACATATGGGGGATTCGAGTAACCGTTAATACCCATCCAAACATTGCAGCAGACCCAATAACCAATAAAATGACACCAGATTCTATAGATGCTTTATTAAATATCTGAGGAATCGTTTTTATTTTTAAATCCTTTGTTATAAATAGACCAAGAAATAGGGCATATGCAACAGCTAAAATAGCTGCTTCAGTGGGAGATACAATACTGAAAAGTATCCCACCAAGAATAATCACAGGAGCTAACATCGGCAGGAAGCCAGATTTTATTGCCACGAATTTTTCTTCAAGATTAGTTTGAACACTTCGTGGAAAATTTCTTTTTTTTGCAATTACTCTTGTCATTAACATAAGTCCAACACCCATTACTATACCCGGCAGAATCCCTGCTGCAAAGAGCGCACCAGTAGATACCTCCATTATAAAAGCATAAACTATCATAATAATACTGGGTGGTATTATCGGGCCGATTATAGAAGAGGCGGCAGTAACAGCAGCAGAAAAATCTTTAGGATAACCGTCTTCCTCCATAGATGGGATCAAAATGGAACCTAAGGCTGATGTATCAGCAACTGCGGATCCACTCAAACCAGCAAAAAGAATACTGGCAAGAATATTAACTTGCGCCAAGCCGCCATGAAAATGGCCTACCATAGCGCGCGAAAGATTTACTATCCGCATAGTAACTCCACCTTGATTCATCATTTCACCAGCTAAAATAAAAAGAGGTACTGCAAGTAAGATAAATTTGTGCATTCCAGAAAAAATTCGTTGGACTAAAGTTTCTAATATTGCTTGTTGACCATTTAGCAAAAAATCGGCAAACGGTCCAAGAATTAAGGCAAATACTATTGGCAAGCCAATAAAGCTAGAGCATACAACAATAATCAAATACAAAGGCATTTTAATTTATCTCCTTTATTTTTTATAACCGCAACACAATTCAGCAATATGGCGAAGGATTTGTTCAAAACAAATTGGAAGCATCAAGCCGTATCCTACTGGTAAGGCTAAATAAGCCACTCCAAATTTCATCCAATCAATACTAGGGACAATTCGTCTCATTCCTCTCAAAGCAAAAGACCAACCATATTTCAGAACAATTATTGTGGTAAAGACAATCAGGAGAACAGAAATAATTCTCAAGAGTTTACTTAATATCTCTGGTAATTCTTCAAGCAACAAATCAATAGAAACATGATTCCCTGCTTTTAACCCTACAGGAGCTCCCAAGAGAATCATCCAGACCATAAGAATCTTTGCAGCATCTTCACTCCAAGTAACTGGACTATTTAAAGTATATCGCATCAATACTGCATAGAAAAAAATAATCGAGATCAGCACTAGAATAAGCCCAGTAAGGTTCACAAGAAATTTACAAAGATAATTATTAAAATCAGAAAGTAATTTTAATAAATAATTCATAGAGTTTCCCTCATTTTTTAATAGAAACCAACTCAAAATAAATATTATTAACTTATTTTAAACTAATTGTAAATTTTTATTTTAAACTAATTGTAAATTTTGCTTAGGATTAGACCCATATTTTTTACCTAATAATGCTTTCCGTTCCTACGGACAGTATTATTGAGCAGGATATTTGAGTTGTCAAGAATAAAAAATTTTTTTGAGCTTACTTTCTAGTAGGAACTACCGTAAACTTGGCTAAACGTTAAGTTTAGCAATAACTCAAGCTTAATTCATTTTAACCAAAAAGAAAGTGTCTTCAGCGTTACTATCAAAATATCCAAGGCTACAACAAGTAAAAATAGCCTTGCAAAAAACAATTAGCAAGGCTATAAAAATTTTTATTAAGGCTATAATTTACGGTTGCTTCCTTGGCAAAAAACAGGCCAAGGCGATTTGTAATGTAATGCAAGGGCGTAGGGGCTAACTGTCAGCTTGGTAAACTGTACCATAAAAGTATTGCAGAAAATTTATAAAAATTCTTAGTCAATAGTTTTCAGTTAGGCCGATAAACTTTATAAATTGATACGGAAAATAAGCTTGCCCGTAGCGTTTCAAAAATAACGATCGAGAAGCCAAAATACTCGCTGTCTTACCAAGCTATCAAATAAGAGGAGAATCAATGTCTATAGCAACAACCATACTCGGCTACCCCCGCATTGGGGCTAAACGTGAGCTAAAACGTGCCCAAGAAGCCTATTGGAAAGGTAAGTCTAGTATTTCAGCATTACAAGATGCAGCGGCCAGAGTGCGCCAAAGCAACTATGCTGCTATGCTGGAAGCTGGAGTAACCGAAATCCCGGTAGGTGATTTTAGCTTTTATGACCACGTGCTCAATACCATTTGTATGTTGCGAGCAATTCCGCAACGCTACCAAGATATTGAAAGTAAACTAGAGCAACCGTTAGACCTATTCTTTGCAATGGCCCGTGGCCGCCAGCAAGATGGCATTGATGTAGCGGCCATGGAGATGACCAAGTGGTTTGATACCAATTACCACAACATTGTACCAGAATTAGTAGCAGGGCAAAAATTCCAATTAGACAGCTCCACCGTAAAACAGCTACTGCAAGAAGCCCAAAATACTATTGGGACGAAAGCCAAAATTCGCCCAGTAGTGTTAGGGCCCGTAAGCTTTTTATTGCTTAGCAAAGGCTTGGACCAACCGTTACAGCTTTTGGATACTTTGTTAGCTGTATATCAACAGTTGCTAGCCGAGCTTGCCGAATACCAACAAGTACAGATTGAAGAGCCATTTTTAGCTTTGGATTTAGACGATGCAGCCAAAGAGGCCTACCGCAAAGCCTATGGTTTGCTAGCTAGTAAAGCCAAATTATTTGTAAGCAGTTACTTTGCGCCACTGCGTGAAAATGCCGAATTGGTGGTAAACCAAGGGATTGCAACCCTGCACCTAGATTTAATCAACCACAGTCAAGCTGAGCTTAACGCAATACTAGGCAAGCTGCCCGAAGCAGTTAAAGTTTCTGCTGGTATCGTTAACGGCCGCAATATTTGGCGCAATAAGCTGGGTAAGTCTTTGGCCTTACTGCAAAATATAGTAGACAAAATAGGTCCAGAACGTTTGATCGTTAGCTCTTCTTGTTCACTACTGCACAGCCCAGTGGATTTAAGGCATGAACAAGGCCATTTACAACCAGAAGTATACCAACAGTTAGCCTTTGCTCGCCAGAAACTCGATGAGATTGTTACTCTAGCCAAAGGCTTAGATGGCCAAGATATAACGCAAGCTTTGGAAGTCAGTAATGCTGCCATTGAAGATCGCAAAAGCTCTAGCATTATCAACAACCCTAGCGTGCAACAACGCGTTTCGGCTATTAGCCCAAAAGATACCCAGCGCAACAGCGTTTTTAGCGAGCGGCGCAAAAAACAAGTGCAGAAATTAGGGCTTCCCTTGTTTCCAACCACAACCATTGGCTCTTTCCCGCAAACAGCGGAAGTGCGCAAAAAACGCAGCGCTTGCCGCAAAGGGGAAATTAGCCAACAGCAATATCATGATTTCTTAGAACAAGAAACCCAAAAATGTATTCAACTCCAACAAGATTTAGGGCTAGATGTGCTGGTTCATGGTGAGTTTGAACGCACCGATATGGTGGAATATTTTGGCGAGCAGCTTTCGGGCTTGGCTTTTACCAGTAACGGCTGGGTGCAATCCTACGGTTCGCGTTGTGTACGCCCGCCGGTAATTTATGGAGATATAGCGCGCGCCAAGGCAATGACAGTTGATTGGATGACCTTTGCCCAACAGAAAACCAAACTTCCCATGAAGGCAATGCTTACCGGCCCAATTACCATTTTGAAATGGTCTTTCGTGCGTGATGACCAACCTTTGGCTCAAACTTGCCGCCAAATTGCTTTTGCCCTGCGCGATGAAGTGCAAGATTTGGAAGAAGCTGGCTTGCCCATAATTCAAATTGACGAGCCAGCGATTCGTGAAGCCTTGCCTTTGCGCAAAGAAGACCAGAGCGCTTATTTGAAGTGGGCGGTGGAAAGCTTTCGTATCAGTGCTGCGGGCGTAAAAGATCAGACACAAATCCATACCCACATGTGTTATTCTGAATTTAATGAAATTATGGCTGCCATTGCTGTGATGGATACAGACGTAATTAGCATTGAAGCTTCGCGTTCCCAGCACGATATTCTAAAAGTTATGAGCGAGTCAAAATACCCTAGTGGAATTGGTCTGGGTGTTTATGACATTCATTCCCCACGTGTGCCCCAGCTTGAGGAAATGGCCAGTGTAATCCGCAAAGCCAAACAATACTTAGAAAATTGGCAAATCTGGATTAATCCGGACTGTGGCTTAAAGACCCGCGATTGGCCCGAAACCCAAGAAGCTTTGAAATTGATGGTTGAGGCTGCAAAAGTTTTACGCCAAGAATGTAGCAAATAAGAACTGGAAACAAAGGAAGCAAATTTTAGAGTTGCTTCATATAGTATTTCCGTTTATTGCAAATTTTGCAGGGAATATATTGACAAAGGTAGAGCACAGCAATATATTCCCTGCAGCATTGATTAGCCGCTGTAGCTCAGTCGGTAGAGCAAGGGACTGAAAATCCCTGTGTCGTGAGTTCGATTCTCACCGGTGGCATGTGGCATTTTGTTTAAAAGCTAAGTTTAGGTTTTCTTAAATTTAGCTTTTTTGTTTTTATATGACTATTATATAGCTATACAGTCTGGTTTTGTATATTTTTTGATTAGAGCTTAGTAATAGTATTTTAGGTAAGGTTTTTTATATGAGCAATAAAGTTGTACTGGCTTATTCAGGGGGGCTTGATACCTCTATTATCCTCAAATGGTTAAAGATTAAAGGCTTTGAAGTCATCGCCTACATTGCAGATGTAGGACAGGAAGAAGATTTTGAAGCGGTTCAGAAAAAAGCTTTGGAAACTGGTGCTAGTAAAGCTTATGTGGAAGACTTAAAACATGAATTTGTTACCGATTATATTTACCCCGCTTTACAAGGTAATGCCGTCTACGAACAGCGTTATTTACTGGGGACTTCTTTGGCTCGGCCTGTGATTGCCAAACGCCAAATTGAAGTTGCCCAGCGCGAAGGGGCGGCTTATGTAGCGCATGGGGCCACGGGCAAGGGCAATGATCAAGTGCGTTTTGAACTTTCTTACTGTGCGTTGGCCCCAGAAATACAAATAATTGCACCTTGGAAAGACCCAGAATTTCTAAATAATTTTGCCGGCCGCAGCGATATGTTGGCCTTTGCACAAAGGCACGGTATACCAGTTGGTGCTAGTAAAAAGCGGCCATACAGTGAGGATGCAAATTTGCTGCATATTAGCCATGAAGCTGGTATCCTTGAAGACCCGGCTATGCCTTGCCCAGAAGATGTCTACAGTATTACCCGTAGCGCAGAAGAGGCGCCCAACGAGGCGACTATTATTGAAATCACTTTTGATAAGGGCATTCCGGTTAAAGTGTATAACTGCAAAGACCATACAGAAATCACTGAAGCAGTTGCGATTATCAATTATTTAAATACCGTTGGTGGGCTTAACGGCATTGGTCGCCTCGATATGGTAGAAAATCGTTTTGTGGGTATGAAATCCCGTGGGGTTTATGAAGCGCCTAGTTTCCAAATTTTGCTGGAAGCCCACAAAGATTTGGAAGGCTTGACTTTAGATAGAGAAGTAATGCAATTGCGTGATAGCATGGTAGCGCGTTTTGCCGCAGCAATTTACAACGGTTTTTGGTTTTCCCCTGAAATGGAATTTATCATGGCAGCCATTCGCCAGAGCCAAGAATATGTTAGCGGTATGGTACAGCTCAAACTGTATAAGGGCAATGCTTACCCCATTGCCCGTAGTAGCAGCTATGCTCTTTACGATCAAAAGATTGCCTCAATGGATGAAGAGGGCGGTTATGATCATACAGACGCAAAAGGCTTTATCAACTTACATGCTTTGCGCTTAAAAACATATTATCGCCGAACAACGTGATAGTAGTTTAGTATGATGTCTATTTTTACCACAAGCAATAAGTGTTGTTTGGCCTGGGTACTGGTGGCTGGGTAGTAGAATTTTGTTCTTGCTTTGGTTGTTTTTCCATAGTAAGGCTTGCTATTTATCTTTATGGATTGGCCGATTATCATAGTTAGACCAACACAATGTAACACCGATTATCGATAGGATAAGCCATGAGTATAGCGCAGATTGAAACCTATTTAAGTGAACGCGACAAGGTGATACAGTACGGAGGCAGCCGCAATGAAGAGCAGATCAAGAGTTGCTTTGAGCGTTTGATCAACCATTATGCGGACAAACAAAACCTGTTTTTAGTGCGGGAACTGCCCCACAAAGCACGAAACAAGAGCCCAAGGCCGGACGGAACGCTAAAGAATGCCTTGCGTTTAGACTTTGGCTTTTGGGAAAGTAAGGACTCGAAAGACGACATAGACAAAGAGATTCAAGTAAAGTTTGCCAAAGGATACCCCAGAAACAACATTCTATTTGAAGACAGTATGCAGGCGATTCTGTACCAGAATAGCCAAGAATATGGCCGAGTTTCGTTTAGCGATAAGCACAAACTGCACCAGTTATTGCTGCAGTTTACCGCCTACACTCCACCAGAGGTAAAGGAATTTCAAGCGGCTTTAGAACAGTTTACCGCCGATATTCCCCAGATAGCTGCGCACTTTGTGGAGCTAGTACAGCAACAACACAAGGAAAATATCGGCTTTAGAGAGGAACACAATCGCTTTTATGAAACTTGTAAACAGACGATAAACAAAGAAATTACCACGCATGATATAGATGAGATGTTGGTACAACACGTACTTACAGAAGAGCTATTCAGTAGTATTTTCAGCGATACAAGATTCCACCGCAGTAACAACATAGGCCAACAATTGGAAACATTGGTGGCGACTTTCCTAAGTAGAGCCGAACGCATGCGCCTACTTAGCAACATAGAACACTACTATTCTACCTTGAGTGCGCACGCTAAACAGATTGAAGATCACCATGAGAAGCAGAAATTCTTGAAGGCAGTTTATGAGAGTTTCTACAAGGCGTATAACCCGAAGATGGCAGATCGGCTGGGAGTTGTGTACACTCCCACCGAGATTGTCGACTTTATGATAGACAGTTCTAACCATTTGTTGGCCGAACACTTTGGCAAAACCTTGGGCAGTCCAGGCGTGGAAATCCTAGACCCTGCCACAGGTACGGGCACATTCATTTGCGAACTGATAGAGAAACTGCCAAAGGAAAGCCTACAATATAAGTATGAACACGAGCTACATGCCAATGAAGTGGCGATACTTCCTTACTACATTGCCGCCTTGAATATAGAATACACATACCAACAAAAGATGAAAGAATATAAAGAATTTAGCGGTTTATGCTTTGCCGATACCCTAGACAATACCGAAGCCCTAGGCACGAATGCCCCCAACAATCGCTTAGAGTTGTTTGGACTTTCTAGCACAAATGCCGAGAGAATCGCCGAACAAAACAACAAGAATATTAGTTTGATCATCGGTAACCCGCCGTATAATGCCAAACAAATAAGCTACAATGACCAAAACTCTAACCGAAAGTACCCTTTTATTGACCAAAGAATTAAACAAACTTACGCCAAGCAAGGAAGCGCACAAAACAAAAACCAGCTTTATGATATGTACATTCGCTTTGTGCGTTATGCCAGTGATCGCCTTAAAAATAACGGAATTGTGGCCTTTGTATGCAACAGAAGTTTTATTGATGCAATGGCTTTGGACGGTTTGCGTAGCTGTGTTATGCAGGACTTTCAACGGATTTATATTGTCGATCTGGGCGGTAATGTGCGCACCTCTGGTGGAAAGGGAACGGCAGTAGGCAATGTATTTGATATTATGGTAGGCGTAAGTATTCTGTTTTTCGTGCGAGATTCAGAGCTACAAAGCACTACTTTACACTACACAAGCGTAGAAGATGAATGGACGAAAGGGCAAAAGTTAGCTTGGTTGCAAGGCAATCCCATAGATAAAATAGACTTTAGGCAGATTGTGCCCAGTAAACAAAACCATTGGCTACAGCAAACCGATAACGATTGGCATAGCTTGATTCCTATTATTAATAAGCAAGTCAAAGAAGGCAAAGCAACGGCAAAAGGAGAAACTCCTTTATTCAAAACCTTTTCTAATGGGTTAAAGAGCCAGCGAGATGAATGGGTTTATGATTTTGATATAGACGATTTACAAACCAAGATGCAGTACTTTAGCAAGGTATATCAACAGACTTTAGAGGGCAAAACCAGCGATAAACAAAGCATTAAATGGGATAGAGAGCTAAACAAATACCTGAAAAGAGGCATAACCAAAAGCTATAACCAAGAACAGATTGTGTTGTGTTTGTACCGCCCCTTTACTACAATGCACCTGTACTACGACAAGAATTTTAATTCGATGACCTATCAATGGCCGCAGATATGGCGCAAAGAACAACCAAATATCTACCTTTGTTTAGCTGCACCCGGTACAGCTAAAGACTTTCAAACACTGGCAAGCGATACGATTGTCGATTTACATGCAACTGGAGACAGCCAATGTATACCACTATATTACTGGACAAAAGAAGGCGAAAAGCGCAGCAATGTTACCGAGTATGGTTTAAAGAAGTTTAGAGAACACTACAAAGACGAGGCCATTATGGCCGAAAGTATCTGGCACTATTGCTATGCTGTGTTGCATTTATCGAGCTATCGCGAGAAGTATGCCGTAGATTTGAAGCGCAGCTTTCCACGAATGCCGTTGTTGGGGTCTACTAAAGAAGACTTTGCTCATTACCAGAGTATCGGCCAACAATTGGCAGAATTGCATATAAACTTTGCCACAGTAGAACCGTTTACTTGCCAAAGAGAAGAAGCAAATAGTAAAAAGCCCCAAAAGAAAAAAGCGATTGACGGGCCTTTATTCAGTGATAGCCCAAGCGAAGAACCACAGCAAGCAGAACCAGAATTGGTATTGTTGCCCAAACTAAAAAGCGATTCTGCCAATGGAACGATACGAATCGACAACCAAACCACGCTAACAAACATTCCGACTATCGCTTGGAGTTACCGCCTAGGCAACCGAAGTGCGATAGATTGGCCACTGGAACGCTACCGTCAAGCCCTAAAGATTAAAGACCCGACCATTGCAGAGTTAGTCCCTGCCTTTAGCTTTGCCGAGCACAAAGAAGCCATTATCGACTTGGTTTGTCGTGTAATCACGGTCAGCCTACAGACGGTAGAGCTACTGGAAATGCTGGAAAAGGAAGCAAAGAATCATCAAGAAAAATAATAACTATGCACTATTGGGATCCTCAAGGGTATATACCCTTGTGCGGGGTTTGGGGCAGAGCCCCAATTGATATAGCAGATAGGTTGGGTGGGAATAATGGATAATAAGGGTTAAATTCCTAAACAATAAAAGAAACTATGCACTATTGAAAAACTAAAAACCATAAATAAATGATAAAACTATCAATGATGGACAAGCTAACTATTTATTATAATATCTGGGGCTCTGCCCCAAACCCCGCTAAAGGGTCTCGACCCTTTAGAATCCCAATCGGTTAGAGTTAGTCCGTAAACCGTTGATAAACGGTTTATCTATCAATGATTGACAAAACAACTCTTTATTATAATATCTGGGGCTCTGCCCCAAACCCCGCTAAAGGGTCTCGACCCTTTAGAATCCCAATCGGTTAGAGTTAGTCCGTAAACCGTTGATAAACGGTTTATCTATCAATGATTGACAAAACAACTCTTTATTATAATATCTGGGGCTCTGCCCCAAACCCCGCTAAAGGGTCTATACCCTTTAGAATCCCAATCGGTTAAAATTAGTCCGTAAACCGTTGATAAACGGTTTATCTATCATAACAACAGGAGACACATCATGATAAACCCAGAAGCAAAAGCCTACTTTGAACAGGGGGAAAACCACCAAGAAGTAAGAAATATAAAGGCGGCCATTGAGGCCTATGCCCTAGCTATTGAGCTAGACAATAAATGTATTAAAGCCTATAACAACCGAGCAATCTTATATAGAGAAATAGGAAAATGGGCCGAAGCCATGGTTGATTACAACAAAGCCATTGCGATAGAGCCAACCAATGCTATAACTTATTACAACCGAGGCAATCTATATCAAAAACAAGGGCTATCGGATCAAGCACTAAAAGATTACGACCAAGCGATTGAATTACAGCCAGACTATGCAGATGCCTATGGCAATCGTGGGGTATTATACGCAGAACAAGGGCAAACAGATAAGGCACTTTTAGACTTCAACCAAGCGATTGAGTTGGGCAATGTTGCAGCTTACAACAACCGAGGTGTATTATATGAAAAGCAAGGGCAACCAGATAAAGCTCTGGAAGATTACCATAAAGCGATTGAATTAAGGCCAAACTTTACAGAAGCCTATGCGAATCGTGGAAACCTATACGCAGAACAAGGGCAAGAAGATCAGGCTCTGTTAGACTACAACCAAGCGATTGAGTTGGGCAATGTTGAAGCTTACTATAACCGAGGCAATCTATATCAAAAGCAAGGGCAAACGGATAAAGCCCTGGAAGATTACAACAAAGCGATTGAGTTAAACCGAGACTTTGCAGAAGCCTATACGAATCGTGGAGTGCTATACGTAAAAAAAGGGCAATGGGATCAGGCTCTATTAGACCACAACCAAGCAATTGAGTTGGGCTATATTGAAGCCTACTATAACCGAGGCAATCTATATCAAAAGCAAGGGCAAACGGATAAAGTCCTGGAAGATTACAACAAAGCAATTGAATTAAAGCCAGACTTTGTAGATGCCTATGTGAGTCGTGGGGTATTATACGCAGAACAAGGGCAAGAAGATAAGGGACTTTTAGACTACAACCAAGCGATTGAGTTGGGCGGTGTTGCAGCCTACTATAACCGAGGCCGATTATATCAAAAACAAAAACAATGGCATGAGGCTCTAAAAGATTACGACCAAGCGATTGAATTACAGCCAGACTTTGCAGATGCCTATGGCAATCGTGGGGTATTATACGCAGAACAAGGGCAACAAGATAAGGCTCTGTTAGACTACAACCAAGCGATTGAGCTGGGCAATGTTACAGCCTACTATAACCGAGGCCTATTATATGCAGAACAAGGGCTACTGGATCAAGCACTAAAAGACTACGATAAAGCCATTGAATTACAGCCAGACTTTGCAGCAGCCTATGGCAATCGTGGGGTATTATACGCAGAACAAGGGCAACCAGATAAGGCACTGGAAGACTACAACCAAGCGATTGAGTTGGGCGATGTTGACGTTTACAACAACCGAGGCAATCTATATCAAAAGCAAAAACAATGGCATGAGGCTCTAAAAGATTACGACCAAGCCATTGAATTACAGCCAGATGATGCAGATGCCTATGGCAATCGTGGAGTACTATACGCAGAACAAGGGCAAGAAGATAAGGCTCTGTTAGACTACAACCAAGCGATTGAGCTGGGCAGTGTTACAGCTTACAACAACCGAGGCAATCTATATAAAAAGCAAGGGCAACTGGATAAGGCACTAAAAGATTACAACAAAGCGATTGAGTTACAGCCAGATGATGCAGATGCCTATGGCAATCGTGGAAACCTATACGAAGAACAAGGGCAACCAGATAAAGCACTCGAAGACTACAACAAAGCGATTGAGTTGGGCAATGTTACAGCCTACTATAACCGAGGCCGATTATATGAAAAGCAAGGGCAACTGGATAAAGCTCTGAAAGACTACGACCAAGCGATTGAATTAAACCCAGACTTTGCAGAAGCCTATGGCAATCGTGGAAACCTATACGAAGAACAAGGGCAACCAGATAAAGCACTCGAAGACTACAACAAAGCGATTGAGTTGGGCAATGTTACAGCCTACTATAACCGAGGCCGATTATATGAAAAGCAAGGGCAACTGGATAAAGCTCTGAAAGACTACGACCAAGCGATTGAATTACAGCCAGATGATGTTCTAGCTTGGACTAATCTTAGCATCTTATATAGCCAATGGGCAGAGCAAGAATTAGCCGATAACCGGAGAGATTCTGCCAGAAAAATTTGGCAAAAAGCCCAAGACTTTGCCAAAGAAAAGCTAGAGAAAAATATTGAACAAGCCAAAGACTTATACCTTAAAGCTGTGGATAATATAAATAGTTTAGGCAAGATAGAGCAACAGAAACAGCAACTAGCAAAGGTTCTTAAAGAAGAACTACATCAAGGTTTTAGCGATAAAAAGGAAGAGTTTCAAAGAGAAGAGAAGGAAGCACTGGCAAAGATTGAAGCGGTATTCAATTTCTTTAAACTTGAACATAAGGGGATTTTGACTATTACTGCGGTAACTATTGGGATATTAGTCATAGTTATATGGCAAGGCCTTTATATATTGTTGGCCCTCACCCCGTTTTATACCTTGTTTATCTACTGGATGGTTTTACATACAAGCCGCTACCTTACGGCTAAAAGAAAACGGCAATTCTACCAGCACAAAGCATTGATAGCCCAGCATATTCCCGTAATGGTGGACCATTACAAGCAGACAGAGCAAACGGAATTTGTGCAGAAATTGCATTTGAGCTTGTATGAATTGCCGCAATATGAACACAGAACCAAGCTAAGATTAAAGGTAAAAGACTGGGTGCATGCAGAATTGGCAGAGCATTATAAACACAAACACCAGGCCCAAACAACCGACAAACCCAGCGACAATAAGGTTAAAACCGAATAACTATTAGCTATTCTACTAGATACTATACACTATTGAAAAACTAAAAACCATAAATAAATGATGGAAATATCAATGATTGACAAGTAAACTATTTATGATAATATTCGGGGCTCTGCCCCAAACCCCGCTAAAGGGTCTCGACCCTTTAGAATCCCAATCGGTTAGAATGATTCCGTAAACCGTTGATAAACGGTTTATCTATAGTAAAGACAGGAGACACACCATGCCAAACCCAGAAGCAAAAGCCTACTTTGAACAGGGAGAAAACTACCAAAAAACAGGGAACATAGAGGCGGCCATTGAAGCCTACACCAAGGCTATTGAGCTAGACAATAAATGTATTGAAGCCTACAGCAACCGAGGAAACTTATACAAAAACCTAGGTTTATGGGAAAAATCCTTGGGAGATTATGACGAAATCATTGCGATAAGACCAAACAATGCTACAGCTTATTATAACCGAGGCAATCTATATCGGGAACAAGGACTACTGGATCAAGCACTAAAAGATTACGACCAAGCGATTGAATTACAGCCAGACAATGCAGCAGCCTATGGCAATCGTGGAGTACTATACGCAGAACAAAGGCAAGAAGATAAGGCTCTGTTAGACTACAACCAAGCGATTGAGTTGGGTAATGTTGAATCTTACAACAACCGAGGCAACTTATATCGAAAACATGGGCAATGGCATGAGGCTCTAAAAGATTACCATAAAGCGATTGAATTAAACCGAGACTATGCAGATGCCTATGGCAATCGTGGAAACCTATACCAAAAACAAGGGCAAGAAGATAAGGCACTGGAAGACTACAACCAAGCGATTGAGTTGGGCAATGTTACAGCTTACAACAACCGAGGTGTATTATATAAAAAGCAAGGGCAAACGGATAAGGCTTTGAAAGACTACGACCAAGCAATTGAGTTACAGCCAGATTATGCAGATGCCTATGGCAATCGTGGGGTATTATACGCAGAACAAGGGCAAACAGATAAGGCTCTGTTAGACTACAACAAAGCGATTGAGTTGGGCAATGTTGCAGCTTACTATAACCGAGGCCTATTATATACAGAAAGAGGGCAATGGGAGCAGGCTCTGGAAGATTACCATAAAGCGATTGAATTAAACCGAGACTATGCAGATGCCTATGGCAATCGTGGGGCACTATACGCAGAACAAGGGCAAGAAGATCAGGCTCTGTTAGACTTCAACCAAGCGATTGAATTAGACAAAACCAATGCAGTAGCCTACATGAACCGCAGCATGCTATATGCACAACAAGGGAAGTACGAACTGGCTTTAGCCGATAACCGCAAGGTAAACCAATTGATGCCGGGATTTCCTTTTATAGATCAACAAGCACGAGAATACCAAGAAAAGCTAGTAAAGCAACAAGATTTCCAACCAAGAAAAATACAGAAGCTGGAGCTAAATCGCTTATATGCCCTACCCCAATTGGCGATGGAGTTTGGCCAACTCAATTTATTTTTGGGTAAAAATGGTGCAGGCAAAACCACTTTATTGAAGGTATTGCACTGCATTGCCAGCGACAACCCCAAACAAAATTTACAACAACACTTTGCACTATCGGTGATAGAGCAGGCCAATATCCAAGCATTTTTGCAAAGCTATCAGCAACAATGGCAATGGAACAGCACCACAAACCAATCGCATAGAGGCACAACCTTATTTGAACCTGTGTTTATCCCAGACAAATGCCTATTGAGTTTGTACCGTGCCATAATCACCCTACCCCATGAATATAGTGCTATTGATAGCCAAACTTGCCAGAAGTTGCTCCGCAATAGCCCAGATAAGCAGCTCAGCAATCGCCAACAGAACCTGCTGGAATGCTTTGAACAACACTACAAAGGCAGCGAATCGGTAGAGCGCAATCGCAAATCTAGCCCCCGCAATGAATTTAGTTACAAACTGGCTAGCGGTGAAACAATACCCTTAGAGCAGGGAGCGGAAGGGATAAAAAAGCTGCAATTGCTGCGCTTATTGCTAGAAAACCACAGCATCACTCGTGAAAGTGTGTTGTTGATAGACGAGGCCGAAGCCAACCTTCACCCCGCTTTCGTGCGCCAGTTTGTGCAAATCTTGGCTGCACTAGCGGCGAAAGGCGTGCAAATATTCATCGCCAGTCACAGCTCTTTTGTACTAGAAGAACTGGTAATTGCCAGCAAACGCAACCAACAAAGCGCCTTTTGTTTTGCCTTAACTAAGCAAGGTTACATCTGCAATGACCTTAAAGACGGCGTGCCAGATAACGAGATATTGGCCGAAGCATTAGAGATGCATGACCATTATGACGAGGTAATGTGGCATGATTGAGTTTACAGAAAGCCGATTAACCGTAAGGTTTGAAGATGAAAACCTAAATGAAACCAACTGCTTTAAAGTGGAAGACAAACTGGGAAGCAATTGGAAATTAAAGGATATGGACTTTTTCTATAGCAAACAACAGTGGTTTTATTTTGTCGAAGTTTCCGAATACCAGCCCAAAGCATACCAAAGAGATATTACGGAATGGCAAGGAATTATCGGAGAAGGCAATTCTATTAAAGACATCAAACGCCATATTATCAAGCAATATAAGCAAGAACAGCTACAAGAAATCATCAAGAAAGCTTTAGATACCTTGCTATTGGCCTTTTCTCATCAATGGAATTTTACCATTGATAACAACTTTATCCACAACCAACCCCAACGAGTATGCTTGTATTTCATTTACTATGTAAAAGACGATCTACAGGGTCAACAACAGTTTGATGACTGGAAAAAGAATATTGAAACGGAAATAAACAAGTATACAACCATAATGAATGACAGATTGCCTTTTGAATTTAAGCTAATCGACCAGCAATTAGCCAAAGAAAAACTCAATGTATTCTTGAGCCTGGAAAATGGATAAGCATTTCCTAAATAGTGGGAAAAAAGGCTCAATTTAATCGATCAACCGATCGAAAATTGTAGGGTATTGGTCAGATTACCACCGATTGACAAGCAAACTATACACGATTGGGATTCGTAAGGGTATAGACCCTTGCGCGGGGTTTGGGGCAGAGCCCCGATTGATATAGTAGGTAGTGGGGGTAAAAATCAATGAAAGCCAAAGACAGAGCAACAAACAATAAGACAAACTATAACAAATTGGGATTCGCAAGGGTATAGACCCTTGCGCGGGGTTTGGGGCAGAGCCCCGAATAATATAATAAATAATTGGTTTGTCCATCATTGATAGTTTCATCATTTATTTATGGTCTACGGATAAACTATAACAAATTGGGATCCTCAAGGGTATAGACCCTTGCGCGGGGTTTGGGGCAGAGCCCCGAATAATATAATAAATAATTGGTTTGTCCATCATTGATAGTTTCATCATTTATTTATGGTCTACGGATAAACTATAACAAATTGGGATCCTCAAGGGTATAGACCCTTGCGCGGGGTTTGGGGCAGCGCCCCGAATAATATAATAAATAATTGGTTTGTCCATCATTGATAGTTTCATCATTTATTTATGGTCTACGGATAAACTATAACAAATTGGGATCCTCAAGGGTATAGACCCTTGCGCGGGGTTTGGGGCAGAGCCCCGAATAATATAATAAATAATTGGTTTGTCCATCATTGATAGTTTCATCATTTATTTATGGTCTACGGATAAACTATAACAAATTGGGATCCTCAAGGGTATAGACCCTTGCGCGGGGTTTGGGGCAGCGCCCCGAATAATGTTGTAGGTAGTCAAGGTAAAAATCAATGAAAGCCAAAGACAGATTGCTAAAGAGTAACTTAAACTATACACGATTGGGATTCTAAAGGGTATAGACCCCTTGCGCGGGGTTTGGGGCAGCGCCCCAGATACTATAGCGGATAGTTGGAGTGGCAATCGTGCAAATATCTACCATCACTCAAATATATAGGCAGCCTTTCTGTAGGGTATCAGAAAGCAAATGCAACAAAATTTAGAGCATGTTATGGCACAACTGGCGGTGTTTTTCTATAATCTAGCGGGTAAAAACCAATTGAGGAGGTTGACATTATGGCTGAAAATCAAGCACAACCATTAGAGGAAGAGGAGGATGACGCAACGGGATTAACCGTTTATGATATAAGATCGCTACCCAATGATTGGAATATTGAATCTTTAGTAAAGTTTATTGATCGAGGCTCATTCACCATTCCACCGTTTCAACGCAACTTTACGTGGAACAAAAAACAAGCGTCTTCTTTAATCGAATCGCTAATCATGGGGCTGCCGATACCGCAGCTGTTCCTCTTTGAACACAATAAACAGCAATTGTTAATAGATGGCCAACAGCGCCTATCTTCGATATACTTTTTCTATAAACAACGCTTTCCCAGAAAAGATCAGTACGGCACCATCCGGTCAAAGTCCCTACAAGCAGGCTACAAGTTTATTGATCCCAAACTATTTGATGACAATACATACTTTGAAGACTTCCGCTTGCAGCTCCCTAAAGTAACGAATGTAGAACAAAAGAACGATTTGCATGGCATAAAGTATAGCGAACTAAGCATCAAACAACAATGGATATTCGACATGCGAACACTGCGGACTATCACTATCACTCAATTTGATCCGAAACCTGAACATCAGGCTTCTTCGATGTATGAAATCTTTAAGCGCTTAAACACTGGTGGAACTAAGCTAACACCCCAGGAAGTACGACGATCGATTTTCGATGGTCCGTTTTACCAACTACTCGATGAACTAAACCGTAAACCGCAATGGCAAAAGTTGTTAGGCCAAAACAGTCCCGACAACAACTATAAAGATATAGAGTATTTGTTGCGTTGTTTTGCTCTGGCTGACGCCGAAGAATACAAGCCACCTATGGCACGTTTCCTCAATACCTTTTCGCTAACAACAAAAGACTTCACCGAAGAACAACTTGCAGAGTGTAGACAAATGTTTGCTAACTTTCTGAATAGCTTTACCCAGCCCATAGAAAGTTATAACTTGAAAAGTAATGACGGTAGATTTTTAGTTACGATACTCGATGCATTGTTTACCGCTTGGGCCCAGCTTTCTTGCAAGGGGCAAGTGCAAGTCTCGATTACAGTAGCCCAGTTTGACCAGCTGAAGAAAACTATTCAACAGCGATTGCAACAAACCAACCTACCGACTACCAACAAAGGACTGGTAGAACAACGCATACAAACTGCCAAAGATATTCTTGCAAAAGTATAAGTTTATGCAACAAACAACAATGCAAACAAAGGGCTCAATAGAGCAATCGATAGAGTTATGCCATAGAATACAAGAATTTCTATCTGCTGAAGAGAAGTTTGACGATGCCAACCAACTAAACCTAGAGCTGCGTAAGTCGTTAGTGATTTCTGCTTTTAGTTATGTCGAACATTGCTTTATTGAAATGCTCAAACAGTGGTTACAAAATGCAAGCAAGACTACTTCCCTAACTAAGCTAGTAGAAACTAAAGTTTTCGATCGGGGGTTTTATAAACTGTTTGAGTTTAAAGAACCACACCAACGTGGCTTTAATAGGTTTCTAAAAAGCATAGATATAGAAATGGAATCACTAACAAGTATCGATCGCTATAGTGAGAGCTATGCCAAGTCTTTCATAAGATTGGGGTATAAGCGCAATGAGCTTGTCCATAAAAATTACGTAGAACAAAACCTAGGCCAGCTAACCGTGGAAGATATTTCGCAGATGTATCAGCATTCAATGGCATTGATAGAGGCCGTAAACCAGCATTTACAAGGGCAATTATCATACAATGGAACAAGCTAGCTTGACTCTGTAGGCTAACAAAATATATGATCGACCATCTATTGCTAGTAGACCAACCAATAGATTATCACCAACAAACAGTCAAACTATACACGATTGGGATTCTAAAGGGTAGATACCCTTGCGCGGGGTTTCGGGCAGAGCCCCGAATGATGTTATAGATAAGTGGTGTAAAAATAAGTGATAATTAAAGACAGATTGCCAAAGAGTAACTTAAACTATAACCGATTGGGATTCTAAAAGGTATAGACCCTTGCGCGGGGTTTCGGGCAGAGCCCCGAATGATGTTATAGATAAGTGGTGTAAAAATAAGTGATAATTAAAGACAGATTGCCAAAGAGTAACTTAAACTATGCACTATTGGGATTCTAAAGGGTATAACCCCTTGCGCGGGGTTTCGGGCAGAGCCCCGAATGATATAGTAGATAGTTGGGGTAAAAATAAGTGATGATTAAAGACAGGTTGCCAAAGAGTAACTTAAACAATCAACGATTGGGATCCTCAAGGGTATAGACCCTTGCGCGGGGTTTGGGGCAGAGCCCCAAATAATGTTATAGATAGCTAAGATAGAAATCGGTGATAATGGATTTAATTTAGGCCGATTCAGTGTTTATTTTTAATAGACTTCCCTACCTCAAAAAATAGAATTTATACTCTACATTCGTTTGACCCCAAATAGTTATTTGTTTATTCTGCCCTTTATAAAAGGAGGATACGATGTCCCAAGAAAGCGATATTGACAATAACTTTCGTGATCGATTAACACCAGAACAGCAGGAATTGCAAGCCGAACAAGAAAGCGGAGAAAATGAAGATATACGATATAATTATGAGATTAGTACGTATGGGGTGGACTTTACTGTAGAGATTCTGGTTAGAAAACTACAAAAGCAAGAGTTTATTATACCGAACTACCAACGCAACTACGTCTGGAATAAAGCCGAAGCTTCCCGATTTATAGAATCGCTATTGATGGATTTGCCTATCCCTACCATCTTTTTAGCCAAAACAAATGATGAAAAGTTTATGGTAATTGACGGCCAACAACGGCTAAAAACCATTGAAGGATTCTTTGCCAATCAGTTCCCTACAGGTACAAAACCAGCGACAAGTTTTGCCTTGCAACTGGGTAAAAGCAACCCACTTCATGGTAAAACATACCAAGACTTAGCGGATGTCTACCAAAGAAAGCTAGACAATGCCATGCTACATATTACGGTTGTAAAGCAAGAAAAACCCGATCGCAGCCAGAGTGGCATTTACTTAGTGTTTGAAAGGCTCAATTCCAGCGGGCGGGTATTGGCGCCCCAAGAGCTTAGGGCCTGTATGTATATGGGTGAGTTTAACAATCAACTCGAGCAACTCAACCAGAATCAGCACTGGCGGGCCATCTACGGCAAGGAAGATAACCGCAAAAAAGATGAGGAATATATACTGCGTTTTTATGCCTACTACTACAACAGAGCAAACTATAAAGCACCATATAAAAAGTTTATGAACGAGTTTATGAGTGCACATAAAGACGGTAGCAATATCGACTTTCAGTTATTTGGCCGCACAATAAAGCTGGTCTATGATGCTTTTAACGGTGAACCAAACAAAGCCTTTCGGCCTTTTAAAATCTTTAATGCAGCTTGTTTTGATTCGGTAATGGTAGCGTTGGCCCACAAATTGTCTAGTAATACAGAGCTTAAACCACAGAGAGTCAAAACATTATACGATGAATTGTTGCAGAACAATACATACAAAGAATACTGTAAAGGCCCTACAGCGGACGAAAACCATGTAGATAAACGCTTTGACTTAGCACAACAAACCTTTGCCAAACTGTAGATTATGGTAGCAGATTACAACATAAGCACCAACAATAATCGCTTACAACAAAAGCTAGAAAAGTCTACTGCTATAGAAGATGTCGACTTGCAAGGGGACTTTAACCAGTATCTTTGCATTCGTATCAGTGCGCACTATGAACAGTCTGTCAAGCAATACCTGTTGCAGTATGTGGCACAAAATTCGGGAGAATCACTGAATCAGTTAGTGCAAAAGCGCATTTTGCGCCGCCAAAGCTCATTTAAGTTTGACGTACTCTCACAATTGTTAGGAGATATAACAGAGCCATTACAACAAGCATTTAAGCAAAGAATAACCCAAGAAACCAAAGATGCCATAGCTGCTTTAATTAAAAACCGCAATCAACTTGCACACGGTGGCAATACCAGCATAGGGCAAAGGAACTTAACTCTGTGGCTTACCGAAGTATCGAATTTGCTAAAGTGCTTAGCTGAAGTACTGAATATTACCGGTACTACCACCGATTGACAAGCCTACTCTTTATTGTAATATTTGGGACTCTGCCCCAAACCCCGCTAAAGGGTCGCAACCCTTTAGAATCCCTATCGGTTAAAATGAGTCCGTAAACCATTGATAAATGATACAACTACCACCGATTGACAAACCAGCTCTTTATTACTATATCCGGGGCTCTGCCCCAAACCCCGCTAAAGGGTCGCAACCCTTTAGAATCCCTATCGGTTAGAATGAGTCCGTAAACCATTGATAAATGATACAACTACCACCGATTGACAAACCAGCTCTTTATTACTATATCCGGGACTCTGCCCCAAACCCCGCTAAAGGGTCGCAACCCTTTAGAATCCCTATCGGTTAAAATGAGTCCGTAAACCATTGATAAATGATACAACTACCACCTATTGACAAACCAGCTCTTTACTATTATATTCGGGGCTCTGCCCCAAACCCCGCTAAAGGGTCGCAACCCTTTAGAATCCCTATCGTTGACAATATGGAAAACTACCAGCGATTGACAAACCAGCTCTTTATTACTATATTCGGGGCTCTGCCCCAAACCCCGCTAAAGGGTCTTGACCCTTTAGAATCCCTATCGTTGACAATATGGAAAACTACCAGCGATTGACAAGCTAACTCTTTATTACTATATTCGGGGCTCTGCCCCAAACCCCGCTAAAGGGTCTAAACCCTTTAGAATCCCTATCGGTTAGAATGAGTCCGTAAACCATTGATAAATGATACAACTACCACCTATTGACAAGTAAACTATTTATTTTTATATTCGGGGCTCTGCCCCAAACCCCGCTAAAGGGTCTTGACCCTTTAGAATCCCTATCGTTGACAATATGGAAAACTACCAGCGATTGACAAGCTAACTCTTTATTACTATATTCGGGGCTCTGCCCCAAACCCCGCTAAAGGGTCTAAACCCTTTAGAATCCCTATCGGTTAGAATGAGTCCGTAAACCATTGATAAATGATACAACTACCACCTATTGACAAACCTATTCTTTATTACTATATTCGGGGCTCTGCCCCAAACCCCGCTAAAGGGTCTAAACCCTTTAGAATCCCTATCGGTTAAAATGAGTCCGTAAACCATTGATAAATGATACAACTACCACCTATTGACAAACCAGCTCTTTACTATTATATTCGGGGCTCTGCCCCAAACCCCGCTAAAGGGTCTAAACCCTTTAGAATCCCTATCGGTTAGAATGAGTCCGTAAACCATTGATAAATGATACAACTACCACCTATTGACAAACCTATTCTTTATTACTATATTCGGGGCTCTGCCCCAAACCCCGCTAAAGGGTCTAAACCCTTTAGAATCCCTATCGGTTAAAATGAGTCCGTAAACCATTGATAAATGATACAACTACCACCGATTGACAAGCCTACTCTTTACTATTATATCCGGGGCTCTGCCCGAAACCCCGCTAAAGGGTCTATACCCTTTAGAATCCCAATCGGTTAAAATGAGTCCGTAAACCATTGATAAACGGTTTATCAATCGTAAACACAGGAGCCACATCATGAAAAATAAAGAAGCAAAAAAGCATTTCAATCGAGGGCAAAAGCGACAAAAAGCAGGCAATGACGCGGAGGCTATTGCAGCCTACACCGTGGCGATTGAACTAGAACCACACAATGCTGAAATCTACAACAGCAGAGCAATAAGTTATAGATACCTAGGGGAATTAGAGCAATCTTTGCAAGATTTAAACCAAGCCCTGGCGATAGAGCCAAACTATTTACCTGCTTATCATCAACGAGGTAATGTATATCAAATGCAAGAACAATGGGATAAAGCCTTAGAGAATTACAACAAAGTAATTGAATTAAACCCAGACTATATGTCGATCTATGTTGATAGAGCCTTGTTATACGAAAGAACAGAACAGTGGAATCTCGCACTTGCCGAGTACGACCAATTGATAGAGAGAAACCCAAACGCTATGGTTTTCTACTATTTATATCGCAGTGAATGCTATGCCAAACAAGGAAAGTACGAACAAGCCTTGGCCGATAGCCGAAAAGTAAATCAACTATCCGATCACTACCCCATGCTGGACAAAAGCCATGAATACCAATCTAAGCTGGTAAAACCGCAGGATTTTAAACCGATAAAAATACAGAGTTTGGAGCTAGACCGGCTATATGCCCTGCCACAATTGGCGATGGAATTTGGCCAAATCAATTTATTTTTGGGCAAGAACAGCACAGGCAAAACCACTTTACTGGCGCTATTGCACTGCATTGCCAGCGAAACACCGAAGAAACACTTACGAAAATATTTCAAACTATCGCTGATAGAGCAAGCCAATATCCAAGCTAGTTTGCAAAGCTATAGCGAACAATGGCTCTGGCAAAGCACGAGCGATGAAACACATAACAGCCTATTCTTCTTTGATTCTGTGTTTTTGCCACCAACAGAATTGCTAAGTTGGTACAGCGCAATACTGGGAGACTCGGAGGAATATCCTCGTTTTTACAGTACAACCTGCCAGAAATTGCTTGATAATCACAGAGGTTTTCGAGAACTGAATCAGCAAGAGAGCTTGCTGGAATGCTTTGAACAATATTATCAGGAAGGTGAAACCGTAAAGCCCGATCCCAATCTTGAATCACACAATGCATTTATCTACCAACTGGCTAGCGGTGAGACAATCCCTTTTAAACAGGGAGCTCAAGGAATAAAAAAAGTACAACAGCTGCGCTTATTGCTAGAGAATCACAGCATCAATCGCAATAGTGTGCTGTTGATAGACGAAGTAGAAGCCCACCTTCACCCCGCTTTGGTGCGCCAGTTTGTGCGCATCTTGGCCGCACTAGCGGCGAAAGGCGTGCAAATATTTATCGCTAGCCACAGCTACTTTGTATTAAAAGAGCTGGTAATTGCCAGCAAACAACAGCAGCAAAGCGCCTTTTGTTTTTCCCTAACTAAGCGTGGTTGCGTTAGAAACAACCTAAAGGACGGGGTGCCAACCAACGAAATACTAAGTGAATCTTTAGATATGAACGACTGTTATGACGAGGTAATGTGGCATGATTGAGTTTACCGAAGGCCGATTAATAGTGCAGTTTCAAGACCAAGCATTACGGGAACAGACTTGCTTTCAGGTAAAAGACCAGCTGGGAAGCAGTTGGCCCTTAAAGGATATGGACTTTTTCTATAGCAAACAACAGTGCTTTTATTTTGTGGAAGTCTGCGAGTTTGCCCAAAAGTCTCGTAAAGAGATAAAGCAATATAGGCGGCAACAACAACATGAAATCGTCAAGAAAGCCTTGGACACTTTATTATTGGCGTTTTCTTATCAATGTAAATTTGATATTAAAAGCAACTTTATTGACAGCCAACCAAACCGAGTCTACTTGTATTTCATTTACTACGTAGACGATACTCTTGATGATGATAGCAGAAACTCTATAGATGAAATGTATACAAATGTACGCACAATTATAACAAATTACCAAAAGATAACCGGCTTACCCTTCCAAATCATAGTGGGAAAGCAACAATTAGCCGAGGCAAAACTCAAGCTAAGCATAGAGCTAGACCGCACAAAAAACCAGCAACAACCATAGACTGCCCAAGCATCTACCAGTGAAAATTCAGCCAATGATCAACGATATAGCCCAATATTGTAAGCTACTCATAAAAAATATTTCGACTATCGATCAAGATTCAATGGCATTGATAGAAGTCGTAAACCAGTATTGACAAAGGCAATCATCATACAATGGAACAAGCTACCTTGATTCTTTAGGATAAAAAATATATGATGGTCGCTCTATTGACATTAGGTGGACCGATAGATTATAATTGCGAAATCATGCAAATATCCATGATATATAGACAGAGAATCACAGGGATTTGGTTGGTAAATTAGCAAAACCAAATTCACAGTACAGCGAAACAGGAGCAAGAAAATGACGAATAAAGAAGCAAAAAATTCCTTCAATCGAGGGCAAAAGCAGCGAAGAAAAGGGAATTATTTGGCAGCTATAACAGCCTATACCAAGTCTATAGAGCTAGAACCAAACAATGCCAAATACTATTACAACAGAGCAATAGCCTATGAAGAACTAGGAGAGCTAGACCAATCTTTACGAGACTTGAACCAAACCCTTGCGATACAGCCAAGCTATGTGCCTGCTTATCATCAACGGGGTAAATTATATGAAATGCAACAACAATGGAATAAAGCCGTGGCCGATTATAACCAAGTGGTTAAATTGCAGCCAAACTATATGCTTGTCTACATCGATCGAGCCTTATTATACGAAAGGGACTGGCAATGGCATAAGGCACTAGCCGACTACAACCAATTGATTGAGCACAGCCCAAACGATGAAATTAACTATTTTTATCGCAGTCAATGCTATGCCAAACAAGGTAAATATGAACAAGCTTTAGACGATAACCGCAAAATCCAACCATTATCTCCTTATTACCACCCTATGTATGATAAAACGCGAGAATACCACGCCAAGCTGGTAAAACCGCAGGACTTTCAGCCGATAAAAATACAAAAGCTAGAGCTCAATCGCCTACAGACCCTGCCAGCCTTAACGATGGAATTTGGCGGGCTCAACGTATTTTGGGGTAAAAGTTGCACAGGCAAAACCACTTTGCTAACGCTATTGTATGCGATTACCAGCACAGACCCTAAGCAAAACTTACAACAATACTTTCTAATATCGGAGATAGAGCAAGCCCATATCCAAGCTAATTTGCAAAGTTATAACCGAGAATGGCAATGGCAAAACATTACAGATAAGGCACATAAAGGTATATTCTTTTTTGATCCTGTATTTCTGCCGCCAACAGAATTGCTAAGCTTATACAGCGAAGTAATCGAAAATTGGCAACAATATCCGCGTTTTTATAGTACGACCTGCCAGAAATTAATCTACAGTCCCTATGATCAAGCAGCATTCAAGCAGCAAGAAAGCTTGCTGGAATGCTTTACACAATACTACTGTGGTGGCCAAACAATAAAGCGCAACCCCAATCTTGAATCATACGATGCATTTATCTACCAACTGGCTAGCGGTGAAACAATCCCTTTTGATCAGGGAGACCCAGGGGTCAAAAAAGTGCAACAGCTGCGCTTATTGCTAGAGAACCACATCATCAATCGCGATAGTGTGCTGCTGATAGACGAAATAGAAGCCGACATTGACCCTGCTTTGCAGCAGCAGTTTGTGCAGATCTTGGCCGCACTAGCGGCAAAAGGCGTGCAGATATTTATCGCTAGCCAAAGTGAGTTTGTACTAAAAGAATTGGCAATTGCCAGCAAACAACAGCAACAAAGCGCCTTTTGTTTTTCCCTAACTAAGCGTGGTTGCGTTAGAAACAACCTAGATGAAGGTGTGCCAGATAACGAGATATTGACCGAAAGCCTTAGATAGGAACAACCATTATAACAAGGCTATGGCATAACTTGAGTTTGCAAAACGATACTGAATAGTAAGCAATCATAGCCAAAAAGCCATATGATTGACAACATCAAACCCAGCATCGACAATGCAATACAATGGATAAATAAGTGAAAAATTGCCTATTCATACGCCCAATATCATAGGTAGTGGGTGGAACTATCAACGACAATTGCCGCAAAACAATTAGACAATCAGAGTGCCAATAGTCAAATATTCAATTGTAGCATAACTATTATGCCAACCACTAGACAAGATAATGAATTGCTATTATAGTAATTCCCATATTAGCCATATTGGATATGGCCTAATCAATACGATATTTGGAGGATTGAATGCCTATTAAATACAGCTTGTCTGAAAACAACTTAATAACAAAGAGTAAAGTTTATAAGGCTATGGTGCACCCGGTACAAAACATTGGGGAAGACGATATTTACGAACGTATGACCCAAGCTGGCACCAGTTTAACCAAAGGAGATATACTGGCTTGCATGCAGTTATACATTACGACTTTGGAACAATACCTGCGAGAAGGCTGTTATGTCAACACGCGGCACGGCAACTATCGCCCCGGCATTAAGGGCAAGTTTAGTTCTCCTACAGATAGTTTCACCAGTGGAAAGCACCGCAAACACGTCAGCATTAGTGCTAGTTCGACTTTAGAAATGTCGATTCAAGAAGCTGTGATCGAAAAGGTTGCAGCCGAATTAGTAGCACCACAGCCTATAGAATTGTTTGATAGCAAGAGCAACACCACTAATAAGACGATTACTCCTGCAAATATGGCGCGGCTGACTGGCACGAGACTACAGTTTGATGCCAACGAGAGTAGCGAAGGGATATTCTTCATAGCCAATGATGACACCGAGACCCGCGTTATTGATGTGTTAGATAGTACCAATAGCAAAGTGAACTTTTTGATCCCTTCTACGCTGAATAAAGGCAATTACCATTTGGAGTTGCGGGCTGCATATACCCAAAACAATGAAATCCGCACGGGTATTTTGGCAAACATCTTAACCGTCAAGTAATCGCTATCACGGTGATTTAGCTATGTTAAGCCGTAGGCAATGGCATACGGCAGCCAGCTTTTCTGGAGTTACAAGTTTTTGATGAGTGCCTTCCTATTTGGGGAAGGCACTCATCAGATTAGGTGAAATAGACAAACAGAACCACTAAGTTTTCTATCTAGTTTTGCTGGAATGATAAAGTAGCCTTGCTGAAATTGCAACGCTACTGAACTGATATGATAAAACTGAATCGACTTTTGCTAACTAGATAGTCGATGATATTGGACTTATTGGCCGTAGCGACCGACTGGTATAGCAACTTGACTTTTGCCGGGAAAGTTTACCAGAAAGGAACCATCAGCTGCATAGCCGTTGGCCATAATTACTTGACTATAGTCTACTTTCAATACGGGTTCTCCATAGACAAAAAACTGCATAAACCCTTCCATAGACTTAAAGCCACCAAAACATTTGCCGTTTATCAGGGTGTGAGGCAATTGTTGAAAGTCTATCAATCGAAACCATAGGCCAGAATTGCCAAAGCCTAACAAGCCGCGGGCCTCAAAGTCCAGGATCATTTGTCCAGAGAGTAAACCTGTATATTCAGTATTAGAATTTTTCATCATCTTCATGCTACCGAAGTTGGGTACTTGAGATTGTATTAGGTAGAAATGGATTACAGTTAAGTCCATCGCAGCAAAAGCATCATGATTTCGGCGAGCTTTGGCCCAACTTGCGCCGTAATGGTTAAAGGTTTCTTGGCCATTGAGCTCTAAAGTTTTACCACTCTCTAGGCGATATTTGTGCACCTTTTGGCTTGCAAGCGGTTTGACATGGTGGCTAAAATATGTAGGGAAACCTCTGCCTTCATTGACAATGCGGATTTCTTGCTGTTGTTGCAATACCAAAGTAGCCTGCCCTTGCCCCCGAACTTTGCCGGTAATCAAGACGCTGCGCACGCCATCGCTGGGGTAAATACGTAATTCTAAATATTCAATGCTTGGGCCTTTTTGCCAAAAAGCCAACACTCGATAACGGTATTGCCCGTTGAACCAAGATTGTGATTGCTGAGGTAAGACCCAAGTATCCAGTAAATCTGTGGGCAATGCTTGTAAAGACATGGCGGGTAAAACACTGAATGCTAGCAAAGCTATCATAGAAAATAGGGGTTTGATACGCTTATTAATTGTGTTCATAGTGAAGACCTTTGTTTTTTGTTTAATAGAAGTAGAGGTAGAATCAACAGGGTTAAGGCAGCGGCTATCATATTGGCCAGTGCCGAAAGTCCACCAAAGTAGCCTAAACTACGGAATTGAGAAAAGACTAATGTCATATAGCCTAGGCCTACAGCTACTGCATTGAGCAGGATATTAGAGCTGACTTGTTTGAGGGCTTGCTGCAGGGCACTAGGGCCATCGTGCTGAATTTTGCCTTGGCGGTAGGCACTAATTAAGTGGATACCGTAGTCAATCCCCACGCCAATTAACAGACTATTGATCAATGCCGTGCTGATGTCCAAATCAATTTGCAGCAATGCCATGAGCACAAGGTTAAGCAATAAGGTGATAGTTGAAGGCAAACAAGCGAGCAAGCCCAAGCGTAGCGAGCGGAAACTAAACAGAACAATGAGGAAAACACCAGTGATTGCCAAAATGATGCTGCGTATTTGTTCCTTGACCACTAACTGATTCATGTTGTTTATCGTTAAAGAAGCACCGCTTTCTATTTGCTTATAACCTTTTGGCAAGTGCTGAGCTTGGAACACTTCAATATCGCGTAGCACTTTTTGAGTGCTGTCTTTACTACCGTCATTTAAGTAAATGGAGACTCTGGCACTCTGGGCTTCGTAAATGTCTGGGCTAACAAAACTATCCAAGTTTCCCGAATACAAGGAGAGATATTGCACGATAGTTTGGCGGTTTGGCAGTGATTGTGGCGTTTGGTTATTGCGACCTGGGTTTAGCAAACCGTTGAGTTGCAACACAAAATCTTGCAAGCCAATGGTTTTATTGACTAGACTTGGGTTTTGTTCTTTGACGTAAGTAGCTAGGTTGGCCATATATTGTAGAATCTCTGGCTCTAGTACTTTCTGCTCGATTGAACTTTGAGAAGTATCAGATATACTTGCTTGAACAGCTTCCATACTAATATGGATAGTGTAGATACCACTGAGTTTATCATTGATAATCAAGCTATCTTTGACCACACGTGAGTTGGGGTGGAAGTAACTGATAGTGTCATTATTTACCGGTACCTGCGGTATCAGCAGCAGCAAGCCAGCACTGCAGAGGAATACCGTGCGGGTAATATAGGGGTGTCTTGCTAACAAACGAGTGAAGTTCCAAGCGATTGCTGCTACATTCAAAGCATTATGCTGGTTGTTATTCTTAGGCTTTTGCTGTAAAGGAGGCTTATATAAAGGTAGCAACAAGGGGGCTATAAAAAGGCTGGAAAGCCAAGCAAAACCAATACCAGCCGCATTGAATAAACCAAAGCTGCGGATAGGTAACATAACACTGCCAGCAAAAGAGAGGAAACCAATACTGGTAGTGATACTGGTAAGGGTGATAGGCTGGAGCAATTGCCGTTGGGTAGCTTTGATACGCTGTAGTAATAAGAGATTACCGCCACCTTGTTTGGCAAAATGCCCCAAAGTATGAATTGAGTCAGCACTGCCTAAAGCAATGATAATAATAGGAATACTGGCATGGATAAAAGTAAACTTAACACCCAGCCAGCCCATAAGCCCAATAGTAGCTAAGAGCGCAAAGACTACAGGAAAAAGAATGATGATAAGAGCAGAAAACCTGCGGAAATAAATGTACAAAATGCTACAGACAATCAAAGCCAACAACGGAATCAGCCAAACTAAATCAGCTAAAATATATTCACCCATGGCACTTTGTATCACAGCTTCGCCTCCAAGGAAAAAATTTAAGCCTTTTCCTTTAAAGGACTCTAGCGTAACCACAACTTCTTGGTAGAGCCTGCGGTATTGATCTGAAGTTAGCTCCGTTCCCGGCTGAATAATAATCGCACCGTAGCGAAAGTCATCATTATAGAGGATTTTTTCATATAGGCCCCAATCTCGAAGCTCTTGTTTCAAAGCATCACCTTGAAGAGAGGTAACTTCCTTGTCTTCCAAACCACCAATGCCATCGGAAAGCATAATACTAATGGTGTCAAAAGATTGAATATCTTGAATAAGCGATGTTTGTAAAGTTAAGTTATTGTCATTGCTAAAAGCAAGATTGCTTAACTCCGAATCCTCAAAAATATCACTATCCAAATTGCTTTCACCAAGCAAATCACTACTAATTAAATTTTTGCTCTCACCAAGCTTGCTCGCATCGGTGGTAGCAGGTTCTACCTCTTTTACTACTTCTTTTTCTAAGCTCTGCAACGCATTAGTCAAGTCAGTTATCAGACTAATTATCTTAGGTTCTGCAATGTCTGTTGCTTCATAGCCAATAATCATTTCCGTATCAATGCTATACAGCTCTTTTATTTTTCGGCTGGCAAGGCGCTCTGCTGTGTTCTTAGGTAGGAATTTAGTAGCATCGGCTTCTACCACAAGGCTCAGCATACCCCAAAAAGACAACAGCATAATACCTACTAGCAGGATAATACCTAGCCACTTGCGGTGATATAAAAAGGTCAGTATTCGGCCGGCCCAGTTGTCCGGCGGTTCTATTACGGTACTTGCCATGTTCGCTTCCCTTCTATTAAATTCGTTCTTTTCGTTCGAGTCTACCATAATAGACGAAGTTCAAGGTATATTTGGTCTTGATAATAACCACGGTTAACGGCTTCTTGTTCGAGCTTGGCAAACCACTCGAAACCTATTGCCAAACCCAATTGTAAGCTGTGAGTAATGCTGGTTTGCCAATCCCAACTCATTTCCAATTCGGGGTTAATATAAATGTGATGTGCCCCTACTCCTTTGTACAATAGGGGAATATCATAAGCCAAGTTAAATACAGAAATTAAATTCAATATTGAATTATTCTCTGTATTTGTTGTATTTATGGTAAACGGGAAAGCCATATGCAGTATAAAGCGTTGTAAAAGCCCCTCATTGTAGTTAGCCAGTTTATTGTTAAATTGTAGTAAGGCATACAGATTTTTAAAATCCCATTTTGTTTTGGGAATCCCAGAATAACTGTCTTGATAATCTGGCAACCAACGCAAGGAATATTGGAAATTGGTATAGAATTTTTTATCAGGGCCATAGTTAAAATCAGCTCCAAGCACACTGCTGAGTTTGGGCGAACGCACAGTATAAGAACCAAGCTCCCATTCGGTATCCAGAGCAAAAGCTGTATCCAACCATAAGCTCCATTCTGGGAAAGCCAATCGCAAATCTAAGCCCCAATGATGAAGCTGCTTGCGCTTTAACAATAATTCTAATAATTCTTTAACATAGCCTTTACCTCCATCGAATTTCAAGTTAGAGACCGATGCTGTTAAATTATCATCAGGAGTAAATAAATAGCTAAGGCCTATATCAAAATTTGGCAAGTAAAAACGCAGACGGCCACCCAAGGTTGGTTCATCAAAGTTTAATTCCGTTTTATCCAACACAGCCTTAGCTTTCATAGAGGCCAATTCTTTATTTAGCTGAGAAAGTATATCTATTTGATTGCCTTGATAAAACGGTAGATAGACGGCCTCAAAACCCAACCAAGGTAATGGTTGCAATTGGAATTGGGCCGCCAACACTGCTAGCTTTTTTTGCCTCCTCGGACTTGGTTGCAAATCACGCGAATTGAGAATATCAATAGGGCTTATTTTGTCGGCAGCCCCCCAACCAAAATTCTGCCAACCAAGGTAGAAGCTCCATATGCCATTTAAGTCATAAAGCCCAACATATGTTTCTAATGGACGGAGCTGATGTTTTAGTTGGCTACTTTGCCCTATTTGTCCCAAACGACTTTGCAAGTCCAACCCTGCAACTAGAGCTAGGCCTTGGCCTTGGTCAAAACTCAATTGAACTTGGTTTACCAACGCAGGGGCAACTTCACCAACAAGAGAATCTTCGGCAGTAGGTATAGCCCCCAATAAAATATGCTCACCTTCAAGTTTTACGCTGGATTTCAATTCTTTTGAACTAGTCTGTTTTTCAAGCAAAAGCTCTGGAGCCACAAAGCCACTTAACAAATCTGTATCTTGCTCAAAGTCCTGATTCATATCTTGAGCTGTATCTTGGCTAAATACACTGGGTACTATAATGAATAGAGCTATACAAAATACTATGCCATATCGCAAATTTTGATATATGTTCATAAAATCACTACCTTAAATTTTGTAGTGAAAATACACGCTCTTCAATATTTGGGTTGAGCTCCTGTTCTTGGACAGCCCAAATAGTGCGATGCCCATTTTTCTGATGATTGATTGCCAGAATAACTTTAGGAATGATATACCCAATGCCCTCTATATTTTTGAGCATATAAATATCCTTGACTTTGATATTATTGACAAAAGCTTCAATGCGCCGAGCTTGAAAGTAGTCATCTTCAATCCAGTAAAGCATTTTATCATAGGGGGCAGCACGATCTTTTGGTATGGCCTCAACAACATAAAAAGACATTCCCGCAAAAGATTTATCTTTAATCTTTTGCCCACTGCTTTGCAATGTGTAATGGAAATCCTCATAATTATGGCTTTCCAAATCGTAATAAGAAAGGTCTGTACCCATAAAAGAATTCTTTTTGGAACTGCTGGTAATAACACGGATTTTTCCATCTCCGGGAGAAAACATTCGTGTTTCTGTAATATTCGCCCGTTCAGAGCTGATGAATTTTGTACCAGCTACATCTTGAGGGCTAATAAATTCAATAAATTTGCGAGACTTTGCACTTTCCTCTTGTATAACTTCAATATGGCGCACTCTGGCTTTGCGGCTTTTTGGATTGATTAGCTGTATCAAAACCTTCATACGCAAAGAATTCGGCTTTGCTATCGCAAAAGATTTTTGTGCTATTTGTGCCCCATTAAGCCCAACCTTCTGACCCTCTTGTGAGTATAGCGGTTTTAAGAATATCAGACTCAACACCATAATTATAGTAAAATATTTCATATTTAAGACTCCTTTATTTTGAATATTTATCAATTTATTCAAAATAATATTTATTTAAAATAGTGTCAATTTCTATTTTGAATATTTATCAATTTATTCAAAATAGAAATTGATAAAAATAAGAGTAATAGTATATCATCGCTACAATAATGAAAATTGAATGGGAAACAGACGATAGTCAGCGCGATCACAAACGGCAGGAACTAATACAGCTTGCTTCGCAATTATTTCGCCAGAATGGTTTCAAAAATACGAAATTAGATGCAATTGCTTCAATCAGCAAAGTAGGTAAAACAGCTCTCTACTATTATTTTAAAAATAAAAAGTCGATATTTACTGCTGTAATGGATTGGGAAGTATTGAATGTATATCAAAAAATAGAATCATCTACTCTAAACGGCTTGGAATTGTCTGAGCTAGAGAAAACGAATTTAGAAAATTTTCACTGTTTAGCAGCTTTGGAAAGTTATATAGAAACCATTGTCGAAATTGGAGACCAACTTTTGCGCAAGCATCAAGCTTTATTATTTGAATATAATTCTTTCCATAAATTGATACAATCCATTGTTAAGGCTTTTAAAGAGCAAAATATTTTGTTACTCCAAGTAATTCTCAACTATGGTATAAAACATAAGCAAATTGCTTTGGCAGAAAATTCTGTTGACTTAGCAGCCTATGCCATTTTTTCGCATCTGTTTTACCTACTATAGCGATATTATGCAAGGGATTGACTTTCAAGTCGGTTCTGATGAGCTAAAGAAAATGGTCTATCTAATTATTGCAAATTAACTTAACAAATTTTAATTGCTGTGCTACTAACTTCGTTTGGCTGCATTAATGTGGATATAATCATAAGACAAATCACAGCCCCAGGCCTTGGCACTTTCTCTGCCCAAATGCAGATCAATAGCAAAGTAAATATTAGCCTGCGAAAGTAATGTGGCTGCATCGTATTCTGAATATTTTTGTAACTCACCATTTCGCACCAAAGAAATGGCTTCTTTGCCCTTGCCTGCTATCAAATCAATATGGCTAAAATCAATGGACAAATTGTACTCAATCGTAGCCGTACCAAGAGCACTACAGATACGGCCCCAGTTCATATCCTCGCCATACATGGCTGCTTTAAATAGATTAGAAGAAATCACACCTCTGGCACAATAAGCTGCTTGCTCTTCACTAATCGCTCCCAAAATTTCCACTTCAATAAACTTGTGGGCACCTTCAGCATCGCGGACAATCGCATAGGCTAAGTCCAAGCATAAAGCCTCTAAAGCATTGGCAAAAGTTTTCCAGCGAGAATGCTCTGGATGTAAAGGTTTATTTCTAGCCATACCATTGGCCAAAATGACTACAGAATCATTAGTTGATGTTTCGTTATCGACACTAATACGATGAAAACTACGATTGACGCATTGCTGCAGTAAAGGAACGAGTGCACCTTCTGCTACTGCAGCATCGGTGGTAATGAAAGCAAGCATGGTAGCCATATTGGGGTGGATCATGCCAGAGCCTTTGGCATTACCCGATAGTGTAATCAACTGGCTATCAATTTCCATCGTATAGCAACTGGTTTTCGTAACCTGATCGGTTGTCAAAATGGAACGGCTGAAATCACTACCAGCTTTGGGGCTATGGCTAGGCTGCAATCGTTCAATACCATTGCGGACACAACGAATTTCAGGAAGAATCCCAATTACCCCTGTAGAAAATACGGCCACCCATTCAGGCTTGGCAATAGCCATTTTTTGCTGAAAGAGAGTCTGTGTTTCTTGGGCTAACTCAATACCACGTTTCCCTGTACCCGTATTGGCTTGGCCACTATTGCAAATTAAGCCTTGCAATATGCCACCACTCTGCTGTAAAGCCTTGCGCGTAATAGCAATATGGGAGCCGCAAAATTGATTGCGAGTAAACATCGCTGCAGCTTGAGCAGGCCATTCCGAATAGATACAGCCTAAATCCAGACGGCTGAAATTGCGCCGAAAACCAGCATGAAGACCCGTAGCCCAAAAACCTAGGGGAGAATTTATCATACCATTAGACTGTTTAACCCAGCTAGGCTCGTTATCATTCATTCTGTGTATTGACCTGTAAAAATGAAGTTATATGAATCAGTAGGGAAAAGGAAAATAGACAATAAAAAACCTAGCATACACAATAAGCTAGGCTTTATATTATAAATCGAGCGAAAGACGGGATTCGAACCCGCGACATCAACCTTGGCAAGGTTGCACTCTACCAACTGAGTTACTTTCGCTTATTTACTATCACATCAAGCAAAGCGATGCAAAAACTTGGTGGGGATTATATAAAAACCAAAAATCTATACAAGTGGTTAACCTAATTTATTTAGAAAAATTTAGAAAACACCAATTGGAATCGGTTTACCCTATTTCGTTATTTTATATTTGTTTTTATTCTTGTTTTGCAACAAAGATCTACCTACTAATCTCGCCCATAAATTTTTTATCCTAATGATTTATAAAATATAGAAGGCATTGTGAAAAATTCGCTGCAATTCTATTATTACTTTTTGTTTTTTACAGCATCTTGTAGCTCTAAGAGATGAAGATAAATTTCTCTTAACCGTAAGCCAAAACAAAATATAGATAGCTGGAGAATACCTCAATGGAGATGATATTATTAATATCCATACCCTATAACCGATGAAAGCTGAGGTGATCAAGGTTGGACGACCTTGCATTTGGCTGCATGCTATGGCTCAATAGACATGCTAAAATTACTATTGGAAATTTGGAGGGTGCTCATTTGCGGGGAGCCAAACTCAATAACGCTTATTTGAAGGGTGCAAACTTAGCTCTAGCCGATTTAGGTGCTATGCTCCAACGCGCTTACTTAAAGGAAGCTACTTGGCAATTGGCAAATTTTCAAACAGTAAACCTTAGTGAGGCTAATTTAACACAGGCTTCATTACTCAGTGCAGATTTTCGCGATGTAATACTAACGAAAGAGAACGAATTTTCAATCTGCATTGTACAATGAACAAACGCTCTTCCCTCAAGAATTCCTATCTACCTCCGAAAAATTATTATTCATAAGTAACAAAGAGAATGGAAAAATGGAACAATATTTTAATCTTGTCGATTCAGAACCGCCACTTGCTGTACCAGGGATAAGTTACACGCAATCAGCAGTACTTCTAAAACCTGCAGAGATGATGGATTATAACAGTAGTCTAAAAAGCATAAAAGAAAATTTGCCCAGTCAAAATGCTCAAAATGTTTTTGAATCTGTCACCAACTCAAAAGTCTATTCTATATTTCCCAAAATGTCTGATTAAATTTGATATGGCACAAATGAAAAATCACTGGTTGGATATCTTGCCAGTTTATGGTCTGCGCTATCGTGCAGTTTGGCTGTGTGTTTGTGTAATTATTTTTATCATTGTTGCCTTGCTACTTAGCTACCAATCGGTAGAGTCTTGGGTCTACCGCAATGGTAAATTGAGCACCAAGCAGCAGGACCAAATGATCGCAATATTGCAAACTTTACAACCTTTACGTTTAGATGGGGCTTTGTTGCGTTGGCAAAAACGTTTCCGCAATTCTCAATGGCTTTGGCAAAAATACCATAACAATGCAAAGCCACATCCAATCAAAGGCCACTACAAAGAAGGCTCCCAGTCGCTATTTTATTATTCTGAAAGGCAACCATTACAAGTATTATTGGTTGGAGACTCCCTAGCACAATCTATCGAGTTAAGCTTAAACCCTTTATTGAGCAATATCCCCAGTGTCAGCCTAACTGCTAATGGAATCGTATCATCAACATTAACCAACAAACATTTTGTCGATTGGCCCAATACTTTGCGCAAACTACTTAGCAAAAGGCACTACGATTTGGTTTTGGTTTTTATTGGAGCCAATAGTTGCCAAGCCGTGCGCAATGAAGATGGCAGCGTGACCAGCTACGGTTCAGATAATTGGCCTGCGGCCTACGGTATGAAAATTCAAGAATTTATCACAATCATTAAAAAGCAAGGGGCTGCTGTGTGGTGGCTAATGAACCCCCCAATGCTCAAACAAGATTATCAAGAATGTATGAATACTGTTGGAACTGCTCAACGATTACAAGCACACCAAATGGCTGATGAGATCATTGAAACCGTAAACATCATTTCAAATGATGATGGCTCTTACATACAGAGCAAAGTTATTGATGGCAAATTGTATTCACTGCGAACCAAAGATGGAGTTCATTTCACTCTTGAAGGGAGCCGGCTCATTAGTGAAGAAATTTTGCGCCGTATATATCAGCGCTACAAAATACGTTTGGGACGCAGCCAATATTAAATTGAAGATCTATTGAAAAGATCAATGGGAAATTCCCAACAAATTTTGCACATAAATACTTGGCTCAAAAGCAGCTAATTGGTTATATTTTTCTCCCTGGCCTTCATATAGCACCGGTAGTTTCAATTTATCACTTAAAGAAAATACAATGCCACCACCACATTTTGAATCCAACTTCGTAACAATAGAACCCCGCAAAGGCAACATTTCGTAAAATGTCTCTGCTTGAGAAAGTGCATTTTTGCCCGTAGTCGCATCAATCACAATCAAATTATGACGTTGCTCTATTTCTATAAGGCGGTCTAATACTCGGCCAATTTTAGCCAACTCTTCAAGCAATAATTTTTTGGTATGCATTCTGCCCGCTGTATCGAGCATTACTAGCCTGTGCTTGCGCGCCAATGCACTTGAAACCGCATCGTAAATGACTGCAGCACTATCATGCCCATGTTCTTGAGCAACAACCCGGACTCCCAAACGTTCTCCGTGAATTTTTAATTGATCAATTGCTGCTGCACGAAACGTATCACCTGCTCCAATTGTAATTTCATTTAAAGGTATATCGCATTTTTTAGAAAGGTAAGGAATTAATTTGGCCAAAATTGTCGTTTTCCCAACACCATTTACGCCCAGCAACATAATGACTTGCAACTTGTCAGAACGCAATTGCTGCTCAAAACTGCCATCATTTCCCAGTAAACGACTTTCTAATTGGCGGGCCATCTGTCCCAACAAATCTTGTTCTGTTTGCAATTTTTGTTTGACAGCTTGGTTGCGCAACTCTTTACTAAAATCTATTGCCAAAATGGGGGCTATATCTGCTTCCAGCAGTAAATCCTCTAAATAGTCTAGGCTTTCCTCTGAAAAACGCAGTTTTTGAAAAAGTTCCCGCAAACGCTGCTGCCAAGAACGCTTATTTAATATCCCCATTTTATCAGCCCCTTAATTATTTTAATACTTCATCAAAAACACACAAAATATATATCATTTCATTCTATAAAAAATATTCGTTTTTATACTAAGTACTGTCCAAAACTTGATTAAGGCCTAACTGGTTTAGCCAAAGTTCCCACTGTTCTTCATTTTCAAATTCCACTTGTAACAAGGCTTTGCGGGGCCTGTGCACCACAATACGGCCATCTTGGACTGTATTGTTTGTTTGCGAATTTACTTCCGAATCTACTTCCAAGCGCAATTGCAAGCGCAATGGCAAAGACAAACTCATCACTTTAGCCAAATGGCTTTCTAACTGTTCTTCTTTAAACAACATGCCACCAGCCCCCCAATATTTTGACTCTTTCTCTTGTATTGGTATTATTGCTTGCGATTGTTTTGGCTCTATTATTCCAGCTTCATTTATCTCAATGTGATTTATTTCTGCTCGATTTTGTCTGGGCAATTGCGAAACACTCGGCCCACCATCTTTGACCAATTCACCCTCTTCCTCAAATTGCGGTTGGGATTGTTCTTTTTTGAACTCTAAACTTTTTGGCTCAATATGCTGGAGCTGCTTGTGAGGGTCTTCTAAAGTCTCAACAACAATTGTTTCCCTTGTTTCCCTTGTTTCTTTGGGCAAACTTTTGCTGGCTGTTTCCACATTGGCAGCATTAGATAACTGGCTCAACACCTGTTGGCAATGCCGTTCCACCGCTCGTACAGTCCATGCTTCACCGACACACAATGCATATGCATCTAAGAGACTTTCAGACCATTCTTTGAGCATCAGCAAAGCTTTGGCATGGCCAGAACGAATGATACCTTGAGATAACCCCTCTTGCACTTTAGGGGGCAATTGCAATAAACGCAGACTATTGGCCAATGAAGAACGCTCTTTCCCCAAGCGTTTAGCCATTTCATTTTGCGATAAGCCCGAAATGCGCAGCAAATACTCATAAGCCAGGGCTTCATCAATAGGGGTTAAGTCTTCCCGCTGAATATTTTCCACCAACGCCAATTCAAAGCGCTCAACCTCGGAAACTGTTTTGACAATCGCCGGAAGTTTTGGCCACTGGAGAATTTGGCAAGCGCGAAATCGCCGTTCGCCAGCGAGCACCCGATATTTGGCACCATCATCTGAAAACTCACTAGCAGCTAGCGGCATCACTAAAATAGGCTGCAACAAACCATGTTCAAAAATAGACTGGGCGAGCTCACGAATGGTCAATTCATCAAAGTGCTTGCGCGGCTGCTCACTAGCCGGCCGTATCGCACTCAATGGCAATTCTTGAATATGGGTGCCAATCTGCTCTGCTTCCAGTTCCGATGTATTTGTACTGCCGACCGTATTGGCTTTTTTGATTTTCTGTAACTGACTATTTATATCGGCAGAAGGAAGCAATGCCTCCAGGCCTCGGCCTAAACCTGCTACCCGCTTAGCCACGAGCAATTACCTCTTTTGCCAAAGCCTTATAGCTTTTGGCTCCCACACAATCTGGAGAATACAAAGATATAGGCAAAGCATGAGATGGTGCTTCTGAAAGCCGTATATTGCGGGGGACAATCGTATTAAAAATATAGTCAGGATAATCGGCAAAAGTATTTCGCACAGAATTGATGACATCGTTGGCAAATTTGGTACGGCCATCATACATGGTAAAAATAATTCCACCAATTTCTAAGGCCGGATTCACGCCCTGTTGCACCTTGTGGATTGTATTAAAAATCATACCCAGTAAGCCTTCTAAAGCCAAAAACTCACATTGCAATGGTATGAGAACCCGCTGGGCAGCCGCAAAGCCATTGAGTGTCAATACACCCAAAGATGGTGGACAGTCTATCAGAATATAGTCATATAAATCAACAACAGGTTCCAGAGCTGCCTTCAAATAATGGTTGCGTCTATCAGCCTTGGCTAGCTCAACCGTAGCACCAGAAAGATGCAAATTCGCTGGAGCTAAAGAAAGCCCTTGCATTCCGCTCTCTTCTAAAGTAACAATAATTTCTTGAATACTGCATTCGCCCAGCAATACTTCATACATGCTTGTATTTTCAATATTGTGATGACCAAAATGGCTAGACAAATTCCCCTGGGGGTCAAAGTCGACCATCAATACACGGCAACCTTCTAGCGCAAGGTATGCAGCAAGATTTGCAGTTGTTGTTGTTTTACCAACACCACCTTTTTGGTTTGCGATAACATAAGTCTTAGCCATGGCCTCACATTGTAGCCAACTTTTTTGTGAATGCCTAGCATTACCTTATATTATTGACCAATTCGAGCATTTCTCTAAAACCAACTATGCAAACAACACTTTTTAATGCCATAAATTTTTTATTTCAAAAAACACACCCTAGCAAAATTTTTTTGTAAGTGAGCCATTGGCTTACTGTAGCCTTACTTTTGTTATTGCGTGTTTCATTTTGTTTCAATTTTTTAGGTTTTGTTTCATCTTGTTTCAAGCGTTTAATAATCCGATTTATCTTAGATACATTCGTGCCCAGCTCGACTGCAATTTGTCGTTGGGTTTTCCCTTGTTGTAATAATTCTTGTATTTGTTGCTCTAGCATATTTTATAATAATATAGAAATTCATTAGCTTGAAAAGAAAACGCTTAAATGTTTATTTGTAAATTATTTTTACAAATAAAGCCGATTTTTAGTATTTTATTTATTTTCACTTGGCCAAAGATAAATATTATGTAGTTATAAATTACAAATACGCTTTGATAAGCGAATTATTTTTATTAGCATCATAGGGAATATACGATGAAAACAACCAAACTATTGATAGTAATATCTATTGCTATATTTTTATCTTATAATACTAGCGTTTTTATTAGCTCAAACTTACAAGCTAAAGAAACGTTATCGCCTGAACAAGAAAAAGAATTCACGGAAGCCCTTAATTACTTTGAGAGAGAAGGTTTTAAAGTTCTTAACTCTTCCAGAAATGTAACTATGAGACATATAGAAGCAAGGCTTGAATACTATAAATCTTCTCTACTATCAGAAAGAGAAGAGCTTGACAAATACAATTAAATCAATCTAAAAGAATTCTAATAATGCAATATGTAGATAAGAGTGGATCAGTTGTTGCAGATTATCTTGTGGGCTATTTTATGGACCCAATATCGCAAGGCTATATACTAATACTAATTGGTGAGGCAATTGGGCCTATTAAAAAATCAAGCGACCGCAGAGATTTACTACCAGTATCATCACCGCCATGGGTTTTATTTACAGATAAAGACGGGGATAGTCGGATGGGAAGTTGGGACGAGGACAAGAGCTATAACCTTCATGTTAAAGGTTCATATGAAGATTCATTCAATGTAGATATTAGATATTTTTGTAAACCCAAAGATATTAGTTGTAACAGCCCTAAACCAGAAGAGAGCCTTCCGTCTAACTAAAGATTTTTAATTACTACCCCATTTTAATTTTACTACTAAAGGAAGAAAACAAGGAGATATACAATGAAGAAAATAACTCTAATAACACTAACTATAGCTATGGTGATAGCTTGTAAAGCAAATAAACAACCAACTCAAGAGCTACAAGCGCAAGAAAAACCTTTAGAAACAAAAAAAGAAAACGCAGAACTATGATTACCTAAAAAACTTTGACATTAAAGTCGTTGAATCTCTTTTAAAAGATATGAGTGAAGTGCTCTTTAAAAAACATTTAGATTTATTAAAAGACTTTGAGTTAAATGGTTATCCCCATTTAAAGAATTTTTTTCTAAATTTAGAAGACGTAACACCTTTAGGAAGAGAAGAACCTTTAAAAGCATTAGACAAATATAATGCTGCTTTTAAGAAATACTTTATAGACAAACTAAATACTAAGAAAATATCTAGTGGTTTTTGGAATGCCGACAGAACTGAACATAAAACATTCTTTTATGAGAGGCACGGAATTGACGGGCTTATACAAACTAAGATCAGATTAAAAGTTCCAGCCGAAAATTATGACGATTACATTGATGAATAAATTCTGGGATATTTCTTTAGTGAAGAAACTGAAAGCTATACTCTAATTCAATTCAATGAAAAAAATGGAAAGATAGTAAGCACATATCCCGTATTAGTGCGTCCAAATGCATTTTACAATAGAGCTAAATCGGTAGTATCAGGGTCTTGGGAACAAGAGGGGTATGTTATAGTACAAAAACCCCATTCGGTAATCTAACAACCACATATTTTTGTGAAAATAATAAAATTGTTTGTAATTTTGAAATCCTAAAGTAAAAGTGCAGAGGAGAAAGATTTTTATGCAAAAAACATGCTTCAGTCTATTATTGATTATTCACATCATTATAGGCACTAATCTATAAGCACAAACCAGCTTACTAGATTGGATAAAGGAAAGATATGAGCAAGCGTTTGTGTTTGGAAAAAGAAAAAGTAATAATGATGCTTATGGGGACACTTTGATACTTCAAGGGATTCAATTAACGCTCGAAAGCATTAAGGGTACTGATTATGATGCTAGCATTAGTGATATGAGATCATTTATTAAAGATAAATGGACACAAAAACATCCTGAAATTTTAAAAGACTATTATTTGGCTCTTGAAGAAAATTGGGGGTATGGCGATCAATTCAATATGAATGGGATACGAACGACTTTTCGATTAAGTTACAGTTTAGCAGAAGTGGTCAATAAATTATTCAAAGATTTTCACGAGCAACCAAAATTGTTAGTCCAAAAACTTAATTCTATCATACTTAAATAACCAACTAACCCACTTTAATTTTACTTGAGAACTGTTGCGATACGCTGCCGCACCGCTTGGCTTATTAGCTTATCATACGGGGCAACAACATTTTTGCCAAAACTTGCCAAGAGGCCCAAACCCGCAAAGCTGCTTTTGATATTGCAGAACAAGCCCTAATTGGGGGCTAAATATCTAAACATCTAAACATTAAAAATAATGGGTAAATATCAAATTGGCCACAAATGGAACAAGTAAAAAATTTTTGTTTTTCGGCCTATGGGTCATTGTCGGCAGTAATTGGGCAACAATATGGCATCAAGTATCAAAATATCATGGTAACGGGCCGTAGTCTCAAAAAGCTAGTAAGGTTTCCAAAAAAAGCTAATAAGGTTTTCAGTCAAAACCTTACTAGCTTTTTTGATTTGCAACCTGGGGATTTTCCAACGAGACTGTGGCAATACCAAACCAGAGGCCAAAGCTTTAAGCGCTGGGTAACCCACGAAGTTTTGCCATCGATTGGCAAGCCGGGCTTTTACAAGCTGGAGCGGGAAGTTTCAGAATACAAAGACAAAGCCTTAAATGCTTATGAATGGTATCACCAAGCCAGCCTAGAATGCCAAGCCTTACAAGAACGCTACCGCAAAAGCCACAGCCCGCTAGACGCATACGAAATTGCGCAAATTCAAAACTTGGCACGCCAAGACAGCACGCCAAGACAAAAGCACCGCTGAAATAGCCCTAACCGTTGGCCACAGCGACAGCACAGCTTTAAGGGATACTTAGGATACTTATAAATTGCAGAGGGATGCGCACAGCTCCTTAGGAAGATAGCCACAGCTGGGCCAACGGGTGGGATAGAAAAAGATGGGGAGAGCCTAGGCAAAGATAAAGGGCTCTGTTTCCAAAAACAGAGCCCGCATTTTTGGGCACAAAGCGAAATAATCGCAATGACCTTTATTATAATAGTCTTGATCGTCCAACAAAACTATAGTATGAGAGTGCCCGGCCCAATACAAAAGCCACTATAATACTTGCACTTTTTGCTGTCAAGTGTAAAATAGAAAAATAATTATTATTTTTTACCGCATTGAGGGGAAGGGCGAAAATGTGGGCATGGAGAGATATATGCGTTATCGCTTGGGTTTAGATTTAGGTGTCTCTTCGATCGGCTCGGCAGTCGTGGAATTAGATGAGTGCAATAAGGCCGTGAAGATTTGCGATGCGGGTGCTAGGATATTTGAGGTTAGTGAAGGGGCGGAGGCTAGGCGTTTGCAGCGCACTGCGCGCACGAATACTGTGCGCACGAAAAAGCGCTTAGAACTCCTGGGTAGGGCCTTGTACGAGGCGGGCCTGTGGAATTGCTGCCCTCAAGGTAAAATTGCAGCAGGCACTAAGCAATTGCGCAAGCAATGTGTGTATTATTTGCGAGACGCGGCCGTGCGAAAAAAGCTAGAGAGTAGCCATCAATTGGGGCGCATTTTGATGCATTTGGCCAAACACCGCGGCGCAGATTTTATTTCCGCTGAACAAGAGCTGAAAGAAAAGAGCCAAAAAGAGGGCAAAGAAGTGCGTGATAACCCCGATAACCCCTATAAAGTTCTGCCACAACGGCTAAAAGAGAAGGGCCTACAGACGCTTGGCCAATATTTCTTTGAACGCCTGAAAAATAAAAAGATAGTGCGCCAGCGCAAGCAGGCCCAAGAGGTGGACTATGCGATTCCCCGCTATTTGGTACGAGAGGAATTTCGCCAGATTTGGGCTTGCCAAGCGCCGCACTTTGCCCCCTTGCAAGACGAGTCTTTAAGGCAAAAAATTTATGATATACTATTTTTTGAGCACCCGCCCATGCCCTATGCCACGGGCAATTGCATCTTTATCTCCGAAGAAGAGCGCCTGCCCAAGGCCCACCCGCTAGCCGAAAGGCACCGCATTTGCGAAGCGGCGCACAATATTCGCATCCGCCGCTGGGGGACAAAAAAGTCATCGTTAGAGTTATGGGATGAGCCAGCCCTAACTTTTGAGACAAAAAAGTCATCGTTAGAAAAGTCATTGTTAGAGATAAAACAAATAAATATCGTCATCGAAACTTTGCTAATGAAGGGCCAAAAGGCAACGCCAACGAAAATTCAAGAAGCCTTGGGCTTGGACAAGAGTAGCAAGATTGTGCTAGCCGATAAGAAAGGCATTGAGCCCTATCTGTATGCGAACGAAAAGTTTCAGGGTATGAAGCTCTGTGAAGGGGATTTGGAAGAACTGGTAGACTTTATTGCCAACCCAGTAAACCCCGAAGATGTTCAGAGGCGTTTGTATACCGAAGAGCAGCTCTTGCAAAATTTAAAGCGGCGGCTGTGCCTAGAAAACACAGAGGAGGCCGCAGAAGTGCTCCATTTGTTTCCCAAGGGTCGCGGCAATTTAGGCAAGACGGCCACAAAGGCCGTGCTCAAAGGTTTTGCGTGCGCCGAGCAGGCCACGACACAGCGCGCAATTACCGACCAATTGGCCAAGGAAGACCCGCGCTATCGCGCTGCCGACCTGGCTGCACGTGACCAGCAGGCCCAATGGGAAGCCTTGCCTTACTATGGGCAAATCTTGACCAGAGATACCCAACCGGTAGCCCAGTGGAGTGCTGAGCGCAATTCGAGCCTAAACCCCGAAGAGCAAAAGTATGGCAAATTGGCCAACCCGGCGGTGCACATGATGCTCAATCAGTTGCGCCTAGTGGTAAACGATATTGTGCGCATTTACGGCCGGCCGCAGGCCATTCACGTGGAAGTTGGCCGCGATGTGGGCCGTTCAAAAAATAAGAGGAAGGAGATAGAAAAGCAGCAAAAGAAAAACCGAGAAATCAACGATGAGGCCCGCAAATACTTAGTCGAGCGCAATATGGTAGTAAATGGGACAAATATCTTAAAGTACAAATTGGCCAAGGAACAGAAGTGGAAGGACGCCTTTGATAGCACCAAAAATATACCGCAAAGCTTTGAGGGCTTTGAAATAGAGCATTTGATACCGCAAGCCAGGGGCGGCAGCGATACGCCGGCAAACCTATGTTTGATCAGCCGCAACGACAACCGAGACAAGGGCGATAGCTATCCGTATCCGTATTTGCAGAAGAGCCGCAGCCCCGAAAAGCTGAAAGCCATTTTAGAGGCGGCCGAAAGCTTGCCTGAAAATAAGGCTTGGCGCTTTGAAGCAGATGCCCAAGAAATTTTTGAAAGTGACGGGGATATGGATGGCACGAGCCGCTATTTGACGGACACTCGCTATATGGCCAAGCTGGCCCTGCGCTATTTGCGAGCGATCTTGGCCCCACAAAGGATTGCGGCCCAAGAGCTAGGGAGGGCGACTTCCCCTGCGGACGCAAGTAAAAGTGGGGACCATTCGGTGCGCATTGTGCCCATACGCGGCCAGTGTACAGCCAAGCTGCGCCGCATATGGAATTTGCTAGGCCTAGAGTATCAATTGATGGGGTTTCACATACCCAGATACCTAAAATTGCCCGTTACCGACGAGAAAATACGCCAGAAGTTGCCCGAAAACACCGTAAACGAGGTGCATTGGATAAAGAGGGATACCGAAGAAGTTAGTTATCATCCAGTAGACGAGAAGGGTTGGTATAAAAAAGATTTAGTGTGCAACCCCGAATGGCTGGACAAGCCGCGCATGGACCATCGCCACCACGCGCTAGATGCCATCGTTGTCGCGCTGTCTACCCGCAGCTTAATACAGAAGATTACGCGGGCAGACAAAATTGGCAGAAAGCTGCCGAAGAGAGAGCTGTGCCCCCTTACCTCCTGCTACGCAAGCGGCGCAGATTTTGTCGAGCAAGTTGTTGCCGTACTCGATGAAGTAAAAGTTTCTCACAAGGCCGAGCACAGCCCCCAGGGCCAATTGCACAAAGAGACGGGGCGCATAGTGCTGGGCTATATTGCCCAAACCAAGGCTCAAGAGAAGCAATACGGCCAGTTTTTCCAAAAGAAAGAAGAAGAACCTGCGGCGGGCGACCCCTTGACGGTCTATAAGCGCAAGGTAGAAGAGCTGATCAAAACGCAAGCCGATTTGCGCAAAGATGTCGGCCAGTTTTGTAAATTTCCCCCAGAGTGGCACGAGCGCATCGCCAAAGCGCGGCAAGACTTGGCCGATGCCCAGCAAGGCATCGCGGCCAACTGGGATAGGGCCCGGGAGCAATTAGAGCAAGAGCGGGAAGAGCAAAAGGCCGAGGGCAAAAAAGTTAAAGAGATTGGCGAAAATCACATTATGGCTAAAGCCATCGCGCTGGCCCAACACAACAGGGCAGACGGCGCAAAGCCGATCGCACATAAGATAGATTACTTTGAGTGTAACAAATCTCTAATAACCGTGCCCAAGCACGGGCTATATTATCAAAGCGGCAATAACCACCGCGCGGATATCGTCTTGGATATAAAGGGCGATAGCATTATCGAAGTGATTCGCCGCTTTGACGCCAACGACAAAAATTTTGTGACGCAGTGGCGGCAAAAAGGCCTACAGTTGCAGTATTCCCTACACCAAGGGGACTTGCTGGAATTGAATACGCCCGAAGAATATCGAAGTTTGGTCAGCGCAGAACGTTGCTTAGTGGTGGTATGCAAGTTGACAGTTAAAGATAATGCAATCGGCTTTTGCCTGGCCCACGATGGGCGCAACAGTGTGCTGGCTAAGAAACAAAAGTACTTGGCCCCAGCTTTGTTAGTAAAGGGGGGAAGCTTTTTCCGCGAGCACGGAGCCCGCAAGGTCGAGCTAAGCCCGTTTGGCAAAATGAAGCGCAAGCACAAGGTCTTTTGCCATGCTGACACAAAAAAAGAGCAAGTATAGGCGGCCCACGGGCTGGACCATGATGTGGTTGCTCTGCATGTTTGACCTGCCCGTACAGACTAAGAGACAAATGCGCTTGGCCACCCAGTTCCGCAACCATTTGCTGGACAACGGTTTTTGCATGAAGCAATTTTCCGTCTACATTAAGCCGTGCCGCAATTTGGCCGCAGCGAAGATCGTAGCCCAGAGGATAAAATACGGCATTCCCCCCGAAGGGCAAATTAGCATATTTTACATTACCGATAGGCAGTACACGATGGCCGAAAACTTTATCGGCCCGAATTTAGTTGGAAATGAACAACAAGATTTAGAAAAAAATGGCTGTTATTTATTATTTTAAGCGCCTGATAATCTGCTTTTTGGACGAAAAAAATAGTGGCAAAGACTTACTTTGCCACTATTTAAGCCAGACACAATTATACTATAGTTTTGTTGGACGATCAAGTATAACATGTTGCTATGTCTTGACCTGCTAGGTCGTATTATACTATAGTTTTGTTGGACGATCAAGTATAACACATGATATATTTGCATATGTGCATTATTTATTATACTATAGTTTTGTTGGACGATCAAGTATAACTAGTGGTTATACTGGTGCTAATGTTGGTGAATTATACTATAGTTTTGTTGGACGATCAAGTATAACAAGCGTATAATTTTATCTACAACGAGTATTATTATACTATAGTTTTGTTGGACGATCAAGTATAACAAAACCACGCAAAGCTTTGGCTGGCCAACTATTATACTATAGTTTTGTTGGACGATCAAGTATAACAATTTCAATATAATGGCCATAAGTTGCGTAATTATACTATAGTTTTGTTGGACGATCAAGTATAACTTTCTTCCTTCATCTGTGGTTATCCAATTGATTATACTATAGTTTTGTTGGACGATCAAGTATAACGGCAGAGCTAAGTGATGATCAACTGAATTTATTATACTATAGTTTTGTTGGACGATCAAGTATAACTGGAAAAGTAAGCACCTTTGTTTTCCATTTATTATACTATAGTTTTGTTGGACGATCAAGTATAACGGATTTGAGTGTTTTCAGCAGATTTTATATATTATACTATAGTTTTGTTGGACGATCAAGTATAACCTTCTTGTTCCAATGGTCTTGGTGAGCGTTATTATACTATAGTTTTGTTGGACGATCAAGTATAACAAACATAGATAGAAGTGCTAAAGAAAAAAATTATACTATAGTTTTGTTGGACGATCAAGTATAACTTACCGTGTATGTAGTTTGCACGATATTTTATTATACTATAGTTTTGTTGGACGATCAAGTATAACCTACTCATCAGACTAGTCATAATGAGGACTATTATACTATAGTTTTGTTGGACGATCAAGTATAACGCTCCTGATGGATGGAAAAATTTACCAATCATTATACTATAGTTTTGTTGGACGATCAAGTATAACTTTTTTCCTATCTTCTTTTTAAGTTTTTTGATTATACTATAGTTTTGTTGGACGATCAAGTATAACTAATCTTCTACTGTATATTATCGGCTGCTTATTATACTATAGTTTTGTTGGACGATCAAGTATAACAAAATACCCTTGGCAGTAAAGCTGGGAAGAATTATACTATAGTTTTGTTGGACGATCAAGTATAACTAATAGATTAGATAAGCTTACTAAGCTTTAATTATACTATAGTTTTGTTGGACGATCAAGTATAACAAGAAATAGAAGGTTCAGAATTTGGCTATTATTATACTATAGTTTTGTTGGACGATCAAGTATAACCTTATGGTTACACGGTAACCACTGAAAATAATTATACTATAGTTTTGTTGGACGATCAAGTATAACTTGCATGGCTTCTTTAGTTTCAGGCAAGATATTATACTATAGTTTTGTTGGACGATCAAGTATAACCCATAATTCCCAGAATTTTTCTGAGGGGATATTATACTATAGTTTTGTTGGACGATCAAGTATAACAAGTTTGCGAGATGATATATTACATTTGATATTATACTATAGTTTTGTTGGACGATCAAGTATAACTTTCTTCCTCCTATCTTCTTTTTAAGTTTTATTATACTATAGTTTTGTTGGACGATCAAGTATAACTTTTTTGTTAATTTTGCCAAGGTTCGACTCATTATACTATAGTTTTGTTGGACGATCAAGTATAACTTTTTTCTCCTATCTTCTTTTTAAGTTTTTATTATACTATAGTTTTGTTGGACGATCAAGTATAACTCTACCGCTCAAGTTGGTGCGACTGTTGCTATTATACTATAGTTTTGTTGGACGATCAAGTATAACTTATTTCGGAAGTTCTTCAAACTTCTGGTAATTATACTATAGTTTTGTTGGACGATCAAGTATAACGGAAGAATGATTTTCTATCATTATTGGGCTATTATACTATAGTTTTGTTGGACGATCAAGTATAACAAGAGCAATTTGTGCGTTTAGCAAGCTGTCATTATACTATAGTTTTGTTGGACGATCAAGTATAACATGCTCGTTTGCAACGACCTGAATTTATTGATTATACTATAGTTTTGTTGGACGATCAAGTATAACCACTCTGTATTACTCACGGGTGACATGGGTATTATACTATAGTTTTGTTGGACGATCAAGTATAACTATATATTCGAATAAGATTTTTTCCCAATTATTATACTATAGTTTTGTTGGACGATCAAGTATAACAAATGATCTTTTGTCAACGGTTGCTGTTTGATTATACTATAGTTTTGTTGGACGATCAAGTATAACGGTTAAGCTGCTCTTGGAATCGGGGGCTAAATTATACTATAGTTTTGTTGGACGATCAAGTATAACTTTTTTTTAGGAGTATCAAAAATGAAAGTAATTATACTATAGTTTTGTTGGACGATCAAGTATAACTTAATTTCACAACATTACCTCGTCATAATGATTATACTATAGTTTTGTTGGACGATCAAGTATAACTTCAAGTTACGGCTCCCCAAGATGACTATGATTATACTATAGTTTTGTTGGACGATCAAGTATAACATAAGCAAGCCTTGCTCGTCCTTGCATAAAATTATACTATAGTTTTGTTGGACGATCAAGTATAACTAAGCATTTCGATAATCATATCGATATTTTATTATACTATAGTTTTGTTGGACGATCAAGTATAACTAGTAAGGGGGGATTTTTTTGACTTGTTTAATTATACTATAGTTTTGTTGGACGATCAAGTATAACAAATATCCTCACTTCTAAGCAATTACAGTTATTATACTATAGTTTTGTTGGACGATCAAGTATAACTGGAATATTCCTAATACCGCAGATATTAGAATTATACTATAGTTTTGTTGGACGATCAAGTATAACATTGGCTGCTAATGCTGGGGCAGCCAATGCATTATACTATAGTTTTGTTGGACGATCAAGTATAACCAAATAAGCCGAGGGCTTCCGTTGTTTTGTATTATACTATAGTTTTGTTGGACGATCAAGTATAACTATTTCGTCAGCAAGGGCTTGGCAAGACATATTATACTATAGTTTTGTTGGACGATCAAGTATAACATTGGCTGCTAATGCTGGGGCAGCCAATGCATTATACTATAGTTTTGTTGGACGATCAAGTATAACCAAATAAGCCGAGGGCTTCCGTTGTTTTGTATTATACTATAGTTTTGTTGGACGATCAAGTATAACATCTTACGCACCAAGGCCACACGCAAGGGCATTATACTATAGTTTTGTTGGACGATCAAGTATAACCTCTTGCGTATATTGCTCTATACAGTCTAAATTATACTATAGTTTTGTTGGACGATCAAGTATAACAGTCATGCCACTTTGCCCTTGCGAATTAGCATTATACTATAGTTTTGTTGGACGATCAAGTATAACTTACTTACAGATAAGCCACTTGTAAGATTAATTATACTATAGTTTTGTTGGACGATCAAGTATAACCGGTTGTCATTGTTCTAAACGCTTGTGTTAATTATACTATAGTTTTGTTGGACGATCAAGTATAACATGACAATAAGACTAGATGATACCATTACCATTATACTATAGTTTTGTTGGACGATCAAGTATAACCGTTGCGAACCCAATCATAAAATATATTTTATTATACTATAGTTTTGCTGGGTAATTATGTATAAAAGCGGACTAACCAAAATCTAGTGTAGGGACTTGCCGATATTTTTTAATTTTATTTATGGTAGGGGGTAAGTCAAATTTAGCACCATCTATTATTTGTTGGCTTGTCAATATCTGTAAGGTATCAAAATATTGTGGTGGCAATTCTTTGGCATATTGGTAGGTAATTTTTTTGCTGTTATATATCGTCTTAAGCATTGCTTCGCTTGGGTCTTTATCCAGTATCAAACCCCCATAAGTAGCATTATGTATTTTCATTGTTCCTATAAGTTCTCTCAAAAATTTAGGCTCACATTGATTGCCAGTTTTTACACTAAAAATCACCTTATGCCATATATCTCTACCAGTTTTATCAAAACCGCCATGTACGGTAAGATCACCATCGACTCCGCTATCGCCAGACTTTTTAGGGTTGGGGAAGCCACCAATAGTATTGATTAACCACTCTTGTTTGTCATAGGCATTGAGTTTTTGATAATCCATTAAGTTTTCAGGGTTTCCGTGTATTAAATCATATTTTGCTCCTGTATGGGTATTGGCTATTCTATTTTGCATTACTTCTACAGCATTATTGCTTATATCCACACCTATCCAATTTTTTCTATTGATAATAGCACTCTCTAAAGTCGTGCCACAACCACAAAATGGGTCTAATACAGTGCCGTCTTCGGGACATGAAGCTTTGATAATTTTATCTAATAATGCTAGCGGTTTCTGTGTGGGGTAGCCCATTCTTTCAGTTTTGCTATTAGGACTAATAATAGGAATTTCCCAAATATCTCTTTCAATGTTTATTCGATAAGTTCCTATCCCGTCTTTATAATATTTAACATGCTCTCTAGGGTCTTTGCCAAGTTCTTTGCCTGTCTGTTCATCTCTTAATAAGTACCTTTTATAGTATTGTGTACAAAATACAAAGTTATCTTTTGTTTTAGAATACATTAAAATTACATCATGTTTCTTTGCCCATCTTTTTTTAGATGCCCCACCACTTTTATAACTCCAAATAATTTCATTTACAAAATTATCATGGCCAAATATCCCGTCCATAATTATTTTAAGGTAGTGGCTGGCTGTAGGGTCGCAATGTAGATAGATGCTTCCTGTGTCCTTTAGCACTTTTCTCATTAATATCAGTCTTTCAACCATATAAATCAGATATACTATCATCTGATTACTTCTTCCCCCCGTTTATCAAAGAATTAGTCCAAGTTTCCAACAAAGATTTGACAATAGGTGATATTTCTTGTTCACTTTTCATTCTATCTTGAAAAGCTAAACAAACTTCACGTGTTTGGCTGGTAATTGTCCACATATCGTGGAAAGCTTTTTGGCTTGCGCCGTGATTGTTTTTATTTTGTGAATAGAGCATATTATAGACTCTGTTTGAGTTAAACGGTGGGTCTAAATAAATTAAGTCTACTGTTACTTGATTGCTGATTAAATGTTGTAGAGCATACTTACAATCGGCTCTATACAATAGATTCCGCCAATTATGAGGGTTTATTGGATGATTGATTCTCATTTTGGCAAGCTTTTGTGTAAAGTAATTTTGCTATTATCTTTGGTCGTAATAACTTCTTTGTCTTTGCCTGATTGTATATCGGCCTTATCGATAACTTGATTCAAGAAATCATTGAAAGACATGTTTATTTTGAATCTTTGTTGTTTTTTAGCCATCAGTAAGCTCTCTATATTTCAGTCTTTTATTGACGGTATATTCCAGCAGTGTTGCTAAAGATATTTGTTTATGATTAAATCTAAAAGTAAATTCATTGATATATCTGTGTAAGTGCTTAACACTCCACCAGTGATAGATACCGATATACCCTCTTTTTAGTATCGCCCAAAAGCTCTCGATACAGTTGGTATGAATATGGCCATCCCTAACAAATTCTTTCAGACTATGATGGACTTTAAAATCAGACTGCCCACGATAGGCTTTGCATTGATCAGAGTAGATTATACTTCCTTTTGCTATATTATGCTTCCTAAATATTTCTACAGAGCTATACGATACTTCTTTTACAGGAGACGCTACTACTTGCTTGTCTTGCCGTGATATTGCGCCCATAACTGCAGTTTTACCTTCTGTTCCATGATACCCAAGCTTTTTACTTGCATGCTTATTGCCTTCTTTTCCGCCTATAAATGTTTCATCGATTTCTACACTTCCACTAACCATCTGAAACTTATCTTCTGCCACTTCTCTAAATCTGTGTAAAATAAACCACGCTGTACGTTGGGTTATTTTTAGGTGTTTTGATAATTGTATGCTGCTAATTCCTTTACTTGAATTTTGTATTAAATGAAATGCTAAAAACCACTTTCGCAATCCTAACTTGGTGCTCTCAAAAATAGTACCTGTAAGCGCACTAAATCGTTTCTTGCATCTGGCGCATTTATATCTCTGGCATTTATTGACGCCTTGTATTTTATATACTTTATCATGTTTACAATATAAGCAACATACACCATTGGCAAACCTCTTTTCAAGAAAATACTGCTCACATGCTTTGTCATCTTTGAATGTATCTAATAAATCTATTATTGAATTTTCCATATTTATAGAGTACATTTTTGTATATTTATTGTCAACTACTATTGTCATTTTTTCACAATTTATTTTAGTACCCTTTTATACATAATTCCCGTTTTGTTGGACGATCAAGTATAACCGATGAAGAATCACTAAGATTTTTCGATAATTATACTATAGTTTTGTTGGACGATCAAGTATAACTAATGGCAAGCTTTTTGTTAGCATTTTGGAGCGAAGCACTTAGCATAAAAATGGGGCTGTGGTCGCGATGATTGGCGTATTTTTTTACCGTGCGCCTTCAGGGTATCTGCGCAGCTCCGTACTATCTTACAAAAAGACTGAGTGGAAGTAATATTAGCACGCCCACAGCCCAAGCTACCATTGTAGTACTGGTCCAAACACGCATTTGATCTTTTGTTTCCTTAATGCCTATGCTGCGAGTTACTACCCAAAAATAACTATCATTAAAATACGCAAAAAAGAGGCCACCTACACAGCACCCAAGGGCTGCAATAACAGGTGAGATAGGAATATCTCCGCTTAATATTATCGGAGCTACAATAGACGAAGAAGTAATAAGCGATACGGTGCCCGAACCTTGTAGAAATCGTACTAAAGAGGCAATAATGATAGGCAGCAGAACGATAGGAATATTGGTATTTACCAGCGCCTCAGCAATTATTTGACCTGCACCGCTATCTCGAAGCACCTGACCAAGAGCACCTCCTCCTCCTGTTACAAACACTATAATACCTGCTTGTTTTATTGCTTCATCAGATGCATGTAACACTTTGCGCTTTTCTATACCTCTTGTAAGTGTAAAAAGGCCAACCAGAAGCCCCAAACCTACTGCTACAATGGGGTTTCCAAGGCTGTGTATAAACTGGTATAAAGGCGCTTCTGAGTTTGCCTTTAAGCCAAGTGCATTAAAAAGTGTGCTTAAAAAAATAAGAAACAATGGAAGCATTATAGGCAGAAAGGACATAAAAGTAGAAGGAAGTTTTTCTGTATCAGTAATGAATGCTTTCTTCTGAACATCTTCAGAGTAACGAGCATCGATAAAACCATCTCCTTGCAGTGCTGGAAGACGAAATACCTTTTTCCCGATATACTGAGAATACAATACAGATACAAGCACAATGGGAATAGAAAATAATAATGACCAAATTAAGAATGTTCCAATTTCAATATCAAAATTAGATAACACTAATAACGGTCCTGGTGTTGGTGGCACAATAGTATGGGTAACCACTAATCCTGCAGCCAGGGCAACGCCTAGGGTAGTCAGGCTTTTTCCTGTGTTGCGCGCAATAGCTTTTGCCAAGGATGACAAAATAATGAAAGCAGAATCACAAAAAATAGGAATAGAAACGACAAAGCCCGTCACGGCTAATGCGTATTCCTCTCTTCCTTTACCAAAAATTTTAAGAAAAAACATTGCCATTCTCTTTGCTGCGCCCGAGATTTCAAATAATGTTCCCATTATTACACCAAACCCAATAATAATTCCTATGCTTCCTAATGTGCCTCCAAATCCTTTCTTTATGGCATCTAATGTGGGAAGGAAGCCATAACCTCCTATAGTACCTGCTATGATGGCGGCAATAATTAAAGCAGGAAAAGCATGTACCCGTGAAAAAACAACAAACAGCACTAAAGCAATAATCTCTACAGCTAAGCCTAAAATAATTTGAAATAAATTTGCGTCCATACGCGCCTCCTATACGGATTTATTTAGACTATAATAATATAGCTCCTTTAATAATGATTAACTTACAAACTATCATTATATTCTTTATATTCTTTAATCAAGGCTTCAATATTTTTAATGGGTGGGAAGCCCAGTTCCCTTGCTGTCTTTGACTCAAATTGTGATGGCCATGAGAGAACTATACTTTCTATAAATGAATCTTGTGTAAATTGAATATAATGGAGTATTTCTTTTCCTTTTATTTGAATAAGAACATCTAATATTTGTTGCACACTAACGCTAAGGCCAATAGGATTGATGATACGCGTATTAGAAATCTTGCATTCTTCTAAATCGGTCGCATACAAGATGGATTTTATGGCATCATCAGGAGATAATATCCAAAGTTTTGAATCCTTAGGGACTGGACAAGAAGCGTGTCTTTGATTTAGAGGTTCTCTGATAATGGAGCTTACAAAACTAGAGGTTGCCGCATTGGGGGTATCTGAACGCACTACAATAGTGGGCAATCGTAGCATACGACCATCACATAATTTTCTACGACTGTAGTCGAGAACATAAAGTTCACTAATAGCTTTTTGTGCGCCATAACTTGAAGCCGGTAAACAAGGAAATAGATCGGGCACAAGCTGTGGAATAGGTGCTCCAAATACTGCTATAGAGCTTGTCATAAAAAAACGTGTATATTTATGTTCAGCAATTCTGTTTAGTATTTCCCAAGTAGCTTGGACATTTACTGTATAGCCTAGCTGAAGATTTCTTTCGGCTTGCCCACTAACAATTGCAGCAAGATGGAATACCACATCATAAGCCTTAGCAAAAATTATATCTAACGCGGCAGGATCACAGAAATTGTAGCAAAGTGTAACAACATTTTTATATGCCCCATAGAAGGCAGTAAATGGATTCTTGTCTACAAGTATGAGCTCTTGAATATCGTGCATTGAACCATCAAGAGATATTTGACCTTGACTGATAAGTTTCTGAGCTAATCTGGTTCCGAGAAATCCATTTGCACCAGTGATAAGTATTCTCATATTTTATCTCCTACCAAATAACTTTGGCATCTGACTGAACTTATTATAATCCTTTGATAAAAATATTCCAACTCCTTTTGAAAAAATATTTCTGAAAATGGATAAAAGCACAGCAAAGGTAAACTTGCTACGAAATGATAGTTTTGCAGAATAGAGACAACTACAATTTTTTAATTTCCAGAATGACGGTTTTTTTCCAGCCCTCAGAGAATTGAAAGAGGACATGATAACTTACGGGATAAGACGCGATAACTCGGGATTTTTTTGGGACAAATGGAAGGTACAAATTGGCTTACTTTCCAAAATAAAAAGGTAAAAAATTTTTGTTTTTCGGCATATGGGTTGTCGGCAGTAATTGGGCAACAATATCGCATCAAGTATCAAAATATCATGGTAACGGGCCACGGTCTCAAAAAGCTAATAAGGTTTCTGAAAAAGCTAGTAAGGTTTTGACTGAAAACCTTACTAGCTTTTTTGATTGGCAACCTAGGGATTTTCCAACAAACCCGATCAACACTGTATAGCCAAAGTTGTTTGCTTGAAGAGCCCCAGCTAAATACCCAGAAGCCCATATAGCCCAAGCTAAAGTACCCAAACAACACTAAAACATAAAAAAAGCACAAAAAAACTTGTAAAAAGCTTACAAAAAGCTTGTATGGGCCTTGACGCAACACCCCCCCTCACAAAATAGGGCACTATACAATAGCCCGTATGGGTTTTGTCAATCTCAAGCCATTTTTGGAGGTATTGCTTATGTATAAGCTCAAACTATTTTTATTGCCATTAGCCCGGCTACTGGTCTTTATGGCCTTTGCCTGCGCCCCACCCGATGACGATGATCGATCTTCTGGGCCGTCTTCTGGGCCTGCAATCACCAGTGCAAGCTACGATGTTGGCACGGCGCTGTTAACCGTACAAGGTACTCACTTAAGTCCTACAACTGCGACCCAAGCGCAAATCCAAACCATCAAAGTATATGGCGTAGTCTTAAATTCCTATACTGCAGATGACCCAGCCACTGGGCCAGATAGTAACGGTCTTGAACAAGGTAAGTACCGTATTGCAAACGATGGCACAGCGATTTGGCTGAAACTTACCGATCAACATAAAGCTACTCTTGAGGCCAAGCCCGGTATGAATAAGGATGGTCTAAAAAAAGGGTTGCTTAGCGTTGGCTCTGGTGCTTGGGCGGGTTTAAATACACCTAAAGACTTGGACGTTAGTAATGTACCCGAAAATAAGCAGTCTAAAGTATCCGATGACAATCAGCCATCTAAGCAAACTGAAGAAGCTGAACAAGCCGAAGAGCAGTCGCCTAAGCAACCTAAAGACGAACAAGCCGAAGAAGTCGAAGATCAGCAGTCTAAGACCGAAACTGAAGATCAGCAGTCGCCTAAGCAACCTAAAGACGAACAAGCCGAAGAAGTCGAAGATCAGCAGTCTAAGACCGAAACTGAAGATCAGCAGTCGCCTAAGCAACCTAAAGACGAACAAGCCGAAGAAGTCGAAGATCAGCAGTCTAAGACCGAAACTGAAGATCAGCAGTCGCCTAAGCAACCTAAAGACGAACAAGCCGAAGAAGTCGAAGATCAGCAGTCTAAGACCGAAACTGAAGATCAGCAGTCGCCTGAACTACCCGAAGCCGAACAAACCGAAGAAGTCGAAGATCAGCAGTCTAAGACCGAAACTGAAGATCAGCAGTCGCCTGAACTACCCGAAGCCGAACAAACCGAAGAAGTCGAAGATCAGCAGTCTAAGACCGAAACTGAAGATCAGCAGTCGCCTGAAGCTGCAATTACCCGTGCAACCTACAATGCTGGTACAGGCGTGTTAGTGATTACAGGTATCAATTTACCGAAAACAGTTACAGGCTGGGACTTTAGGAAATTGAGGTTTGTCGCAGGTAATGGTCGTAAGAGTGACACATTAAGAGCACACTACCGATATGCAACTATAAACTTTGCCACAGGTTCTGCAGCAAGTACAACCAGCTTAACGATTACTTTAGGGGGTAGTGAACAAAGGAAAGCCGAGGCTATACTGGTTAAGAATGGTGATAGTGATGATACTGGTGCATACAACCTTGAAGCAGCAGCAGGATTTGTAATTGGTAGTAGCGCAGCAGACACAAGCAATAACCCTATTACCGTTAGTGGGTATGTAGTCAGAATCGACAAAGCAACCTACGATGTTAATACAGGCGAGTTATATATTATTGGTAGCAAGTTACCGACATCAATTGCAGGATGGGACTTTAGCAAATTGACGCTTGTATCCGGTGATGGTAGAAAGAGATACCCATTACCCCGGCACGCAACTGCAGGTGAAAACACAGCCACAGGTTCTTTTGTAAGTGCAACAGGCTTAAGGATTACTTTAAGCGGTAATGTAAAAGCGGAAGTCAATAAGATACTGGTTAAGGGTGGTAAAAGTGATGATGCTGGTGCATACAACCTTGAAGCAGCAGCAGGATTTGTAATTGGTAGTAGCGCAGCAGACACAACTAATCCTATTACCGTTAGTGGCTACGTAAGCCAGATCAACAACGTATCATATATAACTCGTACAGGTGTGTTATATATTAGTGGTAGCAGGTTACCGGAAACAGTTGCAGAATGGGACTTTAGCAAATTGACGCTTGTATCCGGTGATGGTAGTAAGAGATTCACATTACCCCGGCACTCAACTTTAGGTGCAAACAGAGCCACAGGTTCTGAAGCAGATGCAACATTCTTAAAGATTACTTTAAGCGGTAATGTAAAAGCCAAAGCCAATGCTATACTGGTTAAGGCTGGTAGTAGTGATAATAATGGTGAATACAACCTGGAAGCAAAAGCAGAATTTGTACCTGGTAGTCCAGAAGACCCAACCACTAGTATTCAAGTTATAATTCGGTAAGTAGAGTTTGGTTGTTGCAACGCTTGCATTGGCCAATTGCAGCCTTGGTAAGTTTTTTATCAAGGCTGCTTTTCCCAATTACAGCCTTGGTATGGAGAAAATACCAAGGTTGCTTTTGCCAATTATAGCCTTGGTAAAATTTTTTATCAAGGTTGCTTTTGTCAATTATAGCCTTGGTAAATACGGGAAGCCAATATAGCCAAAGGCTGGTACAACCAAGCTAAAAAAGAACAAAAAGTTTGGAAGCCGAATTACAGGCTTTAGACTCCAGAGACCAGCACCGAATATGTTGCTTTAATTCATACTAAAGGCTAGTGGTTTTACAGCGGCTAAAATGGTACAATGGTGTATTGCCTCAAAAAATAGTGAAGCTTCATGAAAATTTCCCATCGGTGGAATTTGGCGAATGTATCATCAACATTGCCAATATTTCTCCAAGTAATGTTTTTTGTATTTTACCAATGGCCACTGTCTGCTCAATGGCCTGCTCAATGGAAAGCAGAGCAAATAAATTACAAAATCACAGATATTTATATCACCGGTATAGATAAGCTGAGTGAAAAACATATCCATCGCTATTTACAAGAAAATGGCATCCGCTTAAATGCTTTACGTACAAAAAAACAATTGGAAAAAGCCGCCCGAATACTATTCAATTTCGCCGATTCTGAGCCCACCTTACTCAGTCTAGAATTAATTTACGACTATTTTGAGAATGAAAAAGAACATGAAGTCTATGTCGAAGTTTTGGTTTCCGAAATGTCGATTAGCTTTATACCGGGCGGTGGCAACGCCTACGCTAAATTTGGTTGGGCCAACCGCATAGCGCGCAAAGGCCTGCCATCGCTAGTTTGGTTGGCTATGGGCTACAACCGCCAAGATATAATTTTAGACTTACCTTATTTGGCTTATTCCATATTTGGTTTTACCATACAAGCCGGCCACCAAATACAAGACCAATGGGATTTCCACGAAAATTCGCGCATTCGCAGCAATATTTTTTTGCGGCCTGAATTGTATATACAACCATTAAGTTGGTTACAATTAGGTTTAGGGCTTGATGCAGGACTGCTATATTTCTTTAAAGGTCAAAAAATAAACAATTTAAAAATCGCTAGCCACATGGGTAAGCGTTTGGGCTTAGGCCCTGAATTGAATAACAAAAATTTATCGGGGCAGCTACAAGGTCGCTTGGCAATTTTTACAAACCTAAGTTTTGATCAAAATTATCTAGCGAACAAAGGCTTGGGCTATCACGTAAAATTTCAAAGCCAGCATGAACTAGTGGGTTTATTTGCTGAAAATCATTTTGTGCACCTAGCCTTAGGCCTAGTAACAGAACCAGTCAAATGGTTGCGCCCATCACTAAGTTTATACGGCGATTGGCGGAGTAAAGGAATGTTGCCAATGAAATCACAAGTATTTTCCAGCCGCTATGAAGGTTATATTCGCAGTGCAGCAGAATTTCGCTTGTTATTCACCCCTATATTTATAAAAGACCCTATCCGTATAGATATGGGTTGGAACATCGGTTCTATCGTTGGTTTTGCCAATACCACGGTAAACTTTCATGATATAGACTTAGGAAGAGATTTAGAAATGAGCCTTTTTACTGGACCAGAACTCTATTTTGGTATGCCCGTCAATGTGCGTGGCCAGTTTGATTTTGGTATAATTTTCCACGAGCAATTCCAAAAAATTGATTTTGCCTTTCATATCCGAGTATTATAAATTTTCAAGCTAAACTAGGCCGAATTGTTCGACTTGCGCTATAATACTCATCTTTATTTTTCGGCTTAGAAAATTTTTCAAGGTTGGCGATAACTTTAGGTCAAAAATTAGGGGCTGTTCTTACCTTTGCTTTTTGGCCGTCAGTAGCCTATTTTTTGGAAATTTTAAATTACAAAAATCTTTAAAAAGTATTCATGAAACCATATAGCTTGATTGTATTGTTTTTACTATCTGTTTATGCCTGTAAAAATTTAAAATCAGACCCAAATGAAACGGCTAAGTAAAGTCTCTTAATTTGCCCAGATAGTCAAAAAATAGCTCCCAAATTGGCCAGCCTCATTCATTAGCAAATGTATATTGATTATTTGCGGATTTACCAGTAAAATAAACATCTACATAAACAGAGGTAAAATGAACACACTGAATAACCAACAGCTAGAAGATTACTGCCAAGCACTCGATATTTTACCCCATTTGCAGGGTAGCGGGTTAGAGAAGTTTGCTAAGATAGCTAACAATCTAGGCCAAAAGCTTAGTGGCCAGAATCTTATTGAAGAGGGTTCAAAAACAATTCAAAGGGTAGAGCCCAGTAAGAAAAAGATTATTGGCGACACTTGCGATGTCAACCAATTATTGCCTTTTAAAGACCCAAGTTATTTTGAGCTGTATAGAGATGCCTTGCGCAATCATTGGGTGCCGGAAGAGATACCGATGCAAGCCGATATTGCACTATTGAAAGAGAAAACTTTAAGACCCGCAGAAATGCGGATAATAGCACTAACATTGGGATTCTTTGCCCCTGCCGACTCGATTGTAGCCAACAATGTAATGATAAACTTGGCTAAGCATATCACTTTGCCCGAAGCCCGTTTTTATCTAATCAAACAAGGCTTTGAGGAAGTGCTGCACAGCCATTCTTACATCTACATAATCCAGTCTTATGGCGAGCTATTGGGCTATACTGAAAAAGAAATATTCAATATGTACCACGAGCTGCCCAGTGTAGCTTTAAAAATGGCATGGGCTAGCAACAAACTGCGGGTAATTGAAGACCCCGACTTTTCGCTAGTAGAGTCCGATTATCCTAGTAGAATATCTTACTTACAGGGTATCCAAAAGTTTCTAATCAATTATATAGCGTTTGCCAGTGTAATTGAGGGTTTATTTTTCTATTGCAGCTTTGTGCAAGTGTTGGCCTTGGCCCGTATTGGCAAGATGACCCAATTTGCCGAGCAAGTACAGTATATTATGCGAGATGAAATTATGCATATACGAGTCGGTGTCAAGATTATTCACGATATAATCAAACAGTTTCCAGAGGTTTGGAGCTATGAATTTAAAAAGCAAGTCAAAACTATGATACTGGAAGGGCTGTATGTAGAAATGGCCTTTGCTGCGGAAACAGTACAAGACGGAATCCTAGGACTCAATAAACAAACTATGTTTGCTTATTTACAGTGCTTAGCAGACGAAAGGCTAAGGGAATTAAACCTAGAGCCAGAGTTTCTAGTGTCTGACCCGTTCTCTTGGCTAAATGAGATTATTCATATTAAAAAAGAAAAGAATTTCTTTGAGACCCGAGTTACCGACTACCAAACAGGCGGGGCTTTAAAGTGGGATTAACAATCAAATAAGGAGAAAATTATGGGAAGTTTTAAAGCCTTATGTTGATCTTTATAATATTCCACATCGTTATGCTTTAGCTAATTTTAGTAACTTATTAAAGCTTTTACTAAAAAGGTATATTTATGGTAGTGATACTAACGGAGTATTGGCTGCAGATTATATTTAATTGTTTGGCAGTCGGGTTAGGTCTGGTAAGTTGGTTATAGTCGTTAAGTCCGGTAGCGGGTTTTTATTTAGGGATTTTTTTATTGACTTGTCGCTATTATCATGATATGGTTTACTTGAAGGTTGGGATAAACGAGTATCGAGATCGGGCTTTGGCTTGCGGGTATCGGCTCCACGGGGCTCAGCCTTCTTTTTTAGCGTTTTGAAACGCTGCTTTTATTAGATAGAGGTAAATATTGGTTACATTAAAATCATATTTTTTCGGTTCTAGTTCTTTATCGTAATCAGAATTACCAAGTAATCGATCTAATTTGTGTATGAATGAGTCTTTGCGAAACTCCAAAATGTTTGGAAATACGATAAACACTTTTATTGTTTTTCTCAAATTCTATTTGTACTTCATGAATAGGCGCTAATAGTTCTGCTACAAATTCGTTATTAGCGAACCTTCTAGCTTTGCCTATATCAGCAACCATTTGTTGACAAATTCTCAACTATGATAACTTGATTTCATAAACTGCGCAAATAATTTTGATTTTTAATTATCCTCTTATCGGCTAGTGGGGTCTTATTGAGCGATAAGCTTGCTATCCAGTTCTTCCAGTGTGTTGCCCGACAACCGCAAAATACCATAGCCATTGTCTTGGCATTCCTGTACTACATCATTATTGATATGCAAAGAGGCAATGCCTATGTAAATCTTAAAATCTTTGTACATCGGGTATAAAATGCGGAAAGTCCTTATCATCATGGGGAATTTGGCTATATCTTTGATATGGGCCTTGCTCTTGACTTCGACAATCGCAATGCTATTACTATTGTAGGCAACGCAGTCGTACTCGCCTTAAGTCTGGCCAAAACGGCTTTTGACATTGCGCTCTACATAGTCGTAACAAACACTCCAGAGCACCTTGCCGTTGGTTGCTATACTATTGCATATAAATTCTTCATTGATTTGCCCTTGGTTGTGCTGGGTATTACCAAACAGCTCTTTCAAATCATTGAGCCCTTTAGTTAATTCAGCCAGCTGCTCATAGGTCTTGGCTTGGGCAATGGCGTTTTGCTTTAGAATCGCTCTGATTTCCGCAAAGGTCGTTTCATTATGATCAGCCATAGGCTCCTCGTATAGGTTTGGCAATTATAGTGATTGGCCCTTTAAGGTTGGCCTACCGCCTTTGTTTTCGCTGTTTTACTTTTTGTACTTATATTATTGGCTAAACCCCCCGAAAAGTTTAGTAGTATTAGTAAAGAATCACTTTTTTTGAGTTTTATTCTTTTCACCCTGTTACATTTGTCCTGCAGAAAAATGACCAAGCGAAGCAGAGCTAGCCAAAGTAGCTAAAGCAATAGAACCGGTGGAGATAGCAATAGAACCGGAGGCGCACTATCATGGGATTAGTAAAAATTAGCGACTTTGGCGGGCCCGGAGGAAAAGACGAATTGTTGTTTTGGCGGGAAGACCGCCAGTTTAGCCAAGAACAAATGGCCAAGCAGTACGAGCTAGATATAGAAGCATATCGCCACTTAGAATCTGTCGATGAGGGTGCACTGAAAGCCCTCGCAAAAATTGAGCATAGCTTAGATCAAAATATTTTCGTTCTGTAAGAAAAATCATAATTTTGCAATTTTTTTGACAAAAATTTTCATTGCAAAAATAAAGCTTAAAATGTATAAGAAATATAAAAGACCAGTGCAACGAATTATTAGAAAATAGAATAGACCAATCACAGAAAGAATGGAACAATCATTTCGCCAATTATTGCTCAATCAACGCGTGGTAATTATGGGGCTAGGGCTGAATGGTGGGGGCTTGAGTAGTGCAAAATTCGCCCTAGCCTGTGGGGCTGAAGTCTTGGTAACAGACCTCAACTCTGAAGAAAAATTGGCAAGTAGTTTAAAAGCCTTGCGCGATTTTGCCCAAATAACTTTAGCTAACGCTTTCAACGACAAACACGCACAGAAACGCCTTTCATACTGCTTGGGCTCTCACGAGTTAAAAGATTTTCAGCAAGCTGATTTAGTGATCAAAAATCCCGGTGTTTCAAGCCATTCGCCATATTTACAAGCTGCCCAAAGCTGGACAACCGATTTAGCACTGTTTCTTGAACTCTACCCGCAGTTTCCAGTGCTAGCCATAACAGGAACCAAAGGCAAATCCAGCATTTCGTATGCCTTACATTATATTCTACAAAAATACCTGCCCAAAGCCATGTTGGCTGGCAATATTGGCTGCTCTCCACTCTCTTACGCATTATCGGCTGCTTTGCCCTGCAAGCAAAATCAAGCAAAAATTCCAGAATTCGATAGCAGCCCATTGATATTAGAGCTATCATCTTGGCAACTGGCTGATCTGCGCACTGTAGAACAAAACCGCGGGCAAATATTTTTTCGGCCGAGGCAAGCCTGTCTAAGCAACATTCTAAATGATCACCAAAATTGTTATACAAGTTTTTATCATTATGTGATGGACAAATTTTATATTTTTGAAAATATGGCACGGCTGGAAACAGGCGAACTACTGTTAGGAACACCTACAGATACCATGTATTTGGGGCCTCAGTTTTGGGGGGATTTTGCCACACGGGCATTTTATGCAAACCATCATCGCCTCCATAAAGATTTTAAGCATTTTTGCCAGCATCATTTGCATTATTTCTGTTTAAATAATGTTTTACCTAAAGGAATGCAGGGACTATACTGGCTTCCAAACGGCAATGCCTATATTCGTGAAAGCCAAGCCAATAGGGCCCAAGAACAATTATTTCTAAAAAAAGATAACTTTACCATATTGGGGCAATATAGTTTCCAAAACTACAGCATTGCCTCTTATATGGCCTATCGTTTTTTGCAAAAACAAAATATTGACTTGACCTCGTTTTGCCAAGAGCAAGATAATGGCCAACTGAGCCGCAAATTTTCTGGTGTGCCATTTCGCATGGAGCAACGCGGAAAAATGCAGTTTGGTAATAATAGAACTTTATATTTTATCAATGACACAACGGCAACCATGCCCGATGCAACTGTATCCGGCTTGGAAGCTTGCTTGCAAAACCCTACTTTGGAAAAAAACTTTAGAATATTGGAAGAAACATTTTTGCATAACTTGAGGCAAGTAAGCCAATCTAAGCACTGCCTATTAGTTGCAGGAGGTACAGACAAAGATTTAGACCCTAGCAAACTGCTGAATGCTTTATGTATTTATCGAGGACACTACACGCTATTTTTGCTTCAAGGCAGTGGCAGCCAAACTTTAATACAATATTTGCAAAACGCTAACTTGCCTTATTTTGGTTGTGCATCTGATGGTGACCTCGGTTTTGCTTCATTGCGCTTAGCATTTGAAGCAGCATTCCAAACAGCTATAAAACAAAGCTATAGCCAACAATATTTACTATTTTCTCCAGGTTATGCTTCATTTGAAATGTTTCAAAATGAGTTTGACCGAGGCCAGCAGTTTAATGCATTGGTCGCCGAGTATTTAGAAAAATATTCTCATATAAAAACGGAAAGCTAGGTAATCATCCTACTTTTATCATTTGATTGTTATCGTTTGCTTCACAATTGCTATTTTGACTATTGACGCAATAGATATAGTTTACAAAATAGTTATGGATTTTACTTGGCCTGACTGTACGCAACTTTTATAATCTCTTTAGTAAAAGATTATTGAAGGTATTATTTCCTATAATTAAAAATCTTCCGGTAAATATACACAGAAGGAGGAAATTTTCCAATGACTGAAATTCAGCAGATTATCAAACGCCCCCAGCTTGAATATGATGAGCTGCTGGCTGAAGAGCTAGCCCCTCTGTATAAAACAGTAAAAAATGTAATTCCTCCAATGGAGTGGGCTTTTCATGCGCCTTATATAAAGGCCATCAATGAATTAAAAAAACAACGCAATGCGGTTATATTGGCCCACAACTACATGGGTGCAGAAATTTTCCACGGTGTTGGTGATGTTCGGGGGGATAGTCTACAATTGGCCATTGAAGCGAGCCGCACTGAAGCTGACATTATTATCCAAGCGGGTGTTCACTTTATGGCAGAAACTTCTAAATTGATGAACCCCGACAAATTAGTACTCATACCCGATATGGAAGCTGGCTGTTCGCTGGCCGAATCTATTACGGTTGCCGATGTAAAACAACTGCGCCAGCAATGGCCCGGCCTTCCTGTGGTAACATATATCAATACTAGTGCAGCCATTAAAGCCGAATGCGATGTAACTTGTACTTCAGCCAATGCTGCCAATATTGTACGGCGCATCGCAGCAGAATTTGGTACTTGCCAAGTAATTATGTTACCTGATGAATATTTAGCCCAAAATATTGCAGCAGAAGTCCAGCCCGATATTGATTTGATCACTTGGCAAGGCCATTGCGAAGTTCATGAGCGTTTCCGTCCAGAAGAATTGAGAACCATGCGCAGTGATAATCCTGGTTTGAAAATTATTGCTCACCCTGAATGCCCGCCCGATGTTATTTCTGAAGCAGACTTTGCCGGTTCTACAGCGGCGATGATCGGTTGGATAGAAAAAAAGCAACCTTCCAAAGTGATGTTAGTTACAGAGTGTTCCATGAGTGCCAATATAGCGGCCACGGCCCCCAATGTGCGTTTTATCCGCCCTTGCAATCTTTGCCCGCATATGAAGCGAATTACTTTGCAAAATATTTTAGATAGTCTGCTCTATTTAAAAAATCCGGTAGAAGTGGATGGCAATATCGCCCAAAAAGCCCGTGCTGCTGTAGAGCTCATGGTTGCACTTTCTTGAGCTATCTTAAATTTTCTTAATTTTTTTGGTTGTGATGTGCCAATTTCAACCTTTTTATTCTACTTCGGCTGAATCCGAATGCATTGTCATTGTCGGTGCGGGTTTGGCTGGATTGTTTGCGGCTCTAAAGCTTAGCGAACGCTGTTCTTGGCCGATATCACTGCTTTCGCCAGCTAGGCTAGGGCAGAAAAACGCCAGTTCTTGGGCCCAAGGTGGTATTGCTGCAGCAGTAGACCCTAACGATTCGATTGAGGCCCATATTGCTGACACCATCAGTTCGGGTGCCGAGTTAAATGACTCTCAAGTTGTCCAAGCAATATGCCAATCGGCTGTTTCGCATATTGCCGAATTGGAAGCCTATGGCGTGCCATTTGACCGCAGTGATTTGGGTTTTGCTTTGTCTCATGAAGCGGCGCACAGTAGTAAACGGGTGGTGCGCTGCACTGGCGATAGTTCGGGCCGCATGATTATGAAAAGCCTTATGGCTGCTGTTAAAAAGCAACCCCAAATTACTTTGCTTGAAGGGGTGGAAGCTCATACGCTCATCCAAAATAACAACCGAGTTTGTGGTATTATCTACCAAAATCTCGAACAATCGCAGTTTTATCAATTGCCAGCGGGGGCAGTAATTTTGGCTTGTGGTGGCATTGGGGCATTGTTTCAAGCAACCACCAATCCGCCCAGTGCTTTGGGACAAGGTTTGGGAATGGCAGCCCTAGCTGGTGCTGTATTGGCCGATAATGAATTTATTCAGTTTCACCCCACCGCTTTAGATTTGCCCCATAGTATCAAGAGCGCCCAGTCCCCCCAACCTTTAATTAGTGAAACACTGCGCGGAGAAGGTGCGACTCTGCTCGATGCCAACGGCCAACGGTTCTTGCTAAAAGACAGTGCGGCCAATGGCAACGCAGAATTGGCCCCACGCAATGTTGTCGCCTATGCTGTGTTTCGTGCCCGCCGCGATACGGGCGCAGCATTTCTCGATTGCCGACATCTGTGCGATAGCAGTGCTGAATTTTCCAAGCGTTTCCCCACATTATGGCAAATTACTAAATTTCACAAACTCAACCCTAAGGAAGATTTGTTGCCAATCATTCCCGCAGTCCACTACCATATGGGGGGCATTGCTACCGATTTGCGAGGCCGTAGTTCGGTGACCGGGCTATGGGCTATTGGTGAGCTGGCTTGCACCGGTTTTCATGGAGCTAACCGTTTAGCCTCAAATTCTTTGCTCGAAGCTGTGGTAATGGCCAATTGGGCTGCACTGGATATTTCTGCTAATTTTCGACCTTGTTCTAATACTTCGATTGGAACAATTGGGGCCAACACAGATTCTCATTTTATAGGGACGAAAATTGCAGATGCTTGCCAAGCAACACCGCCATTTTTATCGCAAACATTGATGTCTGCATACGTTGGCGTTGAGCGGAGCACAGAGGGGTTGCTATATGCTCTACGGCAGTTGGCAACACAGCCTAAAAATAATTCATTAGTTGCGGCTATCAGTATTACTTGCGCGGCTCTATTGCGCAGAGAATCACTGGGCAGCCACTATTATTTAGAAACCAATCCCGTATTGCCAAATAAGTTACATAACTTGTTGGGCCAATATCATTGTAAGGGCAGGCGTAGTTTTTTAACTTGGCAAATTATCAGCCAAATATTGCAAGAAACCGGCCCGTAATGGATATATCTACCCAATAAAATTTTGTAGATAATAAAGTGATAACGATGAGAACAATCTTGCAACCAGCAAACCATATTATTCAGCAAGCATTAGGCACGGCTTTTGCCGAAGACTGGGGCCTTGCTGGTGATGTTACTAGCCAAGCTTGTATTGCGCCCAATACCCAAGCGGTTGCCCAATTGCGCTTGCGTGGCCAGCTAAATAAACATTATGTTGTCTCTGGTTTAGAGCTGGCAAAGGCCGCATTTTTATATGATAACTCCTCTCTACAGGTAGAGCTATACCAGCAAGATGGGGCTGTGGTACCGGCTAATACCGTATTAGCGAAAATTTCGGGGCTTGCTTTGCCATTGCTAAGTCGCGAGCGCGTGGCACTAAATTATCTTTGCCATCTAAGCGGTATTGCCAGTATGACGCAAGAGTATGTTCAAGCGGTGGCCCATAATCAAACTTTGATTACCGATACGCGCAAGACCAATCCAGGGTTAAGAGCGTTGGAAAAGTTTGCCGTACGCTGTGGGGGTGGTTGCAATCACCGCTTTGGTTTGTTTGATGCGATTATGATTAAGGATAACCATATTGCTGCAGCCGGTGGTATTGTACCAGCGTTGCAGGCAGCTCGCAAAAACGCAAGTCATATGCTTGCTGTAGAGCTAGAGCTAGACTCTTTAGAGCAGCTTTACCAAATTGATTTTGCCCACAGAGATTCAAGCCCCGATTGTATTCTATTAGATAATATGAGCTTGCTTGATATGAGAGCAGCCGTTCAATACATTGCTAAGCGCGCGCAGGTTGAAGCTTCGGGCGGTATCCGTTTAGAGCAAGTGGCCCAGATAGCACAAACAGGGGTTGATTTTATTTCTGTAGGAGCCCTAACGCACTCTGCTGCCATTTTGGATATTGGTTTGGATTTTCTTTAAAAGCTTGTTATCTTGCTGAACGGCCCACACTAAGCCGACACTAGCCCAACAAGCCGAAATAGCCATACAAACGCACATACAAACGCAATTGGGCAATTGGTTTGCCGATGCCAATCTACAAGTCATCGCCTGTCTTGCTACAATATAGCTTTCCACATTGGTATAAAGTATTGTTCCGCATTGGAGTAATGCCTTACTCCGCATTGGTGCAATATAACTTTCCCACTTCGATCAAGGCCTTGATCCGCATTGGAGTAAGGTATTGATCGAAGGCGGAGAGATGTATCATAGCAAGGCACTAAAAACCATAAAAATAAGCAGGCCATAGACTTGCTAAAACCCAACAACATCGTAGAAAGCCAAAACTGGGACGACCTCAAATAGGGCCAGTATGCCGATGCTTTGACCTTAGCCCACAGCGTCAATGCTGGCATTTTAGACGACTTGCACAATATCTGGCTATATATTGCGGGCCGATGACCCCAACTGCGATATATTGATACCGCCCAATGGTTGGCATGGTTGGGTTGGCACGGTTGGCATGGTTGGCGTTGTGCTTGCTATCGCATAGCCTTAAGCCTTTTGATTGGCATGGATTTTGAACCACCTTACAACACTAACACACAAAAAAAGTGCCCAAACATAAAAAAACTTACAAAAAGCTTGTATAGGCCTTGACGCAACACCCCCCCTAGCAAAATGGGGATTTACAGACTAGCCCGTATGGGTTGGTTAATCTTTATCCATTGTTGGAGGTATTGCTTATGTATAAGCTCAAACTACTTTTATTGCCAGTAGCCTGGCTACTGGCCTTTATGGCCTTGGCCTGCGCCCCACCCGATGACGATGATCGATCTTCTGGGCCGTCTAAGCCGACTATCAATAACGCCATCTACGACTTTGCTACGGCGCTGTTAACCGTACAAGGTACTGACTTAAGTCCTACAGAAGCCCAAATCCAAACCATCGTAGTAGATGGCGTAGCCTTAAGTTCCTATACTGCAGATGCCAAACCCACTGGGCCAGATAATAGCAATCTGGCAAAAGGTAAGTACCGTATGAAAAGCGATGGCACAGCGATTTGGCTTAGACTTACCGATCCACATAAAGCTGCTCTTCAGACCAAGGTGGGTATGAATACCAATGGTCTAAAAAAAGGGTTGCTTACTAGCTCTGGTGCTTGGGCGGGTTTAAATACAGCCAAAGACTTAACCGTTAGGAATGTACCCGATAAGCAGTCTAAAGTATCCGATGACAATCAGCCATCTAAGCAAACTGAAGACGAACAAGCTGAACAAGTCGAACAAGCTGAAGAGCAGTCGCCTGAAGCTGCAATTACCCGTGCAAGCTACCATGTTGGCACGGCGCTGCTAACTGTACAAGGTTCTAACTTAAGTCCTACAACTGCGACCCAAGCCCAAATCCAAACCATCAAAGTATATGACCTAGTCTTAAATTCTTATACTGCAGATGGCACAGCCACTGGGGCAGATAGTAGCAGTCTTGCAAAAGGTAAGTACCGTATTAAAAGCGATGGCACAGCGCTTTGGCTTTACCTTACCGATCAACATAAAACTACTCTGAATGGCAAGGACGGTATGGATAGCAATGGTCTAAAAGATGGGTTGCTTACTAGCACTGGTAGTTGGGCGGGTTTAGATACAGCCAAAGCCTTAACCGTTAGTGGAAACCCCGCAATTACCGGTGCAAGCTACCATGTTGGCACGGCGCTGTTAACCTTGCAAGGTACTCTCTTAGCTAGTGCTACCCAAGCCCAAATCCAAACCATCACGGTAGATGGGGTAGCTTTAGATTCCTATACTGCCACAGCCACTGGGCCAGATAGTCGCGGTCTTGCAAAAGGTAAGTACCGTATGAAAAGCGATGGCACAGCGCTTTGGCTTTACCTTACCGATCGACATAAAACTACTCTGAATGGCAAGCCCGGTATGGATAGCAATGGTCTAAAAGATGGGTTGCTTACTAGCACTGGTACTTGGGCGGGTTTAGATACAGCCAAAGCCTTGGCCGTTAGTGGAAACCCACCCGCAATTACCAGTGCAACCTACCATGTTGGCACGGCGCTGCTAACCATACAAGGTAATCACTTAGGTAGTGCGCAACAAGCCCAAATCCAAACTATCACGGTAGCTGGCTTAGCCTTAAGTTCCTATATTGCAGATGAGGATGCCAATGGTCCAGATAGTCGCGGTCTTACAAAAGGTAAGTACCGCCTGCATAGCGCTGGCACAGCGCTTTGGCTTTACCTTACCGATCAACATAAAGCTACTCTGAATGGCAAGACCGGTATGGATAGCAATGGTAGAAAAGATAGGTTGCTTAGCGTTGGCACTGGTGCTTGGGCGGGTTTAAATACAGCCAAAGCCTTAGCCGTTAGTGGAAACCCACCACCCGCAATTACCAGTGCAACCTACAATGCTATTACAGGCGTGTTAGTGATTACAGGTACTAATTTACCGTCAACAGTGAATAGCTGGGACTTTAGAAAATTGAGGTTTGGAATAAATAATATTTCACGCAGCTACACATTACCCCAGCACTCAACCACAGGTGCAGACATAGCCACAGGTTCTGCAGCAAGTGCAACAAGCTTAACGATTACTTTAAGCGGTAGAGTAAAAGCGCAAGCCGAGAATATATTGTCTAGGAATGGTCTTACAGGAAATACTGGTAGTGAATACAACCTGGAAGCAGCAGCAGGATTTGCAGGTGGTAGGGCAGCAGACACAAGCAATAACCCTATTACCGTTAGTGGGTATACAGCCAGCATCATCAACGCATCATACTATGCTGATAAAGGCGAGTTATGGCTTTCTGGTACTGATTTACCGACAACAATTGCAGAGTGGGACTTTAGCAAATTGACGTTTGTATCCGGTGATGGTAGTAAGAAATACACATTACCCCAGCACGCAACCGCAGGTGAAGACACAGCCACAGGTACTGCAGCAGGTATAGGAGGCTTAAGGATGATTTTAAGCGGTAGTGTAAAAGCGGAAGTCGATAAGATACTGTTTAAGAAAGGTGGTAGTGATAATAATGGTGCATACAACCTGGAAGCAGCAGCAGGATTTGTAACTGGTAGTCCAGAAGACCCAACAACTAGTATTAGTGTAGTGTTATAAGGTAACTATTAGTTTACTAACGATTGGCTAATTACTGGGTTGCCCTGTATTGAATATTGAGAAACAACCTAGTCGATAACTATGGGCCGACCTAGTTCATAGTTATCGACTTGTACAATCTATAACTATGGAATTACCTATTATGTTTTTTGCGTGTGGCCTTTGGGGTTGTAGTACTAGCAAAAGATTTTAGCAGTGAGCCGTTGGTTTAGCTAGCCTTTTACAATCAATCGGCTTAAAGGTTGGAGCAATTTATGTTTTGTGCTACCTTTGTTGTACTTGCGCCAAATAGTGGAGTAGCTTGCGAAAATGTGCTGGTGTTGGTGCTTGGGCCCTTTGGGTATGTTGGGCACTATTTGTTTGCCCATCTTTATGGTGGAATGTATTTGGGTGGCAAAACTCCAAACGGAATGCATGTAACATTAAGCCCAAATTGGGTAGGGCGTTTGCTAACTCACTATCAAGCTGTACCTTGCCATAAATTGGGTCTCCCACAATTGGGCAGCCTAAATGTTTGAGGTGTACCCGAATTTGATGTGTCCGTCCAGTTTTAGGTTGTAACCGTAATAGGCTAAATTGCTGTTGTTCAAAAATCTGCTGATTTTTTTTACCCGGTAATACACGGCGAACTTGCCAACTGTGCACAACCTCATATTCTGTAAGCGCCTCACGAACTTTACCAGTAGCAACCTTGCCTTGATTGGCAGTACTTTGACTATACAGTCCAATCAAACGGCTAGGCTCATAAGTGGTATAGTGCTGGGGCGTTTTGGGCGAACGCATTAGTGGCAGCTCAATACGCCCCGCCATTTGCGATGGGCGGCCGTGTGTAATGGCATAGTATGTTTTTTTTACTTGGCGCGCCGCAAATTGCTCACTTAAACAACGCAAACTAGCCGTATGGCGCGCAACGACCAACACCCCAGAAGTATCTTTATCCAGCCGGTGGACAATCCCAGGGCGCAGGAATTCATGGCCTAATTGATTTGGATTGGGTTCTTCAAAGTTTTCAAAGCACTGTGTAAAATTTTGGTAACGGGCGCATAGTCCCTGTACTAAATTAGGTTCGTGTAAACTAGCAGCCCCGTGAACAGCCAGCCCCTGAGGCTTATCCAACAATACAATATCTTCGTCTTCATACAGAATCTTTAAATCCATCGGAACGGCAATGTTTGCATCAAAACCTTGTTTTTCCTGCCATCGGATTTGTAGTTGTTCGCCATCTTCTACCAAATGGGAGAGTTTTAACGGTTTTTCATCTTTGAATACTTGCACTTTGAGCCGTTTGAGTTGGCTGCGGCTTTCTAAGCCTTCCAAAGCTAGGCTACAAATATACTGATCTAATCGCACATGTGGCGCAGATTCAAGGAGCATTATTGTTTGGTCTAGACGTTGTTCTAAAATTTTGATGTGTTTGGTTGCTTTATGGTTTGGTAATGGCCGGCGAGCTTGGCTTGGACTGCTTAGACCCTCCGGGACTTTCTGCCTTTGTTTTGCCAGAGTTTGTTTCAAAGCTTGTTCTTTGCTCTGGATAATCTGTTTTTTTGATAAATTCACTGTTACGCAATACTCTCTCACGTTCTCTCCTCGCTTTATTGCGGTGACTCAAATGTATCGCCATATCCAACACAGCCAGTAAACCACTAATACTAATGCTAATCCCAATTTTTCCAAATAAATGTTCGTTTTCACTTGGGGTTGTCAGTTCGTGAATATCCGGATTGCTAATGCTATAGACAATGTCATAGGCTAATGAAGCAAATAATATGGTTAGGGGAATAGAGCCGATCAAGATCACTTCAAAACGGCGGACATTTTGGAGAAACAACGGAAATTCATCGTCTTCATAGGGCACAGGCTTGACATTTTGGTTTTGTGCTGCAAGCTGTGTTGGGCTAAAAAACCAAATTTTAGCCCAATCTGGTCTCCGTGTTTGTAATCCTGCAATTAGCAAATCGCCAAAATTTGCAACCCCTACCAAGCACAGGCATAACAACCAAGATGCTGACCAAGATGATAGGCGCACAAGCTTTCTGGATAATGGCATGAAAAGCATAGCAGACAATATCATAAATCAATCGGAAAATAGTAGGGAACCAATACGCAAGATATTCGCCCCTTCTTGTAAAGCTTCACGGTAATCTCGGCTCATACCCATCGATAATTCAAAATTGGGAATCAATTTGCCACCCGTCTGGTGCGCAGGGTAGTCAGACCAAAGTTGCTCTGCCAGTCTGCGGCAAACTGCAAAAACTTTACGGTTATTGCTTGCAGCTGTGTCTGCATATCCCATGCACATCAAACCACGTAAACGGAGCTTGTTTTGTCCTAAGAGCTTATCAGCCAAAATTCTCAATTCATCGTAATTGTGGCAACCATTTTTTTGGGGTTCGCCACTGGCATTGTATTGAAAGAAAATATCCAAATGTGAATTTGAATTTTCTGTTTCTCTATTCTTCCAAGCTTTTGCTAGCGATTGCAATTGCTTTATGCTGGAGATACTATGCAAAACCGAAAATAGCCTGAGCGCTTTGGCAGCTTTATTCGTTTGCAGTGGGCCAATCATTTCCAATTTTGGGCAAAACTTTAGCTGGAATGGGCTCTTATCATATTGGGTCGGATAATATTGTTTTAATTGAGCTGCACGCTGCTGGGCATTTTGTACATAGTTTTCGCCCAAATTCGGTAAAAAGTTTGCCAAATTTTTTTGGGGTTCCTTGTTAAGCTGCTGCACAAAATAATCTAGAGCACTGTAAATTGCTGCACGGCTCTGGTATTTACTCACTAATAAAATGCGAATTTCTGGGCTTTGCAATTGAGGGCGCATAGGTACTTGTTCTTCTGCAATAGAATTAACTTCCATCATCAGTTGTTCATAACACTCGGGCAAAAACATACAACCAAAAACTATGCGTAATAATATTCATGCATCAATTTTTGCAGAGCAAAATAATCATGTAGCGAAATAGTTTCTTGAATACTGTGCATAGCATACATGGGTAGGCCGATGTCAACCCCACGAACACCTAACTGGCTGGATAAAATTGGGCCTATGGTACTCCCCGTTGGTTTGTCCGAACGCGGTACTGCATTTTGTAAATAGCAACCAGCCCGTTTCGCAATAGATTGAATTTCAGCAATACTAAAAGGCTCGCTACTATAGCTGGCGCCGTTTGGCAATTTTAAAGCCGGCCCGCCGCCCATTTTTACACTGTAATTAAAATCCAAAGCTTCTGGATAGCTAGGATGGCTAGCATGCGCCCCATCTAAAGACAAGAAAAATGAACGGGCCATGGTACGAGCTTGCAGTTCACTATTTGCGCTGCTGGCGGTATTGTTTACTATACGCTGCAATACACTGGAGACAAAATTAGAATCAGCACCTTCGTAGGTTCGGCTGCCCACTTCTTCGCCATTGCAAAAAATTGCTACCGGCCATTTAGAACCAATAACAGATTGTTCTAATTCACACAGCAGTAAGTAAACCATGGACAAATTATCAAGTCGTGCGCCGTTTAGCAGTTCGCTATCAAACCCAAGCAATTGCGGTTTTTGGCTACTACACAGCTGTAGTTCACAAATTTCATCGTCTCCCAGACCTAATTTCTGGCGCAGCAATGAAACGGCACTACAATTGGGTTCTGTTTGCCGGCCGAATATCGCTTTGAGTTGAGTTTGAGGATTATAACTAAGTTTGGTATTGGCCTCCCTGTTCAAGTGAATGGCAAGATTGGGCAACAAGGCTACGGGTTTATCACTGTGGATATAACACAGAACCCCCTGTGAGCTAACAGTAATACCGGCAACAGAAAGACTACGGTCAATATAGGTAGAAAATATCGGGCTGCCATACACAGAAACATGGCAAACTAAAACCCCTTGATCAAAATGGGCACTTTCTAATTTTAGTTTTAAACACGGACTGTCGGTATGGGTGCCTGCCAAACGCAAGCCACTTTCCCACGGCATTTTTGAACCGCGAATCCAAGCTAATAAGCTGCCACCACGCAGGCAAAAGAAACCTTGACCGGGCTTGGCAGCGTGCAATTCGGCCCAAGAATCCCGCTCGTCTAATGGACAAAAACCTGATTTTAATAGAGTTGCTTGTAATTGCTCTACAGCATGAAACGGGGTTGGGTTGGCAAACAAAAAATCGCTTAAAGAAGCTGCAAATTTCCAGTCCATATAGTCCTCCTAAGTTCGGCATAGCCTAATAAAGAGCCAGAAAACTGGAATTTTCCGTGCTTCCTGGCTCTTTATTGGAAAGTTTTTTGAATCTTTAAGAATTTAGTCTCGGCGGCCCAAGATTAGCAAGATGCGCAAAAATAAACCAATAAATGTAATATAGAGCGATAACGCTGCAACAATGCTCACGCGCAGAAAGCTCACACTATCTGCATTGTTCATCTCGCGAGCCATTTGTTTAAGCTGCTGGGTCTCAAACGCAGCTAGCAATGTATAAACCAAAACAGCTGCATAATTGATCAGCATTGCCATGCCACTAGAGCGCAAAAACATGTTGACCAGTGAAGCTATCACAATACCAATCAAACCCATCAATAAATAAGAACCCATACTACTCAAATCTTTTTTGGTCGTTGTGCCATAAAAAGCCATGGTAGCAAAAGTACCAGCTGCAATAAAAAATGCACTATAGACCGTTGATTGAGTAAATGCTTTGAAAATCCAGGCAAGCAATATACCTTGCAAGACAGCATATAGAGCATACAGTAACGTTGCCGTATTGGTACTAAGCTTCATTACCATATTGGGTAAAAACCAGGTAAGAGCTAAAACCCCAATAGCAATCGCAATGTAGCTACCACCTTGTAAGTAGTAGTACAATGCAGAATTGGCCGTAAGGTATGCCGTTAGCCCGGTAATAATTAGAGCCATACACATCCAAGTATAGACATTGCGCAAGAAATTTTGTTCTTGTGTTTTTGCCTTATCTTGGCTCAATGGCTGGGTAAATGAATTATTCATTAATCCTCCTTAAGTTTTTTTACTATGCCAAATATAAATATTTTCACATTGGTAGTCAAGATACATAAACAAGATGCGTAAATATGGGCATGGGCCTCGTAATTAATATTGGGCCCTGTAATATTGTTTGATCACTTTAATATTTTGGTAATAAAAACAATCTCCTTTCATCAATCCAGCCTTGGTCTTGTTTTTCACTGAGTACCAGAATATAAGATGAATCATTCGCACGCCCTTTAATTTTTATCAACTCTCCTGTATTTAAGCGGTTATTCCAACTATCGCGCTTATCTGCTGTTTCAGTATTATTACCTGTGGGAATAGTAGCCAATTCTAAATCTTCACGGGTATTGACTGCCAGCGAAAAACGCCAAGGGATAATAAGGCTCAATAACAATAGCAGCAAAATGGTAGAATAATTGCGATGACGATGCAATAATTTATCTTGTGCAAATTCGTTATTTTGATATTCAAAATTTTTTTGCTTTTTGCGATAACCAATGAAAATTATGAGAAATAAGCTAATAACCAAAATTTTCCAAATATGATTGAGCTGCAGAGGCCAAACAAAAAAATCAGGTAAATTGGGGCTTAACCCTTGCTCGATGCGCAGTGATGAGACTAAGCGGCGTGATAATGGGTGCAACGGTAACAGGAAATAACTTAAATAGGCTACTTCCAATGCCTGCAATCGCATGCCATTTTGGTAGAAAAATAAAGAAATGTTTGGCAAATTTCCTGGCATATCCCATAATTTTTGCAACTGTTGTGTTAATTTAGGAAAATGAACATTTTTTGAAACGATTATATTTTTTTGCAATAATTTAAGATAGTATTGTTTTGTTTCTTCTTGAATAGAGCGTTTTTGGTTTACAGAAATATAATGTAACAAAGATACGAAGACGGTAAGCAAAATAACAAATGAGATATAAATAGGTAGTTTGTGCTTTGGCTCTTGTTTTTTGGGTGCTGGCGAAGAATGAATATGATAATTTTTTGCAGAAGAAGTATTGGCAAATTGACGAGAGAAATATAACAAAAAATAAATATTGATTAAGAAAAAGATAAACAAGCAAATATAAAATGCATATTTTTGTATCCAAAACATTAGATTGAAAAAAAATACCGTTGTATCTGGAAAGTTTAGGTCTTCAAGATTGGTATAATAAGATTGGGTGGCCAGATTCACTACTTGCAAACTTAATTTCTCTGTTTTTATGCGTTGCCAGTTGCCTAGTTCAGGATCAAAAAAATAAAAATCGTCAACGCTGATATTATATTTTCCCGAATTTTTTGCTTTGTAAGATAATTCTTGTTCGCGCCAACCCGAAAGTTCTGCTTTGGAAAAATTTAACTCTAGCTGCTCGGTTTCACTACTTTGCAATAATATTAAATTGCTGGGGCTTCTTACTGCGGGAAAGGAAGAAAGATGGATATTCCCGTTTCCGGTAATGCGCAGAGTAATGCGGATCAATTCATCTTTGGCAAATTCAGGAGCAACTTCTGCCAATTTTTGCTTGCTCTCATCTTGTTTGAATTTTGCGTCTTTTTGTCTTATTTGGTTTTCTAGCTGTGTTTCAGGCGCATAAAGGTGAGATGATAGGCGAAACTGGCCAATCGCAATGGCAGACTGTTCTACCAGCTCACTATTATTTTGGTAAGGGTTTGGCGGTAAAGGCAAAACTTCCAGCTGCTGGGCCAAAGTCTCTCGTTTTAAGCCCATTACACTGGCTGGAATCGCTGGAATATTGAGCAGACCTTCTTGTATTGGGTTTAGCAACCAAGTCCCCAAAGGCACTTGGTATACGTTTTGGCCTAAAATTTCTTTGCGCTTTACATTGGCTTTTATGGGGCTTTTTTGCACTAAAAAATTATTAAATTCGGGTGTTTGCAGCAGAAAATTTTGATCGATTGCATCTACTTGCTTTGCCCAAATATTTAAAACAATGTTTTGCCCTAAGTAAACTTTTTTGGGCAACTGATTCAACTCGACATTTACGGGTAGTGGTAAAAAGCCTTCATCTATTTGAAAACTAGCAAACGCTATACTCGGGCTGTTCCAACTTTGGCGATTCCCCCGATTTTGGAAACGCAAACGTGGCAATTGATGCAAGCCAGGCCGAACCGTATAAAAGCCTAAAATGAAAGCCCTTCGCTCTTGACCTTTTTCATTGGTATAGCGCGAATAATCAAGCCTTTCTGTGCGTAGTACGGCAGTTTGCTCTTCATCTATTGGGCTGATGCGTACTGTTTCTTCCAGGCGAAAAGGCGTTTTAAATAGCACATTGAAATGGCTGTAGAGGTAGACTTTATCGCTGAGTATTTCAATTTCTGTTTGCTCTGGCACTTCTTGGGCATTTGGGTCATTTTGGGAATCTTGATTATCTTGGGCAATCAATAACCAAGGTAGGCCAATAGCAAAGGCCCAAATAGTAACCCCAATAAACGATGTAAAAAGTTTCATAACCAATAAAATTTACCAATCATTACGCAGTGCTTGTTGTATTTTGGTATCTCGCTTAAAGCGATAGTTTGCTTGACGCGAAATATAGTTGAGAATTTGTTCATCACTAATACTGGATTCAGATGGCAGAACTTCTTGAAGTTTATTTTCCTTTGTTGCTAGTTTTTCACTCAGTTGGCTTTGTTTTAATTGTTCGAGGCATAGCTCCAAAGCTTTTCGAGCCCCTTCGTGGTCGGGCTGAAGCGTTAAGGCCTGAACTAGGTTGAGCCTTGCTTTGGCATTTTGGCTTGTTTGGCTGTAAAGCAGACCAATATTATAGAGAAGCGCAAATTGTAATGGTTGATCATCAATGATGCCACCTTTATCTAAAATTGCCTGCCAGTAATTTATGGCTGGCAGGCTTTGGCCCAAGGCACTGTAAATCAAACCAACATTGTATTGAATGCGTCGCAAGGCCAAAAATTCTGCAGAATTACCAGGCTGTAATTGGAAGCTACGCAAGCGATTTTGTTCTGCATCGAGGAAATAGAGCAATGCTTCTTGGTAATTGCCTTGCTGGAAAAGCTGTTTACCCCAAGCCACCCTCATGCCATCGGCCAGATAGCTATTGCAAGAAAAAAATAGCATAAAGAATAAAAAGAAAATACAATAGAGCAAATTACAGGCAGACATGGGCTTAACCGTTGATTTTTGCAGTAGTTCTTGCAGTTTGAGTTTGAGTTTTTGTTTGCCTGTTGGTCTGTATACGACTAGCTGAAAATTGACTCAAAGAGGACTGCCCTAAAGGCTGCTTGAAAGGTTTCTCTAAAGATTGCTGTTCTTGTAAAGTTTGGCTTTGTGCTTGCATACATTGATAAAAGCCTGTAAAGCCCAAACGCTTTAACACGGCAATCGCTAAAAAACAAAACAAGGCCAAGCTGATAAAAAGTTGGTAACGATCGCGCAAATTGTACTGTAAAATATGGTCTGCGCGGGTAAGTGGTGCCAGTTCATTTTGTAATTTCTGTGCCAAGCTAAGCTCTTGAATATGGTAGTATTTCCCAAAAGTACGGCGACTTAAATTTTTTAGTATTTTATCTTGCAATTCACTGTGTATGGGCAAACCATAGTAATTTGTTATCAAGTTGCCATCTAAATCAAATAATTCAGCACCTTCTTTGGTGCCGACCCCAATACTCATCAAAGTTCCATTCCATTCGTCAAGACATTCTAAAGCATAGCTAAGTTCGCCACTAAGAGCTTCACCATCACTAAGTAAAATAATGATTTGGCTGGAATTACTTTTGTTATCAAATAAACGAGTCGCTTCTACTACAGCATTGGCAACATTGGAACCAGGCGTTTGCAAAATATCGCTATCCAGTTGAGGAAAAAGAGAGGGAAACACCAGTTTATCGTGCGATAGTGGTACCAATATTTGGGGTCGTCCCTTAAATACCACAAGCCCTAACTCATCATTTTGAAATATCTCATATAATTCGCTAAGGAATTTTACGCTGCGTTTTAAGCGGCTAGGCACAATATCACGGGCCAGCATACTACGGGAAATATCCAACACAAACACAATTTGTAAGTTTTTTACTTGGGGTTCCACTTGGTTGTTATAACCCCATAATGGTTTGGCCAAAGCTAAAATAACAGAAAGTATAAGTAAAGCAAAAAAAAATGATAATAAAAAAAAATAACGATGATAAATTTGATACATTTTGCTACTTAGGTTGCGTTGGCCAAATAACTGTAAAACTTCCAATTGTTTGCGATAATAGCGCGGCAACAATATAAGGTATGGTAGTAAGAATAAACAATACCATAAGTAATTCGGATATAAAAAGCTCATATATGTTGTTCTTGCAAAATGATGCAGCGAATGGTAAAACCAAATAAAAGTAGTAGCAATGCTGCGGTAATAAAATATTGTTCTAAATTTTGCTGTTTAAATCGAATAGCCATATTATTTTTATTTTCTTCTGCTTTATGGATCGCTGCCATATTTTGTTGCAGAATTTTATTATTCATACCGTTATAAAAAGTCCCACCCGCAATCATTGCAATTTTGCGTAGCCGTTCTGGATTATAGCTTTCGCTTAGGTTACCGCGGAATTGTTGCCCTGTATCTGGGTCTATAATTAATGCCGAACGGGTGCCAATCTGCCCCAAGCCAATGATATAAAATTCAATCCCTTTATTGCGTATAATTTCGGCAGCCCCTTCGGGCAAAATTTCGCCTGTGTTGTTGCTGCCATCGGTGAACATGATCAAAATTTTATGTTTGTTGGGGAGCTTACTCAAGTGGCTAACAGACACCGCCAAGCCCAAACCAATTGCTGTCCCTTGACCCAAACTAAGCGCATCAATATCTTCGAGACGGCGGATTGCACCTTTATAATTGAGTGAAGTGGGCCACAACAGCGCAGCTTCACTACCAAAGCCGACAAAGCCAATATTATCATTGACCCGATTGGCAATAAAATCACGCACAGCATATTTTGCACGTTCTACCCGAGTATAAGGCGGAATATCAACAGAGGCCATACTAGGGGAAAGGTCTAGCAAAAACAACAACGCAGCACCCGTATTGATATAAATATTTTCCTGATAAGAAATACTGGGGCGTGAGAGTGCTATTACCAATAATACGAAGCTCAAAATATAGCCGCAGCGACTATTAAAAATCAGCAAAGCCACAAACGACTGGCGAGGATAAAAGCCCCAAGCTCCCCAAATTCGGTAGGAAAACGGCATCCCCCCTTTGTTGCGTAAGGTTGCAAAGTAAAAAAATAGGCTGGCGGGTACTGGCAACAATAGCAGTAACCATGCAGGTTCTGCAAAATTAAGCACGGCGCCGCTCCTGTTCTTGCTGCCGAAATTGCTTTTCAACCAGTTTGGCAAAATGTAAAATGGTGCTTACTTCCTTGCGCTTTTGACGGTTATCTATGTTCTCTGCCACCATCTGGGGCACAGCACGAAAACGCAAATCATCACCGACTTGCAATAAGGCCAAGACTTGTTGCCATAGCTCTTGCGGTTGTAGCCGAGGCACTACATTAAGTTGAGCCAGCTCTTGTGTTGTGTAGGCAGAACAAGGATATGGCGTACGCTGACTTAAATAATGGCGCACTTGCGAACTTAGAATACGGTAATATTCTTGAGCATTGAGATTTTCATTTTGCTGCAAAATTTGGAGTTGGCGCAGAAATTGACGGTAAGGCTTTTTTTGCTGGAAATTTTGGCACATTGTTTGTAAACATTTGCGCAGTCGGCGCGAGCTTTGAAAAATCAAAATAGGCAGTAAAACGATTACTTGTATTAACACAGCAATACTCAAATCTACCCAAGGTAGCGAAAACGGGATAGATTCCAATGGAGGGAGTTGTTCTTCTGTATTGTCATGGGCCAAACTCGATAGCGCGCGCGGAATCGTCAAGACATCAATCGTAATTGATTGTACTTTAAAAGGTTCTAATTGATTGAGTTCTGTGGTAAATACAGCATAATCAAGTTCAATCGTATACGTATTTGGTTGATTTGTAGGCAAAATATTCGCTTGGTAAATACGGTAATTTAAGCTATTGGGAAGCTTATATTCGGTATCATCATCGTCTGCCTGGCTATCCAATAATTGTGCCATATCGGGTGAAAATTCTATTTCCAGTGTAGTGCGAACCCGCTGGCCAATATAATATTTTTCTGGTGTGAATTTTTGGGACTTTAGTTGATAAGCTATTATAGCCATAGGACATAGGCCAAACCACAATACCAACCAAGCCCAACAAATAAACCGAGGCAGCACGTTTAGCCCAACTCTATATCGGGCCGTATGTAGGTGTGTTTGTGAGTTACTTTGCGGCGCATCCATAGATATTCGTAAATTTTTTGTATGATATTTTCGTTAGTTTGGATACTGTAATGATCGACCCCATAGCGGTGGCAAATCTTGCGCCATTGCTCTTCTTGGCGTTGCCAATAGTCTTTATAACGGTGCTTCAACTGCGATGAATGACCCCAGAAAAAACGATTTTCCTGCGATTCATAATCACTTAAACGCACCAAACCAACAGAGGGGAAGCGATTGTGGTATTCTGTACTCAAACGAATGGCAATCACATCATGGCGATGAGAGAGAATGGCCAATTCTTTTTCGTAACCTTGGCTCAAAAAATCAGAAAAAATAATGCAAATACCGCGTTTATGCATTTTCTGGGCTGCAAGACTCAAAGCCAAACCCAAGTTGCTGCCACGATTCTTGTGTGCATGCCCCAATTGGGTCGTCAAACTGGTGAGCTGCTGCATCACATATTTACAGCCTTTGCGCGATGGGAAAAAATTCGCTACATCTTGATGGTAAAAAATGCTGCCAACTCGGTCATTATGCATCGCCGCAGCAGCAGCAAACAGCGCAAACAAAAATAATTGCAAGTCAAATTTATGATGTTCCATATTGGCTTCCAACATCGAAGCCGAACAGTCGGCAATAATCATCATCGTCAATTCGCGCTCTTCTTGAAAGGTCTTAGAATGCAATTGTCCAGTACGGGCAAAAACATTCCAGTCGATCATGCGCATATCATCGCCATCCATGTATTCACGAATTTCGGCAAATTCTAAGCCAAAACCTTTAAATATTGCGCGATAGTTGCCAGCAAACAGCTCTTCCACGAGGCGGCTCACCGTAAGGTTTAAGTTTTGGATATATTGATGAATATCGTTTGTTTCCAACATAGACAATAAAATTTTATTTTATGGTACAGAAACAGTTTGTAAAATTTTTTCGATCACGTTATCAGCACTTTGGTTGGCTGCTTCTGCTTCATAAGAAAGCAATAAGCGGTGGCGCAATACAGCAGGACAAATAATTTTAATATCGTTAGGTAATACATAGTCTCTCCCAGAAAATAGTGCATTTAAGGCTGCGTAACGACACAAAGCCAAACTTGCACGCGGCGAGGCCCCCAAATCAAGGTATCGGCTAAATTCAAGACGGCTGTGTGTTTCACGCGTGGCATTGACAATGTTTACAATATAGCGTACAAGAGATTCTCCTAAATGAATTTTAGCAGCAATTTTACGCATTTGAAATAAATCCCCGGGATTTAAGCAAAAATCGTTATTAGAATCCTCTTTTTGAAAATCCAGCTTTTGCTCTTGATATTGCAACAGCAGTCGCAATTCATCTTTGGGATTGGGGTAACGCACTACATATTTCATGTCAAAACGGTCTAACTGGGCTGCAGGCAGCGTATATGTACCTTCTTCTTCAATTGGATTTTGGGTCGCCATGACAAAAAAAGGCTTTGGCAATGGATAACTGACATTGCCAATAGTTACCTGCTGTTCGCCCATCGCTTCCAACAAAGCCGATTGAACTTTGGCCGGTGCACGATTAATCTCATCAGCTAACAATACTTGGGTAAAAATCGGGCCGTACCGTGGGACAAATTGATCTTTACTTTGGTGAAAAATCATCGTTCCAATTAAATCTGCAGGCAGTAAATCCGGCGTAAATTGAATGCGCTTGCAACTGAGCTGCAAACTTTTAGCTAAGCTGCGCACAGCCAAAGTTTTAGCAAGGCCCGGCACACCTTCAATTAGGATATGGCCACCACCAACTAACGCTAGCAATAAATGGTGTAGCAAATCTTCTTGCCCAATAATATTGCCACACATATTTTTATGGATTGCCATTTGGCGACTTTGGAAAAATTTTATTTCCTTTGGGCTAATAACACTGGCATTTTTTTGTGCTGCTGGCTTGGCTGCCAAACCTATATCAGAGTTTGATTTTACTACTTTGGCACTCGGTTTTTTGGGCCTCTGAAATAGATTGAGCCGCGGAACTGTTGTTTTTTTTGTTTCTTGGCTTTCCACTTCCTGTGTCGTTTGTGTTGGTTGCGAATTGGCCTGATTTTTGGAACCTGTACTGGGGGCCAAATCTTTTTGTTCTGTATCCATTTTTTATGTTGTTACAACTTCCCAAATTATTGTATAGAAAATATATAGTAAAAATAAAATAAATTATTGACCAATATTCTTACTGGCTGGGCCAAGTAATCCCTCCTTGGGTGTTGATATATAACTGGCTCTCTCCTTGGCTAGCAGCAGCTAAACCTTCATAAAAATCATGAGTATAAGTAAATATCAATGGAGAGAGCCATTGGCCATCGCTATTGATATAGCGAAACCCTTTATCGGTTTTTACCCAGGCAAAACCATCTTGGAACCCACCCGCAGCCAAATACTGTCCGGAAATACGCATATTCCCCCGTGAGTCAATATAGCCGTAAGCGTTTTTATTGCGGATAAATACAGCGGCAAAACCACCAGAAAAATCCTTGGCATTTGGATAGCGTGGTAAAATAATCCAATTACCGTTGCGATTGACAAAACCAAATAATTCACTCTCATCATCTTGGGCACGGGCAAGCCCTGTATTTGGGTCTGCACTGGCTAGAAAAAGATAGTTGGGCTTGCGCAAAATTTTCCCTTCTTTATTCACAATGCCAAAGCGCTCATTACGCACAAAATAGGCAAAACCCGCCTTCATGGGGCCAACTGCAGTTACATTTTCCAACGTAAAAACTTCCTTTCCTTTTTTATTGATATAGGCAGCACGCCGTTTGGCAAAATCGAGTACCGCTGCCAAGCCTTCGGAAAACTGCCCCGCCCGGCGAAATTGTGGTAATATGGCCCAGTTTAGCTTGATATCAATATAACCTACTTTCTGGCCCACTACCACGCGGGCCATACCATCTGAAAAGACATCGAGTTTATTGATCGGGCAATCTTGCCCGTGATTGGTTGGTACTTCCAATTCTTTTCCATCAAGATTGAGATAGACCAGGCTGCCATCACTGCGCTGCACAGGGGCCAAGCCTTCGGAATAACGCTCTACATAGGGGTACTTAGGCGGTATGCGCAAACTCCCTTGGCGATTGATATAACCGTAAAAAGATTCCACCTCTATCGGGTAGAGTAATTTGCTACTACTACGGCAACCCAAAACCACTACTATCAGTAGTAGATAAGCAAAAAGTAAGTTGATTTTCAGCACTATTCTCATATGTTTTGTTTCAAAAATTGAGCTGTTGCAATTGTTTTGCATATTGTTGGCATAAAGCTAAGCATCGTTGTTCACAACAGCCTAGGTAATGTTCTGGATTTTCCAAAAAATTTTGCTCATAGCCCACTTTAGCCAATTGTTTTTCAATAATAGCATTTAACTCTGGCTTGTCTTTCAAAAGCTGCCAAAGTTTCTGCCCACTTTCTTCACACTGAAAAGTTAGCTGGCGTATGATTTCATGGGCATTTTCAACCCCACCTAGCGATAATAAAATATATAGTGGCTCTGCCAATATCATATCTCCAAGGTATTGCAAATTATGCTGCAAACGTTCTGGTGATAATGATAAATGGACGGCAATGCTATCCATACGCTCCACGGCAAAACTAAAGCCAGCAACAAAATCAACCACAAAACGTGCAGAAGCAGAATTGGACAAATCGCGCTGATGTTCGGATATTTGATCCATGTAAAATGAGTATATGCGGGGTGAAAAAGCCTTCCATAGACTTTTGACATGCTCACAGTTCCACGGGTTGCGCTTTTGTGGCATAGTCGATGACCCTACTTGCGTGGGAGAAAAATATTCGCGCACTTCGTCAATTTCAGAACGCTGCAGGTGGCGCAAGTCGTCAGCCAAATTGGCAATAATCCCAAAGGCTATATTGATTTCCAACAATAAGCGCAATTGGTATTCGGGCATAACGATTTGGCTGGAATACTCAGAAGGCTTGAGCCCCAGCAATTTCAAATACTTTTGCTCCATCGCTTCAGGGTCGCTAGTAATTAAAGATAGTGCATTGTAGCCTCCAACCGCCCCAGAAAGTTTTCCGCGCAGATCACCGCTCAACTGGTGTAATTTGGCTAGGCTCTGGCCCAAACGCGAAACATAAGAGGCCATGGCAAAACCAAACGTTATAGGAACGGCAAATTGACCATGGGTGCGTCCAACTTGAGCGGTTGCCGCTTCACGCTCAGCCAAGGCAATCAGGTGGGTCTGCAAACTAATGAGTTGGGGTAAGACAACTTGTTGCATGGCATCGCGCAGACGCATGGCATTGGCCGTGTCCACAATATCCATGGAAGTTGCCCCCAAGTGAACATAAGGGCGATAGGCTTTGGGAACTTTGTGTACCATCAAGTTGACTAAAGCTCGTACATTGTGCTGCGTTTTTTCCTCTTCGCGATACACTTCTTCTGGAGAAATATCTACGCTAGCAAGGTCTTGCTCTATATCACTAAGCTTTTTACCTTGCTCCAGCATGTGCGTTTTCAGCAAGGCAAATTCAGCTTGAATATAGTAGCGAATGGCAGCCCGTTCATCTAAATAGCCACCTAGCCGATTATGCAATTCTGGATAAGTATTGCGGTAGCGGTGATCTAGCGGTGAGAGATTGGAAAATAAATCAATATTCATGGACGATCCTTAATACCAAGGCTGATAATCATAATGATATACTCATTCTTTGCTCAATGCCAAAATATTCATTTTACTGCTAATTGGCTGATTAAAGTCGTAAATCTTGAAAAAAAGAAGTCAATCAAAGCCAATAAAGTAGCCGTGAGTTGTTTATTTTTTCATTTTTGTTTGACAACTACTTTTTTAGCCAATAATCCCTCCACTCGATTATATTGTAGTAAGGATTGTTTATCAAAAAGTCTATTTCTGCCTTTACCCAAACCATGCCCATGCTGCTGGCCATGCTGCTGGTTTTTGTTGATTTTAGCTTTGGCAATCCCAAGCCCAAGCGCCTATGGTTAGTGGCTTTGATCTTTATCAATCCCGCAACTCTCTTAATGGATATCAAGAGACTCTCTTAATGGGCATTAAGAAAACCTCTCAATAGGTATTAAGAGAACCTCTTTTGGTACAAAGCTGCCAAATACTATTGTTGTTATAAGGCCATTCCCACGGTAGGCAAATACTTTGTAAAAATAGCTGTCGAGAACCATGATTGTTTAGTTGGGTTTGCCAAAATACTGCAGAAAAGCACAGAAAAATAAAGCCGATACAAACTAAGCTACTAAAGCTGCTGTGGTTAAAGCTGCTATAGTTTTGGATTGAAAAACTAGATGAAAAAATGCCACCTTCCCTTTATTACTATAATTCGTTACTATAATTCGCTATTATTAGTTGATTATTTCTATTTTGCTAATAAAATATTATTTTATATCCTAGGAATTTATATGCCCCAAAGTTATTTTACAGAAGATTCTTTGCCCAACTTAAAGCTCCCCGATGCAGATTTACAAGCTGAAACTCTCAACCAAACATTACAAAATCAAGCCCCTGTGGTATATGATATTTTAAGTTCTTGTGGTAAGAGCCTTTATTATCCATTGCAAGGCCTACTACTACAGGCTGAAGAAGCTGCAGCTAGCCGCTACAATGCCACAGTCGGTATTGCCCTAGATGACACGGGTAAACCCATGCATTATAGCCATATATCTCGTATGCTCAATTTAGATGCCAGTCAGTGTGTGCCGTATGCCTCTAGCTACGGTTTGCTGCCACTGCGCCAATTATGGCAACAGCAATTGCTAGAAAAAAATACCACTTTGCAAAAAGAATACAGCTCGCTTCCTGTAGTTACGGGGGGGATTACCCAGGGTTTGTGGATTACGTTTCAAATGTTTTTGGGCCGTGGGGAAGAGCTTTTATTGCCGCATTTATTTTGGCCAAATTACCGTTTGATTGCCCAAGCCAATTGTGGAGCTAGATTAAAACATTACAACATGTTTGATGGTGATGGCTTAGATTTACAAGCTCTCCAAGAACAGATTGACGCCCCTGGGATTAAAAAAGTTTTATTGTTTAATTTTCCGCACAACCCTACTGGTTATAGTCCCAGTAAAAATGAGATGAGTAAATTGCAAGAGATATTTTTCCAAGTAGCCCAAAATGGCAAGCAGCTTGTAATTATTTGTGATGATGCCTACTGGGGGCTTTGCTATGAAGAAGAAACCGAACGACAATCCCTGTTTGCTTTTATTGCTGGCTTACATCCCAATATTTTGGCTATGAAACTCGATGGAGCCACTAAAGAGGATTTTGCTTGGGGCTTGCGTGTGGGCTTTATTAGTTTTGGCTATCAAAATGCCGAAGCTTGTAAAGTGCTGGAGCAAAAAGCTGGGGCTGCTGTTCGACTTAGTACTTCCAATAGCAGCCGCTTGAGCCAAGAATTGTTGCTCGCCACCTATCAAATGAAAGAAACCCAAGTTGAACGCCAAAGTTTGCAAAATATTTTAGCCCAAAGATATCGTGCTGTACGCCAATGCCTAGCTGCCTCCCCGAAAGATTGGAGTCAATATCTTCAGGCTTTGCCTTTTAACTCAGGCTATTTTATGACTTTTGAAATACAAATAAAACAGCAAGAGTCATTTAGTGCAGATGCATTGCGCAAATACATACTGGAAAAATATGATATAGGGGTAATTACTTTGCAAAATAAATATTTGCGTCTTGCCTTTTCTGCTATCCCAGAGAAAGATATTCCCCGTATTTTGGCAACAGTCCATCGGGCTTGCCAGGAATTTAGTAAGTAGTAAAGCGCAATTTTTATATTTTATTTCTAATGTAGAAGGAAATTTCATGAGTTGGTTTAATCGCATACTCGGAGGTGGGCTTGGCTTTTTATTTGGTGGCCCGATAGGCTCAATGATTGGGTTGGCTATTGGTCACATGTTGGATAAAGCCAACGAAAGTTCTCACCCAAATTTAGGTGAGAGCCAAAGTATTGAAATCCCCTATAATACCGATTCATATCAAGTAATCTTTTTTTCAGCAATATTTTCCTTGCTGGCCAAAGTAGCCAAAGCAGATGGCCGAATTAGCGAGGAAGAAGGCCATCATTTTTTGGATATTCTCGAACAAATGGGCCTACAGGGAAAGCAACGCCAATTTGCTATTTCCACTTTTAATGAAGCTAAAAACAGTTCTTATACCCATCAGGAATTTGCTTCCCAGTTGTATCAGATTATTAATAAAATGCCGCTCAGTTATCGTGGTCAAAATCGTATGGTCATATTGCAGCAACTTTTTTATACACTGGTAAGCATGGCAGCCATTGATGGGCAAATTAGTCGCACAGAAGACCAGATATTGCGGGAAATCGCTGCAGCTTTTTACTTTGATGAAACCGTCATCCGTCAAGTTTATAGCCAATTTTATGAAGGACAAAGTTTTACCATGGATACGGCTTATGATATTTTAGGGGTTTCTGTTCAAGCTAGCAACGAAGAAATTCGCAATGCCTACCGCAAATTAGTTAAAGAGACCCATCCCGATACACTAATACAACAGGGTTTGCCGCCAGAAATGCGCGCCAGTGCAGAAAAGCGTTTCCGTGAAATTCAAGAAGCTTGGGAGCAAATCCGCAAACAACGCGCCATCACTTGATTTTGGGTAATTGTAGGCTTAGCCTAAATTTCTGCGAGTATGTTATTGTATAATCTTGCTTGAATTTGTATAATCATCAGAAAATTTGAACTTTGAATTTTCACAAACTTTTAGAATTGAGCAATATCTTGAACTGGAGGCGCTTCTTTTATGGCTAATAACTACTTTGTAGAAATTGATAGAATCTTAGACCGAATTCGCAGCAGCTATGATGAGATTATGGAGCATTTGCCAAAAGCAGCCTATCTCAAGAGAGCTTTTGAAGACCGCTATTTAGATTCTCTAAAAAAGAAAGCCGATATTATATTCTTCTTAAAAGGCGAACAGGAATTTATGGAGCGTTTTTTAGCTGAAGCTGAAACAATAAAAGAACGAAAGGCAGCGTATAAAGAGCGTAATGAAGGTGGTTTTGCCGAATCGGTTCTCAAAGAAATTCAAGCTGGAATGGCCAAATACCCACTTTTAGCCTCTCTTCATGATAACAGTATTAAAGAAGTTTCTCAGCTTTATGGTGCGATACATCAATTTATTCGAGATTATTGGGACGGCACTGCCTATTACATGGGTGGTATCAGCCCGGATATCGGATTGGAAGTAGACCGTTTAGAACGTTCTCTTTCTGATGTGTATAGCATTACAGAAAGTCGCCCCCCCAAGGGGGTTGAATTTTATAATGACATGGTCTGTCTCGATAGAGGTACCAAGTCCGAACGAGTCCGCGTAGCCCAAGATGCGATCCACCTTGCTGGTGTTTGGTTGAATACTTTATATTATACATTAGAAAGAAGTATAGACAATGATAGGCAAGAGCCTCCAGAAGATATTCAAACGGCATCGGCAAAACTTTTTGCCATTATTGAGGATTTTCGTCTTTCTAATTTTGCTAAAAGTCAAAAAAATATAAAAAAATATAATCGGTAAAATTTTTATTTATAGGCCATAGGCCAAAGGAGATATGCGTGATCGCTATTAATGATACCAATTTTGACTTTGAAATTAAAAAATCTGAAATTCCCGTATTAGTTGATTTTTGGGGTGAAGGATGCCCGCCTTGTACTATGATAGCCCCGATACTCGAACAACTAAATCAAGAATATCAGGGGAAAATAAAAATTGCAAAAGCAAATGTCAGCGATGCACCTGAGACAGCGAGAAAGTTTGATATCATGGCTGTGCCCACGCTCATTTTGTTTCGTGCTGGAGAGGAAACAATCCGGCATATGGGCTTTGCTCCAAAACAGCAGCTTATCGAAAAATTTTCGTTGAACGTATAAAAAGTTTCTAGTGTAAGGGCAAAATTTGGCTCTTACACTAGAAAAGGTCAGCACAATCTGGTAATAAAACTATTGCCAGAAAATTGGGTTGCTCAATAGTAGGGCCTTTTCTGTATTCGGGTCAGTCTCTTTCAAACTGAATAATTCAAAACGCAAAAACCGCAAGAGCTTATTTCCAGTGTTAGATGGTTGTTCTTTTTGGCGTTTCTGCTGCATTTCTTGGATTGCTAAATGGCTAAGTTCTAGACTGAATTTGTGGTCGCCTTCATCATTTTGGCTACATTGTTGGAAATCAGCTATTTGTAATTCCATTTCCAAGCACAAGCCCCATTCATTCCAAATACGCAAAATTAGAGAAGCTTGTGTGGCCAAATTTTTTAAATATGCTTGGTTCACGCTCAATTCAAACAACACAGAAGCACATTTATGGAAGGTTGTACCAAATGGCCTAAATTCATTGTTAGTTGAGGTTTGGCTAACAATAAGGCATTGGGCAGCAAAACTTTTTTTCGGGTGTGGGGCAGCTGTAAGGTAATTATTGCCTTTGGCGATTGCACGGTAAATTTCTTGTTTGGTCTTTTTGCTTACCCAAACATTATTACAAGGGTAGCCCTGCTGTTTAGCATTGATATCGTGAAAATCGCTATTGGCCACCGCCGCTAAGAAGCGGCCTTGTTCTAAAAAGTTTTGCCAAATTTTTACCGTTTCACGGCAATTGAGTCCCCATTCTCCATTCCAAATTTCGATCCAATCAAATGGCATATCGTAATCCCAATCCCATTGGCAACCCCTTACATCGCCAATTCGGATAGGATGATTGCACTGAATATAACTGCCTTGTTGTTTTAGCTCTGTGAAAACTTGGCGCATTTGAGCAGAGCTACTGCACATAAAATTGGGGATGCGTTTTTCTGTATAACCAAAGATATTTGCGTGCCCATTGTAAGTGGTTATTTCACAGGAGTCCAGTAGTAATACATCAGGGTTAGTCGGTAGGCAAAAATTTTGGCCTATAGAATTATGGTCGGAAAAAGCCAGAAAATCCAAGTTATTTTCTTTTGCCATCTGTAGTTTGGTTTCAACGCTGTGCGTACCATCGCTGTATATCGAGTGCCCATGTATATCTCCGCGAATAATGCGGGGTTGGCACGGCTGTATTTCTAACTCAATTTCTACCACAATATGGCTGGTGTGGAAGCGGCTATTACCGAGCAAAATATTCCAAGTTCCCGCTTGTAGGGGGCCGGCAAGATAGCCATAACTGGCTTGTTCTTCACCAATTAAAATTTGTTTGGTGCAGTTTAGGTTTACGCTCCAACCGCGGATTTGTTGCGCTGCATCGGCTAAGCCTATGGCTACCGCACCATTATGTTCTTGCTTGTTTTGATTTTTGTAGTGCCCACGAAGGCAGATATATTCTGTATTAGGCAAAACTTCAAATGGTATTTGGGTGTAACTTTTGCCTTGTGAAGGGGCAAATTCATGGCGGATTTGCAAGATTGTCTTGTTTTTGTTTTTCATCTTTTGGTTCATATCGGCGAATTGTAAGAAAATATTTCATAAGATGGAATAGCTAGGCTATGTTTGCCTTAGGATAAACTTTATGAGATAGCAAACATTGGAATAGCGCAAAAGCAGGTTTGCTTTTTTAGAACATGTAGCCAAATTCTTAGACAAATTTTTGCTGATTGGCTAAACTCCCCAAACCTTAGCTTAAAAGGAGGGTTTATGTTTGAGATAGAACAAACAAAATTGCAGCGTGAGGCCGAAAAATATCCTTTTGTGCATTTACACAACCATTCGGATTTTTCTCTGCTCGATGGTGCGGTAAAAATAGCTTGGTATGGTGAGCGCGTTTGCGAATTGGGTATGAAGCATATTGCTTTAACCGACCACGGCAATCTATTTGGTGCCATACATTTTTACAAAAGTTGCCAGGCCAAGGGCCTAAACCCTATTATTGGCTGTGAAGCCTATATTGCCCACAGCCACCGCCAAAATAAAACACCAGATCCACGGATACTTGCACAAAAACGCTACCACTACCATATGGTGCTATACTGCAAGAATGAAATTGGCTATCGCAATTTACTGCAACTGGTTTCGCTATCCAATACCGAAGGTTTCCACTACAAACCGCGTATGGACGATGAGTTATTGGCCAAGCACAGAGAAGGTTTGATGGCTTCCAGTGCTTGTTTGGGTGGTGAAATCGCCCAGCTAATTTTGGCCAACCAGTTTGAAGAAGCGCAAAATCGGGCTATATTTTATCACAATTTATTTGGAACAGGCAATTATTGGCTTGAAGTGATGCGCCATGGCATCCCTGAACAAGAAACAGTTATAAAAGCCGTACAAAAAATTTCACAAAACACTGGTATTGAAATTATTGCCACAAATGATGTTCATTACCTGCGCAAAGAACATGCAGAAGCCCATAGCGTTTTAATTTGTGTCGCCACCAAAGAAACGGTAAATAGTACGAATCGCAAGCGTATGAAATTAGACATGCCAGAGTTTTATCTCAAAACGCCAAAGGAGATGTATGAGTTGTTTAGCGATATGCCACAAGCCCTAGCCAATACGGTAAAACTGGCAGAACAATGCAAGCTAACACTGCCAGAGCCAGGGCCGATTCTGCCCATCTACCAAATACCCCCAAACTTTAGTTCGACAGAAGAATTTTTCCGCAACTTAGTATGGCGCAGTAGCAAAAAACGCTATGGGGAATCTTTAACCGATACAATTTTTCAGCGTGTGGAGTATGAGCTAAACACGATTTGCCAACTGGATTTTATTGGCTATTTTTTGATTGTTTGGGATTTTATCTGCTGGGCCAAGGACAATGGTATTTCTGTGGGCCCAGGGCGCGGTTCGGGTGCTGGCTCTATTATCGCCTATGTTTTGGGTATTACCGATGTAGAACCGTTGAAATACAATTTGCTATTTGAACGCTTCCTCAACACCGAACGTATTTCGATGCCAGATTTTGATATTGATTTTTGCTTTGAGCGGCGCAACGAAGTAATTGAATACGTAACAAGCAAATACGGTAAGGATAATGTGGCTGGAATCTGCACTTTTGGTACACTAAAAACCAAGGCTGTTCTCAGAGACCTAACCCGTATTTTTGAAGTTCCATTTGAAGAAGCCAATAGTCTTACTTCTTTAGTACCAGACGATGCCAAGAATTTGGCTCAAGCCCTAGAGAAAGAACCTAGATTGCAAGAATTTTTTGACAAAGGCCCACAATACAAAAAACTATTTGAAATATCGACTCTGTTGGAAGGTATGCATCGCCATGTTTCAACCCATGCTTGTGGCATTGTGATTGGCCGCGAACCCATTAGCCACTATGTGCCATTACACAAAGATAAAAACGATGCATTTTCTACCCAGTTTACCATGGATTTAATTGAGCCTTGCGGTTTGGTCAAAATGGATTTTTTGGGGCTCAAGACATTAACTCTACTCAACAAAATTCAGACTTTAATACGCAAGCGAATCCCAGATTTTTCATTTGAAAATATCGCCGAAGACGATAAAGTCACTTTTGCTATGCTAGGCCGCGGCGAATCACGGGCAGTATTTCAATTTGAAAGTGAAGGTATGCAAAAAATTTTGGCCGATGCCAAACCCAATAGTCTGGAAGATTTAATTGCCTTAAATGCACTCTATCGCCCCGGCCCAATGCAATTTATTGACCAGTTTATTGAGGGCAAGAAGAACCCAGGCAAAATTCAATACCCCCATAAAGATTTGTGTAAAACACTAGAGCCAACTTACGGGGTAATTGTTTACCAAGAACAGGTTATGGAAGTAGCTCAAATTATTGGTGGCTTTAGTTTGGGCAAGGCCGACATTATGCGCCGAGCGATGGGCAAAAAGAAAGAAAAGGAAATGCAGAGCCTAAAGTTGGAATTTATTGAAGGGGCTGTAGTAAAAGGCTATAGCCAAAGCCTAGCTGAATGGATTTTTGAAATGCTCATTCCTTTTGCTGGTTATGGTTTTAATAAATCTCATGCAGCAGCGTACTCCATTTTGGCCTATAAAACAGCTTATTCACGGGCCAACTTTCCCGCTGAATTTATGGCAGCAAACTTGACGAATGAAATTGGCAACCCAGATGCATTGCGCAATTACATCAATGAGCTAAACCGCATGCGCATTAATTTACTGCCTCCTGACATAAATACTTCTGAGCGCTATTTTACTGTGGAGGGTGGTAATGTTATTTTTGGTTTGCAAGGTATCAAAAATATGGGTAGTGCGGTTGTGGAAGAAATTATTGAAAACCGTGAACAGCATGGGAAATTTAAAGGTTTTTTGAATTTTGTCGAACGGGTTGACCTAAAAAAAGTCAACCGAAAAGCTTTGAGTATTTTGATTAAAGCGGGAGTTTTTCGCAATGTAGAGAAAAAATATAACCAAGCCACCATGCTCTACAATTTAGAATCTCTATTCCATACTATTGGTAAGAAAGATAAAAATATAGGTGCCAGTTTGTTTGATGATTGTAGTGAAGAAGTGGCCATTCAAATTGATATTGAAGAAAAAGAGGAATTTCCAGCAAGCGAAATTTTAGAAGCAGAGTTAGAATTGCTTAGGATATATGTATCGGGGCACCCATTAGAACGCTATCGCCGTCAATGGCAGCGTTCCAGTTCTCTGCGTTTTGATCAAGCCGAACATGCACCAAGTGATCGAGCACATACGGTAATTTGTATGGTACGGGAAAAGCGCGAGGTTACTACTAAGCAGGGCAAAATGATGATTGTGCTAGAACTTGAGGATTTTTATGGCAAGATCAGTGCTATTATATTCACTAGGATTTTAAATAAAGAATTGCCAGATGGCTGCAGCTATTTTGATTTTATCCAACAAAATAATTTTATTGGCTTGCGTGCTAATGTAAAAAAAAGGAGCAATCGTCCACCCCAATTAATTATTGAAGAATTATTCCCAATTGAGGAAGCTCCGCTAAAACCCAATGCCGAATTGCATTTGTTTTTGGAACCAAAGCCAGACCAACCTTTGTTAGAAAATGAAGAAGCTGCTGAAAACTTCCGCAGTTTACTTTACGAACACAGTGGCTCAAACCCTGTTGTCCTACATGTGCGTACAGAACAAGATTCAGAATATATTCTCGAAGCTGCACCCAATATTGGTATTAGCCCTAGCAAGGCTTTAGAGCAAGATTTGCTAAACTGTAATTTATTGCCGATTAAAGAAGTTGAATTCATGTAAAGAGGAAGCAACAAATGGAAAAATATATTTGTGGTACCATAGAAATGGGTGGAACGAAAACCAAATGTGCTATTGCAGTCTGCGATGAAGACAAAAAATCTCTGCCCATAATTATGGACCAAACAGAATTTGCCACAACAATGGCGCAAAAATTGGCTATATCACGGCAATGCCTAAAATAAACTGGCAAAATTACAATCCATTGCTGGGTGATAATGTTGGGCTGTTGGCGGTTTGGCATTAATTGCTAAGAATTACTCAAACCCTAAAAAAGGAGAGTTATTAGCCTCTCCTTTTTTATAGCTTGTTTGAAACTACATACTAGCAATTTCCGCTTTAATTTTAGAAAGGCTGTCTTTAGCATCGCCAAACAACATTCGAGAGTTTTCCTTAAAGAACAAAGGGTTTTCAACACCAGAATAACCTTTACCTCTACCACGTTTTAAAATTACCACTGTCTTGGCATTGTCCACTTCGAGAATGGGCATACCATAGATCGGACAACCGGGACTATCTTTAGCTGCGGGGTTTACTACGTCGTTGGCACCAATAACCAAAACCACATCGGTTGTTGGGAATTGTTCATTAGAGGGTTCCAAATCTAGCAGCTTATCATAAGGCACTTGGGCTTCCGCCAACAATACGTTCATGTGGCCCGGCATACGTCCGGCAACGGGGTGAATACCGTAAAAGAATTGTACGCCGTCCGATTCCAATTGTTTTTCCAGTTCGTAACAAGCATGTTGTGCCTGTGCGGCAGCCAAGCCGTAGCCAGGAACCACGGCAACCTTACTGGCGTATTTTAACTGAATTGCCAAATCGGAATAGTTGATTTCGAGATATTCACCACCTTCGGCTCCTGCAGCCACACTGCTACTACCGAAACCACCGATCAAGACGTTTACCAGTGAACGATTCATCGCGCGGCACATCATAACGGTAAGAATAATACCGGAAGCACCAACCAGAATACCTCCAACAACAATGAAGTTATTATCGTACAATAGGCCCGATATAGCAGCGGCAATACCACTGAACGAGTTGAGCAAAGATATAACCACTGGCATATCACCACCACCAATGGGGGTAACAAAAGTAAAACCGTAGATCATCGATATAACTAAGAAAATTAGCAGCCCGTTGATCTGGTAATCTTGAATAAACATTACGCCGACATAAACAGCACCAGCCATTAAAATTAAGTTGATAAATTGCGAGGCAGGTAAGCGCAATTTATCACTCAATTTGCCAGAAAGTTTGCCCCAAGCAACCAGTGAACCAGTAAGAGTAATAGCACCGATAAAAATGGCAAATAAACCGGTAACGACTTGAAGGATTGTTGTCTCTTGGCCGTTTAGAACTTTGTATAATTCGATAAAACCGATAAGCATGGAACAACCACCGCCAAGGCCGTTAAACAAAGATACCAGCTCTGGCATTGCCGTTAGTTTCACACGCACAGAAGCAATATAGCCAATAACACCACCGGCTAACAACGCTAATAAAATTAAGCCATAGTTATTGCTGGCAGCTTCTAAGGGGGCGATGAAAATTACCAGAATACCAACAGCCATGCCAATAATCCCATGGAAGTTTCCTTGGCGGGCTGTTTTCGGGTTACTCATTTTTTTCAAACCATCGACGAAGAACATAACGCCGATCAAATACGCAATTTCAATGAATGTATCTAAATTTCCCATGCTTATTTCCCGTCTTTTCCACTCTTTTTAAATTTGTCCAACATTCTGTTGGTTACAGCAAAGCCTCCGACTACGTTAATCATGCCAAAAAATATAGCAACGGCTCCAAGACCTATAGAGACGTAATCGCCTTCTGCAGCTTTGCGTACAAGATAAATTCCGCCGACTACTGTTACACCACTAATCGCATTGGCTCCCGACATAAGCGGGGTATGAAGTAATGTCGGTACGTGGTTAATCACTTCCATGCCCAGTAAAGAGGCAAAAATTAAAAGTGTCATATTGGTTAAATTGTTGCCAATAAATTCAATAATAGCCATGTTCTTCTCCTATTGATAAATGTTTTTGCCGTTTTCGATGATACAGCTTTTTTGAGCCACTTCGTGCTCATTATTACACAGTACAATTTTGCCATCTTTTACCATGAACTTTAAAAAGTTCAACGTATTTTTGGCATATAACAATGATGCATGACTGGCCACTCGTTGCGAGAGGTCCGAATCACCTAAAATGGTAACACCTTGGTGGCTGATGATTTCATTGTTTTTGGATAATTCGCAATTACCGCCAGTAATGGCTGCCAAGTCGATAATGACACTGCCGGGTCTCATGCTTTCCACCATTTCTTTGGTTACTAGAGTTGGAGCCGGTTTACCTCGAAGCTGGGCGGTTGCAACAATCACGTCCGATTTGGCCACACTTTTGGCAATAGCTTCTTTTTGCTTTGCCTTGTATTCCTCAGTTTGCTCTACGGCATAACCCCCTGCTGCTTTGTCATCTGTGGCACCTTCTAACTCGACAAATTTGGCACCCAAGCTCATCACTTCGTCTTTAGCTGCAGCGCGAGTATCAAACGCTTCCACCACAGCACCCAAACGTTTTGCTGTGGCAACCGCCTGTAATCCGGCCACGCCCGCACCAAGCACCAATACTTTACTTGGAGGAATACTACCAGCAGCTGTAATCAGCATGGGAAAGTAACGCTGTAAATATTCTGTAGCAACCAGTACAGCCTTATAACCGGCAATCGAAGCTAGCGAAGACAACACATCTGCTGACTGCGCCACGGTGATGCGAGGAATCATGTCCAAACTGTAAATAGTGTGCTGTTTTTTTGCCCAAGATTCTATTTTGTCCACCTGATCATAGGGTGTGTAGCGCGAAACAAGCATAACTTTGTCTTTGCACTGATTTTGCTCGGCTTCCCCAAGGGGCGAAAACGTGGAAATAATGTCTGCATTGGCCAGAATTTCTTTTTTTTCTGGAACCACTTTGGCATTGCAGTTTGTATATTCAGCATCGGGAACGCCGGCTTCAATACCAGCTCCTTTCTCGAGAATAATCTCTAATCCTATTCCCTGCAGCTGCGGCACAACTTCAGGGGTAACTGCAACGCGTCTGTCTTCTGACTCGTTCAGTATACCTAATATCATATTTATCTTCCTTTTTTGTTTGTATCGTGAATAAAAAAATCCTGAATAAGTATATAGCCAAATCTCAAATAGTCAAGATCGAATTATGATAAGTTTATCCAAATACTTTTTGTGCTTTTTTATTGAGAAGACACTAAGGCTTGCGTATCAAAATATCTCGTGTCCGATACTTAATTCAGGCAGAAGATCGTAACATTCCACCCAAACAACAAGCCCCAAACACTGTATTGCCAAAGTTCTTTGCGGGAAGAGCCCCGACTAAATGATGCAGGACGTGATAACTTTGTGCCATCGGACGTGATAACTCGATTTTTTTCTACTTTCCAGAATGGCTATAATTGGCAAAAGCAGCCTTGATAAAAAACTTACCAAGGCTATAATTGGCCAATGCAAGCGTTGCAACAACAAGATACAGCCTAATAGCCCAACAAAAAAGCCAACCAAGCATTGCTTACCGCATTTACTTGGTTGGCCTGCCCGCTAGCTTTCACTTAGCTGCTATAAGAGCTATTGGGCAAGTAAGGTTAAACCAAAACCTACTTAATGTATAACTACTTGAATAGCATTGGTTAGGTCTTCTGCGCTACCAGGTACAAATTCTGCTGCTGCTTTAAGGTTGTATGCACCATTAGCATCACCAAGACCAGCCTCAACCAGTATCTTATCGGCTTCCGCTTTTACACTACCGCTTAAAGTAATATCTAAGTAGGTTGTACCTACACTAGAACCTGTGGCTGTGTTTTCACCTGTTGCGTGCCGGGGTAATGTGAATCTCTTACTACCATCACCGGATACAATCGTCAATTTGCTAAAGTCCCAGTCTGTAACTGCTCTCGGTAACCTGCTACCTATAATCAATAACCGGCCTAAATAAGCATTGTAGCTTGCACTGGTGATGCTGGCTACATACCCACTAACGGTAATAGGGTTGGTTGGGTCTTCTGGACTACCAGATACAAATTCTGCTGCTGCTTCCAGGTTGTATGCACCATTAGCATCACTATCACCATCGTTAACCAATATCTTCTCGGCTTCCGCTTTTACACTACCGCTTAAAGTAATACTTAAGTAGGCTGTACCTGCACTAGAACCTGTGGCTGTGTTTTCACCTGCAGTTGCGTGCTGGGGTAATGGGTATCTCTTAGTACCATCACCGGATACAATCGTCAATTTGCTAAAGTCCCAGTCTGCAACTGCTCTCGGTAACTTGATACCAATAATATATAACTCGCCTGTATTAGCATCGTAGGTTGCACGGGTGATGCTGGCTGTATACCCCCTAACGGTAATAGGATTGGTTGTGTCTGCTGCGCTACCACCTGCAAAGCCTGCTGCTGCTTCCAGGTTGTATGCACCATTAGCATCACGAACACCTTCCTTAACCAGTATCTTATCGGCTTCCGCTTTTACACTACCGTTTAAAATAATATCTAAGCCTGTTGCACTTGCATTAGAACCTGTGGCTCTGTTTCTACCTAAAGTTGAGTGCTGGGGTAATGGGTATCTCTTAGTACCATCACCGGATACAAGCGTCAATTTGCTAAAGTCCCATCTTGCAACTGTTTTCGGTAAATTAGTACCTGTAAGCTCTAAGAAGCCTAAATATACATTGTAGCTTGCACTGGTAATTGTGGGTGGGTTTCCACTAACGGACAAGGCTTTGGCTGTATCTAAACCCGCCCAAGTACCAGTGCTAGTAAGCAACCCATCTTTTAGACCATTGCTATCCATACCTGTTTTGCCATTCAGAGTAGCTTTATGTTGATCGGTAAGTTTCAGCCAAAGCGCTGTGCCAGCGCTATGCAGGCGGTACTTACCTTTTGCAAGACCGCGACTATCTGGCCCAGTGGCTGTGGCATCTGCAATATAGGAACTTAAGGCTAGGCCATCTACCACGATGGTTTGGATTTGGGCTTGGGTCGCACTACCTAAGTCAGTACCTTGTACAGTTAACAGCGCCGTGCCAACATTGTAGGTTGCACGGGTAATTGCAGCTTCGGGTAGTTCAGGCGACTCCTCTTCAGCTTGTTCGACTTGTTCGTCTTTAGGTTGCTTAGGCGACTCCTCTTCAGCTTGTTCGACTTGTTCGTCTTTAGGTTGCTTAGGCGACTCCTCTTCAGCTTGTTCGACTTGTTTGTCTTTAGGTTGCTTAGGCGATTGATCATCGACTTCTTCGGTTTGTTCGGCTTCGGGTAACTTAGGCGACTCTTCTTCGGTTTCGGTCTGCTTATCGGGTATATTGCTAACGGTTAAGTCTTTGGCTGTATCTAAACCCGCCCAAGCACCAGAGCTAGTAAGCAACCCTTTTTTTAGACCATTGCTACCCACCTTGCCATTCAGAGTAGCTTTATGTCGATCGGTAAGTCTAAGCCAAATCGCTGTGCCATCGCTTTTCATACGGTACTTACCTTTTGCAAGACCGTTACTATCTGGCCCAGTGGCTGGGTCATCTGCAGTATAGGAACTTAAGGCTACACCATCTACTACGATGGTTTGGATTTGCGCTTCTGTAGGACTTAAGTCAGTACCTTGTACGGTTAACAGAGCCGTAGCAAAGTCGTAGATGGCGTTATTGATAGTCGGCTTAGACGGCGCAGAAGATCGATCATCGTCATCGGGTGGTGCGCAGGCCAAGGCCATAAAGGCCAGTAGCAATGCTACAGGCAATAAAAGTAGTTTGAGCTTATACATAAGCAATACCTCCAAGAATGGATAAAGATTAGCCAACCCATACGGGCTAGTGCATAGAGCCCTATTGTGTTAGGGGGGGAATTGAGTCAAGGCCTATATAAGCTTTTTGTAAGTTTTTTTGTGCTTTTTTTATGTTTTTGTGTTTTTTAGTGCCTTGCTACAATATAGCTTTCCGCCTTGGATCAAGGTCTTGATCCAGTGGGTAACAATGCATTACTCCAATGCGGAAAGCTATATTGTAGTAATACGGAACAATACTTTATACCAATGCGGATCAAGGCCTTGATCCAGTGGGGAAAGCTATATTGTGGTAAGTCAGGCGATGACTTGTAGATTGGCATCGGCAAACCAATTGCGTTTGTATGTGCGTTTGTATGGCTATTTCGGTTTGTTGCTTTGGCTTGTTGGTTTCGGTTTGTTGCTTTGGGCTGGGGCAGTTATTGGGTGGGTACGGTGGGGTGGTGCTTGGGGGTGGGCCTTTGCATTGTTTCAGCCTTTGGTTGTTCCATACTAATTTTTAAAGATGAAACATTACTTATGGCAATAATCTAATAGTATTGCCAACGCTGCCCCAATACCCAAGTTTCTAAGCTAGAAATTTCACAAATCCGTCTATGGCGAGAAACATCGAGCACTACAAAATTGGCCTTAGTGCCCGGTGCAAAAGTGCCAATCCTGCGATTGTCTAAATTTTGAGGGTTCAAAGCTTGCACAGGATTCACCGAAGCCATTTCCAATGCGGTTTGCAAATCAAACAAATTTGCTAAAATTTCTACACCACGCTTCATCGTCAAAGTAGAGCCAGCTAATCGACCCTCTTCATTACAAATAATGCCATCGCGGATATAACAATTTTGTTCGCCAAAAAACACACTGTCTTCGCCACCACCAGCACCATCAGTGGTAGCAGTAGCATCGGTAACCAAAAATAAACGGTTGCCTAATAAACACTGGGCAATGCGAATATTTTCTGGCGCAACATGAAAGCCGTCCGCAATAATACCGCTATAGGCTCGCCTGTCTGATAAAGCTAAACTTAAAGTGTGCGGATCGCGGCTATCAATCCCCCCCATGCCGTTATACAAATGGGTAAAACAACGGGCCCCTGCCAACAATAACGCACACGAATTTCTAATGGCAGCCCCTGTATGGCCCAGAGCAACCGTCAGACCACTGGTAGCCAAACGGGCTACTTGCTCGGGCTGAACCGATTCTGCGCCAATTGTAATATAGCGCAATATACCATTGCGGCCCGCTGCCTCTAATTTTTGCAGCATCGCTTCATCTAGTTTGCGAACAAAACGCTCCGGGTGGGCACCCCGCCGAGCTACCGAAATATAAGGGCCTTCCAAATGCATTCCCATAACGGTTTGCCACAATTGCCATTGACTACAATCTTTTTTCTGCTGCGCTTGTATTGCTTTTTGTTTTGCTTGGCGCACTACCTCCAGTGCTTCTAAAATATGCTCATCACTACAAGTAATCAAAGTGGGCTGAACACTGGTGGCCCCATGCCTAAGGCTACTGTATAGCATTTTTTCAATACAGGCCAAATTTAAATCACGGTTAAACAAACCGCCACCGCAACCATTTAACTGCAAATCAACCCAGCCCGGTGCAAGAATACGCTCCCCAAAATCCATACAATATTTTGTCTGCTCGGCCTTGAGATAACTGCGAGGCAACACCCCGATAACATAGCCATCATCATTTACCGCCAAAATACTCTCGGGGCAAAACACACCATTATGATAAATATTCTCTGCACTAAAATATTTAGGCACGATAAAATCCTTAATAACGCTATTGTAAATATTTATACATAAACTGCGTTCATGAAATTTTACTTCTGCAAATTATAAACATATCTAAACAAAGTGCAAATAAAACAAAGACAAATTGACGTTATTCTAACTTGAATAAATGATAATAGCGGCTAAGTACTTAACTTTTTTCTGCTGTCTAACTATACTGGGCCGACTTGATTTTATAGCTCAAGATGCAGGAGTACCAATGCAAAAAACAGTCATAAACACTACAGCAAATAGCCAAGCTGTGCAGTTATTTTTAGAAAATCACAGCCTGACCTGTAACCAATTGGAGCCGAAACAACTACTGGCCGATTATCTGGCGGAAATGACACAAGGTCTAAAACAATCAAGCTCCCTGAAAATGATCCCCACTTATATATCGCCAGATAAAGCGTTTCAACGCAACCAAGCAACGGTAGTGCTCGATGCTGGCGGCAGCAATTTGCGCCGTGCCATGATTACTCTACCCGATACGGGTCAGCCATCACTAGAGCTTTTTGCCAAGCAAGAAATGCCTGGCCTGCAAACAACCATCAGTGCAAAGCAATTTTTAAACGAAATTGCCGACTTTATACAGCCAGTATTAGAGCAATATTACCAACGCTACCAGCAAAGCCCACCCTGCCTAGGTTTTTGTTTTTCATACTCAACACAAATTGTTATAGACCGCAACGGCAATTTAGATGGCAAGCTTTTGCAATGGAGCAAAGAAATCAAAGTTCCCGACTTAGTGGGAGAATATATCGGCAGCCGCTTAATTGCAGTATTACAACAAAAATTTGCAGCCAAAGCGCCCGCCCACATTTATATTATCAACGACACAGTGGCAGCGTTACTTGCAGGCCAATCCGTGGCCCAAGATGCAGCTTATAGTGATTTTATTGGCTATATTCTGGGTACTGGTATCAATAGCTGCTACGCAGAATACAGCGAAAATATTCCCACGCTAAATAAGCACTACCAAGAAAAACGCATTATCATCAATACCGAATCCGGCAACTATAGCCGCTTCCCCCAAAGTTCTATCGACCAAGAATACGATAGACAAACCCAAAACCCCGGCACGTATTTACAAGAAAAAACTTGCTCGGGTTGTTACTGGGGAGAATTGGTGTGTATGGTGTTGCGCCAAGCAGGAGCAGAAAATCTTTTGCCTAAAGAACTTTGCCAACTACCGCTACAAAATAGTGCTACAGCCAATGCAATATTACACAACCCTAGTCGTCCGCCCCATTTGGTGGGAAATAGCCCCCATAATGCCAAGAGCCCTTTGGTGGCCTGGTTGGACGAACACGATATTGATGAGAATGCCCGCGAGCGCATGTATTTCTTAACCCAAGCCATCTTAGAACGAAACGCATTATTTACTGCAGTCAACATGGCTGCTTGCATCTTCCGCACAAATGGCGGTCTATCTCCACTGCGCCCTATTTGCCTAACAATAGATGGTTCTACTTTTTATGCCTTGCACCGGTTTGAACTGCGTGTGCGAAATTGGCTCGACTACTTGCTGGAACAGCAACGATACTACCGCTTTAAAACGGTAGAAAATGCTCCATTGCTAGGTGCGGCTATCGCCGCCTCAAGTTTTACATAAATTTTGTATAGGTTTATTAGCTGGTTTTTAAAAACTAAAATAACAGAAAATTACGGAAACAATATCTCATATGCTAGATTTAAAATTTGTGGTCCAGAATATAGAAACTGTGCAGAAAAATATTGACCATCGTTTTTTGGAACAGCCCCCAGACGTACGGCAGATTGCAGCACTTTATAAAGCGTCTCTGGCTATCAAGCAAGAAATAGATATACTGCGCCAACAGCGCAACCAAAATGCGGCAGCAGCGAAAGCTTTGGATAAAATGGAGGCCACTCAACGCGAAATTGCAAAACAAGAAATTATGGCCCACGGCAAAAAAATTAAGGAAGCATTGACCAAAAAAGAAAAAATTTTTGCCAAACTGGATTCCCAATTGCAACAAAAAAGCCTACTGCTGCCCAACATGGTCCACCCCGATGTTCCCGTTGGCAAAGCCGATACCGATAGCAAAGAGCTGTATGTTGTAGGCCAAATTCCCCAATTTGAAGATTTTCGCCCCAAAGATCATGTAGAGTTGATGCAGCAACAAGGCTGGATTGATTTTGAGAACGCTGCCAAAGTTACCGGTGCCAAGCACTACTATTTGTGCAACCAAGCCGTATTTTTGGAAATGTCGCTCACCCGTTTTGCTGCGGATATTTTGCAAAAGCATGGCTTTTCCATGTGCATCACGCCAGATTTAGCCCGCGAAGAAATTTTAGCAGGTACCGGTTTTCAACCACGCGGTGAAGAATCCAATACCTACATGATACAAGATGAACATCTCTGTTTGATCGGTACCGCAGAAGTTACCCTGGGGGGTCTATATTCTAACCAGATTGTTGACTTGAGTAAACCCATTCTTCTTGGTGGAATATCCCATTGTTTTCGCAAAGAAGCTGGTGCAGCCGGCCAATATTCTAAAGGTTTATACCGGGTACACCAATTTAGCAAGGTCGAAATGTTTATCCTGTGCAAGCCAGAAGATTCATCACAAATGCACCAAAAATTACTGGCAATTGAAGAAGAAATCTTCCAAGCACTGGAAATCCCTTACCGCGTACTCGATATTTGTACGGGAGATTTGGGTGCGCCCGCCTATCGCAAATTTGATTTAGAAGCTTGGATGCCTGGCCGCCACGAAACTGGCGGCGAAAATGGTAGTTGGGGGGAGATAACTTCAGCCTCGAACTGCACAGATTACCAAGCTCGCCGCCTAGGTATCCGCTACCGCAATGAAGAAGGCAAAAATGTGGCCGTACATACCTTAAATGGAACTGCATTAGCCTTATCGCGAGCCATTGTTGCTCTAATAGAAAACCACCAGCAAGCCGATACTTCCATACGCATTCCTGCAGCATTGCAACCTTATATGGGCTGCAAGCAAATTGGGCAAAAAAACACTTAATTTTTTAGTGTTATGTCCCAGAAAAAACTTTCCAAAAGTAAAAGTGCGAACAAAAAAGCAAAAACACAGGTTTCCAGCCACAGCCATAATGCAAAACAATGTAGCGTTGTGTTTGATAAAACTCTTATGGATATGGTAGAACTGCTATCTTCTGTATCGTCTAATAGAGAACAGGCCTCACCCAAAAGAGGCAGAAAAAGCCAGCCATGCTCTGATACCGGTAAAATACCAGAACAAGTAATGGATTTTTATTCTCAATGGGAGCAATACTTGCCTAAGGCCAAAGACTTGAAACAAAAAAATATAGGCTACAGACAATCGTACAAAAGCAAAGAGAATATGCAACTGAAGAATCAATTTCAGCAAGAATTAAAAAGATGCAATATTGATGATGAAATTGATCTACATGGGCTATCACAAGTACATGCACGCGAATGCTTGCAGAATTTTTTACATAATGCGCACATAAAAGGGCTACGCAAAGTGCGCATCATACACGGTAAAGGCCATCATTCTGCTAGTAATAAGGGGGTACTGCAAAGATTAGTCTACAACTTGTTGCAAGAAGCAAAAGATATAGGTTGCGTCTGGGAGTTTTCCCACCCTTCAGAACGCAACGGTGGGCGGGGTGCAACAATCGTATTATTAAACTACCCTCACAAATAATTTTCAATCTGGCCGACATGCGCTAATAGCGCGTTCGAACCCCGCATTATCACAATGCGTGGCTGTATACCCATAACCATTAGCATACAGCAAACGGCTCAATTCATGCATTTGCCACGGAGCCGCTTCTAGTAACAAAGTGCCCCCAGGTTTTAAATAATGGTAAGTCTCGGCAACAATACGGCCCAATAAGGCAAAACCATCTGCCCCCGCACGCAAAGCTAACATTGGCTCTAGCCAAGAATTGCGCTTATCAAATTCGCTATTGCTCAAATATGGCGGGTTGGCCAAAATCAATGAATACTTTTGCTGCAGCTCCACATTTGCAAGTAAATCGCTTTGGCGCAGATGAAATTCCATTTCTCGATGCTCAATAGGTTGGTAATACGCCCTATTTTGTTCAGCGTAGGCCAAAGCTTCCGTTGAAATATCGCTAGCCCAAACTTCTGCTGCCATTGTTTCCAACCACAAACTAATGCTAATACAAGCCGTTCCACAACAAAGCTCTAATACTTTCGGATATTTCAATTTCCGGCAAAAAGCTAACGCTTGCTGTAGCAAAATTTCGCTATCTTCACGGGGAACTAACACGCCGGGCCCCACCATAAAACTCCGCCCGGCAAAATCTTCTAGCCCCAAAATGTAAGCAAGAGGCATTCCTCCTTCTAAATCAGTTACAGCTTGTTGAAAACTATGCTCCAGCTCTATGGGAACGCTATCTTGCATTTTGCCCAAAATTTTGGCAGCTTTATTATTAATTCGGCTATAACAGTCCAGCCGAACTGTAAAGGTAGGGTTTGTGGACAGGTATTTTGGTTGTTCCAAAAGGTTGGCCAAAAAAGCCAGCAATAACAGCAAATCCTTTTTGCAAAATTTTTTATTTTCGTTAGTTATATCGCTCAGCAATTTTGCATACGTTGTATTCACGGGCAAAACCAAACCATCGTGTAAATCCGTTCTGTTCTGTGGCCTTGGCGGTAAGAATAGCAAAGAGTTTCTGCCCCCTGCTGCTGAATGTATTTTTTGGCTTGGCAACTGGTGCAAAGTTCTTCCACATAAATTTGCCATTGAAGGTTGAAATTGCAAAACTTGAGATTGCGAGCCTGTTCGCAAATCGCCATTTTACAATCTAACATCTGGTGGCCTGCATTAAAAGAGGGCCTACTTGCCTGGCTAACTCGGGCTTGCACGCAAAATTCTTGGGCCATTGAGGTAGGGACTTCATAGCAACAAGCCCCAATGCCTGGCCCCAAAAATAATTTTCCCCGTAATTCCCCAAACAAGTTTAACAATTGTTTTCCACGCAATTGTTGCCATTGTAAATCTAATGGCAATTGCTGAAACAACCGCTCTATCAAAGCTCCAAAACATTTTTCCAGCAAACCCAATTCAATCCCCTTGCGCCCCAGATGTAGTAAGGCCCCGCCATGCCATTGCAAATACTCTACATACATTAATACGGGTATACAGTCTGCGGTATAGATACCGTAAGCTTTTTGCGCGTCTGCCGGTACTTGTTTTCCAGACCATAACCAAGCATCTGCAACTGCCTCCACTCTAGTAGTAGTTAGCTCTGAATAGTTACAGCCATGCACTTGTTGTAATAGGTTTAATTGAATCCCATGACTTGCCAACGATTGTCCCACAACATCAGCAGGATCAGTCGCAATGCTAAAAGCTTGCAAGCCTATTTCCAAACCTGCTTGAAACTCAAAAACGGGAAATGGCCAAATCGAATACCGGCCCGTTATGCCCAAGTTTTGGAATAATAAATCAATTTTTTGCAAGCCCACTCTATAAGCCTTAAATCATTTGAAAAAATTATTTTAAATATCTTTTCTATACTTGTTTGGATCTAACCAAGATGAGAGAGGATTTTGGCGCAAGATTTTTAACAAATCTGGGTCAAACCCTCAAGCCATCTTTGCCAATCTTTACTTTAAAATATTGAAAAAATATTTACAAAGGGTTTAGGCTACTTAAAAATTGGGGGAACCTTTGGCGCAAATACTGCAAATTGGCTCCAGAAAGCTGTAAGTGAAAAAACTGGCTATATTCGGTTTCACTGTGTTGCTCAAAAATTAGTTTGTGCTGGAACAACCAGGCCCGCAAAGCACCCGCTTCCTGGGCTTGATGGGGGACTTCCAAAGAATATTTTTTCTTTTGGTCCAAACCGCTTGCCAAATCGCGCCGAGCCAAATGCTTGCTAAGCTCGGTAGATAAAAGCTCTAAACCAATTCTTTCCTGTGCTGAAATTAATAAAGCTTGGGGGAATAGCATTTGCATTTCCCTAATTTGTTCCTCATTTAGCAAATCAATTTTATTCAACAGCAAAATTTGGTCTTTATCATCGACTTTCAAATCTTGCAAAACTTGGTGTACCGTATGCAATTTTTCTTGCCATTGCATATCACTGGCATCTAACACTAACAATTGCAAATCAGCCAGTACCGTTTCTTCCAAGGTAGCCCGAAAGGCATCGATCAATTCGTGTGGTAGATTGCGCACAAAACCCACTGTATCGGTAACAATCACTTGCTCGCCATTTGGCAAAATCAACTGACTACTTTTCGGGTCCAACGTTGCAAACAAACGGTCTGCAACATAAATCTCTTTTTGGCTCATTGCATGCATCAGGGCGGACTTGCCAGCATTGGTATAACCCACAAGCGCAATGTGAGCAAGTTCAGCACCTTTTTTTCGTTGCTGCATGCGTTGCTTTTGTACTTGGATTATTTGATTTTCCAGCTTGCGGATTTGAGTATCGATCAAGCGGCCATCGATTTCTATCTGGGTTTCACCTTCGCCCCTAGTACCGTAACGCCCACCCCGCTGGCGCGATAAATGCGTCCAAGCTCTTTTTAACCTAGGCTTTTCGTAATACAAGCGCGCCAAATGTACTTGAAGACGCGCCTCGCGCGTTTGGGCCCTCTGTTCAAATAAAGTTAAAATTAAAGACTTACGATCAATCACTGGTTTTTGCAAAGTTTTTTCCAAGTTAAACAGTTGAGTTGGGCTCAATTCATAATCGATAACCACAAAGTCAACCGCTTCTGCCAAATCATCGCGCTCTTTAATTTCTTGCTCTGCTAGCTGAATCTGCTGGGCAATACGCTGAATTTGCCCAGCTCCCAATAAATGACCAACATGAATTTTTCTTAAAGGAAATTGTAGTTCAGCACAAATACGCCAGCCGGCACTTTCAATGAGAGCTCGTAATTCATCACACTGCAATGTAGCTATTTTTTGTTCCCTGTCTTGTATGAAAACGGCTAACGTAAAAATCTGCTGCAATAAGGCCAAAGGAACTTGTTTCATTCATCATCACCCTGTAAATACTTAGAAGAATCTCGATAATGAAAATTTTTAGGCGTATCAAAAGCCGTATTATTTTCCATGACATTAAATACAGTTACAGTAAATTCTACTTGCGAATGCGCTGTGCCCATACGCACAACTCCTTACGCGTTCTACGGCTCAATTCGCCATATTTACCAGAATGTTGGGCTTTAAAACGCATAGTTTCATTTTTATATTCATCCCAAGAGAAAGACATTACATCCGGATTGGACAAATCATAAAACAGTATTTTAAGTAAAGGATTTAATTTATCCGGATTATTGATCTCTTCAATAAAAGATTTTATTATGGGCCCAAAATAAATTTTTAGCGAAGTGATCACATGCTTGGAATAAGCTGAATCATACCAGCTATTGATTAAAAATACGTCTTTACCAAAATAATAGGCCGAGCAAATGATGATATCATTATAGTTCTGCGACATGGCAAATATAATATCAACCCCATCAGTTGCAACCATTTTTTGGGTTTCATTTTCCAACACACTTTCAATTGAATTTGTGTGCGTGATGAAAATCTGGCTATCTTGGTTTACCTGCCGAATTCCTTGAATAAAAGCATAAAAAGCATACATCAAAATTTCCGCATCTTGTTCGCCCATATCACTGAGCATGCCTATTTTATTATTGTGAGTCATTCTGCCAGCAATAATTCCAGCCAAAAAAGTCCCTTGTTCCAAACACAACCGCACCATTTTTAAGAGGTAAACAATACCAATTTTGGCTGTCACAACTTATTTGTTTTTGGGAAGATAAATTTCTGTAATACTGCCGTGTGCAACTTCTGCGGCAAAACCTAAGGTTTCCCCCAAAGTCGGGTGCGGATGGATAGTTTTACCCAAGTCCACCATATCAGCACCAAGCTCAATAGCCAGCATAATTTCCGAAATTAAATCCCCCGCATGTAGGCCAACAATCCCGCCACCAATAATACGGTGGCTTTCTTCATCAAACAGTAATTTCACTTTACCACTACTTGCTTGCATACTGATAGCACGCCCACTTGCTGCCCAAGGGAAAATGCCTTTGGTATATTTGATACCTTTTTCTCTGACCTCTTTTTCAGTTATACCTGCCCAAGCAATTTCAGGAGTAGTATATGCTACTGAAGGTATGGCCATTGGCGTAAAGGCAGTTTTAAATCCGGCAATCGTTTCAGCAGCAACATGGGCCTCATGTGAGGCTTTATGTGCCAACATCGGCTGGCCCACTACGTCTCCTATTGCAAAAATATGGGCCACATTCGTGCGCTGCTGCGCATCAACGGCAATAAAACCGCGCTCATCAACTTTCACTCCGGCCATTTCAGCCCCAATTATATCGCCATTGGGTCGGCGCCCCACCGCAACTAAAACTTTGTCAAACAACAAAGTATCGTTACAAGCCTCACCTTCAAATGAAACTTCCAAACCTTCTGCTTTTGCATCGATAGAAGTAACTTTTGTCTTCAGATAAATGGTAGAAAAAGTCTGAAAGCGTTTCATTAAAGGTTCCACCAAATCTTTATCGGCCGGCGGCACAATATGGTCGAGTAGCTCAACAATGGTAATTTCTGTTCCCAGAGCATGGTAGACTTCGGCCATTTCCAAGCCGATAATCCCCCCTCCCACAACCAAAAGCTTTTTCGGCAAATCTTTCATCTCTAAGGCCCCAGTCGAATCGATCAATCGAGGATCATCATTGGGAAAGGAGGGTATTTTCACGGGCCGCGAACCAATGGCTAAAATACATTGGTCAAAGCCAATCTCCAATTTTTCAGTGCCAGAATTTTTTTGGACGGAAAATGTATGCTCATCTTTAAAAGTCGCAAAACCTTCAATATGCGTAACTTTGCGCTGTTTGGCCAACATCAATAAACCACTCGTCAAACGGCTGATAACCGAATCGCGATAGCTGCGTATTTTATCCAAAGAATTATCCAGATTTCTAATTTCGGCTTCCAAACCCAATTCTTTCAATTCTTCTACAGCGCGAATACTCTCTGTAATATGCAAAAGAGATTTTGATGGTATACAACCAACATTCAAACAAACTCCACCCAACACATTATAGCGCTCTATTATCACAACTTTTTTACCCAAATCCGCTGCACGAAAGGCCGCATTGTAACCGCCTGGACCACCGCCAACTACCACTACGTCATATTTTTCCATTCATCATTTCCTTTTCCCAAATCTTTATTTTGAAAATCTTTACACCAAAATATAGCGCAAATCCCGCAGGTAATTGGCCAATGCCGTAGCAAATCGGACTATCTCGCCACCATCGAGGATTCGGTGATCGTATGACACAGAAAACGGCAACATCAAACGCGCTACAAATTCTTTGCCATTCCAAACTGGTTTCCATGCCGATTTGGCAACCCCTAATATAGCCGCTTCTGGCGGATTCACCAACGGGGTGAAGTTTGTCCCCCCCAGGCCACCCAAACTGGAAATAGTGAAACTGCCTCCTTTCATATCTTTGGGGTCTAACTTGCCCGAACGACCTTTAGTACCTAAATCTTTGATATAACTAGAAATTTCATCTAGCGATAGCCGATCGGCATTTTTTATTACGGGAACCAACAACCCACGTGGGGTATCAACCGCAATACCGATATGGTAGTACTTCTTCAAAATTAAAGATTTTTTGTCGCTGCTGAGCGATGAGTTGACCTGAGGATACTGCTGCAATACTTTGACCACCGCCCGAACAATAAAAGCCAGAGCCGTTGCCTTAGGCAATTCACCCTTGCTAACTTCCACACGGTTGTTCAATTCCTTGCGAAAATCCTCCAGCCCAGTAATATCGGTTTCTTCAAAATGGGTTACCAAAGGTATATTGAGCCAACCTTTGCTTAAATGTTCTCCCGTAATTTGTTTGACCTTGCTCAGCTCTTGCTCTTCGATTGGGCCAAATTTGCTAAAATCCGGCAGTTCGATCACAGGTATACCAGCAGCCCCGCTATGGGAAGTATGGCCAACAATCGAACTGCTCATCACACCTTTAACCAAACCCTTGACATCACCAAAAGTGATGCGCTTTTTCGGGCCACTGGGTTCTTTTATACGAGTCAAATCCACACCCAATTCACGAGCAAACTGCCGCACAGAAGGTGAGGCATGGACGCTAGCACCCATTTTTTGCACATTCGCTGGAACTGCCGCAACAGGGCTAGAAATTGTCTCTAACCGAGCATCTAAAGTTTTGCCTATAGGTATATCCGCAGGGGGCAGAGGACTAGCCGGCGCTACAGTTTGAACCGTATCCGCACTTTGCAATTTGCCAATTATATCTCCACTGGAAACAATATCGCCTATTTTAACTGCCAATTCGGCGATGGCACCTGCTACGGGAACAGGCACTTCTGCCGTTGCTTTATCCGTCTCAATTGCGATTAAAGATTGATCTTCTGCAACAACGGCACCTACAGTCTGCATAATTTCCACCACCGCTGCATTGCTAATTCCATCGGGCACCACAATATCCCTCAAAACAAGCTCTCCTGCTAAAACTTTCGTATCGATTTCAACGGAAGCTTTGGTTGCTTGTGCTTCACCGGCAATTTCCAATTTGCCAATCACATCACTACTGGAAACAATATCGCCAACAGCAACACTCAATTCTAACAGCCTACCTTTTGCCGGCGATGGAACCTCTGCCGTTGCCTTATCAGTTTCCACCGCCACCAGAGATTGCTCTTCGGCCAACTGGCAACCAACTTGCTGTATAATTTCCACCACCGTTGCGTCAGAAACACCTTCGGGGACCACAATATCAATTATTTTTGCCATAAATTCTCCAATGTTTCCTACTTTGTTAGGACAGCCGCGGATTGTTTTTTGCTTTATCCAAACCCATTTTTTTGTGAGCTTCCTGCAACACTTTGTCCTTCAACTTACCCTGCTCTACCAAAGCACGTAATGCCGAAATCACAATATATTTGCGATTGACTTCAAAATAATCACGCAGTGCCTCGCGCGAATCACTACGACCATAACCATCTGTACCCAAAGCATAAAAAGGCCTTTTGATATAAGGAGCTATCAAATTAGCGTAAGCTTTCATATAGTCGGTACTGATAATTACAGGCTCTTCTCCACTAGCATCAACTTCATGGAGAACTTTTTGTACATAAGGCATACGCTGGCTAGCCATATCTAAAGTCTGTTCCCGCTCACAGTCGGCACCATCACGCGCAAGCTGAATAATTCCGGGGACACTCCAAATATCCACAGCCACATCGTAATCTTGCTCCAATATTCTGGCAGCAGCACGCACCTCAAGGAAAATACTACCGCTACCCAACAAATGAACTTTTGCCCTGCTCCCTTCAGCCTCGGAAACTTGGAAACGATAAATACCCTTGCGAATACCTTCTTCTATTCCATTGGGCATAGCTGGCTGGGTAAAATTTTCATTCATGGCCGTAATGTAATAAAAAATTTCCTTACCATCTTTGTACATACATTTCAAACCATCTTGAATGATAACCGCCATTTCATAGACAAAAGATGGATCATAGGCTTGGCAACTGGGCAAAGTCGCAGCAATGAGCAAATGGTGACCATCTTGATGCTGTAATCCTTCCCCGTTTAGCGTCGTTCGGCCAGCAGTTGCACCGATTAAAAAGCCTTTGGCCAGCAAATCGCCGGCTGCCCAAGCCAAGTCTCCAACACGCTGAAAACCAAACATCGAGTAATAAGCAAAAAACGGAATCATTGGAATATTGTGATTGGCATAAGAAGTCCCCGCAGCAAGCCAAGAACTAAAGCCACCCGCTTCGTTAATGCCTTCCTGCAACAATTGGCCCTTAATATCCTCTCGGTACCACATGAGAGTAAACTTGTCTACTGGGGTATAAACTTGACCCTCAGGGTTGTAAATCCCCAACTGCTTGAATAAACCTTCCATACCAAAGGTACGAGCTTCGTCTGGCACAATGGGCACAATACGATCAGCAATGGCTTTATTTCGCAGCAAAATACTCAAAATGCGCACAAAACCCATAGTGGTCGATATTTTGCGCTCACCACTACTGGCTAACACAGCTTGGAATTCGCTAAGCTCTGGTACATCTAAAGGATTGGGGCTAAATTGCCGCACGGGAATAGAGCCACCTAAATTACTGCGAGTCTGCTTGAGAAACTCCGCTTCCGGACTTCCGGGTTGCGGTTTAATAAATGGCAGCGCTTCCAGCTCATCATCTTTTAAAGGCACATGGAAGCGATCGCGAAAAGCGATCAAGGATTCCCGATTCATTTTCTTTTGACTGTGGGTATCATTGGCAGCCTCCCCAGCTTCACCCATACCCAAGCCTTTGATAGTCTGTACTAACAAAATAGTGGGTTGGCCTTTATGCCTCACAGCCTCGTGCATTGCCGCATAGACTTTGCGTGGGTCGTGCCCACCGCGCGAAAGTGTTGCAATTTTCTCATCACTCCAGCCTTCAATCAATTTACGCAATTCTGGCGTATTAAACAAATGTTCGCGAATGTAGGATCCATCTTTGTAATTGGCATTTAATCGTTGGAAATCACCATCGACAATAGCTTCCAAATGCTTCATCAAATAGCCACTCTCATCTTTGGCAAACAGCTCATCCCATTCAGAACCCCAAAGCACTTTAATTACATTCCAGCCTGCACCGCGAAAATAGCCTTCCATTTCTTGAACAATTTTGCCGGCACTGCGAACAGGGCCATCTAAACGCTGCAAATTACAATTCAATACAAAAATTAAGTTATCCAATTTTTCGCGGGCAGCAATGCCAATAGAACCCAGCGTCTCTGGCTCATCAGTTTCGCCATCACCTAAAAAGGCCCAAACTTTCCGTTTGCCAACATTTAAGAAACCACGATTCTCCATGTACTTCATAAAGCGAGCTTGATAGATGGCCATAATCGGGCCCAAACCCATAGAAACCGTGGGAAACTGCCAAAAATTTGGCATCAAACGTGGGTGTGGATAAGAAGATAAACCATTACCACCTACTTCTTGGCGGAAGTTTTCCAATTGCTTTTCGGAAAGCCGCCCTTCAATAAAAGCGCGAGCATAAATACCGGGAGAACTATGCCCCTGAAAAAAAATTAAATCTTCACCATTTTCGGCATTAGGGCCACGAAAAAAATAGTCAAAACCAATTTCATAAAGGAAGGACGAAGAAGTGTAGGAGGCAATATGCCCACCGATACCGTCAATTTTTTTATTGGCCCGCACAACCATAGCCATAGCGTTCCACCGCACATAGGCTGCTACATTGTGCGCAATCAACCTATTTTCTGGCATTTGCTCGCTGCGCTCGGGCGCAATCGTATTGATATAGGGCGTAGAAAGCCGGTGAGAAATACCACCTAAACGGTGCTGCAGTATATCAATTAAAAATTCCGCCTTTTCCTCACCTTCATTTTTGATGACAGCGGCAAAAGCATCAAGCCATTCCTCTGTTTCTTCTGGATCCAAATCCTGGAACATCTGGGACTCCTTATTGCAAATTCACCTAGCAGAAACCTGCACTGTTATTTTTTGTTTCGCTTGTAAATACAATTTGTCAGCTCTATACGAACTGCGCACAAACACTCCCGAAGCAACACCTTTAAACCCAATAGAATCAGCATAATCAGCGTAATCGGCAAACTGCTCTGGGCAAACATATTCTTCCACATTTAAATGTTGCTTACTGGGCTGCAAATATTGACCAACCGTTAAAATATCAACACCGGCTTCCTTTAGATCACAAAATGTTTGCTTCACATCATCAGGGTTTTCCCCCATGCCCACCATAATGCCAGATTTGGTAACCATTTCAGGCACCAAGCTTTTCACCTGGCGAAACAATTCTAGCGAACGCTGGTAGTCGGCATCGGGACGGACATAATAGTAAAAAGGTTCAATAGTTTCAATGTTGTGATTCAACACTTCTGGAGCTGCTGCAACCACTTTTTCCAGTGCGTTCCAATCTCCTTGAAAATCGGGAATCAAAACTTCTATCTTACTTTCGGGCCTACGCTTGCGCACAGCCTCCATAACACGGACAAAGTGCTGAGCCCCACCATCGGCTAAATCATCGCGATTGACCGAAGTGATCACCGTATAATTCAAACTCAAAGCTTCTACCGCATCGGCCACTTTTTGTGGTTCCAACGGATCGAGCAAACCAGGCTGGCCCGACTCCACATTGCAAAACGTGCACTTTCGGGTACAAATCCGCCCCAAAATTAAAAATGTAGCGGTACCTGCATTCCAACACTCACTGCGATTGGGGCAGGCAGCTTCTTTACAAATTGTTTCTAAACCATTGTGCTGAATAGCATGATCGACACGCTTGGTATTGCTGTAAAGTTTTTTCCGCAACCACGGCGGCTTTGGCAATTGACTGGACAATGTAGTTAGCAGTGTTTTCTCTTCACACGACACTTTTATTCCTATCTATAGTAAAATAACTATATATAATGCAAGCATAAATTGTGCGCCAGACTATATAGTACTTGGCTATAAAAGTAAAGCCTTATTTTTGATATTCAAGAATTATGCCTTTCAAAGACGATTCAGAAACGATTTATAGACGAATGTTTTGCATCTCTGTACCATGCGCTGCATGAATGCGAAATTTTCTGTTAGTGCTGCAGCCCAAACTTATTCTGAAGAGCATATTAAAGACTTACTATGCCTAAAGGAATTTTCCCCTCCCTTCGATTTGAGCAGTGGTAACTACCGCAGTGATTATATTCCGCAGCGATTTTTCTCTAGTCGAACAAATAGCAATTTAGCTGGCCTTTCGATGTTTTGGAACTATATGAAAGTTGTGCGCCGCGATAGGGCTTTGGCTTTGCAGGGTGAATATAGCGATTATCTTTGGGGGCGCAGTGGTTTGGAGCTAAGCCGTTTATTTGAAACATATGGGGCGGATTTTGAAATCCAGGGGCTAGAGCATTTACAAGCATGGTTGCAGCCCCCCACAAATTCAGAGAATGGGACAAATTCGCAAAAAAGCCCTGTTGTGTTTGCAGTTAACCACATGAGTACTTTAGAAACCCAAACAATTTGCGGTTATATCACCCCTTACATGCCCACTACTTTTGTGGTAAAATCTTCATTGACAAAAGGTTATTTTGCTCCGCTAATTTGTTCTCGGCCTTACATTGCCTTAGAGCGCAAAAACCCTTTAACCGATTTGGAAGTAGTATTGCAGGAAGGCAGCGCGATTTTACAGGGGAATAGTCACTCAGAAAGCTGCGGTCCAGAAAGTAAAAAAAAACCACGCTCGATTATCATCTTTCCCCAAGGCACACGAGAAGTAAACCAATTTAGCCGCAGTCGCTTTAATTCCATTGCGGTAAAGCTGGCAGCCAAAGCTGGCGTAGCGGTTGTGCCCGTTGCGCTCAGTACCAACTTTTGGAGCCGCTCGCCACACAAAGCAATTCAATACATTCCCATACTCAAGCCAGAACAAAAAGTCCATTTTGCCTTTGGGTCACCGCTGCAAATAGTTGGCCGCGGTAAACAAACGCAAACGCAAATTCTGGATTTTATTAGCGATTCTATGCGGCAATGGGATATCCCCGTACACCCATAAACAGGCGATATACCAAAAGCAAAAAGGTAGCCATATGAACGACTCTGATGAACCAGATGTAACACAGCTATTGCAAGCCAAAGCAGCCTACTATAACGGCAGCCCCCTAATGAGCGATGCTGAATTTGACCAGCTCGAAGAACAATTGCGCAAACAACAACCCAATCACCCGTATTTCAATCAAGTAGGGTTTGAGGTAATGGACGACACCAATACAGACAAAATTACCCATAAAGTTGCCATGCTATCTATGGACAAAGCCAAACAAGTAGCAGGCATCAACGCTTGGTTTCAGCGCTTGCAAGACAGCAGCTTGCTCAAACTCAACCTAGAGACCCCTCTATGTATTCAGCCTAAGATTGATGGTATATCTGCTTCTTGCTACTACCAAAACGACAAACTACAATATGTGGCCAGCCGCGGAGATGGCAGGCAAGGGCAAAATATCAGCCACATAGCCCCGTTCATTAAAGACATTCCAGCAGAGCTGGACATAACAGCTATCCATAATTTGCAATATGAAGGCATTGAGAATTTGGCAAATTTTGAAGTACGAGGAGAATTATACTTACCCAAAAATGGCAATATAGTACAAACCGGTGGCCGACCTTTACGCAATATTTGTGCTGGGCTGATCAACCGCAAAGAGCAGTCTCCAGAAGAAATGCGACAGCTGCGTTTTATCGCATACCAATGCCCGCAGCAACGATTAGCTAATAGTGAATACCAGCAAGTTTTGCAATTAGCAAAACTAGGATTTCACACAGTGGAGTCCAAACAGACTACCATTGCCCAGCTCAAGACATATTATCAATTATACTTGAATGAGTTGCGCCAAATCTGGCCCTATGAAACCGATGGCCTCATTATTTGCTTAGACGATAGCCAGCTATTTGCAGCCATTGATGCCTTATGGGTGGTAAGCCATCATCACCATTACGCAATTGCTTTAAAGCCCCCCGCAGAAAGTGGTACAACTTTGCTGCGTGAAGTCCACTGGCAATTAGGCCGCCAAGGGAGGCTTAGCCCGGTAGCCGAGTTTTTACCTCTAAACTTAGCATCGGCTATGATTGAACGCGCCAGCTTACACAATTACGCCAACGTCAAACGCTTAAATATTCAGCGCGGCGATATTTTGGAGGTAGAACGCGCTGGAGATGTTATCCCCTATGTGCAAAATAATTTAGGCAGTTTGTTAGACAACTTGCAATCCCATAATTTACCAGAGGATTTTGCACTCAACTGCTATGCAAATAGTAAAGAGCATAATCCTATTCCCATTCAGGAAGCCTGCCTGTTTGCCAAAAAAATCTGTGAACAATTTGGCAGATCAACTATTCCACAACAATGCCCTTCTTGCAGTGGAGCTTTGCATGAACAAGGGGTAGACCTTATTTGCCCCAACCGCAGTTGTCCAGAACAAGTGGTGCAGCGTATTTTGTTTTGGGTAAAACAATCTAGTATGGAACACGTTGCCGAACAGAGTATTCGCCAGCTATATCAACAAGGTAAATTATATTGTCTACAAGATTTATATAACCTTACAGCAGAAGACCTGGGTCAAATACCCGGCTATGCCGAAAAAAAAATCAATCGCTTTCTTTCAGAACGGGAAAATTCTCGCCAGTTAAACGTACAGCAATTAGTGGAACGACTGGGTATTCCAATGTTACAGCAGAAAAGCTTGCAAAAATTAGGTGAATTACGCCGCAAGTCACGTTGGGAAAATTTTGTCCGCCAAGTTGCCCAGCAGTGGAGGCTGCGGCAAAATCCCCTAGAATGGCAAGACAGTTTAGAACAAACTATTCAGGCTGCCCTGCCTTTGTATTTTCGCACAAACACAACAGACTTATTTTCTGAAAAATGGGAAGAAACGTTAGATTGGGGGGAATTGAGCCATTCTTTGGTGGCAACATTATTAGGCTCTCCCCTAAAAATTTCAGAACAAACTTTAGAGAAACCACCAGAAATAAGCCTAGAAACAAAACTAGAATACCTTTGGCAGGCTTGGGGCAGCCAAACTGGACGCAACGAAATTCACCGCAGAAGTTTTTCCCCATGGTTAGAAAAAAAGCTAGAACAACAAAACAAAGAATTTTGCCACAAACTAGCCAAAAAAGAGCACAGCGCAAAATGGAAAATATGGATTGAACAAATGGGAACACGATGGGCAGCTACAGAAGCCGAACGCCAACATGCCATTTTGCAAGATGCAATGCTTCATGCCTTTTCTCAAACTGTAAGCGATTGGCAGCCCTATAATCAATACGCCAATCAATGCGAGCCTGCCCCCCACAAAACACAACTGGCAAAGCACCTGATTGAAGAATTGCAACAAGCTATGTTCCCCAAAAAAGCAGCTGGCCCACAAAGATTTTTGGCCCTTTGGCGAACTTGGGAGAGCCAAAGTGGGCGCAATGAACTTTGGAAAAAAGGCTTCTCAATTTGGCAAAAAATATTGTTGAGCAAGCAACCCCATTATTTAGAGCTGCGCCAAATTGAAGATTTAAGCCAATTTTACGAGCCCGCAAGCCGCTACAGCGTTTTGGAAAATCTAAACCAGTGGTTGGTGGAAAACCAAATTTTATTGCAAGAATTAATAGCCATACTCAAATTTGAAAATGTTGCCAACCAAAATAGACAACTAGCAGATGGTGGTAAAAATATTTGTATGACTGGCAGTGGCCCCCTAGCGCGCAAACAGCTACAGGAAAAGCTGGAAATAAACGGCTACCAAGTGAGCTCTACCATGAACAAAAATACCAATATTCTATTGTGTGGCAACCCCACAGCCAATAGTAGCAAACTACAAAAAGCCAAAGAATGGGGTATTGCCATTTATTCATACGATGAATTTTTGGCAAATTTGCCCAACCTGCCCTAAGCCATCCTTAATAAATGCTTCAAAAATTATTGACATTTATAGGAATATCGACGATTCTCGCTTTCTAAAATTTATGGAAAATACCCAAAAAAATGTTTTACCCATTAGCCGAATAACCACTATATATGGGCAAATACTGATATTTCTTCATGGCATCTTTTATGGCATGATGGTTAGCAGCCCACTATTGGCCCAAGCACCCAATGATGAATGGCGGCGTGGTGGCCTCGATGCAATGGTTGCTCAACCCGGCAAAGCCAGCTCGATTTTATCCAACCCTGCTGGTATAAAAACAAAAATTGAACCACATGAAAACCAAAAGAAAAAAAGAAAAAATCTGCGCAATGCCGATCGAAATTCTCAAAAATACAAGCCCAACCCAAAATATGACTGGATTACCGAAATAATTTCTGTAGGATTATTTTTGAGCAAAGATATTTGGAAAATACTGAAGGATATAGAAGGGGTTACAAAAAAGATAGAAGATGAAATAAAAGACCTTGAAAACATTACCGAAGGCACAGAGGATTATACTGCGTCACCTATAACTGTATCATCTACTCTGCCCGATTTGCCGTATAACATGGTTTCGTTATACAGTACTGTGGGAGGATTACCGACAGAAATACCCGAAAGAATACCCGATGATTTTGATATAACAAAATTGAACAAAGACCAATTGAAAAAACTTACCGAAGGCTTAAAGAGAATTCCCAAAGAAAAGTATGTAGAACTAACAAAAGACGTTCCATCTCTACCTAAAGACCAAGAGAAACTGACAACCAAGAATTTAGAAGATGATGCAGTAAAAAAAGATCTAACAACAAGTATAAAAAGCAATATATCGCTTGGGGAAATTGTCAGTGGTGTGGGTAAAGGTTTTATCAATGGCCTTTTTGACGATTTGGGTAACTTAGGCTTTAAGCTGTATTCGCGTACATTTGGCATTAGCCACGTCAATGACCAAAACCCCTTGGCTTGGGGCTTTTATTTTGGCTTAGAACAAAAAGTTGCTCTGCGCACTGGTGTAGATTCCAAATTGCCTCTATCACTCAAGCTGCCTGGAATTGACTCTAAACTGGATGCTGAAGTAAAGCTTGCCTTTCAATTTTACCTTTCTGCGCCTTTACGCATCGCTTTTGCCCACGACTTTGACGAGCTGCTGCCCGGTTTTACTTTTGGGCTTGGTTTTAAGGTGGCCCCCTATTTTGGCACCAATCAAGAAGCCTTCGGCAGGATTCTGTCTCAAGTTGCCTCTGGTGAAGAATTTGAAGTAGTCGACCTACTCATTCCCAAAGGTGGCACCAACATTGGGTTGGATTTTGGTCTGCAATTCCACTTTGGCGCACTATCGCCCAAACTATCATTTTTGCACGCTGGGCTAAAGATTTCCGACTTCCTTGGGTTAAACATACCTATTTTGACTAAGAACGAAGATATTCGCTATCCCCTAGATTTTGACTTAGGGCTTTATGCCGAAAAATGGTATACCAAATACCTCAAAGTATTTGGTGGCTTAGAATTGATCCAAATCCGGGGCATGTTACCGAAAGGGCAAAGCCCCTATTCTGCTCTATTTGAACCGATTGACCATTTGCGCCTTTTACTTGGAATTGGCTTGTTTAACAATACCATACACTTGACCTTGCAATATTACCAACAAAAATTATCGCCTTCCATAGCTTTTAATTTAGACAACTTGCAACTTTATACCGCACTAAGTTTTGATTCATCTACCCAAAAAGGCTGGGGTATGCAAATTGGCATTCGTTTCCGCAGCCCACGCAACGGTTACAGTAGGCAAAAGCCGTATAAAACTTATGCGCAACGAGCAACAGAAAAAGGCCAAACACTGCCTATCGTAAAGCCAAGCCTATAAAAACCAATATAAAAAGCTAAAGTGAGCCAAATAGCCCAAACGGCTAATTTTGCCATTCTTGCAAAACAGGAAAACTAGCAAATAATTTGCCTTCCAATTTTTGCCGTTGGTCTTGCGGTAATTGAGCCAGTTCAATACTAGCGTTTAGTATATCCAATTTTTTACCGGGCGCTAACAAATGGCGCAGCAAACGGCCATAGCGTGGAATACCAAATAACAAGGCCAATTCCAAGTCACTTGCTTGACGGACAATTACAGAAAGTATTTGGCGTTGCCAAGTAGAACCCCTATCGCGTTCTAGCCAAGCTGCAAGTTCATTATCACTATGAAAAAAAGATTGTAGAATATCTTGTTCTTGCTCAGGCTTCAACCCATCTAAAATTGTGCTTAAAATCTTCATACCATTGACTTCCGGATAGCCTTCTACCATCATATCCCCCACCTCCGTTTGGGAATATTCAGGCCGAACCTTGCGCCGCAGCCAGTAAAAAGCCCGTAAAAAACCTTCGCTATCCAATTTTTCGTTGCTTTCTGCCCAAGAGCGCAGTAACAAAGCGCGTTGCTTGCGCGGCATCTGCTGCAAAATTTGAGAACGTTTATGGCGTGTTGTATTTTTTAACAACAAAGTTTGCAAAGCCGCATTGGATTGCTCCAAAAGATAAGCCATATCTTTATTGCTAAGTTCGGCGACAAAATGTTGGTAAGGCGTTTTCGCCTCTTTTATTTTTACGGGTTTTTTGGCTTTTTGCGGCTGCTTTTGATCTGCTGTCCAACCCTGCGGTTTTGCTGGTAATTTTGCTTCTAGTTTAGTTTGCCATTTTGCTGTTAAACCAAGCTTTTTTTTTGCCGTAACTTGCTGAATCTGCTCCTTAGTTTGCCCACGGTCTACTATAGTGGTATCCGGTTTAGGAGGACTGGCAAATTCAAAAGCGAGAGCATTACCTAGCTTGGTTGAAAAATAAGGATCGAGAGCGTGAATCCCTACTTGTTCATTTTCAATATTCACAAATTCAGGCGCTAAGTCATGCGCTAAACCCGTACCAACTTTTGGTTTTTCCAGCAGTACGGAACTTGACGAATTCGGCAGGACGGTCTGCTGCTCACTGTTAGAACGTTCTTGCTGTTGTTGGTATTGCCGCAAGCCTCGCCGTTTTTGGAAAGAATTGGCTTCATAAGTTTTAGGATTGGATTCAGACATACATTTTAAAAAACGAAGGAACATAAAATAACCCCAGCAATCGGGCGTTAGCCTCATCAATTTAGGAGCAAAACTATCAAGATTATGAAAAAGCAGTCTACTTTTTTTTGCTTTTTCAGACAATAGTGCGGCAGCCATATCCACTCTAAAAACATATAAAGAAAATATTTAATTATTTTTTAGTCGGGATTTTTATGCAAAAAATATCTAGCAAAAATCCCTATTTCAATGCCAAACTAATTGACTCTAAAGATATGCTACCAGTAATCTAAGTAAACAAAAGCCAAGCAGAAGAGGAGAAGATTCATTTGGCTGAGAACCATACCCAAACGCGGCGTGCTGCTATTTTATCTTTTGGCCATTACCTACCCAAGCGCAAAGTCAGCAACCAAGAATTAGCCTGCAGTCTCGATACTTCTGATGAATGGATTACCTCTCACACGGGTATTCGGCAAAGGCATATTGCTGCAAAACAACAAGCTTGTTCTGATTTAGCCTTGGCTGCTGCTCAACAAGTTTTACAAAAAAGCGGCGTAGCAGCTGAAGAAATTGACCTGATCGTAGTGGCTACCGCAACCCCAGATTATAAAAGTTTTCCATCAACCGCCTGCGTTTTACAGCATAAACTGGGCTGCCAAGCAACCGCTTTTGACATTACTGCTGCTTGTTCTGGTTTTAGCTATGCTTTAGAAATAGGGCGTTCTATGCTCGAATCAAATGCTCGATACGACAAAGTATTAGTTTTGGGGGCCGAAGTTCTTTCGAGAATAATCAACTGGCAAGATCGTTCAACCTGCGTGTTGTTTGGTGATGGTGCAGGCGCCGCCCTATTAGTTTGTGAGGCTGCAACGAATGGTACCAAAAAATCACCGGCGACCTCTATTTTAGACACTCTGCTCAAAAGCGATGGCAGTGGGGCCGAAAAATTATGGGTTCCAGAGGGCGGTAGCCGATTCCCAATTGATAGCGGCAATACCGAAAATATGGCTGAAATACGCCAATATGTGGAAATGGATGGGCGGGCAGTCTACAATTTTGCCGTGGCCGCTAATCAAGAAATATTGCATGAAATGCTTGAGCGCAACCAACTTTGCGTTGATGACTTGTGCTACATCGTGCCACACCAAGCAAATTTGCGCATTATTCAGGCGGTGGCTAAACGTGAAAATATCCCAATGGAAAAATTTTTTGTCAATATTGAAAACTATGCCAATACTTCGGCGGCCTCAATTCCGATTGCTTTGGCCGAATTGGAAAACAGTGGACAGCTACAAACAGGAGACCTTATTTTAGCTATTGGCTTTGGGGCGGGCTTAACCTATGCAGGGACACTGCTGCGATGGGGGGCTTGTTGAACTTTCCCAATGTTTAGTGGTGGTTTGCTTTTATTTGACAAATTTTGTTGAAGTGTCATCATTGACTATTTTTGTGGAAAATTGTTAATATACAGGTTATTTTCTGATTTCCGATCAATACATTGAAACGATACAATTGAAATAGAAAGGAACTTGCTTGGAGGCATTTCGACAAACTATGAATGCAAAAACAGAAAAAATGCCTTTTATGTTTGATAATACAGAGCAGCTTGGAATCCAAGTCATTGATTTTTACGTGCCCGAAAATTGTATTTCCAATCAAGAGCTTTCGCAAAAAGTAGATAGCTCCGATGAATGGATTGTCTCCCATACGGGGATTCACCAACGCCATATTGCTAGCAAAGAACAGGCTTCTTCTGATTTAGGCGCAAAAGCAGCAGAAAAAGTTTTGCTGCGGGCTGGGCTGACAGCCGAAAATATTGATTTAATTATCGTTTCTAGCTCTGCACCTGATTATTATGGCTTCCCTTCTACGGCCTGTGTAATTCAGCATCAACTAAGTTGTAGCCAGGCTGCCGCTTTTGATATTAAGGCTGCTTGCTCTGGCTTTGTTTATGGTTTGCAAATTGGCAAAAGCATGATGCTTGCCGACAAACAGTACCAAAATGTTTTGCTTATTTCAGCGGAAAAACTTTCTGCTATTACCAATTGGAGCGACCGTTCCACCGCAGTACTTTTGGGTGATGGTGCTGGTGCCGTACTACTGAGCCGGCAGTCCGGTAATAGCAAAATTATCGATTCGGTATTGCGCTCTGATGGCAAGGGAGCCAAGGCCCTATTGGTGCCCGATGGAGGCAGTCGCAATCCAATCGTGCCGAGCGTGCCATTGGATATTCAAGATAACATTACAGCTGCAACCCCAACAATGCGCAATAAATTGGAAATGGATGGCCGTGCAGTCTACAATTTTGCGGTACAAGCAAATCAAGATATAATCCAAATTTTATTACAGCGCAATAATTTATGTCTTGATGAAATCGCTTACATCGTACCCCATCAAGCAAACGAGCGGATTATCCAAGCAGTGGCTAAACGCAAAAATATTCCGCTAGAACGTTTTTATTTGAACATAGCTTCTTATGCAAATACGTCCTCGGCTTCCATTCCGATTGCGCTTTGTGAAATGCAAGAAAAACATATTTTAAACAAAGGTGATTTAGTTTTAACTGTTGGCTTTGGTTCTGGCCTGACCTACGGTGGCAACTTAATTCGCTGGTAGATAACAATATATATGAGGTTTTTATGGCAAGTGAAAGAATAATAAACTTAGTATCGCTAAAAGGTAAAAGAGCCCTAGTTACTGGAGGGGGGCGCGGTATTGGTAAAGACATTGTCAAAACTCTGTTGCAAGCCGAAGCTGAAGTGGTTTATATCAGTAACTCTTTATCACCTGAGCACTCACAAATGCAACAGTTGGCCTTACAAAATCAAGTGCGAGTCGATGGCTATGAGGCCAACGTAGCCGATGAAGCAAAAGTAGAAGAGATTCTCAACAAAGTGGCTCTTGAGTATGGCCATATCGACATTTTAGTCAACAATGCTGGTATTACCCGCGATGGCTTGTTGTTTAGTATGAAAAGCGAACAGTGGAAAGAAGTTATTGATGTCAATTTAAACAGCGTATTTTATTTGACAAAATTGCTCTCCCGTCAAATGGCTCTAAAAAAGGCTGGCTGTATTATCAATATGAGCTCAATTGTCGGGTTGATCGGCAATGCTGGACAGGTAAACTATGCAGCTTCTAAGGCTGCCTTGATTGGTTTTACTAAAAGTGTAGCGCGCGAAATTGCCAGCCGTGGTGTGCGGGTCAATGCCATTGCCCCGGGTTTTATTGAAACTCCCATGACGGAGAAACTAAGCGATAAGCAGCGCGAAAAAGTACTAGCCCAAATACCATTGGGGCGGTTTGGCCAGCCTGAAGAAATTAGCCGGATTGTATTATTTTTAGCCAGCGATTTGGCAACTTATATGACGGGTCAAGTAATTCCGGTCGATGGTGGCATGGCAATATAATGCAAAAATTGGCAACAAAGTTGGAGGTTTTATGAGTACACGCGTAGTTATTACAGGTATGGGTGCTGTCAGCCCGTTGGGCCATACATGGGAAGACACTTGGCAAAATATGAAAAAAGGTGTTAGCGGTACTCGGCTATTAACGCGCTGCAATCCAGATTTATTCCCTTCTAAAGTGGCAGCAGAAGTAATTGGCTTAGATAGCAGTAAATATTTTGATCGAAAAACCCTACGAAAGATGGCCAGCTTTACAAAATTTTTCTGTCATGCAGGGGCTCAAGCAATTGAAGACGCAGGGTTAAGCAAAGAACAAAATTTCTACCCGAAAGACGAAATAGCTGTAATTATCGGCAATGGCATAGGTGGCTTTGAAATAATGGAAGAAGCTGCCCGTATGTTGGAACGCAAAGGGCCTAGTGGGATTCCGCCATTATCGATTCCCAAATTAATTATCAACGAAGGTTCAAGTACCTTGGCAACTTTGTATGATTTCCACGGCCCTAGCTATGGTGTGGTAACGGCCTGTGCCTCGGGTACAGATGCAATTGGCCAAACCTTTTGCGCCATTCAATCCGGCTTAATCCAAGCAGCCGTAGTCGGCGGTTCAGAAGCAGCTTTGACCGAGTTGGGGATTGGGGCCTTTACCAAACTACAAACTTTAAGCACAAATTTTAACGATGAACCCCATCGAGCTAGCCGGCCTTTTGACCGCGACCGCGATGGTTTTGTTATGGGTGAAGGCGCAGCCGTTTTAATTTTGGAAACTTTGGAAAATGCTAAAAAACGCGGTGTGAAGATTTATGCGGAATTGCTAGGTTATGGCATTACTTGTGATGCTTTTCATTTAACCTCCCCTAGAGATGACGGTTTTTACACAGCTAGAGCCATTGATAAAGCTTTGAAAATGGCTAAGGTCAGCCCTGAAGAAATATCTTATATCAATGCTCATGGTACTTCGACATTAATTAACGACCCTATAGAAACCAAGGCAATTCGTTTGGCATTTCAAGACCATGCCGATAAATTAAAAGTTTCTTCAACCAAATCTATGACAGGCCATATGATTGGCGCAGCTGGAGCTATCGAACTAATGGTTTGTATTGGTGCGATACACGACCAATTTGTGCCTCCCACGATCAATTTAGAAAACCCCGATCCCGAATGCGATTTAGATTTTGTCGCCGATCAAGGCCAAGAATGCAAAATAGAAATAGCAGCTTCTACTTCACTTGGTTTTGGTGGGCACAATGCCTGCTTAGTAGTGAAACGATACACGGAAAGATAGGAACAACACATGTCGGAAGTAAAAGATTTTATCCCACATCGAGAACCATTTTTGTTTGTCGATGAAATTTTGGAAGCAGGAAGTGAAAAAATTATTGGCAAGCGCAACTATTCTGTAGAGAAAGACAATTTTTTTGCCGGCCATTTCCCCCAATATCCGGTAGTGCCGGGGGTTTTGCTGGTGGAGGCGATGGCCCAATGTGGCGGGGCAGGGCTACGCAAAGCGGGTTTGCTCTCTAGCGATAATCTGTTTTTTTTGGCGACCATTGACAAAGCTAAATTCCGCAAACAAGTCAGCCCTGGGGATAGCGTGGAGTTTGAAATTATCAATGAGCGCATCGGTGCAAAAATGCTCGTACAGTCTGGCAAAGCAATACTGGGGGGAGAAATCGCTGCAGAAGCTTCGTGGAAATGCATTGTCGGTGAGGTACCCAAATAGTTTATCAAAGAAATCATTACCAGAATTTTTGAAGCCACTAGATCGATAAACATTACCCATACCCAATATAGAGGAAGTATCCATATGAAAATTGAACCCAAAATTTTGAACAACGTCTGCATCACAACACATCCGCAGGGAATTGTGGCCGATGTAAAACGCCAGATAGATTATGTATCGAACCAGAAGAAAATTGCAAACGGGCCGAAAAATGCTTTGATTATTGGCTGCTCTGCTGGTTTTGGTTTGGCTTCCCGCATTTCTTTGGCTTTTGGTGCCAACACTACCACTATTGGCGTTGCTTTTGAAAAAGAAGCTTCGGCCAAACGCCCGGGCACTCCGGGCTATTACTGCAATTTTGCATTTGATACGATGGCTGCCAAAGCAAAAATCAATAGTCAAAGTATTAATGGCGATGCATTCTCCAATGAAATTAAAGAACAAGTAGTTACTGCTGCACGCAAATTGTGTCGCCAAGGGTTTGATGGGTTTGACATAGTCGTTTATAGTTTGGCCTCTGCGCAGCGCACCGACCCCGTTAGTGGTCAAACCTACCGTTCGGTATTAAAACCCATTGGAAAGAATTTTGATAACCAGACTGTAGATTTTATGACGGGGAAAATTAGTGCTATTAAGGTCGAAGCGGCCAGCGAGGAAGAACAAAAAGCAACGATTAAAGTAATGGGCGGCGAAGATTGGTTTGCTTGGATAGAAACTTTAAGAGAAAATAATTTGCTAGCCCAAAGAACCAAGACCGTTGCATATTCTTATATTGGGCCAGAGTTGACTTACCCAATTTACTGGAACGGCACAATCGGCGGGGCCAAGGAACATTTAGAACAAACTGCTGCAAAATTAAACCAAAGTTTAGCAAATATCGAGGGCCAAGCGTATATTTCGGTAAATAAAGCATTAGTAACAAGAGCGTCTTCAGTCATTCCGGTAGTGCCGCTGTATGTTGCTGTATTATATAAAGTTATGAAAGCAAAAGGCATCCATGAAGAATGCATTGAGCAAATGTATCGTTTGTTTTACCAGCGTTTGTATGGAGAAGGCAAACTAGAGCTTGATTCAAAAGGCCGTATTCGAATGGATGACTGGGAAATGCGTGAAGATATTCAAACGGAAGTGGCCCGCCTATGGGCTGAAGTGAATAGCTATAATCTAGCCGAGCTTTCTGATATTGAAGGTTTCCGCAAAAGTTACTTGCGTATCCACGGTTTTGGTATCCCTGAGATTGACTATGAAACCGATGTAGACCCACTAGCAATGCCCCATATTTAAAGTATATTTCCTCAGCTTATATTTTTTGATAATGCCTAAAAAAATTAACCACGAAACACGGAAAAAGGAAATTCTAAATGAAGCCTTAGAATTATTTTCGCAGCAAGGTTATGAAGCAACGACTTTGGCCGATGTGGCCAAAGCTGCAAAAATAGCCAGAACTACTTTATACCAATATTTTCGCAACAAGCACCAAATATTATTTTTTGCTTCTAAACAATTTACTGATAAATTTATGATCTATTATTATAAAGTAGTAACGCTAGAGCATTTGCGAGCATTAGACCGCTTGCGTTTTATTTTGAGTCATATAGTCATATCTTGCAGTGAAAAACGCCGCGAGCTGGTGAGCCAAAGTGCCTTTATTTTGAACTTAGAGAAAGAAGGTCATTCTATTGGTAACCTGGTCCATAAACGAACTAGGCCATTGAAAAGTTTATTGGCTGCTCTACTCAATCAAATAAACCCAGATCACAAAAACAGCGAACATACGATAAACCTGCTGCTAGCTTTAGTTACCAGCGGTATTGTCCATGTTTTATTGTTCCCAACTGAAAATTGCGACCCAATTTTAGAGCATATTGCAACGGCTCTAAATTTGTTATTTGGAAACAGAGATGATGTGGCTTATGCAAAAGTGCACCAAAACTTGCTGCAATTAGTGGAGCAAGAAAGCAAACAAAATCAAGCCCAAAATTTTCAAGATGATGCAAACCATAAAGAAAGCAAGTTTGATGACGAATGGGATAATTTTTTAGACCCATTCCGCTCTTTAGAATAAGATTTGTGAAAAAACCAACATAAATCCTATGCTAAAAAATTCTGATAATGAAGAAAACCAAGCAAACCAAACCGAAAAATCGCAACTACGTCCACGACAGTTATACAAAGAGAGCTTTCCAAGAAGGCTATCAGGCCCGCTCTGTATTTAAACTAAATCAAATAGACCAGCAGCATAAGCTATTGTTCCCTGGCATGCGGGTATTAGATTTGGGTGCTGCACCGGGCAGCTGGAGTCGCTATGTATTGCAGCGTATCCAAACTGCAAAAGATAATTACGGTTCATGGCTCTGTGCGGTAGATTTAGTTGAGATAAATAGAAAGATGCAACTCTCTCCAGCTTTCAGCTTTTTCCAAGTTGATTTTACTTGCACGGAGTTTCAGCAACAGCTTCTGCCATATATGAAACTCAATGGCTTATTTGATGTTATTTTGAGTGATATGGCACCAAAGACTACTGGCAACCGCACAGTAGATACCAGCCATTCTCAAGCCTTAGTTGAAGCGATTATCGCTATGCTACCACAGTTTTTACAACATGATGGAACCTTGCTGTTTAAACTTTTTCAAGGCGGATGCGAACAACAATTACAGTGCGAACTGCGCCAGATTTTTGCCAGCTGTCAACGGTTAAAACCTCAAGCAGTACGCAACCAATCTTTTGAAATCTACTTTTTATGTAAGGGCTACCGCCCCAAATAAAAAGAAGTCAATCAAAGCCAATAAAGTAGCCGTGAGTTGTTTATTTTTTCATTTTTGTTTGACAACTACTTTTTTAGCCAATAATCCCTCCACTCGATTATATTGTAGTAAGGATTGTTTATCAAAAAGTCTATTTCTGCCTTTACCCAAACCATGCCCATGCTGCTGGCCATGCTGCTGGTTTTTGTTGATTTTAGCTTTGGCAATCCCAAGCCCAAGCGCCTATGGCTAGTGGCTTTGATCTTTATCAATCCCGCAGACTCTCTTAATGGGTATCAAGAGACTCTCTTAATGGGCATTAAGAAAACCTCTTTTGGTACAAAGCTGCCAAATACTATTGTTGTTGTAAGGCCATTCCCACGGTAGGCAAATACTTTGTAAAAATAGCTGTCGAGAACCATGATTGTTTAGTTGGGTTTGCCAAAATACTGCAGAAAAGCACAGAAAAATAAAGCCGATACAACTACGGGAAAAATCGGGCTGGGCGGATTCGAACCGCCGACCACAAGTCCCCCAGACTTGTACGCTAACCCCTGCGCTACAGCCCGAAATAGATCGCCGTGTACCATAGCTAGAACACATTAGGTTGTCAAGTACTTTATGGATTTACTATAAAAGCTTGAGTAAACTATATAAATAATGTAAATGTACTTGCATATAACATCCAAATTGACTATATAATATTCTGTGTAATTGCTATTCTCAATATCATGTATGAGGTGGGACCGATAGAAGAATAGTTCAATAGTAATTGAGGAGTCTCCATAATGATAAAACGCTTTCAGCTCGAGCAGAATGGTAGTTCTGTTGCCACCGAAACTGTAGCTGGCATAACCACTTTTGCATCGATGGTTTACATTATTTTTGTGAACCCAGCTATCCTAAGTACAACCGGTATGGACCAAAACGCCGTATTTGTGGCAACCATTTTGAGCAGTGTATTTGCCACTCTACTGATGGGCCTTTGGGCCAATTACCCAATCGCCTTGGCTCCAGCAATGGGGATCAACTCTTTTTTTGCTTTTAGCGTTGTCGCAACCATGGGCTATTCTTGGCAAATGGCCATGGCCGCTGTTTTTGTTTCGGGTATCATCTTTACAATTATTTCCCTCACCGGTCTGCGAAACACCATTATCAACGCTATTCCACTTTCCCTAAAAAATGCGGTGGCAGCGGGTATTGGCTTTTTTATCACCTTCATTGGTTTGAAGAATGCAGGCATCATCACAGCACACCCAGCAACTTTTGTAACCATTGGTAATTTAGCGGAAACGCCTGTATTAGTTAGCATCATTGGCTTTATCTTGACTGCTGTCTTTGTGATTATGAAACTGCCTGCAGCTATTTTTCTTGGTATGCTAGCTTCCATTATCTTGGGCCTAACTTTGGGGGTTTGTACTTTACCCAGTAATATCATTGCACCCATACCTAGCTTAGAGCCCATTCTATTTGGTTTATTTACAGAATTAAACAGCAAGGCTTTATTATCCAATGATTTTTGGATTGTTGTCTTTGCATTTTTCTTTATTGACTTTTTTGATACGAATGGTGTTTTGATTGCCGTAGGGCAACGTATAGGCCTCATAAAAAAAGATGGCTCTCTCAAAAAAGGTCAACAAGCTTTACTTGCAGATTCGGTAGGAACCATCTTTGGAGCCATTCTGGGAACATCTTCAGTAACCACTTATGTAGAGTCGATGACAGGTATTGAACAGGGGGGAAGAACTGGCCTAAGCTCCGTAGTAACCGCCCTTTGCTTTTTATCGACTCTATTTTTCTCACCCCTACTTAGCATAGTGAACGCCAATATCACCGCCCCTACCTTGATGATTGTAGGATGTTTGATGGTAGATTCACTGGGCCGCATTGTTTGGAACGACTTTGCTTTAACCGTTTCTTCATTTTTAACCGTGATATTCATGGTGCTAACCTTCAGCATTGCCAAAGGCATTGCAGTCGGTTTCTTCATGTATCCGATCTTAATGTTGGCGAGCAAACGAGGCAAAAAAGTGCACCCTATTATGTATGGCTTGATGATATTGTTTTTATTACACTTCATGCTGCAATAAAATTGTCCAAAATATTTACCCCGTTATTCAGCAACCTCTTCCTATTAACTTGTAAACAATGCCCAACAAAAAAGGAGCTTTACATATACTCAAACGCTTTCAGTTAGAACAAAAATGGTAGCACTCTTACTAGGGAAGTCCTAGCGGGACTGACCACGTTCTTATCTATGGTTTACATTATCTTTGTGAATCCAGACATCTTAAGTGCCGCTGGTATCGATCGGAATGCGCTATTTGTAGCCACGATCTTGGGGACTATAGTAGCCACTTTGCTAATGGGTCTGTGGGCCAATTATCCAGTTGCACTAGCTTCTGGCATGGGAATCAATGCCTTTTATTGACAGCGATCTTTTTGATTATGCGCTTAACCGGCAGCCATTTTCCTAGGTATGATGGCCACAGCTACACTAAGCTTACTGTTAGGTGTATCGACATTGCCCAGCAACATCATTGCACCCGTGCCCAGCATTCAGCCAACCTTGTTGGGAGTATTGCAAGGCTTCAACAGCCAAACCCTGTTATCTGGAGACTTTTGGTCGGTAGTGTTTGCCTTTTTCTTTGTGGACTTCTTCCTCACTAACGGCTTGTTGATCGCAGTAGCCCAGTGAGTGGGCCTAATACAAGCCGATGGTTCGCTCAAGAATAACCAGCAAAGCTCTGCTGGTAGATTCCCTAGGTACGATTGTTGGCTCGGTGATTGGCGCCTCTTCTATCACCAGTTATGTAGAGTCGATGACGGGCATTGAAGCCAGAGGAAAAACAAGTTTAACCGCTGTAGTCGTAGCCCTGTGCTTCCTTTTAGCTCTATTCTTTTCGCCATTACTTTAGCGTAATCAACCCCAATATCACCGCCCCAGCCCTGATTATGGTGGGCTGTTTAATGATAAACTCAACTGGGCAGCATACCGTGGGACGACTTTCCCATAACTGTTTCTTGCTTGTTTACCATAATATTCATGGTGTTGACCTTTAGCATTGCCGAAGGCATTGCCATCGGTTTCTTTGTCTAATCAATCCGAATGCTAGCGAAAAAACGGACTAATGAAGTGCACCCTATCATGTATAGCCTAATGCTTTTGTTCTTATTGCGCTTTATTTTGCTGTAAAATCTCTGCGGCATTGATCTAGATTATCGCCTAAATAGAGCTTTATTCTCTACGATACTCAATTGAATTGTCGCATAGATTTCAGCTATCAATCACTGCTAAACGGTTTGTACAGCGTTTACAGTTTGGCATTTTCTATGCGGTATACTTTGCCCGGGTTTTGGTCTGTAACCATGTATAGCACGCCATTATGGTTTTTGATTGAGCGAATCCGCCCCAGTTTCTCTGTGAGTAAGGCCTCTACTTCCAATACTTTGCTGCCACTTTGATCGAGCTTTAAACGGTAAATCTGCTGGAATTTCAGGGAGCTTGCCAGCAAATGGCCACTCCATTGCTGAAACTCTTCACCGTAATATCCCGTTAATCCCGAAAGCGCAGGCGATACTTGCCAATAATACAAAGGCTGTTCCATACCCGCTTTGTGGCTGCCTTGGCCTATCGGTTTGCCCGAACCATACTCTCGACCATAGGAAATCACCGGCCAACCATAGTTGGCCGGCGTCGAGCGATTCAGCTTTATAAGGTTCAATTCATCGCCGCCTTGGGGGCCGTGTTCTGTTTGGTAGAGCTTGCGCCGCACTGAATCATAATACAAACCTTGGATATTGCGGTTGCCATAGCTTACGGTGCGGCTGCGGTGTCCCGCCAAAGAAATCGCTTGGATTGTACCGTGATCGCTGTTGAGGTCTTGGGCTTCATACCTTTGGCCCCGTTCACCCAAACCAATCAATAGCAGTTCTTTGCCGTTGGAATCGTAGCCAATGCTAAGCATTCCCCCGTAATGTTTAAACGATTTTGCTGCTTTGTTCATCTGGTACACGAGGCCAACGTTCTGGGCTATCACCGTCTTGCGCCTTGGGTCAAATACGTCTTGCTCATGCAAACTGAAGGAAATCACGGCAGTTCTATTCGATGTTCGGCTACCTTTTGCATAACTAAGGTAGAATGTAGCATTGCTAGCCTGCACAATATCAAACCAACCACCCTGCCCTAGCTGGCAAACATCACTGGGTAAGCCACTGATTTGCTTGTTGCCTACTGATGATAATAACCACACAGCCCCATTGCGTTCACTCACGATCATAGGGCTTTCTTTGCGCGAATGCGATGTATACCAAGCCATACCCCACGGATGATTGAAGCCACTATAGAGGGCCTGCAAGCGAATTGTGTGGTATTGGGTGCGCTGAATAAGCTGGCCTTTGGCCTGGCTTTCCTTGCGAATTGCTGTGCTAGCCGTAGATATACGGGCTACTTTACATAGACTTTCACCATACAAAACGGCAATAGAAAAACACAAGCTAACAGATAGCAATAGTATTCTCAAACGACAAAAATGGTATATCATTACGGTAATCTCCTACAATCTAATAGATATCGCTACAAAGATTGGCCAATTTATTCATTAAAATTCTTCTCAAACTGCTCTAACAAGCGGTAATACGCTTGGCATTGTTCATCGCTAATCAAGCAAGCAGTAAAGCTGTTTTTGGCCAATTGGTATAGATTTTTACGGCTTAAACCCAAGGCCTTGGCACTCTGAATATAGTTTTCAGCCAAGTAATCCCCCCAATAAGCAGGGTCATCTGAATTGATAGTAACACACAAACCTTTGTCTAACAGCTTCTTCAATCGGTGCTGTTCTAAGCTGGGCACAGCGCATAGCTTGAAGTTAGACAGTGGGCACATGGTCAATGGCAACTGGGATTCAATGGCTCTTTGCATAAGTTATTCATCCTCTATAATGGGTAGCCCGTGGTCAATTCGCTGAAATGGGAGCAAATCCATTGCTTGCCTAATGTAGCAAGGCGGGTCTTCTTGGCCCGCATGAGCCACAAGGTCAAAGCCATGTTCTCTGGCTAAGTCATAGGCTTTCACAAACAAAGACGGCTCAAAGCCCTGCTCGGAACAGTCCAAACCAACGGCTTCAAAGTATTGTTTGTACGGCAATGCTTCCTGCATTAACTGAAAGGCTTGCTCGCCGCCCAAGTGGCGCAAGAAGCACATAATCAAGCTGCAGGAAATACCTGTCTGCTCTTGCATTTGATTCATAGTGCGATGCAAGCCCTTTACCATCGTTTCAAAGGCCACGCCTCGGCTAGTGTGGGTTTGGGGGTCAAAGAAAATCTCGGCGCGTTGAATGTTGTCCAACTTCGCTTTGCGCAAGTAAGCCATCATCAACTCATAAAAATCATCTTCATCTAGCAGCACACTGGCCCCCTGATAGTAAATGTTTAAAAAGCTTTGTAAATTCGAGAATTGATAGGCTTGCCTAAGCTATTCGACACTGGAATACGGCAGTTCCAGGCTGTGTTTCTGTGCCAATTGGAACATCAGTTCAGGCTCTAAAGAGCCTTCAATATGGATATGCAGCTCCGCTTTCGGAATGTTTTGGCAGTATTGATAGCTATTCATATTGTATTTCCTCCAGATTTTAAGTGGCCATCATTAAAGCGAGCTGGGGTAAAGCTTGCAAGTAATTTTGCGTAAATCATAGAAAGCCAAGGCATAAATCGGAAAATCGCAAGGCAAAGCAAGTAGAAAATGAGAGAGACAAACGCCAATACAGAAAGCATAAACCACAAGGTTTTACTAGGAGAATCGCAAATATTTACTATGTGAATCGCAAGGCTTTACTAAGAAAATCGCAAATATTTACTTGGTATAACGCTTTAAACTGTTGGTTTTGCCAAAGCTATATTGGCGGGTTGGCACAATGATCCAGTCCGCAGCACTATTGCTATCAACGGGTATACCGCCGTTGTGCAGGCGCGAAATACTGCGGGTACCAGTAGAGTCTTTAGACCGTATGGCATCTTCTGGCACGAGAGGGCGGAATTGATTCTGCGAATCTGGGGTTAAAGCACCCTGCCAACCGCTTTGCAAACGCTCTACTTGGCGCAACAAATAAGATGTTTTCCAACCTCGGTAACGCTTACTGGTAACCGAAGTAGAATAGATAACCACATCGAGCAGCGGTGCATCTTGCTGCGGGGCTTGGTACAATGCCAGTGCTCCATTGGTGTTACTCAAACCAGTAAGATTCTCTAACCAAAAGTCCCATGCATTATCACTGCTTAGCCTTGCCTTAGCAGCATCCTTACCTGTTTCTGGGCTTTCATTCAAACGCCGTATATCCCGTTTATGATTCTCGTCCCAGCGCGTATGCAACAAAATAAAGTCCCCGCTCGCAACGTCCATCGATGGGAAGACAAAGCTGCCTTTATTCTCTTCGAGACTGCCGTAGGTAAAGGTCAAACCACCAATATTGCCGCCCTTGGTAACGTAGAGTTCCACCACTTCTGGCGAGTTGGAACGCTTGCTACCTTCTGGATTAAATTCATTGATCAGCATGTGAGCGGGGTTGATATTCTGGCCGTAAACCCTTGTTAAAAAGTTGAGTACATTATCATTGGCATCGACTACACTGGCACGCAACAGGTAAGGCTTTCCCGGTATGGTCTTTTTTGAAAGCCGAATCGTTAGAACTTTACCCTCAAAATCAATGGAATCATAAGGTAATTTAGGCTCAATATTGGTGAATGTTGCGCTGACTATTGGTTCATTAAAATGGAAGACAAAATAGTCATCAAAGCTTTGTTGGCGCAACAACACTGGAGGCTGAATATCGTGGGACGCTAAACCTAGCAGGTTTTGCGCCAGATCACAACCCCAGAACAAACTGAATAACAACACAAACAACCACAATAACCTGCCCAATCGCAATGGAAACGGCTGCAGCGATACACAATGCAAGCAGCAAAAACACGAATACACGGAACGGCATACAAGCATAAAGACTCCTTACAATCCTGTAAAACTCTACAACGACAATAGGAACAAAGAGACTAAAATCTTTCGGAGATTTGCATGAATCAGCCTTTATTTTCTCTTTTTTTACGCGGTAATAGAAATTGATCAAAAAGGCGTTCCCATTTTCATTGCAGCAAACAACAATAAGGTTGCTTGGAGGGAGGACAACATGAATAGGCTTAGTAAACACTTTCAGTCTAGATGCCAAAAGGCAATTGGGTGGGCATCATCATTCCATACATGGCTATTTGCCTATTTTTTGCTTGGGGCTATAACCGTTGAATTACACACTCAAGAAAAAAATATAAAACTGCAACCCGGGGAATTATACATTGAATACACCCCAAAAGATGCAGGTTTTCACTTATGGGTTGAAAACAAACCGGAACTCGGCTCGATCATGATCACCGACCACACCAACGACCCAGAAAAGAAACAGCATGTTTATGCTTTACGAGCATCTACTTACAACCCATACAATGGCAACGAAAAACGCTTATTAGAAGGCAAGTTTTTGCCACAAGAATTGTATTCTTTAATTGATTCCACCCCAGAGAGTAACCCGTATTTCCCTCACGGGGCTTTTCATATTTTTATTCCTTTTACAGTAGTCTATGGTTACCCTTGGAGCCGCAATGGCAGCAAAACAATCGGCAGGGACTCATGGATCAATATCCGAACCTTTAGTAAAGCCTATGGTGATTATTCAGGAAGCTTTGAGGATAACCCGTTTATGTTATCCTTATCTGCGTTGCCTGAACAAGAAAACGCAAAAGAGCCACCACCAGCCGTTGTTTCCGTTTTAAACAATCTCGACCAAAAAATTAATGATTTATCACGCAACACTATTGATGTGGCCTTGGTATTGGATACGACAATCAGCATGCGGGATAATGTCGAGTTTTTGCGCTCTAAATTGATCCCGATGGTAAAGCAGCAAGTAGCTAAATTTGATAGCTTTCGTATTGGCATTGTTTTGTACCGAGATTACGGCGAAGAATATTTGGTAAAACCTTTTGACTTCAGCAACAATTTAGATACAGTGCAAACTATTTTGGATGGCATCCGATTGCGCGGCGGTGGTGACAAACCAGAAGCTGTTTACGAAGGTATTTATTCTGCCCTAACGGATTTGAAATGGCTTTCCAACAAACGTTTGGTAATCCAAGTTGGAGATGCCCCGCCCCATGCCAAGCCCAAAGGCAAAGTAACTCAAACCATGATTTTAGCTAAAAGCCAAGAAATGCTCGTACAATTACAACAAATAAACCTTAGTGATGTAGAAAGCGAACACAATAAACAAAGCTTAGCTGAAGACCGGGCCAAACTTGCCAGTAATACAACAACCAATGAACGGCTTTAAACTGTTTTTATTTTCGATTGTTTGAGCAACGGTATATGAATAATGCGGCACAATACAATAAAAAATCCTAGTAAAATCAAACCATGGATAGCCAAAATGCCGAAGTTGTGCAGGGTACCACCTTGGCTCCACCACCATTGTTGACTCTGTTCCAACCCTTGTGCCGTAAGCCGTAGATTATTCAAAAAATTGGGTGTAGTTCTATCAAATAGGTATTGCTCGGCATAAACTAGCCCTCTATCGAGTATCTGTAGCAAACCACACACCAATAATAATTTTGGCAATAAGCCAAAACACAGGCGATGCCAACGTACACGACACAACAGCCCACCACCATCTTTATGACTATATCTTGCTGTAATAAAATAAGAATACAGCCCAACCACACTATAACTAAAAGTATTGGCAATCGGTAAAGCAATTACACCAATTTTCTCTATTAAGTAAAAAGACAAAGGTATATCCATTGCCACTACCCAAAAAGTTTGCAGCAACGGCTGCACCTTGTGCGATTGTGCATACAGATATTGCTGCAAAAAACGGAAACCAGCAATCGGCAAAGTTCCCAGAATATAATAGCGCAGCACCTCGGCTGTGAGCAAAGTATCTTGCAAAGCAAAAGCACCCCGCTGAAATGCTATAGCCACCAGCGCATCGCTCATCATAAATAACACGAGAGTTGCTGGGAGCAATAATATCAATAACTGTTGCAAACCGTAGCGCAATACTTGAGTCGTACGCGGGTCGGCAAGCTGGCTCATTTGAGGTAAGCAAACTTTGGCAATGGAAGCATAAATCAACCCTTGCGGCAATTGAAAGAAAATTAAAGCATTGGTCAAAGCCGAAATACTGCCGCTTTGCGTTTGGGAGGCCAAATAATGGGCCACGAACTGCATTAAAGCCAAAAGGCTCGTGCTAAACCACAGTGGTAGCCATACTTGGCAAATCCGTTTTATCGCAGGGTCGAAGCGAAAATCAGATAACCGAAAATAAGGCAATAAAGCATAACCAGAGCGTAAAATAGGCGGGAGCAAAAACAGTAATTGCAACACAATGCCAGCCAGCATTCCCCATAATACAGCAAAAACACTGTAGTATTTTTGCAGCCAAACAGTCGTAGCAATAATCGTTACAGAGAAAAATAAAGGCGTAAACGAGCTAAGGGTAAAACGTTGTTGGCTGGAAAGTAGAGCCCCTAACAACACACTTTGGCTAAGTAAAAAAACATAAGGGCTTACGTAATACAGCATTTGGCTGGCTAGCTGCCGTTGCTCCGGCTTTGGAAATTCAGTTAAAAGGTCAATAATTTGATTAGGAAAAAGCCAAAGCAATAAACACAGTGGCAAAAGTATACACCATTGCACCGCCAATAATTTACGCCAGATAGCTTTACTGCTAAGAAAACTAGGGTCTTGCTCATAGCTGCGTACCAATTCGGGAACTAATGCGGTTTCCAGTGAACCTTCGGCAGCTAGACGGCGTAATAACAATGGGATAGCCTGAATAAAATTCAATACATCGGCTTTTTCACCAGCACCAAAATAAAAAGCAATAGTTGCATTTCGCGCAAAGCCTAGAAATCGAGAACTAAAAGTCCCCAACATCACGATAATAATAGATTTACTGCGAGAAATAATGGCTGTTTTCATTCTACATTCAATGTTGCGAAGATTGTTAAAAATTCGCTCTATAGCAATGAACAAAAGATAAAAATGCTACTGGAAAACTATCTGGCTGGCTATTTAATTCCTTTATTGAATAAAAAACTTAGCAAAAACAAAGCAGTGGTTATGTGAAAGAGGACATGATAACTGAACGGGATAAGACGTGATAACTCGGGATTTTTGGGACAAATGGAAGGTAAAAATTGGCTTACTTTCCAAAATAAAAAAGTAAAAAATTTTTCATTGCACGAGAAAAAGCCAGAATCCATTTTTAACACCAAACCAGAGCAAAAACGCTCAAAACTTCAAAAAGCCAAAGCGGTGCTAGGATAACCAAACCATGCACCGCTTTTTTGTGCCTTTCGGCTGAATCCACAAATGGAACAAGTAAAAAATTTTTGTTTTTCGGCATATGGGTTGTCGGCAGTAATTGGGCAACAATATGCTTTCAAAATATCATGGTAACGGGCCACGGTCTCAAAAAGCTAGTAAGGTTTTGACTGAAAACCTTACTAGCTTTTTTGATTTGCAACCTGGGAATTTTCCAATGAGACTGTGGCAGTCTCTAAAAAAATCGCAAAAAATTGTATTGTATTATTTTGCTAAAAACTGGGCTGTACTGCGATACAAAAAACTCAAATTCTTATACCAAATTCTTATACTTTGTGCCATGATGTTTACTACGATCATACGCAACGCAACACCCGGACTGCGTCTAGCGTATTACAAATTTTTACCCAAGGTATCTCAAGCAATCTCAAGATATCTCAAATAATCTCAAGCCTTTTGATTGGCATTGATTTTTAACTACCTTACAACACTAAAAAACAAAAAAACTTGTAAAAAACTTACAAAAAGCTTATATGGGCCTTGACTCAATTCCCCCCCCCTAACACAATAGGGCTCTATGCACTAGCCCGTATGGGTTGGCTAATCTTTATCCATTGTTGGAGGTATTGCTTATGTATAAGCTCAAACTACTTTTATTGCCAGTAGCCTGGCTACTGGCCTTTATGGCCTTGGCCTGCGCCCCACCCGATGACGATGATCGATCTTCTGGGCCATCTTCTGGGCCGTCTATCAATAATGCCATCTACGACTTTGCTACGGCTCTGTTAACCGTACAAGGTACTGACTTAAGTCCTACAGAAGCCCAAATCCAAACCATCGTAGTAGATGGCGTAGCTTTAGATTCCTATACTGCAGATGACCCAGCCACTGGGCCAGATAGTAACGGTCTTGCAAAAGGTAAGTACCGTATGAAAAGCGATGGCACAGAGCTTTGGCTTAGACTTACTGATAAAGATAAAGCTACTCTTGAGGCCAAGGTGGGTAGCAATGGTAGAAAAGATGGGTTGCTTAGCGTTGGCTCTGGTGCTTGGGCGGGTTTAGATACAGCCAAAGACTTAACCGTTAGGAATATACCCGATAAGCAGTCTAAAGTATCCGATGACAATCAGCCATCTAAGCAAACTGAAGAAGCTGAACAAGACGAACAAGCTGAAGAAGTCGAACAAGCTGAAGATAAGCAGTCGCATGAACTACCCGAAGCCGAACAAACCGAAGAAGTCGAAGATAAGCAGTCTAAGACCGAAACCGAAGAGCAGTCGCCTAAGCAACCTAAAGCCGAAGAGCAGTCGCCTAAAGCCGCAATTACCCGTGCAAGCTACCATGTTGGCACGGCACTGTTAACCGTACAAGGTACTCACTTAGGTAATGCGACCCAAGCCCAAATCCAAACCATCAAAGTATATGACCTAGTCTTAAATTCTTATACTGCAGATGGCACAGCCACTGGGGCAGATAGTAGCAGTCTTGCAAAAGGTAAGTACCGTATGAAAAGCGATGGCACAGCGCTTTGGCTTTACCTTACCGATCAACATAAAACTACTCTGAATGGCAAGGACGGTATGGATAGCAATGGTCTAAAAGATGGGTTGCTTACTAGCACTGGTAGTTGGGCGGGTTTAGATACAGCCAAAGCCTTAACCGTTAGTGGAAACCCCGCAATTACCGGTGCAAGCTACCATGTTGGCACGGCGCTGTTAACCTTGCAAGGTACTCTCTTAGCTAGTGCTACCCAAGCCCAAATCCAAACCATCACGGTAGATGGGGTAGCTTTAGATTCCTATACTGCCACAGCCACTGGGCCAGATAGTCGCGGTCTTGCAAAAGGTAAGTACCGTATGAAAAGCGATGGCACAGCGCTTTGGCTTTACCTTACCGATCGACATAAAACTACTCTGAATGGCAAGCCCGGTATGGATAGCAATGGTCTAAAAGATGGGTTGCTTACTAGCACTGGTACTTGGGCGGGTTTAGATACAGCCAAAGCCTTGGCCGTTAGTGGAAACCCACCCGCAATTACCAGTGCAACCTACCATGTTGGCACGGCGCTGTTAACCGTACAAGGTTCTAACTTAAGTCCTACAACTGCGACCCAAGCCCAAATCCAAACCATCACGGTAGATGGGATAGCTTTAGATTCCTATACTGCAGATGGCACAGCCACTGGGCCAGATAGTCGTGGTCTTGCAAAAGGTAAGTACCGCCTGCATAGCGATGGCACAGCGCTTTGGCTTTACCTTACCGATGACGATAAAGCTACTCTGAATGGCAAGACCGGTATGGATAGCAATGGTAGAAAAGATAGGTTGCTTAGCGTTGGCACTGGTGCTTGGGCGGGTTTAGATACAGCCAAAGACTTAACCGTTAGTGGTAACCCACCCGCAATTACCCGTGCAACCTACAATGCTGCTACAGGCGTGTTAGTGATTACAGGTACTAATTTACCAAAAGCAGTTACAGGCTGGGACTTCACCAAATTGAGGTTTGTCGCAGGTAATGGTCGTAAGAGTCAACCATTACAAAACCACAACCCAATCGGTTTTACTAGAGCCACAGGTTCTGCAGCAAGTACAACAAGCTTAACGATTACTTTAAAGGGTTATGAAGTAACGAAAGCCACGGATATATTGGTTAAGAATGGTGATAGTGATGATACTGGTGCATACAACCTGGAAGCAGCAGCAGGATTTGCAGGTGGTAGCGCAGCAGACACAAGCAATAACCCGATTACCGTTAGTGGGTATGTAAGCCAGATCACCAACTTAGTCTACAATTCTCGTACAGGCTTGTTATTTATTAAAGGTAGCAGGTTACCGCCAACAGTTGCAGAGTGGGACTTTAGCAAATTGACGATTGTATCCGGTGATGGTAGTAAGAAATACACATTACCCCAGCACACAGCTGCAGGTGAAAACACAGCCACAGGTTCTGATGCAAGTACAACAAGCGTAAGGATTATTTTAAGCGGTAGTGTAAAAGCGGAAGCCAATAAGATACTGGTTAAGGTTGGTAAAAGTGATAATGATGGTGCATACAACCTTGAAGCAGCAGCAGGATTTGGAATTGGTAGTCCAGCAGTACCAACCAATGCTATTCAAGTTGTAAATTGGTAAGTAGGGTTTGGTTGTTGCAACGCTTGCATTGGCCAATTGCAGCCTTGGTAAATTTTTTATCAAGGCTGCTTTTATCAAATTATAGCCTTGGTATGGAGAAAAAAATCGAGTTATCACGTCCGATGGCACAAAGTTATCACGTCCTGCATCAGTTATGAGCCAAAATAGATTACGAGTCAAGGTGATTTCATTGAAAGATTTGATTCTGGGACAAAATTAGAAAGGATTTAGTGCAGATTTAATAAAATTTGATATAAATTATTTTGTCTTTTTCTCTTGTCTTTGTTATTACATCTAAAAATGTAGATGAAAGGTCTGATTACTTAGCCCTTTGATTTCAAGTTTTTGGGCCAACCCTCAAAAAAGGCCCACACCAAAACACCCCAATAACTATTGGAATTTTGAAGTCGATAGTTATGGATTAGGTCGATTATTATTGGATACACCCACAAAAAATAACACACCCAAAGACCACCTCATAGGTAAAATTTTTCTGCTGCCAAGCTAGTTTGTTATCCCTATGGCTTGGCTAACCGTAAAATACAAAGTTGCAGGCCATTTATAGTTCGGGGTGGTATATGCTTAGGTAATTGCCATTGCATACTCCTTTGAAGTAGAATTGAAATAGTAAAGCATAATTACAGAACAAATTGTCAAGTGAGCATTAGCCTGCTTATTGCATTTTGACTATGGTTCGCCTTACCTGCCATTTAGCTTATCCAAAGGCAAGCGAAAATATAAAATAGCTGGAACATTAGCGGGCAAACGCTGTAATATCTGGCCCTTAGGGCTTATTGCTGTTGTTTGCCCTGAAGTACTGCCGCGCAAAAAATACTTTTGCGTTTCCACTGCTCGGCTAATCGAGCTACTTAAATGTTGTAAACCACCAACCGGCGATGGGCTCCAAGAATCATTAGAAATGGACAGTAATATATCAAAGTTTTGCTTGGCTAGCACAGAACTCTTCTGAGGCGGGGTAAATAAACGGTGTGGCCAATACAATGGCAGTGAATCTTCATAACAAATCATAGCATAAATATTTAGTTGGCGAAGAGTTTTATTTTGCAAAGGTACTGGCACTATTGGGCTGCCGGTACCCGAACTATATTGGGCAAAATTATTTTTTTGCAAGTAATTATTCAGCTCTGGCAATAAGTCTTCAAACTTTGCTTCTTCACTGAAAGGCACTAAGCGTTTCTTATGATACGTAGCTAAAATTTCGCCATTGCGAATCAATAACATACCATTGTACAGCCCCCAACGTTTTTCTTTGACAAAGGCTTTGTTGTCATTGGTGCCAATTAAGTAGGTTGCCTGGACTTGTTTTAAATAATTCTGTAGCTTATGGCTAAGTAAAATTTCATTATAGCGCAGGCGAAAATAGTTTAAATTTTTTGCGATATTAGTATCTGGATTTTGATGCAATTGCTGTTCTAATTGCTCTATACTCTGTTTGATCGGGCCAAGCTTTTGATTGCGGTATGAACGGAATCGCGGAACAAAAGCGGTTTCTGACCAAATGATCAGCTCGGCATTGGCTTTTTCTGCTTGGCGGCTCAATACTAATAAACGATTCAGTGCTTGCCGATCGGTATTTTTTTCCGTTTGCCAAGAATTAATATTGTGCTGAATCAAAGCAATATTTAGAGTATTGGGGCTTGTGGGCATGGCTTTTTGGTTTGTTTGCCTTAACAATTCCGTATGGGAATCCACAGAAGCAAAATTGTCTACCTTAGCAATAAAAGTCAAATTTAGGATTGCAATGGCTAAACTTGCAAACAGTAAGCCCCACTTTTTGAATTTTGGTTTTTTCCCTGTGAGCCAAGCATGGCAGCAAATTGAGGGTGTTAGCAGCAAGATGTAAGCAAGGTTTTGCAGAAAAAAGTTACGACTAAAATAAATAATATGGGGATATAAATAATGGCTATACAATAAGCTGCCATAAGTATATGCCACCCAACCCGTGGATTTTAAGTATTCCAGCAGCAACCAAAGGGCAACAAAACTGAAGTAATTGAGGCAAGAGGGTAGGGCATACTTTGCCATAATTTTTTTCAATAGTAAGTGTGCAGTAAAAAAGATACTAAAATAGTAAAGATAAATACCGGGTATGAGAATAAAAGCAATCCAGTCATAAGTGAGCAACCAAAGGCTAAGTAATAAATAACTACTAAAACCATAGAATGCGCCATAGCGTATGGACTGACCTAAGCTGCGCAATTGTTGCAAAACTTGGAGCAATGGTAAAGCAAAAACAAAAGCCATAATGGGCAACCCTTGCTCTACTACACGGCCTAGCAAAGAGAACGGCCAAAAAGAAAATGGGGCAAGGCTACTGGGAAAGCTTAGAGCAAATAAAAAACCAGCAGCAAATAATAGCAAGAAAGGGTTGGTTTTGATTGAGCGCAGATAACTACTGAATAAATTATATTGCAGTAAGCCCATAGCCAGAAGATTAGTCTAGCAGGTAAGTACCTAAAGGCACTTGTCTGTCAATAAACGATTGGCGCAGTTGAGAAATTGAGCGTTGTTGCCATTCTCCTGCTTGTGGTAAATAGCTTAAGACATTTAAAATATCGCTGGCACCGTCCATATACCCCTGGATAGATAGAGCAGAGCCGATAAAATAAAGATGGCGATACAAATTATTTTTGTATATCAATTCCTGCGTTACTGGATATTGCTCTAATGTATTTAGGTAATAACCTATTAAACTAAAGTGATATAGCGGGTCGATTTCTTGAATTTTGCCGATGATTTGGATCAATTGTGTTTCTGGTTCTTCCAAAGATAAATCCGATAAATTCCAGCGAAACTGGTAATCAACACCTAAACTTTTTAAATCTGTACTCAGCTTATCAATAATATATTCAGGGTCTAATTCATACAAATCGTTGATATCTTTGGGGATACGAGATATATATTGTTGTTCTTGTAAGTACTTAATCCCTTGAGAAAATGTCGATATAATAGAATAAAGCCCTAAACGCAAACTATCGTTGTAATAAGCCTTCTGATAATAATAAAGGGCTAATTCATTTGTTGCTGGAACGATATATGAAAAAATATCATCGTAGTAATACAGTATGTTATCAATACCTTGGGTTTGCAACATACTACGGATTTGACGGCCTTTACGGAATCTTTTGGTTGTTGTAGGCAATTCTATGGCAATGGCTTTTAACAAAGCTGCTTCATATTGGTGAAATTCTTGCTGGCGATAGTAAATATTGGCCAAGACTATATAAAGTTTGTATATATCATTCTCATCATAAAAAAATTCTTTTTGATCCAAAGCTTCTTGCAATTGTGTAACAGCCAAACGCAGGTGATTATCCACATCGAAAATTCGGCTAATTAAATAGTTTGCTTCGGGTGCATAAGGGCTAGAACGCTTTGCTAGTAAGAATTTACGCAACGCTTCACCATAGTCCCTTTGCTGATATAAAATTTTTCCTTGCTCTAATAACAGCCAACTAGGGTTTTGTTGCTCGGCTACTACAGGAGACAATTGATCATCGCCTGTAGTTTGGGAGATTAAACTGCTGTGGAGCAGTAAAATTAATAGTGGCAATAGTTTTTTATTCATAGCCCATAGTTTCCTGTAGAATAGTTGGATCAAGAATATCAAGTGAATATGGTTTAAGGTCTTTATGGAGAATAGGAGCGATAATTTTACTTTCTAAAATTTGTTTAAAGTTTTTATCGGGAAGACTACCGGGTATAAGGCCTTTAGCGGCAATACTGTTTTCTAAATTTTCAATACTCTTTCTATTTAGCAAACGCGGCCGAAATAACAGCTCGGGAGGTAATTTTAAAGCAACCGTATTTTCACGGCTAAGTATATCTAAATAACCCATAGCTTGGATAAAATAAGCCATTGATGTTTCTTCATTACTGAGGTTTGGGCTTCGCAGAGTTTCACGATAATATGAAACCCCTAGATCATTTGCCAATCGCACTAACATAAATAAGCGATCTCGGGCTTCCTTAGAATACTGAGGGTCGAGTAAATAGCTTGTGCGCAATTCTTCTTGTATACTTGAATAAGCTTCTTCCATAATACCTTGGGCACTATTATAATTACCTGCTTGCAATAAACTATTACCCAATGCATATTTAATTTTATTATTTTCAGCCAAATGTACTTGACTCTCGATAAATTGATCGACAGCATGGTTAAAATCATTCTTTTGGTATAGTTGATAGCCGTAGTTATAACGAAGATAAGGAGCTTGGATTCCTAGTTGTATTGCTTTTCGATAGTAAGAAACTGAATTGAGAGCGGTTGTTGTATTTTGGTAATAAAAATTGCCAAACATAGCATAAATGTTAGATAATTCTCCTTTTCTCGTATGTAAGTAGAGTTGCTCTGTTTTTTGTAATTGGGTTAAAAGAGCATTGAACAAAAAATTCGTCCTAGATATTTGCTGATCTTTTATAAGAAAATTCGCATATCGTGTTGTTAGGGACAATTTTTCCAATAGATTGGGTGTTGTATTTCGATCATCGCGATAACGCAAGAAAAATAAAGACATATTGAGAGCTTCTTCTTCTTTCTCGTTATCGCCCACAATGTTGTAATAATTGGCAAAAGAACGGTAAACTTCCATACTGTTATTGGTAACTTTTGAAGCATTTAATAACAATTTTTTGGCCAATTCAATTTGACCTTGATTTAAATAGTAGTCCGCCGTTTTACTCATAACTTGGGAAAAGAGTGGCCCAGGAACTTCTAGCTCCATGGGGTCTGCGTCTAAAAAGAACGATGTTAGTTTTTGCAGCTGTTCTTCATCGGGGTTATACGGTTCGGTGCGTATATAATAATCCAAAAGATATAGTAACGGAAGATCATCTTTGTTTTCCAAACTATAAGTTGCGCTAAATACTAAACGGGCCTCTTCATAATAAATGGGATCGACTTCACCCCAATTTAGGTAATTTTGCCCTCGTATGATTAAAGAGCGATAATCATGCCCAAAACGATCATAGTATTGTTGAATAACGTCTTCTGCCTTGGCATATTCCCCCATTTCTTGGCTTAAAAGATTGATATATTCAAACCATGCGTCCCGATAATCGGGATAGTTGCGCAGAGTCTCACGCAATTTAAAAGTTGATTCTGCAAAACTTTTCCGTTGCGCATAAGCTTTGGCATACTCTAAATACCAATATCTAAAAGGCCAACCTTTAACAAAAAAAGTATCATTGAACAAAGGCCAACCATACGTTGCAAGGGTAAAAAATCTTTCAGCTTGACTAAAATTATCGCGAAGGATTTCCAAATGGCCTTGCTGATAGTATGAATAGGCTTGTATTGGACGATAGATGTAATAAAAAGGCAACCAAAATAACAAAGCTAATAATACAATACCAACACAAGTAAGGCGTATTACAGGCAGCGCAAGATCGGTAAATTGCTGCTGGAAGAGCAAGCTTATATCGTCTTTCTTAGCAATTGCATGATAGCGCTGCCCTTTGGGTAGTAAGATTCGCTTACCTGTTTGGGAAAAAAAGTAATTGGCTACATGGCGGGGAGCAACCCCATTGATAACCATATCTACCAATGTTTCTAAAGCTTCTTCGTTAAGTTCCCTTTCGCCAATCTCTTCCTCAATTGCCATTTTTAAGGCAATCGGGTAGGAACTTAGCTGGAGTAGAAAATCGCGAGCATTATCATGATTTATAATAAATTGCAGCTCTTCATCTTCTTGCTCAATTTGTTCTTCATTGACATTAAGCAGGTCTACATTACGGTGCTCTTTGATGGCTTCTTCTAAATGGAGAATACGTTGATGAGCCGATAAAGGCTGTTCAGAAGTATTTTCTTTATAGCCATCATAAGTACTTATATCAGTGCTGTATGAAGCTACATCTTCTTGAGTGTTTTCTTCTAAATTTTCTACATCATCGAACTCATCCCATGGATTAAATTCATCTTCAGCCAGATCGGTTGGCAAGTCTTCGGTCTCTGCTAAAATCGGAGGTTTTTCTGGCTCCGTAGGCTCTTCTATTTCTGTTGCCATAGGAGGGGTTTCTAGTTCTTCTGGAGTTATATCTTCTACAGCTTTATCATCTAATATTTCTGTACTTAGCCTCTCACTATCCAATTCTCCAAATCCCGTATTCAGCATTTCGTAAACCGACTGTGGTACAGCTTCTTCAGGAAAGGGTTGATTTTGCTGGGCGAATTCTTCAGCCGTAACTTCTTTTTGAGTTTCTTCTAATGGCTGGGCATCCAGTGGATTCTCTTCTGGCTTTTCTGTATTAGAAGAATCATTAAAAAGCGTATCAAATTCTTCGAAAAGAGGATACAAAGCCTCCTCATCTATCTGCTCTTCGAGAAAGTTTTCTTCTTGCTCTACTCTTTCTTGCTCTTCGAGCTCATCATTCATGACAATTTCTACGAGCCGTTCTTCTAAAACCTCATTTTCTACAGGAGTAATCTGTTCTTGGGTTTCATTATCTTCAAGATCTTCACTATCTTCTTGATTTCTTTGTTCTAAGGCTTCCCGCATAGCAGAAAGCTCTGGCATTAAAGGTAAAGTATTCTCGCCCGGCTGAATATCTTCAAGGGCTTCATCTCTAGCTTGAACCACCTCGGGCTCACTACCGAGCAGGTTTACTATATTCTTAAAGGCATTTAGATCTTGAATGGAAGGCATCTTCGAACATGAAACCTAGCGTTTAATATTGATAGCTGTATTGAGCATGCTATCGCTAGTTCGTATTGCCCGAGAATTAAACTCATAAGCCCTATTTGCGACTATCATATTGACCATTTCTTTCGCCATATTGACATTGGAATATTCTAAAAAACGTTGGTAAAGGCTTCCCATACCTTTACCGTCTTCGGGGCTACCTTGAATTGCTTGACCAGAAGCTTGGGTCTCTTGAAAGACATTTTCACCTAAAGCTTTTAAACCCGCTGGATTTACAAAACGAAATAACTCAATCTGCCCAACTTCTGTAACATCATCTTTGATCCGTACATTGACTTTACCATCGCGAGTGATAGTCAAATCTTCTTCCAAGTTAATACTTTCTGGCAAAATAACTTCTGGAGATAAACGAAACCCTTGGGCTGTAACTATTTGTTTGTTCGCATCGACTTTAAAGGCTCCATTGCGACTGTAGGAATATTCGCCATTAGGCATTTCCAACCGAAAAAAACCTTCACCCTGAATCGCTATATCTACAGGATTTTCGCTAGCTTTAATTACGCCTTGATTGAAAATGCGCTGGGTTGCTGAAACGCGACTACCGTGCCCAATCGAGACGTCAAGGGGACGAACCGTCTCATCTGTAGCGCGAGTTCCTGCCAATTTTTCATGAGCATAAAGCAAATCTTCAAACTCTGCACGAACTCGACGATAACCCACCGTGTTCACATTGGCTAAATTGTTGGCAATTGTATCAAAATATTGCTGCGTGCTGTCCATACCTGAAGCAGCTGTCCAAAGGGAACGAATCATAGTATTATCTCCTAAAAACCCAAATCTTTCTAAGCGTATTTCCCCACACCATTTATTAGACGACCCAGCAATTGATCATCGGTTTGAATAACTTTTTGATTCGCTTCATAAGCACGCTGAACTTCTATCATTTGAACCATTTCCGAAACCGCATTGATATTGGATTTTTCCAACATTTTCCAACGCACTATGGGCCGCTGATTATCTGTAAGTAATTGCGGATAACCACTTACGGGTATTTCCAGATTACTCTCATAAGCGGGCTTAAACAGAGAAGAGCCCATTTTTTCCAAATGCTGTGGTCGCTCAAACCCTACAAGTCTCATGGTATCTAATAATTCTTCTTTTTCCCACCGATTATCGCGCTCACCAACAAGACCGACATTTTGAAACTCTGGATTATAAAAAATATTGCCATTGCGGTCGATACGAAAATTGTGTAATTTGAGTGAGATAGGGCCTTTTTCTCCCAAAATACGCAGCCCTTCTTTTGTTTCGAGAAAACCTTCTTTACCAAGAGTGAATTCGCCATTGCGAGTATAGCGTTCCCCCTGGGGGGTTTCGACCACAAAAAAACCTGCACCCTCTAAGCCCATGTCATATGGGTGCTTTGTTTCTACAAGGCTGCCCTGCGAAAAATCAATGAAAGTCTGGTTGGATTCAACACCAGTTCCCAACATTCCAATAAGCGGCCCATTGTCAATACTTCCAATAGGTAGGCGTTGCACTTGGTCATTGAGCCTGCTGATTAACATTTCAGGAAAAGCTTTCATTACAGAAATATCGCGCTTAAAACCTGTACGATTGACATTTGCCAAATTGTTGGCCACATTATTCATGCGCTGTTCTTGAGCCTTTAGCCCACTTGTGCTCGTATAGAAACTCCTTACCATTAATATATCCTTCCAAAAGTAGCATATAAGAGCATATTTTGCCTGCAAAAACTCTTAGCACAGTGTCGGCATTGTGTTGTTATGCTTTAAGTTTTTTCTAGTCTGCTATAGGAAATTACTATCGACTAAAAGCATTTAACTAAGCGAAAAACTGCATAATTTGGTTTTGAGTACAAAAATTTGTTGCTAAAGTTGAAAGTCTTTAGGCTTCAATTTTCAAGCTTTCATATAATTGAAAATATTTTCCGCCTTTGGCAAGCAGCTCTTTGTGTTTCCCTTCTTCAATAATATGTCCATTCGCCATAACAAATATACGATCGGCATTGCGAACAGTAGAAAGGCGATGGGCTATCACGATACTTGTACGCTGGGAAAGCACTACTTCAATAGCTTGTTGTAATAAGGCTTCGGTCTTTGTGTCAATGCTGGAAGTTGCTTCATCTAAAATGAGCACTTGCGGATTATAAAGTAATATGCGAGCAAACGCTAGCAATTGCCTTTGCCCCAGCGATAGCTTTACTCCACGCTCTCCTATCATCGTGTCATAAGCATTTTCTTGTTTTATTATAAATTCGTGAGCGTGGACGAGTTTAGCTGCGGTCAAAACTTCTTCATCGGTTGCAGCTAAATTACCATAGCGGATATTTTCACGGATGCTGCTGTTAAACAAAAAGCTATCTTGCATCATCACGCCCACTTTACTTCGCAAATCTTTTAAATCGAATGTGCAAATATCTTGGTCATCCAGTAAAATGCGTCCGCCTTGAATATCGTAAAAACGCGTGAGTAAATTGATAATCGTTGTCTTACCGGCACCCGTTTCGCCGACAATGGCCACTCGTTCGCCCGGCTGTAGCACAAAGCTTAAATCTCTTAATACCCGCATTTCTGGTTTATAGGAAAAATCGACATTTTCAAAAGTAATTTTGCCACGGCAACGGAGTAGTGGTAATGGCTGTTGCGGGCTGTTAATTTCTATCGGCCGGTTGAGAATGTCAAAGACACGCTCTGCTGCGGAAATAGCTTGCATGATCTGGCTGTAATATTGGCTCATGGCGACTACAGGTTCATTAAACATCCAAGTATATTGGGCAAAAGTAACTAAACCGCCAACAGAAATTAGCCCAAGGCGCAGTTGTTCAAAACCATAAATATATACCAACAAAATGGATATACTGTTAAATAACAAAACTAAAGGGAAAACAACATTATTGGCTACAATAGCGCGCATCCACAGACGTACAAAACTGCTTAAGTTTTGTTCCATACGCTGAATATTGCTATCTTCTCGCAAATAGGACTGATTGACTTTTATACCGGAAATATTTTCCTGTAAAAAGGCGTTGACCACTGAATTTTTTTGTTGCACCGTTTGCCAGCGCTCATGAATTGTTGAACGCAACAGGGCAACCAATAGGCCAATCAATGGTGAAGAGGCTAGCACAATTAGGCTTAGTTTTATGTTAATGGCTAACAAAAGTCCAAAAATTAACACAATGCGAACAAGGTCTATCAACAAGTTTACAAAACCATGTTTTAAAAATTGTTGCAATTGTTCTGTATTGTAAACGATACGTACCATAACTTTGCTGCTAGGCATTTGGTCATAAAATGAAAATGAGAGTTTTAAAGCGTGTTCAAAAGCTTGTTGGCGCAGTTTTTCAAGGACTTTATCGCCAATTACTACCATCATTTTTATTCGGTAGCGCAGGCAAACACCATTGCACATCACTAATAAAGCATAAAGGCCGCCTATGCCAAAAACCCAAGCAATTTTTTTGTTCGGGACATAATAATCAATTAATAATTTCGTCAAATACGGGCCGGTCAACATAGCTAAAGCCCCTAAGACCATTAGCAATAAAGCGCATATAACGTGCCATTTCCAAGGCCTTAGTAAACCAAGTAAACGCCATAAAGTTTCTCGGCTTAGTTCTATATCATCTTCGTTTTCAATTTGGCTGTCGACCATCAGCTATTCCTCTTTTTCAAGCAGTTGTTGCTCATTGAAGACTTGGCAATAATAACCTTCTTGTGCCATCAATTCTTGGTGATTGCCACGCTCTATAATACGGCCCTCTTCCATTACAATAATTTGAGTGCAAAGCATTACAGAACTAAGGCGATGGGCAATGATAATGCGGGTATGGTGTGAATCCACGGCCAAAAGTTGTTGCTGAATTTCTTTTTCGGTTTCCATATCCACTGCCGAAGTGGTATCATCTAAAATCAAGATTGAGCTTTCTTTTACCAAGGCTCGAGCTAGTGCTGTGCGTTGACGCTGGCCACCTGAAAGCCCTACTCCACGCTCGCCCACCATAGTTTGATAACCTTCTTGTAGCATGCCAATAAAACTATGCGCTGCACTGCGCTGCGCTGAACGAATCACTTTATCTTGCGAGATTGAGGATTCATTGAAGCTGATATTAAAAGCCAAGGTATCGGAAAATAAAAAAGGTTCTTGCATTACATAAGAAATTTGGGAGCGCAAAGCATGTATATCCCATTGCCGCAAATCGATTCCATCCATAAAAATTTGGCCATTATCTGGATCGGCAAAGCGGCAAATCAAATTAGCCAAAGAAGTTTTACCCACACCTGTTTCGCCAATAATTCCCAGACTACTACCTGCTGGAATTTTTAGGCAAATATTTTCCAATATTGCTGTTCGCTCAGCTTGTTTTGTATTTGCATCACTGCCGTACCAAGTAACATTGACAAATTCAATTTCACCTTTTCCTTGAGGGTAGGTTTGTATTATTTGACCTCCAGGCAATTGCCCTATTGAATGTAGGCCTTCAGGTAAAGTTTGTTTCGGTATATACGCTCCCGTTTCTGGGCTGTAAATTTTGGGTTGCTCATCGAGAATGCAAAACAAACGCTCCGATGCAACTCTGGCAAAATTTATGGAACTAATTAATTCACCCAGTTGGCGCATGGGCATTACTAACATCCAAGTATAACCGGTAAATTGTATCCAAGTCCCCAAGCTAAAATCCCCTCGAATGGCCATGTAACCGCCTATGGTTAAAGCTAAAATATTGCTGAAAGAACCTAATACCTCGAGAACAGGCACGTGTTTTGCCCAATTTTTAACAGAGCGATACCTCCCCTCCGTAAACTTACGGTTTGATTCTAAAAAACGCTTTGCTTGATAATCTTGACTCATAAAATTCTGGATGACTCGAACACCGTTTAAACTTTCTTGAACGACTGCACTTAATTTGGCATAGATTTTGCGGTTATACTCTTGGTTGTGTTTACTGATTTTAGAAAAACGAACAGCTATCAATCCGATTAATGGCGATACCAGCAAACATAAGAGGGTTAGCTGCCAATTTAAATACAGCATATATATAGCTGCAGAAGGAAAAAACATTAGATTAAATACAGTAGCAGGCAAACCGTGAGCACAATAATTGCGTAGCTGTTCAATATCACCGGTAACCCGAGACATCAATTCCCCTACCGTGTTTTGATGATAAAAACTCATATCCAGTTTTTGCATGTGATTAAACAGGGCTGCTCGTAGGCTGTGCATTGTTTTTTGGCTAAACCATTCTATTGCCAGACCCCGCAAATAAATGCACAGCAATAGAACGATAAAACAAGAAGTTAGTAGTAGTAGCAAGTGGTGTAAAGTTTCTCGGCGCAGTTCCCAACTTATAGAACTTGCCTGGAATACTTTATCAATAATTTGTCCGGTAGCCCAAGGAATCATAATATTAACAAAAATATCTAATATTAGTAAAAATATTGCTAGATAAAAATATCGCGCAAAAGGCTTCATGTAAGGGTAAAGGCGTTTAAACATAAGCTAGATGGTATAATAGCTGCAAGCAATATGACAAAGTAGCAGTTCTTTTATTTTTTGCTGACAAAACGGCTTTTACTTTTACTTTGTAAATCTTTAAGTACTTTTTAGCAATGGTTAATACCTTTACTATCCAAGTACTGTGCTAATTCTTCGGTATTAAACATTTCCCGAATAATATCGCAACCGCCCAAAAATTCCCCTTTGACATATACTTGGGGCAACGTTGGCCATTGGGAAAATTGTTTGACACCTTCGCGAATCGCATCATCTTCCAATACATTGACATCGTGATAACTCACTTGAAGGTGGGCCAAAATTTGAGCAACCGTGTTAGAAAAGCCACATAGAGGTTGTTGTTGTGTGCCTTTCATAAATACAACTACATCATATTCAGACACAATTTGCTTGATTTGTTGTTCTACAGACATTGTTTCTTCCTTTTTTATTTTTCTTTGGCAATAGTTTGAATTGCCAGTGCATGGAGTTCATCACCCATTCTCTCGCCCAAGGCATCGAATACCATCTTGTGTTGCTGCACGCGCGTTTTACCCACAAATTGTGCCGATGTTACTGTAGCAGACAAATGGTTATTATCCCCCACAAAATCACTAATATGTACTTGGGCATCGGGCAGCTTTTCTTTGATTAGCTGCTCTACAACAGCCATATCCATTGCCATAGCTTTCTCCTAATTTATGACTTTTTATTTCCCAGACTATTTAACTAAAACAATTAACTGAACCAAGTGCAATTTGGAATTGACAAGAAAATTCTTGTTTGGGCTTTAAACACAAATTCCCTTCACGCTCGCGCATGTCTGTACTGCTGCCCACTGTTGGGGTAACACCATACCAAGGTTCAATACACAAATAAGGTTCACTACGGTGAAAATACGTCCACAATGTACAGTAGGGAAAGCCAGCAAAAGAAATGGAAGCTTTACGGTTTTCTTTGTCTTTCGGACTTTGAATCGTAATGCGCTCCGAGGCTAATTCTTTAAAAACAATAGAACTATTGGCAAAAAAACTATGCTCTAAAGGCAGCTTACGGTTTTGGGTACGAAATGCTACCGTTTCACCGCTTAAAGGCCCTCCACTGATTTGCAAATATCGGACTGTATCCTCTTGTTTTTCAAACTCTAATTCATAGTCGCTAAAGTTTAATGAAGGGTCAATCGGCACTCGGAATGCCGTATGACTGCCGATGGCAAAAGGCATGTCAATTGCCGATTGATTATTAACCCGATAACTACATTCTAGTTTATTATTTACAATACGATAACCTGCTTCTAAATAGAAAGCAAAAGGGTAGAGCTTCTGGATTTGTTCGTTTTCCTTTAGGGAAAAAAGTAGGAAATCTGTTTCGCTTTGAATAAGTTGCCATTCACTGTGGCGGGCAAAACCATGTTGCCCCATTTGGTAACTTTTGCCATCTAATTGGTAGCTACCATTCAATAAGGGCCCAATAATTGGGAATAAAATAGGAGCCCTGCCATTCCAAGTTTCGGGGTTGCCTGGCCACAGATACTCTGTGCCTTGGTGATTAATCGAATAAAGTTCTGCCCCAAGAGTAGAAACTTCAACAGAAAGCTCTTCGTTTTGGATTTTATGTACCGCCATAGATAAACTCCTTAAAATGGTTCAAAAAAGTACAAAGATCAAAAAAGTAAAAGAATTATAACGGCTTGAATATATCAATAGTTTCGTATTTATACAAGGTTTATATGCAGCAGCAAAAAACTAAATTGAACAAGGGACTTTGTCTTTAGTCAATCTTTTAAGTATTCAAAACTTAGGAGCTTGGCAGTAAAACGCTTTGCCTAGGGGAATTTCTTGAGTTGTTGTGTATATATTTTTTGCGTGCAGTCAAGTGCAGGCCGGGCCGGGCGGCAAGCTAGCGGTACGGAATACGGCTTGTATATACAGGCAATTGTTCTTGTTTGGAGAATTGGCCCGACTTTGTATACCAATGCAAAAAATACTGTATATCTAGGACTTTTGCCTTTTCTATTTTCGGGGCCGTTAGCACCGCGGATAACTTTTCTAGTATATCGGTTTCTACATAAATACGAGAGCAGCTATGGTCTTGGGTATCTTTTGGCTCTTGGTCTGGTTTTCTCTTTGTAATATCTCGGGCATATGTTCTGTGCTGGCAAAACACACGAAACGGTATTCTTGTTCGTAGGCATAGCTGGCATCTTTTATCAAATAGTGCAAACCGCTTAGTAACTCTAAACTTTTTGGGTATACATTCGGCTCTTTTTCTCTTAATTATTTTAAGATTCTTCTTTATTTCCTTCATTATCATATTTTTCTTGTTTCCCATAAGTAAGGCCTCTGTTATTATAGGCCTTTGCTTTGTCGTTGTTATCTCTGTATAAATGAATGGCTTGGGTAAAGTCCGCTATCGCTAGCTCGTATTCTTTTTGTTCTCCGTAAGCATAGCCTCTGTTGTTATAGGCCTTTGCTTTGTCGTTATTGTCTGTAAATAAGCCAATGGCCTGTGTGTAGTCCGCTATCGCTTGTTGGTATTTTTCTTGTTCTCCGTAAGCATAGCCTCTGTTATTATAGGCCTTTGCTTTGTCGTTATTGTCTGTAAATAAGCCAATGGCCTGTGTGTAGTCCGCTATCGCTTGTTGGTATTTTTCTTGTTCTCCGTAAGCATAGCCTCTGTTGTTATAGGCCTTTGCTTTAAAGTTATTATCCATATATCGCTCAATGGCCTGTGTGTAGTCCGCTATGGCGGGCTCGTATTGTTCTTGTTTCCCATAAGTAAGGCCTCTGCCGTTATAAGCCTTTGCTTTTTCGTTGTTATCTCTGTATAAATGAATGGCTTGGGTAAAGTCCGCTATGGCGGGCTCGTATTGTTCTTGTTGTTCGTAAGCAGTTCCTTTGTCAATATATGCCATTGCTTTAAGGTTATTATCTACAGCTAGCCCAATGGCCTGGGTAAAATCCGCTATTGCTAGCTGGTATTCTCCTTGTTCAAAGTACGCAGCGCCTCTGTTGGTATAAGCTATTGCTTTGTCGTTGTTATCTGTAAATAACTCAATGGCTTGGTTAAAGTCCGCTATGGCGGGCTCGTATTCTTTTTGTTCTTTATAAGCATTGCCTCTGTTGGTATAAGCTATTGCTTTGTCGTTATTATCTGTAAATAACTCAATGGCTTGGTTAAAGTCGGCTATGGCGGGCTCGTATTCTTTTTGTTGAAAATAAGTAATCCCTTTACCACCATACGCCACCGCCCTCTCTTCATTGGTAGAATTGGGGTTTCAATAATTTGTGTGTACCGTTCTATTTCTTTGTTGCTCATGCTTGGCCTCCCATACAAAAATTCTCGCTTAGGGTAATTTCTTGGTCCGTGCAGTTAAAGCGCGTGTCCTTGCGTTCGGTGTAGGGAACATATAATTGATTGAGTTCCCAAAAGCCGACAAGTATTTTCTTTTGACTTTCTAGGCTTAGGGGTGGGGTCTTCATGGTTTCTCCTATTTAGTTATAGTGTATAATCATAATCAATTTATCTACAGTGGCCAAGCTCTAAGCGTATTTAGGGCGGGCTCTTCCCGTATTTAGCCCAAGCTCTAAGCGTATTTAGGGCGGGCGCTTCCCGTATTTAGCTTCGGCTCTCCCCGTATTTAAGGCGGGCGCTTCCCGTATTTAGCCGGGGCGCTTGGCCTGAATCGCCCGGGCTATTTCTTGAAAGACAACGCTAACTTTTTAATGTTTTAGCAAGCTCGATTATTTGCTTTAGCTCTTCAATCGGTAAGTCGCTGGAGTGTTTTTTGCTAAAAATAGTTTTCGGGCTGTGTTTTATGGTGTCTATCATTGCTGCTAATAGCTTGGGCTGTAGGTTCAAGTCTGGGCTTTTTAGGTTTTCTATTTCCTGTTTATAAGCACTATAAGATTTGGCAAATATGGTTTTGTGGCTATATTCTTGCAAAAGCATATTGGCCTCGCTCCTGCGTTTGGCAAAGAAACTGGTAAGCCATATTATGGGGGCAAGCAAAGGCAAGGCGGTGAGTATAGTAGTAAGACTAAAAGAATCCTTATTGCAAAATATCTGCCATAAAGCTACAGCGATTAGCGCTCCTATTCCTACTATAAACCATATCGTACATTTCTTCACATATTTATTTAGTTTATCTTGTTGCTTTTCATATCCTGTTGCCAGCCCAATACTGCCGGCATCTCCATATAAGCTTTGAAATTCCTCTTTTACCTTATTGCTTTCTTCTACTGCCTTTTTTGTTTCTGCAAGGCACAAATAAAGTTTTGCTGATTCTAATTGCCTATCTAAGTCTATGGCCTTTTTATGATCGGCTATCGACTCATTATGCTTTCCCAATTTTAAATATGAATCACTTCTCCCTTGATACGCTTTTTTCCCAACCTCATTCTCTTTTAAGGAAGGAATTATATTTTGATATTTTTCTATCGCTTCACTATAATCTCGATTATCAAAGTTTGTCTTAGCTTCTCTTAACACTCGCTGTATCATTTGGTTACTATATGTAAATAAATCAATGGTTTGCGTAAAGTCCTTTATCGCTAGCTCGTATTTCTTTTGCTGAAAGTACGCAAAGCTTCTGTTGAAATACGCAATTGCTTTTGTTTCATTATCTGTTGCTAACGCAATAGCCTCTATAAAATCCGCTATTGCGGGCTCATATTCTTTTTGTCTCCTGTAAGCATTGCCTCTGTTGTTATACGCTTTTACCCTCTCTTTATCTGAAAAATTCGAGTTTTCAATAATCTCTGTGTATCGTTCTATGTCACGGTTATTCATGGTTTCCTCCGTTGTAAAAACTTTCGCTTAGTGGTATTTCTTGTTGTGTGCAGCTAAAGCGGGTGTCTTTGCGCTCGCTATACGGCACATATAATTGGTTGAGTTCCAAAAAGTCTATCAATATTTGCCTTTGCTTTTCTAGGCTTAGCGCGGCAAAATCTTCGGCGCTTTGTTGCACGGCTTCGGTATTTAGGCGGTAGTCCAAATCGAGGTTTTGTAGTAACTCTTGCTGGATTTCGCTAAGTTGCGCTTGGCTGCTGGCCTCGGTAATACGCTGTATAAAAGCTTGGTTGTGTGCTTTCAGCTCCAAATAGACAAAGCTGCCACCGCCGGCCCAGCCCACATTTTTGCTGATACCGCCCTGCTCGCCGGCAATTACTTTGGCAAGGCGCTCTACCGCAATAGTTTGTATATAGTCCATTTGTTCTATGCCGATATATTGCCGGCCCATTTTGTGGGCCACCGCCGCAGTCGTGCCGCTGCCCAAACAAAAGTCCAAAACTAGGTCGCCTTCCTTAGTGGCAATCTCGATAATTCTTTGTAACAGCCCTTCCGGCTTGGGATAGGCAAAGACTTTTTCCGCAAACAGCTTTTGTAAATCTTCTGTAGCTCTTCTATTCGAAATACTTGTATCAAACCATATAGTTCTAGCAAGCTGTTTATCTCCACGCATTTTTTGCACAATTCTAAATAGACCTTGTCTTGTTTGATAACCGACAATTTCTTTGTTAATATTTGCTAAAGATTTTTCTTTGCCCCATCGCCAGACCAACTGAACACTATCCTTTTGGGATTTTGGTGGGTAAATTTCGATACAACCACTTTGTTTTTCCAAAGAAATTTCAAAGAAGCCGTTTTGATCTGTTTTATGAGTATTTAGGTAGAATGGGTAAAATAAGTTTGGTCTATTGTCAATATGAAAATTGACATTACTGTTATACAGAGGATGGATATTAAATTCTCCTTTTTGGTCTGTATAACAAAAGCCTTTCTGATGGTTGTCCTCCATATCGATTAAATTGGTATTTGCTCGAACAACATCGTTTGCATAAAACAAAATAAATTCATGCATTTGCGCAATCAATCCATAGTCTCTGGCATTCGGCGTTGCTCTTGTGGTGATGGTACTGACAAAATTCTCCCGTCCAAAGACTTCGTCCATCAACACCTTTAAATAAGCCATTTCGTTATCATCACACTGCACAAAAATCACCCCGTCCCCTCGCAATAGCTTGCGCGCTATTTCCAGACGGTTTTTGATAAATACTAGCCAAGTAGAATGGTTAAAATTGTCGTTGTACAAAAAGCTATCGTTGCCGGTGTTGTACGGCGGGTCGATATAGATCAGCTTTACTTTTTTGGCAAATTGTTCGTTGATGCTGTGCAAGGCAATTAAATTGTTGCCCTTGATAATCAAATTGTCGCTAATGGTATTATTGCTGTTATTGCGGGTAAAGTCCCTACATTCGCTTGGGCCCTCCTTAGTGTAGCGGCGCGCGTTGCACAGCACTTTGGGCTCCAGCAAGCGGTCAAGTTCCTCTATCGCCAGTATGCGGTGGTAGTAGCGTTCGCTGCGTTTGGCCTCGCTTTTGCTTTGACCGCCTTCCAAAACGCAGTCTTTAAATGGAAAGGCCAGTACAATATCCTTGTTTTTCTTTAGGTAGTCTTGGCCATCGTGCAAGCCAATTTTATTACGATAGGCGGTGTAGCTATTGGCCACAAAGCGTTTGTGCTGTATGTAGTCGATAAAATGGTCGCGCACAAATACGCTGTGCCCTTCGTGCTCAAAAAAGAACGCCTGCCGGGTAGCGCTATTATCAAACAATAATTCCAGCAAATTGCGCTGGCACTGCTGCGCTAGCTGGTGCAATAAAGCCGTGTTCAGTTCACCTTCTGGGTCTACATAGTGCGGCTGGGCTTGTAGCAAAGCTTTTAAGGATTCTAGGCTTAGGGGTGGGGTTTTCATGATTTCTCCCATTTGTTTATACTGTATAACTATAATTTATTTGCCTACAGTGGCCAAGCTCTCCCCGTATTTAGGGCGGGCTCTCCCCGTATTTAGCCCAAGCTCTTCCCGTATTTAGGGCAGGCTCTGACCGTATTTAGCCCAAGCTCTAAGCGTATTTAGGGCAGGCTATTTCTTGAAAGGCAACGCTAACTTTTTAGTGTTTTGGCAAGCTCGATTATTTGCTTTAGCTCTTCAATCGGTAAGTCGCTGGAGTGTTTTTTGCTAAAAATAGTTGTCGGGCTGCGTTTTAGTGTCTCTATCATTGCTTCTAATAACTTGGGCTGTAGGTTCGAGTCTGGGCTTTCTAGCTTTTCTATTTCCTGTTTATAGGCAATATACGATTTGGCAAATATGGTTTTGTGGCTATATTCTTGCAAAAGCATATTGGCCTCGCTCCTGCGTTTGGCAAAGAAACTGGTAAGCCATATTATGGGGGCAAGCAAAGGCAAGGTAGTGAGTATAGTCGTAAGACTAAAAGAAATCTTACTCCAATCGATCCGCCAGAAAGTTACACCAAATAGTGATAATATTCCTACTGTAATCTGCAATAAGACTACAACGATTAGCGCTCCTATTCCTACTATAAACCATTTTGTACATTTCTTCACATATTTGTTTAGTTTATCTTGTTCCTCTTGATATTCTTTTGCCAACCCAAAACTGCGAGCCTCCCCAGATAAACGGTCAAATTTTGCTTGTTTTTCTTTTACTTCGGCTATAGCTAGATTTATTCTTGCTTCTTTAAGTTTTGGGTTTAAGTTTAAGGCATTTTTATAGTCGGCTATGGCCTCTGGATATTTTTCTTGTTCATCATAAGCAACGCCTCTGTTGATATACGCATTGGCTTTGTCGTTATTATCCGTATATCGCTTAATGGCCTGGGTAAAATCCGCTAGCGCTAGCTGGTATTCTCCTTGTTCGCTGTAAATAGCTCCTCTGTTGTTATAAACCTTTGCTTTCGTTTCATTATCTGTTGCTAACTCAATGGCTTGGTTAAAGTCGGCTATCGCTTGCTGGTATTTTCCTTGTTTGCTGTAAGTAAGCCCTCTGTCTAAATATACATTTGCTTTCGTTTCATTATCTGTTGCTAGCCCTATAGCCTCTGTAAAATCCGCTATCGCTTTTACAAATTCCCCTTGTATAGCATAAGTAAGCCCCCTATCTATATACACCTCCGCCTTCTGTTCATTGGTAGAATTGGGGTCGTCAATAATCCTTGTATACTGTTCTATTTCACGGTTATTCATGCTTGGCCTCCGTTGTAAAAACTTTCGCTTAGTGGTATTTCTTGGTCCGTGCAATGAAAGCGCGTATCTTTGCGCTCGCTATACGGCACATACAATTGGTTGAGTTCCAAAAAGTCTATCAATATTTGCCTTTGATTGTCTAGGCTTAGCGCAGCAAAATCTTCGGTGCTTTGTTGCACGGCTTCGGTATTCAGGCGGTAGTCCAAATCGGGGTTTTGCAGTAACTCTTGCTGTATTGCGCTAAGTTGCGCTTGGGTGGTGGCCTCGGTAATACGCTGTATAAAGCCTTGGTTGTGCTGTTTTAGCTCCAAATAGACAAAGCTGTTATCTATATTTTCTTGCTTTAATACAGCTTGGATTCTTTGACTGGTTACATTTTCTATATAGTCCATTTGTTCACAAAGTATAAATTGCCGATTGCCGTTGTCTTGTTTATTTAATTCCAATACAGCGTGTGCGGTTGTGCCACTACCCGCATGATAATCTAAAACAATCGCATTTTTATCTTCTCCGACAACAGCATAGAGGCAGTCGTACACAGTCCATAAAGATTTGGGAAAGTCAAAGCTGGCATTGGGCACTAAAGATTTAATCAGTTTCGTGCCGTATTCATTGGCATCATATTTGGTATTTTGCCATACCGTTGGGTATTGGCGAAAGTCTTTGCCTATTTGAATATCCCATATACCTTTTACTTCTCTAGCACGCAACAAGTGCTTTACTTTGGCTACCGATTGATAGGCATACCGCCATTTGCGTTCTACGCCGCCATCATCTACCGGATAAATAGCATACGTATCGGCATGTTCTATCATGCGCGCTTTGGGAGAAAAGCTATCTTCACAGACTGCCCCAAAGCCAATAACTTGCTTGCTCTGTTTATCTACTATAATCGGATAAAAACAATTCTTAGCATCACTTCTTAAACTTATACCGCCATTGTCTCGTAAACCTCTAAAAGTAATATTTTCTGCTGCTATTTTTTGGTTTATAATAGTCTTTTTTCCTTTGGGTATTACAAAGAATGCGTATTCATGGGTATAAGAAAAATTTGTGCCTTGTACCCCACGAGGGTTGTGCACAATGGTAATACAATGGGTTTCGTGTTGGTCTTCATGAAATAATTCTCTTAACAAAACGCCCAAATAATCCCTTTCATTGTCATCAATGGCAATAATTATCGCTCCGTCTTCTGTCAATAATTGCTTGGCTACTTCCAAGCGATTTTTCATAAACACTAACCAAGTAGAACGGTTAAAATTATTATTGTAGCAAAAAGTATTATTGGGGCTTTGAGGATTATATGGCGGGTCGATATAGATCAGCTTTACTTTTTTGGCAAATTGTTCCTTGATGCTGTGCAAGGCGATAAGGTTGTTGCCCTTGATAATCAAATTGTCGCTAATGGTATTATTGCTTGGGCTGCGGGTAAATTCCCTACATTCGCTTAGGCCCTCCTTAGTGTAGCGGCGCGCGTTAGTTAGCACTTTGGGGTCCAGCAAGCGGTCAAGTTCCTCTATCGCCAGTATGCGGTGGTAGTAGCGTTCGCTGCGTTTGGCATCGTCTTTAGTTTGGCCACCCTCCAGTACGCAGTCTTTAAACGGAAAGGCCAGCACAATATCTTGGCTTTTCTTTAGATAGTCGTGCTCATCGTGCAAGCCGATTTTGTTTTTATAGGCGGTGTAGCTGTTGGCTACAAAGCGTTTGTGCTGTATGTAGTCGATAAAATGGTCGCGCACAAACACCGTAACCCCGCCCTGCTGCAAGAAAAACGCCTTGCGCGCGGCCGTGTCCGCAAACAACAATTCTAGCAAATTGCGCTGGCACTGCTGGGCTAGCTTATACAATAAAGCCGTGTTGAGCTCGCCTTCTGGGTCTACATAGTGCGGCTGGGCTTGTAGCAAAGTTTTTAAGGATTCTAGGCTTAGGGCTGGGGTCTTCATGGTTTCTCCTATTTGTTTATACTGTATAACTATAATTTATTTGCGTATTGCGTCAAACTTATTCCCGTATTTAACCAAAGTTATTCCCGTATTTAAGGCGGGCTCTTCCCGTATTTAGCCCAAGCTCTAAGCGTATTTAGCCGGGGCGCTTTGCGTATTTAGCCGGGGTGGTTTGGCGCAAATAATTTTGGAGCAGAGGCTATTGGTATTGATCAAACAAAAGTCTAGCACAATGTCGTCCTCTTTCAAAAAAGACTGGAAACATTTTTCAGTTTGATCTTTTTAAAGTCAATTTCTGTTAAGTTGCTGGGTATTTCAAAATTTCTTGATAGTATATCCCAGTCTTTATCTCTTATGGTTTTTATCTCTTCTAAATAGAAACTCACCCATATATCGTTAATTTTTGAGTTTGGTTGTACCGCAGCTAAATTTTCTTGAGCTACTTTTACGTATTCTTGAGCTAAGTCAAAACCAATAAACTTTCTATTTAATTTCTTGGCTGCTACCGCTGTGGTGCCAGTGCCAACAAAAGGATCGAAAACTATATCATGTTGGTCTGTTGTCAATAATATTATCCTTTCTAATAAATGAACTGGTAGTTGGCAAGGATGGGCATTTCTATATTTGGCATGTTTGATTCTATGTATATCCGACCATACATCGGAAACCAAAGGGCCAAAAGGATGCAATCCTCCCTTCTTTCCACCGTAATCTTTTCTTAGAAATGTCGTTTTCCTTTCCCTTTCATGTGGCATTCTCAATTCATAAATCTTTGTGTTGTTACTTTGTTTGGTATAGAACAAAATGCCATAATGATTGGGTTGTAAACTTTTGCCCATAGGAGAACTCGGGGCATTCCACACTATCCAATGCTTGAAATAAGCGTATTTGTTCAGTATACCCACATAGAAAGTTAGCCATTTAGGTATATTATGTAAAAAGATAGAACCCGTAGGTTTGGTTATTCTAATCATTTCTTTTATCCATTCTTCACACCAATTAATATATTCTATAAATTCTAAACTATCTTTATATCCATTATATTTCTTCTTTAAATTAAAAGGTGGGTCTGCAAATGTAATATCTATAGAATCATTGGGAATGCCTTTTAATAATGGTAAACAGTCGCCTTGAATAATTTTGTTCAAATAACTTTCTAACATAAAACTTATTTTCCAGAAAAAACCTCTTCTATTTTATATTTTAGAATCACTAAAGTTTCTTTTAGAGAATTTAAATATCCTTCATATTTTTCTTCAAATATCTTGTTGTAAAAATAAAAGGTATTTCTCTCGATAACCGTTTTAAATTTAGTCTCTTTACTAGGTTTATTCATAAAAAATCAAACTCTCTTTATCCAATAATTTTGTCTGCCCATAACAATTCCAGCAAATTGTGCTCACACTGTTGGGCTAGCTTATGCAGCAAAGCTGTGTTTAGCTCGCCTTCTTGGTCTAGGTAGTGGTGTTGTGCCTTTAGCAAAGCTTTTAAGGATTCTAGGCTTAGGGATTGGCTTTTCATGGTTTCTCCTATTTGTTTATACTATATAACTATAATCTATTTGCGTATTGCGCCGAAGTTATTCCCGTATTTAGGGCGGGCTCTCCCCGTATTTAGCCCAAGCTCTCTCCGTATTTAGCTCGGGCTCTTCCCGTATTTAGCCGGGGTGGTTTGCCTGTATGTTAATTGATTTGCCAAGTTCGGCACGCTGTTTGCGCCATTTCCCTTTGGCGCGAATGGATTGTATCGGTTGTCCATTCCATATAATCGGCCAGGCTTTGGTTTATTGGGCAAATGTTTTGTTGTAAGATCATCTGCCTTTTCTGGGCAAAGGGTTTTTGCCCCAATTCCTGATTGATCTTAGAATCCACTAGGGCCATATTGCCCAAACGGGTAGCAAAGGCCTTAGTGGATTGCTCAAAACTATCTTGCCAAAATTGATTGGGCTTTAGTGGCAATAAGTGTTCTACGGTAAGTTGCTGTTCATCAAGGGCTTTATCGCCCATGCATTGGCACAGGGCTACCAGTATATAGCGAGCTTTCTTATTTGATTGTTCGGTTGGCAGGGACTTTTCGCTAAAAGCCCGTTTAAATAGTTCATCGTTGGGGTACAAACCTTGCAGCATAGTTGTTTTTACTTCGGCAAGTGGCGTTTGTTGCTGTATTTGTTGGCATAATTTACTATAAAAATGTTCTTGCTCACTGGCATACAAGCGGCAAATCACATTGTAGCGGATAGAAAATACCATCAGCCAATGCAATATAGTGGCAAATTGTTTGGGCTTGTATTTTTTGTACGCAGCTAGCAATACGCTAATCGGTTGCTTTAGGTTAAACAAATTCAGTACCCGTATATCTTGTGTTACTTGCTGGTACTGGTCAAAATCTTTCCAAAGATGGTGCTCATAATCCAGCAAAGCACTGTACAACTCGCTGTCTTGTTCTAATATTTGTAAGTATGTACTGGCTTGCTGCTCGCCACAAACCTGCTTTTTTATCGTGGTAAAAAGGTGTTGTTTGGGGCGCAAAGGCCTATGGCTACTTTTCCATTGCACTAAAATATAGTCGCTGTATTTATGCTTGCCAACGTTGTGGCCTATGTTTTCCCATATCTCTTCCAGTCTGTTTAGCTCTTCATCGGGGATTTGTCCATTTGTATCTATTGCTGAAAAAATATAGTTTTTTAGTAAGTCTCCCGTGCTAAGCTGTACGCCGCGCGCGTTTAAGGTTTCAAAAATCTTGTAGGCATTTACTTGATCGGCAATAAAAATAGTGGTAAACAATACCCGCTCGGCCATAGTTTGCAGTAGCTCACTGATTTTTTGGGCACTTAGCCCAGCCAGCTGCTGGCTAAAATACTCTATCGCTTTGCCCATAAGAATAACGGTTTGCTTTTGGCCTCTCTTGTGTATCGGGGCTTGCTGTGCTGCTGCGTCTTGTTTGTAAAAGCTAACTAATTGATTGTAATAATATTCATTGTTCTTGTTTAAGATAAGTTTTTTCTCTGTTATCTTAATAAAGCTATATTGTTCTGAACCAATAAAACGGCGGAAAAACTCTTTAGCGGTATCCGCATGCCCTAACTGCTTAAACCTGCCAATCGCACTAAGTGCCAGTAAAGAAAAGGTCGTAAGCCGTTGCTGGCCATCGACAACAATAAATTGTTTGTTTTGCTGCCCCTGTTGTAATACTAAGTAGCCCATATAGTGGTAGTCTTCGCTAGCTTCGGCAATAGTTTGAATATCGTCCCACAATACTTGCCATTGCTCTTGTTCCCAAGAATAGTCCCGCTGGAATTTAGGTACTTGGTACTGTTTGCTATTGGCAAATATTTCTTCCAAAGTTTGATTTTCGGTATGTATCGGTGTATTGTATGCCATCACAAGCCCTTATCAATAAATTCTATCCCAAGCAATCTAATAATCAATATCTTAGCATAATAGCCTACCCCGCCTTTACTTTTGTTGGTTACTAAAATGTGCTTTACTCTAGTTTATATGCTTTTTGATATTATGTAGCTAAGATTTTGAAAAGCATTTTATAAGGGTTTTGGTATTTACCCCACCGTGAATGGCCCGGGCGCTTTGGCTATTGGCAGCAATGCTAGGCGCTTAGCCCCAAAAATAACTATAGATATATAGCAGAATCACCAGCTTAAAGCCGGCAATAAAGATCATCGGTACAAAACTTTCAATATTGCTAAGCAGCCGGTACTTTATACGCTGATTATAGCCCAGGCGCCCTAATTCCTGCCATTCTTCGCTAAAGCAGGCAAAAGGCAATTGTTGCTCTAACTTATGGATAACCGCAAACTTGCCGCTGTTTAAGGCCTTGTAAGAGCGTATATTGCACAGCCACACAAAAGAAAACAACACGCCAAAAATACTGGCAATAAATATAAATAAGCCGTCTGCTTTCCCCAACTGAAACAGAGCATAGGCACTGCTGGCCAGCACAGAACAAAAGGTAAGGTAAAACCGGTTACTGCGCAGCCTTCTATCGCTGGTGCTTTCTGCGGTTTGTACATAGAGTTTGTACAATTCTAATAAGGTACTTATTTCGGGGTTATCTTGCTTTTTCATATTACGAGCGTAGCTCTTGAATGGCTTTAACTATACTATTGGTATTCCATTTGACTATGGCATCGGCATTCTCTTTTACATATTGAGATGTTCTGTTTGCTCCCCGCGGTTCAAGGGCAATAATCGGCTTTTTGCGTGAAAAGTCGTTTTTAGCTATTTCTATCTCTATATTAATCCATTTGCTATATGTTGCATATACTCCAGCAAGAACTAATATAACAGAGCTATTTCGTATCTTTTCTGCTATCGCAACTCGTAATTGTTTGTTTGTTCCATTAGTATGGATAGGGTTGTCTTTCGCTACAGAATAATTCTTGTACCTAAAATCCTGCGCATTATTTAATAAATTCACAAGGTTATCATACTGATTTTCATAAGTCCAAGAATGGCTTATAAACAAATGGTAGGTTTTCATAATAGTTTCTCCTTAACCTTTACTATCGGCTAAAACATAGCTTAGCAAAAGTATTGTACCGTGCCTTTTATTTTTGTCCATCGCTATATTGCTAAAGTTCTTTGCATATATTGCCGGGGCTCTCTCGGTATTTAGAGCGGGGCGCTTTGCGTATTGAGCCGGGCCGGGCCGCAAGCTAGCGGTACGGAATACTGCTTGTATATACGGGCAATTGTTCTGGTTTGAGGAATTGGTCCGACTTTGTATACCAATGCAAAATATACTGTATATCTAGGACGTTTCCCTTTTCTATTTTCGGGGCCGTTAGTACCGCGCATAGCTTCTTTAGTATATCGGTTTCTACATAAATACGAGAGCGGCTATGGTCTTGGGTATCTTTTGGCTCTTGTTCTGGTTCTGTAAGCACTTCTCTTTTTAGTATTTCAGGGATATGTTCGGTACCGGCAAAACACACGAAACGATATTCTTGTTCGTGGGCATAGCTTTTGTCTTTTATCAAATAGCGTATGCCGTTTAGTAACTCTAAGCATTTATGGTATATCGAAAGGTCATTTTTATTCTCTTCCTTTATTTGTTGCTCTTTTTCTTTTATTTGTTTAAGGCTGTCTCTTATTTCCTTCATTTCCCCATCCACTTCTTGGTTGCTGCTATCTATATATCGGACTTTGTATAATATCTGTGGGGGCGCTTCTTCTGTGCTTTCTTTATTTTTTTGTGCCACTGTAGCCACTTTGCCTTGCTTACTATCATCACTTAATTTATTAAATTCAAATGATGAAAAACGCGGTAGGGCATGCTCTGGCCCACTATAGGCTAAGTCTTCTGTTTGAAAGAGCAAGGCAATACCTTTAGCATCATCGCCGTACATACTCCATATGGGCAAACGGTCTAATGCTTCGGGTGTTTGGCCACCACAAAAGCTGGCCACCATTACATAGGGAATATTGGCACTGGATTTTATTGGTTCGTGCGCAATGCCTAAGTGGTCCAATAGCACCGTTCCTTCGGTGGGGTCGTTGGCATAGGCAATATGGTACATGTGCAATTTGCCTAGTTCTGGTTCTCCCTCACTGTTTATCGGGACCAAATACTTAGTAAATACTGGCAGTTTGGTTGTATGAGAAAGGTATTTTACTTTGTCTTTAGAATCTTTGCTTACCTTTAATTCATCTAGTATATGGAGAACATTTTCAAAGATAACAAGTATACTATCAATAACAGTATCTTGTTTGCCAAATGTATTTTTAATGTATGCTTTTACAGGTTCAGTCGGTAAACCACGCCTTAAAGCCATATTGAGATAATCAATAAGCTTTATGTACTCTTGTTTCATAATATAGCAGCAATTTCTTGTTGTAAGTATTTTAATTCATGGTCTGGGTTTAGCTTTGTAACTTCATCAAAATCTGCTACTGCTTGTTCGTATTTTTCTTGTTTGCTGTAAATAAGGCCCCTGTTGTAATGCGCCTCTGCTTTTTCGTTATTATCCGTGAATAACTCAATGGCCTCTGTAAAATCATCTATTGCTTGCTGGTATTTTTCTTGTTCTCCGTAAGCAATGCCTATGTTATAATACGCATTGGCTTTGTCGTTATTATCCGTGAATAAGCCAATGGCCTCTGTAAAATCATCTATTGCTTGCTGGTATTTTTCTTGTTCTCCGTAAACAATAGCCCTATTATGATATGCCTTTGCTTTATCGTTGTTATCCGTGAATAACTCAATGGCCTCTGTAAAATCATCTATTGCTTGCTGGTATTTTTCTTGTTCTCCGTAAACAATGCCTATGTTATAATACGCATTGGCTTTGTCGTTATTATCCGTGAATAAGCCAATGGCCTCTGTAAAATCCGCTATCGCTTGCTGGTATTTTTCTTGTTCTCCGTAAACAATAGCCCTATTATGATATGCCTTTGCTTTATCGTTGTTATCCGTGAATAACTCAATGGCCTCTGTAAAATCATCTATTGCTTGCTGGTATTTTTCTTGTTCTCCGTAAGCATTGCCTCTGTTTAAATACGCAATTGCTTTGTCGTTATCCGCTTTGTATAAGTCAATGGCTTGGGTATAGTCGGCTATGGCTTCTGGATATTTTCCTTGTTTGTTGTACGCATTGCCTCTGTTGAAATACGCATTGGCTTTGTCGTTGTTATCTGTATATAAGTCAATCCCTTGTGTATAGTTTGCTATCGCTTGTTGGTATTTTCCTTGTTTGTTGTACGCATTGCCTCTGTTGAAATACGCATTGGCTTTGTCGTTGTTATCTGTATATAAGTCAATCCCTTGTGTATAGTTTGCTATCGCTTGTTGGTATTTTCCTGTTTTACAGTAAGCATTGCCTCTGTTATCATATATCTTTGCTTTGTCGTTGTTATCTTTAGATAAGCTAATGGCCTGGGTAAAATCCGCTATCGCTAGCTTATATTTTTCTTGTTCCCCGTAAATAGCTCCTCTGTTGAAATACGCATTGGCTTTGTCGTTATTATCCGTGAATAGCCCAATGGCTTGAGTGAAATCCACTATGGCGGGCTCATATTCTTTTTGTTCTCTATAAACATAGCCTCTGTTGAAATACGCCTTTGCTTTGTCGTTGTTATCTGTAGATAAGCCAATGGCCTGTCTATAGTCTGCTATGGCAGGCTCGTATCCTTTTTGTTGAAAATAAGTAAGGCCTCTGTTGAAATAAGCTATTGCTTTGTCGTTATTATCTGTAAATAGCTCAATGGCTTGGGTAAAGTCGGCTATGGCCTCTTTATACTTTCCTTGTTCGCTGTAAGCATTTCCCCTACTACCATACGCCCCCGCCTTCTGTTCATTGGTAGAATTGGGATTATCAATAATCTGTGTAAAAAATTCTATTTCACGGTCGTTCATGATTTTTCTCCCTTGTAAAAACTTTCGCTTAGGTTAATTTCTTTGTCTGTGCAATTAAAGCGCGTGTCTTTGCGCTCGGTATACGGCACATATAATTGGTTTAGTTCCAAAAAGTCAATAAGCGCTTGCCTTTGATCGTCTAGGCTTAGCGCGGCAAAATCTTCGGCGCTCTGCCGTACCTCTTGGGTGTTTAGGCGGTAGTCCAAATCTGGGTTTTTGAGTAACTCTTGCTGTATTTGCGCCATTTGCGCTTGGGTGGTGGCCTCGGTAATACGCCCTATAAAAGTTTGGTTGTGCGCTTTCAGCTCTAAATAGACAAAGCTGCCACCGCCTTGCCAAGCTACATTTTTGCTGATGCCGCCCTGTTCGCCGGCAATAACTTTGGTAAGGCGCTCTACCGCAATAGTTTGTATATAGTCCATTTGTTCAATGCCGATATATTGCCTGCCCATTTTGTGGGCAACCGCCGCAGTAGTTCCGCTGCCCAAACAAAAGTCTAGCACTAGGTCGCCTTGCTTAGTGGCAATCTCGATAATCCTTTGTAACAGCCCTTCCGGCTTGGGATAGGCAAAAGCACTATTAGAGCCAAAAATAAGTTCTATTTCTTTACTGCCTTGTTCATTCGTTGCAACATCAATTAAAAGAGTATTAGGTATTTGCCCTTCATTATCTTTCAAAAAAACTTTTGCATTAGGCATTCCTTCCCCGCCTCTAGGGATAACGACTAAATTATCTTTTAAGTATTGATCATAAGTCTTTTGGGAAACTCTCCATTTTGCTTTAATTTTTCTGCCGTTTCTTAAATCTAATTCAAACTCTTTGTTAGGTGAGTTATCAGGCGATGCTAACGGTTTCGTTCTCCATAAACCACGGGAATCATTATCAGGATTCTTATACATTTCTTTCACATACTCTTGTCGCAAAGGTATTCTATTTATTGATAAACTATTTTTACTCTTCGCAAATCCTAAAATATATTCATGTATAGGAGCAATCCACTTAGTTAGATTTGCTTGGGTTTTTCTTCTTTTATAAACTAAACTAGCAACAAAATTCTCCCGTCCAAAGACTTCGTCCATGAGTACCTTCAAATAAGCCTGTTCGTTGTCATCACACTGAACAAAAATCACGCCATCGTCTCGCAGCAGTTCGCGCGCTGCTTCTAGGCGATTTTTCATAAATACCAACCAAGTGCTGTGGTTAAAGTTGTCGTTATACAAAAAGCTATCGTTGCCGGTGTTATACGGTGGGTCGATGTAGATCAGCTGTACTTTTTTGGCAAACTGTTCCTTGATGGTATGCAACGCAATTAAATTGTTGCCTTTAATAATCAAATTATCGCTAATGGTATGGTCGCTTGGTTTGCGGGTAAATTCCCTACATTCGCTTGGGCCCTCCTTAGTATAGCGGCGCGCGTTAGTTAGCACTTTGGGGTCCAGCAAGCGGTCAAGTTGTTCTATCGCCAGTATGCGGTGGTAGTAGCGTTCGCTGCGCTTGGCATCGTCTTTAGTTTGGCCACCTTCCAGTACGCAGTCTTTAAACGGAAAGGCCAGCACCACATCTTGGCTTTTCTTTAGATAGTCGTGCTCATCGTGCAAGCCAATTTTGTTACGATAGGCGGTGTAGCTATTGGCCACAAAGCGTTTGTGCTGTATGTAGTCGATAAAATGGTCGCGCACAAATACCGTAACCCCGCCTTGTTCCAAGAAAAACGCCTTGCGCGCAGCCGTATCGGCAAACAACAATTCCAGCAAATTGCGCTGGCACTGCTGGGCTAGCTTATACAATAAAGCCGTGTTTAGCTCGCCCTCTTGGTCTAGGTAGTGCGGCTGGGCTTGTAGTAAATTCTTTAGGTATTCTAGGCTTAGGGGTGGGGTCTTCATAGTTTCTCCTATTTGTTTATACTGTATAACGATAATTTATTTGCGTATTGCGTCAAACTTATTCCCGTATTTAGCCGAAGCTCTCCCCGTATTTGTCTAAAGCTCTTCCCGTATTTAGCCTAAGCTCTCCCCGTATTTAGCCGGGGCGCTTTTGGGGGGTAGCCAAACTATTGCAATAATAATGGAAGTATCTTATTGATGGCCTTTTGATAGCGTTCTAGCGGTGCTTGGTTAATCTGTGTTTGGCCGTGTTGTAATGGATATGCTTTAGCCGTTAATTCTGAAATAGGAATTGCTAACTCCGAAGAAGTTATCGCTACCGCGTGGGCATCGGGTATCTCTTGGCAAGTTCTCTCTGTATCATTGTTCAGTAAAATATCTTTGCCAGTAAATGTAGAGACTCTATTCCTTACTTCTTTGTACATAGCTTCAAATGCTTTACTGGGGGCATTGCTACTGGTAGTGTATCTATTGAGCAAAACAAGGTGTATTTTAGGAATTTCCAAATGGTTTTCCTTGGCTTTGGCGCAAAAATTGGTTTTGGCATACAGTTGCGACACCCCAACGCCATATAATAATTGGCCAATGTTGTCTATAGCCCGCGCCGAAGCTCCATCGGCAGTACACGGTACGATCAACCTTTGGGCTGCCAATACCGCTTGGGCTGTGTAGGTGGCAAAACTGGGGTTACAATCTATAAAATAAACCACATTGTTGTCGTAATTGCTAGAGATTCCATCGATAAGGTCTTGAATCCAGTGATGCACATTGCCCCATCGGCCTTCCGGCAAATCTACCGAAGCTATTTGATTAATAGACTGTACTTGCAGCTCCAACGAAGGATCGCCACAAACCAATAAAAGATTGTTGGGAATGTTACTTATTGCAAAATCTTTTTTTATCGCTATGGCATAATGGGATTCATTGCCAGTCTTGCTATCGGGCTGGGATAATCTTTTGTCCAAATACCCTCCGATGGTTGTTCTTCCTCTATTGTCCGTGCTAGAAAGAAAGCTAGAGATATTTTTATGGCCCTTGCCGTTGCCACCTAAAAGTATTTCGCTCACATTGGCCTGCGGGCACATGTCTATCACACATACTTGTTGTTTGGGGTGCGCTTTGGCGTATTCTGTGGCCAACACAAACGTTAAAAAAGACTTGCCTACCCCGCCTTTATTGTTCCAAATAGCATAATTCATACCACACCTCTTCTATTTTATTGGTTTATAAAATGTGCCTTACTCTGCATTATATGCTTTTTGATATTATGTAAGTAAGATTTTAACAAGCATTTTATAAGGGTTTTGCAATTTTTACCACCGTGAACGCCCAAACCCCACTATAGAGTGAAAACATGCTCACCCAAACCGTGCTCGAGTTTGCTTAGTATCTTCATCGCCGGCTCATTGGCAGATTCTAAACGTTGATAGGTGCTCATATCCAGCGCACACTGCTTGGCCATTTGTTCCTGGCTAAGCTGGCGGTCTTCGCGCTGCCAGCGCAACCACAACGCCAAGGCAATATCCGGCTCGGGGCGAATCGCTATTTGCGATTCTGTCTGCGTAATCATGGCCTTGCTAGGCCTAACAATAGCATCTCCATTTTTAAGCTGCTCTTCTAAAACAATACTTAAAACTTCCTTTGCCATCTCTACTGCCCTTTCAATAGTAGAAGGTGCGCAAGTATAGCAACCTTGTATTTCTGGAAATACAACCCCATACATATCTGTTTCGTCTTCATAATCAATATGGGCAATGTAGTAAATCTCTTTCATTTCAAACCTCCGTCCTTCATTATTTGCTGAACAATACCGGTCTTTAAATCTTTATTTCCATGAACTGGAACGGCAATAGACCTTTCTCCTTCCTTGTTCATTACATGGTGCGAGCCCTTGATGCGGTCTAACTGCCAGCCGTTTTGTTCCAAAAGTTTTATTATTTCTCTACCGCTCACTGCGTAAGGCCCCAAGCCGTACAAACTAAGTTTGCAATTGGTTGATAGACTTCATGTATACACTATTTTTAATAATTGCCAAGGCTTCATTATAGAGCGAAAATATTCTCACCCAAACCGTGCTCGAGTTTAGTTAGTATCTTCATCGCCGGCTCATTGGCAGATTCTAAACGTTGATAGGTGTTCATATCCAGCTCGCACTGCTTGGCCATTTGTTCCTGGCTAAGCTGGCGGTCTTCGCGCTGCCAACGCAACCATAACGCCAAGGCAATATCCGGCTCGGGGCGAATCGCTATTTGCGATTCTGTAGGCTTATTATTCTTAGGCCGCGGAATAATTTCACCTATTTCAAGACACTCGGCCAAGACAATGCTTAAAATTTCTTTACCCATCTGGGCTGCTTGTTCATAAGACGGAGGAGAGCAAGTATAACATCCTTCTATTTCTGGAATTTCAATCTCGTACATATCTGTTTGTCTGTCGTACTTTAGATTGGCGATATAGTGAATAATAACCATTCTTTTATCCTTACTTTAATTCTACTTTAATCCTGCTTTTTTCAATATTTGTTTACAAGTACCTTTGGGAATATCTTTTCCTTTATGAACCGGAACAGATACTTGTCTCTCTATCCCTTCCTTCTTCATTACATGGTGCGAACCTTTTATGCGGACTAACTGCCAGCCGTTTTGTTCTAACAGTTTTATTAGTTCTCTACCGTTCATTCCCTAAGGCCCTAGCCCATAAACTAATAAGGCCCTAGCCCACAAACTAAGTTTGCAAGCTATTGATACGCTGTTCCAACATAGCCATAAACTCGGTTTTATTTTTTGGGTTGTAGAATGGCAGCGCAATAATTTGGTATAGGCTTTCGGGCGTTTCTAGCTGGGCAAAATCCTGCATAAGCTGTTCTTTCCAGCGGTCATAGTCCTGCAAAAACTCGCCTTTGGGTTCTATAAATATCTGGTATATAGTTTTATGGTTATTTTCCAGCATTAGCAAAAAGTCTGGCTCAAAGCCTCGGCCATCGGCAAAGTTATATATCTTAAACTGGCGTTCATTGCGCAGCAGCCACCGGATAGGCAGCTTGGCTTCTTGTAATAACTGGTGCACATCTTTTATACATTGCTCTTCATCGTTATTTACTTTTACTTGCTCTTGGGCAAAATAAGGCCATTGTTGGCAAGGAAGCATGGTTTCTTGCTTATTCAAAAATATCTTTTTGTGCTGAAACACTTTTTTTATGGGCTGTTCAATTAGCTCTTTCGTGCCAATAAAATCGCTCCATTCATTTTCTATCTTTGCTTGTAAATTGGCTAAAAAGTTTGCGCAAACTTTCCGCAATGGGCGCATCATGGCCATAACTTCCGCTTTGCGATAGTTTTCTGGATAGGCAATCGTTAGCTTATGTTGCTTTAATCGCTCTTTGATTTTTACTATGGTATCTATGGCCAGCTTACGGCTAAACGGCTCGAAGCGGTAATACTGGTTTGAGGCAACCGCTTTTAAAAAGATTCTATCGGGAATATCCTTTAGGCTAAGCGTTAATGCTTTGGTATTTTCCAGCACTTCCGCAGTGGCTTGTTGGTCTATATCCATTATATCTAGGCGTACATCAATACTGTAGTACCCGCTAAGCCCTTCTAAAGAACGGGTTTCTATCTCGCCAAACAAGTTATATTGCAGCCAATTTTTGGGCTCGCTCTTGTGTTGTTTATTGGTATAAAAATGGCCTTCTTTATATAATTCCGAATCGATAAAAGATTGTTTTAAGCGTATTTCGTGCTGTTTTTTATCGCTATCGAATAACCCCGCATCGTCCAAGTCTTTATTGAGCTGGTCAATAAAAGCCGAACCATCGGCCGTATGAAAGTGTAGCTGTTCTAAAATACCAAGTGTATGGTCGCTATCATCATCGTATTTGCGCTTATACTTTTCTTGCCCCTCTTCTAGCACAAACGGATATAGCCGCGCTCCGCGCCCAATTAGCTGCACTTCTTGGGTGGTTGGTGGCTTGCCTTTCTGCTTTTTGGTTTCGTACAATTTGACTATATCGTACAAGTTCAGCACGTCCCAACCTTCATTTAATTTATTGACGGCAAAGATCGCTCTATAGGGGTTGCTACTATCTTCCAGTGTATTTAAGTGCACTTGCATTGCTTCCAGAGCTTTATCATCATTGACATTGATGCACCTTTCTTTAGAAAAGTTGGCTGCTAAACGCCGTGCCAAATGGCTGTAGGCAAAATTTTCTTTGTGAAAAAAGTCATGCATTTTGCAGTATAAATCTATGTCTTGGTATTTTTGCACTAGGGTAAAAATATTCTCTATATCGCTTTCATCCATGTGCTCGATTAAATTGTGGAATGTTTGTTCTGCTTCCTTACTCTCTTTAATTGTCTTAGAAATAAACAACAATACTGGTTTTATGCTTAGGTCATGTTGGGCAGCCAACTCTTGGCGATACTGGCTAATAACTGCTGCCAGCAATAATCGTTCTGCTATAGACTCTGTTTTGGTGATCGCCAAATAGATATTTTTAGAATAGCCCTCTTGGCGAAACTCTTTTAAGCCATAGCGTATAATTACCTTATCATGGTATTTTTGTTCGACTTCCTTTTTATTGAGCTCGGCCGTGGCACTAAATTCCAGTAGGTAGTTTTCCTTATTTTGCTGGTAAATATCCTGTACCGTATCTTCCCAAGAACGCAATAATTCTTTGGCTTTAGCTTTCGTATTGGTGCTGTTGTGGTGGGCTTCATCGGCTAGCAATACTACTTTGCGATCAGCAAAATCTTCTAAGGTGGTGGTATTTTCCTTAGGGTTTTGCATTTGCATATGCAAGCCCTGAATGGTGGTAAAGATAATGTTTATGCACTTGTCGTGGGCTTCGTCAATATTTGGTACGGCTTGTACCTCTATGCGCTCGCCGTCTATAACCAATGGCTGGGCAAATAAATATTTGCTAGAAGCACTGTCGCAAAAGTTTTGCTTGGTTTTTTCGACAATGGCCGTACTGTTGACGAAAAATATAAAAGTGGTGTAACCGCGTTGGTAAAAATACGGTAGCAAGGCGGCCATAATAAGTGTTTTACCGGTGCCGGTAGCCATTTCAAACAGCAGATGGTTATTGTTGTGCTTGTTTTTATACTCGGTTTCGTAATGGAAAAACCGCTGTAGGGCTTTTTGTTGGTAGGGGCGCAATTGGTGCTTTAGGCTTTGCTCGGCTTGTTTTAGGCAAGATTCAACTGGACGATACAAAGCCTCATGGCCTTGTGCCTCCTCTAAAGCTTCATAAGTATTGTAGAGAGTTTTTTTATCCATAGGTTTACTCACAAGCAGGCTAAGCCTTTAGCAACGGTTCTCTAGCGTAAAACCCATTGCTAACCACTTACTGTATACCTATTTGATTTTCTTGTAGTGCAAATTTTTTGTAATAGCAGAAAACTCACGGTTTGGGTTAAAGGTAATACGAGCATCGGTAATGCTGTGGACATCGACATCTTTTTCAGCCTCTTCGCCCTTACTGCGTATGGTAATACGAAAACTACCCAAGTCGCCCAAGCGTACGCTTTTGCCATCGGCCAAATGGCGGGGAATCACCTCGGATAAAGCATACAGCACCGCCTGCACATCGGCTCCGTTTACCGTGCTCATTTGTTCTATATCTTTACACAAATCTTTGGTACTGGTCTCCCCAGTAACATTGGCCGAAGCATAATACTTTTTACTTTGCCTATCTTGCGGGTTTGCGCGTTCAACAACTTTATATTCTATGGACATAAACCTAGTGTAGCATAAAATTAACTTTTATGTGTATATCTAGCTAAATATTTAAGTAATATTTTTTATGATTAGAAAATATTCTAAACACTTATTATAGTAGCCTAGCTTAAACCATATCAAACCTAATAAATCAGACTATCCATTGAATATATTGATGTCAACGGATTTGATGATAAATAAATGAGGCTGAAGCTCAAACAAATGCGAAATTTTTCGCTCACCTGCTGATAGTAATATTACGTAATGTATGTGAGAAAATCCTTTGAAAAATTCCTTCAGCTAGAAATAATAGCTGCAAGGCTATAAATAAAAAATTCCCTTTGTCAATATACGATTATTGACTTTAACTTGATTTAAAGTATCATTGCAGCTTGTGATCTTTTCACAAAATTTCATATAATTTTTACTAGGAGTTTCTATGTCCCAAGACAAAACAGGGCAAAGCGTACCGCAAGTTACATTTAAGGTTCGCCGCGAAGATAGCTGGCACGATGTCAGTACAGATGATTTATTTAAAGGGAAAACTGTTATTGTTTTTAGTTTGCCAGGGGCTTTTACCCCAACTTGTTCATCAAGCCATTTGCCACGCTATAATGAGATGTTCCCAACTTTCCAAAAATATGGTATTGATTCCATTCTCTGCGTATCGGTAAATGATACATTTGTAATGAACGCTTGGAAGAGAGACTTGGAAGCAGAAAATATTGAAATGGTTCCCGATGGCAATGGTGAATTTTCCAAAGGAATGGGTTTATTAAAAGACTTTTCTGCCTTGGGTTTTGGCATGCGTTCCTGGCGGTATAGCATGTTGGTTAAAAATGGCGAAGTGGCAAAAATGTTCATTGAGCCTGAAGAACCGGGCGACCCTTTTAAAGTTTCCGATGCCGATACCATGCTAAAATATATTGCACCCGATCACCAGGCACAGCAGTCTATTACTGTTTTTACCCGCCCGGGTTGTCCGTATTGTGCCAAAATTAAAAATGCCTTAACAGAACGCAATTTACAGTATGAAGAAATTGTGTTGGGTAGCGATGCCTCTATTGTCAGTTTGCGCGCCATTACTCAAAAGACAACAACCCCACAGGTTTTTATCGGCGGTCAATTGATTGGCAGTAACAAAGAACTAGATGTTTATTTGCAAAATAATCCAGTGGTTTAAAATTGGGTTTAGATTGGCGTTCGTTGGAATAGCTTGACCAAAATTGGTTTGGATTGGTTTAAATGGGAACTCATTATCGGTTCCCATTTTTTGTGCTTATTCTGTCCTTGCTTATAATATAATTTACTGCAGTGCCAAAATATGCCTAAAATTGCCAAGAGTTAAATTGGATAACGGCTTTCCAAAGCTCGGGCAACACTTAAACGATCGGCGTATTCTAAATCACCGCCCACCGGCAAACCAGAGGCGATACGGCTAAGCGTAATTATTTTATCGGCAAGCTGCTGCTTAATATAAATAGCTGTGGCATCACCTTCTAAAGTTGGGTTTGTCGCCAAAATAATCTCACGAAAGCCCTGTTGTTCCACCCGTTTCAACAATTGGGGAATACCCAGTTGTTCTGGCCCAACCCCATCAATTGGCGAAAGTACCCCATGCAAAACTTGGTAGTAACCGTCAAAAGTTTGCGACCCTTCAATGGTGTACAAATCTTGGATATGTTCCACAATACAAAGTTTTTCAGGATTTCTGTGGAGGTTGGTGCAAATATGGCAAACACTTGTTGAACCCACTGCCATATAATTGCCACAATCGGGGCAATGCTGAATTTGTTGGTGCAACTCTACTAAGCTTTGGCCCAATTGCTGCGCTTGCTGCTCTGGAGCATTGAGTATATAAAAAACAATGCGTGCAGCACTTTTACGGCCAATCCCCGGCAAACTAGAAAATTGGCGGATCAACGGGTCTAAAGGGTTCATATATTATGAATTAAACATGCCCATCATGGGGTTAAATTGAAACTGGATTTTTTGCTTGATTTTATTTTGTGCATCGACAATGGCTGATGCCACCAATTGCTCTAACATTCCCACATCACGTGGGTCTACCACTATGGGGTCAATCTTCACGCTTTTGACCTCCATGGCACCATTAAAGACAACTTGTACCAGCTCGCCACCGGCAGAACCGGTCGCTGTTAAGCCTTGTAATTGGTTTTGTAATTCATTCATATTACTTTTTAAATTTGCTTGTTGCAGCAATTCTAAGGGATTCATAAAATTCTCCTATTCATCTGTTGGGCTTTTCCAGCACAATAATTTCATATTGTTAAATATTCGGAAAAGGTAACCATAGACTAGAGTTATTATTTCCTATTCCTTATTTTACCAAATATTTTTGGGCAACCTTCTCAATCACTTTGATTTTTATTTTCATATTTTGGTTCTATTTGTATTTTTTTCACTTGGGCCAATAAGACTTTTTGCAATATCTGTAATTCTTTAGGCAATTGGGAATAATCATTAATTATTTGCTCGCCAACAATGCGCTTGGAAGCTTGTTCCAACAAACTATCTTTCGTTTCTTTTTCAACCGTTTTTCCTTCATCTGTTACTACATCTGAAAATTTGGCCGAAGATTGTGGAACTTTGTGGGAGATTACTTGCGACATATCGGGTAAAATATATGAAGCAGTCGGCTCAATCATTTGGGGTTCTGCCGGTGCTTGGGCCAATATTTTATTAACTTGTGGGGGTGCTAGCTCTATGGCCCTAGATTGAAGCACAGATACTTCATCGACTCTGGCTACAGTAGGAACAACTGGGTAATTAGCTTGAGAATCATCTTGATGGAGAAAACTTAGTTTGGTGATCGATGAAATTTTGCTATTCGCTAAAGCTTGTTGAAAAACACGGAGGAATAAGCTGTTATTTTGTTTTAACTTTTGCTGTACTGCAACATCAGGCAATAGGATATTGAGGCAATGGTCTTTTGCTAACCATGTCCAACAAGCTTGAGCAAGGCTTTGGGCTAGCGTTGGATTGCTGTGCTGTAATCGTTTGAGCACCATTGCCCGCAATTCTATGCTGATATTGGACTTCGTTTCTAGCTCTAGTGCATTTTTTAATGATTCTTTTCCAGCAATATCTTGTAACTCATCTACATGTGTTGTAGATACTGAAGACGCAGCAGAAGTTACCCCCTCGGATAAAACAGCTTGAAGATTTTCTTGAAGATTACTCTGGGCATTATTTTGATGATGGCTATTGACTGGCTGGGCTATATTTACTTTTGGTAATTTGGATTCAAGCTCTAAGCACTTAGAGTTTTTTTTGTCGGCGACTACATCATAATCGGGCAAGCCCTTTTGTAGTTGACCAGTTAATTCTTCTAAACGCTTTAGCTGATAAGCATTACTACTATAATAGCGCAGGTGGACCAGCTCAAACAGCAATAGCTCAAATTCAAAATGCTCATTAATAGAATAACGCAGGTTGCGATATAAATGAAAGCAACGCTCCAAAATATGGCAGAGCTGTTCGCTATTCCAAGCTTGTTGGGCTTTTGCGCTGTAATGGCTGGAGGGATAAGGCAAAAGCAACAATAATTGTTGCTCACTGAGCCCACTTTGCAGCAATAGCAAAGCGCGCAAATATTCACATAAATCAATTAGCAATTGCTCTAACGAGGTGCCACTTTGAATGATGTTTTGGTATAAGCTAATGGCAGTTTCCATCTGGGCTTCAATCAAAGCATCACAAAGGTAGCCGATCTGGTCAATGGCAATCAGCCCCATCTTTTCTTCGATCAATTCTAAGCTTAGGGCATTACCACCACAAAATGATACAACTTGATCAAATAAAGTATAGGCATCTCGCATAGAGCCTTTAGCTTCACGAGCCACCCAGACCAATGCTTCTGTTCGGTATTCTAAGCCAATTTCATCACAAGCGGCAGCTAAGTTTTGTTGGATAAGCTCTAGCTGCACCAAATGAAAATGATAATGCTGGCAACGGCTGCGCACCGTCAATGGCACTTTGTGGATTTCCGTGGTCGCAAAAATAAAAACAATATACTCGGGAGGTTCTTCTATAGTTTTCAAAAGTGCATTAAAAGCACTGTTGGAAAGCATATGCACTTCGTCAATAATAAATATTTTATAACGGGAGCTACTGGGCGCATAAAGCACTTCATCTTTTATTTCGCGAATATCATCGACCCCAGTATGCGATGCCCCATCAATTTCAATCACATCGATGGCTTTGCCAACAAGAATATCTTGGCAATTCGAGCATTGATTACAAGGCGTACTAGAAGGGCCTTGCTCACAGTTTAAAGAACGCGCCAAAATCCGCGCTGTAGAAGTTTTACCCACACCGCGCGGGCCGGAAAATAAATAAGCATGAGCTATACGACCACTGCTAATAGCATTATGCAACGTTTGCTGGACAAAACCTTGCCCAGAAAGTTGTTGCAAATTTTGTGGGCGGCGGCGCGTGGCGGTAACTTGGTATTCCATACTGAAAGCAAGGATTATAACGCAATTAGTATATTCAGGTAAACAGATAAATAGAAACAATAATGCAAATTGCTATTGACATCTATCAACCATTTCAATATATTTATCGATCATGGGCCGGCGTGGTGGAATTGGTAGACACGCTAGACTCAAAATCTTGTGGGAGTGATCCCGTGTGGGTTCGAGTCCCACCGCCGGTATTTTCAATAAAGCCGATCGCCGCTTGATGTTATGGTAATCGGCTTTATTTTCATTTGTTTGCAATAATGTTTTTGTAGTTATTGCCTTGTCAAACTTTCATTGTTATATTTCTTGAGGTGAAAATTTCAGAGCTTGTCAACTATACAGAAGCCTTAAAGCAATTGCCCAGTGTCCACGATATAAATTGGGAACAGTGGCAGCCCACTGTGGAAGCGGTGCTGTGTTATATTACCAACCCAGAAACAGATGAAGTCTTGCTGATCAAGCGGCTTAGTGATTATGCTTACGGTTTGATCAGTGGCCCCGGTGGCAAGCGAGAGCCCGGCGAAACTTTAGAACAATGTGTAGTGCGTGAATGTTTGGAAGAAATTTCGATAGAGCCACGTAATTTCCATCTAGGTGCTGATTTATACTTCCATTCGCCCGATGGTAAGCGCATGCGCGGTTATGCTTATTTCTGCAATGAATGGCTTGGAACGCCCCAAGTTAGCAAAGAAGCTGCACCATTTTGGTGTAAGCGCGACCGCCTGCCTTTATACCAAATGTGGCAAGATGATGCCTTATGGTTACCTTATGTGTTGCAAGGTGGGCGGATTTGTGGCTATTTTGTTTTCGATAGGCAAAATAATCTGCTGAGCCACAATATAGAATGGCTTACTTAAATGGCTTAGTAAATGGAAGAAACAAAATTATTTTCTAAAAATTTTCTTGATTTGGAAAAAATATATTTAGCCAGATTAGCCCAGCTACCAGCCTTATATACTTTGATTTATCAGCAATATCGCAAAGAAGCTGCAGCGCATGAAGAAGCCTTATTATTGGCATTAGCGATATTGTTGGCACAAGGGACTAGCCAATTACATAGTGAAGAACAATTTCTTAATAACGATTTCAGTGGTCGTTTGTGTTTCCGTTTTAGCGAATTATTGGAAATATTGCAAATAACTATTGTTGCTGTAGTCAGCCAAATGAATAGTCCAAGAGATGCTCAAGAGCTAACCAGCTATTTACATAATGGTCTTTGCTTTCATAATTTGCGTAAAATGGATAATGCATATTTAAAACAACTACCCAAATTTTGTGCTGTAAAAGAAGAAAACCAAACCCCATATTTTGAAGCGTATGGGGGGGCGTATTTTTGCTATTGGCAAAGTGAACAACATGGAGAGCTGGGTTTTTGCTTGGTTCGTATGGCACAGCTCCAACAAAATTTATTCCATTGCATTCGCAACAAAAGCAAACCTGCAAAATTATTTCAAGAAAATTTATTCGGGCAGCCCCAGTTTTTGCTGGATACATTGGCCCATATGAAAAATGAAACGTTGGCAAACGGTAAGCAACACCGTTTGCCACAAAAGCAGAGAGTATTGCAAAATTGTTTAGAGAAATTATGCCAAAGCCATTTGTTATTAATTTCTGGAGGGCCAGGTAGTGGCAAAACAACTTTGCTGGCTAGCTTATTGCAGATATTCAAACAAGCCGAACAAAGTAACACACAGCGCAAACTTGAATTGGCACTTTGTGCACCCACCGCTCGAGCGGCCCAACGAATGTTGCAAAATTTAGCTAATATCTTGGGTGCAGAAAGTGAAAGGTTTAAGGCCTCTACCTTACATAAATTGCTGGGTTTAGGTTGGTCGGCAGCAAAATTACACCGCCCGGCAATACAAACCCATTTACATTATCGCAATCCCAAAAATATCGCACTACTCCGCTTGGATTTACTGGTGATAGACGAAGTTTCGATGTTAGATTGCGAAATAGCTTGGAACTTGTTTTCTCACTTGCACCCCCAAACTCGTGTGATTTTGATTGGAGACCCAGAGCAATTACCGCCCGTTGGTTGTGGGGCGTTTTGGACAGAATTGCTTGCTGCCATTGTTAGGAAAAATTCTATTTTAGCTGATTGTCTGGTGGAGCTAAAAACCAGTCATCGTTCTGTGGCTGAAATACAGCAGCTCTCTCAAAATGTGTTGCGAGGACAAAAATTACAAGAACAAAACTTTGCCCAGCTATTGCCAACAGAGAATAAAAAACACAACTCTATTATTTCTTGGCAACCTTTGAGCCTACCGACTGTATCTGGAAATTGGGAACAACATGCTGAATTGCTTGGTTATTTGTGGAAAAACTGGTGCCCCTATATTGCCCTCCATCATGCAAATACAGGCTCTGCTGTGAATATGACCGGGGATATGATTGAACCGTATTTTCAATGGTTGCATAATTATAGCATACTAAGTCCATTGCTGCGTGGGGCAGGTGGAGCGCAAACTATCAGCCAAATGCTGTTGCAATATGGGGCACGGCAATTTGGCAAAGCAGAAAACTTTGGTTTTTTTCATGGCTGCCCAATTCAAATAACTCGCAATAATTACCAACTGGGGTTGCATAATGGCGATCGCGGTTTTTGTTTACAATTGGGTTTTGAGTCTCAACTCTATGGTGTTTTTGAATCGCCCAATTCTCAAAATGCCCAAAACACCAAAAGAGGCGAAGATGGGCTGCTAAGTAGATATCGCCTATTGCCCATAGGGCAACTCGAACATTGCGAAGTATCATTTGTGCAAACTATCCATAAAAGCCAAGGTTCAGAATACTCTAACGTTTGTATACTTATGCCAGAATCAGGGAATTTTTGGTCGAAACCACTATTGTATACAGCCATCACTCGGGCCAAACAAAGGGTTTGTTTTATCGGTAGCCAAGATGCATTAGTCAAAACCAGCATATATAAGCAAGCAACGCCTTTCAGCCTATTTACCGAATTTTCAAAAAATGGCGAAAAGATACCTGAAGACCATGAATGATTTACCCATATTGGTTATAATCACTGTCTAACGCGACTGTATTGTTTGTATTTAATTACTTTAGGAGAGTTTAAAAGTAGTTATGAGAGAGTTAAAAGTAGATTCTAGTCGCCGTAAACAAATGATAGATATTACTGCAGATATAAAAGATTTAGTTGGCGACCTATTACAAAAATACCGTGAAGCTGCTCTATTGCTGTTTTGCCAACATACAACTGCTGCCTTGACGGTCAATGAAAATGCCGATCCTACAGTGCAGCAAGATTTTCTCCGACACTATACAGTGTTGGTCCCCAAAAGTCCATCTTTTATCCACGGAGAAGGGAATTCAGATTCGCATATCCAAGCTATTATGACGGGGTCTTCTTTGTTGGTGCCTGTGTCTCAAGGCCGCCTTGTTTTGGGCACGTGGCAAGGGATTTATTTTTGTGAATTTGATGGCCCCAGATTTCAGCGGCAAATCCAATGCCAATTACTACCAGCTTTGTTGTAAAACAGCTAATTCTGTACAAAAAAGAAGGGGTGACTATGATAACAGAAGATAAGCCAGACTGGCCAGCAGACTCGTCTGACAAAGTGTTAAAGAATAAAAACAAAATCAATGATTCAAAAGAAGTAAGCCAAAATGTAAAAAATCAGACAGAGCGCTTATTCCCCCAGCCCAATGAAAATGTGTTAAAAAACACCAAATTAATACAAGTCCAAACCACGCTTGATCTGGTAGAAGAAACCTTTGACGAAAATGTTAATAAAGATACAGACCCGTATACAGACCCATGGCACGATATAAAACTAGAAAAAGTTGTGCTAAATAAATATATAAATCTTTCCTATATTTCCGAAGAAAATTTTGAATTAGTTGTTAGACGTCTATATAAAATTGAAAACGATAGACAAAAAAGGTTTAAAAAAATTATTAAGGAAATGCGATATAACAAAGATGAGAGTAAATCAAGCGAGTACATAGCTCGCATTATGGACAATGGCGATGGTTATAATTTCAATATTTTGTTTTTGAATTTCTCTCGTTATTTAAAATCTTTACTGCATCCACCCACGCGCCGAGTTTTGCAAACTGCAAACATGGTGTATCCCCAAGGAATATTAATGCAATGGTTTTTTCGTATTCTTTCCGCTAAAACATTAAATACAAACCATTCGGAAAAGCCCGTTTATGAATTTTTAACGGAATTTAATTTTACGGTTAATTTGCTCAGTGATCTTGATAAATATCACTGCTCTATATTTTTAATAGGTGGTACAGCTTTAGAACTCAACCATCTAGAAAATAGTTTAAAGACTTCATTTCAAAATATTAAAATATTGGGGCGTTATACTGCGCGCTATCAGCGCTATCAAAGGGGTAGGCGCATCAATGAAATTCGCACTGTGATCAATAAATCTGCACCCACTTTGCTTCTATTGACAAAAAATATAAATATTCATGATTTTATTGACGGTAAAAATGGTGAGCGGAAAATAAAATCTTTTTTTGTGTTGGATTATCCGAAAGCTTTGCAAGATTTTTCTAGCAAATATCGTCCTTCAAAAATTGTATTTTTGAAAGTATTGGCACCTCTAACCTATTTATTATTTCCTTGGAAATGGCCAGAATTATTTTGTATTTTAATATTTCTTATAAAAATTTTATTTTTATCTATCTTTACTGTAAAAAAGAATTAATATTTTTTTGAAGGAACCATTTAATGGAAGATCAACTATATATTCTTTTAAATAATCTGCTTAACCCAAAGAAATTCCCTGTTGCTTTGTCTTTAACGCTTGTATTATTTCTACCAATTATATTAGAATTATTTATTATCACTAATATTTTTGCAGAAAATTGTGAAACACAAATGATTATAACGATTGAGTCGTTAAGTGTTCTCATTGGTTATGTTTCACTTTTTCTGGTCATTAAAATGCGTATTCGGCAAGCTCTTTGCAATTACAAGCTCAAACGTATCTATCGCCTTATAGGTTCTTTCCCTGCTGTTCTTTACCTGTTGAGCCCAGGTTTTATTAGTTTGGTTTTAGGCCTTATTTTATTGAGTCCTGTACTTTCTACTTTTATTGGTTATAAAATTATTCGCACGAGTCATGTTGATCCTAGTATTATTTATACATTATTGGAATTAAATAATGTAAAGTAGCAGTATATAAATTGAGAAAAATAATCATGTCTTTTCCCCTCTTCCCTAATTACGGTTATCCCGATCATCGGGCATTCCCCTTTGCGGTTCATAATGCAGAAGGTTGCTGGTTGTATAGTAAAAATGGTGATAAATACCTTGATTTATTTTCTGGCATTGCTGTCAATAACTTAGGACACCGCCATCCGTATGTGCAAGCCGCTATTGAAGATCAATTACAAAAAGTTTGGCATACAAGCAATTATTTTCTTAGCCCATTAGTTATGGAACTGGCCCAAACGCTGACCAAAATCAGTGGGCATTGCAGCCGCACTTTTTTCTGCAATAGTGGTCTGGAAGCCAATGAAGCTGCTTTCAAGTTGGCCCGTAAATTTACGGGTAAAAAGAAAATATTGTCCTTTTACAATTCTTTTCATGGGCGTAGTCATTCTACACTTTCAGCAACAGGGCAAGAGCGTATTCAACAAGGGTTTTTTCCATTGGGGGCAAAATATTATATTTATGCTCACATCAATGATACCAAGATTTTTGATTTTGTAGATTCTAGTCTAGCTGCCGTGATTATTGAACCTATTCAAGGAGACGGAGGGCTTTATCCTGTAGAGGCCCAATTTTTACAAACTTTAGCTCAAGTTTGCCATGAAAAAAATGTTTTGTTGATTATTGATGAAGTTCAAACAGGTATTGGGCGCACGGGTAAAATTTTTGCTTATCAGCATTTTGGGCTGAAGCCCGACATAATTTCACTAGCCAAAGGTTTAGGGAATGGTTTGCCCATCGGTGCTATTTTAGCCCGCGAAGAATTGGCAGAAACTTTCAATTATGGTTCGCATGGTTCCACATTTGGGGGTAATCTATTGGCAGTGCGTGCTGCTAGCGCGGTTTTGGAAATTATCCAACAGCCAGAATTTTTAAATGAGGTTCAGAAAAAAGGCTTATGGCTTTTAGAGCAATTGCAACAAAGATTAAAACTCAATAATAAAGTAGAACAAGTTCGCGGTCTGGGTCTCATGCAAGGCGTTGCTTTGCATGAACCAGTAGCTCCTTACTTAAAAAGACTTTATAGTGAACATAAGGTCGCTTGTATCAGTGCCAGCCCCAATACGTTGCGCCTAGTTCCACCCCTGACCATCAACCAAGAACAGCTACAAATGGCCGTAAATGCCATTGTAGCCGTTCTTTCTTGAACTGGTTTTATTTATTCGGTAGTCCCTGAATTAGATGCAGACTATCCTTTGTACAACGATCAAAATTGGTTTTGTTGTCTGTTGCTAATTCGCTTAGCCCTACATTCTTTAAATTTGCACGGAAGAAATTTGTCTCTGAAAGATCCTCCCTGCTAAAGTCGCAGTTTTCTAAATTTGCATTTTCTACGTGAGTCTTTTTTTCAAAGAGGCACTTTCAAAATTACTGTCTTTACAGTAAGCATTTGAAAAATCGGGATTGATTAAATTGGCAGAACTAAAATTAGCTTGTGGCAAGTATATATTTTCAAATTCGCATTTTTGAAATTTACCTCCAATAAATCGGCTCCAGAGAAATTCGCCGCAGGTAGACTAGCTTTAGCTAAATCGGCATATTCCCAAAATACGCTTTCAAAGTTTGTAGCTCTCATACTGCTCCCAACTAGTTTTACACCACTGAGAACCGCTCTTTTGGGAGATTGGCATGGTCAAGGGCCGTACCCGACATATCAGCCCCGCGCATATTCGCCCAATGTAATTTTGCATTTTGAAGCTGAACTTGCATCAATGTTGCATTGGAAAAGTCTGCATATTCCAGCTTAGCCCCTTGCAAATTGCTACTATTGAGCACAGCCATTTGCCTACGACCTTCGTTTTTTCTCCATTCCACTTGACATTTTGCAATTGAGCTTCACGAAAATTGGCACCAACGATAATGGCTCCTAAAAGTTGGCTCTCTTGCAAATTGGCATGGCTTAGATCTGCGCATCCTAAACTGCAACCACGTAACCGGCTAGCCTGTAAATTAGCCTCGTACAAGTCAGCAGAACGAAGATCAGCCTCGCGCAAATCTGCACTTTCAAGCTTTGTATTACGCAAACTCGCCTTAGACAAATTTGCTTTAGAAAAATCACAACTAACCAGAATTGTTTCCTGTATATTTAAAAATAATATTTATAGCAAGTTTAAACTTTAATAATTGTGTGATAGAATAAAAAACAATAACACTATTCTATAACTCTATAACTTCATTTTCCTTACATAGGCCGTAACTTTAATGAAAAATTAAAACCTTGTGGCAAAGTGGCAAAAAGATTTCTAAAACTAAAAAATAAAAGTGTTCTAATGCTATAAATAACAACAAAAACCACAAAATGCCATCTGTAATATAAACATACTTAGCAGATCATACAAAATTATAACCACAACCAAGATTAAAAAACTTGTTTTATCCCTAATTCTGTTTTATCTTCTCTACCCAAAAATATCTATGGAAATTCATTAATTCAAGATAGGAGAAAAATATGCCCCCTGTAATCCTTGATGGCAATAGATGTGCAGCTGTAATTCAAGAACAACTTAGCCAAATTGTCAAACAATTGCAGACCGACCACAATCTAATACCCGGACTAGATGTCTTATTGATTGGTGATTCTGCCGCTAGTATTTCTTATGTAACTGGTAAGAAAAAAGCAGCAGAAAAAGTAGGTATTATCGGGAGAATCCATCACCAGCCCTCAAGCATTAGTTTCCATGAGGCCTTGGCAAAACTAGCAGACATTCAAAACCAAAACTCTTGCAACGGGGTACTAGTACAGTTGCCATTGCCAGATGTTTGGTCTAAAGAAGCTATCGATGCAGAACGCCTAGTGATTGAAGCTATCCAGCCGGCAAAAGATGTTGATGGCTTTACTGTGGTAAGCCAAGGGCAATTAGCCCGTAACTATCCAGAAAGTTTAAAGCCCTGTACCCCAATGGGTATTCTGGCCTTATTAAAAGCGTATGGCTTTGAGACGAAACATATTCAAGGTAGCCATGTTTGCATTATTGGCCGCAGCCATATTGTGGGCAACCCAATGAGCTATCTAATGTCACAAAAACCCAATGAGCTATTTAATTTCGGCTTGGGTGATGCCACCGTAACTCAGTGCAATTCCCGTACTAAGGGCCTAGCTAGGCATTGCCAAAATGCCGATATGATTATCTCTGCAACGGGCTATGCCAACTTAGTTAGCGCAGAGATGGTCAAGCCCAATAGTGTGTTGATCGATGTGGGTATGAACCGTGTAGCAGATAGTAGCAAAAAGCGCGGCTACCGTTTGGTGGGCGATATGGATTACCCTAATTTGCTACCCAAAGCCAGCCACATAACCCCCGTTCCGGGCGGTGTCGGCCCTATGACCATTACCATACTATTGTACAATACCATTCAAGCGGCTTGTTTGCAACACGGGTTGCCACTGCCTAGCCTAGATTGGCAGGCCATCCAAATAACACTACAAGCCCAATAACGGGAATGGGACCGGTTATTTCGATGATTGTATGGCTATATGCACCATTGGGTTGAAAGCGCTACTTTGCTTTGGGCTTGGCTATGCTTTATCGCTACCATATTTTGCAAGTACAAGGGATTCATATACCCTTGTTGCTGTGTTGCTTTGGTTTTTAGCAAGATAGTACCTTACCCTAGGGCTTTGTGTCTAGTATAGCCCTAGCACATATTATTACTTATAGTAGTAGTATATTTTCTTAGCCTATAGTGCTTTTCTCTTGAGCTACTACAAGTATTCCTCTTGACGATAAGTAAGAAGGATTATTGCTGATTTAGGTAATATTATCTTGTAGAGACTTTGCTATATGGTACACAGTTATAGAGACTATAACATTGATAAAATATGTTGATATAAAGGCAGCAGCCAATTGCCATTCTATTGCAAGGCTGCTATAGTATGTTTGCTATGATTTTAGAGCCCCTCATTATCGCTATGGAAGCAATGCTGGTATTCTACTTGAGTTTTGCTGGCCCCCTAGCAGCTTTAGCCTTGTTGAGCCTAACCATATTTATACTGATGCTACCGCTATACCGCTTTGGCGATGTCTTGCTAGCACGGGAACACCAGCGCAAAGCCGCAATGCAACACGAGCTAGATTCCATTACCCATTTAGACCAAGGGCAACATAATCAAGGGGGTATGCGCAAATACTTCTATACTCGAGAAATTTACCGCCGCTATGGTTATAATCCCATACACAGCCTAGTGGGTTTGTTTGGCTTAGCCGTACAAATACCATTCTTCTTTGCTAGTTACCAAATGCTGCACAACTTTGCTAGCTTTACAGGCCTAACAGTAGGACCTTTTCAGGACTTAGCCCAACCCGATGGCCTATGGCAATTCTATGGCATTAGCGTACATATACTGCCATTATTCATGACCTTGCTCAATCTGCTATCGGCTTATCTTTATGCTGCAAACTCAAGCACAAACCCAAGCGAAAGCGCAAAACTAAGCGAAAGGGCTAGAATTTGGCTATTGCCGACTCTATTCTTACTATTGCTATACCAGCAGCCCGTTGCCCTAGTCTTCTACTGGAGCATCAACAACATCTTATCCTTATTAAAGAATTTATGGCATTGGCAGCAACAGAAGCGCAGCAAGCTAACCACGCAACAGACAAGCAGCAAAGGCGCAGCTACTAACCCTGCAAAGCTAAAAGTAAGCCTAACAACCATAGCAGCACAGCTATACTCTAACCCTAGCATTCGGGCCTTTCACATCAGCTTATTGTTTCTAGCCTTATTCCTTGCCACACTCTATCTAATTCGCATCGATGAAGTATTGGTAGTGCTATGGCTGAATATTTCTCTTGCTGTGTTGGTCTACCTAGCGCTCTACTATGGGCTTGCTGGCGCTTGCTTAGTAAAGCAACCTTTACAAGGGCAAAATACAAACCAAGCACGTAGGAGTTTATATATTGGGCTAAGCTGGCTATGGCTATTGGCATTACTGGGCACATCAGGGCTATTGCTGCGCTTAATCTACCTCGGTGCGCAAAATTCCTCTCTACAAAGTAGCGGCCAACTAGCCCAATCATTTATGCTGGAAAAGCAAGCCCAAGCCTTGCGACCGATTGCCTGGGGCTTGGGTTTGCTTGCGGTAATCTGCGGCCAGATTCTGTTGCCATTGGCCAATGGATACAATGCTTGGCTATGGCCCTATGGCCGCCCTATGGCCGCATGGCTAGTAAGGCCAAGGGCTAAGCACCCGCCTCCCCTAGTGCGCTCTTCTATTGCCATATATAAAGCCTTATATGGCCATTTAAGACTTGGCAGAAAAGCCATGCCAAACCGTACGCATCTCTACCGCTATACCATGTCGATTACCTGCATGCTACTGGCCATATTTGGAACGGTGCCCGCCAAGGCTGTAGCTAGCGACCCTGCTAGCTTTGAAGGCAATAGCAACTACTTAACACTGTCAATAAGCTTAGCTTTATTGTTGTTATTGGCTAGCAGTATATTCTTATCGATATACCTACTATTCCCCAAAGTGCTACGCTATTATAGTTCTTTGCTGGCTACGGTAGCCGCATGCTTTTTCAGTATCAATGTGCTGTGGCTGCCGGGGGATTATGGGCCCTTAGAGTTTACTTCATTCCGCAATCCCTTGAGCATTGGGCACAATGAAATAGCTGCCAGTGTCTTGTTGTTTGCCACTTTGCTATGCCTATTGCTTAGCTGTTATTTAAGCTGGTACTATCAAGGGGAAACTAAACCCGCTAGCCTTAAAACATGGCTGAAGCTAGACCACTTACTGCCATTGTTATTGGCAAGCCATATCCTATCGATCGTAGGCTCTAGCTACCAAGTAAGCCGCTACCATTTCGAGCTAGCTCAAGGTAATAGGACTATCCAGCCCCCAGAACTAACTAATTCACTAGGGGAAAGTAACTTGCAAGCCGAGTCCAATACCAGGGTACAGCTTAGCCTCAATGGGCCTAATGTTATCATCTTGGTACTGGATAAGTTCATGGCAGGCTTTATCCCCGAGCTACTGCCAATAGAAGAACCTAAAACAGCTAGCCAAGATGCTAGCAAACCTGTTATAAAAAGCCCTCTGCTAACCGAGCTATCCCAGCGGTTTGATGGCTTTGTCTACTACCCCAATAGCGTATCCCAAGCACAGCGCACCTACGGAGGGCTCCACCCCATTGTCGGCGGCAGTGAATACACGGTAGACCAAATGAATGCCAACCAAAGGCCCCTAGAACTAGATATAATTGAAGCCTTCACTATGATACCCAAAGCCTTAAATGAGCAACGCTCTGGTTTTGCCTCTTACTTTATCAATGTCGAATACGTCTTGCCTGCACAAGGGCGTGCTACCATGCTAGCACGCCTAGCAACAGAACAAGTTCAAGTACGCAAGACGGGCTATGATTACAGCTTAGTAGCGCAACCAGAACTTACCACAGGCCCCAGAAGACCTACAGACTCGAAGGGTCAGAGCCATGCAAGTACCCAACTACAATGGCAAAACTTCTTGAGCCTACTAGGTTTATTTCAAGCCTTTGGCCCGATATTCCGTGAGAAGATATACAACCACGGTAAATGGATGGGCTTATTAGGTAATGCTAGCGTGTGGGCTTCCATTGCTTTTTGGCAGCCTTATATCGAACTGCTAAGCCTAAGTAAACTATTTGAAGCTAACGATGAACTAAAAGGTTCGTATGTACTATACCACAATCAATTGACCCACAATACAGCCAGCTTTACAGGCTCGGAACAGTATTTTGGCAATCCAGAGAACTTCCATTTTCCCCTGCCGCCTATCCCAGCCATATTACAAGAGATAGACCGTAATCACGGTAGCAACCATGAGCACGCTACCGCCTATCTGGCTCACTACCAAAGCCTATATCTGGTCGCCAATTGGCTCGATACTTTAAAAGAGCAAGGACTCTACGATAACAGCCAAATCTATTTGGTTTCAGACCATGGTTCTACACTGTATGACCCTAGCTTTCCAGTGCAGGGGCGCACAGGCTACCGCACCAAAGGCAATTGGCATAGCCTCTATATGAGTAAAGGCTTTGGTGAGCGAGGATCTTTGCAAAGCTCTCCAGAGTTTCGTACTGTGGCCGATATTCCTGCAGAATTTCTACCACAACTTGGTATCCATAAAAACCCCTATAGTGGTAAAGCCCTTCAAGCTGTCCAAACCGAGCCGATACCGTTATTTGTAATAGAGGGGGTCAAGCGTAGCCGTGAGCTGGCTGGCAACGGTTACCAATACTACATTCGCAGTCAGTACAACCTGCATAAGCGCAATATCTTCCACGATGACAACTGGGAAGCTGTGCCCTAGATGCTGCTTACAACCATATTATTGGCTATACATTTTGCCCTACTGCTGCGCCAGAGTTTACTACTGCTGCGCCCCCAAAGCGATCTCCTTTATAATGCTCAACATGCTAGGCCTGAGCATGAAACTTTGGCCCTAGCTCTAGCAACAAAGATATGGGCTGTAGTGAAGCCTAAAACATTGCTCAAGCGCATTGAGCACCACGGTAGTGGTGCGGCTTTGGCAGCCCTACCCCTGTTGCTATTACTATTTTATCAGCCACCAAAGTCAATAATCCCTAAAACAATAGGATTATCATTATTAGGAAATAACGGGCTTATAGTTTTGCAATGGCATCCCTTTAAATGGTGGCTCTTTTTGTTATGGTTTGCTGTTAGCTTTCTTGCCTTACTAGCCACTCGCTTGCAACATTTTAATAGCCTTGGCATTAGCAGCCGCGATACCACCCCTGCTGACTTTGGCCGCCGTTGGCCATTGTGGCCCGATGGTATCTTATGGCTGTGCGAATTAGTTTACTTAGGTTTTCTGTTTATAACCTTGTATAATTTGTCGCAGTTACTTGGGCTAGCGTGGTTTGTGCTAATCTTTGCTTTGCCGCCATTGCTCTATATCTACTGGCGCAACTGGCATTACTACAAAGTCCATTACCTTAGGCCTATGCATAGCTGCATAGGGGAAATCTCTAGTTTTGAGGCTGTAGCATCAGGGTTGTATCTCTTGCGTTTAAAGCTGACTTGCCACAGCACTCTCGAACATTGTTTCAGCAAGAAATTAGGGCTACAATGTATAGCCAACGCAGCAACCCATCATAATATAAACCAAATAGCCCTACCCATGTTCCTACCTATGGGCTTTTATATCCTCCATTTTCCCAAACAAAAAGGCTTAGCCCGTTCGCAGCAAAATGAACACCCTCTAAGTTTACTTCGCTATAGCAAAACAGAAAGCAAAATAGAACTAGAATTTGCCCTCGAAATGCAAGGTTTTTTGGAATATCTTCCTTCATCGGCTTTTGTCAATAATACGGTGCAAGTATGGGGCCCTTACTACGATGCACAGCCCCAGTTTATAAAAAGTATCTTCAACAATGGGCGTTTGCTTTATATTGGCAGTGGTGCAGGTTTAAGCCCGTTACTGAATTTTTTAGAATACTTAAAAATGATTGGTTGGCAGGAACAACTACAAATTGCTGTTTTGCATTTAAGCCCTCAAAATAAATTGGAAAAACTTGGTTTAGAAACGCAAGAAAATTTTTGGAATCAATGCTTGAAAGCTTGGCAAAACGCCTTAAAAGCTTCGGGTAGTTTTTTGCCGCAAATTTCTCTACAAATACAGGAAATAACCATTGCAGAACAATTTGCCATAAGTCCATACCCCAAATTACCAGAACAAAAAAAAGCCAAAAAAAGAACAAATAGGCGGCTTATAGCTTGGCAAAATTTTCGCACACAACGTGAAAGTGAAATATTGGAATGGGAAATTGCCAGTTACTTAAGCAAACTTTGCAACCATTGGCAAATGAATACCAAAGAATTACAACAAAATTGTTTATATCGTGGCCCTTACAGTTTGCGCAAATTGATTGAACAATGTTTTGATGAGAATCTTTTGGACAAACTCAATTCAGCAACGATTCAAAATTAGAGTTTAGCTCTTTGGGTGGTATGCCAACCAAAGTATAGGAAAAATCATTAAATGCAATTTCAACTTTACAGAATTTATGCTAAGTACAATTTCTAAGGTCTGTTGTTAGTTATTAAGAAATTCTCTTGTTGGGTATTAAGAGACTCTCTTATTAAGCATTAAGAAATTCTCTTATTAAGCATTAAGAAATTCTCTTATTAAGCATTAAGAAATTCTCTTATTAAGCATTAAGAAATTCTCTTATTAAGCATTAAGAAATTCTCTTATTAAGCATTAAGAAATTCTCTTTTTATGCATTAAGAAATTCTCTTTTTATGCATTAAGAAATTCTCTTATTAAGCATTAAGAGACTCTCTTAATTTTTATGGCAACGTTTTAGCTTGGTGGTTTTGGCCTTGGTATGTTCTCCATACTAAGGCTGTAATTGATAAAAGCAGCCTTGATAAGAAAACTTACCAAGGCTGAACCAAACCCTATTCAACAACTCCTATAACTTCAATAGCATTGGTTGGGTCTGCTGAACCACCCATTACAAATCCTGCTGCTACTTTAAGGTTGTATGCACCAGTATCATCACTTTTACCATTCTTAACCAATATCTTCTCGACTTCCGCTTTTACATTACCGCTTAAAGTAATCGTTAAGCTGCTTATAATTGCATTAGAACCTGTGGCTGTGTTTTCACCTACAGTTGAGTGCCGGGGTAATGTGTATCTCTTATTACCATCACCGGATACAAGCGTCAATTTGCTAAAGTCCCACTCTTCAACTGTTGACGGTAAACCGCTACCAGAAATCCATAATATGCCTCTACTAACAGAGTAGTATGCGTCATCGATTCTGACTACATACCCACTAACGGTAATAGGGTTGCTTGTGTCTGCTGCGCTACCACCTGCAAATCCTGCTGCTGCTTCCAGGTTGTATGCACCAGCATCATCACTATCACCATTCTTAACCAATATATTACTGGCTTTCGTGTATTCACTACCCTTTAAAGTAATCGTTAAGCTTGTTGCACTTGCATTAGAACCTGTGGCTCTGTTTCTACCGGTTGGTCTGTGCCGTAATAATGGTTGACTCTTACGGCCATTACCTGCGACAAGCCTCAATTTGCTAAAGTCCCAGCCATACACTGATGACGGTAAATTGACACCTGTAATCACTAACACAGCTGTAGCAGCATTGTAGGTTGCACTGGTAATTGCGGGTGGGTTTCCACTAACGGCCAAGGCTTTGGCTGTATCTAAACCCGCCCAAGCACCAGTGCCAACGCTAAGCAACCCATCTTTTAGACCATTGCTATCCATACCTGTCTTGCCATTCAGAGTAGTTTTATCGGTATCGGTAAGGTAAAGCCAAAGCGCTGTGCCAGCGCTATGCATGCGGTACTTACCTTTTGCAAGACCGCGACTATCTGGCCCAGTAGCTGTGGCATCTGCAGTATAGGAACTTAAGGCTAAGCCATCTACCACGATAGTTTGGATTTGCGCTTGGGTCGCACTAGCTAAGTCAGTACCTTGTACAGTTAACAGCGCCGTGCCAACATTGTAGGTTGCACGGGTAATTGTGGGTGCGGGGTTTCCACTAACGGCCAAGGCTTTGGCTGCATCTAAACCCGCCCAAGCACCAGTACCAACGCTAAGCAACCCATCTTTTAGACCATTGCTATCCATACCGTCCTTGCCATTCAGAGTAGCTTTATGTGGATCGGTAAGATAAAGCCAAAGCGCTGTGCCATCGCCTTTAATACGGTACTTACCTTTTGCAAGACCACGACTATCTGGCCCAGTGGCTGTGCCATCTGCAATATAGGAACTTAAGGCTAAGCCAGCTACCGTGATAGTTTGGATTTGTGCTTGGGTCGCACTGGTAGGACTTAAGTGAGTACCTTGTACGGTTAACAGCGCCGTGCCAACATTGTAGGTTGCACGGGTAATTGCAGCTTCGGGTAGCTTAAGCGACTGATCTTCAGTTTCGGTCTTAGACTGCTTATCTTCGACTTCTTCAGTTTGTTTGGCTTGTTCAGCTTGTTCGTCTTGTTCGACTTTAGCTTGCTTAGGCGACTGCTGTTCGGTTTGTTCAGCTTGCTTAGGCGACTGCTTACCGGGTACATTCCTAACGTCCAAGTCTTTGGCTGTATTTAAACCCGCCCAAGCACCAGAGCCAACGCTAAGCAAGCCTTTTTTTAGACCATCGCTACCCAACTTGGCCTGAAGAGCAGCTTTATGTCGATCGGTAAGTCTAAGCCAAAGCGCTGTGCCATCGGTTTTAATACGGTACTTACCTTTTGCAAGACTGTTACTATTTGGCCCAGTGGCATCCTCATCTGCAGTATAGGAACTTAAGGCTACACCATTTGTTTGGCTTCCTACCACGATGGTTTGGATTTGCGCTTCTGTAGGACTTAAGTCAGTACCTTGTACGGTTAACAGCGCCGTAGCAAAGTCGTAGATGGCGTTATTGATAGTCGGCCCAGAAGATGGCGCACCATTGTCATCGTTGTCATCGGGTGGGGCGCAGGCAAAGGCCATAAAGGCCAGTAGCAATGCTACAGGCAATAAAAATAGTTTGAGCTTATACATAAGCAATACCTCCAACAAGGGATAAAGATTAACCAACCCATACGGGCTAGTGTACAGTGCCCCATTTTGCTAGGGGGGGTGTTGCGTCAAGGTCTATATAAGCTTTTTGTAAGTTTTTTTGTGCTTTTTTTATGTTTGGGCACTTTTTTTGTGTGTTAGTGTTGTTTAGTGTTGTAAGGTAGTTCAAAATCCATGCCAATCAAAAGGCTTAAGGGTGTTGGTTGTTTCAGCCTTTGGGGTGGGAAAGTGTAGAATTGAATAAAATACTTGATTATACCTTAATTACACTATGGGGCAATCTCCAAAAGGTGAAACATTTAATGAAAATGAAAACGGGATATTATTCTTTCAGGGGCGTTCAGAATTTGGCCAACGATTGCCGATGATTGTTGTATAGGTCCTTGATTATGTGCCGATGTAGAAAATTTCATTAAAGACTAGGGTATTAATAGGTGGGAGGTAAATCTATGGATAGATTTAGGTCAATTCTATCCATAGGTGGGAGGTAATTCTATAGATAGATTTGGGTCGATTCTATTACATAGGTGGGAGGTTATTCTATGGGTAGAGGGGGCTGGCTACTTTAATTAGATAATGATAAGTCGATGCCCCAATTTGTGAATCTGCTTTTTTTATCTGAAGCCCTTTGGCCTTTACCTTGCGGCTCTTCTGGGTATATAGCGAAAGCGCTTTGCGCAAACAACTAAGGTTTTCGTAACAAAATATGTTCTAATTCTGTAAGAATTATATGGCAGCTATCTGGTAAAGTGAACGCTACTGTAACGGGACTATATGAAAAATCATAAATAATTGTGGATTTTATTTTGCCTTAGGTTTGATTCATACATGTTCATACATGGTGCAGCAGCCATGCCATAATGGCTTTTTGCACATGTAAGCGGTTTTCTGCTTCATCAAAAATTACCGACTGCGGGCCGTCCATAACTTCGTCTGTAACTTCTTGCCCCCTGCTGGCCGGTAGGCAATGCATAAACAAAGCATCGGCTTTGGCATGTTTGAGTAAGTCAGCCGTTACTGTGTAATACGGTGAAAATACGGCTTTACGCAGTTCATAGTCTGTAACCCCCATAGATAACCAAGTATCTGTTACTACTAAATCTGCCTGTTGGGTTGCTGCAATTAAACCATGTTCTGGGTTCAGATGCTGGACAATACTGCCAGCTTTGCCTTCAGCTTTTTGCTTGGCAGCCCAACGTTGTACAGTACCTACCAATTGGTATTCCAAAGGCGTGGCAATGGCCAAGTCAAAACCAAAGAGAAAAGCAGCATGCACAAAAGTATTAGCCATATTGTTGGCATCGCCAATCCAAGCAATTTTTTTGCCTTGTATCGGGCCACGATGTTCTATATAAGTAAAAATATCGGCCAATACTTGGCAGGGGTGGTTGTAGTCCGTTAAGCCATTGATGATAGGTACTTCCGCATGGGTTGCCAGTTCCACCACATCGTCATGGCTATTGGCACGAATCATAATCATATCCACAAAGCGCGACATCACTTTGGCTGAATCATACAGATTTTCTTTACTACCAATGTGGCTGTTGACCCCATCAATTACCAAACTATTACCACCTAATTGGTTGACCCCCACTTCAAAAGACATGCGAGTACGAGTAGAGTTCTTCTCAAAGATCAACGCTACCTGTTTGTTGTGCAATAACTTTAGTGAAGGGTTTGCTTTTAGTCGCGCCGATAATTTCAGAATATCTTCCATTTCAGCTAAATTAAAATCACGCAAGTCGATAAAATGCCGCATTGGTTGCCACCACCCATAAATAAGATTATCAATAAGATAAGCTAGCAATTATAAATAATTTTTACATTTTATGGGAATTGCCATAATCGGCTTTTTTTGTTAAAAGCGTTGCCGTTTCCGCTGGTGCTAAATACTCCTAGTATTTTCTGCTACTTTGCCATAACGGGCACGCCTTTTAAGGCATATTCCAATAAAGGTTTATTGATTCATGGCCAAACATATACGTTTAACTGGGGTTTTTACCATCGCTACCGGAGCAATGATTAGCTCTGGGATTTTTATTCTACCCAGCTTAGCATTTTCTCAATTGGGGCCAGCGGTTAGCCTTGCCTATCTCATTGCCGGGCTGCTGGCCTTTTGTGGTTCTTTCAGCATTATGGAACTAGCTACCGCCATGCCCAAATCGGGCGGGGATTATTACTTTATCCATAAAACCTTTGGTGGTTTCATTGGCAGCATTTCGGGGATTTTTGGCTGGTTTGCACTGTCCTTAAAAAGTGCGTTTGCTATCTTTGGTATCAGTGAAGTGCTGCTGCGTTTTTTGGGTATTGCACCAGCGCTAAGCGGTTTAGTCCTTTGCGCCTTATTTGTGTTGCTCAATGCCGTAGGCACAAAGGAGGCCATTACCTTGCAAAACCTGTTGGTGTTTTTCCTTTTGGGTCTATTGCTGCTCTACAGTTTGGCGGGTATTACTTTGGGCCTGCAAACAGTAGCAGAAGGTTCGCGCATACCAGAACTTTGGCGAGCGATAGAGCAAGGTTTCCATTGGCACAACCTCAATTCCCAAAGTAAATGGCTGAATTTATTGGCTGTCTCCAGCTTTGTTTTTGTCTCGTTTGGGGGCTTGCTCAAGGTTACCAATATTGCCGAAGAAATCGACAACCCCAAACGCAATTTGCCATTGGGTATGAGCTTATCCATTATAGTCGTAACCGTTCTGTATGTCCTAATCAATATTATTTTAGTAGCGGTAGTGCCCAGTGAAACCTTGCAGAACTCACTAGCTCCGGTAGCCGATTCGGCACGGCTCATTGTGGCGGGCTTTGGCCTTAACCAGATGGCTGCCAATATCGCCTACCATATTGTATTGCTGGCCTCCCTGTTTGCGTTTATCACTACCGCCAATGCGGGCATTATGGCAGCATCGCGCTACCCAATGGCTCTAAGCCGAGACAAGTTACTACCAGCTTGGATAGGCAAGGTTCACCCCCGCTACCAAACACCAATACCGGCCTTGGCCTTAACGGGCGCAATCATTGCCATTGCCTTATTTTTGCCTTTGAGCACTTTAGTAAAGGCAGCTTCGGCTGCTGTGCTTAGCTCGTATATTCTAACCAATTTGGCCCTCATTATCTTTCGCGAAAGCCGAGTTACCAATTACCAACCCAGCTTTCGTGCACCGTTTTATCCTTGGTTACAAATTATTGCGATTATCATCTTTGGCTTTTTTGTGGTAGACATTGGTTCTCGTACCATCGGCATTAGTTTGTTCTTCCTTATATTTAGCATTGCCATTTATTGGTTCTATGGCCGCAAACACGGTAGCCATAGTTTTGCCTTAGTCTACTTGCTGCGCCGCATTATCGACAGGCATTTGGATAGCGGCAACCTAGAAGATGAGCTGCTCGATGTACTGCTCTACCGCGATGATGTCAAGCTGAATACCTTCCAAGAGATGGTACACAAAGCAGAGATTTTAGACCTACCCTATTCTATGGCCTTTGCCAATATGCTAAAGGCCAGCAGCAAGACTTTGGCAACCGAAACAGGCTTAACACCAGAAGTTTTAGAGCAACGCTTCTTGCAACGGCAAGCTGAAGGTTCTACCGCCTTTAGCCCGTTTTTGGCCATACCCCACTTTATTACCGAAGGCGAGCATGAGCTATTTATGCAGATTATCCGCTGCAAGGAGGGCATCTACTTTGATGAGCAACACGGTAGCGTTAAGGCGATTTTCCTATTGGGCGGCGGCCCACACCAACGCCGTAAGCATTTGGAATGCTTGGCTACCATTGCCACTATGGCTGAAGAGACGCTTGATTTTGAGCAACAATGGCTATCTGCTAACAGTGTTTCTGAACTGCGAAACTTGGTAATTAACTTAGGGAGCATGAAATAAGATACCATAGACCGACTATCGGTAATAGTTGCGCTTTAATATAAAATCTAAGCAAGTCTGGGTTTAGAACGAAAAAAATTCTTTAGGATTCTTTAAGCTCATCTTTAATTATATTCGTTTTACAGAGTTGAGGCGTTTTCTACTAGAGTTCATTTATGTCTTTGTAAATATGCAATAACACGATGTAAAAACTGGGCGTCATCTTTAAAGCGTCCTAACCCCGTATTGCAACTATCACAAATCCATTCCCGACCTTGCCCTGTTTTATGGTCATGATCTCGCACTAGATTAGCCGTAATACCCACAATCGTCCTCTTTTGGCAGATAGGGCATTCAAACACACTTCCTTCTGGTGGCTTGATTTTATCCATTCTCTTTTTCTCTTCTGGTTTTAATTGCACCCCATCTATGCCTTGCCTACAGGTTTTACAACTTGGGCGTGTGGTTTTCCTGCCTTTGGCATCGGTTTGGTTGACATCGAATTGGTCTGTTTCTTGTAAGATATGGCAAATGTTACATATCTTTTGAGTATAGCCTTTTCCTGTCTTGTTTGGTTCGATTGCCTGTAAATGTTCCAAGCTCACTCTCAACAGTTTATTTAAGCCAACAAACAGTACCATAGCATTGTTACCGTTGATCGCTTTGATAATCCCTAACGAATTGGGCACTACATCATTTATTGATGATGTATTCACAACAATATCTTCTATGTTTATCATTTAAAGAGCCCTGCTGTTTGTTTAAGCCTTTGCTGGGCAATATTTATATATTCTTCACTAATATCAATGCCAATATAGTTTCTATTGTTTAGCTTGGCCATCTTACAGGTGGTGCCAGAGCCACACATAGGGTCTAATACAAGCTCGCCTTCATTGCTCCAAGATAGTATATGATCGGCTGCTAATTGCTCTGGATAGATGGCGGGATGCTGAAATGCCACTTTATCATTGGTACTGCCACCTAAGCCAACGGCATAGTACCATATATTGCTTTTGGTTTTCTCTTTCTTGAGCTCTTTTAGTACCTTGTTGTTTTGGGCATCGGGGCCTTTGTTGTGCACCAGCATTTCCATGCCACTTCTTACCGTTGGTTCTTTTAATGGGTTAAATGTTTTGGGTTTGCCCTTAGCTAGAATCAACATATATTCATGGCCGTTGGTATAGGCATTAGAGCGCATAAAAGGCGTATTCTTCTTGGCATAGATCATCACATCATGGGCATTAAAACCAAGCTCTTGGAAATACAGAGCTTGCCTAAAACTGGTGAGGGATTTGTTGCCATTGTGTATTTTATCGCCCACAATCCAAACAACTATCCCACCTTTCTTGGTTACCCTAAATAATTCTTGGGCTATATGTTCAAAATCGAATGTATAGCCTTTGTAATCCCTAAGGTTATCGTAGGGTGGTGAGGTAACGGTGAGGTCTATACTTTCAGACTTTATGTATTGTGCCATAAAATCAACAGAATTTGCTGTATAGAGGTTATTTACGATATTTATATTTTCCATCTGCTTTGCTTATATAGCTATAGTGGAAGCCCAAGCAATAGTATTAAAGTATCAAGCATAAGCTTATTGCAGAAATATTGCTAGTGGGGTCAAGCTGCCAAAATGCTTATTAAAAATAATGAAAGCAATAAAGTAACATAGAGCCAAATATGGGCCAAGCTATATAAAGAATCACTTGCCTTAATTTATTCTTGTAGCCATAATGGCTATAGGAGCTGTGTTATGTCTATTAAATATAAAGTAATTAAAAACCCTTTGTCTAAGGATACGACCTCTTATATTGCTAAAGTGGTGGACGAGAAGGTTTATAACCGAGATGAATTTATTGATTTGGTTTTGTTGCTCGATCCGGGCTTAGTCCGAGGCCAGGCAGAAGCCAATTTATCTGCGATTGAGCGTGCCTTTAAGAATATTATAGAACAAGGTGCAAGTGTGGCTTTAGATATATTTAAGTCCAGCTTTAGCATTAGGGGGGTGATTAACAGCCCCGATGATACTTTTGATCCATCTAAGCAACAGGTGGTATTGCACATAAACCCCAGCCAGTCTAGCAAGCTCTTGCTAAGCAAGCTGCATATAGAAAAGGTCTATGGCACAAGAAAGAAAGCTGGTATTATCTCTTTTATTGATGCTCGTAGTGGTTTGGTAAATAATGTGCTTACCTCTGGTGGGGCTTTTACCTGTAATGCCATCAAAGCCAAAGTTATGGCCAGCGCACAAAAAGATAATAGCGAAGGCTGCTACTTTATTGACAAAAGCGATAAAACCGAATATAAGGTTTCGACCCTTATTAAAAACACTACCACCGAAATTATCGGGGAGACGCCCACTCTTTCTGCCGGCAGCTATTATTTTGAGCTGCGTACTTATTTTGGTGGTAGCAACAAACCGACCAAAACTATCAAAAATCTGCGGTTAAAGAATACTTTAACAGTATCCTAAACTTTATTTTTGCTGCGTAGCATTAGTCGGAAGATTGGCTAAATACCTAAAGCAAGATATGGCTTGTTATTGGGATGGTAAAGTGAATATAAAAAATTGATAGTTGCTATGGTAAATGATAAGCCAAACAAATTGGATATTACAACACCTTATACAAATCTTGTTGTGCTATAGATAAAATGGTAGAGATGCATGAGCCCATATTCTTGATGCAGCTATTCAATCATCATCTGAAAAGCCCAACATTAAACTTGCCGCATGGCAATACTACTTAATCAAGATATTCAATTTTGCTTATAATATAGAAAATAGTTGCTATTATTTACAGAGTTAGATTTTTCTGTATTATAACGTGATAATGAGCAACAAATACGCCCCCATAGAGTCCGTAAAGCCCGTGGCAATTTCGGTAATTGTACCAATCGACAATACAGAAAAGTACTTGGAAGGTAACCTGCAATCAGTCCAACAACAAAGTTTTGACAATTGGGAACTAATTTTAGTCGATAATGGTTCTACCGATTCATCATTGAGAATTGTCCAATCCTTTGCTCAATCGGATGAGCGTATTAGCGTCATTCCATTCAAAAAGAAACAAAATAGCAAAGAAGAAGCAGTTGAAATCCCAGCCAATATTGCAATACAAAATGCCAAAGGCAAATACATTACTTTCCTCGATAGTTGCGATTTATACTATCCAGATTTTTGGAAAAGCTCTACGCCCATTCAGAACTAGTTGTAGTATATTATTGACCATTTATCTAGCCATATTCCAATTGCCACTGAAAAATTATTATCGAGGCTTGCAAGACATGCATATGCTATCACTTGATAAAGAAATTGCATTAATTGGTTTTTAAATGTTATTCCCGACTATATCGTTTGCAATTTTTTTTGTTGCTACTTTACTACTTTATTGGCTATCTGTTAGCAGCCGTATTTTTTTAGGGCCCAAGCTCGCCAACCACTTGCGCAAGTTTATCCTACTACTTGCCAGCTATATTTTTTATGGTATTTGGGACTGGCGTTTTTTACCTGTACTCATCGGTTCAACTGTAGTCAATTATTTGTTTGCCTGGGTGTTAATGAAAATTTACCATATCCAAAAAATCAGGCAAAAAGAGCTGCCCAGCTTGAAACATTCTCAACAAATTCAAGAACTGAATAACCAAAATCAGCAAATACAAAAATTACAAAATTTAGCTACATTTATTCTAATCGTAATAATCGGGCTAAATTTGGCTGCCCTAACTTTCTTTAAATACATCAATTGGCTGTTGATAAATACCAATATTCTACTCAATGCTTTTGGTCTACCGCTATTGTTAAACCACGTTACAATTATCCTACCATTGGGAATTTCATTTTTTACCTTTCAAAATATTAGCTTCCAAATTGATGCCTATCGTAAAAAGATACAACAAATTAGTTCGTATATGGACTACAGTCTTTATATTGCTTTTTTCCCGCAATTAATTGCTGGTCCCATTATTCGAGCCCACCGCATTTTACCACAATTCCAACGCTTGCCCAATTTACAAAATATTTATTTGAGTGATGCTCTAGCCCGTATTTTGGTTGGTCTGGTCAAAAAAGCTTTTATCGCAAATATCTTGAGTACAAGTTTTGCAGACTCTATATTTCTAGCACCTTCTAGCTATTCTAGTTTGGAGTTACTATTGGCTGCTTATGCTTATAGTGCTATCATTTATTGCGATTTTAGTGGCTACAGCGACCTCGCTATTGGTTTAGGTTTACTCTGTGGCATACGACTGATGGAAAATTTTCACCGCCCTTATGCCGCCAATTCCCTACAAAACTTTTGGCGCGGTTGGCATATTTCCCTCTCTACTTGGCTGCGCGATTATTTGTATATTCCGCTGGGTGGCAATCGCAAAGGCAGCCACTATATCAATATTATTGTAACGATGCTACTAGGCGGCCTATGGCACGGGGCTTCTTGGACATTTTTAGTATGGGGCGCACTACATGGAATTGCCATCAGCATAGAGCATTATTTCAAAAAAAAACTAGCGGTTCGCAACGGCTTCCAAACTAAGTTCAAAGCTAAGTTGCACAGTTTATTGGGTTGGCTCTATAGTTTCCATTTTATCACACTAACTTGGATTTTATTCCGTGCGCCCAATTTTTCTGTAGCCGGTAACTACTTTAAAAAATTGTTTAGTATGAATTTTTCACACGCTGGTAGTATAACCAATATTGTTTTGCTCACAATAGCAATAGGTATCCTTCCCCAAATTGTATGCTCCCGAAGCACAACATGGCTTACGAAATTATTTGACTCGCTACCACTCATCGCCCAAATTTTGATTTTTGCCATTGGGGTAGCTTTAATCCAAATTGTTTTACCCGAAGGTGTTGCTCCTTTTATCTACTACCAATTTTAAATTCCTAAACTTTTCTATAACTTTTCTATGGCATTTTTTATACAACGACAATTGCAATTGGAACCCGGGGTATCCTGTTACATAACAACATTAGAGGATAAGCTATATGCTATATCTTGGCACAGGGAAACACGATTCCCAAACCATACCCCAGGCCAAACATTTACCGCAGCTATGAATTTTGGGGATTATCAAACCATACTGGATCAAACAGAGCAGCAAATAAGAGAATACTGGAATGGCCAGCGCAAATTTTTTGATTTGCCATTGGAGCTAAAAGGTAGTGAATTTCAGCTTCGCGTTTGGGATTATCTGCGCCAGATTCCTTATGGCCAAACTTGTTCCTATCGAGATGTAGCCCAAGCCATAGGCCAACGTAAAGCTTGCCGGGCTGTTGGTATGGCCAATAGTAAAAATCCCATCAGCCTGATTATCCCCTGCCACAGAGTCATCGCTGCAAACGGCAGTTTGGGTGGCTATGGCGGTGGGCTGGTTCTCAAACGGCTATTATTGGAAAAAGAAAAAACTTTTGAATTTGAAATATAAATTTAGAGTAATTTTGTCCCCCTGTATTTGTTCCATTTTTTCAAGTAACCTGAAAATAAACTGCAAGACTTACTTTATTACAACTTGCCACAATTTGAACAAGACATATAATACAGTAGAGTACAATTATGAATCCTTATGCAAGGAAATATGTAAATAAAAATGCAAAATAAACTTATGATGTTGGCGTGGCAATCACTCGTAAAAAAAACAAAAAGCCAAAATAATCCTATGGTTTTGGCTTTTTGGCTTTTCTTCGTTTCACTATTACTGTTTCATGGGAATTGGCTATATTCTCTAGATACAGAAAATAACCATAAGCTATTGCGTACAAATAGATTATTTTACCAAAATTCCCATTTAAATGCCCAAAAAAGCAATTACCATCTTAGGGAAAATACGGATGTACGAATCCGCTTAAAAGAATTATTTTATCTCCCCTACACAGAAGCGTTAAAAATACCGCCCAATATTTATAATCAGCGTGATGGGAATATGCCTGTGTTGTTTTCCATACGCTTGAAAAATGATCAGCCCAATAAATTATATTATGTTTTTCTCAATCGTACATACCAAGATAATGGAAAGATTGATTATCCTATAAGTAGCCGTGGTAGCTATTCCATTCGCCGCGATACCCGAAAAAATCGTATTGACCAAATTAAAATTTTCCTAAATGAGAACATTGGAAATGCAGAAAATTTTATTCGCATTTTTCCCACAAATAATGGCTATTCGGAAATTGAGGTTGTGGTTTTTAACCGCGAAATTTATTCTCGAACTCCTATTTCGATTACTTTTGATAGTATTTTGACCATGCCTTTTCGCCAATTTTTAGAAATGACGAATAGGTATATACAGTGGGATAATTTATTGAGTAATCCCACTCTTCTTGAATGGCGATTAGTAGAACAAATCCCCAACCGGTTGCGGCCATATTTAGACAACATTTCGGAAGTCTATGATGGGGCAATGGATATCAATGGCAATTTTGTGCGTATTGAAACAGGCAAACCTTTGAAAAAACCTGGTTTTAATTGTTCTGGTTTTATCAAATGGGTTGCCGATGGTGTTTATCGCAGCCGCAAAGAATGGCTTGATGAACAAATGTATCTCGATATAGAAGTATTAAAACAGCATCAAATTGAAATTCGGGGTGCAGAAAATCCATGGAATTCTGCTAAAGAATCTGTTCGCGACCCATATTTTGGCTTGGATTGGGCTAGAGCCATAGCCCAAAAATTATTAGAATTGGAAATGGAGCGTCCTTTAGCACCTTATACAGGCGATGTACAAAAAATCCCCTTTTTTAATTACTTAAAAAATGTGGGCTACCCTATCACCGACCTCAATGCAATGATGTATTTGCTGGCTATTCAAAACCCAGGGACTTTTTACTTGGGAGCGATTAATGGTGATTTTGGTGAGCCGCCCTTACCTTCTTTGCACCAATACTACCACGAAGTTGCGCTATTTCCCTATTTTGACCAAAACGGCATCTTTAAGTTGGTTGTTATGGATACTGGGGTAGAGCGCGACAACGGTTACTTGGAAAACAAATATCAAAACGAATATATTCATCTGAGCCGAATAAAGGCACCCTATGAATATATAGTAGCACCTTTTAAACAAAAGAATTCAGATAAGTTGTAAAAAATCTCACTGGTTAGAAAGTATATCGAAAACATCTCGGATCAATTGTTCTGTACAATCCCAATCAATGCAGCCATCAGTCAGCGAAACACCGTATTTTAGACTATCCTGTGAAGTAAAATCCTGACGCCCGTTGTGGATATTACTTTCCAGCATAACTCCCCGTATGGATTTTTGGCCTTGAACAACCTGTTCTACCACATTGCGGCACACATCGGGTTGCTTAGAAAAATCTTTATTGGAATTGGCATGACTGCAATCGACAATGATAGAGCTAGGTAAATTACGATTTTCCATATCTAAAGTAATTTGCTGAATTATTTCTGAATCATAATTCGGACCAGAGCTGCCACCACGCAAAATTAAGTGGGTATTTTTATTACCCGTACTTTCCATCAGGCAAAGGTTGCCTTCATGATCAAGGCCCAAAAAAGTATGGCCAGACAATGCAGCCTCTATGCCGTTGAGGGAATTGACAAAAGAACCATCTGTAGTATTTTTAAAACCAACTGGCATAGATAAGCCACTGGTCAATTCTCGGTGCACTTGTGATTCCGTGGTGCGTGCACCAATGGCCGCCCAAGAAATCAAATCACTGATAAACTGTGGTACAATTGGATCTAATACTTCTGTAGCCGCAGGCAGGCCCATTCGATTAATATCCAAAAGAATCTTGCGTGCTAGAAGCAGACCATCTTCCATATTATTCGAGCCATCTAAATGCGGGTCTATAATCAAACCTCGCCAACCTTTAATCGTGCGGGGCTTCTCAAAGTAGACCCGCATCACAATGAAAATATATTCAGCCACTTCATCAGATAATGTCTTTAACCTCTGGGCGTAGTCCATTGCCAAATCATAATCATGAATGGAACAAGGCCCAACGATAAACATTAAGCGTTCATCCACACGATTGAGCAAACGAACAATAGTTTTGCGGCTGCGAACAACATGGTCTAGCAATTTAGGATCGGCCGGAGCCTCAAGCCTATATTCACTAGGAGGCTTTAACCTCTTGCTTCGCAAGATATGAACATTATCAACTTCATCGGTATAACATTGTCTTAGCATACTAAAGGATTATAACAAGAACAATAATTTTCGTCCAGAAATGGGCTAATGCCACTGTCTATAACCAATATAATATTCAAAAAATGTTGGAATACAGTACTTACAGACAAAGGTGGATACAAACTTGATTCAGGCTAAAAAGAAAGTTTTGCTACTGCATTGTGAATACCTACAAAAAGGCGGTGAAGACAAAGTTGTAGCAGAGGAGAAAACGCTGCTCGCAAGGCATTATGAAGTACTATCGTTTATTGGCTCCAATGCCGAACTTCTATCACTCAATCGCTTTCGGCAATTCTTAAAGATGGTGTGGAACCGCAGCTTTTGTAGAGAACTGCAGCTATTCTTGCAACAACATGGGCCCGATATAGTACATGTCCACAATACCTTTTTATTGTTTTCACCAGCGGTATTTATTACTCTGGGCCGCTGGAAAAGTTGCCATAAAGGCTTTCGTATTGTGATGACCATACATAACTTCCGCTTGCATTGCCCTCAAGCGTGTTTAATGCGGCCAAACGGCCGCAATCATACAAGCCGTGTTGCTACATTGTGCCAGCGTTGCTTTTCTGTAGGTCACTTCTGGCCCGCCATACGATCGCGCTGTTACCAAGGCAGCTTAGCTATGACAGTGGCAACTGTATTGATGCTTATGCTACATAAAAAGTTAGGTACTTGGCACAAGAATATAGACAAATTTGTCTATTTAAACACAACACACAAGAAGCTACTAACCCAAGTGGGCTTCCCTGCAGAAAAGTTTGTCTATAAACCCAACTTTCTCTTTGACCATTGGGCATTTAGCCCGCCTCAAAGCTTGACTGACAGCTTGCGTCTAATGTTTATAGGACGTTTGAGTGAGGAAAAGGGCTTACGGATTTTATTAGCTGCCATACAAAATTTGCAACAAGCTACTTACCCTATAGGATTAGCTAGCAAACGGCGCATAGAAATAGGTATCGCAGGTTCAGGCCCGCTGGAACAAGAGCTAAAAGGCTTGATTACAGCCTTTGAACAAGAGCAGAGACACAAGCCCCCTATGCTGAAACTATGCATACAGCATTTAGGCTATTTGGATTATGAGCAGATGTATAAAGCTATAAAGGGAAGCCATTTCTTAGTATTTCCATCTATTTGGTATGAAGGTATGCCTATGGTACTGGTGGAGAGTTTGGCCATAGGCAGGCCAGTAATTAGCTTCCGTTTAGGGGCTTGTGCTGAAATGCTGACGAACAACGTCAACGGCATACTCCTACCATTCTTTAGCAACTTGCACGCAGAACATGAGCTAGACTTGACCCAAACCCATTCGCACCAAACTCTTGCCCAATACCTAAGCACAGCCATTCAAGACGCCACTTGCATGACTACAGAACAATACCAGCAAATGTGCCATGCGGCTAGAGCTAGTTTTGAAAGCCATTACACCGCAGAACGCAATTTAAAACTGTTCCAAAGCATTTATGAAGATAAAATAGCTCAAGATTGATTTTTCTTTAGCTCTAGTAGTTTATCTAATACCGACCTAGTAGTTTTTCACTTCCCAAGCTAGGAAGTATTCACTTCCCAAGCTAATAAGTGTTGATTTCCTAGATTGAAAGATATTCTTTTAAAGCTAGTAAATGTTTACTTTCTTAGCTTAAAATATATTTACCTTTTAACGTGGAATTTATTTAGGTAGCGCGCTAGTATCAGCTGAGCCTTGTAGCTCCAAACTCAAACCGTCTTGGCACAAGATCGTATTGGGGAAGACTTGTTGTGCTTCCTGTAGTAACACCTTGAGCTCGCGATTTAAATAGCGTGGGCTAAAGTGTGTTAGAGCCAATTGTTTGGCTCTGGCATCTTTGGCAATCCAAGCAGCCTGTTGGGCGGTTAAGTGTTTTTTCTGGTGGGCATTTTCACTAAGTACTTGTTCAAACATACCCTCACATATCAATAAGTCCACTCCTCGGATATATTGGCTTACACTTTGATGGTAGAGTGTATCAGTCATAAAAGCCAAGCGCACACCCGGCCGAGGGTCGCCCAACACTTGTTCGGGCATTACCTGCTCGCCACGTTGGTTAGTAACAGGTTTGCCTCGCTGTAAGGAACCCCACAATGGGCCGCAAGCCACCTCCAAAGCTTTAGCTGCTTCGGGCGAAAACACGCCCGGGCGTTGCTTTTCTTCCACTAAAAAGCCAACCGTTGGTTGGGTATGGACTAAAGGAAAGCAAGATATTTGTAGCTCTTCATCTTCATACAGGCATTGAAGCCCTTGTCGGTAGAGAATAGGTTCTAACTGAAAGGGGTAATTGATATAAATTTTGAGGCTCTTACAAATGCTGGTAACAAAATTACAGACCCCTTTGGGGGCCATAATGTAAAGAGGCTCTACACGCTGCACTTGGGAAGAGAGCATCAGTAAGCCAGGAATGCCAGTAACATGGTCGGCATGGATATGGGAGATAAACATGTGAGAAATGTTTTTCCAACGCAGGCCCTGCTTTTTGAGCGAAACTTGGGTGCCCTCGCCACAGTCAAACAAAAAGCACTGGCCGTTGCGTCGCACCATAATGGAAGATAAATGGCGGTGTGGCAGTGGTAAGCTACCACCACAGCCAATAATAAAGATTTCCAGCAAGTTATGTCCTTTCTAAACTTGTGCTGATTGTTGTAGTACGCCTACTATAAATTGAATTAAGTCCTTAGTCTATAACAAAACCGGGAAAGGTGCTCAAAAGAAACACTTGCTTTTAGAACAAAGTAAATGGAACCACAATAAGACCCATAGCAACAGCTATCCCAACAGCCTTATCAAGCAGCTGCAAAATGGTTGGCACTAAGGCAATGATAATACACTTAAAAAAGGCTGGCTGCATTATGCCTAAAGGGTAATATAAAGCAAGCAGAAAAGTTATAATATAACATAGAGATTTTGTGAAACGACTCCCCCACTAGACGAAGCACATAATCTGTTTATACTGGCAGCCTACTATCAATGCATGGTTTTTTGGCAAATTAGGGCTATAGCCACTCTGGAGGTATCTTGATGAATACAACACAAACCAAACAAACAAAGTTTTATCAAGGCTTGTACACCGCCTTGGTAACCCCTTTTACCGATGACAACCAAATTGACTATAATGCTTTAGAATGCTTGCTAGCCCAGCAGCTAGAAGCTAAAGTAGATGGCCTAGTGGTGATGGGCACCACGGGCGAAAGCCCAGTGATTTATGATAAGGAAATGGAGAGCCTAGTATCTTTCGTGCGAGAGCAAACCCGAGGTACCCAGTGCCAAGTAATTATCGGAACAGGCAGCAACGACACGGCTTTTGCCGAACAAGAAACCCGCATGTGCGACCGCTTGGACGTAGATGCAATGATGATTGTAAACCCCTACTACAATAAACCCACGCAAGAAGGCTTATTCCACCACTTTAGCCGTTTGGCAGGGACCACCCAACGCCCCATACTACTCTACAATATTAAAGGCCGCACCGGGGTAAACTTAGAGACAGTAACCTTACTGCGTTTAATCGAAGCCTGCCCCAACATCCAAGGGGTAAAAGAAGCCAGCAGCGATTTAGACCAGATTAGCGATGTAATCCGCCAGACGCCTAGCGATTTTGCCGTACTTAGTGGCGATGATGCTTTAGCCTTCCACCTCATGCTATTGGGTGGCGATGGTGCGGTTTCAGTACTAAGCAATTTACGCCCCAAGGCCATGCGAGAGCTTGTGAATGCCTTGGCGCGCAAGGACATTGCAACAGCAGTGCCCCTACATTTCCAGTGGCTGGATTTAATGCGCGCTTTGCTAAGCATAGGCAACAACCCTTTGGCAGTAAAAACCTTGCTGTACTTGGAAAACCAAATTGGCCAACACGTAAGGCCCCCCATGTGGCCACTAGCTAAGCCCGAGCAGGACTTGCTGTTAAAGACCCTGCGTAATTGTGAAGCCCCAATTGCGAAGCAAAGCATAAATAAAAACTAGGCAGTAATGATTCAATGCTTTCTTCCCAATATTGGGCTGTCTATCACAGAGAATGGACAAGCCACCTAGAACATTGCCGCAAGCAATTGGCACAAGCACGGCTCAGACGCGCCCGTGGCTACTACTTATATTTTGACCGCCTAGCTAGCGTCCACACCGCACCTCGGAAGAAAGGCCAGATTTCTCGACTCTGCGACCTGTATTTAGATGCGGGCCAAGCCCTAAACGGCTACCGCCCAGCAGGGGTTGGCAATCGGCTAAAAAACACTATGGCACGCTCTTTATACGCTGCCTTGCCCAGCAGCAAAGCAGGAAGGCTCAACAGGCTGCTGAAGCGATTATTCCCTGCCATAAAAGGCTTTGGCTTATACCATAGTTTAGATATCCTCGGTGTAAACAACCAAACAATGAGCCCGCTCCAGTTTTCCATGCCAGAGCTATTGCGCTGCCGTAAGAGTGGCAATCTTTCCCTATGGCGGCCGTTATCGCAAGAAGGTCAAAAACGGCAAACCAGCTATAGCTTAATGATCCCCGCCCTATCGAGCCTACCTTTACCGTATTTAGTGCTGCATTTTACTGGCCCTGACCTACCCTCTTCCGATGTATGTAGCCCCTTACAGTTAGAAACCCTTATTCTGGCATTGGGCCAAACCGAAAGCCTACTGCAGCAAAGCCAAGAGCGAATCCGTCTTGTCGAATTAGGTTCTAAGCTGATTGGCTTTCTAGCCTGCTCTAATTCTCCAGAAACACAGCCAAGTCTTTTACAAAGAGCATGGCAAGGTAGGTGGCAATTAGATGGTATCTATTTGTATTGGCAAACAACTCAAACCAGCTATACAGCATATAGCCGACTGTGGCAAGCAGGTTTAGAAAAAGGCTTTTTGCTGCCGCCCAACCCTTGGGCACCATTGCTTATACCGCCTATTTTATTCGATAATCAATACGATGGTTTACAGCTCAACTCCGAAGGTAAACGGCTACGACAATTGCTACAAAAAACAACATATTCATAGGCTTGATGAAAAGATTGGACAGTAAAGAAATATATCCAATATAAATAACACGATAAAATAAACTTTACTTTACATAGGGGCTATGCTATATTCTGGCCCTATGTTTACCCATAAAAATTAAAAAGAGGAGTAGATGATGCTGATAGAATTTGCAAAAGGTATTTACCGACAACGATCATGTAAACTTAGTTCAGTTCTTACAACACGATTTAACCAGAATACAAGAAGGTTAATGTAATGGCAATAAATTTAGAGAAAGCCTACTTTAAATGGGCCAACCTACGGGAAGCAAACTGAAAAGGTGCCCACTTCGTTGGGAACTAATTTAGGAGAAGCTGACTTGAAGGGAACCAATCTACAGGGGACTTGGTACGATGACCAAACACTATTCCCAACGATATGGAAAAATATAGGTACCTACTGTATTTTGTTCAGCTAAATACTGTGCTTTTTGCTTATGACCTAAAAATTTTTATGCTTGCTATCTATTGCTGAATATTCAAGCTTTCTAATATACTCTGGTTCTAATTCTGAATTGACTCTTACAATAAGGCTTATATGTTTTTACAAGACATACGTTCACTGCAAAAGCAAGAGCGTACAATCCAGATAGGGTTAGTGGGTACAGGGCAAATGGGGGAAGGTCTTATTTGCCAATGTGAGCGTATTGGTTGCTTAAAAATTTCAGCCGTCTTTTCCAAACGCCTTAGTTCTTGTGTGGCTGCATTTGAATCAGCCGGTATCAACACCGCCCAGTTAAAATGCTGCTATAATGATACCACAGCAAGCCAAGCAATAGCGGAAGGGAAGCGCGCCATTATCTCCAGCTTAGAAGCCCTTTGTACAATAGGGCAACTGGATGTTATTGTCGAAGCAACAGGTATTCCTGAAATAGGGGCGAAAACGGCTTTGCTTGCGATTGAGAATCGCAAACACATTGTGCAGATGAATGTCGAAACCGATGCAACGGTGGGTTATATTTTGCGGCAAAAAGCACAAGAAGCTGGGGTTGTATATACCCTTTCCAGTGGCGATGAACCTGGCTCTATTATGGAGCTCTACGATTTTGCCCAAACGCTAGGCTTTGAAGTAATATGCGCTGGTAAAGGCAAAAATAACCGTGTATTTTGCCATGCGACTGCCGAAGACCTATCTATACAGGCAAAAGCTAAGCGATTCCGCATGAACCCAACTATGCTCACTTCCTTTGTCGATGGCTCGAAAACTATGGTAGAAATGTGTAGCTTGGGCAATGCCATCGGTTACACACCAGCACAACGCGGCATGGAAGGCCATGAAGTAACTGCCCAAACAATTGCTAAAGTATACTGCCCTACAGAGTATGGAGGGGTTCTCAAGCAAGAAAAGATTTTAGACTATGCCTACGGTATTGCCCCCGGCATTTTTATTGTTATTAAGGTAGACCACCCCAAATTGTTGTTAGATTTTCAATATCTAGCACTAGGAGATGGGCCCTATTATGCTTTATATCGGCCCTACCATTTAGTCAGTTTGGAAACACCTATCAGTATTTTACGCTGCGTTTTACACGGCCAAACAAGCTTAGCAAGCGAACAAGCACCCATCAATGAAGCCTTAACTTTAGCAAAACGTAATTTAAAACAGGGAACAAAGCTTGGAGAGATCGGAGGATATAATTACTATGGCTCGATTGATACTTGTAAAAATAGTTCTGGGCTATTGCCTCTAGGCCTTGCTAGTATGGCCACTGTACAAAAACCTATCGACATAAACCAGCCAATCACTTATGAAGATGTAGAGCTGCAATTAACATCTTGTATTGTACAACTGCGAGCAAAACAAGATGCCATTTTGAATATACGCTAACAGCATTCTTACATATCGTTCTTCACTTCGCTTCATAAGGGAGAATATATGCTTAAAAAAACTTTCCAAATGATTTAGTCGACTCATCTACCTTCTTACAATACCCCCAAAAAAAGGGTAAATAAAGCAGTAGATTCTAAAAATTAGATTCCCATAAAGGGAATTATTTCACTACCAAGCGGGTAGTATCAACAAACCAATCTGGTATCAACCCACTACCTGCTTAGTAGTGGGTTGATACCAGATTACCCCAAAAAAGTCAAGCAAGGCTTGGGCTTACATCAATTTAAGCAAGCCCAAGATACCGATAACTAGGCCAATGCCTGTTCCTATAAACCATTGCAACATCAAAAACCTTTTATCCACTTGTTCAAAGCGTTTGTCCATGTTTTGTTGCATAACTTCAAAGCGCTTGTCAATACTTTGTTGCATAGCTTCAAAACGCTTGTCCATTTGCTCAAAGCGTTTATCCACTTGTTCAAAGCGCTTATCAATACTTTGCTGCATAGCTTCAAAGCGCTTATCGATACTTTGCTGCATAGCTTCAAAGCGCTTGTCGACTTGCTCAAAACGCTTGTCGACTTGTTCAAAGCGCTTGTCCATTTGCTGCATAAAGGTTTTAAGCACTTCTTGGTTTTGTTGCAGCAGCTCTCTTTGGTGCTTGAGCTCTTCTTCTACCCGCACCATGCGTTCTAGTAGTTCGGGCCCATAATTGGGCTTTTCGGCTCTAGCGGGTGCTGGCAATGGTTGCTGCGCCAATTGGTCTTGTAGTTGGCGCTGCACTTCCTTAGCTAAATTTTCTTTTAGTAGGTTTTCGATTAGGTCTTGTATCAAGGCTTGGTCATGGTGTTCGGCTAAATTATTCATTAGCCCAATATAGCCTAAAGCATAAACAAAGTCAAGGCTTAGCCGAAACTTTTGCTAAAAAAGTCAATGCAATGGTTTGGTTGTACCAAGCCCCAACAAAAAGGGCAAATAAGGTAGTGGATTGTAAAAACTAGATTCCCATAACAGGAATTATTCCACTACCAAGCGGGTAGTACCCACAAACCAAGCTAGTCGTAACCCACTAACCACTTGGTAGTGTGTTACTAGCCATATTTGTCTAACAAAAAGGCAAGCAAAGCTTGGCCTAAAGCCTAAACCTTGCTTGCCCACTAAGCCTATTCTCTAAGAGCGAACAATAAGCCAACCAAGAGCATTGCTTACAGCAACAACCAAACCCTACTTACCAATCTACAACTTGAATAGCATTTTTTAGGTCTGCTAGACTACCCGTTACAAATCCTGCTGCTGCTTCAAGGTTGTAATAACCATCAGCACTTTTACCAACCTTAACCAGTATAGCATTGACTTTGGCTTTTACACTACCGCTTAAAGTAATAGTTACGCTTGTTATACTTGCTGCAGAACCTGTGGCTGTGTTTTCACCTGCGGTTGCGTGCTGGGGTAATGTGTATTTCTTATCATCAACGGATACAATCGTCAATTTACTAAAGTCCCAGTCTTCAACTGTCTCCGGTAACTCGCTACCTGTAATCAATAACACGCCTGTATTAACATTGTAGTATACGTCCCTGATAGAACTTACATAGCCACTAACGGTAATAGGATTGGTTGTGTCTGCTGCGCTACCACCTGCAAATCCTGCTGCTGCTTCCAGGTTGTATGCACCATTAGCATCACTATCACCATTCTTAACCAGTATAGCCCTGGCTTTCCTTTTTTCATGACCCTTTAAAGTAATCGTTAAGCTTGTTGCACTTGCTGCAGAACCTGTGGCTGCGTCAGTATATGAAGTTGTTCGGTGCCGTAATAATGGGGTACTCTTAGCACCATTACCTGCGACAAACCTCAATTTCCTAAAGTCCCAGCCTGCAACTGCTGCTGGTAAATTAGTACCTGTAATCACTAACACGCCTGTAATAGCATTGTAGGTTGCACTGGTAATTGCGGGTGGGTGTCCACTAACGGCCAAGGCTTTGGCTGTATCTAAACCCGCCCAAGCACCAGTGCCAACGCTAAGCAACCCATCTTTTAGACCATTGCTATCCATACCGTCCTTGCCATTCAGAGTAGCTTTATCGTCATCGGTAAGTTTCAGCCAAATCGCTGTGCCATCGTTTTTAATGCGGTACTTACCTTTTGCAAGATTGTTACTATTTGGCCCAGTGGCATCCTCATCTGCAGTATAGGAACTTAAGACTAAGCCATCTACCGTGATAGTTTGGATTTGCGCTTGGGTCGCACTAGCTAAGTCAGTACCTTGCAAGGTTAACAGCGCCGTGCCAACATGGTAGCTTGCACCGGTAATTGCGGGGTTTCCACTAACGGTTAAGGCTTTGGCTGTATCTAAACCCGCCCAAGTACCAGTGCTAGTAAGCAACCCATCTTTTAGACCATTGCTATCCATACCTGTCTTGCCATTCAGAGTAGCTTTATCGTCATCGGTAAGGTAAAGCCAAAGCGCTGTGCCAGCGCTATGCAGGCGGTACTTACCTTTTGCAAGACCACGACTATCTGGCCCAGTGGCTGTGCCATCTGCAATATAGGAACTTAAGACTAGGTCATATACTTTGATGGTTTGGATTTGTGCTTGGGTCGCACTAGCTAAGTGAGTACCTTGTACAGTTAACAGCGCCGTGCCAACATGGTAGCTTGCACCGGTAATTGCGGGGTTTCCACTAACGGTTAAGGCTTTGGCTGTATCTAAACCCGCCCAACTACCAGTGCCAACGCTAAGCAACCCTTTTTTTAGACCATCGTTAGCCATACCGGGCTTGGCCTGAAGAGTAGCTTTATGTCGATCGGTAAGTTTCAGCCAAAGCGCTGTGCCATCGCTTTTCATACGGTACTTACCTTTTGCAAGACCACGACTATCTGGCCCAGTGGCTGTGCCATCTGCAATATAGGAACTTAAGACTAGGTCATATACTTTGATGGTTTGGATTTGTGCTTGGGTCGCACTAGCTAAGTCAGTACCTTGCAAGGTTAACAGCGCCGTGCCAACATGGTAGCTTGCACGGGTAATTGCAGCTTGTTCGACTTGTTTGGCTTGTTCAGCTTGTTCGTCTTGTTCGTCTTGTTCGACTTTAGCTTGCTTAGGCGACTGCTCTTCGGCTTTAGGTTGCTTAGGCGACTCTTCTTCAGCTTCTTCGACTTGTTCGTCTTCTTCAGCTTCTTCGTCTTCAGTTTGCTTACGCGATTGATCATCGACTTGTTCGGCTGCGGGTATATTCCTAACGGTTAAGTCTTTGGCTGTATCTAAACCCGCCCAAGCACCAGAGCTAGTAAGCAACCCTTTTTTTAGACCATCGCTACCCACCTTGGCCTCAAGAACAGCTTTATGTTCATCTTTAAGTTTCAGCCAAAGCGCTGTGCCATCGCTTTTAATACGGTACTTACCTTCTGCAAGACCGTTACTATTTACCCCAGTGGCATCGTCATCTGCAGTATAGGAATCTAAGGCTACGCCATCTACTACGATGGTTTGGATTTGCGCTTCTGTAGGACTTAAGTTCGTGCCTTGTACGGTTAAGATAGCCGTGCCAACATCGTAGCTTGCACTGGTGATTGCAGGCCCAGAAGACGGCCCAGAAGATGGCGCATCATCGTCATCGGGCGGGGCGCAGGCCAAGGCCATAAAGGCCAGTAGCCAGGCTAATGGCAATAAAAATAGTTTGAGCTTATACATAAGCAATACCTCCAAAAATGGCTTGAGATTGACAAAACCCATACGGGCTAGTCTGTAAATCCCCATTTTGCTAGGGGGGGTGTTGCGTCAAGGCCCATACAAGCTTTTTGTAAGCTTTTTGTAAGTTTTTTTGTGCTTTTTTTATGTTTGGGGCACTTTTTTTGTGTTTTTGTTAGGTCATTAGTGTTGGTTGGGGGTTAAAAATCCATGCCAATCCATTTGCATTGAATATTATTGTAATCTATAAACCATCAAAGCAACCAATCCATAGTTATAGACGAGGCAAGTCGATAACTATGGACCGACCTAGTCCATAATTGTTACTTTTCAAAAGTACATAATTAGGGCATGGTTTGGTTTTTATTGTGAAAGTTTTGGGGGGTAGTGGTAGGGAGTGCAATTGTGAATATTTTGGAAGGTTTGATGTTGCTTATACAAGTATTGCTAGATTTTTATTTACACTTCAGTAGCCCATTTATGGCATTGAGCCTATTTAGTTTAACCATTTTTATCACTATGCCATTATATAAATTGGTTGATTGGCTTAGCACTTGATGGCAAATTACCCCTGGCGCAAATATGCCATGAATTTTTAAAGCTACTTTTTCGGGCGATAAGCACGCAACAAAGCATAGCTAACCCAACTGGTTGGCAATCGTCTGACAAAATGATACACCAAAAAACCTCTCCATTTGATAGTAATCACTTTCTTTCTGCTTGCAATTCCTTGCAACAAGCCAACAGCAACTTTTTGAGGGGAAGCTATTACCAGTTTTTCTAAAGTAGCAAATTGTTTTTGCAAGCCACTTTGGTAATACATATTGGTAGCCATACCGCCAATTAAAGAAATATTCAAAAGGCCACGCACATTCTTTGGCCCAAATTCTGCTTCCAGTTCCTTAGTAACTGCCTGCACAAATGAAAGCAATGCGGTTTTACTAGCTGAATATACAGCTTGATACGGCACTGGAAATAAACAAGCATAGCTACCGGCAATATGAAAAAACCCTTGCTGCTGGCGAAAATACGGTAGTAAGGCTATTGCCAACTGAAAAATGCTGGCCACATTGATATAGAGCAATTCTTCATAGGGAGGCCAAGCTTCGGTGATATTTTCCCTTTGATCATAAAAACTTTGATATAAAGTTTTTCCTGTAGCAATAATCAAACCATCGGCTCCGCTATTTTTCACCCGTGTAGCAAAAGCAGCCATATCCGCTGCATGCTCACTGCTAAATGCCCAAATTTGCAATACCGTTTTTTCTTCTTGCTTTCCCCTTTGCTTTACTTGTTGATAAGACCCTTCACAGTGAGATTCTAGCTGTTGTTTCACGGCTTGCAATTTTTCAGCATTGCGCCCAGCCAATATCAATTGCGCTACAATACCGTAAAGCTCGGCACAAATGGCCTCCCCCAAACCACCACTAGCACCATATACCACCACCACTTTATTGCGATAAAAATCACGTATTTTCATTACCACTCCTTTGATTATTTTTATATAACGATTTCTAAACCAACCCATTGTTCAATCATCTTGCGGGCAATACTGCCAACACGTGGCAAGCAAAATGAAGTTTCCTCAAATTCACCTTTCAAGACATAATTTTCGGTACAATCGGTTAATGGCATAATAAAATTTTTTGTCCTACTCTGCTGCTCTAAGCAACGGCGAATATCGCTGCGTTCCAGCCACAGTAAGGTTACAATTTCTTTAGCGTCTGGACGACATTGAGCCATACCCCCTCTGCTGTAGGCTTGAAAGCCAGCCATTAGAGAATGCGGTTGGGGCCAAGCTTGCGAATATAGATACTGCAAATCTTCCAGATAGACCCCTGCTTCTTCCCAACATTCGCGCACAATAGCCTGTTCCAAAGTTTCACCCGCATCGACAAAACCAGCAATCAAACTATATACATGCGCCCGAAACCGAATATTATGGGCCAACAATAGCCATTCCCGCCCGCTGCCATCAGTTGCTTTTTCACACACTAAGCTAATCACAGAAGGGTCTTGGCGCGGAAAAAATAAAGCCTGGCAAAACATGCAGCTTTTACCAAATTCATTGTTTAACCATTGTAACCCAGCCCCACAACTACTGCAAAAACGCAATCCACAAGAAAAATAAGCTAATTCTTTGGCCCTAGCTAAAAGCCCAATTTGCCACTCTGCGCAATGCAAAAGCAAATGATTAAATGACTGCCAACTGCGCACCCCTAATTTAAATAAATATTTGGGGCAACAATCTTCCTTAGAACTGACAAAACAAAGGGCTTTTGATTGCTGCTGCGGTTGCTGTAGAATTTCACTGCCACGAATTGGCCCCGTGTTGCTGATAAAACCAAAAAGCTGGAAGTTTGCCCTCAGCTCCCGATCGTCTAAATTGTTTGGCTCTAAATAAGGAAGTATAGATAGTAAATCTTTTGATTGAATACAATTGGCATGATTTATATCCGTCTGGCACGCCAAGTGCCCTTCACTATCCCAAATGAATAAATAACAAAAATTTAGCGAATTATTCCACCGCTCTGGTGGCAAAGCAAAAAAATAGTTATATGGGCCAGCAGACGAAGCAGATGATGTTCGCATCTAACGGTTTTTCCTTCGCCATTTGTAATCCACTTTAACTTGCAATTCAAGCTCTACCGGGCAAGCAAATTCTTTGCGCACCGCTCGTGTGCTGCGCTTGCGAATTTCACGGATACGCTCACCACCTTTGCCAACCAAAATACCTTTCTGTGAATCTCGCTCAACTTGCAAAAAAGCGCGAACCCACAAACTTTGCTGGGGCTGTTCACCTTTGTATTCTAAATCGGCAATTTCTACATATAATGCATACGGTAATTCTTTGCCACAAAAAGATAAAGCCTGTTCACGTATCAATTCCTGAATACGAAACTGTGGCTCTTGATCGCTATAGATATCAACGTCATAAAGCAGCCCCCCTTTTGGAAGTTTCGCACTAAGGTACTGTAATAGTGCTTCAGTCCCATATTTTTGCTTGGCAGACACCTGAAAAAAACTATTTTCTTCTGGAAAGTACTGCTTTATCAATTCCCAATATTCGGCAGCACGCTGTTGCAAGCCAGCCTCACACAACAAATCAACTTTATTCATCGCAAAACACAGCGGGCGAGAATCTCTAACTAACACTTCGCGCAACAAGGCCAAAAGGCCCTGTTCTTCTCCCGCATCGACTTTTCTAGCCTCCTTATGGTGGGAGCGGCTTAGATCAAGCAGATACAATATTGCTTCGGCTTTGCGCAAAGCATTGTGCAATTCATTACGCAAATGGCTAGACAATAAATCTTTGGTTTCGGAAAATCCCGGCGTATCTAAAAAGACCAATTGGTAAGTTTCACGATGGACAATCCCGCGAATCACATTGCGCGTAGTCTGTGGCTTGGGTGAAATAATTGCCACTTTCTGGCCACACAAAGTATTTAATAATGTCGATTTACCTGCAGAAGGCCGCCCAACCAGAGCAACAAAGCCTGAACGAAAACAGCCTTCATTTTTATCTTTCACATTTTTTGAATTTTCCAGATTTTCCAAATCATCTAAGTTACCTAAATCTTTTAGGCAATCTTCTGGCTCTTTTTTCACTTCGCTATTTCTCAACATCAAATAAACATCTGAATTAAATCCGGGAAAGCTGGGCTCAAAGCTTGCAACAATGTTTGGTATTGCGTACTGCGACAATCTTCCAAATCGGAATAAATTTTTTCCAACCAGTATAACGCAGCTGTATGCTCGGTATGGCGTTGTAATACTTCCAGTAAACAACATTTGGCTTCATGGTAAGAACCTTCTAAGTAATAACTGACTCCCAAATAATAAGGCTGTTGCCATTCTAATGGCCCCAACCAACCCAAACTCTGGGCTTTGGCAAAGGCTTGGCTAGCTCCTTTGGTTTCACTAAACGCTTCACTCAAACTGCGCAAAGTTGCAACATCGTGGCCATACAGTAAACACAAACCGCGCAAGTACCACAAACAAGAACTGTTGGGATTTTCAAGCAACAACTCATTTAATATTTCCAGCGAGGCCAACCATAGCTCCTTTTCCAATGCAAAACCTTCGGCCAATTTCTTGCCTTCCATAGCCCGCAGCAAGCAATCCATAAGCTGGGCCCAACGCAGATTCAAGGCTTTGGCAGATTCGCTATTTTCTTCTGCTATATTAAATAAAGTTAATTTTTGCAGCCAGTTATGGCTTTTAGCCCATAGAGGATGCTCGGGCGAAAGGGCCAATTGCTGACAAGATACAAATGCCCGATAAGCCGCTGGATAATCCCAGCATTGCAGGTAATAGTAAGCAAGCTGAAAATAACACTTAGCGTTACTATCTTCTTGCTCTAGCAACTGCTTATAAACCAAAGCCGCATGCTTCCATAAATCGCGGCAATCTGCCAAACGTTGCTCAATTAAAGCTTGTTCGGCTTCCTGCTCATAGAGGTAACACAATTCCAATAAAGGCCAATTCGCTTTGGGCAATAAAAATAATAATAAATTTACCGTATCACGAGCATACGTCCATAAACGCTGTTCATATTGGCTGCGCAAGCGATCTTGCAAAATATAGGGTAGCTCGGGCTCCAACGACAACAAAAAATCTTTGTAATAACTATTATGCTCATGCTTGGGCTCATACAAGGCCACATACAATATGCCATCGACAATGCCATTCCAGTCTAGCTCATCGCCTGCCATACCATCAGTGCGCAGAATATATGGCAATGGGATCTCTGGAGCAAAAGATTCCAAAAACATGGATACCGCTGAAGATTTTCCATTTGTTCCCTCACCTAATTCCTCTTTCGGATTCTCTACTTGTGCACTGGATTTTTCTGCCCTATCCAATTCATAAATACTTTCATACTCTAGCTCACCCAAACGGCTGGCAATGGCCTCACGATCCAACTCGACATAAATTAATTCCATTTTCAATCTCCAATTATGCTGCTACTCCGATTACCATTCTTAAATTCTCAAGAAGAGCCGGATTAAGTCTCCTGTTTCGCATGAATATTTAAAACTAAGCCCAACAAGGCCAAAGCTGTAATCAACGAAGACCCTCCATAAGACACCAATAAAAGAGGAATACCTGTAATCGGAACTAAATGAATGGTCATACCAACATTTTGCAAAAAGTGAAAGAAAAACATGGCAGAAATACCAATCACAATCGAGCGCGACACTGAATCATTTTCGTCTTTACAAAGGCGGGCGATTAAAATCATGCGCAATATAAGAATAAAATAAGCAATAAACACTAACGAAGAAACAAACAGCCCCCCTTCTTCCCCGATAATCGCAAATAAAAAATCCGTGCTCTGACTTTGCTCTGGCAAATAACCATAGTGGGCAATTAGTCCTTTCAAGTAACCTTTGCCCCACATACCGCCCGAACCAATAGCCCGCAACGATTGGTTTAAATTCCAGCTTGAAGAAAGTTTATTGAAATCGGGATTCAAAAAACTAACGATTCTATCTTTCATATACGGCTTCATCCAAAAGTTGAGAAACCAAGTAACAACCGATGCAGCAAGTAATAACAAAATAATACTGATCGCCACTTTATAAAGTGATGATTTCAAATACAGTAGGCCTACTATGGCTAAGACCAAAAGCACACTCAGCCCAACTAAATAAATAATAAAAACTTGAGGCACAGTAAAAACATGGGCTAAGTTCCAAACAAAGCTACCTATTTCCGCGTGAGGTTCCCAAATTTGCAAAAACAACAAAACCATAAACAATACAATAAACAAAAATAAATGGTTTAATAAAAAAAAATTACCTCCCATAACATACAAGCTGATAAACCAAATAGGCGCAAATACAGAAGCTGTACCGACATCACCTTGAAACACCACTAAGCCCATCGGCAAAGCAGTAATTCCTAAACTGACCAAAAAGGTTACAATTCCGGCACGCTCTTCTGGCTTGCGCAAACCTAAATAACGAGCTATAAAAAGAATGTAACAAAATTTGGCAAATTCAGAAGGCTGAATTCCCAAGCCAAATAAACCCAGCCAAGCCCTTGCCCCGTTGCGACTAGAAGCCAAGAAACCCGTCAATAATAAAACAACAATAACTCCAATATAAAGAGACGTACTATATTCTAACAGAATGTCCAACTTGATACGGAAAAATAAAAACATCATCACCAAGCCGACAATAATCCAAACCAACTGGCGTACAAACTGATAGTTTTCTATCTTCCCTTCTGCCGAAATGCTACTGGAAAAAATATACAGCTCCCCAATAAATAATAAAAATAACGTACATAGGACCAAAATAATGTCGATTGGGCTTTCTCGTAAATTTCGCAGCATAGCAATTTATAGACGAGGCTAATTGTGGTTTAAAGCCGGTTTATTATCGTGATATTGTTGGGGTACAGTCATCATTGGCTGAAACCAAACACCCCGTTTTTTGTAATTGAGCCAAACTTCTTCATAAGTCTCATCAGCAAAAATACCACGATAAATAATATCTGCCGCACGGGGAGCCCACCAGTCATAATTTTCCTTGGCCACCGTAGGATCTGCTTCCACCTGTGTAAGAACAACCACCCGCTCCAACGGGTCATCAACTTCATAAGGCCCATAAGAAGTAAACCAAGAATGCCAATGGTTGTTCAAACCAATTTCTGCTGTACCCGTCTTAGCCGCAATATCAACCACACCGTTGTAAATGCTAGAACGTGCTGTACCGCGCACCACAGCTTGACGCATGCCGTATTTCAGCTGTTGAAATACACTTGGCTCAAGCTGCATAGTGTATAAGATTTCCGGTTCCGAAACATTTTCTTCGGTATTGTTGTGGACTCTATTCAACAGTGAGGGCTTGTACGCTATGCCATCATTGACGATAGCCGAAGTATAAACGGCTACTTGCAATGGGGTTACTAACAAAAAACCCTGACCAATAGAAATATTTAAAGTGTCGCCCTTAGTCCAAACTTGATTATATCTTTGCCGTTTCCAAGCAGGGTTTGGCACAAAACCCTGCACTTCTCCGGGTAGATCAATTCCTGTAAGCTGGCCAAAACCATATTTGCGCGCATAGCTGGTAATATAAATATCCCCAAGGTAGCGCACTCCAACCACGCCAAAATAGATATTACAGGAATCAGCAATAGCACCAATCAAATCCACATTACCATGGCCAGTGAGCAGCCAGCAACGAAACAAACGATTGCCAAGCTGCCAATAACCTGGGTCAAAAATAAACTCGGTCGGCGAAAATTTACGCTCTGCTAACATGGCACTGGCCAACACCATCTTAAAAGTTGAAGCCGGGGGATATTGAGATTGAATGGTGCGATTCAATAACGGTTTGCGCAAATCATTGATCATATTTTGAAACCGCTCACTACTTTTAAAATCCGAAAGCTTATACCAAGGTGTTGAGACCATTGCTAAAATCTGGCCGGTTGCCGGACGCATGACAACAGCACTACCTATCCTGTTCCCTAAAGCTTGTTCGGCTAATTTTTGAATTTTGCGATCAATCGAAAGAGTCAACGATAAACCTGTTTTTGGCGGATCAATGCGCTCATCAAGCATATTGCCCTTCGCATCGACAGTCAAAATTCGGCGTCCATCATACCCGCGCAAAATTGTATCATAATACTGCTCAATACCCGTCTTACCAATGCTAGTATTGGTTTGGTATTGATCGTTATATAAAACTTCCAGCTCGTAATCAGAAATTTTGCCAACATAACCAACGACATGGATTATCGAGCCATCTTCAATCAAGTTACGTTCTGGGAGGCTGGTATGGCTAACCCCAACTAAAACATCTCTACGTTCTGCAATTTTTTTGATGACATCAATGGAAATATCTCGCTTTAATTCGATTGGCTGCAATAAATTCTTACTTTTATTGAGCCGAATTTTTAATCGCTCTGGATCAATATCTAAAATTTGACTCAACAAGTTTAACTCATTTTCCAACTGACCACTGGGAACACGAGCTGGAACCAAATACACCGTAAAGACATCAATATTATTGACGATAGGCGTTTGCCCATCATTATAGTAAATCAAGCCTCGCTTGGCATTTAAGCGCTCTATCCGCTCTGTAATATGCACCGCCTCAGAAGTATAAACATCCCCTTGCAATATTTGCAGACGAAACAGTTTTACAAACCAAATAAAGAAAAACAAAGCCAGAAATCCGATGTATATCCAATAACGGGGTTCCTTAAGATCGACTTTGCCCTTAGCCATTCCATTCCCACCGGACTAATAATTTACGCATTAACGGATTCACCACCATGCAAAGTAAAGATGAATAAATTGTACTCAAGAAGATTTGCACAAATTCCATCAAACTGGGCAAATAAGCATTCACAAAAAGTATCTTCAGAGCAATACTGCCCAAACCCCAAAATAGTACGGCAACCGCAGTACAAATTACCAAAAGCAATGTTTTAGGAGCTTTAAAGCGGTCATACAAAAAGCGGCCCAATATAAAACAAATAATCGTCAACAAAAACGGATAGACCCCTTGAGGAATTCCAGTATCTATTTTGGCAAAACCCCAAAGTAAGCCAGCAAAAAAACCAAAACTTTCAGCTAACACAGAGCCGGTTGCCGTAGCCAAAATAATGAGCATAATGATTGGCAACAGTGGCTCTGCCCATAAATAGCTAGCTAATGGAACAAAAAAAACTTGCTGTATAATAATACTGGCAAACAAAATCAAAAAATACCAAACAGTATGCATATCAATTACTCACTCTGCTGGTTGACGACGAGCACGTAGAACGGGAAATTTTTGCTGAATAACTTTTTCTTGCCCTACTGCATCTTTTTCAGTCTGCTCACCATTACCTTCCAAATTAATTTCTAATAAATCTTTTATTAGTACAGCCACATACTCTACTTGACTGAGCTCGACTACCGGTTTGACCACCAAAGACAGCGAGGCATTATATTCGAGTTCTTCTATTTGTTGGACAAAACCAATTGGTATCCCGCGCGGATATAAAGACTCTTTAGAACCTGCACTGATGACCATATCTCCGCTCTGAATACTGTTTAAAGCTTGGCGATTGATAAAATCCAAACGATATAATCTACCGTTGTTACTGCTCAATATTCCGTGAAAACGAGAGTTTTGCAACATAGCCGTAACCCCCAGCTGATAATAGCGATTGACTAAACTAACCACGGTAGATTGCTTTTGACCAACGGTCTGCACTTTACCAATTAAGCCATATCTACCGTTAGCAAAACCAATTACAGGAGCATTTTGATAAATTTTTTCTCGCAAACCAACATCAATTGCAATGGAATCCTGTAGCATACTTCCCGAACGAGTGATAATTTGCGCATTGACATGTTTCCAAATAATATTATTCCCTAAAGAAAGAATTTGGCGCAGCTGGCGGTTTTCCTCTGCTTTGCGCTGCAAATCGACCATCTGAAATTCCAACTCTTTGCGATAAGCTTCGGATTCAAGATACTTATTTTCCCAAAAGTTAAGGAAAAATGCAGTTTGCAAAACAGCTAATACCCGTTGATTGCTAGAATGAAAAAAATGGAGAATACTATTTATCGACATTCCTCCATAATACTCCAGCGACTTTCCATACGAGCGCATCGCTATCGGGGGCAATAATAAGGCTGAAACCAATATATAACCAACAAACGGAGCAATTGTTTTCCGTTTTGTTTGCCCAATTATGTTGCCCGATTTTCTCACTTATCTACATCCCAAATGAGCGACTTTGAATCTAAGAAACGCAAAACGACAAAGCCCGAAGGCATTACCCAACATATAGAAAAACAGCCAATTATCGCAATTATTACATATATTGGCTAATAACCTTTTTTCTGATTTATTTCATGAAAACGACCGGCACCAATGGCAACACAGAGCAAAGGTTCATTTGTCAATAATACCGGCACACCTGTTTCCTTAGCAATTAAACGCGAAAGACCTTTGAGCATCGCACCACCGCCAGTCAATACAATCCCGCGGTCGATAATATCTGCACCTAACTCTGGTGGCGTATCGGAAAAAGTGCGTTTAATCCATTCAACAATAATATTCACCGGGTCTTTAATCGATTCACGAATTTCTACAGAATCCACTTCAAGACGGCGGGGCAGCCCTGTAATTGCATCGGTACCTTTAATTTCCATCTTTTCTATCGTACTTTCGGGAAATGCATTTCCAATATTCATTTTCAATTTTTCGGCTGTTTGTTCACCAATAGTTAAATTATGTACACTGCGAATATGCTTGACAATTGCCTCATCAAACTCGTCTCCACCAATACGGATCGCATTACTAACCACTAAATCGCCCAAAGAAACAACCGAAATTTCAGTTGTGCCACCACCAATATCACACACCATATGGCCAGCAGGCTCATTGATGGGAATATCCGCACCTATTGCAGCACATAAAGATTCATAAACACATTCAACTTTACTGACGCCAGCACGAGTAGCACTATCTTCTACAGCTTTTCGCTCCACTTCCGTGATACAATACGGCACCCCTATCACAACGCGCGGCTTTACCAAAAGCCGCGAAGAAATCGTGCGATCCAAAAAATATTTAATCATGACTTCCGTCAAATCTAATTTGGCAATCACACCATCTCGCAATGGGCGAATTGCTTGGATCGTACGAGGGGTTTTCCCCAAAATACGTTTAGCTCCTTCCCCTACCGCCACAACGTTATTCGTTCCCCGCTCTACTGCTACCACAGAAGGCTCAGCACAAACAATGCCCCTATTAGCTACATAAATCAATGTATTACAAGTACCTAAGTCTATACCAATATCAACGAAAAAATTACTAAACAGTCCCACTCTTTACTCCTATTCTTGTAAACGTTGGAATGCCGCTTTATATTGGTCATCCAGTTCCAAAGTTAAACGCCACTCTCTACGCGCTTGCACAGGTTGTTCTAAAGCACGATACACTTCCCCCAAAAGATAATGAGCATCGGCTGATTCTTTCTTCTCCAAGGATTTCTCCAAAGAAAGCCTAGCCTCCAACCAGCGCTCCGTATTGTAATAAACTTGCGCCAATTGCAAAAGAATCTCAGCCATTAGTAGCTGGTTTTGTGTACTTTTTTGCGCATTTAGCAATACAATTTCAGCCTGTCCATTTTCTCCAGCCCCAATCAAACTTTGACCATATGCCAACAAAAAACGATCGGAGGTTTTACCATTCTGATATAAATTTTCAAAGTATTCTAAACTTTTCTGCGTTTTCCCCAATCGCCAATAGGCATCGGCCAAAAATTCAAAACTATCTTTTGCACTATAGCCAAGCTCTATAGATTTTTGCAAATATTCCAAAGATAACGAAAGCATAGTTAGTCCCCGATGAAAATAGCTTTTCCCTAAAATATAATAAATTTCAGACAATACTTTTTTATTAGGACTGCCAACCACTAATGCTTTGCGTAAATATTTTACCGCTATTTCTAAACTAAGCTGCCTTTTAGATTCTTCAATTTCTCCTAAAGCCAGATAAAAATATGCATAACCGGTATAACGCAGTAACTGAAAATTAAGCGAATCTTTTTGCAATTTATCGACCGTAATTTGAATAATATCGTTCAATTTTCCTTGATTCCATAAAATTTCAATTTCTGCACCTTCTGCCTGGCTAACTTCCTGAAACATATAATAATAGCCAAACAATATAACGATAAAACCAAGCAGCAACAAAATCAGAAATAATATCAAAAATGTTTTACGAATACTATTCATTTAATTCCCTAAAATATAAATAAAAGATTAGAGATAATAATAAAAACAAAAAGGGATAGCCCCATAAGCCGGATTCTGTTCTATCCTATCATTTATCTCAACTTTATTGTCTCCAACAAAGTCATGCGATCGACCCATAATGATAACAGACGAGAAGCCCCATTATTGCTTGAACTTGCTTCAGATGAGGTTTACCCTGCCCCACTTGTACCCCAAGTGAGCGGTGCGCTCTTACCACACCATTGCACCCTTACTCACTAAACCATTGAAAAACAACAAAATAGTAAGCGGTATATTTTCTGTGGCACTATCTAGCACCCTACCAAAAATCTAGCAGAATGTCTGGGAGCTACCCAGCATCTTTCTCTACGAAGCCCGGACTTTCCTCTACAATCTTGTGTAGCGATAGGTCGGACTACCCCTAAATTTATTTCTCCCGTATTCAACAAAAATCATGATTCAAAACCTACCCCTACAAGTTTCAATCAAAATCACTAAAATCACTATCATCAACTAAATCAACCAAGCCTTCTACATCATCGTGATAGCCACTGTCATAGTCGAGAACACCAGTACCGATTTTCTCTCCAGAAGCAGCCGCTTCATCATAGAAAAGAATTCGACTACAATATGGACAAAAATACACATCATCATTAGAGCGCACATCATTCATAAACTGCTGTGGTAAAATCATAAAACATCCACTACAAATGCCTTGTGAAATAGAAACAATACCCCTGCCACCTTTATTGCGCAAAATGCGATCAAATTTGTAGAGCATCTCAGTGTCCATTCCAGGAGCAAGATATTTTTCTTGTTCTTCTAAAGCAGAAATTCCATTTTGTTTTTCTTGGATTAAAATTTCTATACGCAATTTTTCATCAGATATTTCAGCTTCTTGGAGATGGATAGAGTTCCCTTCTGATTGCAGTTTTTCAGTCAATTCTTGGCCTTTGCTTTCCAAATTTTGGAGCTTACGATGCAAAGCCAATTCTTGGCTAGAATACTCACTAATTTCTTTATTCAAAGCCTCATATTCACGTTGGGTTTTAATCTTGTCCATACGCTGCTCCGCTTCCTGACGCAATCCCTCAATATGGACAAAATCATTGCGCAATTGTGCAATATCGTGCTGATTCGCATCATAAGCTTTATTCAAATCAATAAATTGCTTTTTCTGCTGACTAAGAATTTCTTCTTTCATTTTTAAGGCTCGAGGAATCACCTCTAATTCATTCTCTAACTGATATTTATTAGACAAGATATTTTGCAATTCCTGCAATTTAATAAATATTTCTTTCATTGAGTTCTCCTATATACACAAAAAACGAATATATACTATTCTTCCAAATAATCAAAGAGCTTACGCGAACGCCTTTTCGCACGCAAACGCTTTAAACTTTTTGCCTCAATCTGGCGAATGCGCTCACGCGTTACATTAAACATTAAGCCCACTTCTTCTAAAGTCAGAGCATAGCCATCTTTTAAACCAAAACGCATTTTAATCACTTCGCGCTCACGCTCAGGTAAAGTCTTCAAAGTATCATCTAACTGCTCTTTTAATACTTGATAAGTCGTTTCTATTGAAGGATTTATAATTGATTTATCCTCAATAAAATCCCCTAAATTAGAATCTTCATCATCACCAATCGGCGTTTCCAAAGAAATCGGTTCACGAGCAACACTTTTCACACTCTTCACACGCTTGACTTGCCAACCTAACCGCTCTGCAACTTCCTCATCTGTGGGCTCACACCCTTTTAATTGCAATAACTGACGAGATTCACGCACCACTTTATTAATCTGTTCAATCATATGCACTGGCACCCGAATCGTTCGGGCTTGATCGGAAATAGAGCGAGTAATAGCTTGGCGAATCCACCATGTAGCGTAGGTTGAAAACTTAAAGCCCTTTGAATATTCAAACTTTTCTACAGCTTTAATTAAACCGATATTTCCCTCTTGTACCAAATCAAAAAAATGCAACCCTCGATTGGTATATTTTTTAGCAATACTGACAACCAAACGCAAGTTAGCCCGAATTAAATGGTCTTTCGCACTCTTCATCATGTACGAACCATATTGCACTTCTTTAGCCATATCCAGAATTTCAGAAGTTCTACTTTCCAACTCAATTTCTATATCACGCAAACATTGATCGGTAACTTGAACTTGATGAATCAAATTCTTAATTTGGTTAGTATCTAATTCGAGCTCCCTTTCTAAAATATAAGCCTTACTTTGATTGGCCAAACGTCGACCGAGCTGGCGCAATTCACTGTGATTGCGTATTTGTAAAAGTTGCTCAATTTTACGCCGTTGAATTCGATATTGCCCAATACGCTGGGCTGAATTGATAAATTTGTCTGCAAAATAAATTATTTCTTCCTGATGGATATTCATCTGCATAATAGGTTTCAGTAATTGTGCACGTTTCAACTTTAATTTTTCATCGATAAAAATATCGCCACCGTTATCTAGAATCGATTCCTTTAGCTCCATATAACTTTTTAATTGCCCAGCAATGGCCCGTAAAGGTTCTTTATAGTATTGGTTGAGGCGACGCTTTTCTGTAAAAAATTCTCCATTTTCAATATCTTTGCTTCCCTCGATATTTTCTTCGCCAACCTGATTTTTTTTTGAAAATGCTTTTTGAGACAAACTATAAAATTCTGGAATAATCATACCAGAACGCCTAAGCACATTTTTAATAATATCTTCACCTTCTTCCATTTTTTTCGACAGCTCAACTTCTTGTTCAGCACGCAATAATTGAACTTTGCCGATTTCACGAAGATACAAACGAATCGGATCGTCAATATTTCCTTCGCTGCGATTGACAAGCAACTTTAAAAATGCATGATGACTTTCCCCTTCAAGATCATCATTGTTCTCATCTTCAATATCATCTTTGTTATCCGCTCCTTCATAATTATGAAATTTTTCAGCCTCAATATCATGACTCAAAAGATCGGCATACTCAACAGAAATTTCTTCATCACCATCGAGCGAAGCTCCATGAGTAGCAAAAGGCAAAGTAGAATTTTCGTCTAGATTATCATTTAAATCCTCACTATCAAGTTCTCTATCCAACTCAGTTTCTAAGTCAGCCTCAGTATCAACTGCTCCATCAAAATTTTCTGATGTCAATAACTGCTCTCTAGCATCAACTTCAACAGTAATACCTTTTTTTCCCATCAAATTAAGAAGGTCTTCCATCTGTTCACTATTAAAATCTTCAGGCAAAATAACCTCTACCTCCTCGTATGTAAGATGGCCTATATCAGAACCTTTTTCAATCAATTCAGCCAATCCAGGAATTTTTAAAAGTTCTTCATCTATCATTTTTGTACCTTTATTGCCTAAAGATGCCCAAGCTCTGTAATCTGTAATAAGCAGAAAGCATCCCAGATTTTTACTACATTTCTAATATATAAAATCCCCAAAAGCAGTACGACCCTATCGAACTTAACTTTCAGAGGCAGAGAAAAAACATAAGCCTCTACTAAACATTCACACCAAGAATCTAGCCTTGATTCAAAGGCCTATACCAAATAAAAATGCAAAGTGATAAAACTCTAGTATCTACTTTTCGGCAAAAAATACTATTTATATACAAAAAGCCGCAAAGAGCGTACCATAAAAGATATTATAAAAAATATCTATATACTGATTAACTCAATAAAGAATAAAGCTATCCTAGAAAACGCAGTAGAATGACACAAGATAATAATGGAATAGAACTTTAAACCCAAGATTATTTATAGCAATTTAAAAAATGTAGCGATAAAGTACTAACTTTAATACAGACTATAACCATATCAATCGGATAATCACTTCAAATTTCTTCATCAGAGGCACAATTGTTATTGACAGCTTTTCTAAAGATTGGTATATTCTGCTATCGTTATTTGCTATTCATAGAATTTCTTAGCTACATCAGTAGATTTTCATGATCATTAAATTCAATTAGAAAAGAGGTATAAAAATGGCTCAACAAAGTAAAAATGCTCGCGCTAGCTTTTCTACAAAAAAGATCTTACATTCTTGTGGCGGAGAAATCAAGATGAAATCAATTTTCTCATCTGGAAAGATGAAGCACTATGCAGAGTGCGATTCTTGTAAGCAACAAGAGCGCAGACCCAGTGATTTTTTCTAATTGAATCACAATTTATTATTTAGTTGTATTGTAGCATATTGTCTACAATAATATTTAAGGAGTTTATTTTGCCTAATTCATTAAATGCAAAAAAACGTCATCGCCAAAATCTTGTGCGTTATAGTCGCAACAAAATAACTCGAAGCCGTGTACGGACCAGTATAAAGATCTTTGAAGCTGCCTTGAAAAGAGGAGACAAAGAAGCTGCTAAATTACAATTCCGCTTGTTTGCCAAACTTATTGATACAGCTACAGGTAAAAAAGTTTACCATCCCAATTTTTCTGCTCGTAAAAAATCCCGCTTAGCCAAAAAGCTAAATGTCTTGGGTTCTAACTGCTAATCTGTAGGAGTTTCAGGTGAAAAGAGAAAAAGTAACTAAAGCCGAACTAGTTGAACACATTCAAAATGATCTAAAAGAACAAGTTCACTTGGATCGTAAAGATATTAAGTTGATTTTGGATCATTTTTTTGAAAACGTAAAAAATGCGCTAGAAGAGGATAAAGTGATCGAGTTACGGGGGTTTGGTACTTTTGAGGTGCGGACACGAAAAGGCAAAGAGAAAGCTCGTAATCCGAGAACAGGTGAGATTACTTCTGTCGAAAGCCATGGGGTACCGTTATTCCGTGCGGGCAAGGAGCTCAAGCAAGTGACATGGCCTATCGTTCATCCGATCAATAATTGATTATTTCAGTAAAATAAATTTATTCTAAAAGAATGAGTAATAAGTTCAAGCTAATGAATCGGCTAAATTACTATTGAATTTCGGGGGAAGATTGGAATGGCAAGACTTCGTAGAAGTAGCCCTAAAGAAAAAATCGTAGAGGCTTTGAGTGCTGCTTCTAATATGCCGGGCTCAGAATCTAGCATGCTCAGTGCCAATGCCTCCCGCGTTGCAGAAGGTGCCCAGATCAATGGAGAATTAGAATTTTCAGGGAATATGTATTTTTCGGGCAAACTTGAAGGTTCTATCTTAGCGCGTGAAGGAAACTTAGAATTGAGCAAAAGTGGAAAAGTAGATGGGGATATTCATTGCCAAATATTAGACTGTTATGGCCAGATTACGGGCAACATTCAAGCCCAAGGGAAAAGTATCTTGCGCAATAATTGCAAGTTGGTTGGAGATATTTTAACAAAGCAGTTGTCTATTCAAAGCGGAGCCCAGATCAATGGTCATTGTAAAATGTTAGGAAATAAAATAAATATGGATTTTTTTAGCATGCCAATAGAAAACCTGCGTAAAAATCTTAAATTAGAAAAGTAACCATATTCCTTTTTTTATTATCCATCTTGTCTTTTCTTGCAGATTTCGCCACAATAATGCCTCTTTTGTCAAAACTTATAGTCAATGATGTACAAGCTTTGATCGGTAATGAAATTATTCCTAATATAATAATATCCGAAAGCTCTGAGAATTTTTGTCGGAAGTAGTTTTGCTTTATATAGATAAAATATTTTAGGGTTTCTCACAAAGGAGATCGCCTAAACATGGCACTTATTAATGTACCTACTATGCGTAATATCGGTATTAGTGCGCATATTGACTCAGGTAAAACAACTTTAACAGAACGAATTTTGTTTTTTTGTCAGCGCATACACGCCATTCATGAGGTTCGTGGTAAAGATGGGGTTGGAGCTACCATGGATCACATGGAGTTAGAGCGCGAGCGTGGTATTACCATAACTTCAGCTTCCACCCAAGTACAGTGGAAAGATAAAGTTGTCAATATTATTGATACCCCTGGACACGTAGATTTTACAGTAGAGGTTGAACGCGCTTTGCGTGTGCTTGATGGTGCTATCCTTGTTCTGTGTTCTGTTTCTGGTGTGCAGTCCCAATCGATTACCGTGGATCGCCAGCTCAAACGCTACAATGTACCACGCTTGGCATTTATAAATAAATGTGATCGAACAGGGGCCAACCCATACCGCGTGAAAGAGCAGCTGCGCTATAAACTAAACCTCAATCCCGTTATGATGCAAATCCCCATTGGACTGGAGGATAAGCATGAAGGTTGCGTAGATTTAATAACTATGAAGGCTCTTTATTTTGATGCAGATGAGCGTTACTCGGTGCGCGAAGCCGGCATATCGGAAGCTTTAAAAGTGGAGGCAGAAGAAAAGCGTCATGAAATGCTTGACGAATTGTCCCATTTTTCTGATGAGCTAATGGAATTAATCCTTGAGGAAAAAGAAATTCCAATCGAGTTAATTTATGATGTAGTGCGCAAGGCTGTAATCGAATTAAAACTGTGTCCGGTATTTGTCGGTTCGGCCTATAAAAATAAAGGGGTTCAGCCCTTGCTCGATGCTGTAGATCGCTATCTCCCCTGCCCTAGCGATGTAAGTAATGTGGCCCTTGATTTGGAAAAAGATGAAGCTGAAGTAGGGCTTGAATCCGATGCCAGTAAGTCAACGGTTGCTTTAGCCTTTAAGCTGGATGACGGGCAATACGGTCAATTGACCTATGTTCGCGTTTACCAAGGAATTGTCAAAAAAGGTGTCGACCTTCTCAATGTTCGGTCTCAAAAACGTTTTAAAGTGGGGCGCCTAGTGCGCATTCATTCCAATAGTATCGAAGATGTTTCGGCAGCGGGGCCGGGTGATATTATTGGTTTGTTTGGTATAGACTGCGCTTCTGGTGATACCTTCTGCCAGCAAGGATACAGCCTGTCTATGACCTCGATGTATGTGCCCAATCCCGTTATATCGTTGTCCATTACCCCGAAAGACAAAAGTGCATCGGACAAAATGGCCAAAGCACTCAATCGCTTTACCAAAGAAGACCCAACCTTCCGCACCTATGTCGATGACGAATCTAACCAGACAATTATCCAAGGAATGGGTGAATTACATCTGGAAGTATATGTTGAGCGTATGAAGCGCGAATACGGTGCCGAAGTTGTCGTTGGTGCTCCGCAAGTTGCCTATCGTGAAGCTATTTCGACAGCAGCAGAGTTTAACTATACCCACAAAAAACAAACAGGTGGTTCAGGCCAATATGGCCGCGTCGCCGGCGTTATGGAGCCTCTTGAAGAAAGAGACTACGAATTTGTAAATCAAGTCAAAGGTGGCGTGATTCCTACCGAATACATTCCTTCATGTGATAAAGGTTTCCAAGCTTGTTTAAGTGAAGGGTCGCTTATTGGGTTTCCCATTGTTGGTATTAGAATGACCATTAACGATGGACAAAGCCACCCTGTGGATTCTTCTGACAATGCGTTCCAAGCAGCCGCTGTGGGTGCTTTTCGCGAAGCTTATGCCAAAGCTAAGCCAGTGATTCTTGAGCCAGTGATGATGGTTGAAGTCCAAGGCCCTTCAGAATTTCAAGGAGCCATACTCGGTAGTTTAAATCAACGCCGTGGCATGATTGTTGACAACCAAGAAGAAGGTATGATTGTTACGATTCAGGCTGAAGTTCCACTTTCAGAAATGTTTGGCTATTCAACCAACTTGCGTTCCTTAACCCAAGGTAAAGCAGAATTTTCTATGGAATTTGCAAAATACACTAAAGTCCCCCAAGGGGTTGCAGACGAGTTAATTAAAAAATACCAGAAGAAACGAGCCGAAAAGAATAAATAATATCAGTTTGGAAAATTTGTTTTCCCAACTGAACAAGAGGGCTTACAGAAAAAACTGTAAGCCCTCTTGTTTTTATCGATAAACACAAAAGAGAGCGACAAAGCAACAATTGCACAAATAAAATTTTCACAAAGAAAGGGTTATTATGGATAAATTAATTTGCCAAACAATTAAAGAAAGAATTGCCGTCCTAATTTTGGGCGGAGGGCGCGGTACCCGACTTTATCCTTTAACATTAAAACGCTGTAAACCAGCAGTACCCTTTGCTGGCCGTTATCGCTTAGTAGATATTTCGCTTTCGCGCTGCATTCATGCGGGGTTATTAAACCTATATGTATTGACCCAATATAATTCCGCCTCCCTTCATTTACATATCAATCGCACCTACCGTTTTGATACCTTTACCAAAGGCGATATCCAAATACTGGCAGCAAACCAATCCCATATGCAAAATGATATGGAACAATGGTTTCTTGGCTCTGCAGATGCCGTGAGAAAAAGCCTTGATTACTGCAGCTATGGAGATAAATCTTATAAACACTATCTAATTCTTGCTGGCGACCAAATTCACGAAATGGATATGGAAGCCATGTTAATCCATCATTTAGAACAAAATTCGGATTTTACCATTGCCGCAACTCCGATTGGTTCTAAACAACTCGATAAATACGGTATCTTAAAAAGTGATGCTTCTGGACAAGTACGCGACTTTTTAGAAAAACCACAACAAGACCAGCCTGAATTTAATAGTGGAGCAGCCCCCGATAAACCTTACTGGGGTTCAATGGGAAGCTATTTAATCAAAGCCAATATCCTCAAAGATATTTTAAATAAAGGCAGCCATGATTTTGGTAGTGGCGTAATACCTTATGCAGCTAAGCATTACAAAATGCTACTTTATCCCCACTTAGGTTTTTTTGAAGATATTGGTTTTTTTGAAACCTTTTTTAATGTACATATTGCCCTAGTGGAAGCGCGCTTACCTATTAACCTTTACCACCCATCGACAAACCTTTTTACCTACCGGCGAGAACTGCCTCCTGCTGTATTTAATGGCAATACAGATATTAATAAAAGCATGGTTGTAGAGGGTTCTGTACTCGACAATAATATAAAACTCCATTCTTCATTGATTGGCGTGCGCAGTATTATCCAGAAGAATTGCACCTTGCACAAAGCCTATGTCATGGGAAACGATTTTTACCATAAAGATTTCAATATCGGTATTGGGGCAAATTGCCAAATAGCTAACGCCATTATCGACAAAAATGCTTACATCGGCCCAGGTTGCCGCATTGGACTAGAGCCAGAAAAATTGCGCGATGGAGATTACCAAGATTATTCTGTTCGCAATGGTATTGTGATAATCCCAAAAAGTGGCCGCTTGTCTGCGAATACGGTTATTTAACAAACGCTGCACTCAACCAAGGTTTAAAGTTTTTCCATCAAGTGGTATAAATTTAGGTTTTATGATGTCGATACCTTATACTCTATCATGTCCATAGTTGTGGACCTATCATAAACTCTAGTATTTACAAAATAATCAAACTATAAAGATAGATTGATGCCTATCAAAAATCATCGCCATAAAATAAAGACTATCTTTTGAGAGTAACACGGGCTTAACCTACCAATTTACAAAACAATACAACAAAACCATAATTGATACGACAGCACTATTTTCGCAATAATTTTCATAAAAATATTTGACAAACCAAAAAAGTTGTATTACATTGGCCCTCCATAAGGTTAATGCTCTAAATAAATGATAAGAGTTACAAGTAATGAATGAAGAAGCGAAAATAGTGCGCAACATTTGTGATGCCCGGATTATCTGTGTTGTCGTGTTTGAAAAACAAGAAGAAGTTGCACCAACCATTGAAGCTCTAGTTGGTGGTGGGGTACAGGCCATAGAATTAGCTTTGCGAAGCCCTTATGCTATTTCCGCCGTTGAACTGGTAAAGAAAAAATATCCCGAATTGCTTTTGGGTGTAGGAACCGTATTAAACTCGCAACAAATTGCCCAAATTGCCCAAATTGCAGACTTTGCCGTTGCGCCAGGGTTGAATCGCCGGGTGATCGAAGCAGCCCGCAAGGTTGGCCTGCCATTTTTCCCCGGTATCACGACCGCTTCTGATATTGAAACAGCTTTGGAATATGATTTACGGCTACTAAAATACTTCCCTGCCGAAGCCATTGGTGGGCTATCATACTTAAAGAATTTGAATGCACCTTACGCCCACCTTAATTTGCGTTATATCCCACTGGGCGGGGTTAATCTGGAGAACTTGGCAAACTATTTGCAAAGCCCGATGGTTGGTGCCGTAGGTGGTTCATGGCTTGCTTCACGCAAGCTCATAATTTCTAAAGCTTGGAGCGAAATACACAAGCAAACAGAGCAAGCAATGGCTATCAATAAAGAATCTAGGAGCTAACTTTTATGAGTAAGACAGTTGTTACTTTTGGCGAAATAATGGGCCGTTTGGATACTTTGGGCCATCACCGCTTTATACAAAATTTACCGGGAACATTGCGTTATACTTTTGGTGGTGCAGAAGCCAATGTAGCTGTTTCTATATCTGAATTCAGTAAAGAGCCAGTGCGTTTTGTAACCGCTTTACCTAACCACGAATTGGGTGAAGCTTGTGCTCGGCAACTACGCGGTATCGGGTTGAACACAGATTTTATCGTGAGCACTAAAGGGCGTTTAGGTACTTATTATGTTGAATCCGGAGCCAATCAACGTCCCAGTAAAGTGATTTATGACCGCCAATATTCGGCTATTAGTTTAATAGAATATACCGCTTTTGATTGGCCGGCTATTTTTGCAGGAGCTTCCTGGTTTCATATAACCGGGATAACCCCAGCACTCTCGCAACAGTCGAGCACCAATTCGCTGGAAATTTGTAAATTGGCCAAACAATATGGATTGCGCATATCCTGTGATTTAAACTTTCGCAAAAAACTGTGGCAATGGCAGCCGGGAACTTCTCCAAAAGAGCTAGCTCAAAAAACTATGCCCGATATGCTGCAATATGTCGATGTACTCATTGCCAATGAAGAAGACTCATCAGATGTGCTAAATCTTCATGCTGCAGAAACAAATATAGAATCAGGTAAAATCGCACAAGATGCTTATATCAACGTTGCCAAGCAAATAACCCAGCGTTTCCCCAGTATTTCTCAAATAGCTATTACTTTGCGAGAAAGCATTTCTGCAAGCCACAACAATTGGGGTGCAATGCTCTATAGTGATGGGCAAGCTTATTTTGCCCCGTTAGATAATGAAGGCCATTATGCACCCTATGAAATCCGTAATATTGTGGACCGTGTAGGCGGAGGCGATTCATTTGCAGCAGGGTTAATTTATGCATTGAATTGTGGATTATACAAAACGCAAGATGCACTTCGTTTTGCAGTGGCAGCCTCTTGCCTATGCCACAGTATACGCGGAGATTTTAATTACAGCAGCAAGGAAGAAGTAGAGCTTTTAATGCGTGGCAACGCATCTGGTCGAGTACAACGGTGAAAAAATAGTTGGGGCTAAACCCTAAAAAAATTAACATCGAAATAAAAAAAGCTATGTGTGGATATGAAGCAAATAAACGTAGGAAAGGAAAAAGTAACATGCTGCGAATTCAATATCAAGAGATGTTTGAAACCTTAAAACAAATACTTCTCAACAAAGGTTTCTTTGAAAAAATAGCATCTCGAAGTGCAAAACTTTTTACAGATAATAGCCGTGATGGCGTTTATTCACATGGTCTAAATCGTTTTCCCAGAGTGATTTCTTATATTGACAAAGGTTATATTAAAATCAATGCGGTACCATCTGTAACACAGACCTTCGGCTGTTTGGAACGCTGGAATGGCAATTTGGCTATGGGCAACACAAATGCTGAATCTGCAATGGATAGGGCGATAGAGTTGGCTAAAGAAAATGGGATTGGAGTTGTGACCATAAACAATACCAATCATTGGATGCGAGGAGGTTCTTATGGTTGGCAGGCCGCAGATGCTGGAATGATTGGTATGTGTTGGACAAATACGATGCCCAATATGCCCGCTTGGGGTGGAAAAGAACCAAACATCGGAAATAATCCTTTTGTATTGGCCGTACCTCGGAGTAACCAAGAACATGTAGTAGTTGATTGTTCTATGGCTCAATTTTCCTATGGCAAAATGGAAGAATACAAATTAAAAGGCCAGCAATTGCCCGTGGCTGGTGGTTTTGATTTAGCGGGAAATATTACGAAAGACCCTTTAGAAATTGAGAAAAGTTGGCGCGTTCTGCCCATAGGATTTTGGAAAGGGTCTAGCTTATCCATTGCACTAGACTTGATTGCAGCCATTCTTTCTGGCGGCAATTCAACTACAGCTGTTGGCACAAAATGTGAAGATGAATATGGTATTTCTCAAGTTTTGATTGCGATAAATCCAGTTATGTGTAATACCCAAGAAATAAACACAATTATCGACGAGGTACTGAAAAGCATTAAAAAATCTGAAACCGTGAGCTCTAACCATGAGATACTCTATCCCGGTGAACGGGTAATAAAAACTCGCAGTGAAAATCTGGCACAAGGGATTCCTGTGATTGAGGATATTTGGGCTTCTATTACTCAAATGCTTTAAAAAATTACAATACAAAAATAAAAGAGAGCATATGGGAATATTCAAAAAGTTTAATTCTTTCCTCTGCAAAGTAGAGCAAAGCCTTATTTCGGTATTATTAGTCGTGATGTTTATTTGTGGTTTACTACAAGTTTATTCCCGTTTTGTGTTGAAAAGCCCAATCAGTTGGTCTGAAGAGCTTTTAACATATCTTTTTTCTTGGGTTTGTTTCATTGGTACGAGCTTTGCTATCGCCACGCGATCACATTTTTCCGTTGATCTTTTGGTTTCTAAACTATCGTTGAAAATACGCAGACATGCAGAAATATTGGTATATATCGTAGTTTTTGTATTTTCTCTTTTTCTTATTATCTACGGTATAGAAGCGGCTAACATAAACAAAATTCAAAGGATGAATATTTTGCCACTCTCTCTTTTTTGGGGTTATATTGTTTTGCCTATATCGGGATTTTTCATAGCAATCCATACCTGTTATCAAATTTTTGAAACTTTGTGCAGTAAGCAGGTGGGAACAGCACATGGCCATATTATCGAATAGGAGAACTTGATGATTACCTTTCTTTTTTTGTCATTCTTTTTGCTTTTAGTGCTTTCGGTTCCAGTTTCTTTTTCCCTATTGGTCTCAACGGTATTATCAATTCTATTTTTTAGTGATATTGATTTGATTGCAATTTCGGTAAAAATTTTTCGTGCCAGTAACAGTTTTAGTTTAATCGCCATTCCTTTTTTTATTTTAGCCGGTGGATTAATGGAAAACGGGGGCATATCCCGTAGGCTTGTTACTTTTGCTTCTAATATGGTCGGCCATATTCGCGGAGGATTGGCTAATACTAGCGTTCTGGCTGCAATGTTTTTTGCAGGATTATCGGGGGCTGCCGCAGCCGATACAGCGGCGGTGGGAAGTATTTTGATCCCCGCTATGAAGAAAAAAGGATATGGCTCAGACATCGCCACGGGCGTTATGGCTACGGCAGGCTCTATTGGCATTGTTATTCCGCCCAGTATTCCCATGATTATTCTTGGTGTAACAGCCAATATTTCTATTGGTGGCATGTTCATGGGAGGATTCATTCCCGGAGTATTGATGGGTTTGTCTTTGATGCTTGTCAATATTTATTTAACCAAAAAAAGAGGCATAGAACCAGAACAAAAAGCTCCGATAAAAGAACAATTTTATTCGTTTTTAGATTCTATTCTAGCCTTATTGACCGTTGTTATTATCGTAGGTGGTATTACATCAGGGATATTTACCGCAACAGAAGCCTCAATTGTTACAGCAGCTTATGCCCTTATCGTTGGGCTTTTTGTCTATAAAGAATTGAAAATTAAAGATTTAGCGCGAGTTTTTTGCGATGCAGCAAAAACAACAGGAGTGGTTGTAATTACCATTGCTGCTGCATCGGCCTTCGGTTGGGTTTTAGCTGCAGAAAGAATTCCCGATGCAATTGCCCAAACTATCGTGAGTCTATCGGATAACAAATGGATTGTTCTCTTATTGATTAACGCTTTGTTATTGATTTTGGGAACTTTTTTAGACCCAACCGCTATTACCATTATTGTCATTCCAATAATTTGGCCAATCGTTTCTTTGCTGGGAGTTCATCCCATTCAGTTTGGCGTTATGGCCATTGTAAATATGGCAATAGGCCAATGTACCCCGCCAGTAGGTATTGCTTTATTTGTTGCTTCAGGAATATCGGGTGCCGGCCTAAGTGAAATACTAAAAACATACACATATTATTTAGGAGCTTTGGTGATTGTCTTACTCTTTGTTACCTTTATACCTGCAATTTCGTTGTGGATACCTTCACTGATGCGATAGATGAGATTGTAAATAATCGAGAGGAGGCCAAATTATGTGAGTGGTTATAAAACAATTCTGCTTTTGTGTAGCATGCAGAAACAAACAATATCGTCAATTTTTGTATTAAATAATTTTTTAAGGAATTTAGAATAATGAAAAAAATGGTTTTTACCAGCTTGATTATAGCAAGCCTTTTAGTCTTTCAAGTGAATCTTTTTGCCAGAGGTTCTTCTAGTGGGCAATCTAAAGAAACTTTGCTGCGTGTAACGAATACGCTACCCGAAAGTCATCCGATGAATAAGGCCTTAGCGCAAATGAGTAAAAATGTTTTAATGCGCACAGACAATAAAGTCAAAATCGATCTTTTCCCCAATAGTCAACTTGGGGGAAATGTAGAAATGGTTGAAGGTGTCCAGCTGGGCACTATTGACATGGCCAATCAATTTGCTGGAGTTTATGCCAATTATGTTCCAGAAATGGAAGTTCTTTCACTAGCATTTCTTTTTGAAAATGAAGAACATTTGTATCGGGCCCTAGATGGCAAAGTGGGTCAAATATTGGCCGAAAAATTAAGAGAAAAAGGGTTTGAACCTCTTGGTTATTTTTATGGTGGTGCAAGAAGTTTGATGAACAATTCCCAGCCAATCAATAGCCCTAAAGATTTAAAAGGGCTTAAAATTCGCACTATCCCTTCGGAAATAACATTGAAGGGCATCAATTTGATGGGTGCGATCGCAACTCCTATGGGTCAGGCTGAAGTTTATTCGGCACTGGAGCAGGGCGTTTTAGATGGTTGGGAAAATAGCCCTATTACACTCTATACATTGAAACTGTACGAAGTTACAAAATATGTATCTTGGACAAAGCACTTTATGACTCCCGACTTACTTGCGATTTCGGGCAAAACTTTGGCGAAATTGAGTGCGGAAGAACAAAAGATTATCAAAGAAGAAGCCGCAAATGCTATTGCTCTTGAGAGAAAATTTTGGGGTTCAGACGCCGATATGGCTATTGAAAAACTAAAAGAAGAAGGTGTGGTTTTTAATGATGTTGCCGATGTGGCTGCCTTCCAAAATGCAACACGCCCGTTGTGGAACGAATACGAACAAAAATATCAAAATGGTATCATTGCTGAAATTGATGCATTGAGAAAATAAACCCGATTTTTTGTTATACAAACAAAGAACGTACTTGGATTTTTTACAAAGCTTCAAGTACGTTCTTTGTTTGCCATACTGTTGAAAACAACTTTTTTAATACTAGCTTTATAAAGCATTATCCAGTCCAGCTTGCACCGCCTACTTGCATCTTGCCTACTTGGATAGAAGGGAAATGTATATTCTTTCAATGCTGTACAATTTTTTCAGATATTCATAGAGCATATAAACCACATAAAAACTTTAAGAAAATTTCTCTTAACATAGGATTAATCTAAAAAAGGAACTTTTTATGCCATATATTGCCTGCCAGCAATCAAGAACCAAAAATTCAGCCAAAAATAGAGCCCATATTGGTCTGGGCGTATGATCTGGGACGAAAAAGGGCGTGCCGGTTATGGCCTGTATGACCTTGCCTTGGGCGCAAATTGTATCTTGGGCCTATGTATGGAAAGCTTTAGAAAAAATAGGCATTCCAACAATCGAGTACTCACAACTAAGCTGGCAAATTGTCGCATCCGGCATCAATATATCAACCCTTGTCCATATCCCATTATAAAAACAATTCTACTTGACTAAACCAGCGTAGCTATCTAGCCTGTCTTTTTTATATGTATATACTTTTAAAGGAATTTTTCGATGAGACTTGAAGAAAACAACCCTGCTCCCGATTTTTCGCTCCAAGGTTCCGATGGACAAACCTACACTCTGGCTAGCTTTCAGGGGAAACAATTGGTTTTGTATTTTTACCCCAAAGATAATACCCCCGGCTGCACGGTAGAAGCTATGGATTTTACAGCGTTGCTCAATGAATTTACTGCTCATAACACAGTTATTGTTGGAGTTAGTCCAGACACGGTAACTGAGCACCAAAGCTTTACAGAAAAGCACCAACTAAAAATTTTACTACTATCCGACCCTGAAAAAACTTGCATCAAAGCCTATGGTGCTTGGGGTGAGAAAAATAACTACGGCAAAATTTCTGAAGGGCTAATCCGTTCAACACTAGTAATTGATGAACAAGGCTTGGTAAAAAAGGCCTACTATAATGTGAAAGCTAAAGGCCATGCCGAGCGCATTCTAAAAGAACTGCCCTAACTTTTAATTTTTTTATAGTCAACGACAAAGCACTCCTTTTATTAAAAAGGGCAAAATCGTTATATTGTTGGCAATCGATCGGGGCAGCATACTATTAGCAGGTTTTGCCCTTCTCCAATAAATAGAGCTCAAAAGTAGAGCTGGCTAGGAACCTCTAATGGCATTAAATTGTGGTATAGTAGGTTTACCAAACGTAGGTAAGTCTACTATTTTTTCAGCATTAACCGCTGCGCCCGCAGAAGCAGCAAATTACCCATTTTGTACAATAGAACCAAATAAAGGCATCGTTCCGGTTTTCGATACTCGGCTAGAGCGTATTGCCAAAATAATCCCAGCAGAAAAGATCACCTATCCTACAATTGAATTTGTTGATATTGCTGGCCTAGTAAAAGGCGCCTCAACTGGTGAAGGCCTTGGCAACCAATTTTTGGCCAATATCCGCGAGACCAACCTAATTGTCCATGTGGTGCGTTGTTTTGAAAATGGTGATATAGTCCATGTTGATGGCAGTATTGATGCTAAGCGCGATATTGAAACCATCGCCACCGAGCTAAACTTAGCCGATATACATATTATTGACAAAGCAAAAGAACGCTATCAGCGTTTGATTCGTGCCAACGATGCCAAACAACGAGCCCAATCAGTGTTTGCGCTATCTTTTTTAGAACGCTTGGCAGTCCATTTGAACCAGCTAAACCCAGTGCGCCAGTTTTTAGCAGCCAATGAACTAAACAAAGAAGAACAAGAAATTTTCCGAGAATTGCACCTAATCACGGCAAAACCGCAAATTTACCTTTGCAATGTCAGTGAAGAAGACCTGCAAAATTGTGACAATGCCCAGCTTCAAACCGTACAACAATTGGCCAAAAAAGAAAGTGTAGAAGTGCTAAATATTTGTGGCCAATTGGAAGCTGATATTGCCCAAATTGATGAGCCAAAAGAGAGAAAATTATTCTTGCAAGAATCCGGTTTAGCAGAATCAGGGCTAGAACAGTTGGCAAAACTTGCTTATCACAGCCTGAATGTAGGTTCATTTTTTACCGTTGGGGGCAAAGAAAACCGAGCTTGGACTTTTTCCATTGGCGAAACAGCTTTCCAGTGTGCAGGTAAAATTCACACCGATTTTGAAAAAGGATTTATCAAAGCCGAGGTATTCCATTGCAAAGATTTATTTACTACAGGTAGTGAGGCTGCTGTACGCAGTGCAGGTAAGCTGCGCTTAGAAGGCAAAACCTACCCTATGCAAGATGGTGATATTGTGCAATTTCGATTTAACAATTAGTAGCAATCTCTGCTCTATATTCTAAAAGTTCCAAAACACGGACGACTCCACTACTCGCAAGCAATATATTACCAAAATATTGCCCAAATAGGATAAAACATGAAGTTTGAAGAATTTCCCTTTCAACCTTTACTACAAAAAGCGATCACTGAAATTGGCTTTGTCGATTGTACCCCAGTACAAGCTCAAAGCTTTACAGCATATTTTGAAGGTAAAGATATTTACGCACAATCCCAAACCGGTACTGGCAAAACAGCAGCCTTTATGCTCTGCGGGGTGCAAGAATTAATCCAGCGCAACCGTATGGGCTCTGCCAATGATGATCAAAAAATCTCCTTTGCTGGAGATATAAAAATGCTTATCCTAAGCCCAACGCGCGAATTGGCGCAACAGATAGTACAAGAGGCTAAGCTCTTAGCACAATTTTTGCCTTTGCAAATTGCCGCATTTTACGGCGGTGTCGGTTACGAAAAGCAGCACACCCAACTAAGTAGCGGTGTGCAAATTATTACGGGGACTCCAGGGCGCATTATAGACTTAGCCAAATCAGGCCAACTATTATTAAACCAAGTGCAAATCATGGTGCTCGATGAAGCCGACCGTATGTTGGATATGGGCTTTATCGAAGATGTTCACTGGCTTATGAAGCAAATCCCCCCAGCAGCAGAACGACTGACCATGCTTTACAGTGCAACTTTAAGCCCCCGTGTGGGCAATCTCACTTGGGAATTTATGCGCGAAGGGCTAATAGCAGAGATTATTATTGAGCCAGAGCAGATTACCACTAAAAACGTGGAACAAGAGCTATACCACGTCAGTAAAAAAGAGAAACTCAACCTGTTGCTAAGCTTGATTCAAAAACATGGACCAAGCTCTGCAATTATCTTTTGCAATACTAAGAGAGCTGCCAGTTTTGTAGAAGGCCGGCTGCGGGCCAACGGTTACCAAGTAAAACTCTTGATAGGCGACTTACCACAACCCAAGCGCACCCATATTTTAGGGCAATTAAAAGCAGGTAGACTGCGCTTTGTAGTAGCCACCGACGTTGCGTCGCGTGGGCTGCATATTGACGGCCTGCCCATGGTAATCAACTATGACCTACCCGATGAAGCGGAAAATTATGTCCACCGCATTGGTCGCACTGCTAGAGCCGGAGCCCATGGTAAGGCCATTAGCTTGGCCTGTGAACACTACGTCTACAACTTAACCGATATTGAACGCTATATTGAAGATAAAGTTCCAGTTGCTTGGTTGCCAGAAGAAGAGCTAATCCAAAGGCCCCTTACCCCCCAAAAGAGCCGACACAGCAGGGGCCGAGAATCTATGCGAGAGGCTGAAAACCATTCAGAGCTTAGTGCAAAGCGCAACACACAGCTGAGTTCAGAACGCAGTACAGGGCGTAGAACACAAGCCAACCACAGTAGGAATTTTGAAGATAGAGGCAGCAGAAAGCCGAGAAGGCAGCCCGAACGACAGCGTTCCAGTAGAGAAAACCGCAACCGGCACCACCACACCACGGCTAGAAAAAGCAAACATGAGGGTGCTCACAGTGAGGCTCGAATACCCTCCAAAATGCCACCTAAAGACCCAAATGAACGCCTAAAGTATTACCAGCAAAAGTATGGGGAAGATTTTGGTGCCCTCCAAGATAGTAGCACCAATACTTCTAACGCTATGGCAAAGCCAGATGATGCTGCTCACAAAAGAAGGAAACACAGACAACAGCGGCTACCACAGCAAAAAGAGCCACAAACAACCCAGCTAAACCAAACGCAAAAGCGGGAACCCAAACAAGCACAGCGCAAGCCAATAGACACCCAAGCCAATCGGCAAGAAACCACAACCCAGCCAAAGCAGCAAAAATTTTCTAGCCCTGCAAGTCCCGCAGCCCCCGATACTACCAAGGATACAGCCCAACAACCCCAGAAGACTAGCCTAAAGCAACGCTGGAAAAAACTCTTTAGCAAGAAAAATAACTAAAGGTTCAGCCGACAATAATGCAGCCGACCGCAAAGAATAGAGCCTGCTTATGCCTAAACTGCGCAACCTTAGCTGAAGCATTAGCGCAGCTACAAGCCGAGCAAGCACAGCACTATTTTGACCCAAGCCTAGACTTAGCCGAAATACGGCTGGACTTTATGCTGAACTTTACCAACCCACCTGCCTTGGAAGCCAGCTTACAGCGATTGTGCTGGGATTTGGCCAATTGCAGCATTGACGTCCCACTAATCCTAACGCTACGCAAAATCCAAGACGGTGGCCACTGCCCCAACTCTATGGCCGATGGTGAATATCTAAACATTGTCGAGCAGTGCTACTTGGCTTTGGCCCAAGCCCAACAACCCCAAGCCCCAACCTATTTGGATTTAGACGCCCACCTACTGCAACGGGTTGTAGAGCAACGGCAGCCAACACTGGCCCAGCCTCTTTTGCAGCAGTTACCACAAGACCAGCTAATTGTATCCCTTCATGAATTTGGGGCTTTGCCCAACAACGAAGAGCTGCATAAACTGGTAGCGCAATTAAAGCAGTTAGTAAGAGACTTTTCCCAAAAGGCCATAGTGAAGCTGGCCTTGATGGTAAGCAATTCCCAAGAACTATTGCGCTTTTATCAGTTTGCTATGGATATGAAACAGTCCTACCATGCACCCTATATTTTGCTGGCCATGGGAGAATTTGGCAGCTCAAGCCGTGTATTGTCCGCCCATATTGGCAGTGAATGGACGTTTTGTACTAGCTCCCATACCCCAGCCATTGCGCCCGGCCAATTCCAGCTAAAGGAGTTACTAGAAAGTTACCACTACCGCAATATTGACGAAGCAACCTCTATTTACGGTGTTATCGGCGACCCAGTGGCCCACAGCCATTCGCCCCAGCTCCACAACCCCATTTACCAGCAATACGGTTGGAATGCCTGCTACTTGCGCTTCCGCGTGGATAAGCTAGAGCCTTTTTTGGCCTTGCGAGAGCTACTGCCGATTAAAGGGCTCTCATGCACCATACCACACAAGGAAACGCTGGCCCAAAGGGCCATGGCATGCGATCAGGCCAGTCCTAGCGTATACCTGCTCGGGGCTAGCAATACCTTTTACCAACAGAGAAATGGCCATTGGTTGGCCGATAATACCGATATAGAAGGCTTTATGCAGCCACTACTCGCATTTTGCGCACAGCAGCAATTACCCATACGGGGCCAAAAAGCTGCCATTATTGGCGCGGGAGGGGCCGCCCGTGCAGCCGTCTATGCCTTGCTCAGCTATGGGGTAGACTGCGAGATTCACAACAGGACGATAGCTAAAGCCCAAGAGCTAGAGGCTCTATTCCGCTATGCCAAGCTAGTCAGCAACATAGGGAAAGTGTGTGCTCTACAACAAGGGGTCAATATTTCTGGCGATTGCAATTGGATTATTCAAACCACTAATGTAGGTATGAGCCATAGACACAATAGCACGGAAGACCCTATCCCAGCATATCAGTTTTCAGCAGGGCAATTGGCTTATGACCTTATCTACCAGCCGCCACTTACTATATTTTTGCAGCGGGCCCAACAGGCTGGGGCCTGGGCCTTAAATGGCAGCGCAATGCTAAAAACCCAAGCCTTGGCACAAATAGAATTGTTTGCCAGCCAACAGCCCCAATAAATGACCTTGACTATAGCGGTTTAAGATTGGGTTTACTATAGTGTTGATGGCCTAGTCAACAAAACAATTAGCCCCTAAGTTAGAACATCTTTTAATCCAGCAAGAAGATACTGCCTAGTTTGAAGTAATATTCTCTTGTAGTCCGATGAGAAATTTTATTTTAGTGCTAAAATAAATGATAGTAGTTTCTATTTGGATTCCATCCACCTTCCATAAGACACGAAGATAAATACAGACTAAGCAGAAAAACTTTTATCCCCATTAAAACAAAAAACAGCAACATCTTTAAAGCAGCGGGCTATCAAGCTCTTTGGCCTTAAATCCAATTATCAAAACTATAGCACAACACGGGAATAATTCTGTTGTAAAAATAAACATCAAATCAAGCTTGCCTATCTATCATTAGAGCACTATACTAGAAATAAAATTATGGCAGCTAAATTCCCCTTTCCTTCTGAAAGAATCCGAAACTTTTGTATTATTGCACATATTGACCATGGTAAATCAACCTTAGCAGATCGCTTTATTCAGGAAACCAAGTTAGTTTCCGACCGAGAATTTCAAAACCAGTTGCTTGATTCCATGGATATTGAGCGCGAGCGCGGCATTACGATTAAATCCCAAGCGGTTACCATGTTGTACCAAACAAAAGGTGATGGGTTAGAGTACTGCCTCAATTTTATTGACACACCGGGGCATGTCGATTTTTCTTACGAAGTGTCGCGGGCCATTGCTTCATGTGAAGGGGCATTGCTATTGGTAGATGCAACCCAAGGGATTGAAGCCCAGACTTTGGCAAACTTTTACATTGCTTTAGAGCAAAATTTAGAGATTATACCAGTACTAAATAAAGTAGATTTACCCAGTGCCGATGTACCAGCAATTACCACACAAATTGAACAAGATTTAGGATTAAACACCGAATTAATATTTTCCGTGTCGGCTAAGACGGGTCTAGGCGTTGTCGATTTACTGGAAGGAATTATTCTGCATTGCCCAGCCCCGCTACAAGGAAACCGCCAAGCTGCTTTAAAAGCTTTAATTTTCGATAGCCATTACGACCCATATAGAGGTGTAGTGTTGCATTTGCGAGTTTTCCAAGGAGAACTGCGCAAAGGCCAACGCTTCCGTTTGATGCACGGCCAAAAAGGTAAAGAAGCAGAGTATGATGTGGAAGATTTAGGCTATTTTCAAATCAAGCTTGTTTCTAGCATTAGTTTAAGCGCTGGTGAAGCAGGTTTCCTAATAGGCAATGTAAAGAATATCAACGAAGTTACCGTAGGAGATACCATTACACTGGCAGCCAACCCAGCAGATGAACCGCTTGCAGGTTTTAAACCAGTCAAGCCTGTGGTATTTTCTTCCATCTATCCGGTAGATAGCAATCTCTATGACGACTTAATTAAAGCCATGGAAAAGCTGGCTTTGAACGATGCTTCATTGACTTATGAAAAAGATGCCTCGGCAGTCTTAGGATTTGGCTTTCGCTGTGGTTTTTTAGGCTTATTGCATTTGGAAGTAATCCAAGAACGCTTGGAAACTGAATTTGGGCTAAACATTTTACTAACGGCCCCTTCCGTACGCTACCGAATTACTAACAATGACGATAGCCAATGGTATTTGGATAACCCTGCACTCTACCCCAAACCCAACACATTTAAAATGGTAGAAGAGCCCTATATTCAAGCTAGTATTATCACGCCGGAAGATTATTTGGGTGGTTTGATGACACTTTGTAGCCAGAAGCGTGGCCTACAAAAAAATATGAACTATCTGGATATAAAACGTGTAGAGCTAATCTATGAAATGCCTCTTGGTGAAATACTATTTGATTTTTACGATAAATTAAAATCCGTGAGCCGAGGTTATGCTTCTTTTGACTACGAACTGCTTAACTACCAAGTAACAGAACTCAATAAAGTGGATATTTTGATCAATGGAGACATTGTCGATGCTTTAACCTTGTTGACACACAAAACCAATGCTCAAAGGCGGGGTCGAAGTATTTGTGAAAAATTGAGTAAAGAAATACCACGCCAACAGTTTAAAATCCCGATCCAAGCCGCAATTGGCGCTACCATTATCGCTCGTGAAACAATCAATGCATTGCGCAAAGATGTTACAGCCAAATGCTATGGTGGGGACATCACACGTAAAAAGAAATTGTTAGAAAAGCAAAAAGAAGGCAAAAAGCGCATGAAAATGATCGGCTCTGTCGAGTTGCCGCAAAGTGCCTTTTTAGCAGCTTTAAAGAGCCAAGATACAGACATATAGCTGTCCTGTCCATCTATATAAAATCTAGTGCTTGAACTATCTTATTATTTGGGCATTTGTCTCCCCGAAGCTCTACCCCCTTTAAAACCGAAAGCTATAGTTCCACGAAAGTAAATAAGCACAACTTTTCTGCTGCATTAGACTTACTGTGATATTACTTATAGAATAGAATGCAGTCCCTAAGATTTTTATACCAATTCTAATATTAAAAAGGAAAATTTTTTATGATAGAACTCAAAGATGTAAATAAATTTTATGGCAAGAGCCATGCTATTAGAGATGTTTCATTCCACGTTGAAAAAGGCCAAACATTAGTACTGTTGGGGCGCAGCGGCTGTGGTAAAACGACTACTCTAAAAATGATAAATCGCTTAATTCCCTTTGATTCTGGGGATATTCTAATTAAAGGGAGATCAATTCTCGACTGGAACCCCATAAAATTACGCCGAAACATCGGCTATGTTTTTCAAAATATTGGTTTGTTTCCGCACATGAATATTCATGATAACTTGGTCGTAGTTCCCAAATTGCTAAATTGGCAACCAGAAGAGACTAAAAAATGGCTTGAAAATATTATTAACCTTTTGCAAATTGATAAAAGTTTACTCAAACGCAAGCCGCGCCAATTATCCGGAGGGCAACGCCAGCGCATTGGTGTAGGACGGGCACTAATAGGCAACCCAGATATTATATTGATGGACGAACCCTTTGGGGCTTTAGACCCAATTACTCGTGAGGAAATTCAAGAAGAATTTTCATCTGTAAAACATCTAATCCAAAAAACCATTATTTTTGTTACTCATGATATACATGAAGCTTTTACTATTGGTGATAGAATCTGCCTATTTGAAGGAGGAGAAATTGCTCAAATTGGTACGAAAAAACAAATTATACATGAACCAGCCAATGAGTTTGTCGAGCGTTTTATCGCACGCCACTTAAGCATACTAAAAGAGGAGATCAAAGAATGAATTTTGGGGTCTACTTTGTAAAAAATATTGATGAGGTTATGCTGCGGACAGCAGAACATTTACAAATTACAGTGCTATCTGTATTGATCGCCGTGTTGATCGGTGTTCCATTGGGCTTATTATTAGTGCATTTTCGCAGAGCAGCACCACCTGTACAATATATCTTAGGTATTATGCAAACCATACCCAGCCTTGCTCTACTGGGCTTTTTAATTCCCATTGCAGGCATTGGACTAAAGCCCAGCATTATCGCATTGGTCATTTATTCTCTACTGGTTATTGTGCAAAACACGATCATTGGTATAAAACAAATTGACCCTGCAATTATAGAAAGTGCTACTGGTGTGGGCATGAATAAATGGCAAATTTTATTTAAAGTACAAATTCCCTTGGCTTTACCGGTGATTATCACAGGCGTTCGAGTTGCAACGGTAACTTGTGTCGGTATCGCCACGCTAGTAGCCTCAATTGGAGCAGGAGCCCTAGGGACCTTTATCTTTCGGGGAATCTCTGTACTAGACAACAATTTAATTTTAGCAGGAGCCATTCCATCGGCATTACTAGCTGTTTTGCTGGATACACTACTTATCTTCTGTGGCAAAATCTTAAGCCGTTATTAGGCATACAAAATACAATTTACTGGAGGAACAATGCCTTTTATATAACTGCTATGAATCATCGAATTATGAATTTTTGTTTACAATTTTTTTATTAAAAGGAAAGGAAATCACTATGATTCAATGGAAAATTTTAGTCCTATTTACGGCTATTTTGTCAATAGCTTCTTGTAATTCTAATCAGAACAGTAGAACAGTAACTATTGCTTCTAAAAATTACACAGAAAATATTATTTTAAGCCATATTCTTGCAGAACTGGTACAAGCTAAAAGTGATATTGAAGTTGATTTAAAACCCAATATGGGAACTACTTCTATAGTATGGCAAGCATTCCAATCTGGCAATGTCGATATTTATCCAGATTATACCGGCACTATTTATCAAGCAATCCTAAAGAAGCAAGATAAAGCTGGCCAAGATGAAACATTGCGCATTGTGCAAGAAGCAATTAGCAATGAATACCAAGGGAAAGTATTTGAGCCCTTTGGCTTCAACAATACTTATGCAATTGCCATGTTGCGCACCCGTGCCGAGCAATTGAGCATTACCAAAATTTCAGACTTGAAAAATCATTTAGACTTAATAGCTGGCTTTGACAGTGAATTTATTGCCCGTGATAGCGATGGAGCAGAGCCAATGTTTGCCGCTTACGGTTTTAAACCAGAGCAACCAATGATACAGTTAGAAATTGGTTTAAGATACCAAGCAATTATCGAAGAGCAAGCAGACTATACCGATGCTTATTCTACAGACGCAAAACTCAAGCGTTTTGACATGAAGATTCTTGAAGATGATTTAAACTTTTTTCCACCGTACTATGCTGTACCAGTGGTACATCAAAAGACTTTAGAGCGTCTGCCCGAGCTAGAAGAGATTATCTCTCAATTAAGCGGTAGGATCAATGATTCTGAAATGACGGCCATGAACTACGATGTAGAAGAAAATAGATTAGAGCCAAAGGAAGTTGCATTCAAGTTCCTAAAAGCGAAAGGCTTAATTCAGTAAATTATTTTTATAAGAGCTTTAAAACCGCCGCAAGTAATAAGCATAAGCGCAAGTTTTAAAGCTCCATTTTTTATGTTCAATAAAAGAAATAAAAAACTGGCTTAACTTCAAAAAGGAAACTAATTGAAGTTAAGCCATAATTTTGCGCCTCTTACAAGGCTTGTTGGCAGCTAAGCGTATAGCCCAAGCATACCTGTTTTCAATTCGGTTCAACGGAAGCTATACTATACAAATTACGATGTTTTGACAAGTAATTATCGCACATTTTTTATAAAATAATCCCAAAGGAGCTATTATCATGAAACCTTACCGCTTAGGTTTAGACCTAGGAACAAATTCTATAGGCTGGTCTATTTGGAGCCTAGATGCTAAAGAAGCAAACAAAAAGACTTATACGCTAAAGCAGTTAGAAACGGCTGGAGTGCGTATATTTAGTGATGGTCGAGATGAAAAAGATTCTTCGTTAGCTGTAGCTCGCCGTGAGGCTAGAGGTAGTCGGCGCAGACTACGTAGGTTAAAACGGCGCGTGGCTAAATTTGCCAAAGAACTACAACAACAAGGGCTATTGCCACCACCCAACAGCCCAGAAAATACAAGCTTGATGAAACAAGACCCATACCGATTGCGCTCTTTAGCGGTGAAGCAAGAGCTAAAACCTTACGAACTTGGGCGGGCTTTATTCCACTTGTGCCAGAGGCGTGGCTACCAAAGTAATCGGAAACAAAGTAAAACTGAAGACAAAGCAACAGAAAAAGAGAAGGAAGAGCGCGCCAATTTACAGCGCATTCGTAAGTTGGAGCAAACCTTGGCACAAGACGCTACTTTGGGTACATGGCTCTACCAACGCAAAAAGGCAAAACAAAGTGTACGCTTCCGCAATGACAAAGCTACAACAGCCGCAGGAGAGCAAAACACCCAGGCCGATATAGGCGATTTCTATGCCAACAGACAAATGTATCGCGATGAGTTTAGAGCGATTAGGCAGCAGCAAAGCCAGTACCCAGCTTTTGAGAACATCAATTGGGATACGCTAGAGCAGATTCTATTTTATCAACGGCCTTTACAGAAACCAGAACGGGGCAAATGCTGGTACTACGAAGATGAAGACCGAGCCTATAAAAGCCAGCCCAGTAGTGAACGGCTGCGTATTGCCCAAAACGTGCTGAACTTACGCATGATAGATGAACATGGTAGCCAGATAAGTTTAAACAATCAAGAACGCTTGCAGCTCTACAATAAGCTGTGTAACTGCAAAAGCATGACCTTCAAAGCTATACGCAAAATGTTCGGCTGGAGCGAAAATATTACCTTTAACTTAGAAAAGAACCGTAAAGAAGAGTTAGAGGGTGCTGTAGTCAATGTAGAGATGCAAAAGCCCGAGTTTTTTGGAAAAGAACACTGGCATAAGCTGAACTTAGAGGAACAAGATAGCCTTTGTGAAAAGGTTATGCTGTTTACCTATGCCAAGGATAACGAGCAAGACAAACTGCTACAGCCATTTAGAGAACTGGGGCTAAGTGAACAACAATGCCAAGCACTATTTGCCTATGAACTTCCGACAGGTACGACAGAGCTAAGTGCCTGCCTGCAACGGGAGGTACTACACTATTTATTGGAACAATACCCCGATGATGGCGGTGCAACCCATTTACAGAAACTGCGTGTCGATAAACAGAAGAAGAGCCAGCTGCTGCCGACTTTACCCTATTATGGTGCTGCAATGCCAGAATCATGTTACCCACTCAAAAAGCTGCAAAAGAATAAGCCCGGTTTAGAGATAAACAGTGATGAAGCTAAGTATGGCCGTATTGGCAACCCAACCGTGCATGTGGCCTTAAACCAAGTGCGTAAGGTAGTCAATGATATAATAGGCCATTATGGCCTACCCGATGAGGTGGTGGTTGAATTGGGGCGCGACCTAAAGAATAGCCGCAAAGCCAAGGCCGAGATCAGCAAGCTACAAAATGAGAACAAAAAGCAAAACGAGCGGCGGAACAAAGAATTGCGGGAAAACTACAATATTCACTACCCCAGCAGGGACGACCGCCGCAAGCTGCAATTATATGAAGAGCTAGCCCTAAAGAACACTACGGCAAAGTGCCCTTACTGTGGCGTAAAAATCCCTGCGAGTGATTTATTTAGCCCCGACAACCGAGTGGAGATAGAGCATATCTTGCCCTTTAGCCGTACCTTAGATAATGGTATGGCAAACCTAACGCTAAGCCACACGGCCTGCAACCGCCAAAAGGGAGACCGTAGCCCTTACGAGGCTTTTGGCCACGATGCGGAACGTTGGCAACGAATCAAACAAGCTACCGGAAACCTACCTAAGAACAAGCAAGAACACTTTACAGCGGAAGCGATGAAACGGTATGAAAGCGATGACCACTTCTTGGCTAGGCAAACTACCGATAACGCCTATATTGCCCGTAAGGCTATGCAGTATCTACAATCTATTTGCCCGCAAGTGTGGGCTAGCAATGGCCACATAACGGAAATGCTGCGGGACAACCTGAATCTCAATAGTCTGCTCAACGAGAACCCCAAACATAAAAAGAAAAACCGCAATGACCACCGCCACCATGCGATAGATGCGATAGTGGTAGCGATGATTGACCGCAGTTTGCTCAAACGCTTGAGTGGCTACTTTGCATTTAGTCAAGACCAGTTATTGGGCAAAGAAGCTGAAGAACTGAAAACAGCTAAGCGGAGGCAACGCTATGCCATGCAGCGCATGGCTGGGGAACGACAGGGTTTACGCCAGCAAATAGAAACGGTGGTAAGCAGTATCATTGTGTCCCACAAACAGGATCATAGCCATAACAGTGCGATGTTTGCAGAAACGGCGAATGGTTTAATCTACAAAGCAATTAGCGCTATAGATGGCAAAACACTGCGTGAAAACTTACCATTGTTGGTACGGCCAGAGCAAGCCCATTGGCTGCTGGATTATATTGCTACTCGGCCCGAAACAAACCCGGCCCAAGCCCAGAACACAAAAGCAAACTGCAAGAAACAACAAGAACTGCAAGGCTCGATAAGCGAACTACGCCAGATAGCAGCAACCATAAAACCCCAACGGGGCCAGTTGCTACAGCTAGAGCAAGAGACCCAAGCACTACTACAAAGAACACAAAAAGGACCATTGGGAAAATTATGGAACGAAGGCCACAAAGCCTTTGCGCTAGAACACCCCAAGATAGGCCTGCGTTATTGGCATGGCTACTTTGTCAACAGCAAGCTACTAAGCGGGATAACAGAGAAAGACTGTGAGCCACTGGAACAAGGCTATCAAGGCCCAGTTGATGATGGCCTGCGCACAAGGCTAAAAGAGGCCTACCAAGCGCAACAAAGTGATGGTGATAAGAAGCTCTCTTGGGAAAGTTTCATCAAAGACTATGGGGCAAAGCATGGCATCAAGAAGGTACGCTACATACCCAAAGACCAAACCCTAGTACAGCCAAAAACCAGCAGCCCACAATACTACATGCCCGATGGCTATGCTTACTGCGATATATGGCGCACTGTAAACGGTAGTAAGGCAGAATACAAAGTAACCTTCACTAGCTACTACCAAGCCCAACGCAAGCAGGAGCAAACAGCACCAGATTCTGCCGAACACCTTACTAGGCTTTATAAGAATGACACTTTGTACAGTAAGGCCGATGGCCAATACTACTTGGTGAAAGGATATTCCGCTACAAACGATAAATTAGATATACGGCCCCTAATTGAAGCCAATAGCCCCCAGAAATACAAAGTGATCAGCAAAATCTTTGGAGACGAGATGCAATGCCAAGCGGTATACATTAGCCCCGGCGGCTGGGTTCGCCATAGGTAGTAGGCCTCTGTGTACGAACAAGTAATAGAAGTAGAAAGCAGCGGCTGCTACCTACACCAAAAGCGGGGCCATCTGGAACTACTGCGCAATGGCCAAAAGCACCTTGTAGACCTAGAGCGTATTGGCGTGCTATTGCTGAATAGTCCGCAATCCACAGTCAGTACACCGTTGCTAAACCAATTGGCTAAGCGCAATATCCCTGTGCTATTGTGCGGTGCGGACTACTTACCTTCGGTAGCCATGCTGCCATTAGACGGCCATAGCCGTTTGCAACAACGGGTACGGCTACAAGTAGAGGCCAAGTTGCCCAAAAAGAAACGGCTCTGGCAAGGGGTGGTACAAAACAAAATACGCAACCAAGCCTGGCTATTGCAAATGGCTGCCAGCTTCGGTTGGGACAATCGCCACTGCCTAGAAGCAAATGAAGAACAAGCCTTAGCCAATGAACTGCTGGCGATGGCCGAAAAGGTACAAAGCGGGGACAGCACGATGCTAGAAGCTACAGCTGCCCAACGCTATTGGCCTATGCTATTTGGCGATGACTTCCGCCGTTTGGGGCCAATGCCGCCCAATGGCTTACTCAACTACGGCTATACCATTTTGCTGGGTTGTGTGATACGAGCCATCAATTGCTGCGGTTTACTGGGGGCGTTTGGCATACAGCACTGCAACAGCCAAAACCCCTATTGCCTAGCTAGCGACCTTATGGAAACCCTACGCCCGTTGGTAGACGCCTTTGTTACCCACCTATACTACCATTGGGGTTATCGTGAACTGAATAGCGAAAGTAAGCGAGCGCTTAGTCAGTTACTACGCCAAGAACTAGATTACAGCAACGAACAAAGCTACCTAATGCGCCAAGAGCTGCGCTATGTGCAAAACTTTTGCATGGTGTTAGAGGGCAAGCAACAAAAGCTAGAGCCAATCACCTTAGATGAGCAAACCGCTATTGATGTAGTAGAACTATGCGCCTTAACCCTTACAAAGTGATGTGGCTATATCTAATGTTTGACCTACCAGTAGTGGAACAACAAGAACGCAAAGAAGCCACGCGCTTTCGCCAGTTTCTATTAGAGCAAGGCTTTACTATGGCCCAATACTCTGTATACTATAAATTTGCTGGCGGAAGCGAGCAGCGCAAGCGACTACTAGAGTTAATCAAAAGTGCCCTACCCCAGAAGGGGCAAGTAGATATAATTACAATCACGGATATACAATATGCCAATATCATCAGCTACAGCCAGCACAAACGCGATAACAGCAAAAAAAGTGCCAGAGAACAACCGCTTTTACTGTTTTGAATGGCCTTTTCCCAAACCCATGCCTAGCTAAGCAATCTGAAAAAATTACTTAGCTAGGGCACTAATTAAAGTGAAATGAAGAAAAGGTATGCAAGCTATTTTTAGATGGGCCGCAAGCCCTGTTTATTTAAGCTCTTTCGGCTTTCTACAATACGCTGGGTGGGCGTTTGGGTTTATTTTTCATGGCTGGGTATCCCATCTTTGGCGTAATCAAAGACGCCACCAGTTTTTTGGTATCACTAACTTGCTTAAAGGCATGTAATTAAAAACAAGCGCCTTGGATCAAGGCCTTGATCCAAGGCGGAAAGATATATTATAGCAAGGTGGAACAAGGCCTTGATCCAAGGCGGAGAGATATATTATAGCAAGGCGGAACAAGACTTTACTATGGCCCAATATTCTGTATACTATAAATTTGCTGGCGGCAATAAACAACGCAAGCGATTATTAGAGTGAATCAAAAACTCTCTCCCCCCGAAGGGGGGACAGGTAGATATAATAACGATAACGGATATACAATATGCGAACATCAGCAGCTACAGCCAGCACAAACGCGATAACAGCAAAAAAAGTGCCAGAGAACAAGCCCTTTTACTGTGTTGAATTGCATTTTTTCTCAAGCCCATACCTAGCTAAGCAATGTGAAAACAACTACTTAGCTAGGGGACTATTAAACCGAAATGAAAAAAGGTATGCAACTGCAACAAGAGAGACGAAGAGGTCTCGTGAGAAGGTATTAAACCGAAATGAAAAAAGGTATGCAACTGCAACCTTCAAATTTCTACTGTTGTAGATTAGATTATTAAACCGAAATGAAAAAAGGTATGCAACTGCAACCAAATTGCTGCCGATTCGTTGGCAGTGGTCATTAAACCGAAATGAAAAAAGGTATGCAACTGCAACAGTGTCAAAACCTACCTTATATAGCAAAAAATTAAACCGAAATGAAAAAAGGTATGCAACTGCAACTTGTTTGCCAGTTTATGGATTGTGGCAATTATTAAACCGAAATGAAAAAAGGTATGCAACTGCAACAGGACAAAAACTTATTGAGATCATCAGCATATTAAACCGAAATGAAAAAAGGTATGCAACTGCAACTTGTTTGCCAGTTTATGGATTGTGGCAATTATTAAACCGAAATGAAAAAAGGTATGCAACTGCAACATTACTGGTGGCCGTGACGGCACTAGCGCTATTAAACCGAAATGAAAAAAGGTATGCAACTGCAACAAACTATATGCGATCCACGACAATGTGGCTATTAAACCGAAATGAAAAAAGGTATGCAACTGCAACGTTAAAGAAGCTGAATAAGCTTTGATTTTTATTAAACCGAAATGAAAAAAGGTATGCAACTGCAACTGCAAATCTTGTTATACGGTTTCAGCCTATATTAAACCGAAATGAAAAAAGGTATGCAACTGCAACTGCTAGGCGCATTATTGCTTCTGATCCTAAATTAAACCGAAATGAAAAAAGGTATGCAACTGCAACAGAAAGAATGTTTTTGAATACCAGAAATCTATTAAACCGAAATGAAAAAAGGTATGCAACTGCAACGAAAATCATCAAAAAACGCTTGACTCTTTGATTAAACCGAAATGAAAAAAGGTATGCAACTGCAACAGCCTTTGACAAGCAAAAAAACACAATTGAATTAAACCGAAATGAAAAAAGGTATGCAACTGCAACATGTTTCTACTTTAGGTGACAACGATGGTAATTAAACCGAAATGAAAAAAGGTATGCAACTGCAACAACTAAGCTATGAACAAAAACAAGCCTATGATTAAACCGAAATGAAAAAAGGTATGCAACTGCAACACAGGTTGACTATGACCGTGTGCGGAATGTATTAAACCGAAATGAAAAAAGGTATGCAACTGCAACTGGTTTAGATGTTGATCTTGCCACTAAACGATTAAACCGAAATGAAAAAAGGTATGCAACTGCAACACAATGATAACGGTCAACGATCTCAGGATAATTAAACCGAAATGAAAAAAGGTATGCAACTGCAACAGTACCAAGATAATCGACCAATACAAAAAAATTAAACCGAAATGAAAAAAGGTATGCAACTGCAACTGTTGTGGTGAGTACGGCGACCTTAATATGATTAAACCGAAATGAAAAAAGGTATGCAACTGCAACGCTCAGGTTGACAAGGTTCGTAAGGCCGAAATTAAACCGAAATGAAAAAAGGTATGCAACTGCAACCTAATTCTTTTGATTCCACTGTATATTTCTATTAAACCGAAATGAAAAAAGGTATGCAACTGCAACTTGACACGTGAAGGTTTTGGTGGCCTTTTCATTAAACCGAAATGAAAAAAGGTATGCAACTGCAACTATAATAGTGAAGACTGAAAAACTAAACAAATTAAACCGAAATGAAAAAAGGTATGCAACTGCAACGTGACTGCTCCTGTATTAGGCGATACTTTTATTAAACCGAAATGAAAAAAGGTATGCAACTGCAACAGTGCCCAAAACCTACTTATATATAGCCAAATTAAACCGAAATGAAAAAAGGTATGCAACTGCAACGTCGCCAAGAAGGTTGTTACAAGCACCGTTATTAAACCGAAATGAAAAAAGGTATGCAACTGCAACTATCTGCATGATTTAATCTCCCGATGTGGAATTAAACCGAAATGAAAAAAGGTATGCAACTGCAACTAGAAATATTAGCAATGGATTGCTATATTAATTAAACCGAAATGAAAAAAGGTATGCAACTGCAACATCTGTTGACCGGTCAATCTCAGAAGGTTGATTAAACCGAAATGAAAAAAGGTATGCAACTGCAACTTTCGAGTGGGGTCTTCGTCTTATGCATGAATTAAACCGAAATGAAAAAAGGTATGCAACTGCAACAGAAAAAAAATGTAGGAGCTATTTTTCACAATTAAACCGAAATGAAAAAAGGTATGCAACTGCAACTTGACTCTTTGCGCAAATCTACCTATAATAATTAAACCGAAATGAAAAAAGGTATGCAACTGCAACCAATACCAGAAGCGGCAGAAGTGCTAACAAATTAAACCGAAATGAAAAAAGGTATGCAACTGCAACACAAATTGGCTGCAGAAGTCGCTAGCCTTGATTAAACCGAAATGAAAAAAGGTATGCAACTGCAACAGCATATCTCTATTATTGCCAATAATTGTAATTAAACCGAAATGAAAAAAGGTATGCAACTGCAACTGTCCTGTTCTTTCTGGATTTTTCTTTTTTATTAAACCGAAATGAAAAAAGGTATGCAACTGCAACTTGCAAATAATTTTTGACCTTGTGGAATTTATTAAACCGAAATGAAAAAAGGTATGCAACTGCAACGAGGGTGAATCTATTGATGCTTTTTTATATATTAAACCGAAATGAAAAAAGGTATGCAACTGCAACGTTTTAATGTACAGACGGCATCACAGGTATATTAAACCGAAATGAAAAAAGGTATGCAACTGCAACAATAGAAACCTAGTATTGCTGAAATACAGAATTAAACCGAAATGAAAAAAGGTATGCAACTGCAACACTTATAATAGGCTTAAAAAGCTTAACAAGATTAAACCGAAATGAAAAAAGGTATGCAACTGCAACGGTGCAATCTTGTTATACGCATGCAGCCTTATTAAACCGAAATGAAAAAAGGTATGCAACTGCAACAAACTTTATGCGATCCATGATAACGTGGCTATTAAACCGAAATGAAAAAAGGTATGCAACTGCAACCAATCAAGGATTGCTTAAGGTAAGGAGTGAATTAAACCGAAATGAAAAAAGGTATGCAACTGCAACCTTTGTATCTTCTAATTTCTCCGTGCTCAAATTAAACCGAAATGAAAAAAGGTATGCAACTGCAACCTGCTTCTGTATTGGGGTTTTTGTAATTATATTAAACCGAAATGAAAAAAGGTATGCAACTGCAACCCGCATTCGTCGCATTACGATGGCCCTTGAATTAAACCGAAATGAAAAAAGGTATGCAACTGCAACCAACTAAAAGGCCTGCTAGTTTCTGGATTTATTAAACCGAAATGAAAAAAGGTATGCAACTGCAACCCACCTTGCCAATTACCTTTAGCTTTGCTAATTAAACCGAAATGAAAAAAGGTATGCAACTGCAACTGAGGCTGAGACTGACCTTTTGACCGGCCAATTAAACCGAAATGAAAAAAGGTATGCAACTGCAACGTGACTGCTCCTGTTTTGGGCGATACTTTTATTAAACCGAAATGAAAAAAGGTATGCAACTGCAACTATCCAAGCCTACATTCGGGGGTTGTTACAATTAAACCGAAATGAAAAAAGGTATGCAACTGCAACTGGTATAGATAACGATCTACTTAAAGAGTAATTAAACCGAAATGAAAAAAGGTATGCAACTGCAACTGCAAAAGGAGAAAGAGCTAGAGTCTTTAGATTAAACCGAAATGAAAAAAGGTATGCAACTGCAACCGCAGAAACTTCATACTCGCTGTTGGGGTAATTAAACCGAAATGAAAAAAGGTATGCAACTGCAACCTTGAGCGTAACGCCCGTGCTGGCTCTCGCATTAAACCGAAATGAAAAAAGGTATGCAACTGCAACCTACTGGTGTAGATTGGAGATGTTGATAAAATTAAACCGAAATGAAAAAAGGTATGCAACTGCAACACAAGTCTCCAAGCTAAAAAATTAAGCAGATTAAACCGAAATGAAAAAAGGTATGCAACTGCAACCAAAAATTATAAAAAAGTTACAAATTTAAGATTAAACCGAAATGAAAAAAGGTATGCAACTGCAACCGACACAGTAGCGACATTGACGATTTTTTAATTAAACCGAAATGAAAAAAGGTATGCAACTGCAACCCAAGAGCCCAACAGGCCCATAATCAATAGATTAAACCGAAATGAAAAAAGGTATGCAACTGCAACACACCTGTAGAAGCACTTAAAAATCTAAGTATTAAACCGAAATGAAAAAAGGTATGCAACTGCAACAATATGCCTTGTCAAGGAAAGAAGTTTCCTATTAAACCGAAATGAAAAAAGGTATGCAACTGCAACGCAAGGTGGCCATTATTTTGATAAAAATTTATTAAACCGAAATGAAAAAAGGTATGCAACTGCAACAAAGGCCCAACCTTAGAAAATCTAGCCTTTATTAAACCGAAATGAAAAAAGGTATGCAACTGCAACTGCCGGTCATGGTCTTTCTGTTGGTAGCGAATTAAACCGAAATGAAAAAAGGTATGCAACTGCAACCAGAAATCTCTTCAAAAAACTATTTTTGATATTAAACCGAAATGAAAAAAGGTATGCAACTGCAACTGGAAGGTTGTGAAGGATGAGAGAAATGAGATTAAACCGAAATGAAAAAAGGTATGCAACTGCAACAAGCCCATAAGGCACAAAATAAACCTTCATATTAAACCGAAATGAAAAAAGGTATGCAACTGCAACGCTACGCCATCTACCACGATGGTTTGGATTATTAAACCGAAATGAAAAAAGGTATGCAACTGCAACACTTCTGTACAGCGCCGCGTTAGTGACCTATTAAACCGAAATGAAAAAAGGTATGCAACTGCAACCCGTGAGAAGATTGCTTTAATACATGATCGATTAAACCGAAATGAAAAAAGGTATGCAACTGCAACAGAACTGTATCATGAATCTCTGCTAGCTGAATTAAACCGAAATGAAAAAAGGTATGCAACTGCAACTACTACTTATGATTATTGGCATTTGGGTAGATTAAACCGAAATGAAAAAAGGTATGCAACTGCAACCTAAAATACAAGCAGATTCAAGCCGAGGTTGATCGTATTAAACCGAAATGAAAAAAGGTATGCAACTGCAACTTCCAATGCTACTGGCATAACTGTTTCCGAATTAAACCGAAATGAAAAAAGGTATGCAACTGCAACCTAAAATACAAGCAGATTCAAGAAAGCAAAATTAAACCGAAATGAAAAAAGGTATGCAACTGCAACCTAAAATACAAGCAGATTCAAGAAAGCAAAATTAAACCGAAATGAAAAAAGGTATGCAACTGCAACTGGATTTTGCCGAGCCCACACCACCAGAAAATTAAACCGAAATGAAAAAAGGTATGCAACTGCAACACAAAGTTATCTGGTTGGGCGCTGATCATTATTAAACCGAAATGAAAAAAGGTATGCAACTGCAACTGGATTTTGCCGAGCCCACACCACCAGAAAATTAAACCGAAATGAAAAAAGGTATGCAACTGCAACAATATTCTTTAGAAAGTTTGTTTATGACTAATTAAACCGAAATGAAAAAAGGTATGCAACTGCAACTTAGCCCTAAATGGATATTATCTAAGAATTATTAAACCGAAATGAAAAAAGGTATGCAACTGCAACGCAAGCTCCAGATATGAATCCGGTAGTCTCATTAAACCGAAATGAAAAAAGGTATGCAACTGCAACACATCCTCACCAACATTAGCGCCAGTATAAATTAAACCGAAATGAAAAAAGGTATGCAACTGCAACGATTATGAGTGAGTTGTGAAGGGTTGTAGGATTAAACCGAAATGAAAAAAGGTATGCAACTGCAACACTTACGATCTTCAGGTTCGTTGTTGGGGTATTAAACCGAAATGAAAAAAGGTATGCAACTGCAACTAATATTACTTTATCCTTTATGATTTTACTATTAAACCGAAATGAAAAAAGGTATGCAACTGCAACAGAGAGTGAGTGTGAAGGTTTTGTGAAAATATTAAACCGAAATGAAAAAAGGTATGCAACTGCAACTCAAAGCCCAAATATGAAGCCGGTAGTCTCATTAAACCGAAATGAAAAAAGGTATGCAACTGCAACGAAGGTGATCTTCCTTTGGATCAGGCTATTATTAAACCGAAATGAAAAAAGGTATGCAACTGCAACAAGGAATTCTATAGAGACCAGAATCTATTTATTAAACCGAAATGAAAAAAGGTATGCAACTGCAACTCAAAGCCCAAATATGAAGCCGGTAGTCTCATTAAACCGAAATGAAAAAAGGTATGCAACTGCAACGAAGGTGATCTTCCTTTGGATCAGGCTATTATTAAACCGAAATGAAAAAAGGTATGCAACTGCAACAAGGAATTCTATAGAGACCAGAATCTATTTATTAAACCGAAATGAAAAAAGGTATGCAACTGCAACAGGATTAAGTCCGATGGTCTGCTTGGTCTGATTAAACCGAAATGAAAAAAGGTATGCAACTGCAACACACCGCAGGGCACGATGGCCGGTCATGGTATTAAACCGAAATGAAAAAAGGTATGCAACTGCAACAAGAATCATCAACGTGAATTGGCTGAGAAGATTAAACCGAAATGAAAAAAGGTATGCAACTGCAACTTATAGGAGGTTGTTATATGCAACATAAATATTAAACCGAAATGAAAAAAGGTATGCAACTGCAACAATAAAATATTAATAAGCACGGAAGAAAAAATTAAACCGAAATGAAAAAAGGTATGCAACTGCAACCTACAGACTTCTCATACTATTCCTAAGAGTATTAAACCGAAATGAAAAAAGGTATGCAACTGCAACAAAATGCGCCATCATATCGATCATGTTATGATTAAACCGAAATGAAAAAAGGTATGCAACTGCAACTATGGCTATAGGCGCTATTTTGGCAGGAATATTAAACCGAAATGAAAAAAGGTATGCAACTGCAACGCGACTAAGCGCAATCCGCATCTTATATCTATTAAACCGAAATGAAAAAAGGTATGCAACTGCAACCCAACCAAGTCTTAGGTTTTTGTTCTGTGGATTAAACCGAAATGAAAAAAGGTATGCAACTGCAACAAGGTTTCTGCGGCATTCTCTTGTCCATGCATTAAACCGAAATGAAAAAAGGTATGCAACTGCAACCAGACTCGTTGCTGGGGTAAAGATTATTTTATTAAACCGAAATGAAAAAAGGTATGCAACTGCAACCTGGCAGTTTTGCTGCGATTGCTTGGTTGGATTAAACCGAAATGAAAAAAGGTATGCAACTGCAACCACCTAGATTCAAGACCTACTATGATACACATTAAACCGAAATGAAAAAAGGTATGCAACTGCAACCCCCAGCCTTACACAATGGAGTAAGTATTATATTAAACCGAAATGAAAAAAGGTATGCAACTGCAACAAGGATGAGGGAGATTTGGGTAGTATTGGGATTAAACCGAAATGAAAAAAGGTATGCAACTGCAACTCAAAACATTCATAAAAAACGACTGGGGCTATTAAACCGAAATGAAAAAAGGTATGCAACTGCAACTCGCTTGCCAGTCTGTAGATAATCGGTATTATTAAACCGAAATGAAAAAAGGTATGCAACTGCAACCAATCTTCTATGGTAGAACAATCTACAAATATTAAACCGAAATGAAAAAAGGTATGCAACTGCAACTCGCTTGCCAGTCTGTAGATAATCGGTATTATTAAACCGAAATGAAAAAAGGTATGCAACTGCAACCAATCTTCTATGGTAGAACAATCTACAAATATTAAACCGAAATGAAAAAAGGTATGCAACTGCAACTCGCTTGCCAGTCTGTAGATAATCGGTATTATTAAACCGAAATGAAAAAAGGTATGCAACTGCAACCAATCTTCTATGGTAGAACAATCTACAAATATTAAACCGAAATGAAAAAAGGTATGCAACTGCAACCAGAATGAGATAGATCAAATACAGACCTAGATTAAACCGAAATGAAAAAAGGTATGCAACTGCAACAAGAATGAGAGAGATTTGGGTGGTATTAGGATTAAACCGAAATGAAAAAAGGTATGCAACTGCAACAAGGATGAGGGAGATTTGGGTAGTATTGGGATTAAACCGAAATGAAAAAAGGTATGCAACTGCAACTCAAAACATTCATAAAAAACGACTGGGGCTATTAAACCGAAATGAAAAAAGGTATGCAACTGCAACACACTGAACAAGCAGGCCGAGCTTTTTTATATTAAACCGAAATGAAAAAAGGTATGCAACTGCAACCTACACCGGTTTATGTTACTCAAGGTTTTCATTAAACCGAAATGAAAAAAGGTATGCAACTGCAACTAATTCGGAGGTATTACTTAGCATTTATATATTAAACCGAAATGAAAAAAGGTATGCAACTGCAACTAAGGCCGAAACTGACCTGTTGACGGGTCAATTAAACCGAAATGAAAAAAGGTATGCAACTGCAACATGATTGGGTGGAAGAACTTGGTAAAGGCTATTAAACCGAAATGAAAAAAGGTATGCAACTGCAACCCTTTGCTTTCGGTTGTCCAATTGCTATTATTAAACCGAAATGAAAAAAGGTATGCAACTGCAACTAATTCGGAGGTATTACTTAGCATTTATATATTAAACCGAAATGAAAAAAGGTATGCAACTGCAACTAAGGCCGAAACTGACCTGTTGACGGGTCAATTAAACCGAAATGAAAAAAGGTATGCAACTGCAACATGATTGGGTGGAAGAACTTGGTAAAGGCTATTAAACCGAAATGAAAAAAGGTATGCAACTGCAACTTTATCTAATCTACAGCAGTAGAAATTACAATTAAACCGAAATGAAAAAAGGTATGCAACTGCAACTTTATCTAATCTACAGCAGTAGAAATTACAATTAAACCGAAATGAAAAAAGGTATGCAACTGCAACACATTACCTTTAGCCCAGCAACGCTTAAATTAAACCGAAATGAAAAAAGGTATGCAACTGCAACTGTTCTACAGTGCTCGTAACAACCTTTTTAATTAAACCGAAATGAAAAAAGGTATGCAACTGCAACAAGCTCTTGGTAAGTCCTTACGGTCTGCTAATTAAACCGAAATGAAAAAAGGTATGCAACTGCAACGAAAATATCCCGAATTGGGCAATTGCCACAATTAAACCGAAATGAAAAAAGGTATGCAACTGCAACTTTTATAGGGGTGGAGAATAAAATAATTATATTAAACCGAAATGAAAAAAGGTATGCAACTGCAACATTTTATGCGCAGACGTAGGAGGTTTTACTATTAAACCGAAATGAAAAAAGGTATGCAACTGCAACGGAAATGTTCATTTTGGTCTTGTTACTACTATTAAACCGAAATGAAAAAAGGTATGCAACTGCAACCTTCGCTTATTCATAATGTTGTCTCTACGGATTAAACCGAAATGAAAAAAGGTATGCAACTGCAACGCCAGCGAAACGCTTGATCATATCCCAGAAATTAAACCGAAATGAAAAAAGGTATGCAACTGCAACTTGTTTTGTTGAATGATTTGTTTGGATTTTATTAAACCGAAATGAAAAAAGGTATGCAACTGCAACACAAGATAAACTTGCCTTTAATATTGTTTAATTAAACCGAAATGAAAAAAGGTATGCAACTGCAACCTTCCAGCTCTTCACCATCACGACCTAAAAATTAAACCGAAATGAAAAAAGGTATGCAACTGCAACTGCATCGAAGCCTTGGAGAATTACCAGAGGATTAAACCGAAATGAAAAAAGGTATGCAACTGCAACTGCATCGAAGCCTTGGAGAATTACCAGAGGATTAAACCGAAATGAAAAAAGGTATGCAACTGCAACAGCTGCGTTACTAGCGCCTAGAATATCGAATTAAACCGAAATGAAAAAAGGTATGCAACTGCAACCGATAAACCTAGCTATTTATGCATCAGTGCATTAAACCGAAATGAAAAAAGGTATGCAACTGCAACAGCTGCGTTACTAGCGCCTAGAATATCGAATTAAACCGAAATGAAAAAAGGTATGCAACTGCAACCGATAAACCTAGCTATTTATGCATCAGTGCATTAAACCGAAATGAAAAAAGGTATGCAACTGCAACAGCTGCGTTACTAGCGCCTAGAATATCGAATTAAACCGAAATGAAAAAAGGTATGCAACTGCAACCCATCAAGACGGCAATAAGACACTCACTAAATTAAACCGAAATGAAAAAAGGTATGCAACTGCAACCAAGAAAAAACACAGGAAAAAGAAAAAGCAATTAAACCGAAATGAAAAAAGGTATGCAACTGCAACATTTAACAATTTCACCAGCCAAGACTTCCAATTAAACCGAAATGAAAAAAGGTATGCAACTGCAACGTACTACGAGAATATAAAACAGGCAAATTTATTAAACCGAAATGAAAAAAGGTATGCAACTGCAACCACAATAAAAGCAAAACAACGGGCAAAAATATTAAACCGAAATGAAAAAAGGTATGCAACTGCAACCTTCAGACTTCCCACTCCATTCCTAAGACTATTAAACCGAAATGAAAAAAGGTATGCAACTGCAACTATGTTGATCGTACACCGCAGGGTACAATGATTAAACCGAAATGAAAAAAGGTATGCAACTGCAACGCTAAGGGTTCTGTTATGGTTACTCCTGGAATTAAACCGAAATGAAAAAAGGTATGCAACTGCAACTATGTTGATCGTACACCGCAGGGTACAATGATTAAACCGAAATGAAAAAAGGTATGCAACTGCAACGCTAAGGGTTCTGTTATGGTTACTCCTGGAATTAAACCGAAATGAAAAAAGGTATGCAACTGCAACTATGTTGATCGTACACCGCAGGGTACAATGATTAAACCGAAATGAAAAAAGGTATGCAACTGCAACGCTAAGGGTTCTGTTATGGTTACTCCTGGAATTAAACCGAAATGAAAAAAGGTATGCAACTGCAACTATGTTGATCGTACACCGCAGGGTACAATGATTAAACCGAAATGAAAAAAGGTATGCAACTGCAACGCTAAGGGTTCTGTTATGGTTACTCCTGGAATTAAACCGAAATGAAAAAAGGTATGCAACTGCAACTATGTTGATCGTACACCGCAGGGTACAATGATTAAACCGAAATGAAAAAAGGTATGCAACTGCAACTCTTATTTATTGCCGATGAATGTTGTAATTATTAAACCGAAATGAAAAAAGGTATGCAACTGCAACAACGAATACAGACACTGGACCATTCACAAAATTAAACCGAAATGAAAAAAGGTATGCAACTGCAACATACTTGGCAAAGTTATGCATATGTCTACTATTAAACCGAAATGAAAAAAGGTATGCAACTGCAACTAAAGAATGGATGCATCGTATCGAAAGAGAATTAAACCGAAATGAAAAAAGGTATGCAACTGCAACATGATTTTTAATATGCTTAGAGATATTTCTATTAAACCGAAATGAAAAAAGGTATGCAACTGCAACAACCATAATATTGTAGATCACGGGCGCATAATTAAACCGAAATGAAAAAAGGTATGCAACTGCAACATAATACAAAAGAACAATTTGGGCTGACAAATTAAACCGAAATGAAAAAAGGTATGCAACTGCAACTAACTATATCATCGGCTGTTAATACCTCACATTAAACCGAAATGAAAAAAGGTATGCAACTGCAACGCTCTTGTAGGGCGTGAGAATGGTAGAATCATTAAACCGAAATGAAAAAAGGTATGCAACTGCAACCACGCAAAGAGACTTGTTGCTGGCGATGGTATTAAACCGAAATGAAAAAAGGTATGCAACTGCAACTAGGTCGACTGAATGGGGGTTGCGTTTAATATTAAACCGAAATGAAAAAAGGTATGCAACTGCAACATGCTGCCGGTGAGTATGGTGACTTGAATAATTAAACCGAAATGAAAAAAGGTATGCAACTGCAACATACAAGCCTAGTCGCGGTCGTGACCTTGTATTAAACCGAAATGAAAAAAGGTATGCAACTGCAACATGCTGCCGGTGAGTATGGTGACTTGAATAATTAAACCGAAATGAAAAAAGGTATGCAACTGCAACATACAAGCCTAGTCGCGGTCGTGACCTTGTATTAAACCGAAATGAAAAAAGGTATGCAACTGCAACCAGAAATTCGACATTATGATTACACCAAAGATTAAACCGAAATGAAAAAAGGTATGCAACTGCAACCAACAGGATATTGCCCTTGGTCGCAGTGAAATTAAACCGAAATGAAAAAAGGTATGCAACTGCAACAAGAAGTAGGATTTTTGATTAAAGATGTGTATTAAACCGAAATGAAAAAAGGTATGCAACTGCAACAAGAGGTGAGCCACCAGTGATCCCTATAGGATTAAACCGAAATGAAAAAAGGTATGCAACTGCAACAAAAAGAGATAGTCCAGATGTTATTGGCATATTAAACCGAAATGAAAAAAGGTATGCAACTGCAACAAAAATATTGTATCTTTGTATTTCCCGTAAATTAAACCGAAATGAAAAAAGGTATGCAACTGCAACCACTGCCTTACACTTTGTGGCCTCCAGAGGATTAAACCGAAATGAAAAAAGGTATGCAACTGCAACGCCTGGATGTTGACCTTGCGACTAAGCGCAATTAAACCGAAATGAAAAAAGGTATGCAACTGCAACTATAGCCTACCACAATTCACAATCCAAATCATTAAACCGAAATGAAAAAAGGTATGCAACTGCAACTGCCGGTCATGGTTTGTCTGTTGGGTCTGAATTAAACCGAAATGAAAAAAGGTATGCAACTGCAACACCTATAATAGACTTAAGAAGCAGAATAAGATTAAACCGAAATGAAAAAAGGTATGCAACTGCAACAGGAGTGGGGGGAGAGATAGGGGTAGAGGTATTAAACCGAAATGAAAAAAGGTATGCAACTGCAACAGGAGTGGGGGGAGAGATAGGGGTAGAGGTATTAAACCGAAATGAAAAAAGGTATGCAACTGCAACTAAATAATATCCAAAAAATCAAAGCCAAGGATTAAACCGAAATGAAAAAAGGTATGCAACTGCAACGCCCTTGGTGGTAAGGTTTCGTGGCAACGGATTAAACCGAAATGAAAAAAGGTATGCAACTGCAACAACTGCTAAAGTTAAAGACCTAAAGAATTTATTAAACCGAAATGAAAAAAGGTATGCAACTGCAACAATTCTCAGTCCCCTATGTAAGTATTTATTGATAAAATACTTACATAGGTTTGGGCTCGCAAAAAACAACGAATTTATCCCAGCAAAAACAAAAAAATTATTTAAATTTTATCGGCACAGAAAAACTAGCCCCCAACAAAAAGCCAACGCCACCAGCCCTAAGCTCCAACTTATTGCCAGCCACCCTTTCAAAGTTTCCATCACTCGTCAAACCACTAAAAACCAAACCAACATTTACACCAAAATACCGATTGATAAAAATATCACTCATTAAAGCCAAACCAGCCACCGAAACGCCTTTTTGCTGCAAATACAGATAACCACTACCAGTATAAAAAGAATACCTCTGTGGCTCCCGAAAAGAATCAATCATAAACAAAGCAGCCACAGCTATACCCCCGCCTTTATCCTTGCCCCATAAACCAAAGCGAAAATAAGGCCCAATCCTAAAACCGCCAACCACACTTTCTACCAAAGGCACAGTAGCAGTACCATTAACCGTATACTTAGGCGTTCCCAAATCAGAATCAACGCCAACACCAAACCCAAGCACACCGCCAACGCTAAACCAATCATTCAAGCCATAAGCCCCATGTACCAAAACATTAATAGGCACACTCAGCCCAGTTACATCGTCCCACTCAAAATCGAGAACCCCATTCGTTTTGCTAGTCCAAGACCCACTAAAACCCGTATAGCCAGCATTTACAGTACCGCCAATCACCAACGGCTGCTTAGCCCACAACACACCAGAAAGATTGTAACTCATCATCGCCACAAACATTAAAATTTTCACAATCCAAAAAACTTTCATAAAAACTCCTAAAACTCCTAATTTCTTATTTTTTAATTTTACCAAAGAATTTTCCCAGCGTCTCTATCCAAACCACGCTGCACATTCTCGCTAGCCCTGGCCCTAATTAAACCGAAATGAAAAAGGTATGCAACTGCTCTTTCTATATTTGCTCTAAATTTTAACCGTTAGAATTTTTGTTTTTCGGCATATGGGTTATTGTCGGCAGCAATATGGTATAAGATGGTGTAAGTATCAAAATATCATGGTAACAGCGCATGGTCTCAAAAAGCTAGTAAGGTTTTTAAAGAAAGCTAGTAAGGTTTTTGCCCAAAACCTTACTAGCTTTTTTGATTTGCAACCTAGGGATTTCCCAACGAGCCTGTGGCAGTCTCAAAAAATTGCAAAAAATCGTAAATGTTTAGTACGATCATACGCAACGCAACCGCTCTTTTTATATTTGCTCTAAATTTTAACCGTTAGAATTTTTGTTATATGTGGGATTTTCCCTTGGTTTTTTCTATATCGCGCCAACCTTTTCGCTTCTCTTTTTTCGCACCCGCTTTTGTCATTCTTCTTATAGAAACTACTTTCATATGCGAGAATTTTTTACCATCTAAGCAATGTTCCCTTTCTCGTCTTTCTGGATTGTTTGTTATTCCAATATAAACCACTTTTATAACAAGATATTCTTTTAAAACATGCATGAATTGCTTGTATCGATATATCTTTCTTTTTGCCATATGATATGGTGGTGCAGAAAAGTATTTAATTTCTTTAGTTGTATCTTAAAAGTTTTGCACTAATTTTTAAAAAAAGCTTTGCATTAATTTTTAAAGATGGTATACTCTAAATACTTGAAAATCGATAAGGAGTTCTTATGAAAGAAACATTGGCATATATATATTTCTTTGGCAAAGGTATATACGAAGGAGATTCATCAATGAAAGAAATACTAGGAGGAAAAGGAGCTAATCTTGCTGAAATAGCAGGCTTAAACATACCAGTCCCTCCTGGATTTACGATTACTACCGAAGCTTGTGCAAAATACAATGAAACAAAAAAGTTTCCACCAGGACTAAAAGAAAATACCAAAAAAGCAATCACTCGACTTGAAACTATACTTTCAAAAAAGCTAGGAGATTCTAAAAATCCATTATTAGTATCAGTCCGCTCTGGAGCAGCAGTATCAATGCCCGGCATGATGGATACTATTCTTAACCTAGGGCTGAACGATACATCTGTTATAGGGCTAGCACAATCTTCTCAAAATGAACGTTTTGCATATGATGCCTATAGAAGACTTATCAATATGTTTGGTAATGTTGTATATAATATGAACCATCATGATTTTGAACAAGTTCTCACAAAAGTAAAAAATGAATACAATGTAGCACTAGACACTGAACTTAATGCAGAAGCATTAAAAAAAGTAGTATTTGCATATAAAGCCCTTTTTAAGAAACATGCAAAAAAAGATTTTCCTCAAAATGTCCACACACAATTACAAGAAGCTATTTTAGCAGTATTTAGTTCATGGAACAACGAACGAGCTATAACATACAGAAAACTAAATAAAATCTCTGGACTGTTAGGAACAGCAGCAAATGTACAATCTATGGTATTTGGAAATTTTGGGCTTGATTCTGGTACTGGTGTTGCTTTTACTCGTGATGCATCAACAGGAGAAAAAGTATTTTATGGTGAATATCTTATGAATGCTCAAGGAGAAGATGTAGTAGCAGGAATACGAACACCAAAGAAAATACATACTCTAAAAGAACAACAGCCAAAAATATATTCTCAATTAGTAGCAATAAAAGATACATTAGAAATGCATTATCGCGATATGCAAGACATAGAATTTACCATAGAACAAGGAACATTATATATTTTACAAACAAGAAGCGGAAAACGCACTGGTGCCGCAGCAATAAAAATTGCTGTAGATATGGTAAAAGAAAAACTTATTACTAAAGAGGAAGCATTACTTCGTGTTGATGAAAAATTATTTCAACAAGTATTTCATCCCCGTATTGATGATAAAGCTAAAAAAACATCACCCGTATTAGCGAAAGGAATCAATGCATCTCCCGGAGCAGCAGTCGGAAATATAGTTATTTCTTCATGGGAAGCGCAAGATTCTGCCCAAAAAGGCATTAAAACGATATTAGTACGCGCACAAACATCCCCTGAAGATATTGTAGGAATGAGTGTAGTACAAGGCATCCTCACAAGTACGGGAGGAATGACAAGCCATGCTGCAGTCGTAGCAAGAGGAATGGGAACCCCCTGTATTGTTGGTTGTTCTACGCTACAAATAAAGGATAGAAGTGTAATTATAGCTGATAAAGAATATCCAGTAGGAACAGTACTCACTTTAGATGGTTCTACGGGAGAAATATATGATACTGCACTTCCACTTATTGAAGCAAGTATGGACAATGATATAAAAACATTTCTTAGCTATGCCGATCAAATACGATCAGGTGCAAAACGCCCTAAAAATTATCCTTCAAGTTTTAATGTTCGAGCAAACGCTGATACTCCAGAAGATGCCTTAAAAGCCCGAAATTTGGGAGCACAAGGAGTTGGATTATGTAGAACAGAACACATGTTTTTTAACGAAGATAGAATATACATTTTTCGAGAAATGATACTTGCTGATGATCAAAAAAGTAGAAAAAAAGCATTAGATAAACTTTTTCCTTTACAAAAAAAAGATTTTGAAGGCATCCTCACTGCAATGAAAGGATTACCAGTAACCATTAGGCTTCTTGATCCTCCTTTACATGAATTCTTACCACAAGAAGCAAAACAGCAATCTGAACTAGCATCTATGCTTAATATCTCTATTACTGAAATACAACACAGAATACAAAGACTTCATGAAAGCAACCCTATGATGGGACTGCGTGGATGTAGATTAGGGATTATATATCCTGAAGTATATGAAATGCAAATTAGAGCAATCATCAATGCTGAAATATCATGTCTTAAAAAAGGCATTAAAGTAAAGCCTGAAATCATGATACCTATAGTAGGCTCATATACTGAATTAGCACGCCTTAAAGAACTTGCACAATTTATAATAAAAGAAGAAGAACAAAAAAATAAACTCAGCATTAGTTCAAAAATAGGCACTATGATAGAAATTCCTCGAGCAGCCATCACTGCAGATAAAATTGCTCAGTATGCAGATTTCTTCTCTTTTGGCACAAACGACTTAACACAACTCACCTATGGTTTTTCAAGAGAAGACACTTCTTCTTTCTTCCCTAATTACCTTGACGAAAAAATATTAGAAAATGATCCATTTCAAATATTAGATACTACAGGAGTAGGCTTTCTGGTGAAACATGCTACTATTGCAGGAAGAACAACAAAACCAGACCTTTCTATTGGCATTTGTGGTGAACACGGAGGAGAACCCCACTCTATCAACTTTGCATACCAATGTGGATTAAACTATGTATCCTGTTCTACATTAAGAGTACCTTTTGCATGCCTTGCTGCAGCTCAAGCAGTAATACAATCAAGCAATCAAACTACTTCTTGAGGAGTTGGGCGCACTATTTCTACCCATAATAGAGATCTTATTGCAGCCATAAGCTCCATTCTATTATTAGAAGGGATTCACTACACGAGATGGTATAGCTCACGGTCCTTGCGCTAACGCTGCTAGCGGTTTTTGACTACCAATTTTGGCGGAACAATAAAGCCCAGAACAATGCCCATAATACCGCCACTGATATGGGCTATTTGGGAAACACTATCATTGGTAAACAAACCAATTATCTCCCGTGCTAAATACAGTAGTGCCATTAAAATTAAAGTCATTGGGATTTCATATCGGCGGATATTCACAATAGAAATTAAAGTAATCATCATAAACACAATGCCACTAGCCCCCATCAAGCCGCTATCGTAATAAGTAACATTAATTACCCCTGTAACAAAGGCAGTTATAAGCACCATAAACCCCAAACGAAAAGGGCCAAACTTTTCTTCAAGAATCGGCCCGAGTAATAAGATATAAGTTAAATTACCCAACAAATGATCCCAATCTCGGTGGCCTAATACGTGGCTAACTAACTGGTAATACTGGCGCTTATCACTCCAAAAAAACCAATTTCTACCATAAACAACAAAGTATTTCTCGCCTATACCCAAACCTAAATAGTAATCAAGCAATAGCACAACTGTACATGCAAGTGAAAATGTCAAGGTTAAAGGCGCATTATAGCGAATTTTCAGAGCCATAAATTACAATCCAAACTGAAGGGCCTAATAAAATAACAGAACAACCACATACTAGGATTAACAAAATCAAGAATGATGGTACATCTTGCTGCTGCAATTGTATTACAAACAAAAAATCTCGATATTTCTTAACTTGCTGTGTTCTCCCATCAAGCCTGCCCACAATGCATGGCCACATTTTCTAACATAAACTCTTTGGGAAGCTCACTGTCATTTTCTTGTAAACCTTGCTCAAGCTTTTCCAAAATATCTCCTTGCTTTCCCAAATCTTGGCTAAAATCTACAGTCTGGCCACTTTCTGCTACCACTTCAGGATTTACTATTTCGGAAAATATATCAATAAAATCCTCTGCCATAAAATTTTCTGTCAACTCTTCCGGATACTGCTCACAACAAAACAAATCCAAATTATGCTGTTCACCTACAGATTCTGTTTCAGACGTTTGCTCAAGCAGCACTGCCTGCTCTGGCTCAATAGACTCCTGTTGCCATTTTTGTTGTACGGCTTTAGTAGCTAATTCAATAAACTTTTGATCATCACTTTTATGCTCTTCTTGGCGAATTTCTTCAATTTCAATAATGTCTTTAACTTGGTAGTCTAATTGGCGGTTCAAACGGTTGGCAGCCTGTGCTCTACGATTTTGCCTAGACAACTTGGACAACGGCGAAGTACTAGCCAAATAATAATACGGCTTACTAGAAAGCAATTGACCTTCAGCAAAAGTCCCCCGATACAAAGAGCCATCGACTAAATAATAATTACCCAACCCCTGCATTTTGTTCTTCTCAAAATAACCGCGGTAAACGCGGCCATCTGGCCAATAAAAACAGCCATAACCATCCATACACCCATTATCAAAACGACCTATGTAACAAGAACCATCAAAAAAGTCCAAACGCCCTTGGCCATGCATTATACCCAGATTGGTAGTCTGGCCATAGTAACTCCCTTTAGATAATTCTAAAGTTTGAAAATCTCGGCAAAAGTATGATTCATAGCTGCTGCTCTCCAAGCAAGGGCTGCGCCAACACGAATGCAACGAATGGTAAGACAATTTACCCGAACGCCCACTAAGCCGCCAGGTATAACGTTCCAGCCAATCATTTCCAATAAAATTACTGTATTTATATTCTAAGTTGGTCAAAATTAAACCATCTTGGTTGATAAGCTGATAACTGGAAACCAATTGATGCTCATAACTATATTTATGCAACCGGCATGTTTGGCCTATAGGACTTTCCTCACGCAATTCCACTATATTATTATCTTTATCATAATAATATAAACATGATTGAACATGCTCATTTCCAGCATGCAACTGTTGCTCATAGCATAAACCATCATCATTATAAAAATATAATTTAATATGCTTCTGATTTTCCTCTTCGATTAGCTGAAACTTCTCATTATATTTGTACCGTACCTGCTGCTTTATAATCCCATTCTCTTGGAAGTTTTTTTCTACTAACAGATTTTCTTCATTGTAAATGCGGTTTTCCACCCGATAAACACTGCCGTTCTGGGCAATAAAGATACGACTGACCAACATACCATCTTGATAATTACAGCGCACCTCCTCCGATTGCCCGGTATCCGTACGGCATAAAAGCAAATGGCCATCACTGTTAAAATGCAAAAAACTCCGCTTGAACGATGGCAACTGTTGCTGCCACAACTTGCCACGCACCGACTCTACTTTCGGCTCGTTATAATATTCATCAAGCTGGACGAAAGACACTGTTTGTTCAAATTGGTAATCTTCGCTGCGTAAAATCATGTCCCCTCCTAAGCATTTCCTTTCTAAAGGCCTCCCATTGATCGATGCATTTTTACCAATAAATAAAATTATTTTTCAAGAAATTTTTTAATACAAGCTATGTTTCCAATAGCTCAACAAATCACCGTAGGATTGCATATTGGGCAATTGTGGAAACTGTTGCGTAATATGCTGTGGTGCAAATAAAAAAGCACCCCATTGGGCCTCTTGTAACATACCAATATCATTGTATGAATCCCCAGCAGCCCCAATACTATAGCCTTGGCTCGAGAGCGCAGCCAACATACCCTTTTTTCCAATACTACTGCGCATAATGTGCCGCTTAATAAAGCCATCACTATCGACTTCCAAAGCATTACAAAAAACCATCGGGTTATTGAGCTCCCGTAAAACCGGGCCCAAAAACTCGGCAAAGGTATCGGAAATAATCACTACTTGGCCTAGCTGGCGCAATTCATTCAAAAAATTGTGGGCTCCATCTAAAGGCTGTAAATCTTGAATATACTCTTGAATCTGCGATAATCTAATTTTTGAATTTTCCAAGGCACGAAGCCGTATGTGCATTAATTCATCGTAGCTACCAATTTCCTGGGTCGTCAGACCCAATTCTTCAATACCCGTAAACTTAGCTACATAATGCCACACTTCAGGCCACAAGACCCCTTCTAAATCTAGGCAAAACAAAGGAAAATAGTGTTGAATCGACATTCAAACCTCCAGTATAAACTATGTAAAAACGATAAATACCAACTAGAAAGGAACTAGCCCGCACTCTAAACCCGCTTGTGCAATTGTACAGAATGCCTAGTCTTCGGCAATTATTACAGAACTGAAATTTCCAACCGAATAGATTTTGTTCCAAAATATCCCAAAAATTTTTAGTATGAAAAAATTTATACGATTTTGTCCTATTTTATCAAGTGAATATTTTTAGAAAACACAAAACCAACAATATATTGAGTAACAACTTATATCGAGAGAATTGCTACTTATGTTCCAGACTAAGCCAGCAATTTTTATGCCCTGAATGTGAACAACAAATCCTTTGGGTAAGAACCCACAATAACCCAAATTCCAAATTTTGCCTGCGATGTGGGATAGAAGAATTTGATGTTAATAATACCGAACAATATTGCGAGCCTTGCTGTAATGCAATAGCCAGGTTACAAGGGCAGCCAAATTTCCAAATAACGCGCAACTACCCCTTGGCCTATTATCAGGGACTGTTTGCCGAATTACTCCATTGGTACAAATTTGACAAAGAGCTACCATTGGCAAAATATTTCCATGCCTTATTGCAACAAGTTTATTTTACCGAATTTGCAAATTACTCAATCATACCTGTTCCTCCGCGAGAAGCAAAATTAAAACGGGAGGCTTGGGATCAAGTGGGCTATATTTGCCGCAAGCCCTTTCCCATCATGCAGCTGCTGCAAAGGAATGCCACTGTACAACAAAAACGCCTAAACCGTGAGCAACGCTTAGAGCAATTGTATAACAGTGATACTTATAGCTTAGCACTGCCCGCCCGCCGTCTAGTCTGGCAAAATTACTGTAAGCGGGGGCCATTACAATTACTATTGGTAGATGATGTTTACACCACGGGGGCTACGATTGATATGTGCCGTCGTGCTCTTTATCTGTTAGAAAAAGAAGGCTGGATCAGCGAAGTTCGTTCTCTAAGTCTGTGTTTGGTACCGTAACGCTAAACTAAGCTTTTTCCCAAATGACTGTAGGCCAAAGTCGTTGCAATACGACCTCGTGGCGAACGCTGTAATAAACCACACTGAATCAAATATGGTTCATAAAAATCTTCCAAAGCATCGCGATTCTCGCCAACTGCAATAGCCAAAGTTTCCACTCCAACAGGGCCACCACCAAATTTATCGATCATGGCACGTAATATTTCGCGATCGATTCGTTCTAAACCGAAAGAATCAATTTCTAAACGCATCATTGCTGCATCGACAATCTGGCAACTGATCACAGTGCCATTCGACACTTGCGCAAAATCGCGCATCCGGCGCAATAAGCGGTTGGCTACCCGTGGGGTTCCACGGGAACATTGGGCCAATAACGCTGCTGCTTCTGCTTCAATTTCAGCAGGTAGCAGCTGGGCATTATGGATAATAATATCTTCTAATTCTTTACGACTATAATAACTAAGCCTTTGCTGTATACCAAACCGAGTCACCAAAGGGTTACTTACAGCTCCAGGCCGTGTTGTAGCACCCACCAACGTAAAAGGCGGTAATGGTATGCGCACCGCACGCGCCGCTGGCCCCTCGCCGATAATCCAGTCCAACTCGCGATCTTCCATCGCGATATATAGCATTTCCTCAATTACAGGGCGTAGACGGTGAATCTCGTCAATAAAAAATACCGCACGCGCTGAGAGGTTTGTAAGCAGACCAGCTAAGTCTTTGGCCTTTTCCAGTGCTGGTGCTGATGTTAAGCGGAATTCTGCACCCAGCTCATTGGCAATAATGCCCGCCAGTGTGGTTTTGCCTAAACCGGGCGGCCCACTGATAAAAACATGGTCGAGGGCTTCTTTGCGTTCCAACGCAGCACGGATATATATGGCAAGGTTTTCTTTTGCCAAACTCTGGCCTTGAAAGTCCAGTAACGACTTTGGGCGCAACCCCTCTTCTGGTAAATCTTCATCTTGAAATTGGCTTTGCAAAAGCCCAGAATTTAAACTCACTACTTATTCTATCGGGATTATTCTGCAAGTTTTTGCCGCAGTAATTGCGCTACAATCTGTGGTACAAATTCATCAACTACGGTCCCCATAGACCATAGTTCTTTTACATACGATGAACGTATTACGCTCTTATCTTGACGAGTAGGCAAAAACAAAGTCTCTAAGGAATGGCTCAAACTGTAGTTTATATTCGCTATATCCAATTCGTAAGAAAAATCTGCTTCACTTCGCAGACCACGCAATAAAGCATCATAGCCCTCTTCTTTCGCATAAACCCCAACCAAGCCATCCCAAATGTCTACTTGCACATTGGAAAAACCACTGGTAATCGCTCGCAATAAACCATATCTTTCTTCTTGGCTAAATAAGTTCTTTTTTTTAGCATTAACAGAAATCAAAATGCAAACGTATGGAAACAAATGGGCAGCTCGCTCTATTAAATGTAAATGCCCATTAGTCGGAGGATCAAAACTTCCAGGAATGAGTATCCTATTCATTGCTATATTCAAGACCCTCTTTTAAATTCTGATGCATTGCAAGAATGGCTTCATTACCATATCCCTTACGAATATACACATCTAAGTTTTCAAAGGCTTTTTGTGGCATATTCATAGAACAGTAATTGACAGCTAAATCTAACTGCAAGCGCGGGCTGTGGTAATGATCTTCTAACAGTTGTTCCAGCAAATCAATCGCTGCTTGGTAATTCCCACTGGAATGCTCCAAAATGGCCAACCCTAAAATTGCATACATATCGGGACCTAGCTGTAACGCTTGAGAATAAAATTCCCTTGCCTTTTGTTCCAAACCGGCAGCACTGGCCGTATCTCCTGCGCGAGTTAAAATAAATTGATTATTATGACCTGCTTTAAGCATCGTAATCCAATATTCTGTTGCTTTATCAAACAATGTTAAACCACGGTAACTATCGGCAATACCATATAATACATAGAAATTATGGGGGTCAAGTTGTTCTGCTTTTCGGAAATATTCCAACGATTGATGAAAATCATTAAGTTTACGATAACAGTTTCCTATTGAGGTCAGCACACGGATATCAAGGCGAGCCTCTTTTCTACTTAGAATACGTTGCCAATAATCCAGCGAAACCTGATACAGACCTAAATCATAATGTACATGCGCTAAACCAATATTAGCATATAAGTTATCCGCTTCCAATTTTAAAACTTTTTGATAAATCTTTTTGGAACGATTCAAATTTTTCATTTTTCGGTAAATATCTGCCATACGAGTCATCACCGTAATATTTTGAGTATCAATGGCAGAATAGCGTTCCCAAGCATCAATCGCTTTTTGATAAAACTTTAATGCACGGTAGCTTTCGGCAACACCAAATAATGCATAATTATTTTCGGGATAAAGCTCTAAACAATTGCGATAATATTCCATAGCTTCTTTATTCCGTTTTTGCCGGCGCAACGCATCACCTAGACCAACTATTGCATAATTATTTGTTTCATCAAGTGCTAAAATATCACGAAAATTTTGTTCTGCTACTTGATATTTCCCTTGTTTGATGGCTTTATAACCCATTTTCGATAATTTAGTGATATACTCCTCTGTATTATCACCTAGCGATTTATCCATGATTTCCCCTTTGGTCATTTATTTTACCAATTGAATTGTCTTAATTTTATCAGATAAACATATGATAATCAGTAGTACTGGCAAAACAGCAGCCCACGGCAAGAGTATATTTTGCATGGATTTTTGCCAAATGAAACTATACAACCAAGCCCAAACAGGTACAAGAAATGCCAAGAATGTATGAATGCGCCAATTCCACAGTATAAAAATTTTAGCTTGACGATGAATTCGATCACGTAGAGAACGAAAACTCAACAATAATAAAGCAGGCAGCTGCAATAATAAAAATGGGCTACCTAATAAAATCAAAGCATTTTCCAAGGCAACGTCAAAGTTATGCAATATATTCGCCAGCCAAATCACTCCAGATAGCCCCCCTAGTAATATACTTATAATTACTGTCAATCCATAATAAATAACTTTGCTCCATCGTTTAAAACGGAATGCTATCTTATAATAATAGCATAAAAATACAATCAAAAATGATAGGACCACATACGCTGTAAAAGCCCAAACATTTTGGTAAAAATATTTATACGTATGCAAACGCTGCAACTCATTAAGCCTAAATGGGAAAATTTTCTCGTGTTGTACTAGTAAAGCTTGATTTTTACCCGGTATCTGTAGCTCTTGCAATAATATCGGCATATAACTAGGGAAAAATATAGAGTCCCACCTCGAATATTTTTGATCGATTTGAGCTCCTTGCAAATATTCTAACAACAATAGACCCCAAAATTTATCTCCGATTTCGCGGCGCAAAATTTGGCGAATATTATATGCACTAATCCTTGTAATTTGCTCTTTTAAACGGCCATCAAAAACTTCATTTAGTTGGTCGCGTATTCTAGTTAGGCAATTATCAAAGTAAAAATCGTATTTGTAAACTCGATTTTTAGGGTTTGTATCCCGAAATAATATTTGAACAAATTTTTGTTTCGCTTCAGAATCTAAATTAAGCCAATATACATCAAGCCCACGTTTTCGATATATAGCATTTTTCTCTTTATATCGCTGAAAATTCTTATACGATTTATAATAATTCAGTTTACCGGTCAATAAGTCGAGAATAAAATCTTTATCGCCGGCATCAAAATTGCCATAATCAAATAATAATTCTTCACCCATATATTGTGCCGCATGGACAAAATATTTTTGATGTTGTTGCGCTACAGAACGCAATACTTTTGCCGGCCCAGAAAGAACAATACCTGCATGCCCAAACCAACTATAAAGGGCCTGCCCTTGGCCCTGAACCATAATACCCAAGCGAACAGGCCCATATAACGAAGCAAACGAATCATTATCATGCTCTTGAGAAAATAAAATCCCAAAAGTACCCCAAAAAACATGGCTAGAAAAAATCCCACAACCTAACAAAATACGAAAACAATTACCCATCATTCGCCTACATATAACACATTGTCAAAAAGCCAATTCATCATACAATATCAAAATTTTTCCCTGCTGTAGAGCCTTTCTCATATAGACATTTTCCAATATAAAATTGGCATCAGAATTACTGATGATAATATCGGTGGGCTCCTCACCAAATAATTCACGAGCAACAATACGAAACGGAAAGCTGCCTATAAAATTCTTATGCTGTGCTTCATTCTCTTTCATATCATAACTGAGCATTCCACGTTGTAATAATATTTCTTTTTCTACATTGCGGTAGTTCATTATCAAGCGCAAATTTTCATTATATATCTTAGGGAATAATGCCCGCTTGAATTTCTTGGTGCCGTAAGGGTCTGCGCGAACGGGCAATTGATTTTGAACATAAATAATTAACCCTGTAAATTCGGTTCCATTGGCATTCAAAACAGCAGAGGGCAATTTTTCTGCTTTAAATTGCTCATCGGCCCAAAAACGAACTAAATTCGGATACAAGCTAATTTCATACACAGTCGAAAAAGATTTTAGGTTCGGGTAAAATACGGAATATTTTTTCTTCAATATATCCTTTAAAAGCATATAAAGATTTTTTAGCGATGTACTACCCCAAATATCTTTTAGGGTTTGTTGTGAATTAATTTGTAGATTTTTGACAGAATCATAAAGCCAAACAGAAAAATAGCTTTCAAGAATCGCGTTCACATAGTAGCGCGTTTGTAATTCCAGTTTTTTAACTGGCACGGAAATTTTAATTTGAAGCAATTTTTTATCCCAGTTTACAAAAGCATTTAGAGAATATTCTTTCTTTGTAGAAAAATTTGCCTGCTCCATTTGTTGATCGGCTATAGACACATTTTGGTTATTTATATTGGCTCTGCTATCTTGGCTGCCAGCTCCACCTCCAACTTGAGCAACCAACATATTCAGCGCACCATAAAAAATGCAAAAAAGAAACAACAGAAGAATCCAAAAGATTTTTAGATTGATCTGTTTGCAGTATTTTTTCACCATTGCTAATAAAAATCTCCTAAATAAATTCCAGCCCACTCCCAATTACCATCAATTTCTGGAGATACCGGATAATCTATCTTGTGAAAATACAAGTACCATGTCGTTAGATGAAATGGCCAGTTGGTACTGTAAAGCCAAGCTTCTTTGTCGTTAGACTCGGGTGTTAAATTGCCAAACTGTATCACTCCACCTAAAAAATAGGGCAAATAAATATCGCTACCAATACGGCTAACTTCATCTCGATAGTCAGAGCTTAAAACAAAAAAACCATTGGCCTGATACCGTAACACATTATTAATATCGTTATTTTGTATTGCATATTGAACTTTCTGAATTAGATTTTCCAAACTTGGGTCTGTATACCAATTCCGCCGAGCATTGTAAATACTTATTTTGCTAGCCACAACGTTGCGCGCATTGGGTTCTTCGGGAACAAAAACCGAGTCCATACGAAAAAATTGATTGTAGACTTTCATCCCAGCTTTTAAGTTTTCGTCTGCCAATTTTGGGTTTACATAGAGCATTTCTGTTGCCTTCATTTCATATGCTTTACCTAAACGATAAAGCCAAACACCCCGCGGATTTGCTGTATTTTCTTCCATAAGGCTCAATTGTTGTTGGTTATAACGGGCTAAAATTTTTTGGATTGCATCAATTCGGTAGTCAACATTATCTTCCATACGTCCTAAGGCATCTAAAAATAAATAGTGAATACTGGGGTAATTTGTCAAGCTTAAATCTGGGAATTGCTGGTACATAGAACGCAAAAGCCATAAACCCATTACTTTTTCTCCGCGTTCAATATAATTACCAGCGATATTATACAGATAATAACTATTGTAAGGGTCTTCTGGATTGGTATTGATAAGAGAGATAAAAATATCATCGAGACGCTGGGTATCTATACGAAAAGTCGCTTGTTTTTTGGGTTCGATTTTTAACTTTATATAGCCTTCTTTATGGTAGAGACTCAACATATTATTGTACATAGCAAAACGTTGTTTAGGTGTATAGCTTTGCCAACGCTCTGGCTCGGTAAGTAATTGGGACATTTGGTTGGTGGGGCCCGGCTCTCTTTTGAATTTAGTACAGCTGATAATACTTGCAGGCCAAAGAAACACGATTCCAATACAAAATATACATTGATATGGTTTTACTTTGATTAAATGTTGTATCACGACTGTTACCATTTTACTTCAATTGTTTATTTGTAGAGAGTACCAAATCCTAATATTCAGGGAGGCTTTACGCAAAATCAAAATATAGTGGAGTTACTTTTTTTGTCTGTAGTTAAGCGTCTGTTTGGGTTTTATACAAAAATTAAATTTCAAAAGCTAGGGATTGACATTAATGGCAGATAAGCTTAAAGCTAAATCATAAAATTATGAATACAAAAAAAGCAAAAAACACAACTTCTAAAGCATACCAATACCACCAAAATTTAGCACAGCAATTAAAAGATAATGCTGAGCAAGGGTTTAGTGAGATTGACCAATTGCATCAGCATAGCCCTTTTGCCAGTTTTCGCTGGGCTTTTCGCGGCCTCTACTACGCGTTTCGCACCCAACGCAATTTTCGTCTTGAGCTATTTTTTGCGGTTGCAGTTGCGCTATTAGGCTTTTACTGGCAACTGAACAAAAATGAATGGAGCATTATTTTATTTTCTATTTTTCAAGTACTTGGGGCTGAATTGGCCAACACTGCCTTAGAATATATGGTAGACATCTACGAACGAAAATTCAATTATTTGGCGATGATGGCTAAAGATATTGCAGCAGCTTTCGTCCTGCTAAGTGCAATCCATGCAACAATACAAAGCATTCTTGTTTTTGGGCCGTATTTAAAAAACTTGTTCGCTTATTAAAAAATAATGCTGGAGTATTTGCACCCGAGACTTTTCCTAGTTAAGATTGACCGCATGGAACAAATTTACTTCAATGATAATTTTTTCTTTTTGCGCAATCGCATAAAAATACTGCAAGAATTGCTGGAATTAGAAGTCAACGGCAATATTTTTAATGTCCAGATTATTGAAGAAGTGCGCAATATTGCCCGCTTGTTGGAAGAGCATGAGCGTTTGCTAGACGATCGAAATCAGTTGCTGAATTTTGCCGAGCTAACCCATCAATTGTTTCGGGTAAAGCATGCGTTTTTAATATTTTTGCGCAGTGCCATGGATTCACCAAAAAATTTTCTTAGGGAACTATTGCAAAAAAATTATGAAGAATGGCGCAAAACGATTGTCAAAATTAGTGATGGCAATGAAAAATTAGCCAAAGAATTCCTCAATTGCAATAAAGAAAGTGATAATGAAAATGTAATGGTTTCAGATGCGGAATTGGAATTATTATTCCAAAATGATGACAAGCTAAGGTTTGGCAAAGATTAGAAAATCCAGAAAATGCTATAAAATAATTTTCATAATTTTCGACCATGATAGAAGGAAGTAAATCAAATGACAGATGATATTCTTATGTTAGCAGAGCAATATATAAAGGACGAACAATTTCTAGTATTTCGGCAGCAAGTGGCAGATTTGCTGGAAAAACTCGATAGAACGCCAAAGAATATAGACAGAGAAAAATACAAAACAGAATTGTATGAGCGTTTTTACAAATCTTTGGATTTTGGCACAGGGGGGCTGCGTGGCGAAATTGGCGGAGGCTTAAACCGCTTAAATTGTTACACAATTCGCAAGGCCACCCAAGGGTTGGCCCTCTATATTTGCGAAAATGTAGCTGAAGAACAGCGACATGTTTGCCTTGCATATGATAGCCGCAATTATTCGGCATTGTTTGCCAAGGAAGCAGCCTTGATTTTGGCAGCCAATGGCATTCGCAGCACGGTGTTTACCAGCCTGCGCCCTACTCCAGAATTATCGTTTGCTGTGCAGAAATTGGGTTGTTGTTCAGGCATTGTGGTTACAGCTAGCCACAACCCGGCAAAATATAACGGATACAAAGTCTATTGGAATGACGGTGCTCAAGTTATCACTCCCCACGATAAAGAGATTATTGCTAAGGTAAATTCGGTAGCGGGCGATTTGCCAAGTATTTCTGAAGACGAGGCTCTGAATAAAGGGCTTTTATGCTGGATCGATGAAGAAATTGACCAGCCATATATCGATATGGTTGCAGCTCAATCGCTGCGTCCCGAGCTAGTAAAACAGCATTCGTTAGAATTAGTCTACACCCCTTTACATGGTGCGGGAAGGCAAAGCATAGAAAGGGCTCTGGCAAAAATGGGAGTCCAAGTTTTTACTGTCCCAGAACAAGCCGAGCCCGATGGCAATTTCCCAACTACGCAGTTTCCCAACCCTGAAATTGCCCCTGCTATGGAATTGGCTCTCTCCCATGCTAAACAACGAAAGGCGGATTTAGTCTTGGGTACCGATCCTGATGCCGACCGTATGGGAATTGCAGTACCAGATAAAAATGGCGAATATATTTTGATTTCGGGCAATCAATTGGGTGCCATGCTGTGCGATTATTTGTTTTCGACCCTCAAAGAACAAGACAAGTTGCCAGACAATGCAGCATTTGTCAATACCATTGTAACTAGTAATTTGCAAAATGAGATTGCAAAGTCTTACGGGGTTGCCGATTTTAAAGTTTTGACAGGCTTTAAATTTATTGGTGCACTAATACGCGAATGGGAACATAACCAAAAATATCAATATATTTTTGGTTGTGAAGAAAGTTATGGATACCTAATTGATAGCCATGCACGCGATAAAGATGCTATTTCGGCCAGTACGATGACGGTGGAAATGGCCATGTGGAATTTACAGCAAGGCCGCTCATTGCTAGCTTATCTAAACGATATTTACGACCGCTATGGTTTTTACCAAGAAACGTTGATCAACTATTATTTTGAGGGCTCCCAAGGTCTGGAAACGATGAACAAAATAATGGAGACGCTGCGCAAGGATAAACCAAAAGCAATTGGCAATATTGAAATTGCACAGTATAAGGATTATGCAAATGGCACTACAACTTTAGTTAGTGGTGAATCCAAACAAGATATTGATTTACCCAAGTCAAACGTTTTGCAACTTTATGGCAGCGATGGCTCAGTTATCACGGCCCGCCCTTCGGGAACAGAGCCAAAAATTAAATTTTACGCTTCTTGCAAAAGTCTGGCCAAAGGAGATTTAGGGCGCAGTGAAACGGCAACAAAAATTGCCGAGATTGAAAAATTTGTCCAAAAGCAAATTGAGGCTGCCAAAGAATAAAAATTGGATAATTCACGGTTTAGTTGAGAATATCAAATACAAGGGTTATCGCAGGGTTTTATGACCAAAGTTTGTTCTGAAGTGATTGCTTATTTGCAAAACGCTTTTGATATTCCGCTACGCGACCCGCTGTGGAAGCATGTTTATTTAAATCAGGCGTTTCAAAAGCTAATTCATTCGCAGCCTTTTTTGCGCCTTAGTGGTATACGCCAGCTTAGTTCGGCAACGTTGGTCTACCCCGGTGCGCGCCATACTCGCTTTGAGCACAGCATTGGGGTTTTTTGGATGGCGCGCCGTTTGTTGCTTGCTTTGTTGTCCAGTAAGAATAGTATTCCTGCTGGCTTTAGCCCTAGCTTGGAAGGGGCAAAGGCTTTCTTGGCTGCAGCTTTACTTCATGATCTAGGGCATTTCCCCTATGCACATATTTTAGAAGGGCTGTCAGTTGAGCATGAACAAATATCTGCTCGTTGTATTTTGAACGAACCGATAGCCTCGATCCTCACCAAGGAGCTAGGCACTGCACCGGCATTGGTTGCGGCACTGGTTGATCAATCGTTGCCCTTGCCCTCGATGGTTTCGACTGCCTCAGAAGAACAAAGTGAAGGGCTGTTATATCGTTCTTTACTTTCGGGTACGCTAGACCCAGATAAGTTGGATTATCTGAACCGCGATGCCTATTATTGCGGTGTGCCCTACGGCATTCAGGATTTGGAATATCTTTTATCGCAAGTTCACTTGTGCCATCTCGATACAGAAATTTTGCAAACACAAGAAATAAAAGGAGAAACAAAGCGAGAATCGCCGTTTCGTATTTGCATTCCGGGGCGTGGCCTAACCATTATCGAAAGTTTAACTTTTTCGCGCTATTTAATGTTTCGCACGGTATATTGGCACCGCAACGTTCGGGCACTTTCGGCGCCGGTGGTAGAAGGCGTGGCCTGTGCGCTAGAATCTGGTTTGCTCAATGAAGAACAAATATTTTGTAGCGATGATGATAGCTTTCCCTCTTTGTTTACCCATTTGAATATCTCGGAAAAAGCTTTGTGCTTGTTGGCCCAAGAGCCGCGCCATTTTGTTGTGGTCGATGAATTGTGTTTGGGCAAAGCCGATAAAGAATTTTTAACGCAGTTGCGCAACCGCAGCCAACGGCTCAAATTGTGTAGCAATTTACACCAATATTTACAACAACGCTACAGTCTTCATTCTTTAAAAGTTTGGCAGGTAATGTTGGATTTGACGGGCCCCAAAAAAATGGAAATCAAAGATATTTATGTTTCCCAACCCCTTGGGGTGCAACGGCAGTGGATACAACATGGGCAAAAGGTCTTGCCCTTTATGCAAAGTTCTACGGTTCTGCAACCCAGCACGCTCGAAGATTTTCGCAAATCGCTAACCATGCTGCGTTTGGTTTTACCGCTGGAATATAGCCAGTCCGATTTGTTTTCCAAACAAGATACACCGTTAAGTGATTTCTTAGCTGGCACGGCTTTTGAGTTACTTTAAAAAAATTACTTCAAAAATTTGCCAATCATTTCCCCTTCTGCGTTGGCTGTGCGCCATAGTCGAAAAGGAGTCCAGCGGTGTTGTCGAATGCCTTTAATCTGGTAGATAATGCGGTCTTTATAACTTTTGAGGTCTGGCATTTGGCTATAATTGATAAAAGCAGCCTTGATAAAAAACTTACCAAGGCTGCAATTGGCCAATGCAAGCGTTGCAACAACCAAACCCTACTTAGCATTTATAAATTGAATACTAGTGGTTGGGTCTGCTGTGCTACCAGGTACAAATTCTGCTGCTGCTTCCAGGTTATATGCACCATTATTATCACTTTTACCAGCCTTAACCAGTATCTTCTCGACTTCCGCTTTTACACTACCGCTTAAAGTAATGTCTAAGCCTGTTGCACTTGCACGAGAACCTGTGACTCTATTTGCACCTTCGGTTGAGTGCCGTGGTAATGTGAATCTCTTACTACCATCACCGGATACAAGTGTCAATTTGCTAAAGTCCCAGTCTGCAACTGCTGTCGGTAACCTGCTACCACTAATAATTAACTGGCCTGTACTAGCTATATATGATACGAAGTTGATGCTGGCTACATACCCGCTAACGGTAATCGGGTTGCTTGTGTCTTCTGCGCTACCACCTGCAAAGCCTGCTGCTGCTTCCAGGTTGTATGCACCATTAGCATCACGAAGACCTTCCTTAACCAGTATCTTCTCGGCTTCCGCTTTTACACTACCGCTTAAAGTAATCGTTAAGTAGGTTACACCTGGACGAGAACCTGTGGCTGTGTTTTCACCTATTGCGTGCTCGGGTAATGGGTATCTCTTACTACCATCACCGGATACAAGTGTCAATTTGCTAAAGTCCCATCTTGCAATTGATGTCGGTAACTTGATACCAATAATATATAACTCGCCTGTATTAGCATCGTAGGTTGCTTTGGTGATGCTGGCTGTATACCCGCTAACGGTAATAGGATTGCTTGTGTCTTCAGCGCTACCACCTGCAAATCCTGCTGCTGCTTCCAGGTTGTATGCACCATTAGCATCACGAAGACCTTCCTTAACCAGTATCTTCTCGGCTTCCGTTTTTACACTACCAATTAAAGTAATCTGTAAGCCTGTTGCACTTGCACTAGAACCTGTGGCTCTGTTTCTACTTCCATAACCATAGGTTTTGCTGTTATGCCGGGGTAATGTGAATCTATTACTACCATCACCGGATACAAGCGTCAATTTGCTAAAGTCCCAGCCTGTAACTGCTTTTGGTAAATTAGTACCTGTAATCACTAAGAAGCCTATAGTAACATCATAGGTTGCACGGGTAATTGTGGGTGCGGGGTTTCCACTAACGGCCAAGGCTTTGGCTGTATCTAAACCCGCCCAAGCACCAGAGCTAGTAAGCAACCCATCTTTTAGACCATTGCTATCCATACCTGTCTTGCCATTCAGAGTAGCTTTATCGGTATCGGTAAGGTAAAGCCAAAGCGCTGTGCCATCGCTTTTCATACGGTACTTACCTTTTGCAAGACCGCGACTATCTGGCCCAGTGGCTGTGGCATCTGCAATATAGGAATCTAAAGCTATGCCATCTACTACGATGGTTTGGATTTGGGCTTGGGTCGCAGTTGTAGGACTTAAGTTAGAACCTTGCAAGGTTAACAGCGCCGTGCCAACATTGTAGCTTGCACCGGTAATTGCAGCTTTAGGCGACTCCTCTTCAGCTTGTTCGTCTTGTTCGTCTTGTTCGTCTTGTTCGTCTTGTTCGTCTTGTTCGTCTTTAGATTGCTTAGGCGACTCTTCTTCAGCTTGTTCGTCTTCAGTTTGCTTAGATGGCTGATTGTCATCGGATACTTTAGACTGCTTATCGGGTACATTCCTAACGTCCAAGTCTTTAGGTGTATTTAAACCCGCCCAAGCACCAGAGCTAGTAAGCAACCCTTTTTTTAGACCATTGGTATTCATACCCACCTTGGTCTGAAGAGCAGCTTTATGTTGATCGGTAAGTCTAAGCCAAAGCGCTGTGCCATCGCTTTTAATACGGTACTTACCTTTTGCCAGATTGCTATTATCTGGCCCAGTGGCTGGGTCATCTGCAGTATAGGAATCTAAAGCTATGCCATCTACTACGATGGTTTGGATTTGGGCTTCTGTAGGACTTAAGTCAGTACCTTGTACGGTTAACAGAGCCGTAGCAAAGTCGTAGATGGCATTATTGATAGACGGCCCAGAAGATGGCCCAGAAGATCGATCATCGTCATCGGGTGGGGCGCAGGCCAAGGCCATAAAGGCCAGTAGCCAGGCTACAGGCAATAAAAGTAGTTTGAGCTTATACATAAGCAATACCTCCAACAATGGATAAAGATTAACCAACCCATACGGGCTAGTCTGTAAATCCCCATTTTGCTAGGGGGGGTGTTGCGTCAAGGCCTATACAAGCTTTTTGTAAGTTTTTTTGTACTTTTTTTGTGTTAGGGTACTTTAGCTTGGGCTATATGGGCTTCTCTTTATTTAGCTGGGTCTCTTATCACTATATAGTTGCGGCTCTTCACGCAAAGAATTTTGACAATACAGTGTCGATCGGGTTTGTTGCTTTGGGGTGTTAGTTGGGGGTTGGAGCCGTTATTGGTTTGGTGTTGAGGTGGGGGCTATTGTGGCTTTTCATTATTGATCTGCTATGGAGACCATATAATATGGAGACCATATAAAAAGGTGTTGGGCAAAGTCAAACAAAGAAGTGAAAAACGGTAGGCTAACTATAAACCACTTCCAATCCCGTCAAGCACCCTCTGAAAGCCCCATAAGCAGGGCAACACGCAACAATTTGCCCAAATACCCCACATTACTCCGCATTGCTATAATATAGCTTTCCCAATTCGATCAAGGTCTTGATCGGCATTGCTATAATACAGCTTTCCGCATTGGATCAAGGTCTTGATCGGCCTTGCTATAATATATCTTTCCGCATTGGATCAAGGTCTTGATCGGCCTTGCTATCATACAGATTTCCGCACTGAAACAATGCCTTGCTTTATTGCGCAACAAAGTTACAAAGCAAACTATGGTTTTGGCTATGAGTCGGCCGATGGATTGCAGCCAATAGAATTTGCTTTAGGCCTTGGGTTTCCTATATTTTGCACACGCTTGGGCATATTACTACTGTAGAACATCTGCTTGCAAGTGGTAACTGCCGTTAGCTTCCATTTATTAAGGTTTTGGCTAAAATTAGAGGTACCGTAAAACATATAATCCATAGACTTTACTTTGGAAACATTCCATTTATTCAAAGGCTGGTTAAAAGCACTGGCACCGCTAAACATATCATGCATATACTCAACATTGGAAACGTCCCATACATTACTTACTTGCTCATTTCTAGGGTTTGTATTGATGGGTTGGTTAAAAGATGTTGCACCCTGAAACATTCCCTGCATACCCTTCTTAACCCCTAATTTATGGGTACCAACCTTATGGGTTTCCCAATTGCCAATGGGCCCGTTAAAGGCTTTTGCGTCTTTGAACATAAAGGTCATATCTACAACTTTACTCGTATTCCAACGGTTGAGGTTTTGGTTAAATTTGGTAGCACCCTCGAACATACCTCTCATAGTCAGAACATTAACAGTGTCCCAATTACCATTGTTATGATTGATGGGTTGATTAAAAACTGTAGCATGGCTGAACATACTATTCATATCGGTAACCTTGCCGGTTTTCCAAGTGTGAATTTTGCTATTAAAAGAAGAAGCATAGCTGAACATGCCAGCCATATCGGTAACCTTGCTGGTGTCCCATTGCTTGCCCTTTCTTTCTAAATCCTGATTAAAAGCAGTAGCAACCGAAAACATTGACTTCATATTGGTAACCGCGCTGGTGTCCCAATTGCCAATTTTGCCATTAAAAGCTGTGGCATAGCTGAACATGAAAGACATATCTTTAACATTGCTGGTATTCCATTTCTTGTCCCTTGTTTCCAAATTCTGATTAAAAGCAGCAGCACTGTTGAACATAAATTGCATAGTGGTAACATTTGAAGTGTCCCAGCAACTAATATCTTTGTTAAAAGTCCTCTTCCCATAAAATAAGCTAGACATATCGGTAATTTGGGAAGTATCTATTGTATTGTAATCTTGCACTCTGCCAGAATCTAAAAGTTTCTCGAGTTCCGCCTTATTTGCGGGGTTATATTTAGCCTTTGGGCAAACAGTCGGGGATGGTGGCGCCGGTTGGTTGTTGCCTTGAGCGTTTTTGCCATCTTGTCCATCTTGCCCGTCTTGTCCGTCTTGTCCGTTATCGCAAGCAAGAAAAGACAATAAAGAGAATACCGCAATCATGTGCATCATTTTCATAAGTTTAAGCCTCCTAATGTTTCGCTTAATATTTTCTTAAATAACATAATCTTCAATCACAGTCAATATCGCATTGAAGATTATGACTTGTGCTATTGAGTTTGTGCAAACGTTTGTACAAGTGTAACCGCAGAAGTATTGACAATATCTTCCACACTACAGCCGCGCGATAAATCGGTAATCGGCAAAGCAAAGCCCTGCAAAAAAGGGCCGTAGGCTTGGGCGCCAGCAAAACGCTGCACCAACTTATAACCAATATTGCCAGACTGCAAATCCGGAAAAACCAAGACATTGGCCTTGCCCGCAACACAAGAACCGGGGGCCTTACTTTGGCCCACCGCAACATCAATCGCAGCATCTAATTGCAATTCACCATCAATTTGCAAATCAGGGGCTTTGGCCTTGGCAATTTCCAAAGCCTGCACCACACGGTCAACATGCGCATGCTTGGCCGAGCCCTTGCTCGAAAACGAAAGCAAAGCCACCACTGGTTCTGCCCCCAAAAGCTTACGGCAAGAAACGGCCGACTGCAAGGCAATTTCGGCCAGTTCCTCGGCATTTGGTTCGGGATTGACGGCACAATCGGCAAAGAGCATCAAGCCATCGCTGCCCCATTTACGGCCATTCAGTAAAGCAGGTTGCTGGCTAAAATCCATCACAAAGCAAGATGAAGCCAGCTTAACCCCAGGCGCAGTCTTAATAATGGTAAAGCCCGCACGCAACACATTGGCCGTAGAATTGACCGCACCCGCAACCAAGGCATCGCTATGCCCTTGGCGCAGCATCATCGCTGCAAAATTTAGCGGATTCTTCATTGCTTCCAGCGCATCATCTTGGCTAATGCCTTTTTGCTTGCGCAGCTCATAAAAACTAGCCGCATAATCATTCAAATTAGGGCTTGCCTCTGGCTCTAATAACTCAATGCCGCTCAAGTCAAGGCCATGTTTTGCTGCCAAAGTTTTGGCCCCACAATCCCCAAAAGTCCTAGAATCTAAAATCACCAACTCTTTCACCAATTGTTCATCAACTAACATGCGCCCAGCTTGCAAAATGCGCAAATCATTGCCTTCAGCTAATACCAAACACTTTTGTAAACTGCGGGCATTTTCCTTTACCCTCTCCATAAAATTTAGCATAAAATATTACTCCTAAAAATTCAGCTTTCTAGCCCATCATGTTATAAACACATTTGGCAAACCCCGCAATTTTCGAAGCTCTATAAAATATGTTCAAGGGGTTTACCAAATTAACAAAAGCTATCACAAAAATTTTTGCTGTAACCATAAAAAACACAAAACAAAACTGGTGTTCTATTGCCTGCCCCAGTATACTAGAAAACCATCTTTTTTTAAGCAAAGCAAAAAATCAAAATTTAAGGAAAATTCAAATATGCCCCAAACAATATATCGTAAAGACTACCAACCCTTCCCTTTTAACATAGAGTATTGCCATCTATCGTTCAATATTTTTGCAGACCATGTGATTGTCTTGAGCCAAATTCAATTTGCCGCCAACCCCCAATACCAGCAAACTAACCTAGAACAACAAAACTGCATACTAGACGGTGTAGATTTAGAAATATTGCAAATAGAACTTGATGGCGTAGGCCTCCAAGCCAGCCAAACGGGCGTAGGTCAAACAAATCAAACCGGCTACTGCTACCAAGAAAACAAACTAGAACTATTGGGAACCGCGGGCAAACCCAGTTTTCAATTTGCCGCCCAGGTTCGCATAAACCCATACAACAATAAATCCCTCGAAGGCATGTACCAATCTGGCAAAATACTGTGTACCCAAAATGAAGCTACTGGCTTTCGCCACATTACTTTTTACCCCGACCGCCCCGATGTAATGGCGCGCTTTAGCACCGAAATTGAGGCAGACCAAAAAACCTACCCCCGCTTGTTGTCCAACGGCAACCTGCTAGAATCCAGCATGCGTGATGGAGGCCGCCATTATGCTCGTTGGCAAGACCCTTTTGCCAAACCTGCCTATCTATACGCCCTAGTCGCCGGCGATTTAGACTTGCTTAGCGATAGCTTTCAAACCTGTAGCGGCCGCCAGATAAAGCTGGAAATCTATACCGACAAAGGCAAAACCCAGCAAGCGCAGCACGCAATGGAAAGCCTCAAGCAATCCATGCTATGGGACGAGCAAAATTTTGGCCGCGAGTATGATTTGGATTTATTCATGATTGTGGCCGTTGATTCCTTCAATTTTGGTGCGATGGAAAACAAGGGCCTAAATATTTTTAACTCCAGTTTAGTATTTGCCACCGATACCACTGCTACCGATACTACTTACGAAAACATTGCCTCTACTATCGCCCATGAATATTTCCACAACTGGACAGGCAATCGCATTACTTGCCGCGACTGGTTTCAGCTTACCTTAAAAGAAGGACTTACCGTTTACCGCGATGAATTGTTTAGTGAAGACCATTTTGGCCGAGAAGTTTGCCGCATTCAACAAGTGCGTATGCTGCGCAACAACCAGTATCCCGAAGACAGAGGCCCCAACCGCCACCCCATTCGCCCCGAATCTTTTATCGACATCAACAACTTTTACACTCAAACCGTCTATGAAAAAGGTGCGGCCGTAATCCGCATGATGGCATCTTACCTCGGAGCAGAAGCTTTCCGCAGAGGCATGGATTGCTATTTTGAACAATTTGACGGGCAAGCCGTAACTTGTGATGACTTTGTCGATGCTCTGCAAAAAGGCGGTGGCAAGGATTTAAGCTTGCTGCGATGCTGGTATGAACAAGCGGGAACACCGCAGCTGTATGTTCGTTCGGAATGGGACGGCAAAGAATTTTTGCTACATTTGCGCCAAGAAAATCCCAATGCCGCAACAACAACCTCTAGTCAAAAATTTCCGCCCTTGGCCTTCCCCTTACCCCTAGCTTTATACCACCCAAGCAATGGGGAAAAACTTCTGCAAGACAGTGTATTAATTTTTGAACAAGAGACGACACTGCACTACAAAATTTCAAATAACTCGGCCAAAGAACCCAAGCAAGAATTGCCAGCAAAACCCATACCTTCATTGTTGCTCGACCATATCAGTCCAGTAGAATGCCATTACCAATACAGCAACCAAGAGTTACTGTTGTTGATCGCTTGCGACCAAGACCCGTTTAACCGCTATGAGGCACTGCAAAAATACTTGCAAAATATATTGCTAAGCCCTCCCCCAAATATATCGAAAGTATCGAAAGCACCCAACACAACAAGCAATGCCCCATCATGGCTAGCAACAGAATATATAGAGCAATTGCGAAACTGGCTAACTAGCATAGAGCAAAGTTCGGCAGAGATTTCGGTAAAGCTAGAGCCCCGCTATCTATCATTATTGCTACTGCTACCGAGTCTGCAAATTCTCTCTGCAACACAGTCTCCCCCGCAATTCCAAGCGTTACACCAGCGGCGAGAATCCTGTGCTTACCAATTAGCCCAGCAATTAGAAACCGAATTGCTTGCCAGCTACCAAGCCTTAGCGCAATCAAAATATGAACGCAACCAGCAAGCGGTTGGTAAGCGCGAACTACGCAACACCATTTTGCATTACCTATGCCACCTAGAAAAATACCATGGCCTAGCCTACGAGCAATACCAAACTGCTAATAATATGACGGATTCTTACGCAGCTCTGCAGGCTCTGGCTTATTGGCCGGGCCAACACAGCCAAGAGGCCTTAGAGAATTTTTGCCAACGCTGGCAAAATGACTTTCTGGTATTATGCCGTTGGTTTGCCCTACAAGCCAGCGTGCCCAACGCATCTACCTTGCAAAATATTGAGCGGCTGGAAAAACACCCTTTATTCCAAAAAGATAACCCCAATATGCTGCGCTCACTGTATGCTGTGCTAGGGCGCAACCTAGTAGTATTCCATTCACCCGGCGAGAATAACAATTATCCAGCCTATCTATTTTTGGCCCAACGCATCTTACAGGTGGATAGTTTTAACAGCATGATGGCAGCCGGCTTGGCTAAATCCTTTGTTGCCTACAAAAGCCTAGATAGCCAAAGCCAAACGGCGATGCACCAAGCTCTGGAAACAATTTTACAAACGACTGGAATATCTACTAGGCTTTATGAAATTGTATCAAAAACGTTGAACACCACGGCTGGCAAAAAATAGAGATTGTTCGATAAATCGGAGCAATCTAAATCGCAAATTTATACACGCAAAGAAAAAGAAAATGCAAGAAACAAACAGCTCCAATATCGGGCTAGTGCTATTGGCAGCAGGCTTTGGTACTCGCTTTGGTGGTGACAAACAGCTTAGCATTGTCGGGCCAAAAGACGCCATTATCATGGATTATACAATTTACGATGCTTGGCGTATTGGCTATTCTTGGGTAATGATAATCCTGCGGGAAGAAATTGTCAGTAAATTTGAGGGCGAAGTAGGTAGGCGTTGGCGCGATAAAATCGAACTGCGCTACAGCATCCAACGCCATGACACTTATGTTCCCGACAACTATTTGCCACAAATAACACAAAGGCAAAAACTGTGGGGTACAGGGCACGCCCTATTATCGGCTAGCAAGCAAATTACTGGTCCTTTTGCCGTTGCCAATGCCGATGATTTTTACGGTTACAACAGCCTGCAAAAAATATTTACGTATCTGCTAAATCATGCAGCAATAGCAGAGCCAAACCAAATCAAGCCTGCGCCACTGCCTTTAACGATGGTTGGTTTCCAACTGGGGCTAACGCTATCGGAAAATGGTAGTGTTTCCCGTGGTATTTGCCATACTTACACGGATTCCAATGGCATGGAATGGTTGAGTAATATCCAAGAACATACCCAATTGGTTCGCAAGAAAGACTACAAAATTTATTCAATTTTAGAAGATTCTACGCTGCTCCTTGCAGAAGATACCCCTGTTTCCATGAATCTCTTTGGCCTCTACCCCAATATTTTCCAGCACCTACAACAGCAATTTGCAAACTTTTTAGAAAGTTTAGCTGCGCTCTGGCAACAAGAAAACCAAGAAAAAGCTTTAAAACAAGAATTCCATCTGCCCGCCACGGTAGAGGCTATGCGTGAACAAAACCAAGCGATAATCGCAATACTACACTCGCCAGACCCTTGGTTTGGTCTAACGTATCAAGAAGATTTGCCCATTGTACGCCAAAAAATCCAAACATTGACGGATATGGGCAAATACCCTGCAGACTTATTTGTTAGAAAGAATCAAGCTGCTAAACGATCGCTCACTTATAAAAACGGCCCACTAGCTGCACTTGCGACATAGATCGCTGTTGTCGGTACGCTTGTTTTTGCTGCTCTAGTAATTGGACAACCGAATTTGCTGACCCCGTTGTTTCAGATGTGTCAACAAAAGATTCAGCTAAAGAAGAACCGGGCAGAATATCGGGATTTTCTTGGCGGTATAGCTGCTCAAACAACACCGCGCCAATGCCAAATCCGCTTTGGTTTGCCATATCTTTGGAAATATTTTCATACATTTTATCGCGAAAAAAACTACCACGATTGCGGTCTGCCGACAGAGAACCACCATTTCCCCCAAGAACCGAACCTTCATTCAGGCCACGCCGCATTTCCGTAAGCATCTGCTGGATAAACAGAGCCTCAAAATCTCGGCACGCTTCGGCCATTTTCATTTTTTCAGAATTAGCAGCTTCCATTCTTGAAGAAGGGGCAACTCGCCCTTCTTGCTTTTGTGCCACCTGCCGCAATAATTTCTCGTACTTGCGCTGAATTTCTGCTGTTCTGGGCACGCGCGTATCGTCAATCCGTGTCATAACCAATCCCTTCTAAATATTCTCGGCATAATAAAATTTTGCTTTATGCAATTCCATTTTTCCATTACTTGATTGCAATCATCAAGGCATGGCTGCAGCCAAAGGTAAGCCGCAAACATCATCTAGGCCAAACATTACATTCATATTTTGCACAGCTTGGCCTGCGGCACCTTTTAGCAAATTGTCAATCACGGAAACGACAATCAATTCCTTGTTGCGTGGATTCCAGCCCAAACCAATATCACAACGGTTAGAAAAACTCACATCTTGAATTTTCGGTATCGACAAGTTTTTTACAGAATCTACTGGACGTACTTGCACAAAAGACGAACCCGTATAAAACGACTTATACATATTGTGTAGCTTCATTTGTATTTCTTCTGCAATATGCGCCTCTTCAAAACTTTCCTCAAAAAGCTCGGGAAGCTCAATATAACAGGTAGCCATAATGCCGCGCGTAACGGGCAACAGATGGGTAGCCAGTGTAATAGGCAGCACAGGACAGCCAGCACAATCACTTAGAGCCATTTCAATTTCTGGCGTGTGTTGATGTTGGTGTAATTTATACAGCGAAAGCGATTCATTCACTTGGGGGAAATGGGCCGAATCCCCTGCTTTTTTGCCCGCCCCAGAAACCCCAGACTTTGCGTCAATACGCACACGTTTTAGCAAACCACTGTTAGCCAAAGGAGCCAATGCCAAAATAATTGCCGTGGCATAGCAACCGGGGTTGGCAACAATTTGCGCCTTTGCAATTTCATGCACAAATAATTCAGTCAAACCATATTGACATTGTTGCAATTCATCAGAGCCCAAAGTTTGTTCTTGATACCATTGGCTGTAAAGTTCAGGTTCTCTCAAACGCAAAGCCCCCGAAAGGTCAATAATTTTGGCCAGCTCCTGCTGGGTTTGCTTGTTCTCTTGGATAAAATCTTGCTTAGAGCTTTCTAAATATTGCTGCACTATCTGAACCGATACAGCATGGGGAGTTGCTAAAAACACAACATCAAAAGAGCGGTAAAAAATTTGCCATTCTCTAAGCTTTGCCTTTTTCTCATCTGCCACAAGGGAAGGCAAACCATAAATTTTCAAACCCAAACCATAAAACGCAGGACACATCGCAGCATAGTCTTGGTAATGCAGGCCCTCTTGCCAAGCTTCTCTATAATCATTGCCTTTCTCGTAGATACTTTGCAAGGTCGATGAGAACAGCGTAACCGTTTGGCAATAGGGATGGGCAAGCAACAAGCGCAACAATTCAGCCCCACCGTAACCACTGGCACCGACAATAGCAACCCGTATTTTTTCCCCCATAATTTTAATAGCTTATTTAGCTTTATTCAGCAATATTTTTCAAATTCTTAGGCAACATAACGTAGCGGATTTTCCGTGCTGGCAAAATATACTTAGAGGCAAACCCGGCTAAGTCCTGCTTACCGATACTAGCCAGCTCGCGATAAAAGAGAGACTCACTCATTATTTCGTCAATATTTTGATGGCCTTCTTTTAATGTTTCTAACAAAGCATCTAGCCAAAATAAGTTTTGCTGTAAACCATCTTCAACAAGTTTCGTCAATTGCAATTTAACTTTTTCCAATTCATTATCGGCAATTTCACCCTGTTTTATTTGGTTAAGCAATTGATCAACGGTTTTATCCAGCTCGGCAACATCTTCAGGCGCAGAACCATAGTAAAACAATATGGTCATACGTCTGTGTGGCACCGATTCAAAATTCACAACAGCATAAGGGGAATAGGTTTTACTCAACTCTTCACGCAAAACCTCCGTTACACTAATATCAAGTAACAAACTAAGAACTACCGCCAAAATATCTAAGCGATAAGTTTCTTCCCAAGAAAGCTCTTTCGGCTCCAGATACTGATCCCAAAGCAGCAAGCTAGCGGATTTATTTTCTGGCCCCAAGAAATATTCTTTCACCCCACCTTGCTCATACAAATTCATTTTCACATCTTTTGCGCCAAATGGCACCTGTGTCGGTAAGCCCCCAAGATACAGCTCCACATATTTTTTCAATTCTTCTTCCGCAATATCGCCGACAAAGACAAACTGAAACCCTTGGGCACTGGGCACTAATTGTTCAAAAGCCTCCTGCAAATCAGAGGCTGCATAATTGTTTGGCAAATCTTTTGGCAAAACCAAACGCAAATCATTTTGATAGCGGTGCTCACGGATCAATCGACTAAAATGAGAATTCGGGTCGCTTAGTGTATCATCATAATCTGTTTGCAATGTTTTTAATGCCTGATCGATGAGCTTTTGCGAAAACTGTGGTGCAGTAAACGATAAATAAATTTGTTGAAATGATTCTTTAATATCCCCCCTATCTCCACCACCATACATGAAGCCACTATAAAGACCAAAAGCCCAATTATGATACACTTTTTTGGGCAGCATATAGCGTTCATACTGTTCTGGGCTAAGGCCAGCAAAACCAGAAGCAGAAACAACATTATTGAGTAAGCTACTTACCACCGAACCAGTGCCAAACTGGTTTGCTAAAACCATAGTGCCGCCAGCTCTAAAAGCTTTATATTGAAACTGATTGATCTCAAATTCCGTTGGCTTAAAATAAACCTCAATACCGTTATTCAAAACCCAATGAATGAAACCTGTATTTTCTAAGCGTTTTTCTGCAATAATTTTGCCAGCCTTGGGTTCATTCTCTAAAAGCTGGGCTGGCAATTTCTCATCTTTTGGCGGAGGAACCTCTAGTTGCTCCATGGCCAAATACCCATCGATCAATTCCTCTTCACTGGGCAATTCCGCCAAATCTTTACCCACAGAAATTAGCGAAACATCACCAGTTTCACTATGAAGGAATTCTAGAATCATGCTATTTAAATCTTCTAGCTTGAGTTTTCCAATAATCTCATCGAAATTATTATAAATCCAAACAATGTCAGAATTATATTCAGTACCCAAAAATTGATATAACTCTGGGGAGGCTAAATTCCCATTACTGCGTTTTTCCCTGCTGTTATAGTTTTCTTCAACATTAGAACGCAGTGTCTCAATGGCTAAATTCATTTCACTTTGCAATATGCCATATTTTTGAAACTGGGCAATGGCCCGTAACAATATTTGATAAGCTTCCCTTAAACGCCCGCTTTGCGCTTCAACCTTAAAGTAATACGTACTAGCACTACCATACGCTTCCCTATAATTGTGTGTATCTAAAACAATATCGCTGTGGCTTTTCACAATATCAGAAAGGCGCTGAACCAGAGTAACGCCTAATACAAAAAATGCCCATTGTTCACGAAATTGACCAACAGTTACAGCAACCGGCTTTCTTTGCCCTTTGATAGCAATGGAAACCCCTCTATAGGGAGCCTCATAATCTTGCATTTGTACAGCCCGCAGCTGTGGTTTACCGTTTTCATTTCTATCGCGAATGGGCACATTTTCCCAATCACGCTCTAAGCCACTGCTAACTTTTTGGCCACGGCGCGCAATAGAACCAAACCGCTGTTTGAGCCTTTGTTCCATCGCCTCTGCGTCAAAGTCTCCAACGAGGATTAGTATAGCATTTTCTGTGTTGTACCATTTTTCATAAAAATCACGTAAACGCTGTGGCGCAGCATTTTCAATCACATCAGGTAAACCAATTGGCAAACGCTGGGCAAAACGCGACCCTTCCAAAAGTATAGGAATCCAAATATCTCTAAAGCGTGCACTAAAACCCAGCGAAGTTCGCCATTCACTCAAGACAATACCGCGCTCCTTCTCCACTTCTTCCGGTTTGATATTCAGGCCATTCAACCAGTCATACAAAACATCTAGCCCTTGATCGAGCAATTGTTCACTATCCGTTGGCAACACAAAATCATAAACCGTCTCTCCAAAACTTGTATAGGCATTTACATGAGCCCCAAACTTCATACCATTTTCTTGAGCAAAATCTATCAAAGAATTTTCTGGAAAATGAACCGAACCGTTAAAAGCCATATGCTCGACAAAATGCGCTAGCCCCCGTTGGTCATCTTCTTCTTGCAGCGAGCCAGCATTAATACCTAATTTCATTACCATTCGATCTTTAATTCGATCATTAGCACGAATACTATAACGCAAACCATTTTCCAACACTCCCCGCAAATAACCAGAAGCCAAAGGAACAATTGTATCTTCCTTTAAATCACCATTCTTTTCGCAAGAAAAAAACAAAGTACCAAGCAAAAGCAGCAATAATGCTATCGCTCTACTAAAAATATTCATACACAATTCCTTAGTCTCTATATGCGGTTATTATAAAAATATTAGCAATAAAACTCAATATTTATGGGATAAAATTAGGCCAGAACGATAATCAGAACGCAGTCCATGAAATTATTATGAAAACCCAAGTTATCAAAAAATGAAGCTAGTGAATTGCTATGTGAGATACAAAGCGTAAAAATTTAACTGTTTACCCGCTCTTGGTATTCTTTGGTTTCCACACTAATTCGGAGTCTATCGCCTTTGCGAATAAATGCGGGAACCCGTACCTGAAGCCCTGTTTCCACAATAACTTGTTTGGTAACCGATGTAGCTGTATCGCCCCGCACGGCTTCTTCAGCTTGGATTACCAATAGGTCAACTTTCGGGGGCAATTTAATATCGAGGACTTCCTCTTCCCAAGTAACAGCACGATATTCCTCGCCTTCCCGTGCAAAATACTGTAAATCGGGCAGCGTATTGATGGGGACTTCAAATTGCTCAAAAGTTTCGCTATTCATAAAAAAATAATTAGCATCATCTTTATACAAATATTGGGCACGAAATTCTTGTACATCAATTTCTTCAATATTATCTTGACTTTTATGGGTTATGCGCTGTGCCGAACCATCTCGCAAGTTTTTCAATTTTAAGCGAACAAATGCCGAACCCTTCCCCGGGTTTACAAATTCACGTTCGACAACTATATAGGGTAAATCTTTTTCCAATAGAAACGAACCTTTGGTTAAATCGCCTGCCTTAATTGTGGCCATATTGTATCCTTATTCAATAATTTGGGAATTTGGTGGCAGATTATAGCGTGACCAAACTGAAAAATCAATTTACGAACAACGGTAGTTTGGGTTTGCTGGATTTTTGTAATTCTAAAAATCAATCTACAAAATGGCAAAAATCAACCTCTTGTAAAGTATGAAATGGAACAATACAAATGGCCAGTTTCTGGTGCAATTTCTATACTATTATGCTATTTGTTTGGCTCTATTCTCGTGTAAGTTCATACAAGAAGATCTACCCCAAGCAAGAAATTATCTAGTTTCAGCCCCAAAGGTTATGGGAGATTTTCGCGATTGGCTCAATCGCAATGGGCTAAAATTTTCTGGTTGGCACTGGAAATTACAGTATATAAGCAGCTCCTATGATAATAATGCACTACAGCTACGAGCAGAAATTTACCAAAAGTCCCATGGTGGACAACTGGATATAAGCCTAAAAAAGAAGGAGTCAATAGTGATCCGAGCCTTTCCACTGTTTGCCAATTTGCCAAATAATTTAGCTGTTACGTTGTGGAGACCTGCTGGAGTGGCCATTATGTGGCAAAGCCACAGCAACGATGAAAATAGTAGTGTGCAAAGCTATAAAATATCGGCCACTTGGGAAAACGGTTTTTTCAGCGAAGTGCTAGCCCAACTACTCAACAAGAATTTTGACATTCGCTACTTTAATACTGAAAAACTGCAATACTACATTGCTAGACGATTTAAGCCTAAAGCAGGAGATTTATTTCCCAATTATTGGAACTATGACTTGCAGTATATTATTGGTGAAATTAGTCGCCTAAAAATAGACTGGTACGATATTCGGCTGCGCAAAAATGTTATGGCTTTAGGAATCCCTCCGGGGCGTTGGCAAGCCTTAAACGTGGCCGAACCTGTAATGACTTGCCCTTGCCAACCGATATTAAATGTGGGTCAACACTATTTTTTGGAAATCAATAGCATGAAAATTTGGCAATTTGAAGTTTTAAGCGAAGGCGAAGTTTTAGCCCTAAAACTTTGAGTCATGATTCGTTCAAAGAAAATAGATTCAGCCATTCGATTGTAGATAGTGGCTAATTTGGTAATAATGGGCTATAGCTTGACATGGTTTATCAATTTTTCCAAACTTGGGCATCAGCTAGAGTGTGGGTAAAATTCTGTAGAATCATTTAAAAGCATATACTTACTCCTAAAAGCATATACTTACTCCAAATTTTGAAATCATTCTTTGAGGGAATTTATGTATAATCGCAATGGACTTAACCAAAATCGCAATGGACTTAGCCAAATTTGTTTGGCCAGTTTATTGCTAAATTTTTTATCTTGTGCTTCAGCTCCAGCAACGCAAGATTTTTCTAACAAAGCAAAAAATAGCATAAAGTGGGAATTGATCACCGTTCAGCCCGATTTTGTTGGTAAGTCCGAATTTTTAGCTGTAAGCGAAATTGATGGTAACGCTTTAGCCAAACCGTTAATTTTTGGGCTTGATGTTGTATTACTAAGCCCTGCTGAACATCAATTAAAGATTGTGTTGGGTGAATTTGAAAATTATGGCCAGCTGGTGAATTTAGATTCTAGTACATTTGCGCAGCTTCAAAAAGCCGAACTGGGCACCATTCCATTAAAAAAGCCCTGCCTACCAAAGCCAACAAAAGGCCGCAATTATTTGGTGGCTAGTTATGATAAAATTTATGCCAGTAATACCCAGTACCCAAAATATATGCAGCGTTGGCTCGTCAATTATCCGCGGCGCACCATTGAATCAGACAACAATCATTGGAGTATTGAATCACTCGATCCAAAAACGAAAAACCTTTCTAATAGTTCAGAAATAAATAACTGTACAGCAACCAATACCAAAAAAATCTCAATAGCCGAATAAACTAAAGCGGAAATGCTTGGGACTGGCTCTGGGATCGTTTTATTGTGCTACAATCCAGCCAGTGGTAGCTAGCCTTCCAGCGAATTACCTAGAGAAACCACAGCGCATACAAAAACCAGATGATTTATTTTGGTTTTATAAAGTTTGGTATGGGCCAAGTAGTTATGAAGTATATAAGGCCGTGGCCCAACAAAGAAAGCAAAATCCCCCTCTTATTTCAAACAAAGTAGATTCCAGTATCACCCGAATTTCCCGGGGGAGGATGGAATTTTGCCAAAACATTTAACACCGTATTTCATCGCAGCCCTTGCACTGCCGAGGCAATCTACTATGTTTCTGTTGGCTTTCGCTTAGCGGCCAGCTGTTGTGCTGCGCGCTAAGCGAAAGCCAACAAGTAAAAAATTAAGACATAAACGAAGCCAATAATAGCAGACGATATAATTCGGGATTCTTTGAGATATTTCTGTAGTAAAGAATTTATATCAACTTTAAAATCCTCTATAATTTTTGTCATAGCCCTAAATTGTATAAAACGTTCTTAGGTTCTATTTTTTGCTAAATGATAAAAGTAGAATAACCGAAAAGCTATAGTGCTATGGTTATAGGAAAGGAGGGATTTTATGCCCAGTTTGGCCGATTATTGTGAAGAGCTTTACCGATATTTCCACAAGTTGTTTGAATTGAACGAAGATCAGTCAAATTTATATTGTGAATTGCGTAAAGCAATTAAAGATAAAGAATGGTCGCCGTTGAATCAAAATCTGGAACGTATGGAATTTTTGGCTCGAGAACAAGGGCGGATCAGTAAGCAAATGTTGGAATTGCGCATGAAATTACAAAAGAAATTACAAAAGGATTCTGTGCAAGAATCAGCGCAACTTTTGAAAATTAGTGAATTATTAGTGTTGCTTCCAGAGCAAGAACAATATCGCCTGCGGAAAATTTGGCAAGAATTGCGTGATAATCTGGTACATCGCCAGAGTGAACTGCAAGTGTTGCAACATTACAGTCAACAAAAACAACAAATGATTGAAGGTTTTCTTTCTGCATTGAAAGATGATGAGCTGGATTGTGGCCAAGTCTATGGCAGAGCGGGGGGCCATTATCAGCCTAAGGCTGCCGCACCTTCGCGAATTTTTAATGGTGAAGCATAATTATAATTAATCAAGAAGGATTATTTTAGAGGATAACAACTATGAGTACGTTTGGACAATTGGAAACAGGTAAACGTGGCTTGGTGGCCCATCAAACTGCATTGAGCACCGTAGCTCATAATATTAGCAATTCATCAACAGAGGGTTATAGCCGGCAGCGTGTTCGCATGAATCCTACAGACCCTTTGTATGCGCCAGATTTGACCCGGCCAGAAAGAGCTGGGCAAATTGGTACGGGGGTTGCTGTTACACGCATTGAGCGAGTCCGCGATTTTTTCATCGACAATAAAATTTTGCAATCACAAGAAAAAGCTTCTTATTGGCAAGTGCGCAGTAAATATTTAAATCAAATTGATAAACTCTACCAAGAAAATGATGGCAATTCGATTCGCAAAGTTACCGATCAATTTTGGGAATCTTGGCAAAACCTTTCTGTTGATCCGGGAAACCTCGATGCACGTCAGCAGATTGCCTATAGAGGGCAAAATTTGATGGATCACATCAATTTGCGCTTTGATCGTTTGAATAGATTGCGTAAGCAAGTCAATGAAGAAATTGGTATTCAGGTCAAAGAGATAAATGACCTAGCCAATAATATTGGAGCATTAAACACAAAAATATTGCGCTCAAAAGCAGTTGGGGATCAGCCTAACGATCTTTTAGATCAGCGTGATATTTTGGTGCAAAAATTGTCTGAATATATTAATATTAGCACCGACATGCGTGATGCTGATGAGTTTCAAGTGTATATTGGAGGTTTTCGCTTGATCCAAGGCGGTGATGTGCAAAATTTTGAGTTACAGGCTAATTTGGAAAACGGTGGTTATTTTCAAGTTGTTTGGCCCAAAAGCAGTGGCAATACGCAAGCTGAGTATGAGCCTGTGCAACTTGGAGGTGGTTCTCTCAAGGCTTTACTGGATATGCGCGATAACGATTTGGTTCAAGAAATTTCTCAACTGGACGAATTGACGATGACCTATGTTGCCCAAGTCAATGAAATTCACAGCTCTGGAGTGGGGCTGAATGGTAAAACTGGTGTTGCATTTTTTGAAGTTTTTAATGAAACAACCAACCCTTTAGGTAACTATGATAGCACTGGCGATGGCAATTTTGACCAGACGCGTTTGTATCAGATCAGTGGTACAGAAAGACTTGTCGGAACCGATGTACTCGGCATTAGCGGGGAAATGGTTTTAAGTTCAGCTAATGGCAACATAAATGTTTCATATAATGCTACAGATACCGTGCAAACAGTAATTGAACGCATTAACCAATCGGGTGCCAATGTCAAAGCCCGCTTGGACCGCAACGGTAATTTGCAATTGCACGCTACAGCAGAAAGCCAGTTTACGCTTTCGTATCTTGAGGATAGTTCCTATTTTTTGACCCAATATAGCGGTTTGATGCAAAGTCGCGGCCAAGCAGAACCGGGAAATATTTTTGATCAAAACCAGCCTAATCAAGCGTTAGTGTTGCGTCAAGCCATAGCGCAAGATACTGCCAATGGTATAGCTACTGCGGCTAAATGGCAAGTTCAGCTCCAGCGCAATCCTTCTGCAACGGTTAGGGTCAATAAAGCTATTATTTCTGATCCCAGTACGATTAGCTCTGCCAAACCTAATCCATTGAGTGCCGGAGACAACGGGCGTCAAGCCCCTTTGGGCAACAATGAAATTGCTTTAGAAATTGCCAATTTGGCACACCAACCATTGATGTTTGGCGGACGCGAAACTATGGAAGATTTTTTTGCCAGTAATATTGCGGAAATCGGTAGTAAAGAACACCGAGCTGGATTGTTCTACACCACTTTTGAAGGTGAGCTCAAAGAATTGGAAGATATGCGTAAAGAAGTTAGCGGTGTGAATCTCGATGAAGAATTTACCAACATGGTGAAATTTCAGCATGGCTATAATGCTGCTGCTAAATTTATTGCTACTTTTGATAAATTGATGGATGTGCTGATCACTCAAGTTGGAGCTTAATACCATTTTATTTTTATAAATTATTTTATAAAAATAAAAGCCAAAATTAGAGTTTTGAAGATGGGAAAATTTGAAAAATAGACTTTCAGGTTCAGAACAAATTTAGGAGTATAAATTTATGAATATTCGGACTAGCACCTACCAAAGTAGCGATGATATTCGCCACTATGCCCGTGAGAAAGATGCCAAAGTCAATAGCTTGATCAATCAAATTGGTAGCAATAAAAAGTTTGATAATTTAGGTGAAAAAACGATCACAGCAGCTAGGGCCTCGCGCTATATCTCGCAATTGAATCGGCTGGAAAAATATAGCGATCAAATTATTCATGTCAATGAGCGTTTTCAGTTGGCTGAAAGCCAGATCAGTCGTGTGATTGATGATTTGCAGGAATTGCGCAGTATGGCGGTTCGAGGTGCTAGTGGTACTTATGCCAAGGAAGGTTTGCAACAGATTGGCCGTGTAACAAATGAGCTGCTGCAAGATTTAGTCAGTATTGCCAATGCCCGAGATGAATATGGTTATGCTATGTTTAGTGGCACCGAAGGCACCAATACAGCTTTTGTCAGTGAAGAAGGCTTTGTGCCGGTTTTGGGGGAAAATAGTATCACTAAAGTACGATACATGGGCAATAATCAGGCCCGCTCACTAGAAATTAGCGATGGTAAATATATTGAGGCAACGGTGCCCGGCAACACGTTATTTTGGGCGCAGCCACATCGCATTGTTAGCAATATTAACAGTGATAATTTTGTTGTTCAGCAAACCAGCCGCATTATGGTGGATAATATTGAAATCCCACTGGAAGTGGGCGACAATGCTCGGACAATTGTGGCAAAAATCAATGAGAGTGGGGCAGCTGTAAAGGCCGAAATTTCGCCATTGAGTAATGGAGTTGTATTACAAAGCACTACCCCACATCAGATATGGTTGCAAGAACAAAATGGCCACAACAATTTACAGCTTTTGGGTTTGACTCAACATAACCGGCCTCCTTACAACATAAGGAAAGAAAGCCAAGAAAGTGGAGCTTCTATTTTTGACGTAGTAATTGGTCTGCGTGATGCTTTGCTTAGTGGAGATTCTGAAGCAGTGGGTAGCCGTTATTTGGCTGCCATTGATGCAAGTATTTCCAATGTTAGTTCGGTGCGTACCAATTTTGGCGCGCGCCAAGAGAGAGCAGAAAATATAGGCAATTGGTTGCAAGAAGAGCAATACAATTATACAGCAATGGATGCCGAAGAGCGTTCAGTTGATATTAGTCAAGCAATTCTCGAGTTAAAAGAATTGCAAAATTCCCAGACTGCTGTATATATGGCTGCGGCTAAAACCATGAATACCAGTTTAATGGATTTTTTGCGCTAGCGTGAAAATAAAAACACAGTCTGGCGATGTGGAAGTAGATTCTCGCCAGCTCTTTCATTTTCCATATGGTTTATATGCTTTTGAAGAGCTCCGTCATTTTGCGTTAATTGATTCAGCTTATTTGCCGTTTTATTGGTTGCAGTCGCTAGAACGCAGCGAATTAAGTTTTTTACTATTATCGCCAGAGTTTTTAATTTCTGACTATAGCATTCAACAAGCTGCTTTAGAGGACTTTTCTAGTATTGGTCTGCAAAATCATGAAGATCAGAATCTTTTGTTTTTTTCGATTGTTACATTGCATGATTATGAACCTGAAATTTCTACGGTGAATATGCAGGGGCCGATTATTTTTAATAAAGCACAAAATCTCGGCCGCCAAATTATTGTCGGTGATGAGCGTTGGTCGGTGCGCTATCGTTTAGCAGACTTGTGGCATAACGATCAATAGGTTCTTTTGTGCTGATATTATCACGGCGTGAGGGCGATAGCATTATCATCAATGATTCTATTGAGATATGCATTACAGAAGTAAAAGGAGAGCAAGTTCGCTTGGGCATTGTGGCACCACAAAATGTGAAAATTTTTCGTAAAGAAATTTATGAACAGCTCCAAGATGCGATGCTGAATGCAGCACAAAGCAAGCTAGATAGTTCAAAACTTTCTGATTTGCAAAAATTATTGCAAAAGCGGACTAAACATAAATTTTGATTACAAAAAAATAAGTTAGGAGTAAATTTAATGATAAAATCTTTGGCGATTATATTAGCAAATGGCTTTGAGGAGGTAGAGTTTTGCCTCCCCTATGATCTATGTTATCGGGCTGGTATTCAAATTATTTTGGTTGCTGTAACTGAAGAGTGTCAGTTAAACAATGGTACTTTAGAAGTTTGTAGTTCCCATCAACTGCGGTTGCAGGCTCACATAACTTTAGCTCAATTTTTAGCTAAAGCTGAATATCCAGATGCCGTTTTTTTGCCTGGTGGTATGCCTGGCAGTAAGAATCTGGCAGAAAATAGTGAGCTGGTAAATTTTTTACAAGAATATACCCAAACTTTAGAAAGTAGGCAGCGATATTTAGCTGCCATTTGTGCGGCACCTGCCTATGTTTTGGCTAAAGCTTGTAATTTACTGGGGAAGTATACTTGTTATCCGGGGGATGAAACCATTTTAGCGGAAAATATTCAAAAACAAAAATTACCACAGTCTTTGGCAATCGATGGAAATATTATTACCGCTGATGGTGTGGGTAGTGCCCACTTATTAGCTGAAGCCTTGATACAACGCCTCATAAGTAATAGTAAAGCTGATGAAGTGATGAAAGCCACATTGTATCGCTAAGCTAAAAATATTAGAGCAACTTGTAAGTGTGTGGTTCTATTGTTTGTAAATCAATTTAGATAGGCAAAATATTTTGCAATAAAATTTCACATCACTTCCGAAGTTTCTTTTAAGTTTTCCACAATAAATTTTTTGCGTTGGGGTGTATTTTTTCCCATATAAAATTCCAATACATCGGGGATTATATGCATTTTAAATGGCTCAATATTTACAGGAATTAAGCGCATATCTTCCCCAATAAATTGGCCAAATTCTTTGGGAGAAATTTCTCCCAGTCCTTTAAAGCGAGTTATTTCCGGACCGGAAAGTTTCTTTGTCCAGTGATTTCGTTCGGCTTCATTGTAGCAATAATGTGTCTCTTTGTTATTGCGCACTCGAAATAATGGCGTTTCTAAAATATACAAATGGCCCGCTTGCACCAGCGTTTCAAAATAATGCAAAAAAAACGTCATCAATAAATTGCGGATATGGTAACCATCATCATCGGCATCGGTGGCCAAAATGATTTGGTCGTATCGCAATTGATCGATACCGTTTTCCAAACCAAGGGCTTTGAGCAGGTGATACAATTCTTCATTTTGGTAAATTTCAGTAGTGCTGCGGCCAAAACAATTCCACGGTTTACCGCGCAGCGAAAATAGAGCTTGGTAGTAAACATCACGGCATGAAACTAGTGAACCGGTTGCCGATTGCCCTTCTGTGAGGAAAATCATCGTTTCTTTATTTTCTGCTTTTTTGGGCTGTTTCTCGCCTTTGTGGTATTTACAATCGCGCAGCTGCGGAATGTTTAAAGCCAATCGCTTACTGGATTCACGCATCATTTTGCGCACGCTGGAAAGTTCTTTACGCAACTTTTCGTTTTGCTTGATTTTTTCGCTAAGTTTTTGGGCTAAATCTTCGTTGCGGTAGAGCAGGTCGGCAGTCATTTTGCGCACTTGGGAGGCGATGGGTGCACGCATTTCGCTATTACCAAGTTTATTTTTAGTTTGGCTTTCAAAAATAGGATTTTTGACTTTGACTTTTATTGCAGCTACCAAGCCATCGCGAATATCTTGTGAAGTATAACATGTTTTGTAAAAATCATTGATGCCACGTGTAAAGCCATCGCGGAAAGCTTGGAGATGAACCCCACCGTCTAGCGTAAATTGGCCATTGACAAAAGAAAAATGAGTTTCCCCAATTTGCTGGGTGTGGGTGAAGGCAAATTCTAGCCCACCCTGTTGTCCATCATTGGTTTGACAGCGCATAACTGGGTATAAAGTGCCACTGGGCAGTTCACGCTCTAGCAAATCTTGTAGACCTTGGCTGCTTAAATAGCCTTCCCGCTGGCCCCCAATACTGAAACCGAACTCTAAATTGGTGTTTAGGCAGGAATAATGAAATATTCGGTTTTGCAGGAATTCTAACTGAAATGCAAAGTTACCAAAAATTTGTTCATCGGGCCAAAACTCAACATAAGTACCATTGGCTTGGCTTGTTGCATCTTGAGTTTGGCTTTTTAGTTTGCCTTGGGAAAATACAGCTTCGACCATTTGGCCATCGCGGTAGGTTCGCACCAAAAAATAGGCCGAAAGGGCGTTAACTGCTTTTGTGCCCACGCCATTAAGACCTACAGTAAATTGAAAGACATCATCGTTATATTTTGCCCCCGTATTAATTAGCGAAACGGCTTCAACAACTTTGCCCAAAGGTATACCTCGGCCATAATCTCGCACGGTAATTTTGCCACTTTGTGCTTTGCGTTTATCTGTTTTATGTTCCTCATTGGGTTTAAATTGATCTTCTCCACCAATCATTTTTTGATTTGGGTTGCCATTTTCTGCTTGTTGTTCTAATTCACTTGGCTCTACAGTTTGTTCTATCGCTGGGGAAAACTGCAATTGGCTGCCATCGTCATAGTTTTGCTCTAAAGTGATTTCAATGCGTTGCCCATTGCCCATAATATATTCATCAATAGAATTATCAATAATTTCTTTCAGGAGAATATAAATACCGTCTTCGTATTGTTCGCCGTTGCCCAGGCGCCCAATGTACATGCCAGAGCGTAAGCGAATGTGCTCTAAGGCTTCTAAGGTTTGGATTTTACTCTCATCATATTTAATTGGGTTTTTGCTTGTTTTTTTTGAGGGAGCTGGGTTTGGGTTTTGATTGGTTGGCATGATAAGTCCTCAACATCGAGCTTGGTTTTAGCTGCCGGGTTCTGCCAACAGCTAAAAATTGGAAGGGGCCAATTGATAGCAAATTTACATTTATTTGACAAGGCTTATGACAATGGCTAGGACCATAATTATTATGGCTATTATATGGCCCTAAAAATTAAGAGAGTCTTTTAATAACGAACAAGAAACTTTATTCCTATAATTTGTGGGGTTTGGCAAAAATAAACAATCTTTGTTTTTTTACTGCACTTTAACCAAAATTTTAGCTATTAGAAATCAAACAAACTTTATTGAATAGAATAATAGATTTTCTATAATCACCAGACTTAGCAACTATACTTAATGAAATTTTGTTACTGAAAAATGTAAACACTGAATGAAATTTTGTTACTGAAAAATGTAAACACTGAATGCAGTATCCCAAAATAAAAGAACAAGGAACATCAAACATGGCGGGTAGTAGTTTTGGCTGCGTGCTGCGCATCAGCACCTTTGGAGAATCCCACGGTGGCGGCGTTGGGGTTATTGTAGATGGCATGCCGCCTGCTGTCCCTATCAGTGAACAAGAAATACAGTTGCAATTAAACCGCCGTAAACCGGGCCAAAGTGAATTTAGCACACCACGCACAGAAGCCGACCGCATTCATATCCTCTCTGGGCTTTTTGAAGGCTATACCACGGGCACGAGCATCGGTATGGTGCTATATAATCAAGACACACGTTCTAAAGATTACGATAATATTAAAAACTCTTACCGCCCAGGCCATGCCGACTGGAGTTATGATTCTAAGTACGGCTTTCGCGACTGGCGGGGTAGCGGCCGTGCTTCTGGGCGCGAGACTTCTGCACGTGTAGCCGCTGGAGCCATTGCCTTGAAAATGCTCTCTTGCTTAGGAATTAAGATTATAGCTTATACCGAAGAAGCAGCGGGTATTAAAGCCCGAAATTTCGACCCAACTGTAATTGAGCAAAACCCTCTCCGCACCTGTGATTTACAAGCGGCACAAAAGATGGAACAGCAGATTCGCACAATAGCAGAGCGCAAAGATAGTGCTGGAGGCATTGTAGCTTGCCGTATTACCGGCGTGCCAGCAGGTTGGGGTGAACCCGTATTTGATAAACTAGATGCCGACCTAGCCAAAGCTATGCTTTCTATTGGAGCGGTCAAAGGCTTTGCCATCGGTTCAGGTTTTGAAGCTGCCCGAATGCTAGGCAGTCAACACAATGATAGTATCCTACCAAGCGAAACTTCAAACAAAGGCTCAAGCCAAGTCCAGGTAAATTTCCAAAGTAATCATGCTGGGGGAGTTATTGGTGGCATTTCCACAGGAGCCCCTATTTTCTTTCGCATTTCTGTAAAACCAACTTCTTCTATATCCATACCACAAAAGACAATTAGCCGAGAGCAACAACAAATAGAGTTAGTAGTAGAAGGCCGGCACGATCCGATTATCTGCCCACGCATCATCCCCGTTGTGGAAGCAATGAGTGCTCTAGTATTAGCCGACCATTATCTGCGCCAAGCCAGTACCCGTGTGTCAGACTTTCCCCAAAAAGATTTCCCTTTTCAGATAGCCACGCCACAATTTAAGCTCCCAAAGAACGAAAGCTAATATAAAGCAATGATAGAATCAAAAACATTATTTTTTATTAATTACAACACAGAAAATCAATTAGAACTACAGCTAGGCGAAACCCAATCATGGACGCGTATGTTGCGTAGCAACAGCCTAGTGCCTATCCCCGGCTTTTGGGGCGGGACGGAAAGTACACAAGCTAAACAAAAATATCAATGGCAACTACAAGAATGGCATTTTGATTGTTTTATCAACCGCCAAAATACCTATTATGCTCTGGGCTCTACCCCTCAATTTCCCAGTAAATTTTTCCCTGAACTTACCGGAACAACTATTGGAAACAAACAAAATTTTTATGGCAAACCCGTAAGCCAATTGAGTAATTCTGAATTTTTACAAACAAATTTTCTAATTGCATTGCTTAGCTTTCTGAAAACCTTGTGCCAAAAATATCAACAACTGGGCTACCAACAACAAAGTATCATCTGGGATAGTCTTTTATACCAACAAAACCAAACGGATGATATGTACCAATTTTTATTGTTGCCACCAGAGCTAACCCATTTTGTTGCCGAGCGTTGCCCAGTAGAAAATAGGTTGCAGCAGATTATTCCCTATCAACTACCGAGCATTCAAAATTCTATTGAAAATAAAGATAAGCCCCCCAACAACAGTCAGCGTTGGGCCTATGCCCTTGCAGTCTTGTTATTTAACAGACTATCGGGCACGCAGCCATTTGCAACACAAAATATTCCTCAACAAGATCATGAAGAACACCTGCATGACACAGTACAATCCATGCACAACACCCCTTACATAAAAGCCCAATTATTCAAGCCAGAGCTCAATAATTTGTGGGCTGAATTATTGCAAGACACATTGTGCGCCCCCCAGAGAAAACATGGAAAACATGAAAAAAACAATATGCTAGATTTAAACCATTGGCAACAGACTATAAAAAATTATTCGGTCAGCTCTTCCACTGAAGAACCATATTCTTTGTGGCGCAAATGTACAAACGCCCAACGGCAACAAGCCGCATCAGAACTAGCTAGTGAATTACACAAACGCCAACAAAGCTACAAACGCCAACATTTCTGGCGCAAAAAACGCAATTCACTACTACTTTGTGCTGTATTGCTGCTTATGCTTGGTACGCTGGTTTACACCCCATTGAAGCGGGCCCTTAGTCCGCCCGAACACCGCAATATCAGTGCCTATCAAACCGTAGAGCTTTACTACCAAGCCATAGACCAACTTCAGCCACAATTGCACAGCCAACTAAGTTATGGGAGAGACGACACAATCCAAACAGACGCAAACATGCTAACTATGCTCTTTGTCAATATTCAAGCACGAAGAGCCTATGAAGGGCGCGATGCACTGCTTCCCGCCAGAAATTGGCTGACAAAAGAACAACTTTCCACACAAGAAGGCAGCCCTATTCCTGCCCTAAGCCTAAATTTTGTACCTTACGGCATCAGCCATATGATAATCGAAAAAAATTTTCCCTCCGATGATATAACGAAACTTGCTTTGGATCCCCCTTTAGAAATTAACAACCTAAGCGATGGGGCCCAGCTCAACTTTACTATACATTATGATATTTGGTTTCCCGGCACCTTAGCCAATGAAACAGCACAGCAAAATAACCCAAGCCTCCCCGCAACATTGAAAGCGGAATTTGAAGCCAACCAACCTTTGCATAAAAAAAACACCGATAAAATTACTTTAATTTATCGTGAAAAAAAACAAGCTTGGTATGTTCATAAAATCCAACGCAATAGCAAAGAAATCCAGCATTCCCTACCGAAGCCCTAAATAAACTACTCTCAAACCATAGCTTTTAAGACTTGCCCAAATATAAGTTATACACAATAATATGGCCTTTTAGTCCCTAAACAAGAGGAAATTGAATATGAAGCTCCTCGAGCTCTGGCAATCTTTGCGAAACATTGTCAAACGCGAAAACCCTATTACATTGAAATTTATACTATGGTATACTATAGCTATTGTTATAACCACAATCATTATTGTAGCAAGTAAAGTGTTACCCATGATTCAAGAGACGATTGAACTCAATAAAGAAATCCAACAAGGTAAATACTACATTGAAGGGCAAAATCCAATTTTTAACCCCAACATTGAAGACTTTATCTTGCAAAATGATGGAATTTTTCAAATGAAAAAACTCTACCCTTTGCGTAAACCAAAAAACAAATGGGACACCGATGAGTTAAATAAATATTGGGATCATACTGACCAGAAAACACTTAAAGAATTACGTCAAGAAAATCGGGAACGGTTAAAACAGCAACTCCAAAATTTACCTTAACAAAAATTTTTTCTTCAGTAAAATAACGATTCATGAAAATATTGATAATTCTTACGGGAACTAAACTCTCCCCGCTTTTTTATTTCTGTCTGTTTATTTTTGCTCTGTATCTGGATTTTGCCTGGCTATTGAATGCCCAGAATAATCAAGAGGACAACACAAAGTTAGATAAAAGCATTCCCGGGCTTGGCATAAATGGTTTTTCACAAGATGACATTCAGCAACAATTCGAAGCGGTTCGCCAACTTTCTGCAACACCTTTACAGTTGAATACAAAGTCAAATAATGAAACAGCGGCAAAACCAATAGAGCAACAAAGCCAACAACAAACAAAAGCCGCTATCTCCAAACCTCAAGAACCTCCAACACTAGCAAAAACAAACCAAGCAAACCGCAACAATAACAATAACACTGCTGAAGCTGATAGAACGTTAAAATTTGCGCCACGTAGATTAACTCCTACCATACCAACTCAAAAAACAACCCCCAAAAGAACACCACCGGCAAAAAAATCACAAAGAACAGAAAAGAAAAATATCTCTTCTGCAAAAAACGCCAAGACCCAAAAATCTCAAACATTAGCAAAGGCGCAATCGCTAAACACTTTGAATAATACGGTGCAACGTGGCACCCCAAATAAACAAACCAATGTTTCCAAAACAATCCCTTTTGGTGAATCTTTCCACGTTTCTTTGCATGGCTTAATTTGGACTTACATACCAGGGCTTAGCGAATATCCACGCAAGCCTGAATTTGAACGAGAATTAGGCAATTTGAAAACATCTTTTCGCTTCGAATTTCCTGCTGTTGGCCGTTATTTTCTTACATTCTCACGGCAGTTTCCCAGCACAGGCAAATTGGAATACTACAATGCCGAAATCATCGTAGAAAAACCGGCCCTCCAGTATCAAATTCAAGGCCAAGACTCTCGCAGCAATTATCAAAATATGGTTGCAGCACCCATTATAAAAAATAATACTTTAAGCCCAAATGTTTCAAGCAGCCAACTGGGCAACAATGCCAGCCCAAGTAGTTTAACAAAAAATAATTTATCAAAGATATCAAATATTGACAAAGATATTAATTACCGTATTACCAGCCAAGTAATTTCCGATATACGGCAGATGCTTGAAGATGGAGAATTCGATGCAGCTTATCAAACCCTAAGTAGTTGGCCTGAGCGTGAGCGTGGTGAAATTTATGATACGGCTGCTCAATATTTTTTTGATGCCGGCATGAACGAGCAAGCCGTAAATATGTGGCAGCGCAACGCAAATATTGAAGGTTATTTACAAAGCAAAGCTCTAGTAGGTATAACCAAAGCACTTTCTAATTCATTTGATTCTAAAAAATTGTTGGAATGGCTACCGCAATTTTTAGAGCAAGCGAAAAATGAACAAAACCAACCGCTACAAGAAAGGCAAATTGGTTCTGAAGATTTTGCCAACATATTTACTACTCTGTTCAAAAAAAGCCCCAACACGGCACAAACAGCTGTTATTTTTACAGACAGTAAAAATGCTGCCCATCTTTTAGATTTTTACGAAACTTATGTAAATTCTTATTCGGATCAGAATGAACCGGAAATTCTCTACAGTATGGGGTTGTTCTATGAACAGCCGGGCGAACATCAAAACCTGCGCAAAGCAAAAGATTCGTACAACAACATACAGATCAATCATTCTGTCGATGAATATAGTCAGAAAGCCTCTGAACGCTTAAATTACCTAAATCGTCAATTTTTTCTGGTGAGATAAATATCGTTTCATAACGAATATCGAAGGCAGTTCTGCCTTACTATAGTTTATCGCAATATTTTATATGAATTTTTTCTTCTCTTTTAGCAAACCCAATGCCCGCGTCTTGCCCGCTGCGCCCAGTCTTTTTACCTCGCATCCTACGCCCTGCTCAATAATATTGATCTACCTCAAAACTCTCTTCTTGTTAGGATTCGCTAATACTTATCTCGACTATTTTCTTGCAAATCTTGCTAAAATAAATTGATGGTATTTTTAATATTTTGGTATAAACAGCCGCATATTTATCGCGCTTGGGCAATATTTTCACCATGAACAAAATAGTAAATAATTTACCTAAATTTGGCTTACGAAACGTTTGTGTTTTTTTGTGTTTTTGCTATGCTCGTTGCACACTTACACACAAAACTTAGATGATTGTTTCATATAATCTTTTCCAGGCTATCAAATAAATTTCATTAAAATTTACAGTGGAGGTTGAATAGTGTTACCCAAAAAATACAGCTTTGAATTAAAGTCTTCTCGATTGAGCATCTTTTTTACCTGGTTCATCTTTATCAGTTGTTTCACCCAATTGACTGGCCAAACTCTTTATTTGTATGTCGGTGAAATGCAGTGGAGTACTTCCTTTCATCTAAAAACAGCAGCAGGGAAATATACCCGAAAAGAACGAACAAAACTGGTTTCTAATACGTTGCCAAGATTTCAGTCTGAGGCTTTAGAAAATTTATTAAAGTCATTGTTGCCAGGAGATGCTCTGGCATTGATCCTATATAAAAGAGATTATAATCTTGCGCTGGAAAATCGATTAAAAAATATAAAACCTTTGCTGAAAAAACAAAAAATTCATCTAGGACTCTGGTTATTAAAAGAAGAAACAGTTCCCCCTGTGTTGAAATCTATGATTGGGCAAAATTTCGATGCCGTGAGCAGTGCCAGCGAGGAAATATCCGCAAAAAAAATGGCCAAGAAGTTTTTCTTAAAATTACTTGTAAATTGAAAATTTCTTTATTCTTTATTTTTTTTTTGCCCAATCAATCAATGACTGGGCAAGTATAGCTGTCGGATCGAACAATGGCACAGACACATCGGATTGTTGCAGAACTATTGGAATTTCGGTACATCCCATAATAATTGCTTCTGCCCCATTTTCTACCATAGAATCTATTTCTTCGATGAAAATGGTTTGTGCAAAATCGTTCTTTAACAAGCCAGCGTTTGCTTTGATACCTAGTTTAGGATCATAAATAGCTTGATGAACACGTTGGCAGCGTTGCTGGCTAATAGGATGTAAAATTTCTATTTGTGATGGAAAAATCTCTTGGTACAATTGTGAGCTATACGTTCCCAAAGTGGCTAATAATCCTACTTTTTTGTATTTTTTTACCGCTTCTTTGTAAACTTCGTAAATCATATTTAACAAAGTAATTTTTGAATGTAGATTCTCACGAACCTTGGTTTCCACCAAGTCAAGAATAGGACGGGCATGGCAGGTATTACATGGCACACCAATTACTTGCGCACCACTTCTGTACAATCTTTCAATGATATTATAAACAGCAATCCCAGGGTTGGTATAATTTTGGGGATCGAGCAAGTAACTACTACGATCGACAATTTCATGCGGATAGGCCATATGAATAATTGAAAAATGTTCTTGATCTTTTTTTGCCTTGGTCAACTTTACAATCTTGTTATGGAGATATACACCGGCTTCTGGCCCAATTCCACCTACTATACCGATAATATTTTTGCCATTATTATTATGTTCAGAAGCCATATTTTTTCAAAATCCTTTCAAAGGCAGGGTCAGATATATTAGAAAAATGTTCTGACATGAGCTTAACAGCCTTACTACGGGATTGCTCCGAACTATCTTTTTCTAAAATTGATTGTAGATTACCAAAATTTATATAGTAATTCTTTTCATTTTCAGATATTTCATCTAATAACCCTATAGGTTCATAAATTTTTTCAGCTTCTATTTTGCCACGAACACGGATACAACCTAAGTAGCGAAAGAAAAATATATCTTCGGTTAGTAATTTGCTTTTTTCTGAAACTATAAGAGTAGTACCATATTCTTTGTTAATAGCCTCTAGTCGACTTGCTAAATTAACGCGATCACCCAAAGCAGTAAAATTTAAACGTTCTTTTGAGCCCATAATACCTACCATGGACTCTCCCATACTGATACCAACCCGAGTACGTATAGATATTCCAGAATCAATTTCTTGAATTTTTTTGTCAATTTCTATCATTTTCCTCTGCATTCCAAGAGCCGCAGTAATGGCATTTTGAACAATAATACGATCATCTTGTGGATCTCCTAAGGCTCCAAATAACGCCATAATGGCATCACCAATAAATTTATCGATCAGACCATTGTTGAATCCAATCTGCTCGGTCATCATTGAAAAATAAATATCCAAACATTGACATAAAACTTCAGGATTTGTCCGTTCCGAAATAGAGGTAAACCCTTCAATATCTGAAAATAAGATACATATATTTCTTTTATCCATACCATTATCCAAAGGCTCATTACTCATAGAGCGACGGACAACAACATCGGGCACAAATTTTTTAAATGAACGGAAACCATTTTGTAGGTTATTATATACACTACCAATGTTCTCTATTTCACTGATTTTCACTATAGAGCTATTTTTAAAACTCACATCTAAAGCCAGTCTTTTACTGAAATTATTCATCATTTGAGAAAGTAAACTTAAAGGAATTGTGATTGTTCGGGATACATTTTGTAGTACCACAATAATAAACAACATAAAAAATATAAATATATAAGTAATAATTTTACTTAAATGCTCTAAAGAATTACTAATACTCAAAGCATCTGTGAGCGTATAAGCTTGCCAGGTAATGTCGTCACCAAACAATTTAAGTGGTTGATATGTGAATAAATATTCTTTTTCGTTTAAGAAAATATCACCATAGATAATTCCCTGAAGCAAAATATTGCGGATATTTAAACTTTTAGAACTGCGAGGAAAAAATATTGTCAATAATTTATCGAGGAAGTTCTGTTTCCAAGTAGAAAAACTCTCAAGCTCCTTAGAAGTTAAGGATAATATTTTTTTGGAGAACAGTTTCATTTCTGGGCTACTATCCAACTCCGAGACTCCTTGAAGTGCGACAAATTGAGTGTTACTAGCAACATCAAATTTAATTTGAGTGAGACTATAATTTTTATTAGTCCTATCGCTGATAGCAATTAATTCCCCTTTAGGATTTTTGATAACTATTGAGCCTGTTTTTGCAAAAGGTAGTTTTTTCAAAAAATAACTCAATCTATTGATATCGATATCAATGCCCACAACACCTGTTATTCCTCCTGGGTAGGATAGTTTTACAGAACCCGTCATACCCACTGTTTCATCGGTAAAAGAAGGATACGGACCATACCAGGCATTTTCTGTATCTTGTGCATTTTTATACCAATCTCTGGTTCTAGGATCGTAACCATCATCAAGAGAATTTACCAAAAATTCAGGATAATAGACCATTTTTGCCCCATCAGAAAAAGACCAACTCTCTATTATTTTTCCCCCGTCATTAATAACTTTTTTACGGCCGATTTTTTGCCCACCCCCATCAATTATTCGTTTTACCATGTAAAAGTCTCCTTTGTCATTCCCAAAATAAATGGCGTTTATTTCGGATTCTATCTTGAGGAAATTCTCACCAAAGCTAAAAAAAACATCTTCTTCAAGTTCAGATGTTCCAAAAAATTGCTGTGATAAAAGATTATAAAAAAACATCAAATGCTTTGATGCATTATCAAAATATGAAGATATACGCTGATTTACTTGGCGCAAAACATCACCTTGTATTTGTAAATTAGAGCGTAAAGTCGTCGTATTATTTTGTAAACTAAGCAAATATAATACGGCTAAAAAAAAACACAACAGTAAAAATACGTTACACAAGAGCAAAAAAAAGCTAAGAGATATAGATGAATCTGATATATTCTTCTGTTGCTTTTTGAACATGTCTTGTTTTTCTACATCAGATAAATAGAGGAGGCTAAATTTTTCTTCAAAAGTCATGAAATTTCCCCAATTTGTTTGTTAAAATTGTTTGTTAAAATCATGCTGAGATACGATAAACTACTATACTCTGTATTTCAGCATGATTACTTTCTGTTTTAAGAGATATACTTTTGGTGATGCACTTGAAGACTACAATTTGCGATTTCTTTCTCCTCCAATAAAACCAACAACAGATACATTGGTATGTACAATTAACATCGTTCTCATTGGATCGATAACTGGATCAATTGCATATAAAATAATCAAAATTGTTTCTATAGGTATACCTAGAGGCATGAAAGCAATAGAAATTACGTTTAAAGTGGCAAAACCGGAAGCACCTGCTGTTGCAATACTGGCAAAGATTAAACCTAAAATTAAGACAATCATCTCAGTTATCCCGAAATCAATCTGGTATATTTGAAGCGAAAAAACAGTAACGACTGAAAAGTAGATAAGGTTGCCATAACGAAACAATACAAAAAATAACGAGACTAAAAGTTTTGCCAAACCTCCGTCCATGTTTATTTCTTTCCTTAAACTATCAATAGCAGTGGGAATGGTTGCCATACTTGTCCTTGTCACAAAACCCAAAAATGCAGGTTTCAAAGTCATGCGTAAAGCTTTCATAAAACTTATTTTAGATGTTAAAGACAAAAGCAAAGTCCCCAATAGTACGAAAAGAAAGCTAAGGACATAGAACGAAATAATCAAGCGAATCGCTGCAGCAAAAACACCTAAACCATTTTCGGCGACCATAGCCGCTGTGATAAAGACTAAAGCAACAGGAAGTATAATTAAAACAATACTAATTATTATCTGAAAAACTGCAAAGGCATTATCGCAAAGACCTAATAGCTCACGACTATTAAATAGAGTTTTTTGATTATCTTTGTCATCTTCTTTGCGATGAATTTTTACACAACGCATTTGGTAAAAACCAGCAGCAATACCAACAAGAATAGAAAAAAATGCTAGAGATAAAGTCTCTCCTTCTGATAAAGCTTTGAAAAAATTAGCGGGAATAAGCGATTCAAAAAAAGTACCGATTAAACTTTTTGTGTATTCTGTCTCTACTCTCTCATCTAAATTTACACTAACAATATCTATTTGATCTCCAATATAAATAGATAGGAAATCCGAACCTTCTTTTGATAGAGAACCAGGTTTCAGAATGAAGCTTAAACTCAAAGCTAAAGTCACAGTAATAATCATTGCAACAGCAATGGCTTTCAATGCTCGAGAGAGAATATCAACAAACTTAGGGTCTTGGATAAAACGACCCACACCGGCAATGATGGCTGAAACCAAAATTGGCACAATAGTCATTTGGATTAATAGCACATAAGTACTACCAAGATCCTTCATATTTTTGGCATTTTCGGGAAAATAAATACCGAAGATCACCCCCAATAAAATAGCCAAAAATGAAGTAGAGGGGTGCTTTAAAAATTTAGTAATCATAAAATTCCTGTATTGAAAAATAAGTATCTTTAGTTTTTTACATCTAGCCAAAATTATTTAACAGCTCAGATGTGTCTTTTGGCAAAAAATCTAAAGTCAATAAAAATAGGTTCAAATAGAACAAAAAGTGTTGCGCTTGAGCGGGCACGGCAATAGAAATAGGGTCTTGTCTATCGTCAATAACCACAGACTGGAAATAGAAGTTTTGAGCCGGATTATCTTTAATATATCGGCTGATTTCCATTTCATCTCGATAAATAGCAAAAACTTTAGAATCAGCAACGGCTTGCAGAGTATCTTCCCATGTGGGGAAAGAGACTATCTCTGCTTGTGGAAAATTCACTTTCGCGTATTGCTCGTATGATGAATTACCAATCACTCCCAAACTTCCCGCAAAGTCTCGGATCACATTTTTTGTTTCGGCATCACTAGAGCTCACTCTTGCCAATTCAATACGGTTTACCAAAAGGGCTTGGCGAAAAACTATGTAAGGATTACTAAAAAGTACTCTGCGAGATCGGACCAGTGTCCTACTTAATTTAGAAAGGGCCATATCTGCTTCCCCTGTTTCCACTAAAGGAATTAAATCGTTAAAAGATTTTGCTGTTCGATCGATCTGTAGTCTTACTTGTAAGCTCTCAGCTAAATTCTTCGCAATTTTGATGTCCAATCCAACTAGGCTGCCTGCCTTAGTTTTATAAAAAAACGGGTATTGATCTTTTTGTATAATGGCTACAATTAATACACCACGTTTTTGTATCTTTTTAAAGTGACTATCTTCTGAATAGTCGCCATTCATTATATCTTTCAGCTGTGCTGACGATGCTGACGATACTTGCTGCGCAAATAAACCTAAGGGCAATAAACCCAAAGGCAAAAATATAATACAAAGAAAGCAAAAAAATTTTTCAAACTTTTTCACTAAAATAACCTCCAAATGATAATTTTGCAATTTTACTTATTAAAGTTTAGCTTATCATACAAATTTGTAATAATCTTAGCAATATAAATTTTGACATTATTGATAAAAAAATGCAAAAAATTTTAACTTTAAGAAAAAATTAAATATTACAATGAAATTATGATAAAAGTATTGACAAGTTTTATTGCCAACATTATAAGTGTCGAAAATTATTTGTTTCTAATTTATTTTAGGGCGATTAGCTCAGCTGGTTAGAGCACCTGCCTTACAAGCAGGGGGTCATTGGTTCGAATCCGATATTGCCCATTCGTATTGCTTATTGATTACTGAACATCAAGTATATTGCTATTTTATGTCTTTGTTTCTGCTAATTTGTATTCCTTTCTATCTTTATATTTTTATTTGTTCTCTCCAGCACTTTTATCCAATTCATTTTGTTTGTGTTTTGCGGCATTATTTTTGGGGTATGTTAGCTTACATACCCGTATTTATTTTTTCTCGAATTATACCTGATGTAGTTTCTTTTAGCTGGAATATTTCCACAATACTTTTTTCACAATTGTTCACATCTAGGGAAGTTTATTTTCGTCTCTTTGCTCTGATAATGTTGTTGTTGCTTATTTTGCATCGCTACAATCAAGCTGCCCGCAATGATTCTAATAACACTACGACAATACAACCAAATAATGGAAAGCCTTCTAAAAAATTTCAATATACAGTAGCTCGTTTCAATGAAATTTTTAGTTGGGCTTCGGGTTATTTTTTTGCGGCGAATTTCCACGATTTTTTGTTGCTTAGCCCTATACCCACAGAAAAAGATTTATTTTTTCAACCTCTTTCAAGACTGTTATTTGCACAATTTTGTGCCTTTGCAATTACGTCTTTACAATCCGTAAGGTATCCCCAATTGGTAATTCGTATCCGTTCTATTTGCCTTACTTTACTTTACCTTGCACTTGCTTTTATTTTATTGAGTATAATTTCCTCTGTTGCCTTGATATTTAATGCATACTGGAACATTAGCTTAATTTTATTGGCGATACTACTTTTATGTTTTGTTTATCATACAATGCCTTATACAATGAACAGACAGGAAAATATATGAATCCTAAAGTTTTATAAATTATATGATTACTAAACTGAAAAACGGCTTTTATGTTGCCAGTATGGCACTTGAGCCGATAAATACCAATGTTCATATTTTGTATACCAACAGACTAGCTTTGATTATAGATGCCCCATTAAATTCTTTGGGGTTTGTGCAACATTTCCTGCAACAACAAGAGCTTGAACCTCTGGCGTTGTTGTTGACGCATGGACATTGGGATCATATGGCTGGGGCAGCCGCAATGAAGCAAGCTCTGCAAATTGAAACTTGGGGCAGCCGCAATGATAGTCTGCTATTCCAGTCCCCTGACATCATGAGTGCATTTGCCGGCAGTTTGAGTTTTGAACCCGTTGGCATCGATCATTTTTTGGATATTGAATTTGATGCTAAGCTTGAGAATCAATTGTTTTTACAACATTCCATTGGAAAAATTGAATTTGAAGTGTATGCCATGCCGGGGCATACGGCTGGTGGTGTTGCTTTTTATTTCCCTAAAGCGGCTTGCGTTATGGCTGGTGATCAGCTTTTTCGTGGCTCTGTTGGTCGCAGTGATTTTCCTGGTGGGGATTTTGAATTGCTTGCGGCTTCTATTCGGCAATCTTTATACTGCTTGCCCAGAAAAACGATTGTGTTTACAGGGCATGGAGAGCAGACCACAATAGATTATGAGATGAAGTATAATCCATTTGTTTCATTTTAGCTTTTCTTTAAAGAAGGTAACCCTCATGAAAGCTTTAATAGTCATCTCGGTTATACTTTCTTGTGATCGTTTAGATTCGGACGATGATCGTTCGCCCAAAATAGACCCTACAAAAGTAAATCTGCTAAAAAATGCCCATAAATGACATCTGTGAAGGGGGCTTAGACTTTAACACACTTAATAATAATCTTTTATATGCAGAACAATGGTACTTAAAAAATACCGGCCAAGATGGGGCCACTGCGGGCTTAGACATCAATGTAGAAAGTGCTTGGCTGCAAGGCTATATGGGTAAAGGCATAACGGTAGCGGTTTTTGATAACATGCTGGATATTCGGCATGAGGATTATAGCAATAATCTAGCTAAAGCCTGCCCTATCGGCTCTGCGGGTGCTTATCAAGCAGATAAAAACCATGGAACGAGTATTGCGGGAATTATCGCCGCAGAACATAATGATAAAGGCATTATAGGCGTTGCCCCCATGCCAAGATTTATGGCTTTGGCTTTACTACTCCCAAAGGCCACCAGAGAGATCATTGGGATTATTTTTCGCAAGGTAGTAAAGATATTGCCGTGTACAATTTTAGCTTTGGGCTCAACAATGTCGGCAGATATGATGAGAAAGATTTGCCGATTCTCACCATTTTGGATAAAGGTATTCAAAATGGCTGGAATGGTTTAGGTTCTTCCTATGTAACTTCAAGCGGCAATTTCTCTTTTTCCCATGGTTCTGGCGAAATAATGGGAGCGCACCATGGCGTTATCAGTGTTTCGGGTATAGATAAAACGGGAAACATAGTTCCATTTAGGGTAAAATTCAGTCTTCAGCATTGGGTTTTTGCCTTCGCTGATGATATTATTACCACAGATAATATGGCCCCGGACGGAGATGAACCTAAAAGCAATTACCGAAAAGATTTTGGCGGCACATCTTCGGCTAGCCCTATGGTTGCGGGGGTAGCTGCACTAATTCGGCAGGCCAATCCCAATTAAACCTATAGAGATGTCAAATTGATACTAGCCGAAACAGCCAGTAAAGAAAGCGGTAAATTCAGTACATACACTTGGACTGATACGGGGCAAAAGAAATATTCATCTGCTAATTATCAATACAATATTTATTTGGGTTTTGGACTTGTCGATGCTGGCGCAGCGGTAACATTAGCTAAAACTTGGCAGCCACTCACGCAGCCAATCATAGTAGAAGATTACCAACCGAGAAAAATGAGCATAAAATCAAATCAGAACACCGTGGAAGTGGATATTCCTGTAAGTTCTAGTACGATTCAGTTTGTGGAATTTATCCAGTTTACCATGGATTTCCTCCTGGTCAAAGATAAGCTGCGATCTCTTGGACTCAATTTTGCCACAATCACCGTAACAGACGCTAAAGATAAAAAACATGAATTAATTAGAACAACCAATGCAGCTTGGTTTACCATACCAGACCCAAAATTCAAATTTGTTACCGGCTATAATTTGTACTTAGGGTCCCATTCCCCCGCAGCGAATGGTGGCCAGTGGAAAGTTACCCTAGAACGTACTGACGAAACAATCGGTGGTGAAACTACGAACCATGGCAAATTAGGCGAATACTTTAGGGAAGTACAAATATTAATGAAAGTTTACGGCCATTAGTTTATTTTTGTTTTTGCCAGTTGGCATTGTCAAAAATATTGCGATTGTGCAAATAATACAAACCGTTAATAAAATATTTGCGGTCATTTCCTGCTTTTTGTTCATTGCGGGCCAAGTTGCTGACAATATCATAGAGCGGTATAGGCTCGCTGCGCACAGGCTCTAATTTCCTGCCGCTATAAGGGTTATAGCTAACGCCAAACTCGGGCAGAAACTCTGCGGGAATATCGGCAACCGTGCGAAACTCATTGGAAATTTTCAATTGCCCACGGGCATTGAGCCCTTTATGCATGTACAAACTGTGCCAAGCCGATTGGTACGGCATTTTCGCCGATCGCTGTTTTATGCGTTCACCGTGATCGGATACTAGATAAATTATGGTATTGTCGTAGAGCCTTTGCTGTTTTAATGTTTCTAACCACTGGGCAATAAGATACAAAGTTTGATAATTGGCTAAAAACAGCGTAGCTAATCTTTTATTTCCATTCTTGGTATCTTCTTGCTGCAAAGCATTGGGTATTTTTGACAAAGGAAATGCAAAATTTTTCTGGTTGGCAAAATAACTATAAGAATCATGAAAAGTCGTGTTGTGTGGTAGATGGTTATGTATTAAAACATAAGCACCATCAAGACTGTTGTCGGGCTCAAACCATTGTAGTAACCCCAACAGTTGAATGTAGGGTTCCCAAAAAGCAATAGAAGCCCATAAATCTGTACTACCCAGGGTATTTAGCCAGCGGCCATCATCATAAATTTTTTCACGAAAAATAGGGCCAAATACTTGGAAGACTCCAAGCATTGCCAGAAAGTTTTGCCATTTGAGTTTGCCTCCTGCGTTGCTGCGCACCTGTTTTGGATTGGGCAACAAGCTGTAATCTAAACTGGTTTCCAGCTCTTTAATTTTCAAGCTAGCAAAGCGTTCTTGTAACGCTCCTCGTGCACGAGGCATAATTAAGTATTTCACGTTGACAAAGTAAAAATTAAATTGCTGGGCTTGTGCTTGGTTCTCTTGGTTCTGGGCTTGACTCTTTTGGCTAAGTGCTTTAGGTATCATGGTCAAGGCTTCCACAATGTCGGTAGCCAAAGAACGTTCATTTTCGTTCATTTTTTCTATGGTATATTCACTGCCCCCGACAATCGGGTGGAAGCCCCCATAAGTTTGGTTTGACTGCGAAACGGTATTGGGATAATAAGTAAAGCCGTCCAGCATTTTGGCTAGTGTTGGGTTAGCATTTAGGATTTCAGGCACCATGCTTCCTATAAATTTGTCCAACACCAAAATAATTGCGTTCTGGCCATTTTGGCTCAACTGAATTAAATTTTGGTTGGTCTCCACCGTTTTTTCAGATTCTCCTTTTGCTTCCTTGGCTAGTTTTTCTTTAGCAATATTTTGCGTTTGCATTTGATACTGGATTATTTTGTAAAAGCTAGTAATGATAGAGATGCCATGCAACACCAAGAAAAAGATTAAAGCTTGATCTAAGCGTTTTACTTTCTCTAGTACTGCACTTTTCTGCCAGCTTAAATATAATGCCGGTAAAATCAAAAATAACAGAGCTAATAACAAAGCACTGGCTGCAATGGTATTATTGCTAATTTCCAATGGTTTTTTAAATGAAGTAAACTCCATCGCTCCATAGTGTCCTGGTAACAAAAATACGTTGATATTGAGAAACCAAGCCCCTATAGTGGCCAAATAAGAACTGTAAAATTTAGCACTAAACGGTAAGATAAAATATAGTATACTAAAGAATAGCAACACAATAAGAAAGAATAAAAATAAGCTAGCTACTAAAGAAGCCAAATTGGTATTGCCTTCAAAAGTTTCAGGGTCGCTAGAAAACACACGAGCAGGCACAACCCAAAAAATAGCAATTAAAATGCTCATTACTGCAAGAAAATAACGCCGTAAATTATTACTTTGTAGTTTTTGGTATTTGGTACTCTTCCTGCGGGATTTTTTTAATAGTTTATTATGTACTTCAGGCCAAAGTAAGGCATTTTTATAGCCAAACAAAAGCAAACCCAGAACAACAGCAGAAAATTCTAGCAATAAGGCCACAGGCCGCAAAGTTTGTACTGTTTGCCTAAATTTTAGAATTTGCTGTAGCTCAAATTGCAGTACACTTTGTGCGCTCAACCAAGCAAGGCACAGTAGCCCAAATTGTAAAATCAAAGAACCTAGTAGGCATATTATCTGCAACCACCGAGCCAAAACCAATAAATTGGCGGTTTTCCCAAATTGCTGAAGATTGATAAGTTCAACCCCTACGTTATTTACATAATATCTGTTAGACAAACAAAAATAGTAGAGCCCTAAGTAAAACAGTAGGATTAGAGCTGTATTGATCCATAGTGAAGGTATGTTGTTATCGCTGTCCGTGTATAGAAAATACAGCAGAGCAAAGATTACAGCAAAACAACAAAGCCCAAGGTGTGCGCCCAGCGCAATATCGCTGCTCAATATACGGCGCAATTTGCCCCAAGTACATTCAGAAATTGCAAACGTGCGCCGATGGCATATGTTTTTGATTAATGAAAACAGATTGTTCATGCTCCAGTAAAACACCAAGGCCACAGGTTCCTGGTACAACAACAGCAAAAACAATGTAGGAAAAAACCAAATTTTGCGTTTTTCTTCGGTACTTTCTGCGTGATAGTATGATGAGAGTACATTGGTCAAAGTCATTATGATAGGTAGTAAGTTGATGCTTAGCCCTGAAAATCGTAATAAAGCATCTGGTTTGGATAAATGGAAAGGGCCAACAGTGAAACCTGCAAATGGTTGAAAATCATGCAGTACACGATATGCAGCAAAGAAAAACGGCACTTGCACAGCTAAACCAAATAATCCTGTTAAAGCATATAGTGGGCTATAGCCATGTCTGCGATATATTTCTTTGGTATAGAAATATTTGCGGTTTCCACTAGGCAAGCCTGCAATAGAATCAAGCTCTGGTTGCACTTTGCTTTTGCGTTGCTTTTCTTGGGCCAATAGCCAATCACCCAATGTATATAATGGCAGCATAGTGATAAAAATAGTTAAACTAAGTAGGCTCAATGCTATAAATGGGCTACTGAAGCGTAAATAAAAATCTAGCAATACTTGGATAAGCAACATCAAACCTGCCAAAATATTCACAATTGCACTCCCCAATTCAAAACCAACAAGTAAAGACTTTGATTTTGTGAGTATTTGATAAAAAGGTTTCCTGTCAATTTTATTTTGCAGAAATGCAAAACAGCTAGGTTGTTGCCATTCTGACCATTTTCGCAGTGAGCCCAAACCAAAGCCACAAACCAAGAAACACTGTATTGTCAAAATTCTTTGCGTGAAGAGCCCCGACTAAATACCCAGAAGAGCCGCAAGGTAAAGGCGAAAGGGCTTCAGATAAAAAAACCCTAAAACATAGCCAGCCGATTATTAATAATCGGCTGGTAAAAGAAATTTTAGCTAAGGCTAAAGCAGAACAATACCGATAAATAAATACCCCAGCCCCCTCTATCCATAGAATTATCTCGCATCTATATAATAGAATTGACCTAAATCTATCCATAGAATTACCTCCCACCTATTGATAGAATTGACCTAAATCTATCCATAGATTTACTTCCCACCTATTAATACCCTAGTCTTTAATGAAATTTTCTACATCGGCACATAATCAAGGACCTATACAACAATCATCGGCAATCGTTGGCCAAATTCTGAACGCCCCTGAAAGAATAATATCCCGTTTTCATTTTCATTAAATGTTTCACCTTTTGGAGATTGCCCGATAGTGTAATTGAGGTGTAATCAAGTATTTTATTCAATTCTACACTTTCCCACCCCCCAAAGGCCAAACAAAGGCCAAACAAAGGCCAACACCCTTAAGCCTTTTGATTGGCATGGATTTTGAACCACCTTATAACACTAAAAAACAACACTAACACACAAAAAAAGTACCCAAACATAAAAAAAGCACACAAAAACTTGTAAAAAACTTACAAAAATCTTATATGGACCTTGACTCAATTCCCCCCTAACACGATATTACACTAGTACGTTATGGGTTGGTTAATCGTTACCCATTTTTGGAGGTATTGCTTATGAATAAGCACAAACTACTTTTATTGCCTGTAGCCTGGCTACTGGCCTTTATGGCCTTTGCCTGCGACCCACCCGATGACGATAAGCCATCTTCTGGGCCGTCTAAGCTGACTATCAATAACGCCATGTATGATGTTGGCACGGCTCTGTTAACCGTACAAGGTACTCACTTAGGTAGTGCGACCCAAGCGCAAATCCAAACCATCGTGGTAGGAAGCCAAAGAAATGGCGTAGCCTTAAATTCCTATACTGCAGATGCCAAACCGACTGGGCCAGATAGTAGCGGTATTGAACAAGGTAAGTACCGTATTAAAAGCGATGGCACAGCGCTTTGGCTTAGACTTACCGATCGACATAAAGCTGCTCTTCAGGCCAAGCCCGGTATGAATAAGGATGGTAGAAAAGTCGGGTTGCTTACTAGCTCTGGTACTTGGGCGGGTTTAAATACAGCCAAAGACTTAACTGTTAGTGGTAACTCCGCAATTACCCGTGCAACCTACGATGTTGGCACGGCTCTGTTAACCGTACAAGGTACTAACTTAGGTAGTGCGACCCAAGCACAAATCCAAACCATCGTGGTAGATGGCTTAGCCTTAAGTTCCTATATGGCAGATGCCACAGCCACTGGACTAAATAGTCGTGGTCTTGCAAAAGGTAAATACCGTATTAAAAGAGATGGCACAGCGCTTTGGCTGAAACTTACCGATGACGATAAAGCTACTCTGAATGGCAAGCCCGGTATGGATAGCGATAGTCTAAAAAAAGGGTTGCTTAGCGTTGGCACTGGTGCTTGGGCGGGTTTAAATACAGCCAAAGACTTGGCCGTTAGTGGAAACCCACCCGCAATTACCAGTGCAACCTACAATGCTGTTACAGGCTTCGCTGGTGTAGGCTTCTTAAAGATTACAGGTACTAATTTACCAAAAGCAGTTACAGGCTGGGACTTTAGCAAATTGACGCTTGTATCCGGTGATGGTAGTAAAAGATACCCATTACCCCGGCACTCAACTTTAGGTAGCAACATAGCCTCAGGTTCTGCAGCAAGTGCAACAAGCTTAAAGATTACTTTAAGGGGTAGTGTAAAAGCGGAAGCCGATAAGATACTGGTTAACGATGGTGATAGTGATGCTAATGGTGCATACAACCTGGAAGCAGCAGCAGGCTTTGCAGGTGGTAGCGCTGAAGACACAACCAATCCTATTACCGTTATTGGGTATACAGCCAGCATCACCAGAGCAGAATACTATGCTAATACAGGCGAGTTATATATTGAGGGTAGCGGTTTCCCGGACTTAGTTGAAGAGTGGGACTTTAGCAAATTGACGCTTGTATCCGGTGATGGTAGTAAGAGATACCAATTACCTAAGCACTCAATAGGTGAAAACACAGCCACAGGTTCTTATGAAGAAAATATAGACGACGGAGAATTATCTATTATTTTAAGCGGTACTGTAAAAGCCAAAGCCGAGAAGATACTGGTTAAGGCTGGTGTTCGTGATGCTAATGGTCCATATAACCTTGAAGCAGCAGCAGGATTTGTACCTGGTAGTAAAGAAGACACAACCAATCCTATTAGAGTAGTTAAGTAGGGTTTGGTTGTTGCGGTAAGCAATGCTTGGTTGGCCTATTGCAGCCTTGGTAAATAAAGGGAAGCCCAATATAGCCCCAATATAGCCAAAGCGCCAAAGCTATTGATCATTGCATTGGAACAGCCAGAGGCTGGAACAAACTAGGGTGGTAACGCTTGGGCCAAAGGGCTACCCGTTGTTTTAGCCAACGTTGTCGTTGTGTATAAAAATTAGCCCAACCAGAATAGCCTTGCTTGGCTATTTGTTCGGCAGCGTTTGCCATAGGTACAACGGCAAAGGCAAAAGGTTTTAAGCGTATGGTAGAAAGCAATTGTGGCTGTAAACTACGCAATTGCAGCTTGCTGTCTATTTTTGCAATTTCTACTTGTAATAAAACCGAATCCCCCGTAGCAGCCCAAAAACCTTGCGGCTTTGTAGGCTTGGTGCGTATAGTTTGGGCTGAAATGAAATTGCCTTGAGAATACATAATCAAAGCCCAATTGCGTTTTGGCTGTTGTACTTGATGATTGACTTGATGATTGACTTGATGATTGCCTTGGGCAAAGTTTTGGTAAATCTCCCAAGGTTGTTGTACATGCGGGTGGTGTCCCCAGACAATATCTGCCCCATAGCGTGCCAGTGCCCGCATGATTTTCTGTTTGTTCTCAGAAGGTTGGAACTGGTATTCCAACCCTCCATGGACACTCACTACAACCAAATCATATTTAGGCCGCTGCTTAGCCAGCCAGTGGTAGAATACATTTAATTTATCTTCATCATTACTATCAATATACTGGATACCAGCGATGCCCTTTTGGCTATTGCTTAAAATGCTTACAGCAGTAAAACCAATATTCCAGCCCTTTTGCTCAATGGCCTCCATGGCAAAACTGTCAAGCGCTTTACCTTCACTGCGCAGGCCAGAAAAACTCAAACTAGGATATTGCTGTTTCAGCCGATAACTGTTTTGTTCTGTGGCTCGAACCCCTGTTAAACCAAAGTCTGCAGTATGGTTGTTGGCTAAAGAAAAGATATTAAAGCCCGCATCAATAGCTGCCTCTACATATTCTGTATGGACGTTAAAGACTGGATAAGTAGAATAAGGCCGTTTATTATCGATCACAAATTCAAGGTTGGCAAAATTTAGCTCCGTTTGCTCCAATAACGGCTTGATATACTGATATATCCGTGAAAAATCTCGCATCTTATAATTACTATCGTGGGCCATAATGTCCCCAACGAAACTAAAGCGTAAAGGGGGCAATTGTTTGGCCTCTATTGTAAGTGAGCCCAGCCAGTTAGCCAGTACCAGCAATAATATATACTTAAAAACCATAGTGGCGGATTCTAACACAAACGGCTAGAACAAAAAACCCCTTAACCTTGAGTTGAATTGACTCATCAACAAATTTTTCCATTCCACTACTTTTTGTTTGCGCGATACAATAGATGGGATATAATGGCCGAATGCATAATATAAACCTGCTAGAAAATAATATAGAAAAATCAAATGCCATAGATCGCACTCCTCCTATTCGTCTTCTTTGCATTGCCGATGATGTCGACCCGCTTGTGTATTCTAATGGTATAGAGCAGCGTTTTGCCCATGTGGATATTATCTTGAGTGCTGGAGACCTTTATTTTAACTACTACAATTACATTGTAACTATGCTCAATAAGCCCCTGTATTTTGTCTTTGGCAACCATAACCTCAAGTTTTTATCTCATTATCGCAAATCGATGCAAAACATAGTTTATTGTAACGATGAATCACAAAAAACAGTTAGCGGCGGTATTTACGTTGGGGGCAGGGTACTCCATTTAAAAGAGCACAAACTGATCATTGCTGGTTTAGGAGGCTGCAAACGCTATAGCAACGGAGCTAACCAATTTTCAGAATACCAGATGCTTTGGAAAATACTTTTGCTAACACCACGCATGCTGTGGAACCGTATCTTTCACGGGCGCTACTTAGATATTTTATTGACCCACGCCGCACCCAAAGGTATCAATGACCGCAATGACCCATGCCACAAAGGTTTTAAAGTCTTCCTATGGTTTATGAAATTATTTAAACCGAAATATCTACTACACGGCCATATTCACCTGTACGACATCAATAGCCCTCGCATTGCAGAATATAAAAATACAAAAGTTATCAATATTTATAGCCGATACGAACTGGAATTATAAGCTAGAGCTAAGGTAACCAATGGGCCCTATCGATGAAAGTCAACTCAAGATTCAAGCTAGAGAAAATTTCTATAAACTGCGCCAGAAAGCCTTGCTCAACAGCCTTGTCAATATAATCAGGCCCAATGAACACAATAAACTATTATCTTTTTACGATGTTCGTAAACTACTAGGTGATAAAAAACAAGAAAAATACTTAGGTTTACAAGTTATTCCCATAAAAAATATTGTTGGTAGTGAAGGGCGTTACCAAGATTTTACCCGATCGTTTTTACCAAAAGCCAATCACCTTCAGGAGCGTTGGGTTCGAATAAAAACAGCAACACAACAAGATATTATCCTGCCGCCAATCCAGCTTTTTAAGGTGGGAGATGCTTATTTCATACGCGATGGCAACCACCGGGTTTCGGTAGCCCGTACCAGTGGTATGGAAATGATTGATGCCGAAGTTACAGAAGTGATTTCTTCTATTTATCTTAGCGCGAACATGACCCCAAATAAGATTCTGCACCGTATGTTGGAATACGAAAAGAATATGATTTTAAAGGAAACTCGTTTAGCAAATTTTATTGATACAACGCAGCTTGTGGTAACAGCCACTGGCTCTTATTCCATTATTATACAGCATATCATGGGCCATAAACATTTTGTCGAACAAGAGTACCGAGAAAATACACAAAGCAATCCCCCACAAGCTGAATCCTGCGAAGTAGCACAAATCAGCCAGCTCAATCCCGTACTTGCCGAACTTAACGATATTACCATAAGTTTCAGTCAAGCAGCCCAATCTTGGTATGAAAATCTATTTGAGCCAATTTTAAAACTCATCCACCAAGAAGGCCTTTTAGCCCAATTCCCCGAACGAACAGCAGCCGACCTATACATTTGGTTGATTTCTCATTGGCAAGACCTCAAAGATTTGCATGGACAAGACGTCCCACTGGAAGATGCTGTAACTAGCTACAGCCAAAGCAAACCAGCTAGTCTTTGGCAACGTTTCTCTCGATTGTTCATCAAGAGAAAATCTTTTGAAAAATAATGCTGTTTAGAATGCAACCAGAATTGTAGATACGAAATCTTTATTCTTAATAACGTTCGAGAACCTTTTGCAAAACCTCTTGAAACTCAATTTCAATGTCTTTGGAAAAAGCTTTCAGTTTGTCATCTTGATGGTTAAGAGATAAAAATAACTGATAAACTTGAACATCTAGCGCATTTGCAATAGCACATAGGCTGTCAAATGAAGGAGATTTAATGGCAATTTCTATACCACCAATATAAGCAAGACTTAAGCCAGAGGTTTCAGCTAATTTTTGTTGTGAAAAACCTCTTTGTTTCCGCAGAGCTTTAATGTTATTTTGTAATATTTTCCGTAGCTCATCGGCATTGTTTCTATCGTTTGTAGTCATGGGCAAATTCACCAATAATATAAAAAAGATGTGCATAATTCCTAAAGCTCTAATTTTAAAATGAAATATATTAGGAATATCATAAAAATCTGCATATAATATTCCCTGAATTTTAGGATTATGCTATACTTATCTACATATTAAATTAGATATGAGGGCAGCATAATATGAAGCTCTACTTAAAGCAATACTTAAATAGTATTTTTTTAGATTTTAAATTCCAAAAGGAGAATAGAATGTCTGAACATGAAAAAGATCAAAAGAAAGCACTAAAGCAAAAGCTACAAGAAGCAGAAGATGTAAACCCTAGCGATTTAGAGCCGTTTAGCAAAAAAATGGCTAAACCGTTGGGAAAATTAAAGCAAGATACACTTCAAGCACTTAAAGAATTATGGGGCGATATTCAAGTGCTATCGCGTTTGACAAAATCTTATATTAATAAGGATTATACAAATATGCCGATTTCAACAATGGTCTCGGTTGCTGTCTCATTTTTGTATCTTGCTTCTCCAATTGATTTGATCTTAGATAAAATACCACTTGTTGGTTATTTTGATGATGCAGCAATGGTTAGCCTGTGTTTAAAGTTGATAAAAAAAGATATTACTGACTTTCAACAATGGGAAGAATCTACAAAAAATGATACGGAAGTTAGTTAAGATTAGAAACCACTAAAAAAGGAGTCTTATTGTGAAACCCATAGATAACCAACACGCTAAGAAAATTGCTATGGCTCAAAATGATTTTGAAAAAAATCAAGATAAATACGCTGAAAAGTATGATGAGAATGTATTTCTAAAAATTGTCAAAAAACTACCAGAAGCAACAACTCGGCCATTTGTAACTTTATACTATATTATGAAGTCCCCTGGTATTACGACTAAGGAAAAAGCCCTCTGTCTTACAGCTTTAGGCTATGTCGTTCTTCCTTTAGATATTATTCCCGACGCAATCCCCATGATTGGTTGGCTTGATGATTTAGGCGTTGTTACAGTGGCTTTAAACTCGCTGAAAGAGTGGTCTGAAACTCTTTGGGTGCAAGAGCACATAGAAAAGTTTTACGAAGCTTAGATTGATGCATAATCTTGGGTATATGTTTATTTTTATCAATCGCTTTATAATCCCTAAATTTCTAATTATAAACTAAATATATAGGATTATGCTATGCTTACCTGTATATAATAAAATATGCGGGAGCATACCATATTTATTCAAAAAGAAAATAGAATGGAAAATTTTATAAACATTGTAATTATCATAGTTTGTATAGGCTTTGCTATATTAGCTTTTAAACTGTTAGTAGCAATACTAAAAGTTTTAGCAATTGTAGGAATTGCAGTAGCTTTATTTTTTGCTGTAAAAGGAATGATTAGATAGAGTTAATGAAAGTGGAAATTTTTTATTCCGCCGTAGTGTTTTGAGCGATTACCATCCGTTCTAATTGCTCAAATGAGTTTTTTCTATACAAATTAATAGCGGCATTATTTTCTATACGGACAAATAGCATCGATTGGCGACCCGCTTTTTCAATCGTTTGGCATAGTTTATGTAGTAATATATTCGCTAGCCCTTGTCTGCGCCAGCGAGGCACAGTATAAATGCCTCCTATTTGCCAATAATTTAGGCCATAACGATTGATCATTGCGCGAGCTAGTAACTCATTTTTTGCAAAAATACCGTATTGTAAATATTGCTCTAGGCGTTTACCACAATTCTTTTCTAAAACCTGTTTCAAAAGGGGATTTAATATTTTATTCTGTGTTATTTCTTCAGAATAATAAGCTAGCTCTAACGTCAACAATTGCTGAAAATGCTTAGTTTCTAAACGTAACAATTTTAGATCATGAGATAAACTGTAAAGGTTAGTTTTATCTATTGGCATAGACTGCTGTTCTAGCGATTGGCTTTGTAATTTTTGTTGATTTTTTTTACGTACCATAATCCAGTAATGTTGTGGTTGAAATGTCCATTCGCAATGCGAACACAAAAATTGATAGTGTCTATATGTGCCAATAAATTGTCGTGTATTATATTTACTTAGCAATCTTTTTAATCCCTGCAAAATGAAACCAGGTAGTATATTTTTATCAAAATTCCAGCTTTCTTCTCGTAATTTTCTGCAGTCAAACAATAGTCGCTCTTCCTCCGTCCAGAATAAAAATGCCTGTATCTCTTCCCCTAAATAATTTCCTATACTATATATAAAAGCGTTTGAATCCACTATATTTGCCGAAAACTGATGTTGCTTTCTTGCATATTCATGGCATTGAGACACCAACATAGAACTTAAATGAAGGTGCTGCCACTCGGCACTAGATAAAAAATTATGTAATTTAGAATTTTTTAGAATATAATTTTTATTATGGCAAGAATTCTTTCGCAAATAATATTCAAATGGCAACCATAAATAACTGTTTTTTGTCACAACTGTAAGTTTTTTATAATCAATTTACTTGGTAATTCTTGTAAAAACGTTTGACCTCTGCCTCGTTGCAATACCAAACAAATACCAGATTGTTGTCGTTTTTTATCGAGTGCCATTGCAGCAACCAACATCTCTGCCACAGCAGCATTTTTCGATTGTTGAAATAAATGGGGGCATAGTTCCCGTAATTCCAAGATAAAACCCATAGACGCCAGCATTTTTCGGATTTCCATAGCGTAATCTTCTCTACAATAGTTCAAAGTTGCACTTAAATGTAGAGCTTGGTTGATACCCCATGCGACAGCCTCACCGTGTGTACAAGAAAAATCCGAAATTTTTTCCAAAGCATGAGCATACGTATGCCCCAGATTCAGAAAGGCTCTTTCTCCCTTTTCGTATAAATCCCGTTCAACTATACGACCTTTTACCCGTATTCCTTCAATGATCAAAGTACTTAACTCTAATGCGGCAGTTTTGGTTTGTGCTTTAAGGATTGGCGGCTGTAGTTTGTTTTGCTGCTCCTGTAAATTTAGCAATAAAAACTCTGTATCACTGATTAAAGCATGTTTTAAAAGTTCGGCTAGGCCACTACGAAAATGGCGGACAGGTAAACTAGAGAGTACTTGTGGTACAAGCCGCACCTCACGAGCAGGATAAAAAGCTCCGACCAAATTTTTGTAATTTTGGAAATTACAACCTGTTTTACCACCTAATCCGGCATCCACCATGGACAATAAGGTCGTAGGTACCAGTATTAAGCCACAGCCACGCATATAACTTGCGACAGCAAAACCAACTAGATCACACAACAATCCACCGCCAAAGGCCAACACGGTTGAATTACGAGTTAAATTCTTTACTACGAAAGCCTCTATGATTATTTCTAGCTGTGCTAAAGTTTTATTAGACTCTCCTGGCAATAAGATTAAATCTGGCGATACATCGAAAAGCTTTGCTGTATTGGAGTCTGCCACAACAAAATCAGCATTTTCAGTAACTTCTGCCAGAGGATACAAAAACAATTGACTGCGAAAATTTCCAAATTGATAATTCTCTATCAGCGTTTTTGAGTTTTGAGAGAAATTTTTGCCTATCATGTGAGCCATTTGTTTTCTATAAAGTAAAGTCCAATCAAAATATAGAATCTAGCCCCATATTTACAATAAACTATTGTAATGGTGAAAATTTTTCGTAAGCAAGTTCCTGACAAGTTTTTTCCAGAATGTTGAGCTTTTCATTCAATTCTGAAATCGTAAATTTTACCAATGAAGGAGATTCTGCTTTACTATTCGTTTTCGCTTCCGCTATTACTTCTCTAGTCAATCGTGAAGACAATGCCATTTGGGCAAAATGCTCGCAAACTTGAGACCACTGATCGCTATATTTATCTTTGATGCTTTCTACAGTAGTGCTTTGGTGTTGAGCCATGTGGGCCAATTCATTATCGATATCATCATGGCTAGCTTCCCAAGCTTTGCTTGCCAAAAGCTTATCGCGCACTAAACTAATAAAAATTTTAAGGACAGCATCTTTTTCTAAAGTTTGCATACCTTTGCGCACATCACCATTGTGCTGCATTCCTAAATACATAAACATAGCCTGCTCATTACCACCCACATTTTTCTTTATATGTTCTAACATACTTTGGGTTTGTTGCACTACCATTACTTGGGGAATATCAAATTCTAAATGCTCAATCCAAGACTGATAAATTTGGAATAAAGAATAATTTTCTACAGCATGAATAAGACTATGCTCTAATTTATCGCGAATAGCTTTTCTCAAATCATCCAAAGTTTTATAATTTTCATCTATATCTTGAGCAAAATCGTCATCTAAATCGGGCAATTCCGTTGAACGGATACTACTTATTTCAATCCATACATTGCCATTTTTAGCACGCAATTCGGCATCCATTTCATCTGAATCAGAAAAACTATGGTCATAGAGAATCTGATTCTCTCCTTCTTTCATATGTTTTATTTTATCGTGGAAACCATATACATCTTGCTCTCCGATACGCACAATAGCAACCAAACCTTTTTTATTATCATCTAGCTCTGCCTTACCTTCTTCAAGTAAGGCAAAACGTACAGATAATATATCCCCTTTTTTCCCTTGCTCATCTTTTTTAGCGACCATTATGCCATTTTGCTTGCGCAATTTTTCAATCTCTTGGTTTACATCATCTTCAGACAATTCCGCTTCAAAATTCTCTAACACGATATTTTCCAAGCTAGGCAAAGGAATTTCCGGCATCGTATCAAAACCTATAGCAAATTCTAAGTGATTGCCCGGCTGGAGATTTACAATTAAAGAATTAGCTTCGTTGTCGACTAATTCTTTACCATCTTGATTGCAAAGATAAGGATTACTATAAGGCAAAGGCTTGGTTTCTAATTTTGGCAATATCTCATTGATACAATATTTAAATATTTCCTGAAAAGTTTCTCTACGAAATTCTTTACCAAATTTTCGCTCTAATAAATCAATAGGGACTTTTCCTTTACGGAAACCTTTTAACTCTATGCTTTTGGAATATTTTTTAAACACTTTTTGGTATTCATTGGCCGTATTATCACCGCTAATTTGAAATGTAACTTGTGCTTTTGCCCCTTCAAGAGCCTTTATTGCATATTGTTCAACCACCATACAATCCTTGTTTACTTTTATTTATTTTATGGGGCAACTGACTTGGATTGCTACCTGCTAAACTCTATATGAGCTTTTAAAATTACGAGAGAAGGGACTCGAACCCTTACACCAAAGGCACCAGATCCTAAATCTGACGTGTCTACCAATTCCACCACTCTCGCGTGGGTATAATGAGCCGTAAAGGGATCGAACCTTTGACCCGCAGATTAAGAGTCTGCTGCTCTACCAGCTGAGCTAACGGCCCTCAATTTTACGCGCCCAGCAGGACTCGAACCTGCGACCTACGGATTCGAAGTCCGGCACTCTATCCAGCTGAGCTATGGACGCATATCACGGGTGAATGACGGGACTCGAACCCGCGACAACCAGAACCACAATCTGGCATTCTACCAACTGAACTACATTCACCATGTATTTTTAAAGATAACGCAAAATACCGAAAAATTTTAGAGCTGTCAACAAAAATGTTCAATAAAAAAGACCGGATAATACCGGCCTTCTATTTAAACGGAAGTGACGGGGCTCGAACCCGCGGCCTTCGCCTTGACAGGGCGACGTGATAACCAGCTTCACCACACCTCCAAATAAAATTATAACATATAGAATTTATTAGGAAAACATATTAGTGAAAACTAAAAGTATGTCAAGATATTGTGTTCTAAAAAAGAAAAAATCATTTTCTCTTTTTCAAGAGTCGAGACAAGATTAGAGGAAGAGGTAAATATACAAGACCATCAAATGCTTTTCAGCTATTACTGTAAGTAGCTATAACCTATTACGCTTGCCCTATATTATACGCTGGTTATAAGAACAACCATCTAGGACGACCTATTTCCTTGTTCTCATATCAAGCAATATTCAGCTATTTATCTTGTATTATCAACTTTTAATAGCTAACAATTAGAATCAAGAATGGGTGTAAGTCCAAACTAGCGGAAATGCCCTAACAATCAGAGTTTTCAGAAGGCATATTGAAAAACCTCAAGTATTTCAATATGCCTTCTGAAAACAAACTGGAAATATAAATCCTACCAATTGACATAGAATAAAGATTTATTATAGTATGCTCAAGCTCTGGTTAGGGCTTAGGTTATGAGCGGCAGTTCAACCCCGTCAGGTCTGGAAGGAAGCAGCGGTCGATTGTTTGCTCAGGAATTTAATGTCCCTTTCCCAGAGTTTTTGTTCTCCCTTATTTGTATATTTTGGATTTGTCTATTTTTGTTGGCTTGATGATTGGATTTGGGTAAAAAATGGAAGTGATATTGGCTAGCCAAAATCAGCATAAATGCCAAGAATTTAACGAGCTACTATCAAATTGGTCATTACACACGGCACCGGCATTTTACTGTGAAGAGTATGCCAATACCTATTTGGGTAATGCCATGCTCAAAGCCCAAACCGTACAAAAAGAACACCCTAGCAATTGGATTTTGGCAGACGATTCTGGCTTAGAAGTGGCTGCTTTACAAAATCGTCCCGGGATTTTTAGTGCTCGTTACGGGGGGCTAAAGCTTGCATCAGAACGCAATGCGCTATTGCTACAAGAGCTGGCTAGCTTTCCAAATATGGAAATGCGCAGCGCGCGCTTCGTCTGTTGTCTAGTGTTGCTAAGCCCTATAGCGGTGAATGAATGCTATGCAGCTCAATCCATAGCACAAGGCCGTATTGCCATGCAACCACGGAGCTTGCAGGAAAATGCCTTCGGCTATGATCCTATATTTGAGTTGGCTGAATCATTCTATCCTGACCTTGAATTGGCAGGCAAAACTGTAGCTGAATTATCGGCCAAACAAAAGCAAACATTGTCTCATCGCAGCTTAGCCTGTGCTAAGTTACGCTCTTTACTAAAACCAAATTTTTTATAAGTTAGCCTATTTGCTAGGGTTGCCAAGCCTTTACCTAACAACGACCCAACAAAAAAGCCAACCAAGCATTGCTTACAGCATTTACTTGGTTGGCCTGCCCGCTAGCTTTCACTTAGCCTATGCTCTAAAAGCTATTGGGCAAGCGCAGTCAAACTAATTACGAACAAAAATAATGTTATCGCTTGTGTCTGCTGGACTACCAGTTACAAATCCTGCTGCTGCTTCCAGGTTGTAATAACCATCAGCATCTTGAAGACCAACCGTATCAAGTATAGCATCGGCTTTGGCTTTTTCAGTACCGGCTAAAGTAATCGTTAAGCTTGTTCTACTTGCACCAGAACCTGTGGCTTTGTCTGCACCTGCGGTGGCGTGCTTTTTTAATGGGAGACTCTTAGTACCATCACCTGCGACAAACCTCAATTTGCTAAAGTCCCAGTCTTCAACTGAGTCCGGTAAACTTTGACCACTAATACTTAACACGCCTGTACGTGAATTGTAGAATGCGTTGGTGATATAGCTTACATACCCACTAACGGTAATCGGGTTATTGCTTGTGTCTGCTGCGCTACCACCGGCAAATCCTGCTGCTGCTTCCAGGTTGTATGCACCAGCATCATCACTTTGACCATTCTTAACCAGTATAGCCTCGACTTTGGTTTTTTCAGTACCCTTTAAAGTAATCGTTAAGCTTGTTGCACTTGCTGCAGAACCTATGGCAAAGTTTATATTTGAATTTGGTTTGTGCGGTATTAATGGTTGACTCTTAGTACGACCATTACCTGCGACAAACCTCAATTTGGTGAAGTCCCAGCCTGTAACTGCTTTTGGTAAATTAGTACCTGTAATCACTAACACGCCCACGCCTGTAGCAATATTGTAGCTTGCACTGGTAATTGCGGGTGGGTTTCCACTAACGGCCAAGGCTTTGGCTGTATCTAAACCCGCCCAAGCACCAGTGCCAACGCTGAGCAACCCATCTTTTAGACTATTGCTATCCATACCTGTCTTAGCCTGAAGAGTAGCTTTATGTCGATCGGTAAGTTTCAGCCAAAGTGCTGTGCCATCGCTTTTAATGCGGTACTTACCTTTTGGAAGACCACGACTATCTGGCCCAGTAGCTGTGCCATCTGCAGTATAGGAACTTAAGGCTAAGCCATCTACCGTAATGGTTTGGATTTGGGCTTGGGTCGCAGTTGTAGCACTTAAGTTAGAACCTTGCAAGGTTAACAGCGCCGTGCCAACATGGTAGCTTGCACGGGTAATTGCAGCTTTAGGCGACTGCTCTTCGACTTGTTCGGCTTGTTCAGCTTGTTCAGCTTGTTCGTCTTTAGGTTGCTTAGGAGGTTGCTTAGGAGGTTGCTTAGGCGACTGCTCTTCGACTTGTTCAGCTTGTTCGGCTTGTTCAGCTTGTTCGGCTTGTTCAGCTTGTTCGGCTTGTTCAGCTTGTTCGGCTTGTTCAGCTTGTTCGGCTTGTTCAGCTTGTTCGGCTTGTTCAGCTTGTTCGGCTTGTTCAGCTTGTTCGGCTTGTTCAGCTTGTTCGGCTTGTTCAGCTTGTTCGGCTTGTTCAGCTTGTTCGGCTTGTTCAGCTTGTTCGGCTTGTTCAGCTTGTTCGGCTTGTTCAGCTTGTTCGGCTTGTTCAGCTTGTTCGGCTTGTTCAGCTTGTTCGGCTTGTTCAGCTTGTTCGGCTTGTTCAGCTTGTTCGGCTTGTTCAGCTTGTTCGGCTTGTTCAGCTTGTTCGGGTATATACTTAACGACCAAGTCTTTGGCTGTATTTAAACCCGTCCAAGCACCAGTGCCAACGCTAAGCAACCCTTTTTTTAGACCATTGCTACCCACCTTGCCATTCAGAGCATCTTTATGTTGATCGGTAAGTTTCAGCCAAAGCGCTGTGCCATCGTTTGCAATACGGTACTTACCTTTTGCAAGATCGCTACTATCTTCACCAGTAGCTGGGTCATCTGCAGTATAGGAACTGAAGGCTAGGCCATTTGTTCGGCTTCCTACCGTGATAGTTTGGATTTGCTCTTGGGTCGCAGTTGTAGGACTTAAGTTAGAACCTTGCAAGGTTAACAGTGCCGTGCCAACATTGTAGATGGCCTTATTGATAGTCGGCCCAGAAGACGGCGCAGAAGATGGCGCATCGTCATCGGGTGGGGCGCAGGCCAAGGCCATAAAGGCCAGTAGCAATGCTACAGGCCATAAAAGTAGTTTGTGCTTATTCATAAGCAATACCTCCAACAATGGATAAAGATTAGCCAACCCATACGGGCTAGTCTGTAAATCCCTATTTTGCTAGGGGGGGTGTTGCGTCAAGGCCTATACAAGCTTTTTGTGAGCTTTTTTTGTGTTAGGGGTACTTTAGCTTGGGCTATATGGGCTTCTCTTTATTTAGCTGGGGCTCTTATCACTATATAGTTGCGGCTCTTCACGCAAAGAATTTTGACAATACAGTGTTGATCGGGTTTGTTGCTTTTTACTCCAACTTGCTACAATATAACTTTCCGCCTTGGATCAATGCCTTGCTCCAACTTGCTATAATATAGCGTTCCGCCTTGGATCAATACCTTGCTCCAACTTGCTATAATATAGCGTTCCGCCTTGGATCAATACCTTGCTCCAACTTGCTATAATATATTGTAGATGGCCTTATTAATAGTCGGACCAGACGGACCATACGGCCCAGAAGACGGCGCATCGTCATCGGGTGGGGTGCAGGCCAAGGCCATAAAGGCCAGTAGCCAGGCTACTGGCAATAAAAGTAGTTTGAGCTTATACAGCAATACCTCCAACAAGGGATAAAGATTGGCCAAGCCATACGGGCTAGTGCATAGAGCCCTATTGTGTTAGGGGGGAGGAGAGTCAAGGCCCATATAAACTTTTTGTAAGTTTTTGTGTGTTAGGGTACTTTAGCTTGGGCTATATGGGCTTCTCTTTATTTAACTGGGGCTCTTCCCGTATTTAGCTGGGGCTCTTCTGGGTATATACCGAAAGCGCTTTGCGCAAACAACTTTGGCCATACAGTGTCGATCGGGTTTGTTGGTTTGGGGTGGGGGCTTGGCAACGATTGCCAAAATTGGCAGCAAATATTTTTGTAATTTCAGCTAGACGAACTAGACTAAATATCATTAAAACAATTATACTGCCGATAATATAGCTTGATGGCCCTTTACGGTCTCTCATTATCATTGATAAAAGGAAGGATAAAATATGAACTATTACTTTGGACACCCCGAATATTTAGATAGACAGTCTTATAACCTTAGCGAAAGCCGCAGCGTCAGTGCACTTATTTGCGGCTGTATGGACTTAGCCGGCACTTGGGATAAAGGCAGCCTTGCCGAAATGGCACCAAGTAAAGCCAAAGAACGAATAGAGCTAACGATAAATATTATTGAATGCTGCTTAGAACATGGTATTACTTTCTTTGACCATGCCGATATTTACGGCCGTGGCAAGTGCGAAGAGATATTTGCCCAAGCCATCAAGCAAATGAAAGTCCCTCGTGAGCAATATGTACTGCAAAGTAAATGCGGTATTATCCTGCCCAACAACCCAGTAGAATCTGCCTACTATAATTTTTCAGGTGATCATATTGTCTCCCAAGTGGAAGGCAGTTTGCGCCGTTTGCAAACAGACTACTTAGACGTATTGCTATTGCACCGCCCCGATGCCCTATTTATCCCAATAGAAATAGCCGAAGCTTTTACCAAGTTGCAGCAGCAAGGCAAAGTGCTTGCCTTTGGCGTCAGCAACCAAAGTAGCGGGCAAATAGCTTTATTGCAAAGTGGGCTACCGTTTCAGCTTGCCTACAACCAGATAGAAATGAGTTTAATGCACCATGAATTGCTAAGTGCGGGCCTAGAGTTCAACACTAAAAATCCTATTGCTTGGTATTTTGACACAGTAGACTATTGCCGGCTCAACAATATTCGTTTGCAAGCTTGGGCTCCTGTATCACGCGGTAAAATATTTTATTCTAGCCATGCAAGCAAAGCCAAAACCCACTTGCAAGAGGTGTTAGAACAATTTTCCCAAGCTAAGGATTGTAGCCCAGGCGTAATAGCTATTGCATGGTTACTGCACCACCCTGCGGGTATCCAACCCATATTGGGGACAACCAAGCCTGAACGCCTTGCCGACTACTGCAAAGCTTGCGATATTGAATTGACCAAACCAGAATGGTACCAATTGCTATTGGCAGCAAGGCAAAAGAACCTACCCTAAAAGCTTTAGCTAGTTAGGCTATAGCTAGGCTATGGCCAATCGATTCTCTGCGGTAAACTATCGGTGGTAAACTATCGGAAAGCACAATTATACTGCCCTGCCAAAATCAATTTACACCTGCAAGTAGGCAGGCTCTTTAGCCAAGGTCAGCAAACGTTTCACCGAGTTTGCACCTTAATACAAGCCGTGTATTTGCAAGCAAGCAATGATCGTTTGCAAATACACTTGAGCTCTCAATCGGTAGACAAAGCCAGTGCAATCCAAATCCAATTGCAAGTGCAACCACAAGCCCCTTGCAAACAACAACAAAACTTAGTCTATCGGGCGGCAAAAGCCTACCTTGATATAGTTAGCCAAAAATCCATAGCTAGTGTTTGTAACCCTATAGATTGGCCACAAACCATTTGTTTCACTCTACAGAAAGTTATACCGCAACAAGCTGGGCTTGGTGGTGGTTCTAGTAATGCTGCTGCTACCTTAAAATTGCTCAATCAATGCCTACCAGACTATTGTGGCCAACAGAATCTACGCCTAGATCAAACGGCCATGCAAGCATTAGCCGCATCTTTAGGCACGGATATACCATTTTTCCTACAAGACTTTTGCCATTTTGCAGACAGTATTGCTTGGGGCTTAGGCCGTGGTGAAAAAATCGTAGCACCTTCTGTGGAGTTGATAACTGCTTTAAAGCAATTCCAAGCCCAACACCAATTGTGGTTGATCAAACCGCAGGCGATTGCTTGTAATACGCGGCAAATGTATCAAATACTAGATGCAAGACCAAATCAGCCTATAGAATTTGATTACCGGCAATTAGAACAAAAGCTCTCGGTAGATAAAGCCCCAATTAGCAAGCTCTTCTATAATGATTTTCAATCTGTAATCAGGCAGCACTATAACAAAGCAGGGAATTTATCCCAAAAAATTCAAAAAGAGAGAACAGAAGCATGGAAAGTACTTGCCATCTTATCGGAATATCTGTATAGTCTTTCTGCCTCTTGGGTAGCTTTGTCAGGCAGTGGTTCAGCATTCTTTGCTTGGTTTCCGCAAGATAAAAGCTCATCTATGATATTTGCTAGGCTAGCAGATTTTGCTAATCCTTTAGATGTGTTTATCGCTAATCCTATGCTATCTAATGGTTAAAACATTTGGACGTCGGCAAGTGGTTAAGCCTCTGGGTTTTGATCCCAGCATCGCAGGTTCGAATCCTGCCGTCCAAGTTTGTAGTGCATGGCTATATCTATATTAAAAGGCGTGTATGTTTATAAATTCAGTGGCTTATAATATTTGCATATTTGCGTTTTAGAGCAAGAGAAAAAGCAAAAGGGGCCCGTTGGAGAATTGCCTGTGAGCACAGAAATGAAAGAGTTAAAAGTACAACCCCGCACTGAATTTGGTTCTAGTGCAAGTAATCGTATGCGTAAAAAAGGTTTGATCCCTTCGGTTGTCTATGGAAGAGAAGTCATTCATGTTGCCGTCAATGCTAGTCAATTTTACCATGAATTCCACGGACATATTTCAGAAAATTCGATTATCAATCTTCAAGTTGGTGATAGAGCTATCAATGTTTTGGTAAAAGATTTCCAATCTGATATTCTCACAGAACAGATTATTCACATTGATTTTTTGGAAGTTATGGAAGGCCATGTCTTAAAGACACATGTTCCATTAATTCTCGATGGGGTTCCCATTGGAGTTAAGAAAGGCGGAATGCTAGAACATCAGTGTGAAACAATTGAAGTGGAGTGTTTGCCAAAAGATTTGCCTAGTGAATTTCACATGGATATTGCGCATTTAAAATTGGGTGAGTCAATGGCATTGAGTGCTTTAGAGCATGATCCTGCTATTCGTATTTTAAGCTCAATGGAACAGATTGTAGCGCATATCTCAATCCCTCGTGGATTAGCTGCTGTAGAGGCTTTGGATTCCTAGGCAAGTGATCGGTTTCATATTTTCTTTGAAATCCTAGTTTTGAATTATAAAGCTTTGTCTTTATATAGCCCTTTGATGATATTAGACAATTTAGTTATTGGTTTGGGGAATCCGGGCAAAAAATATGAAGGTAGCCTGCACAATGCGGGGTTTGATGTATTAGACCTTTTGTTAAAAGAACAATGCCAATCGTGGCATTCTGCTAATAAAATGTTGTTTGCCGAACTTCGAAGCGTGAAGTGTAATGTTTTGTTAGTAAAACCGCAAACTTATATGAACCTTAGCGGGCAAGTCTTAGTTAAATTGCGCAAGCGTTATCAATTTAAACCAGAACAATGCATTGTCTTATTAGATAATTTAGATTTAACGCCCGGTAGGTTGCGCTTGAAATTCGGTGGGGGCTTTTCCAGCCATAACGGTCTTCGCTCTTTGTGTGATTGTGGACTACAGGCTAATTTTTGGCGTTTTTTTATTGGTATAGGACACCCGAGCAGCTCTGAACAAGTTAGCCATTATGTATTGTGCAAACCGCGGAAAGCCGATAGTAAACCATATACAGCATCTTTGGAACGAGCCAAATGGGCTTTAACTGAAATTTTGCGTGGCGTCCAACCACAAGATTTGGTAGCAGAAATCAATCGCAAATCACTGCCTAGCTTGCCACTGAATTTGCCTGATTAAAAGTTATGCCTAAGTATCTTTTAATGAGAAAGAATATTTCTTTTGATAACAAAAATAGAAAAGTAAAGTTTGCCCAATTACAGGATAAAGCTCGTTCACTGCTGCCGGGCCCCCTTGTTATCGGGATTTCTGGCGGACTTGATTCTTGTGTGCTTTTAGACTTGTTATGTCAAGTTATTGACCCACGAAAAAATCCATTGCTACCTTGTTATGTAGAGCACGGTATCCGCTTTGAACAACCAGAAGCGATTGCTTTACCTAAATATTGCCAAAGTTTTGGGTTAGAATTGTATTCATATCATATTCAAAAAGGTTGGTTGCATCAGGAAGCAACCCGGCGTTGCTTGAGTTTAGAAGATTTAGCTCGGCAAGAACGCTACCGCCGTTTGCAACATTGCCAAAGAATTGCACTCCAAAAATATCATGAAACATGGTCAGCCATAGTGTTAGCTCATCATGCAGACGATCAGACCGAAAATTTTTTTATGAATCTGGGACGGGGCAGCGGCTTAAAAGCCCTTGCCGGTATGCGCGAGTGGCAGCAAAGCCTAGAAAATTTGTTACTGTGGCGGCCGTTATTGGCTTGGAGCCGACAAGATTTGCAATCTTGGGCGGAAGCTCGGCAAATTCCACATTGGGAAGACTCTAGTAATTTTCAACAAGAAACGTTGCGCAATTTTTACCGTTGGCAAGTTTTACCTCAATTTAAACGTTTAGTTCCCAATTTATTGCAGAGCATACAGCGCAGCCAAAAGCATCTAGCATTGCTTGAAGATTGGTTGCAAGAACAATGCAATTTACTAGAAACTCAATTAGAAATTTCTACTAATCCCGAAAACCAACTACAAATAGAATGGCTTGGTGATTTTGGCAGTTTGCCTAAGCCAGTAAAAATTGAATTGATTTTCTTGTTGTTTGACCAATTGCGGCACGGTGAGCAACGGCGCAGGCGGCTGCCTTTTGGCTTTACTATGGAATTGCTAAAGCTATGGGAAAAAACAATCAAAGCTTCTGGTATAGAACCTATAGAAACGATAGCACATGGCTGCCGCTGGCAAATGGGGCATAACCAAATCACTGTTTGCGCAATTGAAAATGGGCATCTGGAAACATGAATTATTTTCAACATGTTGGCATTTTGGTAAACAGTCAATATAATACCCTGCTTAAACATAAAAATAATTTGAGGCAAAAGAATCAATTATGGCTCGTTATCCCTTTCATGAAATAGAACCGCGTTGGCAAAAGTATTGGCAGGAAAATAAAACTTTTGAAGTTACGGAAGACCAACAGTATCCCCCCGAAAAACGTTGTTATGTGCTAGATATGTTTCCTTATCCTTCAGGTAGTGGTTTACATGTAGGCCATCCGGAAGGTTACACTGCCACAGATATTTATTCGCGTTATTTGCGCATGAACGGCTACAACGTGATGCACCCTATGGGTTTTGATTCTTTTGGACTGCCTGCGGAAAATTATGCAATCCAAACGGGTACGCACCCGCAAATTACGACAGAGCAAAATATCAAGCGGTTTTACGAACAAATTTATGCTTTGGGGTTAAGTTATGATTGGAGCCGTGAAGTAATTACCAGTGAACCTGATTATTATAAATGGACGCAGTGGATTTTTATCCAGTTGTTCAACAAGGGTTTAGCTTACGAAACCCAGGCCCCGATCAATTGGTGTGTCTCCTGTAAAACGGGGCTAGCGAATGAAGAAGTCGATAATGGTTGCTGTGAGCGCTGCGCTAGCCCAGTAGAACGGCGGAATTTACGCCAGTGGGTTTTAAAAATTACTGCTTATGCTCAGCAATTACTCGATGATTTAGAGTTGCTGGATTGGCCCAATTCGGTCAAGGTTATGCAAGAAAATTGGATAGGCCGCAGTGAAGGTGCTACCGTTAAATTTCCCCTAGCAGGTATAGACAGAAAGCAAGAAAGTATCCGTGTTTTTACCACTCGTCCGGATACCCTTTATGGGGCTACTTATATGGTGTTAGCTCCAGAACATCCTCTGATCAAAGAACTTACTAGCGAACAACAAAAGCTGAATGTAGAAATATATCTTACAGCCGTTGCCCATAAATCGGATTTGGAGCGTACCGATTTAAGCAAAGACAAAACAGGAGTTTTCAGCGGTTCATATGCCATTAACCCGCTGACGGGTAAAGAAATCCCGATTTGGATTGCCGACTATGTTTTAGTTTCTTACGGTACAGGGGCCATAATGGCGGTGCCCGCTCATGACCAGCGCGACTGGGAATTTGCTAAAAAATTTCGTCTGCCCATCGTTGAAGTATTGCAAGGTGGTAATATTGCCAAGGAAGCTTTTACTAATGATGGCAAGCATATTAATTCAGATTTGCTCAACGGTTTAAACAAAGAAGATGCCATTGCTAAAGCCATTGAGTTATTGGAAAAAAAAGGTTTAGGTGAACGCAGCGTACAATATAAACTTCGTGATTGGCTGTTTAGCCGCCAACGCTATTGGGGTGAACCAATTCCGATAGTCCATTGTTCTGCTTGCGGTATTGTTCTGCTACCAGAACAAGAATTGCCCTTGCGTCTTCCTCAAGTGGAAAGTTACCAACCTACTGCTAGCGGTGATTCGCCATTGGCAGCCATTGAAGAATGGGTAGCTTGTATTTGCCCTAAATGTAGTGCACCCGCACGCCGCGAAACCAATACAATGCCACAATGGGCTGGTTCGTGCTGGTATTACTTGCGCTATCTTAGTCCCAAAGATAAGCAAAACTTTGTCAGTCCAGAAGCGGAAAAATATTGGATGCCGGTTGATTTATATGTAGGTGGTGCAGAACACGCTGTGTTGCATTTATTGTATGCTCGTTTCTGGCACAAAGTGCTTTATGATTTAGGTTTGGTGCACAATAAAGAACCGTTTTCTCGCTTAGTCAACCAAGGCATGATACTGGGAGAAATGGAGTTTACAGCGTATCGCTACCTAAATGGAGCTAATAGTGGGCCTAAAGCAGGGCAATGGTTGAGTCGTGAAGATTTAGAAAATAATTTGAATGAATTTGTAGAAGCTGTAAAACTAAGTGAATCGCAAGTAACTAAAAAAGGCAATGACTTTGTATTGAAGGAACAACCTTCCATTAAAGTTCGGGTTCAGGCCGAAAAAATGTCGAAGAGTCGGGGCAATGTCATCAATCCAGATGATGTAATTGCCGAATACGGGGCGGATACCCTACGACTATACGAAATGTTTATGGGCCCACTGCAGATGGTGAAGACTTGGGCTACCGGTGGTTTAGCTGGTATTCATCGTTTTTTGAACCGCATGTGGAATATCGGGCAGAAACCTTTGCGCACAGAACTCTTGCCCGAATTATTGGGGGAAGCGCAGGCGAAAGAACTATTTCGGTTGCTGCACCAAACGGTAAAAAAAGTATCCCAAGATACACAAAATTTGGAATTTAATACCGCTATTGCCCAGATGATGATTTTCAGTAATAGTTTGGCCACTCTCGATTTCTGCCCGTTGGAGTTGTGGCGGCCTTTTGTTTTACTACTTAGCCCCTATGCCCCGCATTTGGCTGAAGAATTGTGGCAAGGTATTGTCGGTAAGGGGCAGTCGCTAGCTTATGAAAGTTGGCCTAGTTGGAATGAGGCTTTGTGCCAAGCGGACGAAAAAGAAATTGTATTTCAGGTCAACGGCAAATTGCGCGGTAAAGCTTTGTTGCCAGCCGATATTAGTAAAGAAGATATGCTGGCTGCCGCCAAAAATGAGCGGAAAGTGCAACAACAACTTGCTGGTAAAAATATTCGCAAAGAAATTGTAGTGCAAGGTAAGTTAGTAAACATTGTAGCAAATTAATTTATTTTGTCGTTGACTCAATTCAATGAGTTGGTTATATTTTGGGTACTTAAACGGGGTGTAGCCTAGTGGCTAAGGCGTCTGCTTTGGGAGCAGAAGATCGGGGGTTCGAGTCCCTCCACCCCGATTTTTCTTGTTTCATTCATTTATAACTGTAGTGCGGCCTCGACTTTGGCTTGGACTTTATCCGTTTGAGCTAGTAGAGCCTTATTGAGTGATAAGCTTGCTAGCCAGTTCTTCCAGTGTGTTGCCCGACAACCGCAAGATACCATAGCCTTTGTCTTGGCATTCCTTTACTACATCATTATTGATATGCAAAGAGGCAATCCCTATGTAAATCTTAAAGTCTTTGTACATCGGATACAGAATGCGGAACTTCCTTATCATCTTGGGGAATTTGGCTATATCGTTGATATGGGCTTTGCTCTTGACTTCGACAATCGCAATGCTATTACTATTGTAGGCAACGCAGTCGTACTGGCCTTGGGTCTGGCCAAAACGGCTTTTGACATTGCGCTCTATATAATCGTAACAAACGCCCCAGAGCACCTTGCCGTTGGTTGCTATACTGTTGCATATAAATTCTTCATTGATTTGCCCTTGGTTGTTCTGGGCACTGCCAAACAGCTTTTTCAAATCATTGAGCCCTTGGGTAGTTTCAGCGACTTTCTGGTCGGTTTTGGCCAATTGCTTATCGGTCTTGGCTTGGGAAGTGCGAATTTGCTTATCGGTCTTGGCTTGAGCAATGGCTAAGCTTGCTACTAAGTCTTTTAATTCTTGATCAGTCATTGTATGGGCCCTTTATAACGATTGTAAATACGATTTACCCCAATATAACCTACAAAGCAAGAGTTTGGTTTTAACTAGCACCCCACAAATAAGGCAGTCCATTCTAAAAGCTAGACTCTGGTAGCGAATCATTCCACTACCAAGCTAGTCGCAACCCACTACTAACTTGGTTTGTTGTTACTAGCCATAGGTTACACCCAAAAAAAGGCAAGCAAGGCCTTGGGATTAAACCCAAAACCTTGCTTGCTGAATAAGCATAATGCTCTAAAAGCTAAAAATAAGCCAGACAATCATTGATTATAGCAATAATTATAATCCTGCTCAGTTTCCACTAACGACCAAGACTTTGGCTGTACCTAAACCAGCCCAAGTACCAGTCCTAACCCCAAGCTTATCGGCTTTGTTACCATTAGAATCCATACCTGCATTGTCCTCAAGATCAATTGCATTTGCACTGGTAAGTTTAATCCAAATCGCTGTGCCATCGGTTTTAATGCGGTAGCGACCTGCTACAATACTATCACCATTCGGCCCAGTGGCTGTGTCATCGGCAGTATAGGAAGTTAAGTCTATGCCATCTACCCTGATGGTTTGGATTTGTCCTTGGGTCGCACTAGCTAAGTTAGTACCCTCTACGGTTAAGATATCAGTGCTAACATCGTAGCTTCCCTGGGTTACTTTAGCTGGGTTTCCACTAACGGTAATATCATTACCTGCTAGGTCTGCTACACTTGTACTAGCACGTACAAATCCTGCTTCTGCTTTAAGGTTGTATTTACCAATAGCATCACTATCACCATTTATATTCAGTACATCATCGGCTTTGGTTTTTTCAGTACCCGTTAAAGTAATTGTTAAGCCTGTTAAACTTGGATTAGAACCTGTGGCTGTGTCTCCACTTGAAGATTGGTGCCCACTTAATGCAGTACTATCAGTAGTACCATCACCTTTGACAAACTTCAATTTAGTGAAGTCCCAGCCTGCAACTGTTGATGGTAAATTAGTACCTGCAATCACTAACGCGCCTGTAACAACATCGTAGGTTGCACTGGTGATTGTAGGGATTCCACTAACGACCAAGGCTTTGGCTGTACCTAAACCACCCCAAGTACCAGTGCTAACATCAAGCTTATCGGCTTTGCTACCATCAGAATCCATACCTCCCTTGGCCTCAAGCGTACCTGCATTTCCATTGGTAAGTTTAATCCAAATCGCTGTGCCATCGGTTTTAATGCGGTAGCGACCTGCTGCAATACCATCACTATTCGGCCCAGTGGCTGTGTCATCTGGAGTATAGGAAGTTAAGTCTATGCCATCTACCCTGATGGTTTGGATTTGTCCTTGGGTCGCACTAGCTAAGTTAGTACCCTCTAAGGTTAAGATATCAGTGCTAACATCGTAGCTTCCCTGGGCTACTTTAGCTGGGTTTCCACTAACGGTAATATCATTACCTGCTAGGTCTGCTACACTTGTACTAGCACGTACAAATCCTGCTTCTGCTTTAAGGTTGTATTTACCAATAGCATCACTATCACCATTTATATTCAGTACATCATCGGCTTTGGTTTTTTCAGTACCCGTTAAAGTAATTGTTAAGCCTGTTAAACTTGGATTAGAACCTGTGGCTGTGTCTCCACTTGAAGATTGGTGCCCACTTAATGCAGTACTCTCAGTAGTACCATCACCTTTGACAAACTTCAATTTAGTGAAGTCCCAGCCTGCAACTGTTGATGGTAAATTAGTACCTGTAATCACTAATTCACCTGTACCAACATTGTAGGTTGCACTGGTGATTGTAGGGTTAGCTGGTGGTGGGTATCCACTAACGTTAATATCATTACCTGTTAGGTCTGCTGCGCTTGTACTAGCTTTAATAAATCCTGCTTCTGCTTTAAGGTTGTATTTATCACCATCCTTAGCACGAAGACCATTATTATCCAGTATACCATCGGCTTTGGTTTTTTCAGTACCCGTTAAAGTAATCGTTAAGCTTGTTGTACTTGGTAAAGTACCTGTAGCTATGTTTGCACCTGAAGATTGGTGCTCACTTAATGCGGTCTCATCAACACCTGCGGTCAACTTCAATTTGGTGAAGTCCCAGCCTGCAACTGCTGTTGGTAAATTAGTACCTGTAATCACTAACATGCCTGTATTTGTAGCATAGGTTGCACTGGTGATTGCAGGGGTAGGGCTAGATGGTGATGAGTTTCCAGTAACCATTAAGTCTTTAGCTGTATCTAAACCAGCCCAAGCACCAGCGCCAACCCCAAGCTTACCGGCTTTTGTACCATCAGAATCCATACCTGGCTTGTCCTCAAGCTCAGTTGCATCTACAGATGTAAGTTTAATCCAAAGCGTTGTGCCATCGTTTTTAAAGCGGTAGCTACCTGCTACAATACTATCACTATTCGGCCCACTGGCTGTAACATCTGAAGTATAGGAATCTAAGGCTACGCCATCTACCCTGATAGTTCGGATTTGCTCTTGGGTCGCAGTCGCACTAGCTAAGTTAGCACCCTCTAAGGTTAAGATATCAGTGCTAACATTGTAGCTTGCCTCGTTTACTTTAGTACTAAAGCCACTAACCTCAATTTGGATACTTTCTATAGCTGCACCTGTGGTAGTCGTTACCCAATTTGCCTCTAGTTTCAATTCGTATTGATCATTATCTGCAGCCATTCCACCATCTTTGTCAAAGTAGCCTTTAAGAGTAGGATCATTAATTCTATAGCTGTGCATTCTACTTGTTGGGGAACCGACCTTAGATACTTTGCCATCCAAGGTACTTTCATCAGTACCTACAGAAACGGAAATCTTACCCAACTGCAATTCTTCCGTACCTAGATTATATCCCTCTAGCGTTAAATCATAATCGCTACCTGATTTTTCCATAAGCACTTTTGTAAGACCTGGTTCATCGGTAACATTTCTAACCGAAATTTCAATTGTATCCTGCTGTGAACCTGTGTCAGCCATTACCCAATTTGCTTCCAGCTTTAGGTTATAGGCCGTACCACTCTCATTCAATTTACCATCTTTTTCAAAAACTGAATCAAGAGCAGGATCCGTAATTTTATAGATATGCTTACTCGTTGTGATAGACACTTGTTCAGCTTTTGCTCCAGAACTATCTTTCAAAGCAATTTCAGTGCCTTTAAGACCAACGTAAATCTTATCCAACTGCAAATCTGTGGTAGGCAGGTTGCTACCATTTAAAGTTAGCTCAGCCGTATGAAAATCGTACATAACCCTACTAATAGTCGGTTTAGACGGCTTCGATGGTCCATCATCATCATCGGGCGGGGCGCAGGAAAACGCCATACCCAAGCCCAATAGCAAAACTATAGGCCATAAAAATAATCTATGCTTATTCATAAGCAATACCTCCAAAAAAAGAGAAAATTAAAGTTAGCAAATTCAAAAGCTTTGCCATCACATATCAATTTATGAATGGGGGCAAAATTTGTCAAGAACTTTTGCAAATTTTTTCTAAAATAATATTTATTTATCGAAGCGGTAATGCGGGCACAAAGCCCAAACAGTGCGAAGTTTGGGTAAGCATACGCGAGATAGAGAAACAGCACACAGCTGGCGAGCAGTATCGGGGTATTTGAAGGAGCGCCTACATGAATATACAAACGGGAAAGATTAAAGTTGGTTATATTTTCGGTGCTTAAACGCGGGGTGTAGCCTAGTGGCTAAGGCGTCTGCTTTGGGAGCAGAAAATCGATTGTAGTGCAGCCTCAACGTTGGCTTGGACTTTATCCGTTTGAGCTAGTAGAGCCTTATTGAGCGATAAGCTTGCTAGTCAGTTCTTCCAGTGTGTTGCCCGACAAACGCAAAATACCATAGCCATTGTCTTGGCATTCCTTCACTACATCATTATTGATATGCAAAGAGGCAATGCCTATATAAATCTTAAAATCTTTGTACATCGGATACAGAATGCGGAACGTCTTTATCATCGTGGGGAATTTGGCTATATCGTTGATATGGGCTTTGCTCTTGACTTCGACAATCGCAATGCTATTACTATTGTAGGCAACGCAGTCGTACTGGCCTTGGGTCTGGCCAAAACGGCTTTTGACATTGCGCTCTATATAATCGTAACAAACGCCCCAGAGCACCTTGCCGTTGGTTGTTATACTGTTGCATATAAATTCTTCATTGATTTGCCCTTGGTTGTTCTGGGCACTACCAAACAGCTTTTTCAAATCATTGAGCCCTTGGGTAGTTTCAGCGACTTTCTGGTCGGTTTTGGCCAATTGCTCATCAGTTTTGGCTTGGGAAGTGCGAATTTGCTCATCGGTTTCAGTCAACTGCTTATCGGTCTTGGCTTGAGCAATGGCTAAGCTTGCTACTAAGTCTTTTAATTCTTGATCAGTCATTGTATTGGCCCTTTATAACGATTGTAAATACGATTTACCCCAATATACCCTAAAGTATAAGTAAAGCCAAGTGCTGACCCTAAATTTGTAATACAAAAAAGGTATTATTAATACAGAAGCTATGTTCTGGGGACTAAACGTAAAGAACATTACGATTACATTAATGAAGCGTTTACTTATGCTAAGTCTCACTAAGCCCACGCTACAGCAGCAAACAGAAATAGCCATACAAACCCAGCTAGGCGATTGGTTTGCCAACCCGAATATGGGTAGCGAATTACACAAAGTAAACCAGCTAAAAACAAAGGCCGTAGCGCATTTGCCCGTAGAAGTAGAAACATGGAAGGAAGGAAATGAATTTCAATACAGAATTACCGAGGTAGTCCAATGAACTTCCCTACATTTATAGGCAGTACCCAGCGGGAAATCCCAACTTTGGGGACAGTAACATGGGCTTAGATGTAGTGGGGTTACTGATCAAGGTGGCAAGAATTTTCGCTTTTTGTACCGACTCGCTGCCTTCCCGCAAACTTATCCCGGCCACTTCTGCCAGGGCTTTAGCTCGGTCATTGTCATTGATTGTAGAAGAGGAGGCTTGGCTGTGCAATTCGTATAAAGCTTCTTATAGTTTGGCGTACTTTTCCGCCCAAACCCCACACAACCGCTATAACTCGCCTTTTGGTTTTTGTTGGTTTGCACGTCTGCGTCTTGCCCAATCTAACTAAACGCCAGGGACTGCCCGAGTACTTCACTAACACCCGTCCCAGATATACTAGAGCGTGGTGTTGTCCGTGCGCTTTTCTACGTCCCTTTTCTACGTCCATTGTAAACGGCTTGGCTATTACTACCTTTTCCAGTGGGTGGAACTTTGTTGTAAATTCCATAGTTTTGCATACAACCCTTGATTTTCCAGCAATTTTTCATGTTTGCCAGTTTCAACTACTGTTCCATTTTGCAGAACTACAATTTTATCTGCTCGCATGATTGTTTTTAGACGATGAGCAATAATCAAAACCGTTTTATTATTGATTAAATTGCTAATTGCTTCTTGTACTCGATTTTCATTTTCTGGATCCAGCGAAGAAGTAGCTTCATCTAACAAAATTATCGGAGCATCTTTCAAAAAAGCCCGCGCGATAGAAAGCCTTTGTTTCTCACCACCCGAAAGAGTGCAACCACCCTCGCCAATTTGGGTTTGGTAACCTTGGGGTAATTTTGCAATAAAATCATTACAACAAGCTTTATGGGCAGCATTTTCTATTTCTTGTTGGCTTGCATTTTTTTTACCTAGGCCAATATTGGCGGCCACAGTATCTTGAAATAAATATACATCTTGAAACACCATAGAAATATTTTTTAACAGTTCTTCGCAATCTAGATCGCAAATATTTTTTTGTTCTAATAATATTGCACCATTCTGTGGCTCATAAAAACGGGCGAGCAGCTTTAAAATAGTTGATTTGCCACTTCCTGAAGGGCCCACTAACGCCGTAATTTTATTGCGAGGGATTGTGAAACGAACTTCTTTTAATACGGGTTCTTCATTATAAGCAAAGCAAACATTTTCTAATGAAATATAATGGGTAGTATCATTATTATTTTTTGCTACTTCCTGGGTACATTTTTTCGTAATGGTTTGAGAGGGTAAAGCCGTTTCTCTAATTTGTTTGATTCTTGCTGCACTGTGCATTGCATAACGCAATGTAGTAAAATTAATTAGCACCACGGTAATAGGGTCGTAAACACGGCTGCCTATCATAAGGAATAACAATAAGATAGGTAATGATAGCTGGCCTTCCATCAATAGAAAAGTGCCAACAAATACAGTCAACACCAAGCCAGAACGAATGAGAGTAATGGCACACATCATTACCGAGCCTAATATTCCCTCCAAGCGGATCGATTCTTTTTTGAGTTTTGCAAAAGATTTTTCTAATCGTTCAAAACGCTCTCCGGCAAGGTTGTGCGCCCGTATATCTTTGATTCCCAAAATATATTCTTGTAGTCTACTTGTAGCATCTACTTTGGCTTTAACGTGTGCCTGGCAAAGACGATGTTGCAATTGGAAGCTAAGCCAAAGAACCAAGAGACACACAGGCGCACCCAAAAACAAAGCAAAAGCTAGGCGGTATTCAATAAAAAGTAAAGAAATAAAAGCCATAATCGGGAAAAATATCGCACTAATTAACTGAGGTACTTGATGAGATATAGCGTGTTCGAGTTCTGCATAGTCAGAAAGAATCATGTTAGAAATATCGGCAGGGTTGCGGCGGTCAAAAAAACCTAAGGGCAATTTGCGCAAATGTTCTGCCAGTGATATTCGCCCCTCGGCCGAAGTCATGTAGCATTGAATAAAACTTGTGTTATAAGCAATAAGAGAAAGAATATATTGCACAAACAACCAGCCACAGGCCACAGCTATAAGCCACCACAATTGCTTTATATTTAACGGAGTGTTATGGGCAAATACTTGATATACGAGCTCTAAAATTTGGTATGTGATGATTGCCGGAACAATGCGCGCCAAACCTTCAAAAAAAGAGGCAATAATTGGCTGTGTAAGTCTCTGGGGAAATCCAGAAGTTATATCGTTAAGAAATTGTTTCATCTTGTTCTCCGGTATGTATTTGCCATGCGACTGCTTGGTTATGAGCTAGCCACATTCGGCTGTAAAGGCCGTTTCTGGATAGCAATTCTGCATGAGTCCCGCTACCTTCTATCTTGCCTTCATTGATCACAATAATTTGCTCGGCATGCTGAATGGTGGAAAGACGATGAGCAATAATAATTACGGTTTTATTGTGAATTAAAACTTGGAGTGCCTGCTCAATCTTTTGTTCATTTTCAGGGTCCGCATAAGCTGTAGCTTCATCTAAAATTAAAATCGGAGCATCTTTTAAGATGGCTCTAGCGATACAAATTCTTTGGGTTTGGCCACCCGAAAGATATACGCCCTCCTCTCCAATTTTGGTTTGATAGCCTTTGGGTAATTGTTTGATAAACTCGTCACAGCAAGCCGCTTTGGCCACAGCAAGCAATTGCTCTTGGCTTGCATTCTTATTGCCCATGCGGATATTTTCCTCAATAGTATCATAAAATAAATGGGAATCTTGGAAGACAAAAGATAGGTTTTGCATCAGTGTATCTGTACCCATTTCTCGCAAATCTATATCTCCTATTGTGATACTCCCTTGATCTGGGTCCCAAAATCGTGCAGCAAGCGAGCCGATGGTGGATTTGCCACTGCCGGACGGGCCTACTAAAGCGGTAATACAACCCTCTGGTGCATTAAAACTAACGTTATCCAATGCCTTATTGCGAATAGCCGCATTATGATCTTGATAAGAAAAAGAAACTTCATAAAAAGACAAATTACTTTTGCTCGGAATTTTAGCTGTTGTGGCTGTAGGTTCGGCTATTGGTTTTTGGTCAAAAATAGCATCTATTCGATTGACTCCTTCACTAATCATTCTCATTTGACCTCCGAGATAGGTTATCTTTAAAACTGAAAGTGCCAGACCAGGAGCAATTAGCAAAAAAAGTATTAAGGTCAAGGCAAAGGCTAAATCTTGCGGTTGTTTGCTGAATATCATACCACTGATAGGTAAAATAAAAGTTCCCAAAGAAGTAAGCACGGTCATAAACAGAGTAAAATTATGGCGATGGGCTATACTAAAGCGGATAGCCCAGTCCCGATAACCGAGAATCGCGTTGCGGAACGAAAGAAATGAATCTACCGTAAGGCCAAACACTTTAACTGCCGGCATACCCCTAATATATTCAACACCAGCGGCATTCATTTGTTCCAATTTATCTTGATACATTTTCATATTGTCTTTTGATTTTGCAGAAAAAAACCACAAAAATTGAATCACAAAACAAAAAACAATCGGAATAAGACAAACTAAGGCCAGCCGCCAATCGAGCCAAAAAAGAGCAGCAAAAATTAGCAACGGAGTAACAGCCGCTGTAATAAAGTCCGGCAATTGGTGTGCAATAAACTGTTCCGTATTTTCGACATTCATTTGCAACGTTTTCTGAATAACCCCTGAAGCGTTGTTCGTATGATAGCCCAAAGGGAGCCTCGCAAGATAGCGGCACAAAGACAGGCGCAGCGTATAAATAATGCGAAATGCAGCGACATGCGATGCCATTATGCTGGCAAAAAAAATCAAGGTGAATAAAACAAGGGAAGCAAGCGTGCCCCAACCCCAAGCATTCAGGTGCGCAACATTAATAGCAGTTGGGTCGGCTGCATTGTTTAAAATTTCTGCAGTAATAAAGTAAATTGCGATAAACGGCACTAGCTGCAATAACGCACTAATAAACGAAAGAACCGAAGACAAAGCAAGTAAGCCTGTTTTTTCTCCGGCAATTTCTAACAACCGAGATATACCCTCTTTCTTTTTAGCCATTTTCTTAGTCCTTGCGCCGTAACTCTTGTCGCTAGCCTTTGTTCAAAAACAATGGCTGGCAACCATAAAATCGATCGATAAATATTCTTTTATTGGGAATTTTGCTGTGGCGGAGCTTTCGCTTAATGTCTGTGCAAAAACCTTTAGGCCCAGCAATATAGTAGTTGGCGGTAGTAGAAAATTGTTGCAGTAAATCCGCTAAAGCAGAATGAATAGCATTTCTTCCTTGTAAAAAACTAAGCTGAATACTGGGATTGTCCGCAGCTAAAGCTTCTAAATTTTCACGAAAGAGAGGCTGCCCTTTTGTTGTATATAATAAATGCACTTTGGAATGTACAACAGGTTGTTCGATTTCCTCTGTTAGATGGCGTATCATAGCCAGCATAGGCGTTATACCAATACCTCCGGCTAGCATAACAATCGGGTTTTGGTAGTCGCAAATATGGAAGCTGCCAGTTGGACCACGCATAACCATAGTTTCACCTTTTACAAGATTTGCCATGCAACTTTTAAAGGCACTAGACTGGCTACCAATACGCATCGCCAAGCGTATAAAGCCCTGCTGCTGTGTAGAAACAATACTCATATAGCGATGCTTCATTCCTTTAGTAACTCGTTTGTCGGCAAAACTAATTAAGCAATAATCGCCTGGCAGCCAAGTTATATCTTGTGTTATCTTTTTATGATTGGGCGGTATATTTTTTTCTATCGAAAAATCAAAAATCCAATAATCTTCCAAAGGATTTTGTTTGCTCTGTAACACAATTTTGCTTTTATTCTGCAGTAGCCGTTTTAAATCGCTCAAACCCATATCTTCATTCCTCAGATTTATTTGACAAAGTCTTATATGTTTGAATAGAAATACATATTTACAGTTTTTAACTAGCGGAAGGCAGATTTAACACTGGTAGAGATATAGTTCTGTTACAACATTTTTCTATAAATTCGTAATCATGAGTGGCAACAATAATTGTTTTATTTAGGGAGGCTAGCTTTTGTAGTAAGGCTGCTACACGCTCCATATTGACACGGTCTAAACCACTAGTAGGTTCGTCCATTAAAATTAAGTCGGTATTATTCACCATAGATAAAGCTATCACCAGCCTTTGCTTTTCTCCACCAGATAAAGAACTTGGGTGCCGATTGCGCAATTCCCACAGGCTAAAATATTTGAGAGCTTGCTCGACCTTTTCTTTAATGCCTTTTTGTTTTTCGTTGCCCAAGTATAGCTCTTGGAAAACACTTTCCGTAAAAAGCTGGTAATCTGCATCTTGCATCACAAAAGTACAATTAGACTTTCGTTGTTTGGGCTTTTGTCGTTGCCCTTTAATTTTAATTATGGTGCTTGCATTTGCCTTAGCCAATCCTGCCACAATTCGCAACAACGTAGTTTTGCCTACCCCATTATTACCAGTAAGGGCAACGATTTCCCCTAAATTGCAAATACAAGAAAATCCTTTAAATACAACATTCTTACTGTAAGAATAACATAGATTTTCTAACTGCAAAGCTGGTGCCGTCTTTTTTGTTATCTCATTGTTGAGAGACTGATTTTGGGCAGAACTTTCGCCAATATTGCCAATATTTGGTGGGGCACTTGGCAAAGATGCCTTAAAATTTGGGCAACGCAACCCATACTGCTCGGCTTGTGTATCGCTAAATTCCCAAAACATTTCTCTGCTAAATTTTTCCTGAATTTTGCCATCTTTAAAATATAAAACTCGATCGACTAAATTATTCAAAAAGAAAAAACGATGCTCTGAAATAATTACCGTATAGTTTTGTTGCTTCAAAATAGCAAGCACTTGTTGTAATTCTTGAATTGCCGCTGGGTCTAAATTGGCCGAAGGTTCATCGAGAATTACAATGGAAGGTTGCATAATTAAGGCAGAGGCAATAGCGACCTTTTGTTTCTCTCCGCTAGATAGAGAGAACAAACTGCGCCCCAGCAAATGCCCTATATCTAAAAGTTCAGAAATTTCGTCCATACGGCGTTTTATGTGTTCCCTTGGAATACCATAATTTTCTGGCCCAAACGTTAGTTCGGAACTTACATCTGTAGTAAAAAATTGGCTGCGTGGGTCTTGAAACACGCTGGCGACTTTTTGGGCAATATGGTGTATATCCAGAGTATGGCAACTTTGCTGGCCTAGCTGGATATTTCCGCTAAATTTGCCCTCAAAAAATCGTGGAATTAAACCATTGATGCAGCGTGTCAGAGTCGTTTTGCCACAGCCACTGCAACCACATAATAAGATAAATTGGCCTTCATTTAATTCTAAAGAAATATCACAAAGGCATTGTTGTTGCATGCCATTATAGCGAAAATTTAATCGTTCTAAATGTAACATGTTCTGTTAAAATATAATCTGCTAAAATATAAAAAGAGGTGGCATTCTATCAATTAGTATTAAACCCAAAACAATATATAGGACGGTAAATAAGTCTGTTTTGGTAAAACGACAATCCACATAAAAACTTTTTTTGCCTTGGTACTCCCAACCCTTAGTCAAGGCTGCAGCAGAAAGTTCTTCTGCAATTTTTAGAGAACGAAATAGCAAAGGCACTAAGGCATATTCAAAAGTCTTTAGCGGCTTACAGACAAAGTTTTTTATTCCAAAATCCAAGCCGCGCATGGCCATACTTTCGCGAATATAAATGATTTCTGTTTTTATAGTGGGTAAATAGCGTAAAGCCACACTAATAGATAGCACCACTCCACGCGGCAATTTCATTTTTCTAAGCGAGGCTATCAACAAAGAAGTATCTACTTTGTGGAATAAGATAAAACCTATGGTAAATGTAGGCGCTAACATTAAACAAAGATCCAATGGATACACAAAAAGCACCAGTATTTGCGCAAAGGTTTGGGAGTAAAATCCAGCATATGCATCTATAAAGTCAATGGAGATTCTGACTAAACCAATTAAAATAAAGATGCCAAAGGCTTTTAAGGCTACGCTAACCAAACCAAAGAAAAACGCGAGCAAAATAGCTAGGAAAATACATAGGTAGATCTTTTCTAGCGAATAGAATAAATGGTTAAAATAGGAAATATACCAACCGCCATAATTACCACAAATAAAGTACGTGGGTCTATTTGTTTGATCATGATTTAGCTGTCTTGTATCGTATCGCTATCTTGTATCGCTGTTTTGTGGAAGTGTTTGCTATAGATTTTCTCGGCCAAGAACGTACCGACTAACGAGGAGACTATAGGCACTATAACAAAAAGAGCTAGGATAGAACTTTGGTAGAAAAGCTCTGTCATATTCTGCACCCATTCCTCTCCCATTCTGGAGATAAACATTCCTTTATATGAATCCCAAAGGAATCTGATAGTGATGATGTATCCCAAGGATTGCCCCAATGCCATAACTCCAAAGGCCAAACCTAATACCCAAATTTTCTTGTATTTATGGAAGAATGCAATTAAGTCCGCTATTAGGGTACAAACTAGCACCGTAATGATCCAAGGCAAGATAGGCCCCATCAAAGCAGTAAGGGTTACCCAAACAACGGTGTAAATAGTCAATACTCCAAATTTAGGAGCTCTCCGAACCAACAGTAACGGAATAATTGCTGTGATAAGGGGCGTATAGCTAAATGCACAAGGTTGGCAAAAATCCCAACTATTGGAGTGATTACCATACTCACTAGCATCATAATAACAAAATAAACTACCGCTAGTATGCCGCATAGAATAAAGTCTTTAGTTTTCATTTATCCATCCTTTTATTAATCCTTTATCCATCCTTTTATTTTTGTGATTGAATTTACTCACTAGAATCTAGTAGATAATGAAAATTGTAACCTAAAGATAAAATTTAGTCCATATTTAGAAATGAAAATCATAATTTATAACGTAAAAACGAACCTTTTTAGATAGTTTCTAGTGCTGGACTGTTTTAGCTAGACTTGGCAAAAGTTTCACTGGACGCAAAAAATTCTTATTAGGCATTAAGAGACTCTCTTATTAGGTATTAAGAGACTCTCTTGTAATATTGTTCTAGTTGATCGAGAATATACATATTCGATGCAAAAGTCGGGGTAACCGTAAACATACTGTCCACAAAAATAATGCGGTTTTCTGTGGCTGCCTTTAGGAATTTCTCCCAGCCCGGAGCATAAGCTCGGACCAGCTTTCGGGTGTTTGCTGGCGAACGGTCGGGAAATGAATACCCTGCCATCATAAATACAATATCTTGGTCAATTTTTTCTATTTCTTCGGGGGCAACTGGAACCATAAAGCCTAAGTTTTTCTCTCCAGTAAGCCAATCTGCCTTTTGGAAACCTAAATCTTCCATTGCTTGGTTTACCCCACCAATGCTGTTGCCAACACTTAGCTTGTCAAACATAATAACCCCAATATAAGTTTTCGTAGATGGGTCAAAGGGCAATTTTGCTTTAACCTCTGTCAAACGTTTTTGGTACTTGTCATTCAGCTCGTTCCATTTATCCATTGCGCCAAAACGCTCTGCCAATATCTTTTGATTGGCATTACCGCTGACCTTTGAATAACTGTTTTGGATAAAATAAGGTGCAACCCCTTTGAATTTGTTGGCGGTCTTTTCTGAACCTTCAGTACCGATATACAAGTCAACGCCTAAGGCACGGACCTTTTCCACATCAATATCCTGATAGCCAGCCACATTTTGAATTCCCGCTTGCTTAGCAGTAACACCAAAAATCTCTTTGAGGCCAAAAACAGTTGTCTCCCCTGTTGCTGGGTCTTTACGCGTAAGCGAAGCGATTACAGGCAAACCCAGCTCATACAATGGCAGGGTTACAATCGCATCATGCCCACCCGCAATGGCCTTCGGTTTTACGGGGACTTTGACGTTGCGCCCCGCATCATCGGTTAGAGTTTTCATCTCCACCGAAGATTCTGCCGAAGAAGCCGCAGCCGCTGAAGGCTCAGCTTGCTCTTGCTTCTGACGAGAACAACCTAGCAGTAGTATTAAAACTAACGCAATTAGAATATAATTTTTCATAGAATATTTCTCCTTTCTCTATTTTCTCTATGATATTAAGAATATAAATTATTGACTGCGCGCTATCTGCAAATACCTCAAACGTAGTGTAACAATAAATAATGGCACTCCTACCATAATAATAGTCATACCGATAGGCATGTATAAATAGGTTAAATTCGTTCGGGTGATGTAATCGGCAATAATCAAAACAAATGCTCCTACCATACCCGATAGAAATACCCGTGAACGACCACTAGCTTTGGTAACAAAATCTACCAGATGGGGGCATAACACCCCCAAAAATGCCATTGGACCAACAGCAGAAACACTAGCCGCTGTAATTAAAACAGTAAAAATAAGCAAAATTGGTTTGCTAACGGTAATGCGTTCGCCTAAAGACAAAGCCATTTGGTCGCCAAGGTCGTAAACTCGCAGCGGTTTACACAAAAATATCAGTCCCGCCAAGGCTAGGGTAAACCAAACCATAAATTCAAGCACATAATCCCAGCTAGAATAAAACAGTGAGCCCTGTGCCCATTGGGCAATGTTATAAGACCGGGTCACGTCAAAATGCAAAATCATAATTGATGAAATAGATGATAATACGGTCTCTAGCGCAATTCCCATCAACAATATAGCAATACCTCCTTGATTGTGTTTGCCCACTAAAAATAGCAATAGAAAGCCAACAGCTAAACCACCCAACAAGGCAAACCAAGGATAATAAATATGGGGCAAGTTGGGAAAATAAAACATGGTTACCATAATCGTGAGAATGCTACCTTGTGATAATCCCAATAATCCGGGGTCTGCCAATGGATTACGCATTAGCGATTGCAAAATTGCCCCTACCATCGCAACGCAACAACCGACTAACCCTGCCATAATAATACGGGGCATGCGGTTATCATAAATGGCAAATTCTTTATCTGCCCCCAAATCGTAGCCCACAAAAGATTGCAATACTTCTATAAATGAGACGCTTTCTGTGCCAGATTGAATAGACCAGCCCATAGCAAATATAATACCTAAGGCAAGCCATACCAATGTGAATAAATTGTGGGTATCCATGTTAAAATATAGCAGATGCAAACGATGGCGACCATCTATAGTTTTTTGAATCATCATATTTACCTATTGGACACTTGTTTATTGATGTAGTACCTTCTCACCATCAATACAAATACAATGCCCCCTAATATTTGCATAATAACGCTGGTATTGACGATAAAAGGTAAAAATGCAGTGCGAGCAATGCTATCCACCACCAACCCAACTGTACTGCCAACAAATATATTCATAGGGATAGCATATCGAAAATGTACCCCCACCAAAGGGCGCACCATATGGGGCACAACCAAGCCAAAAAATCCAACTGGGCCAATTACGGCAGTTGCGGCAGTCGATGCAAAAATGGCACAAGTCAGAGCCACCATCATATAAAATTTCACATTAACCCCGGTAGCTTGGGCAGTTTCTGTTCCTAAGATAATTAATGTCAAAGGGCGGGAAATATAAAACAAAATCAAAATGGGGATAACTCCAAATAACCATAGATCATTGAGGCGTTCCATATACACATGGTTGATATCACCTGCAATCCAGTTGCGCAATAATGTCCATAACCCCTGATCGGCAAGCACTAAAGCATTGGCAATAGTACCTAACAAAGAAGATACAATGGCCCCTGCTAAAATTAACACCATTCCTCGTGGGTCATTTTTTAATCCAGCCATTTTGGCAACAATATAGCAACAGGCAAATCCCATAATGCCGCCACCAAAGGCAACAAAACCATGATACTCCAAAGGAATACTTAGATAAAATCCCAAGAATACCACAGCAAAAACGGCACCCGATGTAATGCCTAATAACGATGGCGATGCCAATGGATTGTTAGAGACTCCTTGTAAAACACAACCACAAACAGCCATATTTGCCGCCACAAAAATCGCAATCACGCTGCGGGGGAAACGGGTATCTCGCACCATATAGTCAAAATAAGAGTCTTCGTTAAAATCATAAAAAACGCGTAGCACATCAAATATGGGGATATATTTTGACCCCACAGACATATTGATAATCAGTGCTATGACTAGCAATAAAAAACCGAAAAACAGCCATATGCTATTCTTGTGTCTGGTCATGCTTTGTCCGTTGCGTTGGTCTGATAACTTTGCGTCTGTGGTAAACAAAACCTATGGCTTTGATGTTCGATAGGAACAATATCAAAATCAAAACTGATTTTAATATTATCAGCAGTTAAAGATTGCGTTACTGTACCATTGGCAATAACTTGGCCTTGTTTTAGTAAGCATGCGTTATCGGCAAATACACACGCCTGATTTAAATCATGCAGAACTACAATTACTGTTTTGTTATTGTCGATCCTAATTTTACGAACTAGGCTTAGGATTGAATATTGATAATTGGGGTCCAAATGGTTGACCGGTTCGTCCAGCAAAATAATATCGCTATCTTGTGCTAGCACCATCGCAATCCATGCTCGTTGTTTTTGCCCGCCAGAGAGTGAATTGACAGCAATACTTGCCATATCTTGCAAGCCAACTTGTTCTAAACAATAGATGAAATAATCACGTTCCTGTTTGTTAATGGCCCCAAAAACGCTTTCTTTTAAATTGGCATAACGCCCCAATTCCACTAATTCTCCCACCGTTAAATAATCGGGACAATGGAGATGCTGCGGCAAATAGGAAATTTTCTTAGCCAATTTTTTCGGTTTAATGGAACGCACATTAATATCGTTTAATAAAATCTTGCCCTGTGATAGTGGCAAAAAACCCATAATAGTTTTTAATAATGTGCTTTTGCCACAGCCATTTGCACCCAATAATACGGTAAATCTATTGGGTTCAAAATTTAAATTTAATCCAAAAAAGACTTGGGAGTTTTTCCCATATCCTGAAGAAATATTACAGCACGACAGCATAACCTTAAACCTTAAAATCAAATAATATTGATAACCAATAATAATAAGGGGAAATAAAGTCTTGTCAAGCACACTCAAAATTTATCAACCTATATTTTGTGAGTTCCATACAAGATTAGATATAAAATATTCATCTAAATATTTATTCTCTTGGAAAATGAAAAATAAATACAATATTTCTGAATTAGGGCCTTGAGTTTGGCCTTAGTTTTGGGAGCTAGTGCCAACTATGGCCAATCGCTACAATTGCCAAACTATATAAGGAGGCCCCTGCCGTGGTTAGATAATTGCGGAGCTTGGGCCTTACCCAAGGTTTACCCAAGGGGAATTTGTTGAAAAGAAAATTAAACAGTTTAGAGAAAGCTATCCTGAGTACAACGATCAGAAGCTGTATTTTGGCTTTGGCACTTTGATCACCGATGAGGAGATGATAGAACAAGCGCGGACGAATGGCATATTTCTACTAAACCAAGATGGCAACCATATTTAGCTAGTCAATGATCAGGTGAGGGCCTATTGAATACTAATTTAATTACTGGATGAATTATTGGGTTACCTGTATCCTAAAATGATAGTCAGCCAAGTCGATAACTATGGACCGACCTAATCCATAGTTATCGACTTGCTCAATTCATAACTATGAAACTACAGCAGAACAAAGTCAAAATAATGTAGAGTAAATCTTGTAGGTCGTAAAGAGAGTCGGTTGTTGAACTATAAAGGGAATTTTTGGTTGTCTGGTCAATACGTATTATCGCTAGAATACAATAAATAATAAGTAAGTTCGGGTAATAAATAGAATATTGGTAGTATAACCTTTCTTTTGCTTCTTCGTTTATCATTATGGGCCTTGGTTCTTGGGCCTTGGTTCTTGGTTCTTGGGTAGAGCTTTATCCTATCGGCTCTTTTAGTAAAGAGAATCTAAGCTTTTATTTTTGTATGAAACGGTTTTTATCTAAAGTGCTTGCAGATTGTTCGGTCTATAAGTAGAATCTGCCCCTACTTTTGCAACGTCAAAATAAGAATAGCTAGGAGTAGTTGATGAAAAAGGTCTATGTATCTATGAGTGGTGATATTATCCATCATGGGCACATTCGCATTATCGAAAAAGCTCGTGAGTACGGCGATGTAACGGTTGGCTTATTGACCGATAAAGCCATTGCTGACTACAAGCGTTTACCCTATCTCAATTTTGAACAACGCAGGCAAGTGCTGGAGAATTTAAAAGGTGTATCCCAAGTTGTACCCCAAGAAGAGTGGGACGATTCGGTAATGGTAGCCAAGCTACAGCCAAACTATGTAATCCACGGTGATGACTGGCAAAAAGCCCCGATGGATATTTTCCGCAATCGGGTTATCAGTGCTTTAGTCCAATGGGGTGGTAAGCTAATAGAGGTGCCCTATACCAAAGATATTAGCTCCTCGGATATTATCAAAAACATTTCCAGTACTGGCATTACCCCGACAATGCGCTTGCAAAGCCTAAAGCGTTTGATAGCCGCTAAAGATATGGTGCGCGTGTTAGAAACTCATAACGGCCTCTCGGGCTTAATTGCCGAAAATGCTGCGGTGGAACGAGACAGTAAAACCGTTTGTTTTGACGGTATGTGGTCTAGCTCCCTCACAGATTCCACCAGTAGGGGAAAGCCCGATATAGAAGCAGTCGATATAACTTCAAGGCTCGTAACCATCAATGATATTTTTGAAGTAACCACCAAGCCCATGATTTACGATGGCGATACGGGTGGCAAGTTGGAACATTTTCCTTTCACCGTTCGTACGCTGGAGCGTGTGGGTGTTTCTGCTGTGATTATCGAAGATAAAACTGGACTGAAGAAAAATTCTCTGTTGGGCAATGAAGTTGCGCAACAGCAGGATAGCATTGAAGGCTTTTGCACCAAGATTCAAGCGGGACTGCACGCTAGGGTCAACCCAGAATTTATGATAGTCGCCCGCATTGAAAGCCTAATTCTCGATGCTGGTATGGCCGATGCAATTGCTCGTGCCGATGCCTATATCAATGCTGGGGTTGATGGGATTATGATACACAGTCGCCATAAAGACCCCGCTGAAATCTATGAGTTTTGTAAGCGTTTCCACCGCTTGCCTAGAGTTGTTCCTCTTATCGTGGTGCCAACCAGTTACAACAAGGTTTATGAGAGGGAATTAATCGATCAGGGTATCAATGTCTGTATTTACGCAAATCACATGTTGCGTTCTGCCTACCCTGCCATGTGGGACGTAGCCCATAAAATTCTTGAACACGGCCGTTCTTTTGAAGTTGATGAGCAATGCCTCTCCATCAAAGAAATTCTCAAGCTAATCCCGGGAACTATCTAGAATAGGGTCTGGTTTACCAGTACCAAACTTGCGAAATATACTTTCTATAGTGAGAGTGATAAAAAAACAGGAGAAGATATGCCTACTTATGACTATCAGTGTAGTTCTTGTGAAGCCCAGTTTGAGGCTTCTCAGTCTATTCACGACCAGCCTTTGCAAGATTGCCCCCATTGCCAAGAGCCTAAACTGCGCCGCTTGATTTCCAGCGCAGGGGTTATTTTTAAGGGCGATGGTTTTTACGTCAACGATAGCAAAAAAGCAGACACAAAGCAAACAAAGGACAAACAAACCCCAAAAGGAAAAGCTGAAAAAACTGGAGAATCGGGCAATTCTTCTGCTAATACTGCAAGTAACGCTCCGAAGAATGAAACCAGCTCAGCAGCTTCGTGAGTTTATTGTTATACCGCAGACTTGAGTTTGGTTATTTCTGTTCTTTAGTATCCTAATGAAAAAAGTGGACGATGCCCTTGCGTAAGCCCAAACCAAGAAGTTCAGAAAAAGCAATTGAGCCAAGTTCCTTGGAAGAAAAAAGGGGTGGGGCAATGGCATTACATTGTGAAAATGATGCAGCTAAAAATATAAAAGGCTCGGGTAAACAGCGATTCAATGTGCGTCAAAAATTGCGCCGGCTGCGTGAACGTGCAGAGCCTATTATCGAAGCGCACTTTGGACAACATCAAGTCGTTGTCCAAAAAATAGATTTATTACTGCGTGGTGGTCGTCCCCGCCCTTTTGCCCTTGTGGGAGCCAGCGGTACGGGCAAAAGTTTTCGTGCCTTATTATTTGCCGAAAACCACAATATTCCATTTTTAATTGATGACGGCATTTTAATAGAAAATAGCCGAATTGTTGCAGGCCGTTCGGCTAAAAATGAACAAATTTACATCAAGGCCATCAAAACCGCCCTGTTTGATGACTCTGAACATTTAGCCGAAGTGCGAACGGCAATAAAAGAAAATAAAGTACAACGGATCTTGTTGGTGGGTACCTCGACCAAAATGGTCTATATAATTGCCGACCGGTTGGGCCTGCCCCAAATTGCCGAGAGTGATATAACTTATATAGAAGAAATATCTAATCCAGAAGAAATAGAGAAAGCCCGTAAGAGTCGCCGCGGAGGGCATCATATTATCCCTGTTCCTGCGATTGAAGTTTCCAGAGAGTACAACTACTTATTTAAAGAAAGTTTTCGTGTATTTCTTTCGGACTTGCGTTTGGGTATGAAGCACTATTTAAAAAAGTATACGCGGAAAAAGGGTGAAAAAGTTTTTGAAAAAATGGTGGTAAAACCCCAATTTATGAACAAAGACCTCGAAGATAATTCGCAAAAACAAGGGAAAGTTCAAATTACCGAAAGTGCTTTACGGCAAATGATTGTCCACTGTATTGACGAATACAACCAAGATATTGAAATAGAGCGGATGCGCATTGGCCGATTATCGCAGAGGGTGAAAATATTTATCAAAATACCGTTTTGTTTGGTAAAAGGTGAAAATGCTAAAGAATTAAATAGCTTCCTTTATAAATTGCAAACATATGTTGTCGATAGTTTGCACCGCTATGCTGGTATAAGATTAGAAGAATTAAGTATTGAAGTGCTTGAATTTCTTTAATCTGTATTTAGAAAATCCAAGCGTAATAACTATGAATAAGCAAAATTATTCCACTACCAAGCTAGCAATCCACTACCCGCTTGGTAGTGGGTTACTAGCCATAGTACCCACCCAAAAGGCCAGCAAGGCTTGGCCAAAGTTTATCTTGTTACAAAAATCTCTTGTTATGCATTAAGAAATTCTCTTGTTAGGTATTAAGAAATTCTCTTGTTAGGTATTAAGAAATTCTCTTGTTAGGTATTAAGAAATTCTCTTATTAGGCATTAAGAAAATCTCTTATTGGGCATTAAGAAATTCTCTTGTTATACATTAAGAAAATCTATTATTGAGCATTAAGAAATTCTATTATTGGGCATTAAGAAACTTTCTTGTTGGGTATTAAGAAAATCTCTTATTGGGCATTAAGAAATTCTCTTGTTAGGTATTAAGAAACTCTCTTATTGAGCATTAAGAAATTCTCTTATTGGGTATTAAGAAACTTTCTTGTTAGGCATTAAGAAATTCTGTTGTTATACATTAAGAAAATCTCTTATTGAGCATTAAGAAAATCTCTTATTAGGCATTAAGAGACTCTATTATTGGGCATTAAGAGAATCTCTTAATTTTTATGCCAACGTTCTGGCAATAATTATTGTAAGGGCTTTGTTCAAAGATTTTGTTTAAAGCTATTACTAAAAAAAGTTTGTAGCCTTAATAAAGTTTTTCTAGCTTTGCTATACAGCAAAAGCAGCCTTGATAAAAAAATTTACCAAGGCTGCAATTTTCAAATGTAAGCATTGCTTACCGTAACAACAAAACCCTACTCAACAACTCCTGCAACTTTAATAGCATTGGTTGGGTCTGCTGAACCACCAATTACAAATCCTGCTGCTACTTCCAGGTTGTATGCACCATTATTATCACTTTTACCATTCTTAACCAATATACTATTGGCTTTGGCTTTTACACTACCGCTTAAAGTAATATATAAGAAGTATAAAGTTGCTGTAGAACCTGTGGCTGTGTTTTCACCTATTGCGTGCTGGGGTAATGTGTATCTCTTATTACCATCACCGGATACAAGCGTCAATTTGCTAAAGTCCCACTCTGCAATTGTTGTCGGTAAATTGAGACCGAAAATCCGTAACAAGCCTGTATCAGCAGAGTAGTTTGCGTCATTGATTCTGACTACATACCCACTAACGGTAATCGGGTTATTGCTTGTGTCTGCTGCCCTACCACCTGCAAATCCTGCTGCTGCTTCCAGGTTGTATGCACCATCAACATCACTATCACCATTCTTAACCAATATCCTATTGGCTGTCAATTTTTGATGACCGATTAAAGTAATCGTTAAGCTTGTTGCACTTGCTGCAGAACCTCTGTTAGTGTTTTTACCGGTTACGCGGTGCGGTAATAATGGTTCACTCTTACGACCATTACCTGCGACAAACCTCAATTTCCTAAAGTCCCAGCCTGTAACTGCTTTTGGTAAATTGACACCTGTAATCACTAACACGCCTGTTTCTACATCATAGCTTGCACTGGTGATTTCGGGGTGTCCACTAACGGTTAAGTCTTTGGCTGTATCTAAACCCGCCCAAGCACCAGTGCTAGTAAGCAACCCGACTTTTCTACCATTGGTATCCATACCTGTCTTGCCATTCAGAGTAGTTTTATGTTGATCGGTAAGGTAAAGCCAAATGGCTGTGCCATCGCTTTTAATACGGTACTTACCTTTTGCAAGACTGCTACTATCTGCCCCAGTGGCTGTGCCATCTGCAGTATAGGAACTTAAGGCTACACCATCTACCGTAATAGTTTGGATTTGGGCTTGGGTCGCACTACCTAAGTCAGTACCTTGTACGGTTAGCAGAGCCGTGCCAACATTGTAGGTTGCACCGGTAATTGCGGCTTTAGGCGACTGCTCTTCGGCTTTAGGTTGCTTAGGCGACTGCTCTTCGGTTTCGGTCTTAGACTGCTTATCTTCGACTTCTTCGGTTTGTTCGGCTTCGGGTAGTTCAGGCGACTGCTTATCTTCAGCTTGTTCGACTTCTTCAGCTTGTTCGTCTTGTTCAGCTTCTTCAGTTTGCTTAGGCGACTCTTCTTCGGATTCGGTCTCAGACTGCTTATCGGGTATATTACTAACGTCCAAGTCTTTGGCTGTATTTAAACCCGCCCAAGCACCAGTACCAACGCTAAGCAACCCTTTTTTTAGACCATTGCTATCCATACCGGGCTTGGCCTCAAGAACAGTTTTATGTTGATCGGTAAGTCTAAGCCAAAGCGCTGTGCCATCGCTTTTAATACGGTACTTACCTTTTGCAAGACCGTTACTATTTACCCCAGTGGCATCGTCATCTGCAGTATAGGAACTGAAGGCTAGGCCATCTACCACGATGGTTTGGATTTGCGCTTCTGTAGGACTTAAGTTAGTGCCTTGTACGGTTAAGATAGCCGTAGCAAAGTCGTAGATGGCGTTATTGATAGTCGGCCCAGAAGATCGATCATCGTCATCGGGTGGGGCGCAGGCAAAGGCCATAAAGGCCAGTAGCAAGGCTATAGGCAATAAAAGTAGTTTGAGCTTATACATAAGCAATACCTCCAAAAATGGATAAAGATTCGCCAACCCATACGGGCTAGTGTACAGTGCCCCATTTTGCTAGGGGGGTGTTGCGTCAAGGCCTTTATAAGGCTTTTTGTAAGTTTTTTTGTGCTTTTTTATGTTTGGGCACTTTTTTTGTGTCTTAGTGTTGTTTTGTGTTGTAAGGTGGTTCAAAATCCATGCCAATCCATTTGCATTCCATATTAGTTGAATCTATAAACCATCAAAGCAACCAATCCATAGCTATAGACGCAGCAAGTCGATAACTATGGGCCGACCTAGTCCATAATTGTTACTTTTCAAAAGTACATAGTTATGGCATGGTTTGGTTTTTGTTGTGAAGGCTTGGAGGGTGGTAGGGCTTATTCCTAATGTTTGGCATTACCATTTTTTGGCGTTATCGAAGACCCCATCAGTTTGACACCTTGCAAGTTTGACCCATGTTGGTGGGTGGCTTGTTCGGTATTGGCGTGGCAGAGGCTGTATCCCCAAACGCGAAAAAATATATTTCGTTTGTGGGTTTAGATGGCCACAACGCACCGCTACATCGCAAGATTTCTGGCCACCATCTTTCATAATTTCCTTGTAATGCTCTAAAACAAAGGCAGCGCATACAAAACAGTATCGCGAGCGGGTGTCCGCAGAGATAATGTCTTCACTAAGATTGATATTCGCTGTATTTTTTGATAACATGTATGCTCTCTAATTTAGATTGTCTTGAAATACTACGAACAATCAGTAATAAACTGCAAATCTAAATAAAATCTTGTAAACATATACCGAAAATTTTAATCTATATGAAAAAAAATATTTCTGAAAATTTAGAATGCTTTGCAACAGAACCCCTACCTTGGAAAAGATACTGGGAACGCAAACTATTAGTACGAAAACGCCTGCGCTGCAACTATACCTGGCTAATTGCTTCAACCCTAATATTTGGGGGGGTAATTATCGGTCTGCGTTTGCAACTAAAATCCTCCAAGTTAGACCAGTACAACTCAAACAAGGAAGCCCTAGCGGTTTTGGAGAATTCACAACCTACAGAGGCTGAATTAGGGCAGCTAGTAGGAGAACATTTAGATGATGGCTTGCTAGCCAAAAGTCTATGGGGTCAAAGCCGAATGCTAGCTGGCAGTGATGAGATGCTAACATTATTCTATTTTCCCCAAGCAGAAGTGTACTTGCTGCGCCGAAATAATGGCTACGTTGTTTATGCAAGTAAAAATAACTTATAACGCCTAATCCCAAAACAATCAAAAAATAAGGAAACACAATGCAAGAATGGTTGGAGCAAATCCTTTATCAATATGCCAATATAGCACCATTAATTATATTTTTCGTTCTTGTGATTGCCGCCTTGAATATCCCTATTTCTGAAGACTTGACGGTAATTATCGCAGGAATTTTTGTCTCCAATGTGGTGCCCCAACAAATCGGCTGGATGCATTTGGCATTAATTGCAGGGGCAGTAGGAGGGGATATGCTTTCTTATGTGATCGGGCGAAAAGCCGGTGATTCGATACTCAAAATGCCTTTATTCCAACGCGTAATGCCACAGCGCAAGCTAGACCTATTGAGCCAGCACTTTGCTAAGCATGCCTCCTTAACCATACTGCTAGGCCGCCTAATTCCATTTGGAGTTCGCAACGCACTCTCTTTGTTTTCGGGTATAACACACTTCCCTGTTTGGAAATTTTTATTGCTGGATACAATATCCGGCTCATTGAGTATTTCGGTAATTTATTTACTTAGCAGATATTATAGCAATAAAATCCTGCAAGATATTCGCACGGTACAATTGATTTTATTGCTGTTTTTCCTCGGAATGGTTGGCTATGCTGTAAACAAAATATGGCGACACTATCAACAGAAGAAACATCATTCCACAGAAGAAACTGCAGAGAACACTACTCATGAAGATGCAAATGTAGGGTAACGTCTTTAAAGCCTAGCTCTTTGCGAATTTTGTTTTGTATAAAATTCAAATAACTTTGCGGGAACGATTTAGAGCGGTTGACAAACAAAATAAAACGCAATGGGTTTACTTCCACTTGGGTCAAATAACGCACCTTAAAACGCAGAGAACCATGGCTGGGCGGTGGCTCATAGCGAACCCAATCTTGCAAAGCTTGGTTTAGCAAACCAGTATTAATTCGTTTATTTAACTGGAGATAAACACGGTCGATAACCTGTAAAAGCTGCTTCATACCTTTACCAGAAAGTGCTGATATGGTGCAAACGGGCGCATAGCGCAGATGAGGGAATAGCTCACGAGTATTTTCTTCCAGCTCCCGCAATGCAGCTTTAGCCCCTGTTTCCAGTAAATCTATTTTGTTGAGAGCAAGAATCAAGCCCCGCCCGCGTTTAATAATTTGCTGGGCAATTTTTTTGTCCTGCTGTTGGATACCTTCACGGCTATCAATGAGCAATACGGCAACATCGACATTATCCAAATTTTTTATGGCCCGATTGACCGAATAATATTCCACATTTTCCTGTACTTTATTTTTGCGCCGAATGCCAGCGGTGTCTGTCAATTGATAAAATTTCCCTTTCCAACAAAATTGCTGGGTAATAACATCACGTGTAGTACCCGGCATATCCGACACCAATGAAGTTTCATGGCCCACTAAAGCATTGCACAAAGTAGATTTGCCGGTATTAGGCCTACCAATCAGAGTAAAGCGAATCTGCGGATTTTGGCTATAGCCTGTAATATCCTTTGCTGTTTCTTGAAGCTCTGGGATTACTTTTACTTGTTGCTGTAAAAAGGCAATGCAATTTTGTTCTAATTGCTGAAAACCCCTTCGGTGCAGAGCAGAAATAATCACTAAATTAGGAAAGCCGTACTCATAAAAATTATAAGCTTGGGGTTGCTTTTCCTTAGTATCAACTTTGTTGATCACCAAAATTACTTTTTCACGCAATGGCTGCAATTGCTCCAACAATTGTTGATCTTCTGCATTAAATTCACTCAATGCCAAAACCCAAAGAATTAAATCTACTTTTTTGAGCAAGGCGAGGCTACGCGATTGCACACACTGATTGAGCTGTGGCCAAGAACAAAGCGTATCATCGGCTTGCCCTTTACGTGCCTTAGGCTGAATGGGGCCTTTTAAATCCGCTCGTATCCCCCCGCTATCGGAAACCAAAACTTCAAAGCCTTGAAAATTAATTTGCTCGGTAATGACATCGCGTGTTACCCCGGATTCTGGCGAAGTAATGCTGCGCCGCTGCCCCAGTAAAGAGTTAAATAAAGTAGACTTGCCAACATTGGGTCGGCCCACAATAGCAATATGGCCTAAAATTGGTGATTCGGCTGACTCCAGCATGATTGATAGATCCTTATAATCTTTTAGTATTGGTCATGATAAATCCGTAAAACTAATTATTTTGCAACTGCATAATATAATTGGGAATCAAACTCCAATCATTGCGTTTAGGCAGTAGGATAAATGCACCACGAGAAAAATTTTGATCTTGTTTGGCTTTAGCTAATTCTTGTGAATTCAAGTGCAAATAATTTGTCCAAGTGTAATAGAGCACATTATTTGTATTTATGGTATTGCCAAAGTTGCGTTTATACTTGCCGTATGAAAGCCAGTAGCGCAAAGCTTCTGTTGTGCTGAAATTAGTCTTAATATATTTTTGCATCATTTTCAAAAATGGCAGCAATTTTTTAGGGTTGCCCAATTCTCCACTCAACTTTTGCAACACTTGGTTTAAAATCAATTGTTGCCTCTCAGAACGCTCAAAATCATTACTGGTATGGCGCGAACGTGAATAACGCAGAGCCCCTAGCCCATTAAGATGCTGTTTGCCTTTGCGCATTACCAAAGTTTGCCATTTACCCATTTGCTTTATTTTATAACTTGGGTCGATTAAATCTTCCTTCAGGTAAACATTGATACCACCAATCAAATCGACAACTTCAATAAAGGCATACATATCAATGCTAATGTATTTACTTATGGCAATATCCGCTATCTCACTCAATACTTTCATAAAAGTAGCAATCCCGTACATGGAGTAAATATTATTAATTTTACTTTTATTATAGTAAAGGTCGCGGGGCAAGCTGATCATGGTCAATGTTTGTGTATCTTTATTAATGGATATAAGCATAATTACATCGGCAATATTGTAGTGAGTACCAATCAACAAAATAACTTCTAAATCCCTCTGCTTGGTATTCTTGTTATTGAAAGTATTGGCAATTTTTTGTTGAACTTGCTCATCATTTGGAGAGTAGGAACTATTTTGAGCGATACTCGCAACATCATCTTCATTAAACAAACTTTGTAAGTCGCTAGCCCCTGTTAAAAAGCTTTTGATAGCGCGAATTTTCACATCATCGCGATCCATCAAATATGCTTCGCCAATTTGCTTTTGTAAGGCAAAAGACGCCATCTTCTGACCTTTTTGACCAAGCAAATCATAGTACTCGTAATAAAGGTCTTCACGCGGAGGCATTTTGGCTGGCTTAAAACCGTATTGCTCCATCTGCAATAAAAATGCGGAGTCTGAAAACATTTTCAACAAATATTGACGCATCTTTGCTTCGCGGCGTTGGCCTTCTGTACGAGTGTCTACATTTTCAACAAATATCTTCCAATCAGATTGCAGTAACTGTACAGATTGGTAGATTTTATCATTCCACCGCAATTGATAGTTATCCACATCAAAATGAAAATGCGCTACTATCTGTTCATAACGGGTGCGCACTTCCCAATCTGTTTGGGCTACATTTAAAATACGAGTTCCAGTTGTTGCGTCTTTTTTTATTTTGGAAGGCTGCAAGCTCTTAATATAAAGTTTACGCCGTGCCAATTGCTTTTGCACGGTAGGGCTACTGATAAACTGATACATTTTATCATATTGAGTTGCCAAACTATATAATTGCGTACTTTGTTCACGCAGAAAAAGACGTAATTCTTTGCTAATATCCAGCCCCCCAGTATAACTTGAAAAAGGGCTACTCAATTTGAACTGTACTGCTTTTTTCCCTTGAACCGCTTGCAACTCAAACCATTTAGAAGCAATATGACCACTAGGTAATAATTTTTTTTTACTGGGAAATAACCATACTGAATCGTGATTGCGCTCTTGCCGCAATCTTATTTCTTTGAGTAAATTTTTCCAGTCTTTACTACCAAGCAATTCGTTTAATTCTTTCCATATTTTTTCTTGTTGCAAATTTTGGTCTAGATAACGCAAGGCATCAAAAAAAGCGATCTCCAAAGAATTACCTGCTTTTTCCAATGGTTCTACCACTATCTCATTGGTCATGTTATTTGTATGCACCAATTTTTTCGGCCCTTGAGAATCCGGCTGCTCTTGAAGAAAACTAGAGGAATTTAGCTGGCGGTATTGTTCTGCAGGAATATTTAATAATTTACTAACTTGATGAGAATCTGCAATTAGCTTACTTTGGTTATCCGCTATTTGCTGCACAATGTGTTTTAGCTCTAAAGTAATTTCACGATTTTTCTCATCATCGCCAAAATTGCCAGAAAACAACATTGTCAAAGACAACACAACAGTAAAGAGTAAAGACACGATGGAGCCGGTAATTAACCAACGGAAAATTCGATAATTCAAACGTAGTACCTCATTTTTATAAGACAATCCCTTTTGCAAATACAAAAAAACAAACTTAAAATCAAGCTCAAAACTCAAAGGGAACGCCATGCTAAAGGATTAGCGAAGAAATCTAATTATAAAAATGGCATTTTATCAAGATTTATAATACTTTGGCAAGCAAAGATCAAAAAATCTAATTTTGATATAAAATTACTTGACTTTTCTTTGATAATTATAATAATCAATTTAGTTTTATATCTATGGTCTTATATATTCCTTTATGCACTTGCCATTTTCGTTTAGCGATCTTTAACCATTTATGCTCGGTCTTATCCAGACAAATTATCCATAAGATGAGATTAGCAGTATAATTCAAACCATATGGCAGAGTTATCCCCAACCTATGCATTTCATTCCGGTTTAGCTCAATGAGCTGGTTTACTTTATTATCAGTGCCATGCCCGTATCTTCCATATAGACCTACATCAGTAAAACCACATGTTACAAGAATCTAAAACAAAATAGCCAAAGTATATGCCAATATCCAGATCTGCTCCTAGTAAAAATTCTTCCCAGAAAAAATTTAGCTTCAAAGTTGGGCAAGATGTTGTCTACCCGTTGCAAGGAGTTGGCAAAATTACAGAAAGAAGTAACCGAATATTTAAAGGGGAGAATGTCGAATATTATACGATTTATGTTAATGCAACGGATATGACAATTATGCTACCCATTAATAAAGCAAATCAGTTGGGTTTGCGCCCGGTTGTTGCCAAAGCAGATGCCGAGAAAGCATTGATTTCGATGTCCAATAAAGATGAGCCTTTAACCAGTGATTGGAAGTTGCGTTACCAGAATAATTTAGATTTATTAAAAGTAGGCGGAGTTATGGATATAGCTACTGTGGTTCGCTCTTTATATCACCGAAGTAAAGTGAAAGAATTGCCGATTTTAGAGCGCAAGCTTTACGACAATGCCCTCAAGATTTTAGTTGAAGAAATTGCTTTAGCTATGAATCTTGAGAAAGAGGAAATTGAAGATTTGCTGCATACTCGCCTGGAAAATAGTAACAACTAAGGGTCTGGCTAAGAATAGTTGATAAAATTTTCATGTCGGTTTCTTCAGTTCCTGGCGATTGTTCTTATAGCCTATCTTCTTTACGCATTGGCCAAGGTTATGATTTACATCGCCTGAAAGATGGTAATGGATTATACTTAGGGGGTTATTTTATTCCCTGTGCCTATACTGCAATTGCCCATTCTGATGGTGATGTTTTATGCCATGCGGTTATAGATAGTTTGCTCGGTGCTCTAGCCCTTGGCGATATAGGCACCTATTTCCCGCCTTCAGAAAATTGTTGGCACAACGCCAACAGTCTTGAAATGCTCCAAATTGTCTATCGGGATTGGATACAGGTCAGAGGCTTTCATCTCGTCAATCTCGATTGCACTGTTGTATTGGAAAAAATTCGCTTGCGACCCATTATTGATGATATCCGCAGCCATTTGCTAAAAGGCTTTTCGCCCATTGCTACTGATGTTAGCTCGATGACCGCTTTACAGTTAGAACAAATTAGCGTGAAAGCCAAAACCAAAGAAGGGGTTGGAGCAGTCGGCCAAGGTAATGCTTTAGAAGCCTATGCATCTTGCCTAATACAAAAAATTTCGAGGTAATTGCCATTTATCCGGTATTTTGCAATAAATCACTCAAACTCTGCCCATTGATCCGCGTTTTATATCGGACTTCTATATTCTCATCTTTGAGTTGATTTTTTAAAGATTCAAAAAATTTCTTGGCATAGTCGATTTTTTGCTTTTCTTCTTTCGGAATATCATCTTGATTTTTGTAGCCTTTGGTTTCTACAATGAGAAATAATTTTTTGCGATTATCTTCATCTATCAAATAAGCAAAGTCTGGATTGTAGTTTTTATAAGGCGTTGGAATAGGTATTTGGGGCAACTTTGCAAAGACAGTGATGGTTTTACCATTGACTTTTTGGAAGTCCTCTTGTTGTATCTCTGCTTCTATGTCTGAATCATAGCAAATAGTATCGTAGAGGAGGTTCTCCGGTATATCTTTTTCTGTAAAAGACTTACCCAAAAGTGTATAGGGAATGCTAGGTTTTTTGTGTCCATCTTCATTTTGTAAATCGTTAGGGTAAATGGAGGTTTCCATAAATTGATAAGATACGCTACTGAAAATATTGCCGTGTATGGTATCTTTGAATATCTCTAATAATCTGGCTTGGGCTTTTTTAGGGTTGTTTTGAATTTTTTGTTTATCCATTTTATTTAACAGTTTGAGCATAAAGCCAAACGGTAGCTTTTCTTTTTTGACAAAGAAATCTAAAAAATCGCTAAACTTTTGTGTTTGGAAAAAATCTATTTGCCCCATTTGGGTTTCTTCTGTGTTTTCAATTTGGTCGCTTTGGGCATTGTATTTTTGTATCAATCGCTTGATCTGGATAGGCTCTATATCTTGTCTGTTAAATTCTTCAGCGACTTTCTCAACAAGTTTCTGCTCATTTATATTTTTATAAACAATCTTGGATTTTTTACTAATAGCTTGCCACAGCGTTTTAAATTGTTGCCATTGGTTCGGACGGATTTTTACTTTTTTCTTGTACTTTTCCTGGTTGCCGTCTTTTACCAAATTTCTATTATCAGTAAAGATTTTTAAGATTTCTTGGTAGCGTTCATCGATGATTTTCATATCGCCGTTAAAATCACTTGTTTCATCTACGGCTTGTTTATTGACTTTCAAAAACTCATAAATCGAAGACAAAATAACACCTTCATCGTTTATAATTTTCTTTCGTTTTAAGGTGTTCAATATGGAATTACTTTCGCCATCGCTCAACTCTAAATCTTTGAGCGTATCGGGCGAAACCACATCGCCCACCAAAGAAAAACTTGCTTGTTGTATCTCTTGCTGTATGGCATGAATAAATTCTCTTTCTTTACCAGAGACTATCATATCCAAAGTGTTGATGTCGTAAAAATCATGCTCTTTTTCATATAACTTTTGGTAGGTCTGCCTTACGCCGTTTTGATTGACGGCGATTCGCAAGCCCCGCCCGACTTGTTGCCTGCGGCTGGTATCTTTGGCGGTATCGGCTAATTTGCAAATGGTAAAAACATTGGGATTGTCCCAGCCCTCCTGCAAAGCCCAAACCGAAAAAATAAACCGCAAAGACGTTTCCAATGAAAGCAATTTTTGCTTTTCATTTAAGATTAAATTTACTCCCAAATCTTCTTTATTTAAGCCTGCGTCTTTATCTTTAGTAGAGATTTTATCGCCTGAAAAATAGCCTTCATGCACTTGTAATTTTCCTGACTCGCTAAAGTCTTTGGCAAGGTAATTTTTATAGGCTTCGTTTTGCGTGGTTTTTAAGATGTGGTCTCTTTGAATTTTATATTCTGCTGCAAAAATAGTTTTGATACGCGGATTCGGGTTTTGCTCATTTTCTCTAAAGTCGTCTATACGCGGGATAAAAAATAACGATAGCGCTTTAATGCCTTTATCAAACAGCTTTTGTTCTTTGGCAAAATGTTTGGCGATGGCCTCTTTAATCATAAAGAGCATTTCTTGATCGCCCAATTCATAAGCCTCTTTGCTGACTTCTAAAATGCTTTGGTTTGTCAAATACACTTTATCTTTCTTGATTTGAGTAGCACTTACCCCTTTGTAATTTTCTAAGCCGGTAATCGTCCCTATATCCTCACCTACTCTAATTTTCTTTTTATACACGACTTGGTTTATATCATACACTGCCATAAAAGTTTTGGCCTTACTTTCGAGAGCAGAGACTTTTAAGCCCCCTTGTTCCCAATCACCCATAAGGGTATGCACCGTAATGCCTTTGACCAAATACTGCCGAAAACTGGAAATACTATCCAAACTATAAACCACATTGGAGAGATGATGAGCTTGGTCTTTTTTGTCTTTGGGGAAAGTCGCACCAAAGCGGATTTGTAGGCTATTATCCAACTTATCCAAGCCTTTTTGGGTTTCGGCACCCGAGAGTAAATGCGGTTCGTCAATAATGATAATGGGCTTTATATTTTTAATGCCATTCCAAACGCTGCCTTGCTCAAAAAGCGTTTCGGTACTTTGATTGATTTTATTTTTGTCGGAATTAAAGGCGCTGTTGGTTGTAAGCAAAACCACCAAATCATCGGTATTTAAAAAGTCGTGTTGTATTTTAGAAAGTCTCTCTTTGGGATAGTCGATATATTTTAAGTGTTGGCCGTATTCTTGAAAGAAAAAATCCCGTGTCAATTTGATATTTTGCACCACACCCAGCTTGATCGCCGTGCGTGGCAATACAATAATAAATTTCGTTTTAGCAAAATTTTTATGCATTTCAAAAATGGTTTTCAGGTAAGTAAAGGTCTTGCCCGTACCCGTTTCCATTAAAATATCTAAACGCTTTACATCTCTTTTGATAAATTGAGTATAGCCTCTTTCCCGCCATAATTGATCAATGGCATTGGGTAAATGGCTAAAATCGTTATTGCGGACATCACAAGCCTGTAAAACTTGAATGATATTGTTTACGCAATCTTCTTGGTAGGCTTGTTTTTCAAAGTGCATGGGTTAGTCTTTAGTTTGTTGGATATACAAAAATTCTAAATAAATCTTCCATAAGTTTATAAAGAAAATAAATTTCTCCCACAATTATAGGTAAAATAAAATTATGTTTTGCTATATAAAGCTTATACTCCATTATGTTTATAAGTATGGTAAAATCTTTATAGAAAACTAATAAAAAAGATATAGATAGAATGCTAAATAATAGAGCACTGGAATAAAAAGTTCTTAGCCTGTGTAATTCTGTTTCATAATATTTTATTCTTCTATCATAAAGAACCTTTTTCAATGGCGTATTAAATAGTATAGAAAATGATGTTATGGTAAAACCAAAGACTATGGATAAAAAAGTAATCAATTCAGAATAATTATTATAGGCTTTATCAAATATAAAATATCCCATAATATAGGAGATAAGCATTAAAATTACAAAACAATGTAAATCTTTATGTTTTAAAAATTTCAATTTCATTGTTCTATTTATAATTTTGACAGTAAGTTAATTTTTACAGTTTCAGAATCATATTTACCATTATCATTTTTAGTTACATCAATCTTTATTTTTTGGGTCAAGTCTTCACTATTATATATCTTTTCAAAACCGCTTTCATCTTTTCCCTTGATAACTAAATTCCTGTTTTCCTGTTTTCTTAAAAATCGTGCAATCTTAACAAGCATTCCTTTTGAATAAGTAGCTTCAATTGAAAAATTATCTGGTGCATCTGTTCCTGTTAAATCTATTAATGCTTGTCTTTCTTTACTACCTTGATTAAATAGATTTCTAGTATCTGTAAATTGAATTTTTGAAACTTCTTTAAGTTGTTTAATGAATTCATCTTTTGATACATAAATGTTTTTTATTTCAAAAATTATTGATAATTTTTCAGTTAAAAATGTTTTAAAAATGTTCTTTTTATCTAAGTTATATATATACAAAAACTCCGTTCCATAGTCATATAGAACAAAAAACTGTCTGGTTTCTTCTACTTTCGTCTTCTGCTCTTGGATTGTCTCTTTTTTCTCCCGTTTGTATATTTGTTAGCTGATCATCTCTTGGATTTGCTTCTCCATAATCAAAAGAAAACCAAATATATTTATCTGTTTCTTCAATATTAAACTCATAAAAAGTTTTGCCATTTCTAAAAGAACCCTCTTTTTCAATACCCTGAAAACTACTTTTATTAGGATAAATAAATCTTTCTGTTTCAGTAGTATTTTTTTGTATTAACTGCATTAAACAAAAATTCATAATAGCCATTTTCTAATTTTTAAATTTCTAACAAACCACAATAATATTTTACTTATTGGCATTATCCACGCCTAGATTTAATTGGCTTCCCCACTAATACACCACCGCTATATTTTTCTTGTCGGTACGATGCGCGCCCAGATTAAACCAATCTTCTAAACAGATACTACTATAGCCATCTATATAAATTGGGCTATCGGGGTTGTTGTCCAATTCAGCAATTATCTGTTTGGCTATTTCTTCATTGGGCATATGGAGCACATAAAAACTTTTTTGCGTTATGCCCTTTTCCACATGTTCCACCAAATACAAACTACCTTTAATACGTTCTTGTACGGGCGTATGCAAAGGTTTATTGGTGGCGCAAAGCATATTATATAAAGTGTCAGTGCTATTGTTTCTTTGATTTTCTAACACAAATACATTATTAGCCCCTTCCGTAAGTTTGGGCTTGGGCGTAAGCGAAAACACTTTATAACCTATATCCAAATTTTCACTTTCAAATATACCTTCTTTGGTTTTTTGCTCTTGTTTGAGTTTAGCCCCCGCACGATGTAAGCGTTCTATGGTGATGCTGGAGATAACGGGCTCTAAATTATTCTCCGTACAAAACCGATAGGCTTCGCTGTTTTCTTTGATGGCTTCGTCCCACTGCACTAAGATAAATTTTCTAGTGCCGCCGTCTTCATTATTCAATTGCATCACCGCATCGCCAGTAGTGCCACTCCCTGCGAAAAAGTCTAAGATTAGGTCGTTTGGGTTGGTAGAACATCGTACAATTTCTTTTACCAATTTAATTGGCTTTGGTGTATCAAATATTCCTTTCCTTTTATCAAATATTTCTTCTATTTCACTTTTACTGCTGGAACTTGTTCCCATTTCCCTTACTATTGTTTCAAAATGGTAATTTTGTTCCTCATTTTCAAAGGTCTTTTTTCTTGGTACGTTGTTATAGTCTGGTGATTTCCCAAAATATACCCTATTATCTAAAACCAACTCATTCATATCTTTTTGGTTTAAAAACCAATGCCTTTTCCATTTTATACCAGACGGGGATATTAAAGTATAGTAATACTCACTGCTTTTATCCTCGTTTTTGTGTCCTTCTTCATAAGATATTATCCCTGATTGCCAATTACCTCTCTTATCTTTGTCGGGGTTAGTTTGTTGTTTGCCCCAAATCGGCAGTTTTTTTATTTTATTAAATCTCGTTGTGCCTTTATTTTTAAAAATACATAAAATATATTCATGTATTTTTTTCTCTCGGTGTATAACTTTTGCATTTGTATTTTGATCTACCTTCGCATCTGTTTTCTGCCATATAAAACTTGTTCCAAAATTATCTTGCCCAAAAATCTCATCACAAAGTATTTTCAGATTGGCTTGTTCGTTATCGTCTATACTAATAAATATCACGCCATCATCTCTAAGTAAATCCCTTGCAAGTTTCAAGCGCGGATAGATAAAGGCCAACCAACCGCTGTGGCTTTGCGTGCCGTAAACATTGCTTAGAAAATCCTTTGTGCTTTCGTCCAAACCAAAACTTTCGATAAGCTCTTGTTGCTTTTTCTCGAAATTGTCGCTATAGATAAAATTGTCGCTCTTGGTATTGTAGGGCGGGTCAATATAAATCATTTTGACTTTCTCAAAGTAATTGGCTTTTAAGATTTTTAATACTTCCAAATTGTCGCCCCGAATCACGATATTTTGGCTAGTGTCAAAATCTTTGCTTTGCTCTGTTTGGGCTTTGAGTTCATAAGCAGTTTCGCTACTGGCTTTGGCTTTGGCCAAGCCCTTGCCGGCAAAAGTAAGCTCATAGCCTTTGTTGTTGGCGGTGGTTTGGGCAATATCTATAACATCTTTGAGTGCCTCAATATTCAATTGGCCATCGGCATTGATGACTTGCGGCAATAATTGTTTGAGGGCTTGTAGTGTTGCGTTTTGGCTTGCGTTGTGCGTTTGCGCAGAGTCTAGGCTGGGTATGTTGTGTTTTGGTAAATCGCTTTGGTTGATCATAGCTCCACTCTCCTTAGTATTCACATAAAAAATCAAAGCAATCATAATCAATTAGTATGGTTTTGGCCAATCATATTTATGTAAAATTCCCAGCTAGCCATCGCATCCACCACTGGCACATAACTACTTTGAATGCTAGCCTTTAAGGGTAGCCTCTAAGTAAAACAGTATATGGGCAAAGCTCTTCCCGTATTTAGGGCGAGCTCTGACCGTATTTAGTCGGGGCTCTGACCGTATATTGCCCTAGCAATTCACGGAGATAACTTTGCTTGTTTTGTTAAATTGCTAAAGCTATTTGCCAAAATTATTTGCTGTAAGGCGCTCTTGGGGGCTCTGTTTGGGTGGGGGCGTTTGGTTTTGTGCTTTCAGTGAAGCAGTATATACTTATTATATCTGCCCGTTATATGCTTTCTCAATCAGCTCGATTATTGTTTGTTCTTTAAACTGCGTTTCAAATTTAACTTTGATAGCCCCTTTAAAAAATTGTTCGGCATATTGTATTTTGGCTTGTTCTTCAGCTCTTAGCCCTTCTTCATCGGCATTTTTGGTTTCTACGATAAAGTGTAGTTGCTCGTTGCCATCTTTTGATTTGAATACATAGGCAAAGTCCGGCGAATAGCTTTTGCCCCCTGCAACGGGGATTTTTATAGAGTTTTTGGGGATTTTGGTAAAGACAATCACTTCTTGAATATTCTGCTTGATATTTTCTTTTTCTAACTCCGAATCATAAAATAATTGTTCAAAAAGGTATTTATCCGCTACTTTTTCGCCGGATTGCAGTACGCCCACATCGGCAGCATTGATTTCTTTTTGTACATCGCCTTGGGTATTGGTGAGCTTGGTGGGGTGAATAGCGTTGGTTACTTGTTGGTAGGCGATGCCAAAATCATTGATGGCTTGATGCATTAAATAGTTATTAAATTTTTGTTTAAAGCTTCTTATAGTCGTCTGGTTAAGGTATTGGTTAATAGGAATATGCAAATCCACAAAAGCGTTATGCAAGGTTTTCATATTGATATGTAAGGCTTTGGCTAGCTGTTTTAAAAACTTATCGTAGGGCATGGTAACCATTGCGGTTAAGTCGCTATCGCTAATCGAGGTTTCTTCCAATATAAAAGCCTCGTCCTTTTTCAGCTTAATCTGTTGCGTTTTTTCTGTAATCCCCGTACTTACAAAGGAAGTAGCATTTTCTAAAAAGCCATTCAGTAAGTCTTTAAATGCTGGTTCATTTTTTATGTTATACTCTAAGATAACTTTTTGGTTCAGCTTCTCCCACAAGGCTTGTAGCTGGGGATACTTTTCAACCCTTATTTTAGCCTTTGGTTTGGTATCTGTATCTTTTCGTATTTGATTGCTATCAACGCCTGCAAAGATCAAAGGATAGTGTTCTCTAATATAATCTAGACCACCCTCTTTAAATTGATTTGCCCTTGTAATAAGGTTTTGTTCGTCTAAGCTCTTTAATAAATCCTCTTCTGAAATACTATAATGCTTGCAAATCATTCCGACCATTTCATCGCTTAGCTTGTCGTAATGGGCCTCTCTTGAGAAAGCATTGGACTTATGATTCACCTCTTGAACCAGTTGGTCAATAAAATCATCTTCGGTGAAATCCACGAAATAATCCAAATAAAACTCGATATCTTTGACCCTATTGCCGTATTCATTGACCGGCAAGCGCAAGCCTCTACCGACTTCTTGCAGTTTGGATATTTCCGAACCACTGCTGCGCAATTTGCAAATTTGGAATATATTGGGGTTATCCCAGCCTTCTTTGAGTGTCCATTTAGAAAAGATAAATCGCCTTGTATTGTTTAAGTCCAATAAGGCTTGCTTATCGTGCAAAATCTCATTGACTTCTTTTTCAATTTTATCGTCTTTATCGCTGTTGTCTTTGGAGAAATAGCCGCCGTGCGTTTGGGCAATATCCTTTAGCGTTTGTTCTAAATAGCTTTTATAAAAAGCATTGTTTTCACCTTCGAGTAATCCTTCCGCTTGGGCTTTAATTTGCGTTTCGACTATTTGCCTTATACTGCCTTCTTGGTCTCTGTACTCATCAATATTGTCGATAAAAAATAGTGTCAAGGGTTTGATTTTGACCTCTTGCGTAAGGTAGGCCCTTTCTTTTTCAAAGTGTTTCCCTACCGCTTTTGCTATCATATACTCTTGCAGGGTTTGGTGATAAGAAAAGGGGCTAATCTTATCGCCCTTTTTGAGTTGTAAGCCATTGGAAAGTATCACTTCTGTTTTATTGAGTTTATCTATACACAAATCATCTATGGCTTGATGTATTTTTGATAAGCTCTGTTTTTTGGTTAGCTTAACGCTATTTTTGTCTTTAGTACCAATCAATTTAAAACTCGCTTCCTTGTCATCAGAGCCTGTTAATTGCACCATAACCTTTTGGCCTTCTGCAAACTCGGTAATATGCCCAATAACTCCCTTGACTAGCTTTTGGTTAAAGGCATCTATAGCTTTGAGTTCATAAATCAGATTGTGATAATCTTTAATTTTTATAGTTTCTTTTTTCTTTAATAAGGGTATTGGCCTTTTAATCTGTTTTTCGGGAAAGGTTGCACCATAGCGCAAGATACATTGAGCATTGAATTTTTGTATATTCTCCCAAGTTTTGTTTTTCTTATCAAACTTGTGTGGTTCGTCTATAATTATAAAGGGCTTGGTCTCTGCTATGCCTTCAAAAGGTATTTTGTACCTATCAAATAAAGTGGTATCGTATGTTTTGCCCATTGTGTCCGAGTTAATCATTCCTGCATTGATAATCATCACTTCCATATTGTTATGGTTTTGTGCCTTGACAAATTCGCTAATCGCCGGAGGCATAGCCGATGATTTTTTGTTAGCTTTTTTATTTTCGCTTTGGACAATATGCAGATTGATTCTTTTGTTGTACTGGGTTTGAAAATGCCCTCTGGTGCTATCGGATTGTAAAAAATCAATTGTCCCGGCTTTAATGGGCAAGGTGGGCACAACCACAATAAACTTAAAAATGCCGTAATGCTGATTCAGCTCAAAAATAGTCTTGGTATAGGTATAAGTCTTGCCCGTGCCCGTCTCCATCATAATATCAATGATATTAGAAAAAGTTGGTTTTGCTTCAATGCCATTATGCCTTTGTATTTGCTTGATATTCTGTTTGAATGCAAGGCTTTGGTAATTAAAAGTTGGATTGATACTATTTTTATGCACGCCCTTAGGCGTTTGTTGTTCTACCCCATCAAAGACTTTGATAGTGGCCTCAACGGCTTGTCGTTGATGTTCTAAGTTCTTTTCAAAATGTAATTTTACCATATTCGTATCTCTTATCAACCTTCAGCATTGAAACCAAAAACCAAACAACCATAATCAATGAGTATTTTTACCAGTACCGTCCACAAGCGCAGCGTTTCAGTAAAACAGTGTATTGCCAAAGCTCTTCCCGTATTTAGCCGAAGCTCTTCCCGTATATTGCCCGAGCAATTCACGCAGATAACTTTGGCTATGTTATTGCATCGCTAAAACTATTTTGGCATATCAATATCTGGTGATTAAATCCATCTCAATTGCTTTCTTGTTTTTGTAATTGGCTATATTCTCTGCCAATTCTCGCAACATTTTGCTTTCAAAGTTAAAACCAAAGAGGTAGATATTGGCCGGATTAAATTTTGTATCGCCATCTATTTTATTGAGCAGGGCTACAAGGTGTTCTGTCGCAAAACCTGGATAGACTAAATATAATTTACTGTCAAAGTAATAGCCCTTATACCCTGCTAAATCCACCGCGCTTAAATCTTGGGTTAGCGGGATATTGTCATAAGTTTTCCAAGTGGTGAGTAGGTTTTGCAAGTCTTGTTCTTGCAATTTTTCCTCGTCCAAAAGGACAATATTGTCATTTGATTCTTTAGCTGCAAAGTCATAATTTGCCCACACGCCCTCATCGTTGGCTATGGTTTCAAAAATCTTAAAACCCAAATCCAAAGTGGATAAGTCCGTTATATTCCCTTTTGTTAGCTTTTGCCCAGCTCTTATAAGGCGTTCTTGTGTAATACTAGAAATAACGGGCTTTAAATTGTTCTGCGTACAAAACCGATAGGCTTCGCTGTTTTCTTTTATGGCTTCGTCCCACTGTACCAAGATAAACTTTCTATTACCGCCGTCTTCACTGTTTAATTGCATTACCGCCTCGCCAGTAGTACCACTGCCAGCAAAGAAGTCTAGGATTAGGTCGTTGGGGTTGTTTTCAATACTTTTTATAAGGTATTTGATTAATTTAGTAGGCTTTGGATTAGTAAATAATTCTTTTTTTTGAAAAATATTTGCTATTTCATTTGTCCCATCTGTATTAGTCCCTATTTCAAAATTAGTTTTCTTACTTAATAAATCAAGAATTGGTTTTGTTTTTACCACTTTTTCTTTTTGTTCCATAATTGGTCTTAATGTTTTTGTAGTTAAATAAAATGTATCCCCTTTACTAAAAGATTCATTGATTTTTACTTGAGACCACTTAAACCTACCTATTAATGCAAAATCACATAACGGCTTTCCGTTAGCTATCTCAACATTTTGTAGTAGTTCTATTTGTAAATTAGCATTCCCATACTTACCTTTTTGTAAAATACCGTTAAAAGCACCATTGTCAAAAATAATATTATTTCTGTTAAAAGTCCTAACATCTTCTTTATTTGAAGCATTTATCATCTCTATCTTTTTATCAGGGTTTGTAGTCCCTCCAAAAGTTTTAATCAATTTTTCAGACTTCTTATAAAGTAAAATATACTCTTTAACATTAGATATTTCACTACTTAAAAAAGAAGGTTGTGTTTTTTTATGCCAAATAATATTTCCTACAAAATTATCCTCGCCAAAAATCTCATCACAAAGTAGTTTTAGATTGGCTTGTTCGTTGTCGTCAATGCTAATAAATAGTACGCCATCGTCTTTGAGTAATTGTTTGGCAATGTATAATCTGGTGTACATAAAGGTAAGCCAAGCACTGTGGGAGTTGCTTTTGCTTTGGGTAAAGTCCAAAATGCGTTGAGCTTGTTCTTCGTCTATGCCTGCCAACTCGGCTAACTCTTGGGTATTAAACTTTCTATTATCTTGATAGACAAAGCCATCACTACCTGTATTATAAGGTGGGTCAATGTATATCATCTTGATTTTTTGGTAGTAGGCATTACTTAAATGCTTTAGCACCTCCAGATTATCGCCTTTGAGGAGTAGATTTTGACTGTTTTGGTTTTGGGCTTGGGCGTTCCACTCTTTATTTTCTCTAAGTAAGGTGGTGGCTTCATCGCTAGCCAAAAGTCTGGCATAGCTTTTGCCCAGCCACTCTAAGCCGTAACTTTCTTTAGAAAAATTAGTCTCTTCATTTTGCGAAAGCTCTTGCTTAAATTTAGCAAAGTCAAAAGCCCCCGCTTTATCAAAGCAGTGTGAAAAATGTTGTTTTAAAAGCTCGATATTATTCGGTGCTTTAATGTTATCGGTTAGGCGTTGTTTTATAATTTCTGGTTCTTGTCCTAGTTCTATCATTGGTTATTCCTGTTATCGTTTACCGCATATTGCCATATCCTCGGCATTTAAATAAAAACCTAAACAACAATAATAAAGTGTTGGCCTACTAAGTAGCCGCCTCTAAGTAAAACAGTGTATTGCCGAAGCTCTTCCCGTATTTAGTCGGGGCTCTTCCCGTATTTAGCCGAAGCTCTTCCCGTATTTAGCCAAAGCTCTTCCCGTATATTGCCCGAGCAATTCACGGAGATAACTTTGGCTGTATTTTTATATGGCTAAAACAATAAAATAATTTTTAAGCATTGATTAGAGAATAAAATTACAATAAACTAACTTTTAGTAAAAATCTATGATTGCGAAATTTTGTATATGAAATTACATAAACTAAAAGAGAGTGCGTTTTATGGCAGAAAATGATAAGAAATTTATAACCCAATTGAATATAAAAAATTTTAAGGGCTTTACTGATTTACAGCTAAAAGAATGCTCTAACTTCAATTTACTTATAGGTAAAAATAATATCGGTAAAACCAGCATACTGGAAGCTATCGCTTTTTCTCTTGGGCTTGAACCAACAGATTTTTTTCGTAGCTTTTTAATGGAAACAAGAAAATCAGGCATAGGAGATATAGAACAGTATCAAGACTTTTTTTACCAATTTAATACAGTAAAGCCCATTACGATTGCTTTCCATTGCCAAAATCATGCAGTAAGCAAACCAAGGATTGGTCATATTTTAGAATACCAGATTCAATATGTTGACAATAGCAGAATCCAACAACCCGATAGGCTCAAAATTGCTTGTGAGGTTCGAGATCAAAAACAAGGGGCTCGAAAAATCAATTGGTGTGATTGGGAAATTTTAATCAAAGAAATTGATAAAAACAGAATACCACCAGCACAAAATTTATTAGAAAGCTTTTTACAAAATGCTATGGTAGAACAAAACCGCGAAATTATACCTGATTGGAAAAGTGGTATAGAACGGTATCATCAGATAAAGCAACAATACGAGCCTAGAGTTTGTTTTGTCCCAAACAATGATAGACTTAGTAAGCAGGAAACTGGGCTAATACAAGACCGTAAGATTTGCCAAAAGGTTTTGGGTTTTATTCGACAAATTGATCCCCATATTGATGAAATACGAGATGCGAATAATACTTTGAATATTTACTATCATGAATTTGATAAACCTTTTTCTCTAAATGCTATGGGTACTGGCTTTATTAAAATCCTTAATCTATATTTAAGAATTTTATGCAATGGAGTTGATGTAATTCTTTTTGATGAGATTACCGATGGCCTGCATCCAGATACAATAAAAATCTTATTGGAATTGATTATTCCAGAATTAACCAAGAGAAATATCCAGCTTTTTGCCACAACTCATTCTTTTGATATTTTGCAGGAAATTGCAAAATATGAAGGCAATGATAAACAAAATATTTTAGTGCATTTCCTTTATGAAGAAGAAAACAAAATTGAGACACATTACTATTCACAAGAAAATGTTGCTCAATTAAAAGGTTTTGCCGACTTGCGCCGAGGTTAAAATTAGTCCATATGGAAAAGCTACTTATCTGTGAAGGTATCCATGACCAAGAATTTCTCTATCAATTTTTGAAACAATTATGGCAAATTGACGCTAAAACCATAAACAGTGGATGGAATTTGAGTGACAGGCCAGATAAAAATACGGTAATCATAAGTTGTGGTGGCTTAGATGGAATAAAAAATTGGCTAGAGATGTTAGGGCGATTAACGTCAATCAATGTTTTCCGCAGAGTACCTGCAAAAATTATTTGTGATGAAGACCCAAATAATCAACAAAGCCAAAACACAAAAGGCCAAATACAGTTATTATATCCGAATGTAATTCAACATTTAGGAGACCCTATTATTATTGAAGGTATGTTAGAAAACCTAGTTATCCAATATTTAAGCAAGAATAAACAAGTAGGAGATATAGATTTAACTAAATCACTAGAATGTATGGATAATTATTTACAATGTTTGCAAGCAAACAATCAGATAGTCCACCCCAAAATTAAGCTGAATTTATTAGAATATGGAATTTTATTGCAACAAACACAAATTAGAAGTAGAAAACAACTAGATAAAAAAGAGCAAATAATTCCTAACATATTTGCATCTATGAAATTTAGCGTAGACATATTTAAATTTTTAAGAGAAGAATTGCAAGATTTTGTGAAAGACTTATAAAAATTTAATTATCAAAAGATAATAACTATCAGCTTACTAAAATCAAAAGCCCCCGCTTTATCAAAGCAGTGTGAAAAATGCTTTTTGAGAATCTTCATATTATAGGGTATTTTGATATTGTCCGTTGTTTGTTCTTCTTTGATGTTCATATTTTAAACCTAACTTGTTTCCTATAAATTCGTCTATCATTTCCATATATAAAAACAAACCTATTCTATCCATAAAACCAAAAAATTTCTATAGATAGAAACAAAACGGTTCTATACATGCAGAGGGTAAAATGGTATAAATGAATTGGAACATATTAATATTTTCATAACATAAAAATTGAAGCTAATAAATTGGGAGTTAATCGTGTTTGAAGTTGGAAAAGAATACAATAGAAAAGGTGAAATCCATAATATTTACGGGGGGCAGAATCAATATGGAATTTCGACCCCTGCAGAATATCCAGTAATTTTTATTTTTGATTATAATAAAGAAGAAGAGTATGGGTATAAAAATGAGTACAGTGATAATGGTATCTTCTGGTATACTGGAGAAGGTCGAGAAGGCGACATGAAGATGAATAAAGGAAATGAAGCCTTAAGAGCGCATAAAGAAAATAACAAAACTATCCATATGTTTGAATCCACAAGAGATGGTTCTGTACGCTATATGGGAGAAGCCAATTGTATAGGATACCATGAGGGGCAGAGGCCTGATAGAAATGACAAGATGAGAAAGGCCTTCATATTTCACTTAGATATTGATTCCACAGTTGGTTTAGCTGGACGACAAGAAATTGATGACTATATACCCGAATCGGAAGAAGAACTTAAAAAGAAATCTCTTAGTGATTTAAGAATCGCTGCCTTAAAGAAAGCAAAGAATTTACAAACAGTCAAGCTTATTGAAAAACAAACCTATTATCGTTCGCAGGCTATAAAACTCTATGCCTTAAAAAGGTCTGGTGGTAATTGTGAGGCCTGTAATAATCCTGCACCATTTAATACAAAATCGGGACCATTTCTGGAATGCCATCATTTACATCGCCTATCAGATGGTGGACCCGATCATCCTTATAACGTGATAGCTCTATGTCGTAACTGCCATAGAAAATCCCATTATTCTATTGATGCAAGACAATTTAACAAAAATTTAAAGTCCCTTGTTAAGGTAAAAGAAAAGAGAATTAATAGATGAATACCCAACCAATAAAGTTAAAATGAAGAGGCAAAAAGGAATAATTCCATAGAAATCTTTTCGTTGTTTCCGTTAATACTTCTATTTGCAGTGTTTTTCTTTTCGTATTTCATTATACGACAACTCTATTTTCAACACTTTCATTTCTATCTATACAAACAAAGCGATTCTATCTATAAAGACAAAAAATTCTTATAGATAAAAACAAAACGATTCTATCTATAGAAATAAAGCGATTGTATATATAGAAACGAGAACAGTTCTATACATAGAAAAATCCCCTAACCATTATTACCGTACCACTAAGTCAATTTTAATAGATTTCTTGTTGGCATATAGAATTTTTTATTTTCAGCATTGATATTCTATATTTTTTATAATTTAATTAACCAATTACACAATGAAACAACTTGATTTTCATTTGTTAAGTTTGCCCCATTTGAAAGAATGCCATTATTCAATTGTTCATATATTTCTTTTGCCATCGCATTTTCAATTGCCGCACCAATAAAAAATGTTTTAACAGGACAACATTGTTCAGAAAATGCAGCCCTAATTCTAGCTAATGCTGAATTGGCGGTCTTCCAGTGTTCATCTGCTCCTGCTGGGTCAATACCACCTTTTAATTCACCTAAGGCAAGATATTTTGTAAAATTATGGTGTACCGAATTGGCATTTTTACCAAATACTATCTGACTAGGAGAACTATCAAACAAGCAAAGGTCAATATTCTTTTTTAATATTGGCACAGTTAAATTATAAATTATGGTACGCTCTTTGTTTTTATAAACCCAATATAAGCCTTTTATCTGTTTCTCTATCTCAGGATCAGAATTATGATTTATCCATTTCTTAGTTTTAGAATCAAGATATTCTAAATTTATTCCGCTAATGGAACAGGTAGATATAAACATTCTTGTAAACCGCCATTCTCCCAGTACACCCGCTAGATTTCTCATACTACCGCCCAAAGAATCTCCTCTTGTTAGCAAAAAACGATAGATTAATTCATCTAAAAACGCCTTTCCAGCAGGTTCTAAAAAATTCTTTATTAGTTGGTATATAGCCTCTTCTTTATCATCTTTTTCTAAGTAGTTTTTTGCTTTTTCAGAGACTCCCGATGCTGTAAGTAGGGAGTCTTTAATTTCGTATATTTCCAATAAATCTTTTGGCCTTTTTGCTTTTGATGCAAATACTTTGAGTGCTTTAGCTTCTTCAATAAAGGGCGTTGCTTTTCTGTTCTTTTCTAATGCTAATGAAATAAATCCTGCTCTTGTTTCTTCATAAGGGGGTAATTAAGTCTTGATATGACTTTAGATGATTTTTAAATGGCATTTGTTATATCTTCTTCCATATATACACACACTTTCTTAAAACTGATCGCCCATACGTACCCATTTGTTGAGAACTATTGCCTTTACTTTGTGGCAGAACAAGAATATTCTCTATCTTAAATCCGATTGTTTCAGCTATTTTTGAAAGAATTATATCTACAGGTATTACTGCCCCAGCATATCGAACATTATCATTAACCATAAACATTATACCATCTTTATCTAATACTCTATAACATTCTTGAGTAACACAACTCATTTCGTAAAAATAACCTCTAACCATACGAGCAATACCATTGTTATTAAGCTTTTTTATCTCTTTTTTATAATCTAAATAATCTAATATTTTTTGCAGTAATGGTAAATTTTCACAAATCTCTATCGCTATTTTCCAATCATAGCTTAAATTAGTAAGCTCTTTTATTTTATTTTCTACTGTACAACTTAACATGGCTTGTCTTAAATTAGATAATTTATTTTGATTTATACCAAGTATTGCATGTTCTAATGCGTAAGTACGCGTATAGTCATAACGATTACAATAAGGTGGTGATGTTACTATTCCAGAATAACTATATCCTTTTAGTTTAGGCAAAATATCTAAACACGAACCTTTTAATAAGCTAATATCCCCTTTTTCTATATTCTTTTGTTTTAGAAACAATAAATCATCATTATTATCTTCATAATTTATATCTTTTATTATTTCAGCTAACTTTTCTATGATACTTTCATCAAATGAATAGATTTTTCCCTTATCAAAAATATGTTTACCATTTCTACGTCCAGCTCTATAGTCCCAGCGAAGGTATTGGCCATCTTTTCTTGTGTAACTAATTGATTCAAGAATAGACAGAAGTGCAAATAATAGTATTTCTTTGATTTCTTGTATTTCATATTCTAAATCATTAAGATACCGCTTAATTTTTTGATGCGTTTCATAGGGATATGCCCCATTAGTTATACGAAGTATTTCAAAATCTTTAATTTCCCCTTTATTATTCCAAGGTTTTTTATATAGCCAAGTTTTCAATCCAGCAGTAATTTTCTTCTTATTATCATTTCTAATCAGTATATTTGCTTTTATAATTTTTTGTCCTACATGTAAGAGTTCAATACCTTCTGCTTGATAACCTAATGATGAAACAGCAAACAAAGATGTACCAGACCCAGCAAAAGGATCAAGAATTTTACCATATTCTACTTTATATTTATGAAAAAGATATTCTACTAAATCTACGGAAAACGCCTCTTTATATTTATATAATTTATAATATGTGCGAGATTTATTTGCTTGGAAACTGACAATCTTTCTAGTCAAGGCATCATCAATATTAAAAGCGGAAGAAAAATATCTTGTTAAAGAGTCATCTAATTCATTTATTTCACTTAAAAGAATATCATCTTTCAATATTTTGAGTTTTTCAAGATTTTCAATTGTTTTAGATTCCATTACAAAGTATTGGCATTACCTTTATTTTTTGATCACTTAAAACTAAGTAATAATATATGGCATAAAACCTATACCTAACTAACTGTAAATACCGTATCGAAGGCAATGATTTTTAGGGCAGTAGCACCTGTTTTATAGGTGCGTACCTCCAACTTATATTGGCCTGCTGGCAAAGTCGGAATGATATAAATCAATTCAGAAGGCTTATTGCGAATCGGTGTATTAAACTTTGTTTCGCTATCATCAGCTATATTTACTACGTACAAACCCTCTTTGTTGTCCGAAGGCACAGCAGCTTTGATTTTAATGCGATTGCCTAGAACTTTTATCGGGCCGCCAGGGGTCAATTTACTATCTTGAGTCTGGCTGTCTATATCTTCAACAACGGTGATTTTGGCTTCTTTACCAGAACTGTAGACTCGTTCCACATCTATATCACCCAAAAGATCTTTCAGTACTTTACTTGCCGTTATATTGATGGCCAAGCTATTACTGGACTTGTTAAAAGGACTATTGGCATCGTCAAATTTGCCTTTAATATCAATATGCATGATAAAGACACCCGTATTGAGCCCTTCGCCATTTTTGACTATTTGTTTGATGACTTCTTCTTGGCAAGCTAGCACCGCTTCAATATCGGCTATAGTCAATGACGTACCGCGATTGAGCATCATCTCAACAAACTCTTTACGGTCATATACCTTTTGGTTACATACTAAGGCATGGTAGCCTTTTGGTTCACTGCCAATATGATTTTTCAGTAATTCATATTTTATTGCCATATCATTTAACCCCGCATATATATAATATTGCTGCCTATTAAAACACAGTTTAATACAATTGTCAAATAACAATTCTATATATAAAAATAAAGATATTCCATAAATAGAAACAAAACGATTCTATCTATAAAAACAAAATGTTTCTATGCATAGAAACTATCTTGTTTCGATTTTAGCTTACCACTAAAATTACTTTAGAGCTGTCAAACAAAATAACCTACTTTATAGCCATTGCTGGAGCGATAATGAAACCATATATTTTTTATTCATTTAGGCGTTGCCCTTATGCAATACGCTGCCGTATGGTGCTTGAATATAGCCAATTACCCTTTTCTTTGATTGAAGTGTCTTTGAAGAATAAGCCTTATGATTTAGTAAAATTATCGCATAAAGAACGGGTTACAGTTCCTGTACTTTACCATGCTGAAACTGCGTATCTTTGTGAGGAAAGTTGGGACATTATGCATTGGGCTTTAGAACGAAATAACGGCCAATTTGATAGAGACAATTGGTGGGTAGGCCTTGATGAAGAACAAAGATTGCAGACTGAAGCGATCGGCAATGAAAATGATGGACCATTCAAATATTATTTAGACTGCTATAAATACCCAGAACGCTATAAAAATGAATGGAATTGCCATTCAAGCCCTAGCTCTAGTTGTGAACATTTCTGGCGTGCGGCCCAACAACAATGCTTGCTAACTTTAGCAAAATATGAAAGGTTATTACAAAAAAATTCCGTTTATTTATTGGGCTCTCAAGCGAGCCTAGCTGATGTTCTGGTTTATTATAAAGCTCTAATCTTGTTTGAATAATGTTTTTGAATACTCTCTACCAAAATTTTGTTTTAAAATCTTCAAGAAACATTATTTCATATCCGTGTTTTGGCGGATTTCTCTCTCTTTGTATTCTATGTAAATAATTTTCCGCTTTTGAAGTTCTGCAATAAATTAAAACAAAGTCCATATTGTTTTCTTGACATTTAAGTTTCTTCAGCGTATTACACCTTTTCCTTTTAAGTTGTTGTGAATCATTTATAGGAACTTTTTTAACATTCAATTTTAATTCAATCCCAACATATCGTTTATTATTTAATCCTATTATTATATCCACAGAAGCAAGAATAGGTTTTTCTTTTCTCATTACACAATCTAAATTGATGGCTTGCGCATCTCCAAATGTAATATTCTCTACATCACAACATTTCTTTTTTCCTTCATGAAAACTTTCTTCTCTGCAAATACAATCAATTGATTGAACACAATCTATATATTCTTGAGCTACTTTATGATTTAAGGTTACATTTTGGCAATATTTACTCATCATCACCGCCATATTTATTTATCTTGTTTATGGCTATGTTAAATGAGGCAAAAATATTCTCTTCATCTGTGCCTTGATCGTTAAATTTATAAGTATAGTCTTCTTGTTTTTTAGCAAGATAAAATTTAAGGTTGTCATTAATACCTTGTTTGTCGCTAATATCTTGTATCGCACTTACCATATCGGGATTATGAGACGCTATAAAAAACGTAACCCCTACTTTTTTGTTCAGCCAAACTACCAATCGGGCATATTCCACAATCCATTGTGGGTGCAAATGAGTTTCGGGTTCATCTAAAATTAATAGCGTTTTATTACTCAACCAGCCATTAATATAGAGCATTTGTAAAATAGCAATCGACTTTACCCCTGTGGCACAATCCAAAATAGGAAAATTTTGGCCATCGTTTCTACGGTATATTAATTCCTCTCGTCCTTCATTAATGGATATTTTTCCATCTAAAATTTCGTCAGAACTAAAAATATCTTGCAATTCACCATATATATCTGTATCTCTAATTTCTTCAAGATGCTTTTGATTGGTCTCTTTAAGATAAAAGTTTAAATCTTTCCAATGGCTAAAGGCATCGGTATCTATATCCCTATATCCCCAACGCCCCTTATAGGCCGGATGTTCCACCGCCATAGGGCTATCTATATAAATAGCATTAGATATACTGAAAAATTGTCCTAGCTGATCGTCTCTGCTAATAATAGCTTCACCATGCTCACAAACAACAAAGTCTTTCAGTTTCTGATTAAACACACTAGCCAATTTGTTTTCAAAGATTTTTTTACTTCTGGCCTGAATATCTTTTTGGGCATTGTCATATAATTGGACAACCTTTTTCTTTAAGATATTCCAAACATCCTTAGAATCCTTAATATTATCAAAGTCCTCAACATCATTTCTAATAATAAAATTCAATAGCAATCTATACCTTATTTTGTCTATTTTTCTACCCAATTGTTTATCATCATATTCTTGGAGACGATCAATAATATCAATAAGCAATTCTTTTTTATTAACAGCATCGTTGTTTCTTACAGAATCTAAATCATTTTTCAAATCATCATTGTCATAATAGCGGTTGATAGATGATAACACTTTTATTATCTCATATATCCTATCTTTTAGTTTTTCATAAATAACTTCATCATAGTAATTGACAATCTTAATAGAATAATACAGTAATTTAGAAATAGTACTTTTACCGGCCCCATTTTCACCTACTGCTACAGTAATGCCATTAAGCTCAATATCAGCCTTTTTGATAGCCCTAAAGTTTTCAATTTTTAATTGCAGAATACTGTCTTGTGCCATATTGTTTATTCCTTACTTAAACTCCCGTTTCCATCAATAAACCACCGTGATATTTTTCTTATTATGCGCACCCAGATTAAACCAACTTTCTAAACGGATACTACTTTATTACGATCGATATTCCAAACTTTACTAATAGTTTTAGATATATCGTTACCCTGAACTATTTCATAAGGTTTCATAAACGTATCATCTATTTGTTCTATATGTGTCTGAAGGTAGTCATTCAAAGTAGAATCGTCATCTACCAATATTGAATTCCTACCTTCTTCAATACAAACTCTGCCAGTTGTTCCTGATCCAGCAAAGAAATCAAGAACTAGAGAACCAGGGTATGAAAGACCGCGAACAAATCTCCGTATAATTTCTATTGGTTTTTGTGTGGGGTGGCCGACTCTCTCTTTTGAATTTCCGTTAAGCCTACTTATTTCCCAAACATTTGTAGGGTTTTTGCCTTTATCTACACTATCAGGATTTAGTCTTTTATCCTTTTTATAGATTTTTTTTGTTTCTTCATCGTATAGAATTCTTACCGAATCAAGATCAAAATAATACTTTTTTGTTTTTGACAACCAAACTGCTTCTTCATGCCGGTTTGCAAAAAACCTATGAGCACTCATTCCATTTCTGTAATACCATATTATAAGATTTACAAAACGCAAATTAGTCGAATGCCTTGTGTAATACAGTATTTCTAAAAGGTCTCCCTTTTTAAGGTCTTGATACTGAAAACCTCCAAAGATAACGCAATTTCCAGAAGGTGCTAAAACTCTGTATATTGGGTCCAGCCACAATTTAGCCCACTCCAAATAATTCTCAAAGGTATCCCAATAATCTAAATCTAAATTATAAGGTGGATCGATCAAGATTAATTGAATCGTATTGTCAGGAATATTTTTTAACGCCTTGACAGCATCTTGAATGAAAACCGTATGAGTTGTTTTTTTGACATTATGCGCCGGTAAATCTATTTTAGAACTATGGCTAACGCCATTTTTTCTTTGATTATTGAGTGCAATATGTCCTTTATTAAAATGTGATTTGTTTGGCATATAGTAATTCTACCTTCAATTTGACCTCAATATTCAATTGGCCATCGGCCCATCGGCATTGATGACTTCCGGCAATAATTGTTTGAGGGCTTGTAGTGTTGCGTTTTGGCTTTCCTTGTGCGTTTGCGAAGGGTCTAGGCTTTTGATGTTGTGTTGGCTTAAATCTTGTTCAGTTAGCATGTTATTTCTCAAAGAAAAGCCTACCTACTTTATTGATATGATCTTTTAAGTCGCTGTTTTCCAAATGATTGTAAATGCAAAGGTCTATTTTGTAGGGCAACATCAAATCATCAATTTTGCAATCTATTTCACTGATAACCTTAAAATCCAAGCCATTGCCAAATAAAGCCAAATCTATATCAGAGCCTTCTTTGTAATTGCCTTTTGCCCTTGAACCATACACGATAACCTTTAAAATACTTTGATAATTTACAAAAATTGCATTGATAGAATCTATCGTGATTTGCGATAATCCGAACATATTACTGGTTTTGAAGCTCTTGAAATTTTTCCTTAAATTCTACAAATCTAACAAAGTAATTGTTTGATATAAGCTTTATAATTTCTTGTACTTTAGCCTCATTATAAGTGTGTGAGGTTAAATTCCTGCTGTTTATCATACGCATCCAATCTTCTCCATGCGTGATAAGATTTACGTTAAACGCTTCTCTTGTGGCGTCTTTTGAACCATAAATGGTTTGTGTATTGCCCTTGTATTCTAAAAAGTCTTTCATGGTTTTCCAAGCTAACTCGTGGGTATATTCAAAGGCTTGAATGAAACCTTGCCTTTCTAAATTAGTTAAAGGGCGTTTTTCTAAAATCTCCATAGCTTCATGGAGTTGATGAAATGCTTTTTGAAAATTCAAAAACCGCTGTTGCCATCTTATATCTTCATTCACCATTTATTCTCCCTTGATGAATTATGAATTGCTTTTGTTTTAATCCATAAGCGAAATCTTTAAAACTCAATATTCCATTTTTTAACTGTCTACGGTTTTTATAGCATTTTGACTCAACTCTTTTTTGTTTATCATAAACTCTACTTTTCTTTACATTAAGATAAAAATTTTATCCCCAACCCTAATAATCAACAAAACCTTAATAACAAAAATTAAAAACAATAAAAATTATTATCAAGGAACTTATAATAAAGCCATAAAATAAGCATATTGTCTTAGAACAAAATACTTGCCAATAATTGAACTGCCCACCAACAAACTTATGTATAGGCATTTCAAAATCTTTAATTGCAACATCTTTTTTTAGGCCAGAAATATTGTTATAGATGCCTCTAAATTTTCTTTCTTGCTGCAAATAATAACTATCCAAAAACCAAAACAACAACACTGCAAAAACTCCAATCAAAATAAATAATTCATTTTTAGTAGAGGCAAAAACCGCTAACAGCGCAGATACCATAGTAACGGTAAAAGTTTTTATTTGGAATGAATTGGTATTCATTCTAGTAATGATATTTTGCAAAAACTCCAAATGTTTTATTCTGTTGTTATCCATCATTGTTTCCCCAATAAAATTGCTATAATGAAATTATTTCTAATAAACCACCCTTACACTCTCTTTACTCTCGATACCCAAATTTAGCCAATTTTGCAGTTTGATACTACTATAGCCATCTATATAAATTTGGCTATCGGGATTTTTGTCCAATTCAGCAATTATCTGTTTGGCTATTTCCTCATTGGGTATATTGAGCAAATAAAAACTTTTTTGCATTGTGCCCTTTGCTATATGTTCCACCAAATACAAACTATCGGCAATACGTTCTTGTACAGGCGTGTGCAAAGGTTTATTGGTGGCGCAAAGCATATTATATACAGTATCGGTAGTATGTTCTCTTTGGTTTTCTAAAGTAAATAAATGATTATCGTCTTCTATAATTTTCGGTTTTGGCTTGAGCGAAAAGACTTTATAGCCTATATCCAATTTTTCACTTTCAAATATGCCTTCTTTGGCTTTTTGCTCTTGTTTGAGTTTAGCCCCCGCACGATTTAGTCTCTCTATGGTAATACTGGAAATTACCGGCTCAAAGTTATTTTCAATACAAAATTGATACGCTTCGGTATTTTCTTTTATGGCTTCGTCCCATTGTACTAAGATAAATTTTCTATTGCCGCCATCTTCATTATTTAATTGCATTACCGCATCGCCGGTAGTGCCCGAACCCGCAAAAAAATCTAGGATAATATCATTATTTGTATTAAAGCTATTCTTGATAAGGAATTTAATTAAATCGTCCGGTTTTGGGTTATTAAATATTTTATAGTTGTCAAAAAACTTATAAACTTTTTCAGTATATGATTTTGTAGGGTATAAATCTAAACTGGTTACCAACTGTTTATTATTTTTATATTCACTTAAAAATTCTTTTCTAGCTGGGTAGCCATTTTTATTTTTGGGAAAAATAATTCTTTCTTCTTCAATCCAACGTTCTAATTTTTCTTGAGTATAAGGAGTCTCAAACTCATATGATATGTTGGTGATAGGATCGACAATTCTCTTTTTTGATAGATTCTGCCCTAATCTTTGCAAATACTGCCTTTTCCATGCCCCCCTTCGATCATTATCCGGATTGGAAAACCCAACATCATTTCTTTCCATACCGATAAATTCAAAAATATTGCTGTCCTTTGCATAGGTAAAAATTATTTCTTGATTGTTCACAATCATGTTTTTGGTTTTCATACCTTGTGCGCTTTTTGTTGTCTTCCAAACAAATTGGGCAACAAAATTATCTTCGCCAAAAATCTCATCGCAAAGAATTTTTAGATTCGCTTGTTCGTTGTCGTCTATGCTGATGAAAATCACGCCATCGTCTTTGAGTAAATCACGCGCTAATTTCAATCTAGGGTACATAAACGCCAACCAACCACTGTGGCTACGAGTACCATAAACATTACTTAAAAAGTCTGTGGTGTTTTCGTCCAAACCAAAGTCTTTGATTAAATCTTTTTCGTTTTTTTTGAAGTTGTCGTTATAAATGAAGTTTTCACTTTTGGTGTTATAAGGTGGGTCTATGTAAATCATTTTAACTTTTGCAAAATAATTTGCCTTCAAGATTTTCAATACTTCTAAATTGTCGCCCCGAATCATGACATTTTCGGTGCTGTGCCAATTTTTGCTTTGCTCTGTTTCGGTTTTGAGTTCATAAGGCGTTTCGCTGCTGGCTCTAGCTTTGGCCAAGCCCTTGCCGGCAAAGGTAAGTTCATAGCCTTTGTTGTTGGCGGTGGTTTGGTTAAGGCTTATGAAGTCTTGAAGGGCGTTGATGTCTAATTGCCCATCGGAATTGATGACTTCAGGAAATAATTGTTTCAGCACCTTTAATTTTTCGTTTTGGACTTTGTTTTGCTTTTGTAAGCTCTCTACGGTTGAGAATATCATCAAGGTATTTGATTAATCATTGAGTAGCATTGCTTTCCATTTTTATCTAAAGGTCCTCTATTATCATTTAACAGTTGCTTGGCCTCTTCGCTATTTACAAAATATTCATGCATTATTTTGAGAATTTTTCTATCTATCACAGTTTTTTACTCACATGGAAATATTTATTTTCCCAAGCAATCGTCCAATAAAATAGCATAATGATATTGCCATTTGCTAAAGGAACGCAAAACATTATAGCTAATCGCAGCTAAATCAACAGCACATTTGGGCTCAAGCACAAAACGATCAGACAAACAAGCCATACTCGCTTGCTTGAAAATTTTTGCAAGGCGTTGTGGTGCAAATTCGGTGGCAAGATCTTTGCGAACAAGATCTTTGCGATTTTGCTGCACTTTATTTTCAGAAGGATTTTTAAGCAAATTTTCAGAATAAAATAGAAAAGATTCAAAACCTTGTAGTAGATTTGAGTTTGCTTGGCGGCAAGCTAGCAAAAAACAATCTTCAGTATCATTTTTATGATGGTGCAAGCGCCATAAAAGTTTTTTTTGCTGGGCTAAATTGAATAAAGCAAAATCCAAATATTCGGGCAGCTGCTCACCAGACGGCTTAAGCAATTTGCTAAATTCACGTTGCAATTCCCTACCCACAAAAGCTGGCAAGCCAAGCATGTAATTGCTATATTTTTGTTGTAGCTCAAAATATAATTCTGCTAATATAGGGTCTACCCTACCATTAAGCTTGTACAGTGGAATTTTTAGTTGGCGATAAAATAGGGACAACGCAGGTTCAAAACAATGCTCAAAACCTTGTAGAACATCAAGATAGCGAGCAAATAAAGTTTTGCCCCAGTACATCGAGTTAAAATAAGTAAAGCCAAAACCCTCCATCACAGAGCTAGAAACAATAATATCAGCAGCATGGCACAACATGGCAAAGCTCCAGCCTTTTTGCTCTAATTGCAGGCCAACATGGCAAGCACCTTGAATCACCCCATTTTGATATAAGTTTTCAACCTGTTTTGAATAAAGCTGTTCACTCTCCGATACCCCGGGCAAAGTACAAACCAAATTCCACGGCTTTTTGGTCAATACATTCAGCAGTGCCAGTTCTAAAATATTTTTGCGCCGAATACAGCGCACTGGATACAATGCCAATGGCGCATCTGGCAAACAAAAATTTTGGTTAAATTGCATGCGCAAAGAAGCGCTATCGACAGGAAATTTTGTTAAATCATCAAATATCACAGGATTTGGCAAAAAAAATAATTTCTGCTCTGGTAAACCAGCATCTCGCAGAATTTGTAAATCCCTCTTGTTGATTGTGCTATAACAAACATTAGGCGCAATTGGATACAGCAGAGCAACTTCGGCAGAACATTGACTATACAAACTGCACTGACTTTGAAGCAATTTTTGATACAGCGCAAGTCGCCCACATTCGGGAAAATCGTGAATATGCAATAAAAAGCTTAAATTGGCCGGCTTTAGCTGCTGAACAATTTGAAGCAACGCTTGAGTATAATCGACGTTTTTCCCCAAATGATAATTGTGCAGCCACCATAAATTATCCCAACCTTTAGCGTTGTAATGCTCTAATAAATGCGTCGCCACTTGCTCTATATGTTTGGGATAATCTTTGCCAAAAGATAGTATATCTTGATTGTCATAACCGAGCCGGCTGTCTATCGCAAAATCAACAGTTAGCAAACCAAAATCTTCTGACTGCAATTGTGCTACATTTTCTGCGCTGCCACAACATACGCGCACCACAAGCTCTCGATATTGGGGGAAAATTTCTGCCGAATAACGCGCCAAGACGCGAATCCAGCCCATAATAACATCGGTAACCCCACCGGGCTTTAAGTGGTAGTGGAACACACAAAGCTGTAAACGATTGGGCATACTGTCAATAAAATCTAATTTTGTTGCCAATTTTATCGCCGAGAGAAATCACCGCATGAAATTCATTAATAAGTATAATATGGGTCGAGCTCCATCAATTGAGAAAATTTTAGCAAAGCTTAGGCCCAATTGTCAACTTGATAAACCCGATAGCCTTCACGGTTGGGTTGAGATTGCGAGAACGCTTATGGTTTAATAGTGTTTGATTTTGCGTTGTGATACCAAAACAACTGACAAGACACAAAGCACAAAAACAAACTATTGCTTTATGTATTGTTGTTTTGCCCACATGGGAATCCCTCTTGCCTAATCGAAAAACAGTTTTTATAATAGATTTCAAAATTTTCCCAAAATTTACACTGCATTGTAAAACAAAAGAGCCTTGTACCATAGTTAAATCATAAACAATTTATAAATATCTTTTATATTTAGTCTTACAAAAATTATTGATTGCGCTTATAAAGTAATTTCACTATTCTAGCTGGGCCAAGCTTGTCTCTGAAGAGACTACATTCGGTTAAGAATAAGAGATTACAGAACATAAACTTTTAAAGCTAAATAAAAAGGAGACACCGATGCCAGGCGAAACCCTCTATGATAAAATATGGAAAGAACATGAAGTAGAAAAACGATCCGATGGAACCAGCCTGCTTTATATAGACCGCATGATTGTCCATGAAGTTACCTCACCACAAGCATTTGAAGGTTTAAAACTCAAAGATCGCACCGTGCGCAACAAGCACAAATTATTAGCGGTTGCCGACCACAATACCCCAACTTGTAACATTGAAACGATTGTAGACGAACAAGCCAAAATCCAATTGGAAACCTTAGCCCACAATACCGAGGAAAGTGATATTGAATACTATCCCTTAGGGCACAAATACAACGGTGTTTGCCATGTTATTGCCCCCGAGCGGGGTTTTATACTACCTGGCAGTACTGTAGTTTGTGGTGATTCGCATACCGCTACCCATGGGGCTTTTGGTACGATTGCCTTTGGTATCGGCACATCAGAAGTGGAACAAGTGATGGCCAGCCAATGTTTGTTGCAACGCAAAATGAAGAATATGCGCATTTGTATTGATGGCAAGCTTAGCCCATATGTGAGGCCTAAAGATGCTATTCTTTATGTAATTGGACAAATTGGAACAGCAGGCGGTACTGGTTATGCCATTGAATTTGCCGGCAGTGTATTTGAAAATATGAGTATCGCTGGCCGTATGACGGTCTGCAATATGGGGATTGAAGCTGGGGCCCGCGTTGCCATGGTTGCTCCCGATCAAACAATTTTTAACTATTTGAAAGAACGCGCAATGTCGCCCAAAGGGCAAGAGTGGGAGCAGGCTATGGCCCATTGGCTTAGCCTCAAAACAGATGACGATGCGGTATTTGACAAAGAACTACAATTTGATGCTGCCGATATAGAGCCTCAGGTAACTTGGGGCACTTCGCCTGAAGATGTTTTAAATATCAATGGTGTTGTGCCGAAAGCCACTAGCCCAACAAAACAAAGAACACTAGATTATATTGGCCTACAACCGGGCACCAAACTGGCAGATGTGCAAATTGATAAGATTTTTATTGGTTCCTGCACAAACAGCCGAATTGAAGATATTCGCGAAGCAGCCAAAGTATTAAAAGCCGCCGCAACCAAAGGCCAAAGGAAAATTGCTTCTAATATCAAACAAGCTCTAATTGTGCCCGGTTCCATGCCCGTGCGTTTACAGGCAGAAAAAGAAGGGCTAGACAAAATTTTTATTGAGGCCGGCTTTGAATGGCGCATGCCAGGCTGTTCGATGTGCTTAGCGATGAATGGCGATCAACTTTTGCCCAATGAACGCTGTGCTTCCACTTCAAATCGCAACTTTGAAGGGCGCCAAGGGCGAGGCGGCCGCACCCATTTGATGAGCCCCGCGATGGCTGCTGCTGCTGCCGTTGAAGGCCATATCTGCGATGTGCGCGAATTGATCGAAAAATAAAGGACAAACAATGTTTTCTGTATTATTATTCGTTATTACATTTTTCATTCCCGTTATTGTCTCTTATACTGTGGTTAAAGTTTTCGATGCACCTGTTTCGGCAATATTTCAGCGCATTATTCAAGATAAAATATCTAGGGCTTGGGATAAATATATAAAATTTGCCGCCTACATAACAGGCATTTCTGGTGGCGTCAATATTTATAAATTAGAAGATTATATCGCTGGTAAAATCAAGTTAAATTTATACCGATGTATTCTGGAAATATATCGCCTTATTATCGAAACTCTACAAAGTTTAGCCTTGATGTATCTTAGCGTATTTTTGCTAGCATTGATCGCATTTGCCATAGTCCGGGGATTTGAGTTAAAACATACAATCCCTGCCCAAGAAAAACAAGAATAGCAAAAGCGGCTCAAAAACATAATTAGAACCAAGAGGAGAATATACCTATGGACAAATTTACCGTTGTCAAAGGGGCTGCTGCACCACTCAATATTGACAATATTGATACTGATATGCTAATTCCAAAAGGTTTTTTAAAAACGGTTAAACGCACCGGCCTAGGAGTCCATCTATTTCATGAAATGCGTTATGACCAAGAAAATCAGGAAATTTCAGACTTTGTGCTGAACCAAAAACCCTACCGCGAAGCTAAAATACTTATTTCTAGCAAGAATTTTGGCTGTGGTTCCTCTCGTGAGCACGCACCTTGGGCCTTGGCCGATTTTGGTATTCGTGTCATTCTCGCAGAAAGTTTTGCCGATATTTTCCTCAGTAATACCGTAAAAAATGGCATTTTAGCCCTACCCATCATTGCCACTGAACAACTCCAAGAAATGCGCTTGTTTGCCCAGCAGGGGCTAGAATTTACGGTAGACTTAGTTGAACAAAATATAAGCGTAGAACATAAAAACTATAGCTTTAAAATCGATAGTTTTAAACGCAAATGCTTGCTGGAAGGCTTGGACGATATAGATTTGATTTTGGCTAGTGAAGCAGCCATTTATGCCCACGAACAAAAACTGCGCCAAAATCGGCCGTGGTTAGCGTAAAACTGGCAAAAATAAGGAACAATACAGGCAATATGAAAAAGCGTTTGATTACCTCAGCCCTACCTTATGTCAATAATATTCCGCATTTAGGCAACTTGATTCAAGTATTGTCCGCCGATGTGTTTGCCCGTTTCTGCCGCCAACGGGGTTATGAAACTTTGTACATCTGTGGCTCTGATGAATACGGTACAGCAACCGAAACTAAAGCCTCACAGGAAAAAGTAACTCCTAAAGAACTTTGCGACCGCTTTCACAAGATTCATAAAGAAATTTATGAATGGTTTTCTATTGACTTTGACTATTTTGGCCGTAGCTCTTGCCCACAGCAAATAGAAATTGTGCAGCATCTTTACCGCGAAATTAAAGCCAATGGCTTTATCCACAAACAAGATATGGAACAAACATTCTGTTTGGATTGCAACCGCTTCCTAGCCGATCGCTATATCCACGGTAGCTGCCCCCATTGTCATAGTACAAATGCTCGCGGCGACCAATGTGAAGATTGCGGAATAATGCTTGAACCCATAGATTTACTGGAGCCACGCTGCGGTAGCTGTGGCCAAAAACCGCAACAACGTAGCACACAACATTTATTTCTCGACTTGCCAGCATTAAACGATCGTCTGGAAACTTGGCTCAATGAAGCTAGTGAGCGTGGCCGTTGGGCCAAAAACGCCTTGAAGATGACCAAGAGCTGGATTCGAGATGGTCTAAAAAAACGTTGCATTACGCGGGATTTAAGCTGGGGTGTGCCCGTTCCCGATATGCCCGGCAAAGTCTTTTATGTTTGGTTTGATGCGCCCATTGCCTATATTTCCATTACAGCAGAGCTTTTAGAGCAACACGGTGAAAATGCAAATGCTTGGCGCAATTGGTGGCAAAACCCTAAAGAAGTCGAGCTATTCCAATTTATCGGCAAAGATAATATCCCTTTTCATACTGTATTATTCCCCAGCTCACTACTAGCCTCACAGGCTAAAACCCAAACACACAAAGTACAAGAAGCACACAAAACACAAGAAAATCCAAAACATTGGACAATGCTGCACCACATGTCATCGTCTGAATATTTAAATTATGAAAGTGGCAAATTTTCCAAAACTCGCGGTATAGGTATTTTTGGCAATGACTGCCAAGATACAGGCATTAGTGCCGACTGCTGGCGTTTTTATTTATACTATAACCGCCCAGAAAAAAGCGACTACGAATTTACCTGGAGTGAATTTCAACAACTATTAAATCGCGAATTGATTGGCAATTTGGGCAATTTAGTCAACCGCAGTTTGAGTTTTTTGCAGCGTTTTTTTGGCGGCCAATTATTGCCAGCAGAGCAAGTTTGGCAATATAGCAAGCTAGTAGCCTTTGCCAAAGAATTGCGTAGCCAACAAAATGAAATTACTGAAAAGCTGGAATGGAGCCAGCTCAAAGACGCCCTGCACCGCATTATGGATATGTCGAATAACGGCAATAAAATATTCCAAGAAAAAGAACCTTGGATACTGGTAAAAAGCGATCGGACTTTGACCCACGCTTGGCTGACAGCTTTAGTCTATTTGATCCATGATTTGAGTATTTGCCTGCGCCCATACTTGCCGCAAACAGCTGAAAAAATGCTTTCATTGCTAGGCCTACTTGCTGTTGAGACCGAGATTCAGCCTAATAAATCTATTGGAAAAAATTTTTTTAGCTGGCAGAATTTGGGTAACTACCAAAATTTATATACAGCAAAGCCTTTGCCTAAACCGCAAATTTTATTCCACCAGTTAGAAAATGAACGTATAGAAGAATTGCGCGCGCGTTTTGCCGGCAGCCAAAGCAAGCGCTCACCAAAACCAATAATCAAGCAGCCTCCCAAACAAGAGAAAAAGCAAAAGCAGGGCGCAAAGCCCCAGCCTAGCTCTGAACTGTGGGCCAAAAGTATCGAGCTGCGTGTGGGACGCATTGTCGAAATTGCGCCCCACCCTGATGCAGAACGCCTTTTTGTCGAAAAAATTGACTGTGGAGAAACAGAGCCTCTCACTATCGTTTCTAGCTTGGCTGAACACTACCAAGCTGAAGAATTACTTGGCCAGAATGTTGCGGTTGTGGCCAATCTCAAGCCGGTTAAACTGCGTGGCGTAAAAAGTATGGGTATGATTTTGGCAGTCTCACCATACAAAGGCGAAAAAAAACAAGCTTGCACTGCTGGCTCTCGCCAAGTAGAAGTATTGCACCCCCAAGGACAGCCGGGCGAGCGCATTGTGATTCAAGGTTTTGAGGACATAGAAATGCTGAACAAGCTTGCCAATATTGACGATTTTTTTGCTATACCGCTGTTTCTCCAAGAAGGGCAAGCTTACTTACAAGATACCACAGGAAATAGCGCGGGGCTGAAATTGCAGTGCAAATTGCAAAATCAAAAACTGCAACATGGGAATATTGGGTAATTTGCTTAGCCTGATTTCGAGTTGATATTCGCTAACAAAATATGAACAAAAATCAAGCAGTACTGGTGTTTGGCAGTTTTGACATGTTACACCAAGGCCATCGTTATTTTCTCAAATCGAGCCGTAAACATGGGCAGTATTTATGGGTGGTGTTGGCGCGCGATGAAGAAATTGTTTACTTTAAGCAACGCAGCCCTGCTTGGAATTTTGAACAGCGCAAAGCAGCTTTAATCGAAAGTGGCTTAGTCGATCAAGTCATTAGCTCTGATACCCAACATGGTACATTTTATGTACTCCAAAATTCTGCTAAAATAGACAAGATTGTCTTAGGAGATGGGCAAGAAAGCTTAGCAGCAGCACTCGAAACATTTTTTTTAGCCAATGAAGAATTGCGTTGCCCTATCAACTACATCGCCCCATACCATCGCAGATGGCACAGCAGTACCCGAAGGCATCAGCTACGGCTACTTTTGGCACATATAGCATTGTTTGGAGCTCTATTGTTTTGGGCTTCGGGCTGGGTCATCTATAGGATAATCGCTACCTCTGGCTTGGCTCCTCCCTTGGCGACAACTTTACGTATGAGCCTATTAGCATTTTTTTTCTTTTTTTTACAAATAATTTCTTGCTACCCGAAAATCCGTAAACAACAAAAAAAACGCTCTTTTCCCCCGAATAAGCCCTCAGAAATCATATGGCTAAAGGAGCACACAACAAATACGGGAAACCAACTAAACAATTTATCGATTATAACTTCGATCATGAAAGCAGAATTTGCTTTAGACAGGACGAACCTAGCCTATTTGTTACTCTCTGGGCTTAGTTTTTCCGTGTATAACTTGTGTTATTTTTATGGTTTACATATCGAATATGCCAGCCAAGGCGGCATACTCAACTCGGTGCTAATCCCTTGCTTTTCTGCTATTTTGTACAGCTACAGTCATAAAGCCCCCTTACAACGCAGCCAAATCCTGGGCCTGATGCTTGGTATATTGAGTGGCCTAATTCAAATTGGTGGCCTTTCCTATTTACAAAATATTTTAGGTACTCAATTAAACAGCCAAAATTACTGGCAAAGTATTTTATTTATCGGTACAGCCTTTTCTTGGAGTCTGATAACACTCTTCAGCAGTAAATTGCAAGAAAGCTACAGCCTACAAAAATATTCATTCTATACCTATCTATTTTCCGCACTGTGGACAAGCTGGGGTTGGTTTTGGCTTAACAGCACAATCGAAATCGAATGGGTGACTTTATTAATTTTAGTTTTCATAAGCAATATTTTGGGAACTTCGCTATATTTTTTAGCGCTACGCTTTTTGCGCCCCAACCATGTAGCTAGCTTTTTATTTTTAAACCCCATATTTATCCTGCTGCTAAGCTATATATTGTTGGCTGAACCTTGGACAATAGAACTAGGCATCGCCAGTGTTCTAGCCGTGTTGGCTATTATTTTAATCAACAAAAAACGTAGATAATAGCGCAAAATAAGTTTGCAGAATTTTTAGAATTTTTGGGCCAAAGCTAAAAATTGTTCAATACTCACTTCTTCAGCACGTTGACTACATTGAATACCTAGGCTATTAAATTTTAATTCCAATTCGGCAAAACGCGCTCTATATTGGCTAGCTTTAATATTGTTGGCTATCGTTTTGCGCCGATGGCTAAAAATGATTCGGCTAATATTTTCCAATTCTTCAATTTGAGCTGCGCTCAAGCCATGCTCACGGGGCCTAAGCCGAATGGTTGCCGAAATTACATTTGGCTTAGGGAAAAATAATTGCGATGGCAAATCAAATAAGCACTCAATATGAAACTGGCTTTGTAGCAATACGCTAAAAGAAGAATACGCTTTACTGCGCTTTTGTGCCGTAAGGCGCAAGGCCATTTCCTTTTGTATTGTAAACACCATACAGCGCGGCCGAAAATTTGGCTCTTGGGCAAACTGACTCATAATTAAGCTAGCCACATTATACGGCAAGTTGCTAATGACAATATCGGGTATGGGTCCTGCATTGCGCCAAGTTTTAGCGACATTTCCTGCTATCAATGTACAGCAATATTGCACACAATTTTCTACGTTTTGCTTTGCCATTTCCGCCATTTTTAAGTTGCCTAAATTTTCCAGACTTCCCAAATTTCCCAAGCCCCCAAAAATCCTCAAGCGACTGCGATAAAAATTCAATAAAATCGGGTCTATTTCAAAAAGAGTTAAATGATGGCAATTCCGCCATAAATGCTGGGTAAGAGCACCCAGCCCCGGCCCAATTTCCCAAACACGATCAAATAGCTGAATGCCGGCAGCCTGCACGATGCGTTTTTGAGCTGAAAAGTCAATTAAAAAATTTTGCCCCCAGTACTTACGAGGAGCTGCCCCCAATTTTGACAACATACTATTCAAAGATTTGGGGCTACAAGGGCACCAATCACTCCAAGGGAAAGCGTATTGATCCCAAATATTTTTCGCATCTTCATCAACCATAGATGGGCAGTATATCCAATCACAGTAAATTAACCAGCATTTCAATTGTGGTAAAAATGAACCTATATTTTTATCAATGCCATAAAACCGTTCAATTATGTTTCCATTTTGCACTTATGGTATATTTTGACTTGGTCAAATTGCTACAGCATGAGAGTGATGTTATTTCTTGTGATTAATCATTAAAACATTTACAAATAAAGTTTTATGAAATTTTTTATATTTTTACCTGCCACAAATAAAATGGCATATTCTTTGCTTTTATAACTGTGTAAGCGTTAGCTTACAAAATAAAAACATAAGGGAGCAAAAATCCCAAGGAGATAAATATGTTACATCACAGCATTCTGCCACTACGAAACCTTCCATTGATATTGGATAACGACTGGTTTAGCAACAATTTTTTTGGTAACCAGCTTAAAAACCAATTTGGCAATCAACTGGCAAACCCATGGATGGATTCTGCTATACAAGAAGATGAACAAGCTTTTTATATTTCAGTAGATATACCCGGTGCCAAAAAAGAACAAGTACAGGTTAGTGTGGAAAATAACTGGCTTTCTATCGAAGTCAAACAAGAGCCTCAAGAAAAATCTCAAGAAGAGAAAGAACAGGAGCAACAACCAAGAAAATTCCTCGCTACACAACACTTAAGCCAAAGAACAGGCCAAAAAGTTTTCCAAATTGGCAAAGCAATCGATGAAGAAAATATTGAAGCTCAATTACAAGACGGCGTGCTGTATTTGAAATTGTCCAAAAAACAGCCACAACAATCAAAACGCATAATTGATCTTCAATAAGGAGCAAAAGCAGCTTGTATTCCAAACACAAGCTGCTTTTTGAAACTACTTAAAACAGCAAAATAAACTCATTCAGCAAACCAATTTTGCAAGCCCGCCTTTGGGCATGGTATTTGGCGAATAAAACTTCAGTGCCCCTTGCTCCAGAATATTTTCCACAACTTCCCAAGCTGTTACAGCTTCATCAACATGCACAAAAAGAGAAGAATCACCACAAAGAACGCTATAAAATAACTGCGTATATGCTTCCACTCCATCGCGATTGCTACTTTGACGGTAGCTCATATCGTAGTTCAGACTAAAATCTTGCAATGGGAAATGCTGATTTTCTACTAAACCGGGCTTTTTAGCTTTTTGCCAAATTTCAATGCCTGGGACCGGCTGAACATTAATAATAATCAACTCCCGATTATTATGGTAAAGAGAATTATGACCTTGCCGCAAGTGCAAAATAACTTCCACACCAGCCCTGTGCAATTTTTTGCCACCACGGATATAGATAGGAACACCTTGCCAACGCTCGTTGTCTACAGCTAATTCTAATTCTACATACGTCTCTACTTGAGAAGATGCAGCCACATTTTCCTCATTGCGATAACCTTCATACTGGAAACGATGGGATTGTACGCAACGGGTCTTTTTCAGTAATTCATGCTTAGAAAAACGTATATCATCTGCTTGTAGTGATTTCGGAGGTTCCATCATCGTGAGAGCCAGAAGCTGGAGTAAATGGTTTTGCACTACATCGCGGATAGCTCCCATCTCTTCATAAATACTACCCCTGCCTTCTATACCAATACTTTCCAAACCGTTGACTTCAATGCCACAAATATAGTCGCGGTTCCAAATAGGAGTAAAAAGCTGATTGGCAAAACGAATAGCCATAATATTCTGCAGGGTTTCTTTGCCCAAATAATGGTCAATCAAATATATTTGTTTAGAAGGAAACAGTCTGGATATATCTTTATTCAACTGCTTTGCCGTAGCTGAATTGAGCCCGAAAGGCTTTTCAATCACAACGCGAGTTGTTTCAGCAGGAAAGCCATCTTTCAGTAATTGATTACAACGATTGACATAAGCACTTGCAGGCAAGGAGAAAAACACAATATGGTTGTCAAAACCACCTCGGATATTTTTCTCCAATTCTTTGATATAAGCCCAGAGCCCTTCAATCCCTTGAAAATAGCTATATGCACTAGCTTGTTCGGGATTTTTGCTAGCACCGCTGCGCTCTTGAAATTCTTCATGACTGATCTGTGAACGGCCATTACCAACAACCAAACAGGTTTCTAAGTCAAGATAGCCTCTCTTAACTAAATTGTTAAGAGACGGGAAAAGCTTCCTTTTTGCCAAATCGCCAGAAGCTCCTAAAATAATAATTGCTGTGTTCGTGATTTTCATAGTTGCGTATTGTAATCGAATAACTTTAATATAGCTAGCAAAAATTTTACAAACCACATAATAAAAAACTAATTGTCTTATATAGTAGCCTAAGTTTTACAAAATTAGAAACGATCTTTGAGCAAACGTATTTGAGCCAAGCGTTCAACAGCTGACCAAGTATGCCATTGAACAGAAAAATGCTTGACCATTGCAGTAGAAAAATGTTTCTCACGCAGTCGCAAAAACGGGTTTGCTGCCAGTTCAAACGCTAATGTCGATGGTAGCGTAACATTAGTTAAATTTTGAGCAAAATCCTGTAAAACAGAATTATTTTCTTCTAACCATAAAGCAAAACGCAAGTTTGCCCGAGTATATTCATGGCCACAAAATAACAAGGTTTGCGCTGGCAAACTGGCAATAAAGTCCAAACTTTGCAACATTTGCTCGGCACTACCTTCAAATAAACGGCCACAGCCTAAAGAAAATAAAGTATCGCCACAAAAAGCTAAACTCTGGCCATCTTGTAGTTGGCAAGAAAATATCACATGATCAAGAGTATGACCAAAACTTTCATGTACTTGAAATTCAATATGGCCCAGTGCTATGCTTTCACCATCACAGATTTGGCGCGTACAGCTAGGAATTTTTTGGGAGCTATAGGCCAAAACTTCTATATTTTTCATGCCATTGCCATTTTGAGCTTGAACATATGCAAGCAATTCGCTATTGCCTCCACAATGGTCTGCATGCCAATGGCTATTCCAAATCGCTTGAAGTGGCCAATTGCGCTTAGCTAATTGCCGAACAATTTTTACATCAGCAGCAGGGTCAAGGGCCACGGTGTGGCACCACTAATGGTATCATGAATTAAATAACTGTAATTATCTTGTAAAACCGCTAATTGCAATATTTGTAAATGGCCCAATTTATGTAAAATGCCTTCGCTCATTTAATACATTCCTATTATTTAGCCTGCGCAGCGTGATTAGCAACTTCGCTACCAGCTTGGTTATTTTGGTGATTAGTACCGCTATCATCTGTATTTGGGCTATCGTGAGTCTTGGCCAAGTTTGCCTGTTTTAAAGTTTTATCTAAAACCAGATTTTCTGGATTTTCTGTTGCCTCTGCCGAGGCCTCGGCTGTAGTGGACTGACCCATAACCGCTAAATATTCAGAAATTTTGTGATGCTCTCGAATGCGGGCTTCATCTTCTGCTGTATTGCCTTCTTTATCTTTGATGGTTAGATCGGCGCCATTCTCCAGCAATAATTCAACAATGGCAAAATGCCCTTGCCGTGCTGCATCATGCAAAGCCGTCCAGCCACTGGCAGCTTGCTGATTTACTTGCGCTCCATGCTCCAATAACATAACAACAATATCAATATGTCCATTCCAAGAGGCATAGTGCAAGGCCGTCCAACCACCGGCAACTTGCTGGTTTATTTTGGCCCCATGCTCCATTAAATACTTTGCTATTTGGCTATAACCCTTGCGAGCCGCCAGATGCAATGCAGCCCAACCGCTGTTATTTTTTTGGTTCATCTCAATCCCATTGTCCAACAAGAATTTCACCATCGCTAAATCATTGAGCAAAGTAGCAATATAGAGCCCTGATTCGTTTTTTGCATTGTGCTGATCAATACTATAGCGCATGTGCAAAAAATCGCCAACAGCTTCTCGATCACCTGCTTCAATTGCTGCCAATAATGGATAGGGATTTGCCATATAGTGCTCTAAATCAACGCTATAATTTTTTTTTGACGATTCTTGCTTTCGCTCTACCAATTCTGGTTCTTGCTCGACAGGGGCTGTTTCTTTTGCTATCTGTATCGGTTCTATTGCTTTTTTAGCCAGTTGCAAATTATTGAGCAAAGGCAAAATATCTGCTTGCTCACTAGTTTTATCGCTACCCTCCAAAGCATCATAGTAGCGTTTAGCCAAGTCGTAAGCAGTTTGGCCTTCCCCATTTTGCAGGCCCAACAATGGCTTGTAGGCCAATAATAATTTGAGCATAGACCCATCACCTTGCGATGCAGCAATATGCAATGGCGCCCAACCATCTTCTGCCATAGCATTAATTTGAGCACCATTGTCTAATAACAATTTTACCACCGAATATTGGCCATTGGCCACGGCCATATTTAAAGCCGTTCCCCCTCCACGGTTTTTTTGATTGACATTGACTTTCTGTGATAACAAAAAGTCAATGACAACCAGACGCTGCTCTTCACTCAAAGCTTGGTTGATTATGGCATATTGTAGCGGCGAAACACTTGCTTTTGAAGAAAGCTCCCAATCAGCATTATATTTTGCCATAGTTTTCAAAGCCCCAATATTGCCACTAAAGGCAGCGTAATGAATTGGCGACATTCCTTTATAGTCTTGAATATTGGCATTGCCCCCTTTGGCCAATAATGATTCCAAGCCATCTTGTTGGCCTTCTTGTTGACTTTGGAGCACGGCAATATGCAATGTTGTCCTGCCATTTATATCTTGATTATTAATCGAGGCTCCGCTAGCAAGCAGATACTCTAGCAAATTTTTTTGCCCCTCTGTTTGCCCTTGCAACACCGCATAAAATAATGGACTGCGCCCATCAACATCTACAGCATCAATATTGGCCCCCTGCTCGACAAACAACTCAACCAAATCCTGATAATTATTGGAAACTGCATAATGCAAAGGCGTTCGCTGAAATAAATCACTCAATTCTAAATTGGCTGAATGCTCTAATAACAACAGAGCCATTGCTTCATTGCCTTTACTGGCTACAAAATGGAGCGCAGTAGCCCCTTCTGAATTTTGTTGATCAACATCATAGCCTGCAGCCAGTAAAAATTCGGCAGAATTAAAATCATTAGCAATACTAGCGACATGCAAAGGAAATTCACGGTTTTGCTGCCCTTGCTTACTCTCTTCACTTTGGGCCGATTGAGCAAATAATGAAGTACAAAATTGAGTAGACACAAATGATAAAACAGTAAATAACAAAACAATAACATTTGTAAGAGGAAAACCATTTTTAAAAATATTGGCTAAAGCTAGATTTTTTTATTTAAATTTTCTTGCATAGTCCCTCAAATTTTTAAATTTTAATACTATAAACCTTTGTACTATCTGGCAGGAGGCTACCAACGAGAATTGGGGTCAACATCTTCTTGCAGTGGCAAAACTTTGCGAATCAAGGCCATACCCAGTTGTGGCCAAAGGCGGTGTAGCCAAATGGCCAAAGCCTCCGAACGGACAGCATAACAGAATAAACGACCACGCTTAAGGGCTTTCCAAAAAATTGCCGCACAACGTGCCACACTGATACCCGTTTCATGACCCTGTTCAATAATTCCCAAAGAAGTACCATCACCTTTGAGGGCCGATTTACTAATATCTGTATTGACTTTGCCTGGACACAAAATCGTTATACGCAGCCCTTTTTGGTAATATTCTGTCTGCAAGGCCATAAAATAGCCATTTAAAGCGTGTTTGCTCGCACAATATGTAGTGCGCAACGGCACGCCAAATAAACCTGTAACACTGCTGGTAATACCAATATAGCAAGACTTGTTTTCCAACATTTTCGGTAACAATAACTTTGTGAGTTCCACCGCACCCCAATAGTTTACTTGCATCAAATAATGCTCTACCTCCAGCACCGTATTCAGCATTGGTGCTCGCTGCGACAAGCCTGCATTGTGGACTAAAATATCTAGCCGGTCAAACTGTTGCCAATATTTTTTTACCGCTTGCTTCAGCTCATCGGACTTACTCATATCAAAACACAGGCAAAATACCTTACAGGAAACATTATCAAAATTACGGGCAGCTTGCTTCAGTTTATCTATATTACTGCCAGAAAGTATCAGAGCCGCAGCACCTTCGGCCGCAGCTTGCTCGGCCATAGCCAAACCAATACCACCAGAACTACCGGTTATCCAAATATATTTACTTGCTAGTTTCATTATGACCCCTAACTTCATAATCTTGAGCATGTTGCTGCTCCAAGCGAATCACATTTTCTGAAGTATTGTTAATTTGTTCAGCACGCAACAACTTCACCGGATACAATAGCAATACCGAGATATCCGATTCTTCATCAATTTGTCTGTCCAGCTCAATGCGGTAACTGCGGTGATATTCGGCAAAACTATTTAATTGCAATAAACGAAACTCCAGATAATTATTGCCAAGCCAAGAAAACAAGCTATAAGCTCCCTCCCAAGTTTTACCATCTGGCTCAACCAAAATCAATTTATCAGGCAAAAAAGTGTATTGTCTACCATCTGCACGCTCGCTAAAGCGGCCTTCCAATTGAAAATCCGCAGTGCTCACATTATCCATATTTTGGGCTTCATAAGCTTGATAGGTCTGCATATTTACTCTCTGATAATTTCCATCGCTAGAACTATTTTCATCTGTAGTAAACAGCTTAATTTTATTATCATCTTCGAGCGTTACATAAAAATAATTTTGGATATTGTATACATACTTATTGCGCAGATTTAATGTAACACGGTTCCACAAACTTTTTACCATATTGACAATCGTATACACTTCTATTACTTGATCATTTGCTTTTAAACCAATTGTATCAGCGTAAACCATTACTTCTTTTTGTTCTGAATCAAAATACAAAAATACATCGGCTATTGTTTGCTTTATTCTGCCAACCTGCTCGGGCTCCTCATGGAGAGCACTGATAGCGCTGATCCATAAACCGTCAATAGCATGGATAAAATCTTCAGCACTACCACGATAAATTGCTTTTAAGTTTTCAGAAAGCTTTCCACCATTGTCAATTGTTTTCACTTGCTCTATTACAAAAGTACGCTGTTTCGCATTCCAAACCAAATAGCTCAATTCAAGCTCGTAGCTCAACTGATCGAACAAACGTTGATGAACAATATAGTAATTTTTTCCGTTATTTATCTGGCTACTATCGTATGAAATTTCGTATGAACCATTGCTCTCTGCGTAAAAAATTTCACGTAAACCAATAATATCTTTTTCTAGGCCATCAATGAGCAGTTGAAATACATACACTTGCTGTAAACCTGTAACTGTATTTTGCCCACTAACAAAAATTTCCAAAGTTGTACCATCGCCCGTTAAGTCTTGCGTTTGGACAGCAAAGGCTTCTGAATCAATTTTCAATTGTTTTTGGGCCACAATCCGGTAATCCGCTACCGAACCTTCTGCACTCGAGACAATCCTAGGCGATATTAAAAATAATTCTAAGTTACCATTTTGAGGGTGCCGAGAAACCGCTATTTGCTCTTCTGCAGCGCGGTCTGTAAGCTGGCGAACATACACTTGCAGCGGTTTGCGGCCTTGGGGCAAACTCACTGAAGTGGCAAGTCCTGTGTGAATGGTATTATCATCCAACACAGAATTAAAATCACTGTCATATACATATTCCTTTGCGTCCAAATCATCAGCAACTTTTTGCTCTACAACATTTTTGGCACAAGAAAAAAACAGGGATATAAAAATTATCGCAATAAGCACAAAATTAAATAAAACGCGAAGCGCCCCAATAAAAAAACAAAGCAAAAGCATCCGAACAAAACAAACAAAACTATTTTTGTGAATGAACCGTAAAAATAGAAACCTGCTCCCCTGTACTACTATTTATGGCCTCCCGAGGATTAAGAGCATCCAGCCGCTTAAAACCTCCAACCCAAAAATAGTATTGATAGTCACCCGGCACTAAGTGTTGAATGCGAATATAATATTCTGCTAACTCTGGTTCGATAAGCCTTTTTTGTTCCAACGGTGCAATAAACGGATTCCAATTGTTAAAACTACCTAAAATATACACATCTTGCCCCGGGGCAAAACGAGCATAAAAATCATAACTATTACCCACAGTAACAGGATTAATACCTTGAATTCGTGATAAATCATTATTTTCATAAAAAGAAATGGCTACCTCATAACTATCTAAGTAATAAAGAGGATTTACCGGATCACGCTGCCACAAACCGTCCACCCAATAGCGGTATGCAACTCGACCTTCGGCTGGCAAAGGAACTACATAAATAAAAACATTGTGAGCATTTCGCTCCAGCATTTTCAAATTGGCAAATCCTTCTGATTCAAAAGCAATACCCACAACTTGAGTTTGAGTATTCCCTTTATAGGTAAAGAATAATAAATTATGGCTGACAAAAGGCGGCTGCCCTTCTTCCAAATTTTTCAGCCGAATAATTAAACCAGCATCATGGAGCAACTGAAAGTTACTGCCCTCCTGCGCAACTATAGCCATTTGCCCAGCCCCAATCAATAATATTCCCCACGTAAAAATAAAGCTTAATTCGCTTATCCATCTTGCTACCATTATTTATGCTCCAAAATTTTATTCCGTACAATTTACCCGTTCTCAATGAATTATGCAAGAAAGCCTAGCACAGATACTGTTGTAATAGAGCCAGGGCAACTTCTTGTTCATCCCAAGGTTCTTGGCGTTGGCCTGAAAAAATCATAGAAGTTTCATGGCCTTTACCCAACAACAAAACTAAATCCCCTTGCCGAGCTAAAGCAAAAAGCTGCTGCATCGCTTGGCGACGGTCTGGAATCAAAAATAAATTTTGCCCCAAGATAAAGTCAAAATTTAAATCGGTAGAATTGGTTTTATCGGTTTTATCCATTTGCAATACCCCCGCCCGAATATCAGTTAAAATTGCCATTTCATTTTCTTCGCGGGGGTCTTCATTACACAGCACAATCACATTGGCATAGCGGGCAGCAAGCTGCCCTTGCAAAAAACGTTTTTGGCGGTCGCGCTGGCCTGCAGAACCAAATAAAATTAATAAACGCTTTGACTGCGGCAACAATGCCTTCATTTCGGGCAGTAAACGAGAAAAGGAACCAGGGCTATGGGCATAGTCGACCAACACGGTAAATGGTGCTTGGCTGTCCACCAGCTCCATGCGGCCCTTAGGGGCACGCAAGGCCAAAAAGTATGGCTCTTCAAGCGCATCTTTAGGGGATAAGCTCTGCAAAATTTGGCCCAAGTTACAAATTCCATCGGCCTGTAACTGAACTTGTAATTCATTTTCTAACATAGCATAACAAAGGCTCAAGGCACCCACCGCATTCGAGATATAAACCGAACCCGGTATATGAATCGCACAATGGTAGGTAGCCATTTTAACATAGTCTTTCCATCGGGCCAGCTCCAACTCAAAGCGTGAACCACGCACACCCAATTGAAAATTTTTAGCCTGCAATATTTGGCGAAAAGGAATGCAGCTTGGTCGCTCTAGCCCAATTTTGCAATTATCCAGAAGAACAGCAGAATCAGCAAATGGCTTGGCTGCATAACCCCAATGCTGAAGGTCTTTGCGTGCACCACTGTTATGGTACAACAATTCCGAGGCACTTTCTAAAATGTTCCAAACTGCAATTCCGCCAACTTTGATACGAGAAAACAAACGAGCTTTATCCTGTGCGTAGCATTCCATGCTGCCATGAAATTCCAAATGTTCGGGGCTTAAATTGCTAAACAAAGCCCCACTAAATTCTACATACATCAACCGAGCTGTCAAAGGTGATAAGCCGTGCGATGAACATTCTAGCACAGCAAAACGGCAACCGTTTGCTAGCATTCTGGCCAAAGCACGCTGCACAAGCAGCGATTCAGGCGTTGTTTGGTGCAGCGGGTTGGGCTCCAAACCCAGACCAAAATCCAAACCAAACGTGCTAAGTAAACCAACTGGGGTGTTTTCATTCTCTAAGTCAGAAAGTATTTGGTAACAAAAATAAGCTATGGAAGTTTTGCCATCAGTGCCGGTAATGCCCAACACTTGCATTTTTTGTGAAGGATAACCAAAACAATGGGCACTAAGTAAGGCCAAAGCTTGACGGCTGGATTTCACCTGAAACGCAACAATACCAAGTTGTCCCATCTGCTGCTGCAATTCTCTTTCCAGTTGCACTTGGTAGACGATAGCCAATACCCCAAAATCCACTGCCTGATGAATAAAATCGTGGCCGTCAAAATTTTCCCCAATTAGGGCCACAAAAATTTGTTGGTTCTGTAATTGACGCGAATCATAACAGGGCAATATTTTTTGCTGCATTTCCACTTTAGCACAGCTTAAACCAGATGCCCTTACCTCTTTTTTAAGCTGGGTCAAATTGCTGCAACAGAGCAATTGCTCGCGCTCGAACAGCTCCCCTATTTCCCACAAGGAAGTCCTGTGCAGTAAATCCCAATCATTAGACCAGTTATCTGGCCAATGGCCAGAACGCTGGAAACATTCCAAAGGCTTGTTCATGTTTTAAACACACAGAGACTTTAAATCTTCAAAAAAACTGGGATAGGTTACGGCTGCATAACGGCTATCGTCTAGCACAATCGCTTGGCAAGGTTGTAACAGATTTAACAGCCATAAAGCCATAATAATACGATGATCATGATAACCACGTGCTATGCGCTTTGGCTCTCCCAAGCCCTTTTTTGCCAAGCGAAATTTTTCAGTACCGCCATAGATGGTCAGCCCATCGGGATTTTCATCTAGTTCAAAACCAAGGGCTCGCAATTCTTTTGCCATGCAAGCAATGCGATCGGTTTCCTTTCGGCGCGCATGGGCCACATTAACAATACGGCTGGTACCCGTAGCACAAGCGCAAGCCACAGCAAGCGCAGGCAAAGCATCTGGAGTTTGGCTCAAATCCAATTCGGCACCACGCAATTGGACAGGGCCGCGAAATTCAAGCACATAGGAGCCTAATTCTTTATTGAGCAACTGCCAACGATATTCACAGCCCATACGCTGCAAAAAATCCAAAGTTTGCTTATCGCCTTGGCTATCGTTAGGGTTCAAACCCGTTAGGCAAATGGTGCTACCGGTAATCGCCGCAGCGCAAAAGAAAAATGTTGCCGAAGAAAAATCCGCTGGGATTTGGCATTGGAACGCTTGATAATGCTGGCCTCCGGGTATTTGGTAGCGCTCATAACCTTCACTATGCCAGCGAATCCCTTGGCTTTTCAGCCATCCCAAGGTCATATCCACGTAAGGATGCTCGTTTAATAAATCCAAGCAAATCTCAGATTCACAGGCGCTCGCCAAAGGTAATGCCAAAAGCAAAGCACTTAAATACTGGCTAGTTGGCGCCGATAACCTAGTAGAACCTCCGCTAATTGGGCCTTGCACCGTATACGGGCAATAAAAATTTTCAGAGCGAACGCAAACGCCCAAATTTGCTAAAGCTTGGAGCAAATTTTTAGCAGAACGTTGGCGAATCGAAGTATCACCATCAAAATGTACTGGACAGGAAAACAATGCCGCAACTGCCGTTCCCAAATACAGTGCTGTGCCCGAATTGCCAACATTAATCGAAATGGGCCTGCTATCGTGAAGCCTTTTTGCCGGAATACCACGCAACCGCCAGATTACAGAGGAGACTTGCGATTCTTCTGGAAATTCTTCAATTAACTGGCAGCCAAATTGCTCCACCATATGGCACGCCGAAAGCGTATCTTGAGAGACTAAAGGGCCACGCAAAATCGTTTCTTCAAAATCACCCGCCAAAGCCCCTATTAACAAAGCCCGAATGGTGTGGGACTTAGAAGCAGGAATCGCAAGCTCACCCTCAAGTTTTGTAGCTTTCATAAAACACTACTCCATAAACAGAGGACGAAACCCATAAAACAAAAAATAAAACTGAATCGAGTTTCACTGATTTACTTTCTCAAATAGGATAATTCTTTCGGTAATGAAATATTATTTCCCGCTTTATCTTCGCCATAACCATTTTCTGCTAGTATGGCAATATCCTTCAATACACGCGAATCGCCCTCAAAAAAAACCTCTAAATTAGAGATTATATCAATTTTCCCCGTGGCCATTAAATAAGCCACTTCGCGTTTAATATATTCTAAAAAATCTTCACCAGATGAAGGGGCTTCCAATGATTCCATCAATAACAATTCATAAACCACAATTTTTTCTTGCCTTTGTAGGTTTTGGAATAATTCCAAAAAATACTTCTGCATCAATATTTGATCTTGAGCTTGATTCTTACGCAACAGTTTTAAATATTCTTGGCATTTTTGATCTGCGACAATAATATCGCCAATTTCTCGGCGTTTTTCTGCATTGATTACTTCATTCGCACGAAACAAATCTAGCGGAACCGCTGCATTATACGTTGTATCTTTCAATTTCATGGTAACTTTACTGCCGTAATGCATGACAATACGCGCCACTAAGGTAGAAGGGCGAACATGAAAACCGCGATAGCAAGGCACCGATACGCAAATTTCTTGCCAAACAGAGTATTTGCGGATCAAAGTCTTCGCAAGTTTTTCAATCTGCCAACGAAAACGATCGATATAGCTCACAAAGAAATCAAAAATAATCCCCTCGATAGATTCTTTACTTAAATGAAAGTCAATATCTTGCTGAACAAAATATTCAAAATGCCGCTCTTCAATCCGTATCAAAGTAGCCAAACCAGTAAACAATTGATGAATGACTTTGACATGATTGAGCAAATGCAATAAGTCGGAATCATCAATGATTTGCTTTTGAGAATAGTGGGTATCGAAAAACGTAATTATGCTGTGGAACAATTCACGCTGAACTGTAAGGGATTCTTCATGCAACTCATTTTTGATGAGCTCTCCACGCATATTCATTTTTGCACTTAACAAATGGCTAAAATAATCAATCACATCACAATTTTGTAGCAAAGTGCTCACTAAATATAAAACAACTTCCTGTTTTTTTTTCAAAACAATATTTTTTTCACTATTTACTCGATCATTTCGGAATGGGTTAGTCGTTTTCAGCCGTATCAATGGGCTAATATCCGATGTAAAATATTTTAAAAATACCATAGGCAGTCGATGATCAGGCTCAATAACGTTTAAGCGCCGCATTTCTTTGAGAAAATTTTGAGCACTTTCTAACAACACATTGTAAAAATCGCGCAATACAAACTGGTTGGCCATAGCAAAATTGCCTTCTACCGCACCTTTGAGTTTTTCCGCCAATACAGCCAGATATTGTAAATTCGATGTAATAGAGCAACTATGCTTAATGATGGCAGCTAACTTGCGGATATAAACCCAATCAACTTGTTGATCGGCATGCACCTGATCGAGTAAATCCTCACACCGAGTACACTCCATAATGAAACGGTAAACACCGCCACTATTGAGAGAAATATTTTCAGGTTGTTGTTGATGTGTCAGCAGTAATTGATTGCACATTGCACACAAATCAAGAACTTCTGTATGCAACAATGAGGCAAATTCTCTGTGGTAAACTCGATAAGAACCTGTTTCAAAACCATCATCATGGCTAGCAAACTTGTGCTCTGATATATCTAAGGCAGCGGCCATCACCTACTCCAGTCCTTTATACTTTTTATATAAAAGCAAAGCAAAAACCTATTTTAAAATTTGGGAATCACCGCATTTGATACAGCTTAAATAACAATGCGATCATGCTTTCCACCAAACATTTCATCACGCAACTGCGCGATTTTTTTATCTTGAATGTAATCATCAAATTGCATGCAACGGTCAATAATCCCATTAGGCGTAAATTCAACAATCCGGTTGGCAATGGTTTGAATAAACTGATGGTCGTGAGAACTAAATAACAAAACACCTTTAAAATCAATCAAACCATTGTTTAACGAAGTAATCGATTCCAAATCCAAATGGGCGGTAGGATCATCGAGCACCAGCATATTGGCTTCTTGCAGCATGAGCATAGACAGCATACAGCGCATTTTTTCACCACCAGAAAGTACATTCACGCTCTTTAGTGATTCGTCCCCACTAAAAAGCATACGGCCCAAAAAACCACGGATATAGCTCTCATCTTCATTGTTTGAATATTGACGCAGCCAGTCGGTCATATTCATGCTGCTAGAAAAATATGGACTATTATTGCGCGGCAAGTAACCACTGCGAACCGTCTGCCCTATCAAAATTTCGCCACTATCGGGCTGAACTTCTCCAGTAATTAACTGCATCAACGCCGTTTTGCGCTGGTTGTCGGCACCGACAAAACCAATTTTAGCCGTATTTTCTAATTGAAAATCCAAGTTATGAAACAATTTTTCGCCATCGGGTGTGGTATAACAAACCCCTTTCATTTCCACCACATTGCGCCCAATTTCACGAGACGGTTTAAATGCCACATAGGGAAAGCGGCGCGAAGAAGCCGGTAGAGAGCTTAAATCTAATTTTTCCAACTCTTTACGGCGTGAAGTCGCCTGCTTCGATTTGGCAGCATTGGCAGAAAACCGCTGGATAAATTCCTTCAGCTCCGCTGCACGATCCTCGTTTTTTTTGCGCTGATCCCGCTGCTGGGTGTTGATAATTTCTGAAGTTTTCTGCCAAAAATCATAGTTACCGACAAACATCGTCATTTTGCCAAAATCTATATCCACCATATGGGTACAAACTTGATTCAAAAAATGCCTATCATGCGAAACGACAATAACTGTATTTTCAAAATTATAAAGGAAATTTTCCAACCAAGTAATGGATTCCAAATCCAAGTAGTTTGTGGGCTCATCGAGCAACAAATTATCTGGGTTGCCAAACAGAGCTTGAGCTAATAACACACGCACTTTAATATTGTCATCTAATTCAGCCATATTCTTCTGGTGCAAATCGGCTTCAATGCCCAAACCGTTTAGCAAGATGGCTGCCTCATTATCGGCTTCGTAACCACCCAACTCTGCAAATTCAGCTTCCAGATTGGCCACTTTCATACCGTCTTCACCATTGAAATCGGGCTTGGCATATAATTCAGCCCTTTGCTGACCTACCTCATAAAGCCGTTTATGGCCCACAATTGTCGTTTCTAAAACCGTAAAATCATCATAAGCAAAATGATTTTGCTCTAACACCGCCAGCCGTTCTTTGCCAGGCATAACCACTTTACCATTGTCAGCTTCCTGCTTGCCAGCAAGGATATTCAAAAACGTCGATTTTCCCGCACCATTGGCCCCAATTAATCCATAACAGTTGCCCGGTGAAAATTTAAGGCTGACTTGGTCAAATAAAACACGCTGGCCAAACGATAAGCGCATGTCCGTAACAGCAATCACAAATATAAATCCCAATTTTTACAATTATTATCAAAGCACTTTACTCTTTCCAAACTTTTATGGTAAACAAAAATCATCACAAAAAATATGAGAGCCATAAAAGTCAAGTGAAATCCAAAGAGTAAGCAAAGCATAACAGAAATACCAATTGAGCGCAATATAAACTGCCAAAGTAAAGCAAGGCTTTAACAAAATCATTTTCCGGCAATAATAAAAACAAATAGCTATTCTGTTGTGATTTAGCCGTTATATCACTCCAGTTCAAAAGAATTATTGAACTCTTTTAACGGGTCATCACCTGGAATATCTTGCTCGATATTGCCTTGGCCTTGCGGAAGGCTTATTTGAGAATCTTTAGAACTTTGAAATTGATAGCACAAAGATAATTCTAATTTTAGGGTTTTCGGCGGTTGCAGTACGGTTTCCTGCGTTTTTTGCCATTCGTTTAGTTTTACTGTAAATAATATAGACCAATGTTTGGCTAGTTGAAAATGGGCTTGTAATTTCGTCTGTAAAATCAAATAGGTACTTTGTTCTAGCAGAAATTGTAACCCCAGTTCCCATTGTAGCTGAAAAAATTTCCACCAACCTGTGGTATTCTTTTGACGGCTATATTGGCCATAATTCCAAATTTGGAAAAATAAGCTCAATGCGATGCTTGCTTGCTCCAAATTACCTTGTTCTAAATTTTCTTCCGTTGCTTTAGCCTTGAATTTGGTTTTCCAACCCAAACGGTGCGTTCTAACAATTTTTCTATGCAGTTGTGGCTTTCTGGTGGGCGGTTGCTGCTGCCAACCCAAACTACTGGTAACAAAACCCTGCCACAAGGCCGTGGGGAAATACCTAAGCTGTAAACGAATATCATTAACAGCAGGCAGTGTCTGGTATAAATTGACCCCTAACATTAAGTGCCATAGATGTTTGAATGATTTCCTATTACTGTACCACAACCAGTAATTATCAGCACCGAGATTCCAATAACTACTTTGGGTATTGTGGAATAACTGTATTGTTTTTGCGCCACTGTTTAGCCGCAAAATTTGTTGATGCCTCTTCGATGATGTTTGTGAAATTGAAGCCGAGCTTGAATTACCAGATCCCGAACTGGCCGTTTTTTGTTGGGAAGATTTTTGCTGAAAATACAGACTAAGTTGATTTTGAAGATTCAAACGCTGTCCATACCATTGGCTTACGGTAGAGCTAGCCAATCTGCGGCGCGAATCAATCCAGTTCGCATCGCTGTAAGTAGCATAAAATTCATTGTTCAGCAACATATAATTGATAGACTGCTTAAAAATGGGGAATTGAAATTTGAAGTAGTACCTTTGTAGACTGCCCCAATAATCTAAAGGGCTAACACTGGCTGCTTGTTCCAAACCTAATTGAAAATAAGAATTTTGCTTTTTCCCGGGTGCTGCATAAACATTATGTTTCCAAGCTAATTGAAAGTAGAATTGCTTAACAGAAGTATCATAGCGCAAGAGCTCGTTCCAACGCTGGCTGGCTTCGGCTTGATAGAAATGGCTATTTTGTCGCAATTGCAGATGATCAAAATACCAAGAGCTATCATTATCTGGCCGGCTTAAATTTTGGCTAAGCAAACTAGCAGCACGAATTCGGTAAATATTTTGCACCGCTCTTGTGGCTGGCCGAGAGTTTATGGACGAGGCTGGCCGCTTTGGCAAGTAATCCAAACGCAAGGCAAGCCCGGTACTCAAATGTTGCTCATAGCTGTTGCGCTGGTGCAGTAATAATGCTTGTACAAAACGGCCGTCCCAACTCAAGCCAATATTTTGCCCTAGAGCACCATCGCTTTTGTATTCCAAACTAGGCAAAGTTTTTGCCAGTGGCTGCCCTTGCTTTGTTACTTGGTGGGTGCTAGGTTTGGGAAGGTAAGCTAAAGACTGTTTTGATCCGGGGAATGGTGTAGCACTACCCAGCATATGCCAAAGACTTTCATACCGAGGCTCAATACTGCCGATTTGCAGATAAGCACTTTGATAATTTTTGTTTAATGGCAACCTTTTAGGAATTTCCCAGCGCAAATAGAGGTTGCTATGGTAGACAGCTTGCATTACTTGAATTTGAGATTTATCTGGTAATAGCTTCATAATTTCATTAGGGTAAGCTGTGGTTGATGTTGTTTGCCAAAACAAGTGAATGGGTACTTGGCCACGGATTTGCAGCCGGCCTAATTTATTGTGGTAAGGGCTCTCCAACTTGAATATTGCCGATGCTTGATTGTTTTCCCTAAAGTAATTTTCATTTTGTTCGGTCAATAATAAAGGGCCGGAAATTTTTAACTGAAGCTCATAATACCAACCCCTACGAGATTCAGCTACATTATTTGGACTTAGAATGCTGTTCTTTGTTTTATTATTTTTACTGGTTTGATTGGTTTTGCTAACTATATTGGCAGAATGTGCTTTTGGAAACTCAATTGGAATTTGGCTGGTCAAGTTAGAAGTCAAAATACGGTAAGACTGTTTTTTAGCATATGAAAATTGAGCCGTATCTTGCGTTACTTTTTCTTTTTTGTAAAATCTCTTTTCTGTTTCAACCAGATTTTGTTTTTTCGTTTCAGTTTTATTGGTCGGGGTATGGTCGCTAACCCAAAAAATCCCAATACTCAATAAAAACAAATATAATTGTTCTGTTACATTTAAGCGCAAACCTTGCATAGTAACATTTTAAAAGGATAAAAAATAATAATTTTGATCGAAATATTAAGATATTGACAATCTAAGCAAATATCCTTAAAAAAGCTGATTGCTGCTGGCTTGTAGTAGCCCTTAGAGTATAGGGCTTTAGCAAACAAAAAACTTTGTATAATGAATGCTGGAAATAACAAAAACTAATGGAATGCAAACTCCAAAATTCCTGTTCCAAGAATTCTGGAAATGTTTTATGAAGGGGCGTCTTAGAAAACTTTATGAAAAATGTAAGTGATATTTCTAAAAAACAAAAAAAGAGGCTTGCAAATGACCTAGAGAAAGAAAAAGAAAAAATCGTTTCTGATAAAGTGCAAAAACTACAAGATAGACAGATTTTAGAAAAAAAACAAGAAATTGCTAGAGCCATAGAGCAAGAAGAAGAGAATCGCAGAATTCAGCTGAACAAAGCGTATAAGAGTGAACCTGCTATTATACGTGGTATTTACAGCATTAAGTCATTATTCAGTCAAGGAACCCCTGCAGAACTGTATCATGAATCTCTGCTAGCTGAGTTGACCAATAAAATCCAAAAGGCGGGGCGGGGTTTAGTTCTTTCCAATACAAAGATGATTTCTGGTAAGTTTATCTCTGAACTGTACAAGGCATTTCTTATGGCTAATAATTTTGCTGCTATATTGAAGCCTATGTTTAAACAAAGTAAAAGTTTGGAAATTTATACTCGGTATGCGTTCAAGCATTTATACAAAGATATTGACATGAATCGCAATCTCTCTGAAGTAATAGACTTAGATCTCTTACGAGAGAAAATCCAGCAAAGTGGAGAAACTCTCCGAGAATACCTTACTAAACAGTATTCGATAATCCGTAAATACTCGATGAACATCAATCCAGTATTTGCGAGTTCTCTAGTTAATAGTTTAAATGATTTTTACTATTTGTTTCTATTTATTAATTTTGGCTATAAAAAATTTTTTATAGCGTTAGGGGGCTCTATCATCACGCTAAAAACAGGACGTTTTGATGATTGCATCATATCGATGAGCCTCAAAGCGCACTTTGAAAATTTCTACCAATTTGTGCCGATGCTTTCTAAGCTTGAAACGAATGATGTCGCTAAATATATTTTATCATGTGGAATAATATTAGCTGAAAATGATCAAGAAATTTCTTTAGAAAATATTACGAAAAAGGTCAGCGAAAATGAGGAACTACTGAAAAGGCTTGGAGAATTTTGTAAAATTTGGAATACTAAAATTTCTAAGTATCCGTTTAGCGATCTAATACGACTGTGTAGCTCAAATTATTTTTATAATCCCAGATCAATCGAATTATCTTCTTTGAAAATGAAAGATAGGATTAAAAGATTTGTTGAAAAGCAGTTACTATCGGAACTCGATATTTTTATCAAGCAAGTGCGCAATGAATGCAACGCCGATGCAAAAGAGGATTTCCTAATTGATTATGAACATTCTCTACTACAATACTACCGCAATGATAGTATTGTCAATACGGGGCGTTTCCCCGATGTTCCGGGCTTTGGTCATGTTGACGAAGTCAATATTATTTACAATTTTTTAACAAAATACTATACCATAAATATTAAAAGGATTTTCGTTTATTTAGTACGTAAGGTATTCTCGAAAACATCGCTATTTCGTACAGTTTTGATGAATCAGAGTATGGCTTTGGATAATTTAGAAGAGCGTCTGCGTATTTTTAATAGTGAATTAAGTCCTGAGAGGGCTTGGGGTAAAAATTTAATGAACATTATCTATCGTTTAGAAAAAAATGATACTGGTAATTTGCTTCATCAGATCAGAGTGCAGATTCAAGCAATTGATACAGAGGCAAATAATTTGTTGGAATTAGCCAACACTACATTTGAAACAGTAGTGTCTCAATTGCAAAGTATTGCTATTAGTGATAATCCTAAATTGAACGAGGCTCTCAGTGTACCGATGCCCAATTCTTCTAGGCAAAATTTGTTATCTGATATTGCAAATGCGGTGCATGCTTTTAAGAGTATCCAAGCTTTGGTTCGCTCTTATTACAAATTATGAATAAAAAAATAAAGATGGACTCTCTAATTGTAATTTAGATATAAAGTTTTTGCTTTTATATTATTTGTATATAGATAAATATTGATCTATTATTTTCGATAATTTTTCTAATTTATGGCATGATTGTCTGTGCAAAACAAAAAGCTCAAAAAAATAATTGAGGAATGGAAAACAAATGGAAAACAATGAAAAAACTGACAAAAAATTGATTGCTTCAAAAGATGAGAGTACACATCAAATTAAGCACAAGAAATTGCAAAAGCAAATGAGCTATGGAGCTATGATTATTTTAGTTGTTGTTGTCGTATCATTTGTAGCTTGGCCGATTTTAAGCAATAATGTTAGTGCAAGCCAAAATATTCACTTTGGCAATTATAAAGGTGAGCCAATTCAATATACAGAAAATTATGGTTTATTTAATAATAATTTAAATAGTTTACTCAATCAGTTTGGCATTGATAGTACCAGTAGCGATTATCAGCGTCGTATCGTGTTTGAAAGAGCGTTCTTTTCTACCGTCAATCAATATGGCCATTACTTTTTCTTGCGTGATCGGGGCAATGATGTGAGCAATCAAGAAGCCAATGCTCTGATCTACAAACAATTTGTCCAAAATGGAAAGTTTAATCGTGCGGCTTGGAATCAACTACAAGATGAACCAAATCGCTTAAAGAACGTCCAAAATATTATGCATTACGCTGCTGCCCAAAATATTTGGAACGATATCTACGAATCAGCAGAGCTCATTAACAACAAAGAATTGGAATTGCTCGTTCCCACTTTAGGCGATGTTCGAAAAGTATCGTATCTATACTACAAGGTTGCCAATTTCCCTGAAACAGAAGTGGAAAAATTTTACAATGAAAATTCCAATCTATTTCAAAAACAGTTTATGCGCCGAATTGTTGTCGATTCTAAGGACAATTTAGAAAAAGTGGAAGAAGAGCTAAAGAATAATGGTAATTTTGGCGAGCTAGCCCAAATCTATTCTAATGATGTCTATAGCCAGAGCAAAGGGGAATATGGTTATAAATTTTACTATGAAATTCGTGATTTCTTTAGTCGTGATTCTATAGGCGATGTTACAGGAGATTTAGCTAGCGAATGGTCCGATAAAATTTTTGCTTTACAACAAGGCCAATATGCTGGCCCGTATAAACTAGCCGATCAATGGTATTTTTTTCAAATCAAGACAGCAGAAGAAATTAAAGCAGAAGAAGATGTAAAAGACAAGATAGAAGATGCAACACCAGGTGAAAACCAAACTGAAAATGAACTAAGTGATTCAATAAAACCAACACAAACAGAAGAGTCAACTCAACAAGAAACTGCATTTACTGCTGTAGCCTCCACCGTGCGCAGTTATATTGAAGACAATGAAATTTCATTGATTACCAATTATTTCCGGAAAAATCTGGAAATATTAAAATCCAGAGCAGAATCTGCGGACAATCTTGAATTCTTAGATCAAGAAGGATTGGGTGTACAAGCTAGTTTCAGTACAACACCAGAATTTTTTGGTTTCAACTACAGTAGTGAAGGCTCTACTCCATTGTATGAATCAATGACAAAATCTTTTACAGAAGATAGCTTAGCTGCTGTAATTGCCAAATCCAAGCAATTCTTTGAAGATATCTTTTCGTTGAAAATCGGTGAATTTAGCAAAGTCATGTTGTTTGGAGTCGATGAACAAAACCAAGCTGACCAACAGTACATTGCATTTTTTCGCTTAGACGAGTTTCGCGACTCAAATGTTCGAGATTTTGCTCGTAGTAAAACAGACGGATTGGACAGCAAAAAATCTTTATACAACTACTATTTCAGTAGCCTTTTAACAGGTGGGCAGGAATTGAAATTTTTAAACAAACGAAATTTAAGCCAAAATTTCGAGAATGCCTATAACTCATGGAGTAATGCACAAGCTCCTTAAAATGAAAACATGCAGCTTATTGTCATTAGAACAACAATAGGGAAACAAGAGAAAATTGACTGGGCGGCTTTGTTTTAATCAAACAGAAGATCAGCTTTACTGGAATGGCAAAGCTCTATATCGCAATGTTTTAGGCAAGATACCCCAAACTTGGGAAGAAGCTTGTCTGTATGTTTGGCCTAGCCCTGGCCATGGGCCTGGGCTATTGGAAATTTTGGCACAATTGCCAAAAACTTCACGCCTGTTGCTATTGGAATGGGACTCAGAGCTAGCCGAATTTTCTGCAAACTATTTGTACCCACTATTCAAAAAAGCTGGCATAAACCTAATAGCCAGTTTAACATCGAATCAAGATTTTATACTACAGAATGAATCCACTGCATTTTTGCCCTTACTTGCTGGTTATCGTAGAAAATTTGGTACAAAACTAGACTATGCAATTTGGCGTTTACATAAATGGTTACAAGGCAATGAATGCTGGGATAGCTGGTGTTTTCGCCGCATACGTATCTTGCCCCTAAGTAGGGCCTTTACCTTACAAAAAACAGCCTTTCAGCCTGTATTGGAATGGCTGGAATCTTACAACCAGAATTTCTGGCAGAATCGCTTGGCATTAAATAAATTGGGGCCTTTATGGCTACGGAATTTTTTTCGCAATGTAGCCCAATTGCCCCATTGCCAAGCTTTGCCATCAAAATTAACGAACGCAATATTAGTAGCAGCAGGGCCATCTTTAGAACAACATTATGCTTGGCTGCGGCAGGAACGCAAAAAGTTTACCCTATTATCTGTCGACACAGCTTTGCTGCCATTGCTTTGTGCCCAAATCATACCAGATTACGTTATCAATTTAGACGCCCAAGTATTAAACTTGCAAGATTTCTACGGAGTAGGCAACCTGGTTACAAAATTAGAGCAGCAATGGCAGCGACAAGCTACCTTTATGCAAGTGGCCGACCTTAGCTGCGACCCACGCAGTTTCACTACAATGCCCTTCCCCTTTGTGCTCATGGCTACTGAATTTGCGCCAATGTCTTTGTGGCAGCGGTTCAGCAAGTTGCAAGAATCGGTTGCTCACCATTGCCAAACGAATACTAAACCGATGCCGCTGGAACCACTAGGTTCGGTGGGGGTTACCTCCCTAGCAGTGGCCTTGCAGTGTCGGCCTCGATTCTTATTGTTACTAGGCTATGACTTTGCCTACCCTAAAGATTTACACCATGTTCGCTCTACATCGATTCACCAAAAGCTACTACAGCATTCGAGCCGCCTGCAACCACTAAACTCTTTTGCCGCTAGCTTGCAGAGGCCCTTAACGAACAATCCTTTTGTTACCGAAGGTTTTGTTACCGACAAAATACTCTGTAGTTACGCACAGCAATTGCAAAATTACCTTATGCGCTATAGTACAGCCGAGCTAGTTGCTTACCTCGATGGGCCAATGAAGTTTAGCGCAATTCAAAAATTAAATTATGCCCAAGCTAGTGCCGCCCTAAATTATTATTATCGTAAGAATAATAGCCAAACGAATCACAATAACGAGGCTATTAGTCAAAAAAATAGGCAAAATATTCAACCTTCAACGCAACGGGGGAGACAAGCTGTGCGAGAGTTTTGGCAAACCGAACTAAACATTCTGTGGCATCTGCAACGCTATATTCGTGAAGGTGAACTAGGTAATTCTGTACAGTGGTGGCAAAGTGAAAACTATGCTGCAGACTACCTATTGCGTCTTTGTCTACCTAAAGCCGGCTACAAAGAAACTCAAAAATGTGATTGGCCCCAACTATTGCAACTAAGCCAAAGTTTTGAATCATTGCTATTATCGCTACTAACCTATCAATAGTACGATATAAAATAAATGTTTTATTCAAAATCGGTATTCTTAACGATAGGATATAATAAACAAGTAGACATTATAAATAGCAATAATATTTAGATAACATTGATCTTTAAAACCAATAAGGGCCTATCAATAATAAAGATTTGTTTAATTACATTAGAGCTGATAAGGAAACCGTTTTATAAAGCCGCTGTATGTAAGAATTGGCCCATAAATATAGGCGGAATAAAATATCTGGTAAAAATATCTATGGCTAAACTCTAATATTGCTTATATTTAACGTAATATATATTCTATTTAAAATCGGATACTACCTTGTCAAAATCTTTGAATATCTGTAGGATGTTTTGTTTATTAATCCAAGCTACCTTGTGAGGCTTTAAAATGACTGCTAACGAGTTACGAAAAGCATATATATCCTTCTTTGAAAAGCATGCCCACCGCGAAATTTCGGCAAAGTCTCTATTTCCGGAGAATGATCCAACGGTGCTCTTTACTACGGCAGGCATGCACCCCCTCGTCCCCTACCTCTTGGGTCAAGAGCACCCAGAAGGTAAGCGGTTAGTCAACTGCCAGCCTTGTATCCGCACAGGGGATATAGATGAAGTTGGCGACGCCAATCACTTAACATTCTTTGAGATGCTAGGCAATTGGTCTTTAGGTGACTACTTCAAGGAAGAAGCTCTCCATATGAGCTATGAGTTTCTCACTCAAGTTTTAGACCTTAGAGCTGATCGGCTTTCGGTTACCGTTTTTGCAGGAGAAGAAGGTCTAATCCCTCGCGATGAACAAGCTGCAAATATCTGGCAGCAGCTTGGTATACCACCAGAGCGTATTTACTTCCTAACCCGCAAAGATAATTGGTGGGGACCAGCAGGACAAACAGGGCCTTGTGGCCCAGATAGTGAAATGTTTTACGATACTGGCAAAGTAAACTGTGGCGATAGTTGTCAGCCCAGTAATTGTTCTTGCGGTAAGTACATTGAAATTTGGAATGATGTATTTATACAGTACAACAAAACAGCCGGGGGCGCTTATCAATTGCTAGAGCGATGTTGTGTCGATACAGGTATGGGTTTAGAGCGAACTGTTGCCATGCTCAACGGCAAAGCATCTGTATTTGAAACAGAAATATTCTCCCCCATACTGCAAACGATCAGCGAGTGTACAGCGCAAAATAGCAAACCGCAATTTATTTATCAGCACACCGATAGCCTAGAAGATCGCAGTTTTCGTATTATTGCCGATCACTTGCGTGCCAGTGTAATGATTTTGGGTGATCGGCTCGGTGTGCCGCCTTCCAATTTAGGGCAGGGTTACATACTGCGCCGTTTGTTGCGGCGTGCCATACGCTATGGTAAGAACCTGCAAATTAAAGGTAGCTTCCTAGACCCTATTGCCCAAACCATTATAGAAAAACTCGGTACAGCCTACCCTAGCCTACATAGCCGCAAAGAATTTATAATCAAAGAGATAGCTCAAGAAGAGCAGCGTTTTATCCAAACACTGCATAAAGGTGAGAAAGAATTGCAGTGCATACTAAAAGATATACAGGAACATTCAAAGTCGAATATATTATCGGGCCGTTTGGCTTTTAAGCTCTATGATACTTACGGTTTCCCGCTGGAGTTGACGGAAGAAATTGTTGCTGAGTTAGGGCTAACCGTGGATCATGAAGGTTTTAAAAAAGCCTTCGCTAAGCACCGTGATAACTCAAGGAAAGGTGCCGATAAAATCTTTAAAGGCGGCCTGGCTGATCACTCCCAGATGACTACGGCCTACCATACAGCCACACATCTATTACACGAAGCCCTGCGACGAGTGCTTGGCGAACATGTAGAACAGCGCGGTAGTAACATCACAGCAGAGCGTATGCGTTTTGACTTTTCGCACCCACAAGCGATGAAGCCTAAAGAAATAAATTTAGTGGAAGCTATGGTCAATGAGCAAATAGAACAAAATCTAGAGGTTTGTTATAGCACGATGAATTTGGCAGAAGCAGAATCTCGTGGAGCCCGCGCTTTATTTACCGAGCAATACGATGAGGAAATCCAAGTTTATGCTATAGGTAATTTCTCATTGGAAGTTTGTGGTGGCCCTCATGTTAAAAATACAGGCGAGATAAGCCGTTTAGGGCGTTTCAAAATTGCTAAAGAACAATCTTCGTCCCAAGGTATACGCCGCATAAAAGCTGTATTGCAACAGGTCTGTAAACGAAACTAATTTTAAACTTTAATTTTGAATTTCTAATAAGAAGGAAAAATATTATGAGAACCCAAGCGAAATTGCTTTCAACATTACTCTCAAGCATACTTTTTTATGCCTGTATCGGCATGAGTTCAAATACAGGGGTAAAGCGCATTGCCGCTGATGAAACCTATGATCTAACGGGGGAATGGAATGATACGGACTCTCAACAAATTGCCTCTACAATGGTCGATAGCGTTTTATCTGGTGGTTGGCTAGAACGCTGGGAAGAATCCGAGCCTCCTGTTGTGATTGTGGGGAATGTGCGCAATAACACTTCAGAACATATTGATACCCCTTTGTTTGTCAAAGATTTAGAAGCGGAATTGATCAACAGCGGACAAGTTACTTTTGTCGCTAGTTCTACCGAGCGCAGCCAAATACGTGGTGAACGCGAGGATCAACAATCCAATGCGAGTGAAGAAACTATGAAACGTATTGCCCAAGAAACGGGTGCAGATTTTATGCTCATTGGCAGTATCAATTCAAAGGTGGAAGAAACTCCTGGGCAAAAAATTATATATTATTTAGTCAGTATGGAATTGATTAATATAGAAAGTAATATTAAAGCTTGGGTTGGCACCGAACGCATCAAAAAGCTCATTAATAAATCGGCCCAATTGCGCCGAAATACCACAGAACGATTCAATAATGACTGGTAGATTTGAGGATTTGGGCTAAAAAATTGCTAGGGTATATGGCGCGATTCCTCAAATTTGTATTTGCCTCACCATATACGAAGTACCTGAAAGGTAGCAAATATCCAAATATAATGGGGGTGCTTTGGGGGCTGCTGTTATTATTTTTTAGTTGCCAAAGTGCCTACGGTCCTGAAAATCAAGCCAACATTGAAAAATTCCTTCGAGCGGGGCAATATGCTGCTGCTGCGGAAACGCACCAAAATTACCAAGAGCTTTACAAATCTCAAGATGAATTGCTGTTTTATATTAACCAAAGTAATTTAGAATATTATCGCTCTATTGTCCCAAAGCCAATTGACAATGCAAAAAATGCCTACCCTCTCGAACGGGCCGAAGAAATTTTGCGGCTAAACGACAATCAACAAAACTCTTTTCACAAGCAAGCCAACAGCAACCCCAGCCAATTCTATACAGCCAGTCTACAAGAAAGTTTATGGCAAAATATTTTTGCCTCGCTATATTATTGGAATAATAATTCTTTAGAAGGGGCTCTAGTTGAGCTGCGCCGCAATCATCAAAAAGTAAAACTTTATCAACAATACGCTGACAATACAGGGATTTTTAAACAGAAAAACCAACAGTTAAATTTTCGTAATTCTGCCCTCATGCAATATTTAGGTATGATTTATTACCGTGAAGATCGCCGTTTCGATGATTGGCGTATTAATCGAGATGCTCTCAAAAAGCTAACCGATACTAGTGGATATTATCACTCTATACCTAAAAAATATCTTCCTACGGGAACTGTACATGAAAATTCTAACAACATCAATTTTATAATTTTTACCGGAGCTGGTGTTTACAAAGATGCAGAAGGCATTCGTATTCTAAAAATACCGGGTGGGGTAGCTGTCCAAATGGACAATGCCAATACAAAAGCTGAATTGGGCTTTGATACAATTTTGATACCAGCACTCAACACAAATTTTTCTTACTATGAAATGATGGTGCCGGTAATGTTGGAACGAGAAAACCGTGTAAACCGCATTCTGGTTCGTATCGATCAAAAGCAACAACAAGAACTTTATCCATTAGAGCCTTTTTCAAAAATCAGAATGGAATTATTTCGCCGTCTGCGCGCTGATTTTCTGCCTAAACAGATTACAGCATTTATTTTGAAAGTCATTGCTAGTGAAGCAGTTCAAACTGGATTACAGAATAATTCGCTGGCGCAATTAGTAGCGGGTTTAGTTGGAAGTGCTATAGTTAGCAGCCCTAGCCCAGATTTACGCACAGCGGATTTTTACCCCTCAGTCGGCTGGGTTGGTGAAATCCAAATATCTCCAGGCCATCATGATATAGAATTACTATACTATTCTAATGGTACACTGCTCAACCGTAAATTTATTGAAATTTCCACAAAAAAGGGAAAAAATCAAATTGTACAAGACTACTACCCCCGCTGATGTTTATATCCTACCTAGTGAAGCCCTCGATTTAGATGCTTTAGCATCTTCCATTTTATTTGCCGAAATCTGGCAAACTTTGTACCAATTACCAGTCTTATCTCCTTCAAAAAATATTTATCATAGAATGTTACAAATATTGCGTAAACGATACCCAACGCACAAACTCCATTGTATTTTCCCTCTACTCGATTCTCAAGAATTATTATGGCGTAAGGATATTTGCTACCTACTCCAATTTCTCGGTCAACTATATCAATGTGGCGATCAACTTACGACTTTAGAGTACATATTAAACCCCAAAAAAACAATTTATCTTAAAAATACGGAGAAACAAAATCTGCCAATATTTACCTTAAAATGCCCCGATGAATTGGCTGCTTTTGTATTAATCGATCGCCACCATCTACCTGATAATTGGCAAAAAATACCTGAAGTAATTGCCATTTGGGATCATCGTCCAGATAGCCTAAGTTTACCACAAGTCCAATTGCGTTGTATCAAAACGGCTAGCTCATGCGCGGCACTTCTTCTTGACTGCGCCAACCAGCTTAAAATTTTTCCGTATCTCAGTGAAGCTGCATTGATTTTAGCAATGGGTGCTCTATACCTCGACAAACAAGAAAAATTATTGCTATGGGAAAAACCTATTTGGCAGCAGCTATGCCAGAAACTGGCAAGAGATATGCCTTATTTTAAACAACAACAATTACAATACAAAATTTACCAAGAGCGTAATACCCCAAACCCAGATTTGTTCCAACAAGTCAACACCGATGTAAAAATTTTAAGTTTTATAAACAATGCAATTTATGGATCCCAGATACGTGTAGCAATAGCTGTGATTCCAACAGGAATACAAATCATCCGAAAACTTTATAAAAAAGGGGAACTAGAAAACTTTTTCAACCGTTGTACAAAACGCCATCAAGCGGATTTTCTAATTATACTACACCGTCAAAGTCCACAAAATATTGAACGAACAATCAGCTTTCTTTTTTATTCAGACAATCGATCTCCAATTTTTTCATGGAATTTACAACGAGTTAATATATTTCTTGGGCATTTGCAACAATGGATCCCCAGTCATCGCATTTACAGTAATGAAAAAACAAATACACAGCCCAAATTGGTACAATGGAAACAAAATGATCAAAGCTTAAATCGTAAATATTTCATGAATGCTCTACGCCAAAGTTTTCAAGAGAATTTGCTGAATAATTTATAAGAAATAAAAAAACCAAACCTCGGAATTCGAGATTTGGTTTTTGGGGAAATCACCTGCTAAAATACTAGTTAGCAGCAGCCTCTTCTTGTTGAGCAGCATTATCATCAGCAGCTGGAGCAGGATTATTTGCTGCTGGGGTAGCACCACCTACTAGGGTTTCTTGGCCTGGATAATCATGTCTACGCTTCAATTCATCGTAGCGATCATCTAGAAGTTCGCTTAAAGTACGAGCATTATCATAATTATTTTTTTCTGCGGCAGCAGTATTCAATTGCCATATCATCTCATCATCGATCTGCTTGTCAAATTCCTCAGAAACAGCTTCATCGTAAACAGCTGTAATCTTTTTGATATAGAAAACTACTTGAGAAGATAAATCATTTACAGCCTTTACTGGACGATCTAAACGAAGAGAGCGCAAAATCAGAGAAGGCATAGCTCTAGGATACTCTGGAGTATTGTTATACTTGCGTTTGCGAACATCAGTAATATAGTTTGAGTTCTTCCAAACTAAATCTTGCCAACCAGAAAATTGCAGACTACCCATTGGATATTTAACAGAACCTTCATTCGTATTCTCAGCTTCAACAGTAAAAGTCAAAGGAAAGCGACGACCATAGACTGTCGCAGTAATGTATCGAATGGGCCCTACATTGCGGAGGACACCTTTACCAAGAAATTGCCCCATTCTCTCCATAGCAGGTTTCTGGCTGTCTGCCAATCTATCTTCTCCAGCAACAATAGAATAAGCTGGAATATTAAATTCAGGCATAATCCATATCTTGGAATTTACAGGCAAGATAGGCAACTCAAAATGAACCGCCATTAAATTCTCACCAGAAAATCTCTTAGACGTATCTTTGATTTTATAGGCCCGAACCATAGTACTGGTCTTTGTACTATGGAAATTTGAGGAACCAGAAAGCTTTACTTGCCAGCGATCCAAAGCCAAAGATAATCTCATATCTCGATCGCTTGAAATTTCAGAAGGATCATAAACACTAGAAAAATCTACAATGGTGGTATCATCTTCTTGGATTGGGGCTGGATCATATTGGCGAACATAAGGCTGCCCCTCTTGAGGTATATAACCTGGAGGTAACTCCCCAAAATCAATCCAGGTTTGATCTTTAGCATACAGCGCTGCTGCTAACTGTAAAAAGATTAAGGGCAAAAGAACTTTGCGTAACATATATATACGACTCCTTGTCTTAATGTTGATTTAGTACACATTATATCGGCAGTGTTTCAGAAAAATTTTGTTTTCTTTTATTTTTTTTACTTTTTTTCTAATTTCATAAAATATTTTAACTTTAAGTCTTTTGTAGAAAAAGAAAAATATTTTTTAGTATCAAACAAAATTTTCATGATTTTCATATATAAAAAACGACAAATCAATGAAAATTTAAATTTTGTAAACCCAATCCATAAATTTTTCATGTTACATTATCATCTTTCTAAATCTTGCTATATGTAATTCCGATAAATGAGCGTGATATGGATCAGCTTGATAATTCAACAATACAAGATACAACTGCCCAAAAAATTTTATTGCTAGCTCCCGAATGGGGATTCATCACCAAGGTAGGAGGCTTAGCAGATGTTGTAGAATCTCTATCCCAAGCATTGCTGGAGAAAGGGTTAGAGGTGCGCACTATTTTGATCGGCTATCGTCATATTCGCATGAAACTGCGAAACAAATACTTTAGTCCTCAACTACCTTTTTTCTTGCTTGAAGAATGTATTCACCCAGATTATCCTGGGCATATATTTTATTTAATCAAACATCCAGCTTTGGATACAATCCATGAACCTTATAGTCCTAGTTATTCAAATAATGGCTCCTCATTAGATTTACTCCAAGCCATTTTTCTAGCCTTAGCTCCTTTTGCCATTAGAGAAAATCCAAGTATTTCTTGGAAACCCGATATTGTACACTGCAACGATTGGCTCTGCGGTTTATTCCCTTATTTTAATCAATTTTTTTCATCACTTTTCCCAAAACTACCATACCATAAACTCCCCTCTCTTTTTACAATTCATAATGCAAGCTATACAGGTACGTTTAGCGATAACACTGCCAACAATTTCTATAACCTACTCCGACGATGGGGCATAGCTACTCCTAATAATCTGGAAATTGATTATTGGAAGTTTAGTGGTGAAATAAATTTATTGGCAACCGGGCTGCGTTATGCAGAAAAAATAAACACTGTATCGCCAACTTATGCCCGTGAACTGCTAGAAAAAAATATAGGAATTTCGTCCATCTTACAAAAACGCCATCAAGATTTCTGTGGTATTCTCAACGGAGTTGACAATCAAAATTGGGCTCCAGCTACCGATCCATTTTTAAAGAAACATAGATACAGAGCAATAAAATCAGAAGTGCGCAAAGCCAAACTGTACTGGAAGAAACATTTAGAGGAACAGCTCCAATTCCCCATCAATACTAAAATTCCATTATTGATCAGCATCTGCCGGATAGTAAAGCAAAAGGGGCTAGATCAATTATTTGGCCTAAACAGCGAAAATAAAGAACAGCACGGAAGTGGTCCATTCGTGGAAGCCCTAGAACAAGATCACTGCCAACTCATTCTTTTAGGGGAAGGCGATCAACAGTTAGAATTGCAATTACAAATGCTCTCGTGGCAATATTCTCGCAATTTTATGTTCCTCAACTATTTTCATGAAGAAATGGCCCATATTCTCACAGCAGCTGCAGATTTTTTTATTATGCCCAGTCTTTATGAACCGTGTGGCCTAAACCAGATATACTCCCTGCGCTATGGAACCACTCCTATTGTCAAGCAAACCGGTGGTTTAGCCGATACAATCAAACACAAAATCAACGGGCTGGTTTATCAAAATCCCGATGAATTAGGCGCGGTTTTAAACGAAGCCTTGTATTTATGGCATCGCAAACCACGACAACTTTGGAGTATGAGAGAATTTGGTATGGGGCAGGATTTTTCTTGGCAAAATAATTTAGATCAATATATCCAGTTATATAATGGCTGTATAGCAAATTCCGAACGACAAATACCTCTATTTCCTACACAAACGGGGCATGAACCGCTTTAGAATGGAACGAAAAAAACATTTTCGGCGAATAGTCCATTACACCCGTGGCCATGCTTTTTTTGTCATTTTGCAACTATGGTTTTTAGTTTTTCCTTTATTTCCAAATTTTTCAAATCAAATAGGTCAAACTTTATGGGCCCAACCCCAGCAATTTTCCAATTTAAATGGAACATTTTGGCTAGATTTAGATTTAAACCTCGTTGTTTCGCCCTACAGCCAACAACTCAAAAAAGGGCAGCAAATCGAACTAAAAGATTTAATCCGAGATTCACAAGTATTTGTCTTAGAAGAAGCTAGTTATGTATTCCATGGCATGATTCATGGCTATCAAGTTTTGTATAACCCTGCAGATAAATTTCACCAACAAGAAGAAACATTCTTAATTATTGCCGAAAACCCTGAATTTATTGCCCCTAATAATTTGGAAATTTACCATATTGGACGCAATAGCAACCGTTTTTATTACTCTGTTCGCAAAAAGATTAGTCGTTTTGAAAGCTTTAACATCCAAGCTTGGCAGCAAGCTGATAAAAAAACACTACATGCTGTTGGGGTTGTGCCTTTTCAGGCAGCCAGTAATACAACAAAACACAATTTAGAACCAGAATTGATGATCCAACTGCGAAAATCTGCTATTGATAATGCGATAAAAGAAGCAGTACGCAATTATTTTCGCCGGTATTTGCGCAACAAACCCGCACAAATTCGTGTGAGCCTTGCTCTCAGTGCCGTACCGGAAATGACTGTGGGCAGTAGTGAAATACGAGCAAAAGTACGGCTGCACATGGGTGCGCACAACATAAAAACATATACAACACGTTAAAGTATTCTGCAATTTTGGGATTTTGATAAATTTGATGGTGGTATATTCCATGAACAAAAACATGCAAAAAAAATTATTATTCTGTGTTGCTATGATATTATTGGCTTCTTGTCGGAATACCGCAGAAAATAATCTTCTCCGCCATCAAGATTTCATCAAAGAGTATAAACTTCTCGATGACCTTGAACATATTCTTGTTAGTAAAAGTGCCAGTCAAATTCTCAGTGCCGCTAAAAATGAAGAAAGTTTTGTACTTTATGTTGGCCTTAGCCAATGTCCTTGGTGCCAAGTATCTCTGCCAATACTCAACCAAATTGCCAAAGAAAAACAAATTCCTGAAATTTGGTACTGGGATATTACAGGTTTTCGTGGGGACGGTGCGCAAAAAAAACATCGCAAAGAATACCTCCAAATTCTTAAACTGGTAGGGCTAGAGCAACCAAAAAATAAATTAGACAAAGGCATTGCCGGTATATCGAGAATCTCAACAGCATTTATCGCTGTTATTAATTATGGCGGTATTGAAATATTTGGAGAATCACCCATTCTGCTAGGAGAAGGTAAGTTGATACTGGATTCCCAAGGCCAAACAAATTTTAAAAACATACGCTACCAAGATGGCTTTATGCTCAACAAAGAAGGCCAAGTGATTGGTGCCTATATGTGGGACGATAAAATTACCGGCTATCAAGTTCCTCCAAAATTTAAAAACTACCAAGAATGGCTGAATCGCCCTGAATTTACCGAGCTGCTTCACCAAAACCTGCATATTCTACTCAATATTTCTCTCTGTGGTTTATGCTCTCATAAACATATTAATTTTTGAAAAAGCAATTCATATTGGATTAGCTAATGAATTTAACTTTTTCAAGACTTGACAAGGTCTAAACAAACAGTATACAGTCTGCTTTTTTATTGACTTGATAGATTGAAGGAAGGCTTACTTTAGGAATGACAACAAACACGACTCTAGGCCACCATGTATTGGTAGAGATGTATCGCTGTGATAACGAGTTTTTAAATGATCCAAAATACCTTGAAAAAATCCTTAGCGAAGCAGCTTATTTAGCCGGGGCAACCATTGTCAATCAGGTCTTCCATCGTTTTAACCCACATGGTGTTTCTGGTGTTGTTGTTATTTCCGAATCCCACTTGACAATTCATACTTGGCCCGAATACGGTTACGCTTCGCTCGATTTATATACTTGTGGTAATCAAATAGATTCTCATAAAGCATTGAACTATATCCGTAATAAAATAGGCGCCCAGCATACTTCAACAGTGGAGCTGCGCCGAGGTGATTTAGAAGAAATCGAAAATTGGCAAAAAACTGATATATGAATTACTTTATATCTTTTCATCTTTTTATATTGTAAGAGAAAGTAATTTAGTGGAATCGATCATACGAGAGAAGACCCCGCACAACTTAATATTGGAATATCCGGACCTGGAGCTACTTTGCGAAAAGCAAAGCCCATTCCAGCATATAGCAGTCTATAAGCATCCAGAGTTGGGCAAATTGCTTGTGCACGATAATGTGGTGATGTTGGCCGAAACCTATGAAGCTGCCTATCACGAAATGATTGCCCATGTGCCCCTACTATACCACCCCAAACCACAACGCGTCCTTATCATTGGCGGTGGAGATGGTGGTACCAGCAAGGAAGTATTGCGCCACCCCGAAGTAGAACAACTCATACAAGTGGAAATTGATGCACAAGTAATCCGAATTTGCCGAGAACATTTTCCGACCTTAACTTGCGCCTATGATGATCCGCGTATGAAACTAAAGATTGAAAATGGTATCCAATACTTGGCCAATTGTGTAAATCAGCAAGAGCTTTTCGATATAATCTTAGTAGATTCTACAGACCCACAAGGCCCAGCAACGGGATTGTTTAGCCAGACTTTTTATCAAAATTGCTATAAAGCCCTGCGATCAGAAGGAATTTTAGTTATTCAAGGTGAAACTTTTTATGGCATGGCACATTTCCAAAAACAAATCCTAAGGATTTTGCGCCAGTATTTTTGTGCCTATGGCCTTTATACTAGTGCTATCCCATTTTATCCTTTGGGTACGTGGAATTTAATTTATGCTTGCAACAAATTGCGTTCAGAATGGATATTGCGCGAAGATGGTTTACAACAGCTAGCCAATTCAAATCAAGGCTTGAATTATCTCAACCGAGAAATCATCTCAGCTTGCTTTGCCTTACCCAATTATGCACTGCGCCTAACCGGGCTAGATGCGAACTAGACTGTAAACTAAACTGAAAGGAGAATTCATGGATTTTATAAGGCGCAGACAATACAGACAATACTTGAACTTGGCAATATTACCGGCAATATTTCTCTTTGGGGCGATGTTGCTGCCTTCAATAGCAGCTCAAAATACAACTCAACAAGCCCCAGCCCAAAGTAAGTTTGATACACTTCAAAATGCCGCTAATACGTTTAATGAAGATTTTCAACGCGTACAACATGTTCTACGTGCTGTTCCCAAAAAAATCCTACCTTCGGTTGTGCAGCTCAATATTTCTGCTCTAAAAGATAGCCCGAATAACCTCAACTTCCTGTTTGAATTTTTTGACGACAAACAAAAAAAGCCCGAAAAACTTCGCAAATATCATTCAACGGTAATGGGTTCTGGCGTAATTTTTCGTCAAAAAGATAGAGTATTTTTTTTAGTAACTAATAACCATGTAATTGAAGACGCTAATGAAATCCAAATTCTCACATACGATGAACGCAAATTTTCTGGCAAAATTGTTGGGCGCGATGAGCGGGTGGATTTAGCTGTAATCAGTTTTGAAGCCAGTGAAGAAGAAGCCAAAACCTTGAAAGTGGCTACACTGGGAGATTCATCGCAATTAGAAATTGGCGATTGGGTGATGGCCATCGGCAGCCCCAATGGTTTCCAATCTTCTGTAACGATGGGCATTATCAGCTATATAGGAAGGCACGGAGGCCCCGGCCAAAATATCAATGACTTTATTCAAACCGATGCCTCTATCAATCACGGCAATTCTGGGGGGCCGTTGGTCAATATGCATGGAAAAGTAATTGGGATCAATACTTGGATCGCCTCAGAAAGTGGCTCCAGTGCTGGCCTAGGTTTTGCGATACCCATCAACAATGCCAAATATATTATCGAAGCCTTTCTCAAAGAAGGTAAAGTTCGCTACGGTTGGCTTGGCATTACTATGAAAGAATACAACAAAATTTTGAACCGTGTCAGTCCCAATATCGAACGTTCTGTACTCCGAGATTATGGGGTTTACAGTTTGAAAGGGGTATTTATTACTAGCATCTACGAAGGTTCTCCCGCCGCTAAAGCCGGCCTCAAGCCAGGAGACTTCGTTACCGCAATCAATGACAAAAAAATTAGTAGTGTTCAAGAATTAACCTTTTCCGTAGGGATTATTCTGCCGGGGCAAACAGCCTTGCTCCAAATTTTGCGCAATGGTAAAAACCAAAAAATCAGTATCACTTTAGGGGAACGAAAAGGAAAGCAATTATTAGATGCCGAATCTTACCGCACTTGGCCCGGGCTCGATTTAATCCCCATGAACAAATATGTAATCCAAGCACTAAAAAAACGCAACCCCAATTTTCAAATTGCCAATGAAGATACCGAAGGGCTTTGGATTCTGCGCGTAATTCCTCAGTCCACTGCGGATATGCAGGGCTTAAAGCCCAACGATATTATTACCAAGATGAATAGCCAAAAAGTGAAAACCCTGAAAGATTTTTACCGGATTCTCAATGAAATTGGCCCTAAAGGCAATTTAAGTTATACCTACGAACGGCAAGGAAAAGAAATGCAAAGTTCTCAGGCAAAACAACAATAAATTTTATGGCGTATATGAATGGTGTGTATGAGTAGAAAGAAAATAATTATCGAGCCTTCTGTGGTGCGCAACAACGGTATCCGCATGGCTTACCAAATGTGGCAAGACGGTTTTATCCCCAGCATGATTTATGTGCCTTTGCGCGGGGGGGCCAATTTAGGTAATATCATCAGTGAAGTGTTTAAGCTGTTAGCCCCCCAAACGCCCAGTATGTACTGCGCAGTAATTGCTCACAGTTATAATGGCTTTGACTTAAACTTAGAATCTGGTGTCAACGTAGATGGCTGGACTACTTCGCCAGAAAAAATTCGGCCTGTAGACCACGTTTTGCTGGTAGATGATATATACGATACGGGCAAAAGTGCCAATTATCTGTGGAATTCAATTCTCAATTATAACAAGCATCCAGAGAATTTGCGTTTGGCTGTTCACGACTATAAGGAATTTACCTACCACCCTAAGCTCACCAAAACCCCAGATTACTATGCCGTTCATCACAAAATTGAACAGAAAGAAGATGATTTTTGGATACATTACAGTTCCCATGAATTATATGGTTTGACTTTGGAAGAACGGGAAGCGTACTATTACCATGATGATCCAAAATTGCGTGGAATTATGGAAGAAATTTTTCGTCAGAATGACAAACAAGAATTGCCATAATAGAGCCGTTATCAAATGATCGATTATTTTTTAGCCCAAACTATATGCCAATTTGTGAAAATTGTTTTTGAAAAAAGTTTTCTTTTTGCCAATGTTTTTGTAATTTTACAGTTAAAGAATTTGTCAGAAAAATTTATTTCGGAGGTTTTATAAAAATGAAATACCAAAAATATTTAGCTTTGTTTTGTGTGGTATTTTTTAGTGTGCTTGGTGGTTACTTGCTTAGTTATGCCAATTTTGCACAAAAAATACCGCAGAATTTGATCAGCAAAAATGAAGTTTACGCCAAAGAAGATACAAACAATTTGGCATTTAGAAACCCTAATTTTACTCAATTGCAAGAAGTATTTCGCGCCGTACCAGCCAAAATTTTGCCCAGTGTAGTCCAGCTTAATGTTTCATCAGTTCAAGAGCAAAATATGCTTAAAAACCCTTTTTACTATTTTTTCGGAGAAGAGCCGCCAGAAGAAAAACGTAGTCCCCAAGAATACCGCCGTACGGGCTTAGGCTCTGGTTCAATCATTCGCAAAAAAAATAATACATATTATGTACTCACCAATAATCATGTAATTAAAGATGCTGTAGATATTGAAGTGCTCATGCATACGGGGGATAGATTTTCTGCTGAAATTGTCGGTGGCGATAGCCGAGTTGACTTAGCGATTGTCAAATTTGAACCAGACAAAGATATTGAAATTACGATTGCTGAGCTTGGGAATTCTGACGATTTAAAAATTGGCGATTTGGTGATGGCAATTGGTAGCCCCGATGGGTTTCAGTCTACCGTAACCCAAGGGATTATTAGCTATATCGGCCGCCGTGGTGGCCCCGGCGGCAATATCAATGACTTCATTCAAACCGATGCCTCTATCAATAAAGGAAATTCTGGTGGGCCATTAGTGAACATGAATGGAGAAATTGTTGGTATCAATACTTGGATCGCTTCTCAAAGTGGTACGAGTGCTGGCCTAGGTTTTGCTATCCCAATTAACAATGTCAAATTTGCTGTAGAATCTTTCCTTGAGAAAGGTAAACTGAGTTATGGTTGGCTAGGTGTTACACTGCAGGACTATCGTAAACAAATAACCCGACTGGTAGGAAAAGAGCTAGCTCAAGAAATTTTTACCCCAATGAAAATTTACGAAAAGCAAGGTTCCTTTATTGCCGATGTCTATAAAAATTCTCCAGCAGATAAAGGCGGTATGCTACCTGGGGATTTTGTCATTGAATTAAATGGTCAACTCATTCAATCTTCTGATGAACTAACATTTGAAATAGGAATGCTGCGACCCAAACAAAAAATAAATTTGCGCCTACTCCGCAATGGCAAAGAAAAACGAGTCAGCGTAACTCTGGGGGAACGCCAGCCCCAAGAAAAATTAGACAAAGGTTTAGACAATACTTGGCCAGGCCTTATAGTCATGCCCATTAACAACAAGATCAACAAAAAACTGAAAGAAACCCTTTCTTCTCCCTTGGTAGGTGTAGAGAATTCCGGACTTATGGTTTTAAACGTGATTCAAGATTCACCAATACAAATCGTTGGTCTCAAAAATGGGGATGTCATTACCAAAATCAACGGCAAGAAAGTCAATACTTTATTAGATTTTTACCGTGAATTGAATAGAAACAATACCGAGAACACGATTTTTAGCTATAAGCGAAAAGGCTATGAATTGGATACTCCCAGAATCAAGCTGAAGTAGCCAGCTCAAATCAAACTAAAAAATGAAAGGAAGCAAGGTATTTATTACTTCCTTTCATTTGTACTTCTTTAAATCCGACACAATCTACTTAAAACTTGATTCATCAAAGCAAAGCTACTGGCTTCCAATAAATCGGGTGTATCATGAGGAGTATGAACTGTACGCCAAGATATTGGTTTTTCTCCAGAAACCTGCCAAGCCATAATATCTTTTTTGGGTAAGGTCGATAGCAGCAAAGCCGGATAGTCCCACAGATTCAAACCCAAATTATCCGAAAAATAATATTGGTGCTTAGTTATATTCCTGATAGGAACGTTTGATAATTCATTTTTCACAATATGTTCAATAATCTGTGTTTGTTTTTCCATTATTTTTTTGTTGGTGATAATATGGGGCAAATAGCAAAGATTATCCCCTATACCACATTGGTCAAATACAAAAAAAGCATACTGTAGTTTGGGATTTCGATTGCGCAGATATTGGGCTAGCATATAGGCCCCTTGTCTACTCACGTGTTCTTTAGAACGCAATTCTTCATGATCGGTGAAGATAATCTGCATAGGTGTTTGGATCAATGGGCGTTCGCGCTTCATTTGTGCAGTAAGGTTTAGCAAATGCCAAACAGCCGCACTATTATCATTGGCTCCAGGGGTTTGCAAACGCCGATCATAATGGGCCACAAAACATTTTACTTGAAATAATTTGTGATTCACATTATCCAAGTTATACTCTGGTTTTACCACAATATGAAAGGCATTTTCAGTACGCAAAATACGGTGGGCTATGCCCATACGATTTAAGGTTTCCAAAATAAAATTGCGGCGTTGTGAAAAATTTAAGCAGCAAAAATAATCTAGCAATTCGTATTGCAAAGCTTCAGGCAGCAATAGCAGTTGCTGTTCTAAATTCTGCTCTAAATATCGCTGGCCATTATTGGTAGCAGAATGGGTTATTTCATTCCACCACTTTGGTGCTTGTGTCATTGTCCCCCCCAGTGAAGCAAGCGTAAGATTTAAAAGCTTAAGAAGATGAAAGCAAGGCTTCACTAAACAATATAAATTTCATAATAAGTATTCTTCGTTAGTATATTTCAAATTATCCGTATCACTTTTGATTGCCTCAAGTTCTGCTTGTAATTCTGGCATGGCATCGGGATTGTTTTGCAGATAATCAAACATCAGATAATAAATTTCTCTACCTTCATTCCCTTTTAATTCTGCCGAGCAGCGATATTCTTCAGGAACGGTAAAACCCAAGCGATCGTGCATTGCTTTAGAAATAACAAAACCACCGTTAGGAGAACGGCTTTCTAAGCGAGATGCCCGCTGAATCGTATCCCCCATTAGGGCGTAGTCATAGCGTTTATTGCCACCGATATTACCACGAAGCACTTTGCCTATATGCATACCAATACGAAATTCGATCACTTCATCGGAATTTTTGCCTCGGTTTATTTCATCTAAATCCTTTTGGATGCAGTAGCTAGCTTTGATTGCTTGCTCAACATCGTCAAAAATAGCTAACAAAGTATCGCCGATGAACCGGTCAATATCGCCGGAAAAATGGTAAATATAGCGTGTTGCCACTTCAAAGGCTACATTAAGGATATTCATTATTTGTTGTGGTTGCTTTTGTTGCGATAATGTAGAAAACTGGCAAATGTCGGCAAAGCAAACCACCAGTTCGCTTTCTTCGCTATCGAGCTTTTGTTGCTGGGTCTGGGCAAAATTTTCTGCTTTGCGCCAAACAGCCTTTGGAACATAGTTGCGCACAATATCTAATAAAACCGTGTCTTGCTGGTTTTTTGCTCTCAATTGGCTAATTTGCCTACAATTAATTTCCATACGATTAGAATTTTCTAACAGCATATAAATATATTCAATTAGGGAAGTCTTTAAACGGATTTCATCTAAGTAACTTTGGCAACCACAATTAATGAGCGCAGATAAAGTAACTTCTGTTATTTCAGGAATGATGCCTAATATTGGTAACAAACCAAAACATTCTTGTTCTTTTAAAATTTGAATATCTCGGAACAAACTGGTTTCGCGAAAATCCACAACCAAAAGACTAACGATATATTTAGAGTCCAATAGCAATTGCTCTGCTTCGCTATATTTAGAACAAAGCTGAACATCATATTCTTTCATATATTCTAAAGCAAAGTATTGCTGAATCCTTTGGATAGGAAACTTTTTTTTGCTAATAAATATAATGCGTTTTATGGATTTTTCCATTGGGGGCCATGATAGATTAACCATATAGAAGGGTCAACAGTATTTTTAGCAACAAAACAAAAAAAGCCCAACCCATCGTCTATATTACCGAGGCTGTAATTGATAAAAGCAGCCTTGATAAAAACTTACCAAGGCTTGGCCAAAGTTTATCTTGTTACAAAAATCTCTTGTTAGTTATTAAGAGACTCTGTTGTTGGGCATTAAGAAACTCTATTATTGGGCATTAAGAAACTCTATTATTGGGCATTAAGAAACTCTGTTGTTGGGTATTAAGAAATTCTGTTGTTGGGCATTAAGAAACTCTGTTGTTAGGTATTAAGAAACTCTCTTGTTATGCATTAAGAAACTCTATTATTGGGCATTAAGAAACTCTGTTGTTGGGTATTAAGAAATTCTCTTGTTGGGCATTAAGAAACTCTGTTGTTAGGTATTAAGAAACTCTCTTGTTATGCATTAAGAAACTCTATTATTGGGCATTAAGAAACTCTGTTGTTGGGTATTAAGAAATTCTGTTGTTGGGCATTAAGAAACTCTGTTGTTAGGTATTAAGAAACTCTCTTGTTATACATTAAGAAACTCTATTATTGGGCATTAAGAGAATCTCTTAATTTTTATGGCAACGTTTTAGCTTGGTGTTTTTGGCCTTGGTATGTTCTCCATACCAAGGCTGCAATAGGCCAGTGCAAGCATTGCTTACCGCAACAACAAAACCCTACTTATTTACCAACACCAAAAACTCTAATTGAAGTGGTTGGGTCTTCTGGACTACCAATTACAAATCCTGCTGCTGCTTTAAGGTTGTATGCACCATTATTATCACGAACACCATTCTTAACCAGTATCTTCTCGGCTTTGGCTTTTACAGTACCGCTTAAAGTAATTACTACGCCGCCTATATTTGCATCAGAACCTGTGGCTGTATTTGCATCTGCGGTTGCGTGCTGGGGTAATGTGTATTCCTTACTACCATCACCGGATACAAGCGTCAATTTGCTAAAGTCCCAGTCTGCAATTGTTGTCGGTAAATTTTTACCCTGAATCAATAACTTGCCATTATTAGCAAAGTAGGTTAAGCTGTGGAGATAGCTTTTGTAGCCACTGACAGTAATCGGGTTATTGCTTGTGTCTTCAGCGCTACCAATTACAAATCCTGCTGCTGCTTTAAGGTTGTATGCACCATTATCATCACTATCACCATTCTTAACCAGTATATTGCTGGCTTTTGTGTGTTCACTACCCTTTAAAGTAATCGTTAAGCTTGTTGCACTTGCTGCAGAACCTGTAGCTCTATTAATACCGGTTGGGTTGTGCCGTAATAATGGGGCACTCTTAGTACGACCATTACCTGCGACAAGCCTCAATTTGCTAAAGTCCCAGCCCCGCACTGATGACGGTAAATTGACACCTGTAATCACTAACACACTTGTAGCAGCATTGTAGGTTGCACGGGTAATTGCGGGTGGGTTTCCACTAACGGCCAAGGCTTTGGCTGTATCTAAACCTGCCCAAGTACCAGTGCCAACGCTAAGTAACCCATCTTTTAGACCATTGCTATCCATACCTGTCTTGCCATTCAGAGCAGCTTTATGTTGATCGGTAAGTTTCAGCCAAAGCGCTGTGCCAGCGCTATGCAGGCGGTACTTACCTTTTGCAAGACCGCGACTATCTGGCCCAGTGGCATCGTCATCTGCAGTATAGGAACTTAAGGCTACACCATTTGTTTGGCTTCCTACCACGATGGTTTGGATTTGGGCTTGGGTCGCACTACCTAAGTGAGTACCTTGTACAGTTAGCAGCGCCGTGCCAACATTGTAGCTTGCACGGGTAATTGCGGGGTTACCACTAACGGCCAAGGCTTTGGCTGTATTTAAACCCGCCCAAGTACCAGTGCTAGTAAGCAACCCATCTTTTAGACCATTGCTATCCATACCTGTCTTGCCATTCAGAGTAGCTTTATGTGGATCGGTAAGTTTCAGCCAAAGCGCTGTGCCATCGTTTTTAATGCGGTACTTACCTTTTGCAAGACCGCGACTATCTGGCCCAGTGGGTTTAGCATCTGCAATATAGGGATTTAAGACTAGGTCATATACTTTGATGGTTTGGATTTGTGCTTGGGTCGCACTACCTAAGTGAGTACCTTGTACAGTTAGCAGAGCCGTGCCAACATGGTAGGTTGCACCGGTAATTGCGGCTTTAGGCGACTCTTCTTCAGCTTGTTCGACTTGTTCAGCTTCTTCAGTTTGCTTAGATGGCTGATTGTCATCGGATACTTTAGACTGCTTATTTTCGGGTACATTACTAACGTCCAAGTCTTTAGGTGTATTTAAACCCGCCCAAGCACCAGAGCCAACGCTAAGCAAGCCTTTTTTTAGACCATTGCTACCCACCTTGGCCTCAAGAACAGCTTTATGTGGATCGGTAAGTTTCAGCCAAAGCGCTGTGCCATCGCTTTTAATACGGTACTTACCTTTTGCAAGACCGTTACTATTTACCCCAGTGGCATCGTCATCTGCAGTATAGGAACTTAAGGCTAGGCCATCTACTACGATGGTTTGGATTTGGGCTTCTGTAGGACTTAAGTCAGTACCTTGTACGGTTAAGATAGCCGTAGCAAAGTCGTAGATGGCGTTATTGATAGTCGGCCCAGAAGATGGCGCACCATTGTCATCGTTGTCATCGGGTGGGGCGCAGGCAAAGGCCATAAAGGCCAGTAGCAATGCTACAGGCAATAAAAATAGTTTGAGCTTATACATAAGCAATACCTCCAACAAGGGATAAAGATTAACCAACCCATACGGGCTAGTGTACAGTGCCCCATTTTGCTAGGGGGGTGTTGCGTCAAGGCCTTTATAAGCTTTTTGTAAGTTTTTTTGTGTTTTTTTATGTTTAGTGTTGTTTAGTGTTGTAAGGTGGTTCAAAATCCATGCCAATCCATTTGCATTCCATATTATCGTAATCCATAAACCATCAAAGCAACCAATCCATAGTTATAGACGCAACAAGTCGATAACTATGGACCGACCTAGTCCATAATTGTTCCTTTTCAAAAGTACATAATTAGGGCATGGTTTGGTTTTTGCTGTGAAGGTTTGGGGGTGGGGTTTTGGTTGGGGGTGGCAGAGGGATTCATACCAAACCAAAGAGAAAAACAAAAATGAACAACAACCCATATTTGATTTTTCCTTGCCCTGGACTTTATAAAAAGGTTGGGATAGAGATTTTTAATCTATAGAAGAACCAAGGCGAAAACAGGCGAAGTTAAAGGCGGAAGGCCAACTATAAACCACTTCAAATCCCGTCAAGCACCCTCTGAAAGCCCCATAAGCAGGGCATCACGCAACAATTTGCCCAAATACCCCACATTTCATTCTTCACGCCCCCTTACATCTCCCAACAAGCTATAATTTCCCTTCTTTTTTTGCCTGCTGTAATAATTGGCTATAAACTGTACCGACATTGCCTTTGCCTCTTCTGGTTGTGCCGTCTGGCATGGTAACAGGGGCGTTGGCTTGCTTTTCGGCTTGTTGCCATAATTTAGTCTTTAACTTTTTAGTTTTTTCCCAGCTAGCAAATAAGTCTTTGTTTTCTTGTTCTATTTTGGTGTAGAGGTCCCAGCTGCCCCGGCAATTGGGGTGGATAGGCCCAAAAGATAATTGCCATTCGGAGCGTTTACGGTTACAGTTATTCTTGCTTGGCCAAATTAGATAATCGGCTGGGCTGTCTTTGGGTGCTATATCGCTCTCCCGTTCACCTTCCACAAGCATAGCTATTTTTTTATTAAACCTCTTACAAATGTTGCATACTGCGGGGTCGTACATCTCCCAGCGCTTGAGCAAAACTGGCTCGCCTTCGGGTGTGTTAGTTGCTATTTCTGCCACTTTGCCTGCATCATTAGCAACCTGTAGCTTTGTATTCGCAATTTTTAGCCAGTCGTGATTATATCCTCCTAAACGTATACGCAAAGCTTCAGCCGTTTTACGCTTGCTTGAGCCTTCAATAATTGAATTAACGATTATATGTTTTATTCCTGAAATTAAATGAACGCCATCACGATTTATAGCCCCTATCTGTTCAATAATATATTGTGCTGCCATTAAATCTTTAATATTTAATTTTGATATAGTTGCTAAATCACAGAATAAAAATCTAGCTATATTTTTAATAATCTCTTGTTTACTAGTAAAGCGATTTCCAAATAAATATTCAGAATAAAGACTATCTCTATATTTCATATAATTTCTCTAATAAAAGATTCAAGTTAAATTTCTAACAACTTAAACTTAATGCCTAGCAATAAGTTTAAGGGCTGCCTTCCGATTATGTAAGCCTCAATATCAATATTTTTTCTTATAAACGGTTGAACATTAGAAGAATCTGTTTTAGAAATTACCTTAGCTGTAACAATCTTCTGTTCTCTTGAAACAGCACCTATTACAGTTGTCTTTTTGTCTGCCCAAGTTTCATTGTTATTACTTGCTTTCTTATCCCAATGTTTATTGTTCTCTTCTCCACCTATGTAGGTTTCGTCTACTTCAACAGTTCCAGTAAGATTATTTTTCTTTTGATTAAGGTCGTAATTTTTAGTGGCAATAGAGCAAAAATATCATGTTTCCAAAGCACTTACAGCCAAAAAACACTCTGAAAACCTGCAACTTTTTTGCAAATTATCCCAAAAAACAGCAAAAAGTTGCAATTAATTTCAAATTCAAAACCCCGTCAAGAACCCTCTGAAAGCCCAATAAGCAGGGCATCACGCAACAATTTGCCCAAATACCCCACATTTCATTCTTCATGCCCCCTTACAATAACAACAAAGTTATTGACAAGCTTACCGTTTTTTGTAGAATATATGGCCAGAATGGTGGCGTAGCTCAGTCGGTAGAGCGCACGGCTCATATCCGTTAGGTCGGGGGTTCAAGTCCCTCCGCCACTATTTTGAATTATATTATCAAGTAGGGCCTATAGCTCAGTCGGTTAGAGCATCTGACTCATAATCAGAGGGTCCCAGGTTCAAGTCCTGGTGGGCCCAACTATTTTGATATCGAATTAGAGTTTAATTATGAATCTAACATGCCAAACTTCAGCACTAGAGTATCCCAACTTAGCATTGGCCAATAACGGTGCCCATTATAATAATATTCACAACGATTATGAGACTTTTATCTTTTTCTACCAAAGCATTTTAACTGCCGATAATCTGGAAGATTTTGAAATCAATTTGTTTTCTTTCATGTATCAAGTTCTACAACAGCGCACATGTTTGCTCTACCTCAATATTGATCAAAAAGAAAATCAAACAAATTACACTTTGCAACGTGGTAGTTATTCAGAACAATTTCCATATCCAAAAACACTGTATGACAAATTTCCCACTTCCATTTCTATTGATGTTTCTAAAAGCACCAATCCCAACTCAACAAAATACTGGTATGAACCGCAAATAAAAGACATTCTTTCTACAAGATTTTTTTCTGTCGTTGCTCAATCAACTAACAATTTTTTCATATACCAGTTTCAAAAATTTCAAGAGTATATTCGCTGTGGTATGCTTTTAACGTCTAATTCGCAAGAAGTTTATGGTATTTTAATCTACGAACGCCCATTATGCCATCCTGTATTTAATGCCCCTGTGTACTTACAACAATTCCAAACTCTTTTATCGTTAGCTTTGGATTATCAAAAAGAAAGAAATTATGCTACTTTTGATCAATTGACCCAATTACACCATAAATATTATTTTCTCAAACTTATAAAAAAACAATTAGATAATCAATCGGCAATAAAGCAATACCAACTGCTAATTATTGATGTGGATTTCTTTAAAAAATTTAACGATACCTATGGACACTTAGCAGGAGATCAATGTCTTTATGCTATTGCCAAAATAATTAAAGCTTCTGTACGGACTCGGGATTTTACGGGCCGTTTTGGTGGGGAAGAATTCGTCTGTTTTGCCCAAAGTGATTTACAGCAAGCAAAAGTCATAGCAGAACGTATCCACCAAGCCATTAAAAAAATAGAATTGTATGATGCAAAAGAGCAAATCATTCCAAGTCCAACCGTCTCAATAGGGATAACCAGTTTCCGCCAAAGTGAGCAGTCAAAAGATTTAATCGAAAGAGCCGATCAAGCTTTATATCGTGCAAAACAAAATGGAAGAAATCAAACTGTTATTATAAAGTAAAATTTTTTCATGAAGGCCAACTAAGCAACATAATCTGCTTCTTATGTACAACGCCCAGCAATCGCGTATTTTCCAAGAAAAAATAGATCAATACGATGAATCTCCTGAAATTTTTTTAGCTTTCTGGAAAGACTGGCATCAACTATCCAAAGAGCACTCTACAAATTTTTACAAGTTATTACAGCTTTTAGAGCAATATCTTTTCCAAAGTTCTGATATGCTTTTGACCCATCCCTTATCGAGTCCTTTATGCCAAGCACTCCGCTTTTGGCAACTGCAAATTCAGCGCAACCACCTCAAAAAAAGAATTTACTCCCCAAAAAAACAAAACAACCATGATGTAAATTTAAACACCATACTGCAAACTTGGGAATTATTCCAAAACAGTTTTATCCCCAGGCTTCCTGGGCAATATCGTAAAATTTTGACAAAGGCGATGGCTATGCCTTACAGTTTTGCAGGCCTAGCCATTATTCAAACCATAAACCAAGAAACTTCACAACATCGAAGTCTTACCTCTTTACGCACTATCGTTGATAGCACTATCAACGATAGTGCGATTTCTGGCGAATTTGGAATCGAACATTATTGGACTATGGCTCTGCTAACTGCAAAATTTCAAAAAACGGTAGGTTACTTGGCCCAAGCAGAAAAAATACTCAAAATGTTACTAACCAATCTACAGCAAAACAGTGCCATTTTCAGCTCTGCCATGTTTGAACTTTGCGATATTTATGTGCAGATGGAACAAAACTCTTTGTTTCACCAAAATGTACGAAAACTATTATTGTTAGACCCACTACATTGGGACTTCACCTTAGTAGGTAGTCAATTTTGCCAACAGTTACTACAAAAATTACCCTATAACATTCGTTCCCAATTTTCCAATAATGATGACCCTGTTGCCCTAAATTGGGCAGGCCTCTGCGCCCTTGCAGATGGCAAATACGACTTGGGAAACACATTAAATCATCAGCAACAAAAAACATATTGGGACCAAATTTTACAACTGAAAAAAACAATTAGCAGTCAGAAAATAGCCACAAAACAACATAAAAAGCACGAACTGCGCAATAATGAAATAAATCCTACTGCTTCAAATAATTATGAGAATACTGCCAATGGATTTTACAGCTTACAAAGGGCTCAATTATTAATTTACTATATATTGATTTTAGAACATTTAGCCTTGATTCGCAATTCAGAAAACTCTAACCAAGTACTAGAAGAAAATTCTGCATTATGGCACAATGTCTTGATTGAGATTTATTCGCTATCGGAAGATATATTCTTGCGATGTAAAAACCGTTTTTCTTAAATAGGCTGGTCCTATGAAAATCAATATAGAAAGAATATAGTTATGGAGGTTCTGTTTTATCATGGCCAATGACATCCTACTAGAGATAGAGCGTCAACTCACTGCAGAACAATGGACTCGTACTCCTGTTTCAGAGTTTACCATCAGCAATTTTGATAATTCGGATCAACTACTAGAAAAAATTTTTGATGCAGGAAAGCAGAATGCTGCAAAGGAACTCTGCGAGCAATTCCTTGAACAAAATAAAAATAGCGTTATTGCGCTGTACCTCTGCGGTATTATGGCTTTACACCGTCAGCAAATTGATGATGGCTATATTCTTTCTGTCATTGATCTATTCCATAAACATAAACGTTGGGGGCTTTGCCAGTACCTTTGTAAACGTGCACTAAATTTTGGTGAAAATGCAGTGATACTTCGTATCTTGGCAAAATGTTGTGAACAGCAAAATCAAGAAGAAGAGCTATATAGTATTTGGGCACGCTTAGTAAAAGTCGATTATCAAGAAGCTGAGATTGTAATGGCACTGGCTCGCCATTACGAAAAACAAGGAGATGAGCTCCTAGCAATAGAATTTTATCACAAAGCAATAAATCGCTATATTAACAACCGCAAAGTAAAATCTATTACAGAATCATGGGAAGCTCTGATTCGTCTTGATTTAGATCATATTGAAATATTCGGGCAAGTCTCACGCAAAATCGCTGCCATAGCTCCGATGCAAGCTATTTCTAATTTAGAAATGCTTTGTGAGGCTTATCAGAAAGAAGGTAATAATGCACGTTTAATAACAGTTTTAAAATGGCTATTAGAGCTGGAGCCCAATGACCCTCGTTCTCGCAAAGCACTAATTCAAGCTTATCGAGAGCTTTACTCAAACCATAGTCATTTAGAAGACTACATAAAATCTTCATGCTTAGATCAATCTTCGCGAAACATAGCAGAAGCCATTTCAGACTTTGAAAAACATATTTTTTATGATGTTGGTAACTTTGTTTATCACAATAATTGGGGTGTTGGCCGAATAAAAGAAATTGAAGGAGAAAGCATGATCATTGATTTTTCCAAAAAGCGTGGCCATAAATTTTCCATCAAAATGGCTATTGAAGCTCTTCAAAACCTACCCAAAGAACATATCTGGGTTCTAAAAAGTGCAATTAGTAAAGAGAAATTACATCGCCGTGTGAAAAATGATATATCTTGGACGTTGCGGACCATTATTCTAAGTTTTAATAATCAGGCTGATATAAAAAAGATTAAGGCTGAATTGGTTCCTTATGTTTTGACCGAAGGTGAATGGGGTACTTGGAGTAAGAATGCTCGCAAAATGTTAAAAGAAGATGCTACTTTTGGTATACATCATGAACTACCAAATGTTTTCATTGTGCGAGAAAAACCAATGTCTCACGGTGAAAAATTGGCCAATAGCTTTTCCGGTGAAAATGACTTCTTCAAGCGACTAAAAATCGCCCAGGAATATTTAGAAAATAATGATGCCGATACCGATTATTTTCTTGAAATGTTTCGTTATTTTAGCTCGAATCTCAAAATTCAAAATATAAACGAGCAATATGTGGCTTCTTATTTATATATCAAGTATTTACAAAAAGAGCATCCATTTTTAACCATTGAAACCGAGATACCTTCTTTCCATATCATATATGCTCAATTGGAGAAACCCAGTGAAGTTTATGCCAAAATTAATAACAAAGAATTACAAAATCTTTTTCTCCGACAACTTCAAGCAGAAGTTTCTTCGTGGCCTTCAGAATTAGTAAAACTTTTCCCTGTAAGTCCCAGTGAGATTATTATCGATTTATTGCTGGACAATGATTTATTTGAGCAGCTTAAAGAAATTGTATTAAATATTGTCACTCATTTTCGGGAAATGCGTATTGCATTTGTTTGGTTGATGCAAAATACACGAAAGAAAACTTGGTTTGAAGATTGCCAAATACCCAATGAACAACTTGTCGTCTCTATGTTGCGACTATTCGATTTGTCTGCTCGTGATATTTCGAGCAAAAAAGATGTCCAAGAAAATCGCAAGTTACTTCGTGTGTTGCACAAAATCCTAATTAAAGAGTCTTATCTCTATCAATTTATCAATGGCGATGTCTGTAATATTACCTTTGCTACTCGTATTTATGCCCTGCTTAGAGAAATTGACCGAATGGATAAAGATATAACCAAATTAGAGACCAATTGGTTTCAAGATACATACCAAATGCTTACCAATCGCTTCCCTAAATTAGAGCAAGATGACAGTAGCACTCCGAATATAATCAATAGTGCTGGTCAGTTTATTCTGGTAACACAAGAAGGCCTTGACCAACAGCGAGAAGAACTACGGCATATTCTTGAAGTTGAAATTCCCCAAAACTCTAAGGAAATAGGTGCTGCTATCGAATTGGGCGACTTAAGTGAAAATGCTGAATATAAAGCCGGTAAAGAAAAACAGGAATCTTTGAATATTCAAGTTGGAAAATTGCGTTCAGAAATTGACAAAGCAAAAGTTTTTAATCCTATGGAAATTAATCTTTCAGAAGTTGGTTTTGGCACAAAAGTAACTTTGTTAAATATGTATAAATCGGAAGAAGAATCCTTTACAATTTTGGGACCATGGGAATCAGACCCAGACAAAGGTGTTATTTCTTATCTTTCGCCATTTGGGAATGCACTGCTGGGCACCAAAAAAAATAAAGAAGTTTCGTTTGAAATCAATGAAAGAAAATCTCATTATAAAGTTTTATCTATTGAAAAAGCTTTATTTTAAAATCTTTTATTCGATGTTATGCTCCATAATACCTAAAATTTCCTTAGTGTTTTTGTAATTCAATTTTGTTAGGAAATTCAAGCAAACTATGAAGCTATTTCTCAATGATGCTGAAAGCCCATTTGCACGATGTTTTATCGAAGTGGCCAATGACAAAGGGCATTCAATTATTGCAGTTCGTCAGAAAATATCAGATGAAAATAAAGATGTTCAACTATCTAGGGCGCATTCTCCATTTATATTAACTTGGAATTTAGCCTCTATTTTTTCCATTCGTTTGGTTTTACGACAATGCAGTTTTATTTGGGGCAACGAAACTCCCAGTACTTACTTATTTTTGCTGCAAAGTAGCATGATCTCAGCAGCTTTATTCCGCGATAAGCCCCATGAAATACATCAAAAAATAGAAGAGCAGCTGTATGGTCAATTAATTTTATTGCGCGAATTGGAAACCCAACGTGCTAAATTCGTTGGAAATATTGAAGAAAATAGCCGTATTGTTTTTATTGTTCTTGAAGAAAATAACCCTGTTGAGCTCCTAGGTGGTTGTATTTATTCAGCGCTGCACTACAGTTTTCAACATATGCTTAGTAATAGCGATGATCCCAATATTTTTGGCTTTTATTCGCAAAACAATAATTACGAAGCTTTTAGTGAATTTATTTTAAACCAACTAGAAAAACGCCCCGAGCGACATATCGGTAAATGGATGAATTTTAAAGAATTTTGGTTCTTGCCATCAAATGGAATAAATTTTATCAATCTTTGGAAATAATTTATGAAATATAGGATACTAAGTTTCATTAGCATTATTATAAGTATGATTTTAGCCGTACTTATTGTTGGTGATTATAAAACAACTTTCCAAATAGAAAAAATATTCAATACAACTACAACATTTATCTTTCAGGGGATAGCCTTTCTCAATATGATACTGCTGTTCAGTGGTTTATGTATTTCAACCAATCAATTATTTAGGAATAATTGTTTTTGGAAGACTGTACGCTATTTTTTTTCTTTCACAATAATCACTTACTCGGTAACTCAATTATTAGCTTTCTTAATAAGTAAAGTATCTTTTTTACCTAGCAATCAAGTACCGGATATTTCACAACTGAATAATTTAGCTTCGACTTTTGGCCTTAAAATAGATACATGGAATAATATACAAGAAATAACAGGCCTTTTTTCTTGGGTACTAGCTTTTTCTCATTTGAGTCCAAACCAATATATCATCTGGTTTGTTTTTTTTGCTGCTATAGGTTTTGTTATGCTCTATGATATGGAAGTTGCCGAACCAAGCTATAACTTAGCTGACTCTATCAATCGTCTTACATTTAGTTTATTGCAGAGAATATTTTCTTTACTGAGTGTTTACTTGGTTATTTATGTTTTTTATACAGTCTGGCAATTCAGTAATAATGATTTACTCATGTTTTACATGGGCTTTATTTTGCGTTTGTTAGTAATTACAGCTATATTATTCCTCTTTGTTCCACTTGTTTTGTTCATCATCTATAAAGATCAAAAAGCTCACTTATTTTTTTGGAAAACTTTTTTAAGCATCTTTACCAGCTTCCTAACCGGTAATGCCGTATTTAGCATGGTAACCCTTATACTAGAACAAAAAAATCACTTTGGAATACAGCGTATCAACACTGGTTTGTTAAATCCTTTGAATATAGTGTTTCTACGCCCAGGTTCGGCTATCGTGCTTGCCTACTCATTTGTTACATATTACTCTAGCAACACTCGATGGCAATTGAGTTTCTTTCCTGACATATTTTGGACGATGCTCATACCTATAGGATTGGCAATTATTATCGGGTTATTTTCTATTCCCAACTATTATATGGTAATACCTTTTTATTTTATATTGTTCGGGCTTGGAACAACCGATACTTTTGTGATTATGACACCCATTTTACTATTAAGTCAGAGCTTTGCTTGTTGCATTGATTTACTCAGTTGGAACCTGTCAAATTATTTATACGATAGATTTTACAGTGATGCATCTAAGCAATGATTATTTTATAAAATAAAGTTTAGCGGGTTTCCAATGTGTGCTGACAAAATGTTCAACAATTTATCTATTCTAAAAATAATTTTTAAATCATTTTGGCGCTTGCATAATTTTATTTTTCATGAGTTCAAAAGTTTTTTTAGTCTTCCAAAAAGTTCCTTATCTAAGAATTTTTGGTTAACAACTCGTAACCGAGTCAACAGTATGGGGCTATGGTGTTCAGTCGGCATTGCTATTATTCATTTAATTTTTTATATAATTATGATTTCTGACCCAGATAATTTGCCTAATTTTGACATACAATTAGAAAGCCAAGGGCCGATGATTGCTTTACAAAATTTTAATTATCGTGTGGCTCAAAAATTTCAGGAGCTAGGTTTTCACATAATCAATATTGTCCTATTCACATTGTTTTTAATTTTCTGGCTTTATATTCATTATGCCCAGGGGCGATGTACTTCTAAAAAGACATCGCTGCTTTTATGTATTGTTTATATAATAGCAAACAATTTAGAAACTATCACAAGCTTTGCCATTTCTCCCGCATTCGCCGACATCTGGCTGATCATGGCGCCTATCATCATCGTTCCTTCGGTTGGTACCCGCTCCTCACTTCCGCTATTGCTGATTAATTTGGCGTTGCACCATACAGTTGTCAATCACCAGCTCGGCCCTCATAATATCCTGATTAGTATTGTTTCCTTATTTTTGACCCTATTCATCATGATGATACAAATGGAATACTATCGCCGTGAAATGAGGCTCCATGAAGCCATTTATCGCTTGCGAGAACGTGCTTTAGAAATAGAGCTGATCAAAGAAAATATGAATAGTGGTTTAATGCTATTGAATTTAGAACTTAAAATACGGCCTAATTTTAGCGACATCTGTGTGAAAATGTTGCATAAAAAAGATTTACGTGAAAAATATTTCCCTAAGCTATTGCGAAATATTGTGGAAGAAAACCAATGTTTTATCAATTCGATGAACTACGGTAACGATCCCGAAGAAGAAAGTAACTATATTCATGACTTAGATGAATGGGAAAAACGGATAGAGCATTATTTTGAAATGTTAAAAACAGAACAACTGAATGATGAAGAGCTTGCCTGCATTGACCCACTCAAAATGATCAAAATCTATTCGTATGAAGGGCGTAGTTATATAAGCTTCCATGTTTCTACCGTCAAAGTACATAGCGAAATACAATATTTTATGATATTAATTAGTGATGATACAGGTAAAGTAGCAGGGCGATATAAAATTATCGAATATGAACGCAAGCATTTAGAACGAGCCCAATTATTATTTACCCTATTATCTCGTGAAAATCCAATCAAACAACTAGAGCTATTCAATAGTTTTGCCAAAAATTACTTAGAGCTGTCCCAAAAAGTTTTAACCGAAGTCCGTAGTACAATACCCCCGATACAACTCGTTGAAGATGTAACGCCAAAGCTAACCACTATGCAAAATATTTTTCATAATTTTAATTTGCATAAATACCATGAACGAGCTACAGAACTATTGAAAAAATGCCACAATTTTAGCCAGATTGAACCCGAGCACTGTAATAATTTAATGATTATCAATAAATCTATCCAAAATCTTTACATTCAGTTAATTGTCAATTGTGAGCTATTTCTTCACGAAACCCGTTCTTTATTTAGCATTGCAACATCTTTTATTCGCGAGCCGCGCCTAGCTGAAGAACTGCAAAAACAAAAACAAGCTTTGCATTACGGTTTAAGTCAAGACACTTTGCAAAGTACTTCAGATACTAAATTTTATGAAACCCAACTTAATAAGGAAAGCCAAATATTTATCAACCTCTACACCGCTTTTGAAATTCTGCTCAGTCAACACAATTTACAGCATGACCTTGAATTAGCAGAAAAAAATTTTTTCCAAAAGACAAATACATAGAGCCCAAAGACCTTTTAATAAATAACTTGCGCCAGATATGGAGACCACATGCAACGTAGCTATTATTGTAACTTGAGCCCAGTTGATAGTAACAGCCCCAATGATACTAATGATACATACACAAACATGCCAATAGAATCTCTGCTCGGGCAAACTTTAATTTTTAACGGTTGGATCAAAAAAATTCGGCGACACGGTAGCATTAGCTTTATTAACCTGCGCGACCGCTATGGAGAAATCCAACTGACGATTGATACCGAACAAACAATAGAGCTCAGTAATACCGTTGAGTTGCTGCGCCTTGAATTTTGTATTGCCGTGCAAGGGGTTCTGCAATTGCGTCCCGAAAACATGCAAAATCCTTCTATGCAAACAGGTAAGGTTGAAATTTTTACAAAGGTGCTCACAATTTTCAACACCTGTGCCCCCCTACCCTTCATGCTACAAAAAGAGCAAAGCGGGGAAAGTGATGGCAACGAAGCTTTGCGATTAAAATATCGTTACCTCGATCTTCGCAGTAATGGCATGCAAAAACGCATTCAACTACGCCACCAGCTAAAGCATGAAATTCACAATTTTCTACACCAGCACCAATTTCTGGAAATAGAAACTCCGACCCTCATTCGCTCTATGCCCGAAGGTGCACGGGATTATTTGGTTCCATCGCGCCTCCACTCTGGCGCATTTTATGCCCTTTCTCAATCGCCCCAACTCTATAAGCAACTTTTGATGGTTGGCGGCCTTGACCGCTACTACCAGTTTGCCCGTTGTTACCGCGATGAAGATGCCCGCGGAGATCGGCAACCAGAATTTACCCAGTTGGACTTAGAAATGAGTTTTGTCCAAGGCACAGATGTCCGGCAGCTTACAGAAAAAATGCTTAGTTGTATTTGGTATAAAATTTTTGATCAGAAGCTACAGCTTCCTTTTTCTCGGTTAAGCTACGAAGAAGCCATAAATTGTTATGGTAGCGACAAACCTGACTTACGCAACCCTTTGCAATTAAAAGATTTTTCCGAGTTTGCCAAAAAATCAGAATTTGGTATATTCCAACAATGCTTAGCTAAAAATGGCTGTATAAAAATGCTGGTAGCCCCAGAATCTGCCGAGTATTGCAGCCGTAAAATAATTAGTGAATTAGAAGATGAAGCCAAAAAATACGGAGCAAAAGGCTTAGCATCGATGCAAGTTGGCCAAGAAAATTTTGCTGGTGGTATTGGGCGATTTTTTCAAAAACAATTTTCTGCCATTTCCCAAAATTTCCAACTAAAGGCCGGCGATGTTTTATTTTTTGCTGCTGACCGCTGGGATACCGCTTGTGAAGCATTAGGAGCTGTACGCAAAAAATTGGGCGAAGGTCTACAACTTATCAATGAAAATGCCTTTACTTTTGTTTGGGTCGTTGACTTCCCATTATTTTTGCCAACAGATAAAGAAGTCAATGATACAGGCACCTACAATACAGGTTGGACAACGGCCCACCATATGTTTTGTATGCCCTACCCTGAATATCTTGAGACCATGGAACAAAATCCCGGCCCAGTGCGTGGCGATATTTACGACTTAGTATTAAATGGTTATGAATTAGGTTCTGGTTCCATTCGTATTCACCGTGCCGATATTCAGGCGAAAATTTTCGATATTGTAGGATATTCTAAAGAAATCGCAGAACAACGCTTTGGTTTTATCCTCGAAGCCTTCCGTTATGGAGCACCACCCCACGGCGGTATTGCTTTGGGGCTAGACCGTTTGGCAATGATTATGGCTGGTAAAGAAAGTATCAAAGACGTTATTGCCTTCCCTAAAAATAACTTAGGTCAATCATTGCTCGACTATTCTCCTGGCGAAATTACACAGGGCCAACTAGCCGAATTACATATTACGCAACAAAATTAAAACAAAGTTGAAACAAAACTAAATAAAAAATTTTAAAGGCATCTCATGAATTCTGAAAAAAAGTCATTTCGTATACTATTACTTGGCATCGGCACAGTCGGCAGCGCGGTATTGCGTATTTTAGAAAAACAGCAAAACAATGTTGAAATTGCTGCCGTCATGTCGCGGAATGCCGTAGCATCGCTGCAAAAACGGGCCCCCCAATATTTGCAAAAACTGGACAAGCAACAAATTTTTAGCAGCTGGCACGAGTTAAAAACTCAACTAGAAAATATAGGCCCCCTTGATGTTGTGATAGAATTGCTTGGCGGTATCGACAATTGTTTGCCTATTTATCACTATTTTTTGAAAAACAAAGTCCCTATCATTACAGCTAACAAGGCCTTGTTAGCTGAATACAGCGATACGCTGTTTCCTCTAGCTAAGCAAAACCAAACTTTTATTGCCTGTGAGGCTAGTTGTGGTGGTGGTATCCCAATTTTACAAACTTTGCTTTACGGCCTTCGAGCCAATCAAATCGATGAATTTCATGGGGTTCTCAATGGTACTTGCAATTTTATTCTTTCTCAAATGGTAACAACAGGCTGCAGCTACAACGAAACTCTCCGCCAAGCACAGGAAATTGGCCTAGCTGAAGCCAACCCTTACCTCGATATTTCGGGTACCGATGCTGCCCATAAATTGGCAATTTTAGCAACAATGAGCTTTGGCCATAACATCAAGTTAACAGAAATACAAATTACAGGTATCAATACCATAGACAAAGTACAAGTATTAGCAGGAAAAAAACTCGGCCTAACGGTGAAACTTCTCGCATCTGCCCAGCTATTTCAAAATTCAGCTGAAGATTCTGGGACTTCTGTTTTTTTGCGTGTAGGACCTAGTTATATTCCAAACCAAAACGGCCTGCAATCCCAGTTGGGCATTGAATTACATGCATCACCACTAGCTTTTTTACAAGATAGCTTTAATGGTATTTCTTTTTATGGTAATAATGTTGGCCATATTTATCTGGAAGGACGTGGGGCTGGTGCCAGTGCCACTGCGTCTGCCATACTTTCAGACCTCTGCCAAATTCAAAATGGTAGCTATTCCCAAGCTTTTTATGATTACCCAAACTGGCCACGAGTAGTGGAGCCAACACAGCTCCAAATAAACCCTAAAAATCAATGGGCAAAACAGCCACAAAACTGGTTAGGTTTTATTCACAGTAATTTTTTATACCCCCCATTAGGGAAAAAATTATTTGATTTAGATGACTACAGCATATTTTTTCAAGCACAAAGTTCTTGGCAAGAATTAGCCAAACAAGAATCCATTCGCTACATTCCAATCCTTCAACAACCTAAAGAACGATTAGACGGGCAAAATAACGATTAAAATTCATTTACGTCCATATTCGCATATTTACTTACCCACTAAATTGCTATTGACTTTGCTTGGCTACTAGAGTATTTTGTTCTACAATTAACTAATAATTGAGTGTGGGAACAATGAAAAGACTTATCGTCCTCCTTCCATTTAGCTTTTTGGGCGGGTTAGTTACCTTTTCAGGAGGTCTTCTTGGTGATGTTGAACTTTCAGTACTACTAATTCGCAGCTTGTTTGCGATGGTTATTTCTAGCATTATTTTATCAGGTCTAGCTTTTCTGCTATCTCGAGCCCTGTTTCAGGGTATTGATTTATTTGCCCATACAGTCAGTAAAAAAGAGCATAGCTCTAATAATCAAGAAAATATCCCTCAGGAACAATTAGAAGAACAAAGCTTTTCTAACTCAAATCAAGATATGACTGATGAAAACCGTCATTCAAATACAGAAAACCGTGCAGGTGTAAGCCATATGGCTAATACAATTGAGCGAGAAGCCAATATACGAAGCATTTCAAGTACGCTAGAAGAGCAATTGCGCAGTGCAGACTCCAAAGAATTGGCTAATATAGTGCGGCATTCCATGAATGAGGAATAATTGATAGTGGAAGAAAATATTATAGATGGTATTCCAGAAGATATACTCTGGCAGCAATACTGTAAAAACCATGATATACAAACACGAGATAAGATTATCAACCAGTATGCTCCTTTAGTAAAATACGTTGCCGGAAAAGTTTCTGTAGGTCTTCCGCCTTCAGTTAGTTTTAGCGACTTGGTTAGTTTTGGTACGTTTGGTCTACTAGATGCTATTGAAAAATTTGATCCAGATAAACATGTAAAATTTAAAACGTATGCAGTAACCCGCATAAGAGGGGCCATTTTTGACGAGCTGCGTGCAATTGATTGGATTCCTCGTTCTATACGCCAAAAATCGCGTGAAATTGACGAACAAATTCAATACTTGAAAGTCCGTTATGGCCGCCCTCCGACAGATGACGAAATAGCGAAATCTTTAAATATGTCGCAAGAAGAATTTAATCAAACCCAGTTAAAGCTTAGTAATACATCATTACTCTCATTGAGTGATATGCTCAGCGTGGCAGATGATGAGAGCCTTCCGCGTATCGAAACTGTTCGCTCCCCAAACCGCTACCAGCCTGAAGAAGTAGCAGAGAGGCAAGAGATTCGCCAAGTTATTGTCAAAGCGATTAATGAGTTACCGGAAAAAGAGAAAATGATATTAGTATTATATTACTATGAAGATTTGACACTCAAAGAAATTGGTGCCTTGCTGGATGTTACAGAATCACGGGTATCGCAACTACATACTCGGGCTGTAACGCGTTTGCGCAGCATTCTCTCCAACAACCGTAAAGGTATTACAAGATAGGTTTTATCAAAATATAAAATTGATAGTTTTACAATAAAAAGTTCCGCTTTAATTTGCCCTAGCTTTACAAAAAAGCTTTATAAAATAATAAAATAATTTCCTTTTGTATAGGGTCTGGGTTGTTCATTTTTGTTTTTCTCTTTGGTTTGGTATGAATCCCTCTGCCGCCCCCAAACCAATAACTGCCCCACCCCCCAAGCCTTCACAACAAAAACCAAACCATGCCCTAATTATGTACTTTTGAAAAGTAACAATTATGGACTAGGTCGGTCCATAGTTATCGACTTGTTGCGTCTATAACTATGGATTGGTTGCTTTGATGGTTTATAGATTACAATAATATGGAATGCAAATGGATTGGCATGGATTTTTAACCACCTTACAACACACAAAAAACACAAAAAAACTTACAAAAAGCTTATATAGACCTTGACGCAACACCCCCCCTAGCAAAATAGGGATTTACAGACTAGCCCGTATGGGTTGGCCAATCTTTATCCCTTGTTGGAGGTATTGCTTATGTATAAGCTCAAACTATTTTTATGGCCTGTAGCACTGCTACTGGCCTTTATGGCCTTGGCCTGTGCACCACCCGATGACGATGCGCCGTCTTCTGGGCCGTCTAAGCCGACTATCAATAACGCCATCTACGATGTTGGCAAGGCTCTGTTAACCGTACAAGGTACTGACTTAAGTCCTACAGAAGCGCAAATCCAAACCATCGTAGTAGATGGCGTAGCCTTAAGTTCCTATACTGCAGATGACCCAGCCACTGGGGTAAATAGTAACGGTCTTGAACAAGGTAAGTACCGTATTAAAAGCGATGGCACAGAGCTTTGGCTTAGACTTACCGATGACGATAAAGCTGTTCTTGAGGCCAAGCCCGGTATGGATAGCGATGGTCTAAAAAAAGGCTTGCTTACTAGCTCTGGTGCTTGGGCAGGTTTAAATACACCTAAAGACTTGGACGTTAGTAATGTACCCGAAAATAAGCAGTCTAAAGTATCCGATGACAATCAGCCATCTAAGCAAACTGAACAAGCTGAACAAGTCGAACAAGCTGAACAAGAGTCGCCTAAGTTACCCGAAGCCGAACAAACCGAAGAAGTCGATGATCAATCGCCTAAGCAACCTAAAGACAAACAAGTCGAACAAGCTGAAGAAGTCGAAGATAAGCAGTCTAAGACTGAAACCGAAGAGCAGTCGCCTAAGCAACCTAAAGACGAACAAGTCGAAGAGGAGTCGCCTAAAGCCGCAATTACCGGTGCAAGCTACAATGTTGGCACGGCGCTGTTAACCGTACAAGGTACTCACTTAGGTAGTGCGACCCAAGCGCAAATCCAAACCATCACGGTATATGGCCTAGCCTTAAGTTCCTATATTGCAGATGATCCAGCCACTGGGCCAGATAGTCGCAGTCTTGCAAAAGGTAAGTACCGTATTAAAGGCGATGGCACAGCGCTTTGGCTTTACCTTACCGATGACGATAAAGATGCTCTGAATGGCAAGACAGGTATGAATACCAATGGTCTAAAAGATGGGTTGCTTACTAGCACTGGTACTTGGGCGGGTTTAGATACAGCCAAAGCCTTAGCCGTTAGTGGAAACCCACCCACAATTACCCGTGCAACCTACCATGTTAATACAGGCGTGTTAGTGATTACAGGTACTAATTTACCAGCAGCAGTTACAGGCTGGGACTTTAGCAAATTGACGCTTGTATCCGGTGATGGTAGTAAGAGCTACACATTACCACGGCACTCAACTGCAGGTATAAACCTAGCCTCAGGTTTTAAAGCAAGTGCAACAGGCTTAAATATTATTTTAAGCGGTAGTGTAAAAGCGGAAGCCAATAAGATACTGGTTAAGAATGGTGATAGTGATGATAATGGTGCATACAACCTGGAAGCAGCAGCAGGATTTGCAGGTGGTAGCGCAGCAGACACAAGCAACCCTATTACCGTTAGTGGTAATCCTGAACCCACAATTACCAGTGCAACCTATAATGTAAGTACAGGCGAGTTATCTATTTTTGGTAGCAGGTTACCAGCAGCAGTTACAGGCTGGGACTTTAGCAAATTGACGATTGTATCCGGTGATGGTAATAAGAGATTCACATTACCCCGGCGCTCCTCAACTGCAGGTGAAAACACAGCCACAGGTTCTGGAGCAAATGCAAGAGGCTTAGCGATTTTTTTAACGGGTAGTGTAAAAGCGGAAGCCGAGAAGATACTGGTTAACGATGGTGTTCGTGATAATAATGGTGCATACAACCTGGAAGCAGCAGCAGGATTTGCAGGTGGTAACATAGCAGACACAAGCAATAACCCGATTACCGTTAGAGGTTATGCAGGTTTTATCAATAACGCATCATACAATGCTAATACAGGCGAGTTAACTATTTATGGTGGCGGTTTACCGACAACAATTGCAGAGTGGGACTTTAGCAAATTGACGATTGTATCCAGTGATGGTAAGAAGAGATACACATTACCACGGCACTCAACTTTAGGTGAAAACAGAGCCACAGGTACTGTAGCAGCTATAAAAGGCTTAAAGATTATTTTAAGCGGTAGTGTAAAACAGAAAGCCGAAGCTATAATGCAGGATCGTTTTAGTCTATACAACCTTGAAGCAGCAGCAGGATTTGTACCTGGTAGTACAGCAGACCTAAAAAATATTCTTAGTAATTCTTAGTAAGTAGGGTTTGGTTGTTGCAACGCTTGCATTGGCCAATTGCAGCCTTGGTAAGTTTTTTATCAAGGCTGCTTTTGCCAATTATAGCCTTGGTATGGAGAAAATACCAAGGCCAAAACAACCAAGCTAAAACGTTGGCATAAAAATTAAGAGAGTTTCTTAATGCCCAATAAGAGAGTCTCTTAATACCCAACAACAGAATTTCTTAATGCCCAACAAGAGAGTCTCTTAATAACTAACAAGAATTTTTTGTAACAAGATAAACTTTGGCCAAGCCTTGCTGGCCTTTTGGGTGGGTACTATGGCTAGCAATAGTCGTTTCATTTTGCGTGCGCCGTTACAATTATTCTCCTTCAATCGGCTATTATGTAGTTTGCGCCTTGTATTGTAAGAACCAATTCAGTAGGGCTAAAATATCTCACCTAAAAGTCTGCTATATTTACTCTACCTAAGTTTATGGTATTACCTTGATTAGGTATAGTTTGGATTATGAGTTTGAGCAAGATTAGAGGATTGACGCAGAGAAGCAAACAATTTAAGCGCCATTTATTGTAGAAAACTCAAGTAATGACTTAAATAAAGCAAAGCGATTTTTTGCACAAAAGAGTTTATCAATTCCTATTGTGGTTTAGTCAGTTTTTCATTAACTTTTCTTGGAAATGGGTGTGGAATATGGATTATAGGCAAAATTCTATTGAGCAAGGCTTTTGTGAAGGTTCAAGTACCGATGATTTGTTTAGTGCTTTACATGCTTGTAATAGCCCAGAAGCTACTAAAGCACTAGGCTACCGCTTGGCAAGTAAATTGCTTAGCATAGCTTGTTTTCCTGTTCTTGTTTTCCTCAAAGGAGAGGTGGGATTGGGCAAAACGGTGTTTGCCCAAGGTTTTGCACAGGGGCTGGGTATCGCAGAGCCATTGCCAAGCCCAACGTTCCCTATATTGCTCGAATATCAAGACCAAGCCCAAAAAGTGCCAAATAGTCAGAGTAGCCCTAGCACTCCAATAAAGTCAGTGCCGCTCTATCATTTTGATTTATATCGTTTAGCCGATAGTGAAGAGTTTAACTTAATCGGTGGTGAAGATATTTTGTTTAATGGAGGAACTTATGGCCCGGGGGTATCACTGTTAGAGTGGCCAGAACGTTTAGAGTGGGCTGCCAAGTTTTCTACTAAAGCAGCCCAAGAAACTCAAGGAGCTGAAAGGCTGCCATTACCGTGTTTCCAAGTTATCCTATCTATGGCTATGGGTGAGCTGGGTGAGCCCATGCTTGAAGATGGTGATACTCTACGCAAAATTCGTATTATTACCTTATCTTAATAATTGTAATATAGTAGTTTATGTAGCAAAATGACAGAATTTAGAGAGAAAATTTTAGCACTTAGCGGGGCCCATGAATTGTTGTTAGCCGCCGTTCAAAATGGCAAAATATTTACCCAAGCCTATAATCAAGGCTTTCAACACAATGAACAAATGGTGGCTTTGTGCCAGCAACTTTTGGAAAAAGCTGGCTTAGAGCTATGCGATTTACAAGCCCTAGCTGTGGATTTGGGTCCTGGTTCATTTACCGGCCAACGGATTTCGTTGTCTTTTGCCAAAGGTCTAAGTTTTGCGTTGAACAAGCCTTTGATAGGTTTTGATACTTTTGTCATTTGGCGGCATAGCTTTTTGTTGTGTTATGGCCAGGATTATCTGGGAGAGCGGCCTTTATGCGTATTGATTGATGGACGCAAACGCCGGTTTTATGCACGTTTATTTATAGAAGGGCGTAAAAACAGATCGTTAGATTTAAGTAGCCAGCAGCTTTATCGGGAATTGCAAGAAAACTACGATGCAGATTTCTTGGCCAAACTTTGTATTATTGGGCCCGGAAGCTCTATGTTTTTGGAAGAATTAGCTTCCCAGGGTTGTCAAATTGAATCCATAGAGCATTGTGCTGTAATTGATGAAGCTGCTCTAGCTGCGAGTATGTTGGAGCTAGCTAGCCAGCAATATCAGAAACAGAATTTTATGAAAGCGTCAGACGGGCCGTTGTATCTACGCCAAAGTGATGCAGAAGAACGCTTACTCAATACTTCTGCTAAGTTCCCTTAATAAATGAAAGAGTGGTTGCAACAATTGGGCTAGACTTTCGCTGGGCAAACCATTAATGTAGGTTATCTATGAACCAATATGTATTTATTTTATTACTTTTCGTTGTATTTTTGCTAGAAATTGTTTTGCCCCGCAGTGGTGAGTTAGAAATTAGTTTCCAGCCTAAAAAGGTGCTATTTTTATCCAAGTATCAAGTGGGCTCTAGTTATCCTGATGTGTTTGGTAAGCTGAATGCCCAAGCGGGTACTTTGGGTTTAAAAGATATTTCTAGTTTAGCTGTACCATTTCGTTTGGGTGGATATTATGGTTTCCATGACTGGGAATTAAATTTGCTTAGCTATGATATACTGAATCAACCTTTGCCGTTGAGTTACCAAATTTTGGGCAATGATTTTTATTTAGACTTTAGCAGTATCCCCAATTATGTCGTGGTTCGGGATATAGCCCGAAGAGAAATAGGCCGCTTCCTCGATGTTGGCAATGCTTTTATTATTAAGGATAATATTTATCAATTTAGCAATGAAAGCCACAGTCTATACCGCTATAGCCGAAATGGTAGCCAAGAGTGGCGCAGCGATTTGTTGCCATATATTAGTAGTTTAGACAACAATGTTATGGGTGATACTCTGGTTTCGTATGTCAATGGACGTGTTGTTTTGCTCGACAAAAATGGCAAAATGGATAATGAATATATTAGTTCTGGCAGCCGAATCAATAGCATTTATGGTGGGGCACTGTCGCCAGATTCACAAAATATAGCGTTGATTGCGGGTTTGGATCAACAGCGTTTTGTGTTTTTAAAGAAACAGCAAGAGACCTATTTATTTGAGTATGCCAAAGAATTACCCAACCAGCTACGTAATTCACAATGGCTGCGTTTTTCCGATTACTCCCTTTACGTGTTTTATAATAGTTCGCAAGGTTTTGCTGTGTATGATTATGGTTATAAAGAACATCGGCTTTACCGTGAAGACGGTTTCTTAAATCAATTTGGCGAACAAGGAGAACAATTAAACATTCAGTTTTTTGTTTTTGGTTCGCCTGAAGGTGGTAACTTAATTGCAGTTCATGGCACTCAAGGAGAATTACTGCGATTAAAATTGCGTGGCCAAAATTATTCGTTGCAAGTTAAAAAGGATATTATATATTTTGGTCAAGACAATTTAATTGCATCATATCGGACAGAATATTTGTGATGAATCCATATTTTAAGAGTAAAAACTGTAAAAAAAGAGTGTCTGTATGGTTCGGTCGGACAATGGCTAAATACTTGTTTTTATTATTAGCTGGATTATCTGTAATGTGGCCATTATTTGCGTACCAATGGCCTCTACCGAGTAAGCAGATCACCCAAGGTTTTTTGACAATTCGCCCCCCCTCAAATGACCAGACGATAGCAAAAAAATTTTTGCCTAGCTTAGGCATTTGGTTTGATATTGAAAATGGAGAAGGTGCAGAAGGAATTGTTCAGCCTTATCATGTTGGAGAAATTATTTATTTTGAAACTAGTTCTGCTAGGAATATGCTGGGACCCATTCCTCAAAATATTGACAATACTATTATCGTGCAGCACAACAAACTTTTGTTTCGTTACTCGGGCGATAATTTAGCGTTGCGATTACAGGATAGTTATCAAGTTACTAGCGATGATTTTTTGTTTGTAAATGAAAAACAACCAATAAAAACAAAAGCAGCAGGTAAACAGGAAAAAGCAGTATCGCGTTTATATATGGAAATTTTTGATACTCAATTTCAAACCGTGATCAATCCTAAATTGATTATGCCTAGTATTGATAAAAGTTTGGAGTCAAGTGAGCTCTATCTTGAATCCGTAACTTTGACTGAATTAGAGGATAAAACTGTAAAGAATCAGCCAATGAAAAAATCGGACCAAGTCCTGCGTGGTATTTATAATTTGAATTTTCGTTTCCCGCTAAAACAAGGCCCGCCTTTGAGGCTGAATATCAGTATTGATAACAAAAAAATATACAGTGAATTGTTCGACCAAGTTCATAATATTGATTCTCGGTTAAGTATCAATGATCGAGATTTGCAGGACCTTTATATTTTGGGAGAGAAAGAAGGCCGTTTTTTTCTGGGGACAATCAATTTACAAGATAAAGTAAAAAATTCGGTGCGGGTTTCTGTGGCTGAGAAATATGTTGATGGTAGTTATAACCTCAATGATTACAATTTAAAAATCCGTTAATTTTACTTGAGAATTGCAAAAATATTGAATATTTTAATTATGGGAAATTGGAAAATTTATGACTAAACGTAAAGATTTTAAGGGCAAAAATACCAAAAGTTTTTCACAAAACTTGCAACATAGTTTTTTCAGTATAGCATTTGTGCTTTTGATTATAGCAGCTAGTTTTTCTTTAGGTTTGATTTATTGGCTTTTATATAATATAAGGCTATAGTTTGTTTTGTTGCAAGAATTGTTATTATTTCATATAATGCGGCCAATTTAAGGGCTGGTGCTGTTTTTTTATAGTGGGCTCTTTTGAAAAGGACTCTTATATATTATATGCAAAATAAGCAGAAATCAGATTCTTGTGAGTCGGATTTACTGGGCCTATTATTGCTTGAGGATGGGCATTTTTTTCTAGGCCATAGTTTTGGGTTTTCCAATCAGATTTGTATTGATGTAAATGGTTTTTTAGCAGCCGATGTTAGCCGGCTTTGCGGTGAATTGTGTTTTAATACCAGTATGGCAGGTTATCAAGAAGTTCTCAGCGACCCTTCATATGCTGGGCAGATGATTTGCTTTAGTTTTCCACACATTGGTAATGTAGGCTGTAATGCTGAAGATAATGAATGTGTTGTGCCAAAAGCATTGGCTATGATTAGCCGTGAATATCCAACGAATCCATCTAATTGGCGCAGTGGAAAGACTTTGCAACAATGGTTAGAAAAACACCATATTAGTGGTATTAGTGGTATCGATACGCGTGCGTTGATTATTTATTTGCGTCAGCATGGTTCAAAGCGGGCTTTATTGGGGACGTTGGAGCAAAACCTATTTGATGATAATGAATTAAAATCCAAGGCTATTACTATGTTGTTGCGGCATCTGCAAGATAGCCCGGTGATGAGCGGTCAAAATGTTGTTTCTCAAATATCTCGTTATCCAGTAGGAAAATATCACGGTTCGTTATTTTTAGAATGGTTACCGCTGGAGCAGAAAAATCTTTTACAAACGCCAGACATAGACAAAGAGTGTGCTAGAATTGCAAATCTCCATGTTGTGGTGTTAGATTTTGGTATTAAAGAAAATATCCTTCGTTCGTTAAAACATTTTGTTACGACTGTTACAGTATTGTCTTATGAAAGCAGTTGGGAAAAAATAGTAGCTCTTCAACCAGACGGTTTATTTTTGTCTAATGGGCCAGGAGACCCAGAGCCTGTTTACCATAAAATTGCCGTTATTTTAGAGCAAGCATTTGCTGCTCGATTGCCGATTTTTGGTATTTGTTTGGGACATCAAATATTGGCTTTGAGTTTGGGAGCCAAAACGATACATATGCATCATGGGCATAGGGGCTCTAATCATCCTGTTTTGAATATTTTACGCAATGAAGTAGAAATCACTTCGCAGAACCACGGATTTTGTATTGAAGAAAGTTCTTTACCGGAAGATGTAGAAATAACTCATCGTTCATTATTCGATTTTTGTATTGAAGGTATTCGCAGCCGAAAATATCCGGCATTTTCTGTGCAATATCATCCTGAATCTTCGCCGGGGCCTCATGATAGTGTGTATTTGTTTGATGATTTTATTCGTTTGATGGAAAAATGTGAATGGCTTTTGAGCAATTGAATTTCGCTAATTCTTTAGCAGAGCTTCCTCTTGCGCCCGTGGATTTCCAAAATATTTTGGTAATTGGGGCAGGTCCGATTGTTATTGGCCAAGCTTGTGAATTTGACTACTCTGGTTCTCAAGCTTGTCGAACGTTAAAGGAAGTTGGTTTTCGTGTTGTTCTTATTAATTCTAATCCGGCAACAATTATGACCGACCCGGATTTGGCGCATCGCACTTATGTAGAGCCGATTACCCCAGAAATTGTCGAGCAAATTATTGTAATAGAAAAAATAGAGGCGGTCTTGGCAACTTTGGGTGGCCAGACTGCGCTCAATTGTGCGATAGAATTGGATCAATTGGGTATTTTACAGCGATATAATTGTAAGCTCATTGGGATCTCGATTGAAGCGATTCGCAAAGCAGAAGATCGGCAATTATTTGATAATTTAATTCGTAAAATAGGTTTGAGAACTCCCAAAAATACAGTTGTTCAAAGTTTTGATGAAGCTTGTAATGCCTTGGAATTTGTTGGTTTGCCAGCGATTATTCGCCCTTCTTTTACTTTAGGTGGTAATGGTGGCGGAGTGGCTTATAATCATGAAGAGTTTGAACAGATTGTACGCAATGGTTTAGCTACCTCACCTGCTCATCAAGTGCAAATTGATCAATCATTGTTGGGTTGGAAAGAGTATGAGCTGGAAGTCGTGCGTGATAAAAATGACAATTGTATTATTGTGTGTTCCATTGAAAATGTTGATCCGATGGGTGTTCATACTGGGGATAGTATTACGGTAGCACCGGCATTAACGCTTACGGATAAAGAATTTCAGCAAATGAGAGATGCCGCTTTTGCCATTTTACGTGCTGTAGGGGTTGAGACGGGTGGTTCAAATGTCCAATTTGCTTTGAACCCAGCAAATGGTGAATTGATGGTAATTGAAATGAACCCCCGTGTTTCTCGTTCATCGGCGTTGGCTAGTAAAGCAACAGGCTTCCCCATAGCTAAGGTTGCGGCTTTGTTGGCAGTTGGTTACACCTTGGAACAAATTCCCAATTCTTGTACAGGAGTAACCCCAATTTCTTTTGAGCCGACTTTCGATTATGTTGTAACCAAAATTCCGCGTTTTAATTTTGAAAAATTCCCCGAAAGCCCCCGCAATTTAGGTTCTTCGATGAAGGCTGTGGGTGAGGTAATGGCTATTGGCCGCAATTTCCTCGAAAGTTTGCAGAAGGCTTATCAATCTTTGGAAGAAGGCCATATTACTCTTAGTGAGCAAGTTTCTTTGAAAGGTCAGCCGGAAGAAGAGATTCTCAATACTTTAGCTAAACTTTTGCCAGAGCGTTTGTTAAATATTGTGCAAGCCATTCGTGAAGGTATTAGTTTGGAGCATATTCATCGAGTAACGCATTTTGATCGATGGTATTTGGAACAATTGGCTAGCTTTGTCGTTATGGAACGGGAACTACAGAAAAAGCCTTTCGATACTGCTTTACTATTACGCTGTGCGCAACAAGGCTTTAGCCAGAATTATATTGCCCAACTTTGGGGCATTGACCTTGGTGAATTGCGTCAGCTGTATTGCAAGTTAGGTTTAGAGCGTATTTATAAATGCATTGATACTTGTGCTGCTGAATTTGCTAGCAGTACGCCATATTTTTATAGCAGTTGGGAACAGCGTTTTCAACACGTTCAACAAATAGCAGGAGTGAAACCAGTCTTGTTGTATTGTGAGGCCAACCCCAGTGAGCGCGAAAAAGTTATTATTTTGGGTAGTGGTCCCAATCGCATTGGTCAGGGGATTGAATTTGATTATGTCTGTGTGCAAGGGATTTTTGGCCTACAACGTTTGGGCTATGAAGTTATTATCATCAATTGTAATCCAGAAACGGTTTCGACTGATTATGATATTGCGGATCGATTGTATTTTGAGCCAATTGAACTGGAATATGTGTTAGATATTGTGGCGACTGAACAAAAACGTGGGAAACTAAAAGGGGTTATTGTGCAATATGGTGGTCAGACACCGTTGAAATTAGCTAAGGGGCTTGAAGCCGCTGGGGTTCGGCTATTGGGGCCATCGCCACAGATTATAAATTTGACAGAAGATCGTGAAGAATTTAGTAAATTGCTTTCAAGTTTGGGAATAAAGCAAGCTCCGCACGGTACAGCTATAAACAAAGAAAAAGCTTGTGAAGTGGCCCGTGCTTTAGGTTATCCGGTTTTGGTAAGGCCCAGTTTTGTTTTGGGTGGCACGAAGATGCGTATTTTGCATTCTGAGAAGGAATTGGTGGATTATTTAGCTACAGCACAAATTGATTATAATGTAGGCCCTTTATTAATAGACTCTTATTTAGAAATGGCTACAGAATTAGATGTTGATGCTATTTGCGATGGGAGAAAAGTTTATATTGCTGGAATTATGGAACATATTGAAGAAGCGGGTATTCATTCGGGTGATTCGGCGTGTTCACTGCCTCCATTTTCTATTGCGGAAGAAACTTTAGCCCAAGTACGAACGATTGTTGAAAAATTGGCTTTGAAATTAAAAGTGGAAGGTCTAATCAATATACAGTTTGCTTTGACTTGTGAAGAGTCTGTTAGCGAGATTTTTTTGTTAGAAGTGAATCCACGGGCTAGCCGTACTACCCCGTTTGTTGCTAAAGCGACTGGTTTGCCTGTTGCTAAAATTGGAGCTCAGGTTATGGTGGGGAAGACGTTAGACGAATTATTGTCGCCTGATGTTTTGACGAAGTTCAATGTGCCACACTATGCGATAAAAGAGGTTGTTTTGCCTTTCCGCCGCTTTCCTGAATCTACGACTATTTTAGGGCCGGAAATGAAATCGACAGGAGAGGTGATGGGGCTCAGTAAGACTTTTGCTGAAGCTTTTTGTAAAGCTTATTTGGCCGGTGATCAGCATTTGCCGAAAAAAGAAAAAAATGGCTTAATTTTGTTTGTTCTTCAAGATCGAGAACATCTGCAATTGTGGCAGGAATTGGCTCAATCGTTGTACGAATTAGGGTTGTGTGTTGGCCTACTAGCTACGCAAGAAATCGAAAAAATGTTTGAAAGCATAGAATTTTATTCTGTGCCTTTTGTAGGTGCAGAGAGGCCTGATGTATTGGATATGATTATTGATGGCCAAGTTTCTTTAATTTTGAATCAGACTGCAAACAATGAAGCGCATAGCAGTGAATACCGCAAAATTCGCCAAATTGCTGTAGCTCATAATATTCCCTATACAACTACTTTGAACGGAGCAAAAGCTTTAGTTAAAGCTATCAGTTGGTACTATAAAAATAAAATCCAGATTGTGGCTTTACAAGATTTGTTGCCTGTTTCCGCCTATTGATATAGTAAAAGCAAAATATGAAAAATATTTTGCTTTCGTGAAAATACTTTGTAAAGTTTTTTATCGTTCGATACGATACCTTAGCTAATGGCATTTTTTGTCAAAATAGTTAGACAAAGCTGAAAAGGAGTTTATATGAAGCAAGCTGTATCTATTCTGTTTGCGACTACAGTTTTCTTATTGAGTGGGGGGGCGTTTATTTGGGCTGAGCAGGACCCTCTTTATGAAAATGTTGTAGTAGAGACGTTTGATGGTAGAGGTATAAGTAAATTTCCCAAAGGGACAACTGCAAGAATATTGCAAAAAGATGGGAGTATTCAAAATAAAAATATTTCCGGTGAGCCTGTTGTTTGGCGTGTTGGTAATTCTTTAGCTAGTCGTTATGCAACAGAAGGCTTTCCTATCGGACAATATATCAATAATTGGCCAATCGATCTCTTTGGTCAGGATCCACCAGAAGCTAATAAGAAAAATGTTTATGGTGTGCGTGTTAAGTTTGATCGTCAAGGTTATAATTATTTTTCTGTTTATGTAGGTGTTGATATCGATGGTAAATGGAAACCTCAACCATTGCCTCTATCAGAAGAAGACTTGCCAGGCCGTATTAAAAACATCAATATTTGGGTTTGGGGTGCGAACTATGATTATACAATTGAAATGCATGTACAAGATTTCAAAGGTGTAACACATGTATTGCCGATGCGAGTTGTTTCAGGAATTAATCGTCAGCAATATGGTGCGGGTAGTCTGTTGTTTAATGGTTGGCACAAAATGGCTTCAAATGTTCCCAATAATATTTCTCAAAATAGTCGTTACAGCTTACAAGACTATCGTTTGAAATTTGTGAAATTTGTAGTGCGTACAAACCCTTATGAACGTGTGGATAATTTCTATATTTACTTTGACCAGATGCAAGTAACCTTGGATACTTATTCTAATTTTTATGATGGTAAAAGTTTGGCAATACCTAGACGTATACAAGAAATCTGGGATACTAGTGTGTCTGGTGGTTCTGCGCAAGAAACTGAGACTCAAGATGCACCTGATGCAACTGCAGAAGAGCAATAAACTTAGGAAAAGGAGAATTGAAAAGAGATGAATAAATATCGCATGACATTGTTGAGCTTACTAAATCTAGTTTTTATGGTCTTTACCACTTTAACACTGTTTGCTCAAGAAAACACGGATGTTGTCGTTGATGCTGGTGCTCCCGATACAGATCCAACTATGATGTATCAAATAAAAGCTCAGCAGAACATTAAAGAGATTCCTATACGTAGTTTTGAGGATGAAGGATTCTGGTCTGGTCATTTTTCTAGGGATAATGGTACGATTTTAACTCGCACTCGTATATCTTCTGGTCCCCAAGCAAAGCCAAAGATTCCTCAATTAAAAGAGGGCAATGATGCTTCTGCTAACCAAGATTTTAATATTTTGGGTGTTCGTATAAATTTTAAGAGGCGTTCTATCGGTGAAGCTTTCATTGTACCTAGACGTCCTGTCCCAATTGAAGGTACAGTTAAAACTGTGTCTGTGTGGGTTGCTGGGCGCAATGCAAATCATGTTTTAAAATTGGTTGTCAAAGAGCTCGTTGGAAAAGGTAAGCGATACGAATTGTATATGGGTAATCTTAACTTTTTGGGTTGGAAGAAATTGACAGCTACTATACCTCCTAGTTTGAAACAGCGTGACTTTCAGCAAAGTGATTTAGGAACAGGTCTTTTAATAGAATCCTTTAAAATTGAGACTAGTTTAGAAGATTCTATTGGTAATTTTTATGTTTATTTTGATGATTTACGAGCTACTACAGACCTTTTTGGTATTAATGCCAAAGATCCCGATGATCCGGCTGATAATTGGTGAGAGATTTAGAAATTATGTCTGCTAGTATAGGATAATCTATTCTTTAAGACGCTCTGAGCATTTGATTTGTTCAGAGCGTCTTTGTTTGTATATAGTCATGAAACTCACTTCTATTTGTTTATTTATATATCATTATTAAAAGTTATTTTATATATATTTAGGTTGACATAATATTTGCTTTGTAGAATATAGTTTATGCAAATAAACTCATAAAGGAGAATCATTGTGTCCGAGAAAGTGACAAAAAACTATGATTTTGAAAAATCATTTGGTAGACATTGTTTTACGGAAAGGCAATTACAAAATCGTTTGCCTAAATCATGCTACAAATTTCTTCAGGCTGTTCGGAACGGTAAAAATGTCTTAGATTTGCATACAGCTGATATTATTGCGACCGCAATGAAAGATTGGGCATTGGAAAATGGTGCAACACATTTTAGCCATTGGTTTCATCCATTGACTGGTTTAACAGCAGAAAAACATGAAGCTTTCATTGTGTTAAAAGAAGACGGTTTAGTAATTTCAGAGTTTTCCGGTAAAGAACTGATTATGGGTGAACCTGATGCTTCATCTTTTCCTAATGGTGGCTTGCGTGCCACATTTGAAGCACGTGGTTATACAGCTTGGGATACCTCCTCTCCCGCTTTTTTAAAGAAAAATGCTGAAAATTCTTTGGTTCTATGTATTCCAACTGTATTTGTTTCCTATACAGGTGAAGCTCTGGATAAAAAAGCTCCATTGCTGCGTTCCATGGCAGCTGTATCCCAGCAAGCTGTGCGTGTTTTATACTCTATTGGTATGAAAAATATTTCCTATGTAGACAGTACTGTTGGTGCTGAACAAGAATATTTCTTGGTAAATCAAGAATTATTTGACAAACGTCCTGATTTGCGCTTGACAGGTCGAACTATGATGGGCTCAATGCCAGCAAAAGGCCAAGAAATGGAAGATCATTATTTTGGCAGTGTTCCAGAAAAAGTTTCTAAATTTATGGCTGAATTGAATGAAGAACTATGGGATTTAGGTGTTACTGTTCGCACTCAGCATAATGAAGTTGCTCCCAATCAATTTGAATTAGCTCCTATTTTTAGCACGACTAATTTGGCAACCGACCAAAACCAAATTATAATGGAAACTTTGAAACGAATCGCTCAGCGCAATGGTTTAGTTTGTTTGTTGCATGAAAGACCTTATGCTGGAGTCAATGGCTCGGGGAAACACAACAATTGGGCTTTAAGTACTGATACCGGTCTCAATTTATTTGACCCGGGAAAAACCGAAGAAGATAATTGTCGCTTTTTGTTGTTTGTCGCGGCGGTACTAAAAGCTGTCGATCAAAATGCAGCATTGCTGCGTTTGACAGCGAGTTCTGCAGGCAATGATCATCGCTTGGGTGCAAATGAAGCCCCACCGGCAATTATTTCTATATTTCTGGGAAAGGAAATGGAAAATAGTTTGGCTGGATTTGCTAATGGTACATTTCAAAAAGCAAAAAATAAAGATATGATTGGCATTGGCTCTGCACTTGTGCCAGAGTTACCTAAAGATAATAGTGATCGCAATAGAACTTCTCCTTTTGCCTTCACTGGGAATAAGTTTGAATTTCGTATGGTTGGATCGGCTATGTCCATTGCGGATTCCAATATTGTCCTAAATACAGCGGTTGCCGATGTTCTCTCTGATTTTGCTGATGTGTTGGAAAGCAGTTCTGATGTTAACAAGACGATCCAAGAATTGGTTTCTCAAACTTATGAGCAACATAAGCGGATTATTTTTAATGGCAATGGTTATGCAGAAGAATGGCAAGAAGAAGCTCGTAAACGGGGATTGCCCAATTTGAAGAGTAGTCCTGATGTTCTTCCGACATTGATTAGTGATGAAACTATAGCTCTGTTTGAAAAACACGGTATTCTAAATAAAGAAGAATTGCATTCTCGTTATGAAATTCGTTTAGAAGTTTACAATAAATTGTTGAACATAGAGGCTTTAGTATTGGAAGAAATGGCTAATACTGGCGTTATTCCTGCTGGAGAAAAACAGTTGGAAAACAGTATTAATGTTGTTCGTAAGCAGCAGAAATTGAGTCTGAAGGTAGAGCGACAATTAACTCGGATTACAGAAATTAATGAATTATTAGAAGCTATTGTTGAATCGGTTGAAAATTTACGTATTGTTCGTCAAGAGTCGGAAATAATCAGTGCGGATCAACAACAAGCCGACTTTGTTTACAGTAAAATGATTCCGTTGATGAATAATTTACGTGAAAAGATTGACCGATTAGAACATTTATGTGATCGGAAAGCTTGGCCATATCCTTCTTACGAAGAATTGTTGTTTACCTTGTAATTTAAAAAGCCGACTTGGGAGGGCACAAGTCGGCTTTTTAAGTTTTTATTTAGCCAAAGAATAAAAAACTTTTTTACCAAAATACTCGGCATGTTTATCTAGCTGCTGCTCAATGCGTAGTAATTGATTGTACTTACAGATTCTATCTGTGCGGGAAGCCGATCCTGTTTTGATTTGGCCTGTACCAAGAGCTACAACCAAATCGGCAATAAAGCTGTCTTCTGTTTCGCCACTGCGATGTGAAACAATAGCTGTATAGCCAGCGCATTTGGCCATTTCTACAGCTTCAAAAGTTTCTGTTAGCGTACCAATTTGGTTGACTTTAATGAGGATTGAATTGCCAATGCCTTTCTCAATTCCCTCTTGTAAAATTTTGGAATTGGTTACAAACAAATCATCGCCAACCACCTGGACTTTTTTACCAATGCGCTCGGTCAATTTTTTCCAGCCCTCCCAGTCTTGTTCAGCCATACCGTCTTCTAAACTGGTGATAGGATATTTTTCGCACCATTGGGCCCAGAATTCAACCATTTGATCCGAGGTTTTTTCTTCATTAGTTGACCAACGAAATTGATACACTTTTTTCTCTGTGTCATAAAACTCAGAAGCTGCAGGGTCTAAAGCAATCATCACGTCTTGACCGGGTTTAAATCCTGCTTTTTCGATTGCTTGAATAATATATTCTGGGGCTTCTTCATTGGATTTCAAGTCGGGAGCAAAACCGCCTTCATCGCCAACAGCAGTGGAATATCCTTTTGTTTTCAAAATACCTTTTAGGGTATGGAAAATTTCCGCGATCCAGCGCAGGCCTTCACGAAAGCTTGGGGCACCCACTGGCATTACCATAAACTCCTGAAAATCTACAGAGTTATCCGAGTGCGAACCACCATTTAATATATTAGCCATGGGTACAGGTAGTAAATTGGAATGATAGCTTCCAAGATAGCGATAGAGTGGCGTGCCTTGTGATTCAGCAGCAGCCCGTGCTACAGCCATAGACACACCGAGAATGGCATTGGCACCCAGACGGCTTTTGTTTTCTGTGCCATCTAGCTTGATCATTGTACGGTCAATATTGATCTGGTCGGAAGCGCTTAATCCAATTAGGGCTTCGGCAATTTCACTGTTGACATTTTCTACAGCCTTGAGAACGCCTTTGCCCAGATAGCGTTTTTTATCGCCATCACGCAGCTCTACAGCTTCGCGTGTACCAGTGGAAGCACCTGAAGGTACAGCTGCTCGGCCTTCGGCACCACAAGCCAAAGCAACATCAACCTCAATAGTGGGGTTACCGCGAGAATCCAAAATTTCGCGTGCTTCGATATGTTCGATAATATCCATCATATCCATAGGAACTCCTAATTATATTGCGGTCAACCCGCATATTTTTGATATGCTTTATAGTATGGACAGTATAGACTTAGGTCAACTCATTAGAAACTAAAATTGGATTTTTGTAACGGCGCACACAAAATGAAACGACTTGCGTGCAAATTTACTTACTTTTTAGGCTGTACTGCGCTCATAAACACTTAGCCGTCTAAAGCCTGTAAATTGGGCTTCCAAGTTTTTTTGTTCTTTTTAGCTTGGTTGTACCAGCCTTTGGCTATATTGGCTTCCCGTATTTACCAAGGCTATAATTGGCAAAAGCAGCCTTAATAAAAAAATTTCCAGCCTTGACAAAAAAATTTGTAGCCTTAATAAATTTTTTTCCAGCCTTGCTATTTTATCCATACCAAGGCTGTAATTGATAAAAGCAGCCTTGATAAGAAAACTTACCAAGGTTGCAATTTTCAAATGCAAGCGCAGTTAAACCAAACCCTTACTTACTTAGGAACTCCTAGTAAGAACAACTGTTGGGTCTGCTGGACCACCAGGTACAAATCCTGCTGCTGCTTCAAGTTTGTAATGACCAAAACGATCCTGCATTATAGCATCGGCATTGGTTTTTACACTACCGCTTAAAATAATAATTACGCCTTTTGTAACTGCTACAGTACCTGTGGCTCTGTTTTCACCTACAGTTGAGTGCCGTGGTAATGTCAATCTCTTAGTACCATCACGGGATACAATCGTCAATTTGCTAAAGTCCCACTCTGCAATTGTTGTCGGTAAACCTTTACCGACAATAGTTAACTTGCCTGTATTAGGATTGTATTCTGCGCTGGCGATGGTATTCCCACTAACGGTAATAGGGTTGCTTGTGTCTTCAGCGCTACTACCAGGTACAAAGCCTGCTGCTGCTTCCAGGTTGTATGCACCAGCATCATCACTATCACCATCCTTAACCAATATAGCATTGGCTTTGGCTCTATTTAAACTAATCTTTAAGCTTGTTGCACTTGCTGCAGAACCTATTGTATACCGGGATAATGTCAATCTCTTCTTACCATCACCGGATACAATCGTCAATTCCCTAAAGTCCCAGCCTGTAACTGCTTTTGGTAAATTAGTACCTGTAATCTTTAATGAGCCTGTATTTACATTGTAGGTTGCACGGGTAATTGCGGGTGCGGGGTTTCCACTAACGGCCAAGCCTTTGGCTGTATCTAAACCCGCCCAAGTACCAGTGCTAGTAAGCAACCCATCTTTTAGACCATTGCTATCCATACCTGTCTTGCCATTCAGAGCATCTTTATGTCGATCGGTAAGGTAAAGCCAAAGCGCTGTACCATCGTTTTTAATGCGGTACTTACCTTTTTCAAGACCGTTACTATTTACCCCAGTGGCTGTGGTATCTGCAGTATAGGAAATTAAGGCTAAGCCATCTACCACGATGGTTTGGATTTGGGCTTCTGTAGGACTTAAGTTCGTGCCTTGTACAGTTAACAGCGCCGTGCCAACATCATAGCTTGCACGGGTAATTGTGGGTGGGTGTCCACTAACGGCCAAGCCTTTGGCTGTATCTAAACCCGCCCAAGCACCAGTGCTAGTAAGCAACCCATCTTTTAGACCATTGCTATCCATACCTGTCTTGCCATTCAGAGCAGCTTTATCGGTATCGGTAAGTTTCAGCCAAATCGCTGTGCCATCGTTTTTAATGCGGTACTTACCTTTTGCAAGACTGCGACTATCTGCCCCAGTGGCTGTGGCATCTGCAATATAGGAACTGAAGGCTAAGCCATCTACCGTGATAGTTTGGATTTGGGCTTGGGTTGCACTACCTAAGTCATTACCTTGCAAGGTTAACAGCGCCGTGCCAACATGGTAGCTTGCACCGGTAATTGCGGCTTCAGGCGACTGATCTTCGGCTTTAGGTTGCTTAGGCGACTCTTCTTCAGTTTCGGTCTTAGACTGCTTATCTTCAGCTTGTTCGACTTCTTCAGCTTGTTCGTCTTGTTCAGCTTCTTCAGTTTGCTTAGATGGCTGATTGTCATCGGATACTTTAGACTGCTTATTTTCGGGTACATTACTAACTTCCAAGTCTTTGGCTGTATTTAAACCCGCCCAAGCACCAGTGCCAACGCTAAGCAAGCCTTTTTTTAGACCATTGCTACCCACCTTGCCATTCAGAGTAGCTTTATGTTGATCTTTAAGTTTCAGCCAAATCGCTGTGCCATCGCTTTTAATACGGTACTTACCTTTTGCAAGATCGCTACTATCTGGCCCAGTGGCTGGGTCATCTGCAGTATAGGAATCTAAAGCTACGCCATCTACTACGATGGTTTGGATTTGCGCTTCTGTAGGACTTAAGTCAGTACCTTGTACGGTTAACAGAGCCGTGCCAACATCGTAGCTTGCACTGGTGATTGCAGGCCCAGACGGCCCAGAAGATCGATCATCGTCATCGGGTGGGGCGCAGGCAAAGGCCATAAAGGCCAGTAGCCAGGCTAATGGCAATAAAAGTAGTTTGAGCTTATACATAAGCAATACCTCCAACAATGGATAAAGATTGGCCAACCCATACGGGCTAGTCTGTAAATCCCCATTTTGCTAGGGGGGGTGTTGCGTCAAGGCCCATACAAGCTTTTTGTAAGCTTTTTGTAAGTTTTTTTATGTTTAGTGTTGTTTAGTGTTGTTTAGTGTTGTAAGGTGGTTCAAAATCCATGCCAATCAAAAGGCTTGAGATTATTTGAGATACCTTGAGATTGCTTGAGATACCTTGGGTAAAAATTTGTAATACGCTAGACGCAGTCCGGGCGTTGCGTATGATCGTACGAAACATCATGGCACAAAGTATAAGAATAAGAATTTGAGTTTTTTGTATCGCAGTACAGCCCAGTTTTTAGCAAAATAATACAATACAATTTTTTGCGATTTTTTTAGAGACTGCCACAGCCTCGTTGGAAAATCCCCAGGTTGCCAATCAAAAAAGCTAGTAAGGTTTTCAGTCAAAACCTTACTAGCTTTTTTCAGAAACCTTATTAGCTTTTTGAGACCGTGGCCCGTTACCATGATATAAAGCGTATTGTTGCCGACAACCCATAGGCCGAAAAACAAAAATTTTTTTACCTTTTTATTTTGGAAAGTAAGCCAATTTTTACCTTCCATTTGTCCCCAAAAAAATCCCGAGTTATCGCGTCTTATCCCGTTCAGTTATCATGTTCCGGATCAACTATTTAGTCGGGGCTCTTCACGCAAACAATTTTGGCAATACAATGTTGATCGGGTTTGTTGCTTTGGGGTGTTGGTTGGGGGTGGGGCAGCTATTGGTTTGGTGTTGGGGTGGGGGCTTATTTTTGCCAAAGGCAACATTTGTTCATATTTCATTCAAAAAAGACTCACTTAAAATTTAGCAGTGAGTTTTCTACCAAACAATTACAGTTTTCCATTAAATCTTCGGTTCTTCTTTATGCAATAAACGGCGGATATTGTTGCGGTGTAAAAATGTAATGAAAACAGCCATTAGCAAAAAGAAAGCCAACAAATACCAAGAAAATTGCTTTTGGCTTATAGCAACAAAAGCCCCATAAAAAGCCGGCAGCAGCCATACCGTAACTAACGATGCCAAAGAAACAAAGCGAGTCCACGCAACCGTTAGCGCAAACACCGCCAAACCAAACGGAATCGCCGGCCAAAAAATAGCGGCAACACCTCCTGCCCACGTGGCAACCCCTTTACCTCCGCGGAATTTACACCAAATGGGGAAGGCGTGCCCAATAACTGCGCAAAACAGCAAGGCCATTTGCAAAAATTCCTTGTGTCCATACAAATAACTATCAAAATAAGGCCAAAAATAAGGCCAAAAATAAGGCCATTGGGGCAGCCAAAAAACCGGGACAAAGGCTTTGGTAAAATCCAACAACAACACAATAACAGCCGGCTTCCAACCCAAAACACGCCAAACATTAGTTGCACCAGCATTGCCACTGCCTTTTGTTCTAATATCTGTAGAGTCAACAATATAGCCAGTTATCACGGCAAAAGGTATAGAGCCTATCAAATAGGTCAACAATAAAGCGGCTACTAGCATAAAAAACCTTTATACACATTAATTTGACAAATTATCTTAGGGGCCTATCGTAATTGAAAATTTTGAATTAAGGTAGTTTGTATAGCTATGCAAAAACAATTTTTTTCACTAAATTGATCTTCCCAATAAAGCTAAGGCTAGCCTATCTGTATTGAACTAAATAGCCAGAGGAGTAAACTATATGAATAGAGAAAATATTAGCGGCTACCATATTTACTATGGTTTTCTCTTTGGCTTAAACAACATCCAAAAGCAAAGGAAATACTTAAATAAGATTAACGTATTCCCCGTAGCAGATGGCGATACGGGCACCAACCTCTGTATGACTATGGCTACCATTACCAATAGGCTGTGCCCCGTTCGCTCGGCAAAAACAACATTAAACAATATTGCCAACCTATCTTTAGAAAGCGCTAGAGGCAGTTCCGGCTTAATATGTTCGCAATACCTCAACGGCTTGGCAGCCCATACCCCAGATAAAATGCTTTTATCTTTAGCCGAGTTGGCACAATCTGCCAAAAATGCTGTTTCCTTAGTTTATGAAGCAATAACCAACCCTGTTGAGGGTACCATTCTAACCGTGTTAAAAACTTGGGCAGAATCTATTTACCAAAGTAGCCTTTCCCAAACCCCATTGCTGCAAACTTTGGCGCAAGCATTGGTGCAAGCACGTAACAGCTTGGATAAAACCAAAGAACAACTTCCCGTCTTGCAAAAAAATAATGTATTCGATGCCGGTGCGCAGGGCTTTATCTATTTTCTCGAAGGCATAGCACAATTAAACCGCAGTGATTTTGCCAGTTTATCCTTTAGGAAATCTTTTCATATAGACTCTGAATACAACAGTGAAGCCTTTGCCCATGGCCCACATAATTTAGAAACAGAATTGAAATACCGCTATTGTGCTGAATTTTTAGTCGGGCATGCTGAAGACTCCATACCGCAAAAACAATTAAAGCAAGAATTGCAAACCATTGGCGATTCATTGGTGCTTAGCCAAGGTGCTAGAAAAAATAGAGTGCATATCCATACCAACCAACCAGAGCTAGCCTATGCCATACTGCAAAAATCGGGTATCATTTATGACCAAAAAGTCGATGATATGTTTCGCCAACAACAAGTACAACAACAAAAAATTGGGGAAATTGCCATTGTAACAGACTCGGTTGCCGATATACCGCAAGATATACTAGATAACTACCAAATACATATCATCAGCTTTAAACTTATATGGGGTCAGAATGAATATCTCGACCGCTTAACCATCACAGCAGAGCAGTTTTATCAAAAACAAGCGCAAAGCTCTTGTTTCCCGAGCAGCTCACTACCCGCACCTGCCAATATCCACAGTTTATTTCAATATTTACTAGAATATTATGAAGGCATTATTGTCTTGCCCATAGCCAAAGTGCAAAGTGGGTTTTGGGGCCAATTGCAGCAATGCGCCAAACAATATAATGACAAAGCTCAAAAGATTGCCGTGGTGGATACTTGCCTGAATTCTATTGCTCTGGGTTTATTAGTCATTCAAATTGCCCAGGCCGCTGCCACAGAAAAATCTTTGGAATCTTTAATAATTCTAGCAGAAAACCTAAAAAAGAGAATTAAAACCTTTGTGTTTGTGCCCACGCTGAAACATTTTATCCGCGGTGGACGAATTAGCCGCACAAAAGGTTGGCTAGCTTCTTTACTCAATTTAAAACCGATTATTACACTCGGCCCAAATGGTAATGGTATTGTCTACAGCAAAGCATTTTCATACCAAGGGCTTTTAAAAAAAGCAGCCCATATAATCAAAACAATCCACAAAACCAACAAAGTGCAATCATACGGCATTACCCATGCAGCAGCGCAAAAAGATGCTTCATTGCTTGCAAACATTTTGCAAGGCATCACCCAAAAAACTGCCGATTACATAACCGAGACTTCTCCGATAGTGGGAATGCATTCTGGAAAAAGAGCGATAGCTGTAGGCCTTATCAAGGAGTCTTGAAAACGAACGATGAGGGATTCGAACCCACGACCTCTTCCTCCGGAGGGAAGCACTCTATCCAGCTGAGCTAATCGTCCAAAGAGGTGCCAGATTCTAATGTTGTTACAGGCAATTGGCAAGCTAGAATTCCAAGAAATACCTCCTTGGTTCTTTTATTCAAACTAAGCTATATACTAAGCATGGTTTGGTCGCCTAGATCGCATGAAGCACCTCGCAACTCATGGAATTTATCAATTAAATCTTTAGGAAAAAGGTTTTCTTTTTCTTTACCGCGAATATCAAAAATAATCTCACCTTGATCCATCATCAATAGGCGGTTGCCATAATCAATTGCCTGCTTCATATCATGGGTGATCATCATCGCTGTCAATTGATATTTATCAATAAAATAACGAGTTAATTCCATTATCTTGGCCATATTGGCTGGGTCAAGAGCAGCTGTATGTTCGTCCAACAAAACCAACTTAGGGGGCGAAAGAATCATCATCAATAAAGTAATCGCTTGACGTTGACCGCCAGAGAATTGACCAACATTATCACTCAATCGTTCTTCTAAATTCATATCCAGATGCTTCAAGTATTCGCAAAATTCTTTGCGCTTAGCAGCATTCAAACTAATTTTTAAAGACTTCATCTCTTTATTACTGGCAATACATAAATTATGCTCTAAACTCATATTCGCTGCTGTACCCATTGCCGGATTTTGAAAAATGCGCCCTATTAGCTTGGCCCTACGATGTTCTGGCATTTTGGAAATATTGATTTCATTTAAAAAAATTTTACCACTACTCAGCGGAAAGTGGCCGGAAATAGCATTAAATAAAGTAGACTTACCCGCCCCATTAGTACCAATAATCGTAATAAAATCACCAGCGTCAATCTGCAGATTACATGGTTTTAGGGCCATCATCTCATCAACACTACCTGGGTGAAAAATCATGCAGGCATCTTGTAAAGCAATCACAACCACTCTCCCTTTATTTCAGGCTCTTCGGGTTCTTCAACCCCGCTATTTTGCACCACGGCTTTTTCTTTTTGGACCACAAAAGAAGCTTCCTTCAGTTCATTTATTTTGAAACGAGATAAAGCTTGTTTTAATGCATGGATTTGATGACGATATTGTTGCACTTGACTCAAGCCTAAAAACAAAATGATCAACAAACCAGTCATCAATTTAATATCTGTTGAAAGAAACCCAATACCCGCACCATAGCGTCTGGAGAAATAAATCAAAGTTTGGTAAATAATGGCACCCAAAAGAATACGAAAAGTAACCCAACTAATGCGGTTAGAATGGATACAAAATTCTCCCATCATCACAATAGCCAAGCCAGTGATAATGATTCCAGCCCCTAGTCCTACATCGGCAAAACCTTGGTATTGCGCCAATAATGCACCAGAAAGAGCGACCAATCCATTGGAAAGTCCTAGACCAATAGTTTTTAGCAAACGGGGGTTTAAGCCATAACTTATCGCCATTTGCTGATTGCCGCCCATAGCCCCCAAAGCAATGCCCAAATCAGTAAGAAAAAACAAATTGATTAGCCACAGCAAAACAGCAATTAAAGCTATGGCAAAAGCAATCAAAATACCCGACTGCATTAGCAAACGATCGAGATAGCTAAGCCAATTCTTACTCCATTCTTGTAAACTGGCAAAGATAGGGAGAGTGGGAACGTTCAATAATGGCAAGTTCGGCCGCCCTAAAATGCGGATATTAAGCGAATACAGCATCATCATCGTCAGTATACCAGAAAGTAATCCCGGCACTTTTAAATAATTGTGAATTAACGAACTACAAATACCAGCTAAAACACCACCGATAATGACGAGGATAAACCCCAACCACAACGGCAACCCATTACTCAAACAGATTCCCATAACCACAGCACCCAGAGGAAAGCTACCTTCAACCGTCAAGTCAGGGAAGTCCAAAATACGGAAAGTAATGAAGACGCCTAAAGCAGTAATACTATAAATCGCCCCTCCAACAAAGAGAGCCTCAAATATACCTAACATCAGATATAATCTAATTTTCCCTAGCTATTTCCCGTATATCTTCAGGAATATTCAAACCTAATTTACCAACTTGCTCTTGGTTGATCAAAATAATCTGGTCTTTCAACGGTGGATAGACGATCGGATTGTCAAAAACACTGTTATCGCCTTTTAAATAGCGCACAATTAACTCACCTGTCAATTTACCCATATTGTCATAGTCAATGCCCATAGCTACCACTATTTTATTGTTGCCTTCCATACTAATGGGAGCAGCCGAATAAAGAGGTATATCGTATTGGTCTGCAACCTCACTGACAGCAGTCATAGCCGAAATAACTTTATTATCTGTTGTGATATACAGGGCCTCTACTCGATCAATGATACTCAATGCAGCATCTTTAACTTCAGTTGTACTGGTTATAGCCGCCGAAATTAACTCGATACCATTATCCTTGGTAGCTTTAGTGCTCATCTGGTTGAGAAAGCGAGAATTATCTTCATCAGCACTAAAAATTTGGCCAATTACTTTTACTTCCGGCTGAATGCGCTTAATCAAAGTAATATGATCGCTTACGGGAGACAAATCCGAATAGCCAGCAATTTGCATACCATCGTTAATTTTGCTCAAGATTCCTGCCCCTTCAGGGTCAGTAATGCCACTATAAAAAATCGGAATGCCAGTAAGCTGTTGTACCAATGTTTGGGTCGTAGGGGTTGCAATACTCACTGCAATATCCACTTTCTGATCCCGAAACAGTTGAGCAATCGAGTTTGCAGCCGTATTATCACCGTTGGCATTTTGAAAATCAAACTCTACTTCAATACCACTATCTGTAATTACCTCAACCAGCCCTTTTTCAATAGCATCCAAAGCTGGATGAGCAATAATTTTTGAAACCCCTATATGGACCACCTTCTGGGGTTCTTCTTCTAAAATCATCGTTTTTGTCTTGCGGCTACAGGCATGAAACAGAAAAACGCTGACAACAAATAGGAATACCAGTACAATGCATTTTTTCATAAAAATGAGCTTCCTTTTAGTTTATATTGATGAGAAAGAATATTGATTTTAATTAATTTTGTCTAGACATTAATTCGATAATAGTTATTTTTACCTGCTTTTAATATTGCGCTGTATGTATAGAAAACTTGATAAAATAAAAAACGTATTTTATTACAAATTCATTTTTTATCACAGTTTGCTAAAAGGTTATGACTGGCTTAAAAAATAAAATTCTAATGATAACAAAGGTAAAAATAGATGGCAAAAACTCAATTAATTGAAGCGCGAATTTTAAAAGGTTTCCGCGATGCTCTACCCTATGGGCCACAAGGAGAAAAACGCCGCAGACGAATCATGCAAAATTTAAGTCAATTGTTTGAAATCTCTGGCTTTGACCCAATTGATACCCCTGCATTAGAATTCTCAGAAATTCTACTCGGCAAAGCTGGGGGAGAAACGGAAAAACAGATTTATCGCTTTCAAGATAGCGGTGGCCGCGATGTAGCCTTGCGTTTTGACCTAACCGTACCGTTTGCCCGTTTTATGGTGCAGCACGAACAACAACTGAACTTACCATTTAAGCGTTATCACATTGCCAAAGTCTGGCGCGGAGAAAATGCCCAAAAAGGCCGTTACCGCGAATTTTACCAATGTGATTTTGACATTGTCGGCGATAATAGCTTGCTAGCCGATCTTTGCGTCCTACAAATGGCCCACAATGCCTTAAACCGCTTGCAATCTGATTATCCCGCTCTGGAAAATATTATTATCCACATTAATCACCGAAGCCTATTAGCAACTTTTTGGCAACTTTGCGGAGTAACCGTAGAATTGCAAACCCAAGCCATGCGCATTATGGATAAGCTGCACAAAGTAGGTGAAGAGACGGTTTACCAAAGTTTGGGTAACTTATTGGGCCCAAAAGTTACCCAAACTTTGGTTGATTATCTGGGAAAAAACTCAAAACAAACTAGCTTCACCAATGAACTAGAGCGATTGAGATTATTGCTATTGCAAGTAGCTTATGAACAAAACGAAAAACAAACAACATTGCCTGCCGAGGCGATTCAAACCCTAACCGACCTGCAACAGATTTCTGATTTTGCCATACAAAATGGTGTTCAATTGCGCTTCGACCCGAGTATAGCCCGTGGCTTAGACTACTACACAGGAATGGTTTTTGAAACGTTCTTGGAAGAATTACCTTCTTTAGGTTCTATTTGTTCCGGTGGTCGTTATGATCAATTGACCAGTCTTTACAGTACAAAATCGCTGCCCGGTGTTGGCGGTTCCATTGGTTTAGACCGTTTGCTTTGTGGCCTCGAACTATTAGAAACCAGTAAAACACAAGAAAGCGCAAAAATTTCAGGCTGCCCAGAAGGCCCAAGCTGCCTCATTATTAGCCTCGACCCAAACTGGAAAAACGCAGATGCTAGTGCCTATTTAACCTGCTTACATTTTAGCCAAAGCTTACAACAAGCAGGGTTACCTTGCGATGTTGTGCCCCACACAAAAAAAATGCACACATTGTTCCAAAGAGCCGAAACCAAAAACAGCTACTACTTGCTTTTGCTCCAACCTGATTATCGTTGGCAATTGCGCAAATTAGCAAGCCGCGAAAGCTTGCTCGTAGCTTCAGTTTCAGAAATATTACAACAAATATTTGGTAAAAAATATTGAGCTAAAATTGTAAATTTGAAATTACAAACGAAATTGTCAATTTTCAAACACTTGACGAAATGAAACAATCCGTTGCTTTGCCATGTCATTTTTACCTGTACTTTTATCGGCTAACATTAAACTGGTACTAATCAATAAGCAATCGGCCCCACCTTCAAACCAAATTTGTGCATCTTCTATTGTATCAATTCCCGATTCACCCACAAACAAAGGTAAATCCGGTAGCCCAGATTGAACACGCACAGCAATTGCTTGAGGCATGGAAAGTTCGCAGCGCAACAAACTTAAAATTTGCGCACCCTGTGCCAAGTCAATTTCCATACTTTTTAAAATTGCGGCTATTGACCCCAAGTAAATATGGCTTTAATTGGTAAGCATCATAGCGCTCTTCAGCAGAATACAACTCAACCAAGGGGACAAGACCTTTTTGCTAAAGCATACTGATACAAATATTGCAATCTTTCGATTTCTTGAGCAAAACAACTCACAATTAATAATACTGCGTCCGCACCGACAAAATCGGCAGCCTCTAATTGCCATTCATCAATAATAAAATCCTTGCAAAGCAAAGGGCAATCAACATGATGGCCTATTTCTTCGAGAAAGACAAAACTGCCAGAAAAATGCCTCTCATCGGTAAGCACACTGATCATGGCAGCCCCGCCAGACTGATAGTCCATTGCTTTCTGTACATAATCTACATCTAAATCAATGGCCTCCATCGAAGGTGAGGCGCATTTGACTTCAGCAATAATACGCTGCTTTGCCAAACAATCTAATACTGTTTGAGGCCTAATTCTACGGCGCTTGCGCCCTTGCTCTTTGTCTATAGGGTAATTTTGTTTCAGCTGCACTAAATCTTTGCGTTTGTCTGCAACAATTTCTTCAAGAATATTACGAACCATAATTTGTTCCAAAGTTGCTAGCAAAAGCAACTAACAAAGGCAAACACAGTCCAAAAGACAACAAACTTTCAAATCTAAGATCAAAATAGAACCAAAAATGAAGACTTATCTGCGCCTATTTATCACACCACTGCTCTATTTCTTTGATCAACTGCTTTGTTTGATTTTGAATGTTTGCGATATCGTCCGCACTGGGCCTACCTTTAAAGCCAATGTAGGGAAGCAATTGCCATTTCATCTTCTTCCGTTCAATGATTTCATTCATTTCTTTATCGGCCCCACCAGACCAACCATAGGAACCAAATAAAAATGCACGCCGATTCAACGCTTTTTTATTACCCAATTCTTCCAAAGCCATCGCCATTGGCGGAAAAATTTTATATTCATAAGTGGGCGCACCCATAATCACACCACTAGAATTCCAAACATCACTAATGATAAAAGAATAGTTATCGGTATCTGGTAATTGGTACACTGCGTATTCGATGCCCGATTGCTCTAATATATCGAGTACAGGCTGCACCGCTTTTTCTGTGTTGCCATACATAGAAGACCACAATAGCGTAATTTTCTTTTTGGCAGGGCCTTGTGAATAATTGGTATATTCTATGTATTGATCAACAATATATTTAGGATTTTTACGCCAAACTAAACCATGGCCGGGCGCAATAATTTTAATGGGAAGTGTACCCGCCTTTTTAATGGCCTTATTCGCTGGCAATGAAAACGCTCCCACAATATTAGCGTAGTAACGCCTAGTTTCTGACTCTAGCTCAAGAATTTCTGCTTCCGTCAATTCATCATCATACATCTTACCTTCAATTCTGGCCCCAAAAGCCCCAAAGGCATCACAAGGGAGCAAAGTACCAGAAAGCGTATCGAAAGTGGCAATCGTTTCGGGCCAATGCACATTGGGTATTTCGGCAAAAGCCAAAACCCTACCATGGCCTAAATCCAAGGTATCGCCATCTTTCACAGATTGAATCTTTAAATCTGTAATATCAAAAAAGCTTTCTAACAGTGGAACAGCTTTTTTATGGGTAACCAAAGTAACATCGCTCTTTACTTTATTTTTAAAGCTCTCAAGCCAGCCAGAATGGTCAGGCTCCATGTGATTGATAATCATATAATCCACATCTTGAACACAAAGACCCATCTGCTCAAATTGCTCTTCTAATACTTCGGGAACGCCATCCCAACCACAAACACCATCAATAATCGCAATTTTTTCACCCTTCACAATATAAGAATTCATAGCAACACCATAAGGCACAGGCCACAAGCTCTCAAATAATAAATCATAAGCATTAGCCGAAAGCTTAAAAATTCCATCGCAGACTTGGGAATACTTCATTGAAACCTCACTTAAGTTTGGTTAATATTTGCTTGGTAGATATTTATAAAATAAAAACCGATTATTGAACAAAACTTGAGTCTAATTTTTTACGCTATTATATGGTCTAAGAGCTTTCTGTCAATAGTACGACTTTAAAATATTTTGATTATAAATAATTAGACAATAACATATTTTTCTAAATAAATTTAAACCACTTACCTTTTCCCTTGCTTTTCCTCCAGAAATATTTGATGGTGGCAAGGACTACATAAATTGCAGTGAGTAGCACGATAATAAAACTGCTGGGTGCTGTATTGGTTTCAATACTGATAGCTAGGCCCAGCCATGAACTTAGCAACAGCGCACTACATGAATAAATCATCATTTGCTTAAAATTGCGCGCAAATAAATTGGCAATGGCACTGGGAATGCTAAAAAGCCCTAGGCAAAGCAAAATACCAACTGCAGAAATTACGATGATAATGGAGTACGAAACTAATAAGTAAAAAAGGAAAGAATATGTTTGGGTTGACATGCCTCGGCTTTTAGCAAATTCCGTGTCAAATATCAATAATTGATGGTAGCGCCAAGGGAGGATCAAGATAAAAAATATCGCTAGATTGAGGCCGAATAAACTCCACAATTGTGAGCTTTGTAAAATCAAAATATTGCCCCACAAATAACTTTCCATATTGGCCCCGCCTGGAACTTTTTGGAGTAGCAAAATACCCACTGCCATTGCCGTACTCCAAATAACATTTAATAAAGTTCCAATGCGGACGCTCTGATACGATTCAACTAAAAACAAAATAATTGCCGTAATTCCCGCAACTAATACCATGCCCCAAAATGGGGTAAGATACAACCAACCCCAATAATACATGGCATATTTGGCCAGCCCCAAACCCAGTAAAGAGGCATGAGCAATAGTCCCAATACTGGCATTATAGTTTTTTAAACTGACATAGACTCCAATTGTGCCAAACCCGGGTGCTGCCAACAATAAAAACAAAAAGGCGTAGAGTAGTGGTCGGCCCGCTTCTTTAAATAGATATTGCCAAATATCACTCATATTTCCACCATTGTTTATTTGATTTGTAATAGTTATTTTATATTGGGTTCAGACCCCAGTAAAACCCCAGTGGCCATATAGTAATAATAGAATATCCTCTCGCGAAAGCCCCCGCACATCATGGGAATGCGCTACGGCACCTTGACTTTGGCTCAATACTTTATTTGGCCCCCCATTCTTGTTACTTTTTTTGTTTGCTGTTGCTGGGTTTAGACACAATATATACTCACAGACATCTGGTATCATGCCAATATCGTGGGATACAAACAAAATGGTGTGCTTTTTGCGGAGTTGTTGGCAAATTTGCACAATTTCGCGGGCCGCAGTTGGATCGACAGAAGCCGTTGGCTCATCGAGAATTAAAATAGGTGATTCACTGGCCAAGGCACGCGCAATTAATACACGTTGCTTCTGCCCTCCAGAAAGAGAAGAAAAACGCTCTTTGGCATAAGAGGCCATGCCTACTTGACCCAAAGCACTCTGGCAAATATCCGCACGCTCTTTGGCCAATTTGCCGTTGTACAAACTTTTCCAAAAGGAGGAACACAAAACCCCACCTTCTACAACTTCCCACACTGGAATTGGCAGACGGTGGTCAAACTGTAAATGTTGTGGCACATAGCCAATTTGCACTTTTGCTGTGTGTTGCTCCAGTCCATTGAGGCTGCGCAAATGCTGGCCTAGCTTGTTACCTAGTATGCGTATTAAGCCGTTGGTCGGAGATTCTAACCCTAAGAGCAAACGGATTAAACTGGTTTTGCCGCTGCCGTTGGCACCGATAATTACCCAAAAATCACCGATTCCGACTTTCCAGCTAAAATTAGAAAAAATAATACGTCGATGGCTGGGATACTGAAAGGATAGATTTTCAATTTCAATGGCATGGGGCATGCTTTTACCTTGACAAACTGAATATACAAAACGGTCTGGATATATAAAAGGTTATACTACAATCAAGAATTCCAGAATGCTAGTTTTTATTTGGCAAACTGTGTTAGCTGATCGGCGAGATTAGAAAGCGATGCAAAAATATCTGGCTGCAGAGGGTTAAATTCTAACAGGGTTAGTTTTAATTGCTTAGCTAAAATCTTGGCACTTTCTTGTTCAAACTGGGGCGCACTCAACAAAACGGGGAAAGTCAATTCTTGAGCTTCTGTAAATAGGTGGAGCATTTCTTCAGGCCCAAGTTTGGTATTTTGGGATTCAACAAAAATTTGTTGCGCACCAAAAAAATCAGCAAAGTAGGCTAGGGACGAATGGAAACTAATAATTTTGCCGTTTTGCAATTGGGATAATTTACTGCGCAAATAAACTACTAAATCGCGATTGCGCTGCAAAAGTGCTTCTTTATTGCGTTGCAAAATTTCCTTTTGGGATGGAGTAAGTAGCGATTCTAATTCATTGGCCATAGCGTTAATTTGTATGGGCAGGAATTTTGGGCTAAGCCAAAAATGTGGGTCCCAAGCATTTTGGGCACGGGAGTCTGTGCCTTCTTCGTCATGCTCTGCATGTGTTTCCCCATGTTCTTCTTCTTGATGTTCATGCGCTCCTTTTGTATCTAGCAGCGGAAAGCCATACCACATTTCCAGCACTTTGGTTTGTTGGCCCAGATTTTTTAAAATGGATTCTTCTTCCAGCGGATTCAAACTTAAAAATAAATAGGCTGCTTGCAATTGAATTGCTTGTTGGGGTCGCAAGTCTAGTACATGGGGGTTATTCGATTGTTCGCTGGTGTTCAGGATTTCAATGAAATCTCCTGCTAACTGTTGTAGCAAAAATTCATATGGGGCAATAGTCGTAACAACAATCGGCTTTTTCAAACTTTCTTGGGAATCTTTTTGGAAATTTTGCGATACTGGGGATTTTTGGCACGAAAACAGTACCATAAATATAAGCAGCAGGGGATTATATAGTTTAACAAAAATTTTCATAGGAATCTTTTTCGTTATTGATATTTTTGTCCATAGCTTGAGAGTCTGGCCAAAATTAGAAAGTATTTATAATGATTTTGTTATGTTTCGTCTATAGCTGATGATTTTTTAACAATGAAAATATATAGGCACAAAGCTCGAGAAATATACGCGAATAACTTGGGGAATATTGTTTATGATATGTGTTTATACCTGCGCTTTTAAAAACAGCATCATTTGCTCTGGTTGTTTGAGTTCTTGGCAACAATATGTAGCAGTTTCATAATTGGCAACAATTGCCTCCATCATAGAATTGCGAAACTTTTCCCTGCCTCCGACATGATAAAAATGTTGCCTTGTCAATATATAGAAATCTTTCCAAAATAATTCTATATATTCATTTTCTCTAAAATCATTGTGGTGCCATGTTGATAAAATGAACTTGCTCGGTGTTTTTGACAATGCTGTATAAAGTGCTTTTTCATGCTCTCCATTCCAGCCATTGTAATAATCAACATGTCGGCCAATGTAAGGTGGATCACAATAAATAATATCTTCGGAATCGCTAGAGGCAATTGTTTCTTCAAATGACTGGCATTGGAAAACAAAATCTTTAGCCTTGAATAATCGGCTTACATAGGCAACTTGATTGACAATTTTTGTGATATAGGCTTGGACAAAGCGTTGTGGTTTTTTACAAAATGGAATATTTAAACCGCCTTTGCGATTAAAGCGAATCATACCATTAAAGCCGGCTCTATTAAGAAATAGAAAATCCAATGAAGCGTGATTATTATTGAATCTATCCCTTATTTCGTAATAGTAAGATTCACCTTTTTCTAATAATATTGCCCCTTCCTTTTCTAAAAATATTTTTACTATTTCTGGTGTTATTTTACCATCGGCAATGGACTGATAAAAATGGACCAAATGTGGGTTTGTATCACATAAAAAGGCATGTTCAAGAGCCAGATTAAAGGCAACAACTCCAGTCCCCATAAATGGCTCAATCCAACGGCCATCAAAGTCATGAGGAATAATGCTGTTGATCCAAGGGACGAGCTTGGTTTTTATTCCTTGCGATTTAATGGGGGGAACATGTACTTTCATTTCTTACTCTTTCGGTGCTCAATTGTACTTGGTTACGATTAACGATACATCGCCTTGGCGGTATGTTACAAAATCTTTTAGTGAGGCGATCTTTTTCGTACCACCTTTGCTATCGGAAACTGTGATTTTTTTGTAATTCATCCAATAATCATCAAACCATGTCTCACCTAACTTAGAGAACATGCCATTTCCATTGATAATATCTTTAATATTGTTGATACTGCCAATGTTTGCAGTATTGCCACTCCCACTTTTATCACTAGCAATTTTCCATTTTTCAGCGACAAAGAACTGAAAATCTCTTACCACTGATGTTATAGACTGAAGCTGCCCAATTTCATAGCTTCTTGTTTCATCAATTGAAGCTCCCTCAACACGGTTGTAGATAATTCCTAAACAAAAATGCCCCGCATATGTAGCATATGGAAACTGGATGTTTTTTGTGTGCTAGTTCTGTCTTCAAAATATTTTCCATGAGAGCCCAGCGTAAAACCATTGCATAAAAATGGCTTTTGAGGGCATCTGTATGTGGTCTTGAAATCAACAGCAAATTTTATTGTCTCATCTTCAATTTTGACAAAAGAAATATCTGGGTAGTAATTTTGATGTTCTGCTAAAACTATTTTGTATCCATATAATTTGGCAAACTCCATAATTTTGGGAAACAGATGGATTTCAAGAATTTTTGATACAATTTTGGTGTCAGAAGAAATCGTATAGACATTTTTTAATACATCAATAAATCCTTTTACAGCCCATTGACCGTCTTCTGTACTAATGTGCTCTTGCAATCCAAGAACAAAGCCCTTGAAATGTTGTTCAAACTGTTCTTTTATTGACATATTTTCCTAAATTTTACAATGAAAACAGAATATTAAGGATTCCCTAAAGTTTGCGTAGCCACTCACTTCCGGGGGCAAGCTCTTGCAAACTTTGGCGGTAGTGTTGCACTTCATTTGGATTGCCCTCAAAATGGGCAATACTGGCTAACCAATACAAGGCCTCGGCTAAAGTTTCTGGCTGGGCCTCAATGCCTTGGGCTTGCTGGGTTATAGCTTTAAAAAATAGTTTAGCATCATTGATATTGCCTTCACGGTAAGCACTGCGGCCCAGCTCCAAATTGGCAAGCCCAGCCCAATGATTCTCTGGGTCCAAAGCCAAATTGCCGCCACGAATATTGCGCAAATTTAACAAAAGCTGACCAGAGCGTTCTAAATTCCCTTGCTTGCGGTAATACACAGCTAGATGATACATGGCTTCTTTGCGTGCATTGATAGAAAGTGTTTGCTTGATTATTTTTTCCAAGGCGCGTTTTTTCTTTGGCGTCTCATCTTGCAAAGACCAATAACGCACAAACAACAGAGAACTCAAAGCATCGCCCAAGCGGGCATTTCTTAGCTGCGTATATAGCTTGCGAGTATATCGGGTATTTAATTCTGGCAGCAAACGCAGTACGCTATTTATAGCAGAAAAGGCATAAGGGCCTAAAGGTTCCTTTTTTAGATATTGCAAAAAATATTGTGTAGCCTCAAAAATATCTTGTTCTTCCGCATGGATAATGCCCAATAAATACAGGCCCGAAAATATGGAAGAACGCATCACCTCACCATCTTGATTGGCATTACTCTGCACATAAAAGTTTATATTATCCTCCAGCACAGTCGCATTATTACTCCCCATACTTTTCTCTGAAGATATGGGGTGCATACTATAAAAGCGGATAAAATCTTTGGTATCAAAATCAAACAAACCATCTTTGAGGTTTGCACTCAAATCACTATCGAGCAAAATATTGCCAAAATGGGGAGTACTAGAGCTACTTTGCTCTTGTAAGTAGGCCTCTAACCGTTTTTGTTTGTGATTCTCGCGCGGGGGCAGCTTGCGGATAAATTTTTGTTCTAACAGCTTTAAAACCGCTTTGCTGCGGTTTAAGTCCCCTTGGTTAAAATGTAGCTCTGCAATTTCTAAGAAAGCTTCCCCCAAAAAATCATACGCTGGCGGTATGTTTTCCAATAAATGCTCTGCAGCCTCAATAGCCGCATCGTCTCGGCGCAGCAATAAATTATATTTGACCAAGTTAAAATCAATATCGAGCAATTGCAACAGGTTATCCTTTGCCACAAATCTTTGAGCCTGCTGTAAATCCTCAATGACACTAAGGTAGTCCTCGGCGGCTTTCGCCGCTAAGGCCGCACGCAAATAGGCGTTGGCCCCCAATGCTTCTGGATAAATTTCGTTGGCCTGACGGAAACTTTGCCTTGCTGCAGTAAACAAACCTTGGCGAAATAAAGCCTCACCCTTCCAATACAAAGCCATCAACGCAGGCGGATATTGATCGGGGGAGATATCAGGCTGGTTACTGGGATAAGTACCTTGAGAAATAATTACGTCAAAAGTATCTACAGCTTGGCCGTAGGCTTTTTGGTAAAAATAGACCAAGCCCAATTGCAACTGGGTTTGCTGCACATTGTGCCGAGCATCACGGCTTTTTTGGATAAGCTGTTGAAACTGGGCCAATGCTTTGTGGGAATCCCCCGCACCAGCATAGGATTGGGCCATGGCCAATTCAGTATAAAAAGACAATTCTTGGGCCTCTCCCTGCAAGTTTTCCTGTACACTAGCAGAATCCGATGGCAAAGTAGCCAATTTTAACTGTACCTCTCGAAAATACCCTAAAGCCCGGCTATATTGCCTTTGGTCAAAATAAATAGCACCAGTGCGGTAATAAGCTTGCAAACCCACCAACTGTTGCGGGGTCAACTGCCAACTTTGGTGCAAATATTTTAGGGCTGCGCGCGTGTTGTTTAACTGGCGCGCCATTTCTGCCCAATACAAATGCAAGCGGGCTCGTTCGCCCACACTCCAAAGGCCGGTATGGCCTTCCACCAATCCAGCAAGCAAAACCGAAGTTTGCAGCCAAAAACGCTGGGGATCACTGCGGTAAATCCTCAACAAAATGCGCACAGCATCTTTGGCATAAACCCCTTCGGGATATTCAGCCAAATAAGACTCCATTTCGGCTAGGCCAACAGAGCGCGTCAAAGGGAAAGAAATTTGCAAACGCGCTGAATGAAACCAAGCTCGTTCGCGAATATCCAAAACAAAGGACTGCTTTAGCTTTTGTAGTTGCCGTGTGGCATAGCGCACATCGACAAAGGCTTGCACTAAAGCGACATTAAAGCGGGCTATTTCCTTTTCAGTGCTGCCTTGGCTACGTGCCAGTTTTGCCTTCATGTGCTTTAAAGCCAAAGGGTAATAGCCTTGCAACATAAATAACGGCAGTTCCACCGCATTCAACCAATCCTTCATGCCGTGGCGGTAGCGTTGCTCTAACAACACCGCTTGATCATAAAAACGCTGGGCGGTTTGGTTATCTTGTTCTCCCAGTGCGATACACAAACGCATCAGTAAAGCGGCTAAAAACAAGCGCTCGCGGCTATTATACAAGCGCAAAACTGTATCCAAACTTTGCTTAGCCGGCACAAGCAAACCCGCAAAAAATGCTGCTTGCCCTTGGTAGAACAGGGCTTGAGAGCGCAAAGGGCCCGCCCCAATATTTTTTTGAATTAAATAAGAACCAAAGGCATTGTAGGCTTCATGATACAAACCCAAACGCAAAGCCAAGCCACCATAGACAAAACCAGCTTTGCGTTTGGCCTTGCCTTCTAACATGCGGTAATACTGTAATGCTTGGTCATCTTGCCCACGCTGGGCCAATACTTGGGCCAAGCCCAAATACGTTTGCTGCAAATAATCGGCTGCACCCGCTTCGCGCACGAGCAGTTGCCGTAACCAAATATCATAAGCCGTGTCTAGCTCACCCAAGCGATAAGAGCATAACCCCAACCAGTAGAAAACCCCAAAACGGCGCGCTTTCTGTGAGCTGGCTGTCAGTAAAGCATTAAAACCAACGCGCGCTTGCTCTAGTTGGCCTAAATGGTAGTGGGCAACCGCACGGTAAAAATTGCCTTCAGCAATACGATAGTGTTGTGGATAGAGCAACAAGTAATTGCCGGCAGCTTGAAACGCCGCTTGATATTGCCCTTGCTGCAAACGCTCTACCGTTAGCTCCAGCAAAGCAGCCGCACTTTGCAAACCTTCTGAAGGCAGCGAGTAGACCGCACGGTTATTATCTGGGGCGGATACTGGGTCTTGCAGCTCATGATTCAGGTCTTGAGCCAAGAGATGAAAAGGAGTAGCAATCCCCCCAGCAAGTAAATACAAAATTAAAACGATATTGTAATTGTGCATTGTTCTGTTTTCCACTATCACAAAGAAATTTTCACAGCATACTGTAACGCAAACAAAGGATTTTTCCAGTACTGGAACGAAATTTTTCCAACAGCATTTTTCCTATGATAGTAGAGCTCCATAAACTCACTACCAAATTTTTTTACTAATTTTTTACCAAGTGAGCTATTCTTTGAATGAAACTTGAACAAAAATAGTTATTGGGTTTTTTAAAATTCTCAACGATTTCTCTTGCAATAATGGTAAAGTATTTTTACTTTATTCCCACCGTAAATTGGCTCGTTGAATTTTCTAGGAGATATAATGAACAACAAAAATAAACTATTAGCAATACTGTTTTCAGTTTGGTTTACTGGAGGCCATTTGTTTGCCCAAGCCCCTACCGATGAATGGCGGCGTGGGGGCATGGACGCCATGGTGGCCGAACCCGGCCAAGCTAGCTCAATTTTGTCCAACCCTGCGGGTATTAAAAACAAAGAAGAACGGCATAGCCTTTTGCAAGATAAAAATAAAGCAGGCAAAAAACATGAATGGATCACCGAAGTCGTATCTGCAGATGCATTTTTAACGGCCGATACTTGGGAGCTATTGCAAGACCCCAGCAAAATTAGCGACAGAATTATCGATGAATTTAAATTTGTAACGAATTTAACCAAGTTACTCAGTGAAGACCCTACAGGTGATGATAAAACCGTAGAGCTAATAAAATCGCTAACCGATAAGGCTTATGATCGACTGGTAAATGATATTGACTCTCTACAGGGTAAAGACAATTTAACTATTCAAAAAATCAAGGATTTATCACGTGATGATAAGGAGAAATTGGTAGATAACCTAAAAGACGCAGCAGACGTTGTAAGCGAACTTACCGATGTAATGATAGATAAAATCAGTAAAAGCGTGGGGGACTTGGGTCTTGAGTTGTATGCCCGTACTCTTTCACTAAGCCATGTCAATGACTACAAGCCATTAGCCTGGGGTTTTTACTTTGGCATTGAAGAAAAAGCCGTTTTCCGCAACAACGTAAAATCGGTTTCCATGCCCTTATCCATGACAATCAAAGGAATTAAGCTAAAAGCAAACGTTCCGCTAGGGCTACAAGTGTATTTTACAACGCCGCTGCGTTTAGCGTTTGCCCACGATTTTAATGAAGCGCTGCCCGGCTTTACCTTTGGTTTGGGCCTTAAATTTGCCCCTTACATCGGTATGAATCAAAACTCGCTGGGGAATTTAATCTCTAACTCGGCTAATGACAGCGGGGTTGATGCCAATAAGGTACTTAGCGATGCCCTAACTTCACTAGTGGGTGTGAACTTAGGCTTAGACTTTGGCGTGCAATACCATTTTGGCGCAATCATGCCCCAGTTGAAATTTCTCCACGCAGGCTTAAAAATTTCCGACTTGCTCGGTTTTAACATACCTTTTAGCAGCAAGGGCGATAAAGTGCGCTACGCTATAGATTTTGACTGGGGCGTTTATGCCGAACATCAATTCCCCAAAATTTTGCAAGTGTTTGGCGGTTTGGAAATTATCCAACTGCGTGGCTTATTCAAAGGTGGCCAAAGCCCCTACTCGGCCTTGTTTGACCCTATCGACCACCTGCGCTTGCTCGCCGGTGTAGGGCTATTTAACAACGCTTTGCGTGTTACTTTGCAGTATTACAACAGCAATTTCTCGCCTGGGCTTATGCTCAATTTAGGGTCGTTTCAATTCCAGGCTGCTATCCATTTAAATACAGTGGCTAAAGATTTTTGGGGAGCAGAATTGGCTCTGCGATTCCGTTCGCCGCACAATGGTTTTAACAAGCGCACGCCTTATAAAACATATGACCAATTGGCTCAAGAACGGGGGGCGACCGAAGATGATAATGCGCCAGCTGGTGAAGCAAATTGATTATTGACGATTGCTCATTGACAGTTGCGCACGAATAAGCAATGGAATTTCGCATTTTCTTAGAACAATTGATTATTTCTGCTGGACAGCTTAGCCTGCAATTCCGCAAGGATTTAGCTGGGCTAGCTGTCCGCTCTAAAAACCATACCGTGCGGGATTTGGTTTCGGAAGCCGATGAAAATGTAGAGCATTTTATTCGGCAGCAAATTCAAACGCAATTTCCCCAGCACAAAATCATAGGCGAGGAGTTTGGTGAGAAGCTGGACAAAACGCAGTTACAAGAAGAGTATTGTTGGTTGATAGACCCCATTGATGGTACTGTAAACTTTGTCAAAGGCTTTACTTACTACAGCGTGAGCATTACTCTGCAACATAATGGCCAAACTATTTTGGCAGCCGTTTATGGGCCAGCTTTAGCTGAATTATACATGGCCGAACGCGGTTGCGGAGCTTGGCATTATGGGGTGCAAACTAGCAATGATTCAAGCTACCAATTGATAGAGCCCAAGCGTTTGCAGGAAGAAAAGCCCAAAGAAAGCCCGCAAAATCAACTGGCTAGTTCTGTACTAATTACCGGTTTTGGTTGTTTGCGCGCGGGAATCCAGCCAAATAACTATTTATATTTAGGTTATATACTGCCGCATGTCAGCGATATTCGGCGTTTGGGTTCAGCCGCTTTGGATATTTGTTTGGTGGCAGCCGGAGTTTATGATGGTTTTTGGGAAATTGGCTTAAACCTTTATGACGTAGCTGCAGCTTGCTTAATTTTAGAAGAGGCTGGCGGCAAATATACGGATTTATACGGCACACAAAAAGATTTTCCCTACTCGGTATTAGCTAGCGCGCCAGAGCTTCATGATGTTTTACTCCAACTATTTTCGCAGGCAGATAAACCTTATAACGGTTTTCGCAGCCTGTTGCAAAAACATAAATAACGCAGATGATTCAAAGTTTTACTCAACAACTTTCCCAGCTAAACTATGGCTATGAGCACCCTACCATAATAAAAAATTTTATCGTAATAGAAGGAATTGATGGCTCGGGCAGCTCAACCCAAGCTCGTTTGCTCGAACAATATTTCGTAAAGCAAAATATTGCTTGTGAGCGTAGCACAGAGCCCAGTTCAGGGCCAATTGGCCAGCAGATTCGTTTTTTGTTGCAAAAGCAAGCAGATAGTCCCGAACTTATGACAGAAAGGCATAATCTCCCCCAGTATTTTGCAGATGATCGTGCCCAACATATACAGGTGATTTCCAAACAAATTCAAAACGGCTATATTTGTATTTCAGAACGCTATTTATTTTCTTCTTTAGTCTATCAAGGCCAAAGCACACCGCTGGCCCAAATTTGGCAATTAAATCGCCATTTTCCTATACCGCAGTATTTTATTTATATGGATATACCCGCCGAGAAAGCAGCCCAACGCATTGCCCAGCGCGAAGCCAAAGAGCATTGCCCAACAGAGATTTTTGAAACTATCGGTTTTCTCACTCGTGTACATCAAGCCTACTTAGATGTTATCCAACACTTTCGCCAAATTGCCCCAGATATGCAAATCCACTGCTTAAATGCTGACCAAAACCGAGATACAATCCAATCAAAAATTTTACAATATTTGGGTCGGTAAGTTTAAAAGGGAATGGGCTTAGACTCCCTCTTCTTGGGCTGTAATAAAAGTTTAATACCGAAGATAGGATGTTTGCGCAAATAGCGTTGAGCCTGCTGCCAATCCTTACGGTAAATATCTTCTTTATTCAAGCAGAATGAATTTCCTGCCAACTTTGATGTGGCTGACCGTAGAAATCATCCTCCGCACTGGCTTTATTATTGGCCTGCGTCATTAGCCACTGTAATTCAGCCAAAGCATATTCACACAACGGCAATTGGGGAATCACGCTGGAACAAAAGCCAGACCCATATAACTCATTTCTGTACGGCATAAGGCCAAAACCATCAATATCTTGATGCAGGACGTGATAACTTTGTGCCATCGGACGTGATAACTCGATTTTTTTCTACTTTCCAGAATGGCTATAATTGGCAAAAGCAACCTTGATAAAAAAATTTACCAAGGCTGGAATTGGCAAAAGCAGCCTTAATAAAAAAATTTACAGCCTTGACAAAAAAATTTGTAGCCTTAATAAATTTTTTTACAGCCTTGGTATTTTCTCCATACCAAGGCTATAATTGGCAAAAGCAACCTTGCTAAAAAACTTACCAAGGTTGCAATTTTCAAATGCAAACGTTGCAACAACCAAACCCTACTTACCAATCTATAACTTTAATAGCATTTTTTAGGTCTTCTCGACTACCAGATATAAATTCTGCTGCTGCTTCCAGGTTGTATGCACCAGCATTATCACGAAAACCAGCCTTAACCAGTATCTTCTCGACTTCCGCTTTTACACTACCGCTTAAAGTAATCACTAAGTTTGTTCCACTTGCACTAGAACCTGTGGCTTTGTTTTCACCTACAGTTGAGTGCCGGGGTAATGTGTATCTATTACTACCATCACCGGATACAAGCGTCAATTTGCTAAAGTCCCAATCTGCAACTGCTGTCGGTAACCTCGTACCTCTAATAGTTAACTGGCCATTAATAGTTGTGTATAATACGTATTCGATCTGGCTTACGTAGCCACTAACGGTAATAGGGTTGCTGGTTTCTGCTACCCTACCAGATACAAATTCTGCTGCTGCTTCCAGGTTGTATGCACCATTAGCATCACGAACACCATCGTTAACCAGTATCTTCTCGGCTTCCGCTTTTACACTACCGCTTAAAGTAATCGCTAAGAATGTTGCACTTACACGAGAACCTGAGGCTGTGTTTTCACCTGCAGTTGCGTGCCTTGGTAATGTGTATCTCTTACTACCATCACCGGATACAAGCGTCAATTTGCTAAAGTCCCATTCTGCAACTGTTTCCGGTAAACGTTTACCGATACCGAAAATAATTAACTCGCCTGTATTAGCATCGTAGGTTGCTTTGCTGATGATATTATACCCACTAACGGTAATAGGGTTACTTGTGTCTTCTGCGCTACCACCTGCAAATCCTGCTGCTGCTTCCAGGTTGTATGCACCATTATTATCACGAACACCATCGTTAACCAGTATCTTCTCGGCTTCCGCTTTTACACTACCGCTTAAAGTAATACTTAAGTAGGTTGTACCTACACGAGAACCTGAGGCTGTGTTTTCACCTGCAGTTGCGTGCCTTGGTAATGTGTATCTATTACTACCATCACCGGATACAAGCGTCAATTTGCTAAAGTCCCATCTTGCAAATAATTTCGGTAACTTGACACCTCTAATATATAACTCGCCTGTACCAACATCATAGGTTGCACTGGTAATTGCGGGTGCGGGGTTACCACTAACGGCCAAGGCTTTGGCTGTATCTAAACCCGCCCAAGTACCAGTGCCAACGCTAAGCAACCCATCTTTTAGACCATTGGTATTCATACCGTCCTTGCCATTCAGAGTAGCTTTATCGGTATCGGTAAGGTAAAGCCAAAGCGCTGTGCCATCGTTTTTAATGCGGTACTTACCTTTTGCAAGACCGCGACTATCTGGTCCAGTGGCTGTGCCATCTGCAATATAGGAATTTAAGTCTACCCCATCTACCGTGATGGTTTGGATTTGGGCTTGGGTCGCAGTTGTAGCACTTAAGTTAGAACCTTGTACGGTTAACAGCGCCGTGCCAACATTGTAGGTTGCACCGGTAATTGCAGCTTCAGGCGACTGATCTTCAGCTTTAGGTTGCTTAGGCGACTCTTCTTCAGCTTGTTCGACTTGTTTGTCTTTAGGTTGCTTAGGCGATTCATCATCGACTTCTTCGGTTTGTTCGGCTTCGGGTAACTTAGGCGACTGCTTATCTTCAGTTTGCTTAGGCGATTGATCATCGACTTGTTCGGCTGCGGGTATATTCCTAACGGTTAAGTCTTTGGCTGTATCTAAACCCGCCCAAGCACCAGAGCTAGTAAGCAAGCCTTTTTTTAGACCATTGCTATCCACCTTGCCATTCAGAGTAGCTTTATGTCGATCGGTAAGTCTAAGCCAAAGCGCTGTGCCATCGCTTTTAATACGGTACTTACCTTGTTCAAGACCGTTACTATTTACCCCAGTGGCATCGTCATCTGCAGTATAGGAACTTAAGGCTACGCCAGCTACCGTGATAGTTTGGATTTGGGCTTCTGTAGGACTTAAGTCAGTACCTTGTACGGTTAACAGAGCCGTGCCAACATCGTAGCTTGCACTGGTGATTGCAGGCCCAGACGGCCCAGAAGATGGCGCATCATCGTCATCGGGTGGGGCGCAGGCCAAGGCCATAAAGGCCAGTAGCCAGGCTACAGGCAATAAAAATAGTTTGTGCTTATACATAAGCAATACCTCCAACAAATGGATAAAGATTAGCCAACCCATACGGGCTAGTGTACAGCGCCCCATTTTGCTAGGGGGGTGTTGCGTCAAGGCCTATATAAGCTTTTTGTAAGTTTTTTTGTGCTTTTTTATGTTTTGGGCACTTTTTTTGTGTGTTAGTGTTGTTTAGTGTTGTAAGGTGGTTCAAAATCCATGCCAATCAAAAGGCTTAAGGGTGTTGGCCTTTGTTTGGCCTTTGTTTGGCCTTTGGGGGGTGGCAAAGTGTAGAATTGAATAAAATACTTGATTACACCTCAATTACACTATGGGGCAATCTCCAAAAGGTGAAACATTTAATGAAAATGAAAACGGGATATTATTCTTTCAGGGGCGTTCAGAATTTGGCCAACGATTTCCGATGATTGTTGTATAGGTCCTGGATTATGTGCCGATGTAGAAAATTTCATTAAAGACTAGGGTATTAATAGGTGGGAGGTAAATCTATTGATAGATTTGGGTCAATTCTATCAATAGGTGGGAGGTAATTCTATTGATAGATTTAGGTCGATTCTATTAAATAGGTGGGAGGTAATTCTATAGTTAGAGGGGGCTGGGGTATTTATTTATCGGTATTGTTCTGCTTTAGCCTTAGCTAAAATTTCTTTTACCAGCCTATCATTAATAATCGTTTGGCTATGTTTTAGTCTTTTTTTATCTGAAGCCCTTTGGCCTTTACCTTGCGGCTCTTGTGGGTATATAGCGAAAGCGCTCGTTGCAAACAACTTTGGCCATACAGTGTCGATCGGGTTTGTTGGAAAATCCCTAGGTTGCCAATCAAAAAGCTAGTAAGGTTTTCAGTCAAAACCTTACTAGCTTTTTGAGACCGTGGCCCGTTACCATGATATAAAGCATATTGTTGCCGACAACCCATATGCCGAAAAACAAAAATTTTTTTACCTTTTTATTTTGGAAAGTAAGCCAATTTTTACCTTCCCATTTGTTCCAAAAAATCCCGAGTTATCACGTCTTATCCCGTTAAGTTATCATGTCCTCTTTCACCTTACGGTAAATATCTTCTTTATTCAAGCAGAATAAATTTCCTGCCAACTTTGATGTGGCTGACCGTAGAAATCATCCTCCGCACTGGCTTTATTATTGGCCTGCGTCATTAGCCACTGTAATTCAGCCAAAGCATATTCACACAACGGCAATTGGGGAATCACGCTGGAACAAAAGCCAGACCTATATAACTCATTTCTGTACGGCATAAGGCCAAAACCATCAATATCTGCAACTTTTGATGCTACAACCGAATTTTTGTGCTGTACCTCGCAGCCAATGCTCCAATAAATGGGAAAACAAATGACTACTTTCCAAATAACCATTTCCATCGGCTAGGCCAGAAATATGGCGGCTGCGATATAAAAAAGTAAGCATAAAATTTCAAGATATTATTGCCATAAAAAATTTCGAAAAAGCTAGGAAGCAGACTCAAAAAGTTAGACCCTATCTCTATTTGTATACAAAGTAAAAATCCTAGGCAAAATATAGGAACGAAACTCTTGATGGAAGCTATCGACAATCGATGCCGAACTCATTCCATCTAAATTAAAATCCGTAGGATTAACCAATTTTTCCCCTTCAGGGGAAATAATCCACAAAACTAAATGCTCTCGAAAGTTGATTAATTCCAACATTTCCTGATATTTATCCAAATTGTGCTGGTAAATAATGACCAGATATATTTTTGGCTTTTGATCATGATAGTAATTATCGATGTTAGGTTCTACTTCTAACATACTAAGAGACTGTATCTTGCGTTCAAGGCCATCTAACTTTAAAGCTCTATTTAAATAGTTAAAACTATAATAGTAATAAAAATAATCTGTAGGATCGATATAGACATCGACTTCAACAATGCGATTCATTGTGTAGCCGAAACTCTCAGGATAAATTTTTGGGGGTAAAATAATGCCGAAAAACACAAATAAAAATAATATGGCCAATAACCAATTGCGATCAGGCAACATTCGGTTCAGTATTGTAAATATCATAGTCATTGAAATTGCTTCTAATATGAAAAATAAAATTTTAGTACAAAACTCTGCTGAATTGTAAACATATAACAAAAAAGAGCAATACATTCAGCAATCAGCAATTTGACCAACAAGCAAAATTTTGCTTTTGTTAGAAATTTATAAACCGAGCACCCCCCTAAATATTTTTAAAAAGTCTTGATTTATGTTTGAAAATAAGTAGACTAGCGGGATTTTTAGCTTGATGGCTAAAGCAGCTATATTTAGGGAGGCTTTTTGAAGGCTGGTACTTCAAAAAAGGAATATGTTGTAATGGACAAAATGAATTACTCAAAAAATATTTGGAAGGACGATGACGAGGTTCTTATCTCGCAGAATAATGTAAATAAAGTATTGCCATGGCGCACTTACTGCTCACAAAGGCAAGCCCAAAATGTGATGGGGAGTATTCCTCAGATTATATCAAATGAGCCTTCCCCAAATGCAAATATTTTTACCAGTAAAAAGCTGGAACCTAAAAATTCTGACAATGAGAAAATCTCTCACCCATTGAATCGCACGCTGTTAGGAATAATGGCTATTTTATTCGCATTATTTTCTATTGCTTGGTTTTCAAAATTGAATCCGTATTCGTCATTTTTTTCTAAAAAACATTTGAAGGATACTCCAACACTCGATGAGTATTTACGCTCCCAAAAAAAGCTTAGTCCTGAAGAGCTTTGGCAAAATTGGAAGAACGGATTGACAACCGAAGTGGGTTATTTAGAACACAATGAAGCACTGGTATTATTGCTCAAACGCTATGGTTTAAGCCAAAAGCATAGTTCGAATTTAGTTTTAAGCGTAGAAGATGATCTAGACCTTACAAGACTACGCGCCGAAGACCCTATCCAATTATTTTTTAACGATAGCAATCGCAAAGAATTAGTGGGTTTTCAAATCGGCAATAAAGATAAAACGGTCCATGCGTATTTGTATAATGGTGAAGCAAAAAATGAAATTGAATATCACGAATTGAGGTCAAAAAGTTTCCATTCAATTGTAACCGTAAAACGTTCATTGTACCAAGATGGTATTGATCAAGGGATTCCCGGTGGCATATTGCTGGAAATGTTTAACCGCTATAGTTTTGATATCAACTTCCAAAGTGATATTCAGCGCGGAACTCGCTACGAAATTATCTATACGATGATTTACAATGAGAAAGATGTGCGCGTTGGCTCTGGTGAAATCCTCTATGCGAATATTATTCTAACCAATGGCAAAGCTCTCCCCATTTTTCGATATACAGACCTTTCTGGCAAATCTGAATTTTTTAATCCGGAAGGTCATAGCGTTAACAAACTTTTATTATTGATGCCAGTCAATGGCGCATACGTTTCCTCCAATTTTGGTTATCGTCGCGACCCAATCTTTGGAACTTGGCGTTTGCATCGTGGTACAGACTATGCAGCTCCTACGGGAACCCCCATCAAAGCAGGTGGCAATGGCAGAATTATCCGCCGTGGCTGGAGCCGTATTGGCTACGGTTATCATATTATTATACGCCACATCAACGGTTATGATACTTTATACGGGCATATGAGTCGCTTCCGTTCTGGTTATAAAATTGGCTCAAAAGTGCGCCAAGGAGACATTATTGGCTATGTCGGTAGCACGGGAAAATCAACAGGACCTCATGTGCATTATGAAGTGCGGCGTTACAATAAACCGGTAGGGCTAAAGTCTCTGCATTTGCAGTCTAGTAGAGATTTAACGGGGCTTGATAAACAGTTATTTGAAAATAATATTCATGCCTTGCAATCCCGTTTTAAGACACTACTTCCCGAATTGCAAAATATTAATGCCCCAATCAATCTAGTAAAAAATAAAGATATTAGTGGTAAGAATAATATTGGCGGTGCCTATTAATTTTTTTATAAAACAATCAATTCGCCAATTTTATGGCCCCAGTTCGGGTTGTTCATTTTTAGCCGTTGGATAGATTGCTGCAAAGAGTAAATCCCAATAAATTCTCGATCGGCAATTTCAGCCAGAGGCACCAAAACAAAAAGTCGTTGGGAAAATTGTGGATGCGGTAACACTAAGGTTTCGCTACAAAATTGTAAACGCTCGTAATCAATAATATCAATATCAATACTACGGGGCCCCCAGCGCAAACTATCCACGCCTCGCTCCCGCCCCAATTGCTGTTCACAGTACAGACAATATTCCAATAAAAGCTGCGCATAACCTTGTATAGCGCAGTCAGCAATATTTTCTGCCATAAACAACTTATGCTCATCGATATTCAATTTAAGGCAAAGATTCCAAAAAGGAGCTTGCTCGACTGGGCCCCAAGGTTTTGTTTCATATACCGAAGAACACTGCATAATTTCGATCGCTGGGTGGCAGCGCAACAATTCAACCGCTTGCTGCAATTGCTCTTTGCGCTGGCCTAAATTACTTCCCAAAGAAAGATAAGCGGTAGGTTGAAACGGTAGTAGTGTAGTACTAGATTTTACCATATTTTTCACAGCTTATTGAGCCTGCCGGCTGCGATGTAGTTCAATACCAACGCTCCCCCCTGACCCAAAATAGCCCAATTTCCAAGGAGGTAAACAACAAAACATTGTTTCTGCCAAAATTTGATCGGAAATAATACCGTTCTCCAGTGGTGCTTCTGGCTTGCGCAAGCGCAATATGATATTTTCCACTTTGGTAAACCGCTCTAAAATTTTCTCACAAATATAGTTACCCAATTCTTCTAGTAAATTAAAATTCCGCTCGGTAACAATCATCTTAACGAATTGATAAAGAGCACAGTAATCAATACTACTCTCAATTTGGCCACTACGGCCTGCAGATTCTAACTCGCAGCTTAATTCTATATCCAATTCAAAATATTGTCCACGCAACTTTTCATGTTGAAAAACACCGTGATAGCCATAAAAACGCAAATTCTGAAAAAATATTTTGTCCATCTTCAAGCAAATTTCGCTCTGTACTTTAAAAATTCCCATACACTGCGTATACAACGGTAATGTTCAAGTACCTCATGACTACGAATAATCCGAGCCCCACCTTGGATAGCTAAAGCACAAACCGCAAGATTGGCACTGAGAAAACGAGCATAACCAGAACGACTGGATTGAATTTCCATTGATTCTTCTTGTTCCTGCCAATGCCTCACAAACCTTTTATTAGAAGCGCCCACTAAAATGGGCGGGCAGAAATTCTTAAAATCTTGCCCAATATGATAAGCAACAGCGCGGCAAAAATTTTCCAGATTTGCTAAGACCTGCCAATTACAAACTACATCTTTACCAAAACCCAAACCGGGATCGATAATAATATTGCGACAACCAACAGCCACAGCCTCGTTATACAGTAAGCCTAATTCAAAGGCAATATCTTGCACAGGATTGGTATATGTGATGCTTTCTTTGTGGCTATGTGGCATCATTCCTTTTAGAGCAAAAGGGTTATGCATCAAAATATAAATCGAATCTCTAGCTTCAGCCATTACAGCCCAAATTTCTGTTTCATTTTGGCCACCGCTAACATCATTGATGATATCCGCCCCTAATTTTAAACTACGGCAGGCTATTTCGGCCTTATAGGTATCCACCGAAAGCCAAACTTTGTGCAGGCCCTTTGCCAGCCGTTTCGCATTTTCTGTTTTCAACCACAAACCAAGCGGCTCTAATACAGGGTAGAGCCGCTGCCATTCTGTTTCTAGATCAACAAAAGCCGCACCAGGGCGCGTACTTTCTGCGCCAATATCAATAATACTGGCACCTTGCTCCACCATCTGCTTGGCATGCTCAATTGCTATTGCCCCCGATTTCCCGTCATGACTAAACGAATCTGGACTAAGATTGAGGATACCCATCAGCATGGGAGCTTTGTTCATATCCCCCAACCGAAGTAAAAATTCCGGCACTTTTATTTGAGTCATCAAGCTCCTCTCAAAAAATAAAAAGTAAGTTCAAATCAATAAAGGCTGGTAAAAATACAAAAATAGTAATGAAAGGTAAATATAACAAATATCAATAGTATACTTGCAACCCAATCTTTTTTATAGCTATAATACCTTCACAATAGTTGAGGCCTTCAAGCCTTGCCTATCATATGACATAATGCAAAGTATATCTTTATGCTAAATGTATTATGGCCTTTTCAAATTTCTAATATTCTGGGATGTGAACTAAAGTGGAATATATTTTGCACTTCACTTATCACAATCATCAATGAGGCTGTACTTATGAGACCTGACAAAGGTACGCTATCTATTACCAATTATCAAGCCGGTTCTTATGTAATGGTGGAGGACCGGTCTAACGATAAAAAAAAACAAGACACATTTTTTATTATTCGCTCGGGGAAAGTCCAGGTAGAGAATTTAGTAGATCAAATGCTAGGACAAAAAGACCAAATTCTGGGCCCCGGGGGATTTTTTGGCGTTGTCAGTGCCATGAGTGGACAAGAGTCAAACCAGACAGTGGTAACGCTTACAGACTGCTCTATGATCATGGTAAAATCTACCAAGTTTAGCGATCTGGTGGTAGAGGCTCCCTCTATTGCTTTAAAAATTATCCGCTCACTTTCCAATAGTCTGCGTCATTACGACAATGAATTGGCTGCTCGCATAGTCGATGCAAACCATACCAAGGACAATTCAAAAAATTTATTCCTCATGGGAGAATTTTACTACAAAGCGAAAGAATTAAATCATGCCAATATGATTTTTACATCATATCTTGAGCATTATCCCAATGGTGCGCAAAAATCAGAAGCGCAAAATTACATTGATGAAATGGGTATTACCGTTCCAAGCCATAACAATTTTAACCGCACTTATCAAGATGGTGAAATGATTTGCGCCGAACATATGCCTGGTTCAGAGCTTTACATTATCCAAAATGGCAAAGTGAAAATCACAAAAATTCTCAACAATCAGGAAAGGCTTTTAGCGATTCTCGATGCTGGTGAAATTGTTGGGGAGATGAGTTTGCTCAACCATAAAGAGCGCACGGCCAATATTATCGCCTACGGCGAAACAAAAATTATGGCCGTAAGTAAAGATAATTTTGATAGAATTATACTACAGAATAAAAATCTAGCTACTAAATTATTGATCGTTCTTGCAGACAGACTGTGGACAATTTATAAGCAATTGGCCAATCTATTGATCGAAGACCCCCTCAATCGGCTATGGGACACACTTTTGACCCAACTTCTAAAGCAACATGTCCAATGCGAACGCAAAGCCAAATATGAATTTTCTTTTGGTAAAACAGAATTATTGAATATGTGTAGCTTTTCTTCTGAAGTTGGCGAGAAAGCTTTTAAAAGCCTTATGACCAACCGCTACATGTCACTTAATGATGAGGGAAAGCTTGTTTGTAACGACTTAGAAGAGCTTAAGAAAACAGTAGAATTAGCCCATAAAATTGAAATCCGCGCACGAAAAATGCGTATAGCAAAACAGCAGCAACAAAGTTAAGTCCACAAAATCAAAAAAGTAAACTTTGCTTTCTCGATTTTTGTTTACTTATAGTTTGTGAGCCATTGTCAATTTAAAGATCAGGAGTTATCCCATGCGCATACCATTGAGCTGGGTTAATCAGTTTAGCCCACTGCCAAACCTCAACATCGAAGACATCGCTCTCTTTTTTACCCGAAGCTCATGTGAAGTAGAAGCAATCCTAGCTTGTATTGAGCCCAAAACAATAGAGCTTTGGAGTCAAGTGCAGCTGGTAGAAGTACTCCATCTAAAAAAGCACCCAAATGCCGAAAAGCTTTGGCTACCTACCATTGCGACTGGTCCGACCACAAACCACCAAATCCAATTGGTTTGTAGTGCCAATAATCTCTACCCCGGTTTAAAAACGCTATGGGCTCCCGAAGGGACACAAATGCATCAGCACACTACAGGCGAAAATTTTATTCTCAAAAACAAAGAAATTATGGGCGTGCTATCTTATGGTATGCTCTGTAGTGAACGCGAATTAAGTATTAGCGATGAGCATGATGGCATCATTGACTTGAGCGAGTTTATTGCTAAATCAGCGAATAAGCAAAGCAACATATTGGGAATCAGTTTTGCGCAAATTCTATCCCGTTGTTTAAAACCCAATCAGCCTTTGTTGCTCAATGGTAAAACCATTGAGGCGATTGAATTTATTTTTGACATAGACAATAAATCTTTAACCCATCGGCCGGATATGTGGGGGATTTACGGTATCGCTAGGGAATTTGGTGCAGTTTTCTCATCTATGGAAAGCAAGGAACATGGCCTAAGTAATTTTCTCTCACCATATAACCATACTTGGCTAGAACAAACCCAACAACAAGTGAAAAAACACAACGGGCTATCCTGCTCTACTTCACCCATTACTCTCGATATTGCAGCAGATAGCAGTTGCCAAGCCTACTGTGCCCTCTCCATGGATAACATCCAAATTACGGAAAGCCCCCCATGGCTCCAGCAACGATTGCTACTAGCAGGATTTAATATCATCAATAGCGTGGTTGATATTTCCAATTACGTGATGCTGGAGCTAGGTATCCCCAACCATATTTTTGATCGAGACCAATTGAGTGGCAATAAAATTTGCGTCTACCGCCTAAAACAAAACCAAAGGGAATTTCAAACACTAGATGGGCAGCAACGCCAACTCCAAGCAGGCGATACCGTTGTGGCCGATACCGACAAGCCCCAAGTCATTGCTGGAATTATGGGAGGCCAAGACAGTAGTGTCAGTAACAATACCCAACGTATTTTGCTGGAAGTCGCCGTTTGGAATGCACACGATATACACAAAAGCTCAGTGCGCTTGGGCCTGCGCACCGATTCTTCGCTGCGCTATGAAAAATCGCTAGACCCCTACTCTATTGAATACAGCTTGTGGCGCCTAGCTCAGCTTATTCAGCAAATCCACCCAAAAGCCCAGATTTGTGGTCACTTAGAAAGCTATTACAAAAAGCCAGCCACGCCTCTTGCCATTGAAACTTCAGTCAGCCGAATAGCTCAAGTGCTAGGTTACCCCTCATTATTAGACGGCTCAAATAATAATACAGGGAAAACAACTGCTATGACTCCCTCGGAAGAAGGCAACAAGCTTGTCTGCCAGATTTTCCAAAACCTTGGCTTCCAAACAGAACAGCAAAGCCAAGAAGGCCATATCAAAGTTCATTTGCCTAGCTACCGTACCAGTAAAGACATATCGATTGAAGAAGACCTAATTGAAGAAATTGGGCGTATCATTGGTTATGATAACATTGTACCCCAAGCACCCATGGCAGCTATCCGGCCTGTAGCACTGAACAGTAGCCAGCAACTAGCTCGTGAGATTCGCAACTTTTTGGTGCTCAACGGCAGGGCTCAAGAAGTCCTAAGCTATCCTCTTGTTGGACCCAAATTACTAGAACAAGTACAGTGGCAACCAAGCACACAGCCCTTACTATTGGCCAACGCCCTAAACCCTGAACAACAATTCCTGCGTTCTAGCTTGATTCCCAATCACTTAGAAATAGTTGAACGCAACGCACGCAATCAACGCATGCGGCAGTTTTGTATTTTTGAACTAGGACGCAGCTATCATTCATCTAAACAAGGCGTATCTGAACAGCAGCACTTACTTATCAGTAGCTACAGCAACAATACTAACTCAATCTTAGAGCTGCGAAACTTGTGCGGCCGCTTGCTACGCTATCTAGGTGTACCCCAAACGATAGCAGGACCAGAAGCGAGCCAGAGGCAACACAGTAGCTGGAGTAATACTTGGACAAATAAATTGCAACAAGCAGTCTGGCCGCAGTTTATCCCACCAGACTGGAAGGGCTTGCACCCTTACGAACGCTTGTATTGGTCTGTTACCCACAATGAACGCTACACGGCCTTAACAGAAGCTTGGCTTTTCAGCATTCACCCCACCTTGCTCCACCAATTAAAGCTCAACGGCAAATTGGCTATGGCTTGTATTCCACTTGGGACAGTACTATCACCCAAAGATGATAAGGGAGCAGCACCCAAGCGCACAGCTACCCAATTCCGACCGCTACAGCGCTTCCCTAGTGTAGAATTCGACTGTACGGTAGTTATACCGCCCCAAGTTTTTGCAGCAGAAGCGGTTGAAGCCCTAGAAAAAGGGACAGAACATTACCCTCGCATGGCAACCTTATTACAGCAAATCCTCGTGCGTTCTATTTACCCAGCTCCCCAAGCAAAGCGTTGGCTGACACTGCAAGTTGTATTTGCCAATAACAACGGCACCTTAGACGGTGAAGAAATTAAACTATTGGAAGATCAGACTGTTTGTATTTTGCAAAAGGCTGGATTCCCACTGAAAATGGCAAATGACTAAGATACCATACTTTCGGTATTTAGTCTGGCTTGCGCTTTTATTTAGTTTGCAAGCACGTGCCTATGCGAGACAAGATACGGCCCTACTGGATAGTTATCTCGAGCGTATCGAGACAGCCCAGCAGATGCGCAACTACAATCTAGCTTTGAGGCTATTGCAAGAAGCACAAAAGCAATATCCTAAGAATAGTCTGCTATTATTTATCAACGGAGAACTCTATGAACAGCAAAATCTACTGCACCTAGGGCTTGAATCTTACCTACAGGCCTTAAAGCTAGAACCGCAGAACACGCGCTATCTTTACCGAGTTGCCAACTCGCAAAACAGGCTGGGCAAATACAGCGATGCGGTCAAAAGCTTTAGTTTATTAGAGCAATGGGGCAATTCGTATGAACGCAATCAAGCCCGCCACAATAACGGCTGGCTGCTCTACAAGCTACACCGCTACAGCGAAGCGGAAGCCAAAATATTGGCTATACCGCCCCAGCAACGCAGTAGCTCCACTATGATGACTTTGGCAATTATACATTCGGCAGCTTATGATTATGAAAAATCACGCAACGCTTACGAGCAAAGCATAGCCTTGACTTACCCCCAATTAGATGAAACAACCAATAGCAGCCATGATGATGAGAGCCAAACACTATATAACTTGCAAACTAGCATCAACCAGCGGGCTTTGATTTACTATAACTATGCGCTGTTGGAGACGGATTTCCATCACTTTGATAGGGCCATGGAGTTAAACGACCAAAGCATTCAAAATATATCGTTCCCTTCTAACGAGCTGCTACGTGGGGAGCTATACCTACAACAACGCCATTTCCATCAAGCTAGAGAAGCTTTCATCAAATCGCAACGCCTTGAAGAGCAAAGCAAACATCCCAGCCCCCTAGCTTTATTAGACTTAGTACAACTTTCTATCGATCAGGGCCAAAATACAGAAGGCATGGTCTTTATGCGTGAGCTCGACCTGCGTTTCCGCAAGCAAACCGAATGGATGACTTCCTATGGAATCGACTCTATCAAATTTGAACTAGAGCTGATGGAGTTGCGTACAGCATTGTACAAAGGTCTATTGCAAGAACAAAAATGGTTGTTGCCCATCACATTTAGCGAAAGTATGCAACGCTTTGGAGCGTTGCTCAAATATAGCTGGCTTTATTGGTATTCCCTAACCCAGCAAAAGTTACTCGCCTACCAAGTGGGCAAAGAACACTACCAGCAAGGCAATGAACTAGACTCGAATAAAAACCTCTATGATGCTAGCGACTCGCATTCCCTATTGAAGCGGCGTTTTTTTCAGCAACTCAAAAGCGAAAACTTATCTTTCATTCCCGAATCAAAAGATACATTGCTACTAGAAGAAGGTATTTTAGAACGCAATAGCGAAAAGATAGAGCAAAGCCTCACAATGCTGGACCCTAAATGGGATGCAGATGCTCGTGAAAAAGCCTATATAGAATTGAGCCAGCTGCGTAAATACAAGCAATTGAGCCAACGTTATCAAGAATTATTGCAGGCCTATCACATAAACCGCGCTGCCTTAAAGCTACATGGTATCGCCCTACCCATACAATTGCAATTGAGTGGCAGTGTGGTCTACCGCCCCGAACAACAATACATAAAACGCCAATTGCAACGCTATTTAAGTCATGCTGGAGCAGAAATTGTATCGGATACCACTATGCCGGTATTACGCTTGCAAATTCAATGGAGCAAAGACCAAGTTCGGGCCTACCTACTTTCTGAAAAAGGCATTGTGCTAAGCAATATTGACAGCAGCAAACTACAAGAGCTGATAACCATGCGCCAAGCACAACAATTGAGTGCTAGCCAGCAACGAAGATTGCTAAAACAGTTTAGTCGGAAATTTATGCAACAAGCACTAACACCAAACCGTTAGTACAATCAAAACAACAGGATAGAGCTTTGAAATTACTCTTTAATTTTTCCACCATAAAAATGGATAAACTGCCTAAATGGGGGTTTATTAAACACTTGAAAAAGGCCATGCAAAAAGAAGTAAAACGGCCAATTCTAATAGCCGAGCCAACACAGGAAAGCCAAATACAAGAAGTACAGGCGCAAATGCAAAAACAACAACTCCACCGAAGCCAATTGATAAAACAAGTAAGATGGAACAACTCCCTGCTAGGCTTTATCGTAATCATTATATCCTTGGGGGTACTGAAACTAACATCGTATTTTAGTATCCCTATTTTTATCGGCCTCTTACTGTTTACTATATTATTCCCACAAGTAGAAAGGATATACCAAAAGTGGCACTTGCCCTATACCTTGAGCTGCCTTATTGTGTTAGTAGTATTTTATGCCTTAGTTTTTTTGCTGTTGCTATTGTCTTCTATGGCTAGCTTTAGCTCATTACTCAATATCATGCCAACCATTTACCAAGCGAAACTACAAAGTTTCATACAAAATATGGTACAAATGGCAGCACGCTTAGGCATGGATATTTCTCAATTGTCCGGCTGGGATTTGATGAGCCAAAGCATTACTTATGCTAGGAGCATTTTAGCTAATCTTTACAATAATATTTCAGCTTCAATTTCAGCCTCATTTACCATGTTTTTAGTGCTACTATTTATGTTGTTGGAGGGGAAGGCTTTTTTCAATACCATAGAGCGCAGGTTTAGCTCTAAACAAAGCGAAGCGATTCAGCGAATCTATCGACGTTCGGTAGAGCAAATTAGCTACTACTTGTTATTAAAGTCTTTTATTAGCTTGCTCACGGGCTTATTGATTGGCATAGGTTTATGGGCTATCGGGGTAGACTTCCCCATAGTTTGGGGCATTTTGGCTTTCGGTCTGAATTTCATACCGAGTATTGGCTCTATTATTCATACATTATTGGTTGGCTTATTTTCTGTATTGCAATTTAGCCATAACCTTTACCTATCAATGATAACCGTCATATATTTGCTATTAGTCCAGTTTTGCATCGGCAACTATTTAGAGCCCAAGATACTAGGCGACCATTTGCGCTTGAGCACCGTATTTATATTGCTATCGCTATACATTTGGAGCTATATCTGGGGCATTACCGGTATGTTACTCTCGGTTCCCATCCTCTCCATCATCAAGATCATTTGCGAGAATACACCGCGCCTTAAAACCCTAAGCTACTTCTTAGCCAATGGTAGCTCTTCGCATAGCTTCTATCAAGAGAAGAATTAAATCCTGTTGAGGTATTGAATCCCTATGAATCACAACCATCTATTGTGCTATTCTGCTAGCTGCACACTGGCCCAAAGGCCACTGCCAATAAAGCCCCTAATAGACGCCCTATGGGCCATTAGTTTGCTGTTGGTTCTATGGGCCTGCAAAAAAGAGCCATTAGTAAGTATTGAGCTCAAAGTGGGCAAGCAAACCATAGAGGCCGAGCTAGCCCTTAGCCCCGAACAACAAGCCCAAGGCCTAATGCACCGGCAATCTATGGCAGAAATGCACGGCATGCTATTTAGCTTCCCACAAGATAAAGTCTTGCGTTTTTATATGAAGAATACGCTGATACCCCTTAGCATAGCCTATTTAGATAAAGATGGCATAATCTGTGAAATCTACCATATGCAACCTTTGGACACTACTACCATAGCTTCGCGCTGGCCGATGCGCTTTGCTTTAGAGCTCAATCAAGGTTGGTTTGAGCGGCACAACGTCGATATTGGGCAGCGTGTTACATTACTAGATGGTAGCCCCTTAAAGCACAGTCAATTGCAACAGCAAAAAACCAATGAATAAATACCCATGTTAGGCATTAAGAAATTCTGTTGTTGGGCATTAAGAAACTCTGTTGTTGGGCATTAAGAAACTCTGTTGTTAGTTATTAAGAAATTCTCTTGTTAGGCATTAAGAGACTCTCTTAATGGTTATGGCAACGTTCTGGTAATAATTATTGTAAGGGGTTTGTTCAAAGCTTTTGTTCAAAGCTATTACTAAAAAAAGTTTGTAGGCTTAATAAATTTTTTAGTGCCTTGCTATGATACATCTTTCCGCCTTGGATCAAGGCCTTGATCCAAGGCGGAAAGATGTATTGCACCAATGCGGAACAATACTTTATACCAAGGCTATAATTGGCAAAAGCAGCCTTGATAAAAAACTTACCAAGGTTGCAATTGCCAATGCAAGCGTTGCAACAACCAAACCTTACTTACTTAGAATCCCTACTAATAAAAATAGTAAGAATAACTTCTTCTGGACTACTAGGTATAAATCCTGCTGCTGCTTCAAGTTTGTATGATGAAATAAAACTCTCCTGCATTATAGCTTCGGCTTTCTGTTTTACACTACCGCTTAAAATAATCTTTAAGCCTTTTATAGCTGCTATAGTACCTGTGGCTTTGTTTGCGCCTACAGTTGAGTGCTGGGGTAATGTGTATTTCTTAGTACCATCACTGGATACAATCGTCAATTTGCTAAAGTCCCACTCTGCAATTGTTGTCGGTAAACCGCTACCATAAATAATTAACTCGCCTGTATTAGCATTGTAGGTTGCTGTGGCGATGGTATACCCACTAACGGTAATAGGGTTGGTTGTGTCTGCTGCCCTACCACCTGCAAATCCTGCTGCTGCTTCCAGGTTGTATGCACCATTAGCATCACGAACACCATCGTTAACCAATATAGCATCGGCTTTGGCTTTTACACTACCCTCTAAAATAATAGATAATTTTGTTGCAGTTGCTATTCTACCTGTGGCTTTGTTTGCGCCTACAGTTGAGTGCTGGGGTAATGTGTATTTCTTACTACCATCACCGGATACAAGCGTCAATTTTCTCAATTCCCAGCCTGCAACTGCTTTTGGTAAATTAGTACCTGTAAGCTCTAACAAGCCTAAAGTAACATCATAGGTTGCACGGGTAATTATGGGGTTTCCACTAACGGTTAAGTCTTTGGCTGTATTTAAACCCGCCCAAGCACCAGAGCCAACGCTAAGCAACCCATCTTTTAGACCATTGCTATCCATACCTGTCTTGCCATTCAGAGTAGCTTTATGTTGATCGGTAAGTTTCAGCCAAAGCGCTGTGCCATCGCTATGCAGGCGGTACTTACCTTTTGCCAGACCACGACTATCTGGCCCAGTGGCTGTGCCATCTGCAGTATAGGAACTTAAGGCTACACCATTTGTTCGGCTTCCTACCCTGATAGTTTGGATTTGGGCTTGGGTCGCACTAGCTAAGTCAGTACCTTGCAAGGTTAACAGCGCCGTGCCAACATGGTAGCTTGCACCGGTAATTGCAGCTTCGGTTTGCTTAGGCGACTGATCTTCAGTTTCGGTCTTAGACTGCTTATCTTCGACTTCTTCGGTTTGTTTGGCTTGTTTGGCTTGTTTGGCTTGTTTGGCTTGTTTGGCTTGTTTGGCTTGTTCGACTTGTTCGGCTTGTTTGGCTTGTTCGACTTGTTCGGCTTGTTCAGCTTGTTTGGCTTGCTTAGGCGACTGCTTACCGGGTACATTACTAACGGTTAAGTCTTTGGCTGTATTTAAACCCGCCCAAGCACCAGAGCTAGTAAGCAACCCTTTTTTTAGACCATTGCTATCCATACCTTTCTTGCCATTCAGAGTAGCTTTATGTCGATCGGTAAGTCTAAGCCAAAGCGCTGTGCCATCGCTTTTAATACGGTACTTACCTTTTGCAAGACCGTTACTATCTGGCCCAGTGGCTGGGTCATCTGCAGTATAGGAATCTAAAGCTATGCCATCTACTACGATGGTTTGGATTTGGGCTTCTGTAGGACTTAAGTTAGTGCCTTGTACGGTTAAGATAGCCGTGCCAACATTGTAGATGGCGTTATTGATAGTCGGCTTAGACGGCCCAGAAGACGGCGCATCGTCATCGGGTGGTGCGCAGGCCAAGGCCATAAAGGCCAGTAGCAATGCTAATGGCAATAAAAATAGTTTGTGCTTATACATAAGCAATACCTCCAACAAGGGATAAAGATTAACCAACCCATACGGGCTAGTGTGTAAATCCCCATTTTGCTAGGGGGGGTGTTGCGTCAAGGCCTATACAAGCTTTTTGTAAGTTTTTTTGTGTCTTAGTGTTGTTTTGTGTTGTAAGGTGGTTAAAAATCAATGCCAATCAAAAGGCTTAAGGGGCTTGGTTTGGCCTTTGGTTGTTTCAATGCAATGATCAATAGTTTTGGCTATATTGGCTTCTCCCTATTTAGTCGGGGCTCTTCTGGGTATATACCGAAAGCGCTTTTAGCAAATAACTTTGGCCATACAGTGTTTTGGGTTTGTTGTTTTGGAGTGGGCAGTTATTGGTTTGGTATCACTCAAATCATGTGGGTTACCGGCTGAACCCAAGAAGAAGTAGGGAAGCTGCAGCAGGAAAGCTAGGCTTTTTATAGTAATTTTTAAAATTTATTAATGATATTTTCTATTAAGCTTTACAAGATTGGCCTAATTATTTATCCTATACAACCTTAATTTGATTGCTGCTCGATGGGGAACTAAGAACGAGTTTCATTGCCATAAGGAATTTTTATAGGCGTTTATGGTGCGTCTCATTTTTTGGAGGAATGATGGATTTAGAAGTAATAGAACCAGAGGAAGTAAAACCAAAATCAGCTACTCATCACACGGTAATACAAGTGATTGGAGTTGGTGGGGGCGGTAGTAATGCCGTTCAGCGAATGATTGAATATGGCCTAGAAGGTGTAGAATTCATCATGGCCAATACAGACTTACAGGCCTTAGAACGGTTCCAGTCTCCTAAAACCTTGACATTACCATTGGGAGAAAAAGTTACCGGAGGGCTTGGTGCCGGCGGCAAGCCCGAAATTGGACGCGAAGCTGCCGAAGAAGATTTAGATAAAATCCGTACTTTATTAGATAGTGCCAATATGGTTTTTGTTACTGCGGGTATGGGTGGCGGTACCGGTACTGGTGGTGCACCCGTTATCGCACAAACAGCTAAAGAAATGGGAAAGCTCTGTGTTGGTGTGGTAACTACGCCATTTCATTTTGAAGGTCAGCGCAAATACCAATTAGCTTTGCAAGGTTTGGAAGAACTACGCAAAGTAGTGGATACTCTAATTGTCATACCCAACCAATTATTACTGCAAGTTCTCGATGCAGGGACTTCCGTTCGTGAAGCATTTATGAATGCCGATGAAGTACTACGCATGGGAGTAAAGGGGATTGCCGATTTAATTATCCAGCCCGGTGATATAAATGTAGACTTTAACGATGTTTGTACTGTAATGCGCAACGGTGGCAAAGCCTTGATGGGTATCGGTATTTGCAGTGGTGAAGACCGTGCCGAACAAGCAACTCGGCAAGCGTTGGAAAACCCTTTATTGAGCGGGGCCGCAATGCAAGGCGCAACAGGGTTGTTAGTGCAAATTACTGCTGATGAATCATTTAGCTTAGATGAATACAGTGTTATTATGGACAAGATCAATGATTATGTAGATACTATGAGTGCTAATGTTATTTCAGGTATTGCCATAGATAGCCAGAAAAAAGATGAAATAAAAGTTACAGTAATTGCTACCGGTTTTCATGAAGAAGAACAAAAGGAAATTAAGTATAAAACGCAAAATTTTCATACCAATGTTCCCGCAAATAAATCTCGTGGATACGCGCCTCGCCCCCATTTTAAAGCACAAGAAAAAGTACAAGAGCCGAAAAATTTACAAGTGGCCATGCAGAGCCCTTTAGAAAGCCCTTTGCAAAAACCTCTGTCTACTCCGATGCAACCACAGCACCCGACCCGAGCACATTCAAGATATTCGGGTCATTCGCCGGTAAATCCCAGTCATCCCAGTCAGACAATGGCTCGGCAACAGCACAATAGGGGTGCTTACATAGATGAAACGTATGCTAGCTATGCTCACGAGCGTATGCCGATAAGAGAAAATGATTATGGAGAAGCTGGCCAAGCCTCCCAAATGCGCCAAGCATTACAACCAGAAGTGCAGCCCAATTTCGATTTGGGCAAAGGCACTCAATTGGCGCAAGCTCCTGATCGTGTCTACCAAATGACGCAAGAAGATAACCGTTTTGTAGAAGAGCAGCAAGTCAGCAACACAGAGCTGCAATTACTGTTTTCCGAAGCAAACCCCAGTAATCATGCAAAAAAAAATGCTCACGCCAATCAAAATTCTTTTGGCCAGAAACGAGCAGAACCCCAGTTGCCGCCAGGCCAAAGTGAAGACCTTTATATTCCTACATTGCTGCGCCGTAAATCACTCAAACAACGCTAGTCCTGTAAAAAATGAAAGGCAGGCTTATATAGTAATTTGCCCAAAATGGCAATAAAATGTGATTGAATCTACCGTAGGATTGTCTCCAAAAAACCGCCAAATTTTATTGCTTTATTGTAATTATTTGGCACTTGAAAAAAGCTTGAGCAATGCAAGCATCGAAGTTTATTACTTTGAAGCAAGAAGTTTATCCATATTTTTAGAACAACAAGAACTTTGCTCTGTAGGTTATCAGCAGCTAGAACAATATTTACAAATACGAGCAGCAAACTTATGTCCACGTAGCTTACTGAAAGTAAATAGTTGCCTAAATTCATTGTTTTGCTACTTACAATTTTCTGGCTTGCGTGAAGATCAACCTTTTAAATTGTTCCAGCGGCCCCATTGCCAACACTTTTTACCAGAAGTTTTAAGTATCGAAGAAGTTGAAATTTTATTGGAAGTAGTTGAGCAGCGGCCTGAAAGAGGTTCAGGCCAAGGGAAGCGGGCTCAACTTCAAGCCGCAGCACGCTTGCGAGACCGCGCAATTTTAGAATTAATATATAGCTGTGGCTTACGTGTTTCTGAATTATTGGCCCTGCGAAATAGCAGCGTTTATTTTAAAGAAGGGCTATTGCGAGTAATTGGCAAACGAAATAAAGAGCGATTGGTTCCACTTGGAGAAGTGGCAATTTATTGGCTGAAAAAATATTTACAAGAAGGATTACCTGCGTTGAGCCCTAAAACACCAAATTTGCTATTTGTCAATCAGCACGGGCAAACTCTGAGCCGTAAAGGTTTGTGGAAACGCTTTAAAGAATATGCGAGTTTCGCTGGGCTGGAATGTAAGCTGCATACCCTAAGGCATTCATTTGCCACCCATTTATTGCAGGGTAGTGCCGATTTGCGTTCTGTTCAAGAGATGCTCGGGCATAGTAATTTGGTTACTACTCAAATCTATACCCATTTGACAACCGAAAATCTAGCCAAAGAGCATGAAAAACTGGGCGATTAATATAGAAATAAAAGGGACAAATTATGGCATGGAAGTATTTAAAAAATATATATAGATGTAAACGGTGGCTGACTTTCATGCTTTTGGTATTTTCTTGTTCAGCAAAAAATGGGATAAACTTGAGTGAAAAATTGCTAAGTATTGAAGAGCAAATACCACTAGACACCCTTCGCAGTAAAGGTTTGAGTAAAGCCCAAGAATTGCGTTTAAAAGATTTAAATAAAGAATTGCTTTCTTTAAGCAAAGATATACAGGAGCCGCTGTTGCAGCGTTCTCGTTATGCGAACCGCAGGCAAGCAATTGCTTTAATTTTTATGGATTACGGCATGTATCATGAAGCACGGCTTTATTTTAACGCAGCTATTGATTACGAAGGAAATAATGCTACTTTATTTTATTACCGAGCCTTGTGTTCTGCTTGGTTGATGAAGAACAGTATTGAAGGAGAAAAGCGTAGTAACTATTTGCAACAGGCTATATGGGATTACCAACGCTCTTTAGAAATTAAGTCTGACTATACAGATTCTTTATATGGCTTAGCAGTATTGAAACTGTTTGAACAGCAGGATTATACAGAGACAGCACAGTTACTAGACCGCTATATAGCTAAGCGCAATATTAGCAAAAAAGCAAGCCCAAGACCACGCGCTAAGACTTTGCGAGAGGCCCAACGTATAGCCAATAACTACGGGCAAAGTCCAAAAAACAAAGATATAAGCGCATTATTCATACGGGCCCAAGCTGCTTATGGTTTGGGTCAATTGAATGAGGCTGCGAGTTTTTATGACTGGGCTGCTTCCGCTGCAATTTCTAGTGAAGTCCGCAAGCGTGCTGAGCAACTGAAAAGTCAGGTTTTGCAAGGAAATAATTATCGCGTCGAAACTCAATAGATATTTAGCAGGAAATTTTTATAAATAGACTTGACACGATCAAACCAATATTTATAATGCCGCCCATTCTTAGTGAACGCTATAGATATGCCGTCTTAGCTCAGCTGGTTAGAGCACGTGATTTGTAATCTCGGGGTCGTCAGTTCGAATCTGACAGACGGCTATAAAGGCGTTTATTAGGGGAGGTTCCCGAGCGGTCAAAGGGGGCAGACTGTAAATCTGTTGCGTGAGCTTCGTGGGTTCGAATCCCTCTCTCCCCATGTATTTTGTATTTTATGAAGTTAGCTTCTGTTTACATCATATAGAATTCTAATATCCTTTTACTTATCAATATTGCAGCACTGGTATTAAAATATTCGCAATTAGGCAATTGTTTGAGGAATGTTTTTTGCCTTTTTGCGTAGTTTCTGCTGTTTTGCTGGATTTTCTCTATCAATTGCTTTTTGCTTTCTTCTGGGGTGTCTGGCTGTTTTTCTTGGTTGTTTTTCTCAAAGAATTCTCGGTAGCCAATTCCTTGTAGCCCATGTTCTTGTCCATTAAAGCCCATCTGTTTTAGCATTTCAATTTCTTGCTCAAGGCCCGCTAAAAACATATTTTCTACACGCAAATTAATGTGCTGATAAAGGTCTTCCCATTGTAGATTATTTTGCAAAGATAGATTGATGATTAACGGCTGATATTCCTTGCGAATTTCATTATTCGTTTTGTAGCTGGAAAATGACCTTCCAGTTTCCAAACTAACTTCACAAGCACGAATCAATCGTTGCCTATCATTTGGAGCTATACGCTGCCAACTTTGGAAATCCAATTCTTTTAGTTTCTCGCCTAGCTCTTTTAGGCTCATTTGTTCCAACCCGGCGCGGAATACGTTTGAAATAGCTGGAATATTGGATAGCCCGTAGAGAAAGTTTTTTAGATAAAAGACATTGCCACCGGAAATAATGGGGATATTCTGGCGTGCAGCAATTTGGGGAATTATCTTGTTGCATTGGCGCACAAAGTCCCCAGCGGTAAATTTTTCTTTAGGATTCAGAATATCAATTAGATGGTGAGGTAATTCTGAACGCAATTGAGGTGAAGGCTTTGCACTACCAATGTCTAAATATTGATATACTTGAATCGAATCACAATTAATAATTTCAATCCCATGTATATTGCTGTTATGTTGGGCAAACTGGTTTTGGATATATTGCTGTATTTTTTGTAGAGTGGCTGTTTTACCTATGGCGGTGGGGCCTGTTACAATAACCACTTTTTGAGGGGTCAATTCACAAGCCATCTCTGCTGTTTAATGGATAATCTGCACAAATGATATGCTCTCTAGTTCAATTTATTGAAAAACAAAACTTTATTGCTCAATATTTCGTCCATAGATAAAGAAATAGGTTTGTTTTGATACATTTCTAATTCTTCACAACCAGCTTGGGTTACTTGTTTAGAACGCTTGATTACAGCATTTGTCAACTCGTATATATTTTCTTGGTAATCCAAGATTTTTTTTATGGGCATTGATTTTTCTTTCATGGTGCTGGATTGTATAGTTTGACTGTAAATATTCAAGTATAGAATTCTAACATTGCTATCAAATTTTGTTAAAAATTCTGCGTCCTATCTAACTCGCACCGCTGTAAACAGTATTCGTTAAAGTGCGTTGTTGACATTGCAAAACCAAACAACCAAAAAGGAAAGCAAGGAAAGCAAGGCTTGGCCAAAGTTTATCTTGTTACAAAAAATTCTTGTTGTGTATTAAGAAACTCTCTTATTGGGTATTAAGAAACTCTGTTGTTGTGTATTAAGAAACTCTGTTGTTGTGTATTAAGAAACTCTGTTGTTGTGTATTAAGAAACTCTGTTGTTGTGTATTAAGAAACTCTCTTATTGTGTATTAAGAAACTCTCTTATTGTGTATTAAGAAACTCTGTTGTTGTGTATTAAGAAACTCTGTTGTTGTGTATTAAGAAACTCTGTTGTTGTGTATTAAGAAACTCTGTTGTTGTGTATTAAGAAACTCTGTTGTTGTGTATTAAGAAACTCTGTTGTTGTGTATTAAGAAACTCTGTTGTTGTGTATTAAGAAACTCTGTTGTTATGCATTAAGAAACTCTCTTATTGGGTATTAAGAAACTCTCTTTTTATGCATTAAGAAATTCTGTTGTTGGGCATTAAGAGACTCTCTTAATTTTTATGCCAACGTTTTAGCTTGGTGGTTTTGGCCTTGGTATTTTCTCCATACCAAGGCTATAATTGGTAAAAGCAACCTTGCTAAAAAACTTACCAAGGTTGCAATTTTCAAATGTAAGTGTTGCTTACAGCAACAACCAAAACCTACTTACCAATTTAATACTTGTATATACTAGTGGTTGGGTCTTCTGGACTACCAGTTACAAATCCTGCTGCTGCTTCCAGGTTGTATTCACCATTATTATCACTATAACCAGCCTTAACCAGTATCTTCTCGGCTTCCGCTTTTACACTACCGCTTAAAGTAATCCTTAATTTTTTTGTACTTGCTGCAGAACCTGTGGCTGTGTTTTCACCTGCGGTTGCGTGCTGGGGTAATGTGTATCTCTTATTACCATCACCGGATACAAGCGTCAATTTGCTAAAGTCCCACTCTTCAACTGTTTCCGGTAAACTGGTACCATAAATCTGTAACACGCCTGTGTTAGGATAGTAGTATACTTCATCTATATAACCTACATACCCACTAACGGTAATCGGGTTATTGCTTGTGTCTTCAGCGCTACTACCAATTACAAATCCTGCTGCTGCTTCCAGGTTGTATGCACCAGCATCATCACTATCACCATTCTTAACCAGTATATCACTGGCTTTCGTTTGTTCACTACCCTTTAAAGTAATCGTTAAGCTTGTTGCACTTGCTGCAGAACCTGTGGCTTTGCTTACAATTCCATATACGGAGTGCGGTAATAATGGTTGACTCTTAGTACGACCATCACCTGCGACAAACCTCAATTTGGTGAAGTCCCAGCCTGCAACTGTTTTTGGTAAATTGACACCTGTAATCACTAACACGCCTGTAGCAGCATTGTAGGTTGCACGGGTAATTGTGGGTGGGTTTCCACTAACGTCCAAGTCTTTGGCTGTATCTAAACCCGCCCAAGTACCAGTGCCAACGCTAAGCAATCCTTTTTTTAGACCATTGCTATCCATACCTGTCTTGCCATTCAGAGTAGCTTTATGTTGATCGGTAAGGTAAAGCCAAAGTGCTGTGCCATCGCTTTTAATACGGTACTTACCTTTTGCAAGACTGCGACTATCTGCCCCAGTAGCTGTGCCATCTGCAGTATAGGAACTTAAGGCTAAGCCATCTACCGTAATGGTTTGGATTTGCGCTTGGGTCGCAGTTGTAGCACTTAAGTAAGTACCTTGTACGGTTAACAGCGCCGTGCCAACATGGTAGGTTGCATGGGTAATTGCAGCTTTAGGCGACTCCTCTTCGACTTGTTCGACTTGTTTGTCTTTAGGTTGCTTAGGCGACTCTTCTTCAGCTTGTTCGACTTGTTTGTCTTTAGGTTGCTTAGGCGATTCATCATCGACTTCTTCGGTTTGTTCGGCTTCGGGTAACTTACGCGACTCTTCTTCGGTTTCGGTCTTAGACTGCTTACCGGGTACATTCTGAACGACCAAGTCTTTGGCTGTATTTAAACCCGCCCAAGCACCAGAGCTAGTAAGCAACCCTTTTTTTAGACCATCGCTACCCACCTTGGCCTCAAGAGCAGCTTTATGTTCATCTTTAAGTTTCAGCCAAAGCTTTGTGCCATCGGTTGCAATACGGTACTTACCTTCTGCCAGACCGCTACTATCTGGCCCAGTGGCTGGGTCATCTGCAGTATAGGAATCTAAAGCTACGCCATCTACTACGATGGTTTGGATTTGGGCTTCTGTAGGGCTTAAGTTAGAACCTTGTACGGTTAACAGAGCCGTGCCAACATCGTAGATGGCCTTATTGATAGTCGGCCCAGAAGATGGCGCATCATCGTCATCGGGTGGGGCGCAGGCAAAGGCCATAAAGGCCAGTAGCCAGGCTACAGGTAATAAAAGTAGTTTGTGCTTATACATAAGCAATACCTCCAAAAATGGATAAAGATTAGCCAACCCATACGGGCTAGTGTACAGTGCCCCATTTTGCTAGGGGGGGTGTTGCGTCAAGGCCCATACAAGCTTTTTGTAAGCTTTTTATAAGTTTTTTTGTGCTTTTTTTATGTTTGGGGTACTTTTTTTGTGTTAGGGTACTTTAGCTTGGGCTATATGGGCTTCTGGGTATTTAGCTAGGTCTCTTCTCACTATTTAGTCGGGTTTCTTATCACTATATAGTTGCGGCTCTTCAAGCAAACAACTTTGGCCATACAGTGTCGATCGGGTTTGTTAGTGTCTGCCAAGGTTTGAGCATAAGCTTTGGGCGTCTAGTCAGCCATTGGCCTTATAAAAAGGGGGCTATTCTTACTTTAGGCTTTTATAAACCAAGATAAAAACGGAGAACTGAACTGAAAAGCCCCAATAGAGCCCCCATTAGTGCGCCCCAAATGACCAACCAAATTAGCTTGCTTTCCATCATATGTTGGATAATTTCCTTAACCATATAAGGACTTAACTCCGCTAAACGCCCTTGAATTAAAGAGCGCACACGTTGTTCAAATGTTTCATGAGGGGGCAAGCTCTGCCCCAACAAGCCTTTTAGCTTATCTTGCAATAAAGGATTAGCCAACTCTTCCGTTATCGCCTTAGCCATAGCCTCTATGATTTTCATGCGATTCGCATCTAGCAAAGGTAAAGCCATCAATGCTAAAGGGTTGCCCTCAAAATTCTTTGCCAGTGCTCGTTTAAATTTATCAAATAACAAATTTAAATCAATCAGCTCGCCTAGTTTCGCTAAGTCTATCTCCCCCGCTCCCAGTTCTTCAGCTAAAAACCGCTCAATCTGTTCTCGGTTAAAAAACTGGATAATCATCAATTCTTCTAAATCATGTTTAATCTCTTCAAAATTCAAAGCAATAATACCAGAACCATAAACCAAAGGGATTCTTTCAAACAACATATGAATCGCCAACGAATTGGTAAGCGAGCCAGATAAACCAAACAGCCCAACACTAAATAATATTTGATGAAGTAAAGCTTCACTATCAAAGAGAAACGCTAAACCAACACAAAGTAACAATGCAAAATTAATATAATAAGACGTACTTTTTTTCATGTTCCTTCCTCTAATCATTCCCCAAAGTAAAAGCAGACCATTATAAACAAGAGGCTAAAAAACTTAAAGAGCCATAAAAAAATCCACTTTAACACGACAAAATCGCAATCAAAGTGGATATTTCTAGCAAAATAATTAGTTGTTCAATAAATTTCACCAGCCCCTGCGTGCCAGACGAGCATTTTCAGTCAATTGATCCAAACCAATACCCGTCATCGGTTCGCCTAAATCATAAGACAGTTCCACTAATTTTTTGGAATCTTTATAATGAGTTACGGCCTCAACAATCGCTTTGGCGCGTTTTGCAGGGTCCCCAGATTTGAAAATCCCCGAACCAACAAATACAGATTCTGCTCCTAAACTCATCATCAACGCTGCATCAGCAGGCGTTGCTATTCCCCCCGCTGAAAAGTTTGGCACTGGCAGGCGGCCTAATTCTCGAACTTCAAGCAATAATTCATAAGAAACACCCCAATCGCGAGCAAGGCTCGTCAATTCATCTTGGCGCACATAACAGACTCTACTAATTTCTCCTTGCAAAGTCCGCATATGCCGAACAGCTTCAACCACATCACCAGTCCCTGCCTCTCCTTTGGTACGGATCATCACAGCACCTTCACCAATACGGCGCAAAGCTTCCCCCAAATTGCGGCAGCCACAGACAAAAGGAACGGCAAAACTATGCTTTTCAATATGAAACATGTCATCTGCCGGAGTCAAAACTTCACTCTCATCAATAAAATCCACCTCTAAGGTTTCCAATATCTGCGCCTCAACAAAATGCCCAATACGACATTTCGCCATCACAGGAATAGATACAGCATTCTGAATTTCTTGAATCAATTTTGGATCCGACATTCGCGCAACCCCACCAGCACTGCGAATATCAGCAGGCACACGCTCCAAAGCCATCACAGCAACAGCACCAGCCTCTTCGGCAATCTTGGCATGTTCTGCGGTAACGACATCCATAATCACCCCGCCTTTAAGCATTTCAGCTAAACCAACATTTTGTTTCCAAGTATTCAATCGGCTGTGCCGACTCTGCAACCCATTCAATTCATTCATGCGCAAGCCTCCTACAAAAATCATAGCGGGTATTCTAAATATCTTTACGGATAAATATTCGGCAATAATAAACCTAACAAAAGTTATTCACTATTATAATCAATTAAAGTCTTTAACTGCAAGCCCGGCACTGCCTGGGAAAAATTTAGGAATGGTAGACCTATCATACCAAAAGCATGTAAAACCGAAGCTCCAGCTTCGTTCAATAATTCATAAGCAGCTTTCAGCGTTCCACCTGTAGCAATTAAGTCATCTACCAGCAAAATGTCTGCTCCTTGTTTGACATCTTCAACATGGATTTCTATTTCCGCACTGCCATATTCAAGATCATATGCTTTCTTCAATGTACTGCCCGGTAATTTACCAGCTTTACGAATCAAAATAATTGGCAACTTTTCCTGTAAAGCAAAAGCTGCAGCAAAAATAAAACCACGCGATTCAATCGCTGCAACAGCATCGAATTGAATATCCTTATACAATTTTGACATTTGCTTTATAACCCAATTCAATATTTCAGGCTTAGTTAAAACACTTGTAATATCGTAGTATAGAATACCTTTTTTGGGAAAATCAGGTACTTTACGGATATGCTCATCTAAATTCACAAAAACTCCTAACGAATAATAATTTTACTCATATCTTGTTGATTTGCAGGCATTTCAATAGCCAGTAAACGATTTTCTGGTTCGTAAAACCAGCTAGCTTGTTGCCCAAGTTGAGGCAATGGAATACTGCTATTATTGCCAACACTCAGACCATCGACAGTAATTTCTTCTGGATAAAAGTAAATACCATACAACAACACTAATTTATTACTTTGGTGGAAATTTTCCACATTCAGTTCAATGGGTTCTCCTAGCTTATAATAGCCATCACCAGTTCCTGCTGTCCACATCCAAAAACCTGGAACTATAGTAGTGCTACGAGGTGTTTGTAAAAGTTTTCCAATAACAGGCCAAAAACGATAAAAGGGAATTCTTTCACCTGTATTTTGCCCTATTTTTTCTGGTAAGTTACCGTTATTATCCATTAAAGAAAATAACTCTGTAATAATAGGATAACTGAATTTTTCCAAGTCTAATTCTTCACTACGCAAAAAATCCAAAACATCGAGAACATAAGATAGTGCTAGCCCTTCGCTTAAACCTTGCTGCCAAGACACACTAATCCGCTCCAAAGAGGCATAAAATTCACGCTTAGCTTGCTGTTTTAATATAATACCATTACGCCGATAAATACTAGTTGCACGCCACAAAAACGCCCATAAATAAAAATGTTCTTTTTCGCTTAATTCTTTTTCTTGCGCAATCGTAACAGCACGTTTGATCATCTTCAACAATAATTGAAGATCACCGTAATGAAACAATAATTCTGCTAAATCGGCCTCACCGTTAAAGCTCCAAGAATCTCTACTGTAATCATTGCGAACTTGTTTAATACGATTATAATCCATATTGATAATCGAGCTTAAATTTTGTTGCGCAATCCCCAAATATGGAGCCAGATTTATACTGCTCCAACCTTTTTCACGAACAATTTCTTGCATTTGCTGGCGAATTTGTTCATATTCCTTGCCATCTTTTTGAGTACGCAGTAGCTCCAAATATAACGCAATCCAATCTGGGCCCGGTATTTTTTGAGTTTGAACTGCTAATTCCATTAATTCAAATTGACGTTCCATGTAAAGTTGATAAAGTCGCTGATATTTTCTTTCTTTTTGATCTTTACTTTCAACAGAAGAAATTTCTTGTTTTCCCTGCCAAAGCAAAATCACCGACTGCATTTCTTTCTGTTTATCATCAATTATAGAATTTTCGGCTACAATATTATTTGACTCATCATTCTGACTAATTTCTTGAGAACGAATAGGGAAACGATCGAGAAATTCATAATACGCCAAAGGTATGTGTATATAATTCGTTTCAGAAATTTTCGGCTCATCAATCGCAGAAAAATAATTATTCTCGGCTATTTGGATTTGGTATTTACCAACTTTTGCAGCACGATTCAGGCTTTTTAAATTCCAAGGCAAATCCACTTGACTAATCTTTGATAAAAATTTTCCTATAGAAACCATTTCTACATACAATTGCCCCAACTGATTTTGAACATCAGCCGAAACATCGTTAGTGTCCACCTCATTGTAAAAATGTAACTCCAATTCTTTGGAAAATTGAAGAGAAAATCCATTCTTTATTTTTTCATAACCAATGGGCAATAGCTCTTGTCGGCTTCCATCAGCTATGATTAGTACTAATGGTCTTTCTCTAATCCAACTTAAACTAAAATCATCATATTCAATCACTGTAGATTGAAAACCATCTATATTACCTACTTTTACCATATGAGGGTTGACACGCAATTTTAAAGACCCTACTTGATAAGTTTTTTCTTTAAAGAATAACTTAGGTATTTTGACCAAACTAGGTAATTCCGGCAAGCTCCACTGTGGCAATTGAAAATCATGCCGACTAACCCACGGTCCAACTGCTATAATTATATAGATTAATGGACCAATATAGCTCAAGACACGATGACAAATCTTGCAAGATAAAGGCTGTTTGTACATATGGCTTAACCATTTAGATTTTCTCATCCTGATTCATTTCCCCTCCCCAAATTAAAGGAACATACAAAAGTTTTAAGATATGTAAATTTCAAATAACATTGCCTAAAAACACACACATTTTAACAACCTTTATAAAACTTGTATATAGCTATAATCTACAATTCGCAAAACAATTCTACGATGCATTTCGCTTCCACGCACCTAATACAAATTTGAGTTCATCATAACTAATTTCAGGTGGCAATTGATCTTTTATGGGGCGGAGATGATCGATAGCCTCACCACTATCCACCAATTGTTTTAGGCATTTTTCCACTGTTTGGCGCACATCGGGGTTGACATAATCTTCCAATTGTAAAAACCCTTGCTCAATCAGGCTACTAATATGCGTACTTATTGTCCTAGGGCTAAGTCCTCTAACTTCAGCAATTTTTTCCAAAGTCATTCCTTGTTGCAGAAAATCCAATGTTTCTGAAGTTGTCGAAAGCCTAACCTCTTTTTTATTTGCTCCAATTTTTGATAGCGATTTAGATAACTTACCATTCGATAATTTTTCAAAAGATCGTAAACAGATTGCTTCACGCAATTGCAAAGCTTGATTGCCCTGCTCACCTAGTTCTATAACAAAGCCCGTAGATGCCGAGATCACAGCATTAAAAGAACTTTTTAAAAATCGTTGCCGTAAGTAACCTTTTTGTAAAAGTTCGTCAATCGCCATTTCTATCTGCTTTTGGCCTATCTCTTTTAAGCGGCCATAATAACGCTGATTTTGAAAATTTTCGGTCATCTTTTGCGACTGGGATCCCGAAAGCATTTGTGCAATACGTTGGCGGCCAGCATTGAAACCTTTCTTAGACAAAAGACGCACGCTATCTAAAACTATCAAAGCTGCACGCTGAATGCGACTCAATTCAGCTAGCGAATTGACTTCTCCGAGATTTTTTTTTTGTTGTAATACCTTGCGATAACAATAATCACAACAACGATTCGCACTCAAATCGACCATATCACTAGGATCACTAAAATACGAAAGCAGGATTTGGCGGCGGCAAGATTCAGCTTGAGCATAATAGCCCATCTGTTCCAATTGATTCTTTCGATGCTGGCTATATTCTTCTATCTGACGGGTACTAACTCGGGCAGCTTTTTCGTCCCAATTTCCCAACGCCAAAGGAGTCAAACGCAAAGCAATCTCTTCTGTAATAGCAAATCCCGTATTTTCCAATATGCCAGCTTTCTCCAAATAAGATAAGCCTAAACGCAATTTTTGTTGTTCCCAACCGAGCAGCTTACCCAAATTTAGCAAACCAACAATTCGGCTACCTTCGGTTTGTGGCAAATTTTGTAAACATTGGTACAATTGATGTAATTGCTGCAAAGTAAAGCTGTTCTGCCGAATGAAAAATTCTTGCAAGGAGCGATCTTGTACTGAATACAACAATATCGCCCGCGATGGCAAACCATCACGGCCAGCCCGGCCGGCTTCTTGATAATAAGCTTCAAGAGTACCAGGAATATTATAATGTATGACTAAGCGTACATCTTTGCGATCGATACCCATTCCAAAAGCATTGGTAGCAATGACAATGGGTAAATTGCCGTTGCTAAAGGCATTTTGAATTTGTTCACGCCGTTGGCCAGCTAAACCTGCATGATAATAGGCACAAGGTAAAGATAGTTTTTGCCCAATAAAAGAAGCTACTTCTTCGGCTTCTTTACGTGTTGCCACATAAATAATACAAGCTCCTCCCACCAATTGGGATTTTTCTTTTTCGGATTGTTCTTGCAATAAAAATGCAATTTCTTGTAATTTAGAATGAGTCCCAGATGTATGAAAAACTTCAAAACTCAAATTGGGTCGGTTAAAACCTGTAACAACTCTTGGAGCCTCTTGTATACCCAAAAGCTCCACTATGTCATTTTGAACCAAACTTGTAGCTGTAGCGGTTAAAGCTATGGTCAAAGGCTGGCCTAGCTCCTTGCGGACTCCTGCAATACGTCGATAATCTGGGCGGAAATCATGCCCCCAGCTAGAAATACAATGTGCTTCATCTATGACAAACAAATGCAGAACAATATTTTTAAGGGCTTCAATAAAAGAGCTTTGCCTCAACCGTTCGGGAGCAACATATACAAGCGAATATAAACCTTGCAACATCTGATTGCTGCGCTGACGTTGTTCGGCAACAGACAAGGTGCTATTGATATAAGTTGCAGAGATTTCATGCCTTCGTAGGTTATCCACTTGATCTTTCATTAAGGCGATTAACGGCGAAATGACTAATGTAACAGCCACAATATCTTTCGATCGCTCGGCTAAAGCCAAGGCCGAATACTGATAAATCAATGATTTCCCTGCCCCAGTAGGCATAATAACCAAGGTATTCGATCCTTGCAAAATGTGCTGAACCGCTTCTTTTTGGCCCCTGCGGAAACTACTAAAACCAAAATATTTTTGCAATAATGAAACTTGATTCATTGTATTTCGCTGTATTTATCTTAATTCGTAAAAAACCTTTTGGTTTTTTCTATTGAATGATCAAGCCTTGATTTATCGGCTGCGGAATAGCTTCCAGAAATCTAGCATTAAACAGAGAAAAATCGTTTTCACTAGCTTTCGTTTCTTCTTCTGCTCTAATTCGTTGTTGCTTGTCTGATTTTCTTTTCTCTGATAGGCTATCTAACAAATCACTACCTTGGGATTTTCGCCATAAAAGTAGGCTATCCAGCTTCATGGACAAAATTTCATTTTGGGGCTTGTGGGCTTTTACATCAAGACGATAGTTATTATCCACGTAAACTTGTAAAATTCTATCAAGCTGCTGTATTTGTTCTGGCAATAAATATTCTTTGTTCTCAATTTCTCCAAGCATGGCAATGCGGTAGTATATCTCAATTTTATTTGCTCTATTGCTAAATTCCAAAGCTTTCTGCAAATGGCGCACAGCTTCCGGTATATTGTTCCGGTAAACATATACATTGGCCATGTTATAATAGCGGAACCAGCTAGGCTCTTGAGCAATCAAATCACCAAACAGTTTTTGAGACTGATCGAAATCTCTCTCCAATGCAGCATTGATGGCCATATATTCTTTCATCCAATTAGTATAGTCTTGATTTTGGGGGGCTAACACCAAATTCTTGTAGCGTTCTAATCCCAAATCAACATCTTCTATCCGACTTAAACCAATGTAATACCACAACAGATAGCGTAAAATTTGTTCATAATCAGGATATTTACTAAATAATTGCCAAAGCCGACTTCCAAATTTTTGCTGATTGCTCCTATCTTCCTCAAAAATCAATGAAGCAAGCAATAAATAGGGCTGCCCATTTTGGTTTTTAGCAATAAATTCAGTCAACACACTTTTGGCATATTGTTTTTCATCAGGCGGAGCAACCATATTTAACAACAATAAAAGTTCACTCGTAGACGGAAAAACACTACGACCTAAACGCAACACTTCAAAGGCTCGAGCATTTTTTCCTGTAATTCGGTAGGCCGAAGCTAAGTTATAATACAATTCCCAAGTTCCAAGACTCTTCATCATGCGCTGCAATTCTGTGTCTTGCTCTTTAGGCAACAACAAATTTTCTTGCGGATCAGAATTCAAACCACTAGCTAAACTCAATACTTCTATGACTTTTTCATAGTTTCCCAAAAAAGCATAGGCATCTCCGAGGTATTGCAGCGTTTTTACATTTAGATTATTGCCCGCCTGTTCAACTTCTCGCTCCAACAAAGATGCAACCAATTCCCAATCTTGGTTATCATAGGCTATTAAACCGGCTGCAAATGTATTCAACCAAAAGAAAGATTTTAATTCTCTAATCAGATTTAAAGCCTTATTTTTTTCTCCACTGAACATATAAATTAAAGCTGCATTCCAAGCAAAACGCGGTTGATTTAATAACCGCGCTAAATTGATATACATAGCAGCACTATAAGGCGAAGAATCTAATACTTCCGAAATACTCATTTTCTCTATTTCCAATTCTGATTCCGATTCAGGAATTGGAGCACCATTTTCTTGACGTGCCCGCACCAAACTACGTACGAGAATTTCACCTTTTATCGACAAATAACGGCTGCTTTGCAGATTTGCAGCAGCCAAAAAAGCTTTGTTAAACATATCATTTTCAAGTAAAGCAGAGACCTGATGTGCTAAAATATTTTCACTATCTGGTATTTTTTTGAGAGCCCTCTGTGTAACATCAATCAAATATTGGTTTTGCAGTTCTTGATCTTTGATTTGATAGACACGCTTGAGGATACGCAAATAATCGCGCTCATTTTTGGCTTTATTGACAATATTTTGATATTGCCTCAATGTAGGGGTATTTATTTTTTGGAGTTGGTCAAGTTCTTGCAGCATAACTTCAAAACTCCGGTTATCACGAAAAACCAAAAATACCAGTAAAAAGCTGACAAGCAATAAAAAGACAACAAAAGCTGTAGATGCCATAACTGTTTTACTTTTATATATACGTTCTTGCAAGCCCTCTCTTTTATCCTTAACGATTTCTTTTCTCATCCGCGAGGCTGTATTTTTTTGCCTTTTGCTTGCCAAATCACATACCCCCTTGTCAATGTTCATAGCAACATATTTTTTAAAGTGCCCAAAAATATCTGGCACGATGGGCACTTTTTATTATATTCGATCATCATCTTACGATTTTTTGATCTTTTTCATCGTAGCCTAAGAAAAATAATCGTTATCCCTAATTTTCATCGCAAGAATTGATTTGCCGAAGTTCCTTTGCTACCTTATGCAAAATACCATTTATTAGGCGATAAGAATCTTTGCTGGAGAAACAATGGCACAGTTCAATACATTCATCAATAATAACTCTACTCGGCGTATCGAGCAAGTATTCTAACATGTAAATACCTAGTAGTAAAATTAATCGATCGATAATCAACAATCGGTCAATTGTCCAATTTTCTAGATATTCGGCAATCAGATGATCGATTTTTTCTAAATTTTGGCGAATACCTTGCACAAGAGCCCTAGCCATAAATAATTCTTCTTGGCTAGCCTCTCGATCCAACCAAGAAAATTTTAAAACATCATTCAACGATCGTTGTTCATGTTGCGAATTATTTCTTTGAGAGAGAATTTGCTGTTCTTCTGCATACAAAGCTTGTAAGGCCAATATTCTTGCACGTCGTTGCAACTTTCGATTATTCATATTTTTTCAGACGGCCTTTTATTCCCCGCTGATGTTTTCATTATTTCCGTAAAGCTTTATATAATATTTTTATGGAAGCTTGATTGCGCAATTCTTTCATGTATTGGCTAACCAATTCTTCTAACCGCTTGGCTTGCCTCTGCTGTACTAACATATTGCGCACATAGCTTTTTACCGTAATACCTTTCTTACCGAGAATTTCCGAATCGAGTTTATAAAGCCCTGCCTCCCTAATATCAATAATTTCTACTATATGATAACCGACATTCGATTCTAACATAGTAATTTGGCCTTCCTTTAAAGCAAATAAATTATCAAAAAAAGCCTTACCAAAAACATTTTCTAATTGTTCCAAACCTTTAGGAATATAACTCACATCTCCACCACGAGCTTTCGATTGTGGATCATCGGAATATAGCGGTGCCAATTCTGAAATTGTATCCCCTTTGGTCTGAACACGTTGCAACAAATCTCTTGCTTTATTCCTGCTTTCTGCTTTAGTAATCTGATCGTTTTGTTTGAATTGTACCAAAATTTGTCTAAAACGAATCATGTCTTTATGAACAAATTGTTGTAGATTCTCATTATAAGCCTCCTCTATATCTTTATCCGAAGGTCTAGCAATAGATTTTAATTTAGAGCCATATTTCTTTTGTACGAAACGACGAATGATAATGCTATTACGGGCATTATTGAGAAAATCTTGGTAGACAACCCCTTCTTCTTCCAGTAGTTTGCGCATCTCTGCTTTATTGAGCTGCTTACCTGCCTGCTGCGAAACCATTTGCAAGGCAAAATTATCCACTTCACTATCGCTCACCGATATATTATCTCGCTCTGCAGCTTGTAAAACCAAATGATTATTAATTAAAGACTCAAGGATTTCTTTTTTATCATCATTGCTCAAAGGCTGTGCTCTGCGCAATTCTTGCAATCGCTGAACTACATTATTAAATTCTTTACCCAAAATTACTTGTGTCTTGGTTAGCCGAACCGTAGCCAAAATATCAGTATCCTTTTGGCCAAATAAGCTCTGTAGCTGCCCCAAAAATAATAAAAAGGAGCATATAAAAAATAAGTTGCAAAATCTAAAATGATTAACGATGCTATTCAATTTAATTAAAATCATATTAAATCCTATAAAAACAAAAAATTAGAACAAGGTTTTATTTACAAATATTAATTCGCTCCCCGATCAATCTAGCCTCATTTTCTTTGACAACAATATCAGAGAGCATTAGCACTAAACCACAAGATTCTAGCCATTTCATCCATAATTGCAAACTTTTATTAGCGAAGAAGCCTTTTTTTAACAAAAATGCATATGCTGGTTTTGCTTGAAGGTTGCCCAAATTTTTTAAGCTGTGTTGCGCTGCTATATTTATTCTCCCTGAAAGTCGTTGTAATGGCTCTGTGCCTAAGATTAGATAATCATAAACAAACAAATTTGCACTATCTTTCAAACCATTAATCAATGTAACATCATGCCCCTGACGGGAAACACCTTCAACATACGCTTTCGCTATGCCAATAAATTTGTTACTGCTACCAAAGTACACTACAACTACGCGCATATAAACCCCAAACAGATAAAAATCTCTATAAAAAAGCGAAACCTATTTTTATAAATTTCAAATATAATACATTATTTTTTTGACATTCGCAGTATCATCAACAGCAGTTGCCTCTACTTCCACAGGTTCTTCTGGAGCTGGAACATCAATAACTTATTGCACAGGCTTTGCAGTTTCTATATTGTTTCTGAGGCTACAGCTAAATCAGTTTTTTTCCAATTCCTTCTGTTCAGATTCTTGAGAATCAAAAGCAGATAACTCTGCAGTATGTTCTTCATTTTCAACTTTGGTAGTACTAGTTTCAAAATCTGTTTTACGAATCTCCGTTTCCGGCTCTTTGAGAAACCAAGATTCTTCTTTGCTCTGATTTTGTTGGTTAAATTCATTTTGAGCATCTTGCAATGCTTCATAATTCACACCAAAACGACTAATAACAAAGGCTACAGCTAGGCATAATACCAGAAATGAAATCCCAAAAATTCTTGTTAGTTTATCCAAAAAACTATCACCCGTGCTAAACGAGCTTTGACCATTACTACCAAATAAACCCATTCCGCTACCCTGTTCATCTTGCAACAAAATAAGCAAAATGCTTATTATAGCCGCAATAACCAGCAAAGTAATCAAAATTGTCAATAAAGTTCCCATATCTACATTTCCTGGCAATTATTAAAAATCAAATTCTGCAAGCCAAGCCTACAAAACTTCCATGTAAATGGAAGCTAAAATTTAGTCAAAGCAGCAAAAGAATTTGCTTGCAAAGATGCGCTACCTACTAATGCACCGTCAATATCACTTTGTGCCATTAAAGCTTTAACATTATCCGGTTTGACCGAACCGCCATATTGGATAACAATCTTAGCAGCAAATTCGATAGAATATAGCTCTGCTAATTTTTTACGACAAGCCATATGAATTTCATTGGCATTTTCGGGACTAGCCGTTTTCCCTGTACCAATTGCCCAAACTGGCTCATAGGCAATCACAACATGAGCCATGTCTTGCATAGAAACATCCTTTAATGATTCTTCTAATTGTTTATGGCAAACAGAAATAGCCTTGCCAGTTTCACGCTCTTCCAATAATTCACCTATACACAAAATCGGCTTTAAACTTTGAGCTAACACAGTTTTCACTTTTGCATTGATAATTTGATTGGTCTCACCATAGTACTGGCGACGCTCAGAATGCCCCAGAATAACGTATTCTACACCCAATTCTTTAAGCATTAATACTGAAGTTTCTCCAGTATAAGCTCCTTCTAAATGTTGAGAAACATTTTGTGCTGCCAATTTAATATGGCTTCCACGGATGACTTGCGCAACCCCAGCCAACGCAACAAAGGAAGGAGCGATAACCACTTCACATTCCGCATTTGCGGTTCCTTCAACCAACGCCTCTGCCAAAACTTTTGCTTCAGCATGCGTCTTATTCAGTTTCCAATTTCCAGCAATAATATACATAATAAACTCCCTAAGATGCTACAGAATTTGCCTGTAGCAATATCTTTTGTTCAATTTTTTTAATTAACCATTCTGGCGATGAAGCTCCAGCGGATATGCCAATCTTTGGATATTGGCTCCAGTTTTCTTCTGGTAAATCATTTTCATCAGCACAATGCCATACAGGCAAACCAGATTCTTCAGCAATCAAATACAACTCTTGAGTATTTGCACTGTGCTTTCCCCCAATAACAATCACCGCATCAACTTCATCAATCAATTTACGCAGCGCATCTTGTCTATCCAATGTAGCTTGACATACAGTATCTTCAATCAAAATATCGCTACGCTTTGCTGCTAAAATTTCAGCTACTTGCAAAAACGTCTCTTGCTTCCAAGTACTTTGGGATAAAACCACAACCTTTTCTTTCTCAGCAGGGATCGTATAGGAATGCGCTTCCTCCAAAGATTCAATCACTTTGCCTTCCTTGGCAAAACTAATCAAACCACGCACTTCTGAATGATCGGCGTTTCCTGTTAGTAAAACAAAATAACCTTGCTGCGAGTAGCTAACAATCTTATTGCGAATATCACGCACCAGAGGACATATCCCTTCCAAAATACCGACTTTGCGATTTTTCAAAGCATCATAATCACTTTTCAATGCACCATGAGCCCGAATCAAAACCATAGAACCATCACGAACTTCAGACACATCATCTACCGAATGCAGGCCCAAATCTTCCAAACGCTCAATTTCACGTTTATTGTGAATCAAATCCCCAACCGTTTCAAGCCGAAATTTAGATTTGCTCGCATTCTTACGAAGCTCTTGCTCTGCAAGAATAATTGCACGCTTCACGCCACCACAAAAACCAAGAACTTCAGCCCGGACAATTTCCATCAATTCAACTCCGCCCTATTTCTTTTTCTTGCGTTTTGCTTCTTTTTTGCGTTTTTTGGCTTCTGTAGCCAAACGAATCTCTTCAGCACTCTGTTGTCTCACTGCGGGCCCAGATTCGATTTTTTTAACCACATTTAAAGACATATAGCCGTTATTTACAGCAACTTTAGCTTTATTATTACCAATATTACTATTTTCAATCACTCTGCGATGCCGCAAATCAAAAAACAAAACCAAAGACGAAGCGATATAAATCGAAGAATACGTTCCGACCACCACACCAATAATAAGCTTTAAAGCAAATAATTGCACAGAACCATAAGCAAAAAAGTAAATAGCCACAACCGCTAATAGCGTAGTTAAACTGGTTATCAAAGTACGGCTAAGGGTTGCAGTTACCGAATAATCAATAATATCCTCTAAATTACTTGTGTGCATAGTTTCACGGTTTTCCCGAATGCGGTCGAAAACAACAATTGTATCATTTAGCGAATAACCGATTACCGTCAAAATCGCAGCAATTGTCGTGCTAGAAAAATCCAACTCGAATACCCCGATAACCCCAACCAAAATCAGCGAATCATGAAGCAAAGCAATAATAGCAGCAACGGCATAGCGCAATTGGAAACGATACCAAATATACAGCAAAATCAAAACCAAAACAAAAAAAGTTAAAACCCAAGTTTGCCAGCGCAAATAAGCCGATTGCGTGGGACTCACCAAATCAGAACCTTCAATGGTAACACCACTTAAACCCGCTATTTTGTTGCGCGCTTCTTTTTCAAAAAAAGTAATATTATCGGATTCACCAACAAGCTTTAATGAATAACGCTTGTCCCCATACAAAGCCTTATCAACTAAACTCTGCAAATGAAATGACTTACCAAATAATGGTGAAATTTTTTCTTCTAATTCACGCTCTTCAAAATCAGAGAGAACCGTAAAAATCATGCCAGAACGAAAATCGATACTAAAATTAAAACCACCACGGACAAAAGTTAATACAGATAACAATAAAATTAAGCTTGCAGAAAGAGCAAAAAACAATTTGTTATACTTAGTAAAACGAATGAGCATACCTTAGAACCCTCTAAGCTCTCGCTGGGAATCAACTTTACGCCACATAATTGCCAGCTTACTTATTTTCAGTACATCGGTATTAAAATCAAAAATCAAACGAGCCACAAATAAAGCAGTAAACAAAGAACAAACAATACCCCAAGCTAAGGTGATGGCAAACCCTTGAACTCCACCATTTCCAAATAAGGCCAAACAAATTGCTGCAATACCAGTGGTTAAATTCGAGTCTATAATAGTCCAGAACGCTCTGGAAAAACCAACTTCAATTGCAGCACGGCGACTTTTCACCGAAAGCAGCTCTTCTTTTATTCGTTCATAAATAATCACATTTGCATCAACAGACATACCGATAGTCAAAATAATACCCGCTATGCCCGTCAATGTAAGAGTACTATTCATCGTAGCTAAAATTGCCACCAGAAATAATAAATTCAAAATTAGAGCAAGGTCTGCCACAAGGCCTGCAGAACGATAGTAAATTGCCATAAATAAAATGACAACCAAAAGCCCAACGGCAATCCCAATCAAACCGGAACGAATACTTTGTTCGCCCAAAGAGGCACCAACCACTCGTTGGGAGTCAATATCTAAAGACACGGGCAAATTACCTGAATTTAAAACATTGACCAAATTTTTTGCTTCTTGATCACTAAAACGCCCCTTAATGCGGCCACCACTGTAGGAACCACTTCCCACATTTTCGCTAATCCGAGCATAAGAAAATACGCGTTTATCCAAAACTATGGCCATCAAGCGACCACTATTATTGGTAAAGATTTTTTGCTGCTTGGCCGCACCATCTTGATTCAAGTTATAATTGATTTCCCATTGACCCACACGATTTTTGGTCATTTGAGCATTGGTAATATTTTCTCCATCAAGCAAAACATCGGATTCCAAAACCAAATAACCGCGCAAACGATCCATGCCAAATTTATCTTTCTCATAAAAACCACGAATCACTTGACCTGCTGCCAAATTGTAATTTTTCAGCTCTCCCGTTTCCGAAAGCTCACGGGATTCAGAAGGATTGGCATTTAAATGGCTACTCAATTTATCCGTATCCGGCTCATTGACCAAGTGGAATTCCAAACTACCCTTTACTTGCAATAAACTATCAATAACGCCTGTATCGGTGCTATTTTTATTTTTATTTTGACTGGGGATAACAATTTCAATGCGCCCATCTTGATACAGAAAAATATCCGGCTCTGTCAAGCCAAACTGGTCAACGCGATTTTGTAGCGAAGTAATAATACGTTCCCTCAAATATTGCTCAATATTTTGCCGACTTTGACCAATACTTTCTGCTTGCATCTGGGCAATTTCTGCCTCAAATTCAGCTGAATTTGGACGAACCGTAACACTTTGGCCACCATTCAAATCTAAACCTAAGCGCAGTGAACGATTTTTGCGACTGCGGTAAACCAATATTTGCTCCAAAAGATAATCTTCTAAACTACTGCGCATCAACTCTTTACCGTCTTTATCGCCGCCAAAAAGCAAACCGATGGCAGCTAAAGACCAAGTATCAGGCTTTTCAACATCGCGATATTTTTTTTGATACCGCTTGGCTACAGTTAAGATATAACCCAATTCTGGCGGTAAAATATTTTCAGCTAGAGCATCTTGATCTTTTGATGAGAGTTTTTGAAACTCAAACATGTCTTTTTCAGATTGCAAGCGCAACTCTTCTGCTAACGTTGTGCTTGTCATATTCGCAAACTGCTGCTGCTCTTCTGTGGAAATAAGATACCACCAAATACTTGGATACAAACCCCATAAAGCTAAAGCAAGGCTCAACAGGACAATAATTAAGCGAGATATTTTCCCCATAAATTTTTCGCAAGGCTATTGAGCCCCTTCTTCTCCCTTATCTTGCTTCTTATTTTTCTCAGAATTTTTTTGATCTGCAATTTCTTTCTCTTTATTCAGTGACGGAGCTACACTTTCTTTTGCATTCGCTTCTTGCTGGATAATTTCAGCAATTGCCGAACGACTAAATTCAACCTTACAATTACTATCAATCTTCACTGCAACGACATCTTCGGTAACTTTTGTCACTACCCCTCGGATACCGCCAATCGTTACCACTTTATTCCCTTTGTCCAAAGCTTTGAGCATGGCCTCGCGTCGCTTTTGTTTTTGCCTTTGAGGCCGAATCATAAAAAACCAAAAGACAACAAAAATAAGCCCCATAAAAATAAAAGTTTGGGTCATATTCGCAGCCCCACCTTCACCTCCTGCGGGAGGGGCTGCAAGCAAAAACAAACCTGCATCTTGGATAACAGAAAACATAAAACTACTCCTACAACTTACAATACTATTGAGCTACACGAAAAATAAAACAACAAAACCCATTGCTTTATTCTCAAGTAAGTATGGCTACTGTGAACAAGTACTGAAGTGCCTAATAAAAAGCCCTGAAAAAATATACTGGGCCAGAACGACCATAGAAAAATAGTAAAATCACTACGGCCATTATTAGCGTGCGGAATTTACCATGTAATAGATATTAGGTCAAGTACCTTTTGATTTTTCATAAATTATTCCACACAACTTTAAAAAATTTCAAACAATTGTCTTACAGTTATTTTCAGCTACCATCACAATTTTTGAACTTATAAGCAAAAGCCCAACGCAACAGTATTGGGGTTAAAAATAAATCGGAAAATAGGGCAGCTAACATGGCAACAATAGTATAAAGCCCCATAGAGCCAATATTGCTCGCACGTGAAAAAAGCAAGGAAGCAAACAAAGCGCAAAGTATCAAGGTCGTGGTAATCAAGGCCGGAGCTATTTGCTCGAGTGAATGTTTTATCACCAAATCAAACTGGTTATAAATTTTTTGACGCAATAGGGTTTGTACGTGGCCGAGAAAATAAATGGTATCATCAACGGCTAAGCCTATTATCATGGGTGCAACCGTCATCGAAACAAATTCCAAACTGCGCCCCAGTAATACAACCGTAGCCCCTGTGAGTAAAACGGGGAACAAGTTGGGCACCAAAGCAATCAAACCGATGCGCAAGCTTCGCAATAAAATAAACAACAATACAGCGACAAAAAGCAATGAAAGGCTAAAAGAGCGCAGCAAACCTTTGGTTATATATTGGTTCATAATGGCCAGTTGAAAAACCCCACCCAAGGGTTCGACTGTAATTCTTGCCGGAAAAATCTGGGCTGCCAACTGGCGAATTTCCTGCATGTGGGCAATATTTTCTTGCGAGCTAGCTTGCTTGACTTGTACTAACATACGCAGGCTGTTAGCTTCTTTTGAGTACCACTGGCTGCGCTGCCCTCTAAAAAGTCGCTCCCAAGTGAGTAAAGCTTGCTCTGCCTGTTTGCCCGTTTCTGGTAAATCTTTACTTCCACGATAAATGCGCTGCACACTTTGGATAAAGGTTACTACCGAAGAGACATTTTTGACCATGGTTGTTTTGCGCAACAACTGCTCAAATTCAGCAATCTGTTGTAATTGTGATTTTTTGAGGAGATCATTAGAAAGCTGCTTAGTCTTTTTCTTTTCCTTGGTCTTTTTGTTTTCTTTGGGAAATACCACGTCAATATTATAAAAGCCCCCTGCACCAATTTCAGATTCAGAAACTTCCAGTAATTCGCGCACATAAGTAAATTTGCGCCCTAGCATGGATTCGGTAGAAAGGTCTACTGTTATTTGGGCTAGCAGTAATAAACTGGCAATCAGCAAGATTACGGCAACCGAGATACTCCACACACGATGGCGGTAAAAATACAGGGCCAATGCAATTACCGGTTTGTGTATCGCTGACCTTGTTTTATTCTTATTTTTTGGTCGGCAAAATTGTAACAGGCTACAAAACAAACCAAGAGACAAAAAATATGATAAAGATACAGCTAAAGCGGATTGGAAACCAGCGTTGCGAATCATCGGGATTGGAACGGCAATAAAGCTCAATAGTGATAATACGGTTGTTAGAGCCGCAAAACTTAGGGGGCGTATATTTTGGAATATGGCCTGCCCCAATATAGTTTGCTGATTATGGTGCTGATTTTTTTTCAAAGCTCCCCAAATTTTCTCCCAAGATTTTTCAATGTGAATGCAATAGCTAACACTACTGCCAAAACCCAGTAAAACAGGTATCATTACCAATGTTTTATCAATGGCAAGTCCTAGCCAGCCGCTAAAACCAAAAACGAGCACTACATTGGCTAACACACAGAGCAGAACCGCTATAGCTGTTATAGAGCTTTGCATCAATGTAAAAATAAAGAACATGCAAGTTAAGCCAGCAATAATTAGTACTTTGATTAAATCTACGCTTAGTTCCCTTTCTAAGCGATAAGTGTTTGTTAAAATTCCTACGGGGATAAAACGTAAATTTTGCTGATAACGCTGTAATAATTGTTCCACAAGCTGGGCTAGGAGTTGGCTGGGTTGGCCTGTTTGTTGTGATAGAGCCTGTAAGTCTTCCCATGTAGATATGCTGGCCTCCTCCAGTATTAGGGGTAATTGCCATGCTCCGTGCGGTGCATCTAGTTCCGATAAGGCGTCCAGTAAAGGGCCTGCCTTTTTGCTAAGCGGGTAATGCTCATAGGGATAAAATTCTACTAGCAACCATAATTTTTGCCAATCTGCAGAATGTAGGGTTTGTAGTTCGGGATGTTTGGCCACAAAGTTGCGAAGGTTTTGTTGCTTTTCTGCTGCTGTTGCGCCTGGGCTGCGCTGCCACAAATTAGCTAAACTTTGTACGGAACGCACATAGGGCAATTGCTCTAGCTCTCGGCTTAACTTACTGAGATGTTCTAGTTGTTCTGGCTGTAAAGTCCCTGTTTGGCTTTCTACATAAATACCTATGCTCTCACCGATTTGGTATGTTTGTTTAAACTTTTGGTTGGCTAGAGCGTTGACATCACTTTGCAAAAAGAATTTATCGGTATTGACGTTGAGCTGTAGGTAATGCACATTACTAGCCGCTATCGTAAGTAGCAACCCTAGCCCCAACCACAAAACAAAGTAGCTGCGCCTTAACCACGCAGAATAACAGGAAGTATAATAAGCAGAATAGCATTGAAAGCTGCGATGTTTTGCCAATTCGGAATCCTAAAGGAATTTGAAGCATTGTAGCAAAAATAGTAAATGCCTAACAGTCTTTGCTCTAAACAAATCGATCAAATTGCCCCCAGCACCCTGCTCTTATAATGATAGTAGAGCCTTATTGAGCGATAAGCTTGCTAGCCAGTTCTTCCAGTGTGTTGCCCGACAAACGCAAAATACCATAGCCTTTGTCTTGGCATTCCTTTACTACATCATTATTGATATGCAAAGAGGCAATGCCTATGTAAATCTTAAAGTCTTTGTACATCGGATATAGAATGCGGAATGTCCTTATCATCGTGGGGAATTTGGCTATATCGTTGATATGGGCCTTGCTCTTGACTTCGACAATCGCAATGCTATCACCATTGTAGGCAACGCAGTCGTACTCACCTTGGGTCTGGCCAAAACGGCTTTTGACATTGCGCTCTATATAATCGTAACAAACACCCCAGAGCACCTTGCCGTTGGTTGCTTGGTCTTGGGCAATAATACTGTTGCATATAAATTCTTCATTGATTTGCCCTTGGTTGTTCTGGGCACTGCCAAACAGCTTTTTCAAATCATTGAGCCCTTTAGTAAATTCAGCCAATTGCTTATCGGTCTTGGCTTGGGAAGTGCGAATTTGCTTATCGGTTTCGGCCAATTGCTTATCGGTTTTGGCCAATTGCTTATCGGTCTTGGCTTGGGCAATGGCTAAGCTTGCTACTAAGTCTTTTAATTCTTGATCAGTCATTGTATTGGCCCTTTATAACGATTGTAAATACGATTTACCCCAATATAACCTACAAAGCAAGAGTTTGGTTTTAACTAGCACCCCACAAATAAGGCAGTCCATTCTAAAAGCTAGACTCGGATAGCGATTACTCCACTACCAAGCTAGTCGCAACCCACTACTAACTTGGTTTGTTGTTACTAGCCATATTTACACCCAAAAAAAGCAAGCAAGGCCTTGGGCTTAAACCCAAAACCTTGCTTGCTGAATAAGCATAATGCTCTAAAAGCTAAAAATAAGCCAGACAATCATTGATTATAGCAATAATTATCCTGCTTCGTTACCTAAAAGAATTAGGGTTATGGTGTATTGCCGATGACACCTACGTTACCTGCTGGACCACCTGCTTGTTTAGTAACGTAAATAGGAGTGATTGGGTCTTCTACTCTTAAACTAGCAGTTGCAAATCCTGCTTCTGCTTTAAAGTTGTATGGAATATTACCAGCATCACTATTACCATTCTTATTCAGTACATTATCGACTTTGGTTTTTTCAGCACCCTTTAAAGTAATCGTTAAGGTTGTTAAACTTGCTTCAGAACCTGTAGCTGTGTCCGTACTTGCGGCTGCGTGCCCACTTAAGGCAATCTCAGAACCACTTGCGCCAACCTTCAATTTAGTGAAGTCCCAGCCTCCAACTGTTGTTGGTAAATTAGTACCTGTAATCAATAACTTGCCTGTATCTGCAGTATAGGCTACTACGGAGATTGCAGGGTTACCAGTAACTACAATAGCATTACCTGTTAGGTCTTCTACATCTAGACTACCAGTTACAAATCCTGCTGATGCTTCAAGGTTGTATAGACCATCACCATCACGAGGACCATTCTTAACCAGTATATCATCGGCTTTGGTTTTTTCAGTACCCGTTAAAGTAATCGTTAAGCCTATTGCACTTGCTGAAGAACCTGTAGCTGTGTTTGCAGCTTTGATTGCGTGCCCACTTAATGCAGCACTCCTAGTAATACCATTACCTGCGACAAACTTCAATTTAGTGAAGTCCCAGCCATTCTCTGTTGTTGGTAAATCAGTACCTGTAATCACTAACACGCCTGTATGAGCATTGTAGTTTGCACTGGTGATTGTAGGGGGTGGTTTGTTTCCAATAACGGTTAAGGCTTTAGCTGTATCTAAACCAGCCCAAGTACCAGCGCCAACACTAAGCTTACCGGCTTTTATACTATTAGAAGCCATACCTGGCTTGTTCTCAAGCGCAGTTGCATCTGAATTGGTAAGTTTAATCCAAATCTTTGTGCCATCGGTTTTAATGCGGTACTTATCTAGTGCAAGACCGCCACTATCTGGCCCAGTGGCACTGTTATCTGGAGTATAGGAATTTAAGGCTACGCCATCTACCTCAATAGTTTGGATTTGCTCTTCGGTCGCACTATGTAAGTTAGTACCTTCTAAGGTTAAGATATCAGTCCTAACATCGTAGCTTGCACTGGTTACTTTAGCTGGGTGTCCACTAACCGTAATACTATTGGTTGTGTCTTCTACTCTTAAACTAGCAGTTGCAAATCCTGCTTCTGCTTTAAGGTTGTATAGAACACCAGTAGAACCATGAATACCATTCGTATCCAGTACATCGGCTTTGGCTTTTTCAGTACCCGTTAAAATAATCGTTAAGGTTGTTGCACCTGGATTAGAACCTGTAGCTGTGTGCATACCTGAAGGTGCGTGCACACTTAAGGCAGTCTCAGAACCACTTAAGCCAAGCTTCAATTTAGAGAAGTCCCAGCCATTCACTGCTGACGGTAAATTATTACCTGTAATCACTAACGCGCCTGTAACAACATCGTAGGTTGCACTGGTGATTGCAGGGGTAGGGCTAGATGGAGGTGTGTTTCCACTAACGGTTAAGCCTTTAGCTATATTTAAACCAGCCCAAGAACCAGTGCTAACATCAAGCTTACCGGCTTTGTTACCATCAGAATCCATACCTGGCTTGTCCTCAAGCTCAGTTGCATCTGCAGATGTAAGTTTAACCCAAATCTTTGTGCCATCGTTTTTAATGCGGTAGTGATCTCTTAGAAGACTGTTACTATTTGTCCCAGTGGCTGTGTCATCTGGAGCATAGGAATCTAAAGCTACTTCATCTACCCTGACGGTTCGGATTTGATCTCGGGTCGCAGTCGCACTAGTTAAGTTAGTACCTAATAAGGTTAAGATATCAGTCATAATATCGTAGCTTGCACTGGTGATTGCAGGGGAGCTAGCTCCTGCGTTTCCACTAACGATTAAGTCTTTCGCTGTATCTAAACCAGCCCAAGCACCAGTGCTAGTAAGCTTACCGGCTTTGCTACCATCAGAATCCATACCTGGCTTGTCCTCAAGCATAGTTGCATCTCCACTGGTAAGTTTAATCCAAATCTCTGTGTTATCGTTGAATTTAAAGCGGTAGCGACCTGCTGCAATACCATCACTATCTGCCCCAGTGGCTGTGTCATCTGGAGTATAGGAAGTTAAGGCTACGCCATCTACCCTGATGGTTCGGATTTGCTCTTGGGTCGCACTATGTAAGTTAATACCTTTTAAGGTTAAGATATTAGTGCTAACATTGTATCTTGCCTCGTTTACTTTAGCTGGGTTTCCAACAACGTAAATATCATTACCTGTTGGGTCTTCAGCGCTACCACCTGCAAATCCTGCTAATGCTTCAAGGTTGTATTTACCACCATCATCACGAAGACCATTCTTAACCAGTATACCATCGGCTTTGGTTTTTTCAGTACCCGTTAAAGTAATCGTTAAGCTTGTTGTACTTGCTTCAGAACCTGTAGCTGTGTGAGCAGATTTGGCTGCGTGCCCTTTTAATGCGGTACTCTTAGTACCATTACCTGCGACAAACTTCAATTTAGTGAAGTCCCAGCCTCCAACTGTTGATGGTAAATTAGTACCTGTAATCACTAACACGCCTGTACCAACATTGTAGCCTGCACTGGTGATTGCAGGGCTAGATGGTGGTGAGTTTCCAGTAACCATTAAGTCTTTAGCTGTATCTAAACCAGCCCAAGTACCAGTGCTAACATCAAGCTTACCGGCTTTGCTACCATCAGAATCCATACCTGGCTTGTCCTCAAGCGTAGCTGCATTTCCACTGGTAAGTTTAATCCAAATCTTTGTACCATCGTCTTTAATGCGGTAGCTACCTGCTGCAAGACTATCACTATTCGACCCACTGGGTGTGTTATCGGCAGTATAGGAAGTTAAGACTACGCCATCTACCCTGATAGTTCGGATTTGCTCTTGGGTCGCAGTCGCACTAGTTAAGTTAGTACCCTCTAAGGTTAAGATATTAGTGCTAACATCGTAGCTTGCCTCGTTTACTTTAGTACTAAAGCCACTAACCTCAATTTGGATACTTTCTATAACTCCACCTGTGGTAGTCGTTGCCCAATTTGCCGCTAGTTTCAATTCGTATTGATCACCATCTTTAGCCATTGGACCATCTTTGTCAAAGTAGCCTTTAATAGTAGGATCCGTAATTCTATAGCTGTGCATTCTATCTTCGTAACGGATCCTAGATACTTTGTTATACAAAGCGGAACTTTGGTCTTCACCTACAGAAACGGAAATCTTACCCAACTGCAATTCTGCTGTACCTAGATTATATCCCTCTAGCGTTAAATCATAATTGCTACCTGATTTTTCCATAAGCACTTTTGTAAGACCTGGTTCATCGGTAACATGTATAACCGAAATTTCAATTGTATCCTGCTGTGAACCTGTGTCAGCCATTACCCAATTTGCGTCCAGCTTTAGGTTATAGGCCGTACCAGCCTTATTCAATTTACCATCTTTTTCAAAAATATCATGAACAGCATCATCCGTAATTTTATAGATATGCTTACTCGTTGTGATAGACACTTGTTCAGCTTTTGCTCCAGAACTATCTTTCAAAGCAATTTCAGTGCCTTTAAGACCAACGTAAATCTTATCCAACTTCAAATCTGTGGTAGGCAGGTTGCTACCATTTAAAGTTAGTTCACCCGTATGAAAATCGTACATAACCCTACTAATATCCGGCTTAGACGGCTTCGATGGCCCATCATCATCATCGGGCGGGGCGCAGGAAAACGCCATACCCAAGCCCAATAGCAAAGCTATAGGCCATAAAAATAATCTATGCTTATTCATAAGTAATACCTCCAAAAAAAGAGAAAAATTAAAGTTAGCAAATTCAAAAGCTTTGCCATCACATATCAATTTATGAATGGGGGCAAAATTTGTCAAGGACTTTTGCAATTTTATAGTTACTTGTCAATCTGGGCCTTGCCTATCTCTGCTTATTTAGCACATTAATGCAAAGCTTTCAAAGCAATGGCGTAAAAGCTCTATAAAAGGCCCTCAACTTTCGCTAGACTTTGCCCATGATTTGGCATAAACAAAATTTAGAACAAGACAGCATACGCAAATTAAGCAAAAAATTAGGAATTGACGTTTTGCTTAGTTCGATCCTCATGCGTAGAGGCCTAAGCGAAAGCACAGACCTATTATATTTCTTAGAAAGTAGCGAACGATATCTACACAACCCCTTTTTACTTAGTGAAATGGCCGATGCAGCCGAACGCGTATTGATGGCCATTGAAGAAGGCGAACAAATACTCATCTTTGGAGACCGCGATGTAGATGGCATTAGCTCTACCGCCATTCTATATCACGGGCTTTTAGCCCTAGGCATACAGCAAAGCAACATGCAATACCGCAACTCTACGGCAGAAGATATTTACGGCCTAAGTACCGATGTGGTAAACGAAGCAGCCGAGCAGGGAATTACCCTAATTGTAACGGTAGACTGTGGTTGTGCGAACCACAAAGAAATTATTGCAGCCCAAAAGCTCTACATTGATGTGGTAGTATTAGACCACCACACTCCCAAAGAACAACGGCCAGAAGCCTATGCATTGGTAAACCCTCACAGCAGCACAACAGAACAAAGCCCCTACCCTTTTAAAAATATTTGTGCCGCCAGTGTGGTAGGGAAATTCTTATGGGCATTAGCGTATATGAAAGAATCCGAAGGCAATAGCCAACGCTTTTGCCTGCTGGACATTGCCACAACCGAAGATGGTAAAACCCTAGTCCGCGCTGCCAAACTGCAAAACCTCTGCCTGCACAGCCAACTAGAACTAGAATTAAAAGTACCAGAAGATCACCAGCGTTTATATCAATATATCCAAAATGAAGTATTGGTAAGCTTTACAGTAAAAGCCACACGCCAAGCTCTCTCAAACATCTACGGGAATTCTTGCGATATTTATTTGCTAGATTTTTGCCAAGAACTACTGCGCCAATTCCCTAGCTTGGCCGAGAAGCTACGAAAGTCGGGAGCTTTGCAAAATGCCGTAATCCTGCGTCAAGAATTACTGCGCTTGAGCCGCCAAGCTCTTTACCGCAAACTAGATACTTTTGAAAGCCAAGTGGAATTGCTTATCTCAATCTTGCTGCACAAAATGGAAATTCCCCGCAAAATCTTAAATCAAAGCCTAGACCTAATGGCTATCGCCAGCATTGCCGATATGATGCCCCTACAAAATGAAAACCGAATTATTGTCCAGCTAGGGTTAGCCAAACTAATGGCTAACCCCCGCCCTGGCCTGCGGGAATTGCTGCTAGAATTGGGAATGCTCGGCCAAGACCTCAACGTGAAGGAACTTTCTTGGAAGGTGATACCCATACTCAATTCTGCGGGACGCATGGGGCATACCGAAGTCGTTACCGATCTGCTAATGGCTAAAAGCTCCGATGAGCGCCGCGAGAAGGCCCAACAATTGATTCAGCTAAACCAAGAACGCCGCGAACGAAGTGAGCAATTCCAAATGTTAGCACAAGCGCCAGCACAACAGAGTTTTATAGAATCCAATGGCCAACTGGTATATGTTGCTCTCTCCCAACTATCGCGAGGGATTACCGGCATTATTGCCGCCCGTTTAAGCCAGCAATACAAAGGTATTCTCGCAATTGTCCTATGCGAAAACAATGGTACTTGGTCTGGCTCTATACGTTCTAACGGCGAGCAATCGGTACTGTCTTTAATGGAGTCCCTTGCCGAATTGGGATTGTTTGACGGCAATTATGGTGGGCACCAAGCTGCTGGCGGTTTTTGGCTCCATCCTGAAAAACAAGAACAATTATGGCCAGAATTACTCAAATTACTCCCTTTAACGGAAGTGCATAGAAGCGAAGAAACTTATGATATTGATGCCGAAATCCCTTTGGCAATCTTGGGCCCATCTCTATTGCAGCGGCTATGGCAACCGTTAGCTCCTTATGGCATAACATGGCCAGAGCTCCTGCTGTTTAGTAAAGGCTTACTGCTCGAAGATGTTCAACCTATTGGACGCAGCGATGCTGGGCATCTGCGCCTTATACTCAATAAATCATCAGCAGAGCAAAATGAAGAACAAAACCTTTTTGCTGTTTTCTGGAATTCAGCAGAAAGGCATACAAAAGATTTTACAAAAGGGGATATAGTCGATATTCTCTACCGCATTAAAGCCAATTACTACCAAGGCCAAATGAAATTTCAGCTGGAAATAGTGGATATACGGCAGCATGCAACATAAAAAGAATTTACATTTTGCTGTTACAATTGAGGGGGATCGTTTTTAATGAATAATAGGAAGGTATGGTTTGTATTATTGACAATAGGCTTGATTTTGCCAGCCTTACAATTACAGTCCCAACAATTATACGCTCCTGACCGTGTGAAACAGGGCCAAATCCTACAATCTTTTATTTATCCGGTCAACAATTTAGAAAACGTGGAATTTGCCTTGCTCAATGCCAAAGGCAAAGTTGTTGCTCAAAGTAATGGCTTTTTGCTCAACTATGAGCGCGGTATCTTGGCCAAACAGCTAGACGGGCGCATGAAAGATTGGGCCTATATTGGCTTATTGGGAATTATTTCTACTCAAAAATCTGGTAACTATATGCTTCGTGCCACTTTGGCCAAAGGAAGTTCTCGCAGCCAATTATTGGAACGCCCGATTTATATCCAAAAGCACGAATATCCCGGGCAGACCATTAAATTGAGCCAAAAAATGAATGATATTCTCAACCCCAAAGCTCCCGAATTAATAGCCAAGCAACGAACCCAGTCCAACCGGTTGTGGGCGATACTGAAACGCAAAAACTCTGAAGACTTATACTACAGTGGCTCTTTGATACGGCCCCTTAAAACAGGTAAAGGTTGGACCTCTGCCCCCTATGGCTATGTGCGCAAATACGTCTATCCCAATGGCAAAGTTGTCAACAGTATTCACAAAGGTTACGATTTGGCTGCGCCCGAGGGGGTTAAAGTTATGGCTTCAGGCAATGGCTTGGTGGTAATGGCTGAAGATAGAATTGTTACGGGCAAAACTGTTATGATTTCTTTATTGCCTGGGGTTTACCTTAAATATCAACATTTAAGCACCATGAACGTTCGAGAAGGAGCTATTATTAAAAAAGGCCATTTAATTGGCGAAGTTGGAAAAACAGGTTTTGCAAACGGTAATCATTTGCATACAGAACTTTGGGTTTCGTCCCAGCGGGTAGACCCTAGCTTGTATTTTGATAACCCTTTAATTGACACAAATCAAATTGTTTCTATGATAGCCGAGCAGTAGCCCGCGTTTAGTGGGAACAGCTGGTGAAATTTGTAAATATGAAAGCAAGACCACTAGCATAAACATAGCTTTACATAAAATAAATCCTTACAAATGAAGCTAAAGGAGGTGATGAATATAGCAATAGTAAAAGTTGTACCAGATGAACCATTGGAAAAAGCAATCAAACGTTTTAAAAGGCTGATTGAGAAAGAAGGTATCATTCGCGAATGGAGAAGGCATGAATATTTTGAAAAACCTTCGTTAATCCGTAGTCGCAAACGCAAGGCATTGATTCGCAGGCAAATGCGTAAAGAACGCCTTGAAGCGAGGAAACAAAATTACAATCGCTAATTTTTATATTATATAAAATTAGTGGTGTATTGTAAACTCCAAATAAATTTAGTAAACCATTTAAAGATACCTTATTACCCATTCAGCACAATAGTTATCATTGCTGTATGCTAGACTATTGCTTTTTTGAGTGATAGATCGGGTATCTTTTTTATTGCCTGCATAGTTATTTGGTTATTGGATATTGATATATGTCTGCGAAACTTATCGAATTTGGCCAATCTTTAGAGCAGTTGGGCTGCTTGGTCTTTTGTGATATATCTCTAGCTCCTTTTACCGCATTTGCAGCTGGTGGTAATGCCCAGCTATTATTGCTACCGCGCAATCGCGAAGAATTATTTGTGATGCTCAAGTGCTCCGAACGCCAAAATATTCCGCTACATATTTTGGGAGGCGGTGCCAATATTTTGGTTGCCGATGAGGGCGTTAAGGGTGTTGTGTTGAGCTTGCGTTATTTAAAGGGCATTGAATGGCAATCGGGCCGATTAAGGGCTGAAGCTGGCTGGGATATGTCTGAAATCTGTAGATATAGTGCCAAACAGAACGCTGCGGGGCTCCACTATTTTTACGGTATGCCAGGCAGCCTCGGAGGTGCGGTGTATATGAATGCCCGTTGTTACGAAGGGGAAATGGCTGAAATTGTCCAACGGGTGCTATGCATTCCGCCTGCTTTGCACAATTTACCTTTAAACCATTCAGCACTAAATGAGCGGGGGAATGTTTATCGTTGTTCCGACTTGCATTGGGTTGAACTAGGGCCTTCTGATTGGAATTATAAATATTCTCATTTTCAACAGAAATCTGGCCATAAATTAGCGGGGGCTTTGATTGTAGCAGTAGAGTTTGGTTTGCGTGAGCAGCCACAAGCTAGCTTGGAATGTGAGATGCAAAATTTTTTAGAAGACCGCATTGTCAAAGGCCATTTTCGCCTACCTTGCGCCGGTTCATTTTTTAAAAACAATCGAAATTTTGGTGCACCCACAGGCAAAATTATTGATGGGCTAGGGCTAAAAGGCAGGCGTTGTGGCAAAGCTCAATTAGCCCCATGGCATGGCAATATTATCGTCAATTGCAACCAAGCCCGCGCTAGTGAAATTTGGCAATTGGCCTGCGCCATTTGCACAGAAGTTTACCGGCGCACAGGATTTACCCTAGAAGCCGAAGTACAGCGTTTGGGTGAATGGCAATATGAGAGTTATGAAATTTGCTAGGAGCTAGTCAAAAGCCAAATAAGAGGGTAAGCATACGGTGGACAATGATACACCCATGATTAAGCAATACAAAGAAATCAAAGCAGAGCACCAAAATTCGGTACTGCTATTTCGCATGGGTGATTTTTATGAAATGTTTTTTAGCGATGCAGAAGAAATTAGCCAGCTGCTCAATCTGAACCTAACTAAGCGGCAAGGTATTCCCATGGCAGGTATCCCCTACCATGCTTTGCAAAATTATTTGCCGCGTCTGCTCCAATGTGGTAAACGCATTGCCATTTGTGAACAAACCGAATTGCCACAAAAAGCGGGTCGTGGTATCAGTAAACGCGAAGTTGTGGAAATTGTTTCCCCCGGGACGGTGCTGCAGGAAGAATTTCTCGACAGGGGTGCCAATAATTACTTACAGGCTTTTTGCAATTTAGGCCAAAATCTAGGAATGGCTTTGCTCGACTTTTCTACAGGTGAATTTATTGCCGGCAGCTTTTATGCTCCTAGTATAGAATTGCGTAGCGAAATATTACAGCGTGAATTATTGCTAGCCCATTCTCGCGAATTGCTATTGATGGAAGAATTGCACGATGAGTTTAGTCATGAGTTTTGGAATCAAGGGAATAGCCACGGCAATACAGCTCGACTCTGCAACCGCATTCCTTTCTGGTGCTTTAATCCCGAGAGTGCAGAGCGCAAGTTACTGGAATTTTTTGGCGTTCAAAGCTTAAAAGGTTTTGGCTTTGAAGAGCAGGCAGTCAAAGCTCCCAACAAGGCAAGAGTAAAACATACTACAGGAGCAAAATCTACTAATTCTGTTTATGGCGCAGCTTTTGGTGCGGCTTGGGTTGTGCTTGAATATTTGCATCAAAACCAGCAGCAGGTCTTTAGCCATGTCTTGGGCCATGTGCAACGGTTGCTGCCATTGCAGCGCAAAGAACAATTGCAGCTCGATTCAGCGGCCTTGCGCAATTTGGAAATTTTCCAAAACATGCAAGATGGTAGCCAGAATTACAGTTTGTTCCAAGTGTTGCACCGATGCCAAAGCTCTATAGGCTCGCGCTGTTTGCACCGCTGGCTGCGCCAACCTTTGTTGGATAAAACACAGCTAGAACAACGCTACCAAAAAGTTGCTGTTTTGCTAAGCGATACTCTATTGCGCAGCGATATACGTGAAATGCTGTCCCAGCTTAGCGACTTAGAACGAGTAATGAGCCGTATTTCTACCGCTAAGGCCAACGCTCGTGATTTGGTGGCTTTACGCCAATCGCTAGCATTGTATCAGCAAATTTATACCAAAGTAGGACAAAGCGAAAATGCTCAGCTATTGCAAAGCTTATTTGTAAACGATAAACAAAAAAACAGTGTGGCCCAGTTAACCAATTTGCTTCAACGCAGTATTACCGAAACGCCCCCTGTGCTATTGCATGAAGGCGGTATGATTGCAGACGGCTATTCGCAAGAATTAGATGAGCTGCGCGCGATGTTAGGCAACCGCCGAGAAGTTCTTGATGCTTATGTTGCTAAGGAACAAGCCCAAATCCGCACTGTTAAATTAAAGCTAAAGTATAACCGAATTATTGGTTACTATTTTGAGATCACCAAAGCCCAAGCCGCACAGATTCAATTGCCACAGCACTTTATCCGCCGCCAATCGTTAGTGAATAATGAGCGGTATAGCACAGAAGAGCTGGCAGAATTGGAAGCTAAGTTAAATAGTGCAGATGAACAAATAGTGCAACTGGAACGTCAGCTATTTGAGGCTTTGCGAGAGTCGATTTTGCCCGAAACATCTTTAGTACTGCGTTTGTCAAAAGGGCTGGCCGAACTCGATGTGCTGGCTAATTTTGCCGAGATTGCAGAACGCTATAATTATGTGCTGCCAGAATTACTGGAACAAGGTTCTTCACTTTCCATTGAAGCGGGCCGCCACCCTGTAGTAGAGCACTACTTGCAAGATTATGATTTTGTGCCCAACCATTTAGTTTTAGACAGAAAGCGTTTTTTTGCCTTGATTACTGGGCCCAACATGGCAGGAAAGTCCACTTATCTGCGCCAAAATGCCTTGATCGTGTTGATGGCCCAGATAGGCTGCTATGTTCCCGCAAGGAAGGCTTGTATACCGATTGTTGACCGCATTTTTTGCCGCGTGGGGGCTTCCGATAATCTTTCTCGTGGTGAGTCTACTTTTATGGTGGAAATGCAGGAAACAGCCCGTATTCTCCATGAAGCTAGCCGCTATAGTTTGGTGATTATGGACGAAGTGGGCCGGGGCACCAGTACACGCGATGGCTTGGCCATTGCCCAAAGTATTAGTGAGTACATTTTGCATACTATCCAGTGTATGACGTTATTTGCTACTCATTACCATGAACTTACGAGGCTTTCAGAACAACATTTACAACTGCTGTGCTTGGCAGTAGATGATAATGGTGAGAAAATCCGCTTTTTAAAGCATGTGCAAGAAGGGGCGATTGCCAGTTCTTACGGTATCCATGTGGCTGCGTTAGCGGGCATACCGGCTGCGGTTACCAAGCGGGCTGAAGAAATTATACTAAGAGGAGCCTATCCTACAGAATCTACAGAGCTTAAAAGCCCACAAGCGGCTTTAGCAAATGCTCAAACACAAATAATTTTGACTAGAGAATCCGAGCAACAGAGTAAGCCAGAGGATAAACAAAGGGGTTATGAAGTGGGACGATCGCAACAAGCCCAATCTGCTAGCCTATTGTTTAGTGAGCCCGATTTATTATTTGAGGATTTAATGGCTCTAACTAAAGAGCATGGCCCTAATTTAGAACACCTGAATGAGGTGTTTGCTTTGCAAATATTGCAATTATGGGCTAACAAATATTTGTAAAAGCCGCCTAAAAAATAGAGCAAAACCGCTAGAGCTAGTTATTCAAATTACAAGCTTATGCTATGATAACTCGCAAATTTCAATCAACATATATAGGAGAGTTTTATGTCTTGTTTAGATAGCCTAAAACAGCACACAGTTGTTGTTGCTGATTCTGGCGATATTGCCAGTATTAAAGAGTTTAAACCCCAAGACTGCACCACCAATCCGTCCTTGATTCTCAAGGCGGCTTCCATGCCGCAATATCAAGCGTTATTTGATGAGGCGATAGCGTGGGGTAAAGAGCAAAACTGCAATGTTAGTCTGGTTTGCCAACGCCTTGGGGTCATCTTTGGTTCTAAACTATTGGAGATCATTCCCGGCTATGTTTCTACCGAGGTCGATGCCTCTTTATCTTTTGACTGTGATGCTTCTGTTGCCGCTGCCCGCCAAATAATCAGTTGGTATGAAGAATTGGGTTACAGCCGTGCTCGCATTCTGATAAAAATGGCTTCCACTTGGGCCGGTATCCAAGCTGCAGCTATTTTGGAAAAAGATGGCATTCATTGTAATTTGACTTTGTTGTTTTCTTTTGCCCAAGCCATTGCCTGTGCTGAAGCTGGGGTTACGCTGATTTCCCCTTTTGTAGGCCGCATTATGGATTGGTACAAAAAGGCCGAAGGCCGTACTTTTGAGCCGCAAGAAGACCCAGGCGTACTCTCGGTGCAACGCATTTACCGCTATTACAAAACTTATGGTTACAAGACCATTGTAATGGGTGCATCGTTTCGCAATATTGGCGAAATTGAAGAGCTGTGCGGTTGTGATAGGCTCACCATTTCTCCCACTTTGCTGGCTGAATTAAAAGCCAAAGATGGTGAGCTACCTGCAAAATTGAAGAGCAATCAAAAGTCTGATGATAAGAAGTTGCACTTAGAAGAAAAGGACTTTTTGTGGTTGCACAATGAAGATGCCATGGCTAGTGAAAAGTTGGCCGAAGGTATCCGCTTGTTTAACCAAGACTTGCTCAAATTAAAGGATATGATTGCCGCCAAACTGTAATTGCTAGCATTTAGGAAACAAAAGAGCCACTTCTGCAATGGGTAGTGGCCCTTTTGTTTCCTAGTGCTAATTTATGGCTAAGCCTATCGAAAGGTTGTAGGAAAGACTAGTACCAACCTCAAACTAACGCTAGATCGAACCTTTCGATAGCTATAGTGCGAATATCGAACTAAAGGTAGTGTAAGAATTTTGTAAAATTGGCTACTAGAATTTAAACAAAACGGTTGAGGAATTGGTTTTATACTAAAAAAGCCCTTTGCCATGATTTATCTTTTGGCAAAAGGCTTACGCTTTAGTCGCTTTATTTACTAAGGGGTACAACCTTTAAAATTAGGGCGATTTGCATTAATCCATAAATTAAAACTATTGGAAATCTCATTACAAGAAGTAACTTTCGAGGTATCCCAATCACTTAGGTTTTGGTTAAAAGCTGCAGATCCAGTAAACATTGCTTGCATAATCGTAACCTTAGAAGAGTCCCATTTCGCAATATTACCATTACTACCATTATTAAATTTAGCTGCTGAAACAAACATATGCTACATAGTCGTAACGTTGGAAACGTCCCAGCAGCTAATATCTACATTAAAGGTAACGTTATCAGAGACTAAATAGTTATTAAGTGCGAAATTACGACTTTTCTTGAAATCAATATAGCCATCTTCTTTTAAAGTGTAATCTCCAAGTCTATTTAACAAAGAAGTATCTATAGCCTTTATATAATTGGATTCAGTTTAAGTACCGAGTGGTTGGTTATTGTTGCCAAATTAACAAAGCTCTAAGCGCCTTAACGGTTTTGGGCCTATTGGCTGGTGCTGGGCAGCCACTTTTGCGCATGGTAAATGGATACAACTTGTTGTAATTATTTACAGTTTTGCTACCATAGGTGGCCTGCACCCGCAATTCATAAGCACCCACTCTTTCACTTTGTGGTATGCTAATTTCGGCTGTTGCGATTGTTGCGCCTTCAATTTCGCTCCATGTGCGGCCAAAGTCGCTTGTGACCTCTTTACCTGCGTTTGCGCCATTCCCAAGTAAATTGAGCATTATCTATTTTGTTATCAGTAGGATATTGGGCTTGGGTGGTAAAGGTGATGCTTTTATTTTGAAAAACCCCATGCTGTACTGCTGGCATCTTTATCGGTAGTAATATCTGCCATAGAATTTAATGGCAGTGAGGATTTGGGTTTATCTTCCTTTACCTCCTTTACATCGGGGTCGCATGAAATAACCAACATTGCAAGTAGAAGCAATGCAACGCTAAGTCTTACCCCCGTTATTTACTACGGTATTGTATAGAAACAACATAATAAATATCCTCCTTGATTCGGACTTTAAAGATTTATATGCATCATAAGCATGTTGTCAATTTAAGCAAGATTTATACAATAGAAAGATAATGGATTTAGAGGAGGTTTTATGGCTTACAGAATAGAAACAGAAGCCTGTATCAATTGCGGGCTTTGTATTTCCGAATGCCCAACTGATGCAATTTCTGAAGATTTTGATGCCCATGATATAGATGCAAATTCTTGTATTGACTGTGGTGCTTGTCTTAGCGTTTGCCCAGAAGAATGCATTTACACGGAGTAGAGAATTTGTATTGGGGCTAGCCCTTTCAATTTCTCAAACAGATAACGGAATTTTGATTGCGATACAAAATATTTTTGTATATATTGCCTGAGTTCTTATTATTTTCAAAAAGAGGGGTATAGCATGGCTGATCTTAGTCTATTAGGCGGCCCAAGCGAGCACTGGGCTGATATTTATGCTAGGAAAATTGTGCGTGAACGCAAGAAAGACTCTGAAGAACCGTTTGTCTGTGCATCGGGCATTACACCTTCAGGGACAGTTCACATAGGCAACTTTCGCGAGATTATTTCTACAGAGCTTGTTCTGCGAGCATTAAAGGACATAGGGGCTAGCGTTCGTTTTGTCTATTCTTGGGACGATTATGATGTATTTCGCAAAGTGCCTGCCAACATGCCACAGCAAGAACGGCTAAAAGAATATTTGCGCCAACCGATCACCCATGTTCCCGATGTAAAAGGTAGAGCAGCCTCTTATGCCGAAGCGAACGAAAAAGAATTAGAGCATTCTTTAGCCAAAGTAGGCATTGAGCCTGAATATATTTACCAAGCCCAACAATACCAAACTTCCACTTATGCAAATGGAATCCGCAAAGCGTTGGAGCATAAGGAAATTATTAAAGAAGAATTAAATAAACACCGCAAGGAACCATTGAGCAAAAATTGGTGGCCCGTGAGTTTATTTTGCGGCAATTGCCATCGCGATGAGACCACTTGTACCAGTTGGAATGGTGAGTGGCAAATAAGCTATCACTGTGAGCATTGCCAACACAATGAGTTCATTGATTTGCGAGCTACCGGTTTAGTCAAGCTGCCGTGGCGTATAGATTGGCCCATGCGTTGGGCTTACGAAAAAGTAGATTTTGAACCAGCAGGGAAAGACCATCATAGTGAAGGAGGAAGCTTTACCACTGCACAAGAGATTTGCCAGAAAGTTTATGGTCATGCAGCCCCTATAACTTTTCAATATGATTTTGTGCGTATCAAAGGCTTAAGCGGAAAAATCTCCTCTTCCTCGGGTGAAGTTTTAAGCTTAGATGATGTGTTGGAAATTTATCCTCCAGAAATGGTTCGCTTTTTATTTGCTAGTACTCGGCCTAATACTGAATTTGCTATTTCTTTTGATTTAGATGTTTTGAAAATTTATGATGATTTTGTGCGCTGTGAGCAAGCTTTTTATGAAGATGCAAAAGAGGGAAAAGCTGCGAAAAAACAGGCAAAATTAAAACGTATCTACGAGCTTTCGCAAGTAGATAAGCCTGCAGAGCAGAGGCCTTTTGCCATGCCTTTGCGCCATCTTTGCAATCTTTTGCAAATTTATGATGGAGATTCTAATGCCGTCCATTTGTTTTTGAAAAAAGAAGGTATGCCTGTGCCCGAGCATAGTTTGCAACGTTTTGAGGCTTGGGTTGCATGTGCTTGGAATTGGGTCCAAAAATATGCTCCGGAAGAATTCCGTTTTCAATTGTACAAACAAAGACAACCTTTACCTCCCCATTTCATTGTTTCGCCAGAGATGAAGGATTTTTTACCGAAATTGTGTGCTCATTTGCAGCAGCAATTTGGGGCTAGGGAATTCGATCGCAAGCAACTTAGAAATGGTTTTTATCAATTGTTAAAAGAGGCTGGTTTGGAAAGTTCCCAAGTTTTCCCGCAAGTGTACCAGCTTTTAATTGGTCGCAGTGATGGCCCCCGTTTGATTGGTTTTCTTGAGGTAATTCATTCGGCCATTGGCTTAGAGGCTTTGCTAAATTTATTAACGCTTGAGACACAGTAAATTACAAAACATTTGCTGGCCTGCCTAAACTTCCTACACTAAATAGAGACTCTCAATGAATCGTGAACATACCCAACAGAATAAGCGCAATAAAAGAACTTCCCCTAAAAATCCTCAAAAAGTTTTTCGTGGTGCTTCCCCAAAAAGTCAGAACAATGTGCCCAAAGCAACGGTGGCAGCACAAGTTGCTAGTGAAACACCGTTCCATAAGCGGGGCAAGAAAAACCGCTCGGCAAATGGGGCCAACAATAAGGTCGCTAAGGGAAATGGGAACGCAGAGCATTCTCCATCACAGCGCAGACAAACGGGTCAGGCTGGACGGAGAAATCATAAAGGCAATAACCATCATGAGTTGTATGATATTTTTGGTGACAGGGTGCAAAATAAATTGCGCAACAAATCTAGCAACAAAAGTTACCGCCCTGAATATTGCCCGATAAATTTACCACAAAAGCCTGAAGACTTGGTTTGTGGTATTTGTAACCAAACCATTAGCGATAATGTGGAATTGTTAGAAGCTTTGGAGATTTTAACCGGAGAATTTTTTACCCAAGCCGATGATGTTCCAGAGCAAACTTCAGCGCATTTCCAATGTGTCTTGAAAATTTTGGGTGAATCTGCCCAACTAGCAGCAGGGGAATCTGTAGCTTATGTGGGTGCAGGGCAATTTGCAGTAGTGCAAAGCCCGCAACGCATTGTAAAACGTATGCTAATGCGTAGTGAATGGAGCCAAAATTCTAGCCTTTCGCCTACCAATTGGGCCAATTGGCGGCAAGATATGTCTTCGCATACGCTACTGGCAACGTTATCGATCAAAACTGATGTCTAAAACTGTTAGTAGGCACTTTCTGCTATATCTGCGGAAAGTAACAAGACAAAATAGCAATATCATGTTCTAAATCTTGAGGATGATAAAATTTCCAGCCTTCAGATAGCAATGGTTCAAAAAAGTTTTTTAAACAATGAATCGTCATACAAAGAGCTTGAAGCGTATCAATACCGTAAGAATATCTGCTAAATTCTAATTCCTGCACTTCTATTTTACAGCGATAGTCCCCATTATTTGATTCGCTATCGAACTCGGGAACACCAATGTTTAGCCACAAAGTGAGTAAATTGCCATCAGGCTGTCTAGCTATATACTGGCTACTTATCATATTTTTTGGCTCCTCAACTATAAAAATAAATGATAGTTCGGTTGTATTTTAAAACCTAAATAACAGGGCAAGCAGGGCGGGCGGCTTATAAGAATTTGAGCAACCCCAAAGAACAAACAACCCTGCCGCCTATTTAGACTTACCAATCTTCCCTATTCTCTCCAAGGGCCACGGTAGTAGTAATAAACCCCCTGGGCTTCAAGTACTTGCTGCTGCATTGGCCATTTATTTTGGAACAATTCCCAACCGCCTTTATTCCAACCTTGTTCAGCCATAGCAAGCACACGCGGAAAACTCATATATTGAATATCTTTGACAGAATCTATTTTCTCCGTCCACAAATTGGCTTGAACGCCCAAATTGTATTTGGCCAGCTCTGGCTCTTTATCAGCCAACGGTAGAAAATGATAACTATTATAAACGCTAAGTATGCCAATATTGCCAGATTCGTGTGGGTGGCTAGTATGTTTATAATCAAAATATGCGCCCGTAACAGGACAAGAAATAACAGGCACCCCTTTTGATGCGGCAAGTACATCCCAAGAACAGCTGCTAATATCTACCGAATCAGGCCAGCTCCGCCAAAAACAACAAATAGTACCTTCGCTAAATCCATTTTCTTCCACTTCATCCCAGTATAAAGGGATTTTCCCTTTTGAACGAATGTAATTACGACTGCGCTGGGTAAATAAATTCTGCAAATCGCGGGTGTCTTTCAAGTCCTCTATTTCAATCAATTTTTGGCAATCTGGGCATTGCTGCCAATGATCAAATATAACTTCATCGCCACCCAAATGGATATATTCACCCGGAAAAACTTCGATAATTCCATCTAATACAGCATATACAAAGTCCCAAGTTTCTTTCTTACCCAGACACAATACGTTGCGCGAAATACCCAAAATTGGCAAAACTTTTAATTCATCATTTTGGAAAGGCGCACATATCATTTTAGGGTAGCAAGCTAGCGCAGCCGTGGCATGGCCTGGTAAATCTATTTCTGGCACAATCACCATATGGAGTTGAGCAGCTAATTGATTCAATTCAGCAATTTCTTCTGCACTATAAAATTCACTGATTTCGCCCGGAGCTTGTTGGTGAAAATGATCAAAAGTTGAATATCGTTTACTACCAAATTCAGTAAGTTTCGGATATTTTGCTATGGGCAGCCGCCAACCTTGATCATCAGTTAAATGCAAATGGAAACGGTTTATTTTATAACTAGCAAGTTGCTGCATTAATTCTTTTATGTAGCTGACCGAAAAAAAGTGCCTGCTAACATCCAACATATAGCCACGCCAAACAAAACGAGGCTCGTCTGCTAGCTGAGCTACCGGCAAAGCTGCGTACTGCCATAACCATTGGGATAATGTCATGGTTGCATAAAAAGCACCTGCCGAACTACTAGCTTCTATCAAAACAGACTCGGGATTTATGGTAATGCGGTATCCTTCTGCGCTCAGCCCAGATATTTTTGCAAATTGAATTGGTATCCGATCGGTATTAGGCGCTTGATTATTTTGCAATTCGGGATGTCGCTGGCAAAATAATTGAGCCTCTGCTGTAAAAGTTTTTCCATGCAATTCCGCATAATTAGCCTGATTGGTTTTGGAAAAAAGGCTAAGTTTTGTTATTGGAATACTGCCCTGCCGCAATTCCAAGGATTGTGGCTGCGGAACAATACTATTCCAATCTATGTTTGTTATGTTCTTCATTTTTCTTCCTTTCACGTAGTTAACTTTTAATTTTCGCTAACGCTTGGTCTAAATCATCTATTAATAATCCAACTTCTTCTATACCCACATGACATCGAATCAAAGAAATTTGTTCGTTGGGAATTTGTAAAACATCTTGCCATTTTGCTGCAAGAGGAAAAATTAAACTTTCATAGCCACCCCAACTAATGGCAATTTTAAAAAATGATAAAGCATTGATAAAATTTCTAACATGGCCAATTTCACGCGTTTTAAGCCGAAAAGAAAACAATCCGACCCCACCCCGCATTTGCTCTTGAGCTAAATTATGTTGAGGAAAATCAGGTCTGAAAGGATAAATAATATTTTCAACTTTATCATGAGTCGATAAATATTCTGTGATCGCTAAAGTATTTTGAAAATGTACGGGCATTTTGATATGAAGAGTGCGCATGTTGCGCAAAATTAGCCACGCTTGGAATGGGTCGGGAACGGGGCCCGTAATCAAAAATTCATTTTTGAAAATATGGCTTAAGTCTTCTTTGTTGCCAATAATCACGCCACCAACAATATCAGAATTGCCTCCCAAATATTTTGAAGCAGAATGAACCACCAAATCTATACCAAACTTAATGGGATTTTGGAATATCGGCGTTGCCCAAGAATTGTCGATAATCGTTTTGATTTTGTGCTGCTGGGCAAAGGCTGCTACTTCCTTTAGATTTTGCAGTTTAAAAGTTACAGTTGTAGGGCTTTCTAAAAGAATTAAACGAGTGTTTGATTGTAAAGCATTTTCAAAATCTTCTAACTTTGTACCTTCAACAAAACTTGACGAAACCCCAAAACGTTTCAAATAAATTTCAATTAAATGGCGTGTCGGGGGATAACAATCTTCCACCGCAATAATATGGTCGCCCGACTGAACAAATGCCAGAATAGCTTGTGAAATAGCAGCAACCCCTGATGCAACCAGCTTAGCTTTTTCGCCATGTTCTAGGGCTGCAATTTTTTGTTCCACAAGATTGACAGTAGGGTTATTGCCCCGCGTATATAATAACGATTTTTCCTCATCGGCGAAGGCAGCCACCAAAGCATCATACGAAGAATGTTGAAAAATTGAAGTTTGGAAAATTGGCGGACTAATGGCATTGAGGGGGAGCTGCTCCTCATTCATGTGATGGAGAATTTCCGTTGTGTATTTTTCTGCCATAAAATTATTTAACCTTTTACTCCGCCTTCGACTAAACCCAAAACAATATATTTTTGCCCAATACCAAATACAAGCATTGTCGGTAATAATGCGATAACGATTCCCGAACTCATCACGTCCCAGCTAACACCCGCTTTTGATATGAAGGAATTTAAAGCAACGGGAACAGTTATATATTTATCCGATGAAATGAGAATTACGGCTAAGAATAACTCATTCCAAATGTTGATAAAAGCAAAGCTAAACAGAGCAAACATTCCCGGCAATGTTACAGGGAGAATAACATAAATTAGGGATTGTATAGTAGAACAACCATCTATCATAGCAGCTTCTTCGAGACTCGAAGGTATCCGATCAAAAAAACTTTTTGCCATAATGGTCGAAAATGCAATAACAGTTGCAACATAAACCAAACCCAAAACAGAAAGATTATTGGCCAATTTCATTGCCGATAAAGCCGTAAAAAGAGGCACCATTAAAATAAAAGTTGGTATCGTTTGTGTAAAGTACAAAGCGAGCAACAAGCTTTTTTTCGTTTTTAAAGATTTGTAGCGTGAAAGGGCAAAGCCCCCAGAAATAGAAATAGCCATTGCAATCAAAGAAGAATAGAACGCAATAGAAAGTGAGTTGCGAAAATATCTGCTGAAGTTGGAGAAAGAAAATAATTTTTCATAACTTTTTAGGCTAAATTCGCTTGGCCAATATTGCAATGGCCAAGTATATATTTCTTTAGGGCCTTTAAAACTTGTTATAAGAATCCAGTAAAGAGGGAGAATAGAAATCAAAAGAAATACAAACAAAAAGAAGTAACGCAAATATTCTTGAACTTTTGATGTTTTCATAAAGTCTCTTCATTTTTTGAGTTTATCTTTAAGTAGAAAATTGCATAGAAAAACAGCAGAAAAATGATCATAAAAGAAATAGCTGCACCTTGGCCGTAGTTGTACTCTTTAAAAACTTTGTTAATCATTTGAGTAGCCAGAATATTCGTACTATTGGCTGGCCCTCCATTCGTCATTGCATAAATAATATCGGGGAAATTAACCACCCACATAGTTCTTAGTAAAACCGTGCTAATAATAGTAGGTTGTATATAGGGAATTGAAATCAAAAACAATTGGTTTAATTTACTACAGCCATCAATCGTTGCGGACTCATAAAGTTCTTTGGGCACTGACTGTAAAGCTGCCAACAACATAATTCCAAAAAAGGGAATACCGTACCAGATATTGGCAATAATTACCGAAACCATAGCCAGTTTGGGGGTGGACAAAAAAGAAACCGGCACATTGATAAAGCCCACTTTAGTAAGCAAATCATTGATCAAGCCGAATTGACCGTTAAATAACCAAGCCCAAATTAAGCCAATTGCAAAACCCGAAAGGGCCCAGGAATAAAATACAAATCCAGCATAAAGGCCCCGTCCCCTAAAAGGCTGCTTCATGAGCAGAGCCAAAGTAAAACCTAAAATCAATTGCAAAACCAAAGAGCCAACAACCCATAACAAAGTATTGAGTAAAATCCGTAAGAAGCGAATATTTTTGTCAAACACAATCGCAGAAAAATTGGCTAGTCCATTAAAACTTTGATCGGAAAGATCAAAGAGTTGATAATTTTGGAAAGCCATTACTAGGCCACGTATTGTAGGTAGGTATACAAATATGGATAAAACTAGCAAAACCGGCAAAAGCATCAGTCGATAAATTGATTTTTCTGAAAACATAACCAAATGATTTATCAAACAAAAGATGCAGCCCCCAAAAATAAATTAGAGGCTGCACAATGAAATGAAAATTGCAAATTAATCTTGCCAGTATTCAGCCCATTTTGCTAGAGCTTCATCAACGGTAATTTTATCTAACAAAAGGGATTGCATATACTGTTCTTGAATCTGAGGCCACCCTGGATATTTAGAAGAATCCAGCGGGTACTTAACAAAAGCATGTACTGGCGAATCGTTCATGGTTGCTTCCCAAGCTCTGTAAATCCCAGAGCTAAAATATGGATCATTGGTATAGCTAGCTTTATTAATTGGCAATGGGCCATAAGCTTTACAAAATTGCGCATTTTTTTCTGGGCTACTAAAGTAGGCAATAAAATCCCAAGCTGTATCTGCATTTTCTGAATAACTGGGTATGCCTAAACCGGCAAAGCCATAGTCAAGATATGCTTTACCACTTTTCCCTACAGGCAAAGGAATTACTGTATAATTTTCTTCACCTAACTGTTCATTCACTAAAGCAACTGTATCAGGGTCTTGAATTAAAAATGGTGTTGTACCAGAAATAAAAGCGTTTACCTGTTCGTTAAAACCCCAGTTAATACCATCACTTGGAACTGCATTTTTATAAAGGTCGACATACGCTTGCAACGCTTCCTTCATTTCTGGCTGGGTGAAGACAGATTCGCCATCGACAGTCATATAAATATTATCTGGGCTAATATTATCCAAATCGGAAAAGATCATCGTATCTGAAATTTTAAATGAGTTCCCTTTACCTCGGAAGCCAAACCCATATTGATTGGCAGCAGGGTTGGTAATTTCTGCAGCAATGCGATACATTTCTGCCATAGTTGTAGGTAATTCACTGTATCCCAAATCGTTAAGAATATCTGAACGAACAAACAGAGCTTTAATAAAAAAGAATTCAGGAATGAGGTATGGAGTATTATTGACTGTTTTGGCTGCCGTATTGGCTAAAGGTAATAAACTATCTTCAGCACCCCAAGAAGCAAAATAGGAAGAAAGGTCTTTTAACTTATTATTGTTGACAAACTGCTTTAAGGTGTGATCCCGAACTTCGACGATGTCTAACGGCTGCTCAGAATTGAGCATCAACGTCAATTTATTATCTGCTTGTTCATAAGGAGGAGAGATCAATTCAATGCTAACGTCTGCTCTTTGCTCTTGAAATTCATCGATAATGGATTGGAAAAGTTTGGTTCTAGCAGGACTAGTTAAAGTTTCTAAAAAAATCAACTGTGAAAGCTTTTTTTGATCTGGTTTGCAAGAAACGCCTAGTAGAATAGTGAAAATAAAAATTACAAAGAAATTTTTCATGAAATATTTCATATTGCAGTGCTCCTAATAAAAAATCAAATTAATGCCACCCTTAACAAAGTTAAAATTGAGCTGCTAATGGGAGTCGTATCTTAGAAAATTTTCCTGTAACCGTCAACCAAAAAAGAATAAAAGAATCGAAAAGAAGCAATCTATTTCGTTTATTGATAGATATGAAAAAACATGAAAAAATGTATAAATTTTTTAAATCCAAAGACGATAATGATATGGAGATTTGAAGTTCATTGTTCCCCTCCCAAAGTGATTCATATCTCAAAGCCTTGGCCGACAGGTCAAGGCTTTTTAGCCAAAATATTTGTAATGATTTTTATTTTGTTGTGGATAAATTATAAAAATTGCAAACTTCATGGCTTTTAGAACAATGGAACTAACGACAATACAGAAAAATAAAATAGAGCTGAAAATGCGCTCTTATTGATGTCAAAACTTTAAAGGATTTTAACGCAGAATTTTTAACAATATGGGATATAAATTGTTGCGTCTTTTTTGGTTTTATCTAATTTCTATAGAAATTAGAATTATTGAGTCTTGCCCGACACCTTTTTATATGGTCTCCACAGCAGATAAATAATTAAAAGCAACAATAGCCCCCTAACCAACAACCCACCCCCCAAGCCTTCACAACAAAAACCAAACCATGCCCTAATTATGTACTTTTGAAAAGTAACAATTATGGACTAGGTCGGCCCATAGTTATCGACTTGTTGCGTCTATAACTATGGATTGGTTGCTTTGATGGTTTATAGATTACGATAGTATGGAATGCAAATGGATTGGCATGGATTTTTAACCACCTTACAACACTAAAAAACACTAACACACAAAAGCACAAAAAAAGTTTGCAAAAAGCTTGTATAGGCCTTGACGCAACACCCCCCTAGCAAAATGGGGATTTACAGACTAGCCCGTATGGGTTGGCCAATCTTTATCCATTGTTGGAGGTATTGCTTATGTATAAGCTCAAACTATTTTTATTGCCTGTAGCACTGCTACTGGCCTTTATGGCCTTGGCCTGCACCCCACCCGATGACGATGCGCCGTCTTCTGGGCCGTCTAAGCCGACTATCAATAACGCCATCTACGATGTTGGCACGGCTCTGTTAACCATACAAGGTTCTAACTTAAGTCCTACAGAAGCGCAAATCAAAACTATCAAAGTATATGGCGTAGCCTTAAGTTCCTATACTGCAGATGACCCAGCCACTGGTGAAGATAGTAACGGTCTTGAACAAGGTAAGTACCGTATTAAAGGCGATGGCACAGCGCTTTGGCTTAGACTTACCGATCGACATAAAGCTACTCTGAATGGCAAGGTGGATAGCAATGGTCTAAAAAAAGGGTTGCTTAGCGTTGGCTCTGGTGCTTGGGCGGGTTTAAATACACCTAGAGACTTGGTCTTTAAGTATATACCCGATAAGCAGTCTAAGACCGAAGCCGAAGAAGAGTCGCCTAAGTTACCCGAAGCCGAACAAACCGAAGAAGTCGATGATCAATCGCCTAAGCAACCTAAAGACAAACAAGTCGAACAAGCTGAAGAAGAGTCGCCTAAGCAACCTAAAGACGAACAAGTCGAACAAGTCGAAGAGGATTCGCCTAAAGCCACAATTACCCGTGCAACCTACCATGTTGGCACGGCGCTGTTAACTTTACAAGGTACTCACTTAGCTAGTGCGCAACAAGCGCAAATCCAAACTATCACTGTAGATGGCCTAGCCTTAAATTCTTATACTGCAGATGGCACAGCCACTGGGCCAGATAGTCGCAGTCTTGCAAAAGGTAAGTACCGTATTAAAAGCGATGGCACAGCGCTTTGGCTTTACCTTACCGATCAACATAAAACTACTCTGAATGGCAAGGACGGTATGGATAGCAATGGTCTAAAAGATGGGTTGCTTACTAGCACTGGTGCTTGGGCGGGTTTAGATACAGCCAAAGCCTTGGCCGTTAGTGGAAACCCACCCGCAATTACCAGTGCAACCTATGATGTTACTTTAAGCTTCTTAGAGATTACAGGTACTAATTTACCAAAAGCAGTGAATAGCTGGGACTTTAGCAAATTGACGCTTGTATCTGGTGATGGTAGTAAGAGATACACATTACCACGGCACAACCTAACCGGTATAAACAGAGCCGTAGGTTCTAATGCAAGTGCAACATTCTTAAAGATTACTTTAATCGGTAGTGTAAAAGCGGAAGCCGAGAAGATACTGGTTAACGATGGTGAAAGTGATGATGCTGGTGCATACAACCTGGAAGCAGCAGCAGGATTTGCAGGTGGTAGGGCAGAAGACACAAGCAATAACCCTATTACCGTTAGTGGGTATGTAGGTTTTATCAAAGACTTATACTACAATGTTAACACAGGTGTGTTATATATTAATGGTGGCGGTTTACCGGAAACAGTTGCAGGTTGGGACTTTAGCAAATTGACGCTTGTATCCGGTGATGGTAGTAAGAGATACACATTACCCCGGCACGCAATAGGTGCAAACACAGCCACAGGTTCTGGTGCAAGTAGAAACAGCTTAACGATTACTTTAAGCGGTAGTGTAAAAGCGGAAGCCGAGAAGATACTGGTTAACGATGGTAAAAGTGATAATGCTGGTGCATACAACCTGGAAGCAGCAGCAGGATTTTCAGGTGGTAGCGCAGCAGACACAAGCAACCCTATTACCGTTAGTGGCTACGTAAGCCAGATCGACCTCTCATACTACTTTCCTAATACTGGCAAGTTAAATATTTATGGTAACAGGTTACCGACAGCAGTTGCAGGCTGGGACTTTAGCAAATTGACGATTGTATCCGGTGATGGTAAGAAGAAATACACATTACCCCGGCACGCAACCGCAGGTGAAAATAAAGCCACAGGTTCTAGTGCACGTGCAACATTCTTAAGGATTACTTTAAGCGGTAGTGTAAAAGCGGAAGCTAATGCAATACTGGTTAAGGAAGGTCTTCGTGATGCTAATGGTGCATACAACCTGGAAGCAGCAGCAGGATTTGCAGGTGGTAGCGCAGAAGACCTAACCACTAGTATATTCGTTAGTAAGTAAGGTTTGGTTGTTGCGGTAAGCAATGCTTAGTTGGCCAATTGCAGCCTTGGTAAGTTTTTTTATTAAGGCTGCTTTTACCAAGTTATAGCCTTGGTATGGAGAAAATACCAAGGCTGGAAAAAAATTTATTAAGGCTACAAATTTTTTTGTCAAGGCTGTAAATTTTTTTATTAAGGCTGCTTTTGCCAATTCTAGCCTTGGTAAATTTTATTATCAAGGCTGGAACAACCAAGCTAAAAAGAACAAAAAAATTTGGAAGCCGAATTGAATTACAGGCTTTAGACTGCTAAAGGTGGAAGGCGAAGGTTATATTGCACAAATTGCAGGAGCTGTATAAACTATGCTGTGTGGGGCAAGGTACTGGCTCAAGAATGGGATAATGCCAAGGTATAGGGAATGGTTAAAGAAACAAAAAGGGGCAAAAAAGGGACAAGATCAAGCATATTTTAGAAATGGAAGTCCGTGATTACGAATGTGATTACCAAGGCGTGGTCAATAATGCTGTATACCAAAATTATTTAGAACATGCCCGCCACTCTGCCATAAAGCAATATTTCAGTGTACCCAAACTTAGCCAGCAAGGTATTCACTTGGTTGTTGCCGAAATCCAGTTACAGTATTTACAACCATTAAAGCCACAACAGCTTTTTACCATTCACAGTACTTTTGCGCAAATTAGTAGTAATCTTTATATAGTGCTTGTGTTAAACTGTAGTAGATGAAGGGAAATAAAAAGAAATTATTTGAGACATATACTCTTAACCAAAATTAGTTCAATCTCACAAGCCTATATTTCATATCTTCAGACAAATCATTGTAAGCCATTACGCGCAGACCAACATCCATAGAAGAGACAGCTTTTGTCGAAGCATCATCAGGTAGAGAAGAAGTGGCAGTTAGATCGGCATGGACATTTTGATTATCTCTTAAAGTCCACATTGCTCCCGAAACTGGATCAATGATTAACCAACCGAGCAACCCACCAAAAAAGAAATTTCCAGCAACATACCAGCCATCGATTTTACTTACAATAGATACAACTTTTTTCGTATAACCTTCTTTTTCAAAAGTAATAGTATAGCTTCCTTTTATAAAAACGTCAGCAGCCGATTGCAAAGTTACCTGTGCAGGAGTAGTACCGGTAAAAACAAGCTTACCATCTCTATTTTCTACCGTGACAGTAGCCTCAGAAGGCTCACTAGCGATACTAACAATATATTCTGACTTACTAACTATACTAGCGCATCCTTGCATAAACATAGCAACAATAACTAATAATATGGGATAAAAAAGACACAATCTTTTCATTATTTTCCTCCTCGAGAATTTAAACTCATATTACCAATTTTATTTAAAAGCTCCGAACGTTTTCTAACTATAAAAAGAAGAACGAAACCCAAAGGAGCTAAAAACAAAAATAAAATTAAAAGAAAATTATAGAGCTTCACTGTTCACTAATCAAATTGTAAAAAATATTTGTTCGCATAAAAAATATCTTGATTCTAAATATATAACTAGACAAAAGAAATCCCCAACAAATTGCTGGGGATTCTTATATAAAAAAGACTAAGGAAGACATGACTGTTGTTGAGCTTATAAGCTCTATTTTCTCTTACGAGACCCTTTCACTTTGAAAGGAGGTGATCCAGCCGCACCTTCCGGTACGGCTACCTTGTTACGACTTCACCCCCCTTACCAAGCTTACCTTCGGCACCGTCCCCCTTTGCAGGTTAAACTAATGACTTCGGGCACTCCCAACTCGGGTGGTGTGACGGGCGGTGTGTACAAGGCCCGAGAACGTATTCACCGCGTCATGCTGATACGCGATTACTAGCGATTCCAACTTCATGTAGTCGAGTTACAGACTACAATCCGAACTAAGACCAGCTTTTTGCGATTCGCTCCACGTCACCGTCTTGCTACGCTTTGTACTGGCCATTGTAACACGTGTGTAGCCCAGGATATAAGGGCCATGCTGATTTGACGTCATCCCCACCTTCCTCCAGTTTATCACCGGCAGTCTGGTCTGAGTCCCCAACTTAATGATGGTAACAAACTACAAGGGTTGCGCTCGTTGCGGGACTTAACCCAACACCTCACGGCACGAGCTGACGACAACCATGCAGCACCTGTATACAGATTACCGAAGTAACTGACATATCTCTACGCCATTCCTGTATATGTCAAACCCTGGTAAGATTCCTCGCGTATCATCGAATTAAACCACATGTTCCACCGCTTGTGCGGGCCCCCGTCAATTCCTTTGAGTTTCACCGTTGCCGGCATACTCCCCAGGCGGTACACTTAACGCGTTAGCTTCGGCACTGGTCTCTCTAAATATACAAACACCTTTGCAAATTTAGAGAGACCAACACCAAGTGTACAACATTTACAGCGTAGACTACCAGGGTATCTAATCCTGTTTGCTCCCTACGCTTTCGCGCTTCAGCGTCAATTCAGAGCCAGAAATTCGCCTTCGCCTCTGGTGTTCTTCCTAATATCAACAGATTCCACCCCTACACTAGGAATTCCAATTTCCTCTCTCGAATTCAAGTTTAACAGTTTCCAACGCACCAATACAGTTAAGCTGTATGATTTCACATCAGACTTAATAAACAGCCTGCACGCACTTTACGCCCAATAATTCCGAACAACGCTCGCTCCTTACGTATTACCGCGGCTGCTGGCACGTAATTAGCCGGAGCTTATTCACAGGTTCACGTCATCTAAAGAGCATTACCTCTCTCCATTATTCCTCACCTATAAAAGCACTTTACAACATCTCTGCCTTCATCATGCACGCGGCGTCGCTCCGTCAGGCTTGCGCCCATTGCGGAAGATTCTTAGCTGCTGCCTCCCGTAGGAGTCTGGACCGTGTCTCAGTTCCAGTGTGGCCGTTCACCCTCTCAGGCCGGCTACTTATCGTTGCCTTGGTGAGCCCTTACCTCACCAACTAACTAATAAGCCGCAGGCTGATCTAAAAGCAAGGCAAACGCCTCTTTCCTTACAATACAAAAACTATAAGATTATTCGGTATTACCCCATGTTTCCATAAGCTATCCCCAACTTCTAGGCACATCACCTACGTGTTACTCACCCGTTCGCCACTCTCAATAGAGCGAATCTATCTACCGTTCGACTTGCATGCTTAAAACGCGCCGCCAGCGTTCGTTCTGAGCCAGGATCAAACTCTCCATTATATTAACACTAGCCGAAGCTAGCAAGTTTGTTCCATCTTGTTACAGCCACTCATTTCCCATACATAAACAAATGAATAAAACTGCTACACAAGCGTCATGTCTTCCCTACTCTTCTCTATTGTCAATGAACATTCGCATACACTGCTCTTCGACATAAACAATGCCATATTCATAGATAGCTGCGATGTGTGCGCTACTATAGCCTAAATCCATTTTATGTCAAGCGCAATATTCAAAAAATCAAGTTATTTTTTACACACAATTTTTATTTACTTTCATTACATACACATAATTTATACACTCTTCAATATTCTCTTACTGAAACGAAAAAACGCCTTCAAAAATTTATTTAGCTTAAATTTTATTGTCTCAATATATTTTAAACAGTATAATTTAATATTGACTGTCTTTATATTCTTACAATAACTATATATTTATATAGGGGGTATAAAAACATCATCAGAATTTTTATTAATTCCTGTATCTTATTATTTCTTAGGAGATTTAATGTCTAATTTATATTTTAGGAAAGATGTTCGCTCAAACATATATGTTCCTATATCTGTTCCTTTGTGGCGTTCGTTTTACGTAGTTATCTTTTTCACAGCTATCATGCTGGTAAGCCCTGAATTGTGGAATGTTATTTCTGGTTCTATCAATGATGCTTATATAGGTGTTACAACTTTTGTTGCACTAACTTTAGGGTTGCTCTATGGCCTTGAAAAAATTGCCAAAATAGATTTTGCTACATTTATTTCCCGCTATCCGAAAGCTCAAATCATTATTGCTTCTGCTCTGGGTAGTTTGCCTGGTTGTGGCGGTGCTGTAATGGTTGTAACCCAATATGTAAAGGGTGGTTTAACATTTGGAGCGTTGACGGCAACTTTGGTTTCAACTATGGGCGATGCAGCTTTTATCCTGTTAGCAGCTCAACCTAGAACGGGCTTTATTGTTATCGGTGTTGGATTCTTTGTAGGGATTATTACAGGCTACATTACGGACATGTTCCCTGTTCCCAAGGTCTTATCAAAAGAAAAAGAAGCTATCAATCGCAATAAATCTATGCCTGCTCCTATGAATCCAGCTTTTTGGAAACCGCTGGATTATCTTTGGTTAGGCTTGATGATTCCCGGGGTTTTTCTTGGCATAGGGGCAGCTTTGCAATACGATATGAACTTAGTGATTGATCCTTCTGGAGAAACGGCTATTGCCGACAATATTGCTATCTTTGGAGGAATTCTGGCAATGATAACGTTCCTATCGGCACCTAAAGAGTCCATGCCCCACATTGTTCATATGAACCCTGAAACTAAACTTCGGCGGCGTGTAGTGGCTGAAACCAGTTTTATCACACTATGGGTTGTGTTGGGTTTTGCTTTGTATGATGTTGCTATATACCTAACGGGGTATGATTTGGAAGCTCTATTCCAGACGGTTGGGCCCCTAGTTCCTTTGCTTGGGGTTTTAATTGGCTGGCTTCCGGGCTGTGGCCCCCAGATTTTAACCACGGCTTTATATGTCAATGGCACTATCCCTATGTCCGCATTGTTAGGCAATGCAATTTCTAATGATGGTGATGCTTTATTCCCTGCATTGAGCCTTTCCCCTAAAGCAGCCCTGTACGCAACCTTTTATAGTACCATTCCTGCTTTAATACTAAGTTATACCTACTACTTAGTATTCCAAAACTAAGCAAAGTCTTTATAATAAAAAAGCCTGACGATTTCGTCAGGCTTTTTTATTATGTTCTAGTACTTAAGGCTAGGCTAACCACAAAACTTGGTATGGTTTAATGAAAAGCCCTTCTTGATTGGCGACAAAGTCTTGAAGACTCAGTAAGTCCTTTCCACCACTGCAGGATAAGCTCAACCCTTTCGATGAGCAGTTTACCAAACAACGCACCATTTCGCTGTCGGTTCCACCGCGTGTAAATGCAAAGACCTCTGGAGCTAGTTCCAAAATGCGTTGATCCGCTGCGGGGTCGAATGATCGATGGCCACGGCGCACGCGAAGCATATTTTTCATGCCATGGTAGATTAACTGGCGTAGGCTGCCACTTTGTCTGAGTTCACCAATTAGTTCGTCTAAGTCGAGCTTTTCGCGGTTGATACGGCGATTGATGCCCGATTCTTCCATTCCTCTTATCCAGTTGCCTGAACCTAAGATGCTGTGGATGTATATGCCGGGGACACCGGCCATCCCTATGAGAATAGACTGTGCAGCCAGAAACTTAGCTGCCCGTTCGGCAAGCGGAAGCTCTGGCTCGGCAATGGCGTCCAGATAATTCATGTTCAACTCGTAGGGGATTTCTCCATCTGGGGTGGATTTGTAGTTGACTTTGCCACCACGCGCTAAAACTTGGGCCACCAAATAGTCCTGCTCTTGTTGGCTAAGATAATCATGCGCGGGCAACATGCCGATGCCGTCATGCGATGCTAGAAAGTTAAAAAAGGTATAGTACGGATTAGGGGCAGGTAGTTGTTTAGCCCAAGTCGTTAGGTGGCTGGCGTTGCCTTGCATAAAGCTGTTTAAGGTCAGTGGCGGTAGGGAAAACTGGTAGACCATTTGGGCCTCATTGTGGCCATTGCCAAAGTAGGAAATATTTTCTGCTTGTGGGACGTTGGTTTCAGTAAGCAATACCGACTCTGGGGCAAGCTCTTTGAGCAGCAAACGCATGAGCTGCACCACGGCGTGGGTCTTGGGATGGTGCATACAACTTGTACCTAACTCTTTCCACAGGAAGCCAATGGCATCTAGCCGTACGATTTGGGCGCCGTAGGAGATATATTCCAAGAAGATGTCAAAGTATTCTAGCATAACCTTGGGATTGGCAAAGTTTACATCTACTTGGTCTGGGCTGAAGGTCGTCCAAACGGATTTCTTTTCAGCGGTAGGCTGACCGTTGGTGTCTATGCAATCAAATTGGTGAAGCAGGGGCAAGGCGCGGGGGCGGAAGACTTGCGCTAAACGTGGTTCTTCGGGGGAGCAAGTGCAAAACCAATCATCATATTGAGGGTCACCAGCCAGAAAACCTTGGAACCATTTGATGCTTTGCGAACAGTGATTCAGCACGAGGTCATACATTAGATAGAAATTCTTTTTTAGCTGGTCCACATCGTTCCAAGTGCCTAGGTTGGGGTCGATAGTGCGATAATCAGCTACCGAAAAGCCATCATCGGAAGTGTAGGGGAAGCAGGGCAGTAGATGGATTGTGGAGATTAGCTCGCACAAATAGCGATCGGCAAACTTTTTTAAGGTTTGTAGCGGTGGCTCTTTGGTGTGGCCTTCAAAGGCAATACTGCCATCGGGCAAGGGCTGGGGACGGCGGATAGAATCACCATAAGTAATCATCACCACGTGGCTTTGGTCTAAAGGCAGAAATTCGCCTCGTAACTCGCTTCTGGCTTGATATGGGCTTTGGTTTCCGACTGAATATCGGATTGAGTCTCGAATTGCATTTCGAGCTTGGCTATCGGTTATGGCTTGGTCGTTTAGTATTATCCGCCACTTCTCAAGCAATTTCTGAAATTGAGGCAGGACGGCGTTGGCCTGCTCTCTGCCATAGATAAATTGCAGTCGCTCTTTTATTTCACTGCGCATAGTAGCTCCTTTAGCGATTATAATAGGGCCTTAACTATATTGAAATTACTACACAATCGCTAGAGCAATAAAGCATTTACTACAAAACAAAGAAAAATAAGACGCCTACCCTACCCTAGTTTGGTGTATAAAGAGCAATTTTGATAAGCGAGAAGACTTTTACCTACTCAATACAATAGTATAGCTAGCAAGGAACCGAAGTATTATCTTCACGGGCTAGGAGTTCTTATCTATCCGAACTTAGAGATACCTATAGTTACTTTTTCTAAAGACATTATCAATACGCTCTCATATGGTCATTCACTATCTCGATATGGTCGTCATCTTGAGTTAGTAAGAATATGTCATTTGCCCGCACTTGTTCTATCATCTCCTCATCAGTGATCAAAGTGTCAAAGCCAAAATACATCTTATACCCGTTGTACTCGGGGGTAGCTTTCTCTAAACTGCTAGACTTTCTTTCAACCAAGTTATTTATCGCCGTCCCTCTATCCTATTTTTTACTATTGTTTTTGAGTTGTACCCTCCAGTTGGCCTTGACCTCACATGCTTGTACTTTTGTTGGGTAAAAGTCTTAGGTAAAGCTAAGCATTTTTCTTTGCCTTATAGCTCCTGCAAAATGCGTTCTGTTTGTATAAAGATCAAGAAAAATAAAAAACTTGCATGTAGATGCATCTTCAGATAGAATATTGCGACTATGAATTTTGAATAACTAGGGGATTATATTTGATGGCCATAATGATGAAGCAAATAGAATTGAGATTTAGCAAAGATAATTTGCGCTTGTTAATAGTTAGTATGGCTGTATTTTGTATTTTTGCTTGGGCTTGCTTAGTATGAATCTTTGTGCTCAAAAATCATCAGGGACAAATTCTGAGGCTCAGCGAAAAGGGCAAGAATATTTTGAAAAAGGAATAGAGGCTATAAACAAAGGTTTGTATACCAATGGCATTGCTTTCCTTAACTTTTCTTTGAAATTTGATAATCGAGCCTATTATAATTTAGGTGTCGCTCAACAAAATAGCGAGTATTTCAATCAAGCTATCCGCAATTATTCTTATGCTTTAGAATTATCTTCAAGCAAAGCGTAAGCTATGGTTTCTTCATCTCGTGGCACTGCCTTTACTGCTAATCAAGAGTACGATAAAGCAATTGCCGACTACAATAGAGCTTTGAACCTCGATCCCGAAAATGCAGTAATCTATTCAAATCGCGGGCTATCATACTACGCAAAAGGCAACTCTCAAGCTGCATTATTAGATTTTTCTACAACTTTGGTTCTCGATCCTCGCTATGCCAATGCATATAGTGGTCGTAGAATTGTCCATTACCATATGGGGAATCATAATGCTGCTTTAATGGATTACCAGATGGCCTTAGAATCCGACCTGAAGATTTAGTAACTTTAGTTCAATCGTGCCATTGTTGTTTCACGATATGGGCAAAATCAATGAAAGAATTGAAGATATTAAACGTACTATGGACATTTTAAATCGGAGGTCTGGATTACTTACTGGTTCTAATCTTGATTTGTAAAACAAGTGTGAAATTGCCTTGAGGGAAATGCGGAGAAAGAAGCCGATGGTCGTTATTCCAATTCAGACCCTAGTTGTAATTATTCTCCCTACAATACAGGGGGCTCCTAATCTGGATAATAGTTCCTCTAGCGATCGTTTTGGAAGTGGTGGTGGAGGTAGTAGTCTTTTTTAGTGAACGTTATTTAAAGAGAGAATGGTACAAAAACCTTTTTTACAATATTTTGGCTATAACATTGACGAGATTTGTCGTCAATCTATTATTTGGCAAAGAAGTATTCCCAATATTTCCGAATTGAAGATATTTCCTCTTGACAGTATTCGTCAGTTGGGGTTATATCCTGCTGGCAATGGTAAGGCAGCTATTGTTGATAGTTGTCTTTCTACATTTGATATTCTTACTCAATTAGAGAAATTCCAAGGTTTTACTACTTGGGATTGGGTAATGGCTTGTTATCAAACACAAGGTAGAGGACAATATGGCCGCCAATGGAAAAGTCCACTGGGAAATTTATGCATAAGCCAAATAATCCCCTGCTCTTTGTTCAGCAATGGTAACCAAACTCTGTTGCCGATGTTAATTGCAACCGTTTTCGTACGTATATTAAAAAGCCAAGGTTTTTCTGTTTTTCTAAAGTGGCCTAATGATATTGTGTTATTTATCGATGATGAAATCCGAAAAGTAGGGGGCTTACTACTGGAACATCGGCAAAATTCTTTGAGGATCGGATTGGGTTTAAATTTTTCCGATAATTTTTGTTTTGGTAATTTAGCAGCTAATGATAAGGATCTTCCAGTGTTACAGGCTGCTAGTTTGCCGGCTCCAGAAAATTTAATTGAATTCTGGCAGGATTGTAGTTTACAGCTTCAAAATACTTGGCAGAACTGGGAGGAAAATTCCAAGTCAGAATTATTGCAAGAGATAGAAAACAATATGATTTTTGTTGGTAGCCCAATTGAATTTTTTGAACCCGATAATGACGGCAACATTTCATGTATTCGGGGAGTATTGCTCGGTTTGGGTTCTTGTGGTGAACTATTACTCGAAACTGCAAAAGGCAGGCAAAAAAAAATGAGAGGTAGCTTGCGCCCATTATTTTTATAAAAGCTCTTTTTCAAATTTTTGATACGTTTGTAATTCGCGGGCCACTAAGAGCAATTTGTCTTTTGGCTGGAGTATATAAGAATAATGGGGAGCTAAATCAAATTTGCCATTGGCTTTATGGACACCGCATAACTGGATATTTGAATCGAGAGCAAAGAGCTGCATGTAAATATCTTTTAGACTCCAGCCTGCTAATTTTTGCTCTGTAGCAAAAAGCTGGTCCCCTTCTGTTGAAATTAAATTGCTAAGAAGAACGGAAATTCCGGGCTTGAGAAATTCTTGAACCATTACATTTTCATTGAAAACTTGAGGTACAAATATTTTATCTGGTTTTGCTTCTTGAATCAAACTTTCATTTTCAGGTAAAACCAACTCGACCAAACAGCGAATTTTGTGAGTGGCTGTTTTAACGGCTTCTTGGTTTAACGTTTGTATTAAGCTAGCGGTAATGAAACTGCTGTGGTCGGATTGTGGCTCATCAAGTTTGCGCGGTAAGATAAATACGGCACGAGCTTTCGATACGGCTGCTTGCTCTAACCCCGTTTTGCGGCTAGAGTCAGCATGAACAAAATATATTTGCAATTGTTTTAGCTCATCGGGTAGTTCACTCCAGCTATCACCGAGAATGACAATAGGTAAACGGGCATACTCTCGCCGAATTTCGGTAATGATATTTGCTATTTTCCGAATGCTGGGTTGATTGCAAATTACGATATGTTTTTTGAGTTTCATTGTAAGCATTCCCATCCTTTGTTTTTTACGAAAGTTCATAATACCTGCTGTCAATGAGCCTATGATATAGGAAACAAGGCCTATACCACTAAACATCGCAGGATACGCTACTAGAAAACGCCCCTGCCATGACAACGGGCTAATATCGCCATAGCCAACGGTAGTCATGGTAACAATAGCCCACCAAAGAGAGTCCAGCCAGCTTATTTGGTTTTCTGCGGAGTGCTCGGCCCAATAAAACATTGATCCGAATAAAATGTTTAGAAAAATGAGTGATAAAAACAGCCGAGTGGCTTGAATACAGCGATGGTTGAGCAATTGGTCAATAAGCTGGAATAAATACAACATTATTTGTAACAAATTCCTAACTGGCTAAAACAGTTAATAACCAAAGTGTAACGAACAACCAAGCTCTGTAGATTTTTAATTTCATAAAGCTTGATTTATAATAAAAAACATTCAGAAAGACTTAAGTAGTATGGTTAAGGTTTTTTTGTTGTCGTTATCGGTTTTTTCCATCACCAATATAGACCACAACTATTTCGCTATCCGTATCTCCCCTATTTTCACCATAGTGCCATTTATCAACAACTTCCACTATTTGGTCCACAGATCGCATTTCTAAAGTCTCACCTGTTTCCGTTCCAACTGGTCTTAGTTTCTACCAATTTTTCTACATCTACGGCAAAGGCATTGTTATTGAACGCTATAAGAACACAGAATATCGTAATTAATTTTTTCATTACTTGTTTATCCTACAATCATAGATAGCCATCTTAGCCAAATATTTAACAAAAGTAAAGCTGTTGTCTATTTTTTTATTCTTTAAGGTAAGCGAACTTTGATTTGATGATTGTGTAGATATTGTTTGAGCTCTGTAATCGTAAGTAATTTTTGGTGAAAAACACTAGCCGCAAGGGCAGCTTCATTGCCGACTTGTTGAAATAGTTCTAAAAAATGTTGTTTGTTCCCCGCACCACCGGAAGCCACAATGGGGATAGAAACATTTTCGCACAATAGTTTCAATTGGTCTAAATCGTAGCCGTTGCATTTGCCATCTTGGTCCATACAGTTTAATACAATTTCACCTGCGCCACGCTCTTGGGCTTCATGAGCCCAATGGAGTAATTTCCGTTGGGTATCACGCATTTTCTCTGGGCAGCCAGTATATTGCTTAATGCAGTAGCTACCACTTTCTAAATTCCAGTGGCTGTCGATACCGACAACGATGCATTGGCTACCAAAGGTTGCAGCCATCTTGTCAATTAGCTGGGGATTTTCTAAGGCTGGGGAGTTTATGGAAATTTTGTCCGCCCCATGAGCCAAGATAATACGCCCTTGTTCTAAAGTGCGGATACCTCCTGCTACAGCAAAGGGAATATCGAGTATTTCGGCCACTCGCGCAACCCAAGCTTTTTCAACACAGCGTTTATCACTGCTGGCGGTAATGTCGTAAAATACTAGTTCATCAGCACCTTCATTGCAATAACGCTGTGCTAGCTCCAAAATTGAGCCTTGCACTTGATGGTTGCGAAATTCCACACCCTTTACTACTTGGCCATCTTTTACGTCCAAGCAGGGGATAATGCGTTTGCAAAGCATAGTATTCCTTGTTACAAATTTTTACCAATAAAAAATATAGCTAATTAGTTGAGCCACTTTTGAGTTGCTGTATCGCCTGTTCCAAGGTAAACAGTCCTTCTAAAAGGGACTTACCCAATACAGCCCCAGATATATGGTTTTGCTCTAAATTCCCAAGATCATTGAGGCTGGCGATACCGCCGGACGCTTGCACTTGAAGCTGGGGAAAGCGTTGCCGAATACTTTGGTATAAAGCCAAATTAGGCCCTTGCAATGTCCCATCTTTGTCAATGTCGGTGCATAAAATGTGCTTGGCTGTGGTGAATTGTTCTAGTAGTTGCCATAACGTTTTATCGCTAAGCTCTTGCCAACCGTGAATAGCCATGTAGGGGGTATCGTTGCGGTAGCTGATATCTAAAGCAAGAACAATGCGTTCGGGCCCAAATTTCTCCAGCCATTGTTGTACTGTTGCTGGTTCCTTCACGCAGAGACTGCCAACAATAGCGCGTTCTATTCTAGCGGCAAAAATTTGTTGTAGCCGCTCTTGGTTTTGGATACCGCCACCACATTGGACTTTAAGGCCGCTAGTTTCTACTATATCTTGAATTGTTGCTAATTGATGCTTAGCCCCGCGGCTTTTTGCTGCATCTAAGTCTATCACATGGAGCCATTGGCTGCCTGCTTGTTGGTAAGCTTGGGCTAATTCTTTGGGCTGTGTTGGGTAATTGCTTTGCCGATGAAAGTCCCCTTGGGTTAGACGCACGCAACAACCATTGATTAGGTCAATTGCGGGGTATAGTGTTAGCATAATGGTTCCTTTGGCCTGACTTTTAAGTTGTTTGGTTGGCATATAGTAGCCAGTTATGCAAAAGTGTAGCACCTACAGAGCCTGATTTCTCAGGGTGAAATTGGCAACCCCAGATATGTTTTGCCACCCCTTGCCCACGAACAATGGCGCTAATCGGCACTTTGCCGTAATGGCAGCTGGCTACAGTTATAGAGCTTAGCGGTAGATAGTAGCTGTGGACAAAATAGGCTTGCCATTGTCTTGTAGCTGCATAGGCTGGTTTTAGTATTTGATAATTAGCTTGTTGCTGTGCTTCTATGGTATTCCAACCCATGTGGGGCACAGATAGCTTGTTGTGTAAGGCTGGGCGCAATGGTTGTATGCAACCGGGCAAAAGTCCTAGGCCAGGTTGTTGTTGGCCTTCACTGAGTTGTTCAAATAGCAATTGCATTCCCAAGCAGATGCCTAAGATGGGGCTTTGCACTTGTTGTAAGGTTTTGGCCAAGCCAGTCTGTTCTAGCTCTTTGATAATATAATTGGCGTTGCCGACACCGGGGAATATTACGCGTTCTGCTGCAAGGATTTCCTCTGGATTGCGGCTAAGTTTTAGTGTAAAACTAGGCTGCTCCGAATGGGTTTGGCTTAGGTTTTGAATGCGCTTTAGGGCAATATAAATAGAATTGAGATTGGCCGAAGGGCTTTCAACAATAACTACAGAACAGGGCCATTGCATGTTTGCCACTGTATTGTTTGTGTCTTTTATATCTTTTAAGGCTGCCATTGGTTCTAAAGACCTTTATTGAATACACAGTTTACTAATTATTTCTTTTAAGTTATATATTTGATACCTTTCTTTAAAGCAGGCAATAATTTCAAGAATCTTTCTAATTCTGGAAGATTGTTCATGATCTTTACTACAAAACCTCCCAAAGCATCTTTACATTGTTCCCACCAAGTTGGTTCTCTATTTTCTATTGCTTTATTGACATCATGTAAGGTAGATTCTACTTTATATCTATAATAATAGGCTATTTGTACAAAACTACTAAGTTTCCCTTTGGCTCTCTCCCAATGTTTTACATCATCGCCAATCTTCTCTGTTATGGAATTGATCCTTTCATGGTGTTCTGATTGCAGCAAATCTTCTTGCGAGTAAACATGTGATGTAAATATCCACCAGCCTTTTTGTTGGTAAATTTTATTTTCTATGCGTTCTATTTCGTTGAATACCGGCTGAAACTTCTTCTTATAATGTTAAAGACATTGTTGCATCATATATCATTTTTTCTCTCTTTAGTGTACTATAGCTTTAGCCTAGCCAATTTAGGATTGGTTGGACGATATAGAGGTTGAAATAGTAGGCTATGGAATGCCAGCCTTGTTTGACAAAGTCTGGTAATATGTTTTGACCAAAAATGTTTTTGTAATAGGCTGCAAATAGTAGGTAATAGATTAGGCCCAGTGAGCCTGTAACCCCTATAAAGGCTTTGCTTAGTTTGTGGAAAGTTGCAATAAGCTTTAGGGTGATCTTCTCTAAACCACCTTCTAGCCTACTTAGTATACCACTGTATAAAGAAGCAGTAATAAACATATTTAGGGCAACCAAAATATAGTGGCGGTATTCTATACCGCTTAGCATGCGCGAGTCTGCTAGCATTAAGATACTTAAAACCACCCATTGCATGATTAAATTTAACACTAGGTAGACGGTAGAGTATGCCAAAATGCGTATGACTTTTTGGCGGGTACTGTTGTTTTTGGGTGGCTTGTCCTTACTTTCCATAAATACTTTGAAACTCCTTTCGCTAAACTTTCGTGAGTGGCGATTCTTTCTTTTTGGTAAAAGGAAATTTATTGGTGCTGACGATAACGCTGCATAGTATGATGATAGCTGTACCCATAAAGTAAGAAGTATTGTATTCTTTATCTTTAAAGAATATGTAGCCAAAGACGGCCCCCCAGATAATTTGGGAAAACTGCATACTTAGCGATAAGCCAGCTTTTAAGTATTTTAGTGAAAAGTTTAGCAAAAATTGATTGGCGACAGAGATAGTGGCAAATAATGTAATAAAAGTAAATATTCGGTAGTCCATTACAACAGATTCACCCGTATTATATATTAGCTCTGTAATGTATAGCAATAATAGTGCTACCAGATTAGAATAGAAAGCCACACTGAATGGGTGATTTTCTTTATGGTAATGGCGTATCATGATAAACATGGGGGCTTCAATCCCAACACCAAGTAAAGCAAACAAATAACCAATTGAAAAGCTGATCAGACCAGGCTGTAATATAATCAGGATTCCAACAAAGCCACCTATAATACCGCTAAGTTGTATGATGCTGATCGTTTCTTTAATAAAAACTCTGGCAAATAATACAGTAAACAGTGGTAAAGAAAATATAATAGAATAGGCATTGCTTAAAGGTAACAATGTAAAGGTGCGCACAAATAGTATAGTAATCGCATACAATAAAACCCCTATTACAAAGAGTGAAACGGGGTGCTGTATTTTAAATATAGCTAGTGATTGATTTTTTATACTAACAGCCAGCATGGTTATAAAGAGTATTGCGCAAGTAAAGGCCCTTTGTTGGAAGCTAAAATATATGGTAGGTAATTCATTGCCAAGATAGCGTATAATCGAGTCCATTAAGCTGAAACACAAAAAAGCCAAAAGAGTGGCAATAAATGCTAGCGTATGGGTATTTTTCTGTAATGGTGTGATTGTATTGTTCATGAGCTAGGCTAATTTATAGATTTGAAGCAAGTTGTCAAGTATCTATATTGCAAGTTTTATCGGTGTCAGTGATGTTATTGCCCCTATAACCCACCCCCAACCAACAATCCAAAGCAACAATCCAAAGCAACAAACCGAAATAGCCATACAAACGCACATACAAACGCAATTGGTTTGCCGATGCCAATCTACAAGTCATCGCCTGTCTTGCTACAATATAGCTTTCCGCATTGGAGTAATGCCTTGATCCCCATTGGAGTAAGGTATTGATCCGCCTTGGATCAAGGCCTTGATCGAAGGCGGAAAGATGTATCATAGCAAGGCACTAAAAACCATAAAAATAAGCAGGCCATAGACTTCCTAAAACCCAACAACATCGTAAAAAGCCAAAACTGGGACGACCTCAAATAGGGCCAGTATGCCGATGCTTTGACCTTAGCCCACAGCGTCAATGCTGGCATTTTAGACGACTTGCACAATATCTGGCTATATATTGCGGGCCGATGACCCCAACTGCGATATATTGATACCGCCCAATGGTTGGCATGGTTGGGTTGGCACGGTTGGCATAGTTGGCGTTGCGCCTGCTATCGCATACCCCCAAGCCTTTTGATTGGCATGGATTTTGAACCACCTTACAACACTAACACACAAAAAAAGTGCCCAAACATAAAAAAACTTACAAAAAGCTTGTATAGGCCTTGACGCAACACCCCCCCTAGCAAAATGGGGATTTACAGACTAGCCCGTATGGGTTGGTTAATCTTTATCCATTGTTGGAGGTATTGCTTATGTATAAGCTCAAACTACTTTTATTGCCAGTAGCCTGGCTACTGGCCTTTATGGCCTTGGCCTGCGCCCCACCCGATGACGATGATCGATCTTCTGGGCCATCTTCTGGGCCGTCTATCAATAATGCCATCTACGACTTTGCTACGGCTCTGTTAACCGTACAAGGTTCTAACTTAAGTCCTACAGAAGCCCAAATCCAAACCATCGTAGTAGATGGCGTAGCCTTAAGTTCCTATACTGCAGATGACCCAGCCACTGGGCCAGATAGTAGCGGTCTTGCAAAAGGTAAGTACCGTATTGCAACCGATGGCACAAAGCTTTGGCTGAAACTTAAAGATGAACATAAAGCTGCTCTTGAGGCCAAGGTGGGTAGCAATGGTCTAAAAAAAGGCTTGCTTAGCGTTAGCTCTGGTGCTTGGGCGGGTTTAAATACACCTAGAGACTTGGTCTTTAAGTATATACCCGAACAAGCTGAAGAAGACGAACAAGACGAACAAGCTGAAGAAGAGTCGCCTAAGCAACCTAAAGCCGAAGATCAGTCGCCTAAGCAACCTAAAGCCGAAGATCAGTCGCCTAAGCAAGCTGAAGATAAGCAGTTGTCTAAGCAAACCGAAGCCGAAGAAGCCGCAATTACCAGTGCAAGCTACGATGTTGGCATGGCGCTGCTAACCTTGCAAGGTACTCACTTAAGTGCTACAACTGCGACCCAAGCGCAAATCCAAACCATCGTGGTAGATGGCTTAGCCTTAAGTTCCTATATTGCAGATGCCACAGCCACTGGGCCAGATAGTCGCGGTCTTGCAAAAGGTAAGTACCGCCTGCATAGCGCTGGCACAGCGCTTTGGCTTTACCTTACCGATCAACATAAAGCTACTCTGAATGGCAAGACAGGTATGGATAGCAATGGTCTAAAAAAAGGGTTGCTTACTAGCTCTGGTGCTTGGGCGGGTTTAGATACAGCCAAAGACTTGGAAGTTAGGAATATACCCGAAAATAAGCAGTCTAAAGTATCCGATGACAATCAGCCATCTAAGCAAACTGAAGACGAACAAGCTGAAGAAGACGAACAAGTCGAACAAGCTGAAGAGGAGTCGCCTGAAGCCGCAATTACCAGTGCAAGCTACCATGTTGGCATGGCGCTGCTAACCTTGCAAGGTACTCACTTAAGTGCTACAACTGCGACCCAAGCGCAAATCCAAACCATCGTGGTAGATGGCTTAGCCTTAAGTTCCTATATTGCAGATGCCACAGCCACTGGGCCAGATAGTCGCGGTCTTGCAAAAGGTAAGTACCGCCTGCATAGCGCTGGCACAGCGCTTTGGCTTTACCTTACCGATCAACATAAAGCTACTCTGAATGGCAAGACAGGTATGGATAGCAATGGTCTAAAAGATGGGTTGCTTAGCGTTGGCACTGGTGCTTGGGCGGGTTTAAATACAGCCAAAGCCTTGGCCGTTAGTGGAAACCCACCCACAATTACCCGTGCAACCTACAATGCTGCTACAGGCGTGTTAGTGATTACAGGTGTCAATTTACCAAAAACAGTTAAAGGCTGGGACTTCACCAAATTGAGGCTTGTCGCAGGTAATGGTCGTACTAAGAGTGCCCCATTATTACGGCACAACCCAACATTCGGTTTTAGTAGAGCCAAAGGTTCTCGTGCAAGTGCAACAAGCTTAACGATTACTTTAAAGGGTACTGAAAAAGGGAAAGCCGATAGTATATTGGTTAAGAATGGTGATAGTGATGCTGATGGTTTTTACAACCTGGAAGCAGCAGCAGGATTTGCAGGTGGTAGCGCTGAAGACACAAGCAATAACCCTATTACCGTTAGTGGGCGTGTAAGCCATATCACCAACGCAATCTACAATGTTGGTACAGGCGTGTTAACGATTAATGGTACTGATTTACCGACAACAGTTGCAGACTGGGACTTCAGCAAATTGACGCTTGTATCCGGTGATGGTAAGAAGAGATACACATTACCCCAGCACGCAACCGTAGGTGAAAACACAGCCACAGGTTCTGCAGCAAGTATAACAAGCGTAACTATTACTTTAAGCGGTAGTGTAAAAGCGGAAGCCAATAAGATACTGGTTAAAGCTGGTTTTCAAGATGCTGATGGTTATTACAACCTTGAAGGAGCAGCAGGATTTGTAATGGGTAGTCCAGCAGACACAACAACAAATTATATTATCGTTGGTAATTTATAGTAGCTAAGTCAAAGCTAGCGGGCAGGCCAACCAAGTAAATGCTGCAAGCAATGCTTGGTTGGCTTTTTTGTTGGGCTTATTAGGCTGTATCTTGTTGTTGCAATGCTTGCATTGGCCAATTATAGCCTTGGTAAATACGGGAAGCCAATATAGCCAAAGGCTAAAACAACCAAGCTAATGGGCGCAAACCGAACAAGCCCCTGTGCAAAGAAAGGGGCAAAGAGTGCAGGCATTATCATGTTTTTGCTAAAATCTTTGGACTTATTGATTCAATAGCCAGTCATTTCTTCAATAGGCTTATGGCCTAAGTAGAAAGCACGAATATTTTAGTTGAAAATATTCCAATCTAAATTGTTATTGACTAGACGATATTATTTCTTTATTTGTTCTATGTGCTTCTTGATAAACTCTAGTACTTGCCTTCCCTAGAGTTGGAATTTTTGCTAGGATAACTTCCTGCTCGTTTCTTGCATAGCTTCCTTGAGTAGTATTTAAATAAGGACTTTCATTATGGATAAAGAATTTTTGTATGAATTGATGGCTGAATTTGAAAAGCGTAATATTCATGAACTTTTGTTTGAAAGTAAACAAGGGACTATCCGCTTGCAAAAAGCAGAAGTCGTAACCCATCAACCAACGGTGGTTGCAGCACCAGCAAATGCGTCTACAGCTGCAGCTGAAGTAGCTGTAGAAAATAGTGCAGTCGTTAGCGATGGAGCTGAATTGATTCGGGCCCCTATTGTGGGTAATTTTTATCGCCAACCAGCACCCGATGCCCCGTACTTTGCCAACGAAGGGGAGCGTATTACCAAAGGGCAAACCATTTGTATCTTGGAAGCGATGAAGCTCATGAATGAATTAAAAGCTGAATTTGATTGTGAAGTAGTGAAAGTTTTGGTGGATAATGGAGTAATGGTTGAATTTAATACCCCATTATTCGAGGTCAAGCGTATATGATTCGCTCCCTGCTTATTGCCAATCGCGGTGAAATTGCCGTGCGCATTATCCGTACTTGCAGAGAAATGGGTATAAAAACCGTTGCCGTTTATTCTGAAGCCGATAAAGATGCTTTGCATGTACAAATGGCCGACAAGGCATTTTGTATTGGGGCACCACCGTCAGCTAAAAGTTACTTGCGTATGGATAGCCTCATTTCAGTTGCTGCGAATATGCAGTGTGATGCAATCCACCCCGGGGTTGGTTTTTTGTCTGAAAATGCCAAATTTGCTGGCTTGGTGCGTGAGCATGGACTAATATTTATCGGAGCTGAATCAAAAGTGATCAGTGCCTTAGGTGATAAAGTGGAAGCCAAGCACATAGCCCAAAAAGTGGGGATTCCTACCATTCCCGGTAGTAAAGAATCGATAAATAACCAGCTAGAAAAAGCAAAAGAGTTAGCTGTAAATATTGGCTATCCAGTGATTATTAAAGCAGCAGCCGGTGGCGGTGGGCGTGGCATGCGGATAGTCGAAGCTCCAGAAGAATTGCCCAACGCTTTAAAAGTAGCGGCCAACGAAGCCGAAAGTAATTTTGCTGACGGTACCATCTATATGGAAAAATATCTGCGCTCTCCGCGCCATGTGGAAATTCAAGTATTGGGTGATGGCCGCGATAACGTTTTGCACTTGGGGGAGCGCGATTGCTCTGTGCAAAAAAATCACCAAAAATTGCTGGAAGAAAGTCCCTCTAATGTAGTTAGCCCAGAAATGCGTGAAAAAATGGGCCAAGATGCCATTCGCTTGTTCCAACATTTAAATTATGCGGGTGCTGGTACTATCGAGTTTTTGGTTCATGAAGGCCAATACTACTTTATGGAAGTGAACGCTCGTGTTCAAGTTGAGCATCCAGTAACAGAAATGATTACAGGAGTCGATATTATTCGCCAGCAGATACTGGGTTGCATTGGTGAAAATATGGAAATTCGGCAGCAAGATATTTGCTTGCGCGGCTATGCGTTGGAAGCTCGTATCAATGCTCTTACGCCAGGGCCCGTTACGAAATTTGGAGCGCCGCAAGGCCCAATGACTCGTACCGATACGTTTTTGTATTCGGGTTGCAATGTCTCTCCATTTTATGATTCTATGGTTGCAAAAATTATTGTCGGGGCCATGAACCGTGAAGAAGGCTTAAAGCGAATGGAAAGAGCTTTACAAGAATTGGTGATTGAAGGCATAAAAGTCAACCTCGAAGAACAGTTGACGATTTTACAAAGTTCAGCTTTTCGTGTTGGTAAATTTGGTACTGATATATATGGCAAAATTATCTCTGCGAAAAAATAGGAATGATTATGCAAGTGAATATCTTAGAAGCAGAAAATTTACAATGGAACAAGGGTTCTATTGGCTTGCGCATTACAGAAGAATTGGATTGTAGCTCGTGTCATACGGTGGTATCGGGCGAGGACTTGCGCAAAAACTTGATGGTTTGTATACATTGTGGCTATCATTTGCGGATTCCCGTAAAAGATCGAATTGCCATTACTCTTGATGAAGGTTCTTTTGTTGAATTGAGTTCGGATATAGCGAGTGTAAACCCTATTAAAATGATTGGTTATGAAGATAAGCTAGAACAGAGTCGGCGTAAAGCGGGGATAAAAGATGGCGTAATTACCGGAACAGGTAAGGTTTGCGGCAATGATGTTGTGATTGCCGTGATGTCTTTTGAGTTTATGGGTGGCAGCATGGGCTCGGTTGTTGGCGAAAAAATCACTCGTTTGATTTTGCATGCAGCAGATAAAGGTATCCCTGCTATTCTTTTTACAGCTTCTGGTGGTGCGCGCATGCACGAGGGAATTTTTTCACTGATGCAAATGGCGAAAACCGCGAATGCAATTGCTTTATTAGAAAGTTTGCACGTACCTTTAATCACTATTTTGATGGACCCAACTTTCGGGGGGGTAATCGCTTCCTTTGCGATGTTGGGAGATATTACTTTGGCCGAGCCGGGAGCGATGATTGGTTTTGCCGGCAGGCGAGTAATTGAAGGGACGATAAAAGAAGAATTGCCTGAAGGCTTTCAAACAGCGGAATTTTTGCAAAACAAAGGCTTTATCGATAAAGTAGTAGACCGCCGTGTACTGCGTTCTACTTTGCGTTTTTTGCTGGAAACTCATAAAAATAATATATTTTAGGCAGGATTAAAAATAGGCAAGATAGTAGGTATTCGTCTGTTATTGTTGTTGGGAGGCTTGCCATGAATGCGAAAATACAAAAAATGAGTTTTTCTATTGGTAGGAATATAGGTAGTCGATTTTGTCTTACTCGATTGATGTTGGTTTTTATCGCATTCACTTTACTATTACAACCGCAAAAGCAAACTGTTGCGCAAGAACAAAATGAAATAGCTGAACGCGATTCTTGGAATCCCGAGCAATTATTGCAATTAGGCTATCAAGCCTACCATAAAAGCAACTGGTTAGATGCGGTAAAGTACCTTAGCGAAGCTGCGCTTTCATTCCCTGATAATGACTTATTGTATATTTATTTAGGCACCGCACATCAAATTTTAGGACAAAATAGCCTAGCAGAACAAACTTTGATAACTGGTGTGAATCTCCAAGGTGAAAACATGCAAAAAATTGCGTTTGTATTGGGCAATTATTACTATTCACTAGGCCGCTATGATAAAGCGTTAGATGCTTATAATCTAGCCACTTGGGGCCAAAAACAACTGGTTCAGGCTTTTTTAAATCGGGCCAATTTATATTTGAGTCATGGATTTTATTCTAATGCGCTCAATGATTATACATATTTTTTATTCCGTAAGCCTTTTGACGCCCAGCGGGAAAAAATCGAAAAAGTTATTGATAAATTGATGAAATTGGGTGCTCAAGGGCGTATCCAGAAAGATGGGGGACGCATTACTGGAAATGGGCAATATCCTGAGAATGGTAAAATATTTCCTCAATCCAATGACCCAATTCGCAACGGCTTAGCGGAGAGCCAAGGTAATAATGGCAACAGCTTTGGCGGGGACAATAACCAAGGCAAAAATGCAACTAACTTGTTAAATGAAAATGATTTAGAGGGTGGCAATAATGCGAGCAATAACCAAGGCAACAATCCAGCAAACAATGCAACTAACTTGTTAAACGGCAACGCCTTAGCCGGGAGTCAAGGCAATAATGGCAACAGCTTTGGCGGGGACAATAACCAAGGCAAAAATGCAACTAACTTGTTAAATGAAAATGATTTAGAGGGTGGCAATAATGCGAGCAATAACCAAGGCAACAATCCAGCAAACAATGCAACTAACTTGTTAAACGGCAACGCCTTAGCCGGGAGTCAAGGCAATAATGGCAACAGCTTTGGCGGGGACAATAACCAAGGCAAAAATGCAACTAACTTGTTAAATGAAAATGATTTAGAGGGTGGCAATAATGCGAGCAATAACCAAGGCAACAATCCAGCAAACAATGCAACTAACTTGTTAAACGGCAACGCCTTAGCCGGGAGTCAAGGCAATAATGGCAACAGCTTTGGCGGGGACAATAACCAAGGCAAAAATGCAACTAACTTGTTAAATGAAAATGATTTAGAGGGTGGCAATAATGCGAGCAATAACCAAGGCAACAATCCAGCAAACAATGCAACTAACTTGTTAAACGGCAACGCCTTAGCCGGGAGTCAAGGCAATAATGGCAACAGCTTTGGCGGGGACAATAACCAAGGCAAAAATGCAACTAACTTGTTAAATGAAAATGATTTAGAGGGTGGCAATAATGCGAGCAATAACCAAGGCAACAATCCAGCAAACAATGGCTTAGCTAGTTCTCAAACACAAGTAAGACCAAACTCGTCACCAACTTCTGGCAATGAAGGCGCTTATCAAGAACAAAATGATGGCTATAGCAATGCTCCGGATTCTTTAAAAAATGGGCTTAACAACTCTTTAAGTGGAGGGTACAACCGCCCTGCAGACGATAGTGGAAATACGGTAGGCACAGGGGGCAATTCGGAAGCCCAAATGCAACAATTAAATCGAGTACGCAAATCGCTACAACAATTGAACCAAAGCGCAGTAATCTTGAGCCGAGATCGTCCTGAAATTATTGAGCAAGTTGAAGAATTTTCAAGTATTGATGAGTAGTATGGTATCATAAAATGAATAACCAATTGAAAAAATTATTTAGGAGCAATAATGACAGACTCAAAAGACAATGAAAAAAAACGCAAAAAAGCTTTAGTCCTTATATTATTATTTGCGTCTTTAGCTGGTGTTGGTGGTGGGGCTTTGCTTTGGAAGCAATTGGCAGGAAATAACAGTGAACAGCTAGCCGATAAGGCCGGTTTGAAAAAACTATTGGAAAAATATGTCGATGCAGGCCAATTTAGCGAATCATTCAGTTTATTGAATCAGGCATTACAACAAAATCCTGATGATGCCGAGTTGCAACAGGAATTGGAACGTATTCTTGCCAGGAAGCAAGAATACGATAGAAACCAAATGGTTTCCGCTCAGGATAATGATCAGCGCGATCTCGTGGATAATTTAATTAAACAGAATACAGCATTGCAAAACCGAACCAATGACTTATGGCAGCAGCTGGAAAATTTCAAAAGTGAGCAGCAGGGTCAACAAAATCAAGAAGAGCAGCGCAAACGCGAAGCAGAAGAACTTGTTCGCCAAGGGCAAGACGTACTCAAGGATAGTCAAAGCCAAGATAGTAGCCCAGATGAAGATGCGATTACTGCAGCGCAAGATGCTAAAAATAAAGCATTGCAAGCATTAGAATTGAATAGTAACTTTCCTTCAGCACGTAAATTGTTAGAAGCTGCAGAAGCTGCTTTGCGAAAAAATGAAAGCCAAGAGCAACAAAAAGAGAGAGAAGATACGGCCAATGAAATTGAACAAATGCACAAAGCTTTAGTCAAAGCGCGCCAAAAAGGAGACGATCCTGCTATAGAGAAATTGGTGGATAAATTATTAGAAAAAGATTCATTGGATAGTGAAGCAAACGTTGCCAAGGCTAAGCAAATTGAAAAGCAAATTGGGCAAAAAAATGGTAAGCAACGAAGCAAGAGCTCAGAAGTAAAAAAAGCTTTGCAAGAAGCAGAGAGTGCTTATCGCAAGGCATTGGCTAAAAAACCAGAACAGCCCGAAGCTTTAGCGGGCCTTGCCCAAAATTTGGATAACCAAAACCGTCTGGGTGAAGCGGTAGAAGCCTATGATAAGGCTTTGGAAAAGGTGGAAGATCCTTTTGATAGCGAATTAAATTACTTGCGAGGAATTGCTCTGTACCGCACGAAAAGATTTCAGGAAGCTGTAGACAGTTTTAACGAGTATATTGATAGCGGTGGCCAAAACTTGCGAGCATTCTATGCGCTTGGTCTTAGTTACAAGCAATTGTTGCGCAGTCGGGATTCTCGTAAGGCTTTTGAAACGGCGATAGCTAAAGGGCTTGAGCATGCTGCAACTTATTGGGAACTTTCAAAATTGGAATTAGAGCAATCCAATATCAATGAAGCTTTGGAGCATGTAGAAGCAGCTTTGGCTTTGAAAGCAGGCGATAGCCGTTATCTACAAACAAAAGGTGCGATTTTATTTGATTTAAAACGTTACGAGGAGGCTGCCGACACGTATAAGTTGGCAGATAATGTTAGCAGGGGGCAAACAGAACGGGGCCAAGTCAATTACAATATGGGGCTTAGCTATTATAATAGTGCCCAATTTACCAAAGCAGAAACAGCTTTTGATAAAGCGGTCGATTTGGATAGTAAGCGACCGGAATATATATTGGGTTTAGCGGATGCGCAAATTGCTTCAGGAAAAAAAGAAGAAGCCCAAAAAACGCTTGCATTTGCAGCCGATCAATTCCCTAATAATGTGGACTTTTTATTGACACAAGGTAATATTTATTTAAAAGCGAAAGCTTATGACGATGCTTTAAAAATTTTTCAAAAGGCTTATGAGCACAACCCAAAAGATCGCAAAATTATTAATAATTTAGGTTTGGCTTACATGAATACCGAACGTTTTGATCAAAGCCGTATATTTTTCCGTAAGGCAATTGAAGAAGACCCCAGCAATAGTAACTTATGGTTTAACTTGGCTTTGGTCGATGTGGCCACAGAGCATCATGATGATGCCATTGGCAGTTTGGAAAAAACCTTGACCTTTGATAGCAAAATGATTGAAGCTTATTACTTATTGATAAAGGAATATCTTTCTGCTAACCAAAGGGATAAAGCTCGCATTACATTAGAGCGATTGCGCCGTGCCGACCCGAAATATTCTAAAATTATTGAGCTGGAAAAATTATTGAATATGTAAATGTCTGAAGTTGTTTATCAAGTTGCGTTGCAAGTACGGCTGGATTCACAGCGGTTGCCGGGCAAAGCCTTACTGCCATTAGCTGGCAAGAGTTGCTTGGTTTGGGTATTGCGGCATTTGCGCCAGAGTAAAAAAGTCGAGCGCTTTTTACTGCTTTGCCCAGAGCAAGATTCAAAAATATTGGCTCCCTATGCTCGTGATTATGGTTTTGAGTTATTTGGTGGTTCTAAGGCAAATGTTTTGCAACGGTTTGTTAAGGCTTTGCGGTATTATCCTTCCCGCTATTGTTTTCGTGCTACAGGAGATAATCCCTTATTATTCGGTTCGTTATTGGATTTTATGGCCGAGCAATGGCAACAAAAACGCCCAACTCCTGATTATTATTGGATTAGCGGACTGCCTTATGGTGTTGCAGCCGAGTTGTTTCGCAGCGAAGTTTTGTTGGCTTTAGATGCTCTGGATAATCCTCTTGAAGGAGGGCCATTAGATTTTGCAGATAGAGAACATGTTACCCGTTTTTTGTATCGCAATCCAGGGCAGTATAGTTTGTGTTATGATGAATTGGATAAACTATTAAGACATTCTGAATTTTTAGCAGCGTCAAAATTGCGTTTAACACTAGATACCAGAGAAGACTATTTTGTATTGCAGAATTTTTTTACGATGTTGCAACGCCAAGGGCTACTGGGATTGTTGGATTCAAGTAACTATCTTGAATTTCGACAATTATTAAAAGCTTGTTTGACATTGAAATAAGGAAATTTCAGCCCAATGAATCAGCCTTTATACAACCAACCCAATTCTGTTTTTCAGTACCATTACCATCTTGCCCAACTTTCAGAGTTTTGTCTAAAAAATCACCGAGCCCGTAGTGGTAAATTATCTTGCCCGCACGGTAGTATTGAAACACCAAATTTTATTTTTTGTGGAACCAAGGCCAATGTAAAAGGCATGAGTAGCGATGCTTTACGGGCTACGCAAAGCGATATTATTTTAAGTAATACCTACCATTTAATGCTTAGTCCCGGCGCAGAATTGATTGCCAAGCAGGGTGGTCTCCATCGCTTTATGCGTTGGGACGGGCCTTTGCTAAGTGATTCAGGTGGCTACCAAGTTTTTGCTATGGGGCACGGCTCGGTCAGTGAAGAAGTTAAAGGCAACCGTAAACAAGGCTATACTTCAGAAAAGCTACTCAAAATAAGTGAGGAAGGTGTTTTGTTTGGCTCTTATATTGACGGTGCCAAAGTTGCACTATCGCCCGAATCTTCCGTAGCGATACAACGGCAGTTGGGAGTAGACTTTATGGTACAGTTCGATGAATGCACCCCATACCACGTTTCCCAAAGTTATACCAAGGCCTCAATGGAAATGTCGCTGCGCTGGGGCAATCGTTCATTGGCCGAGTTTGTAGCCCACGATGACGGTTCGCAAGCGATATATGGAGTAGTCCAAGGGGGAATTTATCCTGAGCTGCGCCAGCTTAGTGCCAAGGGCGTAATGGCATTGCCTTTCTTTGGTACAGCAATTGGTGGCTGCTTGGGCAAAACTCGCAACCAAATGTGGCAAGTAACGGCAAATACAGCCCCTTTGTTACCTTTGGCTCGCCCGATTCACTTATTAGGGATCGGCCATATCCCCGATATATTTTGGGGCGTGCTGCAAGGTATTGATACATTTGACTGTGTGCACCCCACAAGGCTAGCGCGCCATGGCTGTGCAATATTGCCTTATGCTTGTGGCCACAATAAGGCTGGCTTTCAAGCAGCCCAAGTGAGTGTAAAGCAAAACCGCTTCCGCAATGATTCTAGCCCATTGTTTAGCACAGAACAATTATATTGTCCTTCTGCATCTTATGCCCTGCCGGGGGAATTGGCTTACAGTAAGGCCTATATTCAACACCTGCTGCGCAGTAATGAAATGCTGGGAGCCCAAATATTAACACTCAATAACGTCTTCCAGATCAACGCTTTAATGCGCGATATTCGCTGTGCTTTGCGCCAAGATTGTTTCGGCAAGGTGCTCTACCATTGGCTGGGCCTTAGTGTTGAAGAATTTCTTGCAGGAGAGTAACACTCTAGCAGTGCCCTCTAGCAGCGATCATCAATAATTCCTTTGATAACTATATGCAGATGCAGATGAAACTGACTTGCTTCCCCAACTTAGAACAATTCTGCCAAAGTGTTGGTAGTGCTTTGCAAGCCCATGCACAGGCCACTCATATAGCTATGAGTTGTTCACTAGACTTTGATTGTGCCAATCCCGTAAGCATCTTGCGGGCCTTAGAGCATGAAGAGCACTTCTTTTTACTAGAGAACGCAACAGCGGAAAAGACTATTGCGCGCTATTCATTCTTTGGTTACCAGATGGAAAAGCGTTCCGCTGCTTTACAACCACTCAAGGTGGGGCCGAGTTTTGGCTTACAGATTACCGCAAAAAACCCCCGAACATTACCTAGCGGCTAAGGAAACTTTAGCGGACAGTCCTAACTTCTTTGAACTATTATTCCAATGCAGTAGCCAAATATCGCTATTGCCTATTAGTCGGGAAGAACGATCTAACCCCCAATGGCAAGGGTTCCATGGGGGCTTGGTGGGTATGTTTGGCTATCAGGCGGTGAGGCACATGGGGGCACTGGGCCAACCCTTGCGCCAGCTTAGCACCCATGGTTCTATCTATGGCCAGCAGCCCGAAATGCTGTTTTATGAGGTGCAGCGTTTCTTTGTGATCGACAATGCGGGGCAACGGCTATTTGCTGTGCATTTGCAGCCCTTGCCTCCTTTGGGTGCCCGGCATGCCATCGAGCACAGTACAGAGGCTCTAACGATAGCGCACCAGCAAAAACGGTGGCCAGCATTTGGTGGGCAGCTCGCCCCAGACGCACTTGCGCTACCATAATGGCTTGGCTTGCATCAAGCCGATTGCAAGCACAAGGCCTTTGGCAGAAAATCTTAGTCAACAAGAATTGCAGAGTGTTATCGAGGACTTGCTGCAAGACCCAAACGATCGATCAGAGCATCTAATGCTCATTGATTTGGCTCGGAACGACTTATATACCAATTGTTGGCCTACTTCGGTACGCACCGTCTAGGAGTTTGCGCCGGAAGTCTAGTCGCACGTGGTGCACATTGTTTCTCAAGTGCAGGGGCAATTGATGCCCGATAAAAAGCCGTATCAATTGTTTGCCAAAACCTTTCCTGCTGCTACCTTGAGCGGTGCCCCCACAAAGTCTGTGCCATTCAGTTGATTGACCAATACCAACAAAGCCCACGCGGTTGTTATGGTGGCTGTATTGGCTACTTTAATTATGATGGTTGTTCTGACTCGGCCATTATTATCGGCAGTGCTTGGATTGATGATGACAAAATCCTAGTGCGCAGCGGTGGCGGGCGGGTCTACGATAGTAACTCTAGCTATGAAATCCGCGAGCATTGCCAAAATCTGGGGGTGCTTAGCGCTGTATTGCAGGCTATCTTAGATAGTGTTACTAGCTAGTAAGCCACAATGTAGATAAAGCCCATCGGCTTAAAGCGATAGCCTAGGCTAGGCCGTCAAGCAACTTTCTCGACGGCCTAGCAGAATGTCTATTCAAGAGCAAAATCCATGAAACATTAGCCATTGGAGCCATCTTTTAAGCAAGCGAGCCATTTTTTTATCGATAAAGGCCAACAAATACCACTCAAACTATACATTACCTATCTTAGAGCGAACCACACAATAATATCCAAACTACAAGTAATTCTCTGGACGGCCGATAAGAATAGATATTATAGAGCCTAACGAATAAAAGAGTAGCAATTGGATAAACTTTCAAAGCGGTAAGCCATTTTTACCTATTGCTAACCAAAAGGCTAGACATAGCTAGGCCAATGTGCTATCGTTTGGCCCAAAACAAACGCACATTGGCTAGAGCAGGATTGGACTGCCCATCGATTGGGCTGTGAATGGTAGCAGCCAAACCAAAGTAACTATCGCTATTCCGAACCGCCCTAACGAGATGATTGTGAATTTGCCTAACTTCAATCTGGGGATCGATACACTGTTAAGGTGATGGCCCAATATAGCAGTGCTAGCATGTTGAAGAATCTGCGGACTGGCCCCATCGAATATTGTATTCAGGGTAATTTAGCAGTTCTAGCTTGGGCTGTGATACTCTGATAGGCCTATAAGAATGTCTTTGGACGGCCTATCAGAGTTTTACTTTGTTGGTTAGCCGATCTATAGCGTATGGCTTGTGATTTTAACTGTAAGAAGCCACTGCATCGGTAATTAGTGAACAAAAGGCATCGGCATCTAATCGGAAAGCGACATCTACATTGTGGGGCTGACCGGTCAAATCCAGAAAGTCCACTACCGTTTGGCCACGGGTATACTGGCCCTTTAGCTCGATAACCACATGGCAAGGCTTTAGAGTGAAAAGCTCTGGGCGCAGCAAATAGGCAATACAAGTTACATCGTGCATATTCATACCATGTGGCCTTTGGGGATAGAGGAAGTGCGGTAGCTCGCGGTCAAAGCAATATTGACTTAAATAGTGGAACACGCGGGCCACGGGATTTTTGCGCTTGGCCGGAGTGTCTACCAAGCTATCAATATGGTGCTGGTAAAACTTAGCCCGTACGGTTACATCTAGCCCAAACATAGCTACAGGGATACCACTGCGCAAGACAATATCTGCGCTTTCTGGGTCGCAATAATAATTAAATTCGGCTGCGGGGCTGATATTACCGCCGAAAACAGCACCACCCATGCTAACTATTTGGATTATCTGGGGCTTTAAGTGTGGGTATTGCTCGAGCAGTAACGCAACATTGGTGAGCGGCCCGGTAGCAACAATCGTGATTGCAGGGCAGCTTTGCACGGCTTTGGCCATTGCCGAAACCGCATCATCGGCAATGGCAGCCACCGGGCTGTTGGGAATTTTGACCCCGCCCAAGCCATCCACACCATGGACGCACTCGGCCGTTACCAAGCTGGACTGCAATGGTCGGGACGACCCTTGAGCCACAGGTATATGGCTACAATCAAACAAATGCAACAAGCGTAAAGCATTGTTGGTCAGCTGGGCCACATGGCTGTTGCCGCAGACTGTGGTTACTAATTGTAGGTCTATACTGTGGGGGTGGGCACAGGCCAACATTAGGGCAACTGCATCATCAAGCCCGGGATCACAGTCTATTATAATCGGGCGGGGCTGGGTCACACGGCTGGCATCGGCTTTACGCCAAACATCATAGCCACGGCTACCGCCGCGAAACTGGGGCACATCAATGGACGGCAGCAGATCGGGGGCAATACTATCGGGCAAAAGTACGGAAGATTTACGAGACATAATAACACCTCTGTTAATTGGGATAGGGCCTAGTTTGGTAGCCTAGGCCCAAAGATAGCTAGAAAGCTAGAGCAGCCAGTGATGATACAGTATTTAGACAAATGTTACACTAGCCCCAGCAATCATACAATTTTTTGCCCCTAGCTTGACACTATAACCCGATAACCGCATAATGCTGCGCAATTATAGCTAAGGAGTATATCCAATATGTATAGCAATAAACAGCAGATAATAGCCGGGCCGATCGTTTGGGCTTGGCTAACCCTTGCGCTAGTGGCTGGCCAAACTGGGTCCACGGCCCAAAAGCCCAAGCAGTAAACAAGGCCGGCCCATTGTAAGGCCGTTAGCCACACGGCCCTAATTGAACAAGCTGACGATACGGCCAACCTCAACCATATAGACACTTCTGCCATTAGCCATATGTCCGAGCTGTTCAAAGACAACGCAGGCTTTAACGGCGATATTAGCTGTTGGGACACCTCCCGTGTTGCCACTATGGAACGCATGTTCTGGAGGGCCAAAGCCTTTAACCAAGCGATTGACGCTTGGGACACTTCCCGCGTTAGCACTATGCACGGCATGTTCTATGATTCCCCATGTTCTATGGTTGCCCAATGGAATGGAAAAGCAGCGCGAGCAGCGGAGCAAGTGGCCCAAGCCCAAGCCTAAGCAGTAAGTCGGGCATGCAGCAGAGTGATTTGCCCTTAGAGAACCCCTATTAGTTCAGTTACCAGAGCTATTCTTGACGGCCGTCAAGAATATAGCTTGTAGGGCGTAAGACTAGCAAAGTTGAGGCTTAGTCATGAGTAGTACCTACGGTTAATGGCCTTGCAATCAGCCTTGAAATGAGCTAAGCAATTTGTGCAGGGCGGTGGTTTTTTGTAGCAAGGGGCTTTCGCTCTTGCGCTTAGTGGTTTGCTTTTCTAGCTGTTTGGCCGTTGGGCTTTGCTGCGGTTGCTCTTGCTTAAAGTAACCAAGGTAGTTAGCATTGCGCTTGGCTTGGCTTTTGCTACCTTGTTGGGCCAAGGGTTGCGTTTGTTTGTGGCTACCAGCCATTTGCTGTTGTTCCTGTTCCATAAAGGAACCTAAATCTATCAACAAAGCATTGCTGCGCTTAGGGTCAATGCGGAACACTTTTGGGTACCGTTGAATTTGCTGCATAATCTTTTCCAGTGGCAAGGGCTGCGCTTTGGAAAACTGCAGCTCTACTTGCTGGCCCCGCTCCTTCAAGCAGTTAATGCCCACTTGGCAGCAGAGAATCCGCACCTCCGCTAGTGACAACAACGAATGCACTTCACTGGGCGGATTGCCAAAGCGGTCAAACAATTCTTCATAAAAAGCAATCAAGGTTTCTGCTCGGTCAATAGAAGAAATGCGTTTGTATAGCTCAATCTTTTCGGTTGCATCGGGGATATAGGTATCGGGGATAAAGCCACTGTAGTCTAATTCTAGTAACACCTCTTCATTGGTTGGTTGTGCTTTTCTCGATCTCGCTTGGTTTTCGCTCTCCAATTGGTACTTGCGCTCATTCATGGCCTGGGCCAGCATAGTGCTATACATTTCAAAGCCCACCGAGATAATATTGCCAGATTGCTCTGGTCCCAATAGATTACCTGCGCCGCGCACTTCTAAATCCTTCATGGCAACCTTAAAGCCCGAACCAAGCTCCGTAAAGTCCGAAATAATCTTTAAACGCTTCAAAGCCAAATCACTAAGGCCACTGCGGTCGGGATAGAACAAATATGCATAGGCCAATTGAGCCGAACGCCCCACCCGCCCACGAAGCTGATACAATTGGCCTATACCATAGCGGTCGGCGCGGTCGATAATGATAGTATTGACGTTGGGAATATCAATGCCGTTTTCAATGATAGTCGTTGCCAGCAGAACATTAAAACCACCGTGGACAAAGCGGTACATAATATCTTCTAGCATCTTGCTATCCATCTGGCCGTGGGCCATTTCTATCAAGGCTTCGGGTACCAAGTCCCGCAAGAATATCAAGATTTCTTCTAGGCCTTCCACACGGTTGTGCAGGTAGAACACCTGCCCGTTTCGGCTCAACTCGTGGCGGATTGCATTGGCTATGCTTTGAGGGTTAAACTCGCGCACAAAAGTTTCCACCGGCTGGCGGTTGCGTGGCGGCGTTGTCAGCATAGAAATATCGCGAATCTGCACTAAAGACATATGCAGCGTGCGCGGTATCGGCGTGGCCGACATGGTCAGGCTATCCACCGAAGTCTTGAGCATTTTTAGGCGTTCCTTATGCTTGACGCCAAAACGCTGCTCTTCGTCTACCACAATCAAGCCTAGGTCATGAAAGTGAATATCCTTGGCTAGTATGCGGTGGGTGCCTATCAAAATATCGACCTTGCCATGTTCTAGTGAATCGAGCACCTCTTTTTGTTGCTTGCGTTCGACAAAGCGCGAGAGCATGGCAACGCGCAAGGGAAAGCGGCTAAAACGCTGGCTAAAGTTTTGGTAGTGCTGTTCGGCTAAAATGGTGGTAGGGCACAACACTAATACTTGACGCCCTTGGCTGGCCACTTTAAAGCTAGCCCTCATGGCTACTTCGGTTTTGCCAAAGCCCACATCACCGCACAGTAGGCGATCCATAGGCCTAGGGCTTTCTAAGTCTTCCTTGATTTGTACTACTGCTTGCAATTGGTCTGTGGTTGGATCATAGGGAAAGTCGGCTTCAAATTCTTCTACTAGCTCATCATCGGGTGCGCAGGCAAAGCCATCAACAGCCGCACGGCGGGTATACAGGCGCAGTAGTCGGTCGGCCATATCTTCTACGGCTTTCTGGGTTTTAGCCTTACGCTCTTGCCAAGCTTTACCACCAATGCGGTCCAGCTTTGGGCTAGACTCACCGCCACTACCAATGTAGCGTTGCACCATATTAACTTGTTCAATTGGCACAAACAAAGTATTGCCATTGGCATATTCCAAGGCTAAGTAGTCGCGCTCCATGCGCGAAGTGCTAACGCGCTCTATCCCCTTAAAACGGCCTACACCGTGCTGTACATGGACAACAGTATCTCCTTCCCTTAACTCGACAAAAGAGCTAATGATTTGGCTTTGGCTTAAACGATTGGCTATGCGCTCGGCCTTTTCGCTATTCCTAGCCTTTTGGCCCCCTTGATGCCTGCCTTTGTAGGCATTACCCAGTATTTCCCATTCTTGTACCAATACCAGCTTTTGCTTGGGGAACAGCATGCCTTGGCTCAATTGGAATGGAAAGAAATGGACTCCTTGTTCTTGACCACTACTCTGCTGGCCCTGATGGTCGGCTGGTAGGTAGGGTTGAATAGTTGCTTGTAGCATATGGTGTAAACGCTGCGCTTGCCCCTTGGAAGAACAGCCTATGCAAATGCAAAACCCTTGTTCCAACCAATGGCTTAAATCTTCTGTAAAGCGATTGATGTTACCATAGTATTGTAGGGGACTCTCAAACTCTATGGGCCACGGGCTACCTTCAAATTCATCAACGATAATAGGCTGTGCACAGCTACTGAGCAATGCGCTTAAATCTACAGCAAAGTATTTGGGGTGCAACAGTTTACGTTGCAGTGATTCGGGGAATATTCTCTCTACTTGCTTAGAGCTGCCCTTACTACCTTTACTGCTATGGTTAGCTTGTTGGAATGCAGCCATGCTTTGCTCATATAATGTTTCCAATTCTAGCAAATAGCTCTGCTCTTGTTGTTCTATACGCTGGTGTCCCCAAAATAGTAGAGGACTTTCTGCTATATAGTCCAAAATACTGGCTGGCTGCTGCCAAGCAAAAGGGAAGAGTAATTCTTCGGCTTTTACTTCTTGTTGTATGGCTAACTGGCCCAATAGGTGGTTGACTTCATCAAGCTGGGCATTTAGTAACTCTTCATCAATGTTGCCTTGTTCCAGTTCACCAAGCAGTGTTTCTTCTAAGTGCTGACGCAGATTATCTAGCTGTATTTGGTGCCATAGGACTTCTTTTAGGGGGTATAGTGAAAAGCTTGCTATACTGTATTGTGATATTTGGCTGCTAATATCAAAAACCTTTAGCATTTCTACTTCATCAAAGCCAAACATCACGCGTACAGCTTGTTGACTTGCTACTTTGCTTGGTCTTCCGACCTCATGGGTTTCACTGGTTGTATGACTGGCCCCATCTTCAGGAGGGTAGAAGTCCAACACTTGACCACGTAGGGCAAATTCACCCGGCAGGCTTACGCGCGGTACTCGGTAGTAACCGTAGCTGCTTAATAATTGGGCTAAATTGCTGGGTTGTAGTTCGCTGCCTACTTGCAACTGTAGGATTTGTTTACGAAATTCTGCAGGTGGGGGTAGTACCTTCGCTAGGGAGCGCAAGCTACACAGTATAGGCAGAGGCGCAGAGCTTGTGTTTAACAGTATACGTGCTAGTACCGAGCTGCGTTTGGTAAATAAGCGGTTTTGCGAACGGATACCTTTATATAGGCTGCTGCTCCAGTTATGCAAGATTAAGGGTTCTATGCCTAAGGCTTGTAGGTCATCGGCAATCTGCTGGATTTCTTCACTACTAGGCAATACAACTAATAGCTTACTGTGTTGCTGTAGAATCTGGGATATGGCTATTGCAGGGTTAAGCTGTGTGCTTTCACGCCATAGTTGCTTTGCCCAGCACGTATTTTCTCTAAAGATTCGCTTCTGTAGTAATTCGAGTAATCGTTGTGGTGTTTGCTTGGTAGATATATCAGGATTCATGGCGCGCTAGTGTAATTCTAAGCCCACATTATGGGAAGCTTTGGCCTCTATAACTTTTATTTACGTCATTGGAGTAGGGCCTTAGCCCAAACCCCAGCACCCTGCTTTAATTGTAGTAGGGCCTTGACGTTGACTTTATCCTTATCCATTTGCGCTAGTGGGGCCCTATTGAGTGATAAGCTTGTTATCCAGTTCTTCCAGTTTGTTACCCGACAACCACAAAATACCATAGCCGTTGTCCTGGCACTGCTGTAATACATCATGGATATGTAAAGAAGCAATCCCTATGTCAATCTTAAAGTTTTTGTACAGTAGTTTTTCGTGCTTGCTGACTGGTTTGGGCTTGGGAAGCTGTTCGCTCTCTGATTTGCTTAGTCGTTTGGTCTTGGCGTTTGGTCTTGGCGTTTGGTCTTGGGCAATGGCAAGGCCGGCTACTAAGTCTTTTGATTATTGATCGGTCATTGTACTGGGCTAAATAGCCATTAGCCCAATATAGTATAAAGCGCAAGTAAAGGGACTTTCCTTGTTCTACTTTACTAAGCACATAATGGCCAGATTTGTCTTTAATCCTACCCTACTGAAACCTAGTTCATAAGCACTAGGTGGTATAACCTTTTGGGGCTTGGGTTATGGTGTTATTCTTTTCTTGATCATCGCCTAAAGTCTACAGGATAACGCTACTATTAGCCCCACCAACAAAGATATAAATAACATTGGCTCGCATATAAATACCTCCATAAACTATTGTAATATAGTGAGCCTCAAAGCTATATATTAGCTTGCAAATACTATAAAATTTGTCCATAATTGCTTATTCGCTTAGCTAAGCCGTTGCAATTTGTCGCAAAACTGTTACCATTTGACAGTTTTATTCAGAGTAGTATTGTCCAATTTGGCTGGAAACTTTCCAAATAAATAAAAAGATAAGGAATGTTATGAAAGAAACAAAACTCCGCCAAGGCATGACGTTTATCGAGCTTTTTGCTCCAGTCATTCAAGAGATCATCGACAATCCAAATGTAGAAATACCACAAATAACTCCCGATAATGTCTATAGCCCAGGCATTCCCTTTTACCGCAATATTATTTGCAATATGGCCGACCGGCTAATGCTGCCTGGCTCGGGCCTGCGCAATATAGAGCAGTTTACCGAGTTATGGCAACGCTGTAAAAAAGGTGAGTCTTGCCTAATTATGATGGAACACTATAGCAATTTTGACTTTCCGGCCTTGCTCCGCTTTTTTGAGCGCAGCCCCCAATTGGGCAAGGAAGCTGCCGATGCCCTGCTACCGATACAAGCATATAAGCTCACTTTGGGCAACCGCGCAACCCCCATTCTCTCCAGTGCTTATTCGTCCATTACCATTTACCCTAGCCGCCATATTGACCAAATCCAAGATGAGGAAGAGCGGCGTAAAATTCGCGCGATTTCTACTCCGATGAATTTAAATGCTATCGGTGAGATGACGCGGCATAAATACCGTGGCCGTATTATCTTGGTTTTCCCTACCGGCACGCGCTATCGGCCTTGGAACCCAGATAGCAAACGGGCTGTGCGCGAGGCAGCAAGTTATTTGAAAGTATTTCAAAATATATTGTTTGTTGGCTTGAACGGTTTTTGCTTGATACCTTCCAAAGATGAGAATATGGAAAATGACCTAGTAGAAGAAAATGTAGTATTGATGAGTGCTGCAACAATCGTCAAGGGGCGTCAATTCCGCGATAGGGTAATGGCTCAAAACCAGCTAGATTTTGAAGGTGCCGATAAAAAACTAATTAAAGATAAAGTCTGTGAAGCGATTATGCAAGAGCTGGATAAACTCCACAACGAAGCGGCTCCGATTCACCAAAAACTAATTGAAGAAGGCCAAAAAAGCCCGTTCCGCCAACACCAACAATAGAGCATAATGCCTCGCATCGCTTTGGCTCCGATGATCGACAAAACCGAGCCGCACTTCCGCTATTTTATTCGGCAGCTATTCCCAGAAATGTGGCTGTATACCGAAATGCTTAGCACTGGGGCCATTATCAATAATCCGCCCCAACGTTTTTTCAGTTTAGCCCCTTGCGAATCTCCCGTTGCCCTGCAACTGGGCAGCCATTGCCCCAAAGAAGCTTACCGAGCGGTCTTGATTGCGCGCGAGTTTTGCGCCCAGCAAAATAGCCATTTTGCAGAATTTAATTTAAATGCCGGCTGCCCCAGTGATAGGGTGCAAAACCGCAATATCGGTGTGGTGCTCATGAATGATGGGCCTTTGGTGGCCGATATTCTAGCAGCCATGCGCCAAGCTCTGCGCGATACCAAACACTTTTATTTAGAATCCCAACCTTTGCCACAAATAACGCTGAAGCACCGCTTGGGGATTGAACAAAAAAGCCGTGGTATCGCTGCTTGGGGCAAACAACAACTGTACCAATTTTTACAGCAAGTAGCCCCCTTCTGTGACCGCTTAATTGTCCATGCCCGTATAGCGGTGCTCGATGGACTCAACCCAAAACAAAACCGCGAAATACCGCCACTAAACTACCCTCTAGTCTTTCGACTGCGCCAAGAAATACAGCCTTCGCTACCCATAGAACTCAATGGCGGGCTAAAAAACTACCAACAAATTGCCCAAGTTTGGCCCCATGTCGATGGCGTAATGTTGGGACGTGTGAGTTATGAAAATACTTGGGAGTTATTCCATATTCGCAAACAAATGCTGGCGCAAGCCATGTTGCCATCAGCCCCCCTCAATATAAATAGCGGGGTACAAGCTGTGCACAAACGTTCGGAGCTGATAGAGCGTTATGCCCACTATTTGGAGCAGAACCCTAAAGAGCAAAGTATTGCAGCCCAAATATGGCCTTTGCTAACTGTATGGTATGGGCTAGCCCAAGCGCAGTACTGGCGGCGAATGCTAAGCCCACCCTACAGCCAAACAGTGCAAAAAGCCAACAACCCCGCTGCAGAACTTGCCCGCCAAGCATGCCAAACCATGCTGGAACTGGAACATAAGTACCCTGAATTATAGCTCCAAAGTGCAGCCTTTCAGGCAAAACGTATTTACCGAAAGCTCTTCCCGTATTTAGCCAAGGCTCTTCCCGTATTTAGCCAAGGCTCTCCCCGTATTTAGCCAAGGCTCTCCCCGTATTTAGCCAAGGCTCTCCCCGTATTTACCGAAAGCTCTTCCCGTATTTAGCCAAGGTGGTAATAAAAACTGTTTCAAGTCTATTTTAGTAAATGGTTTTGCTTTAGTTTCTTTGGCTTTGGAAATGCGAGAAGAAGACGCTAGTTTGGGTGGCAATTTACGCACCAGAAAATTGGCTGTATTAAACCAGTCCCGCACCTTGCTAGAAAACCACAAAAAAGGCAAGCAAAGCTTGGCATAAAGCCCAAACCTTGCTTGCCTACTTAGCCTATGTTCTAAAAGCGAACAATAGGCCAACCAAGCATTGCTTACCGCAACAACCAAACCCTACCTTATAACATTAATACCAGTGGTTGGGTCTTCTGGACTACCACCTGCAAATTCTGCTGCTGCTTCCAGGTTGTATGCACCAGCATCATCACTTTCACCAGCCTTAACCAGTATCTTATTGACTTCCGCTTTTACACTACCGCTTAAAGTAATATTTAAGCCTGTTGCACTTGCACTAGAACCTGTGGCTGTGTTTTCACCTGCGGTTGCGTGCCGTGGTAATGTGTATTTCTTACTACCATCACCGGATACAAGCGTCAATTTGCTAAAGTCCCAGTCTGCAACTGCTCTCGGTAACCTAACACCTGCAATCTGTAACAAGCCTCTACTAGCAAAGTAGATTACGGAGGTGATTTTGGCTACATACCCGCTAACGGTAATCGGGTTGCTTGTGTCTTCTGCCCTACCACCTGCAAAGCCTGCTGCTGCTTCCAGGTTGTATGCACCATTAGCATCACTATCACCATCGTTAACCAGTATCTTCTCGGCTTCCGCTTTTACACTACCGCTTAAAGTAATCGTTAAGTAGGTTACACCTGGACTAGAACCTGTGGCTGTGTTTTCACCTATTGCGTGCTCGGGTAATGGGTATCTCTTACTACCATCACCGGATACAAGTGTCAATTTGCTAAAGTCCCAGTCTGCAACTGCTCTCGGTAACTTGACACCTGTAATATATAACTCGCCTGTATTAGCATCGTAGGTTGCTTCGGTGATGCTGGCTGTATACCCGCTAACGGTAATAGGATTGGTTGTGTCTTCTGCGCTACCACCTGCAAATCCTGCTGCTGCTTCCAGGTTGTATGCACCATTAGCATCACTATCACCATCGTTAACCAGTATCTTATCGGCTTCCGTTTTTACACTACCCTTTAAATTAATCTGTAAGCTTGTTGCACTTGCACGAGAACCTGTGGCGGAGTTTCTACCTGAAAATGAGTCGTGCTGTGGTAATGTGTATCTCTTACTACCATCACCTGCGACAAACCTCAATTTCCTAAAGTCCCAGCCTGTAACTGCTTTTGGTAAATTAGTACCTGTAATCACTAAGAAGCCTATAGTAACATCATAGGTTGCACGGGTAATTGTGGGTGCGGGGTTTCCACTAACGTCCAAGGCTTTGGCTGTATCTAAACCCGCCCAAGCACCAGTGCTAGTAAGCAACCCATCTTTTAGACCATTGCTATCCATACCTGTTTTGCCATTCAGAGTAGCTTTATGTTGATCGGTAAGTTTCAGCCAAAGCGCTGTGCCATCGCTTTTCATGCGGTACTTACCTTTTGCAAGACCACGACTATCTGGCCCAGTGGCTGTGGCATCTGCAGTATAGGAATCTAAAGCTACCCCATCTACCACGATGGTTTGGATTTGGGCTTGGGTCGCAGTTGTAGGACTTAAGTTAGAACCTTGTACGGTTAACAGCGCCGTGCCAACATGGTAGCTTGCACGGGTAATTGCAGCTTGTTCGACTTGTTCGGCTTTAGGTTGCTTAGGCGACTCTTCTTCAGCTTGTTCGACTTCAGTTTGCTTACGCGACTCTTCTTCAGCTTGTTCGACTTCAGTTTGCTTACGCGACTCTTCTTCAGCTTGTTCGACTTCAGTTTGCTTACGCGACTCTTCTTCAGCTTGTTCGACTTGTTCGGCTTTAGCTTGCTTAGGCGACTGCTCTTCGACTTCTTCAGCTTGTTCGTCTTCAGTTTGCTTACGCGACTCTTCTTCGGTTTCGGTCTGCTTATCGGGTATATTGCTAACGGTTAAGTCTTTGGCTGTATCTAAACCCGCCCAAGCACCAGAGCTAGTAAGCAACCCTTTTTTTAGACCATTGCTACCCACCTTGGCCTCAAGAGCAGCTTTATGTTCATCTTTAAGTTTCAGCCAAAGCTTTGTGCCATCGCTTTTAATACGGTACTTACCTTTTGCAAGACCGTTACTATCTGGCCCAGTGGCTGGGTCATCTGCAGTATAGGAATCTAAAGCTATGCCATCTACTACGATGGTTTGGATTTGCGCTTCTGTAGGACTTAAGTCAGTACCTTGTACGGTTAACAGAGCCGTAGCAAAGTCGTAGATGGCGTTATTGATAGTCGGCTTAGACGGCCCAGAAGATCGATCATCGTCATCGGGTGGTGCGCAGGCCAAGGCCATAAATGCCAGTAGCAATGCTACAGGCAATAAAAGTAGTTTGTGCTTATACATAAGCAATACCTCCAACAAGGGATAAAGATTGGCCAACCCATACGGGCTAGTCTGTAAATCCCTATTTTGCTAGGGGGGGTGTTGCGTCAAGGCCTATATAAGCTTTTTGTAAGCTTTTTTTGTGCTTTTTTTATGTTTGGGGCACTTTTTTTGTGTGTTAGTGTTGTTTTTTAGTGTTGTAAGGTGGTTAAAAATCAATGCCAATCAATTTGCATTCAATATTATCGGAATCCATAAACAATCAAAGCAACCAATCCATAGTTATAGACGCAACAAGTCGATAACTATGGGCCGACCTAATCCATAATTGTTACTTTTAAAAAGTACATAATTAGGTTACGGTTTGGTTTCTGTTGTGAAGGCTTGGAGGGTGTTTTATTTTTGATGATTAGCTTTGGGATTATATTGATCTATCCCAATGAAAATAGCGATTTGTTTTTATATCTATATAGTCATAGTAGAGCGTTTTAAGGCTAAATTATTTTGCCTGTAAAAACTTTATTACTAAAGCAATTATCAAAAAATAGCAAGGCTAGCCATAAATAGCTTAGTGCCGCAGTGCCTTCTAGTACAATTTTTCAAAATATCAAAAATATAATATGGCTAGTATGTTTAGCGTTGCGCATTGGCTGGTTTGTTGGTAGTCGGCAAACGAGGTAATCGATTTTATTTAAGTGCTATGTGTAACTTTGCGATATGCTTGTATATAAAAAAGAGCCGGCAACGACCTACTCTCCCAGCAAGAAAACAAAAACGAAAGGCGCAGTCCATTATTGCAACGTGGCTGCCCCTTCTCTTAATTCTGTATAAAAAATCTACTTCTAGCGCATACTCGCCTTATAGATTATTCTCCTATTTGTCTAAATCATAGTTCTACGAATAATAAGGGGGCAGGTTCTGTCAAACAAAAGTCTGGCGTACTCTCCTCACCGTTAAATATCTAAACAACCTTCTCAAAGATCATAGTAGCTTGAATTTTATCACCACCCAAGAAACCCTTAGACCCTGATGAAGTCGTTGAAATAGTATGCAACCTATAACCCTTTTCTGCTTGCTTATTGATCACCGCCTGCAAGTTTGAGAGACTTGAGACTCCTGAACCAGTTCCTAAGAATTTTTCAGTCAAAACAACCTGCAGGACTTCATACATATTACCTGCTTTACCGTGTGCAGCAATTTCATTCGCATCAAAGCCAAATCCAGCCATTTTTCACTCCTTCCTTATCGCCATCTATACTTTACATTTCAATTATAACGCATGTTCTAGGTAGTGTATATAAAAAAGAAGGGCCGGCAACGCCCTACTCTCCCAGCTTTAGCTAGTACCATTGGCGCATAGTAGCTTAACTGCTGAGTTCGGTATGGGTTCAGGTGTTTCCTACTAGCTATCGTCACCGGCATTATTGATAAATAACACGACACGAAAGACAAGCAATAATATGGTCAAGCCTCACGGAATATTAGTACTGTTTAGCTGAATGCATTTCTGCACTTACACTGACAGCCTATCGACCTAGTGTTCTTCTAGGTTCCTTTAGTTATGCGACCGAAGCCACACAAGGGGAAATCTCATCTTGAGGGGGGTTTCGCACTTAGATGCTTTCAGCGCTTATCCCGTCCGAACTTAGCTACCCGGCAATTACCGTTGGCACGATAACCGGTACACCAGAGGTTCGTCCATCTTGGTCCTCTCGTACTAAAGACAGCTCCTCTCAAATTTCCAACGCTCGTGGCAGATAGGGACCGAACTGTTTCGCAACGTTCTGAACCCAGCTCACGTACCGCTTTAAATGGCGAACAGCCATACCCTTGGGACCTGCTACAGCCCCAGGATGCGATGAGCCGACATCGAGGTGCCAAACCCTGCCGTCGCTATGAACGCTTGGGCAGGATTAGCCTGTTATCCCCAGAGTACCTTTTATCCGTTAAGTGACGGCGCTTCCACGCGCTACCGCCAGATCACTAAGACCTACTTTCGTACCTGCTCGACATGTCTGTCTTACAGTCAAGCCACCTTCTGCCTTTACACTTAACTCCTGATTTCCGTCCAGGATAAGGTGACCTTTGCGCACCTCCGTTACGCTTTAGGAGGTGACCGCCCCAGTCAAACTGCCAACCAAACACTGTCCGAACACCCGATTGCAGGCATCCGTTAGATAACACACTATGCAAGGGTGGTATTTCACCAACGACTCCACTACACCTAGCAGTATAGCATCAAAGTCTCCCACCTATTCTACACATGAATAGCATATTATCAATATCAGGGTACAGTAAAGGTTCATGGGGTCTTTCCGTCTAACCACGAGTAATCGGTATCTTCACCGATACTACAATTTCACCGGGTCTTGCGTTGAGACAGTGTGGAAGTCGTTACACCATTCGTGCAGGTCGGAACTTACCCGACAAGGAATTTCGCTACCTTAGGACAATTATAGTTATTGCCGCCGTTTACCGGGGCTTTAATTTACAGCTTCATCTTAAAAATGAGACTAACCGCTCCTCTTAACCTACCGGCACCGGGCAGGTGTCAGTCCCTATACATCCTCTTACGAGTTAGCAGAGACATATGTTTTTGATAAACAGTCGCTTCCACTTGGACTCTGCAACCTCACCATTATGTGTTAGGCCATACTTTTCCCTAAGTTACGTATGCAATTTGCCGAGTTCCTTAACGCAAGTTCTCCCGTACGCCTTAGATTACTAATCTTACCCACCTGTGTCGGTTTACGGTACGGTTCCTGATAACCTAGCCTTAGAAGCTGTTTCTTGGCACCGTGAATCCCTGCGCTTTTCTCTGCCGTAGCTTTGATCGCTTTACACTTAGCTCAAGTCCCGGATTTTCCTAAGACCATCGACACCTTGTGTTTGAGACGAGGACATCCAACACCCCGCCGCAGTTCTCCTCATGCGTTGCTCCATCGAAATTACCAGAAGAACTGGAATATTAACCAGTTTCCCATCGGCTACGCCTTTCGGCCTGACCTTAGGGGCCGCCTAACCCTGGGAAGACAAACTTTACCCAGGAAACCTTGGGTTTACGGCGAATAGGTATCTCACCTATTTCTTCGTTACTCATGCCTGCATACTTACTTGCGATACCTCCACTTAGGCTTACGCCCAAGCTTCAACAGCTTACGCAACACTCCCCTACCCCGCCAACAATCAAATTGTTAGCAGCCGTAGCTTCGGTACTGTGTTTAGCCCCATTACATTATCGGCGCATGACGACTCGACCAGTGAGCTATTACGCACTCTTTCAAGGAATGGCTGCTTCTAAGCCAACCTCCTGGCTGTTTTAGCCACCATACTTCCTTTTCCACTTAACACAGTTTGGGGACCTTAGCTGACGGTCTGGGCTGTTTCCCTTTCGACTACGAATCTTATCACCCGCAGTCTCACTCCCATATTATAAAACAACGGCATTCGGAGTTTGACTAAGTTTGGTACAGTTTGACCCGCCCTAGCCTAACCAGTGCTCTACCTCCGCTGCAAAACATATGAGGCTGATCCTAAAACCATTTCGGGGAGAACCAGCTATTTCTGAGTTTGATTAGCCTTTCACTCCTACTCACAGCTCATCACTGCCTTTTTTAACAGACTAGTGTTCGGTCCTCCACTTGGCATTACCCAAGCTTCAACCTGGCCATAAGTAGATCACTCAGTTTCGGGTCTATCCCGTGCAACTCTACGCCCTATTAAGACTCGGTTTCCCTCTGGCTCCACAATTACCATTGCTTAACCTTGCTACACAGGATAACTCGCAGGCTCATTCTGCAAAAGGCACGCAGTCGCCCCTCAAAGGGACTCCTACCGCTTGTAAATCTATAGTTTCAGGTTCTATTTCACTCCCCTTCCGGGGTTCTTTTCACCACTTCCCTCACGGTACTCGTACACTATCGGTTGCTATCTCGTATTTAGCCTTGGAGGGTGGGCCCCCCAGCTTCCAACAAGGTTTCTCGTGCCTCGCTGTACTCAGGTACTTCTAAAAAGACTATCTATTTTCGCATACAGGGCTATCACCTACTTTGGCCACCCTTTCCAGAATGTTCTACTAACAGATAATTTTGTAACTCCAAAAGAAGCCCTACAACCCCAAACACGCCGAAGCGTCTTTGGTTTGGGCTATTCCCACTTCGCTCGCCGCTACTGCGGGAATCTCGATTGATTTCTTTTCCTGCAGGTACTTAGATGGTTCAGTTCCCTGCGTCTTGCTTCTTTAAGCCTATGTGTTCAGCTAAAAGATGACAGCCATCAAAGCTGTCGGGTTACCCCATTCGGCAATCCCGGGCTCAACAGATGTTTGCTCCTCGCCCAGGCTTTTCGCAGCTTACCACGGCCTTCATCGTCGGATAGCACCAAGGCATCCACTATAGACCCTTACTTGCTTGACCATATTATTGCTTATCCTTCGCTATTTTGTAAAAGAACTCCCTTCTCTGTGGAAGGCTGAATATACCATATTAAACACTCTTTTCCTTGTCAACCAAAATTAACTTTTTTTCATAAATTCTTACTTTTTTATAAAGTTGCTTATCTTTACAAAATTTAAATAGCAAACCTCAGCCATGCCGACAATTCTCACATGCACAAAATAAAAAATAAATAAAAAATCTACTTGTCTTAAATTATTACAACACTATTATACTAGATCACTAATTCAATTTAGGAGTCATTGATGATAAAAATACAAGATATGGACTTTTGCTATGGGAAAAAAACTTTATTTGAAGATTTACATCTTTCCATTCAAGCAGGGAAAATTTATGGCTTACTGGGGTTAAATGGCGCGGGGAAATCAACCTTAATGAAGTTGCTCTGTGGGTTGTTATTTCCTAAGCAGGGTATGATACAAGTTTTTGATTGCACACCTGCCCAACGAAGCCCAGCGATGCTATCGAAATTATTTATGCTTTCTGAAGAAATCCATATGCCCGCCATTTCTGGACAAAATTATTTAACAACTCATGCACCATTTTACCCTCAATTTGATTGGACTGCTTTTAAATATTATTCTACAGCACTAGAATTACCATCTTTGAATCAGAGGCTCCATCGCTTTTCCTATGGGCAAAAAAAGAAATTTTTGCTGGCCTTTGGTTTAGCCAGCAAAACAGAACTTCTGCTATTAGATGAACCGACCAACGGCTTAGACATTCCATCTAAAAGTATTTTTCGTCGCTTACTAATTGAAGCTTCTAGCTCGAAGCGCAGTTTTATTATTTCCACTCACCAAGTCCGCGACATCAATGCTTTGGTTGATTCCGTCTGTATTGTCCATCAGGGTAAAATTATATTTAATCATAGTATGGAAGAAATTGAAACTCAATTTCATATGAAACACAGTAAGGCCCAGCCTATACTGGAATCACCTGGGTTATTATACAGCGAAGCAACCATTGATGGTTATTGGTCTATCTGGCAAGGCCAAAGTCCAGAAAGTAATTTAATGGACTTAGAAATTCTTTTTAATACGGTATTGACAAATGAAAAAAGATAGGAGAACAAAAATAATGCAATTGGATTTTAATTTTCGCCGAGCCATTTTATTTCTAAAAAAAGACTTATTAGAAATATGGAGGTCAGCTATAATCATAATACTAGTCGTTGCCGGCTATACTTTACTTCGTTCTTATCTTGGCGGATCATACTTTATTATACTGCAGTATGATAACATATCACAACCGCAGCAGATAATAGACTATAGTTCTAGTCTGCTAATGATTGGAATTCCATTATTATTAATTGTAACCAGCCGTGCTTTTATTGAGCTAGGCGATAAAACCCAAAATGAACACTTTCTCCTTCTTCCTGTTTCTACTGGAGAAAAATTTACAGTACGCCTACTCACGGTAAGCCTACTTTACCCTTTGGCCTTTATGTTGTGTTATAGCCTTATTGTTTTACTTATAGGTGTTTCTATTTGGCTAGTATACGGAATAAATTTTGAACAGATTTTTGGCTCTGTACCATTAATCCAACACTTTGAATTTATGGGACAAATTTGGTATGAGATATTTTTTCTAGCTCAAGCAGTATTTTTCTTGGGTGCCGTATGGTTCAAAAAAATGCACTGGCTGCGTACCATTTTAGCCGTAATCATAATTGTCGTTACCATGGGAATTTTACTAAGCTTAACAGATATGCTCTTCTTTTCTGGTTTTAACTTAGACAGAGGAATTACCATAGATTTTAATTGGTTAGCGTCCTTTTTAAACTATGAACTACGCCTTTTTTTATCAATATTGTTGGGCCTTTGTTGTTGGTGGTTAGCATGGGTTCGCTTTCAGGAAATACAAAGTAGCGATGCCATTTAACCAAACTTTTGAACAACCCAAAGGAATTTATCAGCAAATTGCAGACCAGATATGTGAGCGCATTATTAATGGAGAATACCAATCAAATGAAAAATTGCCATCAGTTCGAGAGCTAGCGGTTAGTCTACAAGTAAATCCCAATACGGTAGTACACAGCTATCAATTTTTAGTAGACAAACAAATCGTAAAAAACCACCGAGGCCGAGGACATTTTGTCTCTGAAAATGCTCAAATGCAAATTCTACAGGAATTGAAAATACGCTTTATCAAAGACGATATTCCCCGCATTTTTGCCACAATGGAAAAAGTGGGGATATGTATTGATGAATTGATAGAATTATACCAAAGCGAAAAAAATAAGGAGAAAAAACAATGAAAAGGAAAAGTACTAAACTGTTGGTAACTATGCTAGGTATTATTTTAACGTTACTAATAATAATGCAATTGCAATGCACTACACAAATACAAAATGTAAGTAATGGAATAATAATTGATTCCGAAGATGCAAAAGATTTCCGCCATATTAAAGTTAGCGGCCGTATATGGGAGCTAACCATTATTCAGCGCAAAGATTTTGGTTTAGAGTTAGATTATGACCCCAAATTGAAAAAATTCCTTTCTGTAACGTTAGAGGAAAGAAATGTAAATAACGCTGTTCTAAAATTCGAATTAAACGGTAGATATAACTATTGGCAAACTGCTTATGCAACGGTCTATATGCCCAGTTTAACTAATATTCAAATTTCCGGTGCCAGCAAAGTAAAATTTTCAGGTTTTACTGAATCAGATATTGTAGTCAAGGTTTCCGGAGCTTCCGAGCTTGAAACCAGTAACACTACCATTAAAAACAACTTAGAATTTCAAGCCAGTGGTGCTAGCGACATAAATTTGCGCAATCTAAAGGTGGCGAATGCTCAAATATCATTATCTGGAGCATCTGAGCTCACAGCCGATGGAATCATAAAAAACTTGATATTGGAAGCTACTGGGGCCAGTGAAATTGATTTAGCCGATGCACTTACGACCAATGCGGAAATTTCACTTACTGGGGCCAGTGATACCCATTTGCAAATGGCGGGAGGAATTTTGAGCGGTAGACTTAGCGGAGCTTCTGAGCTAAGCTACAAAGGTAATATTTCTGAAAATAATATTAGAAGCATTTCGGGTGCGAGTAAAGTGGAATACCTTGATTAGTAGCATTGAGCAATATAATTGTATATTTCTAAAAGCAAATAATTATATCGCAAAGCTTAAATTGCTTTACTGGATATATAAAATATCATTGTAACTATGCTTGTGGCATTAAACTAGAAACTGAGATATACAATCCATTATGGCCAATATCAGTGCTTATGCTCCTATCGTGTTGTTTTGTTATAATCGCCCCAAACATTTAGAGCAAACGTTATCTTCCTTAGCGCAAAATACGTTAGCCAATTGCAGTACCTTGTATATTTATGCTGACGGCCCCAAATCCTTAAAACACAATAGAGAAAATTTTAATGAATCAACTGCTGCCCTTAGTGATGAAGAACTACGTATAAAAGAAGTTCGACAGTTAATTAAGGCAAAACGTTGGCAAAAATCCTTTAAACAAGTGCGCATAATTGAAGCAAACGAAAATAAAGGATTGGCTGAAACTGTAATAAAAGGCGTAACTCAAATTGTAGAACAATACAATCAAGTGATTGTACTAGAAGATGATGTACTCTTAAATCCATATTTTTTAGAGTTTATGAATCAAGCATTGCAACTCTATCAAAACGAAGAAGCAGTTGGTTCTATTCGAGCCCAAGTCTTTGAACTACCAAACCTGCCAGAATTATTCTTTACCCAAATGAATGGAGATTTTGCTTGGGGTACTTGGCAAAGAGTTTGGCAAAAAGTCAATTTTAACGGTAAACAACTTTTGCAAGAGCTAACCCAGCGCAAATTAAGCCGAAAATTCGACTATGAAAATCACTATCCCTATACCCAAATGTTGCGAGATCAGATTGCAGGGCGCAATAGCTCATGGGGTGTCCGTTTCTATGCCTCACTGTTTTTACAAGATATGTTGACATTATACCCTAGTAAAGCCCTAGCTGTACATATAGGTTATGACGCTGGAACCCACTTTAAAGGTGAGTTATGGAGCCCATTAGATGGAACCTTATATCTCGATAAAATACCTGTATATAAAATTGAAGTACTCGAGTCCCAACAAGCACGTACACAAATGAAACGATTATTTAAACAACAAGGTTTTACTTCCTTTTGGTTGTTGCGCCGTATACTCAAAAAGCTACTGCCCTACTCCGCAGTTGGGGCTTTAAAAATGCTGCGCCAACAATTAACAATCCATAGAAAGTAACATAGAATATATTGGTAAACATGCCTAAAGTTTCATTCTTAATCCCTGCATATAATTATCAACATTATCTTGAAAAATGCCTGCAAAGCGTACTACAACAAAGTGATCCAGAATGGGATTTGTTAATTGTAAATGACTGTAGTAGCGATGGAACATGGGAAATTTGTAAACACTATGTTAGCCAAGATTCCCGTATCCATGCCATTGATTTAAAGCAAAACCTTGGACAATATCAAATCATCAATACATATTCTCAACAGCTTACAGGCGAATATTGTTGTGTATTAGATGCAGATGACTATCTGGCCCAAAGTTATGTTGAACAAATGTACAATTATGCCCTGCAGTATGACTTCGATATTGTAATGTGCCTACACCAAAATATTGCAGAGGGAAAATCATTGTTTCGCTACAATTATGGCATAACAATACCCCGCAAAGGCTTAGAAAATGCTTTGTTGCCAAGCTTGCTGCAACTAGAATATTTCATTGTGGATTGTGGCACTTTAGTAAAAACCAGCTTGCGTCAAAAGATATCTTCAGCTCTACCTAAAGTTCCCCTATATGCTGCCACCGATGATATGCAAGCATTATTTTTAGCTTTACACACCAAAAATATCGCTGTTTTGAAAAAGCCACTATATTTCCACAATCAAGGAAGTACTGGAACGTGGCGCAACCTAAATAAAGAATTTCGCCTAAAAAAACTATCTTCTATGTTGGTAAGTTTGTCGATGGTCTATCATTTAGCCAATGAACAAAGTTGCTTGCAAGATACTTTGCCTATGGCCCAAAATATAGAACAGAAAATTATACAGGGTCTACAAAGTATAGATAACGATACAGAACGGGCCAATTTTTATAAAGAACTTATTACTTTTTTACAACAACAGAGCCTACCCTTTAAAATTAGTCCTCAACAAATTATTAAACTAGAAAATCTAGTAAAAGAGCAACAAAACAATCCCAATAATTACAACAAAACGCATGTCTCAAACTGGAATACATGGAATATATTAAAAGCCCGCATCAAACAAAATTTGCGCACTATTAAACCATATCTACCCTATATTTTAATAAAATATATTCAAAGAATTAATAAGTAATAAACTACCAATAAAAACCATATTTCAATAACGAAATATCTAAATAATCAAATTCAAAATATCTAATAAACAATTATTAAATTAGATATTTAAAGAATGCATGTTAAATTAAATATTTAACAAAACTATATTGTTGCTAGTGAATACAAATTTAAGGCATTATACAATAGAGATAATTTTTAAAAATCCATATATAGTAACAGCACATGGAATTTGATAAAAGGCCAAGACTTTCAGTAAAAATACTTTATATGAAATAAATGAAAATAATTCTAAAATTGTTAGAGAAATAATAAATGAGGGATAGCGGAATTTTAATATTTTTGGCAGAATATTCTAAATTTACATTCTAACATAAATTATTAAGGTAAGCTTTACTATGGGAAATATGACTCTCCAACAGAAGATAATAGCAGTAATGTTTGTAACTTCTTTATTAAGCAGTACAACACTGCTAACGCAAGAAACGCAAGCCCCAAGCCAAACTCAAAATATAGCCAATGCAGAACTAGAATCGGTTGAGCCGGTGGAGTTTATAAATTATGTCGGCCCCCATGATAGGGTAGACAGCCTAGCAAGTATTATTGCCATTGGAACCCAGCTTGCCAACCTAGACGAGCAAGGAACATCAAACTACGCAGGTAAATATTCCATTCAACACATTAGCGATGGTGGACAAATGCTTGATGCAGATATTCTAAGCTTTAGCTCTAGTGCCGGAGTCGATCATATCCGTAACTTGCGCCACATAATTTCAGGCTATTTACAAGCGCGTTACAATTACCCAAGTGATGATGCCAATACGATTAGTATGTTTATTACATACTATAATGCTTTTTATCGCCAAAATACAAAATATTTTCAGCAAAAATTTGCTCCAGAAGTAAACAACACACTTTATGCCGAAAGCATTGGACTAAGTACCAATTATGCCGATTGGCCTGGTGCAACCCAAATTATCATTCCGCTAAGTGCGAACCCCATAATAGAGCAACCTGCTAGCCTAAACCTAGATGAATCAGGGCAAAACCAAGTTTCTCAATACCTTGATGAACAAGAAAAAGATAAAGAAGCTTCAAAAGATATACGGGAAAATATGCTTGACCTTAGGCAGGAAAAATTAAACAATGATCAAGAACTACTCGAACAAAAAGAATCCGAACTTCAAAAGGAAAATAAAGATATGCAAAATAATTTGAAAATCGCGCAAACAGAAGAAGCTGCAACCAATAATATGGAAGTACGTGAAGCTGCACAAAAAGAACAACAAGAGTTAAAAGAACAGTTGCAAGACAACCAAAAAAGCCAGAATGAACTTGAAGCTGTCCAACAAACGATCGCTCAAAGGCAAGAAAACCTAAATAAAGAACAAAGAAAAATAAACTTAGAAGAACCGCCTCCTAAAACGGAAATTAAAGAGCAAGCGGAATTGCTATCCGATTCTGTAGTTTTCCTATTGCCCGTGGCAAATATAAATAATCGTTTTTTTCAATTTTATGCGGCTAACAATAAAAGTTTGGAAATTGTCAAACGTTCGGAAATAAATTCAATACGCAATATGCAGTTTGTTACAAACGATATTGGCTACGTTGCTGTCGCAGGAAAATACAATATTACAGAAACCCCACCACAACAGGGTAAAGATAATAATAGCTCGATTCGCTTAGTACTTATAGGTAAAGACCTAAACTATCAAAACCAAGGTGATGACAACATCAATGCTGCCAGTGGCGTATGGCAACATAATGGAGAAATTTTTGCTTTCCTAAAGAATGGTACTCTGGGGCGTTTCAATCAAAAATTAGAATTGCTTGCTGAATCAATAGATAAGCTAAAACTTGACTTTCCTCCTCAATTTTCAGAATCTCATGTATTGGTAGAAAATCTTCAACAAGAAATGGTATGGCTCAAACTAGATACTTTACAGCGCACAAAAGTATTGGTTCGTTAAAATACCTATATACTTGATTGTATCATAGTTTATAAGCTATTGAGAGAACAAACCAAAATAAGGAGATATTTATGAATACTTGTAGACAAGCCCTTATTAGGACTCCTAATTTATTTCGATTAAAGCAAGTTCCTATTTTTTATTCTATTTGCGATGTTTTTTACTTCATTCTATTCATTAAGGAGATATTTATGAATATACTTGTAGACAAGCCCTTATTAGGACTCCTAATTTATTTCGATTAAAACAGGTTACTATTTTTATATTCTATTTGCGATGTTTTTTACTTCATTCTATTCATTAAGGAGATATTTATGAATACTTGTAGACAAGCCCTTATTAGGACTCCTAATTTATTTCGACTAAAACAGGTTCCTTATTTTTATATTCTATTTGCGATGTTTTTTACTTCATTCTATTCATGTAGTTCTACGCCGAAAGAAACAGAGCCGGTTGCTCAAGATCAACAAAATCAGCCTGATGAACTACAGCAGCTCAAAGACTTAGAACAAAAAGCTAAAGGAGCAATTGCTCGTGCCGAGGCTGCCAAAGCTGCTGAACTTAGCCCAGAATTACTCATCCAGGCCTACCAAAATCTACGCAGTGGCCAAGAAAAAGACCCTAAAAAGGATGGTGGTGTTCAAAAAGATCAATATTTAGATGCAATCGAAAAAGCTAATCAAGCATACGAAAAGGCAATAAGTCAATCGCGCAGCCGATGGCTTACTGTAATTGGCAAATATGAAGCCGATTTAGAAAAATTGAATGCTCCCCTTTATATGCCTAAATATAACTCTATTTCGAGTAAACTATTACAACAATTGCGCAACAAAATCGCTACGGGTGATACCGAAGAATCACTAGCCCTCTATCAATACACAATCCCAAACGTAGATGCCGTAATAACGGCTTTGGAGGCCAACTTAGATTGGCTGGACCAATTGAGTCAAGAAGTTGATGGTTTGGCAGGCGAAGCAAGTCGCCAAAATCAAAATTTACAAGGAGCTGCCAAAAAATTAGAACAACAAGGGCTTAAAGCCCGCAATAGTGCTAAAGGGCATGATATTCGTGGCGATATGCAAAGTATGGAGCAAGACCTTTACGATGCTCGCTACTATTTGCGTGAAGCTTTACGAAGTTCAGGGGCCCTAGACCCCACGAATATTGATGCGCTGCTACGCAGCGTGCAAAAGAATTTAGAAAATGCTTCCGAACGTACAGTAGTCGATGCCGAAGGAAAAGAAATTCGCCTCGAAAAATGGCGAGGCGATACTTACCTTGAAAAAAATCCTTTAGTTGATTTAAGCAAACCCGAAGCTACGGGCCGGCGCAGCCGCGATCGATCAAAGTTACAGTCCCCCCAAGTTAGTAATGACTTTCAGCAGAAACTAAGCCAGCAAGCCCAAAAAATTCATTCGCTCAAAACTGCTATATCTAGCCTTAAAGGACAAGTATTAGAGCCATTGTCCTTTCAAGCCGATTGGCAAATTCAAGCTGTAACCCAACGCGCAAACGATACAGAGCCAGAAAATCTTGAAGAGCAAAATCAACAACAAGCAAATTCAGATGGACAAAATAATGAACAAGAAAACGACGTAAAGCAACTACAAGAGTTTGAATATGTTGTCGATGATGATTCTCAGAATTCCCAAGCGGAAACAGAAGGCTTATTTAGTGATGCCCAATTATTGATTAAACAAGCAATTAGTAGTTGGAAAAACGGTGTAAATTCTCGCAACAACGGAAACTTACCAAAAGCTCGCCACTATTTTGAAGAAGCTGCTCGCCTAACTGATCAATACAATATTCAGTTTGCTATACAAGACCACTATGTTGTACGCAAGCTCAAACCGGAAGATTGTCTTTGGCGCATTGCAGGCTATGAATATATTTATGCTGACCCTTACCAATGGACGCGAATTTACCAGCGCAACCGCAATATCATTAGTAATCCCAGTCTAATCTATCCAGGCCAACGCTTTGTTATTCCGCCGTTAAAAGAAAATACCTTCTAACACAATAGCCTTAAATATTCCTACCTATCACAAAAAAATAATGTGATAGCAAAACTTAGTCTGGTATTAAAAGCCAGATATTGACCCTTCAATTTTTATTCTCTACAATCTGCCCCCAAATAGAAGGGTTATAATTTTTTGTTTCAGAAAAAATTATAACCCTTCTAAAATAAAAAAATCTTTAGAGGAGGTCTTTTTATGAAGATCGCTATTAATGGCTTTGGCCGTATTGGGCGCGCCGTATTTAAAATTGCTTTGGATCGTGGTATTGATGTTGTTGCTATTAATGACCTAACCGATGTCAAAACCTTAGCCCACTTGTTGAAATATGATTCTGCTTACGGCGTGTATAAAGAAAGTATTGAAACTAAAGAAAGTTCATTATTTGTCAATTGCAAAGAAATCAAAGTTTTAGCAGAGCGCAATCCAGCCAAACTCCCTTGGAGCAGACTCGGTGTTGATGTAGCAATTGAATCCACAGGAATTTTCCGCAAAGCTGCCAGCGAAAAAGGCGGCTACAAAGATCACATTAAAGCAGGTGCCAAAAAAGTAATTCTCACAGTTCCCGCTAGTGATACCATTGATCAAACCATTGTTATGGGTGTCAATGATGATAAAATTGACTTGAACTATACAGCATTTTCCAATGCTTCTTGTACCACCAACTGCCTAGCTCCCATCAGTAAAATTATCAACGATAACTTTGCCATCAAGCATGGTCTGATGAATACGATCCACTCCTATACTAATGACCAAGCTTTGCTCGATCAACCTCATTCCGATTTGCGCCGCGCTCGCTCTGCTGCGCTCTCAATCATTCCCACTTCTACTGGTGCCGCCAAAGCGATTAGCCAAGTTATCCCCGAATTGGCAGGAAAAATGGATGGTTTTGCTATGCGTATTCCAACGCCTACCGGTTCTGTTGTCGACCTTACTGTTCAATTAGAGAAAGATACTTCTATTGAAGAATTAAATTCAACTATTCAAGCTGCTGCTGAAGGCCCAATGAAAGGCATTCTTAAATACGAGACAGACCCAATTGTTTCCCGTGATATTTTTGGCAACACCCACTCTTCCATCTTTGATGCCGCACTAACTATGAAAAAAGGCCCAGGCTTTGTTAAAGTAATCTCTTGGTATGATAATGAATGGGGTTATTCTAACCGCGTGGTTGACTTGGCTTTGAAATTGGTTTAAGGATATTTGCATGGCAGTAAAGACAATTCAAGAACTGGATTTGTCCGGCAAACGTGTATTGATGCGTGTTGATTTTAATGTGCCTCTGAAAGATGGCCGAATTACCGATGACACACGCATCCGCGCAGCATTGCCTTCAATTCAGTATATTTTACAAGAAGGGGCGTCCCTCATCCTGATGAGCCACTTAGGGAGACCAAGTGAGGCCAAAGAAGCTAAATATAGCTTAGCCCAGATAAAAGGCCGATTGACCGAGCTAGCAGAAGTACCCGTAACATTTTGTGAAGAGACCATAGGCCCTAAAGTAGAAACTGCAGCCAAGGCTCTAAAAACGGGTGAGATTCTGCTGCTGGAAAATACCCGTTACTATGGCAAGCTTGAAACTGGTAACGATGAAAATTTTGCCAAACAGCTTGCAGCCTTGGGTGATATTTATATCAATGATGCTTTTGGCACAGCCCATCGTGCCCATGCTTCAACGCAAGGGGTTGCTCGACACTTGCCATCTGCTGCGGGCTTTCTCATGGGCAAAGAATGCCAATTCTTTGCCAAGGTGCTGCAAAGCCCAGAGCACCCTTGCTTGGCCATTATTGGCGGCGCTAAAGTTTCTTCTAAAATTTCCGTACTGGAAAAGCTCCTTGAAGTCTGCGATACCTTCATTATTGGTGGCGGAATGTCTTATACTTTCAGCAAAGTTTTGGGCAATGCTATCGGTAAGTCTTTATTTGAAGAAGATTATATGGCAACGGCAAAATCTTTTTTGGAGAAAGCTAAAGCTAAGAATGTCGAGGTTGTTTTGCCTGTAGATTATAAAGTCTCGGCGGAGTTTGACGAGAATGCCACTGCTGAGATAATTGACGGAGTGAATATTCCAGATGAGCACATGGGTATGGATGTCGGGCCACAAACGGTAGAGCTGTTCCGCAAAAAGATTGCAGCTGCAAAAATGGTAATTTGGAATGGGCCTGTGGGCGTATTTGAGTTTGATCAGTTTGCCGAAGGCACTTCTGCTATCGCTCATTTTGTTGCTGAATTGGACGGCAAGGCGGTAACGGTTATCGGTGGCGGAGACTCTGTAGCTGCGGTAAACAAGTTTGATTTGGCCAGTAAAATGAGCCATGTTTCTACCGGCGGCGGTGCCTCTTTGGAATATTTGGAGGGCAAAGAGCTGCCCGGTGTAAAGGTATTGGAAAAGTAATTTTATCCTGAATCTTTGTTATTTATAATGGTACATAGCTTTCGGCATGTACCATTTTTATTTTGAGCTTTGGTATGAAAAGTAGGTCATTGTTTGCTTTAACCAGCCCCGACCAAATTTTTTGTAAGTAAGGCCCACCCCTAACAAAAAATTTGTAAGTGCAATTGAAGTTTTTTGTGTAGAGGCATGGGGAACGAAATGCAGGAAATTTGGGGAAATTGTTGGGTGATAAATGCTTGTGGGACTTTCAAAGGGTGTTTAAGGGGTTTTGAATTTGAAATTAATTGCAACTTTTTGCAGTTTTTTGGAATAATTTGCAAAAATTGTTGAAGTTTTTTTGAGCAATTTTTTAAGATGCGCCAGTTTTGTTTGGCCTACGCTTTTTTGTGTTTTTACAATATTTATTTTTGTTCAGAACCTATTGTTTTATTTAGAGAATTTACATAAAGATAAAGCTGATAATTATTGACATCTCGTTTCCATGCCAGACGCCCGACAAATACATTTTGAATCGTATTGAGCTTTAAATCCTGGCCATTAATTTTGACCTTTGTTGCTCTTACATTGCTAAGCCATAAAATTAGTGGAGCTTTTCCTTGAACAGTAAAACTTTGTTTTTCAGTACCGAAAACTCTTGAGCATTTTGCTCAGACCATTCATATCGGATATAGCTATCATTTTCAAAAGTTAATTGCAAATTGTAAAGGCACTGGTTTGCGAGCTTGCAAAATAGCACGTGGTTTAGATTTTCTACTTTTCTTTTGAAAAGTTTTAAATTTAGTACCAAGTACCCCTTCAAAATCGGTAAGTAAACTCTACTTTTTGTTGATGGCTAGGTTGATTAACAAAGCCTTTTTTGTTTGTAGTGTAAAATCTAAACGGAATGAATTGGTATCTGTATCTGATACGCGCAATGGCAAGCTGTTTGTTTTGCTATTCGCCAAAGAAATTCCATATTTTTGATCGAGATTCAAGCTCACCAAGCGAAAATCTTGGCCAACTTGAGTTACTTTCATCTCGGGTTGCAATAAATCTTTTTGCTCTATGTCGAGAATAAAGCGTAAAATCATACCATCTTCGAGAGTTTGCATCCAAGGATAGCGATTGATTTCAACTATAACATCGTTTGAGGTATCCAATTTCGCTACAGATTTTTCTTGCTCTTCATTTATCGTTTTATTTGTAAAAAAATGAATAATCAAATAACTAATTAAGGCAATGAGAATTAAACATAACGATCCTATCCCGGTATATAGAGGCGAAAATTTAGATTTTTTATTATTACCTGTTAATTGCTCCATTGGTAAGGGGCTTTCAATAATTTTAACGTTTTGATAGGCATTGAGTAAAATTTTGGGGTCTAGTTTTAGACTTTCAGCGTAGTTTTGTAGAAACCCACGATAATAAGATTCAGCGGGAAAAAAATCATATTCATCTCGCTCCATGGCTTCTAGGCTGCGACGGGGGATATTGAAATTATTCTCAAGCTCTAATAAGGTGAGACCCAGCTCTTCCCTCCGTTTTCTTAGAATATCACCAGGCCGTTTCATTTTATCAACTCTATTTCATAAATAATTTTCATATATTAATCCTGTAGAAAATTGACCCATTCTTTGGCCCCGGGAGGGTCTTGTTGTTTAAAAATTGCATCATCTAAGCCAATATTGGTTTGAATATCGAGGAAGTTATATTCAACTTTACTGCCGTACCAAGAACCTTTTACTTGACGCATTAACAACGTATCGGGATAAAAACTCACCTTTAACTCTTCAGTACGCACAGCAGAATTATTGGGACTTAGTAGCAAGACAATCACTGGCGTTTCAATATCTTCTTCTTTCACTGGTTGTGAACCACTGGAATATTTGTAACGCATCGAATATAACCGGCGCATAACTTTTAGGCTTGGCGGGCCACCCACTTTTTTATCTAACGACTGGGTCATCAAAATATTATTTTGCCGGTTATAAATCACAAGTTGGGATTCTGTCAGCAAAATAAACCGCTTGCTGGGCATACTGTAATTAAGAAAAACATTGCCAGGAGTTTTGTAGTAAACTGTAGCTACAGAATTTTGACCTGCAATATTCATGCGCCAGATGGCTTTGTAATCCTTTATTTTTTCATAAGCAGCTTCGGCTCGGGAAAAAAACTGGGTTACGGTCTCTTGCGTAAAGATTTTTGTTGAGGGTATGAGTAATAGAGTCAGCCAAAACAGGCTTTTTAATATTCTATTCTGCATGTACTTTTTACTATACATTCTGTAAACCTATTTATAACCAAGAGAATAAAAAAAGGAACAAAATCCATTTAGCTTGGCAAATTTTGCTAGTATAACTAAATTTTGCTAGTATAACTATTTTCGCAACTTTTGAGCAAGACTATTATTTACCAATACAAAATTGCTGAAAAATATCACGTAACATGACAGCATTACAGGAATCACCATTTACTTCACCAAGCCTACCACATATTTGGCGAAGTAGCTCGCTCGCCCAATCCAATTCAAATAGTTCAGGCCTTTGCAGCCGGCTGCAGTATTCTTGTAGTAGTTGGGCCGCCTGATCGAGTAATTTAGCCTGCCGTTCATTCACAGGTCCCTCACTTTGTTGCCCCAAGTAGTTGGGCAATCTAGTTGCTAACTCAGCAAGCAATGGAGCTATACCTTGTTCATTTACGGCTGAACATAAAAACACCGGGTGGGGGATTTTTTGCACAACAGGAGGCTCGTCCAGCAAATCGCACTTGTTCCAAATTTCGATGAAAGGCTGGCCTGTTTCTTGCAGTTTTCGGCGGTGCTTTTGTAGTTCTTGTATGGCCTTGTCGTTTGTTTCATGCTGCTGTGCGATGCGAACATCGCTGAGTAAGAATAGAAAATCAGCCTGCTCTATCAATTGCCAAGTGCGTTGAATACCTTGTTGTTCGATTGCATCATTGCTGTTATAGCGCAGTCCAGCAGTATCGTAGAGTAAAATATTGTGCCCAGCAAACTCAAAACGCGCTTCAACATAGTCACGGGTGGTACCAGCTTGCTGCGACACAATAGAACGCTCTTTAGTCAGTAGGCAGTTAAATAAAGATGATTTACCACTATTGGTTGCTCCAACCAGCACGATTTTGTATTCTCGCCAGTGACTCTGCTGTAATTGGTAAGAAGTTAAGCAGTTCTGTAAATATTGCAAACTTTGTTCAGCCAGTGGTAAACTATCGGGCAACTTGTAGTGAAATTCTAGCTCGGTTTCATCATAGTCTAATTGCAGTTCACTGCGAGCAAGAATTTGCAGTAAATCGTTACGTATTTTTTGCAAGTTTTTTTGCATGGAGCTACTAAATTGCTCTAAAGCACTACGCCTCTGATTTTGGCTACGGCTTTGGCTCAAGAGAGCAATCGCTTCAGCTTTATGTAGACTTTGTTTGCCATATTTGATGCTGCGGTACGTAAATTCACCGCGTCCAGCTTCCCTTAGACCGAGGGAAATTAGTAGCTGGTACAGTGCATCTAGCACGGCGATACTACCGTGGCAGTGGATTTCTAACATATCTTCGCCACTATAACTATGAGGCTCACAAAATTTTAGTAATAATACTTCATCTAGCTTTTCGCCTGTTTCTGGTTGTAGAAGAAAACCGTAGGTTATCGTATGGCTTACTGCACGCAATAAAGCATTGTAGCGGGAAAATGCTTGCTGAAATAAATGCCAAACGTCTTTTCCACTGCAACGGAAAATAGCAATAGCACTCTTGCCGGGCAATGTAGCCAGAGCAAAAATTGCATCGCCATTTTGAAAAAATTTTTCACCTAAAGTTTGCTCATTGCGCAATTCCATCTACAGAATATCTATAGAATTAATTTTTTTGACGCAGATCCAATGGAACTTGATTGTCGCTGATTGAAATCAACACAGTTGATTCTCATATTATAAAACTCAATCAATTCCCATTGAAGTACGGGTATATGGTGAATAAGTGTGTCAGGAATATGATAGATGAGCGTTTTTTCCACTGTTTTATAGCTATATTCAATATCTGTTCCAAAGAGAACGGTTTCCTCTCCAAAAATGTCACCATTTGTAAGTAGCCTATTTTCTTCTTGAATGTTGATCGAACCTTGGTGAACGATATAAAGGCCAGGGTGTTTGAGACAGTCAATCAATTCACCTGACTCTTTTTCAATAATTGTGAGACTTTGTACGATCCAACGTAGAATACTTGAATCAATGTTGCAGTAGAAAAGGTCTAGCGAAAGAAGATAGTCTATGTAGTACTCGCTTTTTTTGGCATGCTCCTCTAACCCATGTTTTTTGAGTATATGTAAGAAGATATTTCCGGGAATTTTCAATACAGTTACGTAATTCTCCGTACGGAAAGTCTGGTTGACTGGTTTATCGAATATTAAAGCTGCAAAGCCTATCAGGGCTCCTGCATGTAAGACCATTGAAACGCGATCTTTACTACTATTTCCTGTTATTTCTCCAGTTAGCAATAAATAGATATATTCAGGTTTTTCTCCATTTTTTAAAATAATGTTACCAACATTGAGATCGACAATTGGGCTATTGAGTAATAGCACCATATCGGCTTTTGTAATTGAAGGCATAATTTCTCTAAACCATTTTTTAGCACGTTGCATATTAAAGTCTATTTTTGAATGTATCAAAATATCATTCATAGCGAAGTTGGCATTGGTACCGATCTCTTTTTCACTGCAGTCTAATGGCCGATTTAAATGACATAATACTATTTTCTTAGAGGTATCGTATTTAAAATCTACTGCTTCACCATGTATTAAACCTCCTCCTATGTCAATCTTTTTTATGTCGGCAGGCAATAAATAGGATTCTTTGATTTGGTCATAGTATTCCTCACTAATACCATAAGCGTCTGGATCATCGGTAACAAAGCTTTTTAGAACCCGGTTGGAACAAATGTCAGCCCAATGGGCATAAGAACGATAACCTTCATCGCAATCACACAAAGTACGGAAATAAAAAATAGAAGTTTCTACGGGGTGAGGGGAGAACAAAGGCATTACTTGCAGCCCATCTATATTATTCCACTGGTCAAACTCCATATCAAAGCAATCAAACATACGGAAAAACATGCGATGTTCTATAGAGAGCAAAGATGATAGTTTTTTCATTACCGAATGGCGAACAGCCTTAGTAGCAAAATATTTAACCCTACGGGAAGAACGGATAAGAGATGTTATTCCGACAAAATGGTCGTCATGGCAATGAGTATGGAAAATGCCTTCTATCTCATTTACCGAAATCCCAATAGTTTTGAGTAATTTTTCTACTCCAGGAGGAGCATCAACTAAAAAGTAGCGTCCTTGGTAGCAAATGAGAGACGACATACACGGGCGATTGGGATCCCAACCATTTGCTTCTCCCAAGTGAATTACAGAAAAATATGAGGGTTTGATTCGATAGTTATCAAAATAATAGGGAAGTTCATATCTTTCGTGAGGCCCAAGATTAAGATTTATTTGTATAGTTTTTTTTATCGCTTCATATTCTAGGGTAAATTCATAAATATTAAAGCTAATACGTCTCACATAGAAACCTTCATAAACTTTTTGATATTCTGAATTTTCGATGTATAATAGGTCAAATAATTTTTCAATCTTGTCCATATACCCAAAGTTGAACCGCATTTTTAAGCGCATCAATTTTTTAGCTTCTTGTTCTTCAAAGCCTGCTTCCATAAGCTCTTTTACGGAAAATAAGCCATATTTACCTCTAAGAAAATAATTGCATTGAGCATAAATTTGCGTCCGCATTCCAATTAATAGAGGACGTGCTCCGGTATTGTTGGGGTGATTGGGAAGGCACATACCTTGGTTATATTGCATTTGCATTACAGGAAATTCTATTAGGTTAGAAAATTGTCCATTTTGCGTAAGTTTATCTGAAATTAGAATCGCATTCGGGCCAGTCTCAAAGCGAACACCATCTTTTTCTATTTCGCGAATAATACCTTTTCGTATGAGCAATTTAGAACTATCCATGGGGCAGCCACATAAAATGTTTAAGCCAAGCTCTTTGACATTCAGTACATATACCCCAGGGCAAATATAGATTATATGCATAGAGTCTCCTATATAGTAAATTCTTTTTATATACAATCAAACTAACTATAAACTTATCTTAATAACTAAAACGAAGAGCCCATTATAAAAAGAAATTTGTTTTTGAATAGTTTTAAGCCTTACAAAAATATATAAGTTTTTAAGTCTATACAAAAGTTAAAGAGAATCTAAAACCTAATTCAATTATTAACAAAGCCAATATTCGCAAACACTCAACCCAATTACCACTGATATTTCAACCCATTACCAACGATAGATTATATATTAGTCAATAATAGACACAACCAATACCATAGATAGTTAGCTTGGAATTACTGGCAAAAACCTCAATAATGACATTAAACTCGATACCAAAGTTACCGCGATTACAATCAACCACTGCATAAAGTTAAACTTTTTGTCTATATATTGCTGCATCTGTTCAAAGGGTTTATCCATATTGTATTGCCTCATCTCCAAGCGTTTGCCTACTTGATTTAAACGCTTATCTATTTGGTCAAGCTGTTTATTTATCTGCGCAAAGTAGCTCTCCATGTTGCGCTCTGTTGGTTCTGAACGCTTGTCTATTTACTGCAGTAGCATTTGCAGTGCAGTGCGTTGCTTGCGTAGTTTTTCCGCCACACCCACGATTCACTCTAGCAATTCCAGCTTGCAATTTTCTTGTTCATGCAGTACATAACTGGGTTGTTCTAGTACTCCCGTTGCCATTGTTTATGATCGTTATTTATTTTTCCTGTATTTTCTTTTATCATAACCATATTGTCAAGGGTTGTTTGTTTGACTTTTTATAGATAACTATCATAGATAATAAAATCCCCAATCGACTACTTTATCTATTGAGCTAGATGATTATTGATAAACATTTTTACGAAAAATAACCCGATTTTATGCGGTTTCATTGTATATAAGTCGGTGATAGTAGATTAAAAATCCATAAATATACGATTGTTATAAATAAAGGAATCGGTGGCGCAGTAAGTAAATAGGAATAAAGATAGGCAGGACAAACAACAAGAAAACCGTAAAAAAGATCTGAAAACCATAGGCTTGTATGAGTGCACCACTTACGACAGCACCCAAGCTATTGCTCAACATTGGAATCGAAGCATAGATAGCGATAGCCGTATTGCGATACTTTATGAAGTAGTTATTGATAAGGGCAATGACTGAAATATGGAACAAACCGTAGGCCATGCTGTGCAATAATTGGGCAAAAAACACTAGGACACCATACGGAAGTAGTATATAAAACAACAGCCGCAACAAGGCTGCGCTAAAGGCTATCAGCAACATCCAACCCAAAGGCTTGCGATATAAGATTCGTCCACCATGGAAAATGACTGGGATTTCCGAACAGGTTGCCATAATAAAAAATAGACTGACGTTTTTTACTTCGAGCTCTTCCTGCAAGAACAGTGCTAAGAAGTTACTATGGGTACCCATAATCAGAGCCCAACAAATTACTAATAACAACAACACAATAATCAATGGCCAACCCAATTGCTGTATGCCTGTGGGTTTATTGTTTACGGTAGCTGGCGCTGGAGTAACAGGCCTACTGTGGCGGATATGCTGAAGGCTGTCTATGGAAGAACAAACAAATAGGATAACTATCAGTGCAAACAAGCCCAAAACCCATTTTTGCAAACGCCAAGGGTCGTAGGGATTAAAAAGCTGAAGCACAGCACTGAGACCCAAAAAGAATATATAACCGATGCTGCCCAAACTGCGAATGCGCCCATAGTATTGTGGTAGATATTGGTAACGATTGGAGATATAGCTGTCAATCAAACTGACTTGCGGCAGAAACCCCACTGCCAATAACAAGATAAACAACAAACTCCAACGGAATGTTTCCACGAAAAACAGGCGTGAAAAGGCAATGGCAGCTAGCAATAAGCCACCAATAATCAGTAGACGGTAGCAACGAAAAGCATCGAGTAATCGGCCAAATAGCAATATGCAAACCAGACCGATAAAGTTGTAGCTGGAGAGTAGCAAGCCAATTTCCTTGGGTTGATAGCCCACTTGTCGCAAGACCAACGGCAAATAAATCATGATAAATGAAACACTGGAAAAAAAGAAAAAAGAATAAAGGCAGTGCAAACTCAATTCCCTATAATGGGGTTTACTATCCAATCCAAGTGATATTGTATCCAAACCTTTGTTAGACTGTGTATGATTATCCAAGATATTCCTCTTATTTGTCTATGGTTTGGGCAAGCTGTTTCAGCGCTTGGGTTTGGTTGTCTTGGGGGTATAGCAACACATGGCCAAGGAGTTTTTGTAGCAGTCTGCCCATGTTTTTGTCGGGTTGTATACGACAATCGGCCATTAAAGCCCTGCCATCAATCGCCAATTCCCGAATGCTAAGGGCTGGTTCTTGCTGAATCACATGGAGAATGTCGCTACAAAAACGCTGCCACAGTTGCGGAGGTGCTTGGCTAACTTGGCAACTAAAGCCCAAAAGGCGCAAAGCAGGCGCGACAAAATCCCTAGAGAGTAAGTGTAACAACCCCCGAATGTAGGCTTGGATAGGGTAGGTATGGGCTTGGGAATACAGCATGTTTAGGAACGAAGGCCCCCACAATACGGGCCCAAACTGCAAGAATCGCATGATTGCTTTCTTCTCTTTATTGGAGTAAAGCATGCGCTCTAGCCCGCCATTGTCAACGAGAGTTGCATGCTTAGTAGTAGACAATTGGGGACGCTGTCCTTGGAATAGTCTTTCTATGTCCTGTATTAATAAGGTAGGATTCGGCGATAAAGAGGAATTATCGTGCTTTGTATGGTTGGCAAGGCACAAGAAAGCCCAGACGAAACTAAACAAGGGGAATTTTTCTCTGTGCCAACAAAGCAGGGGATTGTCGCTGATACCCAATTTTGCGGCCATTTGGTTTAACTGGCTAGGCCAGCTTTCTGCGGTGTGGTAATCATCGACCCAGACCTGCCAAACCGTAGAGAATAAAGCCAAACTATGTGCAGAAAGCTGCGGTACTAACTGGGGAGATAGGCCCAATTCCAGCAAATATGCCAGCCCTTGTGGTGCAAACGGGGCACATAAAAGCTGGCGAAGCTCATCTTCTATCCGTGGTTGAGAAACTTGTTGTAAGTTAGAGGCTAACCTTTGAATTGCGTCTAGCGTCTTTGGTTCAATTTGAAAACCTAGCTTAGCACTGAAACGACAAGCCCGCAACATACGCAAAGCATCCTCCTTAAAGCGTGTGGTAGCCATCCCGATTGCACGAATTTGACCTTGCTTTAAGTCGTGTAGGCCATTGTGAAGGTCAAACAAAATGCCAGACACAGCACGGTTTGCACCTTCACATTGCAGGGAACAAAGGTCATTAGGCTCAAAGGCCAGGGCATTGATGCTAAAGTCCCGCCGAGCTAAATCGCCGAGTAAGTCACCAGTAAAAGTAACATTTTCGGGGCATCGTCCATTTTTATAGATGCCATCGTGGCGGAATGTGGTAATTTCATAAGACGAGTTTCCCTGCATAACCGTTACAGTGCCGTGCTGTAAACCCGTGGGTAAAGAGCGGCGAAACAGTTTTTGTATATCTTCGGGTCGTGCATTGCTGGCTAGATCGTACTCGCTTACCTTGTTGCCAAGCCGAAAGTCTCGCAGGGCACCACCCACAATCACAACCCGATAATTGCTTTTTTGCAAACGCTGAATTATGCGAAATAGGTTTTTGGGTATGGGGAAGCGAAAGTCTTTTTGCTGCATTCAATATTCTTATGTTGTGGCTCTATCATTCGAAAGACTGCTACTTTAGTTGCCCAATTGGGGCTATAGCTTGTTGTATTATATCGCTTTTTAGCACTGAATCGCTCGATGTTATCGCAAAATACTGTATCAACAAAGGGTATTCACTTAGGATTTTGCCCAAGCGTTCAATATTTTGTAAGTACAATTCTTGATCAATCCGCTTATTTTGCTGCTCCAATAAACGCTCAAGGGATTGGCTGGAAAGCTGCTGAAGTAATTCTTTATAAGCACCTTTCACCGTTACATATAATTCAAGGTCGGGCTGATGATATTCTTGCACATCTATAGTCAATAGCTCCAATTCTGGGAACGCGCCTTTCAAAATACTCTTTAAGTATGTTTCGATAGCTATTGGATTCTCTGTATTTTTGCTGTATCCCTTGGCAAATATACCTTGAAATTCTTGGCTTAAACGCTGGCGCAGTTTGTTTCCTAAGCGCACAGTTATGGCTGTTATAATGTTTTTGGTTTGTTGTTCTAGCGCTAATATATCTTTGCTTGCTTGAGATTTGTGGTCATCTTTTGTCGTATTCGCCGCACCAGTAGTTACTAACGCATTAGCCGGATTTTGCACAAATGCCAATAATTCTTCAGCACGATAGCGGTAGCGAATTTGTACACTAATACGATATTCAAACGGATTTTGCAAAGATTCCACTCCAGAATAAGCAGACAAATCAGATAATAAAACTTGGTAATTTTGCGCCGAAGGCAAACGGAAATCTTTACGCAAGTACAGTTCTTTAATATCATGAGGAATTACCAGCAATTCAACATTGCCAGGTAAAAGGTTTTGCCAACTAATATAATAGCGCCCAGGCTGCAAAATTTGGTTTTGATAACCACTCCATTTTGTATGGACTAAATATAATTTACTCCGATCAGATGGCAACGGTAAAAAACTGCGATAAGCGATAAAGCTTATAATCCCTAACCAAAAAATCCAACTTAGACTGACAACAAAATTATTACTTTTAGCTTTACTTTTATTTTCTTTTTCCATAATTCAATCACCCTGCCAAGGGTTTAAAAGTGAGTATAGGACAATGCAAAATTTTGGCTATAACAGAACAACCGTAAAAATAAGCTCTATTTAGTAAATATTTTAATTCTTATGTGATTCGATATATTCTTTTAAAAAGATAAAATTTATATTATAGTATGTTATAGATAGCTGTTTTTACAAGCCACTTTCGTCCTAAACAAATAATAGAGAGTTTGCCAAAATTTTACTTCCAATTTTTAGATATGACGATTTATGATGTAAAGAATCGTATTAGTTGTAAAGTGCTTAAAAAGTCTAAGACTATAAGAGAAAGACCTTGTCTTTTTACCGCATTTTAATTATTCTTGCAGAAATTTTCTTTATTAGGTATGTCTATGTCAGAAACCCCCTCACCCAATAATAAAAAGAATCCATTTAATGAAAATCGCTTTGGCATTTTTATCTTGGTGGGAATCATCTTACTGGTATTGTTATTATTTTCATTGATAAATAATAACTCATTTCTCGAAAAGCTAGACTATAGTGATTTTATGCGTCAAGTAGAGTCTGGCTCTATTAGCGATATTGAAATTATTGATGGAACTAGCCTTCGTGGTGTCGGTATCATAAATGGCCTGCGACAAACTGTAATTACAAAAATTCCCTATACAGACCTCAACCTTATTGACCGTCTATTAAAAGCTGGAATTAGATTTACCGGTGTAGAAAGTAAATTGCGTTTTGGTCAAATGATTTTCCAGTCCATTCCCTGGATTATTTTAATCCTGCTTATGTTTTCGATGTTTCGCACGATGAACGGCAGTAACAAAGCTTTTAGCTTTGGAAAAAACCGCGCTCGCAAATACGAACACGATGCAGACAAAAGCATAACTTTTAAAGATGTTGCAGGCCAAGAAGAAGCGAAATACGAATTACAAGAAGTGGTATCATTTTTAAAAGATCCAGGACGTTTTCAAGAAATCGGTGCACGTATTCCTAGAGGGGTATTGCTTGTAGGTAATCCCGGAACTGGAAAAACTTTATTAGCCAGAGCTGTTGCCGGTGAAGCTGGGGTTTCATTTTTTCATATGTCTGGCTCAGACTTTGTAGAAATGTTTGTCGGTGTCGGAGCTAGCCGTGTCCGTGATTTATTCGAACAAGGCCGCAAAAACGCTCCTTGTATTATTTTTATAGACGAGATAGATGCTGTGGGGCGCACTCGTGGTTCAGGCATGGGCGGTGGCCACGATGAACGAGAACAAACTCTCAATCAAATGTTGGTCGAAATGGACGGCTTTGGAACAGAACAAGGGGTGATAGTTATGGCTGCTACCAACCGAGTTGATGTTTTGGATCCTGCTTTGCTGCGTCCAGGTAGGTTTGACCGTCAAATCAACGTAGCTTTGCCCGATTTAAAAGAACGAGAAAAAATTCTACAAATCCACAGTGCCAAAATCAAAATGGAAAATGACATTGATTTTCCAGCACTAGCTCGGCGCACTCCGGGTTGTTCTGGTGCAGACTTAGCTAATATCGTCAACGAAGCAGCTTTATTCGCAGCTCGAAATGGCAAAAAATTAGTACGCCTAGTAGACTTTGAAGAAGCCCGTGATAAAGTTTTAATGGGCTTAGCCCGCCATACAATGTTTATGACAGAAAAAGAAAAAAAATTGACAGCTTACCATGAAGCTGGTCACACTTTGGTGAGCCTGTTTAGTCAAGGCCATAATTTTGAAAAAGTAACGATTATTCCACGCGGGCAGGCTCTTGGTGTAACAATGTTTACCCAAAGTGAAGAGTCTTATGCGCCAACTTTTTCCACACTTAAAGCTCGCATTCGGGTAGCTTTTGGTGGTTATGCAGCTGAAGAATTAATATTTGGTGAGACAACGATCGGTACTTCCAATGATTTAAAACAAGCCACAGACTTAGCACACAGAATGGTAACTGAATGGGGGATGAGCAGCCTTGGTGCCGTTTCTTATGCCGATGAACAACCAATTTTCATTGGAAGAGAAATGTCTCGAGCAAAAGAATTTTCGGAAACGACCTCAACTTGTATTGATCGTGCCGTGCGAGAAATTCTTGATGATTGTTTAGGAGGTGCAAGACAATTACTCCAAGATAAAAAAGAAGATTTAGTTTTACTTTCAGAAAGTTTATTAGAAAAAGAAACTATGTACAAAGAAGAGATTGAAACTCTTTTGAATATGCAGCCCAAAAATCAAGATTTACAGGGGGACGAGATTCCTAAAAAAGGACAACTTCAGGATATTCCAAATTCTGCTCCAAGTTTCCAAGTGGCTACTGCAGAAATTCGCAGTGAAGATTAATCTTTTCTCTATATATCTTTATTATGTATTTGTCAACCAGCTTAACGAATTTAGTAAAAAAGCAAATCCAGTCTTATGGATATTATAGGTTTGGTTTTAGGTATAACTTATTTTGGCATTGGATATTTTGCCTGCTCTTTTTTTTCGTAAACAATATTTTTATTTACAGTCAAGAAATAGTAGGGGCCCGTTCTGCTTCTATCGACATAAATAATAATCCTGTAAAAAAGAGAGTTGATTACTTCCAGAGTAAAGCAAAAAGATTGCAGTATATCGACTATGAATTTGCCCGCAATTATCTAAAAGAAGCCTATCTACTATCGCTTGAGAATAGAACTATCGAAATGCAAAAATTGCTAAAGCTTTCAACTGAATATCGTGGAAAAGAACTTTCTGACTATTGGTATCTTCTGTCCATAGCACACGAAGAAAGATGGCAAAAAAGTCGCTTTGATTGGCTAAACAAAGCCTTTGCCATTGACCAGTGGTTTGAAACTCCACCTGTAAAAGCTGCCAAAGAATTAGTTCGCATTCTTTACAAATGGGATATGTATGACGAAATTATTGCTTTGACACGAAAATGGCAACTTGAAATTACTCAAGATAAAGATATTCAGTTTTATTTAGCTCTAGCTTACAATAATTCTGGAAATAAAAAGCAGGCTATAGAGTTAGCTCTGAGTAATTTAGAAAAATATAATTATGAAGAGAGATATTTTCGTATTCTGCTGGATACTCCGAACATCAGCAAAGAAATGTGGGTCAATTTCCATTTTTATCTTGAGAGCTATCCGCCTAAATCCCCAGACTTGCTGCGTTATTTGATCAGCCAAAGTACGGATAGTGCTTACACAGAAGATTTACTATCAGTATATACCGGTTTATTTGGAGATGATTACTTTACTACAGCCCAACATATTTTATTGCGGCAAGATAATCTTATTTCCAGAAGTGATATATTTTTTAACAACTATCCCACATCTGATTTTTTAATATTAAGTCAAGTTATCCACAATGTTTCTGGAGTCCGTTCAATTGAAGACTCCCTGCGCGAGCTAAATGGCGTATATATAATGGATAAAAACTATGATGGTATTCCAGAAGAAGAGCTCACCTTTATTAACGGTGATTTAACAGAACGCCATTTATTCCCCAGTAAGCCAAACGAAAATGACATTACAGTCCGCTGGAATATCCACGGCGAACCAGCTAGTTACCATAGTTTTTATAATCACAATGGAAACAGCCGTACCATTGAGCTGATCTACAGCCGCTATCCATTTATCCATGCTATTACGATTACAGATTATGATAGTCGCCGGGTGTATAATTTTTCGCCTGGTCAGCTATCTTACTCAATTAGTAACAAAGTACCGCTAAATACCTTTGACTGGGCCATTAGCCCCTTGCAAACTGCTAATCTTTCAGAAAGTAATATAATGCGAAATAGCCGAAATACCAGACTGTATGAAACGCAATACCGCCAAAGTGATTGGACTCTCCGCGCTCAATACGATATCAATCACTTAGGTGAATTAAAACAAATTCAAATTGATCGCGACTTGGACGGAACCTTTGATGAGATTAGCCACTTTGAAAACAACCAACGAAATAGAACAATTCGCGATGAAAATCAAGATGGAAACTTTGAGCTGGTCATCAGTTACCAAAATGGAATACCGCAAAAATATCAAGTAGACATTGATAATGATGGACACCCAGATTTTAGTGAAATATTAGGTGATGTATCCAATAAAATTTGGCATACTTTAGGCGGTGTAGAACTACCCCATAGCTCCTATAAGTATGAGACCAATAAAATCGACTATATTTATTCTTATTACTTCAAATGGAGTAATGAAAGTCTAAGTATATTTACCCCAGAATACTTGGGAAAATAACGGTAAATTCCAGCCAAATGATCTATCGTTTTATCGCCATTATTCTTATTTTAAATTCTTGTGTCGTTATAGGTAAAGAACAAGCTGTATTCATACCCTTTAATGTTGGTAGTAAACCTAACCACCAATTTAGACAAAATTTAAGCCTTAAAGACGTAGATTATGCCATTAGCAATAAAGACTTTGCCAAAGCTGCAAGTACTTTGACCCAATTAAAGAATTTAGAGCAAACAACAAAGCAAAAATACATGACCATTATCAAAGAAGGATTTGGCGATTTTTTCTTAGAAACAATAAATAACGAAAATATATTCGCTGCACTTCCCTATTACTATAGTCTGCAAAGTTTGAGTGTTGCGGATAATTATATTTCTAAAAGTGAGTTTGCCGAAAAACTTTTCCATTATTACCTTAGAAAAGAATATTTTGGCGCAGCTTTAGATTTTGCCCAAACTAGTTTGCAAAGTGGTATTCAACTTGAAAATAATGTAAGAAAAAAATTTCAAAAACTTATCCAAAAACAGTTTGAAAACAATCCCCAAACTAAACTAGATTTTTGGGAACAAAGGGTTAAAGGCACTGTTACCGTAATCGTTAAGCTTGGCAGTGAACGCATTCCCAATACGCCACTATACCTGCCTTCCATTGCAACCGGTAGTGGTTTTTTTATCGACAACAACGGTAGTATTATAACCAACCACCATGTGATCAGCAGTCAGACAGATAATCACAAATCTGGTAGTATTTTTGTAAAATTATCCGCCCGCGATGAGCTAATCCCCGCACGATTGGTAGGCTGGGATCCTAATCGCGACTTAGCCCTGTTGCGTATTTCAAGAACCACACCGTATTTACTGCCTATAAACAGCAAATTTAATTTGATTCAGCAAGTTAGCGATGGACAAAATATCAGTCCCACTCTGTTCATTGGCAATGAATTATATGCTATAGGAACTCCTGGAGGTTTCACTGGGGGGTTAGAAAATACATTGACCAGCGGTAGAGTTTCAGCCAGAGGGCGAGAATTGCTACCTTTAACCGAAGTTTTACAAATTGATGTGCCCGTCAATTTAGGAAATAGCGGTGGCCCTTTGCTCAACAACCAAGGAATTATAGAAGGTATCATTTTTGGAAAAAGAGATTTTGAAGGTATTGCGTTTGCTATCCCCAGCTCAACGCTAAGTTCTGTGATTCCGCGGCTCTATCAAGGTGAAAAGGTCTCAAATAGTTGGCTGGGCTTATTGATTGACGAATACAGCAATAATAAAGATTATCTGGAAATACGTTATATCTTTCCCAATAGTCCTGCAGCTTCATCTCCGCTAAAGCCAGGAATGCGCATCATATCATATCGCAACAGCAGCTATACAAAAATAAAACCCCTGCAACACCAAATTTCCAACGGGCCTATCAGTGCCATAGTACAGCTCACGGTGCAAGACCCAAACAGTAACAAAACCCAAAAAATATTTCTTGAACTGGAAAAACGCCCCGATAAACCTATGTACAAAAATTTGGAACAAGAAAGCACTGCTCAGCTTTTTTACGCCCTATTTGGAGCACAGCTAACAGTAGAAGTAGATAAGCGCAATTATTATACAGTTACCAACATCTTGCCGTATTCGCAAGCTAGTTTCATGGGCTTTAGTGAAGGCGATCATCTTAAAATTATTCAATGGCTGATAGATAGTGAGGAAAATTTTGTAATTGCCCATATTTCTTATACCTATAGCAACAGTTTTAACGAAGGAAATAAACAAAGTGTCTTGAGACAGGAATTAGATTTGCCTAATATACTATAAGAATATAATAAACAATCTTATACAACAGTTTCTAGCTGTCTGCTAAATTTTATTGACAATGAAAAAAATAGAGTTATGATAGCATATTTATTTTTCTCCCTCCTTTTTATCAGCTTTATTTATCTTTTAGTCTTACAAGTATTGATAATCATACTTCTTGCTATTTTATCACAACAATTAACCTTATTTCCATTTTATTATAGGAGCTCCTATGAGCGATGTTACAACAAAACTGGAAAACACTCGGAACGGAGAAATCAAATTGACCCACCGCAAAAATTATCAAAAGCCACATAATAGCTATGCTCAGCGTAAAAATAAACGTTTTTCAAATACTCAAAGACGAAATAATAAAAATAATTCGGGCAATTTTCCTGGCAAATTTGGTATACCAGAATTTTCAGAAGAAGAGCTGCAAGGTAATCCCGAGCACGTTATTTCTATTAACGAACTCTCTATGTCTTCCATTATAATTTTGCGCGAAAGGTTATTGAGTAAAAATGAACAAACGGAAGAAGAAGTTAGCAGTTTGCATAAAAGGGATTTAATTTACGCATTGCTACAAGCACACGTCAAAGAAAATGGCGTGATACACGCAGAAGGTGCGTTAGAACTGATGTCTGACGGATACGGTTTTTTGCGTTCAGCAGAAAATTCCTACCTGTCTGGAAATGAAGATATTTACCTGCCTACACAACAGATACGAAGTTTTAACTTGCGTACTGGTGACAATATTTATGGCCAAATTCGCCCACCTAAAGAAGGCGAAAATTTTTTTGCCATGATGCGCATTATCCACATCAACCACTGCGAACCCAGCCAGATTCGCTCCCGTGTGCCTTTTGAAAATCTGACTCCTCTTTACCCCGATGAACGTATTGATTTAGAAACCGAAGCAGAAAATCAAATTTCTAGTCGTGTGATAAACCTTTTCTGCCCAATTGGAAAAGGCCAACGCGGGATTATTTTATCCCCTCCCCGTTCTGGTAAGACTACGGTAATGCAGCAGGTAGCCAATTCGATTACGAACAACTACCCAAACATACATTTGATTGTATTGCTCATTGGGGAACGGCCCGAAGAAGTAACGGACATGCAGCGCAGTGTAAATGGAGAAGTTATCGCTTCTACTTTTGATGAGCAAGCTTCCCACCATATTCAAGTTGCAGAAATGGTTTTAGAAAAATCCCGTTGCTTAGTAGAAAGTGGTAAAGATGTTATTATTTTATTGGACTCCATTACTCGATTAGCAAGAGCTTATAATCAATCGGTACCAACGTCTGGAAAAATTCTTTCGGGAGGAGTGGATTCTAATGCATTACAAAAACCTAAACGGTTTTTTGGTTCGGCCCGCAATATAGAAAATGGCGGTAGCTTAACTATTTTAGCCACCGCCCTAATTGAAACAGGTTCGCGTATGGACGAGGTGATTTTTGAAGAATTTAAAGGCACTGGCAACATGGAATTAGTGCTGGATCGCCGCTTGTCCGAACGACGCAATTTCCCAGCTATTAATATAAAACGCTCTGGAACTCGTAAAGAAGAGCTGTTACTCAAAGATGAAGAGCTCAAGAAAATGTGGATACTGCGTAATTTTCTCAATCCAATGGACGATATAGAAGCTACGGAACTGATAATTGACAAAATAAAAAAAACTCGGAATAATAGCGCATTCTTAAAAGCCATGAATACAATGTAGGATTGTTTATGAAACCAAATATACACCCCAAATATGTAACCAGTAAAGTTTCTTGCGTCTCGTGCAATAGTGTAATTGATGTTGGAACCACGGTTGGCGATATTACCATAGAAATATGTTCAAACTGCCACCCTTTTTATACTGGAGCCCAGCGTTTGGTAGACACGGCTGGTCGTGTAGAACGCTTTAATCGCAAATACAGCCTCAAATAAGGAGTTACTATGTCTAAAGCCCATCGTGGAAAACCACTACGTGAGGAAATGCCTATGGCTGGTCGCGCACAATGCCCAGCCTGTAAACGCACAGGTATAAAAGTGCACTATGAACATACTGCAGGTGAAACTATGGTTAAAGTTTGCAAACCTTGCAAAGCGGCTTTGAATCGCGGTAAAAGTCTGCTGCTTCAATCTGTTTAACAAACGACATGCGACTTGCAAGCTTTACGATATGCCCATTTGTGCAGCGAATTACCGCTTTACTTGAAGCCAAACAACAAGCATACGATATTGATTTTATCAGTTTAAAACAGAAGCCCGAGTGGTTTCTAAAGTTATCGCCGAATGGGCAAGTTCCGCTGCTGATTGCCGACAGCGATGAAGCGATATTTGAATTCGATGTCATTGCTGAATATATAGAAGAGGTTAGCCCAGAAATTTTGTTCACTATAAATCCAGTTGCCAAAGCGCAACAGCGAGCATGGTCTTACATGGCTTCAAAAAATTATTTAGTCCAATGCAGTGCCCAGTGAAGTAGTTCTGAAGAAATTTTACAAGAACGAGCGGGCAAACTCAAAATGGCATTGGCAAAGTTGGAAAATAAATTGACGGGAACAACATTTTTTAACGGTGCTTCTTTTGATTCTGGAACCAAAGGTCTTGGTATGGTTGATATTGCTTGGCTGCCATTGCTCCACAGGGAAGCCATTATCGAAAAATATTCAGGCTATGATTTTATTCGTAAATTTGGAAAAATTAAAATTTTGCAGGAAAATATTTTAGCCACATGTTTACCACAAAAGTCTGTAGCTCCAGATTTTGAGCAAAAATTTGTAGAATTCTATTTATCAGAAGAGACCTATTTAGGACAAACTGTTCAATATGGAAAAATTCTATCTTAACTTTATTCTCAATTTGGTTTAATTCCCATGGCTTATCAAAGTAAACAATTGGCACAAATACATCATTCTGCAGCAGATGCAAGTCAAGCATCTACACCCAATATTTGCGAACTAGGTCAGGGCAAACCTGTCCAAGTACAAACGATGTGGAACCGCCCAATTGAAGAAAAGCAAATAACTGATGATTTTATCCTAGAGCTAGAGCAGTTGGCGGCAAGTGGCTGTGATTTAATTCGTTTCTCAACGCCTAGCATAGTGTCTGTCAAGCCTATAGGTATGATTGCAAAGAGGCTGTCGATTCCAGTTATTGCAGATATTCACTATGACTACCGAATTGCTTTGGAATGCTTAAAGTATCCTATAGCCAAGCTTCGTATAAATCCGGGCAATATAGGGGAAAAATGGAAAGTCAAAGAAGTGGCCCAAGCTGCCAACGATAAGGGCGTTGCTATTCGCATTGGGGTCAACGGCGGTTCCATGCCCAGAGAATTGGAGCTTGCCCACGGTGTCAAAACACAACAATGGCTAGAAGAATCGGCTAAAAACATGGTTCAAGCTGCGGTAGACAATATGGAAGCCTTGGAATCAGTTGGCTTTAGCAATATTGTTGTGTCTCTCAAAGCTTCCGATCCAGCTTTAGTTGTGTATTCTAACCAGCTGTTTGCTAAAGATTTAGCGCAGGGAGGCCTAGGCTATCCCTACCCTTTGCATCTCGGGGTTACCGAAGCGGGGCCGCTAAAACCTTCACTCATAAAGAGTACCTTAGCATTTTCTAAACTGCTCGAACAAGGAATTGGCGATACTATTCGTATTTCTATTTCTGGTGAACCGCGCGAAGAAGTTCTTGCGGGGGCAGAGCTGCTGCGTATTTTGGGGCTGCGTCAAGGTATCAATTTGATTTCTTGCCCGGGTTGTGCTCGTTCTACTTTTGATACTGCGGAATTTACCGCAAAGCTCCAGAGTAAAATGCCTAATGTTCCTATTAATATGAACGTTGCGGTAATGGGTTGCCCTGTCAATGGCCCGGGGGAAGCCAAACATGCTGATTTGGCTATCTCTGGAGCAGGGTTAAATGTTTCTTTATTTGCTAAAGGCAAGCTCTTAAAAAACATTCCCAGCCGGGGAGCTGAAGATGTATTGATTAAAGAAATTGAAAAACTTGCAGCGCAAAAAAGCTAACCATTAAAGCCCTCTCTTATATTTTTGTTTGTGATCGATTTGACCCAAGCCACTTATTTTCGTTCCCTAATTGTTTATGAAGATAATCATCTACTACTCGTCTACAAACCTGGTGGAATCCCTGCGCAAAATGATAAAAGCCGTGATCGATCTTTGCTGGATTACGGTAAAGCCTATTTGATTGACAATTATTGTAAGCCGGGCAATGCATACCTTAGCCTGCCCCACCGCCTTGACCGACCTGTTGTTGGGCTGTGCTTGATGGCAAAAACCACAAAAGCAATGCAACGACTTTCTGCTGCTTTCCAGCAAAAAGTTTGTAAGAAATTTTATCTTGCGATTGTTGAAGGGCCATTCCACCAACAAAACTTGGCTTCAGCCAAAGATAAATGGCAGAAACAAATAGATTATATCCGTAAGGAATCACGCAATAATAAAGCTTATATAACCCAACCTGATGCCCCCCGCGCAAAATTGGCTGCGTTGCAATACCGTTTCATGGCTACAGGGAAAAATCATCGTATCATAGCTGTCCAGCTAGAGACGGGTAGGCATCACCAAATCCGCTGCCAATTAGCTGCATTGGGCTACCCTGTTCAGGGCGATTTAAAATACGGAGCTAAAACAAGTAATAGCAATGGGTGCATTAGCTTGTATGCTTTTGCATTGCAAGTGCCAATGCCTGTGCAAAATGCACAAACAGAAACCAAACACAACAATAATATACCTACAAATATAGGGCCATTTACTTGCAAAATTTGGCAAACCCAACCAAACAATCATGGTTCTCGACAGCTATTTTTACAAAGTATTTGCCTACCGTGGGAATGGCCTGGGAACAACAATAGTATTTGGCAGCTTTGTACCAAAAGCCCCCAAATACTCGGTGAACTGAAAAACTGCTTGAGTTAAAAACTCTTGGTTATTTCTCCAACGAAAAAGGCTCTCTTAATGCCTATTAAGAGACTCTCTTGACGCCCATTAAGAGGTTTTCTTAATGCCTATTAAGAGACTCGATCGATTGATATGGAGAAAGTCTCTTGGTAGGTATCAAGCGAAGCTGTAACCAAGCAGGACAATACCCAATGAGTAACCAATGGCTATAAATAAGGGCTATAAAAGCGGCTATTCGCGCTTGTGATAAATCTTAAAAAATATTCAATACTGTTGGCCTACCGGCGCTACAATTGGCCTTGTTATGAGCTAGAGAAAAAACAAGGAATTTATAGCAAATTTTATCATAAAAAAGGATTTTACTCTTGATTGTTTTTTCGCTATTCTGGTATATAACAGAAAACATTAAGGAGGTTTTCCTATGAAGAATGGTTACTTCATCTTATTTTGCTTAGTCTTAGCACCCTCTATGGGTTACGCCAGAGGCAAATCGGAGACGCCAAAAGATTTCACTATAGGTGTGGAAAGGGCCAATCAAAGTTACGGTGGCTTTGCCAAAGGCCCTAACGGAGAAGTGGCCACATCAGCTACTGATATTTCCTTAACTCAAGAGGAATATCAAAAGGTGCGAGCAGGTAATTATAAGGCGACTATGTTGTGGGGTAGCTCCGGTGAGTGGTATAAGTCCATGACACGAGGAGCTAAGGCAGAATTTGAAAAGATGGGTATAGAAGTGGTGGCTATCTCCGAATCTAATTATGATCCGGCCAAGCAAGCCACGGACATAGAGACTGCATTGGCATTGAAGCCCAATATTATGTTATCTTTGCCGGTAGACCCGGTTGCATCGACCCGGGCCTTTCAGCCTGCCGTAGACGCTGGCGTAAGTATTGTCTTGGCCGATAATGGCATTGATAACTATAAACCTGGCGAACAATACGTTTCTATTGTAACAGGCGATCACTATGGCATGGGGCGGGCAGCGGCCGATCTAATGGCAGAGGCTATCGGCAACAAAGGCGATATTGCCATGATTTACTACGATGCAAACTTTTTTGTAACCAATAATAGGGATAACGCCTTTCGTCGAACCATAGAAAGGAAATACCCTAACATTAACTTGGTATATGCCAAAGGTTTTTCGCAAGACACTCAAACGGGCGAAGTGGCCGTAGCCATGTTGACGCAAAACCCTAGTTTAGACGGGGTTTATGTCTCTTGGGACGTTGCAGCCGAACCGGTAGTTGCAGAGATGAGATCGGCCGGTAGCAGGGCAAAATTGGTAACCCATGACTTAGGCGGCACGCTGGATCTAGATATGGCTCAAAGAGGGCTTACCTATGGTAAGGTGGCGGACAAGCCTTATCAAATCGGTCAGGTTATGGCGAGATTGGCGGCTTATGACCTGCTCGGTAAACCCGCTCCTCCGTTTGTTTTATGTGAAACAGTCAAGATGACTAGAGATAATATGTTGCAGGCCTATAAGGAATCGGCTAATAAATCTCCCGATCAGGCTGTTATAGACGCATTGAGGAACTAGGACAGAGAGAGCCGTAGAGTTATCAGCGAGTAAGAGGGAGAAGAATCTTGGTAAGTTTAGAACAAATACGGAAGATCCATTACAAGGATTATATTGTCTATATTAGCTTCTTGTTAGTTGTTGGGATTCTTTCTTTGGTATTGCATGATAAGAATTTTCTCTCTTATGCCAACATAATGAATATACTTAGGCAGACGGCCATGATATCGGTTATGGCGGTTGGAATGACCTTTGCCATATCGGCCGGAGAAATAGATTTATCTATAGGTTCTATCGTAGGTTTGGCCGCCTTAGTCTCCGCCTTAGTGGTACGGGAGGTTGGTTTATTGGCGGCTTTGGTATCTGGTCTTTTGGTCGGTGCTTTATTTGGTTTTATCAACGGATATATCCGTGCCAAGCTGCGCATACCTTCTTTTTTGATAACCTTAGGAACTTCTATTGTAATCGCCGGCTTGGCTAGGATCGTGACCAATTTAGAAGCAATTCCTATCACCAACCAAACATTTAATTTTCTGTTTGGCTCTGGTAATATCGGCCATGTATCTACCTTATTTTTGTGGACTATTATTGTAATGGTAATCGGCCACATCGGTTATAGAAAGACCGGCTTTGGTAAAAAGGTATTGTCGGTTGGAGGCAACACTTCTGCCGCTAGGTTTTCTGGGGTAAATATTGGCAGAATACAGATGGCCGTAATGACTATTAGCGGAATTTGTGCGGCATTTGCCGGTATTCTATATGCCGGCAGACTGCATGGCGCACGCTATACGTTGGGTGAATCGGACTTGATGTCCGTTATCGCTGCGGTGGTAATTGGTGGTACTTCTTTTACCGGTGGCAAAGGTACGATTGTCGGTTCTATTATTGGTTCTATTGTTATTGGCATGCTAAACAATGGCCTATTGCTTATGCGCTTGAGTGTCTCGGAACAAATGATCGCTCGTGGGATTGTTATTATTTTAGCCGTATCCCTAAGTTTGAGGCAACCCGATCGCGATTAATCTATAGTAGAGGAATTCTTATAGCTATGTTTTTGAACAGCATTATAGCAAGAAATAAAGCATTGATAGAATCTGCAGTGCTATTGCATCAGCGCGGAGATATACCGGCCAACAGCTATGTTATTGATATAGATAGCTTATATAAGAATGCCCTGTTGCTACAAGCGGAAGCGGAGAAACATAAGCTAAAAATCTTTGCGATGACCAAACAAATAGGGCGGAATCCTGTTGCTTTACAGGCAATGCAAAAGGCGGGCATAAAGGATTGTGTCGCGGTCGATATGCCTTGTGCCCGTGCGGCCTATCACAGTGGGTTAGGTATTGGGCATATCGGCCATTTGGTGCAAGTGCCCTATCATGAAACGCTTGCAGCGCTGCGCATGAAGCCTAAATATTGGACCGTGTTTAGCCTAGAAAAAGCCCGAACGATTTCTAAATTTATGGCGAGAGGCCAACAACAGAATATTCTGTTAAGAATACATGCATCCGGTGATACATTCTATAGAGGGCATGAAGGTGGTTTTGCTATAGATGAAATACGAACCGTAAGAGATGCTATCAATAATCTGCCTGGTTTGCATGTTGCCGGTATTACGACCTTTCCTGCACATCTATTTGATGAAGAAAAGCATGAGATTGTTGCGACCAACAATTTAAGAACGTTGGAAAGAGCGGCCACTATACTTGCCAATGAAGGTATGCAAGATATAGAGATCAATGCACCCGGTACGACATCGTCCATGCTTTTTCATAGATTGGCATCGCTTGGAGTAACCCAAGTGGAACCCGGACATGGATTCACCGGCACGACTCCCCTTAATGCTACCGAGGAGCTTGCGGAAATACCGGCGATGGTCTATGTATCAGAAGTCTCTCATATCCATGCAGGGGCAGCGTATTTTTTTGGTGGTGGTTTATATATTGATCCTGTATTTAGGGACTATACGGTAAAGGCCTGTGTGGGTTCTTGTCCTGCAGATGCCTTAGCGCGTACTATACCATGCGAAATACCTAGTCCTGCAGCTATTGATTACTATGGTATTTTGGCACGAGAACAGCAAGTAAATGAAGGAGACTCCGTTGTTTTGGCTTTTAGGTCACAAGCCTTTGTTACCAGAGCTTATGTTGTCCCTGTAAGCGGCGTTGGAACGGATAATCCCAAAGCAGAAGGTATATATTCTAGTGACGGTAGGTCCATAGGATGGCCAGAGTGGTGAATGCCGAAAGAAAAAGCCTTGCACTAGAAATAGTAGATATACATAAATCCTTTTTTAATAATTATGTTTTAAAAGGGGTTTCCCTAGATATTGAGAAAGGGCAAGTGCTAGGCCTTGTCGGTTCTAATGGAGCAGGTAAATCTACCCTTATGAAGATTGTAAATGGGGTGTATAAGTCGGATAAGGGGCATATAGTTATAGATGGCACAAAAGAAACTTATAGCTCGCCTGTAGGAGCAAAAAAGTCTGGTATCGCTATGGTATATCAGGAGCTATCATTGATTCCAACTCTAAGTGTTGCAGAGAATATCTTTCTTGGTATAGAGCTAAAGAAATATGGCTTCATACAGGAAAAATTATGTATGCAAGAAGCGAAAAAAGCTCTGGATAGGTTTAACTTAGAAATAGAGCCCAACACCAGAGTAGAGGATTTGTCTATTGGAAACCAACAGATGGTAGAAATAGTAAAGTCCCTTATGCACAATCCTTCTGTATTAATTTTAGATGAACCAACGGCTTCCCTGACAACGAAAGAAATTAACTTGTTGTTTGAGCTTATTGATAATCTAAAGAAACAAGGAATAGCTATCTTTTTAATATCGCATCACATGCAAGAAATTCTAAATATATGCAATAAGATTGTTGTATTGCGCAATGGTGAAGTTGTGCTGCAAGAATCTATCAACCATGTAAGTATTCAGAGTATTGTTCAAGCTATGATTGGTAGAAAGTTGGCAGAAAATACTTTTATAGCTCCCGCAAAGCCCATTCAAAGAACAGAGCCATTATTAGTTATTCATAATATCTCGTTTAGAGACCGTATCACAAATATTTCCTTCCATTTATATCCAGGAGAGGTATTAGGTATAGCGGGACTCATGGGTAGCGGAAGAACAGAAATACTAAAATGTATTTACGGGCTTTTCAAACCTGATAGGGGGGAGGTAATACTAAAAGGCAATCCCGTACAGGCGGGCAAGGTATGGGAGGCAATAGAAAGAGGTGTATTTCTAGTACCTGAGAACAGACACCGGAATGGTATTATAGGTATCCATAATATACTTGATAATATGATATTACCAATATTACACCGAATAAAAAAATATTTATTTTTGAATACTCGTATAGCAATAGAGAAGTCGTTACAAATGAAAGAGAAACTCAATTTAAAGGCAACTGGGCTAGAGCAAGATGTCCAATTTCTATCAGGAGGCAATCAACAAAAGGTTGTTTTTGCCAAAGGGCTTTTAACCGAGCCCACCGTGTTGTTGCTTGATGAACCTACCGCGGGAATTGATGTGGAAGCCAAAAGTGAGATAGCCCAATTTATTAGAGGTATAACAGATGCAAATAATGGAGTGATTATTGTTTCATCTGAAATGGAAGAAATGGAGCGCATCTGCGATAGAGTATTAGTTTTAAACAAAGGGAAAATGGTACACGAGCTGATCCGAGATAAGGGCGATATAGTTAGCGAAGAATCTTTAGCTGAAGCCATACAAGGGAATGTTTAGAACCTTGATTGTTGCGGGCAAGTGACCGATGGGCCATAATTAAATCATTACAACTGTTCTATCATTTGATTAAGAGGTTAGACATAGTGCCTTTTTTCAGTACACTGTCAAGCTGCCAAATCAAAACACACATTGAAAAATTGCAATGACAAACTCTCACCAAAAGCAATTAGAATAACTAAGCCAATGGCTAAGAGCATGGGTTTTCCGATGCCAATGGCAAAACACCCCTAGATGTGGCTAACTAAGCTCACCATTATTTGCTTGTATTGCTACAATCCTTCCCCTATTTACCTAAAGCTCTTCCCGTGTATAGCTCTCGGGCTATTCAAGTCCGCCCAGTTGTTGCGCTAACTTTGAAGGAATTACGACGGTAGAAAGATTGGCCGCACATCGCCCCAAAATTTGTTGGTTTTAAGTCCCCATTATCCCAAACCCCGAAACACAAAAGATACTTTGTTTGGTACTTTTAATGAGCATTAAGAGAGCCTCTTAATACCCATTAAGAGGCTCGATCGATCTATATTGAGAAAGTCTGTTGGTGGGTATCAAGCAAAGCTCTAACCAAGCAGGACAATAGCCAATCAGTACCCAATGGCTATTAAATAAGGGCTATTTTGAAGTTGGTCTTCCAGATATTGTCCATTACCCATGAAGTCTAAACATGAAGTCTAAACAACAATAGAGAGCTAATCAAAAAAGTTATATCTAAAAATTTCACTTGACAACAAGCTAAATTAGTTTTACCATTACAGGCTGTTGAGTGGCAAATCAATTTAGTTTTTTGTCTTTGATTATAGATAATATGGGATATTGTTATGAAAAAAATACTTTTTCAAGGTGATTCTATTACGGATTATCAACGCGAGCGTGAAGAGGAGATGGATTTTGAATCCCTTCACGATAATAATGTGTTTCCACCCATACGTGCTCTGGGTACTGGTTATGTTCTATTAGCAGCAGCTCAAATACAGGCCGAATACCCTAAACAAAATTTGCAGATTATTAATCGTGGTATTGATGGAAATAGAATTGCTGATTTGCTTGACCGTTGGGATAAAGATTGCTTGAAGTTGAAACCAGATTACATTTCAATATTAATAGGTATTAATGATGTCTATTGGCCCTTGGTCTCAAATGAAGATATAAATGTTGCCAAGTTTTACCAAATTTACAAAGAGATTTTGGTCTGGACGCAAAAAGAATTGCCTCAGAGTCTGATCATTTTAGGGCAACCGTTTCTATTCCCCGGCTCTCTGGTTGAGGACTACGATATATGGCTGCCCAAAGTACAAGAGATACAAATGGCTATAGCATCTTTAGCGCAAGAGCATAGTTTAATGCTTATTCCCTATCAGTCTATTTTTGACAATGCTGTTTCTAAGACAAAAGCTGATTACTGGATATACGACGGAATTCATCCTAGCAATGCTGGAAATTACCTGATGGCTAAGAGTTGGTTAGAAATGAACAAAAAGTCCATATTTTCCTTAACGTGAATGTTGTGAATGTTTGAACGCCCACAGTTATTAAATTCCCCATTGTCTAGGGTGCTAACCAACATCGCGGCTAACTTTTGCAAATCCTTCTGCAGTTTAGGCTTTATTCTCAAATGGGGCGTATTACATTATCCAACCATATGTGAAACAACGGAGTTAGGTTTGCTTGCCTAGAATACTGGCTGCCATTCTCATCGGCTTAGGTTTGGCAGTGTCTGGAGCCTCAGCCCAAGGTTTGTTTTGTAATCCACTGGTCGATTCGGGAATTATCGGCGTAACTTCTGGTGCTGCCTTTGGCGGCACTTTGGCAATATTACTATTTGAGAGTTCCCTGCTCACTTTGGTTTTTGCCTTTGCGTTTGGTATGTTAGTATACTGGCGGTTATGGTACTCGCCCGCATCAATGGCCGAATGTCGGTGTTGTCGCTGGTGCTGGTTGGAGTGATAGTTTCTACTTTCTTTGGTTCTGCCATTTCTATTATTAAATTGCTTGCCGATCCGTTTGCTAAATTGCCCTCCATTACTTACTGGCTTATGGGAAGTATTGCTTCTGTGGGTTACTCAAATTTTATGTTAGGTATCGACGATATTGCTCGCACGGCAACAGAGACTGAAATTCCGATAATATGGAATGCAAATTTACAACACTAAAACACAAATAAGACACAAAAAAAGTGCCCCAAACATAAAAAAAGCACAAAAAAACTTACAAAAAGCTTGTATGGGCCTTGACGCAACACCCCCCCTAACATAATAGGGCGCTGTACACTAGCCCGTATGGCTTGGCCAATCTTTATCCATTTTTGGAGGTATTGCTTATGAATAAGCACAAACTACTTTTATTGCCTGTAGCATTGCTACTGGCCTTTATGGCCTTTGCCTACGCACCACCCGATGACGATGCGCCGTCTTCTGGGCCGTCTGGGCCGACTATTAATAAGGCCATCTACAATGTTGGCACGGCTCTGCTAACTTTTAACTTTACAAGGTACTGACTTAGGTAGTGCGACCCAAGCGCAAATCCAAACCATCAAAGTATATGACCTAGTCTTAAGTTCCTATTTAATAGAATTGACCCAAATCTATTAATAGAATTACCTCCCACCTATATAATAGAATTGACCCAAATCTATTGATAGATTTACCTCGCACCTATATAATAGAATCGACCTAAATCTATTAATAGAATTACCTTTCACCTATTGATACCCTAGTCTTTAATGAAATTTTCTACATCGGCACATAATCCAGGACCTATACAACAATCATCGGCAATCGTTGGCCAAATTCTGAACGCCCCTGAAAGAATAATATCCCGTTTTCATTTTCATTAAATGTTTCACCTTTTGGAGATTGCCCCATAGTGTAATTAAGGTGTAATCAAGTATTTTATTCAATTCTACACTTTCCCACCCCCCCAAAGGCCAAACAAAGGCCAACACCCTTAAGCCTTTTGATTGGCATGGATTTTGAACCACCTTACAACACTAACACACAACACTAACACACAAAAAAAGTGCCAAAAACATAAAAAACACAAAAAAACTTGTAAAAAGCCATATATAGACCTTGACGCAACACCCCCCCTAGCAAAATGGGGATTTACAGACTAGCCCGTATGGGTTGGCGAATCTTTATCCATTGTTGGAGGTATTGCTTATGTATAAGCTCAAACTATTTTTATTGCCTGTAGCCTGGCTACTGGCCTTTATGGCCTTGGCCTGCGCCCCACCCGATGACGATGCACCATCTTCTGGGCCGTCTGGGCCGACTATCAATAACGCTATCTACGACTTTGCTACGGCTCTGTTAACCGTACAAGGTACTGACTTAAGTCCTACCAGTGTGAAACAAGCGCAAATCCAAACTATCAGGGTAGGAAGCCGAACAAATGGTGTAGCCTTCAGTGCCTATACTGCAGATGCCAAACCCACTGGGGTAAATAGTAACGGTCTTGCAAAAGGTAAGTACCGTATTAAAAGCGATGGCACAGCACTTTGGCTTAGACTTACCGATGCCGATAAAGCTACTCTGAATGGCAAGGTGGGTAGCAATGGTCTAAAAAAAGGCTTGCTTAGCGTTAGCTCTGGTAGTTGGGCGGGTTTAGATACAGCCAAAGACTTAACCGTTAGGAATATACCCGCAGCCGAACAAGTCGATGATCAATCGCGTAAGCAAACTGAAGACGAACAAGCTGAACAAGCTGAAGATCAGTCGCCTGAACTACCCGAAGCCGAACAAACCGAAGAAGTCGAAGATAAGCAGTCTAAGACTGAAACCGAAGATCAGTCGCCTAAGCAACCTAAAGACGAACAAGCTGAACAAGCTGAACAAGTCGAACAAGTCGATGATGAATCGCCTAAGCTACCCGACCCCGCAATTACCCGTGCAACCTACAATGTTACTTTAGGCTTGTTAGTGATTACAGGTACTAATTTACCAAAAGCAGTTACAGGCTGGGACTTTAGCAAATTGACGATTGTATCCGGTGATGGTAGTAAGAGATACACATTACCCCGGCCAGAAAACAGAGCCGTAGGTTTTGAAAGTAGAAACAGAGCCATAGGTTCTAATGCAAGTGCAACAGGCTTAGATATTCAGTTAATAGGTAGTGTAAAAACGGAAGCCGATAAGATACTGGTTAACGATGGTGAAAGTGATGCTAATGGTGCATACAACCTGGAAGCAGCAGCAGGCTTTGCAGGTGGTAGCGCAGCAGACACAACCAATCCTATTACCGTTAGCGGGTATACAGCCAGCATCACCAGTGCAACCTACGATGCTAATACAGGCGAGTTATATATTAGAGGTATCAAGTTACCGACATCAATTGCAAGATGGGACTTTAGCAAATTGACGCTTGTATCCGGTGATGGTAGTAAGAGATACCCATTACCCCGGCACGCAACTGCAGGTGAAAACACAGCCACAGGTACTGCAGCAGGTGCAACCTACTTAAGTATTATTTTAAGCGGTAGTGTAAAAGCGGAAGCCGAGAAGATACTGGCTAAGACTGGTGATAGTGATAATAATGGTGAATACAACCTGGAAGCAGCAGCAGGCTTTGCAGGTGGTAGCGCAGAAGACACAAGCAACCCGATTACCGTTAGTGGGTATGTAACCAGCATCACCGCCGTATCATATATAGCTAATTTTGGCCAGTTAATTATTAAAGGTAGCAGGTTACCGACAGCAATTGCAGACTGGGACTTTAGCAAATTGACGATTGTATCCGGTGATGGTAGTAAGAGATTCACATTACCCCGGCACTCAACTGTAGGTAGAAACAAAGCCACAGGTACTGCAGCAGGTGCAACAAACTTAAATATTACTTTAAGCGGTAGTGTAGAAGCGGAAGTCAATAAGATACTGGTTAAGGTTGGTCTTGGTGATGCTAATGGTGCATACAACCTGGAAGCAGCAGCAGAATTTGTACCTGGTAGTCCAGAAGACCTAACCAATGCTATTCAAGTTTTAAATTTTAAGTAGGGTTTGGTTGTTGCAACGCTTGCATTGGCCTATTGCAGCCTTGGTAAGTTTTTTTATCAAGGCTGCTTTTATCAATTACAGCCTTGGTATGGAGAACATACCAAGGCCAAAACCACCAAGCTAAAACGTTGCCATAAAAATTAAGAGAGTCTCTTAATGCCCAACAACAGAGTTTCTTAATAACTAACAATAGAATTTCTTAATAACTAACAATAGAATTTCTTAATAACTAACAATAGAATTTCTTAATGCCCAATAAGAGAATCTCTTAATAAGAGACCTTCTTAATAACTAACAAGAATTTTTTGTAACAAGATAAACTTTGGCCAAGTCTTGCTGGCTTTTTGGGTGGGTACTATGGCTATCAACCCACTATCAAGCTGGTAGTGGGTTGCCCTGTACTGAATATTAGGAAACAACCTATTCGATAACTATGGAATTACTTGCTTTATAACTGTAAAAGCTTAGATTTCCAGCTAGTTAAGTAAGTTTTGGCTAGCTATAAATAAAACACACCATATTTTTACATCTTTTTTTGCCTGTTCTAAACGAAACAGCATGTTAAATGGAAAAGAATGCAAAGCTAAACTAGCCATAATGTCGTAAGCTTACATAATAGCAAGCAGAATAGAAAAGGAGAAAAATATGGAAACTCTTAACCTGCGTATCGGCGCAGAAGAACTCATTATAGAAGTGGGTAAAATGGCCCGTCAAGCCAATGGCTCTGTACTAGCTCATTATGGCGGTTCGGTTGTTTTAGCCACAGTCTGCTGCAGCAGTGAAGCCCGCGAAAATTTGGACTTTGTGCCAGTATCTGTTGATTATAATGAACGCTATTACGCCGCAGGTAAAATTCCTGGAGGCTTTCTCAAGCGCGAAGCCCGCCCCAAAGATAAAGAAATCTTAGTATCTCGCTTGATTGACCGTCCGATGAGGCCCTTATTTCACAAAGCCTTTGGCCGGGAAATCCAAGTGGTACCGATGACCATTTCTACTGATAAAATAAACCCGCCCGATATACTCGGCATGAATGCGGCTTTTGCTGCGGTAATGGTTTCGGACATACCATTTAACGGCCCCGTAGCCTCAGTGCGTGTGGTGCGTTTAACGGGCCAAAATGCCGAATTTATCGTAAATCCGAATTTTGAACAAATTGCAGCCAGCGATATGGAAATTGTCGTTGCCGGTGGCCACAACGGTATTTGCATGGTAGAAGGTGGAGGCCGTGAAGTCTCGGAAGAAACGATGCTAGAAGCGATACAAATTGCCGAAAGTGAAATTAAGCGAATCTGTGATTTTATGCTGGAGCTGCAACAGAAATGTGGAAAGGCTAAATTGCCTCTGTCGGAAAAAACGAAAGAAGATTCCCCCTTAGCCCAAGAAGTTAGTCAAGAAATCCGCGAATGGGCAACACCCAAACTAAAAATTGCCTGCTTTGAAGCAAACAAAGAACAACGCAGCAACAGCATTGCTGCGGCTAAAAGCCAAGTGCTGGAAACTTTTTCGGCAAAGCTAGAAGCCCTTGCTGTTGAAGATATTCCTGCCAATGAGCTGGCAAATAATTTGCTTCATGACATCGAAAGCGATATTGTTCGCCACGCTATTCTCGAGAACGGGCAGCGTTGTGATGGCCGCAAAACCAACGAGATTCGCCCGATTACCACAGAAATAGGCATATTGCCACGCACCCACGGGTCATCGCTATTTACCCGTGGCGAAACGCAATCCTTAGGCATTGTAACCTTGGGTAGCGTTTCTGATGAACAGATTATGGACGATATTGATGGCGACCATCGTTCGCACTTTATGCTGCACTATAATTTCCCGCCCTATTCCGTAGGTGAAACAGGCCGTTTAAGTACAGGCCGCCGCGAAATTGGCCACGGCCATTTGGCCCAGCGTTCTTTGGAAAATGTGCTGCCAGCTAAAACCGATTACCCCTATACCATTCGCGTAGTTTCTGAAATTTTGGAATCTAATGGTTCCTCGTCAATGGCCACAATTTGTAGCGGTTCAATGGCTTTAATGGATGCAGGGGTGCCCATAAAATCCTCCGTAGCGGGAATCGCAATGGGGCTCATCACCGATATGACCGATAGCGGGGGCAATGGCCAGGGAGAAAACCTCAAATACGCAGTCCTTTCAGATATTCTGGGGGAAGAAGATCACTTAGGCGATATGGATTTTAAAGTTGCCGGCACTAAAGACGGTATTACAGGCTTCCAAATGGATATTAAAATTTCCGGCATTAACTTAGAAATTATGACCAAGGCTCTGCACCAAGCAAAAGAAGGCCGTATGCATATTTTAGCCATCATGGGTGAAACGATAGACACAGCCAAAGATCAGCCTTCAGAAACAGCTCCCGCAATTTTAAACTTTAAAGTCGATGTCGATAAGATTGGGGCGATTATTGGGCCGGGCGGCAAATTTATCCGTGCTATTTCAGAAGAAACGGGTGCCAAAGTAGATATTGGTAATGATGGTAAGGTAACGCTTTTCTGTTCCCAGCGCAGTGGAGCTATGGCTGCAGAAGCCCGCATTAAAAGTATGATCAGTGAGCCAGAAGCTGGAACGGTCTACAATGGCACGGTAAAACGCATTATGGACTACGGCGCCTTCATTGAATTTTTGCCGGGTAAAGAAGGCCTGTGCCATATTTCAAAAATTTCTAACAAGCGCATTAATTCGGTATCCGACCATTTGAAAGAAGGGCAAGAAGTTGCCGTTAAGTTGTTGGAAATCGATCGCATGGGGCGTTACAATTTAAGCCTCACAGATGTTTCGTAGGTAATAAATACCTGTGTTTTGCTTTTGCCCTGCCTAAAAATAAAAATATCTTGCTTAAAGATATTGATAAAAGCAAAACACCATAATCTATTGCACCAAAGTAAAACCGAATGGATTAGACATAAATGGTACGTCTGAAATCTGTACAAGATATAAAAAAAATCCGCCTTTCAGGCAAAATACTAGCTGAAACATTTGCCCACTTAGAGCCTTATTTGCAGCCTGGCATTTCCACTGGGGAACTGGATAAAATGGCTGATGAATTTATTCGTTCAAAAGGGGCCGTTCCAGCATTTTACCAGTATAGCGGCTTTCCCAAGCACATATGTACTTCCGTAAATCACGTGGTAATCCATGGCATACCAGATAAAAAGCAAATCTTACAAGAAGGGGATATTATTGGAGTGGATATTGGGGTCAATCTCAATGGTTATTTTTCTGATTCAGCCCGCACCTATGGCATTGGCAAGCTAGCGCAAATCGACTATCAATTACTAAAGACAACCAAGCAAAGCTTGATGCATGTAATTGAACAACTTCCACTGCCTTGTAAAAAAGGCCGTATTAAAGATGTAGGCAAAATTGTTACCGAATTTATTCGGCCACATGGCTATGGTATTGTCGATAGTTTTTGCGGGCATGGGGTCGGCTTTGCTGTGCATGAAGACCCTTCGGTATCCAACTACTATCCCTCCTCTGGTTTAAATCCTAGATTAAAGGCGGGCATGGTATTGGCTATTGAACCGATGATTTGTTTGGGTAGCCATGAAGTAGAAGTATGGGACGATGATTTTACAGTGGCAACAGCAGATGGTAAAAATGCAGCTCACTTTGAGCATACGGTTGCCATACACCAAGACTCGATTGAGATTTTAACTTTACTGTAAATTAACTATAGATGCGTTTTTATATATGGAAGCAGGTACTAGCATCGCTATACCTATATATTACAGCCACAATGGGAACGTTGCAAGCCCAGCAAATTCCACAATCATATGAAATAGTGGAAGCAAACAAAACTGAAGCAAGCCCAAATAAGAGTCCTTTAATCTTTTATTGGCACTTGAATCTGCAGTATATCAATGATTATCAGAACGGCAATCTCTCTTTGAATATGGATGATTACTATACTTATGGTATTCTTACACTATTCAGCTTAAACAATTGGGATATGTTTTTCTCTTATCGTGCTCTCACCGATCGCTACGCCAGCAAGACCCGCATAGATGAATTACAAGCGGGCGTCAATTATACTTTTGGCAATTTACTCAGTCCAGAGCTTTGGCGCAGCAACCCTAGCCATTACAATCGCAGGCCAGAAGCATTGTACGATCGACTAGAGCCTTTTTATCTGGGGCTAAAGGTTTCTGCTAGTTACTTTCAAGCGGGGGATATTTTAGGCCAAGATATTCAAAACTTCATGCACGACAAAAGCAAAGTGCCAAAAATTTACACTAGATATCTCTATGGCCCATATTTAAAGGATAACTACCATACATTAAGCTTGGGGTCCAAGCTCTATTTTGCCTATACACTCAATTTGAGTGGGCAGCAATGGCAGCAAACCTTTTTGGAGTTAGGGTTAGAAAGCCATGTAGAGACGGCCCTTGGTTACCAAAATAATCTAAGCCTTGGCTTGCGCAGTAAGCTTTACAGCGGCAACCAATATTTACAGTTCGATTTATATTTGTACAAACTAAGCTATTACCAAGGCTATGGTCAAGAAGGCCAGATTGAGGGTGTTTGGAGTGATGCCAGAACGGCTTTATGGTTGGCATTTAGTTCGCGAGTCGGGCTTTACCAGCGTAGGCTCGATATTAGTTTTGGTAGCCTCAATAACCCCAATCCAGATAGCCAACTCATCTATCCGTTTGGTTTTGGTAGCTTGGAATTGAGCTGGGCCTTTTTGAAAAACAAACGAAAGTTTGTAGAGCCAGACTTTTCTCATTCTTTAATGTTTGGTTTGGGTAATAGCGGTTTGAGTCTCGATCGCTTTGCCTTCTTGTTCCGTTTGGCAAACAACATTCCTATGGATTTTAGCCTAATTACGGTGCGCGACCAATATGGCGACCCTGATTTGTTTGATGGTAATACTCTAGCTCGCAAAGTCGAATCTAGCTGGTTGGGCATGTTGCATTTGCGCCCAACTCTCAATTTAAACTGGTTTGGGTATCTGGAATTTTATGCTGGGATTGGGGCTGGGGTACAAACTATGCAGTTTGTCAATTCAAAGGAAATGCTAAGCCCGCGCAGCTCATTACAGTATTTTACTTTGGCTATGCAAACGGGGCTGCGCTGGTATTTTCTTACCCCGCGCAGCGATGGTGCCATATATGGTATAGAGGCTGCACTATTTTCTCTCTTTCCATTTTCTAAGGCCGAGGACAGTGTCCGTTTTAATAAAACTGGGGTGTTTATCAATAACTTGCAGCCTCGGCTGGACCTTATGCTGGGGATTACAGTATTGACGGATTGGTAATTTCTATAGACCCAGCCCCAACCAACAACCCCAAAGCCACAAACCAAGAAACACTAGAATAACCTCCCACCTATATAATAGAATCGACCCAAATCTATCTATAGAATTACCTCCTACCTATTGATAGAATTGACCTAAATCTATCCATAGATTTACCTACCACCTATTGATACCCTAGTCTTTAATGAAATTTTCTACATCGGCACATAATCAAGGACCTATACAACAATCATCGGAAATCGTTGCCCAAATTCTGAACGCCCCTGAAAGAATAATATCCCGTTTTCATTACAACACTAAACAACACTAAGACACAAAAAAAGTGCCAACACTAAACATAAAAAAACTTATAAAAAGCTTGTATAGGCCTTGACGCAACACCCCCCTAGCAAAATGGGGCACTGTACACTAGCCCGTATGGGTTGGTTAATCTTTATCCCTTGTTGGAGGTATTGCTTATGTATAAGCTCAAACCACTTTTATTGCCTGTAGCCTGGCTACTGGCCTTTATGGCCTTGGCCTGCGCCCCACCCGATGACGATGATCGATCTTCTGGGCCGTCTGGGCCTGCAATCACCAGTGCAAGCTACGATGTTGGCACGGCTCTGTTAACCGTACAAGGTACTGACTTAAGTCCTACAGAAGCGCAAATCCAAACCATCAAAGTAGATGGCGTAGCTTTAGATTCCTATACTGCAGATGACGATGCCACTGGGGTAAATAGTAACGGTCTTGAACAAGGTAAGTACCGTATTAAAAGCGATGGCACAAAGCTTTGGCTTAGACTTACCGATCAACATAAAGCTGTTCTTGAGGCCAAGGTGGGTAGCAATGGTCTAAAAAAAGGGTTGCTTAGCGTTGGCTCTGGTGCTTGGGCGGGTTTAAATACACCTAAAGACTTGGACGTTAGTAATGTACCCGAAAATAAGCAGTCTAAAGTATCCGATGACAATCAGCCATCTAAGCAAACTGAAGACGAACAAGCTGAACAAGCTGAAGAAGACGAACAAGTCGAAGAAGCTGAAGAAGAGTCGCCTAAGCAACCTAAAGCCGAAGAGCAGTCGCCTGAACTACCCGAAGCCGAACAAACCGAAGAAGTCGAAGATAAGCAGTCTAAGACCGAAACCGAAGAGCAGTCGCCTAAGCAAGCTGAAGATAAGCAGTTGTCTAAGCAAACCGAAGCCGAAGAAGCTGCAATTACCCGTGCAACCTACCATGTTGGCACGGCTCTGCTAACTGTACAAGGTACTCACTTAGGTAGTGCGACCCAAGCCCAAATCCAAACTATCAAAGTATATGACCTAGTCTTCAGTTCCTATACTGCCACAGCCACTGGGCCAGATAGTCGTGGTCTTGCAAAAGGTAAGTACCGCATTAAAAACGATGGCACAGCGCTTTGGCTTAGACTTACCGATGACGATAAAGCTACTCTGAATGGCAAGCCCGGTATGGATAGCAATGGTCTAAAAGATGGGTTGCTTAGTGTTGGCACTGGTGCTTGGGCGGGTTTAAATACAGCCAAAGCCTTGGCCGTTAGTGGTAACCCACCCGCAATTACCCGTGCAACCTACAATGTTGCTACAGGCGTGTTAGTGATTACAGGTACTAATTTACCAAAAGCAGTTACAGGCTGGGACTTCACCAAATTGAGGTTTGTCGCAGGTAATGGTGCTAAGAGTACCCCATTATTACGGCACCAAACAACTTCATATACTGACGCAGCCACAGGTTCTGCAGCAAGTGCAACAAGCTTAACGATTACTTTAAAGGGTAATGAAAAAAGGAAAGTCGATATTATATTGGTTAGGAATGGTGAAAGTGATGATGCTGGTGCATACAACCTGGAAGCAGCAGCAGGATTTGCAGGTGGTAGGGCAGCAGACACAAGCAATAACCCTATTACCGTTAGTGGCTATGTAAGTTCTATCAGTGACGTATACTACAATGTTAACACAGGCGTGTTAATTATTAGAGGTAGCGGGTTACCGAAAACAGTTGCAGAGTGGGACTTTAGTAAATTGACGATTGTATCCGTTGATGATAAGAAATACACATTACCCCGGCACTCAAATGCAGGTGAAAACACAGCCACAGGTTCTCGTGCAGATACAATAGGCGTAAATATTACTTTAAGCGGTAGTGTAAAAGCCAAAGTCAATGCTATACTGGTTAAGGTTGGTAAAAGTGGTGATGGTTTTTACAACCTTGAAGCAGCAGCAGGATTTGTAACGGGTAGTCCAGCAGACCTAAAAAATGCTATTAACGTTGTAGATTGGTAAGTAGGGTTTGGTTGTTGCTGTAAGCAAGGCTTAGTTGGCCTATTGTTCGCTTTTAGAACATATGCTTAGTGGGCAAGCAAGGTTTGGTCTTTAGACCAAGCTTTGCTTGCCTTTTTGGTGGGATAAATATGGTCGCAACTCACTACCCGCTTGGTAGTGGGTTGCGACTAGCTTGGTTTGTTAATACTACCCGCTTGGTAGTGGAATAATTCCTGTTATCGGAATCTAGTTTTTACAACATACTACTTTATTTGCCCTTGTTTGTGGTGCTTGGTACAACCAAACCATTGCGTTGACTTTTTTAGCAAAAGTTTCGGCTAAGCCTTGACTTTGTTTACACTTTAGGCTATATTGGGCTAATGAATAATTTAGCCGAACACCATGACCAAGCCTTGATACAAGACCTAATCGAAAACCTACTAAAAGAAAATTTAGCTAAGGAAGTGCAGCGCCAACTACAAGACCAATTGGCGCAGCAACCATTGCCAGCACCCGCTAGAGCCGAAAATCCCAATTATGGGCCCGAACTACTAGAACGCATGGTGCGTGTGGAAGAAGAGCTTAAGCACCAAAGGGAGCTGCTGCAACAAAACCAAGAAGTGCTTAAAACCTTTATGCAGCAAATGGACAAGCGCTTTGAACAAGTCGACAAGCGTTTTGAGCAAGTCGACAAGCGCTTTGAACAAGTCGATAAACGCTTTGAGGCTATGCAGCAAAGTATCGACAAGCGCTTTGAAGCTATGCAGCAAAGCATCGATAAACGCTTTGAAGCTATGCAACAAAACATGGACAAACGCTTTGAAGCTATGCAACAAAACATGGACAAACGCTTTGAACAAGTGGATAAAAGGTTTTTGATGTTGCAATGGTTTATAGGAACAGGCATTGGCCTAGTTATCGGTATCTTGGGCTTGCTTAAATTGATGTAAGCCCAAGCCTTGTTTGCCTTTTTTGGGGGTCAACTATTATTTTACTAACGATTGGCTAATTACTGGGTTGCCCTGTATTCAATATTGAGAAACAACCTAGTCGATAACTATGGGCCGATCTAATCCATAGTTATCGACTTGTACAATCCATAGCTATGGAATTATAGAAGAACAAATACAAAAGAACTTAGAGCCAATTTTGTTAAAATTGCTGTTCCTAATCATCTGTTAGTTAAGGTCTTCATGTATGCCATCGACTGCATAGATAATTAATTCATTAATAATGCTGATCATATCGCCAATTCGTTCAAAACATTTAATAATCGTGATAAATGACACAATACTTTCGTGATGAATATCATGATTATCCAGTTTTTTTAGGAGTTCTCTTTGGGCTGTCCTGTAATTTTTATCTAGTTCATTATCTTTTTTAGCAGTTTCCCTAGCCAAATTTGCGTCTCTGTTGCTGGAAGCTTTTATTGTACTTTCAAGCATTTCAAAAATCACTTTGCGTTGAGCCTTGATATGAAAAGAATATTCTTCTATCAATTCTTTTGGCACTCTTTCTATATTTTTACACATGCTTTTGGCATAGTCGCCAATTTTTTCGTACAAAGAAAGCTCTTTTATGTAGACAACTACACCACGCAAATCCGAAGCAACGGGCTGCTCTGTAGCAATGATTTTTATGCATGCTTCCTCAATGCTGTGTTGCTCTTCATCAATCTTTTTATCTTGTTCAATAACTTTGTGTGCTTTAGGTATGTTTAAGGCTAAAACTACATCAAATGCTTTGTGTAATGTATCCGAAATCACCGAAGAAAAACAAACCATACGTTTTTCTATTTCATTTTGAGCTTGATTAAAATGCTCCCTTACTAATGTCATAAAATTCTCCTTATGCTGTAGCTAAATTCTATCCAAATTTACCTGTGATATATTCTTCTGTCTTTTGATATTTCGGCTTTACAAACATATCTGCGGTTTTATCAAATTCTATCATTGTGCCATCTAAGAAAAAGGCCGTTTTGTCTGATATTCTTCCTGCTTGCTGCATATTATGGGTAACAATCACAATAGTATATGACTTACTTAATTCAATAATTAAGTTTTCAATCACGGAAGTAGAAATCGGATCGAGTGCAGATGTTGGTTCGTCCATCAAAATAATTTTCGGGTTTATCGCTAACGTGCGGGCAATGCAAAGCCGCTGTTGTTGCCCTCCCGACAGTGACAATGCACTGGATTTTAATTTATCTTTTACTTCTTCCCACAGCCCTGCATTAGTAAGATTTTTCTCCACAAGCTCGTCAAGATTTTTCTTTATACCATTGATTCTAGCCCCCCAAGCTATATTTTCATAAATACTTTTGGGGAAGGGATTCGGCTTTTGAAATACCATACCAATATCTTTGCGAACTTCCACAGGGTCTACTTCAGAATCAAAAATATTTTTCCCTTTAATCAATATTTCACCTTCTACTTTCGTATTGGGGATTAGCTCATTCATGCGATTTATACAACGAAGAAATGTGCTTTTGCCACAACCAGAAGGCCCTATTAAAGCACAAATTGTATTCGATTCTATTTCCAGAGAAATATTTTTCAGTGCATGGATTCGTTTTGCAGCTTTATTTTTGTCATAATTATAATAAAAATTTAGTTCCCTTGCTTGTAAAAAAGAAACGCTTGTTGATGTATGATTCGCTTCTTGCATGAATACCTTCTTTATATTTTCTCTTTTTTATAAAGATTATTTCTAATAGTAATAGGGATAACACTGATCGCAAAAATAAGAATAAGTAATACAAGAATTGCTGCTGAACTTGTATTGTAATAAATATGTTGCGGACGCGATGCCCATTGATAGATTTGGATGGGCAATGCGGTAAAACTTGCAAAAATATTACTTGGGTCTACACTGATAAATGTTGCTGCTCCCACTACCACAAGGGGGGCTGTTTCTCCCACTACTCTGGAAAGAGCAAGTATAATACCAGTAATAATGCGTTCCAACGAATAAGGCAATATATGGTGGATAATGGTTTGCCATTTAGTTGCTCCAAGGGCATAACTAGAATAACGCAAAGTATTAGGGACTGCTTTGATAGCTTCTTGAGAATTGATGATAACCATCGGCAAGCACATAAGCCCTAAAGTAAGCCCTGCAGAAAACAAGGTTCTGCCTTGAGTAATAGGCTCCAAAATACGAACAAACAAAGCTAACCCCAGCAGGCCATATATAATAGAAGGAATGCCTGCAAGATTATAAATATTGGCAGTAATAATATTTGTAAGGATATTTTTTTTAGCATATTCCTCAAGGTATATTGCTGTGGCAATGCCAAATGGAATCGAGGACAATGCTGCAATAGCGATAATCCATAACGTGCCTAAAATTGCTGTTCGTATTCCTGTTCTTCCGGCTTCAGAACTTTGTCTTGAAAAAATAAAAGTTGAGTTTAGCCAATAATAAAATTTTATCCTATTTTTTGAATTATTGGCTTTTGCAAAAATTTCATCTTTTTTTGTAAGAGATTCATACAATGACCAAGATTTAGTAATTTTTTCTTTCATAATATACTTGCGGAGGTATGTTTGTAAAGTACCTATATTCTGTGATTCTAGCGGAATATTTTTTGTCAAATTGCGTCTTAAAGCTGGGCGCAATTTATTTTGTAACAAAGTAATGATTTCTTTTTTATTTACTTTTTCTAACGATGTATTAAATAAATCTTTTTCTCCTATAGTATATTCATACATTACATATCCTAAATTATTGTTCAGTATTTGTAATAGTAAAACAACAAGTATCAGTATAGAAAACAATGATGATAGCAATAAACAAAGTATTTGTATTTTTTCTTTTACTGCTTTTAAAGATTTTACATATTGCATTATTCATATACCTCTCTATATTTAGAGCTAATATATTGCCCTAGCATATTTAGAGTAAGGGTAATAAAAAATAATGTGATACCTATGGCAAAAATACTGGTATAATCTATTGTGTTATAACTTATATCACCACCACTAATGCGCAGAATATATCCAGTCATAGTTTCGGCAGATTCAAAAGGATTAAATGTGAAATTTGCGCCTGCGCCTGCAGCTAAAGCCGCTATGGTTGTCTCTCCTATAGCTCGTGAAAAACTAACGATAACACTGGCCGATACTCCAGAAAATGCGGCAGGAAACACAATTTGGGTTGCTGTTTGAAACTTCGTTGCCCCTAAAGAGTAAGCACCATTTCTCAATGTATTAGGAATAGAATAAAGAGCATCTTCGGCCATGGAAGTAATAATGGGAAGAATCAATACCCCCATCATGAGGCCTGCAGAAAGATTATTATAAATGTTTACTATATCACTACCAATAATCGTGCGAAGCAATGGTGTAACAAATATCACAGCAAAAAAACCATATACTACAGAAGGAATACCGGCAATCATTTCTAATATTGGCTTTAAAATACTTCTTGTTTTTTTACTGGCAAATTCACTTAAATATATCGCGGTAAAAATGCCAATTGGAGCAGCAAATAATAATGCAATGAAGCTTGTAAGTAACGTTGCATTCAATAAGGGAAGAATTCCCAATTCCCCCAACGCTGGCTGCCACGACAATGAGGTAAAAAATTCCCAAACTGAAACTTCTGGGTCTTGAAAAAATAGCAATGCATCTTTCCCTAAAAAGAGCACTATAACGATAGTGATTGTAATGGATATTATGCCGCAAATACTAAGAATACCTTCAATCACCCGTTCGTGGATTTTGGTAGAATGACAATACTTATTTTTCATTGTAAACTATGAGAGGCCATTTTTTATTTCCACATATTTTCTCAATATTGGCCTTCCATCGCTTTTAACCATAGGGCCATACTAGCAGCATAATCAATCTGCTTTGCGGGGAAATAACCCACTTCAGATATAATCGATTCAACATTGTTTAGCGTATATGCTAAAAATGCTGCAACTTGTGGTTTTTGCTGCATAATTGATTCTGACGTATACATATACAATGGTCTAGCTAATAAATATGTATTACTATAAATATTTTGCTCTGAAGGCAAATTCCCTGCAATACCAACGGCTTTCAGTGCATTTTTCGCTTCATCATAATATGCATAGCCAAAATAACCGATACCGTATTTAGAATTTTGTATTCCTCGTGAAAGAATATTATCATCTTCAGAAAGTTGGAGTGAATTTGCAGAAAGCAAAGGCTTTTTATTTTTATCAAATATTTCTTCTACAAAATAATCAAATGTACCGCTATCGGTTCCGGGCGAGAATTTCTCTATAGGCATATCAGGCCAGCTAGAGTCAACATCATTCCATTTATCAACACTAAAAATTTTTGCTAACATTTCTACGCTTACATTATCAACCCAATCGTTTTCAGGGTTTACGACAACGACTAAGGCATCAATTCCTATCAAAAACTCAAGTGGATTTCGCCCTATTTTTTGTGCTGCTTTCGCTTCTTTTTGTTTGATCGGACGACTTGCATTGGAAATATCTGTTTCTCCTTTTGTCCAGCGTTCAAATCCTGCACCACTACCAATGCTATCTACCTTGATATTACCGACATATCCATCTTCACGGAACGTATCAGCAAGCTTTTCAACCAGAGGAAATACGGTCGAGCTCCCTGCAATAATTAAATCTCCTTGCACTTTACTTACATAGACTTCAGGAATTTGCCCTTCTCTTTTAATTGCCCAATCATTTTTTTGTGCATTACCTTGTGTTTTTATCTTATCTTTTTTATGACAACTAAATAGACTTAGCAGCATACTAGAAATAATTAATGCATTTCGCATCGTGTTCATAAAAATCTCCTTTTTATAAAATTTAGAAAAATCCCTAAATTTTATAAAAAATCTAAATAATCAAATTAAGAGAGTGCACAATACAAATTTTATATAAAAAACAAGATAAAAGATATGATTTCTGATGAAAAACTAAGCTTAACAAACCACAAATTTAAGCGTGTTTATTTAGATTTATTTTTCTTATTTTTAACTATTACTTGTAATTGGTTTATATCAATTTTGAACGGATTATTATTTAATCTTTCAACATTGACACTTTTTAACCATAAAGATACGTCTTGTTCTGTTATAATACCAATGGATTCTAAACTATCCATTAATTGGTGTTTTTTTAATAAATATATTAAAAAGTTAGGTATATCGCAAAACTGCAATTTTAATATGTCGGCAATCTTTTGTAGCTTAGATATAACATTATTATTGCCATATTTAAGACTATATTCAACTACATAGCTCAAACATATAGCCACTGCATTCCCATGAAGAACATTATATTTTTGGGTTAAATAATAAGAAAAGGCATGCCCTGCAGTAGTTTTAGATATATTAATGGCTTTGCCTGCTAAGTAAGCACCATATTGCAACTGTTCCAAAGCATTATCTTCACCCAAAACAGCATTATCGAAATGATATATTATAAGCTCCATAGCTTTAACGGCGTCTTGTCTACTTTGTTCTGTTGCTTCCAAAGCCCAATAAGACTCTATTGCTTGGCATAGAGCATCTATAGCTGCTGATATAAAAATGTTTTTTGGAACAGATTTCGTGAAAGTGTAATCTAAAAAGATTTTACTTGGTAACAAAATATCACTAGCAAGGGAATATTTTTTATTGTTATGATACACAACCGCAAAATGAGTTGCTTCGGCTCCTGACCCAGAGGTAGTTGGTGCTACCCAAAGTGGTTTAAAGGGGAGCTTAGATAGGCTATGAATCTTAGCTCCCTGAAGATAAGATTCAAAACTCTTGGTATTTTTAGTTGAATATTGGTCGGCAAAGGCAACTATTAACTTTGCCATATCCATAGCACTGCCACCACCAATAGCTAAAACTATATTAGGATTAAAACTTTTCAATACATTGATACCCGGATAAATATCTTCACTCTTAGGGTTTGGAGAAAAATTATGATAAACTTGATAATCTATTAAAAGCTTATCAAGAAATGTCTTAGCACCAGATAACTCCAATACATTTTTACTGGTAACGCAAAGAACACGGTTATAACCCCGATCGTTCCAAACTGATTGAAAATTACAATAAAAATCACCACGCAATAATACTTGTGCCATTTATACTATATCTCCTGGAATCAAAGTAAGAATTTCTTTAATCGATGCACATATATCGTCAGCCTCTTTAGAACGGCCATTTTGTAATATACAAACTGCTACACCTTGCATTGCCGGAAAAGAAGCTCTCAACATATGGTCAGCGTAGATTACCACATTGGCCCCGATACTGGATAGTTCTTTTTCTGTAAAAGAATTATAATTAGATAGTGTGACAGCAATAGGTGTCAATTTGTCTTTCATACGAAATTTCTGGATAAACTCCAATACTTCATCAGGTTCTTTGCAAGAAGAATGTATCATGATTCCATCTGCACCAGCTCTCACATAAGCAAAGGCTCTGGTTAAAACATCATCGATCTGTTCACAACAAAGGCTTTCCACCCGAGCGATTATCATAAAATGATTGTTTATTTGTGCTTTTTTACCTCTCTCAATTTTTTCACAAAAATTTTCAACACAACCTTGTTTTTGCCCATAGTTTTTGGCGCCAGATAAAAAGTTATCCCGATTATTCACCTTATCTTCAATGATAATCGCTGAAACGCCTACTCTCTCGAGTGTCCTTACGACAAATGGAAAATGTTCTAATTTACCGCCACTATCACCGTCGTATATCATGGGCTTTGTAGTTACTTCAAATATATCATTAATGCTTTCAACTCTGGAATTTAGGCTTACTAGCTCGGTATCGGGTTTACCACGAATTGTTGAATCGGTTAAAGATGAAGACCACATTCCATCAAAGCTATTTATTTTATGATCGATATTGATTTCTGTTTTTTCCACAATTAAACCCGCCAATGGCGAATGAACTTCCAAAATACGAACAATGTCCTTTGCATCAATTAAACGGCGGAGCAAACCTGCTCTGATGGTAGAAGTTGTGCCCACTTCATGAACTGCTTTATTTAATTGTGTAGAAGATATATTTGCGGTATATGTAGGCTCTATTAACTTTCCGCCCCATTTTGTCAAAGTGTCAATCACAGCTTGCCTTACTTTGGATTGTACCCCATGTTTCCAATCATCTCCGTGCACAACAAAGTCTGGCCTTATTTTTTCTAAGTTGGGTACATAATCCAAAGTATTTTGTGGAATTACTTTTACCACCCCTTTAATATTTCCAATAACAGCAACTCTTTGTTCATAGGTCATAAACGGCAACCTTTTGTAAGAAGCAATCGCTCTATCCGTTAAAATCCCTACAACCACATCACCATAAGTTGAAGCTGTCTTTAAAATATTCATATGGCCTTCGTGAATCAAATCTGCAGCCATACCGACATAAACCGTTTTACCCATTGCCATACCCATTGTTTAGGAATTGCAAGTATATAGAGAATTTCTTTTCATATGGATATACATAATCTTAGTTTGCTATAAGGGCAAATAATAAAAATTTGCAAAGCTATACTTAGCTATTCCAAGCCCACTGCCATAACCTATTAAGATATTCTGGTATCCATAGAAACTTTGGCCAAACTACTTAATAGGATTGAACCAAACTATATAATAGAATGGCCTCGCACCTATGAATAGCTTGGAGCAAAACTATATAATAGCATTGAGCCCAAGCTATTAAGTAGTTTAGAATCATTGTATTGTTACTTATGCCCATTAGCTATTTTTAGCAATTTTATTTTGTTATCTATCAAGGCGTTACCATAACTATTATACGATGCTTGCCATAATATAGGGCATTTTTTGGCAAATGGACATAAAAACTTACTCAAATTCTGCCACTTGCCAATTATCCCTATTATAAGGGTCGCCCTGAATGGAAATTATCTTGCCGGCAGGGTATTTTGTATCTCGCTTGTAATCTGCTTCTCCAGTTACAATATGATATTCTAATATTCTGTCCATATCGGGCTCTTTGGTGTAATCGGTGCCAAAATTATTTTCAGTATTAAACTTGCCAGTTGGGTCAACGCCCGTACCAATCATTGCCGGAATATCGGCGTTAGAAATCGGTATATCCGAGATTTGCAACGCCCCAGTAGAATTAAAATCTTTGACCATCATTAAAGAATACAAAGCCCAATCATTCCAATCTTTTTCTGCTCCACCGTGATCGGAAGCCACAATAATTTTGGTTTGGTTGTATATATCATTATCTTTAAATGCCTGAACAATCTCTATAACTTTTTGCAAAGCATATTCCATTGTAAATTTTCTATCAATATCCGAATATTGGTCAAACCCTTTTTTTAGGTCTTCCGATGTAATCCATTGTCCATTTTTGTTGAAATGGAATGGCCTATGTGTCAAAGCTGTCCAAAAATATTTGAAAGTTGGCTTTGAGCCAGTATAAGATAAATTTTGTATCATATTTTTAAACATTATATATTCTTTATAATGTCCATACCGATCATTAACTACTGTTTCTCGAATGGGTTTAATCCATGAGCCGCCGTCATATATTTTTCTCTTTAAAGACAAAAAAGACATCTTAAACAGAGAAAGACCAGATAAAAGTTTATAATTAAAAGAATTAGAAAAATTATTAATATTTGGAAATATAAGTTTATTAAATGGTTGCTCTAAATAAGATTGAAACAGACTTGTATCTGCATGAGGGATCGCTCCTGAAAGATCATAATCATAAATTCCAATAACATTATATAAATTTGCCCAATTCTTTGTAGTTAACTCTTGAATTGTAAGATCATGATTTGGTTTCTTATTAATTTTAGAAATAATATATTCTGGTCCTCCAGTCATTGCATTAATACTGTTCATCGTAGCACTCCCAGTAGAAACGGTATTTTTATACCAAACAAATCCATCTAAACCTTTCTTTATTTCTGGGTTTTGCTTGAAAATATCTTCTAACATATTGGCAGGAAACGCATCAAAAATCAAAACCAAAATATTCTTTTCTTTAGAAAAATTAAATACTTCATAATTGTCTGCAAAATAATTGGCTATCGTTTTATCTAGTGAATTTTGTTGTTCACTCGCTACAATCTCTTGCGGGGCAAAAGATTTTTTGATTTCGTCAATATTTTGTAGCCATACATTGGCCAGCAATACCAAACCAATCGAGCCAATAGTCAATGATATATGGCGGGAAAATTTCGCAACAAAACCCCCGAATCGAATGAACAACAAAAAAGCAACACACAATAAAATAAGCTCCAAAATCAATGTAGATTTTGGCAATTCAGTCAATGCTTTTTCATTGACAAAGCGCAACCCTCGAATAATGCCTAAATCTAGCTGGTAAATATAGCCATAAAAGAAATTCACCATGGTAATAAATACAATGGCAATCAAACAAAAATTTTTAATATGCTTTTTCATAGATGATGCGCCCAACCACCATTTACTGATATATCTGGATAGCAATATGGTTATGGAAATACAGCTTATAAAATACCATAAAACAATATGAAATTCTATTTGGCCAAAATCCAAAGGTGCTTTGAAATATATGATTGCTGGGGTATATAAAAATATTTGTAGCAAAAATACCCCGATAATATAACAACCGCCTTTTATTTCAAATGAAAGCAAAGACTTTATAGTATCTCTGAATTGATAAAATAACCGGTAGGCAATACTGGGGGGTATTAATATATTTCTTATTAGCAATAAAGCCAATATTTGGCTGAATACTAAGCTAGGTATATCATTGGTTAATGTAAATAAAGCCAAGCCAAATAGTTTATGCAAATGAAATGCTACTAAATTGAACAGCAAAATAATGGCTATAACCACTTGTATTTGGCCAAAGTTCTGTGTAAGTATTTTCTTTAATTGTGCACGATATTGGTATAAAATTATTACAATTAAAGCATCTAATACCAATAAATTGAATTTCATTAGTTTATGGGCATAGAGTCGGTCTTCCATCAGGCCGTATAAAGCCAATAAAATACCAGACAAAACCACTGTTATCGGTAAACAAAATCTATGGCTGACGACATTGGCACAAAAATTAGTCCAGAATCTAAAACTAAAAATTTGCTTTTCTTTAGTAATGGCTGTAATAATCGCCCTACTCTGGCAATAATTCTTTGCCAGTGAAAATAGATTATTACAAGTCCAATACAACAACAGTGCCGAGCTTTTATTGTATAGTAACATCAAAAATAACATTGGCAAAAGCAATTGAGATACCATTGCAGAGCGGTCTACATTGTTTTTGGGGAGTAAATAGAAACCGGCCGATAGCAAATTTACCAAAGTCATGAATAGCGGTAAAAAGTTATAGCCTTTCAGTAAAGCATCTGGAGTGGCTAAATCTTTAATTATTAGGAAACTTTGGCCCGAAAAATCGCTAAAGCTGCCCAGCATAAAGTAGGCCGCTAAAAAAAATGGCAATTGAATCAACAGGCCAATTAAACCGCGTAAAGATTTTATCGGATTATAGCCGTATCTACGGTAGATTTCCTTAGTGCAATAAAATTTCTTTTGGGCATTGGCTAAACGGCTAATTGAATCCAAAGCCCAGCGCATGGCATTTTTTTCGTCTAAATCTTTTTGCTGTAATTTGTCGGCCCATAGTTGCAATGGCAGTAATACAATGCTAACCAAAATGGCAAGGAAAATAATAGCTAGCCCATAATTTTGGGTTAGCGTATAAAATGTTTCTAAAACAAACTGGAATGAATAGCTTAAAGGGAAAATAATATATCCCATGGTGCGCTAAAAATACCGTAAGTTATTGGCCAAGTCAAGTTTGTTGCCGTAAAATAGTTTTAGGAAAGGTAGCTACTAAAGAGAGGATTTGCTCGGCAGCAACAACTCCAGCATTGCCAAAATTATACACATATTGGGTAATATACTTCGGCGGTTCTTTGGTTGGTTCTGCCATTGTAGATTTTTTGACTATATTCACGGTAGAAAGCCGAGCCATAATATTTGCTATATCGTTAATTTCCAACAATTCACCCCCTGTAGTTTGCAATAATGAAATAGCCGAAAGTTCCTGTTCTAAGTAATATGCTTCATAACCTAGTTTTAGATTACTAGATAATATAGGGCATTTTTTGGCAAATGGAAATAAAAACTTACTCAAATTCTGCCACTTGCCAATTATCCCTATTATAAGGGTCGCCCTGAATGGAAATTATTTTACCAGCAGGGTATTTTGTATCTCGCTTGTAATCTACTTCTCCAGTTACAATATGATATTCTAATATTCTGTCCATATCGGGCTCTTTGGTGTAATCGGTACCAAAGTTATTTTCAGTATTAAACTTGCCAGTTGGGTCAATACCCGTACCAATCATGGCCGGAATATCGGCGTTTGAAATGGGAATGTCCGAGACCTCAAATTTCCCAATAGAATCAAAATCTTTGACCATCATTAAAGAATATAAGGCCCAATCATTCCAATCTTTTTCTGCTCCACCGTGATCGGAAGCCACAATAATTTTGGTTTGGTTGTATATATCATTATCTTTAAATGCCTGAACAATCTCTATAATTTTTTGTATTGCATATTTCATTGTAAACTTTTTACTTTGATCTGAATTTGGATTAAAATCTTGCTTTTGCTTTAAGTCTTGAGACATAATCCATTGACCATCTTTGTTGATATGATATGGAGTATGTGTTAAACTTGTCCAAAAATATTTAAAAGTTGGCTTTGAGCTAGTATATGACAAGTTTTGCGCCATATTTTCAAACAAAACATATTCAGAATAATCTGAAGGAAACAAACTAACAAATCCTCTCCAATAGCCACCATTATATATTTTTCGTTTTAAAAAAATTGGGGAGAGTTTAAACACAGAAACACCAAATAAAAATCTTTGGCTAGAAGATGATTCCCCTTTAATCTTTAGCTTTTTAAGCATATTAACAGAATTATTTAGATATAATTTCAATAATTCCCTAGATGCATAGGGAACAGCTCCATAGAACATAGATGAATTATATTCACCATATGTATTTATAGAATTAGATAAATTCGCAAAATTCTTTGTAATTAATTCTTGAAGTGTAAGCTCATGATACGGTTTCTTGTTAATTTTAGAAACAGTATAATCTGGTCCTCCAGTCATTGCATTAATACTGTTCATCGTAGCACTCCCAGTAGAAACGGTATTTTTATACCAAACAAATCCATCTAAACCATTTTTTATTTCTGGGTTTTGCTTGAAAATATCTTCTAACATGTTGGCTGCAAAGGCATCAAAAACTAATACCAAAATATTTTTTTCTTTAGAAAAATTAAATACTTCATAATTGTCTGCAAAATAATTGGCTATCGTTTTATCTAGTGAATTTTGTTGTTCACTCGCTACAATCTCTTGCGGGGCAAAAGATTTTTTGATTTCGTCAATATTTTGTAGCCATACATTGGCCAGCAATACCAAACCAATCGAGCCAATAGTCAATGATATATGGCGGGAAAATTTCGCAACAAAACCCCCGAATCGAATGAACAACAAAAAAGCAACACACAATAAAATAAGCTCCAAAATCAATGTAGATTTTGGCAATTCAGTCAATGCTTTTTCATTGACAAAGCGCAACCCTCGAATAATGCCTAAATCTAGCTGGTAAATATAGCCATAAAAGAAATTCACCATGGTAATAAATACAATGGCAATCAAACAAAAATTTTTAATATGCTTTTTCATAGATGATGCGCCCAACCACCATTTACTGATATATCTGGATAGCAATATGGTTATGGAAATACAGCTTATAAAATACCATAAAACAATATGAAATTCTATTTGGCCAAAATCCAAAGGTGCTTTGAAATATATGATTGCTGGGGTATATAAAAATATTTGTAGCAAAAATACCCCAATAATATAAGAGCCACCTTTTATTTCAAATGACAATAAGGATTCGATAGTATCTTTAAATTGATAAAATAACCGGTAGGCAATACTGGGGGGTATTAATATATTTCTTATTAGCAATAAAGCCAATATTTGGCTGAATACTAAGCTAGGTATATCATTGGTTAATGTAAATAAAGCCAAGCCAAATAGTTTATGCAAATGAAATGCTACTAAATTGAACAGCAAAATAATGGCTATAACCACTTGTATTTGGCCAAAGTTCTGTGTAAGTATTTTCTTTAATTGTGCACGATATTGGTATAAAATTATTACAATTAAAGCATCTAATACCAATAAATTGAATTTCATTAGTTTATGGGCATAGAGTCGGTCTTCCATCAGGCCGTATAAAGCCAATAAAATACCAGACAAAACCACTGTTATCGGTAAACAAAATCTATGGCTGACGACATTGGCACAAAAATTAGTCCAGAATCTAAAACTAAAAATTTGCTTTTCTTTAGTAATGGCTGTAATAATCGCCCTACTCTGGCAATAATTCTTTGCCAGTGAAAATAGATTATTACAAGTCCAATACAACAACAGTGCCGAGCTTTTATTGTATAGTAACATCAAAAATAACATTGGCAAAAGCAATTGAGATACCATTGCAGAGCGGTCTACATTGTTTTTGGGGAGTAAATAGAAACCGGCCGATAGCAAATTTACCAAAGTCATGAATAGCGGTAAAAAGTTATAGCCTTTCAGTAAAGCATCTGGAGTGGCTAAATCTTTAATTATTAGGAAACTTTGGCCCGAAAAATCGCTAAAGCTGCCCAGCATAAAGTAGGCCGCTAAAAAAAATGGCAATTGAATCAACAGGCCAATTAAACTGCGTAAAGATTTTATTGGGCGATATTTATATTTTTTATAAATATAATGGGTGTAATAAAATTTCTTTTGGGCATTGGCTAAACGGCTAATTGAATCCAAAGCCCAGCGCATGGCGTCTTTTTCGTTGAAATCTTTTTGTTGCAGTTTGTCGGCCCACAATTGTAACGGCAGCAATAAAACAGAAACCAAACCAGACAATAGCATAATAGCTAGCCCATAATTTTGGGTTAGCATATAAAATGTTTCTAAAACAAACTGGAATGAATGGCTTAAAGGGAAAATAATATATCCCATGGTGCGCTAAAAATACCGTAAGTTATTGGCCAAGTCAAGTTTGTTGCCGTAAAATAGTTTTAGGAAAGGTAGCTACTAAAGAGAGGATTTGCTCGGCAGCAACAACTCCAGCATTGCCAAAATTATACACATATTGGGTAATATACTTCGGCGGTTCTTTGGTTGGTTCTGCCATTGTAGATTTTTTGACTATATTCACGGTAGAAAGCCGAGCCATAATATTTGCTATATCGTTAATTTCCAACAATTCACCCCCTGTAGTTTGCAATAATGAAATAGCCGAAAGTTCCTGTTCTAAGTAATATGCTTCATAACCTAGTTTTAGATTACTAGATAATATAGGGCATTTTTTGGCAAATGGAAATAAAAACTTACTCAAATTCTGCCACTTGCCAATTATCCCTATTATAAGGGTCGCCCTGAATGGAAATTATTTTACCAGCAGGGTATTTTGTATCTCGCTTGTAATCTACTTCTCCAGTTACAATATGATATTCTAATATTCTGTCCATATCGGGCTCTTTGGTGTAATCGGTACCAAAGTTATTTTCAGTATTAAACTTGCCAGTTGGGTCAATACCCGTACCAATCATGGCCGGAATATCGGCGTTTGAAATGGGAATGTCCGAGACCTCAAATTTCCCAATAGAATCAAAATCTTTGACCATCATTAAAGAATATAAGGCCCAATCATTCCAATCTTTTTCTGCTCCACCGTGATCGGAAGCCACAATAATTTTGGTTTGGTTGTATATATCATTATCTTTAAATGCCTGAACAATCTCTATAATTTTTTGTATTGCATATTTCATTGTAAACTTTTTACTTTGATCTGAATTTGGATTAAAATCTTGCTTTTGCTTTAAGTCTTGAGACATAATCCATTGACCATCTTTGTTGATATGATATGGAGTATGTGTTAAACTTGTCCAAAAATATTTAAAAGTTGGCTTTGAGCTAGTATATGACAAGTTTTGCGCCATATTTTCAAACAAAACATATTCAGAATAATCTGAAGGAAACAAACTAACAAATCCTCTCCAATAGCCACCATTATATATTTTTCGTTTTAAAAAAATTGGGGAGAGTTTAAACACAGAAACACCAAATAAAAATCTTTGGCTAGAAGATGATTCCCCTTTAATCTTTAGCTTTTTAAGCATATTAACAGAATTATTTAGATATAAATTAAATAATAATTGAGATTTATAAGAGACATGTTCATTTGTAGATAAAGCATATCCATCTTTTTCAGCACCTACTGCGTTATATAAATTTGCCCAATTCTTTGTAGTTAACTCTTGAATTGTAAGATCATGATTTGGTTTCTTATTAATTTTAGAAATAATATATTCTGGTCCTCCAGTCATTGCATTAATACTGTTCATCGTAGCACTCCCAGTAGAAACGGTATTTTTATACCAAACAAATCCATCTAAACCTTTCTTTATTTCTGGGTTTTGCTTGAAAATATCTTCTAACATATTGGCAGGAAACGCATCAAAAATCAAAACCAAAATATTCTTTTCTTTAGAAAAATTAAATACTTCATAATTGTCTGCAAAATAATTGGCTATCGTTTTATCTAGTGAATTTTGTTGTTCACTCGCTACAATCTCTTGCGGGGCAAAAGATTTTTTGATTTCGTCAATATTTTGTAGCCATACATTGGCCAGCAATACCAAACCAATCGAGCCAATAGTCAATGATATATGGCGGGAAAATTTCGCAACAAAACCCCCGAATCGAATGAACAACAAAAAAGCAACACACAATAAAATAAGCTCCAAAATCAATGTAGATTTTGGCAATTCAGTCAATGCTTTTTCATTGACAAAGCGCAACCCTCGAATAATGCCTAAATCTAGCTGGTAAATATAGCCATAAAAGAAATTCACCATGGTAATAAATACAATGGCAATCAAACAAAAATTTTTAATATGCTTTTTCATAGATGATGCGCCCAACCACCATTTACTGATATATCTGGATAGCAATATGGTTATGGAAATACAGCTTATAAAATACCATAAAACAATATGAAATTCTATTTGGCCAAAATCCAAAGGTGCTTTGAAATATATGATTGCTGGGGTATATAAAAATATTTGTAGCAAAAATACCCCGATAATATAACAACCGCCTTTTATTTCAAATGAAAGCAAAGACTTTATAGTATCTCTGAATTGATAAAATAACCGGTAGGCAATACTGGGGGGTATTAATATATTTCTTATTAGCAATAAAGCCAATATTTGGCTGAATACTAAGCTAGGTATATCATTGGTTAATGTAAATAAAGCCAAGCCAAATAGTTTATGCAAATGAAATGCTACTAAATTGAACAGCAAAATAATGGCTATAACCACTTGTATTTGGCCAAAGTTCTGTGTAAGTATTTTCTTTAATTGTGCACGATATTGGTATAAAATTATTACAATTAAAGCATCTAATACCAATAAATTGAATTTCATTAGTTTATGGGCATAGAGTCGGTCTTCCATCAGGCCGTATAAAGCCAATAAAATACCAGACAAAACCACTGTTATCGGTAAACAAAATCTATGGCTGACGACATTGGCACAAAAATTAGTCCAGAATCTAAAACTAAAAATTTGCTTTTCTTTAGTAATGGCTGTAATAATCGCCCTACTCTGGCAATAATTCTTTGCCAGTGAAAATAGATTATTACAAGTCCAATACAACAACAGTGCCGAGCTTTTATTGTATAGTAACATCAAAAATAACATTGGCAAAAGCAATTGAGATACCATTGCAGAGCGGTCTACATTGTTTTTGGGGAGTAAATAGAAACCGGCCGATAGCAAATTTACCAAAGTCATGAATAGCGGTAAAAAGTTATAGCCTTTCAGTAAAGCATCTGGAGTGGCTAAATCTTTAATTATTAGGAAACTTTGGCCCGAAAAATCGCTAAAGCTGCCCAGCATAAAGTAGGCCGCTAAAAAAAATGGCAATTGAATCAACAGGCCAATTAAACCGCGTAAAGATTTTATCGGATTATAGCCGTATCTACGGTAGATTTCCTTAGTGCAATAAAATTTCTTTTGGGCATTGGCTAAACGGCTAATTGAATCCAAAGCCCAGCGCATGGCATTTTTTTCGTCTAAATCTTTTTGCTGTAATTTGTCGGCCCATAGTTGCAATGGCAGTAATACAATGCTAACCAAAATGGCAAGGAAAATAATAGCTAGCCCATAATTTTGGGTTAGCGTATAAAATGTTTCTAAAACAAACTGGAATGAATAGCTTAAAGGGAAAATAATATATCCCATGGTGCGCTAAAAATACCGTAAGTTATTGGCCAAGTCAAGTTTGTTGCCGTAAAATAGTTTTAGGAAAGGTAGCTACTAAAGAGAGGATTTGCTCGGCAGCAACAACTCCAGCATTGCCAAAATTATACACATATTGGGTAATATACTTCGGCGGTTCTTTGGTTGGTTCTGCCATTGTAGATTTTTTGACTATATTCACGGTAGAAAGCCGAGCCATAATATTTGCTATATCGTTAATTTCCAACAATTCACCCCCTGTAGTTTGCAATAATGAAATAGCCGAAAGTTCCTGTTCTAAGTAATATGCTTCATAACCTAGTTTTAGATTACTAGAGGTATTAAAAGCAAAAATAGGTTTTTGATACAGAAATGCAAAATCGTATATTATACCAGATAAGTCGCAAATCATTATAGCACAGCGCGAGAAGGCCTCTGTAAAAGTTTTGTTACTATCCAGAAACCAATTTTCTGCATTCTGAAACTGCAAACAAAGCCTATCCAATATTTCTTTGTCTGAAACAAAAGACTGCGGATGTGGGCGGAATAAAACTTGGTATCCTTCAGCAATCAATTTTTGCATCATATTCTCCGCTACCGATAGAGAAGATTTTTCTCCCCATGTAGGTGCATAAAGAACTAACTTGTCTTCGGTTTGATTTTCGCTAGTCATTTCATCGTAATAAGTACAGCCAGTCTCAAACAGTTGCTTCTTTTTGTTTAAGGGGCGTTTTTCTTCTAAAAACAACAAGTTTTCTATCTGGAACTTGCTCGAACATAGTACAGAGTCAAATTCATCAAATGCAAAAAATTCATAACTGTGAATATCTATGGGGGCATGTAGCAGATGGCAATAATGCCTAACCACCGGCGAGCGCTTGAGTTGTAGCACCCCCAATTGTGGTGTCGTCAAAACTACAACATCTGCTTCAAGCCGATTCAAAAAAGGTATTGCATGAGGCAATAAACCGATACAGTGAGCTTGTGCCGAATTATGCTCTTGTAAATATTCAATTGCTGGGTCTTTAGCATCAGAAGTAAGAAAAACAAAGCTTTTTTCTTTCTGTAAAAGCGCCTGCAGTACAGGTTGAAATACTTTCCAATACTGAGCTCCTTCAGAATAAAATACCAATTGACCAGAAAATTTCGGCACCAAGCCAATTTTTTTACCCACAATACGGCTCAATAACGAATAAAAAAAGCCTTTCAAACTATAAATAAATGAAATACTCAAGCCAACTAAAGCTGAAAATAACAAACTTCCCGTACCGGGATCGATATACCCAAAAACCATTTTCATACTAATTTTATCCCTTAATAAAACGTTTATATTTGTTTATCAATCGTCTAAGCAATGGCTAAATTTTAATCTTGTTGCCTAGACAAAATTATAAAGAATTTTAGCATAAAAATCTTGCTAACAATTCTGCACCTCAAACTTTTCTATTTTCCCCCGACTTCAGCGATAATACCATAATCCCGCCTAAAAATGGGTTATACCATCTTTTGTCTCCATAATTCGGTATTTGTGTCAATAGCTTGACCTATAAATATTTTTTGGTATTATCGCTAAAATATTTTGATTTTAAACAAGATTAGACTCTGTTCAATTTTACTTAAAATCATATTTTACATTATAGAATGCAAATTTGATTGTTTGGCAATTAAATTTTCTAGGAGTTCGTATGTCTCAATCAAACTTGGAACAAAAGTCCCCTAAAAAACGGGTTGAGTTTACATTAGATGAAGAGCCGAGTAGCACTGTTCATATTGCAGGAAATTTTAATGATTGGAAACCAGATGAAATGAAATACCATGAAAAAAAGGGATACTTCATAAAGACGAAAAAGCTTCCACCAGGACAATATGAATATAAATTCATTGTCAATGGTGTTTGGATTGTTGATGCTAAAAACGAAGACTTTATTTACAATGATCGAGGCTCAATGAATAGCCTGCTAATAGTTGAATAAAGTGGTATAAACCAGTTATAAATATAATTATTTTTTCTGCTATTGTCTGACCAGATATATCGAAAAACTTGCTTTAACTTGAGAGGAGTATTAAAATGAAGCAACCCAATTTTATACGAATTATGGTTCGTCCGAAATTGCCAGAACAACTGAGAATGCTTGAAGAGCTGGTAAATAATACAAGATGGAGTTGGTACCCCGGGGCATTTGATTTGTTCCGTATGATTGACCCTGAATTATGGTGGACTTGTAAACACGCACCCAAAGTCTTTTTAAAACGCATCAATTATGAGCGTTTAGAAGATATTGTAAACGACTCAAATTTTATGTCATTGTTTAATGCGATTTGTGAACTTTATAAAAAAGATATTGATAATTGCATTACAACCCCATTATTGAAAATAGACCCGAAACGAAACTGTGTTGCATATTTTAGCTTGGAATTTGGTATTCATGAAAGTTTGCCATTGTATTCTGGCGGTTTGGGGGTTTTAGCTGGCGATCACTTAAAATCTGCCAGTGATTTAAAGATTCCTCTAGTAGGTGTTGGTTTGTTTTATCGTCAAGGTTATTTCAACCAAACCATTGATCCCAGTGGTTGGCAGGTTGAAAAATATACCAATAACGATTTTGACATGATTCCCGTTCTTCCAGTACAAGATGCTTCTGGCAAGCAAATGAAAGTCAGCGTTCCATTGTTAGAACAAACTCTTCATGCCCAAGTTTGGGAGCTGCGTGTTGGCAATATCTCTTTGTATTTGCTGGATGCCGATATTGTGGAGAACTCCTCAGAATTGCGAAAAGTTACCTTCCAGCTTTACGGTGGCGATCGCACAATGCGCTTGCACCAAGAATTGCTTTTAGGTATTGGTGGTTATGATGCTTTAGTCAAAATGAACTATTTGCCTCAAGCTTGCCATATGAATGAAGGCCATTCTGCCTTTTTGAGTATTGCACGTATTTTGGATTTACAAAAACGCTACAATCTGCTGTTGGAGCAAGCAGTAGAATTAAACCATCAGACCAATGTTTTTACCACGCATACGCCTGTTCCCGCAGGTAACGATGAATTTGATGTCGGCTTAGTCCGTCCATATTTGGAACGAGTGCTACATGATTCAGAATTACATATCGATCGCTTTATGGGTATGGGGCAATCAAATGGCTACGATAATTCTAAGTTGTCGATGACAATTTTGGGGTTGCGTTGCGCTGTCAATGCAAATGGAGTAAGCCAGCTTCACGGTGCTGTATCGCGGAATATGTGGCAAAATGTTTGGCCCGAATTATCCGTAAGCGAAGTTCCCATTGGTGCGATTACCAATGGGGTTCACCCTAGTTCTTGGGTCTCTATATTTAACCATAATTTGTTTAGTATTTATCTTGGGGCAAACTGGGAAATGCGATCTGATTGGACGGAAGAAGAGCTGAAAAATATTGATCGTATTCCCGATTATGACTTGCTGAAAGCACATAAACAAGCAAAAGCCATTCTCACAGAACAAGCCCTTATGATTATGCAACAACGGGCACACCGTTTCCGCAAAACAATGTCTACAGAGATTTTGACCATAGGGTTTGCTCGTCGCTTTGCCACTTATAAGCGGGCTACATTGCTGTTGCGCGACCCAGATCGTTTAGAACGTATTATTACCAATTCAACTCAGCCGGTACAATTTGTTTTTGCCGGTAAGGCTCATCCTGCTGATGAACCCGGTAAACACTTGATTCAAAATATTATTAATTTTGCCAAAGAACGTAATTTAGAACATGCCTTTATTTTCCTTGACAATTATAATATTCAAGTGGCGCGCTTGTTGGTTCAAGGTGTCGATGTATGGTTGAATAACCCAATTAGGCCAGAAGAAGCTAGTGGTACTTCTGGTATGAAAGCTGCTATGAACGGTGTTCCGAACTTTTCCATTCTCGATGGTTGGTGGGAAGAAGGCTACAACAAAAGTTGTGGTTGGAAGATCGATAACTCTAAAAGCTGCGACCCACATCAGCGTGATAATGAGGAAGCCGAAAATCTTTATTTGACTTTGGAAAATGAGATTATCCCAGCTTATTATTTCCATGAGAATGGATTGCAGACATTGTGGGTACGCTATATGAAAAATGCGATTAAACACAGTTTGCATGCATTCTCTAGCCATCGTATGGTGGGAGAATATTATAACCGTTATTACAAACCAGCAATGGCACGCTATCAGGAATTGATCGAAAATAATTCTCATGGTTTAAAGAAATTCAGCGAGACAAAAGACAAAGTTCTCAACGAAATGAAGCATATACGAATTTTCTCGCCAGTGCTTTCTGTAAAAGGAAAACAGCATAACAGAAATAGCGAAGAGCTGGTTCATGAAAGCAATGATCAATTAGATGTGGAGGTTTCTGTGGAACACGGAAAATTATCTCCAGAAGATTTGGTTGTAGAGCTGTATCTTAGCCCCAATGTTTGGGCCGATGAGGATATTGTGATTGGCAGTGTCGATACTTTGGGTACTTCGTTTCAGATGGAGTTACGCAAACAAGATCAAAAGGGAGAAAACAGTATTTTTGGTTTTGAATTAAGTTGTTCAGAAATCCGAAGCAGTGAAATAGGTGTTCGGGTTTGTCCCAAAGAAAATTCATTGCGAAATCTCAGCCCTGGCTACATGGTTTGGTATTGATTCAGCTTAAAAAATAAGTTATGTGTTTTTCTTATAACCCCAATACAAAAATTTTTCCAAGCAAGTTTTTTAGCGAGCTTCGTTGGGGCGATATGCTACTTTTAATTAGTTTAGGGTTATTATCTTTTTATGCTTGGCATTGGAACCGTGTTGCAGAAAATAATCGCCTTATTATTGAAATTACCCATAAAGCTCAACGTTCATTTTACCCACTTGATAAAAGCCTTAACTTAATTTTAAAAAATGATGTTGAGGAAAAGATAATGCTAATACAGGCTGAAAATAACCAAGTATGGGTTCAAGAATCGGATTGCCTTTTACAGTATTGCGTGCTGCGTGGAGCAATTGAAAGTATTGGGCAATGGATAGCTTGCCTACCGAACAAAGTTTTTATACAGATACAAGCTGCAAAAGAAGAAGCCAATATCAATAATCCTTTCAACCTAGATGCAACCGTCTCTTAATATTCTTTCCTTATGAGTATATTGTGAGGGCAGAAATACCATATTCACGTTTTGAGCTTTTGTTACAGCTTGCAGGTTTGTCTTTATTTTTAGCTACCATTGAAATGTCCATACCAAAGCCAATGCCATTTTTAAAATTGGGCATTGCGAATTTGCCCATTTTATTATTTGTGAATCAGTTAAAATTCAAAGAGTTGTTATTAGTAGTATTCTTCAAAACTTTTTGCCATAGTTTGATATCAGGTAGTTTGTTGTCTTATATTGCGGTATTTTCGGCATTATCAAGCCTTGCTAGTGGTACGACAATGTGGCTATTCGCACAATTGCCAAAACATTTTTCCCTCTTTGGAATTAGCATAATCGGGGCTGCTTCCAGTAACGGAGTACAGCTTGTGCTTGCACTTAGCTATTTTTTTCCAGGGACGGGCAGTTTGCTTATCCCTTGGAGCACCAGTTTTGGTTTGGGTAGTGGGGCTTTGCTCGGGCTTTTTGCTTTGCAATTTTCACGTGGTTCTTTGTGGTATGAGTCTACATCGCGTATTTTCAAATCTTCAGTAGAAAATGAAAATTTTGGAGGCTTCTGCAATAAAATACAAACTCCCAAAATTACTATAAACAATTGCTGGAAAAACAACGCAGCATTGCAGCGTTTTGTTTTTGGTCTTTCTAGTTTGGGCTTAATGTTTGCAACTCAAAAGTATGAGCCTATTTATTTGGTATTTCCATTATTGTTGTTTTTATGGTTGAATAAATTATTAGGCTACCGCCCTTGGTGGCACTCGATCATCATATTGCTAATTGTACTTGTGTTTTTCCATTTATTATTGCCTTCTGGTAAGTTGCTTTGGGAAATCAATATTGTTTATTTTCATTTTACTTTGACCCAAGGTGCTTTAGAGCGAGGGTTTGGCAAAGCATTTTTTCTGCTCAATTTAATGCAAATGTCGCGCTTTGCGATTAGTACCGAATTGCGTTTGCCAGGACGTTTGGGTCAGATGATGCAACTGATTTTTTTTTACTATCAAAAACTATTAAATTCTCCGACAAAATTTTGCAGAACAAAAATTTTTAGCTCTCTTGATGCAATTTTATGTTCAGTTTTCAGGGGAGAATCTACTTTCGTTGGCCTTTTAAAAGAAGATAGGCAAATGGATTCACGAAGAAAATTAGATGGATTGCAATTGAATTATGTAGTTCAAGGGTTGCTGTTATTATTGCAAATTGGCATTGTATGGCTAGCAAAATACTTGCCCTTGTATCAATTGCTGGAGCGATAATAACAGTTCCCGATTGTTAATTTTCACAACCTTGAGCTTTCTTTGGGCTTTCGGGCATTCGGTAAAGCTTAATACCCCCCAAGCCTTCACACTAAAAACCAAACCGTAACCTAATTATGTACTTTTTAAAAGTAACAATTATGGACTAGGTCGGCCCATAGTTATCGACTCGTCGCGTCTATAACTATGGATTGGTCACTTTGATTATTTATGGATTCAGATAATATTGAATATCAATTTATTGGTATTGATTTTTAACCACCTTACAATACTAAGAACCTAACAAAAACACAAAAAAAGTGTCTAAAAGTTTGTAAGGGCCTTGACTCACCTCCTCCTCCTTATACAGTAGGGCGTTATACAGCAGCTTGTATGGGTTTGCTAATCTCAATTTCTTTTTAGAGATGTTGCCTATGAATAAGTATAAACTATTTTTATTCCCTGTAGGGTTGTTACTGGGCTTTATACTGACGTTTTCCTGCGCCAAAGGCAATAATAAGTCGCCTCGTAAGCCAAGCGCAGATAATGAGCAGTCCCCTACTAAGCCAAGCGCAAACAATAATCAGTCGCCTACTAAGCCAAGCGCAAACAATCAACAGTCCCCTACTAATCTAAGCCCAAACAATCCGCAGTCCCCTACTAATCTAAGCCCAAACAATCCGCAGTCCCCTACTAATCTAAGCGCAAACAATCAACAGTCGCCTACTAAGCCAAGCGCAAACAATCAACAGTCGCCTACCAATCCAAGCGCAAACAATCAACAGTCGACTACCAATCCAAGCGCAAACAATCCGCAGTCTTCTACTAAGCCAAGCACAAACAATCCGCAGTCCCCTACCAATCCAAGCCCAAACAATCAACAGTCTTCTACCAATCCAAGCGCAAACAATCCGCAGTCTTCTACTAAGCTAAGCGCAAACAATCAACAGTCGACTACCAATCCAAGCGCAAACAATCAACAGTCGACTACCAATCCAAGCGCAAACAATCAACAGTCGACTACCAATCCAAGCGCAAACAATCCGCAGTCTTCTACTAAGCTAAGCGCAAACAATCAACAGTCGACTACCAATCCAAGCGCAAACAATCAACAGTCGACTACCAATCCAAGCGCAAACAATCAACAGTCGACTACCAATCCAAGCGCAAACAATCAACAGTCGACTACCAATCCAAGCGCAAACAATCAACAGTCGACTACCAATCCAAGCGCAAACAATCCGCAGTCTTCTACTAAGCTAAGCGCAAACAATCAACAGTCGACTACCAATCCAAGCGCAAACAATCAACAGTCGACTACCAATCCAAGCGCAAACAATCAACAGTCGACTACCAATCCAAGCGCAAACAATCAACAGTCGACTACCAATCCAAGCGCAAACAATCAACAGTCGACTACCAATCCAAGCGCAAACAATCAACAGTCGACTACCAATCCAAGCGCAAACAATCAACAGTCGACTACCAATCCAAGCGCAAACAATCCGCAGTCTTCTACTAAGCCAAGCACAAACAATCAACAGTCGACTACTAAGCCAAGCGCAAACAATCCGCAGTCGACTACCAATCCAAGCGCAAACAATCCGCAGTCCCCTACTAATCCAAGCGCAAACAATCCGCAGTCCCCTACTAAGCTAAGCACAAACAATCCGCAGTCCCCTACTAAGCTAAGCGCAAACAATCCGCAGTCCCCTACTAAGCTAAGCGCAAACAATCAACAGTCTTCTACCAATCCAAGCGCAAACAATCAACAGTCTTCTACCAATCCAAGCGCAAACAATCCGCAGTCGACTACCAATCCAAGCGCAAACAATCAACAGTCGACTACTAAGCTAAGCGCAAACAATCAACAGTCGACTACTAAGCCAAGCACAAACAATCCGCAGTCGACTACCAATCCAAGCGCAAACAATCCGCAGTCCCCTACTAAGCTAAGCGCAAACAATCAACAGTCTTCTACCAATCCAAGCGCAAACAATCAACAGTCTTCTACCAATCCAAGCGCAAACAATACGCAGTCCCCTACTAAGCTAAGCCCAAACAATCAACAGTCTTCTACCAATCCAAGCGCAAACAATACGCAGTCCCCTACTAAGCTAAGCCCAAACAATCCGCAGTCCCCTACCAATCCAAGCCCAAACAATCCGCAGTCAACTACTAAGCCAAGTACAAACAATACGCAGTCAACTACTAAGCCAAGCGCAAACAATCAACAGTCGACTACTAAGCTAAGCACAAACAATACGCAGTCGACTACTAAGCTAAGCACAAACAATACGCAGTCGACTACTAAGCTAAGCACAAACAATCAACAGTCGTCTCCTAATCCAAGCGCAAACAATCAACAGTCGACTACTAAGCTAAGCACAAACAATCAACAGTCGTCTCCTAATCCAAGCGCAAACAATCAACAGTCGACTACTAAGCTAAGCACAAACAATCAACAGTCGACTACCAATCCAAGCGCAAACAATCAACAGTCGACTACTAAGCTAAGCACAAACAATCAACAGTCCCCTCCTAATTTAAGCACAAACAATACGCAGTCGACTCCTAAGCCAAGCCTAAACAATCCGCAGTCGTCTAATAAGCTAAGCGCAGCTAATGAGCAGTCGTCTAATAAGCCAAGCCCAAACAATCCGCAGTCGTCTAATAAGCTAAGCGCAGCTAATGAGCAGTCGTCTAATAAGCCAAGCCCAAACAATCCGCAGTCGACTACTAAGCTAAGCGCAAACAATCCGCAGTCCCCTACTAAGCCAAGCCCAAACAATCCGCAGTCGTCTAATAAGCTAAGCGCAAACAATCCGCAGTCCCCTACTAAGCTAAGCACAAACAATCCAAAGTCGACTCCTAAGCTAAGCACAAATAATCCGCAGTCGTCTAATAAGCCAAGCCCAAACAATCCGCAGTCGTCTAATAAGCTAAGCGCAAACAATCCGCAGTCCCCTACTAAGCTACCCGCAATCACCAGCGTAACCTATACTGTAGATACGGGTAAATTAGTGATTACAGGTGTCAATTTACCAACAGCAGTTGATGACTGGGACTTTACCAAATTGCAGTTTGTCGCAGGTAATGGTTCTAAGAGTGCTCCACTAAAAGCGCACGCAACTTCAGGTAGAGACACAGCCACAGGTTCTGATGCAAGTACAACAAGCTTAACGATTACTTTAAGCGGTAGTGAAAAAGCCAAAGCCGATGCTATACTGGTTAAGTATGGTATTCGTGATAATCCTAGTGCATACAACCTTGAATCATCAGAAGGATTTGCAGATGGTGAGGCAAAATACGGAAAACTGATTTGCAAAAGATGTTTGTCAGTATCAGAAGGATTTGCAGGTGGTGAGTGAAAAGACACAACAGGTTTCATTAGTGGGGTTTAGTTTGACTGCGCTTACCCAATAACAATTAAAGCAAAGCATACTTTACTATCAATAACGGGGAATTTTCCAAAAAGCCACCACCCCTCTCAACCCCAAGCCTTCACAACAAAAACCAAACCATGCCCTAATTATGTACTTTTGAAAAGTAACAATTATGGACTGGTTGCGTCTATAACTATGGATTGGTTGCTTTGATTGTTTATAGATTCAACTAATATTCAATGCAAATGGATTGGCATTTATTTTTAACCCCCAACCAACACTAAAACAACACTAACACACAAAAAAAGTGCCAACACATAAAAAAAGCACAAAAAAACTTACAAAAATCTTATATAGGCCTTGACTCAATTCCCCCCCTAACACAATAGGGCTCTATGCACTAGCCCGTATGGGTTGGCTAATCTTTATCCCTTGTTGGAGGTATTGCTTATGTATAAGCTCAAACTATTTTTATTGCCATTAGCCTGGCTACTGGCCTTTATGGCCTTTGCCTGCGCACCACCCGATGACGATGATCGATCTTCTGGGCCGTCTAAGCCGACTATCAATAACGCCATCTACGACTTTGCTACGGCGCTGTTAACCGTACAAGGTACTAACTTAAGTCCTACAGAAGCGCAAATCCAAACCATCGTAGTAGATGGGGTAGCCTTAAGTTCCTATACTGCAGATGACCCAGCCACTGGGCCAGATAGTCGCGATCTTGCAAAAGGTAAGTACCGTATTGCAACCGATGGCACAGCGCTTTGGCTGAAACTTACCGATCAACATAAAGCTGTTCTTGAGGCCAAGGTGGGTAGCAATGGTCTAAAAAAAGGGTTGCTTACTAGCTCTGGTGCTTGGGCGGGTTTAGATACAGCCAAAGACTTAACCGTTAGCAATATACCCGATAAGCAGACCGAAACCGAAGAAGAGTCGCCTAAGTTACCCGAAGCCGAACAAACCGAACAAGTCGATGATCAATCGCCTAAGCAACCTAAAGACAAACAAGTCGAACAAGCTGAAGAGGAGTCGCCTAAGCAACCTAAAGACGAACAAGACGAACAAGCTGAAGATAAGCAGTCTAAGACCGAAACCGAAGAGCAGTCGTCTGAACTACCCGAAGCCGAACAAACCGAACAAGCCGAAGATAAGCAGTCTAAGACCGAAACCGAAGAGCAGTCGTCTGAACTACCCGAAGCTGCAATTACCCGTGCAACCTACCATGTCGGCACGGCGCTGTTAACTTTACAAGGTACTCACTTAGCTAGTGCGACCCAAGCCCAAATCCAAACCATCACGGTAGATGGGATAGCTTTAGATTCCTATACTGCAGATGGCACAGCCACTGGGCCAGATAGTCGCAGTCTTGCAAAAGGTAAGTACCGTATTAAAGGCGATGGCACAGCGATTTGGCTTTACCTTACCGATCAACATAAAGCTACTCTAAATGGCAAGCCCGGTATGGATAGCAATGGTCTAAAAGATGGGTTGCTTAGCGTTGGCACTGGTACTTGGGCAGGTTTAGATACAGCCAAAGCCTTAGCCGTTAGTGGACACCCACCCGCAATTACCAGTGCAACCTACAATGCTAATACAGGCGTGTTAGTGATTACAGGTACTAATTTACCAAAAGCAGTTGCAGGCTGGGACTTTAGCAAATTGAGGTTTAAAATAAGTTATAGTTTACACAGCTACACATTACCCCAGCACGCAACCACAGGTGCAAACAGAGCCGAAGGTTCTGCAGCAAGTGCAACAAGCTTAACGATTACTTTAAGCGGTAGGGTAAAAGCGCAAGCGGAAGCCGAGGATATGTTGTCTAGGAATGGTCTTACAGGAATTACTGGTGGTGCATACAACCTGGAAGCAGCAGCAGGCTTTGCAGGTGGTAGGGCAGCAGACACAAGCAATAACCCTATTACCGTTAGTGGCTACGCAAGCCAGATCAACTTCGTATACTACCTTCCTAATAAAGGCCAGTTACGGCTTTATGGTGTCAATTTACCGTCAACAGTTGCAGACTGGGACTTTAGCAAATTGACGCTTGTATCCGGTGATGGTAATAATAGCTACACATTACCCCAGCACGCAACCGCAGGTGAAAACACAGCAACAGGCAAAGTTGTATTAAAAACCGTCTTCTTCATTACTTTAAGCGGTAGTGTAAAAGCGGAAGCCGATAAGATACTGGTTAAGACTGGTCTTCGTGATAATAATGGTGCATACAACCTTAAAGCAGCAGCAGGATTTGTAATGGGTAGTCCAGCAGACACAACCACTAGTATTGAAGTTTTATAAATTTTAAGTAGGGTTTGGTTTAACCTTGCTTGCCCAATAGCTATTAGAGCATAGGCTAAGTCAAAGCTAGCGGGCGGTCAACCAAGTAAATGCGGTAAGCAATGCTTAGTTGGCCAATTGCAGCCTTGGTAAGTTTTTTATCAAGGCTGCTTTTACCAATTATAGCCTTGGTATAAAGTATTGTTCCGCATTGGTGCAATACATCTTTCCGCCTTGGATCAAGGCCTTGATCCAAGGCGGAAAGCTATATCATAGCAAGGCCAAAACCACCAAGCTAAAAAGTTGCCATAAAAATTAAGAGAGTTTCTTAATAACTAACAAGAATTTTTTGTAACAAGATAAACTTTCGCCAAGCCTTGCTGGCCTTTTGGGTGGGTACTATGGTTAGCAACCCACTACTCGCTTGGTAGTGGAATAATTTTCACTATGATAATCTAGTTTTTACGATCGACTACTTTATTTGCCTTTTGGTGGGGGCTTGGTACACAATACGCTCGCACATACTAAATTTTCTCAAACTCTGGGTGTTACAACTAAGATAAGTTTCAAAGTTGTGCATAAGTGTGGCACTACAAATATATAATAACTAGCAACAACTTCTGTCTTTTGTTAGAAAATTCACGCCCAGCATGAGAAAGTGGATAAAAACAACCTATTCAAGCTAGAAGTCTATTGTTAGAGGTTGTTGTGCTAAGACGTTATTTATGGGTAGGCTGGCTACTCTTACTCTGTGCATGCATTGCTAGCACAAAAAATGGCCAGCAAGCAGATGCTCAAATCCCCATAGCATCTGGGCATTTGCGCTTAGTCTCTTGGAACGTACAAAATCTATTTGACAGCCAATGGCAAGGCACCGAATACCCAGAATATGACCCAAGATATGACCCAAGAGAGGCTGCAGAACGTGGCGAACAAACCAACCAAACAACCAAAGCAAAAGAACGAGCTTCGTCCAATACTTGGGAAGAAACTTGGGGAGAAACCGGCTTCCGCTACCGTATCAAAAGCCTAGCTGCGGTGCTAGACCGCCTAAATGCCGACATTCTAGCCCTAATGGAAGTAGAGAGTAAACCCGCATTGCACCAACTGAACCTACAATTGCACCAACCCTACCGCTACCATTTATTATTGCCCCAAAAAAGGCAGGCTATCAACATCGGCCTATTGAGCAGAATAGCTATTCAAAGAAGCCTACGCCATGAAATAGGTTTTACCGCCAACAACCAAAAACAATTGCGGGCTATCATTGAAGTGCACCTAGAAAATGGCCTAATATTGTTGCTCAATCATTGGAAGTCTCAACGAGGGGGTTATTATCAAACCTTAGGCCAACGGCAACAAGCAGCAACCGTACTTACGCAAAGGCTACAACAATTAAATGGGAATTACGTTTTAGTCTTGGGTGATTTTAATGAACCTGCGGACAGCTTTGTGCGATATACCGACAGTTCTCTTGCCATTTTATATGGCTTAAAACATGGGTCTTGCCAACCACAACAAGCCCAACAATCTTCCAACGTAAACTGCCCTGTAGTGGATTCACCTAGCCTAATGCCCCCATTGCCATTGTTTAGCCCTTGGTTTGCCTACGATGCAATTTTTGATTCAGCAATTATTGAGCCATATTTCCAAGCCCCCATTTTACAACAGCCCATCTTACAAGAACAATTGGCCTCAAAAGACAAGTCATTTAAGCAAATATCCCAAGGTAGTTATTACTTTCGCGGAGCATGGCAAGCAATTGACAATATCTTTCTCGTGGCTCAATTCTTTCCAGAGTATGCCAATACCAACGCCCGTAAATGGCAGTTTGCCCGTTTTACTGTGCCTCGTTTTGCCCCGCTTGTACTAGCAGATGGCCAACCTAACGCTTGGCGCAAACAAACATTGAGCGGCATTTCAGACCATTTGCCTTTACTTTTGGAATTACGCCACAAAACTTTACAATGAATACTTTGTTTGTATAATCTGCCACAAAAAATGATACAAAGAGGCAAAGCAACTATGGCAAATATTTTAGTGGTTGGTGGCGCAGGCTACATAGGTTCGCATACCGTAAACTACATTAAGAACAATACCAAACATAACGTATTTGTTTACGATGATCTAAGCAAAGGTCACCGGCAAGCAATTATCGCTATCTCGCCGGAAATCCTGTTTGTACTGGGTGATTTGGGTGATTATGAAAAGATCTTACAAGTGCTGCGTCAATATCAAATTGATTTAGTAATGCACTTTGCCGCCTTTATTGAAGTAGGTACTTCTGTGAGCAACCCACAATTATACTATGAAAACAATGTTACCAAAGTACAACGCTTGCTAGCGGCTATGCTAACGTGCAATATCAAGTACTTTGTTTTTAGCTCGACTGCGGCCACTTTTGGAAAACCTCAAACCGATAGAATTGATGAGCAGCACCCGCAAATGCCCCTCAATCCCTATGGGCGCACTAAGCTAATGGTTGAATGGATGTTACAAGATTACAAGCGTGCTTACGGTTTGCAATCCACAGTACTGCGTTATTTCAATGCTTGTGGTGCCGATGAAGGTGGCAAAATAGGCCAATCGTACCAGCCAGCAACACATTTAATTTCCATTGTCTTGGAAGCGGCTATGGGCCGCCGCGAGAAATTGATTATCTATGGTGACAATTGGCCCACCTTCGATGGCTCTTGCATTCGTGATTTTATCCATGTTAATGACTTAGCCAAAGCTCATGTATTAGCACTAGAAAAAATGCTCAAACAGCATATTTCTGCAGATTATAACTTAGGCAGTGGCAGTGGTTATTCGGTACGGGAAGTAATTGCTAAAGCTAAAGAAATCACTGGTATCGACTTTTCCTGTGAAGTGGGGCCTGTTCGGCCCGGAGACCCTGCTCGTTTAATTGCCAATAGTAGTAAGGCCAAGGCCGAATTAGCTTGGAATCCACAGCGTGATTTAGGCCAAATTATTAGCACGGCCTGGCACTGGGAACAGAACAAAACTTTTTAAACTTGTCGTGTGCTATTCAAGTTTGCTAGTCTGTTAAGCCGTTTGGTTTAGCTTAAAAATATTTGGAAAATATAAAGCGAAATCTTATCTGGGTTTCAGGTTTTTTGGCTATTTCATATAGATTCATACTTAGTTTATATTGTTTAGTTGAGTTGCTACTGAAAACTGAATAACAAAAAGTTTGATAAAAAAGATTTTTATCTCAATTCATACTCTTAGATGATGAATTTTCTTTGCTAACTGCCTAATATATCTATTTCAAGAACGTATTAGGAGAACATAAAATGTTTAAACGCAGCCTACTGCTAATATGCTTAGCATGTAATTGGGTAACCAATATTCATGCCCAAGATATAAATAGACCTATTCTAGGAAGGGTAATATGGCAAACCTATGCCAATGAAGCCCAAGCAAGGGCAAAAGCCGAAAGTGGTTTACTTTTAGAAAAACGTAAGTCAGCTGTTTCCCTATTTTTGTTTTCTCGCGATGAGAAAAACGATAAAAAGGCCTTAGAACTAGCCAAAAAGGCTAGCGAAATTATCAATCGTATCTACCGCCGCAACCGCAATGATTTGACTCTGGCTTTATTATCTGGCTTTATTAATATGGGCGTTGCCGATAGGAGTAGTAAGCTGAAAGATCGAATCAGCTACACTAATCGCGGCTTGGGAAATTATGAATTTGTTCTGCCCAATATTCCCGACAATCTTGAGGCAAAACAAATGTATTTGCGTACAACAATCCAAATACCTACATTTTTTAAGAATCTAACAAAAGAACAATTGCAACGTGCTAAAGAGTTTTTTACTAAATATGAAGCTAGCATGGCAAAACTGAAAACCCCAGAAGCACGAACAAGGTTAGAAGAATTGAAAACGCATGTCTCCATTCTAGCTGCAAAGCTTTCGGATCGCAGTAGGAAAACCCGAGGCGATGTGGCTAAATATTTAGCCCAAGTCGATACAGCTTTTTTTGAAACCATGGAGCAAGAACGCAATGAAGACCTGGTCAAAATGTATTATGAATTGAAAAACTAATGCAAAAGTGGTAAGCCCCTGTTTTTGAATAGGACTTACCACTTTTGCTGCAACACCAATGGATTTTGACAATACAATGGAAATACGATTGATAAAAATGCAATTTAAAGTATCCTATACCTTTCAATTAATTGTATTGAATATTTTTCCGTATACGGTAGCCAGTACAAAATAAATAATGGCTGTAACTTTGCAGCTTAGAGAATCGAGGAACTTTATGGAAACAGCAACATCAGCAAATAAAAAATATCGCGTTGGTATGATTTTTAGCGGAGGCCCAGCCCCAGCAGCTAATAGTGTCATAGGGGCTTGTGTGGCTTCTTTATTGGGGCATGGCCACGAATGTTTGGGTTTTTATCATGGTTACTCAAACTTGCAGGAATACCACCCCGTTGCCAAACGTCTGTTGCCCGAAAAGCACTATCATATTTTTGACGAAAAAGATTTGGAAGGCTATCGCAATCGCCAAGGCATTATTATCGGAACAGCGCGCACCAACCCCGGCAAAGAGATCAAAAATTTGGCAGACTTACAAGATGTGCAAAAAACAGAAAAGCTGCGCAATATCTATACAGCCCTAATCGATCTCAAAATTGATGCTTTAATTTCTATCGGTGGAGACGATACTTTGCGCACAGCAAATTTAATTGCCGAATATCAAAAGCAATTGGAGCCTGGGCATTTGCACGTCAATGTAATCCACTTGCCGAAAACAATTGATAATGACTACCCAGGCATTGATTTTACTTTTGGCTTTTTCACCGCCGTGGATATTATGGCCAAAGAGGCCCTAAACCTCCGTGCCGATGCACAGGCCACTTCAGCCTATTACATTATTGAAACTATGGGCCGAAAGGCTGGCTGGCTGGCTTATGGTACAGCCATTGCTGGCGAAGCCAATATGGTGGTCGGTGTAGAAGATATAGCCAGCATTTTGGATAGCGAAGGCTATTTATCCATAGATAAATTGGCAAACCGTGTGCTGGCTTTAATGATAACCAGAGAAAGGCAATACAATAAAAACTACGGTACAGTTGTGCTAGCCGAAGGTCTGGCAGAAAAATTATCACTAGACAAAATTCCTAATTTAGGCCACGATGAACATGGCCATATTTCTTTAGCTAATATTGCTCTGGGCAAGATGTTGGCTACTGAAGTTGCCAGCCTCTATCAAAAGCAGTTTGGCCAGAAAAAGAAAGTTACTGCAGTCCAGTTGGGCTATGAATCCCGTTGTGCAGCACCACATGCATTTGATGTTATGCTGGGCAGCCAGCTGGGCGTGGGTGGTTACCGCGCTGTTGTAGAAGGCCTCGATGCCCACATGGTTAGTACCAATGGCCAGTTCGATATTACTTTTGTGCCATTTCATGATATTATTGCCGGTGAAAACTTGAGGGCCGATGTACGTTTTATAGAGCTGGGGTCAGACTTCCATCAATTAGCCCGCTTTTTGGAAACCCGTGTAGAGTCAGCAAAATAAGCGCTATCTTTCATTGAAAGTCAAAAATGGAAGTCATTGGGTTTTACTTTTACTTTTCCAAAATGAAAAAGTAAAAGTAAATGGTACAATTTTTATTAGATTTTTATAAAATTTGCGTCCCAGCTGTAAAGTCAAACATACCAGCTAAGAAACGTACAGAAAACAGCTCTAGTTAAGGTTTACTGTTTATGTCTGCTCTTTTATTAAAAGATTTGCGAAAAACTTATGAAAATGGCGAAACCGCTCTGCATGGTATCAATTTAAAGGTTAAAGCTTGGGACTTTTTTGCATTATTGGGGCCTAACGGAGCTGGTAAATCTACTACTATTGGTATTATTTCTACATTAGTGCGAAAGACGAGCGGTACCGTTCAGATATTTGGCGTAGATTTAGATAAAGAGCCTTTACTGGCTAAAACGCTTTTGGGCGTTGTACCACAGGAATTTAATTTTAGTTTGTTTGAAACAGTCGAACAAACGTTGAAAACTCAAGGCCCTTACTATGGTTTGAGCTTGAGAGAAAGCAAGCAGCAGGCGGAAAAATATATTGCATTGCTCGGTTTAGAAGAAAAAGCCAAAGTGCCCATCAAAAGCCTTAGTGGTGGCCAAAAACGCCGCGTTATGATTGCGCGGGCTTTAATTCATGAACCAAAACTATTGTTTTTGGACGAACCTACAGCTGGTGTGGATATTGAAATTCGCCGGAATATGTGGAACTGGCTCAAAGAATTAAACAAAAGTGGCACAACTATTATACTGACGACCCATTACCTTGAGGAAGCTCAAAATTTATGCCGCAATATTGCCATTATTAACCACGGAAGAGTGATTACCAATACCAGCATGCGTGAACTGCTCGGTCAACTCGAGCAAAATGCATTTCTCTTTGAAACCCAAGATGCTATAACTACCGAGCAATTAAAGCAAGCGCAAAATGGCTTTCCGTTTGAATTCTACAACGAACATACTTTGCATTTGGAAATTCCAAAAGGTACTAAACTCAATCAAGTACTGTTGCATTTAAATTCAATAGGTTTGGTGTTGCATAGTGTTCAGCCTGAAGCAAACCAATTGGAGACATTGTTTGTCAAACTGACGCAAAAGCCCAGTCAATAAACAATAGAATAATGCCGATACAACACGTATAAAGGTTTTTTTATGCCACAACCTTTAGATAATATTGCTAAGCCATCTATGGTAGCCATCTACTGGTCTGCTTTTATTGGCATCATCTCTAAAGAGACCAATAGAATTTTACGGATTTGGATACAAACTTTAATCCCTTCAGCGGTAACCACAACGTTATATTTTTTAATCTTTGGCAATTTAATTGGGCCACGTATTGGCCAGATTAATGGTGTGCCCTATATGGTATTTATTGTGCCGGGCCTCATTATGATGGCTGTAATCAATAACTCATACAGCAATGTATCCAGTTCATTTTTTAGCAGTAAGTTTATGCACCATGTTGAGATTTTACTGGTGGCACCTATCCCCAACTGGTTGATTATTGCGGGCTATGTTGGCGGTGGTATCGTAAGAGGGGGCTTGGTTGGGATTATAGTCGCACTATTATCGCTATTTTTTGCTGCCATGCAGCCGGTGTATCCATTGTTGATGTTACTGGTTATTGTGTTGACAGCAATTGTGTTTTCTCTAGCTGGTTTTATCAATGCGATACAGGCAAAGAATTTTGACGATATTTCCATTGTTCCCACCTTTGTTTTAACTCCTTTGACGTATTTGGGTGGGGTTTTTTATTCTATTGATATGTTGCCAACTGTGTTTAGGACTATGTCCTTTGCCAACCCAATCCTTTATATGATCAACGCTTTTCGCTACGGGATGCTAGGTTCGGCCGATATTTCTATCCATTTATGTATTGGTTTGTTGCTGTTTTTTACTGTGCTTTTTAGCGTGATTGCCTATTGGTTGATTGAGCACAGCAAGAGTTTGCGCAGCTAATTTGTTTCTTTGGCATTTATTTTGGAACACTGCCCCCAATAAGTAAAAGTTAGAAATTTGGGGCGTGAAAAATATTCTGTACGCAGATTATCAAAAGTAAAGCCATTTTGTTCTATCAATTGAGCTATAGGGCGGTTGAGGTTACAACCTCCTAAAAATTTATAGTTGATTGTGTTTAAGGCGTTTTGCCAATATTGCACTTTGCTATCTGGGGCTAAACCGTGTTCACAAAAGATAAATTTGCCATCTGCCTTTAACACTCTTCGGATGTTGGCTAAAACGGTTGCGGGCTGTGGCACGGTGCAGAGTGTAAAAGTAGATAACACGGTATCCATACTTTGATTTTCTAGTGGCATATTCTCGGCTGTTGCTTTCACCAGCTCTGTAGGGAAGGATAGCTTTTGCGCTTCTTGGTGGGCATAGTTTAGGGCTTGGGGCGATGGGTCTAGCCCCCAAACTTTGCTAACTTTATGGTTATCGTAGTATTTTAGGTTTGAGCCAGAGCCTATACCGATTTCCAGCACATTGCCTTGAGCATAGGGAACAACCATTTTTCGCTGTTGCATGAATAAAGCAGAATCCATGCTGGCCTTCATAATAATTGGAAGAATATACTTTTCATAAAAGCGAGCATGGCTTGGCATATCTATGCCTTAAACAGTTTGCCCATTGCAACAAAAACCTACTGGCAAAGCCCTTGCTCTATAAGATAATCATACAGCGTACTATCACCCAAACTCTTGGCCTGCACAGCATCACTACAGGCCCGCTTATAATTGCCTTGGTTAGCATAAGCTATCCCTCTATTGGTAAAAGTATCGGCAAAATTGGGGTTTAGCTCTATGGCCTTTTTCAAGTCTTGTATCGCCGGCTCAACTTGGCGGTTGTTATAATAAGCCAGTCCTCTATTGTCAAAAGCAACAGCATCATTGGGGTTTAGCTCTATGGCTTGGCTGTAATCTTGTATCGCCTGCTCAACCTGGCCTTGGTTAGTATAAGCATTGCCTCTATTGGTAAAAGCCTCTATATCATTGGGGTTTAGCTGTATGGCACGGTTGTACTCTTGTATGGCGCACTCATAATCGCCTTTCTTCGCATAAGCCACCCCTCTATTGTAATAAGCATCAGCAGCTCTGTTTGCCATAATAACCTCGCAAAACATAATTTTAGGCTTTGTCGCAAGCCAAACTATAGCGCAATGGCTTGGTTTGTCAAGCAATTGCCAAAATAGAGTAGCAAACGTTTTGTTATGGTATTTTCGGGATACCTAAATCTTTACAAATCTTATACGCTAGAATGTCTACTATTTCACTATGCCTAGGTATTGCAGAATATGCTCCTGTATTGGGGTTCTGCCACCAAGAATGCTTTGAGCCCTCTCTTACCAAAATACAACCTTCTGCTGCTAAATAGCGTATCAACTGCTTACGCTTCATACCAAACAACAATATTTATAATACAATGGTTTCTTCAAAATAATCATTGCCAGCCAACGCCAACGCCAACGCCAACGCATCGGCTCGGTGCAATTGTATCAGTTCGGCCAAACATTGTTTTAGGCTTTGGCGTAATTCTGCTAGGCTTGGTTCTTGGCAGTTAATGCCGGGCATTTCTTCTATCCAACCCAGCCACCAGCCTTGCTGCTGTTTGATGATTGCCGTGTATTGTTGCATATTGCCTTTATCCTTTATCTTTTATCTTTGGGTTTGCTGCTATTATAACAAAAAATATAACAAAAAAGCAGCCGTTATGGTATTGCTTGGTATAAACGATCAAATTATATTTCCAGCTGGCCATATTTCAACAGAATGCCGCACCGAGCCCTAAATATCAAGAGAGTCTCTTAATGCCTATTAAGAGATTCTCTTAATACCTATTCAGAGAGTCTCTTAATACTTATTAAGAGAATCTCTTAATACCTAACAAGAGTCTCTGAATAGGCATTAAGAAGTAATTTTATTGCCGATTGTGCTGGGGATTGACAAAAACTTTGGATCATGTTTAAATAGCCCCAATATCTGAATCTTATATTTTGATCTTATGCAATAAAAACAATGGAGAATGGATATGGCATTGCAATATAATTTAATCAAAAATCATTTAGGGGATAATCCTAGCGGCTACCATGCAATAGTCTGCAACCAAAAGGTCCATAGCAAGGAAGAATTGATTGAGTTAATGCTCAATCGAGGTTCGTCTATCACCAAATCCGATATTGAAGCGGTGCTTACTTGCTTGGACGAAGTATTAAAGCAAATGGTAAGAAATGGCCAAGGCGTCAATACCGGTACATTGACCCTACATATTGACATCAGAGGCAATTTCCCCACAGCGAACAGCTATTTTGATAAAGACAACCATAGCTTAGCTATCAATATCAACGCCAACAAATCGTTTAAAGAATCGCTGGAAGAAGTAGAATTAGAACGAGTCTATAGCACCGGTAAAGAAGCCCGGATTACCACGGTAGAAGATGTGGCCAGCCAAACCAACGATAGGGTTCTTACGCCTAGCGGTGGGCTAAAAGTTTTTGGTAATCGCATCAAAATACAAGCTTCTGTATCTACCGATAACAAAGAAGGCCTATTTTTGGTAAATATTAAAGATGATTCTGAAACAAAGCTAAGCAACCAGATCGCCAACAAGCCTTCCGAGCTAATTTATATTATTCCGTCTTTAAGTGCCGGCAAATACAAATTGGAAGTGCGTACCTATTATAGCGGTTCTATCGTTTCCAAAAAGTTAAAAATCATTAGTTCTGATGCTATATTTACCGTTGGATAGTTTTCAATAAATAGTGGTCAATACAATCGCATAATAAACCAAGCAAGCCCAGTAAGCCCAGTAAGCCCAGCAAGACACCATCTTGATTGATCTTGCTTGATTGATCTTGCTTTTCTAGTAGCTCTGGCCTGCTACTTTCGGCCAGCTTGTTTACATTGTACCTACTGGGTATCTACTGGTTGGCCTTTTTTTGTGAATGCTAAATTTTTAGGTATTGTCTAAGCAAGACATTTGTGCTAGAATTGCAACCATTGCAACCATTGCAACCATTGTATAAAATAATAGCTAGTAAATTTGTATTAAGGTAGGAAGACCATGGAATACAAGCAAGAATTTATGGGTTTAATCGATTATACCAGTTTACATGGAGATCAGACCGAAGAGCGCATTCAGCAACTAGCCAAAAAAGCTTGCAACCTATCGGGTTCAGCATTGGATAATTTGGGTAATGTAGCTGCTGCAGTTTGTGTGTATCCCCGCTATATTTCTCTACTAAAAGACGCATTTGTTCAGGCAAAACTGCCCATACTCAATGTTGCCTCTGTAGTCAATTTCCCCAAGGGAGAATTGCCTTTAGAGGAAGTCATTGCCGAAATCCGCTACATTTTACAACAAGGTGCCGATGAGATAGAGCTGGTTATTCCTCACCCCACAAAACAAGCTGAATACATAGAACGAACAGATTTTATCCAAGCCTGCCGCAATGAAAGTCATGGCAAAGTGTTAAAACTCATTATTGAAAGCGGGCAGCTTAGCTCAACCGGAATTAAGCGTTATGCAGAAATTGGTATAGAAGCTGGGGTAGACTTTTTAAGTACATCTACCGGTAAAACCGATGTAGCTGCTACCTTGCAAGCTGCGGAAATTATGTTAAACTGCATAAAAGCCAGTGGCAAACCATGTGGTTTTAAGGCAACAGCTAGTACAAAAGGACAAGTTACTGAAACAGTGGCCATATCCTATATAACTTTAGCTGAAAGCATTCTAGGTAAAAATTTTATTGAAAGTAAAAGCTTTCGCTTTGGCCTATCGGCAGCCTTTTAAGGAAAGTGGATTTATGTATTGGCTCAATACTCGTATAAAATATACATTGCTACTTAGCATTGCCATTATGATGGTATCTGGTTGCAGCAAAAACAAAATTGCCCAGCACCAAATTTCCCAGGAAATAAGGCCAAATATCAACCAAGATTCAGCAGATATTTTTGCAATTTATGATGCTAAAGAATTGATTGATGGTATCAAGCTTGGGCATATTGATGCCAAAGGTTATACTCTTTCTGCCACAGATAGAGAATTGTTTGTTTATGGGACTTCCCAAGCGGTACTGAAGGTAATGCCTATGCCTGCATCATTTTTTTACTTAGCGGTGGCTCCGTACCTGCAGCGCACCCATAGCTGTAGTACGCACAGTGTTACCGGTTGCCGTGGTGAACTACAAAATGCTGACGTTACCGTCCGCCTTTATAATCAGCGAGGCAAGCTTTTATTGGACAAACAATATAATACGGGCAGCAATGGCTTTATCGATTTATGGCTACCACGGGACTTAAAAGATGCAAAGCTGAAAATATTCTATCTGGGTAAAAAAGCCAGTAAAACCATTGCAACTGTATCCGGTGCTAAAACCTGTGAAACCACAATGCAATTGCTTGATGCCTAATTTCCAGCTACCATTTTTGTAATAGATCAAGCAGACGTCGATCGGTTTTATCTTGCGCTGTGGTTACTTGTTCTTTTTAGGTTTCTACAAAATGATTTCCATTCAGTAAGCCGTTTTGAGCAAAGCGCAGAATATATTTACCGAACATATCACATTCCACATTAATAGCTGTGCCTATACGGTAATGGCCGAATATGGTGTGTTGCCAAGTATGGGCGATAATATTTGCTTCTAGTCCATCTTTATATAGTTTGGCTATCGTCAGGCTAACCCCGTCAAGACAAATAGAGCCATGTAAAATGCATAAGTTCATTAGTTTTGACGGTAATTTCACGTGCAGATAATAATTATTACCTTCCTTGCGCACTTCATGTACATAAGCTAAACCATCGACATGGCCTTGAACAATATGCCCCCCTATTCGGGTAGCAAGAGTTAAGGCTCGTTCCAAATGCAATAATGCGCCAGTTTGGAGTTGCCCTAAGTTTGTTTTGGTTAAAGTTTCCTTAAAGGCAGCAACAGTAAAAGAATCTCTATCAAATTTTTCCACAGTTTGGCAAACACCATTGATTGCAATCGAATCTCCTAATTGCAAATCTTGTAGTACTTTTGAGGCTTGAACTTGCAACTGTGTGTAACCTTGATAATGTCGTATTGCTTTCAAAAGCCCTAGTTCTTCGACAATTCCAGTAAACATATTTCCATTTCTCACTATGGTATAAAAATATAGTTCAAGTAGCCATGGCACAATATCTCATCGGGGCCATTCCAATTTTTGTAATCCTGTTCTACAATAGGCATGCTGCTACTGTACTGCAATTGTAAAGTTTGGGGCAAGGTTACAATTTTTTGACTAGGCTGTAATTCAGCCAAGCTATGCAGGCCATTCCCTATAAAACGTTGCGATACAAAACAATATACTTCATCTACCAGATGGGCAGCTAAAAAAGAGCTAGCCAATTGAGAACCACCTTCCAGTAATAGGTGCTGGATATTGTAGGGAGTTTGCCCTAAAATAGCCAAGCCTTCATACAACCCTGCCCTGCTATGTAGTGGAGAATTTAAAACGATAGTAGTAAATTGATTGACTTGCGTGGTATCGGGTGTTTGGTTGCAAATAATAATACTGCGCTGCGCATGTGGGCCTTGATAAAATTGCAAAGGGCAAGTATCGTTATACTTGTAGCTGTGCAAGTTACTGTCCCAAACAACGCGCCAAGGTTGTTGGCTTGCTAAGCATTGCCGAGTTTTGCCTTCTAAATGTTTGATGATTGCCAATTGTTGTAGAAACTCTGGCCGTAGCAGTAAACTAGGATTATCCGCTTCCAAAGTTTTACGGCCTATGGTTACACCGCTACAAACCGCACCGTGTGAGGCCCTTAAAGCTTGTACCATAGCACGAGCAGCAGGGCCACTAATCCATTGGGAATGGCCGCTTTTGGTGGCAATGCAGCCGTCTAAAGATTGGGCCAACTTCAAGCTCACCCAAGGTCTTTTAGGGCTTTGGGTAGCATTCGCTAAATCTTTAGTATCGGCCATAGAGTGGAAGAATATCTGGTTTATAATGGCAGACTGGCGAGCAAAGTCTCCACTGCGTACGAGTACCCCAGCACGGTGCAAAATAATAGCACCTTCCACTTTTGGGTTAGGGTCATGGTTGGCAAAGACAACAGCCCCAACTTGTCGGTCTATAATTTGTTCACAACAGGGCGGTTGCTTTTTATTTGCAGAGTGGAAGCTACATGGTTCCAAATTGCAGTACAATACGGCTTGCTGGAAATCCTTTGCCCTATAGCCATTGTTGCTTGCATCGACAAAAGCAGCAGCCTCGGCATGTAGTTGCCCACTAGCAACGTGATAGCCTTGCCCTAAGATTTCAAAATACTGCTGCCAATTGGCAAACTCTGAAACTTGGCCTATACATAGGCTTTCCATCTTGTGTATGTAATCGACTAAGCTAAATTTGCGTGGCCGCACCAATATGGCCCCCACAAGGGGGTTGGGTGCCACACAGCCTAAACCAGCAATAGCTAACTCTAAGCAGCGCTTTAGCCAAAACCCATGCCAGTTATCTAGGGGAGCATTGACTCTTTGGCTGTAGTGTTGGCGGAGTAACTCGAGCCCATTAGGTTGGGCAGGCTGGGTGTGTATCATATTACTTTATTCTGACTGAGGCTAGCATACCATCTACAAATTATTTTGTCAAACGTCACCCCATAATAAAGCCGTCGCTCCAATGATTGCATCAAACTAGGCTGTTGGGCTTGCCTAAAACGCTGCTAGCCATTAAACGAACGCTATAACTCTATGGTAGAACTAGCACCAGCCAACATGCACTGCCGCTACTCTATGCCGATGGTCTGTGTTGGACTAGGTAAGAACTGCGCCCTGAAGACAAACACCTGAAGGGCTGCGACGGAATGTCTTGCTAGAAATGATTGATGCGATTGCGGGCCTAACGCAACAGCAAGTTGATAGGCTGCAATAGGAAAGCTAGCCTACGAGGAAGTAATAACTACCTAGGCCGTGAAGAACATTTCTTTTAGTTTTAAATTATTGAGTGTTGGCTAGCTAATAGCTGTTATTGGTTAAGTATCCTAGGGTTATGATTGGTTGTTGCTAGGCCCACCAACTTGGCGGCCTAAATAACGTTGGCATTGGTTATATAATTCTTTATAGACGCTTTGGGCCACGGATTCGCCAACATTGTGGCTTGGGTTGTCGCTTGAGCGATGATTGGGTGAGACTTCGGTCTGTTCAATTGTGCATTCTATACCCAAAGCTTGCAGCAAAGCCGCAGCATCAGGCCAATGGGAACAGCCTTGTTCTCGCAGCTTAGCCACTCCAGTAGAATCTCCTAAAACGGCCACATCGTGATTTAGTTCTAAAGCATACTCTACCAAGTTCAAAGCTTTGGTCTTAGGGCCTAGCTCCACCATAATTAAACTGGAAGAAAGGGCTGCTAAAATACGGTTGCGCTGCAAAAATGTATACCGCTGCCGTGGCTGCGTTGGTGGATACTCACTAAGCAATAAACCTCCAGCAGCAAGAATGCGCTGTGCCATTTGCAGCGATTCTTGTGGTGCAATAGAATTTAAGCCACAGCACAGCACCCCCACAATAGGGCCATTTGCTGCTAAAGCCCCTTCACAAGCTGCCAGCTCAATCCCTTCGGTCAAACCACTAGCCAAATAAAACGGGCCACTTTGGCAAACCCCATAGACAAGGGCAAAAGCATCGCTGCGCCCTTGTAAAGTTACCTTGCGGCTACCGCAAACCGCAAAACCAGAAGCCTCTTTATGGATAATTTCTAGTTTCCCTTGAGCAAACAGTACAAACGGCGGGCGAAACAATGGATACAAGGCTGCAGGATAGTTTGGGCTACCATACAGCAAAAGCTCCCCCAATCCCTTTGCATCACTATGGCCCACTTCATATGCCTTTTTTTGGGCCATAGCTTGAGAGGCTCGCCATTTGGCCCAATTGCCATACTCTTGGCCGGACTGTGCTATTGCTTGCAGCCAGTCACTCTCGCTAAACTCTGTAATATCTTGGTAGCCCAGTTCCTGCGCTTGAAGCAAAAGGTAAAGTGCCACCTGTGCTGGCGTTGCGCTAAAGTGTAGTTCCAAAGCTAGCTGCTGGGTCTGCTTATTCAAAGGCTGTATCATACCAACACAATAGGAGCATTTTGCTCACTTTTACAAGCTATCTGCAGTTTTCATACTAACCATAATCTCTACTAAATTCAGTGGCACGCCCGTTTTCTTACTAATAACCAAGGCATCGAGGTCTTGCTCAATATACAACTCAATTTCCGAACGCAATTGCGCATTGATGATGTTCTCGCCTTCCGCCAATTTATTCTCCTGGAGTTTGGCCTTGGGCGAGCTTGGTACTGCCGAAAGTTGGTAAGATTGTTCTGCAACAGCTGCTTCAAAGGTCTTCTCAAGATTACTTTTAAGCATAGTCTTAGCCATTTGGATAGCTTGTTCTTGTAAAGCTTGTAACTCGGTATCGAGCTTGTGCTGCAACTTTAGGCTCAACTCTTGAGACAATTCCTCTTCCAGCTTAGCTCCAATAGAAAGATAGGCCTCCTTCCTACTGTGGCTCAGCTGTTCTTCCCAATGGACTAACCGCAATTGGAAACGCTCCAAAGCGCTCTCGGCGCTTTCTTTTAATTCACGCAGGCGCAAGTGGTTTTGCTGCAAGTTATAATTTTGTTGTCCTGCCTTTTCACTGGCCTTTGTACAGTCCTGCAGCAGCTTATCGGCCTTCTCCAGCAAATCGCGCAATTGTTGGCTGCGGTCTTCAATCACCAAAGTTATATCTTCAGCACTGCGATTGACATCTAACAATAATTGTTGCAATTCATTTTCCACACGGCGTACATATTCTACCTTACCCAATTGGCTTTGTATGTATCGCCGAAAAATAAGAAAAAAGGCCCACCATAGGGCAATAGTTACAATTAGCAAAATATACACAAACATAAGTAACCAATCTAAAAGAAAAAACTTACATCGAAACCAAAGCGAAGGCTAAATTTTAAAGCGATGGGCTCTACTGGGTAAATGAAGTTAGACTCGGTAAATAAATTACCGTTAGTTACATACTCAAAGAAACCACCATCAAAGGCTATCTTGTTACCTGCATTGTAAACATCCAGCCCTAAACGCAAGGCCTTGTTCGCCCCAACGAGAGTGAGCCACCCAAAACTGACAAAATCGCCTATCGCTATGGTCAATGGTTGAAAATAGATATGGTTCAAATACAAGTACTCTTGATTATCCAATGCCCTTCTAGGAGTTCGTGGCGGGCAGGGTATAGAGGGTTCAGGGTAGTTGGGATATGGTGGGTATGGAGCACTGGGCTTAACTAGAACTTCTTTCGGGTTTGTTTGCTGTAGCTGTTGTTCAAATTGCTTGGCTGGCCTTCCATACGATTGGCCTAGGCTGTGCTGCCTGGGCTGCTCTAACTCTGCTGTATTCTCCCCTACAGGTGAGCTTTGAACTATAAAATAGGCCTGCCCCATTCCAATTATGGTGATACAGAATCCTATTGTACTATACAAAAATAATAGATAAAATCTTATAAAAAATAATTTACAGTTTTCATTATCAAAAAATATCATGAATTTTTTGTATTGGTGAAAAAAGATTTTAAGAACAATAAGCCTGTCATCCAAAAAATATAAAAATCTAAAAGCAAAGTCCAATTTTTACGGTAGTAGAGATCAAAGTTAATCCATTCATGAAACCCCATTTGATCGCGATTGCGCAATTGGGGCAAACACGATATGCCCGGCATACACTCTAAACGCATAAAATCTTTACCTATGTAATGTTGTACTTCTTCTGGTAAGTGGGGGCGCGGGCCAATAATACTCAAATGGCCCAGCAAAACATTGATAAATTGAGGGAATTCATCGAGGCTGGTACGCCGCAAAAACTGGCCAATGCGCGTGGCCCGTGGATCATTTTTCATTTTGAACAGTGGGCCATCGCCTGTGCGTTCATTGAAAACCAACAATTTTGCTTTCATTTTTTCTGCATTCCGATGCATCGAACGAAATTTAAAGAATGGAATAATTTGGCCATCTTTACCCACCCGTTTACTAACATAAAATATCGGGCCAAAATCTGTGAGGAATATCAATAGGCTGATGATCAAGCCCAACGGCAAAAATAGAGCGAGGATAACCAAAGATACTATTATATCGAACAGACGCTTGATAGAAATATTAAATAAATTATCTCTATTGGTAGTATTATGAACGATTATCGGAACATACGAAAAAAATTTATCCCAATGTTTGGTACGTGGTAGGGAAGATAAATCGGGAACGATGTAGTAACCAATTGCATTTTCATCACAAATATAGGTAATAAAATTCAATATTCTTTCTGAAAGTTTGGGCCCTAGAAAAATCACCAGCTCACCAATTTGATGCTTGTAGATAATGTCTATAAGATGTTGGGGGTATTCTTTTGGGTGCGCGTTGTTAGAGCCGTTATCAGGGTTCCAAATTGGGTGAGTATCCCATACCCAGACAGGCTCTTCAGCTTCTTTGGAGCTAGAAAGTTGTTCACTCACACTCAAAGTGCCACAAAATTCCTTTGTTTCTCCCATATCTTGGAAGAACTTTTCAACATGGAAACGGTTGCTAGAATGCCCAACCAGCATAACTTTCTTGTGAAAATAACCATGATATGAAAGGCTTTTTAGCCACAAATAATAAAGCATATGCATTAAAAATAAAGCTACGGCACCGAAAGCGAAAAAAATAAAGACTTTCCCGGGAATTACTTCAAAATCATCGACAATGATAAATTCGGCAATTATGACGCAAGCTACCGAAAGTATAGCTATCCCTAAGTTTTTCCCTATAATGAATGTGGTAACTTTTAGGTAGGAATGCACGTCGTGGGCATATAAGTCCCGCCACATTAAAACAAAATAGACGGCTAAAAATACCCCCAAAAGCGATAAGTAGATGGGTACGGCATTTAAGGCGGCATCAAAATAATAGCGATAAAAACTGAGTGCTGCATAATAAGCCAACATCAGTAAGACAAACTGTATACTGACATTTAACGCAAAGTGTATGTATTTTGCCACTATAGTACCTAAAAATCTTAGACACTGAATATATGTTCAGCCCGCTTCATTCTCCTGCGAGAAGCGCGTATTTCATCGCTATAATCTGTAAAAATTTTATCCAAAGTGTTTTTTAATGTTTCTAAACTAAACGCTTTTTTTGCCATTTCAAAATTATGCTCAATAATCGTTTGTTTCAATTCAGAGTTCTGCAGGATTGTTTCTAAATCTTCAAGAGCTTGGGTCGATATGATTAAATTCCCATCTTCATCATAGTTATTCACTAGTTCCACACCGCGCGGGCCAATAGTGCGAATATCTGTTTTATACACTAAATAAGTGCTAACTACGGTAAGTAAACGGGCAGCCCAAGCTTCCAATAATGCGTTGCCAAAACCTTCCCATACAGGTAAATAAGTGGCAAAATCCGCATTCACTAACACATCTCGGTTTGTGTATATTTTGCGCCCTTGCTCATCTGTGCCGCGCACTGCGCCCACTCGATCAGCAATCACTTCCATAGAAATACCTTCTTGCTCGGCAATATTTTCCAAATAGGGTAGGTAATTGAGCCCTTCATCACCCGAATATAGGGAAATAATGAAACGAATTTTGCCTTTATATTTGGGAAAATGGCGAGCAAATGCTCCTAAAAAGCGAATTGAATCTTCAATTTTTTTCCGCGGTACAATGCGCGTTGGCTGTAACACAAATAACTCGTCTTTTTTTATACCAAAATTTTCTCGCAGATCACAGTTGTATTCATCTTTTAGTGGAGGGTTGGAAAAATCTTCACAGTTGGGCACAATGTGGGCTGCAATGCGCTTAAAGGTAAATAGAACATGCTCTGCATAAGATGAGATTACCACATGTTCAATACTCAATGCGCTTGGTGGCATAACTTTATTCAGTAGCTCTGCAATGTGATTATTGTAAAAACGGCTGCGTTCCCACCAAAAATCATGGTGATGAAACAAACAAGCCATATTGCGTTCGGTTGCAATGGTATAAATAGCAACCCCAGCCAGTATGGACATGGGCATGGCGTTGGTATTCTCACCAACCATAACATCAATTTTATTCTCAAAGAAAAAATTTTGGAGCTTGTTGGCAACATCTATGCCTTCTCTCCAAATACGATCTAACAACAAGCGATGGCTCACTTCGTCTATTGGTATAGAAAGTTTGTTACTTGTGATATAGGGAAAGGCAATGTTTTCTATTTCTTTTTGTGTTTGCGTATCAAAATTAATTTCTGGTACTTGGAAATGATTTTCCTGCGCCACATTTTCCACTTGGTTGGTAAACTCTCCTGCAATGACAAATATCTCATGGCCAAGCTCGGACAAAACTTTGATCCATTTATCTATTTCGAGAGAAACTCCATCGACATCTCCCATTTTTCCTGAAATAAAAGCAATGCGGTAGTGCTCTTTTATACTCATCGATAACCCTTATAAATTGATTCTATAAACTAGCAAAAAATAGTGTTTCTGGCAATCAATCCAAATCATATCCCCATTTTTAAGCCTTATTTACTTATGTTTGGAAATCGGTTTCCACAACATTAAACGGGGCAAAGGTTTGTGCTGTAATTTGTCTATTGGCAGTAGAGAAAGGCAAAGCGGTCCCAAGACCAAATCGGCATACAAAGCAATTAAGATTACGATAACCGTGAATACCCCCATGTAGGCTAGCCCCTGAAATTTGGAAAAGAAAAATACCGAAAATGTAGTACAAAGAATAATTGTAGTTTCCACTAAAGCCGGCCCAACTTTTGCTAAAGCCATATTAATAGATATTTTATAGTTTTTAGAAGAATCAAAGCGACTAACCACAGTATGAAAAAAATGAATTGTGTCATCGACAATTAGCCCAATTACCATAGGAAACATCAAAAAATTAAACGAATTTAAATTAATATCTAAGAAAGAAATAATCCCACCAATCATCACAATAGAAAAGACATTGGGTATTAGGGACACTAAGGTTACATACAAGCGGCGGAAAATCAGTAACAACAACGCAAAAACAATGAGGATCGAAAAGATAATAGATTTAATAAAACTTTGTGTCATCAATAAATCCCCGCGGCTGGTATCCATAATAAAGCCTGTAAAAAATGCGCGCGAACCTGGGGCAGCCGTTTCTATTTGTTGGCGATATTTTTCGATCAAGGCGATAAAAGGCTGGCTTTCAAAAGTTTTCACTTCCAGCAATATGCGCAAACTTTTTTGGTCTAGGGATAGCCATCTTGCAGCATCAAAACGGCTAAGCCGCTTAGAAAGCAATAGTAATCCGTTTAGCTCGGCCATACTGCTTATGGAGGCCACCCCATTTTTTTGGCCCTTAATTTGTGCAGCATCTTCAATCAACTCACCCAACCAGAAACTATGTTTTATGGCATCTTCTTTTTCTATTTCCTTTAGGATTTTATTTAAATTTTGCAGCATCGCAATGCCTTCATCCCCATTCATGAACAGTCCATTTTCGTTATAAACTATAATGCTTACATTCCCCACAGGCGCAAATTCTGTTTGCTCTAAGTAGGCTAAATCTTTTACAATTTGATTTTCTTGGCCCATAAATTCGGAAAATTTATAATTGGCGCGCAATCCAGAAATATAATACAGTCCGATTAGAAATAGTAATAAAGCTGAACTGAGAATCGTCTTTTGGAAACGAAAAGAAAATTTAATTAGGCGTTCGAGCTGTACTGAAAGTGCCCAGTTATTATGCAACTGCAATTTATTATATTTTTCTTTAAAATTGGTAAAGCTTAGCAGCAGAGGGAAAAGTGTCATGGTCAAAATATAGATAAGTAGAGTTTCTAACAAGCAGACATAGCCAGTTGCTTGTATAGCTGGGATAGGGACTAGCCACAAGCTCAAAAACGAAAACATAGTAGTTAGAGCGGTAAAAGTAATGGGCTGAATGCAGCGTAGCCAAGCAATAGCTAGGGCGGTGTCAACGCTTGTGTGTTGCAAGCTATGCTTAAAATGGTTATAAAAATGCACCGAATAGCCTATGGCAGTTGCAATACCAATGGTTACTGGAATCATTAGGAAGGTTAAATCTACACTAAAACCGAGTATGGACATAAAGCCGATTGTTAGCCAATTGGCTAGAATCGAAACAGAGATTGTACCAATAAATGCCAACCAAGAGCGCAACATCAGAAAAATCAACAATAGCATGACGCAAAGAAGTAAGATGAATATTTTCCTCAAATCTTTGAGATAAAAAGAAAATTGTTGGTAGACAATATGTGCGGCACCACTACTCCAAATTTTTAATTCTTGTGTGGGCTTTTCCTGCCTTTGTTTGTCTGCTTGCGCGGTAGCTAATCTTGCCCATTTCAATAGATAATCTTGCAAAAGTTTTTCCATTGCGCGCCCAATGCTAATATATGGAGATTCTACTGGTAGGCCTTGGACTGCTAATTCTTGCTCGCTGGGCAGAGTTTCAAAATCCATTACCAATAAAGTTTTACGCCCATCTTCAGAGATAATTTGTCTGGCTGTAACCAAGCTGCTTAGTGCTCTACGCTTTAGCCACTTTTGGTTGCGCTCTGCTTCAGGGCTACCAATTTCTAAGGGTAAGTGGATACTCGGGGGGAATAGTTTTATAATCGAATTACTATCTTTTAAAAATGGAATTTGAGCTTGGATATCTTGTTCAAATTGATAGAGAAAATTAATACCTTTTTCACTAAGAAAGTCTATACCTTCCAAATAGAATGCATTGCTATCGGGACTACCAAAGGCATCTAGGTAAGCTTTTTTGGCTTCTAACGTATTTTCCGAAACATAGCTTAAATTGTTTACGTTGACGGAAGGCCGATAAGAAAGAGTGTATGGAGCAACAATAAATACCAGTAATATCACAGTAGTAAGAATTATGCTGCGATATTTGCGAATCCCAAAGTATGGAGAGTTTAATGACAACAAAAAAATAGTCCCATCGAATGTTTCGCCGCAATGTGTTTTCATATCCAGGGATTGTTCACAAATACTATCCAGGTTATTAATTACGTCAATTGCCGACAAATTTGTTGCAGATTATAGTTAGCAAACGCTACGAGAACAAGGTTACGAAACCAATAAATTTGTAAATAAAAAACACTATTGGTCTTGCTCTATTGCTGTTTGTTATTGTATTCATTTTTTTAGTATATTCCTTTAGTTATCTTGGATAAAATCTGAAATTTGCGTACTATTCGCACTTGCAAAAACTGTAAAAAATAACGAGGACAGATATGAAAATTGCAATGATTGGTAGTGGCTATGTTGGCTTGGTTTCCGGAGCCTGCTTTGCCAATCACGGAAATCGTGTCTATTGTATTGACCGCGACAAAGAGCGCATTGAAAGTTTAAAAAACAACCAACTACCCATCTACGAACCAGGGCTGAACACCTTAATGCAAAATAATATCTGCCAAGGCTCTATCTCTTTCCATTTCAATCTGGCTGAAGTAATGGATACAGTAGAGATTATTTTTATTGCGGTGGGGACTCCCATGATGAAAAGCGGAGCTGCTGACCTCACCGCAGTTTATGCTGTAGCCAAAGAGATTGGCCAGCAAATGGAGCATCCGTTAATTGTGGTTGATAAATCTACAGTACCAGTTGGCACGGGGGATCGTGTGCACCAAATTATTGCTGAAGAATTGCAAAACCGTAATATTGCAATTTCTTTTAGCGTTGTTAGTAACCCAGAGTTTCTTAAAGAAGGTAAAGCCATTAGCGATTTTTCCAGTCCAGACCGTGTGGTACTGGGGAGTGATGATTCAAAAGCATTAGATACGATGATAGAGCTATATCGCCCAATGGTTTATCGCAACCCGAAAGGACGCATTTTATGCATGAGTCTGCGCAGTGCGGAATTGACGAAATATGCTGCCAACGCCATGCTGGCCACTCGCATTTCCTTTATCAATGAAATTGCCGATTTATGTGTGGCGGTAGGGGCCAATATCCATGATGTGCGCGAGGGTATTGGCAGCGATAGTCGCATTGGCAACAGCTTTTTATACCCCGGTGTAGGCTATGGTGGCAGTTGCTTCCCCAAAGATTTGGTGGCCCTGCGCCATAGTTTTGAGGAGCATAAGCTAAATGCAGGTATTTTGAAAGCGGTAACGATGCGCAACCACCAGCAAAAGCAATGGGCCTTTCGCAATATCTGTGAGCATTTTGGCTCTAGTCAAGCACTTTCGGGCAAGCATTTTGCGCTGTGGGGGTTGAGTTATAAACCCGATACGGATGATGTACGCGAAGCACCTAGCTTAGTTTTGATAGAGCAATTATTGCAAGCCGGAGCCAGTATTTCTGCCTATTGCCCAAAAGGCCGTGTGCAGTGCGAAGTGTGTTTGGAAGATAGCAATAGCATTAGCGATAACCAGCAGACAGCCCTACACTATGTGGCCTCTGCTTATGAAGCCGTTGCCGAAGCCGATGCCCTGATATTATTGACCGAATGGCATGAGTTTCTTAGCCCTGATTGGCTGAGGCTGAAGAATGAATTAAAGACCCCATTGCTGTTTGATGGGCGCACCCAATTCCAGCCAGAGTATTTGGCAAAGTTGGGCTTTACTTATTATGCTGTAGGCCTACCTGTGAATCCCATGGCGAAGCATAGCTAAAGTTCCCTAAAGGTATGAGGGCCAGCCGATCGGAAATCAGTTTACCTAATTTCTATCACAATTTGAATTTCTTTCGCTCGCAGCTAAAGGCTACAACCAAGCTGTGTTTGGCGGTTAAGGGCAATGCTTATGGCCATGGTTTGAGCGAATTAAGTTTGCGCTCCCCAGTGGATAGCTTTGCAGTAGCTACGGTAGAAGAAGCGGCAGCCCTACGACAAGCTGGAATCAAGCAGCCGATTTTATTGCTGTCTCCACACCTAAGAAAAGAGATTCCCTATATCTGCGAATTGGAGCTTCAGCCGTTGCTCAGCCATTGCGCTTATTTGCCTGATTATCAAACTCAAGCTGCAAAGCACAATATGCGGCTGAGGCTCCACTTGAAGGTGGATACGGGTATGTGCCGGGCCGGGGTTCTACCTGATAAGGTGTTACAGCTTGCCCAGCAAGTAAGGCTTAACCATGCATTGGAATTGTATGGCCTATGTAGCCATTTTGCTTCTATTGAAAGCGACCCTGTGCAAACCCAGCGCCAGTTTGAATGCTTCCAAAGGATTGTGCAGCAACTACATCGCCATGGGATAGCGGTGCCTTGTGTCCACATAGCAAATTCAGCAGCAGCTATACACTATCCAGAGAGCCATTTTGATATGGTGCGCATTGGTATAGGTGCTTATGGTTATTGTGTAGATGTGCCAGAGCTACTGCCAGTCTTGATCTTAAAGACCAAAATCGGTTTGGTGAAGAAAGTCCCACGAGGGGCAAAGGTTTCGTATGGCGGTACTTGGGTTGCACCACGGGACTCATTGCTAGCTTTGCTGCCGATTGGCTATGCCGATGGTTATTCGCGCTTGTTGTCTAATCGGGGGCAGGTTTTGTTTAGGGATCAGTTATGCCCTGTGGTGGGCAATGTCTGTATGGATCAGATGATGATAGACTTGACTGAATGGGCAGCGCAGGCCCAAAGCCAAGATGATGCTGTGGCGCTTGAGCATTTATTAGAGCAAGATGTGGAATTATTGGGCCCGCACTTCAATGCCCAAGATATGGCTAACCAAACAAACACAATACCTTATGAAGTGCTCACTTCGATTAGCGCCAGAGTGCCACGGCTGTATTTGGACTAGGATTTTTAATAATAGCAGCGCAAAGAACCCATTATATTACTCTTTAACTAGGGATAATTGCTAGGGCTACAAATATTCCACTTCACGGCCTAGGTAGTTATTACTTTCTGTTAGGCTAGCTTTCCTATTGCAGCTTATCGACTTGCTGTTGCGTTAGGCCCGCAATTGCATCAATCATTTCTAGCAAGACATTCCGGCGCAGCCCTTCCGGTGTTTGTCTTCAGGGCGCAGTTCTCACCTAGCCCAACGCAAACCATCGGTATAGAGTAGCATTAGTGCATGTTGGCTGGTGCTAGTTCTACCATAGAGTTATAGCGTTCGTTTAATGGCTAGCAGCGTTTTAGGCAAGCCCAACAGCCTAGTTTGATGCAATCAATGGAAGCCCCAACTTTGCTAGCCTTACGCCCTACAAGAGCTATTCTTGACGGCCGTCAAGAATAGCTCTTGTAACTCAACTAATAAGGGCCTTCCAAGGGTAAATTGCTTTGCTGCATGCCCCACTTACTGCTTGGGCCAATTAGTCCACTGCTTTGCCCACTGCCTTGCCATTGGAGAATCATAGAACATGCTTTGCATAGTGCTAATGTGCGAGGTGTCCCAAGCGCCAATCGGCTGGTTAGAGGATAGAGTGCAGGACATGCATGCATAACTTGGTTGAAAACAAAGTTCAACAGTTTAGAGAAAGCTATCCCGAGTATAGCGGGCATAAGCTATATTTTGGTTTTGGCACTTTGATCACTGATGAGGATATGATAGAGCAAGTGCGGGCGAATGGTATATTTTTGCTAACCCAAGATGGTGATCATATTGAGTTAGTGAATGACTATGTCAGGGCTTATTGATAATGTATTTAGAGAAAGTAACGAAAGGTATCTTTAAATACGGCTAGATAAGAACTCCAAGCCCGTGAAGAGAAAATCTTGTAGGCCCTAAAGTGAGTCGGTTGTGGCTTTAGAATAGATACTGAGTTAGGGCTGAAAGAATAATCTCTAGCTTGTTCCAGATTGATTATTGATATATAGGGTATATCTCGTAGGCAGGGCATTCATAGGGGTGAATGAGGTACAAAGCGTCTAAGACTGGCTTTAGATGACGAACCGAACACAGCATCTCCAGTTTATATTCCATTAGCTGGCACAATTGCCCTGCCTCACCAATAGTAGGCTGACTTGCCGTTTGCGGTAAGAACTGCCCTTGCCCTTGGCTTTGCCAACAACAATTGCGGTACAGTCCAATCTCGCCCGCGCCCGCTTGGAATAAAGCTGCTTTGAGCTCTTCTATGATGTTTGAAGTGCTTGCTGCGGTTTCTAGTGGCACATAGACAACAAGCTTCCATTGCTGCTCTGCTAACTGCTGTATTTGGGTGTGGTTGTATAGCCTTTGCTGTAGTGGCACCAATTCCGTTTGGTAACGCCGGCTAAGCTCTCTATAGAACTTGGCATTAGTTAGAATTTCATCACGGGCAGCTTGCCCCAGCTCTTTTTGGCGCTTGGCTGGCGAACCAACAATAAAGGAATTTTCGGGGAATCTACTACCGGGCGTTACAAGGGAACCAGCCGCAACCAAGCTGCCCGTGCCAATTTCAGCACCATCGAGTAGCGTTGCGCCCATACCAATTAAAACCCCATCGCCGATAATACAACTGTGCAGCGTAGCACTGTGGCCAATGGTAACATTCTGACCAATCAGCAATGGTAAGCCGTGGCTGGTATGAAGTGAACTATTTTCTTGTACGTTACTGCCGGGCCCTAGCTCAATGGCCTCGACATCGCCTCGCAGAACCGCACCCATCCAAACAGATGCGCCTTCCATAATCCGTACTTTACCAATAATCTGGGCGGACTGGGCAACATAGCCAGCAACTTCCGGTATATCATCACTCAAGCGGTATATCATATGGCACCTTATGCTCAGAGGTAGAGCGAAGAATCGGTATAGTTTTCTAATTTCTGTTGCAATGGGCCGGGCTGTAGCAGGCAGCGGAATTGCGGCAGTGGCTGTTGTGCATCGCTAGCTGGGCCACCAGTGTTCTGGCTGTATTTCGTCTCATTATTGTTGCTCAACTCTGCTTTTTCCAGCTCATAAATATTGTTGAATGGATAGAGATATAGCACAGGCAATCCCCGATCCAAAGAAGCGAGCTCTTCAAAGGATTGAAAACGCTCCAGCTCGTGGATTTCATTCTCGCTCAGCGCTTGCCCTGTGATGACTTCAATTTGCGTTGCAACCGCCTTGAGATTCCCCATTAAAAGGGAAACCCTACCTTGGGAAATAAATGTTTCCATACGGTGGCGTAGCGCACTGCTAAAGCGCATATTCTGGCTGCCCTTATACAGCGATTGCTGCAGCATATCGCTAGGGATACAGTGGGCAATACAAATCGACTCCAGATTGTTGAGGCAATCTAAAATGCGTTCCTGCAAGCCTAAGTACTGCCAAGAAAGAGAAAGGTAACTGTGGTAAATCGTTTGATCGCGCTCTTGGAGCCTCTTGTGGCGCGTATTCTTCCCAGGGAGTATATCTTCAGGATAAGCTTTGTATTCGTGGCGCTCTTGCGCAGGTAAGGCCTGACTACGCAGAAATTTGTATTCATCGCTGCGCTTTTGGGTTTTAGGGTCAACTTTGCTACTGGCGGTTAAACCAATGATGGGGACACCGCCACCCATGATAATCGGCGGTTCTGGTGGAATGGGTTTACCTAATGTTATCCGAGGAGGCAATTTCGTGTGCGGGTCTGTAGTTAGCCCTAGTTCTAATGGCGTGCGAGACACTACCGTTAGCGGCATAGAAATCTTGAGATTGCCACCGTGTAGCTGGGAATGACCTTCCCAAACATAAATTAAGAACTTGGAAGGGTCATCACTAAACCCACTATAAATATGATTATCGCGAACAATGCATTCTGTTTGAGAGGTGAGTGGCATTGAGAAACTTCCTTTATAGGGTTATTGTATCCGTTCTATTTCCTCTGGCCCTCATTCCAGTGGATACGGTAGTTTATCAACTAGTTGTGATTGGTAGCCAATTACCAAGTAGCGCAACGAAGTTCAGCTAAACAATAGGCAATTCTCTTGTAGTATCGGCACCCAAGTCCTGTAACTTTTGCACTTGTCTAAGTAAGGATTGGCGGCCACCAGAAAGTCGGTTCACTGCTTGTTCGACACTTTTGTGCAAATTGCCCACTTGCTGTTCCACTTTGCTTATGTCCTGACAAAATAAAGATAGCTTATCAAAATTTTAACCGCTTGAGTATAGACTTCTGCCACATTATGAGCGTTGCTTTTCATAACGCCACAATTGTTCAATAATGCGGAGCACGACAAATAATAAACTAGGGCTGACAAGCACAATATGGCGGCGGAAACCTTCTTCAAATAAATTGCTGTCTGGCGCAAGGCTTCAGCTAGTGCCCCTTCGATAGGGCAAAATAGCAAAACAAAATCTGGGCTTTTTTGCATACTTAGTAATTTTTGGTATTCCTTGCTGGCAAGGTCTTTTATATGTTTGGCTAAAGATTCAGTGTGCTTTTTTAATAACAATTTCTGTTCTTCCGCTTTGGCAGAAAGCAAAACCTGATAAGCCTTTAGCGATACTTTAGAATCAATAATAATGTAGCGTTGGCCGGGGATTGCATTTCTTCCCAAGCCCCTTGCTGTTTAGAATCCCCTTTAAGGGCCTCGGTTAGGTATAGGCATCGTTGCTAAGCCGATTGGTTTTGCTATGTAGATTTTTTAAGTAAAGCTCCAACTGGACAGTATTTTTAATTTCATCTTTATGTTGTTGTTCCATCTGCTGCTGGAAATATTGCAATTGCTGTTGTAATGGTTTTGTAGATTGCTGCGCTGTTCTAAAATTGTTTCTAAACGTACTTTTTCTGCCTGTAAGTTTAAGCGTTCGGTCTCCAGCTGGTCGTGATGCAGGACGTGATAACTCGATTTTTTTCTACTTTCCAGAATGGCTATAATTGGCAAAAGCAGCCTTAATAAAAAAATTTACAGTCTTGACAAAAAAATTTGTAGCCTTAATAAAAAAATTTATAGCCTTGGTATTTTCTCCATACCAAGGCTATAATTGGCAAAAGCAGCCTTGATAAAAAACTTACCAAGGTTGCAATTGCCAATGCAAGCGTTGCAACAACCAAACCTTACTTACTTAGAATCCCTACTAATATAACTAGTAAGAATAACTTCTTCTGGACTACTAGGTATAAATCCTGCTGCTGCTTCAAATTTGTATACAGTAAAACTCTCCTGCATTATAGCTTCGGCTTTCTGTTTTACACTACCGCTTAAAGTAATCTTTAAGCCTTTTATAGCTGCTACAGTACCTGTGGCTCTGTTTGCGCCTACAGTTGAGTGCCGTGGTAATGTGTATCTCTTACTACCATCACGGGATACAATCGTCAATTTGCTAAAGTCCCACTCTGCAATTGTTGTTGGTAAACCTCTACCATAAATAGTTAACTCGCCTGTATTAGCGCTGTATGATGCGTTGATGATGGTATACCCACTAACGGTAATCGGGTTGGTTGTGTCTTCAGCGCTACCACCGGCAAATCCTGCTGCTGCTTCCAGGTTGTATGCACCAAACTCATCACGAACACCATCGTTAACCAATATAGCATCGGCTTTGTCTTTTACACTACCGCTTAAAGTAATCGTTAAGCTTGTTGCACTTACTGCAGAACCTGTGGCTTTGCTTATACCTAATATGAACCGAGGTAATGTCAATCTATTAGTACGATCACCGGATACAAGTGTCAATTTGCTAAAGTCCCATTCTGCAACTGTTGTCGGTAAATTAGTACCTGTAATCACTAACACGCCTCTATTTACATCATAGGTTGCACGGGTAATTGCGGGTGCGGGGTTTCCACTAACGGTTAAGGGTTTGGCTGTATCTAAACCCGCCCAAGCACCAGTGCTAGTAAGCAACCCATCTTTTAGACCATTGCTATCCATACCTGTCTTGCCATTCAGAGCATCTTTATCGTCATCGGTAAGGTAAAGCCAAAGCGCTGTGCCATCGCTATGCAGGCGGTACTTACCTTTTGCAAGACCGCGACTATCTGCCCCAGTGGCTGTGGCAGTATAGGAACTTAAGGCTACGCCATCTACCACGATGGTTTGGATTTGGGCTTGGGTCGCACTACCTAAGTCAGTACCTTGTAAAGTTAACAGCGCCGTGCCAACATTGTAGGTTGCACGGGTAATTGCGGCTTCGGGTAGCTTAAGCGACTGATCTTCGGTTTCGGTCTTAGACTGCTTATCTTCGACTTGTTCAGCTTGTTCGTCTTTAGGTTGCTTAGGCGACTGCTCTTCGACTTCTTCAGCTTGTTCGACTTGTTCGTCTTCAGTTTGCTTAGATGGCTGATTGTCATCGGATACTTTAGACTGCTTATCGGGTACATTCCTAACGTCCAAGTCTTTAGGTGTATTTAAACCCGCCCAAGCACCAGTGCTAGTAAGCAACCATTTTTTTAGACCATTGGTATTCATACCCACCTTGGTCTGAAGAGCAGCTTTATGTTGATCGGTAAGTCTAAGCCAAAGCTTTGTGCCATCGCTTTTAATACGGTACTTACCTTTTGCCAGATTGCTATTATCTGGCCCAGTGGCATCGTCATCTGCAGTATAGGAACTGAAGGCTACGCCATCTACTACGATGGTTTGGATTTGCGCTTCTGTAGGACTTAAGTTAGAACCTTGTACGGTTAACAGAGCCGTAGCAAAGTCGTAGATGGCGTTATTGATAGTCGGCTTAGACGGCGCAGAAGATCGATCATCGTCATCGGGCGGGGCGCAGGCAAAGGCCATAAAGACCAGTAGCAATGCTACTGGCAATAAAAATAGTTTGTGCTTATACATAAGCAATACCTCCAAAAATGGATAAAGATTGGCCAACCCATACGGGCTAGTGTGTAAATCCCTATTTTGCTAGGGGGGGTGTTGCGTCAAGGCCCATATAAGCTTTTTGTAAGTTTTTTTGTGCTTTTTTTATGTTTGGGGTACTTTTTTTGTGTCTTAGTGTTAGGGTACTTTAGCTTTGGCTATACAGTGTTGATCGGGTTTGTTGGAAAATCCCTAGGTTGCAAATCAAAAAAGCTAGTAAGGTTTTCAGTCAAAACCTTACTAGCTTTTTTTGGAAACCTTACTAGCTTTTTTATTTTGGAAAGTAAGCCAATTTTTACCTTCCATTTGTCCCAAAAAAATCCCGAGTTATCGCGTCTTTCTTATCCAGTTCAGTTATCATGTTCCGGATCAACTATTTAGTCGGGGCTCTTTGCGCAAACAACTTTGGCCATACAGTGTTCCTTGGGTTGTTGGTTGGGGGGAAGTTATTGGTTTGATTATGAGCACCTTGGGCTTGCTCAAATTAATGTAATTGAACTTGCCCACAGAACTTGGCGTATTCTTAAAGATGGAGTATTAAAGCCACCCCCCAACACAAAGTAAGCTGCTGCCAGGGGAGTCTAACTATGTTTTGGGAGTTTTTTTGGGGCCTTGACTGATTTATAACTATGGATTGAGACTAATACCCCAATAAGTCATAAGAGATGTAAAGATACACCCAAAGCGATACTAAGAAAAATCACTTGACGAAACCATAACAGTAGCTTAGAAGCATTTTTTAAGTTATTACGCCGGAAATTCAAACTTAGATATAAATTGGCAAAAATTAATAACAAAGCCAATCCGCTGGCAACCCCAAAACGGCTAGCAATAAAAAACCAAAGCACTAGCAAACTTGCCAGAGAATAACCCAACTCTATGAAAATATCACAAATACGATAAACAATGCGAAACTTTCCTATCGGCGAAAGACTACGCTGTAATTTATTACCGACTTGAGTTGTCAATATAGGCAAACACAAATTGGCAAAAAGCAGCAAAACAAGCAAACTCCCCCGAGCAGATTGGCCATAATAAATAAAACCTCCCAATTCTAAAATATTGACATTCGCGCTGTGCAATAGCCAATAACTAACAGGGAACCATAATAAACTACTAAGCCAAAATAAAACCAAGGCAAAAAACCGAGACGTTTTAGCAGGGAAAAAAAGGCACCATATTTGTTCCCAATCCGACCAAAATTTATTTAATAGTTTGATTCCTGCATGGAACCAATTGCACAAATATTGTTGAGGGGATATAAATCGCTGTTTTTCCAAAAGTAAGTGCGATTCATCATCAATGGAATTACTATTTTTCCAGTTCCAATCAAAACCAGTTTTTGTTTCTGTTTTGCCCTTCCCTTTGTTCTGCTGTTTTAAATAAGCCTCAATACTGATACCATCATCGGGTTCTGTCCAAGCAATTTGACCTTTGCCGTTATTGGCATAGTCTCCAAAAATAACATTCTGCCTTGTATTGAGTTCGCTTGTATCTACTGTCTTTTGAAGCTTAGCACGCCCAAAAAACAACAATATCTTTTCGATCAATGATAAAAAATAATTCTTTTTTTGTTCTGAATTTTCATTGCTTTGCAAACACAAGCTTTCCATCTTCACAAAAAACAGAAAAAAGATTGCCATCAAAGACCACAACATCAAGCCAAACCAAACTTGCCTTTGTAAATACAACCCTTGCCACGCACAATAGACAGGCAACAAAAACATTATTGAATGCCAAAAAATGGCTTTCAACTGTATTCGTTCAGAAAGCATGCCGTTGCCAAAAGATTTAGCCATATATTTTTAAGCATAAAATATTAAGGCTTTTCTACCAACAATTTATTGATTTCTGCACCTCTTGCAGCTGGCATTTGCGATATCCAATAAGAGACCAGCGAATTGGCATTTTCTTCAACGGCAATTCGATCGGCAGAACGTAAGACATCCACAACCAAAAGAGCATCCATTTCGTTCATTTGAGCCACAGCTTGAGCCGGTGGCATTCCATTAAAATTGCGGGCAATCTGCTCTACCTTGGTATTGCGATTGCTGTATAAATTTTCTCTTTCTTCCAAAGATATTAACTGCTGCTCTAGCTGTTCTTCTGCTTGGTTAATAGCTAATTCTCTCTCATCTAATTCGTCCGAACGCTGGAGCAGTTTTTTTTCTTGTTCTTCTAAATTCTTGCGCTTGAGTTCCAAAGATTCTAACTGCTGGCGCAAACGCACATCATTGAGAAAATTACTACCCGCTCCAATTTCACCGAAATTACTTTTAGCAGAAGGGGCACTCAAACCAACTAAACGTAAAATAGGCGCCAATTCTTGGCGCAAACTGATAAGCCCCAACCAATCAAAAATAACTAAACCGCCGATCAAAATTAGTATAATTAAAATTACTAGTAATATACTTTTTATTAACGTTTGAATCATCAAGTTCCCTTTTTCACCCTATAAATGGAATTGTACTCAAAAATTTGAATAATTTGTGCGCTCGGCTCATTTCAGCAGCTTCTTCATCTCGCTCTAATTCCAATTTTCTCTTGTGTTCACGGTACTGATTCTCACGCAGTTTCTCCAATACTCGAAGGTCTTTGCGCATAGCAGCATACCGCTTTTTTTCTTCTTCCATTGCCAAGTGCGTTTCATGCATTTTTGCATCGATTTCCTGACTTTGCTTTTCTAAACGCTGCACATATAAATAATCTGCATGAGATTGCCTGGGATCGCTATTTAAATTATCCCAAGTTTTAGCACAGGCTTTGCGATTCGCATCTAGTTCTCCCTTTTTGCGATTATATGCTGTAACGGCCACAGCCAAATGATGTTCCTGTTGTTCCAATTTTGCTTCACGGAGTGTACGTAAAGTTTCCAAAGTAAAATGAAATTGTTTCATCTAACCCCACTCAAACGTTGCACTTTATCCAGAACTTTTTCATTTTGCAAACCTCCACCAACTAATTCAAGCAACATTTGAGATGTCTGCTCTAGTGATGAATTTTCATGAATGCTTTGTTGTAAAAATTGTTGCAAATCTGCTAAACGCTCAATAGCTTCATCGAGCAAAGGATTACTACCTGACGCATAGGCACCAATTTCAATTAAATCTTGACGTTCACGATACACCGATAATAAGCGTTTTACGTGAGCTATAATAGGCATAAATTCTGGTACTGCAATTTTTTGTTCCAAACGAGAAACAGAGGCAGGAACATCAATAGCAGGATAATGGTAGCGTTCGGCCAATTGCCGCGACAAAATAATATGCCCGTCCAAAATACCTCGAATCGTATCCGATACCGGCTCGTCCAAATCCCCGCCCTCAACCAACACATTATAAATTCCCGTAATCGAGCCAACTTCATTGCGACCAGCACGCTCTAATAATAACGGAAGACTATTAAAAACAGAGGGAGGGAATCCTCGTACTGTCGGAGGCTCACCTACAGCAAGACCTACTTCTCGCCCTGCCGTTGCAAAACGGGTTACAGAATCAAAAAGCAAAAGAACATCTTTGCCTTGATCGCGAAAATATTCGGCAATTGCTGTTGCACTGTAGGCCCCACGGATTCGAGAAAGTGCTGGACTATTCGATGTCGAAACAACCAAAATAGAACGTTCTCTGCCTTCTTTCCCTAAATCTCGCTCTAAAAATTCACGAACTTCCCTGCTACGTTCTCCTATCAAAGCAATGACCACTATATCAGCCGCAGTATTGCGAGCTATCATACCCAATAGCGTGGATTTCCCAACACCAGAACCTGAAAAAATCCCAATACGCTGGCCTCTTCCTAAAGGCAATAAACCATCAATAGCCCGTACACCAACCCCCAATTGCCTATCAATAGGGGGGCGCGACATTACTTCTGGCGCTTCGCGTTGAGCAGGATACTTCACGAAAGCCGTAATTGGCGGTCCATTATCTAAAGGCCTAACCAAAGGGTCTACCACTCGACCGAGCAGCTCTTCCGAAACAGGGACTTCTAATTCTTGACCCAAAGCAATCACTCCATCGCCAATACGAAGCCCATTCGGTTGATCATAGAGCTGTATATAGGAATGCTCTCGCTCCAAAGCCACAATTTCACCATAAAATTCAGGTACAGTTTCGTTTGTTATTTCGGAACTAACGCTATGACGAGTATAAGGATTATACTTTGAGGGGAATATACGACAGATTTCACCAATTTGAGCAACAGGCCCATTACAATAAAGCATTTGTCCTTGTATTCGCTCAATTCTGCCACCATACCGAATTGTATCCAAGCTATAAAGAGCAGCTTGACAACGCAATACAGAATCAAAGGTATCCATAAAAACGCCTTCTGCAATAACAAATGCAGTAAAAGTGAACGGAAGTTTTCGATTTTTTATTTTCCGCTTGCCAAATTTTGACTTGCCAAACTTTGGCTTTCATATATTACGGAGAAATTACATTGGAAGAATCATTCTGCAGTGATGTACTGGAAACAACAGCCGAACTTTCGTTTTCAGCAGAGATGGAATTCACAAAATTTTCCAATTCTTCTTCATCTTTACGAATAATATCTTCGCTAAGCCGCCGCGGACTGCGTCTACGCATAGGCCTAACAGAAAGAATTTTATCTTCAACTTCACGCAATTGTGAAGAAATCCGAGCATCAATTTCACCAAAGTCGCTTTCTACAATGCAACCACCCCGCTGTAAAATTTGATCCTCAACTACATGGACACCTTCTAGATTTTCCACTTCTCGTATGAAATGTTCCTTATTTTCTAAGCAAACATTCAAATCTTCGGGATTGACACGCAACGTTACACTACCACGACAACGCAATTTTTTGAGAGCCTCTAAAGTATTATAAATAACAATATCTTTCTGGTTTTCTGAAAGGACTTTCACTACCTTACGGGCAATCAACAAAGTCAAATCTATCAAATCACTCTCTAGTGAAGCAATAATTTCTTCGCGACGCTGCAACACCCCCGATATCATATAGTGTAATTGGCTTGTCAGCCGCCTTACTTCAGCAAAACCTTGTTCATAACCTTCTTTGATACCTTCTTTCAGACCTTTTTCCCTACCTTCATCTTCCAAAATTTCTATTTTTAATTTGGAATTTGATAGCATTTCCTCAGCTTGCTGCTGTGCATGAGCAACAATATTTTGAGCTTCTTGCTTCGCATTATGCAAAATTTGTTCCGCATTATCTTGAGCATTTTTCCGCAACTCTTCCAACTCTTCATTCAAATTATAGCGTTGCATATTTAAATTAGACTGCAGATTTTCTTGCTCTTGTGATTTTTGGCGTTGCCACTGTTCTCTCAATCCAGCAATCTCTTGGCGTATATCATCAGGACTAGGGCCTGTATATACCTCAACAACTTCTTCAACATCGTCAAATTTCGGTATCGCAATATTAATTTCTCGCTGCGATTGACGAGTAAGATCAATAATTTCCGTGGGGTGAAAAATCTTGTCTCGCTTATTCATATTCTATTTATCCGCTCCTTCTCTCATTCTCGCTTAAACTAATAGGTCTTCATCACCACCACGAACAATAATAATTTCACCCGCTTCTTCTAGCTTACGAATAATACCAACTATTTTTTGTTGTACATCTTCAACATCACTCATACGGACAGGACCCATAAACTGCATATCCTCTTCCAACATTGCCGCTGCACGCTTTGACATATTACGGAAAATTTTATCTTTTACCCCATCATCTACAGCCCTTAAAGCTTTACTTAAATCTTGTTGATCAACTTCTTTTAGCATCCGCTGGATCGAACCATCATCTAGCATAACAATGTCATCAAAGACAAACATTTTTTTGCGGATTTCTTCGGCTAGCTCTGGATCATCTTCTTCTAAACTTTCCATAATACTGCGTTCGGTTGCTCGGTCGATTGTATTCAATATTTCAACGATACTATCCACACCACCAGCAATGGCCAAATCTTCGGAAGAAATAGAAGACAATTTTTTTTCCAAAACGCGCTCAACTTCCCTAATCACTTCTGGAGACGAACGTTCCATATTGGCAATGCGTTTAGCCACTTCAGACTGCATTTCATGGTCCAAGCCCCCAAGCACTGCAGAAGCTTTAGCCGCATCAATATACGAGAGAATCAAAGCAATGGTCTGAGGATGTTCTTGTTGGATAAAATTGAGAATATGCTGCGAGTCTGCACGGCGTACAAAATCAAAAGGACGGGATTTTAAAGATGAGGTTAGACGATTGATAATCTCAATCGCTTTATCAGCGCCCATCGATTTTTCTAGCAACTCGCGGGCATAATCAACACCACCAGAAGCCATAAAATCTTGAGCCATCATCATTTCTTGAAATTCTTGCAGAACAAGATCGCGATCTTCGGACTTAATATTACCTAAACGAGCAATCTCAAAAGTAATGGTTTCGACTTCTTCTTGAGTTAGGTGCTGAAATACATTGGCCGATATTTCGGCTCCCAGAGTAACAAGAAAAATAGCAACTTTCTGGCGACCCGATAAAACCTCATGTTCTGCTGCCCCCGTTTTCAATTTCGACATATAACAATACTCCTCTGAACTATTTAACTCCTCCGGTATCTAATTGCTGGCGAAGTACTTAATTCTAATCATCTGCCATCCACACTCGTATTAGTTGAGCCACACCCTTTGGGTTATCACGTGTTAAATTTACAGCACTCTCTTGCAACTCTATATTGCCCCGATTGGCTTCAGCCATCTGGGAATTTGCAATATCTTCTTCTGCTGCACGCAACGCAGCTTCACGCATCGCTTGATGTTGTCGTTCCAATTCCTCTTGGCGTTCACGCCTGCGGTGATCACGTTCTTTTATAATAAAACGCAGTAATAGCACCAAGAGAGCAAGCCCAACTAGAGCACCGAGCAAAATCAGTAAAATGCGCTGCCGTGCCTTAGCTGTTTCATAGACCTCATCTTCTTGAGAAAATTGGAGACTACGGTTAAAAGGTATATTTTCAACTGTAACCGTATCGCCCCTAGTTTCATCGATACCTAAAGAATCTTTTAAAACGTTGCGAATATTGGCCAAAATATCTGGAGGAACAGGTTTGTATTCTCTTTCAATTTTTCCATTAACTATTTTGAGCCAACCCGATTCATCGTAAACTTTCTCCCAAGTCCCATCAATGGCAACACCAACTGCAATCTTTTTAATATCCAAAGGACTCGCTGTTTCTTCCTTTTCTCTTTCACCATATTGGTAATTATTGACAGTAGAATCTTTAACGTATTTTCCAGGCGTATTTTCTAATTCTTTATAGCCGGGTGGAGTTTGGCCTTCTTGCCCTGCGGGTCCTTCAGGATTAAATGCACTACCTTCAAAATTTTCTTTTGTTACTACTTCAGAAATTGGTGCCGGTGCTAAAACTTCTGTCTCATCGTAAGGTGTTTTTGGGTCATCTTCCTTTAGAGTAATAGGCAAAAACTCTTTAGAACGTTCTTTGCGGTCGATATAATCTAAGTCAATAGCCACGTTGATAATTTCCAAACGATCTTTACCAATAATACGGCTAAGAGATTGCGAAATTTTTCGAGTTAATTCGGCTTCTACAATCTTCTTTTGCTTTAGCACTTTTGCACCCAACGCAAGACGATCAAAATCTCTGAGACTTTCAAAATCATTTAAAACTACACCATTATTATCCAATACAGTAATATTATCTGGCACCAATCCAGCAACAGCAAAGCTAATTAAACGAACAATCCCTTGTACTTGTTTTTTCTCTTCTTCTAAATTAATACCCGGCCTAGGGGTAAGAATTACAGATGCAGTAGTTGGTTCCTGCAAATCCCTGAAAACCTCTTTCTTAGGCGTTACAAGCGTTACCGAAGCATTATCAATGGTCTTCAATGCCGTAATATGTTGCTCCAAACTTTGGGTAATGGCTTGACGCAATCGAACATCATTCTCAAATTGCGATGTCGTCCAACGATCCACATCAAAAACGGACCACGGATTGATATTCGACGGCACTAAATCTTCCTGCACTAATAGAGCACGAACCATTCGAGCTGTTTTACTATCAGCAACATATATTTTACCGCTACTAATTGTATAAGGAATATTTTCTTGATCTAAACGCAACGCCACTTGATCGAGAACATTCTGATCTTGAATCGAAATATTAAATATTGCCGTCTGAACTGGAGCACTACCCCAAAAAAATAACGAGACAAAGGTAGCGAAAAAAAGAACAACTACACCTATAAAGATGAAACGCTGAATGGCCGACCATTTATTCCAATTATTAATTATGGCATGAAGGATGTTTCTAAAAAAATCACCCATTATATACGCCCCTCACAAAAATTCCTTATAGTCTACTAAAAAATCTATTCACTAACGAACAGTAGTTAGTTCTTTATAGGCTGCAATGGCGCGATCAATTACCGCTTTAGTCAAGCTCAAACTCATATCAGCTTTGAGCATACTCACTACTATAGTAGAAGGATCAACAGAATCAGGGCTTACAATAGCCTGCTGTTGCAATAATTGACTGTCTAAAATTTGATTATTTGTTTGGCCTAAAGCATCTAAAACCATATCACCAAAAGTACCAAGCTCTGACTTTTGATTATCAATAACACCGGGCATTTGACCATCTTTTGTAAGGTGCAAAGGATTGGTACTGCGTAAATTGGTATCAGGACGCTGAATAGTTTTAGCTTGAAAGTTAGGTAAATCACGAATTATGTTCATATATAAACTCTAAAAGAATTAAAATAATATTATCCACGCAAAAGATCAACAACACTTTTATACATACTTTTAGAACCATCTACAATCCGAGCATTTGCTTCATAAGCACGTTGAACTTCTGTCATATCAACCATTTCTTCCATAATATTGACGTTGGGGTATTCCACATATCCAGCCAATCTTCCAGTTTTCTGTGCATCGGGGTGGGTGGGATCATAAACTAATCGAGAATCACTCATATCTTTTTCGATCTTATCAACAATCACCCCTTTACCAATACCATTATCTAAAGCTTCTGGTAAAAATGGCGACCGCCAATAAGGTTGTGAATTGGCCGTTTTTAAAATCGTCCGGCTTCGGCGAAAAGGGCCACCTTCTGGCGTACGCGTAGTATTTGCATTCGCTATATTGTTCGCAATTACATCTTTGCGAATATTCTGTGCGCTCATACCCGAGCTAGCAATATTAATTGCTGAAAAAATTCCCATAATATTTACACCTTAACAAAAAATCTTCTAAGATAAAATTTTTTTTATTTGTCCAAAATGAAAACCAATAGATGCTGCCATTGACTCATAACGCATTTGATTTTTTAAAGCATCTCCTACTTCTTGATCATAATCCACATTATTGCCATTATTATCACTTTGACTTAGATAATCTAAAGTACGGCGTGGCTTAATTTTACGATAATCATATGATTCAAAAGGATTGATATGTCGAGCATTTGTTTGCTTGAGTGGCAGTATGGGCTCTTGTTCTGATGCCAAAGCCCTACCTAGCTGAGCCTCAAAAGACAATTGGCTACGCTTAAAATTTGGAGTACTCGCATTCGACAAATTATTGGCAATAACATCACGGCGAATACTTGCCACTTGCATCGATCGCTCAAGTATTCCTAAAGTTTTCCCAAATGTAGTTCGCTCAAACATATAATCCTCTGTTTAGAAAGTCTAAAAAAATGTAATCAAGATAGCAAAACCTGCTACACTTTTATGTATCCCGCTAGTTTACAAGAAAAATTTTATATGGCAATAATAGAATCACTAAAATTAGATAATCAAATATAATTCTTCATTTGCTTTGAGTTTTGGCCCAATATTAGAACCACTATTGTTAATTTTATTTATATTCTTTACCCAAGATAGTTCTAGCTTTGTGCCTTTCTTGTAAATATAATCTGTTGAATAAATTTTCCTACCTTTATTTTTCTAAAAAATAAAGTTTTGTCATTAGTTTTGTCATTAACTAAATATTTGGCTCACATAATACCGATATATTTTCATTAATTTAGGAGCGACTCATGTTACAATTCAAAACAGAGCATCTTATTGTATTTCGCACTGTGCCATTAGCCTCGCTGGCAAAAGAAGATATCCAACTTGTACCAGAAGGCACTTGGTTGCAATTAAAGCCAGAGCATTCTTCCCAATTGCAACTTTCCCTATATAAATTGGGCCCTACTCGCAAATCACAAGAGAATTTACAATTAAGCTTCTGTAGTGAAAAAAGCTTAAACGATACAAAGTCTTATTTACTTTATCCAGGGCAGTTTTTTCAGCTCAAAAATTTAGGAGCTGATATTACTGGAGTTGCAAAATTTTCCACTATTCCCAATCTATATTTCAATAAAAAATTTAATCATGATAACGGTCTTGGGCAGCCTCATAGCGAAGTTTCTTATTTTAAATCTTATTACATTCAACTTCACCCCCAATTGGGTTTGCGCCCGCTTCAAATTCTCGATTTAGGTTGTGGTCGTGGGCGAAATTCTGTCATCTTCGCTGGGGATAAAAATCAAGAATACAAGGTAATGGGAATAGATAAAAATATTAATAGTCTTAAAACATTGGAAAACATGTCTAAGGCCGAAAATTTAGAGAAGAAACTCATAGTCCAACAAGTCGATCTCAATACTTGGCGTGAAGCTCCAGCCCACGATATTACCATGGCTATCGTTAGCTTACAATTCCTTCAGGCGGATGCCTCTCCAGCGTTACTATCCCACTGCATGGAAAGGGCTTCTAGCGGAGCTTTGCATCTGTTGGTATTCCCCATTGCCAGTGAGAACCCAAAAATCATTTGGCCTAGCAGCTTTCATTTCTTACCTCACAGTGATCAAGTAAAATATTTATATATGCAACAAGGCTGGACGATTCTTGAATATCGCGAAAGTTACGGACACCTAGGCAAAGTTGCAGAAGACGGCCTGCCAATTAGAGGTATATTCGCTACTCTTATTACTCAAAAAATCTAGCCTAAAAATAGTTGCAATTCATATAAAAAGATGCCTCCGCAAATAAGAATAAATATTTTACAGAGGCATTTTTTTAAGTAATTAGTTTTAAGAATTGACAACTTCCACAAATTTATTCGCCAATTCGTCAATAGTAGTAATATCAGCCAATTCTGCTCGTGGAACCTTTATCTTTAATTCACGCATAGAACAAGAGACCACTTCTATAATATCCAAACTATTAGCTCCATAGTCTTTCATAGACTTATTGGGGTCTATATCCTCAATATTGACATCATCCAAATTGTCCACAATCTGTTGTTTAATTACCGCAATGATTTCTTTTTTTTGCATAATATTGCTCCTTGTAAGGCTTTAGTTTTATCAATGTATTCAGCCAGCATCGACATACCAATGATCACAAGAATTGTGATTTTGTAGAAAGTTAAAATGGTTCATCAGATTGTCCTGAAATGGCAGGCCATGGTCAACCTGTAATAGTTGTCCATTCATTGAATCAAATAAACCAGAACAAAGGGCAAATAATACTTGGCCACAGTCATTTGCAGTTAATTGGAATTTAGGGTCAACACCATTTTTTTGCGAAAACTCAAAAAATTCATCGCCAAAAATAAATTCAAAAGATTCGGTTTTTACCGTACCAAACCGAACAACATTAACGCAAGAACCTTCTTTTTGTAAATGTACAGCTAGATAGCGGCCAAAAAATTCTAACATAGCTTTGGAAGCTGCTACAAAATCATAGCCTGGGTAGTAATGTTCTGGGCCGTTACTGGATACGCCTAAAACATAACGGGGGTATTTACCAAATTGTTTTTTTGCTTGTTGGCAGTAATCAACCATCGGCCAAGAACTATAATCCAAAGTTTTATATAGTGAACGCTTTTTATAATCATCAAGGCTTTCTGTTTTTAAGGCAAAACCAACATTGCTAATAAATACATCTAAAAAATCACAATGTTGGGCAATTTCAGCCATTACTTCTAAGGTGTCTTCTTCATGAGAAACATCTGCTTGAATAAATATGGGAGCTAAACCTTTCAATTCTTGCTCAAATTGGGATTGAATTGCTTGCATATCGGCAGAACCCCATTTATAAGTAAGGTATACTTGGGCCCCTGCTTGGGCAAAGTATTTTGCAGCCCCTAAGCCAATACCTTTGGTTCCTCCAGTAATTAATACATTTTTTTTTTGCATGTTAATAGTAAACACAATAAACTCCTAGTTCGATTTATTTGCTAGTTGCCTGCATAAAATTCTTTAATTATAGACTGTGTCTCTGGTAAGTTAAAAGAAATTTTATGCATTAAATCTTCTTGTAAACGGGCTTCCACTACAAGCTTTTTCTTTACAGCTCCAAGGCTATGTTTGAGTAAATATAAACTTTCTTTGGGCTTTTCAGCCATTTGTCCGGCTATATCGTTAGCTTTAGGCAGTACTTCGGCTTTCGGTATTATATAGTTTATATTACAGCCTTTTCCCTCTAGTTCCTTTCCTTTGAAACGTTTGCCAGTATACATCATTTCGGCTGCAAGGTACGGCCCCATCAGTTGGGGTAATAAAGTTGTAGTCGCCATACCGGGAGTAAATCCCATATTCATAAATACTGCACCATAACGGCTTTCGTGTGAAGCAAGTACTATATCGCAAGCTGCAGCCATAACAAGTCCACCTCCCATCGCATGGCCTTCCATAGCCGCAATAACGGGGAAAGGAGCTTGGACAATGAAATCTGTAATAATTAGATCATCTACGCTAATACGGCCTTCGGTTAATCCTATGAGTGTGTCTTTGGCACCTCCGGCACAAAATACATCACTGCGCCCTTGCAAAATAACTACTTTCGGTTTGATAACTTTGCATAATTGTTGCCAAATATGGATAAATTTAGATACAAACTTTTCTGTAAAAATATTCGGGCCTTCGGTCTCGTTCATTTGCACAATAACCATATCCGATTGCTTTTCGATTACTTCAATCATAGCAGATACTTTACGGGAATAGTTAAACTAGTGCAAGTAAAACTTATTTGTTTCAATAATTGTATAAGAACCTAAATACTTCAGAGACTCGGCTATTCCTTAGTTTATTTTATACTGGACCAGTGTACCCTAAAGCATAAATAAAGCCAAGTGCTTAGCTTAAACTTTTAGTAAAAAATCAAAGCAAGAGTTTGGTTTGACCTAGCACCCAACAAAAAAGGCAAATGGAAAGCTCTTAAGTCTCTGATTTGCTTAATCGTTTGGTCTTGGGCAATGGCTACGCCGGCTACTAAGTCTTTTAATTCTTGATCGGTCATTGTCTTGGCTACATTGTAGATAAAATTTAGCCCAATATACCCTAAAGTATAAGTAAAGCCAAGTGCTTAGCCTAAACTTTTAATATCAAAAAGGCAAAGCACAGACTTTCTGAAAGAGGACATGATAACTTAACGGGATAGGACGTGATAACTCGGGATTTTTTGGAACAAATGGGAAGGTAAAATTGGCTTACTTTCCAAAATAAAAAAGTAAAACCAAAATAAAAAAGTAAAAAATTTTCATTGCACGAGAAAAAGCCAGAATCCATTTTTAACACCAAACCAGAGAAAAAACGCTCAAAACTTCAAAAAGCCAAAGCGGTGCCAGGATAACCAAACCATGCACCGCTTTTTTTATGCCTTTCGGCTGAATCCACAAATGGAACAAGTAAAAAATTTTTGTTTTTCGGCCTATGGGCCATTGTCGGCAGTAATTGGGCAACAATATGCTTTCAAAATATCATGGTAACGGGCCACGGTCTCAAAAAGCTAGTAAGGTTTCTGAAAAAAGCTAGTAAGGTTTTGACTGAAAACCTTACTAGCTTTTTTGATTGGCAACCTAGGGATTTTCCAATGAGACTGTGGCAGTCTCTAAAAAAATCGCAAAAAATTGTATTGTATTATTTTGCTAAAAACTGGGCTGTACTGCGATACAAAAAACTCAAATTCTTATACTTTCATACGAAACGCAACGCAACACCCGGACTGCGTCTAGCGTATTACAAATTTTTACCCAAGGTATCTCAAGCAATCTCAAGGTATCTCAAATAATCTCAAGCCTTTTGATTGGCATGGATTTTTAACCACCTTACAACACTAACACACAAAAAAAGTGCCCAAAACATAAAAAAAGCACAAAAAAACTTGCAAAAAGCTTATATAGGCCTTGACGCAACACCCCCCCTAGCAAAATGGGGCACTGTACACTAGCCCGTATGGGTTGGCCAATCTTTATCCATTGTTGGAGGTATTGCTTATGTATAAGCTCAAACTATTTTTATTGCCATTAGCCTGGCTACTGGCCTTTATGGCCTTTGCCTGCGCACCACCCGATGACGATGATCGATCTTCTGGGCCGACTATCAATAACGCCATCTACGACTTTGCTACGGCGCTGTTAACCGTACAAGGTTCTAACTTAAGTCCTACAGAAGCGCAAATCCAAACTATCACGTTAGATGGCGTAGCCTTAAGTTCCTATACTGCAGATGACCCAGCCACTGGGGTAAATAGTAACGGTCTTGAACAAGGTAAGTACCGTATTAAAAGCGATGGCACAGCGCTTTGGCTTAGACTTACCGATCAACATAAAGCTACTCTTGAGGCCAAGGACGGTATGGATAGCAATGGTCTAAAAAAAGGGTTGCTTAGCGTTGGCACTGGTGCTTGGGCGGGTTTAAATACACCTAAAGACTTGGACGTTAGGAATGTACCCGCAGCCGAACAAGCTGAAGACGAACAAGTCGAACAAGTCGAAGAGCAGTCGCCTAAGCAACCTAAAGACGAACAAGACGAACAAGACGAACAAGTCGAACAAGCTGAACAAGTCGAACAAGTCGAAGAGCAGTCGCCTAAGCAACCTAAAGACGAACAAGACGAACAAGACGAACAAGTCGAACAAGCTGAACAAGTCGAACAAGTCGAACAAGTCGAAGAGCAGTCGCCTAAGCAACCTAAAGACGAACAAGTCGAACAAGCCGCAATTACCCGTGCAACCTACAATGTTGTTACAGGCGTGTTAGTGATTACAGGTACTAATTTACCAAAAGCAGTTACAGGCTGGGACTTTAGCAAATTGACGCTTGTATCCGGTGACGGTACTAATAGATACCCATTACCCCGGCACTCAACAGGTAAAGAAAACAGAGCCATAGGTTTTGAAAATAGAAACACAGCCACAGGTTCTAGTGCAAGTGCAACAGGCTTAGATATTCAGTTACTAGGTAGTGTAAAAGCCAAAGCCGAGAAGATACTGGTTAACGATGGTGATAGTGATGATGCTGGTGCATACAACCTGGAAGCAGCAGCAGGCTTTGCAGGTGGTAGCGCAGCAGACACAACCAATCCTATTACCGTTAGCGGGTATACAGCCAGCATCACCTCCGTAACCTACGATGCTAATACAGGCGAGTTATATATTATAGGTATCAAGTTACCGACATCAATTGCAAGATGGGACTTTAGCAAATTGACGCTTGTATCCGGTGATGGTAGTAAGAGATACCCATTACCCGAGCACGAAACTGCAGGTGAAAACACAGCCACAGGTTCTCGTGCAGGTACAACCTACTTAACTATTACTTTAAGCGGTAGTGTAAAAGCGGAAGCCGAGAAGATACTGGTTAAGACTGGTGATAGTGATAATACTGGTGCATACAACCTGGAAGCAGCAGCAGGCTTTGCAGTTGGTAGCGCAGAAGACACAAGCAATCCTATTACCGTTAGTGGCTACGTAAGCCAGATCAACTCCGTAACCTACATAGCTAATACAGGCGAGTTATTTATTAGTGGTAGCAGGTTACCGAGAGCAGTTGCAGACTGGGACTTTAGCAAATTGACGCTTGTATCTGGTGATGGTAGAAAGAGATACTCATTACCACGGCACTCAACTGCAGGTGCAAACAAAGCCACAGGTTCTGGTGCAGGTGCAACAAGCTTAAGGATTACTTTAAGCGGTAATGTAAAAGCGGAAGTCAATAAGATACTGGTTAACGATGGTGATAGTGATGCTAATGGTGCATATAACCTGGAAGCAGCAGCAGAATTTGTACCTGGTAGTCCAGAAGACCCAACCACTGGTATTAAAGTTTTCAATAGGTAAGTAGGGTTTGGTTTAACCTTACTTGCCCAATAGCTCTTAGAGCAGCTAAGTGAAAGCTAGCGGGCAGGCCAACCAAGTAAATGCTGTAAGCAATGCTTGGTTGGCTTTTTTGTTGGGCTATTAGGCTGTATCTTGTTGTTGCAACGCTTGCATTGGCCAATTGCAGCCTTGGTAAGTTTTTTTATCAAGGCTGCTTTTTACTAATTATAGCCTTGGTATAAAGTATTGTTCCGCATTGGTGCAATACATCTTTCCGCCTTGGATCAAGGCCTTGATCCAAGGCGGAAAGCTATATCATAGCAAGGCACTAAAAAATTTATCAAGGCTGCTTTTGCCAATTATAGCCTTGGTAAGTAGAAAAAAATCGAGTTATCATGTCCGATGGCACAAAGTTATCACGTCCTGCATCAGCGTAGAGTTTTATACTGGACTTGTTTTAAGAAAAGTGAAAAGTATTTTTTCTATTAATAGCGGCTAGATTCTCGTTGTGTTTTTGAGTGCATATCATAAATAACCGCTAGTGCAATTACGAAGCCGCGTACTACTTGCTGTAGGTAAGAATCTACATTGGCTAAATTCATAATGTTGTTTAAAAAGCCCACAATAAATGCTCCGGCGGCGGTACCGGCCGCTGTGCCAATACCACCGGAAAAACTGGTTCCGCCAATGATAGAAGCGGTGAGTGCATGTAGCTCATAGCCAATTGCCGCATTCGGTAAACCAGCATTGACACGCGACATAAATAAAACTCCCGCCACTCCGACAAAAATCCCATTAATGAGAAATGCCCATATTTTGCACCGATGGGAATCGATTCCCGAGGCAATAGCGGCATTTTCATTGCCTCCGATGGCAAATAAAGACCGTCCTAATATGGTATTCTGTAAAACATACCAGGTAACCAGCAAAAAGAAGCATAAAAAAAGCAAAGGCGTGGGAACGCCCCAAACAGAGCTTTGACTGAAGATAGTATATCTTTCAATTTGATAAATATTTTGCCCCTTGGTATATAACAGCGCAGTGCCTCGTGCCATGGCAAGCATAGCTAGTGTGGCAATAAATGCCGGAACTCGAAATCGGGTAACCATGATGGCATTAATCAAGTTGGCTGCAACACTAACTACAATTGCCGTAATAAATGCAAAAAACAACGAGCCGGTATTTTTCAATACAGAAACCGAAAGCAAGCCCGATAGTGCAAGGACAGAACCGCACGATAAATCAATGAGACCGCAGATAATCAATATCGTTGCCCCAAATGCCAAGATTGTCGTTACAGAAACCTGGCGGGATACATTGGATAAATTGGCCAAGCTCAAAAAGTTAGGATTAATCAAGGAAGATGCCATAATCATAATAATTAATATAAAAAAAATACGATATTTTTCTTGTATGGCTTGCAATATATGGTAACTTTTTTTCATATAATCCTTTAATCCTTTCGCTATAAAACTGCTAGCTGTAGAATTTTCTCTTGAGAAAATTCTTTTCTGGTTAATTCTCCGCGGATTTTTCCGCCAGACATTACATATATCCGATCGGACATGCCCATTAATTCTGGTAATTCGGAAGAAATAAAAATAATTGTTTTTCCTTGTGCCGCCAAATGCCTGATGATTTTATAAATTTCATACTTTGCCCCAACATCAATCCCTCTGGTAGGTTCGTCCATAATTAATATTTCTGGGTCCAATAATAATAATCTGGCAAGAATTACTTTTTGTTGATTGCCTCCGCTTAATGTACAAATCATTTTTTCATAATCATTCGTATTTAAATTTAACTTTTGACAAATATCTTGCGTTCCTAAAAATTCTTTCTTTTTGTGCAGAAATCCTTTGGAATAAAAATTATATAAGGTCGTTAAAGTTGTGTTTTCCCGAATAGAACGCATCGGTATAATGCCATAACGTTTTCTATCTTCCGTTAACATTGCCATACCGTAGGAAATGCTATCCGATACCTTGCGAATACGGCAATTTTTTCCGTGAATTTGGATGGTCCCAAAACCAAAATTATCTAGTCCAAAAAGGGCTCTCATAAGCTCTGTTCTACCGGCCCCCATTAAACCTGAAAAACCAACAATTTCACCTTTATATCCGTGAAAACTTATATTATGCAAAACATTTTCTCTACATAGATTTTCTACTTGAATCGCTATCTGGGGGCTTTTTTCATTGGATTCAAGAGAGTTTCCAGAGTGGCTCGAATATTTAGGCGGATAATTTTCAGATATGGTTCTGCCAACCATCAGGGAGATCACTTCGTTTATCGTAAAATCTTCTTTGATTCTGGTTTCAATAGCACGACCATCTCTAAGTACGGTAATATCATCGGCTATTTGGAATATCTCATCCATTTTGTGAGAAATATAGAGAATACTCGTACCCAATTTTTTTAGTTGGGCAATCTTCTCAAATAATAGCGCAACTTCTCGCTCTGTAATGGCAGAACTCGGCTCATCCATGATGATAATTTCCGCATTTTTAGATACCGCTTTTAAAATTTCCAAATGTTGTATTTCCGAAATCGAAAGGTATTTTATTTTTGTTGTAGGTAAATAGGGAAGTTTTTCATTTTGTAACAGTGCTCCAATATTTTTGCGGAGTTCTTTCCAGCGGATATTACGAAAAATACTTTTAAAGCGGGAAGGCCACTCCCCCAAATAAAAATTTTCTTCAATGGACATTTCTGGGATATAATTTAATTCCTGAAAGATCATAGCAATTCCATATTCTCGGGCTTGAAACGGGCTCTTGATATGTACAGGTTCTCCTTTGACAAGTATTTTGCCTGCATCTGCTTGGTGTAGACCGTTAATAATTTTCATTAGAGTGGATTTGCCCGCACCATTCTCACCACAAAGAGCATGTACCGAACCTTTTTTTATAGAAAGAGATACATTCTCCAATGCTTTTACACCGGGAAAAGATTTCGTAATACCAGCAATTTCGAGTACGTTGCTTGCCATTATATTATGGACTTATTAGCGGCGAATCTTAATATCTAAAGAAAGTAATATCCAAGATATACCAATGTGGGGACATTGAATAATCTTGGATATATATGCTAGAGATTCCCTGCTTGACGGTGCATTTCTATGTATTGATCTACATTGTCTTTGGTAATAGACGGAGTGCCTATATCTAGATCAATTTGCTTTTTCTGACCGGCCAATAATTGTTCTGTAACCATTAGTAGTTTTTCTGCCAGCTCATAGGCATTTTGTAAAGTTGTGGAAGTCATTCTGCCTTCCTTAATTAGTAAGGCCGCTTCAGCCGTGCCATCAACCCCATAGGACAAAATTTGGGCAAATTTAGGATTGCCTTTCACCACTTCTAAAGCACCGGCGGCCATGTTGTCATTCATGGAAATAATTGCATCAATGGTACTGTTTGCCTGGACCCAGTCTTCCATCAAACTGACGGCTTCTTCTTTATTCCAATTGGCAATTTGTTCTCCTACAATGCTTACATCCGGCCGTTTATCAAAAAATTCTTTTTTCCAACTAAGGCGGCGCTGATCGGCATGAAAGTTTCCAGGAGGCCCATTAAGAACAACCACCTTGGCATCTTGGGGAATTTGTTTTAAGGCAGCGCGGGCTTGTACCGCAGCTTGTTCATAAGGGTCTGCATCTACAGAAGAGGCGCCTTTAATACCCGCAATACGAGCATTGGTTGTAATACAAATGATTCCTGCCTGCACAACTTTTTCTGCATAAGGTCTTTGCGACTCACCGTTGTTTGGTTGAATGATGATTGCATCAAAACCATTCACAATTGCATTCTCAATAAGCGAGTTTTCGACACTATCGGATGCTTGCCCATCAAAGACTTTCACGTCAATATCGGGATATTTTTCGGCTTCTGCTTTAATAGAATTTGCCAGCCATGCGGCAAAGGAATCCGCCTGAGCGCGGGCTATATAAGCCACTTTATATTTAGCCTTACTGGTGTTGCCTCTTGCATGTAATGCTGTAAAGCTAAAAACCAAAAGCCAACAAGCAAGCCCCACGATAGAAATTTTCTTTTTCATATTAAACCTCCATGAAAAGAATTTATTAATACAAATATCCTATCGGAAGCTGGAATACGGCGGCTAAGTTTTTTATTCATTTGTCAATGCCTGCCTTGTTGTAAGTAAGTCATCTACATTTTGAAGAGTGATTGGAACCCAAGGAACATTATACAGTTTTTGCATACCATTTTCCCAATCTAAATCTTTCCATACATCTGCCTTAGGAACATAATTATCACCCAACACTGCACGAAGTGCCAAATCCAACGCTCCCTGTGCTTGTCCAACAGCATCTTGTAGTATGCTGTTCATTTGATTATCTTTCACTGCGTACATTGCATCTGTTACCCCATCTATCCCTGCAATAGCAAAATCTTTTATATTCAATCCTGCTTGCTTAATAGCTTGAATAGCACCAAGTGCCATCTCATCATTTTGTCCAATAACACCATTTATCTGTCCTGGATGAGAATTAAGCCAATCTTCCATTAACGATAATGCTTCGGCACGAGACCAGTTTGCTGTGTTCATTTCCAGAACTTGTATATCAGGATACTTTTGTAATACCTTAAGATTGCCTTCTCTTCTTTGAATTTGTGCAGATTGCCCTATAGGGCCTTCTATAATTACGAGGTTGCCTCTCCCTCCCATGCCATCAACAACAGATTGAGCTTCCATAGCACCTGATATTACATCATCAGAGCCGATATACGAGTGCAACTTATTTGTATTTACCCGAGTATTGGACCCTATGACAGGAATATCAGCTTCTACTGCTAGATCTACTGCGGCTACCCCTGCTTCAATATCAATAGGAACAAAGAGTATCGCATCATATCCTTGTGATACCATTGTTTCAAACTGACTGTACTGCACTGATGCATCGTAGTTACCATCAAAAACAGTAATATCCACTTCGCCTGCAACTACTGCTGGATGTCGTTCCAATGCAGTTGTCCATAAACGCATAAACTCTCCTTTAAGTCCATACACAGCAGCTCCCACCTGTACTTTTTTGTTACCTCTGTTACAAGACATAACAAACACAGACATAACTATTGTTAGTATAGTTATCAATACGAAATAAAACTTTTTCATAAAGCCTCCTTATTATTTTTATTCATTAGCATATCGTAAAGAGTCTAACATCACTGCAAGAATGATAATAGAGCCTTTTATAACCTGTTGAAAATAGGAAGAAACTCCTAGTAAATTTAGTCCATTATTTATAACGCCTATAATCAATACGCCAAATATCGTTCCTATGAGAGTACCTTTTCCTCCCTTTAAATTTGTCCCACCAATTACCACAGCTGCAATAGCATCTAACTCATACGCCTGCCCTGCTTGTGGTAGTCCCGCAGTGGTACGTGCCGTAATAATGATACCTCCCAAAGCTGCCATAATACCAGAAATGACATACACTGAAAAATATATTATTTTTATGTTTATTCCCGATACCCAAGCACTTTTTTCATTTCCTCCCACGGCATATACATATCTTCCATAGCTTGTGAAATAAAGAAGAATATATAACAGAACAAATGCCACAAATACAATCACCACAGGGAAAGGGATACCTCCCAACAGTGTGCCTTGCCCTAATTGTAAGAACGAAGGACTTAGTTGAGGAATAGGTTTTCCATCAGAATAAATATAGGTAACTCCTCTGGCAATACTAAGCATACCAAGCGTTACCACAAAAGCAGGCACTCGTAGAAAGGCAATAAAAAAACCATTCACTGCCCCTAAAATGATACCTGATAGTATGGCAAGCATTACTATTACAGAAACCGGGGACACGATTCCTCCGCTGGTACTACTTGCAAGGCTTGCCGCTACTACCCCAGAAAAGGCAAGAATAGAACCGACAGATAGGTCTATGCCTCCCGTAAGAATTACAAAAGTCATTCCTAAGGACAGGAGTCCATTTATTGATATTTGTCGTAAAACATTTATAAGATTTCTTGATACTAGAAAATTTGGTGTTGCTATGTATAGTGCTAAGCACAATATGAAAAATACAAGCACAATGCCATACTGAGAACTTATGTTTTTAGATATATGCTTAATAATATGTATCTTACCCATACTGTCTCCTATGATATTAAACGCATAAATTCTTCTTGATCAAAATCAGCTCTTTCTCGCTCTGCAACAATACATCCTTTCTTAAACAACAGTACTCTATGGGACATTGCCAATATCTCTGGAAGTTCAGAAGAGACCATAATAATGCCTCTTTCATCCTCAATATATTTATTCATAAATTGATATATTTCATGCTTTGCTCCTATATCAATACCACGTGTAGGTTCGTCTAATAGGAGTACAGAAGGGCTTGTTAGCACCCACTTTCCTATTACTACTTTCTGCTGATTACCTCCACTCAGACTGTTGGTTGCCTGTGCTTGAGACGTTGCTTTTATATTAAAGGCATTCATTGTTGCAGTAACTTTTTGCCTTTCTTCAAAACGCTTTATAAATCCTCCAAAAGAAAGAGAAGGAAGAGAAGAAAGAGTGAGATTGCTACGAATGGGATGATCTATGATAAGCCCCATTTGCTTTCTATCTTCAACGACAAAACCAAGTCCAGATGATAATGCCCTAGCTGGATTACTACAATCTATTTCTTTTCCTTCAAGCAATACAGAACCTTCATCAAACTTCTCTATCCCAAATAGCATTTTGAGAAGCGTACTTCGACCAGACCCCATCAACCCAAATATACCCAGTATTTCTTTTTTGTGGAGCGTAAAACTAGTGTGAGTAAAACGTTGCTTCTTTGAAATAGCTACAACATCCAATAAAGGACTCTTTTTTTGCAAAGGTTTTGGAGGAACAAAGTATGAGCTACTTATCTTTTGCCCTATCATATTGTACACAAGCTCATCAGAGGAAAGATCAGTAAGATGAGTGCTTATAATATGATGTCCATCCCTTAAAACAGTAACATCATCAGCTATGGTATATATCTCATTCATTCTATGAGATATATATATTATGGTTCTATTCTCTTGTTTTAATTTACGTATGATAGCAAACAATCTCTGTGTTTCTTGTTCTCCAATAGCTGATGTTGGCTCGTCCATTATTATGACTGCAGAATTATACGAAATTGCCTTAACAATTTCTATCAACTGTATTTGTGCAATACTCAACTCGCGTAGCTTTTTTGAGACATCAAAATCTAAATCAAAATAGGAAAGTGCTTTTTTTGCTTTTGCATACAATAGCTTTCTATTAAGAAAACCCATTGTAACAGGCTCTCTTCCTAAAAAGATATTTTCTGCTATGGTCATATCAAGCAGAGGATTAAGCTCTTGTGCTATTATTGCTATACCTCCATACAAAGCATCATGGGGAGAAATCCATTGTATTATTTTATCATCAAGAAGAATCTTCCCATCATATTTTTTGATCTCTCCACTTAAAATTTTCATAAGGGTAGATTTTCCTGCCCCATTCTCTCCACACAGTGCATGAACCGATCGTTTCGCAACAGTAAAGGAAACATCACGTAATGCTTGTATGCCACCAAAACTTTTAGAAACATGTTGTATTTGCAGAGAGTGTTTATTCATTATTGAATTGAATATCCACCATCAATAAGTATATTTTCACCGTGTACCATATCAGACGCAGCACTGGACAAAAACATAACTGTTGCAGCAATTTCTTCTGGAAAAGCAAAACGTTTGGTAGGTATTTTTTTCTTCATATCTTCTCCTATTTTTCCTGCCCATGCTTTTTTGCCTAGTTCAGTTAATACCACAGTAGGAGATACCGCATTGATATTAATATTATATGTTCCCCATTCAAGAGCCATCACTTTTGTCATAGAAATAATACCAGCTTTGCTTACACAGTATGCTACATGTTTATCTAGTGCTATCACTCCTGCCTGCGATGCAATATTTACTATTTTTCCTTTTTTTCTTTGTATCATTTCTGGAACAAAGGCCTGAGTTATAAAAAAAGCGGCACTAAGATTTACTGCAAGTGTCGCATCCCAATGCTCCTTAGCAAGCGTTTCTGCTTTTTCTAACACAGCAATACCTGCATTGTTGACAAGAATATCCACTTGAGGAAAAGCATGTAATGCCGTTTCTTTCATCTGCGCAATACAATCAGTACTGGTAATGTTACATTCAATACCAGTAGTGTTTACACTATATTTTTTTGCAAGAGTATTTGCTTTCTCTCCTATGTCTGTGCTTTTATCAACAAGTATAATATTTGCCTTGCTTTGTGCAAACATTTCCGCTATTGCATACCCTATACCTGTAGCTGCCCCAGTAATAAGAGCAGTCTGCTTTGAAAAATTATATGTTATATTATATTGCTTATCTGCCATTTTACGCCTCTTGACTATAGATAACAAAATGACAGACTTTATAATAACTGTCAAGAAAAAATTGCATAAAATTTAGTTAATTTTAACTATATGATCAATAAGATCGTATATTGTTCAATAGCATTATTTTAAAACATGTATTCTCTGAAAAGAGGCAATAAACTTAGTGAACAAAACAGGCAAAGTAACCATAACGACAAAAATGGTAATGCCAAAAATTAGCAAAAGGTTCTAACTTAAATGCTACCAGTGCGACCCAAGCGCAAATCCAAACCATCAAAGTATATGACCTAGTCTTAAGTTCCTATATAATAGAATTGACCTAAATCTATCAATAGAATTACCTCGCACCTATATAATAGAATCTACCTAATTCTATCAATAGAATTACCTCGCACCTATTGATACCCTAGTCTTTAATGAAATTTTCTACATCGGCACATAATTCACGACCTATACAACAATCATCGGCAATCGTTGGCCAAATTCTGAACGCCCCTGAAAGAATAATATAGCGTTTTCATTTTCATTAAATGTTTCACCTTTTGGAGATTGCCCCATAGTGTAATTGAGGTGTAATCAAGTATTTTATTCAATTCTACACTTTGCCACCCCCCAAAGGCCAAACAAAGGCCAAACAAAGGCCAAACAAAGGCCAACACCCTTAAGCCTTTTGATTGGCATGGATTTTGAACCACCTTACAACACTAAACAACACTAACACACAAAAAAAGTGCCCAAAACATAAAAAAGCACAAAAAAACTTACAAAAAGCTTATATAGGCCTTGACGCAACACCCCCCCTAGCAAAATGGGGCGCTGTACACTAGCCCGTATGGGTTGGCTAATCTTTATCCATTTGTTGGAGGTATTGCTTATGTATAAGCACAAACTATTTTTATTGCCTGTAGCCTGGCTACTGGCCTTTATGGCCTTGGCCTGCGCCCCACCCGATGACAACGATGACAATGGTGTGCCATCTTCTGGGCCGACTATCAATAAGGCCATCTACGACTTTGCTACGGCTCTGTTAACCGTACAAGGTACTGACTTAAGTCCTACAGAAGCGCAAATCCAAACCATCGTAGTAGATGGCGTAGCCTTAAGTTCCTATACTGCAGATGCTAAACCCACTGGGGTAAATAGTAACGGTCTTGAACAAGGTAAGTACCGTATTGCAAACGATGGCACAGCGCTTTGGCTGAAACTTACCAATCAACATAAAGCTGTTCTTGAGGCCAAGGTGGGTAGCAATGGTCTAAAAAAAGGGTTGCTTAGCGTTGGCACTGGTAGTTGGGCGGGTTTAAATACAGCCAAAGACTTGGACGTTAGGAATATACCCGATAAGCCATCTAAGCAAACTGAAGCTGAACAAGTCGAACAAGCTGCAATTACCCGTGCAACCTACCATGTTGGCACGGCGCTGTTAACCTTGCAAGGTACTCACTTAAGTGCTACAACTGCGACCCAAGCCCAAATCCAAACTATCAAAGTATATGACCTAGTCTTCAGTTCCTATACTGCAGATGGCACAGCCACTGGGCCAGATAGTCGTGGTCTGGCAAAAGGTAAGTACCGCATGAAAAGCGATGGCACAGCGCTTTGGCTTAGACTTACCGATCCACATAAAGCTACTCTTCAGGCCAAGCCCGGTATGGCTAACGATGGTCTAAAAGATGGGTTGCTTAGCGTTGGCACTGGTAGTTGGGCGGGTTTAGATACAGCCAAAGACTTGGCCGTTAGTGGAAACCCCGAAGCTGCAATTACCAGTGCAACCTACCATGTTGGCACGGCGCTGTTAACTTTACAAGGTTCTAACTTAAGTGCTACAACTGCGACCCAAGCCCAAATCCAAACCATTACGGTAGATGGCTTAGCCTTAAGTTCCTATACTGCAGATGCCACAGCCACTGGGGCAGATAGTCGCGGTCTTGCAAAAGGTAAGTACCGCCTGCATAGCGCTGGCACAGCGCTTTGGCTAAAACTTACCGATCAACATAAAGCTACTCTGAATGGCAAAACAGGTATGGATAGCAATGGTCTAAAAGATGGGTTGCTCAGCGTTGGCACTGGTGCTTGGGCGGGTTTAAATACAGCCAAAGCCTTGGCCGTTAGTGGAAACCCCGCACCCGCAATTACCAGTGCAACTTACAATGTTGGCACGGCGCTGCTAACCGTACAAGGTACTGACTTAGGTAGTGCGACCCAAGCGCAAATCCAAACCATTACGGTAGATGGCCTAGCCTTAAGTTCCTATACTGCAGATGACGATGCCACTGGGCCAGATAGTCGCGGTCTTGCAAAAGGTAAGTACCGTATGAAAAACGATGGCACAGCGTTTTGGCTTTACCTTACCGATCAACATAAAGCTACTCTGAATGGCAAGACAGGTATGGATAGCAATGGTCTAAAAGATGGGTTACTTAGCGTTGGCACTGGTAGTTGGGCGGGTTTAGATACAGCCAAAGCCTTGGCCGTTAGTGGAAACCCCGCACCCGCAATTACCCGTGCAACCTACAATGCTGCTACAAGTGTGTTAGTGATTACAGGTGTCAATTTACCAAAAGCAGTTACAGGCTGGGACTTCACCAAATTGAGGCTTGTCGCAGGTAATGGTCGTAAGAGTCAACCATTATTAGGGCACAACCCAACCGGTAGAAACAGAGCCACAGGTTCTGCAGCAAGTGCAACAAGCTTAACGATTACTTTAAAGGGTAGTGAACACACGAAAGCCATAGATATATTGTTTAAGAATGGTCAAAGTGATGATAATGGTGCATACAACCTGGAAGCAGCAGCAGGATTTGCCGGTGGTAGGGCTGAAGACACAAGCAATAACCCTATTACCGTTAGTGGGTATGTAGTCAGAATCGATGACGCATACTACTCTGCTAATAACGGCTTGTTACGTATTTTCGGTGACAATTTACCGTCAACATTTGCAGAGTGGGACTTTAGCAAATTGACGCTTGTATCCGGTGATGGTAGTAAGAGCTACACATTACCCCAGCACTCAACTACAGGTGAAAACACAGCCACAGGTTTTAGGGCATCTATCAGCGTCTTAATAATTACTTTAAGCGGTAGTGTAAAAGCGGAAGCTGATAAGATATTGGTTAAGAATGGTAAAAGTGATGATACTGGTGCATACAACCTTAAAGTAGCAGCAGGATTTGTAATGGGTGTTTCAGCAGACCCAACCAATGCTATTGAAGTTATAGGAGTTGTTGAGTAGGGTTTGGTTCAGCCTTGGTAAGTTTTCTTATCAAGGCTGCTTTTATCAATTACAGCCTTGGTATGGAGAACATACCAAGGCCAAAACCACCAAGCTAAAACGTTGCCATAAAAATTAAGAGAGTCTCTTAATGCTTAATAAGAGAATTTCTTAATACCCAACAACAGAGTTTCTTAATACCCAACAACAGAGTCTCTTAATGCCCAACAACAGAGTCTCTTAATACCTAACAACAGAGTTTCTTAATAACCAACAAGAGAGTCTCTTAATGCATAAAAAGAGAATTTCTTAATACCTAATAAGAGAGTCTCTTAATGCCCAACAACAGAATTTCTTAATGCCTAACAAGAGATTTTTGTAACAAGATAAACTTTGGCCAAGCCTTGCTTGCCTTTTGGGTGGGTACTATGGCTAGTAACCCACTACTCGCTTGGTAGTAGAATAGTTTTGCTTATGATAATCTAGTTTTTACGATCGACTACTTTATTTGCCTTTTGGTGGGGCTTGGTACAACCAAACTATTGCTTGACTTTTTACCAAAAAGTTTAGGTCAAGCACTTGGCTTTACTTATACTTTAGGGTATATTGGGGTAGTGAATAATTTAGCCGAACACCATGACCAAGCTTTGATACAAGACCTAATCGAAAACCTACTAAAAGAAAATTTAGCTAAGGAAGTGCAGCGCCAACTAAAAGAACAATTGGCGCAGCAACCATTGCCAGCACCCGCCAAAGTCGAAAGGCCCAATTATGGGCCTGAACTACTAGAACGCATGGTGCGTGTGGAAGAAGAGCTTAAGCACCAAAGGGAGCTACTGCAACAAAACCAAGAAGTGCTTAAAACCTTTATGCAGCAAATGGACAAGCGCTTTGAACAAGTCGACAAGCGCTTTGAAGCTATGCAGCAAAGTATCGATAAACGCTTTGAAGCTATGCAACAAAACATGGACAAACGCTTTGAAGCTATGCAACAAAACATGGACAAACGCTTTGAAGCTATGCAACAAAACATGGACAAACGCTTTGAACAAGTGGATAAAAGGTTTTTGATGTTGCAATGGTTTATAGGAACAGGCATTGGCCTAGTTATTGGTATCTTGGGCTTGCTTAAATTGATGTAAGCCCAAGCCTTGCTTGACTTTTTTTGTGGGGCAAATATGGCTAGTAATTCACTACCAAGCGGGTAGTGGGTTGCACTGTATTGAATATTCAGAAACAACCTAGTCGATAATTATGGACCGACCTAGTCCATAGTTATCGACTTGTACAATCCATAGCTATGGAATTACCTATTGTGTTTTTGCGTGTGGCCTTTGGGGTTGTAGCACTAGCAAAAAATTTTAGCAGTGAGCATGTCCTTACGATAGTACTTAAAAATAATTTTTTGCCTTTTATACAGTGGATATGTTAGATCAAATAAAATCCCTGTACAATGAACTAGAAGCGGCACGACTTGCCGAAGAGCAAAAAAAAAGACAAAGAAGCCCTGCTATAAAGGCTGATTCTAGCTATTTGAGTAGGCAAAAGCCTTTAGCGCAGCAGTTAGAATCTACCTCTGAAGCACCCGCATCAAGCCTCCCGCCACAAGCAAAAGAGCAACAACAGCAAAAAATACCAGAAAAATGGGCCGCTGAAGGCTATAAATATGATGAATGGCTTGAAACAGGCCCTCTCAAACCGCGTGAAAAGCTACAAGCACAAGGTGTGGCAAGCTTGAGTAACTTTGAATTGTTCTGCCTTTTACTCGGTAGCGGCAACAGTGAACAATCGGTAGAGCAGTTAGCGGCAAAAGTTTTGCCCGTATTACTAAAAGAACCTTTTGCCACCAATTTGGAAACCCTACAAAGCATCAAAGGAATGGGACTTGGCAAAAGCACCTGTATACTGGCTGCAATGGAATTTGCTAGGCGTTTGCCCGCCCCTACCACCAAACAATTGAATACTCCGGAAGCAATTTACCGGCAAATTGTCCACTTTGCCGATCAGCAAGAAAACTTAATTGCTTTAAATCTCAATGGTGCATGTGAAGCTTTGTCTATTCGGCTCATCACACGAGGCACGGTAAACCGCAGTTTGTTGCACCCTAGGGAAGTGTTTACACATGCTGTACGCGAACAAGCCAATAGCGTTATTATCGCACACAACCACCCAAGCGGGCATTTAGAACCCAGTACCGAAGATTTAAAAAGCACCAAACGTTTGCAAGAAGTCGCAAAAATACTGGGAATCAAACTATTCGATCATATTATCTTTTCTGAAACAGACTATTTTTCCATGTCTGAACACGGCTTTGTTTGAGCTTCTTGCAACGCTTCTATTGCTCATTTTTCAATGTGGAGATAATTGTAATGGATAAAAATCGCCTGATTTTTTTGGGACATAACTTTTTTCAATTGTAGATGGCCGTAACGAGCTAGGCCAATTCCAAGCTTTATTGATTGCTCTAAAGAGTAAATATCAATTAAATCCCCTTTAGAAAATTCCCCTTCATAGGAAACAATACCAACAGGCAAGATACTAATCGCTTGGCTGCCACTTTTTAATTTTTGAGCCAATCCTTCATTGACGATAATACGAGCATGGCCTGCAGCCAAATTTCTAGCAGAGAGCCATTTGCGAACTCCCCGTAAATTTTTTTTCGTTTCTGGCATTTGGGTTTCACAAGAAGGTAAAATCATAGTACCAAGCTCTGGCTGGGCAACCCATGCTTCGCGCCATTTTTGTCGTGCTTCTTTGATTTGAAATTCAGCTTGAAGATTGGCGTTGTTCTGCATTACTATAAAATGCTCTGCTGCGGCAACCACTCGCAAAATAATTTCTGCTTGACGGGCAGAAGCAATGCTGGTAAGCAAACCCACTCGGCTCATTTTACGGGCCGTCTCTAACTTGCTCGAAATACCCCCTCGCCCGCTATGGCTTTTCCCTTCAATTTTAGGCCAAGCAACCCCACTATCAGGGCCCAGTAGTGTAAATAATTCTGCCCCATCTTCATGCGGATTTTTATCATAAATGCCTTGCGCTTCCGTAAGCAATAACAATAAGTGTGCCTCCATTTGCTGCGAAAGAACTCCAGCCAACTGATCATTATCGGTAAATAATAATTCTTCAACGGCAACACTGTCGTTTTCATTGATCACAGGCAACAATTTAGGAAAATCTTGCAAACTTAGCAGTAACCGTTCCACATTTAAATAATGACTACGGCTAATAAAATCCATTTTTGTCAGTAATAATTGGACAGCATGAAGCTGATGTTCGGCCGCAAGTTGCCTATAAATTTGCATCAATTCTACTTGGCCTAAACCGGCAAAAATTTGGCGTGATGCTGTCTCACTTAACTTTTGAGGATTTTGCCAAATACCGCGGCCCGCAGCCACCGCACCAGAACTAATAAAATATACTGTATGGCCTTGGCGTTTTAGTATAGCAATTTGTCGCACTAGCTCTGCCATAAGATTACAATCAAGCTTACCAGTAGCTTGCAACAGCGATTGACTACCAACTTTTACTACAATAGTCATTGCTCTATCATTATTTCTACTTTATCCTAAGGCCAATTGGGTATACAATTCCTCATTACGTTCAATACCGCAAACCACAGCCTCGGCAAAGCTTGCCATTAATTGCGGACTTAGTACTGACAAAGCAGCTTCGGTTATTCCAGCTTTACTGGTAACAGCCTCACGCAAATGGCCTGCCAAGTTAGGTTGATCAAATTCTTGCATATCCGCCAAATAAGCTGCAGCACCCAAAAATGATGCCTCTGCCAAAGTGCTGGCTTGCTTGAGTGAAAAACCTTGCTTTTCTAATTCAAGCTGCAACGCCTCAGTTAGTAAGTAAAAATATGCTGGTCCTGAACCCGTTACCACTGTGGCATTATCCAATTGTGTTTCCTTATCGCACCAAACCGATACACCTATATTCTGTGTCAACTGCTCAATCGAAAGCTGTTCTGTCAAATTCAATGTTAGCGTTGGCTCTTTATAAAACAGATTTGCACCTTGGCCAACTTGGGCCCCTAAATTTGGCATAATTCTCAATATGCGCAAGTTAGGCTTATATTTTTTATACCAAGAAAGCGGTAGGCCAGCTGCCATGGTAAACCACAAACTATTATTGTCAAATAATATACAATTTTCCATTTGCTCGCGAATAATTTGTGGTTTCATACCTAGTATAATTAGGTCAAATTGCTGCTCCGTGGCATCTAATTCAATAAAAGTCGAAGCCAAATGTATTTTAGAGGCCAGATGACTATAATCTGAATGCCTTTCCAGTTTCCGCCGCTGATTTTCAGCCATACGCAAAACCCAAACTTCCTGCCAAATATTTTCCAGCAAAGGCAAGCAAGCTTGCAACATTGCCCCACCCATATTACCGCAACCAAGTAACAATACTTTCATAAAAACTCCTCACATGATAAAATAAGGATTAATCATATAATAAGCTAAGATTCTAGTATGAGCCCATCGTCATATTTGGCCAAACGCTGTTCAACCAAAAACCGCTTAATCTTTTGGGTAGTCGTCATATCTAAAGGCACGAGCACTAGCCGAATTCGGCTAATTTTCTGGTACGCCAATAATTTTTTGTTGACTTCAGCTACATTGCTAAGTATTTTTTTCTGCATAATTTCATCAAAAATTTCACCCAATTTATTTTTCTCATTTGTAAGCAAGGATTTTTGATCAATTTGAGAAAGCTCAGAAAGTGTTGATTCCAGCAATTTAGGATGAATCACTAATTCAACTTTTTCTGTATCCTGCTCTTGATAACCACGCACCATTACCTGCTCAAAAATACTATTCAGCTGGAACAATTCTTCAATTTCTTCAGGATAAATATTTTTCCCACTGGAATTTATAATTACATTTTTACAGCGTCCTGTAATATAAAAATACCCTTTCGAGTCAAAATATCCCATATCACCTGTACGCAACCAACCATCTTCGGTAAAAATTTCTTCTGTTGCCCTCAAATTTTTGTAGTAGCCCTGCATCTTGTTCGGGCCATCAATACAAAGCTCTCCCACAGAATAGCCTTCAACAGTTTGTTCCTGCATTTGTTCCAAACGCCCACTTACTAAAGGCAATAATCGGCCAACAGAACGAAGCTCTGTCGTTCCCGCTGGATTCAATGTTACAATAGGTGCTGCTTCTGTTAGACCGTAGCCTTGGATAAAATCCAACCCCAACTGCCGATATTTTTTCCCTACTTCTGGCATCAATACCCCAGCTCCAGACAACAATATGCGAATATGCTCAAAGCCCATAGCTTGCAATACTTTGGCAAACAATTTAGAACCGATTGGCTTACCTAAACGGTCAAAAATATCGGATATTTTTAGTAGTGAATGGAAAATGAAATTTTTCAAAGGACCTTGCACTTTTACTTTTTGCAGTACCCCTTGAAGAATTTTATTGAATAACCGAGGTATTCCCATAAAAACCGTAACTCTACCGTCTTTTAAATCCTGTATAATTTGTTGTATAGCCAAGCCTCGCGGGAAAATAATTTCGCTACCGTGGCTAATACTTTCTAAAAATACCGCCGTCATCGGATAAGAATGGTGCATCGGCAATAATAGATAAAAGCGATCGGTAGCGAAAATTTGTTGTAATCCCGGGTAAACAGATTGAATCACATTGCTGGTAAAATTAGCGTGTGTGAGCATCGCCAATTTCTCATTGCCTGTGGTACCAGAAGTAGTCAATAACGCTGCAAGATCATTACAAGATAATGAAGCTAAGGCACGCAAGTCTCTATGCAATTGTTTTTTGTATTGTTCGAGTAAATCCCAAATATTTGTGCCACTACTAGAATTCTGCAAAACAAATTTGTGGTAAGAACCGCTAAACTTTTGGGATAGTTCACAATCGAGAAATACAACTTTTGCTTCCACAAATTTGAGCAAATGTTGCTGAAAGGCTGTACTCTGATTTACATCAAGTGGTACAACCACACAACCAGCACACAAACTAGCTAAATATACCAAACCCCAAGCTGGACTATTTTTACCAATAATGGCAATTTTATCCCCGAACTGCAGCCCGAGATTTTGCAAAGCCCTAGCAATAGACTCTACATATTGACCCAATTTACCATAAGTAATAGTTTGTTTGCTATCACTAAATGATGTAAAAGCCGGGTTATCGGGAAAATGCTCTATGGTATATTGTAAAAATTCCGGTATAGTCGGCCATTCACCAGCAAAGTTTTGACCACGTAATTTCTGGATAGTAAAATATTCCCAGGCAGGATTATCCCATTTTATACAATCATCGTTCTTTCTCATTCTGCTAACAACTTTTGGAAACCTTCCACAACAGCTCTATTTCTCCAATCCACACTTCCCACCGCCAAAGCAACGATATAACCATTTTTATTGATGATCAAAGTTGCAGGTAAACTCTGCGCACTATATTGTTGCATAACAGAATTTTTTGGGTCAAGCAACACCGGAAAAGTATATTTATCATATTTTTGGACATAACTTTCTACAATACTTCGATCTTCCCCTGAATTAATGGCCAACCAGACCAACCCTTGTCCTTTCAATTCATCATACAACGACTGTATGCCCGGCATTGCCGCACGAGATGGCAGCGACCAAGACGCCCAAAGACTAATCACTCGGACTTTATTGCGATAGTGAAATAATCCAACAGCTTCTGCTTTGTCCAACGTCTCAAGCCGAAAATTTAAAGCCCGAATCCGCTTTTCTAACGACAATACTTCAATTCCAGCTAAACTGAAGCTGCTTAAATCCAAATCGCCGGACAAACCATCGGCATAAAGATATATTGGAGAAATAGTCAATAATACTACAAAAAAATTCCTGAACCCAAGCATAAACAAAACAAACCTTTAGGGAAATAAGCTAGGCAACCAAGTCGATAACCATGGTATATAGGTTACCGACAACACCAAAACTAAAGAAATTAAAAAGAATGGTACAACATATTGATAAATTTTCAGCAACGGCACTTTAAAACGGTAAGATGCCAAAAATAACGATAAACCAACGGGAGGGGTAATATAACCCAATTCTAAGTTCGAGAGAAAGATTATCCCTAACTGCTCTGCTGGCACCATAAAAACTTGGCTCAAGGAACTGATCAACGGGGCAACAATATATATCGCAGAAAAAATATCCAGAAAGCAACCAGCTAACAACAAAATAATGTTGACAATAAATAGAAAAGCATAAGAACTAGATACATGCTGTTCCATATAGTCTTGTAGCAAACCATGAAAATTAAAGAACACAAAATGGTCTGAATAAGAACGAGCAAAACCAACAACTAACAAAATACCACCCATAGTTACAGCCAAACTCCGAAAAATCGGCAATAAATTTCGTATACCAAAGTCTCGATGGATCAGCAAATTTAAAGCCAAAGCGTAGCATACCGTTAAAGCACTGATCTCGCGAGCCGTAACTTTAAAATAAAAATAGGCCAAAAAGATAAATCCCGGCAATAATAACTCGCCGGCAGCTAGCCAAGCTTTGCGCAGCAATGCCTTTAGGCTCGGATCATTGATAACGGGTTGAGTGGACTTACTGTGTATGTGCCAAACAACTAACAAGCAAAGAACCACCGTAATTAAAATTCCAGGCAATATTCCAGCCAAAAACAAGTCTTTGATACTAACCCCAACTTTGGTGCCATAAATAATAATGGGCAAGCTCGGCGGAAAGAGTAACCCGATACTACCACATGTAGTAAGAAGACCGATAGAAAAACTAATGTTATAGCCGGCTTTTCTCATAATATCGTAAAGCAAACCACCTAAGGCTAAAATAGTTACGCCCGAAGCACCTGTTACTACTGTAAAAAAAGTACTAGTTACAATCACCACAATACCAATACCACCCGGAATATTGCGACATAAATGTTGAAAAAAATCAACCAAACGCTTACTCGATTTGCCTTCAGACAAAACAAAGCCTGCAAGCGCAAACAATGGCAAAGAATTTAAATTGCCTTCTCCGGTAAATAATGTGTAAAAGGCATTGGGTATCAATTCAACTGGGCTAAAATTCAGATTAAATAACATATAACTAACTCCGGCCAAAGTTAGAAATATAGGGAAGCCAAATAGAAAAAGTAACAAAGTAAAACCAATAAACCATGGCCCAATTCTGCCAAAATAGTAAAACCAAGCATCTTCTTTTTCAAATAGTTTTTCTTGCTCTGCAAACGGCAATTCAAGATCATTCATGTAATAATGCAGGATCGAAATTTGGGATAAATACCAAGCTAAGGCCAAACCTGCCAATACCAAGATAACCTGTAACCATAAAGGCAATGTAGATTCTTCTGAAGCAATACGCGGATTGCGCAACATGAGGCGCAATATCCATAAACCTATAGATATAGGAAAAATATACAAAACAAATCGCAGAGGAATTAGGCCTACCAATTCAGCAGAATTGAAACTCTGCAAAAAAACCCAAGATGAAATTCCGATCATCAATAATATTACGGCAGCCCAAAATAATTTAATACAACTCAACACTTTTTGGCAAAAGAGCGGCAGATGAGTATTGATGATAGATAAACTCAAATGCATTTGCTGCCGTTGGGTAAAAAGCCCTGCACTCAATGCCAAAATAAATAATAAATGCCCAGAATACTGCTCTGAACCATATAAACCAGGCATTCGCAAAAAATTCCTCAAAACAATTTCTAATAACGGTAAAAAAAATAATAAGCTAACAACAAAAATATTCACTAAATCTTCAAATCGCCGTATCCATTTGAAGAATAATTTAGCTGCAAAGCGCACCTTACTAAAGATTGGTTCAAATAGCTTTATCCTGTTAGAGAATAACTTGAGCAAAGGCCCAACTGCCATGAAACTCCCTCCTTATATTAGAAGACAATATGCTCTAAAAAGAGTTACCTAGCGCATTTGAATAATCTGTTTGGCACGCTCATATAATTCATTAGAAATAGCATTACTCTGCCCAATCACTTGCGGGTGTCCTTTGTCCCGAAAAGTATCATTCCAAGCTTGCTCTTCTTTTGCATTTGGGGTATGGACTTTTAAACCATTTTTCTTCATCACAGCTAAAGCCTTCATATCTTGTGCTACAGCTACATTGGAAAAATTTTTAATCATTTTGCCCATTTCTGAGCGAATGATTTTTTGATCGTTTGGATTGATTCTACGCCAACTTTTACTCGAAACTAAAATATTGCCAAGCAATGGGGCCACTCTGGATTTGAGCATATGGGGGGTAAAAGTAAACCACTGGTAGGCTAACGCTCCAACAGGAGTAGCATAAAATCCCGTTAAAAGACCATTCTGCAATGAAATAAAAGTATCAGAAAAAGAAACCGTATTCATGCGAAAACCCAAAGCTTGCCAAGCTGCTTGTAATTCTGGTTCGGCTGGATTGACTCCCAACCGAACTTTGCCAACCTGATTGGGATTGCGAATATCATCTTTATAAAACATATAAATCCAGCCAGAGAAAACCCAACCTAAAGCTTCATAACCATTTTTGGCAAAAGATTGATTAAAATCAGGTGTCAATTCCGCTAACATTTTATATAAATCTTTTTGATTTCTGACAAAATATGGCAAGCTCAACACCAACGTTTCTGGCACGACAGACTTCAACGAAAGTGCCGTAAAAACCCCCGCATCGACCGAGCCCAAACGTATTTTTCGTAAAACTTCGCGTTCCTCACCGGCTAAGCCATTGCCAAAAATTTTTATCCGCACGCGCCCATTAGTAAGTTTCTCAATCTGTTCAACCCCAGCATACAAAGTATTGTTCCAAGGGGTATTATCTGGGGTAATAGTCGCCAATTTTAAAATAGTTTGCGCTTGTAGAGAAACCGAAGCAAAAGCCAACCCAAATGCGAAAGGTAAACACAAATGAAAACCAATATACTTAAATAACATAAAAATTCTCCTAGAGGAAATATTCATCTATTTTTTCTAATAGATATTGTGCTTGCTGTTGATAAATAAGAATCAACAAACGGTTCGATATATTTTCCTCGGCATTGATAGCTAAGGCTTTTTCCAAATATTCTTTAAAAAGGCCTTTATCCATATCTGGCTTTTTCTGGTTGCCTTTAACCCAATTGGCCATAGCTACATAAAGGCTAGGGTCTTGCCCATTAGAAAGGCGCAAGCTTTCACTAAAATGATGCTCAACAACCAAACGCTTGTCCCTCACATCTATTCCTCGGCTGCGATAATATTCTTCAAAAAAAGGCTTTATCATATTTACGCTATGGCTCATAGCCTCGGCAACTTGAGAACTGGGCAGCGAGCCCATTACCGTAACCATTGAAGTATGTAAGCTACCTGCAGCGTATTCAGGGTCAATTTGCATTGCCCGCCAAAGGAACAAAATTGGGCGCGATACAGTAGTCAATAGCTCAAAATCAAATGGGTCCAAAGCAAACGCACCCAACCAAGATAAGCCACACCAATAGAGAAACGCAATATCGTTTTCCGTCATTAAAGCCATCAAGTCATCAAGGTTTTGATTTTTTAACTTTTCGTCAAAGCCCTTGCGTTTGTAACGCTGGCGCAAACCTTCCAGAATACTATCACGCCCTCGAAGATACATCGCCTTAGTGCGAATTTGCAATTTCTTTTTTTCCGTAAAAGAGCTCATCTGCTCTATCTTCGGTTGTAGGAAGCCTCCAGCATACATCACAGCAATTTGGCCCGCACCAAAGTTTAAGTCAGGGCTATCGGGGACGGCATCACGCATCAATTCAATCATCTTCAGCATCGTGGGCAAAGCATCTTCCACCAAAATAGGGTCTGCATCACGAGTGAACGAATTGCCATTGCCATCGCTTGCAGTAAACATTTTCCCAACTGAATTGAGGGCATTGCGCTTAATTGAAGCACAAGAAGACAATGTTAAAAATGCTAAAAACGGCAAGAATAAGCCTAAAAGCCATAGTATCAAATTAAAATACAAACACTGTGGAGATTGTTTCATAAATGTTACGCCTTCCTTGCGATTTAGCAAATCATACTGCAAACACTAAAAATAACACAAGATACTGTAGATTGATTTGAACACAATGAGCATCGCGACAATGAATAAAATAACAGGGCCACATCATATAGGTATCCCAAAGACAATACAAGAGACATTGCTAAATTGTAGGCAATGAATAAAAAATTTGGAATTTCAGCACAATCCAATTTCAATTGAATTCAATAATCTATTGAGGAGTACAAATGCCCAACAGAAAGTTTCACTATCATTGGCAAGTATTTTTATCACAAAAAAAATTAACCTCGGTAGACAATACGGCCTTTGGTTAAATCATAAGGAGATAGTTCTACTGTAACTTTGTCCCCCGGAACAATGCGGATATAATATTTTTTCATCTTACCCGAAAGATATGCCATAATCATATGACCATTATCCAATTTTACCCGAAAGGTAGTATTGGGAAGAGATTCGGTTACAATCCCTTCTAGTGATATTGCTTCTTCTTTTGCCATAATAGCCTCCTCAATAGTTATACATAAAAACATACAAGCAATAAATAACAATGTTTGTGTATTCTGTGAAAATTTTAAAATTGTTATTTTTATAAAGTTTTCATAGAGAATAACAAGCTACTAGGCATAGCATAAACCAGTCTATTCTTTACGCAATCTATTGTTTCTATCAAAACAGATTGGGTAATAAAACGATGAACACCGTAATTTTCGGCATATATTCGTTATAATTTAATTTTTATCCTATAATTGGCCTAGCTTTATTTTTAAGCCCTAAGCCGCTGATATGCATTGGCGGCGCAATCTGCGCAAGTACTGTAGAGCTGTAGAATCAAAGTCTTCATCGGCATTCGCTAGGGCCACTGGAACACTGGGCCACTGGTTCTAAGCAAAAGATAACCATGGCAGAAATTTGTATATTTTGTTTTTGTTCGGCTAAAATATTGACGCAATAGGCATTTTCAAAGGCTGCAAGGACAATCTAATTTTTATTGTCTGGCTATAGGCCATGGGCTAAGGCATTTTCCCCATAGATTGTTTTGCCATTGGCAAAGTTGTTGGGCACTGCCGATATTGAGTAAAACGGTGGTTTCTGCTTGCAGTGGCGTGTTGTTATTTTGTGTTTCTACCCCAGTTGTTTGGGGTTGTTCGGCATTTTGGCTGTACAGACGAAATGCAAATTTGGGGGTTTGTAAAGAAATAAATTCAAGCAGGGCCAAGTCTTGTGTTTGGAAACCCTTTTGAAAGCTTAGAGCCTATGGCTTGGGAATGCTTTGCCATAATAGCGCTTGATCACAGCGAATTTTGGGGTTTTGTTTATTCCAAAGAGGCCAAGGGAAGGCAAAGCTTTCATAGATAGTAAAGGGGTAGTAGTTTTTACCATAGGGGTCAAGGCTTCGTTGTACGGTGAAAACAAAGGCTCTATCTCGGCCTCGTTTGCGCCAAAGCAGTATGGCAAAGGTTTGTTTGCTGGCACCAAGATTGCGTTCAAAACGCATTCGGTTGGGTATTACTTGCCGTGAGGCAAACCGCCCCAGGCCTTTGCCCGTTTGCAACATCTGAAAGTCGGAAAAGGTTTTACCATGGCCTTTGCCTTCTAGTCCTTTTTGGGCCGCTAAGTTTTGGTAGTATTGCCAAATGATTTCAAAGCTGGCTTCACAGCCTCGCAAGTCATAGCTAATGTCAAAGGCACTAGCCATTTTGTTATGGGTCGGGGTGCGTTTCTTGGTTTGCTCATTCTGCGCCAAAATTCCCACATGAGTTATTGCTAGTATTAGCAAGGGCAAAAGCCATTTTTGCAAGCAAGGTATTGGTTGTATATGCATAGTGTTTAGTTGCTATTCTAGTCAATTTCGGTTTATTTATAGCTTAGATATAGTAAAATTTTGGTAAATCAATTAAAATATATCCCCCAAAAGCGCCCCGGCTAAATACGGGAAGCGCCCGCCCTAAATACGGGAAGAGCTTTAGACAAATACGGGAAGAGCCCGCCTTAAATACGGGAAGAGCTTTAGACAAATACGGGAAGAGCCCGCCTTAAATACGGGGAGAGCTTGGCCACTGTAGGCAAATAAATTATAGTTATACAGTATAAACAAATGGGAGAAACTATGAAGACCCCAGCCCTAAGCCTAGAATCCTTAAAAGCTTTGCTACAAGCCCAGCCCCACTATTTAGACCAAGAGGGCGAGCTAAACACGGCTTTATTGTATAAGCTAGCCCAGCAGTGCGACCGTTCTTTGCTAGAATTGTTGTTTGCCGATACGGCTGCGCGCAAGGCGTTTTTCTTGGAACAGGGCGGGGTTACGGTATTTGTGCGCGACCATTTTATCGACTACATACAGCACAAACGCTTTGTGGCCAATAGCTACACCGCCTATCGTAACAAAATTGGCTTGCATGACGACCGCGACTATCTAAAGAAAAACAAGGATATTGTACTGGCCTTTCCGTTTAAGGACTGTGTACTGGAGGGCGGTCAATGCAAAGACGATGCCAAACGCAGCGAACGCTACTACCACCGCATACTGGCGATAGAGGAACTTGACCGCTTGCTGGAGCCGAAGGTGCTTACCAATGCCCGCCGCTATACTAAGGAGGGCCCAAGCGAATGTAGGGAATTTACACGCAATAAAAGCGATAACACCATTAGCGACAATTTGATTATCAAGGGCAACAACCTCATTGCGTTGCACAGCATCAACGAACAATTTGCCAAAAAAGTACAGCTGATCTACATCGACCCGCCGTATAACACCGGCAACGATAGCTTTTTGTACAACGATAACTTTAATCACAGCACTTGGCTAGTCTTTATCAAAAACCGTCTGGAAATAGCGCGCGAGCTGCTGCGAGACGATGGCGTGCTTTTTGTGCAGTGTGATGACAACGAACAAGCTTATTTAAAGGTGCTGATGGACGAAGTCTTTGGACGGGAGAATTTTGTTGCTAGTTTAGTTTATAAAAGAAGAAAAACCCAAGCAAATCTAACTAAGTGGATTGCTCCTATACATGAATATATTTTAGGATTTGCGAAGAGTAAAAATAGTTTATCAATAAATAGAATACCTTTGCGACAAGAGTATGTGAAAGAAATGTATAAGAATCCTGATAATGATTCCCGTGGTTTATGGATGACAAAACCTCTTGCTTCACCAGATAACTCACCTAACAAAGAGTTTGAATTAGATTTAAGAAACGGCAGAAAAATTAAAGCAAGATGGAGAGTTTCCCAAAAGACTTATGATCAATACTTAAAAGATAATTTAGTCGTTATCCCTAGAGGCGGGGAAGGAATGCCAAGAGCAAAAGTTTTTTTGAAAGATAATGAAGGGCAAATACCTAATACTCTTTTAATTGATGTTGCAACAAATGAACAAGGCAGTAAAGAAATAGAACTTATTTTTGGCTCTAATAGTGCTTTTGCCTATCCCAAGCCGGAAGGGCTGTTACAAAGGATTATCGAGATCGCCACCCAGCCCGGCGACCTAGTTTTGGACTTTTGTTTGGGCAGTGGCACGACTGCGGCGGTGGCCCACAAAATGGCTAGGCAATATATCGGCATAGAACAAATGGACTATATACAAACTATTGCGGTAGAGCGCTTAACCAAAGTAATTGCCGGCGAACAGGGCGGCATAAGCAAAAATGTAGCTTGGCAAGGCGGTGGCAGCTTTGTCTATTTAGAGCTGAAAGCGCACAACCAAACTTTTATAGAGCGTATTACCGAGGCCAGCACCCAAGCGCAGCTTGCCCAAATACAGCAAGAGTTACTACAAAACCCCGATTTAGACTACCGCCTAAACACCCAAGAGGTACGGCAGAGCGCAAAAGATTTTTCCGCCCTAAGCCTAGAAAATCAAAGGCAAGCGCTTATTGACTTTTTGGAACTAAACCAATTATATGTGCCCTACAGTGAACGCAAGGACACCCGCTTTCATTGCACAGACAAAGAAATTAACCTAAGCGAGAGTTTTTACAAGGGAGATAAGGCATGAACGACCGTGAAATAGAACAATACACACAGATTATTGAAAACCCCAATTCTACCAATGAACAGAGGGGGGAGGCGTATAACGACAGAGGCAATGCTTACAGGGAACGAAAGGAATACAAGCCAGCGATAGAGGATTTTACCCAAGCCATTAAGTTATTTACGGATAACAACGACAAAGCACAGGCGTATACCAATATAGGCATTATTTATGAAGAACAAAGAAAATACGAACAAGCGATAGCGAATCACACAAAGGCCATTGAGCTAGCTACCGATAATAGTACGAAAGCATTTGCATATGTTTGCAGAAAATTTACTTACGAAAAACAAGGAAAGTACGCAGAAGCAAAAGCGGATTCTACAAAAAACATTGAGTTAGCAAAACACAATGAACAAAAAGCGGGGGAGTATCTTGTTAGAGGCTTTTATTACGAAGAACAAGGAGAATACGAACAAGCGATAGATAATTTTACCCAAGCTATTGAGCGATATACGGATAACAACGACAAAGCAAAGGCGTATGGAAGTAGGGGCGTTGCGTACTTAAAACAAAAAGAATACCAGCTAGCGATAGCCGATTTTACAGAGGCGATTGAGTTATTCACGGATAACAACGGCAAAGCAATTGCGTATATCAACAGAGGCAATGCGTACGGAGAACAAAGAGAATACGAGCTAGCGATAGCGGATTTTACAGAGGCCATTGAGCTATTTACGGATAACAACGGCAAAGCAGTTGCGTATGGCAACATAGGAATTGCGTACTTAGAACAAAAAAAATACGCAGAAGCCATAGCAGAATATACGCAAGTTATTGCGCTAGATACAAATGATAACAACAAAGCAGTTGCGTATTATAACAGAGGCCTTGCTTATAGACAGCAAAAACAGTATGAAGAAGCGATAGCGGAATTTGAAAAAGCCATTGGGCTAGCTGTAGATGATAACCTTAAAGCAATGGCATATATTGATAAAGGAACTGCTTACGAAAGACAAAGAAAATACGAGACGGCCATAGCGGACTTTACCCAAGCGATTGAGCTAGCTACGGATAATAAAATCAAAGCAAAAGCATATGCTGGCAGGGGTTCTGTTTATGCCATACAATAAAAACTTAAAACAAACCCTAGATGATTATACAAAGGTAATAGAACTAGACCCTTATTATGGACTAAACTACTTAAATAGAGCGGTTCTTTACCTTAGAAATCAAGACTACTTAAATAGTATCAATGATCTCAATATGGCTTTACGGTACGGCATATCTAGTGAAGATATAGCAACATATAAAGAAAAAATATTTAATGAAGATAGTATTGCCCAAAATATCTTTGCTATCTTTGAAAGTGTTCACCAAATATTAGACGAATTAAAGGTAAGCAAAGACTCTAAAGATAAGGCACAAGACAAATCTAAAGACAGTGTAAACTACCTTTCCCATACAACCAAACTATCGGTATTTACTAAGTTTCTTGTGCCGATACACAACGACACAGAACCGGAGCTAGGCAAATTGCGCATGTACCATATTGCCTATGCCAACGACCCCACCGAAGGAATGGTGCTATTGGACCACTTAGGCATTGCGCCCGAACAAATAGAAGACAGTGCCGATATACCCTATGTAATGGTGGCCAGCTTTTGTGGTGGCCAAACACCCGAAGCCTTAGACCGTTTGCCCATATGGAGTATGTACGGCGATAATGCCCAAGGTATTGCCTTGCTCTTTCAAACAAAAGACTTGGCTTACAAGGGGCCAGGGCATGTGGGATATAGCGAACAAACGCAGGGAATATCTAATTTTCAACCTGCCACATTCAAACAGAGTGGAGACAATAGCCTAGAAAACAATGAGGTTTCTTCAGTCTTACAAAGTAAAAAAAGCATAAAAAAAGAAATTCCCCCACAGATATTGTATAAAGTCCACTATGTTCAAAAGCCAGAAAATACAAAAGCAAATGATAAAAAGCCTATAGATAAAATGATAGAAAATATAGAAAAGGGACTTGCAAATATAACAAAAGACCCTAAATATAACCTTGATATATACCACAAATGCTTAGAGTTACTAAGCGGCATACGCTATTTGATTAAAGACAAAAGCTATGCCCACGAACAAGAATACCGTTTTGTGTGTTTTGCCGGCACAGAACATATCCCCGAGATACTCCAGAGCGAACAATTACAAGATATAGAGACCAAGAGCGTGCCCTATATTTATATAGAAACCGATAAACTAAATAAGCTATGTGCGGTACTAACGGCCCCTAAGGCCAGCAAGGCCGAGCGGTTATATATAAACTATCTTTTGCAACTATACAAAAAGGGTAATAAATTCCCCAAACTGGAAGAGCCGGCCATATATAAAAGCAGTATTCCTTACCGCTAACTTGCGGCCCGGCCCGGCTCAATACGCAAAGCGCCCGCCCTAAATACGCAGAGAGCTTTACCTCTGTAGGCAAATCAATTATACTGATACACTACAACCCAATAGGAGAAATCCATGCAAAGCCAGCCCCTAAGCCTAGCATACTGAAAAGCTCTACAGCAAACGGGGCGATAGCCGCTTTAGCTGCAGCCCCCAACAAATAGCCCTAAGCGAAAACTTTTACAACGGAGGAAACCATGAATAACAGTGAAATAGAACAGTATACACAGATTATTGAAGACCCAAACTTTTTAGATGAACAGAGGACAAAGGCGTATTTCAACAGAGGCAATGCCTACAGCGAACAAGGAGAACACAAGCTAGCGATAGCGGATTATACCCAGGCCATTGGCTTATACAAAGATAACAACGACAAAGCCAAGCCGTATTTCAACAGAGGCAATGCGTACTTTAAAACAGCAAAATACCCACAAGCGATAGCGGACTACACACAGGCCATTGAGCTATTCACGGATAATAACGACAAAGCCAAGGCCTATAACAACAGAGGCAATGCTTATGAGAAACAAAAACAATACGAGCCCGCAATAGCGGATTTTAGTCAGGCCATTGGCTTATACACCGATAACAACAACAAAGCCAAGGCCTATCTCAACAGAGGCCTTACTTATGGGAAACAAGAAAAATACAAGCTAGCGATAGCAGACTATACCCAGGCCATTGGCTTATATACCGATAACAACGACAAAGCCAAGGTATATGACAACAGAGGCAATGCCTACTGTAAAACAGCAAAATACCCACAAGCGATAGCGGACTATACACAAGGGATTGGCTTATATACCGATAACAACGACAAAGCCAAGGCCTATAACGGCAGAGGACTTGCCTACAGCGAACAAAAAAAGTACCCACAAGCGATAGCGGATTATAGTCAGGCCATTGGCTTATACACCGATAACAACGACAAAGCCAAAGCCTATAGCAACAGAGGCAATGCCTACAGCGAACAAAAACAATACCAGACCGCAATAGCGGATTTTAGTCAGGCCATTGGCTTATATACCGATAACAACGACAAAGCACAGGCTTATAACGGCAGAGGCTCTGCTTACAGCGAACAAGGAGAATATGAGCCCGCAATAGCGGATTTTACAGAGGCGATTGAGCGATATACCGATAACAACCACAAAGCACAGGCCTATTTCAACAGAGGCAATGCCTACTGTAAAACAGCAAAATACCCACAAGCAATAGCGGATTTTACAGAGGCGATTGAGCGATATACCGATAACAACCACAAAGCACAGGCCTATTTCAACAGAGGCAATGCTTATGAAAAACAACAAAAATACGAGCTAGCGATAGCGGATTATACCCAGGCCATTAGCTTATCTAGCGATAACAACCACAAAGCCAAAGTGTATCACAATAGAGGCAATGCCTACTGTAAAACAGCAAAATACCCACAAGCGATAGCGGATTTTACAGAGGCGATTGAGCAATATACCGATAACAACCACAAAGCACAGGCCTATTTCAACAGAGGCAATGCTTATGAAAAACAACAAAAATACCCACAAGCGATAGCGGATTATAGTCAGGCCATTAGCTTATCTAGCGATAACAACCACAAAGCCAAGGCCTATAGCAACAGAGGCAATGCCTACCTGCAACAACAAAAATACCCACAAGCAATAGCGGACTGTAGTCAGGCCATTAGCTTATCTAGCGATAATAACGACAAAGCCAATGCCTATAGCAACAGAGGCAATGCCTACCTGCAACAACAAAAATACCCACAAGCGATAGCGGATTACACACAGGCCATTAGCTTATCTAGCGATAACAACGACAAAGCCAAGGCCTATTATAACAGAGGCCTTACTTACCATAAACAAGGAGAATACCCACAAGTTATAGAGGATTTTACCCAGGCCATTGAGCTAGCTACCAATAATAACGACAAAGCCAAGGCCTATAGCAACAGGGGCGCTGCCTACCTGCAACAACAACAATACCCACAAGCGATAGCGGACTGTACGCAAGCCATTGGCTTATCTAGCGATAACAACGACAAAGCCAAGGCCTATTATAACAGAGGCCTTACTTACCATAAACAAGGAGAATACCCACAAGCGATAGAGGATTTTACCCAGGCCATTGAGCTGGCTACCAATAATAACGACAAAGCCAATGCCTATAGCAACAGGGGCGCTGCCTACCTGCAACAACAAAAATACCCACAAGCGATAGCAGACTGTACCCAGACCATTAGCTTATCTAGCGATAACAACGACAAAGCCAAGGCCTATAGCAACAGAGGCAATGCCTACCTGCAACAACAAAAATACAAGCTAGCGATAGCAGATTTTACAGAGGCTATTGAGTTATCTACAGACAATAATATTCAAGCCAAGGCCTATAGCAACAGAGGCAATGCTTATGAGAAACAACAAAAATACCCACAAGCGATAGCGGATTTTACCCGTGCCATTGGCTTATCTAGCGATAACAACGACAAAGCCAAAGTATATACCAACAGAGGAGCTATTTACGGGGAACAAGAAAAATACGAGCTAGCGATAGCAGATTTTACAGAGGCTATTGAGTTATCTACAGACAATAATATTCAAGCCAAGGCCTATAGCAACAGAGGCAATACTTATGAGAAACAACAAAAATACCCACAAGCGATAGCGGATTACACACAGGCCATTAGCTTATCTAGCGATAACAACCACAAAGCACAGGTCTATAGCAACAGAGGCAATGCTTATAAAAAACAAAAACAATACGAGTTAGCGATAGCGGACTACACACAGGCCATTGGCTTATACACCGATAACAACCACAAAGCACAGGCCTATAGCAACAGAGGCAATGCCTACCTGCAACAACAAAAATACCCACAAGCGATAGCAGACTGTAGTCAGGCCATTGGGCTAGCAACAAATAATCAAACCAAAGCCAAGGCCTATAGCAACAGAGGCAATGCCTACCTGCAACAACAAAAATACCCACAAGCGATAGCAGACTGTAGTCAGGCCATTGGGCTAGCAACAAATAATCAAACCAAAGCCAAGGCCTATAGCAACAGAGGCAATGCCTACTGTAAAACAGCAAAATACCCACAAGCGATAGCAGACTGTAGTCAGGCCATTGGGCTAGCAACAAATAATCAAACTAAAGCACAGGCCTATAACAACAGAGGCAATGCCTACTGTAAAACAGCAAAATACCCACAAGCGATAGCAGATTTTAGTCAGGCTATTGGGCTACAAGCCGACTATGCGCAAGCATACTGGAATAGAGGCAATACCTATGCTGTAATGCAACAGCACAAAAAAGCCAAGCAAGACTTTGAACAAGCGATTACTACACAATGCCAAAAGGCAAAAGACACCGATACAACCATAATTGGCTATAAGTTTCAGCCGATGAACAAAAATACCATAAGCCTTTTGGTGCAAGGTCAGGTATATTTTAGCGATATAGCCTCCCTCAATGACCGATTGGAATGCCCCTTTCTTGATATGGATAATAACTATAGAGAAGTATTTCAAAATACATATCAACCGCGCATATTTTTCCTTTCTGTTCCTTTGGCCGAACATCAACCAAACGAGCACGGAATATATACCGACATTGTCAATAATACTTTGTTGTTTAGCCATTATGCCGACTCTCACAGGGGTATCTGCATTGAATATCAAATAGAGAGACAGTTTTTACAGCAAGGGCAAATATTGTATGCCCCGGTGCAGTACAGTACCGATACCCAACCACACAGTATTGAAAATTTATTTGCGATTAAAGAACCCAAATGGCAATACGAACATGAAGGACGCTTTATTGCCTTTGGCCAACGGCAAGACAAAAAACTTCCACCGGGCATCTACGGCGGCGCAAAGATTCAAAAAATCATCTTTGGCCTGAAAACCCCAAAAGAAGACAAACGGCTACTATGCCAACTGTTGCCAGACATACAGTTTTTTGAAACCACAAGCAAACCGGAAAGTTTGTTTACCCTAGAGTTTACCAAATATACACCGTAAACAACATACCGCCGTTATTATGGCCATAGTTTGGCTACCCCCGCAAACCACCCCGGCTAAATACGGGAAGAGCCCGCCCTAAATACGGTCAGAGCTTTAGACAAATACGGTCAGAGCCGAAGCTAAATACGGGGAGAGCTTGGCCACTGTACGTAAATTGATTATGATTATATACTATAACTAAATAGGAGAAACCATGAAAAGCCAGCCCCTAAGCCTAGAATATCTAAAGAATTTACTAAAGGCACAACACCACTATTTAGACCAAGAGGGCGAGCTGAACACGGCTTTATTGTTCAAGTTAGCCCAGCAGTGCCAGCGCAATTTGCTAGAATTATTGTTTGATAATAGTGCTACCCGGCAGGCGTTCTTTTTTGAGCACGAAGGGCACAGCGTATTTGTGCGCGACCATTTTATCGACTACATACAGCACAAACGCTTTGTGGCCAATAGCTACACCGCCTATCGTAACAAAATCGGCTTGCACGATGAGCACGACTATCTAAAGAAAAGCCAAGATGTGGTGCTGGCCTTTCCGTTTAAAGACTGTGTACTGGAAGGTGGCCAAACTAAAGACGATGCCAAGCGCAGCGAACGCTACTACCACCGCATACTGGCCATAGAACAACTTGACCGCTTGCTGGACCCCAAAGTGCTAACCAATGCCCTCCGCTACAATAAGGAAGGCCACCAGCCGATTACCGACTTTAATCGTAATAAAAGCGATAACACCATAACGGATAACTTGATTATTAAAGGCAACAACCTAATTGCCCTGCACACAATCAAGGAACAGTTTGCCAAAAAAGTACAGCTGATCTATATCGACCCGCCGTATAACACCGGCAACGATAGCTTTTTGTACAACGATAACTTTAACCACAGTACGTGGTTAGTATTTATCAAAAATCGGCTGGAAGTAGCGCGCGAACTGCTAAGAGACGATGGCGTGATTTTTGTTCAGTGTGATGACAACGAACAGGCTTATTTGAAAGTCCTCATGGACGAAGTCTTTGGACGGGAAAACTTTGTTTCTTTAATAGCGTGGCAAGGTATGGATACAATAAAGAACGATGCAAAGTATTTCTCTTCTAACTGTGAATTTATCAATACATACGCTAAGCAAATAAATGAATTATCTATTTATGGAATAGAAAAAACAGAAAAACAGTATTCATATTATAAGAATTTAGATGATGACCCTAGAGGAAAGTATTTATTAACTCCATTACATGCAAAGAGTGGTAATGAGAATAATAGATTTGAATATACCTTCTCAAATGGACAAAAGCATATTCCACCAGAAGGGACTTTTTGGAGATTTTCTAAAAATACACTAAAAACTTTAGATGAAGAACAAAGATTACTACTAGACCCTTTTAAGAAAAAAGTTCCACAAAAAAAGACTTTTCTGTCTGATGTGGGTAATTTTATGAGACCAACTACCTTTTGGAAATACGAAGACTATGGTAGTACACGTCAAGCTAATAAAGAATTAAGAGAAGTCTTAGAAAGAGGTATATTCTCATCTCCTAAGCCTGAAACATTACTTGAGCGTATTTTGCAAATCGCCACCAAGCAAGGCGATATTATTTTAGACTTTTGTTTGGGCAGCGGCACTACTGCGGCGGTGGCCCACAAAATGGGCCGGCAATATATCGGCATAGAGCAAATGGACTATATACAAACTATTGCGGTACAACGCTTAACCAAAGTAATTGAAGGCGAGCAAGGCGGCATAAGCAAAAATGTAGCTTGGCAAGGCGGTGGCAGCTTTGTCTATTTGGAGCTTAAACAGCACAACCAAGCCTTTATACAGCGTATTACCGAGGCCAGCACCAAAGAACAACTTAGCGCAATACAGCAAGAGTTACTCAAAAACCCCGATTTGGACTACCGCCTAAATACCGAAGCCATAAAGCAAAGCCCCGAAGATTTTGCTGCGCTAAGCCTAGACAATCAAAGGCAAATATTGATAGACTTTTTGGAACTCAACCAATTGTATGTGCCGTATAGCGAACGAAACGACACGCGCTTTCATTGCACGGACAAAGAAATTACACTAAGTGAAAGTTTTTATCGGGGAGACCAAGTATGAGTAACGGTAAGCAAGGTATACTATTTCACTTTAAGAGGGCAAAGCGGTATTTAAACGAAGGAAAGTACCAAAAGGCTATAGATAATTTTACGCTAGTTATTAACGCAACTGAAGCTACAGATCAAGAGAGAGCAATAGCGAATTACGGTAGAGGTAAAGCATATTGTGAAGTAAAAGAATACAAGAAATCAATAGCGGATTATACGAAAGCACTTGAACTAGCTATAGATAAAGAGAATAAAATAAATATATATCTTGACAGGGGCATTGCTTACGAAAAACAAAAAGAATACCAACAAGCCATAGACGATTTTATAAAGGTAATTGAGCTCGCTACAGATGATAATATTAAAGCAAAAGCGTATTTTAATATAGGCAATGTATATGTAGAACAAAGAAAATATGAACCAGCCGTAGACAATTTTACAAAGGCAATTGAGTCCGCTACAGATGATAATATTAAAGCGCAAGCGTATTACAATAGGGGCAATGTATATGTAGAACAAAGAAAATATGAACCAGCCGTAGACAATTTTACAAAGGCAATTGAGCTCGCTACAGATGATAATATTAAAGCAAATATGTATTTGAGTAAGGGTGCTGCTTATGGACAACAAGGAAAATACGAACCAGCCGTAGACAATTTTACAAAGGCAATTGAGCTCGCTACAGATGATAATATTAAAGCAAAGGCATATTACAATAGGGGCAATACTTATTATGAAATAATAGAATACGATAAAGCAATAGATAATTACAATAAGGCAATTGAGCTCGCTACCGATGATAATATTAAAGCAAGTGCATATTTGGGTAGGGGAGCTACTTATGGACAACAAGGAAGATACAAAACAGCGATAAATGATTTTACAGAGGCAATTGAGCTCGCTATAAATAAAGAGACGAAAGCAAAAGCATATCTTGACAGGGGCGTTGCTTATGGACAACAAGGAAAATACAAAACAGCGATAAATGATTTTACAGAGGCAATTGAGCTAATAACAGATGATAATATTCATACAAGAGCGTATATTATTAGGGGTGTTGCTTATGGAATAGAAGGGAATGAAGAATCAGCAATAAATGATTTTAAGCAAGGAATAGAGCTACAATGTAAAATAGCAAGGGAGAATGCTAAGCCTATAATAGGCTATAAGTTTAGGCCAATTAATAAAAATACCATAAACCTTTTGCTACAAGGGCAAGTATACTTTAGCGATATAGCTTCACTGAATGACCCGCTAGAATGTCCGTTTCTTCATCAAGGTATATATCGCAAGATATTTCAAGGAAAACTAGAGCCGAGGATACTTTCTTTAACAGTTGCCAGTACGGAACATAAACCAAATAATCAAGGAATATATACCGATATAGTAAACAATACTTTATTGTTTAGCCATTATGCGGACTCCCACAAAGGTATATGTATAGAATATCAAATAGGCAAAGAACTATTGGAACAAAAGCAGGGGCAAGAGCAAGCGCAAATATTGTATACTCCGGTGCAATACAGTACCAATACCCAACCCAACAGTTTGGAAAATATGTTTGCAATTAAATATACAAAATGGGAATACGAACATGAAGGCCGCTTTATTGCCTTTGGCCGCCGGCAAAGCCCAAACCGCCCGGGCAATATCTACCCAGGCGCAAAGATTCAAAAAATCATCTTTGGCTTACAAACCCCAGATGAAGACAAAGAATTACTATGCCAACTGTTGCCAGATATACAGTTTTTTGAAACTACCAGTAAACGGAAAAGTTTCTTTAACTTAGAATTTACAGAATATACACCCGTAAACAACATACTGCCGTTATTATGGCCATAGTTTGGCTACCCGCCAAGCGCCCCGGCTAAATACGGGAAGAGCCCGCCTTAAATACGGTCAGAGCTTTAGACAAATACGGGGAGAGCCCGCCCTAAATACGGGAATAACTTTGGCTAAATACGGGGAGAGCTTGGCCACTGTAGGCAAATAAATTATCGTTATACAGTATAAACAAATAGGAGAAACCATGAAAAGCCAGCCCCTAAGCCTAGAATCCTTAAAAGCTTTGCTAAAGGCCCAGCCGCACTATTTAGACCAAGAGGGCGAGCTGAACACGGCTTTATTGTTCAAGTTAGCCCAGCAGTGCCAGCGCAATTTGCTAGAATTATTGTTTGATAATAGTGCTACCCGGCAGGCGTTCTTTTTTGAGCACGAAGGGCACAGCGTATTTGTGCGCGACCATTTTATCGACTACATACAACACAAACGCTTTGTGGCCAATAGCTACACCGCCTATCGTAACAAAATCGGCTTGCACGATGAGCACGACTATCTAAAGAAAAGCCAAGATGTGGTGCTGGCCTTTCCGTTTAAAGATTGTGTACTGGAAGGTGGCCAAACTAAAGACGATGCCAAACGCAGCGAACGCTACTACCACCGCATACTGGCCATAGAACAACTTGACCGCTTGCTGGACCCGAAGGTGCTAACCAATGCCCGCCGCTACACTAAGGAGGGCCCAAGTGAATGTAAGGACTTTCACCGCAATAACAGCAATCATACCATTAGCGATAATTTGATTATCAAGGGCAACAATTTAATTGCGTTGCATACCATCAAGGAACAATTTGCCAAAAAGGTTAAGCTCATCTACATAGACCCGCCGTATAACACCGGCAACGATAGCTTTCACTACAACGATAACTTTAACCACAGCACTTGGTTGGTCTTTATGAAGAATCGCCTGGAAGCAGCGCGCGAACTGCTGCGAGACGATGGCGTGATTTTTGTGCAGTGTGATGATAACGAACAGGCTTATTTAAAGGTGTTGATGGACGAAGTCTTTGGGCGGGAGAATTTTGTTGGGACTCTTATATGGAAGAAGAAAGCAGGCGGAAGTAATAATGCTAAGCAACTGGCTATTGAGCATGAATACTTATTGATATATTGTAAAGATAAAAGTAATATTCAAGAATGGTTCTTAGATTTTGATAGTAATTACTTGAAAAGATATTGTGAAGAAGATGAAAAAGGTAAATATTTTTGGGATACACTTTTAAGAAACACAGGTTCAGGGAAACAATATGCTATAGAAGCTCCCGATGGAACAATCATAGAATACGATAAAAATGGCAATAAGAAACGCTGGTTATGGGCTAAAGAAACCTTTGACATCAAGCTAAAACAAGGAGAAGTGGGATTTAAAAAACTTGTTGGCAATAACGAATGGAGTGTTCGATTTAAACAAAGACTCAATGAAGGTAAAAAGCCACGCAGTTTATTATTGGACAAAGGCACTACTTCCGATGGAACAAATGAGCTTAAATTATTGTTTGATGTACAGTATATTTTTGATAATCCTAAGCCTGAAAAGTTAATAAATACTATTTTGCAAATAGCCACAAAAGAAAATGATATTGTGCTAGACTTTTGCCTTGGCAGTGGCACGACTGCGGCGGTGGCCCACAAAATGGGCCGGCAATATATCGGCATAGAACAAATGGACTATATACAAACTATTGCGGTAGAGCGCCTTGCCAAAGTAATTGCCGGCGAGCAGGGCGGCATAAGTAAGTCTGTGGGCTGGGCCGGCGGTGGCAGCTTTGTCTATTTGGAGCTAAAACCGCACAACCAAAATTTTATAGAGCGTATTGCGGAGTCCACCACTAAAGAGCAATTGTTGCAAATACAGCAAGAGTTACTACAAAACCTCGATTTGGACTACCGCCTAAACACCGAAGCCGTGCAACAAAACCCCGAAGATTTTGCTGCGCTAAGCCTAGACGATCAAAGGCAAATATTGATAGACTTTTTGGAACTCAACCAATTGTATGTGCCGTATAGCGAGCGCAAAGATACGCGCTTTGCATGCACGGACAAAGAAATTAAACTAAGTGAAAGTTTTTATCGGGGAGGTAAGGCGTGAATAACCCTTTAATAGAAAAATACACAAAGATTATTAAAAACCCCAATTCTACCAATGAAAAGAAGGCGGGGGCGTATCTTGCTAGAGGCATTAGGTACGGAGAACAAAAAGAATATAAGCCAGCGATAGCAGATCTTACAGAGGCCATTGAGCTATTCACGGATAATAACAACAAAGCAAAGGCGTATAGCAACAGAGGCATTGCGTATTTAGAACAAAAAGAATACGAGTCAGCGATAGCGGATTTTACACAGGTTATTAAGCGATATACGGATAGTAACGAAAAAGCTAATGCGTATACCAATAGAGGCAATGCTTACAGTGAACAAGGAGAATACAAGCTAGCGATAGAGGACTGTACAAAAGCCATTGAGCTAGCTAAAGATGATAATGTTAAAGCAAATGCTTATAACAGCAGAGGCATTACTTACAAAAAACAAGGAAAATACGAGCTAGCGATAGAGGACTACAAACAGGCCATTAAGTTAGCAACAAATAATGAAACGAAAGCAACTGCCTATTTTAACAAAGGCGTTGCTTATAGAGAACAAAAGAAATACGAGCCAGCGATAGCGTATTTTAAAGAGGCCATTGAGTTATTCACGGATAATAACGAAAAAGCAATTGCGTATAACAACAGAGGCAATGCGTACAGCGAACAAGGAGAATACCCAGAAGCCATAGCCGACTATACCCAGGCTATTGGCTTATATACGAATAACAACGACAAAGCTAATGCGTATATTAACAAAGGCGTTGCTTATAGAGAACAAAAGAAATACGAGCCAGCGATAGCGTATTTTAAAGAGGCCATTGAGTTATTCACGGATAATAACGAAAAAGCAATTGCGTATAACAACAGAGGCAATGCGTACAGCGAACAAGGAGAATACCCAGAAGCCATAGCCGACTATACCCAGGCTATTGGCTTATATACGAATAACAACGACAAAGCTAATGCGTATATTAACAGAGGCAATGCGTACAGCGAAATATATGAATACGAGCTAGCGATAGCGGATTTTACACAGGCCATTGAGTTAGGTACAGACAATAATATTCAAGCAAAGGCGTATACCAACAGAAGGAATACTTACAACAAACAAGGAGAATACTTAGAAGCCATAGTCGACTATACCCAAGCTATTGTGTTAGCAACAAATAATGAAACGAAAGCAAGTGCTTATAACAACAGAGGCAATGCTTATAGAGAACAAAAAGAATACGAGCCCGCAATAGCGGATTTTAAAGAGGCCATTAGCTTATCTACAGACAATAATATTCAAGCAAAGGCGTATTTCAACAGAGGAAATGCTTACGATGAACAAAAAGAATACAAGCTAGCGATAGCGGACTATACACAGGCCATTAGCTTATCTACAGACAATAATATTCAAGCAAAGGCGTATTTCAACAGAGGAAATGCTTACGATGAACAAGAAAAATACGAGCTAGCGCTAGCGGATTATACAAAAGCCATTGAGCTAGCCACAGATAACAACGACAAAGCCAATGCGTATTATAACAGAGGACTTACTTACAAAAAACAAGGAAATTCCGCAGAGGCCATATTAGACTATACCCAGGCCATTGAGTTAGCAACAAATAATGAAACGAAAGCAAGTGCTTATAACAACAGAGGGAATGCTTATAGAGAACAAAAAGAATACGAGCTAGCGATAGCCGACTTTAACCAAGCCATTGAGTTAGCAACAGATAATGAAACGAAAGCTAATGCGTATACCAATAGAGGCAATGCTTACAGTGAACAAGAAAAATATCCAGATGCCATAGCCGACTATAAAAATACCTTAAATTTAAACCCAAAACTTAAAGAAGCAAAACTAAACCTTTCCATAGCTGAAATAAAAGAAAAACAAGTAGAATTTGACCGTTTATCTGGGGAGGCTCGCAGTATTGGGTTGGCAGAAGAATATGAAAAGGAACAAAAGAAACTAAAGTGGAGTGTAGGAATATGGACAGGATTGTTTATAATTGGAATAGGAGCGCTAATTGTTGTAGCCTTATGGCAGATAGGTTGGAATAACGATTCTTTTAGTCTTACTACTATACTCACTGCCTTGCCTTTGCTTGCCCCCATAATATGGCTTACCAGTTTCTTTGCCAAACGCAGGAGCGAGGCCAATATGCTTTTGCAAGAATATACCCACAAAACCATATTTGCCAAATCTTATATTGCCTATAAACAGGAAATAGAAAACCTAGAAAGCCCAGACTCGAAACTACAGCCCAAGTTATTAGCAGCAATGATAGACACCATAAAACGCAGCCCGACAACTATTTTTAGCAAAAAACACTCCAGCGACTTACCGATTGAAGAGCTAAAGCAAATAATCGAGCTTGCCAAAACACTAAAAAGTTAGCGTTGCCTTTCAAGAAATAGCCCGCCCTAAATACGGTCAGAGCCCGCCCTAAATACGGGGAGAGCTTGGCCACTGTAGGCAAATAAATTATCGTTATACAGTATAAACAAATAGGAGAAACCATGAAAAGCCAGCCCCTAAGCCTAGAATATCTAAAGAATTTACTAAAGGCACAACACCACTATTTAGACCAAGAGGGCGAGCTGAACACGGCTTTATTGTATAAGCTAGCCCAGCAGTGCCAGCGCAATTTGCTAGAATTATTGTTTGATAATAGTGCTACCCGGCAGGCGTTCTTTTTTGAGCACGAAGGGCACAGCGTATTTGTGCGCGACCATTTTATCGACTACATACAGCACAAACGCTTTGTGGCCAATAGCTACACCGCCTATCGTAACAAAATTGGCTTGCATGACGACCGCGACTATCTGAAGAAAAGCCAAGATGTGGTGCTGGCCTTTCCGTTTAAAGACTGCGTACTGGAAGGTGGCCAATGCAAAGACGATGCCAAGCGCAGCGAACGCTACTACCACCGCATACTTGCGATAGAACAAATAGACCGCTTGCTGGACCCCAAAGTATTAACCAATTCCCAACGCTATAATAAGGAAGGCCACCAGCCAATTACCGAATTTACACGCAACCCAAGCGACAATACTATCAGCGATAATTTGATTATTAAAGGCAACAACCTAATTGCCCTGCACACAATCAAGGAACAATTTGCCAAAAAGGTTAAGCTCATCTACATCGACCCGCCGTATAACACCGGCAACGACAGCTTTCAGTACAACGACAACTTTAACCACAGCACTTGGTTGGTATTTATGAAAAACCGCCTGGAAGCAGCGCGCGAACTGCTGCGAGACGATGGCGTGATTTTTGTTCAGTGTGATGACAACGAACAGGCTTATTTGAAGGTGCTGATGGACGAAGTCTTTGGACGGGAAAACTTTGTAAATAATATTGTTTGGAAAAAGAGAAGTGGTGCGCCTAATGATAAAGTTATTGGTTCAACTCATGAAAATATTTTACTTTATTCTAAAGAAAATCCTAAGCTATATAGGAGAAAAAGAAGTCAAGAACAGTTAAGTCGATATTCTAATCCAGATAATCATCCTAAAGGATGTTGGGCTGTAGATAATCTTATGGCTAATGTTAAAGGTGGAAGATTTGTTAATTCGTTATATTTTGCAATAAGAAATCCATTTACGAATGAAGAACATTATCCCTCTTCAAATGGGAATTGGAGATTTAATGAAAATACAATAAAGACATTATTAGCAAATAATGAAATCTATTTTGGTAAAGATGGAAAAGGACGCCCTAAGTTAAAGCGTTTTTTATCAGAAGTACAAGAAGGAATACCTTACTCTACAATATGGGATTTTGTTCCTCAAGGAACAGTCGCAACAAAAGAGATATTAAATATCTTTGGTACTGTAAATAAATTTGATACTCCAAAACCTGAAGGGCTTATTCAATGTATTTTGCAAATTGCAACCAAGGAAGGCGATATTGTTTTAGACTTTTGTCTGGGCAGCGGAACTACTGCGGCGGTGGCGCACAAAATGGGTAGGCAATACATCGGCATAGAGCAAATGGACTACATACAAAGTATTTCCGTACAACGCTTAACCAAAGTAATTGAAGGCGAGCAAGGCGGCATAAGCAAAAATGTAGCTTGGCAAGGCGGTGGCAGCTTTGTCTATTTGGAGCTCAAACAGCACAACCAAAATTTTATAGAGCGTATTGCGGAGTCCACCACTAAAGAGCAATTGTTGCAAATACAGCAAGAGCTACTCCAAAACCCCGATTTGGACTACCGCCTAAACACCGAAGCCGTGCAACAAAACCCCGAAGATTTTGCTGCGCTAAGCCTAGAAAAGCAAAGGCAAATATTGATAGACTTTTTGGAACTCAACCAATTGTATGTGCCGTATACCGAGCGCAAAGATACACGCTTTGCATGCACGGACCAAGAAATTACCCTAAGCGAAAGTTTTTACAAGGGAGATAAGGCATGAACGACCGTGAAATAGAACAATACACACAGATTATTGAAAACCCCAATTCTACCAATGAACAGAGGGGGGAGGCGTATAACGACAGAGGCAATGCGCACAGCGGACAAGGAAAATACCAACAAGCGATAGCGGACTATACGCAGGCCATTGAGCTATTCACGGATAATAACGACAAAGCAAAGGCGTATAACGACAGAGGCAATGCTTACAGGGAACGAAAGGAATACAAGCCAGCGATAGAGGATTTTACCCAAGCCATTAAGTTATTTACGGATAACAACGACAAAGCACAGGCGTATACCAATATAGGCATTATTTATGAAGAACAAAGAAAATACGAACCAGCGATAGCGAATCACACAAAGGCCATTGAGCTAGCTACCGATAATAGTACGAAAGCATTTGCACATCTTGGCAGAGGCGTTGTTTACAGCGAACAAGGGGAATACGAAAAAGCAAAAGCGGATAATACAGAAGCCATAAGGCTAGCAAACGATAATAACATTAAAGCTAATGCGTATAACAACAAAGGCGTTACTTATGAAAAACAAGAAAAGTACGCAAAAGCAAAAGCGGATTCTACAGAAACCATTGAGTTAGCAACAGACAATGAACAAAAAGCGGGGGAGTATCTTGTTAGAGGCTTTTATTACGAAGAACAAGGAGAATACGAACAAGCGATAGATAATTTTACCCAAGCTATTGAGCGATATACGGACAATAACGACAAGGCGAGGGCGTATGGAAGTAGGGGCGTTGCGTACTTAAAACAAAAAGAATACGAGCTAGCGATAGCGGATTATAAAGAGGCCATTGAGCTATTCACGGATAACAACGACAAAGCAATTGAGTATATCAACAAAGGCATTGCGTACTTAGAACAAAGAGAATACGAGCTAGCGATAGCGGATTATAAAGAGGCCATTGAGCTATTCACGGATAACAACGGCAAAGCAGTAGCGTATGGCAACATAGGAATTGCGTACTTAGGACAAAAAAAATACGCAGAAGCCATAGCAGAATATACGCAAGTTATTGCGCTAGATACAAATGATAACAACAAAGCAATTGCGTATAACAACAGAGGTTTTACTTACAGCGAACAAGGAAAATATGAGCTAGCGATAGCGGATTACACAAAAGCCATTGAGTTAGCAACAGATAACAACGACAAAGCCAATGCGTATTATAACAGAGGCCTTGCTTATGCAAAACAAAAAGAATACGAACAAGCAGTAGCCGATTTTGATAAAGTAACAGAGCTAAAGCCAGATTATAAATTAAAATACTTACAACAAGGGATAGATTTTCTTAATAAAGAAGAATATCTAAAAGCGATTGATAACCTCAATAAGGCTTTGCGGTATGGTGTATCTAGTGAAAATATAGCAGCATATAAAGCAAAAGCGTTTCCAAAAGATAATAAAGAAAATTCTAAAGAAGATAATATTGCTAAGAATATCTTTGCTATCTTTGAAAGTGTTCACCAAATATTAGACAAATTAAAGGTAAACAAAGACTCTACAGACAGTGTAACATATCTTTCCCATACTACCAAACTATCGGTATTTACGAAGTATTTGGTCCCGATAAACAGTGAGGGAAAACCAAAACTAGGCAAATTGCGCATGTACCATATTGTCTATGCCAACGACCCCACCGAAGGAAGAGCATTATTTACAGCCTTAGGCCTTGCACCCGAACCAATAGAATCCAGTGCCGATATTCCCTATATAATGGTGGCTAGCTTTTGTGGTGGCAAAGATATAAAAGGTTTAGACCTTTTGCCCATATGGAGTATGTACGGCGATGATGCTAAAGGTATTGCTTTGCTCTTTCAAACAAAAGACTTAGTCTATAGTGGGCCAGAGCATATTGGATATAGCAAGCAAGATCAGTCTATACCGCTTCCTTCATTATCTTCAGTTAATGAATCAAGTGATGATAGTAAGCAAGGCAAAACAGCTACACGGTCAAAAAATATAAAAAGCACAGAAGAAGCAGCACCCCCACAGATATTGTATCAAGTCCACTATATAAATAGTGGCAACAAAGCAGTAGATGGGGAAATAAAACAAATAAAAGAAAGCCTTAAAAAGATAAAAAGAGAAGAACAACAAAAAATAAAGGAAGAAGCACAACAAAAACCCGATATATACCACAAATGCTTAGAATTACTAAACGGCATACGCTATTTGATAAAAGATAAAAGCTATGCCCACGAACAAGAATACCGTTTCGTGTGTTTTGCCGGCCCAGAACATATCCCCGAAATACTCCAGAGCGAACAATTACAAGATATAGAGACCAAGAGCGTGCCCTATATTTATATAGAAACCGATAAACTAAATAAGCTATGTGCGGTACTAACGGCCCCTAAGGCCAGCAAGGCCGAGCGGTTATATATAAACTATCTTTTGCAACTATACAAAAAGGGTAATAAATTCCCCCAACTGGAAGAGCCTGCCATACATACAAGCAGTATTCCTTACCGCTAATTTGTGGTTGGGGGTAGGCAATTTATGGTAAGCTAGGCTGTTCTTTGCTTGACTTTGCCTAATTCAATTGCTTAGAATACAATTTATTGATAAAATCTCTTTTCTCTTGAGTTGGCCTTTGACTCTCTATATCTTAGCATATCAATGTTCAGGGTTGCTACCTACTAAGGAAATAAAACTATGGATTTCATAAGTCTTATTATATCGGCAGTGTTGGCGGTAGCGTTTATCATCAATGCCATAGTTACCCACACGATGAGCGCAAATAGAGACCGCCGCAATGATCACAGAGAATTACAAGACAAAATAGGGCAATTGCAAGATAAAATAGGGCAATTGCAAGTAGCTATATCGGAAATAAAAATCGAGCTTTCCCAAATAAGGAAAGATGTTTCTAATATAGAGGCGCGTCAACTAAAGATGGAAAAAGAGATTGATACGATAAGGAGAGACAGCGATGAAAAGAGATTGCAAATAAACATGATAGAAGCCCATCGGCACGTTTCTCATAGCCCTCAAATGCTAGAAACTAGCAAAGAAGAAAGCAATTAGTCTTAATGGCAGAGCCCCCAACCCCCCAAGATTTTGCCGCACTAAGCCTAGAGAGCCAAAAACAAATATCGATCGACTTTTTAGGACTCAACCAATTGTATGTGCCGTATACCGAGTGGGGCGATAGCCGCTTTGCATGCAGCCCCCAACAAATACCCCTAAGCGAAAACTTTTACGGGCTAGACACCAATCAATTTAGTCTTACCCAAGCCTTATGCAAGATACCCAGGCGCTCGTTCGTTACTATAATTCCACCGTTTTTATATGGAATAGCTGGGCCACACAGCGCAACTCGGCCAAAAAGCTACCGTAAACAATTGCGGTGTGGTGCTCTAAGCCATGGCTGATTATTGTATCCACCACCTGTTTCAATGGGCGGGAAAAGCGCGCAACTCCACAAGTGCCGGCATAGGCTAAAGGCGCTTTCAGCATTTCTGCTTGGGCAAAGACCAATGTTAATTTGCCCCCACCCCGGCTGAAACGAGCAACCGTAATAGGGCCCGGCTTTAACGGAAACTCGCTAAGCAAAGGCAATTTCCTATTGGTATGAACCGTCCCGCTAGGTGGCCAATCTGGGTCGGCCATTTGCACTGGCGCTTGGCCACAATGCCAAAAAACACAAGTATTAGAATCAAAATCTAAGTCGACCAAGTCCGTATTAAACACAACATCATCGGCAATCAAACTTAGTAACTTAGAAGTCAATACCCCATACACATCGGCCTCACAACCACAAGGCAGACAATGCTCTCCCATCATGGCCAAAGCTCCACAAGCAGCCGTGCCCCATTCTGTAAAAAAGTGGGGCCAACAGCGAACCGCTGCTCCCATAGCATGTTTTTCTTTTACCAAGTTATTCAAAGCGTGATAAACTTTCATGGTATTTAATAAGGGCTCTGGCTCTAATTGTTCCAGCTTGCTAAGCACTTTCTTACGCTCTTGTAAATGTTCTTGAGCCACTTCTGCCGGAACCTTTTGCGCCTCTTGGATAAAGTCGGCAATAGAAACGGTATAAACTATTACCCCAAACGTTTGGTAGACTTGTTCCGCATGGTAATCACAAGTATCAAAGCCTTCGGGAAACTCTCCAATAACAACCATACTACTGCCTTTCAATTCTGCGCGTGCTTTTGCTGCGCGTGCATAAGCTAACAGTTCTGCATGAATTTGTTGGCCATCGGGCTTTCCGTGAAGGTAATAATAGTCTAGCTGCCTGCGACTCAAAGCATGTGCTGCAAGGTTGATACCACAAAAAGAATTTAACCGCAGCCGGCCGCCAGTGCGTTCTTCGGGAAAAGACCAAAGCACCAAAGGCAAGCCGGATTGTTCTGCAATCTTACAAGTTAAGCTTGCATCGGTAAAGGTAACTTGAAGAAGCAATAGTAAATCGGGCTTTTGGTATACTATATTCTCTAAAGACTTTTGCGCCGAGTCCGCATCAAACAGCAGCTCATCACCGCCAATCATTTCTATCGGTAGCTGTTGTAATTGTTGCAAACATTCTGCATGGATTTCTTTGGCAAAGGCAACGTCAAAGGTTTCTCTTGCCAGGGCTAATATCCCAATTTTTGCCAACATATCGCATATACCCAACGTCCCCACCATGAAATGGGTACTTTTTAAGAAAATTTCTAGTTATTGCAAACAGAAAAAATAAAGAAGAATTACAAAGTTTCAAAACGAAATTCGGCTTTATGCCGATAAGTTTGACCCGGCAAAAGCCTACAAGAAGGAAATTTTTCTTGATTCGGGCTATCCGGCAAACACTGGGTTTCCAAACAAAAACCAGCAAATCGAGGATATAGAATCCCCTTTTTACCAACTTTTTTCTGCTCACCCAATTTGTTGCCATTGTAAAATTGCACCCCGATATTATCGGTGGCCAGATTCATCTGAATACCCGTAGAGGCTTCTTTTACAACGGCAACATCACAGAGCTTGCCCGTTTGATTTTGCATCACATAACAATGATCGAGCACTTGGTTGGGCGCTTGTGCAAACATGTCTTTCATTTGGCGTAATTTGCGACAATCAAAATAGCTATCGGCAACCAAAGGCAAATTCCCTGTGGGTATCTGGTATTGATCGACTTCCACATAACGCTCTGCATTGATTTGAATAAAGTGTTCGTCTATATTTTGCAAAGGATTCCCACTAAGGTTAAAATAACTGTGGTTGGTTAAATTAATAATAGTCTGTTGGTCCGTAGTAGCCTCATAGCTTATGGCAAAACGATTATCGCTATATAGGCGATAACATACCAAAACATTTACAGTGCCCGGATAGCCTTCATCACCATCAATAGAACAATGCTGAAGTAATAAATCCAGATGAGTCGAATGCTCTTCTATTCGGCTATCCCAAATATACTTATCAAAACCCCTAAGCCCTCCATGCAAATGATTACCTGCTGCTTGAGCAGCAAGTTGATAAGCAACGCCATTCAGAGTAAAGCGTCCCTTATCGATACGATTGGCAAAACGTCCGACAATCGCACCAAAAAAAGGATGCCCAGCTAAATAATCGGCAAAGTTATCAAAACCCAATACAATATCTTTGGGCTTACCATCGCGATCAGGCACAAACCAATGGCTAATAATGCCGCCATAATTTGTAATATGCAAACTCATATGATTGTCGTTTTCCAAAATATAAAGATAGGCAGCCTTATTCCATAATGTGCCATAATCCAGTTGCTTGATTTTCATAGAGCCCCTATTGCCTATTTGTTATTTTTGTGCTTTGTTGGATACAGTCAAAAAGGTTGCTGAAAAATCTTTGTTAGCTAGCCCTTCCTTCATAGCTTGTTCATATATCTGACAAATCATATCTACGCCTGATAAATTAAGGCCCGCTTCCGCAACCATTTTCTGGGCGATATGAACATCTTTATACATATTTTGGACTGAAAAAGCAGTATCAAAATTCATGTTCTCAATGTTATCGGCTTTTCCGTTCAAGTAGAAATTGGCACCACCACCGCTATTAATCGCTTCTTTGAAAACTGGCACAGATATTCCAAATCTTTGAGCGAGCGTAATCATCTCATGGACACCGTTCTGAATCTGCCCGACTAACATATTATGGCAAATTTTCATTACCAAACCGGCACCGTTGTCGCCAAGATAAAAAATATTGCTACCCATACAATCTAGCAAAGGGCGGACTTGCTCATAAATAGTTTTGTCTCCTCCGACATAAATGCCTAAGGTGCCGTCTATTGCTGCAGCTTTTGATCGAACTACAGGAGCGTCCAGCATTGCACCCCCAGCGGCACAGACACTTTGTGCTATGTTTCGTGAAATATCTGGTTCAATGGTGCTCATATCCACCATAATTTTACCTTTGGCAATCTTAGGTAAAATGTCTTGATACAAACCTTGTACATCTTGACTGGTCGGAACCATTGTAAACGTAATATCGGATTCATGAACAACTTCCTCCGCAGTTTCTGCTGGATGCGCACCTGCGGAAGCTAATATATCTATATTCTTCCTACTACGGTTATAGACATACAATGGCGTGCTGGGATTTTTCTTCAATAGATTTTGGCTCATCGGGCTTCCCATAATTCCCAATCCAATAAATCCTAATTTCATACATTCTCCTTAACTATAAAATATGTTCTTCAGGCAAAACCCAAAATTTGCGGTAACCACATTACAATTGGCGGAAAGAAAGATATGAAAAATACAATTGCGATTTCTACTAAAATAAACGGCAAAGCTTCCCAAGCAATTTGTTCCAAAGATACCCCGGATAAATTGGAAGCAACGAACAAAACCAAACCCATCGGAGGAGTTGCTAAGCCAATAGTTACGTTAATACTCATTACAACGCCAAAATGTATAGGGTCTACCCCTAAGCTGATAAGTGGTGTCGATAAAATAGAGGCAAATATTAAAATTGTTGGCCCTGCATCCAAAAACATGCCAATAATGAGCAACATAACGTTAATAATCGCAAATAAAATGTAAGGATTTGTTGTAATACTATATAAAATGCTATTGATCTGCTCGGAAATAGAAGTCAAGCTGACAATACTACCAAAACCTGAGGCAATACCTATCAACAATAAAATACTAGCGGAACTTGCAACAGATTCTTGAATAACTTCCAATAATGCTTTTAAGGACAACGAACGATAGATAAAAATGGCCACAAATGCAGCATAACCCGCGGCAATAGCTGCCGCTTCTGTAGGGGTAAAGACCCCACCATAAATACCACCCAAAATAATGAAAGGCGAAAGCAAAGCCCAAAAAGCATCTTTAAAACTAAGAAAGCGCTCTTTTGTCGTTGATTTAGAAGTTGTGAATAGATAACCCTTTTTCAAGCATTGGAAGTAGTTCATGATCATCAAGCATATACAGAATAATAAGCCGGGGATTATTGCAGCGATGAACATAGCCCCAATTGATGTGTTCATGGTAAAGGCATAGATAATCATAATCCCACTGGGCGGGATTATTGGCCCTAAAACTGTGGCTGCAGATGTAATTGCTGCGGCATACTTTGTCGAATAACCTTCTTTGGTCATTTTGGGTATTAGCATGCTACCAATAGCGGAGGTGGCCGCAACTGCCGAACCGGTCAAGGCGGAATAAATAGTCGAAGAAAGTACCACAACATGCCCCAACCCACCTCTCTTGTGCCCGATCATAGCCTTTGAAAAATCAATGATTTTTGCTGTAATTCCCCCACGCCCCATAATATTTCCAGCGAGTATAAAAAATGGTAAAGCTAATAGCGTAAAACTTTGCAAACTACCAATAAATTTATTTACAAACAAAGGAAAAAACTGAACACCATCGGAAATAAATATGGCTATAGATGAAGCAACTAGCAAAGAAAAAAAGACCGGTAGCCCTGTCATCATAAGGATGATAAATATAATAACTATTGTTGAGCTCATATATTTATACTCTCTGAGAATCTTTTGTAGTTTTATGAAAATCTGCCAATATCTGCTCTATAGATATAGTAATAACCATAAAAAAAGAAATTGGTACTATCAGGTAAAATTGACCTTTGGTCAGGGGCATTTGGGTTGTTGTTACATTAATATTATTTAGCACGACTTCCATCATGCTTGGATATACGGTATATATACCCCAAATGGAAATTAAATTTAATAATATATTTATAATCATCTTAGCTTTTATGTTTTTGATCCTATCATAAAAGAGAGTCATACTAATATTCATTTTTTTTAATGCTATATATGGTGCCAACAGAAAAGTCATTAAAAACATGCTATAAATGCAGAATTCTTCAATCCAAGAAATAGGACTGGAAAAAACATAGCGCATCAAAACCTGTATCAATACGGCCAGAGTCATAAGACTCATGAATACCATGCCAATTTTATATAATACAGAACTAATAATAGAATGAATTTTGTTTAAAATGTAAGTAACCATTAATAAGGCTGATTTTTGGTTATGGTGTTGTTCCATATCAAGTCCGAATAGAATAATTGAATAATAGTTTTCAATCTAAATTCTTGGTAAAAGTTCTAAAAAGATTTACAGATATAAAGATAAAATCACCCTTTCATACCAATCGTAAAAATCGCTAAGAAAGGGTCGATCGTATTAAAGATTATTGAGACTCGATTTTGCGAATTCTTTGAAGATTTGCCTGCTGCTTGATAATCTCATCTTTATAACGCTGTAGCCACTCTAAAGTCTCCTCAGAAGCATTCTGTGAAAACCATTCTTCTACCGCTTTAGCTTTCTCTTGAAAACCGATAAGCTCTTGTTTTGTTGGCCGGTATATGGTACCTCCGGTCGCCTTAAAAGTTTCAAAAGCACTCGCTTCCGCATACTTATTATATTCGCGTATAAACCAGCTTAGAGCATCAAAACCATCAACCATTACTTGCTTTAAATCATTGGGTAAAGACATAAATTTTTCGTTGTTCATCCACCAATACCCAGCCATATATGCATGACCATCTAGGATTAGATAATTAACACTTTCGTTTAGTTTGGCATTGATAATATCAACCATTCCATTTTTAGTCCCATCGACAACACCGGTAGAAAGCGCAGTATATAAATCACCCCAGGCCATACTGGTAGGCGATGCCCCAACAGCTGATACTAACTGTTGTTGAACTTTGGAAGCAATCGTACGGATTTTTAGACCTGCCAGATCATCTACGGATTTGATGGCCTTTTTAGTCGTAGCAAAATTCCGCCAACGACCGCTATTCGTTATAACCATAAGCCGCGCATTATTCGTTGCAACAAGAGCGCCTTGTCGCAAGTCGCCAACAAATTTCGGATCGCTGAATACAGATTCTATTAGTCGATCATCGGTAACCATATAGGGTAGATCAAAAATAGATATGGGTTCCCAATATGCGCTAACATCTCCTGTTGTATTTACAATATCAATACTCTTTTGCACAATACCATCAATTCTTTCGTTCACAGAACTAGCAAGCTGCCCATTCGGATAGATTTTAATACCCACTTTTCCGTTGGAATTAGCCTCGACTGTGTTCTTTAGCAGAATTAAAGCACGGTGCTTATAGTCCTGTAAGTTTCCATCATGGGAAGCAATAAAGACAAATTCGGCATTGAGTGGTACAGAAGTATAATCATAATCACTCTCCTTTAGCTTCGATTCCTCCTGTTCCCCAGCTTCTTTTACTGGTTCTTTTTTCTCGATCCCACAGCCTATTAAAAACATCAGCGTAATGAGAAATATAAACAATAGTTTTTTCATGGTATCCTCCAAATATACCTAATTATATAAAGAAATTAAAATTAAATAACCAAACCCGATTATAGCGAGATAGAGACTACTTGCTTCGTTGCAATCGACACTTGGGCTGCCAAGCCAATCAAAACTGCCTTTACCCCATCTTCCACACTAACATCAACTTTACGCCCTTTGGTAACTACCTCATAAAAGTATTTATGTTGAAAAAATGTTCCTCCATGATGATCACCAGCTTGCTGGAGAATCGCTTCAGTCTCAACAATTTCACGAATCGGACCTTTAGGTACTCTAGGACTAAAAATAATTTTAGCCGGACGCGTCTTACCCAGAAAACCGGTAGAAGCACCCAAATCCTCCAGGCTGTCGACTGCCCACAAGCGTTCTGGCCCTGGGATACGCCCTTCCAGTTTACCTTTATCACCAACGAGGCAAATCTCCTCTTGATAATAAGAACCATCACAGAACATACAAAGATCAAGAAAAGCGCGTTTACCAGATTTCATCTCCATAATGACAAAAGCATTATCCAGAATATCAGGTACTTTCCCATTATATTTTTCCTGCAAATGATTTACATTGCAACCTCCCGAAGCATAAACTTGCGTTACTTCATCTTGGGTAATCAAGCGAATTAAGTCGAAAAAATGGCAACACTTCTCGACCAGTGTGCCCCCAGTATTTTTGTTAAAACGGTTCCAATCATCTACTTTCTTTAGAAAAGGAAAACGATGTTCACGAATCGAAACCGATTTCAATTCACCAATCAATTTCTGCTGGTGCACCTTCTCCATCAAAATTTGAGAAACAGCCATATAACGATATTCCATAGCTACCCAGATAGGTTGGCAATATCCAGCAGCCAATTCCATAAGCTCAAAGCAATCTTCTTTAGTGGTAACCACAGGCTTTTCCACTAAAATCGGACGATTATCCTGGCCGATGATCTCCCGCAAAATATCCATATGAGTGAAGTTTGGCGAGGCAATAACCCATACATCAACATTTGTATCTCCTAAAATACTATTTAAAGAACTATGAATTTTGGCATTAGCCACCATTTCAATAGACAAAAGCTGCTGTCCCCTGTTAGGCTCCCAAATAGCTGTAATAGAAGTATCTTTCAACAACTGTAAATTTTGTATATGTTCTCGGCCCATCATACCCGAACCAATAATACCATAACGTAGTATACTCATTGCTGTGCTCTATATGCCAAATTTTCACTCGCTTGAGTGTATTTATAACACACAATATTTTATTTTTCTGTAGCATCCCAAGCTTGACGAAAGACATTCAAGCCAAAATCCGTAAATGGATGATAGAAACTATCACGATAAACTTGTATTCCACAGGTTGTAATGTCCGCTCCATAAGTTGCTACTTCTGCAATTTGTTTTCCCGAGCGCAGCGCAGCTACAATAATTTCTGTAGAAAATCCATAATTCCTGTAAATATCGGTAATAGCTTCAATGTAAGGGCCGCATTCTTCTCCACTAGTCTCTTTCCAACCAACAAAAGGCGAAACAAATAAAGCATTGATCTTAGCAGCAATAATTGCCTGTGAGGGTGAAAACACCAAAGTTATGTTGGTACGAATCCCTTTTTGTTCCAGCTTCCTTGCGGCAATAAGCCCCGTCTCGGTACAGGCTATTTTAACAACATAGTTAGGCGAAATTTTGGCAAGCTCCAAACCATCACGAATAAGATTATCTGCATTTGTTTCGTGAGGGTTTGTTTCGATAGAGATAGGAAATTTAGACCAGTTTTCCAAATGACTATTTGCTGCCCAAGAAGCAATATTTTCCAAAACTTTACCAAGCGATAGACCACTAGCCTGAATATGCTTAGGGTTTGTCGTAACACCATCAATACCCCAATATTCATAGGCGTATTGTATTTCTTCCAATTTTGCACTGTCAATAAAATACTTCATTTCAAAGATAGACTCCTTCTAAAAAGATTATTGATCATAAAATTAGATTTGTCAATCAAAAATTAATTTATTTTCTATATATTATTCCATACAATCTAAAGTGAAGTTTACAAAACAACCCCAAAGGCCACACGCAAAAACACAATAGGTAATTCCATAGCTATGGACTGTACAAGTCGATAACTATGGACCGACCTAGTCCATAGTTATCGACTAGGTTGTTTCTCAATATTCAATACAGTGCAACCCACTACCCGCTTGGTAGTGAATTACTAGCCATATTTGCCGCCCAAAAAAGGCAAGCAACCGTAGGGCTTACATCAATCTAAGCAAGCCCAAGATACCGATAACTAGGCCAATGCCTGTTCCTATAAACCATTGCAACATCAAAAACCTTTTATCCATATTTTGTTGCATAGCTTCAAAGCGTTTATCGATGCTTTGTTGCATAGCTTCAAAGCGTTTATCGATACTTTGCTGCATAGCTTCAAAGCGCTTGTCCATTTGCTCAAAGCGCTTGTCGATACTTTGTTGCATAGCCTCAAAGCGCTTATCGACTTGTTCAAAGCGCTTGTCGATACTTTGCTGAATAGCTTCAAAGCGCTTGTCGACTTGTTCAAAGCGCTTATCAATACTTTGCTGAATAGCTTCAAAGCGCTTATCGACTTGTTCAAAGCGCTTGTCGACTTGTTCAAAGCGCTTGTCGACTTGTTCAAAGCGCTTGTCGACTTGTTCAAAGCGCTTGTCGACTTGCTCAAAGCGCTTGTCCATTTGCTGGATAAAGGTTTTAAGCACTTCTTGGTTTTGTTGCAGCAGCTCTCTTTGGTGCTTGAGCTCTTCTTCCACACGCACCATGCGTTCTAGTAGTTCGGGCCCATAATTGGGCCTTTCGACTTTAGCGGGTGCTGGCAATGGTTGCTGCGCCAATTGGTCTTGTAGCTGGCGCTGCACTTCCTTAGCTAAATTTTCTTTTAGTAGGTTTTCGATTAGGTCTTGTATCAAAGCTTGGTCATGGTGTTCGGCTAAATTATTCATTAGCCCAATATAGCCTAAAGTGTAAACAAAGTCAAGAGCTTAGCCGAAACTTTTGCTAAAAAGTCAAGCAATGGTTTGGTTGTACCAAGCCCAAAACAAAAGGTAAATAAAGTAGTCGATTCTAAAAACTAGATTCCCATAATGGTAATTATTCCACTACCAAGCTGGTAGTACCAACAAACCAAGGTAATTGTAACCCACTACCAAGCTGGTAGTGGGTTGATAATTATATTATCTAATAAAAAGGCAAGCAAAGCTTGGCCTAAAGCCTAAACCTTGCTTGCCCACTAAGCCTATTCTCTAAAAGCGAACAATAGGCCAACCAAGCATTGCTTACCGCAACAACCAAACTCTACCTTATAACATTAATACTAGTGGTTAGGTCTTCTGCGCTACCACCTTCAAATCCTGCTGCTGCTTCCAGGTTGTATACACCATCATTATCACGAACACCAGCCTTAACCAGTATCTTCTCGGCTTCCGCTTTTACACTACCGCTTAAAGTAATCAATACGATTATTGTACTTGCACTAGAACCTGTGGCTTTGTTTGAACCTAAAGTTGAGTGCTTGGGTAATTGGTATTTCTTCTTACCATCACCGGATACAATCGTCAATTTGCTAAAGTCCCAGTCTGCAACTGCTGTCGGTAAACGGCTACCATAAATATATAACTGGCCACTACTAGCAAAGTAGTTTGAGTAGTTGAGCTGGCTTACATAGCCACTAACGGTAATAGGGTTGCTTGTGTCTGCTGCGCTATAACCTGCAAATCCTGCTGCTGCTTCCAGGTTGTATGCACCAGCATTATCACTTTTACCATCCTTAACCAATATCTTCTCGGCTTCCGCTTTTACACTACCGCTTAAAGTAATACTTAAGTCTATTGCACTTGCACTAGAACCTGTGGCTGTGTTTTCACCTATTGCGTGCCGGGGTAATGTGTATTTCTTCTTACCATCACCGGATACAAGCGTCAATTTGCTAAAGTCCCAGTCTGCAACTGCTTTTGGTAAACCGCCACCATTAATATATAAAACGCCTGTGTTAACATAGTAGTGTAAGTCTTTGATAAAACCTACATAGCCACTAACGATAATCGGGTTGCTTGTGTCTTCAGCCCTACCACCTGCAAATCCTGCTGCTGCTTCCAGGTTGTATGCACCATTATCATCACTATCACCATTCTTAACCAGTATAGCATCGGCTTTGTCTTTTTCACTACCCTTTAAAAGAATCGTTAAGCTTGTTGCACTTGCTGCAGAACCTGTGGCTGTATTTTCACCTATTGCGTGCCGGGGTAATGTGTAGCTCTCACTACCATCACCGGATACAAGCCTCAATTTGCTAAAGTCCCAGCCTGTAACTGCTTTTGGTAAATTGACACCTGTAATCACTAACACGTCTGTAACAATATTGTAGGTTGCACGGGTAATTGCGGGTGGGTTACCACTAACGGCCAAGGCTTTGGCTGTATTTAAACCCGCCCAAGTGCCAGTGCCAACGCTAAGCAACCCATCTTTTAGACCATTGCTATCCATACCGGGCTTGCCCTGAAGAATAGCTTTATCGGTATCGGTAAGGTAAAGCCAAAGCACTGTGCCATCGCTTTTAATGCGGTACTTACCTTTTGCAAGACTGCGACTATCTGGCCCAGTGGCTGTGGTATCTGCAGTATAGGAACTTAAGGCTACACCATTTGTTCGGCTTCCTACCCTGATAGTTTGGATTTGCGCTTGGGTCGCAGTTGTAGCACTTAAGTTAGAACCTTGTAAAGTTAGTAGAGCCGTGCCAACATGGTAGCTTGCACCGGTAATTGCGGCTTCAGGCGACTCCTCTTCGACTTGTTCAGCTTCTTCAGTTTGCTTAGATGGCTGATTGTCATCGGATACTTTAGACTGCTTATTTTCGGGTACATTACTAACGTCCAAGTCTTTGGCTGTATCTAAACCCGCCCAAGCACCAGAGCCAACGCTAAGCAACCCTTTTTTTAGACCATTGCTACCCACCTTGGCCTCAAGAACAGCTTTATGTCGATCGGTAAGTTTCAGCCAAAGCGCTGTGCCATCGCTTTTAATACGGTACTTACCTTGTTCAAGACCGTTACTATTTAGCCCAGTGGCATCGTCATCTGCAGTATAGGAACTGAAGGCTAGGCCAGCTACCGTGATAGTTTGGATTTGCGCTTCTGTAGGACTTAATTTCGTGCCTTGTATGGTTAACAGAGCCGTAGCAAAGTCGTAGATGGCGTTATTGATAGTCGGCCCAGAAGGCCCAGAAGGCCCAGAAGACGGCGCATCGTCATCGGGTGGGGCGCAGGCAAAGGCCATAAAAGCCAGTAGCCAGGCTACAGGCAATAAAAGTAGTTTGAGCTTATACATAAGCAATACCTCCAACAAGGGATAAAGATTAGCCAACCCATACGGGCTAGTCTGTAAATCCCTATTTTGTTAGGGGGGGTGTTGCGTCAAGGCCCATATAAGCTTTTTTACAAGTTTTTACAAGTTTTTTTGTGTCTTAGTGTTGTTTAGTGTTGTAAGGTGGTTAAAAATCAATGCCAATCCATTTGCATTGAATATTAGTTGAATCTATAAACCATCAAAGCAACCAGTCCATAGCTATAGACGCAGCAAGTCGATAACTATGGACCGACCTAGTCCATAATTGTTGCTTTTCAAAAGTACATAGTTATGGCATGGTTTGGTTTTTATTGTGAAGGTTTGGGGGTGGCTATTTTTTTTGTTTCTCTATATAATTGCGCCATGATTTTTAGTTATATTGACCCAGGGACCGGAAGCCTTTTAGGTTCTGTCATTGTAGGTTTGTCCCTAGCCCTGCTCTTTTACTTGCGTGGGCTGTTCTACCGCTTGGTTAGCGTAATTACAGGCAAGCGCAATGCCTGTAGCAGTGATTTTGCAGGCCAATTAGTATTTTTTAGCGAAGGGCGCAATTACTGGCCCGTCTTCCAACCAATATGCCAAGAGCTACTGCAACAAGGCCAAAGCTTTGTCTATCTTACCGCTGGTCAAGATGACCCGGGGCTAAAATGGCTAAACCAACCCACGCAGGCGCAAGCCATTTACCTAGGCAAACTCAACAGTGCCATTTACAGTATGAACCGCCTTAAAGCCAAAATGTGTGTGATGACCACCCCACAGCTTGGCATAATGCAACTCAAACGTTCACCCCATACAGAGCATTACTGCCATGTAATGCATTCCCCAACCGATGTGCACACCTACGAAAAGTTTGCGTTTGACCATTTCGACTCGGTTCTTTGCAGTAGCCAATATGTCATGGACAACCTTGCATTGCTCGAACAAAAGCGCACCACCGACTATATGCGCAAAAAAGGCCTAGTGCACGAACGCAAGCTATTGGCTACTGGTTGCCCCTACTACCAAAACTATTTTGCCAAGGAAGGACAAGGTAATAAAGGCAATGCTCCACAAACTAAAGATTTAGAACAACAGCCTTGTATTTTGCTAGCCTCATCTTGGGGCGAACGCTCTTTCTTAAACCAAGTAGAAACAATTATTGAGCAAGTGCTAGCACTTTCCTATCACGTAATTTTTCGCCCGCACCCCCAAGCTTGGGTTTCCAATAAAGAGGAATTAGAACAAGTCAAAAAGCTTTACGGCGAGCGCATCACCATAGATAGAGAAGTTGATAATCGGCCTTCATTAGAGCAAGCAACATTGCTGATCTGCGATATTTCCGGCATTATCTATGACTTTGCCTTTTTCTATCAAAAACCTGTATTAGGCTTGTACCAAGACCGTGTGGAAACTATGGGCTATGAAAGTAGCGATATTGAAGCCCCTGATTCAGTATTTGAGCTGCTAGAAGATGTAGGGGCTGCTTTGCATGTAGAACAGCTGGCCCAGCTACCCCAGCTATTGCCCCAATTGTTAGCAAAGCAAATCTCTGGCCAAGTACTCGATAAGCATATTTTCCATATCGAAAACGCAGGCCAAGTGGCCGCACAGCAGATATTGGGCTTGTATCAAGGCAGCCTTCTGTAGGGAGGCAATCTTGATACAAAAGCAGAATAATATATAGACAATCTTTTAGACTATATTATCATACACATACTGTGCTTGGGTCTATAGCGCAAAAACTAAATTAAAGGATTGTATAATCAGTAAATAAAAAATATGCCTAACTATCTTATTCTTTGTCTCAATTGTGGCTTTTGGGGCTTGTAGCTGAAAGAGGACATGATAACTGAACGGGATAAGACGTGATAACTCGGGATTTTTTTGGCACAAATGGGAAGGTAAAGGCGAAAGGGTTTCAGATAAAAAAAGCCTAAAACATAGCCAAACGATTATTAATGATCGGCTGGTAAAAGAAATTTTAGCTAAGGCTAAAGCAGAGCTTGAGAACAATACCGATAAATAAATACCCCAGCCCCCTCTAACCATAGAATTACCTCCCACCTATTTAATAGAATCGACCCAAATCTAACCATAGAATTACCTCGCACCTATTTAATAGAATCGACCCAAATCTATCAATAGAATTACCTCCCACCTATTGATAGAATCGACCCAAATCTATCAATAGAATTACCTCCCAGCTATTGATAGAATTGACCCAAATCTAACCATAGATTTACCTCGCACCTATTTAATAGAATCGACCCAAATCTATTAATAGAATTACCTCGTACCTATTAATACCCTAGTCTTTAATGAAATTTTCTACATCGGCACATAATCCAGGACCTATACAACAATCATCGGAAATCGTTGGCCAAATTCTGAACGCCCCTGAAAGAATAATATCGCGTTTTCATTTTCATTAAATGTTTCACCTTTTGGAGATTGCCCCATAGTGTAATTTAAGGTGTAATTGAGGTGTAATCAAGTATTTTATTCAATTCTACACTTTCCCACCCCAAAGGCTGAAACAGCCAAAGACCAAACCAACACCCCCAAGACTTTTGATTGGCATTGATTTTGAACCACCTTACAACACAAAACAACACTAAGACACAAAAAAACTTGTAAAAAGCCATATAAAGGCCTTGACGCAACACCCCCCCTAGCAAAATGGGGATTTACACACTAGCCCGTATGGGTTGGTTAATCTTTATCCATTGTTGGAGGTATTGCTTATGTATAAGCTCAAACTACTTTTATTGCCTGTAGCATTGCTACTGGCCTTTATGGCCTTGGCCTGCGCACCACCCGATGACGATGATGCGCCATCTTCTGGGCCGACTATCAAGAACGCCATCTACGATTTTACTACGGCTCTGTTAACCGTACAAGGTACTGACTTAAGTCCTACAGAAGCCCAAATCCAAACTATCAGGGTAGCTGGCCTAGCCTTAAATTCTTATACTGCCACAGCCACTGGGGTAAATAGTAACGGTCTTAAACAAGGTCAGTACCGTATTGCAAACGATGGCACTGCGATTTGGCTTAGACTTACCGATCCACATAAAGCTGCTCTGAATGGCAAGACAGGTATGGATAGCAATGGTCTAAAAAAAGGGTTGCTTACTAGCTCTGGTGCTTGGGCGGGTTTAAATACAGCCAAAGACTTAACCGTTAGGAATGTACCCGATAAGCAGTCTAAAGTATCCGATGACAATCAGCCATCTAAGCAAGCTAAAGTCGAACAAGACGAACAAGCTGAAGAAGACGAACAAGCCGAACAAACCGAAGAAGTCGAAGATAAGCAGTCTAAGACTGAAACCGAAGATCAGTCGCCTAAGCAACCTAAAGCCGAAGATCAGTCGCCTGAAGCCGCAATTACCGGTGCAACCTACAATGTTGGCACGGCGCTGTTAACCTTGCAAGGTTCTAACTTAAGTGCTACAACTGCGACCCAAGCCCAAATCCAAACCATCACGGTAGATGGCCTAGCCTTCAGTTCCTATATTGCAGATGCCACAGCCACTGGGCCAGATAGTCGCGGTCTTGCAAAAGGTAAGTACCGTATTAAAAGCGATGGCACAGCGCTTTGGCTGAAACTTACCGATGCCGATAAAGCTACTCTGAATGGCAAGGACGGTATGGATAGCAATGGTCTAAAAGATGGGTTGCTTAGCGTTGGCACTGGTGCTTGGGCGGGTTTAGATACAGCCAAAGCCTTGGCCGTTAGTGGAAACCCACCACCCGCAATTACCCGTGTAACCTATGATGTTACTATAGGCTTCTTAGTGATTACAGGTACTAATTTACCAAAAGCAGTTACAGGCTGGGACTTTAGCAAATTGACGATTGTATCCGGTGATGGTACTAAGAGATTCACATTACCCCGGCATAACAACAGAGCCTATGGTTCTGAAAGTAGAAACAGAGCCGCAGGTTCTAGTGCAAGTGCAACAGGCTTACAGATTACTTTAATTGGTAGTGTAAAAACGGAAGCCGATAAGATACTGGTTAACGATGGTGATAGTGATGCTAATGGTGCATACAACCTGGAAGCAGCAGCAGGCTTTGCAGGTGGTAGGGCAGAAGACACAACCAATCCTATTACCGTTAGCGGGTATACAGCCAGCATCACCAGTGCAACCTACAATGCTAATACAGGCGAGTTATATATTAGAGGTATCAAGTTACCGAGAGCAGTTGCAGACTGGGACTTTAGCAAATTGAGGCTTGTATCCGGTGATGGTAGTAAGAGATACCCATTACCCGAGCACGCAATAGGTGAAAACACAGCCACAGGTTCTAGTGCAGGTGTAACCTACTTAACGATTACTTTAAGCGGTAGTGTAAAAGCGGAAGCCGAGAAGATACTGGTTAACGATGGTGATAGTGATGCTAATGGTGCATACAACCTGGAAGCAGCAGCAGGCTTTGCAGGTGGTAGGGCAGAAGACACAAGCAACCCGATTACCGTTAGCGGGTATGTAGCCAAAATCACCTCCGTAATCTACTTTGCTAGTAGAGGCTTGTTACAGATTGCAGGTGTTAGGTTACCGACAGCAGTTGCAGACTGGGACTTTAGCAAATTGACGCTTGTATCCGGTGATGGTAGTAAGAAATACACATTACCACGGCACGCAACCGCAGGTGAAAACACAGCCACAGGTTCTAGTGCAAGTGCAACAGGCTTAGATATTACTTTAAGCGGTAGTGTAAAAGCGGAAGTCGATAAGATACTGGTTAAGAGGGGTAAAAGTGATGCTAATGGTGCATACAACCTTAAAGCAGCAGCAGAATTTGTATCTGGTAGTCCAGAAGACCCAACCACTAGTATTCAAGTTTTTTAATTATTTAAGTAAGGTTTGGTTGTTGCTGTAAGTAATAGTTGGTTGGCTTTTTTGTTGGGCTATTAGGCTGTATCTTGTTGTTGCAACGCTTGCATTGGCCAATTGCAGCCTTGGTAAGTTTTTTTATCAAGGCTGGTACAACCAAGCTAAAAGGTAAGTAAATTTGCACGCAAGTCGTTTTATTTTGCGTGCGCCGTTACAGTTTTTCAGATTAGCTCATCCAATCTATTTTGTTTTCTGAATTCCACTTAGTGGTAATTTTGCGGTGGATTGTCCACAAAGGTAAAGACTCTGCTCCGGTAATATCGGCAGTGCCAAAACGAGAGGCTTTAATGCCGCCAAAAGCAAATGGGTCGCGTGGTACTGGCACGCCAATATTAACCCCGATCATTCCTGCCTGTAGTTGTGGTAAAAGTTCCGCTGCGCTGCGCCCATTCTGTGTAAACACTGAAGCGGCATTGCCATAAGGAGAGTGTTTTTGCAATTCGGCAGCCTCACGAATATTTTGGGCGGCGACAATTTCTAGTGTTGGACCAAAAATTTCTTCATTAGGCATGGATATATGGCTATTTCGGTAATCGATCACCGATGAGCCAATATAGTAGCCAGTTTCTGGCTTAACAGCTTGGCGGCCATCTACCACCACTTTAGCACCAGCTTGGGCCACTCGATCTAAATAAGCTCCAATTTTATCCACAGCAGCTCGGGAAATTAATGGAGGTAAGTCGGCACCGGGTTTTTGTGTGCGAGCGGTTTCTATTAACATATCTACATGTTTATTAGTTTCTCCAACCGCAATTAATACAGAAGCTGCCATACAACGCTGGCCGGCCATGCCAGTAGCAGAAGCCAAAATATCCTTTACGACCATGTCTGGGTCTGCATCGGGCAGCAATATAATATGATTTTTCGCCCCACCAAAAGTGCCCACCCGCTTGAGATTTTGTGCACATCGCTGGTATACCAATTGGGCGACCGGTGTAGAACCGACAAAAGATACCGCCGCAATATCTGGGTGATCGCAAATTCCTTCGACAATTTCCTTAGTTCCTAAGATCACTTGCAATAGCCCATCTGGTAAACCGGCTTGTTTCATTAATTCGGCCGCTTTTAATGCACTCAATGGAGTCAGCTCCGAAGGCTTGAGAATCATGGCATTACCTAAAACCAATACTAAAGGCATCGTCCAGTGCGGTACCATTATTGGAAAGTTAAAAGGGGTGATCGAGCTGCATACTCCTACTGGCATCAATTCATCGCGGCATTCTACCCCACGACTGACCATCTGAATATTTCCGGTAATCCAGTTGGGGGTAGAAGCTGCAAATTCGGCCAATTCTAAAGCTCGATCTACACCCGCACTTGCTTCTATCATAGATTTACCATTTTCTAAATGGCATAATTTTGCTAGTTCATCGCGGTGTTGTTGAAGTAACTCTCGATAATGATATATTATTTGGGCGCGGCTTTTTAGTGTTTGAGCCGCCCAATCTTTTTGAGCTGCTGCTGCACTTTGTGCGGCTTTATCTAATTGTTGTAGGCTGGCAAGTTTCATTGTTCCCAAAATACGAGCATCAATAGGGCTGTCCACTTGGATAGACTCGGCTTCCCCAGCAATATAAGTTCCGTTGATCCAATTTTGTATATCTCTCATTGCTTTCTCCAATTCTTAAAATAGATTGAGTTTATTCGTTCCATTATCCTTATACTCAAGGAGTCCAAACTGCAACCCCTTTTTCATTCAACCAGTCATGATTTGGGTTCATCTTTCGTTCACGCCAAGGGGCATTTGGCAAATGGCGAATCATCCAACAAAAATACATTGCATAGCCAGGAGCGGCTGTCTGCGGATGATCTAAGTTACCGGTAATTAATGCCGCACTTCGGTCTTGAATAGCATAGGCTTGCTCTCCGATATGGATAGAGCCAAACCCTTGGGGATAATTAAATCTATAATAATAAATTTCGGGCTGGGGGTGGCTATGTGGCGGATAACTCGACCAACGCCCTGGATGATTGATCACTTCGCCCAATACCATTTGTGAATACGGTGCCGAATCATAGTCAAAAATGGTGCAGACAGAACGAACGGCTGTACCGTGCCATTGACCTTCCCCAAAGACTTGTACTTTTAAGTCTTCTGAACTGTAAAATCTAGCTGGGAAAGCGTTACTATTAGTAGCGCTTTGCAACACAACTTCACTTATCTCACAATCGCCAGCTAAGCCTTCCAGTAAGACTTCTGCTCCTTGGCAGACATGTAGGCAAAACGGCTCATAGTCAAAACAGTTTGGCCGCAAAATATCGACGTTTCCTTTAGGATCCTGCCAGCGCAAACGCAATTGCCCTTCCACTAAAAGAATGGCGGTCTCGCGCAAGGTCTCGTGCAACACAAAACTTTCCCCAGCACGCAAGCGCAATATGCTAAAATTTAGCTTCATGCCGCTGGTATCAAACTCTTGAGTATATATATTGAGTCCATCTTGTATTTGAGGTTGAATCAGCATTTACAATCCTCTTTATTTGTCTGGGTTGGCAATCATAAAATCGCGCACTATAGCGAGCAAATTGCCATAATCAGCGATAAAAGTCCGCAAGGTGCGGCAAGTAGCTCCAAATGCATCAAACTCTTCTACTTTCATTCCATCTGGTTCATAGGCTCGTACAAAATCAGGATATAACGTCTGTAATTCGTTTATAATTGCCGAATCTACGGCTTGGCTCATACGTTCTTGTACAGAGACTTTAGACTGATTAAAACGCTTTTGCCATTTGTACGGAATCGCCAGTACAATGTCCCCGCCGATCAATTCACTCCAGTGATAATGGTTGCGATAAGCAGCGGCCAATAAGCGACAATGATAGCCTTTCTCTTGATAAATTTGGTAAGCTCTTTTGATGGCGGCAATTCCGGCCCATTCTAAAATTTCTGGATTGGGGGCCAAACCTTCTTTTTCGGTAACTACTTTTAGCCAATCATCTAAACGACCTACCATAATGGTACAAACTGGGTGTAAATGGCTGTTGTCTTTACCTTCGGTTCTACGACGATTCAGCCCACACTCTATGGCTTCGGCCACGGCCAGAGATTGCGGCACGGTAAAACATACTGTTGCGTTAATGTTTACCCCTTGGTAGGTAGCTTGTTCCATCGCTGCAATCCCGGCCTTAGTTGCTGGCATTTTTACCATAATATTTTCAGCAAGACTATTAAAATGGAGTGCCTGTTCTAATAGCAAGTTTGCGTTGCGATAGTATTGACCGTTTGTCTGAATGCTAATACGCCCTTTTTTCCCTTGGCTTTCCTTAAAAACAGGTAATAGTAGCTTACCACCGTTTACCGCCATTTCTTCATTCAATCTCCAGGCAATATCTACTTCGGTGGCTTCTGGCATGGTGCGTATTAATCTAAGAATACAATCTTGCCATAAGTCTAATTCTTTTTTTAATACTCCTGCCACAATGGTCGGATTGGTAGTCGCACCAGTTGCCCCGTGCTCAATAGAATAATGCAGTTCTTCTGCAGAGCAGCTATCATTCCAGAGTTCCGTAGTAGTAGTGCTTACCGTCTCGTGCAGCGGACTTTTATATTTTTCCATAAAATAAACTCCTGTAATAAAGTCAATTACTTTTGAGACAAACTGTCTGATATTTATATCTTATTGAAAAGAGCGAAAAATAACAGAGGTAAAGCAGAATATTCAATTAAAAAATAAACCTGGTACAGCTAGGATCAAGTCTGGAATAAAAACAACTCCAAAATGTATTGGGTCGACACCTATTGTCTGAGCAATAGGCAAAAATACCGGTGTGAATAATTTTGGTTGCTTTCTGAGCGTAGATCAAAACCTTTAAGAGTAAGCCCTGCCTTAATAATATTATTGGCAATACCAATACCCATATCGCCCAGCCCGATAATACCGATTTCCATCTAAATACCTCCTTATATGTCTGAGTAATAAGACTTGACTTAGATTATAGCATGGATTTTATTATTGTAAATTGTAAAAAGTTTTTTGATAAAATTTCATAAATCTAAAACAAATATATACAATAATTTAAGTTGATATTATCCAATGTCACTGTTTTATTTTTATAGTTTGCTCTTGTTTATTATTGGAGTTTTCATTACTAAAAACAAATCAATAAAAAGCTGAAAAGCGTAGGAGTGTTTATGTACTTAAGAAAGCTTTTAATTCCTTTTATTACCTTGTTATTGTCTGTGGGTTTTTATTCCTGTGATCCCCCCGCTATAGAAGAAATAAACGAGTCGTTAGGATTTAATAAAAAATTTGCTTCCAAAGCATTGCCGTTTAGCGAGAAACTAGCCGAATATTCCGATAAGTTTAAGAATGGCAGGTATGAACAGGAGCTTTCTAGCGAAAAGCCACAGCAACAAGGCGATTTTATCTGTACTACCAAAAGAGTCAAAGTAGCTGCAGAATATAACGAGAATATTGTCTTAGACCCAACAACGAATGTATTCTATGTTGGCTCTATATTGCAAGGAAATTCTATTGAGACTGGAGCCTATACTCCAGTCGTTATCCAAGATCGCTCACCGATAACAATTTCTATTTCATTGGAAAATATTGACGGTAAAGTTTCCCAAGAAGTAGAAGAGCCTAAAAATTCATCGGTTCGCCAAGCAATCAGGAATATATTGGCCCAGAAATTGTCAGGTTCCACTGCTGCAAGAGTTAGTCTTGAACAAACGGAAGTACGGTCTGCAAACGAATTGGGTATCGCTGTAGGAGCGGGCTATTCCTACAATGGAGGATTAACCAATCTAAATTTGGCAGCGTCTTTTGATTTTAATAAAAAGGAACAACAATCGCGTACCGTTATTAAGTTCGTACAGGTATATTATACCATTGATTTAGACCTGGATAAAGGAGGCCCTTACGATTGGTTTGACAATACCAAAAACGTAGATATTAATCTACTTGATGGTATGCCGGTTTATATTTCCAGCGTAAAGTTTGGCCGAATGGTATTATTTACGATCGAATCCAAAGCAAGTTTTCAAGAGGTAAAAGCGGCCTTTAATCTAGCCGTTAGCAACCCAATACATAATGCTAACTTGAATGCCAGTGCAGCTTATAAAAAGGTAAATGAGAATTCTTCTATTCGTGCTACGGTCATTGGAGGGAGTGGGTTAGAGGCCGCAAAAGTTCTTACCAAGGGACTTGAAGGGATCTATGGTTATATCAATACGGGAGGTAATTATACCAAAGAATCACCCGCAGCTCCTTTGGGCTATACCATGCGTAGTTTATATAACAATGAGGTGGTCAAGTCTATTCTTGCTTCCGAGTATAATATTCGGAACTGCCAACAAAACACCGGAAGGTATAAAATCCACTTTAATAGTGTAAGGCGGATTAAGCTTGTTAAAGGGGAAAATGATAACCAGAGGGAAATCGAAGTTGTACTTGGAGCAAGGGTAAAAACACCACTTGCAAAAACCTACCAGGGCCATAGTTCTCTTACACCTTTTATACTTATTGAGGATACTCACTCAAAGCATCAATATAAGACAATTGGGACAAAGGAACCTTATAATGTGTACAAGATTGATCAATCGACACGAATTTTATCTTTTAATAAGTCCGATATCGAGGCTTTAGTAGAGTTAGACTTTAAGTTTTATGAGGAAGACTATAGAAATGTTGTTCATGAAAAAGTCGAGGGGGCTAAAAAAATAATCGATTTAAAAAAGCTGCAACCTACCAGAGAATACACCTATGAAATACAGAACCCTCAGGGATATGGCACATTGGTATATAGGGTAGAGGTGTTGCCCCCCAGTGGAGCGCGTTAATAGCTTAATATATTTTAGCCTTAGGTCTTAGTTTTTAGTGAAGCCTTGGTAGGCGCGGGTTATAGTGTTTTGCAAACGATATTTTTGAATCATTTGCAAAACAGCTATTATTCTTTTATTCTTTGTCTAATATTTTTGTCTAATGCTGGGTTTCTTGCCCATGTTTCTTGTCATGGTAGATCAAGCCTTGTTTGCCCGCACCAATACTTGCCTCATCTTTTAGGAATCCAATGCATTGTTTTCCAATCTAGCCTCATGTAGAACATAAAAATTGTGGAGATTTTTGAAATTTATATTTGACAAAACAAATATTTTGATCAAAAATAACTGTAAGCGTTTTTTGAGGAACGTATATTAAATAATAAGGAGTATCTATATGGATCTTTTAAAGGAGTATCTATATGGATCTTTTAAAGGAGTATCTATATGGATCTTTTATGGGAAATAAATTCCTATGTTAATAATTTTGTATGGGGCTGGCCTGTAGTAAGTTTGCTTGTTTTTGCGGGTGTTTTCCTCATGGTAGGATTAAAGTTTTTACCATGGAGCAAATTATCTCGAGCTGTGTCGTATGCTTTTTCTAAGCAGGAAAAGCAAGAAAGTGATGAGGGGGTATCACCACGTGCGGCCTTATTTACTGCAATGGCAGCGACAGTTGGAACTGGAAATATTGCTGGAGTGGCAACAGCTATTTATTTTGGTGGCCCCGGCGCCTTGTTTTATATGTGGGTTATGGCTTTGATTGGAATGGCCACAAAATATACAGAAGTAGCGCTTGCTGTTCATTTTAGAGAGACAAATGAAAAAAATGAATTTGTAGGCGGCCCTATGTATTATATAAAAAACGGCCTTAAGGATCGTCTCCCCATGCTCGCTAGTGTGCTTGCTGTAGCATATGCAATATTCGGAGCCTTTAGTGCACTGTTTACCGGAGGCTCAATCCAATCACACGCAATTGTCTCATCAATTAATGAAACTTTAAATGTTTCTATAGGGCCATTGATTGGAGTTGTTATCACAGTTCTAGCAGCCTTGGTAGTTATTGGTGGAATAAAAAGAATTGCAGAAGTAGCAGATAAGTTAGTTCCGACCATGATAGTGCTTTACATAGTTGGCGGTATAGCTACTCTGATAATATTTGCTGGAAAAATTCCCGCGGCATTTTATTCCGTTTTCGCTGGTGCATTTGGAATAGAAGCAGCCGCAGGCGGTGTTGCCGGCAGTGCTGTAGCCACAGCCATATCGTATGGATTCCGGCGAGGTATATTTTCAAATGAAGCAGGACTGGGTACTGCGGCAATTGCCCACGCATCATCAAATACTAAGAGTCCTATCCATCAAGGTATGATAAGCGTACTCGGAGTATTCATTGATACTATCCTTGTGTGTACATTTACAGGGCTTGTAATTATTGTATCTGGAACATATAGCCCGGGGGGAGAGCTCAATGGTGCAGCGCTTACTACAGCGAGTTTTGCCGCAGCGTTCACAGGTGGGGGTGTTATTGTTTCTATTTGTTTATCTCTGTTTGCTTTTACAACTATTTTAGGCTGGGCGCTTTATGGAGAACGTTGTATAGGATATTTGTTCAAAAACTCTTCTAAAGCGGTTCTAGCATATCGTAGTATCTTTCTTATTTGTGTATATATCGGTTCTGTGGCATCGCTCGACAAAATTTGGGGGCTTTCGGATACTGCAAATGGGCTTATGTCCATACCGAACTTAGTCGCACTTATTTTACTCGGTCCTTTGGTATTCAAATTATCTAAAGATGCAAAGAAGGAATTATTATGATTATTGGCACTGTAAAAGAGATTAAAAACCATGAGTATCGTGTTGGTATAACCCCGGCAGGTGCAAAAGAGTTAATTGATAACGGACATGAAGTAGTTATTGAAAGCAATGCAGGAACAGAGATTGGTTTTGAAGATTCTCACTATACGCAGGTAGGAGCGAAAATTATGCCCAAAGCCTGTGATGTCTTTCAAAAAGCTGAAATGTTAGTTAAGGTAAAAGAGTTACAGCCTTCAGAATATGGCATGTTGCGCTCTGAGCAAGTTCTCTTTACGTTTTTACATCTTGCTCCCGATCATGACCAAGCGAAAGCTCTTATTGATAGTAATTGCATTGCTATTGCTTATGAAACAGTTACGGATATTTATGGGCGCTTGCCATTGCTTACGCCTATGTCCGAAATAGCTGGTCGCCTGTCTGTTCAAGTAGGAATGCATCATCTTGAAAAAGCACGGGGAGGTTCGGGAGTATTGTTGTCGGGGGTTCCTGGTGTTGATCCTGGCAATGTAGTAATATTAGGAGGCGGTATTGCTGGTAGAAATGCAGCACGTATTGCATTGGGTATTGGTGCTAATGTAATATTAGTGGATAAGAACATATCTCATTTAAGAGAATTAGACTTATTGCACAAAGGGCAGCTAAAAATACGCTATTCGAACAAAAGTATCTTAGAAAATTTAATTAAAGATGCAGATTTAGTCATAGGCGCAGTGCTCATTCCCGGCGCTACTGCTCCTAAACTGATAACACGAGATATGCTCAAAATAATGAAGAAAGGTTCTGTTCTTGTAGATATTGCTATTGATCAAGGTGGATGTTTTGAAACATCAAAAATCACTTCACATGAAGAACCTACTTATGAAGTAGACAACATTATTCATTATGGCGTAGCAAACATGCCGGGAAATGTTCCCCTAACAGCGACTCATGCGCTTACTAATGCTACGTTACCTTTTGCGCTTGATATTGCTAATAAAGGATGGAAGCAAGCATGTAAGGATGATCAATATCTGGCACATGGCGTAAATGTTGCGTCCGGTAAAGTCACGCATGCTGCAGTAAGCCAATCTTTGGACTATGCTTATACTCCGGTAGAAAGTATGTTTTAGTATTTAGGAATAGAAATTGATAAGCAGTCTGTAAATGACTTGTGTAAATGACTTGGGGGTGTTGATCCGGAGTTTTCTTGTCGTTGCTGCTTATCAATTACGCTTAGATTTGCGACTGTATGTAGCTATTTACAAAGAATAGCTTAATATCTTAGTCTTGTTGTTTAATTTATAAACCAGTAATAATTAGTTTTTGCCTAGGCTTTCTAAATATTTAGCCTTTCCCCTAAAACAAACCCCTAAAATAAAATTACTTAAAAGCTATATCTAAATAGTAATTATATTGTTTGTAGTATTACCCGTTCAATATAAAAATATTTTTCACTAACCCAAACCTTACCACGCTTGGCCGTTGGCATAAATATTTATCTTTGATGATTAAAAATGGTTTGCTTGCCCGCCCGAGGGGCGCTTAGCGTTTACCGGCGGCGCAATAAGGCCAAGCGATACCGAACGTACCTATTTTGGCTTGTAGTTTATTTTGTAACTTGGTAATAGCTTGAAATAATTCTGGATTATTGGCTTTTACCCAATCGGGGTTAAGCTCAATAGCTTTTTCACAATAAATAATCGCTTGATTCCAAAGTTTTATAGCTCGGGCTCTTCCCGTATTTAGCCGAAGCTCTCTCCGTATTTAGTCGGGGCTCTTCCCGTATTTAGCCGAAGCTCTCTCCGTATTTAGTCGGGGCTCTTCCCGTATTTAGCTCGGGCTCTTCCCGATACTTGATCTTAAAAAATAAGCAAGCTCCCTATTAACATAAGCTGCTGGGTCATTGGGGTTAAGCTCAATAGCTTTTTCAAAATATCTAATCGCTTGCTCTAAAAGCTTTATAGCTCGGGGCTCTTCCCGTATTTAGTCGGAGCTCTTCCCGTATTTAGCTGGAGCTCTTCCCGTATTTAGTCGAAGCTCTCTCCGTATTTAGTCGGGGCTCTTCCCGTATTTAGCTCGGGCTCTTCCCGATACTTGATCTTAAAAAATAAGCAAGCTCCCTATTAACATAAGCTGCTGGGTCATTGGGTTTAAGCTCAATAGCTTTTTCAAAGTATTTAATCGCTTGCTCTAAAAGCTTTATAGCTCGGGGTTCTTCCGATACTTGAGACTTATTTAAATAAGCAAGCCCCAGATTATTATGGGCTGCTGGGTAATTGGGGTTAAGTTCAATAGCTTTTTCAAAACAAGTAATCGCTTGATTCCAAAGCTTTATATCTGGAGTTTCTAACGATTTTTGATACTTATTTAAATAAGCAAGCCCCATATTATTATAAGCTGCTGGGTAATTGGGGTTAAGCTCAATAGCTTTTTCAAACCAAGTAATCGCTTGATCCAAAAGCTTTATAGCTCGGGGTTCTTTCGATACTTCAAACTTATTTAAATAAGCAGCACCCATATTATTATAAGCTGCTGGGTAATTGGGGTTAAGCTCAATAGCTTTTTCAAACCAAGTAATCGCTTGATCCAAAAGCTTTATAGCTCGGGGTTCTTTCGATATTTGAAACTTATTTAAATAAGCAGCACCCATATTATTATAGGCTTCTCGGTAATTGGGGTTAAGCTCAATAGCTTTTTCAAACCAAGTAATCGCTTGCTCTAAAAGCTTTATATCTGGAATTTCTAAGGATTTTTGATACTTATTTAAATAAGCAGTGCCCATATTATAATAGGCTTCTGGGTAATCGGGGTTAAGCTCAAGGGCTTTTTCAAAGTATTTAATCGCTTGATCCAACAATTCTATACCTGGTTTTTCTCCCGATTTTTCAAACTTATGGCCATAAGCACGACCTAAATTATAATAGGCTTTTGCCCAATCCGGTTTAAGCTCAAGGGCTTTTTCACAGCATTTAATCGCTTGATCCAACAATTCTATATCTGGTTTTTCTCCCGATGCTTCAAACTTACAAATATAAGCAACACCCAGATTATCATAAGCTAGATAGTAATCAGGGTTAAGCTCAATGGCTTTTTTATAGCAAGTAATCGCTTTATCCCAAGATTCTATATCTGGTTTTTCTCCCGATGCTTCAAACTTACAAATATAAGCATTACCTATATCATTATAAGCTGCTGGGTAATCCGGTTTAAGCTCAAGGGCTTTTTCAAAGTATTTAATCGCTTGATCCAACAATTCTATACCTGGTTTTTCTTTTGATTTTTTATATATATCAAGATAAGCTTTACCCATACTATTATAAACTTCTGGCCAATCGGGTTTAAGCTCAAGGGCTTTTACATAGCAAGCAATCGCTTGATTCAAAAGTTCTATATCTGGGGTTTCTTTTGATTTTTTATATATATCAAAATAAGCAACCCCCAGATTAGCATAAGCTTCTGGGTAATCCGGTTTAAGCTGCAGGGCTTTTTCATAGCAAGTAATCGCTTCTTTATATTGTCCTAAATCCTTATAAACAATACCCATACCATTATAGGCTTCATAGCTATTCGGATTAATTTTTAAGGCTTGTTTATAGGCATTAATACTACGTTTAAATTGTTTTCTAGTATAAAAAATATAACCAATAAATAATTGTACCAAATCATTATTTGGATAATTATTCGGTAGATTTGTTATTACTATATCTTGTTCTTCCGTGTCTTTAATTTGGTAAATGATAAAAAACTGTTCCAATAAGGCTTGTTGTTGCTCTTCCAGTGCCATCAACCTAAGCAATGGTTGGTAATTATCTTGTAAAAGTTCTCTATGAGTTTTTAAGTTTTTATGCGCAAGTTTGGCTAAAAAGTCTTGTATATTTTCGCTAATTTCTTCGTAATGTTCTAAAGTTTTGCGCTCATCATCGGGAACTTTTCTATGGTTTTGTTCTAAACTTTTAATACGCTCTTTTTGTTTATCTGCCTTTTGTTGCCAATATTCCCTATAAGGCCTGCGGCTTTCGGTATCAAATATTTGGAGTTGCTCATTACTCAATATTGGCATTACTTTGGCATCAAAATTGCGAGCATTGATAACTTCTAACATTTCAAACATGCAGTTTGCAGATTGTAAAAAGGCTTCACTAATAAACATTAATGCGTAGTCATGCTTATCAATAGACTGCATAAATTCTTTAAAGTCTTGTTTATATTCTTTAGCGTCCCTATTGTCTCGGGTAACTTTCAGTATAGATTCAGGAATACTCTTAAAATAATGTTCTATTTCATCAATGGCTTTACTATCTGCACGACTATAAGATATAAATAATGTTTTTTGTTCAGACATAGACAAACTACTAAAATAAAGTTACTGAAAAGGTATACCTAAACAAAAATTGTATGCTCTATAGTATACCTTGTCAATATTAAAATATTTTTCATTAGCCCACCCAACCCCAACCTTCCGCCCACAGGCTACCCAAGTTTTGGGCAAAACTTTACTATGCTTGGCCGTTTATACAAATATCTATCTGGTATGATTAAAAAAGGTTTACTTGCTAGAATTTTCTACTATTTGTATTTGTTCTGCGCTTAAACCGTACAGTTGATAAACCAATTGGTCTATTTCATTTTCTAGTTTAGCGGTATCCGCTTGGGGGTTTGCTTGTTTGCGTTGCAAAATTTCGCTTACTTTCGATTCTATTAGTTGGGCTTTATTTTCTGCAAATTGGGGAACAGGGATTTGTTCTACATATTGATTTGAAAGACGATAACCCGTATCCCCATATTGGTGAACGCTTTTATCAACCCAATAAGCAACTAATTTTGAATTTAAAACTGATAAGATATATCTATCAGTCATTGCATTATCAGATAATAAAAATGCCATACTATCCAAAACTAATTCTCTTTTAGAAATACAAAAAGTAGGTTCTTGTGTGATTCTTTGCCACACAATCTTTTCTTTTTCAAACTCTTTGTAGTAGGCAATTTGGTCTTGTGTTTCAAACCATTTATTGCTTGTTTTCTTACGGCTCTTTTGAAGATTACCAATTTCATCGGTAAACTCACCTATTTGGTGTAGTTTTTTACCAAAGCTCTCTAAGTAGTTTTTAATTGTAGGATAGTCATCAATGTTTAATTTTAACGCAGGAAAAGTACCAATTAAATACAAGCCGGCCCATTGGGCGTGGTACTTTTTTATATCTCTTCCGCGCAAAATCGGCTTTATTATTGCTTGGGTTCTTTGCCTTTCTTGCTCATCTTTGCAATTTTTTAACAGCTGTTCTCGCTTGGCTTCATCTATAATAAAGGCCTCGTTATAGCCTGTTTTGATACCATAGTTAATAGAAATATCCCAATCTTTTAGTGGCGTGCCCATATTTTCTATTTGTCTTTTTATGGCAAACTCTTCACTACTTAAAATACTCCAGGCCTCATCTGGTAGCGGAATAGGCATTGGTTTTTTTTGTTTGTCAAAGACTTCTGCTAAATTTCTGTCCATATTTTGGTAGATGGAACGGCTTTCTATTTTGTCGTTTTCTGCTAAACTCCAAACTTCTATTTGGTCTTTTTGCGCAAGCGCTGGCCTATTTTCCAACAACAAAATATTCGAATCCACCGTTGCCGACTCAAAAACATCTTTGCCCAGGTCTATTAAAATTTTGGGCGTCGTGTCGGTGGCCAAATAATTTCTTAGCTTTTTACCATAGCCCGCCCGCATCCATTTGTTGGAGGTAATAAAACAAAGATGGCCGTTTGCTACTAAAAGTTGATTGCCTCTTTCGTAAAACAGGGTGTATATATCGCCCGTTTTTTCAAAAGATTGATAATCAAAAGGCGCATATTTGTTGCCAAGCTCGCCGCCGTCCTTTTGAAGTTGTATATAAGGCGGGTTGCCAATAACCACATCAAAGCCCAAAAAATTGCCCGCATTATCTAACACTTCCGGAAACTCAAAGCGCCATTCAAACGCATTTTGGTAGATAACATTATTTTGTTCTGCGGAAAACTTTTGTTTTAACTCGGCAACTTCTTCTCGTAATTTCTTAATTTCTTCTAGCTGGGCTTGCCGTGCCTTCTTTTCCATTAGGAATATTTCTTTGCCGCTGTCCAAAGTCTTCAGCTCGCCTTGTCTCTTTTCCAGTAAGACCCGAACCTTACTTTCTTGCACAATAAATTCACGAAAGTTGTTTTTAATATCGCTAATTAGTTCTCTGGCCTTGTCTTTTTGGTTTTTTTCGCTGGCATTTTTGTAGCCCATCACAGCCGATCGATACTCCTCTATCGTACTATTGCTTTGTTGTAAAGCATCGTCCAAATCGGCATCTAAAGTAAAGCGGCTAACCAAACTGTTGCCACATTTAATATTAATATCAATGTTGGGTAAGGTTTCCAATTCGTTCGGTTTTTTATAATAAGCGTGTTTCAATAGCTCAATCCACAAACGAAGGCGGCAAATTTCTACCGAATTGGGGTTTATATCCACGCCAAACAAACAATTTTCAATAATCGTTTGTTTTTCATGAAACAACGCTTCCTGCACTCGCTGGCTTTCACTTTTGCTTTGGCTTTGGCCGTTTAAATAGCCCGGCTGGTACTCAAAAAGATGGCCTTCCTCGTCCATTATCAACAGTTCATCGTGCACCACTTCACAACGATATTCCTTTAAGCGCTGGCCTTCCCTATCGGATAAAATTTTTAATTCGCTCTTAATTGCAATCATTTCATTCAAGGCCGAAACCAAAAAGTGCCCAGAACCCACCGCCGGATCACAAATAGTTATGCTATTAATAATCTTATTGGCTTCGGCGCGGTCTTCGATCTTATCGTACAGTTCTGCCAAACTTTGGCATTGCCAACCCTTAACTTGCCAAAATTTTTGCAGCACCGCCTTACGAATCGTTTCCCGACACATATACATCGTGATAAAACCCGGTGTAAAAAAAGAGCCATCTTTATAGCCGTTGATCTTCTCAAAAATTAAACCCAATACCGCAGCACTAATTAAAGTTTTGCTCTCTTCCTGCACCGCTCCGTTGCCTTCGCTGCCAAAATCATAGGCATCTAAAAAACAAAATAAGTATTCCAGCGCCGGCATTTCTGCTACTTTTTTATTGCCCTTTGCGTCTTTTAACACCGTTTGCTTGTGCAACGGCATAACCCAATTCTCCGTCAATTGATTGATAAACAGGGCATCATGTTCCAGTTCGGTCGGCTCAAACAAAGAACTGTTCAGGTACGGAATTTTAGAAAATAAAGGCACGTCCTCCGGCTCTCTTGCCTCCATTTGGCAGGCCAAAACCTCAAAAAACAGGCTGTTTAAGCTGCCATAATCGGGAATTTTCTCTATATTCAAAAATGCATAAGGCCTATATCTTTTGTGGTAACTAAGCAATTGGGCCTCTAATAACTTCAAAAACAAAATACGGTTAATCCAAGTAATGCTTAGCTGTAAGCCGATAGTAAAAAGCTGTTCTTCGCTATCGCGGCCATACTGTTCGGGTTTTTTCAATCGGGGAATTTTCTTTAAACTGCGCAATTGTCTAATGGCGTTTTCCAACAAAGAGCCTTTATGACGAAAACCTTCCTTGTTGCGTTCAATTAATTTCTTGCCACCGCTCTTTACTTCCGTTAGACCGATAATATGCAATAACTCGCTATAAAACCCTTTATCTAAGCGGTTGCTATCGTTGGCAAAGGGTAATTTTAATAAATGTTGCGGGGAAAGCAGCTTAAATAAAGAAAGCAATTCTTTATTGTCATCGTCTGTTTTATAGTTGCGAATATCAAAATAAGCAAATTCTAGTGGCGATGAGATCGTATCAACAAAGGGTTCGGCAATTTGTTTATAAAAGAAGTCCGTTTTGCCATCTGCCAAACGCCCGGCGCTAAAGTCCTCAAATTGTTGCGCTAATTCCTTGTTTTGCGCAAATAATCTATCAAATAATTGTGCATCAAAAATAAACCATTCATAAATGTTAGTCGCCACAATATATTTAATTTCAATATTACTTTCGGTAATCCTTTCCTGTAAATAATATAAAATCAATTCCTGAAATGCCTTTACATTTACTTTTTCTTGGCTAAGCATTTCGGCTTTGTTGCTAGTTTTTTTGGTTTCAATAATCACCCCAACACGGCTATTTTCGTTACTGCCATTGTGAATAACCAAGTCCATTCGTCCCTTGGTATTGACAAAATAATTCGGGTCGTAATAAGTTTTTTGCAGAAAATCAATCACAAGGTTCTTATGAAACTCTTCCGATTCCTTATCATTAATGCGCTCTATTAGCTTGGTAAAGTTTTCTTTAAACCTTTCCCAATCGGCTCTATTTGGTTTCACTTTCAAAAAGGCTTTATGCAAAGCCTCGGTTGGTTTCTTAATCTTTAATTCCATAATTGACCACGAACTATAGACAAATAGCCCAAAAGAGAAAACCTTTCTCTAAACTTCTTAAATGTAGTACAGAGAAAATGTCCCCGCCTAAACGCAAAAACTTTACCAAGCAAACCAAGCAAACCAAGCAAACACGGTAAAAATGCAAATAATTAGCCACTCCAACAAACAACTGGGCAGACCAATTATAAAAAATCACTTGGGTAAATAAATTTCTCAATTGCCTAACATAAGGCCACCATTTGCGCAACAAGCGCAAAGAACTTGCCCACTAAACCGTAGCATTATTAGCTATTCATTCAAAAATTATGGGCAGCTATAGAGCCAATCACCAGCAAAACGCCAGATTTTTATGATTGTCTTCCATAAAACAATACAAAACTACAACCAAATTCCAGTACGCTAAAATGATTGTCCATTACAATAAATATTTATCTATTAAGCCTATAAGAATATTTTTTATTCCTCAAATATACATTCTACAACGGCAACTTACTTATTCTCATTATCCAATTCCGCAATGGATACAATACGCTTTTCTTTCATAGAGAGCGTACAGGCTTCGGCAATTTTGGTGGCTTGTACGCCATCTTGGTAGCAAATAGGCGAAGAAACTTGCTTATTAATGCAGCGGATAAACTCACGAACTTCCAAATGAAACGCCTCGGAAAAACGATCAAAAAATGTATAAACGCATTCTCCACGCTGGCCATGAGCATCTAAAATTTCCACATCTGCCCAAGTCGGCCGAAAGCCTATACGAAGAATACCTTGTGCTCCATAAATCTCGGTAAAGGTATTATGCCCATGCGCTGAGCAGCGGTTGGCCTGCAACACGCCAATTTTGCCTCCTTCAAATTCGCAAGTAACTATTGCGTTGTCGGCATCGCCAATTTGAGCAAATTCTGGAAAAACTAAACTGCTTGTTACAGTGTGGACATTTAACGGCTCGGCCTCTAAATACCAACGAATTAAATCTATATCATGAACGCTCATATCATGAAAAATACCGCCAGATGTTGCCGTAAAATCCAGTTGAAACGGGGCAAAATCTCGATGATCAGAAGTTTGCGAACGAACCATGTATGGTATACCAACAGCCCCTTCTTGAATTTTCTTTTTTGCATAACTATACGCCGGATCAAAACGGCGTACAAAACCTAACATAAAGACCCGTTTCTCTTGAGCCAAACTATCTTGATAATGGGCAATAATTCGGGCCGTTTTTTCGCAGTCTGCCACAGAAGTTCCCAACGGTTTTTCACAAAATACATGCTTGCCTGCTTCCAAAGCTGCAATAATCTGTGAGCTGTGCACATTGCTGGAAGTAGCTAAAAATACCGCATCGCAATTTTGTTTTTGCAGCATTTCTTCATAATTTTCCCACAACTGACCTGTATTTAAACCCAACTCATCTTTAGCCCATTGCAATTCCTCTCTCACAATGCTACAGACACCAACTATTTGACAATCAGGAGTTTGTAGCAAATTTTGAGCATGGCTTTTACCAATCCGCCCCAAACCGACTACTACTAATTGCACCATAAAGTCTCCTTTAGTTTTACTGAACTTCCTTACTATTTGATTGATCTTTTTCTAAAAAAGATTCTAAAGCCAGTTTCATCTTACGGGCTAGCTGAAGGTAATCTTGTTCCCATAACCAAGGATTGAGTATTTCTCCAGAATAAGAACCCATATAGCCCGTATTTTGGACTGCTTGCAACCAATCCCCAACCGGTAATTCTCCTTCACCGGGCAAAAACTTCCGATAAACCGACTCATCTTGCCAATTTTCCCGAAGCACACTTTTTGTCTTCGTCTCTCCATCATGGTATAATGGTGGCCTTAAACCATCGCAAACATGCACGCCCAAAATATACCGACTATCCAAATTGCTAAGCTCTTCGGGCGAAGCACCCCGTGAAGCCCAAAGATGCCAAAAATCAATAACCAAACCAAAATTAGTGGCATCTACCATATCTACTAAATGCATACAATCCCGCAGTCGATGGATAGGAGTCCATGCCGCTCCTTCATACTGAAAAGAAACTCCATATTCTTGACCAATAGAACAAAGCTTCCCGATATTTTGCGCTGTAATTTCCAAATTCTGCTCCAGGTTCAAACCATCCAAACTACAAAAAGCATTGAGCTGGATAATGGGGCACTCAATTTTTTGCGCAAACTGGCATAAGCGACGAGTCTCCTCTTGTAGATAGGCCTGAGCTTCCAAGCTGGGTAACTCAACATTGCCGATAATATCAATTGCGGTGGTGCTAATTCCCCAACGTTTAGCAGCTTCTATATAAGTTGTGGCTGTTCCTCCGGCATTCCAATAACGTTGTAGCTTTTCTGTATGCAATTCCAAACCATTAAATCCGGCTTCGGCTGCTACACGTAAATCGGTAAGTACATTGCTGTATAACGTAACCATACCATGCAAGGTATAATGGCCTTTCATAATCCACCGACACTCTCTATTAAAACCTTAGCAATGCGATATATCGCCTCTAAAGGCTCCCGATTGAGTTGTAGCTTATCAAAAATAAAATCATCTTGCTGGAGAACATTGCGCAAGGACTTGGTATATTCCTGACGTAAAACAGTCCCTACGTTGTATTTAGCAACTCCATACTGCGGAAGTTTTTTAAAGTCTGCCTCACGAATACTACTGGTACCATGAATTACCAAAGGTTGTTGCACTCGCCCAGCAATATCTGTGAGTAATTCATAATTAATTTTTGCACATTGGGTCGTACTGCGGTGTGTAGTACCAACCGAAATAGCCAAAGCATCAACGCCACTTTCTTTTGCATAACGCTCTGCTTCTAGCGGATCACTAAATTCAGTTACACTATTTGGTTTATCGGTATACGCTACCGTCCCAACTTCCCCTTCCACACTGGCATTTTTTTCGTTAGTCCAGGCCACTACCTTCTGACTATTCGCAATATTTTGCTCCAACGGCAAAGAAGAACCGTCATACATGACAGACGAATAACCAGAATCCAAAGCTTCACGAATTACATTAAAATCGTTGTTATGATCTAAATGCAAGCAAACCGGAACCGCAGCACAATTTGCCAAATCAGCAAAAACTGGCCCGATATGTCGCGGGGGGATATATTCCACAAAATCTCGGTTTGTTAGTAAAATCACTGGCCTGCCGCAATTCTCCGCAGCCCGAATTACCGCCTTAGCCCAGCCATAACCAAATACATTAAAACCTATAACAGCTGTTTTATTATTGCGTGCCACTTTGAGAATGTCGCACAGATTGACAAGCATAAAACAACTTCTACTTAAATTTGTTTACCATATCCATAATTCCGGGAATAGTTTGTAGTTGGTAACTATGCTGTGATTGAAAAAATTGCACCAAAGGACGCTGGCTCTTGCCCACTAAAATAGTAAAGTAATACATCTGATAACCCGGAGCCGCTACCGCAGGATGGTAACTTTTATCGAGTAAAATTGTGGAGCCATCTTTAATATGGTATACGGGGCCATAATCTTCCTCATCTACATAGGCAAACTGAGCACCAAACCCGTGAGGCGGGTTAAACTTAAAATGATAAATTTCTTCATGATCGGTCTCAACAAGTCTGTTCCCTTCACTCCGATCCTGATGATGTTTGTGTGGCGGAAACCCAGACCAGCCCCCAGCACCTACAGTAAACAATTCACTGACAAGCAGCTTGTCCACCTTGCCATTTTGTTCTTTTCCCAGAATATGATAAATTTTGCGATGAGTTTTTGTTTCATCGCTACCATACTGCACCACATCGACCTCTTCAGGCTTTACGCGGAATGCAGTATATTGCTGTTTGGCACGCCCGGCCGCAATATAAATTTCTGTGAAACAAGCCGTTCCTGTTATTTGCGCAACCGCACCCAAAGGTATATAAACAGAATCAGGTTTCCCCACAAATAATTCTTCGCGCTGCCCAACACCGTCAAACCTTTCTTGGCATTTAGCGCTGCTCACTTCGACATTACAAGCCCCACAAGCTACAACTAAACAAGACTCAAAACCAACTAATTCATGCACTATAATCTGGCCAGCAGTCAAAAACACTCGGCTAAAATAGGAGCGCTCCAAAATATTACTAGGCCTAACTATGGCCTGATTTTGGTTGTCATAATTGGCTATATGCTTAGGCATAACATTCTCCTCCAATACCCGATTAATCAATCCATTCAGATGGTAGCAAGCCGCTGTGATAACGATGCAAGAAATTTTCAATCTCTGCCGAACTAGGCATAGCTTCGGTGCAGGAATCGCCGGAAATATTCAATGAAGCCGCCGCCGAGGCATCTTGCATTGCTTCTTCTAAACTCTTACTTAACAATAGCGAAGCCAATAAAGAAGCAGCAAACGCATCGCCCGCTCCCCAAGGCTTCTTCAAAGCTGCCGGCAACAATACCCCTTTAACTACTTTATCACAGTGGTAAGCATTGGCCCCTTCCTTGCCGCGCTTGACTACAAGTAATCGAGCATTAGAAAATATCTGTAAAAACTTGCTATCGTCTTTTGGGGCATCTTGTAAACAAATTCCGCTAGCCAAGCAAAATTCTTCAGCTGTTCCTATTAATAACGCACATCGAGAAGCAACCCTTTGCAAGACTTTGCCAACTTGCTCTTGAGAATCCCAACCATAAGGCCGATAGTCCATATCTATTGCTACCACCGTACCTGTCTGTTTAGCCGCATCTATTGCGGCATGCACCGCACTGCGGCATGGCTCCTGACACAAGGCCGTCCCTGAAATAAACAACACTTTTGCATGGGCAATATATTCCGGCTCTATATCTTCTGGCCTCAACAATAAATCACTAGGCTGCTGACGGTAAAAAACGCTATCCGCCTTGCGACATCTCTCGGCCAAAACCAGTGAAGTCCGTGCTTCCGAATGCTCAAATAACACTTTTGAAGTATCTATACCAAAATCATGCAAGTAATTTTGCACAAAATGACCAACACCATCATCTGCGAGCTTGGTAATGATTCCGGCTATTAAACCCCTTCGGACTAAGCCCGCAGCAATATTCGCCGGAGAACCGCCAACAAAAGCCTGATAACTACGCGCTTCGGATAAACGCTGATTTTGCGGAGGGTACAAGTCTAAATTGGCCCGTCCAACTGTAATACAAGCAAGAGGACGTTCTAAAGGAAAAGACAACATATCAAAAACCACTGAGCTTGCGCACAAACTCACACCCTTTTTTGGCATATTCAAACGGATTTGCCTTGGCCGGGTCTTGTTCCGCTTCTACAACAATCCAGCCCTGATAGTCGATCTCTTTCAACACAGCAAAAATGGCCGCAAAATCAATATTGCCTGCATCTCCAGGAACTGTAAATATTCCTTGCCTCACCGCTTCAAGAAAACTCCAATTCCGCTCTTTCGTGTCCTGTAAAACTTTTGGACGCACATTCTTTAAATGAACATGACCCAAACGTTCCCTGCTCTGCTCTAAAAGCTCTACCACATTTGCACCAGCAGCATAAGCATGACCCGAATCGTAAAGTGCGAAAACATATTGCGGGTTTGTATCTTCAAGATAACGGACAAATTCTTCTCGGCTTTCAATTACCGTGCCCAAATGGTAATGGTAGCAAAAGCGAATGCCGTATTTTTCATACGCAATCTTGCCTAATTCATTCGAGCCCTGGCACAATTTTTTCCAATCCGTAGCATCTAATTTTGGTTTATTGCCACCAAAAAGCGGCACATTTTTTCCCTGGATACTATCGCGCTGTTCTGAAGCACCAATAACTTTAGCTCCCATCTTTTGTAAAAAAACAGCCTGCTTATGCAATAGCTCAATATTTTCCTTCAGGCTCTTACAAGTTAGAAACATACTAAACCATTGATTACAAATCTTTAAACCACGTACGGCCAACATGTGCTGCAATTTTTCTATCTGATCGACCGGATATTTTGTACCCACCTCGCAACCGGTATAACCCGATAATGCCATCTCCGAAATACATTGCTCAAAAGGAATTTCTCTACCTAAGTCCGGCATATCGTCATTAGTCCAGTTAATCGGAGCTACCCCAAAAAATACTTTTTCTTTATTCATTTCAAACCATCAAATCATTTTGCTAGACGCAATCGAAGAGAAGTATTAAGAACTTTGTTTCTCTGTTCAGTATTGCCGAGCTTTACTCCGATATTGCTGCATTTCTTTATATGCCGCAACGACTTTATCGCTTTGGGAAACTTCTGGAGTACCTGCATTCCACCAGGATTCATAGCCTTCGGTCATAGATTTAACTACGCATTTAGCGGCAATGATAACCGTTTTCTGACTGGCCCTGGCTTGGTTTATCGCCGTGCGTAATTCCTCTTCATTACGAACATTGAGCCCTAGGCAACCATAACTTTCGGCATTTAGCACAAAATCTACCGGCAAATAAGGCCCGTCCAATTCTCCGTCATTTCCCCGAAAACGCCGTTCACAGCCAAACCGCCGGATTCCTTGTGAAGTCTGCAAATTGTCAATACATTGCCAGCCGCCATTATCCAAAAGCATAATGTTGAGCTTAATACCTTCCGCAATTGCGGTTAGCAATTCCTGATGGTACATTAAATAAGTGCCATCTCCAATCAAAACCCAAACTTCACGCTGCGGCTGAGCTTGTTCCACAGCCAATTGTTCTATAGCTAAGTAAGCACCAATAGCCCCGGGAATTTCATAACCCATACAAGAATAAGCATATTCCAGATGATAACTGCCGGGAATTTCACTGCGCCAAATACGCTCCAAATCCGAAGGAAGGCTACCACCAGAACAAACCACCACCGCATCTTTGGGTAATGATTCTCGCATAATCCCCAATATACGTGTTTGGTATAACTGACCAAGCACATTGTTATTCTCCGCTTGCTGCTTGAATTGATCGCAATTAGGCAGAGTGCAAGATAAACTGTAAAGTCGATCGACTTCGGCATCCCATTCATGCTTAACAACGGCAATTTCATTATCGGTATAGGAACTACGATAACTATTTAGCAAAGGCCGAAGCTCTTCCAGAGCAAGTTTCGCATCAGCTAACACCGGCAAGGCATCTAATTTGTACGCATCCATTCGATTCACATTGATACCGATCACTTCTAAATCCGGACAACGAAACGCCCATTTAGAAGCTGTATGAAAATCGTTAAGCCTTGTTCCTACAGCAAATAAACAATCCACATCTTTAGCGATACGATTGGCAGCTAGAGTTCCGGTAGTACCAACCGCCCCTAAATTTAACGCATGATTCCAAAAGACCTGCCCTTTGCCCGCTTGAGTCTCCATTATGGGAATATAACACTGCTCCGCCAATTGAACTACTTCCTGAATAGCAAAAGAATATCGTGCACCGCCGCCAATCAAAATAGCCGGACGTTTTTTCTTCTTGAGCTTAGCAACAATCTGCTCTGCCAGGCCGGGAGCTAATGGTCGCCGTTGAATTTCATGGACGCGGCGCACAAAAAAACTTTCCGGATAATCATAGGCCTCAGCCGCTACATCTTGCGGCAAAGACAACGTTACAGCACCGGTTAAAGCAGGATCGCTTAAAGTACGCATGGCATGAATACAAGCACTCATTAGCTGCTCCGGGCGGCTAATGCGGTCCCAATATTTACTGACAGCACGGAAAGCATCATTAGAAGAAATAGAATGATCATATTCCTGTTCCACCTGTTGTAAGACTGGATCCGGCTGACGATTGGCAAAAATATCACCAGGAAGAAATAAAACCGGAATGCGATTGGCACTAGCCGTTGCTGCGGCAGTTATCATATTCATTGCTCCCGGCCCAACAGAACTAGTACATGCCATAATCCGCAATCGCTCGTGCTGTTTGGCAAAACCAATAGCCATGTGTCCCGCACCTTGTTCGTTTTGTACTCGGTAAAATTTTAAATTATGCTGTGTTTCGGCCAAAGCCTCGCCAATACCTAAAACACAACCATGCCCAAAAATCCCGGCAATACCGTGAATAAATTTATATTCTTGACCATCTAAGCGAATATATTGTGCATTGAGAAAACGAATCAATGCTTGTGCTGTTGTCCATTTCATTCTGCTAAAGCTCCTATAAATTATTCTAACTTCGTTCTTAATCCAGCCGCACCATTGCGCTTCCATTCGCTAGGGATTCTTTGGCCGCCAAACCGAGTTCGGTAGCACGCAAACCATCTTCTCCCGAAACTTCCACGGAACTGTTTTCCCGCACAGCACGAACAAAAGATTGTAATTCCAAAGTATACGCAGCTAAATAACGCTCTAAAAAAAAATACAATGGCTTACTTTTCTCCACCCCATGGGCTCCAAAAAATTGAGCTGCGTGAATATAATTATTATCGCAAAGGGACATACCTGCTGAGCCTAAAATTTCTACACGCTGATCATAGCCATATATCGCCTGACGTGAATTATCAATGACACCAAGGGCACCATTCTGAAATTGCAAGGTAACCAATGCCGTATCGACATCTCCTGCCTGTCCGATTGCAGGATCGATCAGACAATTACCTAATGCTTGTAATGCAATAATTTTACCAAACTGAAAACGCGCCATATCAAAATCATGAATCATCATATCCAAAAACAAACCACCAGAACCTTGAACATATTCAATGGGAGGCGGAGCTGGATCACGCGAAGTGATTTTTAATAAATGCGGCTCTCCTATTTTGCCCGACAATATATCACGCCGAAGTTGTATAAAACTATGATCAAAGCGGCGATTAAAACCAATTTGCAATTGGACATCGACCTTTTCTACTACTCTTAAAGTTTCTCTAATCCGAGCTACATCAAAATCAATGGGTTTTTCACAAAAAATATGCTTGCCTGCCTGAGCTGCTTGCTGAATATATTGCGCATGTGTGTCCGTAGATGAACAAATCAATATCGCATCAATAGAAGGATTACATAAAACTTTTTCCGCTTCCAGGTGTATAGGTACATTTGCAGCGCCATGGACTTCCAGCCATTGGCGATGGCTATCATTAAAAAAAGGATCACTAATAGCTTCTAATCTTGCCCCTTCCACTTGTTGCAGCAAACATTTAGCGTGTACTTGACCAATACGACCGAAACCGATAATACCAAGTTTCAAAACCTCTGCCATATTAAAACTTTATCCTCACTTGTTGTACCCGATTAACTTTTTGTATTTCGTTTTACCTGATCTAAAAAAACAGCCAAAACAATGATCAAACCTTTTACAACCTGTTGCCAATAAGGATCAACACCTAACAAATTTAGCCCGTTATTAATTACCCCGACAATAATTGCTCCAACAATACAAAGAGGTACAGACCCTTTACCACCACTCAGCGAAGTCCCACCGATAACTGTAGAAGCAATTGCATCAAGCTCATACATCACACCATAAGTTGGGTTCGCTGCCAGAGTTGTAGAAACTAGTATATTTCCACTTATACCCGAAGCAATACCGGCAAACATATAGGTCAAAACCAGGCATTTTTCTACCCGCACCCCACAAATACGCGAAGCATGGACATTACCACCAATCGCGATAATATGCCTGCCATAACGCATTTTATCGAGCAATACATAAGCGAATATGGCAAATATCAGATAAATATACACTACACCGGGCACCCCTAAAACGCGGTTGAGTCCCAGCCAAGTGATTATCGAAGGCATATCCCCAATAGGCCTCCCACCCGATACTACAGCGGCAACACCACGCGCAGCGGTCATCATACCCAACGTTACGATAAATGGCGGAATTTTGCCAAAAGCCACAATCAAGCCGTTGATCAAACCACAAAACAGGCCAACTAAAACCGCAACTACCAAGGCTAAAATACCCATTCCTGTCCCTTGTCCTTGGGCCATAACTGCAGCACTAATACCCGCCAAGGCAATAACCGAACCTAAAGAAAGATCAATACCACCGGTAATAATTACAAACGTTACGCCTATCGCAATAATACCGATGGGGGTTACCTGTTCCAAAATATTGAGTAAATTTTGCGGCCGGAAAAACCTACCGCCGGACATTCCACCCATAAACAGAACTAATAACATCAATATAATGAACATTCCATACTTATTAAAAAAATTACTGCGCAAGATTTTAACAAAAAAATTCATGTCTTTATGACTCGCCTTTTATGGTATCACCAGCTCTTTTCAGCACATCATCTAATAGCTCACCCGTAGCCATACGCAAAACATTTTCTTGATTGGCATAAGCCTTAGGCAAAACTCCAGAAGACTCGCCATCGTGTAACACCAAGATACGATCACTCATGGAAAGTAATTCCAACATATCCGAAGACACCATAACAATAGACTTACCCTTGCTTACTAGGTCTTCCATAATTGCATAAATCTCATGCTTTGCCCCAACATCAATACCTTTAGTTGGTTCATCCATGATTAAAATATCTGGTTTCAGTAAAAGCCAACGAGTAATAAGGGTTTTTTGTTGATTTCCCCCCGAAAGGTTATTGATGATAGTATCCAGACTCGGAGTTTTGATTCGCAATGCTTTACTAAACTGACTTGCCCGTAATTTCATTTCTTGAAAATCAAGCAAATGAATGAATTTTTTGACAAATTCATTCAAACTGGGCAAAGCAATATTATCCCGTACACTCATATTGAGCAGACAACCCGTTAGTTTACGGTCTTCGGTAATGATCCCAATACCCGCTTCAATTGCTTCAATAGGGTTGCGGAATGGCTCGCGTTCTTTGCCATGAATAACCATACGACCTTCCTGCGCAGGCACATAACCAAAAATACCTTCCATAAGTTCACTGCGCCCAGCTCCCATTAAACCAGCCACACCGAGTATTTCTCCCCTGCGCAATTGTAAATTGATATTGGTAAATTTTCCCTCAAGACAATAATTTTTCAGCTCAAAGATTATTTCCTCTTGAGGCTCCACCATCTTGCTAAAAAAATCTTTAACTTCTCTACCTACCATCATTTGAATCATTTTTTCTTTTGTAATTTGGGAAATCTCTTTTGTACCAACCACCTCTCCATCACGAAATACCGTAACTTCATCGGCAATATTAAAAATCTCATCTAATTTGTGCGAAATATAAATAAAAGAAACCCCTCTTTTATGCACTTTGCGCACAATACTGTACAAGCGCTCCACTTCTGCTTCGGTGAGAGCCGTAGTCGGTTCATCTAAAATAATCAACTTTGCATCATAAGTAACTGCTGTAACCAAAGCCAACAACTGCGCCTGCGCCACAGGAACTTCATTCATATTGTTGGTTATATTGTGCACCATCTCGGGAATACCCAATTCTTCCAGCACTTCGCGAGTTTTAACACGCATTTTCTTTTTATCCAAGAAAAGGCTATTTTTTAAAAATTCCCGCCCCAAATACAGATTAGCCGCCATAGTAATATTGGAAACTGGACTAATCTCTTGCGGAACTATAGCCACCCCATTTTTCAGTGCATCTAAAGGATCCTTGGGTTGATATAATTTACCATTTAGAGATATCTTTCCGCCGGAATCAGCAGCATAAATACCATATAAAATTTTAACTAAAGTAGATTTTCCAGCCCCATTTTCCCCCATTAAAGCATGGATGGAATTTTTCTTAACGGTAAAATCCACATTCTGTAGAGCCTTTACCCCGGGAAAGGTCTTGGAAATATTTTTTACTTTTAAGACATCATTTTCCATAAGTCGCTTTCGCTTAAAGTATCCCAGATTTTATTTTGATAATTACCTACAAATAAAGATAAAAATATCCGGAGAAAATTTGTTTGATACACAAAATTATTCCCCGGACGTAATAGAAAGCAATTTTAATTTTGCTTGTATTTGGCAGCGTTATCCATTGTTACCAGTTCAAAAGGTATCCATACCGTTTTCTCGGGACTTTGTCCCATTGCCCATTTATGAGCCGCTTCGGCAGCACCTCGTCCCTGGCCAACAGCACTCTGAAATACCGAAAAATCCAGACCTTTACCCATAAACTCCAAAGCATCTGGCGTTGCATCTACACCGCCAATAATCAAATCCGCATCGCTTTTTCCCGCCTTCTGTGCAGCCAAGATAGCACCAATAGCCATCTCATCATTATTACCTAGGATAACATTCATATCGGGATACGCCTGTAGCCAATCTTGAGCTACAGCCTGCCCCTTAGCGCGATCCCATTGGCCGGTTTGCTCGGCAATAACTGCCAAATTTGAGTATTTAGCCGCAATAGTATCTTTGACCCCTTTGGTACGACCGATTGCTCCAGCATGGCCTATTTGTCCCATCAAAACACCAATTTTACCTTCTTTGCCACTTAAAAGTTTCGCAACATGTTCGGCCTGAATAATACCGGCATCCTCTTCACGAGAACCGACATAGGTATTGACATATTTCATACCTTCGTCCGTACCCAAACGATTGACCAAAACCAAAGGAATATTCGCTTTTTTTGCTTTTTGTCCTACCGCGAGCACAATGTTTGGATCGGTAGGAACCAACAATATTGCATTGACTCCATCAACAATAAAATTATCCACATCATTCAATTGACGTTTGGGATCATTATTTGCATCGGTGAGCTTAAAAGTTACGTCATCGTGTTCTGCATCATATGCTTTCACAGCATCAAAAAGATAGGTCATCCATTTGTCTGCAAAAGAATGTGTCGGCATACCTATTACGTATTTGCCACTACTGCCAGAATTACCCTTAGCTAGTAATGAACCGGCACAATGCAACAGCAGTATCAATACCATAAATAGCATCGGATATTTTTTGAAATTGCCCATATTGAAACCTCCGTAATGGGTGAAATAATAATATAGAGAACAAACTGTCCTCATTAAATGTAAAAAGTACTTACTTTATAATACAAGAATATTTATCTGTCAAACAAAAAATTTTATTTTTGATAATTTTTATACAATTTATTTTTATTGTAATAATATAATCGTAAAATCAATGACATTAAATCTTTAAAAGGTTTAACCCAAAAATAACAATGGGAAAATTAATTATAAATATATCTGTTATTGGCAAAAATCAATGAAAGCAGGAAGATATTACAGTTTATTGATAAAAGTCGAAGGCCGAGATAAGCCATTTTATTGATGTCAATTTTGAATAAAGGAGTCAATATAACCAAAAAAATTGCTGTTTTAGCAGGCGATGGAATCGGGCACGAAGTCGTTGCAGCAGCTCGTATTGTTTTAGATCGTATTGCACAATTCGATCATTTGCAATTGCAATATACGGAAGCCTTGGTTGGTGGTGCCGCTTATGAAGCTACAGGTAGCCCGTTGCCCGATGAAACTTTGCGCATTTGTGATGAGGCCGATGCAATATTTTTTGGGGCAGTGGGTGGCCCTCAATGGGAAAATTTGCCGCCAGAGCAGCAGCCCGAACGGGGAGCCTTATTGCCTTTACGCAAACGCTATAATTTGTATGTCAACATTCGCCCCGTGTTGGTCTACCCTAGTTTAGTAGCGGCTTCTCCACTGAAAAAAGAACGCTTGAATGTTGAGGGTGGCGGGGTTGATTTTGTGATTATGCGTGAATTAACGGGTGGTTTATATTTTGGACAACCCAAAGTGCTCGATCGCAAAAATGGGGAAGCCTTAGATACTATGCGCTATAATGTTAGCGAAATTGAGCGCATTGCACGCACCGCTTTTGAAGCGGCACGGGGAAGGCGTAAAAAAGTTTGTAGTGTCGATAAAGCCAATGTCTTATCTTCGAGTATTCTTTGGCGTGAGACCGTAAAAAAAATGCATGCAGAGCAATACAGCGATATTGAGCTTTCGCACCTTTATATTGACAACGCTTCCATGCAGTTAATACTCGATCCAGGCCAGTTTGACGTAATTCTTACGGAAAATACTTTTGGCGACATTTTAAGTGATCAAGCTGCTACTTTGCCGGGTTCCATTGGTTTGTTGGCCTCTGCATCACTCAATGATCAAGGCTTTGGCCTTTTTGAACCATGTCATGGCAGTGGTAACTATCCACCCTCAATTGCTGGGAAGAATATAGCGAACCCTGTGGCCCAAATCCTTTCTGGAGCAATGATGTTGCGTTATGCTTTGGGTTATGAAAACAGTGCCAAAAAGATTGAGGCAGCGGTAGCTAAAGCAATTGCAGCAGGCCAATTTACTCAAGAGCTAGGTGGAAAGTTAGCTACCAGAGGAATGGGCCAAGCGATAGCTGAACTATTGGAATAAACCAAGATTGTTATTGTAGAGAAAAAAGGCTAGGCCTGTTTGGTAGTAAATTAAAAATAAAAGCCCGTAGTAATACCAATCGTATATAATTCGGGGTTAGCAAGGTCAAAGCCAAAGCTGAAACGAAACTTCAAGCTATGGAAAATCCAAATCAATTCAAAACCAGAACCCAATGCGGCATTTTCTAGGCGAAAGTCGTTCGAATCTTTACCCCAAGCCCAGCTTACATCTAAGAAAGGTTCTAATAGTAGGTCTCCCAACAGTTGATCGCTAAAAACTAAAATAGCCATATCCATATTCAAAAAGGCAATAACATTGCCTTCTAAGGCATTATCTCTTTTGCCTCGGTTGTAACTGGCAACATCGTAGTTTGTACCTTGTTTATTGTACTTGCCGTTCTTAAAATCCAATGCTCCACCCAGCCCAGCTCGGCCTTTAAAATTAAGCATATCAAAATAAGAACGACTCAATATCATGGTAAAATCCAGTTTAATATCTTCTAAGGCAAAAGCTCTGGAATCGTCCAAATTGCCGGGGTCGCTATCAAAACTGTAGCTATTGCCGAGTGATAAAGTATAGCCATCACGCAAGACGCCGCCCCAACTGGTTTTGGTTTTATCCAAATTTAAGCCATGACTAAAGCTGGTAAAAAAATATGGGTGGGTTGTCATTTCCCCCGTATAGCCAAAAGTTCCACCAAACTTAGTAGAAGCGGAATAACTCATATTGATAACATTCTTGGCCTGTAACGCTTTGATATTCCAAGTTGCTCCCATACCAAAGCCCATTTTCCAATTTGCCCCATCATCATCTACATTGCGATCTAAATCAAATGCTCCTCTTATGCCAAAATCGGGCGTAATGTTTATGGTGCTAATGTCAAAACCGCTGTGAATATCGGGCCCGCCTTCAAGTACATCGAGGCGCAAAGTTATATCTCCCAGTAGGCCCAGAAAATTATCCCATTTGAGTCGGCCTTTTATTCCGTAGCCTTTGGCCGTGCTGTAGTTAGGATAGGCAATCGGGTAAATCGTCCATGCATCTTTGAACTTCGCTTCTAAATGGATATGTTCAAATACCTTTATGTTGGTATTGTTTATACGAACTAAGCAGTATGATATACTGTCTTTTTTAAAATAACCGGTGCTCTTGAGCTTATTAAAACCATCATCGAGGATTGCGCGCAATTTTGTTAAATTGATAAATTCTTGGCCGGCTTTCACGCCAAGCCGGTTGCTCAAAATTCTCTTGTTGGACAAACCTTCTACCCGAATATTAATAGTTTCCAACAACACAGGCCTACCCTCATCAACAAAAGTTTCACGGGTTTGTTCCAGAACTTCTTGTTCTTGAGCAAATATTGGAGCTGTCAATAATAAAAGATTAAATAGGAAAAATACTTTTAGTCTTCTATGTAATTTCCCAACAATAATGGTAAAGCCAGAATTTTTTGTTTTTTCCACGTATGATAAACCTTAAAACTATATTTTATAATATTATAATAAGTTAAATGTAATTTGCAATAAGTTATGTGGTTGTGATTGTATTGGATTTTCCTAAAGTAAACAATCCTAGAAACTGGACAGGAATTATTTTTCTAGCTAGATTGTATCGTCAAATTTGCCTATGTTTTTTGATACAGAGAATTTCATCTACATAGAGCCAATTTTGAATGATATAAATGAGAGTTCCATTATGTACAAATTGAAAATGGTAGATGGCAACTATGCTGCTTCTTACATAGCCTATCTTTTGAGCGAGCTTGCAGCTATCTACCCCATTACTCCATCTTCCCCCATGGGGGAAAACGCTGACGAATGGGCTAGCAAAGGTGAAAGCAATATTTTTGGCCAAAGTGTAGAAGTTATCGAAATGCAATCTGAAGCTGGAGCAGCGGGAACCGTCCACGGTGCTTTATGTGCAGGTGCCTTGTGCAGTACTTTCACTGCTTCGCAAGGATTGTTACTGATGCTGCCCGATATGCATAAGATCGCTGGTGAACTATTGCCAACTGTTTTTCACGTGGCTTCGCGCTCTATAGCCAGCCATTCGCTTTCTATATTTGGAGACCACTCGGACGTGATGAGTGCCCGCAATACTGGCTTTGCAATAATTAACTCGGCCAACCCGCAAGAAGCCCTCGATATTGCGCTTGTAAGCCATCTAGCCAGTTTGAAAGCGTCTTTGCCCTTTTTGCACTTCTTTGATGGTTTTCGGACTTCCCATGAAATTCAAAAGGTGCAATGGATAGCCCGCCAAGCACTCGAAGAGCACTTTACTACCCATTATATGGAGCACCTACAGCGTTTCCGCCAGCGGGCACTGCGCCCCGAAAGCCCAGAGGTTCGCATTGCAGCGCAAAATCCCGAAGTGTTCTTTCAGGCAAGTGAACGGCGCAACCCCTATTATGAGGAATTGCCCCAGTTGCTCCAAGGCTGCATGGACGAAGTAGCGCAATTGACCGGCCGCCAATATCAGTTGTTTGAATATACGGGTGCGGACGATGCCACCGAAGTAGTGGTTGCAATGGGCTCGGCCTGCGATACGCTAAAGCAAACCGTAGCCTATTTAAACCAACAAGGCAAGCGGGTGGGTTGTCTGCATGTGCGCTGCTATCGGCCTTTTGATGGCCAGGCCTTTGCTGCTGCGCTGCCGTGTTCCGTAAAAGGGATTGCGGTGCTAGACCGCTGCAAAGAAGCGGGTAGCAGTGGTGAACCGCTATATCTCGATGTGCTTAGTGCGGCCCACCGTCAGCACTTGCAGGTAGAGATTATCGGCGGCCGCTATGGCCTCTCCTCCAAAGAGTTTACCCCCTCCCATGCCTGTACGGTGTTCGAGTACCTAGCAAACGGCGGCCAGCACAACTTTAGCATTGGAATTGAAGATGATATAAGCCACCGCTCCTTGGCAGTACCCGCAGAGTTTCAGGAAATAGATTTAACCCCTAAGAACACTATCAGTGCCCTTTTTTGGGGCTTGGGTTCCGATGGCACGGTGGGCGCAAATAAGAACTCGGTCAAGATTATTGGCGAACAAACGGAGCTAAAGGCCCAAGCCTACTTTGTCTACGACTCGCGCAAGGCTTTTGGCCTCACAGTATCCCATCTTCGTTTTGGTCAAGATTCTCTCTTACAGCCCTATGAGATTTATCATGCCGACTTTATTGCCTGCCATCACCCTAGCTATCCACAACGCTATGAGGTACTCAAGCCCTTGAAGCAAGGGGCGACCTTCCTGCTCAATACCAATCTAAGCCCGATAGAGGCTTTTTATTCATTAAAAGATGATGACCAACAGATAATATTGCAACGTGAGATTGCCTTTTATGTGATTGATGCCTCCCACCTAGCTTTGAAGCTCGGCATTAAAAGCCGTATCAATACCATTATGCAGGCAGCGTTCTTCCATCTGTCCGGTGTGATAGATGCTGATAGAGCGATAAGACTGATTAAGCAGAGTATAGCAGAAACCTATGGAGTGAAGGGCCAAGCAATTGTCGAAAGAAACTATCGCGCTGTGGACTCCGCCATAGCAGCCTTGCAACTTTTCGATAGCAAGCAACTAACGGCTAGGCCCAACGATGAACAACAACGCTTACTGCGTGAGAGCCAAGCTGCCCCGATGCACCCCCAATTTGCCAAGAGCGGCTTTGCCAAAGATGTGATCGCCCCGATACTGCGTTTCCAAGGCAACCAAATACCGGTTTCGGCTTTGAGCCCCGATGGTACTATGCCCCAAGGGTCTGCGCGCTTGGAAAAGCGGAGAATGGCCTTAGAGGTGCCCCGTTGGCTGCCTGAAAACTGCATACAGTGCAATCTCTGCGTTATGACTTGCCCGCACTCGGTGATTCGGGCCAAGCAGATAGCCCCCACTAAGTTGGAGAGCAAGCCCGAAAAATTCACCACCATACGCTCGAACACCATCAATGGTAGGGACTTAGAGTTCCGCATACAGATATTTGTCGATGACTGCACTGGCTGTGGGGTCTGTATTGATGTCTGCCCTGCCAAGAACAAGGCCTTGGAGTATTCCCCCATAGAAACCGAGATTAGCGAGGGCGAGGTTAGCCACTACCAATTCTTTGATAAGCTGCCGGAAGATGTGCTCGATGGTACTAAGCTCAATACGCCTAAGGGGGTTAGCTTTAAGAAGCCTTACTTTGAGTTCCACAGCGCATGTGCCGGCTGTGGCGAAACACCGTACTACAATCTGGTTACCAAGCTCTACGGTTCTCGCATGATTGTGGCCAATGCTACGGGCTGCTCGTCTATCTATGCTGGCACCTACCCGACTACCCCTTTTGTCAAGGATAGCAAGGGGCGTGGCGTGGCCTGGGGCAACTCGTTGTTTGAAGATAATGCCGAGTATGCCCTGGGCATGCGCTTGGCGGTAGACCGCAAGCGGGAAAACCTCCACAGCCTAAGTACGGAATTGCTATCCAAGATGGCAGGCCGTAGCGAGTTTGCAGCACTAGCGGAACTGTTGCAAGAGGCAGTGGATTGCTTTGACGACACCAGTGAGGAAGCCTACGATAGGCAGTTAGAAATTCATCGCTCTATAAGAGTTTTTCTTGAAGAAGGGTCAGAGCAAAATGTTAGCCTTGAGCTGCGGTCGCTGCTTGGGCAATTGCAAAGCCTAACGGACTACTTTGTCGATAAAAGCGTCTGGGCGATTGGTGGCGATGGTTGGGCCTATGATATTGGTTTTGGGGGCCTCGACCATGTGTTATCGTTGCCCCACAATGTCAATGTTTTGGTATTGGATACAGAGGTCTATTCTAATACGGGCGGGCAATCGTCTAAGGCTACGCCGGTGGGTTCTATTGCCAAGTTTGCCGAACGTGGCAAACGCAATGGCAAAAAGAACCTAGCGATGATGATGATGCAATACGGCCATGTCTATGTTGCCACCGTTTCAATGGGGGCCAATCGTGCGCAAGTGATCCGCGCTTTTATGGAAGCGGAAGCCCACCCAGGGCCTTCATTGATTTTGGCCTATTCCCCTTGTATTGCCCACGGTATTGATATGATGAAGATGCAGAAGCAAGAGAAGTTAGCTACAGAAACGGGTTACTTTCCGCTATTCCGCTATAATCCGTTGAACCCTAAGGGCGAACGGCTTTCGCGCGATAGCCGGCAAACCAAGCGCGATGTGGCCGAATTTTTACAGTCCGAAAGGCGTTATGCCAATTTATTGCGTAGTATGCCTGAGCTGGCTGAAGAATTATTTGAACAAGAACGCGAACAGGTGAACAATACCTTAGCCCAGCTAGAACATTGGAAGTCTATGCTCTGAATTTGCCATAGTAATTATGCAAGAGTTTCATTCGTTTGCACCGATTGTGCCAGCACAGGCTAGGGTTTTGCTATTAGGCTCTATGCCCAGCCTGCGTTCATTCGGTCAACAACAGTATTACGCCCACCCACAAAATGCATTTTGGCCGATATTGGCACGGATATATCCACAGTATTTGGAACCGAATGAGCCTGTATTGTGGCAAAAGGGGCAGCACCATCTATTACCGTTTAGACAGAAAATTTTATTACTAGAACGTGCAGGCATTGCCCTTTGGGACGTTTTAGCTAGCTGCCAGCGACAAAGTAGTGCCGACCACAGTATCCGTAAGCCGATTTGCAATGCCGTGGCTAACTTGCTGGCAGAAATCTCTATTGATTGTATTTATTGTAACGGCCAAAAGAGTGCTGAGCTGTTCTATAAGTATATTCAGTTAGCACCGCATTACAGGGTAGAAACCTTACCATCTACTAGCCCAGCCCATGCAAGCCAAAGTTTTGCAAGTAAATTATATGATTGGCAATCGGCCCTATCGGAAGACCAATTAGGGGTTAATAATTAGTTAGTACGACCCCAATTTTTACTGTAAATCACAGATAAAAGCCACCACCCCCAACCAACACCCCACCCCCCAAGCCTTCACAACAAAAACCAAACCATGCCCTAATTATGTACTTTTGAAAAGTAACAATTATGGACTAGGTCGGCCCATAGTTATCGACTTGTTGCGTCTATAACTATGGACTGGTTGTTTTGATGGTTTATAGATTACGATAATATGGAATGCAAATGGATTGGCATGGATTTTTAACTACCTTACAACACTAAAAAACAACACTAACACACAAAAAAAGTGCCCAAACATAAAAAAAGCACAAAAAAACTTACAAAAAGCTTATATGGGCCTTGACGCAACACCCCCCCTAGCAAAATAGGGATTTACACACTAGCCCGTATGGGTTGGTTAATCTTTATCCCTTGTTGGAGGTATTGCTTATGTATAAGCACAAACTATTTTTATTGCCATTAGCCTTGCTACTGGCCTTTATGGCCTTGGCCTGCGCACCACCCGATGACAACGATGACAACGATGACAACGATGACAATGGTGCGCCATCTTCTGGGCCGACTATCAATAACGCCATCTACGACTTTGCTACGGCTCTGTTAACCGTACAAGGCACGAACTTAAGTCCTACAGAAGCGCAAATCCAAACCATCAGGGTAGGAAGCCGAACAAATGGCCTAGCCTTCAGTTCCTATACTGCAGATGACCCAGCCACTGGGTTAAATAGTAACGGTCTTGAACAAGGTAAGTACCGCCTGAAAACCGATGGCACAGAGCTTTGGCTTAGACTTACCGATCAACATAAAGCTGTTCTTGAGGCCAAGACAGGTATGGATAGCAATGGTCTAAAAAAAGGGTTGCTTAGCGTTGGCACTGGTGCTTGGGCGGGTTTAAATACACCTAAAGACTTGGACGTTCAGAATATACCCGAAAATAAGCAGTCTAAAGTATCCGATGACAATCAGCCATCTAAGCAAACTGAAGAAGCTGAACAAGTCGAACAAGCTGAAGAGGAGTCGCGTAAACTACCCGAAGCCGAAGAATCCGAAGAGGAGTCGCCTAAGCAACCTAAAGCCGAAGATCAGTCGCCTAAGCAACCTAAAGACGAACAAGCCAAACAAGCCAAACAAGCTGAAGAGGAGTCGCCTAAGCAACCTAAAGCCGAAGATCAGTCGCCTAAGCAACCTAAAGACGAACAAGCCAAACAAGCCAAACAAGCTGAAGAGGAGTCGCCTAAGCAACCTAAAGCCGAAGATCAGTCGCCTAAGCAACCTAAAGACGAACAAGCCAAACAAGCCAAACAAGCTGAAGAGGAGTCGCCTAAAGCCGCAATTACCGGTGCAACCTACCATGTTGGCACGGCGCTGCTAACTTTACAAGGTTCTAACTTAGCTAGTGCGCAACAAGCGCAAATCCAAACTATCGTGGTAGATGGCTTAGCCTTAAGTTCCTATATTGCAGATGGCACAGCCACTGGGCCAGATAGTCGTGGTCTTGAACAAGGTAAATACCGTATTAAAAGAGATGGCACAGCCATTTGGCTTAGACTTACCGATGCCGATAAATCTACTCTGAATGGCAAGACAGGTATAGATAGCAATGGTCTAAAAGATGGGTTGCTTAGCGTTGGTACTGGTACTTGGGCGGGTTTAGATACAGCCAAACCCTTAACCGTTAGTGGAAACCCACCCGCAATTACCCGTGCAACCTACAATGTTGCTACAGGTGTGTTAGTGATTACAGGTAATAATTTACCGTCATCAGTGTGGGGCTGGGACTTTAGCAAATTGAGGTTTGTCGCAGGTGATGGTATTACTAAGAGTGACCCATTATTACCGCACAGAACAACTTCACATTCTAACGCAGCCACAGGTTCTGCAGCAAGTGCAACAAGCTTAACGATTACTTTAACGGGTAGTATTGAAAGAAAAAAAGCCGAGAAGATACTGGTTAAGAATGGTGATAGTGATGATGCTGGTGCATACAACCTGGAAGCAGCAGCAGGCTTTGCAGGTGGTAGCGCTGAAGACACAAGCAATAACCCTATTACCGTTATTGGGCATACATCCAGCATCAGCAATGTATCCTACATTGCTAATAGTGGCTTGTTACTTATTACAGGTAAAGGTTTACCGACAACAGTTGAAGGCTGGGACTTTAGCAAATTGACGCTTGTATCCGGTGATGGTAGTAAGAGATACCAATTACCTAAGCACTCAACAGGTGAAAACACAGCCACAGGTTCTCAAGCATTTAGAAAATACTTAACTATTACTTTAAGCGGTAGTATAAAAGCGGAAGCCAATAAGATACTGGTTAAGAATGGCAGACTTGAAGCAGCAGCAGGATTTGTACCTGGTGGTTCAGAAGACCTAGACAATGTTATTCAAGTGACACAATAGATAGTCGTAATTCACTACCAAGATGGTACTAGGTTACGACTAGCTTGGTTTGTTGGTACTACCCGCTTGGTAGTGGAATAATTCCCGTTATGTAAGCTTAGCTTTTACAATCGACTACTTTATTTGCCTTTTTGTTGGGGCTTGGTACAACCAAACCATTGCGTTGACTTTTTTAGCAAAAGTTTCGGCTAAGCCTTGACTTTGTTTACACTTTAGGCTATATTGGGCTAATGAATAATTTAGCTGAACACCATGACCAAGCCTTGATACAAGACCTAATCGAAAACTTACTAAAAGAAAATTTAGCTAAGGAAGTGCAGCGCCAACTACAAGACCAATTGGCGCAGCAACCATTGCCAGCACTCGCCAAAGTCGAAAGGCCCAATTATGGGCCCGAACTACTCGAACGCATGGTGCGGGTCGAAGAAGAGCTTAAGCACCAAAGGGAGCTGCTGCAACAAAACCAAGAAGTGCTTAAAACCTTTATCCAGCAAATGGACAAGCGCTTTGAGCAAGTCGACAAGCGCTTTGAACAAGTCGACAAGCGCTTTGAACAAGTCGACAAGCGCTTTGAACAAGTCGACAAGCGCTTTGAACAAGTCGACAAGCGCTTTGAACAAGTCGACAAGCGCTTTGAACAAGTCGACAAGCGCTTTGAGGCTATGCAACAAAGTATTGATAAGCGCTTTGAGCAAATGGACAAGCGCTTTGAAGCTATGCAGCAAAGTATCGACAAGCGCTTTGAGCAAATGGACAAGCGCTTTGAAGCTATTCAGCAAAGTATCGATAAACGCTTTGAAGCTATGCAACAAAGCATCGATAAACGCTTTGAAGCTATGCAACAAAGCATCGATAAACGCTTTGAAGCTATGCAGCAAAACATGGACAAACGCTTTGAACAAGTGGATAAACGCTTTGAAGTTATGCAGCAAAACATGGACAAGCGCTTTGAAGCTATGCAACAGAATATGGATAAAAGGTTTTTGATGTTGCAATGGTTTATAGGAACAGGCATTGGCCTAGTTATCGGTATCTTGGGCTTGCTTAAATTGATGTAAGCCCTACGGTTGCTTGCCTTTTTGTTAGACAAACCAAGCTAGTCGTAACCCACTACCAAGTGGTTAGTGGGTTACGACTAGCTTGGTTTGTGGGTACTACCCGCTTGGTAGTGGAATAATTCCCGTTATGGGAATCTAGTTTTTACAATCCACTACCTTATTTGCCCTTGTTGTTTTGGGCTTGGTACAACCAAACCATTGCGTTGACTTTTTTAGCAAAAGTTTAGACCAAGCCTTGACTTTGTTTACACTTTAGGCTATATTGGGCTAATGAATAATTTAGCCGAACACCATGACCAAGCTTCGATACAAGACCTAATCGAAAACCTACTAAAAGAAAATTTAGCTAAGGAAGTGCAGCGCCAACTACAAGACCAATTGGCGCAGCAACCATTGCCAGCACCCGCTAAAGCCGAAAGGCCCAATTATGGGCCCGAACTACTAGAACGCATGGTGCGTGTGGAAGAAGAGCTCAAGCACCAAAGGGAGCTGCTGCAACAAAACCAAGAAGTGCTTAAAACCTTTATGCAGCAAATGGACAAGCGCTTTGAACAAGTCGACAAGCGCTTTGAGGCTATGCAACAAAGTATCGATAAACGCTTTGAACAAGTCGACAAGCGCTTTGAAGCTATGCAGCAAAGCATTGATAAACGCTTTGAACAAGTCGACAAGCGCTTTGAAGCTATGCAACAGAATATGGATAAAAGGTTTTTGATGTTGCAATGGTTTATAGGAACAGGCATTGGCCTAGTTATCGGTATCTTGGGCTTGCTTAAATTGATGTAAGCCCTACGGTTGCTTGGCTTTTTTGTTAGGATAACTATGGCTAGTACCAACAAACCAAGCGGGTACTGGGTTGCTACCCGCTTGGTTTGTTGGTACTACCCGCTTGGTAGTGAAATAATTCCCGTTATGGGAATCTAGTTTTTACAATCCACTACCTTACTTACCCTTGTTGTTGGGGCTATATTGGGGTAAATCTTATTTACAAAAGGAGCCAATACAATGACTGATCAAGAATTAAAAGACTTAGTAGCAAGCTTAGCCATTGCCCAAGCCAAGACCGATGAGCAGGTACGGAAAACTACTGAAGAGCTCAATGATTTGCAAAAGCTGTTTGGTTATCATCTTTCAAGCCACAACTGGCCGCAAGCTTACTTTGTGGAATGGCCTTTACAGTAGACCTTTGGTAGAACTGATACCCGTATTGTCGCGCCTCACTGCATCTTTAAGGCAGCAAGCTAAGGCCTTAAAACAAGCCTCAACCATATGATGGGTATTCGCTTTTGTACTTGTTGTTCGAGCTACCGAATGGCCCGAGGCACAGTGTAGGTGTAAGTTGATCTTGGCAGCACTGCAAAAACTAATGAAGAAATGCTCGACCATATCGGTAGGCAAATCCCCAGCAAAAGGGCGGGGAAATTCTGCTTCAAAGACGACATAAGGCCTCCCTGAAAGGTCGATAGATATTTCACAACGGACTTCGTCCATAACCAAAATACGCTCCCAGCTGTAGCGCACAATGCCCCGTTTATCCCCCAAGGCCTCGGCAAAAGCTTGACCCAGAGCTAGAGCCACATCTTCCACCGTATGGTGAGCATCTATTTGCAAGTCCCCCTGACAATAGACTTGCAAATCTATGCCACCGTGGCGGGACAATTGTTCTAGCATATGGTCAAAGAATTGCAAGCCAGTGTCAATGTGATAGTTACCCTGACCATCAAGCGCATCAAGGCTCAACTCCACAGTGATATTGGTTTCCTTAGTAGCCCGCACTAAGCGCGAACAACGGGGCTGCTGCAAAATATGGTGAGCGATTTCTGCCCAATTCCAAAAACGCTGCTGGCTCGATAGGCTCTTGTCCTCTGTATGGATTTCACTGGCCAATAAAAAGGCCGGAATTCCTAGCTTAGCAGCAAACTGGCAATCGCTATTGCGATCTCCCACCATAAAGCTATCGGCAAGAAGCAGGGGCTTTTGCCTTAGATAGGCTTCCACCAAGCCTATTTTAGGTTTGCGACACTCACAGCCATCATCGGCGAAGTGGGGGCAGCTAAATACAGCTTGGAATACAATCCCTTCGCCCTGTAACAATGCAAATAGTTTGTGGTTTAGATAATCATAGTTTTCTTGAGGATTGGCCGATGTTCCCAAACCGTCTTGGTTACTGACGACAATCAATTCGTAACCAGCAGCACAAAGCTGGCGCAAGGCAGTGATCACTCCCGGCAGCAAGGACATCTCATCTAGTGAGTGGACTTGCTGGGTGCGGGGGGGTTCATAAATTAAAGTACCATCGCGGTCGAGTAAGATTGTCTTACGGGGGCTTGGGTTTGCTTGCATGAGGTCTCCACCTTTTTATTGAGAAGCGGACAACTGCTGCAGGCGCAAGGTTACCGCATTCTTGTGGGCTTGCAACTGTTCTCTTGCAGCCAGTAACTCTACATTTGGGCCTAACGCACGCAAGCCCTGTTCACTAACGTTTTGAAACGTCAACCAACGGCCAAAACTTTCGGTATTGACCCCAGAGCAGCTGCGGGCAAAACCAGAGGTAGGCAAGGTGTGGTTGGTTCCACTGGCATAATCACCAAAGCTTTCGCAAGCATGGGGCCCACAGAATACCGACCCCGCATTGCGAATTTGAGGCAACAATGGCTGGTAATCCTCTATTGCCAATATTAGATGTTCTGGGGCATAGGCATTGCTAAAGGCTATAGCTTGGCTAAGGTTTTGGGTCTCTATCAAATAGCTATTGCCCAAAGTACTTTGGATTTCTCTACTACGTGGCAGCAATGCCTTTTGCTGGTTAAGCTCTGCTTGCACCATGCGTAACAGTTTTTTACAAGGGCTAAGCAGTAGCACTTGGGAGTGGGGGCCGTGTTCGGCTTGAGCCAAAAGATCGGCAGCCACAATGGTAGGGCAAGCATGTTCATCGGCAATAACCAATACCTCACTTGGACCAGCGAGCATATCAATGGCCACATGGCGGCTCATGCGCAACTTGGCTTGGGTTACATAAGGGTTGCCCGGCCCAAAAATCTTATGCACTGCAGGCACACTACCGAGAGCCGTTCCATAGGCCAAGGCAAAAATAGCTTGGGCTCCGCCCACTTGGAAGTACTGTAACTCTGGCTTTACCATAGGGTATGGCGTTTCAACACTAGCCTGGTGTTGAGCAACCCACTGCTCACCAAACTGGCAGAGCAATTCCATACAGGCAAGCATTTCTTGTGCAGCATATACACTGCGTTCAGGAGCGTACGGCCCACGACATTTGGAGCTGTTTGGTAAATTATTAGGTGGGCTGCAAAAGACAATTTGGCGGCAACCCGCAATAATGGCTGGTACGCCCAACATCAGCATAGTAGAAAACAGGGGAGCCGAGCCTCCGGGAATATAAAGGCCCACCGCTTCAATGGAGCGAAACTCCCGCCAACAGTAGACGCCCTTAGTGGTCTCAACCACGGGCTCATTGCGCTGAGGCAACTCACTGAGGTGAAACTTAGCTATATTGTGCAAAGCAACCTGCAAGGCTTCTTTTAAACTATTGCCCAGTTCTTGCCATGCTTCACGCCATAGAGGGCGTTCAATCGCAAATTGCTGTGGTGTTAAGTCGACATGGTCAAAGCGCTGGCCCAATTCCTGCAAGGCTATATCCCCGCCTTGTAAAAACTCTTGTTCCAACGAGGCCACTTGCTTGGCTATGGTTTCCTGCTCTAAGCTGGCGGGACGGCGCACTAAAGCTCTGCGTTGTTCTGTATTTAATTGGGAATAGATAAGGTATTTCATATAGACTACAGAAACATTTTCTCAATGGGTTGAATTAGAATAGAATGGGCCCCCGCTGCCTTTAAAGCTTCCATTGTTTCCCACAGCACAGGCTCGGTGGAAACTACATGAATGGCCACTTGGCTAGGGTCTCCCAAAGGAATAATAGTGGGTGAGTCCACCCCGGGTAGTAGTTGGCTAATTTGGACCACTTTATCCTTAGGTGCATTCATCATTACATACTTGCTTTCCCTAGCACACAGCACACTTTGTAGGCGGGTTTGTAATTGGGCCCAGCAAGCAAGCTTGCTTTGACTCCAGCAGCTTTGGCTACCGCTATGCTCTAACAATACGGCCTCACTTTCCAACAAGCTATCGCACTCTACTAGATTGTTGGCAATTAAAGTAGAACCGGTAGAGATGAGGTCGCATATTAAGTCTGCTATTTGTAGTTTGGGGGCCAGCTCTACAGAGCCATTCATCTTGACAATCTCTGCCTGCACCCCCTTTGCACGTAAAAAGTGCTGTAAGCTTGCGGGATAAGACGATGCGATAGTTCGGCCTTTTAAGGCTGCACTTCCCTGCTGCTGGTAGAGCTGGGCAAATCCCTTGGGGGCTGCCAGCGATAAGCGGCAATGCGAAAAGCCTAGCTTGGTATGTACCTGCGCTGTGAATTGGCTTGGGTGTTGCTCTTGCCACAAGCATTGTTCTTCCCAATAAATATTTTGGCCGACTATGCCTAAATCGCAAACCCCTTCAGCGACAAAGCTGGGTATATCGTCATCGCGGATAAACAATAAATCGAGTGGCATCTCGGTGGAACGGCATAGCAATTGCTGCGAGCTAGGCAACAGTTGAATGCCACAGAGCTTTAGCATTGCCATGCTTTCTTGGTGCAACCGCCCTGACTTTTGTAAGGCGATTCTCAATCGCTGAGTGTCTTTAGCCATTATCCTTTACCATGATCCTTTACCATGGGAACGCACTATAGCAAAAAATTTGCTTTATGGCTAGCTGCAGAGCCAAGGTATTAGAATGTAGAATTGTAAATATTTGGTGATTAAAACTCAACCTTTATAAAGTTTGTGCGATTAGCAACCCCTAAATAGTTGACGATACCCCCTAGCAAGATAGAATGCTGCTTGCCCATCAATTTGGTAGCTAAATTTTATAGACTTATGGAGGTTGATTATGAAGAAATTCTATTTAGGGGCCAGCCCCTTAGGCTTGATGCTTTTGCTTTTCTGGGCCTCTCTATTTTGGCTTGTGTCCCACCTGAAGAAAATAAAGAAAAGGATACCAAGTCCCCCAAGAAGTTCACAAACAATTATATTACAAATGGCTTTACTGTAGTGCCCAGTAACTATAGCAATGCTAGCAAACTTATGTTGGTCTTTGATCAAGCAGTAACTATGAACAACTGTCGATTAGATAATAAGTTAAAGGGTAAAGTAGAAGGTACTGAAAGTACAAAAGCGGCTACTTTGCACTTTGATGTTACCAATAGCCCTACACATGCTTAAGCACAACAAGCGGAGGTACTATTAAGCCAAACATTACGCAGGACCGACCCGAGTAAGGCCTAATAATGAGGTTTATTCTACTGTTTGGACAATTACCTTAAAGTGATGCAGGACGTGATAACTCGACTCTTCTACTTTCCAGAATGGCTATAACTTGGCAAAAGCAGCCTTGATAAAAAAACTTACCAAGGCTGCAATTGGCCAATGCAAGCGTTGCAACAACCAAACCTTACTTACCAACATCAATTAAAAACTATAATCTTATTATTGGTTAGGTCTTCTGCGCTACCAGGTACAAATCCTGCTGCTGCTTCCAGGTTGCCATTCTTAACCAGTATAGCATCGACTTTGGCTTTTACACTACCGCTTAAAGTAATCAATACGCTTACTGCACTTGCATTAGAACCTTCGGCTCTGTTTTCACCTGTGGTTGCGTGCCGGGGTAATTTGTATCTCTTACTACCATCACCGGATACAAGCGTCAATTTGCTAAAGTCCCACTCTGCAATTGTTGTCAGTAAATTAGTACCCTGAATCAATAAATTGCCATTATTAGGATTGTAGTATGCTCCAGTGATAGAAATTACATACCCACTAACGGTAATCGGGTTATTGCTTGTGTCTTCAGCCCTACCACCTGCAAATCCTGCTGCTGCTTCCAGGTTGTATGCACCATCAACATCACTATCACCATTCTTAACCAATATCCTATTGGCTCTATTGCGTTGATAACGGCCTAAAGTAATCGTTAAGCTTGTTGCACTTGCTGCAGAACCTGTGGCTATGTTATTACCGGTTGGGTAGTGACCGGGTAATGTGTATTTATTACGACCATTACCTGCGACAAACCTCAATTTCCTAAAGTCCCAGCGATCCACTGTTGACGGTAAATTGACACCTGTAATCACTAACACGCCTGTAATAGCATTGTAGGTTGCACTGGTAATTGTGGGTGCGGGGTTTCCACTAACGTCCAAGTCTTTGGCTGTATCTAAACCCGCCCAAGTACCAGTGCCAACGCTAAGCAATCCTTTTTTTAGACCATTGCTATCCATACCTGTCTTGCCATTCAGAGTAGCTTTATCGGCATCGGTAAGTTTCAGCCAAAGTGCTGTGCCATCGCTTTTAATACGGTACTTACCTTTTGCAAGACTGCGACTATCTGGCCCAGTGGCTGTGGCATCTGCAATATAGGAACTTAAGGCTACGCCATCTACCGTGATAGTTTGGATTTGCGCTTGGGTCGCAGTTGTAGCACTTAAGTTAGAACCTTGTAAATTTAGCAGAGCCGTGCCAACATTGTAGGTTGCACCGGTAATTGCGGCTTTAGGCGACTCCTCTTCGACTTGTTCAGCTTGTTCGTCTTTAGGTTGCTTAGGCGACTGATCTTCGGCTTCGGTCTTAGACTGCTTATCTTCGACTTCTTCGGTTTGTTCGGCTTGTTCGTCTTCTTCAGCTTGTTCGTCTTCAGTTTGCTTAGATGGCTGATTGTCATCGGATACTTTAGACTGCTTATTTTCGGGTATATTCCTAACTTCCAAGTCTTTGGCTGTATTTAAACCCGCCCAAGCACCAGAGCTAGTAAGCAACCCTTTTTTTAGACCATTGCTATCCATACCTGTCTTGCCATTCAGAGCAGCTTTATGTCGATCGGTAAGTCTAAGCCAAATCGCAGTGCCATCGTTTGCAATACGGTACTGACCTTGTTTAAGACCGTTACTATTTACCCCAGTGGCTGTGGCAGTATAAGAATTTAAGGCTAGGCCAGCTACCCTGATAGTTTGGATTTGGGCTTCTGTAGGACTTAAGTCAGTACCTTGTACGGTTAACAGAGCCGTAGTAAAATCGTAGATGGCGTTATTGATAGTCGGCTTAGTCGGCCCAGAAGATCGATCATCGTCATCGGGTGGGGCGCAGGCCAAGGCCATAAAGGCCAGTAGCAATGCTACAGGCAATAAAAGTAGTTTGAGCTTATACATAAGCAATACCTCCAAAAATGGATAAAGATTCGCCAACCCATACGGGCTAGTGTACAGTGCCCCATTTTGCTAGGGGGGGTGTTGCGTCAAGGCCTATATAAGATTTTTGCAAACTTTTTTTGTGCTTTTTTTATGTTTTGGGCACTTTTTTTGTGTGTTAGTGTTGTTTTTTAGTGTTGTAAGGTGGTTAAAAATCCATGCCAATCCATTTGCATTCCATATTATTGTAATCTATGAACCATCAAAGCAACCAATCCATAGTTATAGACGCAACAAGTCGATAACTATGGACCGACCTAGTCCATAATTGTTACTTTTCAAAAGTACATAGTTATGGCATGGTTTGGTCTTTATTGTGAAGGCTTGAGGGGGTGGGAAAGTGTAGAATTGAATAAAATACTTGATTACACCTTAATTACACTATGGGGCAATCTCCAAAAGGTGAAACATTTAATGAAAATGAAAACGGGATATTATTCTTTCAGGGGCGTTCAGAATTTGGCCAACGATTGCCGATGATTGTTGTATAGGTCCTGGATTATGTGCCGATGTAGAAAATTTCATTAAAGACTAGGGTATCAATAGATTTGGGTCGATTCTATCAATAGGTGGGAGGTAATTCTATAGATAGATTTGGGTCGATTCTATTACATAGGTGGGAGGTTATTCTATGGTTAGAGGGGGCTTTGGTGTTAAAAATGGATTCTGGCTTTTTCTAGTGCAATGAAAAATCTTTTTACCTTTTTATTTTGGGAAGTAAGCCAATTTTACCTTCCCATTTGTGCCAAAAAATCCCGAGTTATCAAGTCTTATCCCGTTCAGTTATCATGTCCTCTTTCATTAAAGAGCCACTACTAACCTAGCGGCCGGTGCTATATTACACCCTATAGCCACAAAAAAAGCAAATAAGGCAGTGGATTCCTTTAGAGGTGGCTTGTTTTGTGTAGCTAAATTTAAGTGCTTCACAAAAGGCAACCTAGACTAGGCTTTTGCTAGTCTTTAGAATATACTCTGGTTTTCCTAATTCTTAAAATAGGCATTTGAATTGATACTACTAAACAAGATACTTTCTAAGTAGCCGATTAAATACTTTCTATCGGATTTAATAGATAATTATTAGTTCGGAATGTTATAGCCTATTAATAGCCTCCAAACGATTCAACCAAATAACTGGACTTTATACAAGCGATCGATGCAAACCATGGTAAAGAGACTTACGGGGATAGTTGCTGCTGACCAAGATTTTCTGATCGGCTTTAATACAGCGCAGGGTGGTCGTCTGCCTTGGGGCCAAGATATGCCAGAGGACTTGGACTTTTTCCGCAAAACAACCCAAAAGGCCTGTATATTGATGGGCCGTAAAACAGCAGAAAGCATATACCAAAGTACAGGTAACTTATTACCAGAAAGGCTTAATCTGGTACTAAGCCAACAAAGTGCATTATTGCTTGGCAAGCATACCCTGCAGCCTCCTATGCATGTTCTACCTAAAACGGGCCACTTACTATTGCAAAGCTGGCAGCAATTCGCTCTACTGCAACCTCTGCCACCAACAATATTTCTAATTGGGGGAGCAAGCTTATTTGCCCAAGCTTTGAAACAAAACCTTTTACTTGATATTTATTTTACTCGTATAAATACACATCTTAGCGACACTGGAACCGCCACAGAGCAGGCTATCTACCTACCTAAAATTCTATGTAATAGATTACATAGGCATATAAATACAGCAAAGCCCATCTTTGGGCTAGAAAAAGATCTAAAGAATTGCTATAGTGCTGCTATTTATCATCTGTACTTTTAATCAACTATATTTGAGAGGTTATCATGAATATACAATCGCCAAATGACAATAAGGTAGGGCAAGAAGGCCAAAAAAGCCCAAATAACAAGGGCAACTCCCATAAATTCTGGGGAACTATCCTACCACTTCAACTGGAAACCTTTTTGGGTTCTCCGAAAGTTTTATTTGTTTCCAGCATATTTCTTCTACTGCAAGCTCTGCAAAGCTGCTTAAACTACCCAGCACGCGTCAATTATGGGCCAGAGACAGAAAAGCTAAAAGAAATACTGAAGGTTCAAGAAGCCATTAAAGAGGAATCGATCGCCTATGATCGAGAAAATACTTTTATTGATGCCCAATTTGTCATGGAGCTTTCCCACCCTCAATTAGCTGTTTTAGATGAAGAGGATTCCTATATAAACTTGCGCCGCTATCCAGTACAAGTGTATCGGATTACCTACCACAGTAGCAATTTTACACCACTATCCGCATTGGTTTTGTTGCCGGTAGGTACGGATATAACCGATTATCCTGTATTATCATATCATCATGGTGCTTTGCTTCCTTTCCCTCGCAAAAATGGCGGGGCCTACGAAGCACCTAGTTTTTTTGGTAGCCGTTATCGCAATGAAAAGAAGTTTTTTGCGGTAACAAACTACGGTTTACCTACAGCAAGCAGTGGCTACCTTACGGTAATGCCAGACTATATGGGCTATGGTGTGCAAGCTGGTGCAGAGCACCCTTTTATGATTGGTCCAGAGCTAGGGCAAGAAAGTATGGATGCTTTGCGTGCTGTTTACCAATGGGCCAAAATAAAGGGGTTACAACTGCGCAAAGAGCTTTACCTTATGGGGCTTTCTGAAGGTGCCTATGCTGGAATATGGGCGCAGAGGCTTATTGAACAAGCTCCTGATTTTGTAGATATTCAACTACAAGGGGCCTATTATGCGGGGCCATACAATATAAGTTCTCTATTAGAGAAAACCGCTTTTGGCAACCCCACTGTGGATAAATTATTCAACTGGGCTCTTTACGCTATTTGGGATTACTTTCTGCGGGATAGCAATACAGCAAACAAAAACTTAAAGCGGTATTTTGAATCCAACCCTAATTTGCAACAACTTATTGATAACCCTCGTTCATGGAAAAAAACTGAGATTTGGTTGCATAGAGTTCCCAATATTCTAAGTATTTTGTTACAGAAACCTACACCGCGGGAAAAGCTTTTTCAGCCGGATTTCTTACAACAATTGAATGACACCAATTCAGAATTTTGGGTATTGGCTCGGTTGTTAAATATCTATGAAGGCTGGCAACCTAAAGGGCCTATTTATTTGTATCACAACACAGAAGACCCTTTAATACCTGTAAGCAATAGCCAAGATGCTCAAGCAAATTTGAATGCTGCTGGGGCGCAAGTCTCACTCAAAACTTTTGAGCGTGCAAACCATGTGGGTGCTTACAAAGAATATTTTATGGATAGTTTGGAACAATTCAGTGAAAGTAGTTTGATTCCAGTGAACTAGTTTTTCTATTTGTTTTTTGCCTTGCCTTCTCTTCTCATGGGGGCAAGGCGGGCTGTGTGCCACTATTGTTTGGTTATCAATTTGCGCAATGGAGGCCAAGTGCGCAAAATAGGAATATTAAAATTCCAAATTACCCCATAAATAATGGTAATAGCGAGGGTGCGGTTGTCGAGATAGTCCAAAGCTAGCACGGAGGCCATGCCTGAATTTGATACTAAATTTCCGGTTAAAATAACAAGCTGCGTTTCTAAACTGGCCTTATAAGAAAAGAGTAATGATATGATATAGATGATTAAAGCACTAAAAATAGTAAAAGCCAAAATATAATAAAATTCAAATGCCTGCCGGCGAAGTACTTCTTGCCCCGAAAGCATTATAATGAATGCAGCCATAGATAGGTTTATGGCCAATACTTTATGGGAATATTTTGTAAGCCAAGCATGGAACTTAGGTAAACTCCAAAATAAAATACGCTCTAACAACAATGGGGCAAATATCATGAAAGCGGTTTGCAACATCATAGCTATAACTTCTACTTCAACATTAGCATTAGCTAAAATGTATAATAAAAGGGGCAATGTGAAAGGTACTACAAAGGAAGTCCCTAGAGTAAGTAATAGATTGGTTTCTGGCTTGAGCCCCAATAAAATGGCAAAAGATACTGCTGAAAAACCAGAGCTCATACCAGTAAGAAGTACGGCTGCAGTTAAGGCTGTTGGCCATAAAAGATAACAAACCCCAAATGCACTAAGGGGTAACAGTATATTTTTTACCAAAATGCCATAGCCCAATAAAAGTGGTTTGCGCAGTAATACATTGCTTAAAGAACGGTAGTTGATATGCAATGCATTGATTAGGAGTAAAATGCTTAAACTATACTTTGCATAGGGCTTTAGCAATGGTTCCAAATTAGGGAACTGTGGAGCTAAGAAAAAAGCAACCAGCATTGCAAAGTTGGTTAAAACCGGAATCAGCCATGCTGTCTTTTTAGAATTTGTCATAGTGTATCCTTATCAGCTAGCCATACTATGGCAAAGGGCCTTGAATGAAAAGCAGGGCCATTCTCGCATTTTTGCTTTTTCTTAATAAAAAGCTTACTTTGTGTTGGGAATTACAAGTGAGCAAATGATTTTTTGTAGCACTGCCAAAAAAATTTACCAGTAGTCTATTCACTAGCTAACAACCAACACTTTAACCAACTACACCCAAACAACACGCCAGATAATTAAAATCTACAACGGTATTTACTAGAAACTCTCTACAGCGTTGTTGACTACCTCTATGTGCGAGCCTTGTTGTGTGAGCAAGTAAATGCCATGTTCTTTTGCTGTTTCTATTAGTGCTGGATAGGTAGCAAAAGTAGCCAAACCCAAGTATAATCTGTTCCCAGCATACTGCGGGTAGCTGTTACGGAAGGCCCTCGTCTTAGTTTCTACAATCCGCTGGACATCTTTATGGTGTGCCTTATACTTAACTTCAATAATGGCCGAAGCATAGCCATTATGCAGCATTATATCATATTCTGTCTTCTGGCTATCGTCTTCAATCTTGCGGTGCACTACATCATAATTTATACTGCCCAGAACGGGCTTGATCTCGAAGCTGCGGTAAAACCATTCTTCAGTACAATCGCCAATATTGTCGCCTATGCTGCCAACCATCTTGCCAATCTTCTTCAGTCGTTGTTCCCACTCTTGGTGCGAAGCTTTGCGCTCTTGCTCCCATTCGGCTTTCCACTTTTCGTGCCGTTGCTGCCACTCTTGGTGCGAAGCTTTGCGCTCTTGCTCCCATTCAGCTTTCCACTTTTCGTGCCGTTGCTGCCACTCTTGTTGGCGTTGCTGCCACTCTGCTTGGGATTGGGCTTGCGAAGCTCTTAGCTGTTTGATTTCTCTCTCGGATTGTTCTTGTGCAATTGCTTGGGCTTTTTGTAGCTCTTCTTGCCTAATAGCGCTTCTATTTAAGATTTCCTTTATTTCAGCAAAGGTAACTTGATGATTATCAGCCATTAGCGACCTCCTCAAAATCAAGAATCATTATAATACGGTCTTGCTGTTGCCGCAAGCCTCCAATAATTAATTACCCGACAAAAAGGTAAGCAAAAAAGGCAAGCAAAGGGGGCGGGGCTTTATAATCCAAGCCCCCAACCAACACCCCAACACCCAACCAACAACCCACCCCCAAGCCTTCACAACAAAAACCAAACCATGCCCTAATTATGTACTTTTGAAAAGTAACAATTATGGACTAGGTCGGTCCATAGTTATCGACTTGTTGCGTCTATAACTATGGATTGGTTGCTTTGATGGTTTATAGATTACAATAATATTCAATGCAAATGGATTGGCATGGATTTTTAACCCCCAACCAACACTAAAAAACAACACTAACACAAAAAAAGTGCCCAAACATAAAAAAACACAAAAAAACTTGTAAAAAGCCTTATATAGGCCTTGACTCAATTCCCCCCCTAACACAATAGGGTGCTATATACTAGCCCGTATGGGTTAGCGAATCTTTATCCATTGTTGGAGGTATTGCTTATGTATAAGCTCAAACTACTTTTATTGCCTGTAGCATTGCTACTGGCCTTTATGGCCTTTGCCTGCGCCCCACCCGATGACGATGATGCGCCGTCTTATGGGCCGACTATCAATAACGCCATCTACGACTTTGCTACGGCGCTGTTAACCGTACAAGGTACTCACTTAGGTAGTGCGCAACAAGCGCAAATCCAAACTATCACGGTAGGAAGCCCAACAAATGGTGTAGCCTTAAGTTCCTATACTGCAGATGACCCAGCCACTGGGGTAAATAGTAACGGTCTTGAACAAGGTAAGTACCGTATTAAAAGCGATGGCACAGAGCTTTGGCTTAGACTTACCGATGACGATAAAGCTGTTCTTGAGGCCAAGCCCGGTATGGATAGCAATGGTCTAAAAAAAGGGTTGCTTACTAGCTCTGGTGCTTGGGCGGGTTTAAATACACCTAAAGACTTGGACGTTAGTAATGTACCCGAAAATAAGCAGTCTAAAGTATCCGATGACAATCAGCCATCTAAGCAAACTGAAGAAGCTGAACAAGCTGAAGAAGACGAACAAGTCGAACAGTCTGAACAAGCTGAAGAGGAGTCGCGTAAACTACCCGAAGCCGAAGAAACCGAAGAGGAGTCGCGTAAACTACCCGAAGCCGAAGAAACCGAAGAGGAGTCGCCTAAGCAACCTAAAGCCGAACAAGACGAACAAGCTGAAGAAGTCGAACAAGCTGGAGATCAGTCGCCTGAACTACCCGAAGCCGCAATTACCAGTGCAACCTACAATGTTAGTATAAGCGAGTTAGAGATTACAGGTACTAATTTGCCAAAAACAGTTACAGGCTGGGACTTTAGCAAATTGACGCTTGTATCCGGTGATGGTAGTAATAGATTCAAATTACCTAAGCACTCAACTTTAGGTAGAAACACAGCCACAGGTTCTCGAGCAAGTGCAACAAAATTATTTATTTTTTTAAGAGGTAGTGTAAAAGCCAAAGCCGAGAAGATACTGGTTAACGATGGTGATAGTGATGCTAATGGTGCATACAACCTGGAAGCAGCAGCAGGCTTTGCAGGTGGTAGCGCAGAAGACACAACCAATCCTATTACCGTTAGCGGGTATACAGCCAGCATCACCAGTGCAACCTACAATGCTAATACAGGCGAGTTATATATTAGAGGTATCAAGTTACCGAGAGCAGTTGCAGACTGGGACTTTAGCAAATTGACGATTGTATCCGGTGATGGTAGTAAGAGATACCCATTACCCCGGCACGAAACTGCAGGTGAAAACACAGCCACAGGTTCTCGTGCAGGTACAACCTACTTAAGTATTACTTTAAGCGGTAGTGTAAAAGCGGAAGCCGAGAAGATACTGGTTAAGGAAGGTGTTCGTGATGCTAATGGTGCATACAACCTGGAAGCAGCAGCAGGCTTTGCAGGTGGTAGCGCAGAAGACCCAAGCAACCCGATTACCGTTAGTGGGTATGTAGCCAGCATCACCAGTGCAGTCTACGATTATTATGGAGGCGAGTTAACTATTAGAGGTGTCAGGTTACCGAGAGCAGTTACAGACTGGGACTTTAGCAAATTGACGATTGTATCCGGTGATGGTAAGAAGAGATACCCATTACCCCGGCACGCAAATGAAGGTGTAAACAGAGCCACAGGTTCTAGTGCAAGTACAACAAGATTAAATATTACTTTAAGGGGTAGTGTAAAAGCGGAAGTCGATAAGATACTGGTTAAGGGGGGTAAAAGTGATAATAATGGTGCATACAACCTGGAAACAGCAGCAGAATTTGTACCTGGTAGTCCAGAAAACCTAAGCACTAGTATTAGTGTTGTAAGGTAGGGTTTGGTTGTTGCAACGCTTGCATTGGCCAATTATAGCCTTGGTATGGAGAAAATACCAAGGCTGTAAATTTTTTTATTAAGGCTACAAATTTTTTTGTCAAGGCTGTAAATTTTTTTATCAAGGCTGCTTTTATCAATTGCAGCCTTGGTAAATTTTTTTATCGTGGTTGGTTTTGCCAATTATAGCCTGGGTATGGACAAAATAGCAAGGCTGTAAATTTATTAAGGCTACAAACTTTTTTTAGTAATAGCTTTGAACAAACCCCTTACAATAATTATTACCAGAACGTTGGCATAAGCATTAAGAGAGTCTCTTAATGCCCAACAACAGAATTTCTTAATGCCTAACAATTGATTTAAGCGTAGGTTTTACTATAGCCCCAGCTAATAAAACATTCTTCCTTAAACTATTTCGTTAAATAGAGTATAACTTAGAAAAATTTGACAAAAGATACATTATTTTTTATACTAAGTGTATTACATTTTGTATAAGGAGAAGTCTTTTTATGAATAACCGCCCAACCAATCGGTTCTACCAAATCCATTATTTAGCCCACTATTTTTGCGGCTCTCACACAGCATCGACAAGATTTAAAAGAGTAACTCTCGCCTTGTTTGGCCTTTTTCTAATGTTTTCGTGTGGTGACTTAGATGAAGACAACGGCAAGGGGATTATCTCTTTGGGGGGGATTCTCAGCCAAACCGATACCGACCATGGAGGCATAGATGCGAGCACAACGGCCTGGGTATTCCAAAGCAAAGCGATTACCTTTAGCGTTGTAACCGAAGGTAGCGGGGAGTTGAGCTGGCAATGGCGCAAGCGTGGCAAAAAAGACGATAGCTCGTTGGGCCGCACTTGGACAAAGCTAAGCTCCACAAGCCAAACAGCAAAACTCACCATACCCGAAGACGAAAGAGTCGGCGCCTATGAAATAAAGGTTGATGGAGGCGGCCATACAAAACTCTATAAATTCACCGTACGAAAAAGTGGCTGCCCGCCACCAAGTACAGAACACAAGCCCGCCACCACCGAACAGCTTAAAGCACTGGTAACAGGCGACAGTAAATTAACTGGCGATGATTTACAAGCTATAGATACTTCCCAGATAACCGACTTAAGCAAGGTTTTTATTAGGACTGACTTTAATGGTGCAATAAACTGCTGGGATGTTTCCAACGTTGCCAATATGAAGTTAATGTTTGGTATGACAGAAGCCTTTAACCAGCCAATTGGTAACTGGGATACTTCCAATGTTATCAATATGTCAGGTTTATTCGGAAGGACAAAGGCTTTTAACCAGCCCATTGGCAATTGGAATACCGCCAACGTGACCAATATGGAACACATGTTTGATGGGGCAGAAGCCTTTAACCAACCAATTGGCAATTGGAATACCGCCAACGTGACCAATATGTACGCTATGTTTAATGAAGCAAAAGTATTTAACCAACCGATTGGCCACTGGAATACCGCCAAAGTGACCAATATGTACGCTATGTTTAGTGAAGCAACCGCTTTTAATCAAGCCATTGGCAACTGGAATACCGCCAACGTTCAGGACATGCGATTTATGTTTGATAGTGCAAAAGTATTTGACCAACCGATTGGCAATTGGGATACCGCCAACGTGACCAACATGGCCGCTATGTTCTACTATGCAACCGCGTTTAACCAAGCCATTGGCAACTGGAATACCGCCAACGTGACCAACATGGTAAATATGTTTACGAACGCAATAGCTTTTAACCAGCCCATCAACACCAATGGCGACAAGTGGAATACCGCCAAAGTTACCAATATGGCCGCTATGTTTCTTGGCGCAAGAGCTTTTAACCAGCCCATTGGCGAGTGGAACACCGCCAACGTGACCAGTATGAAAAAGATGTTTCTTGACGCAAGGGCGTTTAACCAGCCCATCAACACCAATGGCGACAAGTGGAACACCGCCAAAGTTACCAACATGTACCATATGTTTTATGAAGCAGACGCTTTCAACCAGCCGATTGGCCAGTGGAACACCGCCAAAGTTACCAACATGTACCATATGTTTGCGGGTGCAAACACTTTTGACCAAGATATTGGCGATTGGGACGTTGCTCAAGTTACCGATATGAGATTTATGTTTTGGGGTGCACATTCTTTTAATCAAGATTTAAGTAGATGGAAGGTAAATAAAAATGTTAAAAGTGATGGTTTTAGTCGGGATGCCAGAAAATGGCAACAAGCCAAACCTCCCTTTAACTCTTGATGCTGCGCAAAAAATATTATGCATTTAAAAAGCGATTGAGTAATGTATCGTAAAAATTCTTTATTCATAAGGAGTGTTTATATGAATAGTAATCATCTGAATAGTAATCATCGCCTTGTTGACTTTTTCGCTTTGCTTGGCCTTTTTCTAATGTTTTCGTGTGGTGACTTAGATGAAGACAAAGGAGACCTTAGCAATAATAATAACGGCAAGGGGATTATCTCTTTGGGGGGGATTCTCAGCCAAACCGATACCGACCATGGAGGCATAGATGCGAGCACAACGGCCTGGGTATTCCAAAGCAAAGCGATTACCTTTAGCGTTGTAACCGAAGGTAGCGGGGAGTTGAGCTGGCAATGGCGCAAGCGTGGCAAAAAAGACGATAGCTCGTTGGGCCGCACTTGGACAAAGCTAAGCTCCACAAGCCAAACAGCAAAACTCACCATACCCGCAGACGAACGAGTCGGAGCGTATGAGGTAAAGGTTGATGGAGGCGGCCACACAAAACTCTATAAATTCACCGTACGAAAAAGTGGCTGCCCGCCACCAAGTACAGAACACAAGCCCGCCACCACCGAACAGCTTAAAGCACTGGTAACGGGCGACAGTAAATTAACTGGTGATGATTTACAAGCTATAGATACTTCCCAGATAACCGACTTAAGCAAGGTTTTTAGTAAGACTGACTTTAATGGTGCAATAAACTGTTGGGATGTTTCCAACGTTGCCAACATGCGATTTATGTTTGCGGAAGCAAAAGTTTTTAACCAACCGATTGGCGATTGGGATACCGCCAACGTTACCGATATGAGCGGTTTATTCGTTCGAACACAAGCGTTTAACCAACCGATTGGCGATTGGGATACCGCCAATGTTGCCAATATGTACGTTATGTTTGGTATGACAGAAGCCTTTAACCAGCCAATTGGCAACTGGGATACTTCCAATGTTATCAATATGTCGGGTTTATTCGGAAGGACAAAGGCTTTTAACCAACCAATTGGCAATTGGAACACGGCCAAAGTTACCAATATGGAACACATGTTTGATGGGGCAGAAGCTTTTAACCAACCAATTGGCAATTGGAACACGGCCAATGTTACCGATATGAAATACATGTTTCGTAAGGCACAAACCTTTAACCAACCAATTGGCAATTGGAATACCGCCCAAGTTACAAATATGAAAGCCATGTTTTATGAGGCACAAGCCTTTAACCAGCCAATTGGCAATTGGAATACCGCTAAAGTTACCGATATGCGCTTGATGTTTGGTGAGGCAGAAGCCTTTAACCAGCCCATCAACACCAATGGCGACAAGTGGAATACAGCCAAAGTTACCGATATGGGATTCATGTTTTTTAAGGCATACGCCTTTAACCAGCCAATTGGTAATTGGAATACGACCAAAGTTACCGATATGGGATTCATGTTTCATGGGGCAACCGCTTTTAACCAACCAATTAACGAATGGAATGTTTCTAAAGTTACCAATATGGAGGATATGTTTTATTTTGCCCGAGCCTTTAATCAAGACCTAAGCAGCTGGGAAGTAAACCGAGTCATAAAGCGTAAGCATTTTGATCATGGGGTAGATAAATGGCAAGAGGAATATAAGCCTCGTTTCCAGTAACTAGGCACTATACAGGGCAAGCTATATTTATTTTAATATTTACTCTAATAATAATTTAATTTAAAATTCAAGAAAATCTATAGAGCAAGGTTGGTAAAGCTATTCTACCAACCTTGTTTGTAATAACTTCCAGACTGGTAGCTAAATATTGATTACATAGTGATACCAGAATAAGCTATTACAATCAGCACTATCTGGATACCATGTTCTCAAAGAAAACTTTTCATAAAAATACTTTGGGATTTGTTTATCCATCTTGGAAGGCACTTCGTTAATACTTTGGCTATCCGCAAGTATTTCTAACTTCCTACGCAACTTTTCCTTTTGTTCTTCACGAGTGTGTTGCAAGTGGGTTTCCAAAGAATTGTTCCTATCGGCGAGTACCTGCAATTGAACCGCCTTACGGCAAATATAACAACGAATCCACCGAATATTTTCCGCTATATCATTATTGGCTGGCGGCAACTTACCAGACAATGCCATCTGCGAAGGCAGTCCAGCAGCACAATATGCACAACAGTTATTATCGATTGCAGCCGCTTCCGCACCAGCATCAAAATAATTGGCACACCAAGAACAACGCAAAAAATGTGGGGTAGATTCGTTCACGCGATAGCTCCTATCCCCCTCCTTTTCAGCCAAAGTATGCTGAATGCCGCTCTATTATAACGAGCAGTAAAACTGCTACAATAAAAAACTGATCGTTTTCAGAAAAGTATTTATGATTCCCTCAAAAAAATTACGCTAGCTTTCGCATAATTTCTTGCCAACGGCTATGGCAAGCTTCTAATTCTGCCTCTTTGGCTTTTAATGTCTGCTGCTGTTTTAACAATTTATCTGGTTTGGAATAAATCTCTTCCAATACAAAACTACATTGAATCGTATCAATATCACTTTCAATGAGTTCTATCAGCTCTATTATTTTTTGTTCTTCACGTTCGAGCTTGCGCCGTTGGGCCCTTTCTTCTTTGCTATTTTGGTATACTGACTTATTGTTGTTGGGCTTTCCGGTATTTGGATTATTACTTGTTATAGGCTCGTTATTCCCTTCTTGCTCTTTTATTAGGGAAGTATCCTGCAACTCTTTAGCCCCTAGTTCCTCTGCTCTGCGCTTCCAAAGGAAGTATTGATAATTGCCATAATAAATATGAGCATGCGCAGCTTGCAACTTACTGCTTGAGTTGCTTGGGTTGCTGCCAGCTTTTGCCTTATGGCTAGGTTTATCATCAGGCTTTTCTAACAATACAATTTTACTTGCTAGCTGCTCTAGTAAATAGCGGTCATGGGTGGTAAATAGCACCGTACCGGGAAAATCTTGCAAGGCTGAAAGCATTATTTGTTGGGTCTCTAAATCCAGATGGTTATTGGGTTCATCAAGAACCAGAAAGTTGCAAGGCTGCAATACCAACGAGCACAGCAAAACCCGAGCCTTCTGGCCACCACTAAGGCTAGCTATCAGTTGGAATATATCATCGCCACTAAACAAGAACATGCCCAAGGTCTTACGCCTCATTAGTTCATCAGCACCCGATGGCAAAGAATTGATATAATCCCAAATACTTTGACGTTCGTCCAACAAATCGGCAGCGCGCTGGGAGAAATAAGCCAATTGAACATGTGCGCCCCAACGTAGCTTGCCGGTATAGCTTTGGTCTTGGCCAGCAATAATGCGCATTAAGGTTGATTTACCTGCGCCATTGGGCCCTAATAAGGCTACCCGCTCCCCTCTTCCAATAGTAAAGGAGATATTTTCTAAAGCTAATAGCCCTTGATAGCGTTTCGAGATATTTTCTATTTCTAGCACCTGTTCACCACTGAGGCGGTTTTGCGTAAAACTTAAACGCACTTGGCTCTGCTTGCTGCTACCAACTGCAAACTCTGGGAAACCTTGGGTGTCTTGTGAGCCTTTCATTTTTCCCAACAGCTTGATGCGGCTTTGCATTTGGCGGGCCTTGGAAGCTTTGTAGCGGAAGCGTTCTATCAAGGCTTGTTCTTTTTTAAAAAAGCTTTGCTGGGCTAGGTATTGTTTCTCTTGAGCTTGATTTTGTTTCTTCCTTTCCAGCTTATATGTACTGTAATTGCCTGCGTACAAAGTAAGCTTACCGTCCCAAAGTTCTGCAATACTGCTAACGGTATGGTCAAGAAAGTAGCGGTCATGGCTAATAATAACTTGGGTACAGTTTAGCTTTTTGAGTACTTCTATCAACCACATGAGCGCATCTAAATCCAAATGGTTGGTAGGCTCGTCCAACATAAGTATATCTGGGCGGGATAATAAGGCCTTTGCTAACCCTATTTTCATCTGCCAACCGCCGGAAAATTCACCGCCCGGCCGTTCCAAATCATCTGGCTGAAAACCTAAACCTTTGAGCATATAGATCATTTGTGATTCACACTGACCGTAACCCATTTCACTTTGCAACTGGTGCAGATGTTCCAATTCATCAATCGCCCGGCCTAGCTGATTCATTTCCTTATGCTGGTTGCTGTTATTTTTAGCTTGTTCGAATAGATGGCTTATTTTTTGTTCTAGTCGTTTGATCGCTTGCTCTAATTCAAAATATGCAGCAAAGGCTTCCTCTAATTCATCACGGATTCGCTTCTGTCCTAATTCCACACCTTGCTGGTGAAAATATACTAAACGCATTTTTTCGGGCCGAACAACCGTCCCGCTATGTACTTCTATTTCTCCAGCAATACAGCCTAGTAATGTGGTTTTGCCCATGCCATTGGCAGCACAAATCCCTAGGCGCTGGCCAGGGTTAATTTTGAGTGAAGCCCCATTAAATATTACTGTTTGACCAAAGCTGAGGCTGATATTATTTAAAGAAATCATAATAGCCTTGCTATTGTAATAGGGCAGTAGCTCTTCGGCAATACCTATTCTGCTAAAGATATGCTATTCTGCGCTAACTGCAACACTTGCAGAAATATAATCTACTGCATCACGCAAAATACTGTCATATTCTAAGTTGTATACAGGAAGTTTTTCCATATAGCGCATCTTTTCACTATAAGCCAACCGCTTAGCCGTTTTTTCTTGAATCTTATATTGTTCTTTGATTTCCTTTTCAAAAAATGCCAAAAATTCCTCATCGGTAAAATTGCGATTTTGGCTAACAAAACTGGGTATCAAAGATGCCTGCCATAGTTTTCCAAGCTCTGCTAATTCTTGTTCACTTAAAGCTGTTACATGAAATTCATGATCTGGCTGAATACCGTTATTGGCCAAGTTTACTCCTTTAGGCGTATAAAAATGGGCTATCGTTAATTTTAAAATACCTTCAGGCAGAGTTACCGGAATTTGTACCGAGCCTTTACCAAAACTTTTTTCTCCTAAAACTTGAGCACGATGATTATCTTGCAGAGCACCTGCAACAATCTCTGCAGCAGATGCCGAGCCACTGTTGACCATTACATAAACGGGAATATCTTCGGGAATCGTTATTCTTTCTTTGGCTTCAAACTTTAAAATATTTTCCGAAGTGCGGGCATCGGTGGTAACCAACAAACCACCAGACAAAAATTGGTCTGCAACATCAACAGCTACACTTAGCAAACCTCCGGGGTTATTGCGCATATCCAAGAGCAATGCAACTATGGGCTCTTTATCTTTGTCATTCATTTGCTTGTGAAAGAATTGTTTCATTTGCTCTTTAAATTGCATACCCGCTACGGCATTAAATTGAGATAGCTCAACATACAAAATTTTTGCTCCATTCTTTTCTGTGTTATCCACTTTCTTAGGCAAAGGGATTGTAGCTGAATTGATGGCCACAATTTCTATTTTTTCGCGCACCACTTCAAAATCAATCTTATGCTGCCGTGCACGCAGTACGGTAATTTTGACTTTACTGCCCGGAGCCCCGCGCACGGTATTTTGCACTTGCTCTACCTCCCAATCTTTGGCATGTTCGCCATCAATAGCGTAAATAAAATCATCTGCCATAATTCCTGCGCGAAATGAAGGCCCGCCCGGAAAAGGACGAGAAACTTTGATGTAATGCTTTTGCAAATATTGGTAGCTATGCTTTGTCTCTTGTTCTATCTCGCTGTTTTGTTTGGCCTCTTCTGTTGTTTGGCCATCACTTGGCTTTTCTTCAGAGAGGCCAAACACTTGGCGAATAGGTTGTTTACTAATATATATCCCCACCCCACCAAAACTGCCATTGGTAGTATCGCTCAATTCATAAAAACTACTCTTTTGGTAAAATCCACTAAATGGGTCATTGAGTGGGCGGCACAAGGCGGCAAGAGCTTCTGTGTAAAGTTTCTTGGCAAATTCCTGGCTGTAGAACCCCTGCAAGCGACTATTTGCCAATGCATCTTCGTAAATCTGCTTTAAACTTTTAGCACTGTATTTTTTATATTCTGCGGCAAAAAGCTGCTCTTGTTTGATTTGTTGTTCTTCGCTCAATATCACCCGTTTAGGGGCACGGACACCGTCACTCTTTGCATTAGCCCCATTATTTTCGTTGCCATCTTGGCTAGAATTAGGACTGGATTCAGCTTCTTGTTGCCACTGAATAAGTGTATCTAAAGCTTCTTTGTTGAGTGCTTTTTCTTCTGGAAGCCAATTCTGCTCAATCAGTTCAATGGTTTCTTTGGCAGCTTGGTACAAAATTTTTGGGGAAATAGACGAAACATAACTTTCTACTAAGAGTTTGTAACCTCGGGCAATCCCTTCAGCAAAAGTTCGATCATTACCCGGGATAATTAAACCGTAGTTTGCTAGCTGTTTCTCTTTATCAGTTGAGAAGCGGTATGCAGCAAAACCGGCTATGAACAGAATAACCGATAAACAAAATGCCAAGCCTATGATGCGACTGGCTCTTTTTGTATGCCTCATCACCAATCCTGTTCTCTGTCCTAGACTATAACTATTAATTTGTAACATAATTTGACCTGTTTTATTGCCATGAATTAGATGCCCTTACCCAGATAATAAACCTCGTTGCAAAACCCAACCAGCTTACTTAGATAACTGGAATAGTGGAACGTAAAATGTTGTTTTTTCACAAGTGCCGAGAATATAACTCAAAGGAACTGCCTAATTTTTATTCTCCTTTGTTATGCTTTATTTAATTATTTTAAAGATTGAGTCCTGTTCTAAAGTATGCAAACACTCTGTTCCACAACGCCCAAACTCAAACCCAAACTAAAGTTAAAACCAAAAGGAATTTTGGCCTGCTTTATTTGCGCTTATCTAGCTGCTTATTATATACCGCAACCCGTTACCGTAATTGCCGCTTGTTCATTACTAGGGCTTTTATTCTTATTTCTATTTTATTGGCTAGGCTCTTTTCATACCTTTTGGAATCGCTGCTGCAAGCCCAACGGCAATAGCCATTGGCTCAAGGCGATAGAAATAGTACCTATATCCAAATACATGGGCTATAGCATCTGCATACTGCTGGGATTACTTATGGGCCAAGGGCTGCGCCAGCGGGCCGAACAATTGCAAAATCATAGTAGCTTAGGCATGGAAGCACAGCAAATCCACACTTACTTTGGCCAAATATTGCGTGATGCCGTCCCAAACCAGCACGGGAATTTTCGCTTTGCAATCCAATTGTTTGCCACAAGCGATGGCAAGCAACTACTAAGTTCAGCCCGCGGACGGGTTTTTGTCCAAGCCTCTATTCCAAACCCTTTGCCAGCTTTGGGGCAAATGGTTGCCATAAAAGCCCCTATTGTAGAAATAAAGAATGAAGGTAAGCCTGCTATTTTATTCAGTCGCGCGGGGCGGAATGCAATCCAGCTATTTACAAGCAAAGATTTCTCAACATCTGCAATAGATATAGCCCCAGTAAAGCAGAATTTTACAATACCAAAGGCCATGGCTTATAGTATAAAGCAAGCAAGCTATTCCCATAGGCAGACATTTTTAGGCAAGCTTACGGCAAAATGGTTTGCGGGCGATGGTGAGCCAACTTGGCAAGAGCTATGGCAAAAGCGCAGCACAATCCGCAGTAATTTCTTTACCAGCCTAAACCAGCTATTCCCAGCAGCGGGGCGGGATTTATTCTTAGCATTGCTGTTTGGAATATCGCAAGATTTGCCAGAACAAGTAAAAGAAAACTTCCGCCTTTCAGGAGCTTCCCATATATTAGCCCTTTCGGGCTTTCATGTGGGGATTTTAGCTGGTATTGCCAGTTTTTTGCTGCGTCCATTGCTAGGATTAAGGCGCTCGCTATTAGCTAGTTCACTGATACTGTTAAGCTACCTTTGGCTCGTGGGGCCCCTGCCATCATTAACTAGAGCAGTATTTATGTTTATTTTACTTAGTGGTTCTAAATTCTTTTTACGGCGTGGCGATGGCTTTAGTATTTGGGCCTTGAGTGCTATATGGCAAACCCAAGTGTTCCCCACTGCAGCGCAGACGCTTTCATTCCAGCTCTCTTATGCTGCGTTGCTCGGTTTAATTTTATTTGCCGGGCGGGGCAATACCTGTGCTCTATTACTCAATCACAAACTGCAATGCTGCTTATCCCAAGCCGCAGTCCCAGGCCTATTATCAAGATTTATGCAATTCATGTTGCAAGGCATGGCCATAACGCTTGCCGTTTTACTGTGCAGCGCCCCCATTCTGATAGCCAACTTTGGCCAAATTCAGTGGATTGGCCTGCTGGCCTCCTTGGTTGAAACGCCAATTATTACACTGTATATGTGGCTATCGCTGTTATTTTGGCTGATGGCCTACCTACTGCAAGAGCATGAAGCATGGCTAGCCCTGCTACAAGCCGGCTATCGACAACTCTACCACGCTTCTTTAAGCCCAATGGAGTTTTTTGCCCGTGCCCAGCCATGGCAATTCTACAACGCAGATCAGAGCCTACGAATTGGTAGCCTATCCTTATATGGGCTAGTTAGTGCAATGTTAATGGCACTGCTGTACCGCTATGAAATTAGCTATTTTTGGCAGAAACTACGGCCCCGAATGGACAAAATACCAAAGCAAAAAGCTTTTAACGGACAAAGTCCTACCGCCATTATCTAAGCTACCCAACCAACAAAGTAGTAAATAGAAGCCCCAACCAACACACCACCCCCCAAACCTTCACAATAAAAACCAAACCATGCCATAAATATGTACTTTTGAAAAGTAACAATTATGGACTAGGTCGGTCCATAGTTATCGACTTGCCTCGTCTATAACTATGGATTGGTTGCTTTGATGGTTTATAGATTCAACTAATATGGAATGCAAATGGATTGGCATGGATTTTTAACCACCTTACAACACTAAACAACACTAAGACACAAAAAAAGTGCCAACACAAAACAACACAAAACAACACAAAACAACACTAAACATAAAAAAACTTACAAAAACTTACAAAAACTTACAAAAAGCTTATATGGGCCTTGACGCAACACCCCCCCTAGCAAAATGGGGATTTACAGACTAGCCCGTATGGGTTGGCCAATCTTTATCCCTTGTTGGAGGTATTGCTTATGTATAAGCTCAAACCACTTTTATTGCCTGTAGCCTGGCTACTGGCCTTTATGGCCTTGGCCTGCGCCCCACCCGATGACGATGCGCCGTCTTCTGGGCCGACTATCAATAACGCCATCTACGATGTTGGCATGGCTCTGTTAACCGTACAAGGTAATCACTTAAGTCCTACAGAAGCGCAAATCCAAACCATCAGGGTAGCTGGCCTAGCCTTAAGTTCCTATACTGCAGATGACCCAGCCACTGGGCCAGATAGTCACAGTCTTGCAAAAGGTAAGTACCGTATTGCAAACGATGGTACAGCGCTTTGGCTTAGACTTACCGATGCCGATAAAGCTACTCTGAATGGCAAGCCCGGTATGGATAGCAATGGTCTAAAAAAAGGGTTGCTTAGCGTTGGAACTGGTGCTTGGGCGGGTTTAGATACAGCCAAAGACTTAACCGTTAGCAATATAACCGATAAGCCATCTAAGCAACCTAAAGCCGAAGATCAGTCGCCTAAGCAACCTAAAGACGAACAAGTCGAACAAGACGAACAGCAGTCGCCTAAGCAACCTAAAGACGAACAAGTCGAACAAGACGAACAGCAGTCGCCTAAGCAACCTAAAGACGAACAAGTCGAACAAGACGAACAGCAGTCGCCTAAGCAACCTAAAGACGAACAAGTCGAACAAGACGAACAGCAGTCGCCTAAGCAAGCCGAACAAGCTGAAGAAGACGAACAAGTCGAACAAGACGAACAGCAGTCGCCTAAGCAAGCCGAACAAGCTGAAGAAGACGAACAAGTCGAACAAGACGAACAGCAGTCGCCTAAGCAAGCCGAACAAGCTGAAGAAGACGAACAAGTCGAACAAGCTGAAGAAGAGTCGCCTAAAGCCGCAATTACCGGTGCAAGCTACAATGTTGGCACGGCGCTGTTAACCGTACAAGGTACTCACTTAGCTAGTGCGACCCAAGCGCAAATCCAAACTATCACGGTAGATGGCATAGCTTTAGATTCCTATACTGCAGATGGCACAGCCACTGGGCCAGATAGTCGCAGTCTTGCAAAAGGTAAGTACCGCATTAAAAGCGATGGCACAGTGCTTTGGTTTTACCTTACCGATCAACATAAAGCTACTCTGAATGGCAAGACCGGTATGGATAGCAATGGTAGAAAAGATGGGTTGCTTACTAGCACTGGTGCTTGGGCGGGTTTAGATACAGCCAAAGGCTTGGCCGTTAGTGGAAACCCCGCACCCACAATTACCCGTGCAACCTACAGTTCTGTTACAAGCCAGTTAGTGATTACAGGTGTCAATTTACCGACATCAGTGTGGGGCTGGGACTTCACCAAATTGACGCTTGTATCCGGTGATGGTAGTAAGAGATTCACATTACCTAAGCACTCAGAAGGTAAACAAAACAGAGCCGAAGGTTCTGGTGCAAGTGCAACAGGCTTAACGATTACTTTAATCGGTAGTGTAAAAGCCAAAGCCGATAAGATATTCGTTAACGATGGTGTTCGTGATGATGCTGGTGCATACAACCTGGAAGCAGCAGCAGGATTTGCAGGTGGTAGCGCAGAAGACACAACCAATCCTATTACCGTTAGGGGGTATACAACCAGCATCACCGAAGCAACCTACGATGCTAATACAGGCGAGTTATATATTATTGGTGATAATTTACCGAGAGCAGTTGCAGACTGGGACTTTAGCAAATTGACACTTGTATCCGGTGATGGTAGTAAGAGATACCCATTACCCGAGCACGCAATAGGTGAAAACACAGCCACAGGTTCTCGTGCAGGTACAACCTACTTAACGATTACTTTAAGCGGTAGTGTAAAAGCGGAAGCCGAGAAGATACTGGTTAACGATGGTGATAGTGATAATAATGGTGCATACAACCTGGAAGCAGCAGCAGGCTTTGCAGGTGGTAGCGCTGAAGACACAAGCAATCCGATTACCGTTAGCGGGCATACAGCCAGCATCACCAGTGCAATCTACTATGCTAGGAGAGGCTTTTTATTGATTACAGGTGTTAGGTTACCGACAGCAGTTGCAGACTGGGACTTTAGCAAATTGACGCTTGTATCCGGTGATGGTAAGAAGAAATACACATTACCCGAGCACGCAATAGGTGAAAACACAGCCACAGGTTCTAATGCAAGTGCAACAAGCTTAGATATTACTTTAAGCGGTAGTGTAAAAGCGGAAGTCAATAAGATACTGGTTAAGAGGGGTAAAAGTGATAATAATGGTGCATACAACCTTAAAGCAGCAGCAGAATTTGTAACGGGTAGTCCAGAAGACCCAACCACTGGTATTAATGTTTTAAGGTAGGGTTTGGTTGTTGCTGTAAACAATGCTTGGTTGGCCTATTGTTCGCTTTTAGAACATAGGCTAAGTAGGCAAGAAAGTTTTGGGCTTTAGGCCAAGCTTTGCTTGCCTTTTTGTTAGGCAACTATGGCTAATATTCCACTACCATCTTGGTAGTGGGTTGCTACCAGATTGGTTTGTTGGTACTACCCGCTTGGTAGTGTAATAATTCCCGTTATGGGATTTTAGCTTTTACAATCGACTACCTTATTTGCCTTTTGTTTTGGGCTTGGTACAACCAAACCATTGCGTTGACTTTTTTAGTAAAAGTTTCGGCTAAGCTCTTTACTTTGTTTATGCGTGCGTATTTACCATCGCCATTACAGTCGCTATACTAGAATAGGTAGGACATATCACTAAGGTATCTATAAATTCGGCTAGATAAGAACTCCAAGCCCGTGACGAGAAAACCTTGTAAGCTGTAAAGAGAGTCGGTTGGTGGTTGAGTTGAGATGATCATGAATATATAGTCTATATTGCTGAGCCGGGTAGTTTATTGGTGTTGTGCCGTTGTGCTTACTTGGTTTGATAATCATTTAAGTAAGTATTTTGATCAACTAAGAAGCTTTTAATCAATGAGCCTATCTTTAACTATAAAAAGAGCAGTTTAGGGTTTTCTTATATAAGGAACAAGCCGATAATATCCCATGGCTCTATATTTCCCCGGCGTCCGCACTGGTTGTACTTTGCTACTAAGCCTTGGTGTATCCCTACTGCTGGTCAGTTGCCTTTCTAGCCTGCGCCGATACCAGATCCAGCATTACCATTTTTACAGCCAAGACGTGCCCACCGCTTTCGATCAATACCGCCTATCTTTGATTAGCGACCTACATGTGTGGGCTCCATATGGCAATGCCCAAGCCCAAGCCCGCCAAAGCCGTTTTGACTTAGAGCGTCTCCAAGAGATTAGCCAGCTACTAGAAAGACAACAAAGCCAAGTACTACTATTAGCCGGCGACTATGTCAGCTATCGCCAAGTCGTACGCCAAGATTTTGACCTAAGCCCCTATTTGGCCAAACTACCTCAAACTCGCGATGGTATTGTTGCCGTCTTAGGTAACCACGACCACTTTCTACTACCACGGGGCAAGGCCAATCCCGCCAGCCTTGCATTCCGTAGGGCCAAGCCCAATGCTAAAGCAGTGGTTCTCAACAACCAAGTACTACAAATAAACCCCTATCCTATGCCCTCCGATAATAGCACGGGTAGCACAGATAGCAACCAAGTCCTCTATATAGTCGGTATTGACGACTTTATGTTTGGCAAAAGGCCCCAGCAACAACTATTATTCCAAGGCCTACAAGCCCATGACTTTGTCCTAGCTCTAAGCCACAATCCCGACAGCTTTGATCTATTAACCCAGCCCCATTTGGTAGATTTAGCCTTAGCTGGCCACTTACATGGAGGCCAAGTTACATTGTTTGGCCTTGCCTTTAGCGTACCGGCCCAACACAAGTATCTGCGCCAACCCTACCAAGGGAGGCACTTTCCCACACTAGTTAGCAACGGGCTTGGTGCCTCCCGTATGCAATTCCGCATAATGGCCCCGCCACAAATTTGGACTATCGTACTGCACCGCTTAGAACAGAGCCCTCCAGAAAACAAACATTACTGGCAGATCGAACGGCAACGGCTGCAAGATCGAAGTGGCCTACCCTATGGCTTAGTAGTTCCCCCCAAGTTCCTAGACCAAAGCTACCGTTTAATTAAACTAAGCCGCCCCGCTGCCCCAGTTCAATAACCAACCAACGATGGAGCCAAGCCGTGAAGAACTACCCACTTTTACTAGGTACATCACTACCACTATTGCTGAGCTCTTGCTATTCGATTTCTATTGCTAGCCAGTACCTATGCCTAGTCAGTCAAGGCAAAAGTTTCGAGCGAGTAGAACAACCTAGCCCGCAGGAACAGCTACTGTTTCAACGAGTACTTCAAATTAAAGACTTTGCCGAGAATACACTGGGCTTACGGCCAACCCAAAACTACAGTCGCTATGTGCGTTTAGACCAAGACTATCTAACCGCTGTGGTCTCGGCTGCACCAGCACTTGGTTTTGAGGACTACCTATGGAGCTACCCCTTTGTTGGCAAACTGCCTTATCGCGGCTACTTTGTCCCAAGCCAAGCCCAGGCTGAAGCCCAACGCCTAAAACAACAAGGCTATGACGTCTTTGTCCGCCCAGTACATGCCTTTTCTTCACTTGGCTACATTCGCGACCCTCTGTTTTCCTACATGGCCGAGTACAGGGAATCGCGGTTGGCAAACCTAATTATCCATGAATCCTACCACGCTACTTTATTTGTGCGAGGCGACATTGCCCTAAATGAATCTTTAGCTAATCTAGTGGGGGACAAAGGAGCCGATCTCTATATGCAACAACAGTACAATCGCAACAACCAAGGGCAAGGCACAGGCCCCAAAGGACCTGCAACCACTGCCGAACAAGATAGGCAAACATTGCGCAAGCTCATACTACAGCTAAAGCAGGAGCTAAGCAAAATCTATGAAAACCCAAACCTAACGCGTGAGCAAGCCCTACAAGCCAAAGAACAGACCATCACATATTGGCAGCAGCAATTCCAAACCCCACAATACCAAGAGCTATTTGCCAACAATAGCTACCAGTACATGGCAGAGTACCCAATCAACAATGCTTACCTCGCTCTATTCTCTCTTTACGAAGATCCGGATAACTTCCTAGACAATATCTATCAAAAGCTTATCACTAAATCGAATAATGAACTGACTGCACTACAAGATTTCATCGCATTGAGTAAACGATTAGGCAACAAATATGGACGCAAAACGCGCCAAGCACTACAACAGTATAGTGAAACAAAACTAAAAGATACTATCCTTAAATAAAATTCATCAAAAATGAATAAAGTTGAATAATACGACCCTACATGACGATAGTAAGGGCGTTTCATTTTTGTAAATAGAACTAACTTAATATTTAGATAAGAATATATCTACAAAAATAAAATACAATCTTTATGGAGGTACAACCATCATAAAGATTGTAACATACTATCCTTGTATGATGATAAGTACAGATATAATGTTGATGCAGGACGTGATAACTTTGTGCCATCGGACGTGATAACTCGACTCTTCTACTTTCCAGAATGGCTAGAATTGGCTTATTGCAGCCTTGATAAAAAACTTACCAAGGCTGCAATAGGCCAACCAAGAGCCTTGCTTACAGCAACAACCAAACCCTACTTAATAATTTACAACTTTAATAGCATTGGTTGGGTATGCTAAACCACCCATTACAAATCCTGCTGCTACTTCAAGGTTGTATGCACCATTATTATCACTTTTACCAACCTTAACCAGTATCTTCTCGGCTTCCGCTCTTACACTACCGCTTAAAGTAATAAATAATCTGCGTCTATTTACCCCCATAGAACCTGTGGCTGTGTTTTCACCTGCAGTTGCGTGCTGGGGTAATGTGTATCTCTTATTACCATCACCGGATACAATCGTCAATTTGCTAAAGTCCCACTCTGCAACTGTTCTCGGTAAATTGGCACCCTCAATCAATAATATGCCTTCAATAGTAGAGTAGAGTACGGAGTTGATCTTGCTTATGTAGCCACTAACGGTAATAGGGTTATTGCTTGTGTCTTCAGCGCTACCACCTGCAAAGCCTGCTGCTGCTTCCAGGTTGTATGCACCATTATCATCACTATCACCATTCTTAAACAGTATCTTCTCGGCTTTCCATTTTTCACTACCCTTTAAAAGAATCGTTAAGCTTGTTGAACTTGCTGCAGAACCTTTGGCAAAGCTTATAGTTCCATATACGGAGTGCCGGAATAATGGGGCACTCTTATCACCATTACCTGCGACAAACCTCAATTTGGTGAAGTCCCATCTTGCAACTGCTGTCGGTAAATTGACACCTGTAATCACTAACACGCCTGTATTAGCATTGTAGGTTGCACGGGTAATTGTGGGTGGGTTTCCACTAACAGTTAAGGCTTTGGCTGTATCTAAACCCGCCCAAGCACCAGTGCTAGTAAGCAACCCATCTTTTAGACCATTGGTATCCATACCGTCCTTGCCATTCAGAGTAGTTTTATGTTGATCGGTAAGGTAAAGCCAAATCTTTGTGCCATCGCTCTTAATACGGTACTTACCTTTTGCAAGACTACGACTATCTGGCCCAGTGGCTGTGCCATCTGCAGTATAGGAATCTAAAGCTATCCCATCTACCGTGATGGTTTGGATTTGGGCTTGGGTCGCAGTTGTAGGACTTAAGTTAGAACCTTGTACGGTTAACAGCGCCGTGCCAACATGGTAGGTTGCACTGGTAATTGCGGGTGGGTTTCCACTAACGGCCAAGGCTTTGGCTGTATCTAAACCCGCCCAAGTACCAGTGCTAGTAAGCAACCCATCTTTTAGACCATTGCTATCCATACCGGGCTTGCCATTCAGAGTAGTTTTATGTCGATCGGTAAGGTAAAGCCAAATGGCTGTGCCATCGCTTTTAATACGGTACTTACCTTTTGCAAGACTGTGACTATCTGCCCCAGTGGCTGTGGTATCTGCAGTATAGGAATCTAAAGCTACGCCATTTGTTCGGCTTCCTACCGTGATGGTTTGGATTTGCGCTTCTGTAGGACTTAAGTTAGAACCTTGTACGGTTAGCAGCGCCGTGCCAACATTGTAGCTTGCACCGGTAATTGCGGCTTCAGGCGAATCCTCTTCGACTTGTTCGACTTGTTCGGCTTTAGGTTGCTTAGGCGACTCTTCTTCAGCTTGTTCGACTTGTTCGGCTTTAGGTTGCTTAGGCGATTCATCATCGACTTCTTCGGTTTGTTCGGCTTCGGGTAACTTACGCGACTCTTCTTCAGCTTGTTCGACTTGTTTGTCTTTAGGTTGCTTAGGCGATTCATCATCGACTTCTTCGGTTTGTTCGGCTTCGGGTAACTTACGCGACTCTTCTTCAGCTTGTTCGACTTGTTTGTCTTTAGGTTGCTTAGGCGACTCTTCTTCAGCTTGTTCGACTTGTTTGTCTTTAGGTTGCTTAGGCGACTCTTCTTCAGCTTCTTCGTCTTCAGTTTGCTTACGCGATTGATCATCGACTTGTTCGGCTGCGGGTATATTCCTAACGGTTAAGTCTTTGGCTGTATCTAAACCCGCCCAAGCACCAGAGCTAGTAAGCAACCCTTTTTTTAGACCATCGCTACCCACCTTGGCCTCAAGAACAGCTTTATGTTGCTCGGTAAGTTTCAGCCAAAGCTCTGTGCCATCGCTTTTAATACGGTACTTACCTTTTGCAAGATCGCTACTATCTGACCCAGTGGCTGGGTCATCTGCAGTATAGGAACTTAAGGCTAGGCCAGCTACCGTGATAGTTTGGATTTGGGCTTCTGTAGGACTTAAGTCAGTACCTTGTACGGTTAACAGCGCCGTAGCAAAGTCGTAGCTTGCACTGGTGATTGCAGGCCCAGAAGATCGATCATCGTCATCGGGTGGGGCGCAGGCCAAGGCCATAAAGGCCAGTAGCAATGCTAATGGCAATAAAAATAGTTTGTGCTTATACATAAGCAATACCTCCAACAATGGATAAAGATTAACCAACCCATACGGGCTAGTGTGTAAATCCCTATTTTGCTAGGGGGGGTGTTGCGTCAAGGTCTATATAAGCTTTTTGTAAGTTTTTTTGTGTTTTTTTAGTGTTGTAAGGTGGTTAAAAATCAATGCCAATCAAAAGTCTTGGGTGGGGTGGGGTGTTGGCCTTTGTTTGGCCTTTGGGGGGGTGGGAAAGTGTAGAATTGAATAAAATACTTGATTACACCTTGATTACACCTTGATTACACTATGGGGCAATCTCCAAAAGGTGAAACATTTAATGAAAATGAAAACGGGATATTATTCTTTCAGGGGCGTTCAGAATTTGGCCAACGATTTCCGATGATTGTTGTATAGGTCGTGGATTATGTGCCATTAAACATAAAAAAGCTTTTCAATCATACGCACTATATGCCGTCTCAAATGTGTCTCCCAATCAAATAATCTGCTATACATTGAATAAAAATATTTCACACATTGATAACAAAATAGAAAACCAAACTTTAACTAAAATTAGGGATACACTTTTGCCCCAATTGCTATCGGGCAAACTGCGTATTGCCGATGTAGAAAATTTCATTAAAGACTAGGGTATCAATAGGTGGGAGGTAAATCTATTGATAGATTTGGGTCAATTCTATCAATAGGTGGGAGGTAATTCTATTGATAGATTTGGGTCAATTCTATTGAATAGGTGCGAGGTAATTCTATCAATAGATTTGGGTCAATTCTATTGAATAGGTGCGAGGTAATTCTATCAATAGATTTGGGTCAATTCTATTGAATAGGTGCGAGGTAATTCTATGGTTAGAGGGGCTGGGGTATTTATTTATCGGTATTGTTCTCAAGCTCTGCTTTAGCCTTAGCTAAAATTTCTTTTACCAGCCGATCATTAATAATCGTTTGGCTATGTTTTAGGCTTTTTTATCTGAAGCCCTTTCGCCTTTACCTTCCCATTTGTTCCAAAAAATCCCGAGTTATCGCGTCTTATCCCGTTCAGTTATCATGTCCTCTTTCATTATGGCTCTACACCTAGTAATAGATTCCTAAATTCTTCACTATAAACGTAGGCGCACAGACTGAATGGCTGCCCATATCTTGTGGATTTGAATACACCATAGGCTCTGGGTTCTACTAGCAGCATTATCTAATTGCCATTTATTGTTCTGAACAATAATAAAACGGTTAGACTTTTATGGTTCATAAAGCAGGTAATAGTAGAGATTGATTTATCGCAATAAGAAGTAATCAGTGGGCTTTAATTGCCGCCGACTCAAAGCCTTTATCTCTGAATCAATATAGTCATCTGTTATTCCATCTTATAAATAACTGCGCAAGATTTTGAGCGTTTTTTGGGTGCTGTACTGTGAGTGAGTTTTTGTAGAGTATAAAGCTTTTTCTGCTCGATAAAACTCAAGCGCTAACGCAAACCCTCTGTATTTTGCCCTGTTACGATCAAGCACTGCGGAATAAAATAGGCTATACTGATATTGTTCCACTTCTTATAATACAAGATTTGCTTGCGAATTAGAGAGTTGTTCTTGTTGGTTCGTTGGGTTTTCGGTTTGGTAATTTGCGTTTTCATTTCCATTTTTGCCATGGGCAAGCAATGGAAAAAATAAACAACAATAGTAGACACCACCAGACTAGAATTTTAATGAAATTTGATTCAAAAAAATTGAGCTCATACAAATACAATAAATAGTCCCTCACGAAGAAAATACAGGGAAAAGCTGAAGCCAATTTTGGCGCAGATATTGTAACATAACATTAGAAGCCATGTTATGGCATTGAGCTAATACATCAAGAGTATAGCCTATAAACCCAGGGTGATTGATTTGACCACGCACAGGTTGTGGTGCTAAAAAAGGGGCGTCGGTTTCTATGAGTAAACGTTCCAATGGAACTTGGCAAACAGCTTCACGCAGATTCTCAGCATTTTTGTAAGTAACATTACCAGCAAAAGAAAAGTAAAAACCTTTGTCCAGCAAAGATTCTAGCAACATGATATTGCCACTAAAACAATGCATAATTCCCCCAGCCGGTAAATCTCTATGGCAAAGTATTTGTTGAATATCTTCATCGCTATCGCGATTGTGAATGATCAGTGTTTTTTGATATTGTTGGGCCAAGGCAATGTGAAATTCTAAACTTTGCTGTTGCAAATCTTTATCCTGTTCATTGCGGTAATAATCTAACCCCGTTTCGCCAATGGCTACTACTTCAGGGCATCGAACTCTTTGTGCCACAAGCTCCAAACCCGGCTCTAGCACCTCTTTGACAAAATCTTTGGTTTGATTGCGCTGAGGATAGCGGGAAGCAGAACTACCATCGGCATCATTTGGGTGGATACCAACTGCAAGCCGAATTTTTGGCCATTGCCTTTGTTGGTAACTTTGCTGTGCAATGCTAAGATGCCAATCCCAACTTTCTTCATCTGGCTCTAGCACAATATTCAATAGAGAGCTTAGCCCTTCACCATAGTATTGCTGTAAAATGGTTGCTATATCCAAGCCTTTTTTCGCTAGGAAAAATAAATGGCAATGGGAATCATATAAACCAGAATATAAATGATTGGGAGACTTAATTGCTTTCATGAGGCCGCAAGAATAATTATTTTGCCAAATTCTGTACAGACACTGCTCATAACAAAGCTTAAAAGCTATTACAATAATTTTGAAGATCACTATAATCATCGATGGCCTTATCCATTTTTGCTCTTTCCATGTAAAACTTGTAACTTATTCTACTGAAACATTATCATGAACCCTTTGCGAATATTTGTTTTCTTCACAATACTGCAGTCTTGTATTAGTAATAATTTCTTTGAGAATAAAACATTGGCAGACCCAATAAATACTCATTATGGGTCTGCCCTAGGCAAATACCAATTTCAAGATTTTAAATTGCTTAGTAAAGCAAACCGTAAAAAACTCCAACTCAATAATGACCAAAATATAGATTATGTTTTATTTGAACAGTATTATCGCAATATATTTGCCATTAGCCATGGCAAAGAACGGATATACATTGTAGGTGAACACCGCCCCGATATAAAACAAACTTTAGAGAACAATCAAAATGGCAAAAAAAAACCTAAAGAATACTATGATTTATGGTTGGTTGTCGAGCATGCTGTTGAAAAAAATGGCCGCAAAGAAAAGCAATACTTGCATTTTTCTTTAAATCAAAAACAAACACTCACAGTAAAAAAATTTGTACTATCCGTACAAGATTTCAGTGGTGATGGTTTAGCTGACTTTTTCTTTGGTTTTGAACAAGAAAAGAGCCTACCCTATTATTATGTTTACAGTTTTATAGATATGGCGCTAAAAACCATTGTACGCCCTTGGAACAGTTTTTCAGAACAAGAACAGCAAAATGGCATTCAGAAATATTATTCGCCTTTTATGCGCGAAATCAGTGCCGATATTTATCCTGCATTTGTCGCTGAAATTGGTCTGGACTTCAATTACAAAATTACGATTGATCTTGCGCCCCTTTCTGATGTGTTGATACGAAATAAAATTTATGATCACGAAGGTTTAATTTTACAAAAACGGGGGATTCCTCACTTAGACTTTCAACCCATTTTGTTTCCAGTACGGCATAAATCCGGCCAATATATGCTCCGTTCTGTACAGCAAGTGCGCAATCGTTATGGTCAAATTGGTATTTTTGTCTGTAATTGGATTTTTCGTAGAGGAGATAGCCATTTAAATAACAAAGCCTCAACGGAAATTTTAGGCCGCTGGATTCCTGATGAAACAAGTATAGAATTTTTGATGAAACCGAGAATTTAAAGATAAACCGTTTATCGGTTTGATTTTTTAGTTTTGAGTTAAGAATAAGCTAAAGTCTTTGCTTCAATATAAAAAGTTGCCGGAGTTTTTTTTTCATGGTCTTCTTTAGAATCAGCCTTTTGTTCTTGCCTAAAACTATTATTTTTTTTGCCAGCCGCTTTTGCCGTTATTTCCTTTCGCTGCTCTGCCACCAAGTCAATAATTTGAATGCGCCCAAACACAATAATAGGCTGATCGACCGAGACACTTACTAAATCAGCTACTTGAACCGAAACTTGTCCTTCCAACACCCGACCATCGGTATAGCCTACCAGTAAAGAAAATTCCAACTTACCATCATCGTTTATCCGTATATTGGTTGGTTTCCCCTCCCAACGAACAAAACAATTTTGGTAAAGCTGGGGATTTTGACGGACCTTGGAAAAATCAAAATTATTCTTTAAATTATAAATTTCTTGTCGTTTTGCCAGCATGCTTTCTATAATGTGAAATTTTTCTTTCACTTTATTACTAGCATTGGAATAAAAAATTTTATTTATATCGCGCTGCACTAAATTATCATTATATGAATCATAATTTTTGCGAATTGTTTTTACCAGTTCATCAAGCTCTTCAATATCCAAAGTGAATAAAGTTTCTTCTTTTTCAAAAGCCAAATAATCAGCGCTTTCCAAGCCTGCCAAAGAAATAATAGCCGATTCTTCACGCTGCTGCCGCCATTCGGTATACCATTCCTCTAATTTTGGCACACCAGAACGATACAGAAACCAAACAGCCGTAAATAACGATGCAATAAGAAATAACCGCTTCAGACTGCAGAGAATACGGTAGCGATATATACCCGGCAAAGCGGGAAACAACTTAGCAAATTTCGGGCCACGAGTAAAATTATATAATTCTTCAACATCATTGATACGGCGGATTTGATCTAAGCCATAACGCAGGCAGAAAAGACGGCAACCTGTATTTTCCAATTTCAACCAAATGGAAATAGCGCGGTAAGTATTGCGTTCCTTGACGGCAAAACAAGCTTGTAGCAATAGAATCTCTTCATGATTCGGGTTATTTTCCAACCCGCGTTTTAAATAGAGCTTGGCATTTTCGCTGTCTCCAGCGGTAAAATAGCAACGCCCCAACAGGTAAAAGTAATCTGCATTATCCAAAAATAATGATATTTTGGGTTCCAGCAGCTGAATACAGCGAGTTAGTTGCCCTTTTATTAATAAATTTACAGCTTTATTTAGAGTTCGATTTTTGCTGTTCATCTTGGATATTATATTTATTTTCCAAATCTAACAAACACACAGGGGCCAATATTCTAATCCTTAAAAGTGGTATTAAACATTAGATATAGTCCCGAATCAGTAAATGTAACAAGGGCTAGTATACATAAAATTGGATTGGTTACTAAAAACTCTATCAAGATAAAAGAACAAGCAGATAAACGCAATAATGATGATATAGTGCAAGTAGACACTTACAGAGCCAATATTATTAGCAATAACAAAATCTATAATGTCAATTTAATCGTCAAAAAGTGAAAAGACACTGGGGAAACTTTTTACGATCATCTTGTAATAGATCAATCAAAACAAAATGAATTTATTAGTAAAAGCCTATTTAAAAGGGAACAAAAGGCTGGGGCTACCCCGGCCGCTATAATCACTGGTAAGAAATGCATTAAAGAGCAATCGAGCTTCCCATATTCACAAGAAGGCCCTATTAAAGTTCCCCAGCTATCAGAGAGCGCGTCCGAATCCCACCAGACTTTTGGAATAAATAGAAAATATCTCAGAAGTGGAATTAAGTCAATAGAAAAATCTAAAAAAACAACCGATCTACCCGATTTGACAAAATTGCCCGCAATATCTGAATTGCCAGATATATTGAGCGAATCCGACTTAGCTACCAACCAACACACCACCCCCAAGCCTTCACAACAAAAACCAAACCATGCCCTAATTATGTACTTTTGAAAAGTAACAATTATGGACTAGGTCGGTCCATAGTTATCGACTTGCTGCGTCTATAACTATGGATTGGTTGCTTTGATGGTTTATAGATTACAATAATATGGAATGCAAATGGATTGGCATGGATTTTTAACCACCTTACAACACTAAAACACAAATAAGACACAAAAAAAGTACCCCAAACATAAAAAAAGCACAAAAAAACTTACAAAAAGCTTATATAGGCCTTGACGCAACACCCCCCCTAGCAAAATGGGGCACTGTACACTAGCCCGTATGGGTTTTGTCAATCTTTATCCATTGTTGGAGGTATTGCTTATGTATAAGCTCAAACTATTTTTATTGCCTGTAGCACTGCTACTGGCCTTTATGGCCTTGGCCTGCGCCCCACCCGATGACGATGATCGATCTTCTGGGCCATCTTCTGGGCCGTCTATCAATAATGCCATCTACGACTTTGCTACGGCTCTGTTAACCGTACAAGGTACTGACTTAAGTCCTACAGAAGCCCAAATCCAAACCATCGTAGTAGATGGCATAGCTTTAGATTCCTATACTGCAGATGACCCAGCCACTGGGCCAGATAGTAACGGTCTTGAACAAGGTAAGTACCGTATTAAAAGCGATGGCACAGCGATTTGGCTTAGACTTACCGATCGACATAAAGCTGTTCTTGAGGCCAAGGTGGGTAGCAATGGTAGAAAAGATGGGTTGCTTAGCGTTGGCTCTGGTGCTTGGGCGGGTTTAAATACACCTAAAGACTTGGACGTTAGGAATGTACCCGAAAATAAGCAGTCTAAAGTATCCGATGACAATCAGCCATCTAAGCAAGCTGAAGAAGACGAACAAGCTGAAGAAGAGTCGCCTAAGCAAACTGAAGTCGAACAAGCTGAAGAAGTCGAAGAAGAGTCGCATGAACTACCCGAAGCTGCAATTACCCGTGCAACCTACCATGTTGGCACGGCGCTGTTAACCTTGCAAGGTACTCACTTAAGTGCTACAACTGCGACCCAAGCCCAAATCCAAACCATTACGGTAGATGGCTTAGCCTTAAGTTCCTATACTGCAGATGGCACAGCCACTGGGCCAGATAGTCGTGGTCTTGCAAAAGGTAAATACCGCATTGCAAACGCTGGCACAGCGCTTTGGCTTTACCTTACCGATCAACATAAAACTACTCTGAATGGCAAGACAGGTATGGATAGCAATGGTCTAAGAGAAGGGTTGCTTAGCGTTGGCACTGGTACTTGGGCGGGTTTAGATACAGCCAAAGACTTGGCCGTTAGTGGAAACCCCGAAGCTACAATTACCGGTGCAAGCTACAATGTTGGCACGGCTCTGCTAACTGTACAAGGTACTCACTTAGGTAGTGCGACCCAAGCCCAAATCCAAACCATCGTGGTAGATGGCCTAGCCTTAAGTTCCTATATTGCAGATGCCACAGCCACTGGGCCAGATAGTCGCAGTCTTGCAAAAGGTAAGTACCGTATTAAAAGCGATGGCACAGCGCTTTGGCTTTACCTTACCGATACCGATAAAGATGCTCTGAATGGCAAGGACGGTATGGATAGCAATGGTCTAAAAGATGGGTTGCTTAGCGTTGGCACTGGTACTTGGGCGGGTTTAAATACAGCCAAAGCCTTGGCCGTTAGTGGAAACCCTGCAATTACCAGTGCAAGCTACCATGTTGGCACGGCGCTGCTAACTGTACAAGGTACTCACTTAGGTAGTGCGACCCAAGCCCAAATCCAAACTATCACGGTAGATGGCTTAGCCTTAAGTTCCTATACTGCAGATGGCACAGCTACTGGGCCAGATAGTCGTGGTCTTGCAAAAGGTAAGTACCGTATGAAAAGCGATGGCACAGCGCTTTGGCTTTACCTTACCGATACCGATAAAGATGCTCTGAATGGCAAGGACGGTATGGATAGCAATGGTCTAAAAGATGGGTTGCTTACTAGCACTGGTGCTTGGGCGGGTTTAGATACAGCCAAAGGCTTGGCCGTTAGTGGTAACCCCGCACCCACAATTACCCGTGCAACCTACAATGCTGCTACAGGTAAATTAGTGATTACAGGTGTCAATTTACCGTCATCAGTGCGGGGCTGGGACTTTAACAAATTGAGGTTTGTCGCAGGTAATGGTCGTAAGAGTCAACCATTAAGAGCACACCACGACTCATCCGGTAGAAACAGTGCCAAAGGTTCTGCAGCAAGTGCAACAAGCTTAACGATTACTTTAAAGGGTCATGAACAAGTTAAAACCGAGGATATACTGGTTAAGAATGGTGATAGTGATGATGCTGGTGCATACAACCTGGAAGCAGCAGCAGGATTTGCAGGTGGTAGGGCTGAAGACACAAGCAACCCTATTACCGTTAGTGGGTATGTAAGTTCTATCACTGAAGTATACTACAATGCTAATAATGGCAAGTTATTGATTCAGGGTATCAAGTTACCAACAACAATTGCAGAATGGGACTTTAGCAAATTGACGATTGTATCCGGTGATGGTAGTAAGAGATTCACATTACCCCGGCACTCAACTGTAGGTACAAATAAAGCCACAGGTTCTAATGCAGATGCAATAAGCGTATTGATTACTTTAAGCGGTAGTGTAAAAGACAAAGTCGATGCTATACTGGTTAAGAATGGCAAACTTAAAGCAGCAGCAGGATTTGTACCTGATAGTCCAAAAGGCCTAACCGCTAGTATAACAAGGTTTTGAATTAAAGTAAGGTTTGGTTGTTGCTGTAAGCAACGCTTGCATTGGCCTATTGCAGCCTTGGTAAGTTTTTTTATCAAGGCTGCTTTTGCCAATTATAGCCTTGGTATGGAGAAAATACCAAGGCTAGAAAAACTTTATTAAGGCTACAAACTTTTTTTAGTAATAGCTTTGAACAAACCCCTTACAATAATTATTACCAGAACGTTGCCATAACAATTAAGAGAGTCTCTTAATGCCCAACAACAGAGTTTCTTAATGCCCAACAAGAGAATTTCTTAATAACTAACAAGAGAATTTCTTAATAAGAGACCTTCTTAATAACTAACAAGAATTTTTTGTAACAAGATAAACTTTGGCCAAGCCTTGCTTGCCTTTTTGGTGGGTATTGGTTGAGGGCGTGAACAATGAAATGTGGGGTAATGTAACGGTTTGGGCTTTATGGTAATGGCGTATTGCGGTAGACACTACTTAGCCAACGCTCATTGTCTTAGAACTAAGAGACAATGACTACGCCTTATTCAGGGTACAAAATAAGTGAATGTGGGCTATTTTCTGTAAAATGTTTACTTTGCCATTGCCGTAGAATGGAAGACTTGCTAAGTTTACCTAACAGCAACAATAGGCTATTTAGTAGGAGGGGCTGTGAAGCAAAGGACGGGCAAATACAAAGCGAAGGTTTTCCAGTTGTTCCGCAATTTCCAGCGCTCTTCTTTTTATTTGCCATTACTCATTGCGCTACCATCGTACTGTATCCTAGCCATTGCCATCTATGTTATCGAACAAAGCAGCCCAGAAAACCAGTTTTCCAGTCTGCAAGACAGTTTTTGGTGGGCCATGGTTACCGCATCTACGGTAGGATATGGCGACATTGTGCCCAAAACTACCGCCGGTAGAGTACTCGCAGGCCTTACTACTTTGATGGGCTTTGCGGTAACAACGTTGATCTCTGCTGCTTTGGCATCACTATTTATTCAGCGAAACTCACTTTGGAGGAAAGGGCTAATGGAGTTCCCTAAACTAAAAAACCATTTAGTGATCTGTGGTTGGAAGAGCCATATTAGCTCTTTATTAAAAGATTTACTCGACAATGATCAGGATTTAATGGACGAAGACATCGTATTGATCTCCAACATAGATGGGGAAACTTTTGAAACGATGGTAGAAGAACCTCAACTACGTGGGGTTAAATTCGTGCACGGTGATTACTGTTCAGAAGTTTACTTAGAGAAAGCCAATGTCAAAAAGGCGCGTAAAGTGCTTGTGCTTGCCGACACCTATGATAGCAAAACATCAGCCGAAACCGATGCAAAAACGGTATTAGCTGTGCTGAAAATCAAAGGGATTTCCCGCAACATTTACACCTGTGCCGAACTACTCGACCCCAAATATGAAGACTATCTGCGCCGTTCATTCTGCGATGAGATTATCCTAGTGCGTGATGCCAGCCGGCAATTGCTAGTGGTTTCCAGTAAAATAGATGGCATGTCGCACGTCATACAAAACTTACTATCGCTTCATGAAAGCGAGCATAACGTGGTATGCATCAATGCCTCATCTGTGCCCCACCATTTGGTGGGAAAAGAATACAACGAAGTGCAAAAATTATATAACAACAATAAAAAAATAATCTTATTAGGCCTGATAGAAAACAGCGGCACGGCAAAAGATATTCAAAAATGGCTTATTCGCAAAGCTCAAAAAGAAAACAGTGTGAAAGATGTTCTCCGCTATATTAACGAAGCAAAAAGCATTGAATTAAATAAGCCATTTTTTATGCCGGAGGAAAATTATATTATTAAGCCATTTAGCAAATTGATATTCTTGGAAAGGCAAAATTGAGAATCTGATTGTGAACTTATTGTTTAGACTAAAAAAGCTCTATAAACGAAAAAGAAACAGGCATGTAGCTAATCGTATTGATGTGAATGCTCTAAAAAATGTGTTTATCTTGAGTGAACTGAAAAACGAGATCAAACTGCTGCAAGTGTTGTTAAGTTATTGCCACATACTGTCTTTAGAAAAAAATTGTACTATTTCTCAAGAAGGGGAGCCTTCCAATGCGATGTATATTCTTTTAGAAGGAACGATAAGGATTCTAAAAAAATCCAATAGCGATGAGCAATTTCTATTGAAGGAATTAAATGGACGCAATAATGTTTTTTTTGGTGAAATGGGCTTGGTGCGCAATGAATTGCATAATGCTACAGTAAAGGCCGTGAGTGATGTCAAACTTCTTGTTCTTTCCCGTAAGAATTTTATTCGCATGACAAAGAAACAACCTGCTGTTGCGGTTGGGCTAACATTTTCCATCTGCCGAGTATTAGCTGATCGCTTACAAAAAACAAATGATGATCTTGCCTATCTTTATGATGCTTTGGCTCATGAAGCAACAGGGATTTGACTTTTAAAATATGAAGAAAAAGACGCATCGAGAAATTCGTATTGATAATCGCCTTGATTTTGATGAACACTCAAAACTTAGGGATTTTCGGGCCCACCGTTTGGATTATTCTGCTAGCGTTAGAGAGCGCTTGATAACAAGCCTTAGCGATAATTTGGGGAGCGTGGATACAAGGCAAACTTCAAAAGAACCCCCTCAAAAAAGAACGAAGCAACTTGGAGTCCAAGGTTGGGACTACGATAAACAAATACCAAAAGTAAAAGAAAAAAGAGATGGCGATATTCTACTATGGTGCTTTTTCTGTTTGCTACTACCGCTTGTGATTTTATTTTCACAACGAAGCTGGTTGTTAAAATTATTTCCATTTGATAATAGAGAGCTTCTCGAGTTAAGTGTTGAAGTGCTACGATTAGAGCCTCCCTCAGACAAGGAACAACAAGAGAGCTCAACAGAATTGGATAAAAATTCGTTGCAACAATTTGAGCAACCAATTGGGGAGCTTTTACGTATTGAAAAACAGTCTGATAATTTAGCAAATATGGGCCGTTTTAGAGATATCCGTTTATTTTTTGTTCGAGTGCAAGATGATGGGCAACTTGAATTAAAGAGCGTGCTGCATCAAGTTCCTTTTGATCAAGCGCCTTTGAGCCGGACGGTAGAGCAGCTGCTTAAAGGCCCTAGTCCCCAAGAAATCAATAAAGGTTTCCATTCTATGCTGCCACCAAATATAGAGATACTTGGTATTCGGATTATTGGAACAACCGCTTTCCTAAATTTGAGCCAAGAGTTTTATGAAATAGTGGCTTTACCTGCTGTATTGATTGCTGCGGTGAAGCAGTTAATTTTTACGGTAACAGAATATCCAAATGTTCGGGCTTTGCGAATTTTGGTTGAAGGCCAACCCATTCTTGCCAAAAATTTACCTGAAAACAGTTTCAAAGTTTTGGCAGATAAAGGGTTAAACTTAGATTCAGAAATTGATAGTGAAGACCTTTGGCAAGAAGAAATGGGACAGGATAGTTTAGAATAATCAATATCTATGCTATGATTATATGAAAAGTTTAATTTCTGGATTCCTCCTGTATTTTTGTTTGATAAATTTTGTTTTTCAATTTCAATAAGAAGATTTGTATATAAATGACAAAGTATCTTTATCTTTTTTGGTTGCCCGTTTGTTTTTTTGTAATGGTTCCAACCTTTGCACAACAAATAAATGAGCCAGCTAAGTCAAAAGCAAAACCTAAAAAATCAACGGAAGAGCGAATGCGCCATCATCAATTAAACCTAGGTTTTGTATTTTCTATAGGCCCTGCTGCCGATACTGTTTATTCCAGTTTATATAAGCTACCGATTTTACTCGGTGGCAATTTTGGTTATGTTTATGAAAATGCCTTTATGCAGCATATAGTTGCCCTTCAAGGGGCGGCGGGTTGGTTGGTGTCCCCTTACAAAGCAGCTGGTAAAGTGTTTGGTGAAAGTTATGAACCAAAAGTCGATCTTCCAATTGAAGCTCAATTGCAATATAATGTCTCATTTACTCTGTGGAGTAATCCATATTTGCGTTTTCGGCTTGGCCCGGGAATTCATTTTTTTAGCGATCTATGGTTGGTCAATGACCCGGATCTGTTCCGTTATGCTTGGTTTGTTAATACTGGCCTTGGCTTAAAGTTATTTTTAAGTTTTCAACCCAATTTAAAACATAAGCTATCTTTTGGTTTTTATATGCCCATAATCAATGTAGGTTGGCGGTCCCCCTATGTTGGCTATACTTTAAAGGAAGAAAAATTACTGGAAACACAAGGCATTTTGTCACCGATTTTTGCCATGCCGGTGTTTTTGTCTTTCCACAATATGATAGATGTAAATCTGCAAGTAAGTTATCAATATAGACTCTTTCGATTTATGAGTCTGCTAGTCGATTATCAGAGTAAAATTCTCTATACAATCGCAATTCGTAGAAGACTGGAGTTGCAAAGTTATGTCAGCCTTGGCGTATCATTCTATTTTTAAATATCGTTTTTTTATTAAATGGATTAAGCTGTTTGCTGTAACAATTGCAGTGATATCTTTACTTAATTGTGAAGTTACTTTTGAAGGTGGCTACAAAAATACTCCAATTGGAAATTTTGATGCTTTTTTCCATGAGTTAAACCATAGTTATGCTTACAGCGATTACAGATTTGAACAAAATCGCTTGCTTAGTGAAATAGAAAATATACTTAGGTCCCGCATTGTTGCAAACCCGTCTTGGGAAAACTTGGTGCTTGTTCTCACCGATTTACTAGATAAATATATTGCCGACCCACATTTGTATAGTGTATACTCCCCGATGAAAACCATTAGCAATAACGAGCATCTTAAACTGCGTAGAAACAATGATGCAAAGCTTATAGAGCTGGGATATGCCAACATTGAGCAATAGGCCATTGACTCTTTCCAGAGGGGTAATAGCAAAATTTCGTTCTCTAAGTACAGATCATACCGAGCCGATACGTTATGCGATTATTGAATTGAATAGTCGTAGGATTGGCTATATCTATGTTGATTCTGTAACGTATGATGGTGCGGGTGCGGGTGGCACCAAACGGTTGGTAAATCCGGGAAAAATATTTGAAGAGCTTACCGATAAAATTGTAGCTGATTTGGTGAGCAAACAAGCAACAAAAGTGATTTTGGATATTCGCTCTTCAGCAGGAGGGGCCCCTTATAACGGTGCAAGAATAGCCGCTCGGTTTATTAGCAAACGCAAAAAATACATGATTTCCAAAACTACTGTGCAATTTGGCAAAGAACAAAGCAAAGGTGAATATATTGAACCGGCTGGCAATAGGGCTTTAGCAGGTAAAAAATTGGCAATATTGGCAAACTCCAATACCTGTAGTGCCGGTGAAATGTTAGTATTGATGTTGCAACAAGCCGATGGTTTTATTGGCCAATGGGGTGTTCCGACCAATGGTTGTACCGGTACCGTGATTGACCGAGAACTACCCAATGGTTGGATTTTTCGTTTTACTTCATCGCGTACCTATGCCGTTAATGGAACGGATTATTTTAAAGTCGGTTTACAACCCATTAATGAGCACTTTCAGCCTACCAATCAATACCATAAACGTGATAATGCTTTAATTGCAGCGATTGAATATTTAATTGCGTATCCCAAAAAGTAGAAACTTTGCCCACATGGTGATGGAATGAAGTTATTGTTGAATGTATTAAGCTCAAGTTCTTATTCAGGCGCACAAGGCCGATAATTTTTATTCTAAGATTTACGAAACATTGAGTTATAAAAATATTCTAAAATATTGTATGGAGGATATATGGACGAACAACAGCGCCTAAGCGTTTGTGCTTTTTATAAGTTTGTTACTTTAGAGGATTATCGGGAGCAGCAAATGCTACTCAAAGAGTTTTGTTTAGAGCAGGGGATTTATGGCACTATTTTACTCGCTCGTGAAGGTTTTAATGGTACTGTGGCCGGTAGCGCAGAAGCCATTGCCAAATTGAAAGGCCGCTTTAACCAAGATCAGCGTTTTTGCAACAGTGAAATGAAAGATTCTTGGGCTTGGGAAATGCCTTTTGAACGCATGAAAGTTCGTATCAAACGTGAAGTTGTGACTTTAGATGCGCCCGAAGCCAACCCTGCAGAACAACGGGGCACTTATGTTCAGCCCGATGACTGGAATGCGAAAGTGTTGGACAAAGGAATTCCCCTTATTGATACACGCAATCACTACGAATATGTAATGGGAACTTTTCCGGGTGCAATCAATCCCCAAACGAAAACTTTTAAAGAATTTAAAAATTATGTAGCTACTTTAGACCCACAGGCTACCCCGGAAATTGCCATGTTTTGTACTGGTGGTATCCGCTGCGAGAAAGCTTCAGCATATATGTTGAAACAAGGTTTTAAAGTCGTTTACCATTTAAAGGGTGGTATTCTAAAATATCTTGAAGATGTGCAAGAAGATAACCGTTGGGGCGGAGAATGTTTTGTCTTTGACAACCGTATTGCTCTAAAATATAGTTTAGAGTTAGGAGAGTCCAGTTTATGCCTGAATTGCCAAAGCTCTTTAAAGCCAGAAGATATGACGAAAAATCAATATTGGGAATATGGGGTTTCCTGTCGTTATTGCTATGAATAAATTACCCATAAGCCCCATTAACCCAAAATTGGACTAAACATTGCTTTAAGCCTTAAAAAAAGACTTAAAGCAAAATGCCACACTTGCTGATGCAGCACTTTCTTTAAAATTATTCCGCTATCTAAATTCGTCTATCGTAGTGATGCAGGAAGTGATAACTCGATTTTTTTCTACTTTCCAGAATGGCTATAATTGGTAAAAGCAGCCATGATAAAAAAATTTACCAAGGCTATAATTGGCAAAAGCAGCCTTAATAAAAAAATTTACAGCCTTGACAAAAAAATTTGTAGCCTTGACAAAAAAATTTACAGCCTTAATAAAAAAATTTATAGCCTTGGTATTTTCTCCATACCAAGGCTATAATTGGTAAAAGCAGCCTTGATAAAAAACTTACCAAGGCTGCTTTTGGCCAATGCAAGGGTTGCAACAACCAAACCCTACTTACCGAATTATAACTTGTATATACTAGTGGTTAGGTCTTCTGGACTACCAGGTACAAATTCTGCTGCTGCTTCCAGGTTGTATGCACCATTATTATCACTATCACCAACCTTAACCAGTATAGCCTCGACTTTGGCTTTTACAATACCGCTTAAAGTAATATTTAAGCTTGTTCTACTTGCACGAGAACCTGTGGCTTTGTTTGCACCTGTAGTTGAGTGCCGGGGTAATGTGTATCTCTTCTTACCATCACCGGATACAAGCGTCAATTTGCTAAAGTCCCAGTCTGCAACTGCTGTCGGTAACCTGCTACCACTAATATGTAACAAACTTCTATGAGATATATATGATACGGTTTTGAGCAAGATTACGTAGCCACTAACGGTAATCGGGTTATTGCTTGTGTCTTCTGCACTACCACCTGCAAATCCTGCTGCTGCTTCCAGGTTGTATGCACCATTATTATCACTACCACCAGACTTAACCAGTATAGCATTGGCTTTGGCTTTTTCAGTACCGCTTAAAGTAATCAATAAGCCTGTTACATTTGCACTAGAACCTGTGGCTGTGTTTTCACCTGCAGTTGAGTGCCGGGGTAATGGGTATCTATTTCTACCATCACCGGATACAAGCGTCAATTTGCTAAAGTCCCAGTCTGCAACTGCTCTCGGTAAATTCCTACCCTGAATCTGTAACTTACCTGTATTAGCATCGTAGGTTGCTCTGGTGATGCTGGCTGCATACTCACTAACGGTAATAGGGTTATTGCTTGTGTCTTCTGCGCTACCAATTACAAATCCTGCTGCTGCTTCAAGGTTGTATGCACCATTATTATCACTATCACCAACCTTAACCAGTATCTTCTCGGCTTCCGCTTTTACACTACCCTTTAAAGTAATCGTTAAGCTTGTTGTACTTGCTGCAAAACCTCTGGCACTGTTTTTATCTAATGAGTGCCGGGGTAATGTGAATCTATCACTACCATCACCGGATACAAGCGTCAATTTGATAAAGTCCCATTCTGCAACTGTTTTCGGTAAATTAGTACCTGTAATCACTAATTTACCCGTATTTACATTGTAGGTTGCACTGGTAATTGCGGCTTGTTCGGCTTGTTCAGCTTGTTCGGTTTGCTTAGGCGACTGCTGTTCGGTTTCTTCGGCTTCGGGTAGTTTACGCGACTCCTCTTCAGCTTGTTCGGCTTCGGGTAGTTTACGCGACTCCTCTTCAGCTTGTTCGGCTTCGGGTAGTTTACGCGACTCCTCTTCAGCTTGTTCGGCTTCGGGTAGTTTACGCGACTCCTCTTCAGCTTGTTCGGCTTCGGGTAGTTTACGCGACTCCTCTTCAGCTTGTTCGGCTTCGGGTAGTTTACGCGACTCCTCTTCAGCTTGTTCGGCTTCGGGTAGTTTACGCGACTCCTCTTCAGCTTGTTCGGCTTCGGGTAGTTTACGCGACTCCTCTTCAGCTTGTTCGGCTTCGGGTAGTTTACGCGACTCCTCTTCAGCTTGTTCGACTTGTTCAGCTTGTTCGTCTTGTTCAGCTTCTTCAGTTTGCTTAGATGGCTGATTGTCATCGGATACTTTAGACTGCTTATTTTCGGGTACATTACTAACGTCCAAGTCTTTAGGTGTATTTAAACCCGCCCAAGCACCAGAGCTAGTAAGCAACCCTTTTTTTAGACCATCGCTACCCACCTTGGCCTCAAGAGTAGCTTTATCGTCATCGGTAAGTTTCAGCCAAAGCGCTGTGCCATCGCTTTTAATACGGTACTTACCTTTTGCAAGACCGTTACTATTTACCCCAGTGGCTGGGTCATCTGCAGTATAGGAACTTAAGGCTACACCATTTGTTCGGCTTCCTACCCTGATAGTTTGGATTTGCGCTTGTTTCACACTGGTAGGACTTAAGTCAGTACCTTGTACGGTTAACAGAGCCGTAGCAAAGTCGTAGATAGCGTTATTGATAGTCGGCCCAGACGGCGCAGAAGATCGATCATCGTCATCGGGTGGTGCGCAGGCAAAGGCCATAAAGGCCAGTAGCCAGGCTACAGGCAATAAAAGTAGTTTGAGCTTATACATAAGCAATACCTCCAACAATGGATAAAGATTCGCCAACCCATACGGGCTAGTCTGTAAATCCCTATTTTGCTAGGGGGGGTGTTGCGTCAAGGCCCATGTAAGCTTTTTGTAAGTTTTTTTGTGCTTTTTTATGTTTGGGCACTTTTTTTGTGTTAGGGTACTTTAGCTTGGGCTATATGGGCTTCTGGGTATTTAGCTGGGGCTCTTCAAGCAAACAACTTTGGCCATACAGTGTTGATCGGGTTTGTTGGAAAATCCCCAGGTTGCCAATCAAAAAAGCTAGTAAGGTTTTGACTGAAAACCTTACTAGCTTTTTTCAGAAACCTTACTAGCTTTTTGAGACCGTGGCCCGTTACCATGATATTTTGATACTTGATGCCATATTGTTGCCCAATTACTGCCGACAATGGCCCATAGGCCGAAAAACAAAAATTTTTTTACCTTTTTATTTTGGAAAGTAAGCCAATTTTTACCTTCCATTTGTCCCAAAAAAATCCCGAGTTATCGCGCCTATCCCATTCAGTTATCATGTTCCGGATTAACTATTTAGTCGGGGCTCTTTGCGCAAACAACTTTGGCCATACAGTGTTGATCGGGTTTGTTGCTTTGGGGTGTTGGTTGGGGGTGGGGTGGATTATCAAGCCCCACCCTCTTTGCTTGCCCGGACGGGTGTGTAAACCTGTTGGATTGATCATTTCTACTGTTCGGCTAACTATGATGAAACCTCCAGAAATGGTACTTGATTTGTATTTTGCCTTGTATTATTGGTCTTGGGCAGCAGCTCAGCACAGTTTTGGAATTATGCAATAATTATTTTACATTCTAGGGTCTCTTTGGATTAGGATTCTCAATGTAGCAGGAAATAAAAAAACAAGTTTTTTTGGTTCACCAATTAAAATAGCCAATTAAAATAGCCAGACTATTGCAGATAAAGTTAGGAAACAAGTTTAGCCATTTTTCAAATTGTGCCGATAGGCAAGCATTGTTATTCATGATACTTCGGTACAATGCTTGCGCATCGACTTTGTCAAATTCCCATAGTAGCGTAGAATAGGTATTACATTGTTTTTTCATAAAAATCTTCCAATAGAATTGTTTAAAAGCGTTTGTTCTAAACTACCTTTTATGACATACTTTATAGCTGTTAGCATTATATTCATTTTCCCCATTGTAACGGGAGCAAGCCAGCTTTATGGCGAAACGCTCATTTATACAATCGAAGAAGGCGATACGCTGGAAAGTATTGTAGAACGTTTTAAAGTTTCAATTGCCTCTCTCATCAAAATAAACCGCTTTCAAAATCTGGAACAAGCGCAACAAAATATTGTCCGTGGTCAAAGCATTTTAATACCTGAATCCGATATTGTGTTTGCTTCTGTTGGAGAGCAAGGTATTGAAACAGAGCCTTCTAAGCCAAAAATTGAATTAGCTCGTGCGCCTATCAAACAACCACCCAAACCATCTTCAGAGGATACTCCTGTTAATATTGAGCCCAACGCACAGCCAAACCTAAGCCGCCCCAACGAAATTGAGAATCCAAACGCTACAGCTAACCAATATACAGAATATAAAGTACAATCAGGCGATACGCTCTCGCTCTTAGCTGTTCGTTTTGGCATTGATGCAATCCATATAAGAAAATGGAATCAATTGGATTCCGATAAAATACGCATTGGGCAAACATTGCGGATACCAGCTTTCAATACTTCAGCAAAGCCAGATGACAAAACAGGCGAAGCCAGTTATACAGTGGAAGATGGCGATACTCTTTTGGGAATTAGCCGCAAAATAAAAGTGAGTATTGGTGTGATTCGGGCCTTAAACCAGTTAAAAGATGATTATATCCAAGTGGGGCAAATTTTGCG
>CBDDCK010000004.1:0-343005 GCA_965225855.1 Spirochaetia bacterium | reverse complement strand
TATATGGAATTTGAGCGCGAAATAACTAGCGTCAAAGCTAGAATGATGGGCACTAGCGCAGCTCAATACAAAGAACTAAAACAACAAGCCAAAGAGCTTGGGGCAACTACGATTTTTACTAGCCAGCAGGTTGCGCAAGGGCATGAACAAGCTGGCCATGGCCGGCTTTGATGCCGATGAGATCAAAGCCAGTATAGCCGATGTAACGGCCTTTGTGCAGGCCAACGATATTGATTTTGGCACGGGTGCCGATATTGCCACCGATATAGGCACGGCCTTTGGCTATCAAGCCGGTGAGCTGGGCGAAGTGATGAATGTGCTTACATTGGCAGCCAATTCCGCCAATACCGATATTGGCATGCTGGGCGAAGCCATGAAGTACGCTGCTGCCGATGCCAAAAATCTAGGTCTTTCCCTAGAAGAGACAACGGCTATGATGGGGCTCTTGGCCAATGCGGGTATCAAAGGCAGTATGGCCGGCACCACACTAAAGGAAACCGTCAAAGCCCTAGCCGTACCCGATGATAACGCACACAAGGCTTTAGAGCGACTTAGCATAAAAGTTTATGACGATAAAGGTCAAATGCGCAGCATTTCCAGCTTGTTGCGTGAAGTAAACGAGGCTACCGCAGGCTTGACGCAAGAACAACGAGCAGCTGAAATCAACACCATATTTAAAGGAGCGTGGTTCGCGTGGTATTTTGACCTTGATGAGTCAAGGGCAAGATGCCTTTGAGAAATTCCTTGCGTTGTTAGAAAGCTTCTGCTGAAGGCACGGTGCGAAAAATGCAAGATACCATGGCTGAAAGTTTGGCTGCGGGTTTGGCCGGTATCAACAGTCGCAAAGAGGCCTTGTTTAGCACTATCACCGAAGCGGGTCGTGAGCAATTAGTTGGTGTACAGCAATTAAAAATTGGCTTTTTCGATCATCTGAACAATATAGCCAAAGAAAACACAGTGCTTGCCGGGCGCATTAGTTTGGCCACGCAATTGCTTAGCGATATAGGCGGGGTATTGACCTCTAGCGGTGCAGTGCTTTCTACTGTTTTGTCGGGGTTTACTGCGTTTTCAATGTATAAAAATCAACAAGCAATGCAAAGTATGGCTGCCAACCCTAAAGGTTTGTTGGGCGGTGTGTCTGCTAGCCAGCCTTTGCCAGTATGGGTGGTAAACAATGGATTAAGTACACAAGCTGCTATGCCTACAGCAATCGCTACAGGTGTGGAACAAGGTTTTAGTAAAGGGGCTGCCAAAAGCGGTTTTTGGCATGGTAGGAAAGGTAGTGCTTTTAAGGGCGGTTTGGTTGGTTTGGCTTTTGGTGGGTTATCTATGGGCTTGGAAGCCTTGGCTATTCGGCAATCGAAACTAACTGGCGAAGAACAACAAAAGGCCATGAAAAGTGTCTGGAATCGCAATTCTTGGGGTTGTTTGGCAGTACCGCAGGTGCGGTAATTGGCAGTATGATCGCACCTGGCCCTGGTTTGTTTATCGGTGGGGCTTTGGGTCAGTTGGTCGGTGATGGCATTGCTGGCAAAATTGAGCACAACAAAACCGATGAAGCAAAGTATCAAAAGTTTTTAGAAAACAACGATAAAATTTACGGAAGGCAAAATGATAATTGGCTGCCTTTTTTTAGTAAAAATAGCTTGATGAATAAAATTACTAACAATTCTGGTACACAAAACCAAAATGTAGATAGCTCTTTAGCAAACATAAAAGAATTATTAACCAAACAACCAAAAGCAGGACTATTCAAAAGTGAACTACAAGAATGGCTAGGCGAAAACATTACAACCCCAGAAGTCTTAGCTAAAGAATTTATGGGATTAGCGGGGCAAATTAGAACAAATAAAGGTTTGAGAAGTAGCTTTAAGGCAAACATTATGGAATATGTTGGCTTTGATAAAGTGATTTACGATATACAAGCTCCGTTTTTAGAAATGTTTATTTCTAGTATGCCTGAAAGTTTTAAAAGTTCGGATGCCTTTGCCAAAAATATAGAATCTATCAACCAAGATATTGGCCGTAAAATACAGAGAGGCCAAAATGTCGATACTATCGAGTATATACCCGATTTGGCTAAAGCCCTAAACAAATTTAACTTTGAACAAAGCCAAGAGAAAGAAGAAAAAGTAAAGCAAGGGTTAGATTTACAGAGACAAACTTTTACCGAAATCCAGCGGGGCAATGACCTTACCGAAAATATGCTGAAAAAATTGGAAAGCCGTTCTTTTGTTTATAAAATTGGAGCAAGTCGATGAAATTGCCCCAATTTTATAAAGCTAGTTATAACGGGATTGATTTTAGTGTGCCTAGCAGCAGCCGAACAACACAGCATGCTTTGGTGCAGTACCACAGCCCCTATGCATCACATAGTACAAAAGACGATTTAGGCCTTGCAAGTGAAGCTATTAGCATTCAAGCCTTTGTTTCTGGCAATGATGCTTATGAGAAAGCAGCAGCTTTGCGCAAAGAATTAGACAAAAGAGGTGTTGGTAAATTAGTGCACCCCAGTTATGGCGAGTTAGAGGTTTTTGTTCAAAGTGTAGAAGAAAAACAAGACTATGCCGATGGCTTGTTTTATGTAGGTTTTAGTCTTAGCTTTTTGCGTGCCGATGAGCGCAAAGAATTAAGTAGTATCGCAGCCAGTGCCGATTTAGAACCGCAAGCCTTGGCCTTACAAAAAGAGTTTGCAGCAGCGAGTGAACGCCGTATGCATTTAATTCCCAACGATAAACAATTCAACCCTGCCCAAATACGCAAAGAGCTTGCTGATCTAAACAACGCAATCCAAAGCCTGTATCGTTTGGCAGAAGTGCCTTTTGCGTTCATGGAAGAATTGCTTTTAGCTGTAGATGAATGGCACAATTTCACTTTAGCCCCATCTGAAATAGCAGCCAATATTATGAACATGAGTGCCAATTTAGCACAGGCTATTTTGAGTGTGCCCAACAAAATGCTTGTCAATCTAAAACGAACTATCGCCAATCTAAACAGAGGCCTTAAACGCTTAGAAGCTTTGGGAAACGGGCAAACATTGCAACAATATCAAATGCAATTACAAGCAAGCGCAAGTCAAATTGTGGCATTGTTTTATCCAGCAGCGCAAGCCATTGATAGCCAAGCCCAAAGCAGAGAGCAAGCCCAACAAATACAGCAAGATTTAGATGCCTTACTTTCCAAAATAAAACCGAAAGTCGATTATGCCCAATACGAACAACTTATAAAAATAGAGCAATCTTTTTATGCAGCAATAGCTAGTCGTATGGCTAGCTTGCCACAACAGAAAACTTTGCATACCGATGAGCCGTTGCCTGTAGCATTGCATCGCGTGCAGGGTAAAAATATTAGCTTAGTTGCTAATCCGTTTTTTCCTGAAAGCGGGGTGCTGTATGTCTCTTGAATTGCGCTTTACGGTGTATGTCGGTGCACAAGCCCTTACGCATATCGACAATGTACGCATAGAGCGCAGCCTAGAAAACTTTGCTTACGGGTTTTCGTGTATTTTAATGCCAACTAATGTAGATTTTCAAGCTGGCGATAAAGTCCAAGTCTTTTGGGACGAGCAAAAACTTGGCAAGCACAAAGACCCTATATTTTGTGGCTATATCGACCATGTGAATTTACAGCTTTCGGGCAGTGGCTACAGTGCTACTTTCAGCGCAAGAAGTTATGCTTTGGATTTGATAGATTCGGTCGATTCGTTGCAAGGTATTGATGGCGAGATAAGCGATGTTGTCGAAAAAGTTTGCCAAAAATATTCTGTGCCGTTCAGCAATACCGCAGGCCAAAGTTTGGGCAAGGTGCGCTTTGCTTGTGAGAATGAAAGCCCGTTTCGCATTCTCAACGATTTGGCTAAGGCCAGAGGCGCAATGCTCATTACCAACGGTTGGGGGTCGCTAGAGTTAGCCAAAGTAAAAAGTGATATTCTCAATAACAACGAAGTTTTTGGCTTGAGTAACATAATAGACTTAGAATACACACAAGATTTGAGCCAGTGCTATCACAAGTACAAAGGCGTGATAGCCGCCACAGAATACCAAGAAACAGATAATCGCATACGCAAAAGCCGTGTGTTGCAAATTCCCACCGATGGCGAAAGTATTGGTTTATTGCGTTCTCAATTAAAGAATGAACGCAATCGGCGTTATGGTATGAGCCAAAAAATCAAGCTTAGTATCCAAGGTTGGCAAATTTCTAATGGTAAAACTCATTGGTACGAAAACAGCAATATCTTGATAGAAATGCCAGAATTGGGAATCCAGAAGCGCAGCTTTTTTGTGTATGCCGTAGCTTTGAGCTTATCTAAATACGGCGGTTATAGAGCAGAGCTATCGTGTTGCAACAAAGCAGCTTTTGACTTAAAAACACGTCCCAGCGAAAATTTAGCAGCCAAACCACAAACCAAACAAACTATGGTAACGATGAGTAATCTGGAAAAACAAAAGAATAACAACAAGCCTAAGTTTGATGGCAAAGGTCAGGTTCGTGGCTTATGAAAGTTAGTGTCCACAAGGTCAGTCGCAGTAGTTTAGAAGAAAATTGTATCCAAACTCAAAACGGTAGTTTTAGCTGCGAGACCCAAGATTTACAGCCCTATGGTTTACAGCGTCATCTACCTACAGAATCTATGGCGGTGGTATTGCAATCTGATAACCAAAGCAGACGCTCTGGTATTTTGGGCTATATCGAAAAACTGTATGAATTGAAAGAGGGCGAGGTGTTGTTGTACAGTGAGCACGGCCAAGTATTGTACTACAAAGACGATGGCAGTTTGCATTTAGAGGCTGCGGGCAAGCTTTCTCTACACAGCGATGAAGAAGACCTTTATAGCCTACTAAAAGACCTGTTAACGGCCATTAAAGGTTTGACCACCGCAAAAATTGATACCGAAGTAAACGGGGGTTCAGTAGCTGTTCCGGGAGGCAGTAGTACGGTTGCTAAAGCAGAGGGAACCAACCCGGGAGTTGGGCTTTCGCAAAATAGCAGCCAAAAGTTAGACGAGATAGCCCAAAGGCTGGACAAATTATTACAAAAAGGCAAGAAGCCCGAAAGTGCCCAAAAGCAACAAGAGCAACAACAAAAACGAGAACAACAACAACAGAAGGTAGCACAAAATACCGAAGAGCAACAACAAAGCCAAAAAGACAAAGGCAAACAGGACAAAGCAAATAAAATTGGGGTATTTGAATTAGAGCTAGGAGCGCCTACATGAATATACAAACTGGCAAAATACAAACCGATATAACCGATACCAAACTACAGCAATTGGTTATGCAAACTTTGTTATCAGAAACAGAAACCAATTTTCGGCCAGAACTAAAAACTTTGCTAGAATCTGGGGCAGTAATACAAGGCATTATTAATGCAGAAGCGATGTTTTGGGAGCTGAACGATGATATGCCTTCGATTCCCGATGCTTGGGGGCGGGCTTTGTTTGCTATGGCTCTGCCCGTTCGTGGTATTGTGGAAATGGATAAAGTGGGCTGGATCGCCGCGGCTGGAGCGGCTGGAGTTAGTGCTGTTGCGGCAAAGTTTGGCCTAGCTCTGACACTAGGTGTTCCAACAGGCTGGGTTGCATTGGCTTCAGCAGGGATTGGCATACTATTGGTTGAAGGGCTTTATGGTGGAATAGGGGCATTTTCCCCTAATTTCAATAGCACAGTAGGACGGGGTCAGATAGGTCAAGCAAATTGGGACGAAGCCATACAAGATTATGGCTCTTATTTCTCTACATATTTAGATAAGGTTGTGCAGGCCATCGAGCTAAAAAAACAAATGAAGAAACAAATTGAGACATACAAGCTCAATGACCTAAGCGTAAAGTACAATCCAATGGATAAGAAAAACGTTAAAGTCTTAGAAAACTTTATGATTGGTGCTGTATTGCTAATGAAAACAAAACGGGCAGCCGAGCGCATAGCAGAAGGGCGCAGTGCTGAAGATGCCCTAAAGTATGGCATTGCGGCTTATCATGGTGTAGATATGAACGATGTAAACAAAAAGTTAGGGCGGGCAGGAGCTTTGACATTTCCAAGCGAAGCCGAATTTGCCAGCCTAGGAACAAAACGCAAACAGCATTATGACTACATTAATGAGGCGTTTACTTATGCTAAGTCTCGCTAAGCCCACACTAGCCCAACAAGCCGAAATAGCCATACAAACGCAATTGGGCAATTGGTTTGCCGATGAGAATTTAGGCAGTGAACTACACCAAGCCAACCAGTTAAAGAAAACCCGAGAAAACTACCTAAAGCTGCGCCAAAGCCTATTAAAGGCCGTAGCGCATTTACCGGTAGAAGTAGAGACTTGGCAGGAAAATAGCGAGTTTCAATATAGAATAACCGAGGTAAGCCAATGAACTTCCCCACATTAGAGACTTTAGAACAGCGCAACCTAGCGCAAATAAAAACCCAATTCCCCGATTTAGAGAGTGAAGGCAAAGGCATTTTGGAAGTGATGGCACGAATGCACGCCAGCGCAATGCACTTGGCTTACGGCATGATCGACTACCATGCCCAGCAATTGTTTCCGCAAACCGCCACGGGCAAGTTTTTGGACAATTTACTCACATGGCGGCCTTTGCTGCGCATGGCAGCTAAAAAGGCCAAAGGCACGGCTACTGTGGCGGGCAGTTTGGGCTCTGTTATTCCAAAGGATAGCGTAATTAGCGCTGACAACGGCCAGCGATATAGTATCTTACAAGAAACTACTTTGAGTGCCCCAAATCAAATAATACAGGTGCAGGCCAAAGAGCCCGGAGCGGCCGGCAATGCAACCAATGAAAAAGCCAAATGGGAATCATCAATTAGCGGTATGTCGACCAAAGTTTTGGTTAGCGCCACAGGTGGCAGCAATAGCGAAAGCGATGAAGATTATCGCAGTCGTGCCTTGGATACTATCCAAAAGCGGGGCAGCTTGTATGGCAAAAAAGGCGACTATGCGATTTGGGCCACCGATAGCAGCGATGAAATCGTGCAGGCTTGGGAAGTGCCCAACTTTGAAAACAAAGGCACTTTGGCAATTGTGATCGCCGGTAACAATTTGGCAAGTGTCTCCAATGGTGCGTTGCAAAATGCCCAAACAGCGATAGCGCAAAAGAAATTAGCGGGAGTAGAGACAACAATTGTTAAGGCACAAAAGAAAACTTTAGACTTTCGCTTGGCCATCGTGCCCAACACGGCCGATATGCGCGTAGCGGTAGAAAATTCCTTACAAACCTATATTCGCAAGGGGCAGAAACCCCAAGCCAAGATTATCCTAAAGAAGTTGGATCAATACTTAGAAGACAATGTTACGGGGCTAAACAGTGTGGCAATTCAGTCGCCAACCGCAGATATAAGCAGCACCCAAAGGCAAATATTAACATTAGGAACAGTAACATGGGCTTAGATGTAGCCAAACTTTTGGGTAGACATAGTGTAGCCCAATACCGAGATGCTTTGCTAGCGTTATTGCCACAAGGTAAACTTTGGCAAGATGAAAAGCAAGATAGCAACGGCCAGATATACCGCCTTTGCGAAGTTTGGGCACAAGAATACGCTAAGCTAGAGGATATTCTGTATAGTTTGCATGCCCAAACATCGCCACTAACAGCCAAAGAAATACAGCCTTGGGCACTAGCTACCGGTATCAGTTTGCTAGAAAGCAGGCAATTAGCGCAACGAATAAAAATCTTAGTAACGTTGATAGGCAGCCAAGCTAGTACACAAGAGGGAATCACAGGTATAGCGAAAACGTTGGGTTATACGCTCAAATTAGAGCGCAACAACAATACCAAAGCACAACAAAGAATCAAATTGCATTCGGCAAGTATGGGGTTTAAAGCGTTAAGCAGCGAAATTGCCACAGAAAAAGTAGCTAACTTAGGCCGTGTGCGTTGTAAAGAGAAGCTTTGGCCAAATCAATCGGCCATACATACCACAATAGCCGAAATGCCAAAGCACCAAAATATAAGAGCAGAAGTAAAACTACTAGAGGACTTGCTGCCAGCGCAGTGGAATATAGATACTCGTTATGAATCGTTATGAATCGGTTGATTCAAAAGGGCAACCAGTTGCCCTTTTGAAATGTTGTACCGGCACAACATTTGGTGGCAAGATAACAACAATTGCAAATTGTGTCAAGTGGTACTTCAAGTAGCTATTGGGTAAAATACCCATTCTGGAAAGTAGAAAAAAATCGAGTTATCACGTCCGATGGCACAAAGTTATCGCGTCCTGCATCATTTAAAAACACCCGTGAATCTGGTTGTAAAGGTGCGGCAATGGCTGCTGCAGTGGGTAGCGGCCATTTTGCCAATTTCCTAGATAGAGGCTATGAATTTTTGGACTCATTATGACGAACCTTTGTACCCAAGGTCGATAGAACAAACCAAAGCCTGGGCTGCTAAATACCAACGTTATTTAGAAATTGGTCAGCACATTGCAAGTTTATATTCCAGTTAAAATTCCAGCTTGGGTAAGGACTTGATGATTTTCTGGGTTTCCAAAGATACGGTAATCACTTTTTGCAATAATTCTAGCGGATACTTGGGGTTATTCATAGTTTCGCAGGCAAAGTCGTTGGCATCGTTTACAATCTGGCTGGCCTGGTCGGTTTTGACTACTTGCCTATCCATTACCCATTCAATGGCAGAGCGGGCGTTGACTTTATAATCATATGCTGCCAATGGGATATTTTGCAGCGTGATATGCTCGTTATAAATAATGGTGCTTTTGTCGATCTCTTTGCCTTTTTTGCCAAACTTCATCTTTTTGACGCGGTAATGCTCATCGCTAAAGTTTAGCAAAGCGTGGTGGCCTTCGGCAAAATTGGCGTGGTAGGGTTCTACATTTTCATAATGAATATGCAGTTCAGCCAAGGCTCGCCCTGCTGTGGCAAAGGCCATAAAAGCTGAGTAGGTTTTTACTTTGGGAATGTGGGGCAAGGCTTTGGTTAAATTGTTTTGCCACTTGGCGGTATAATCTGGGTGGTGCAACACGCCATAAATGTAATAAAAAATATCTTCCTTAGAGGGCGCGCCTTCTGCATAGGCAAAATGCTGTTGGGCATAGTCGGTAATACCATCACGCACCTTGTATCTCTTTGCCCCTTGAGGCAATAATTTTGTATCCGTATTTTCTTCATATAGTTTTAATGGGAATAGTTGTGTTCCTTCTAACACAGATAAATCTGTTATAGTATCAACTATATAAGCACTAAACTGTCCACTACGAGACCCAATACCAGAGACACAAATACAGCGATTGGGTAAATCGGTTGCCATAGGGAATATTTGGGGTAGTTGGTTGGTTCTTTGATTCAATTGCTTATTATAATATGCCCATTGTTTAGAAAAAGGGCGGTATTCACTTAGTATAATACTTTGGCAGTAGTATGTATATTTTATACCCTGTTCCATATGTTCCGGCGTACTACCTGAAATACTAATCTTGGTTGCATCATTACTGACAAAATCTTGAACATCTTTTGCTTTATCGGATGCTTGGTAGCGTTCTACTTCACTGTTATAAAAGCCAATCATCTTTTGCATGTTGGTGGCTAGCTTTGTTTTACTGCTGTTATAGCACCACGCATCACGATTAGTCGCAAGACCAAGGGAATAGTTTGCAAAAATGGCTGGGGTATCGGCTTTGCCCTTTGTTGCTTTGTCCCCCATTGGTATATGCTCATAAAAACTTTCGTCGCGTTGGTTCAGCCAATCGTTATATTTATCGGGCGTGATGGCTTGCCAGCCCACCATGCCACCGATGGTACAAGGCTTGGTTTGTTTGGTAATGCCCTGAATGGATTGAAAGTTATCAATGATGGCCAATTTTTGCTTGGTGCTCAACTCATTGCCAATATCATGGTAATAAATGTTGCCGTGTGCTGTGGCCTCGGGATTTTTCACAAACAAGGTAATAGCAATACCGGTCATAGAACCAGAACCAAATACGTTTTGCCCTTCTTTGGCCTTTCCTTTGGATAGCATATTTTTGCGAATATCACCACGCAGATTAAACACATACAGATTGCTGTACTCCTCTGCCAGGCATTTGCGTATTCCGTCCATTGCCGTCTTTTCAATATAGCCACTGCCCGAAACATAGCCCATCACGCCACTATCGCCCAAACGGTCAGAACCCCAACGAATCGCACGGATATAGCTATCGTACAATTTATTTTTCAAGTTGGCTGTAGAATTTGCTACATAGCTTTTTTCAATGCGGCTGTCCAATTCAGGGTAGGCTACATTTTGGGCGTTATCGTTAGCAGCTTTTTGCCCCGCACTGTAGGGCGGGTTGCCCATAATTACGGTAATATCCAATTCCTTTTGGGTTTTACGGCGTTGGTTGTTGGCGAACAAAAAGAGTGGGCTTTCGTCTTGGCTTGGTTGCATTTGCAAGGTATGGAAAGTATCGCTTAAACAGATGTGGGTAAATACTTGGTATTGATTACCCATGTTGTTTTCCAGCATAATTTGGTGGTATACCTGTTCAATATTGATGCTGGCAATGTAATAGGCCAACAGCACCATTTCGTTGGCGTGGATTTCGTTTTGGTATTTGTATGGTAATTGTTTGGGTGTGATTAGCCCACTTTGCAATAACCGGGTAATAAAAGTGCCGGTGCCGGTGAATGGGTCTAAAATATTTACGCCCTTGGCCCCAATTTCGCTACCAAATTCATTGCGCAAAATATCGTCAATACTGTGGATAATAAAGTCCACCACTTCGGTAGGCGTATAGACGATGCCCAGTTGCGCAGTCGTTTTGGGAAATGCTCCTCGAAAAAATTTGTCATAGAGCTGCATAATGAGTTGCTGGCGTTCGGCAACGGCTTTAGTGCCTTGCACGCGCCGCTGGACGCTAGCATAAAATTTCTTTAAAGAATCGGTTTCCGTCTCCAAACTTGGCCGTTCAATCACCTGTAAAACTTCCTCCATGGCTACAGAAACGGGATTGCTTGCGCTAAAGTCATGGTTTGCAAACAGGGCATCAAATACAGGCTTGGTAATAATATGCTGCGCCAGCATTTCCACCGCAGCAGCACAGGACACAGACGGGTTTAAATCTTGCTGTAATTCGGCAACAAAGTTCGCAAAGGTTGCTGTAATATGGCTATCGCCCTGTTCTAAAATGGTATTGATGCGCTCAATGTGTGTTTGGGCAATTTGGGCAATGTCTTTGGCCCAGTCTTCCCAATAATCGCGGGTACCGCATCTTTTGACCAATTTAGCTATGATGGCTTGGTTCACTTTGTCCTGAAAATCAAACTCTTGGGGTTTGTTGGTCTGCAGTTCTTGCCCTGCTACATTAGGGTCGTTATCGCCATTATTGCCACCACCGCTGCCAATATCGTTTTTTGGGCTTTGGGCTTCTGTTTTGCTGGGCAAAGCGTCTGCCATGGCAACAACTTCAATCTTATCCGATATATCGCCACCCAAACTAGCACGGTTGATTGTGCCCTCCAAACGTTCATCGTGGCAGCGCAGCGCGTTGAGCACCTGCCAAACAACCTTATAACTTTTGTTTTTATCTAAGGCTTGGTCGGGTTCAGTACCGGCGGGAATCCCTATAGGCAAAATCACATAGCCCATCTTTTTGCCTTGTGCCCGGCGCATCACGCGCCCCACCGCTTGCACTACCTCCACCATAGAATTGCGGGCATGCAAAAACATCACCGCATCTAAAGCGGGTACGTCCACGCCTTCAGACAAACAGCGGACGTTGGACAAAATACGGCAAGTTTTCTTATTGCTTTCTTTGTCGCCCTTTTCATTGTCCTTTTGTTCCTTTAGCCATTCTAGCCATTGCTTGCGAGCAGCCGCACTGTACGTGCCGTCAACATGCTGCATTTCAATAGCTAGCGGGGCTAATTTATTATCGGCGACCTGCTTGCCATAATCCTCACTGATAATGGGGAATGATTTGGCAATATCTTCAGATTTCTTTATACTCCGGCAGAATGCCAACGCACGGCGCATTGGGGTTGGGTCGGTAATATCATCGGACTTTAAGCCTATTTTAGACAATGCCTTATAACAGCCCACCAATTTGGTTGTATCTTCTAAATTCAATTCATAATCATCGTTGGTAAATAGACGCTGGAATGCTTTATCTACAGCCCCTTCCTCCAATGCCAAGACGATGACTTTATAATCGCATAGTAAGTCGTTTTCCACCGCCTCGTTAAAAGATACGGTGTGAATTACGCCACCGTATAGTTGTTCATCGTCCATCGAGGCCAATTCCGCAGCTACTTCTTCGGCCTTGTCCTTTACCGTATCGCCATAAATCCGCGGGGTAGCCGTCATATACAAGCGTTTGCTACTGCGGATAATTTGGTTATCGTGCACCTTGACAAAATGCGATTCATCATCTCCTACCAAGGTTACCCCGGTAGTGCGGTGGGCTTCATCGCAAATCACGATGGCAAAATCAGCCATGTTGTATTGATTCTGTGCCGCAGATACCACTTGAATCGATTGGTAGGTACTAAATACCACGGTCATATTATCTTTTGGGGCCTTATTTACCTTATCTGCAACCTTCTTGGCATCGGTGGTAGCCGGGATAGCCAAATCTGCTAAGGATATATCGGCCATATCCTCATCCTTTTGGCTCATCTTTTGGCCCGTCTTTTTGCCTATGCTGCTATCCGAACATACCGAAATGCCGTAAATATCGGTTTCAGTATCGGCAAACCATTCTTTAATCGTCTGCTGCATTAGGGCTAGCGATGGCACAAGGTATAAAACACGCTGGCCTATACCGGCTTGTTGTTCGGCAATTTTTAAACTGGTAAAGGTCTTACCAGTACCACACGCCATAATCAATTTACCGCGCTCTTGGCTTTGAAAATGCTTAGCCACTTTGTCCAAGGCTTGTTGCTGATGAGGGCACAAACTTTTTACCCCATCAAAAACCTTCACAGTATTGGTTTCTTTCTGGTACTGCGACCAATCAATACTGCTATCGGCCATTTCAGCAATAGTTAGGCGAGAAACCGGTATTTGCTGATTCTGAATAGCTGCTTCTGCATTGTGTCCCCATTTGCCCATGGTGCTATCCACAACCAAGCGTTGGCTAAAAGGCACTTTACCCGAGGCATTCATAAAGCTGTCAATATCTTGTTTCTGCAACTTATAATCGGAGGCATAAAACTTGCATTGAATTGCGCAATAACCACCGTCATCGGTTTCGGCTACCAAATCAATACCGGTGTCTTGAGTAGAAATATTTTGCTCTGCTGCCCAATCGGCATAGGTATAGACTTCTTTGTATTGGCTAGCGTAAGCCTTATCGTTTTGCAAAAATGATTGCGTCAAGTGCTCAAAAAACGTGCCCTTGTCTCGTTGTTTGGAAGTATCGCTATCGCCATCATCATCAATGGCTTGCTCACGCACCGAATGCAATAATGTTTGTAGAGACTCTAGGTTGGACATAATCTTTATTTTTATCGACAAATTATCAGTAGTATGTGGCTAAAATTTTCCATTTAGAAAGGATTCTTATGAAATTACGTAGTTCTGGGAAAAGAATTTTTGCTGTATGCAGTTCTTTTCTACCGGCATATCCATTAGTAGCGCAGGATAATTCTGTGCTGGGCTTAGCCGAAACTTATGCAAGCTGGTTTTGCCGCTTTAGAAATGGGGCTCATGCGCGCCAAAAATGCTGCCAATATCATGATGGCTAATTGGTTGGGCTATTATGTTTTATCTGGGTTCTGACGATTTTAGTGGCAATGTCGCAATCAGTTGGTTTTCGGGTTTAGCGGTTAGCAATGGGGATTTTGCCTCTTTGTTTTTCCAAGCAGCGTTTGTGGCCACGATTGTTTCGGGAGCATTTGCGGAACGGGCTAAATTTGGTGTCTATGTTGTATTTTCAATTATCATCAGCGGTCTAATCTACCCCTATTTAGGTTCTTGGACTTGGGGGCGGTTGGTTGTCAGCAATGGTTTTCCACGATTTTGCCGGCTCTACAATAGTGCAGAGTGCTGGTGCTTGGTTTGGCTTTTGGTGTTTCCAGTTATTGATTGGGTGCTTGGGGTTGAGTTTTGTTATGGGCTAAGGCCTGCCGTAAATAAACCAACCTGACATTTTTTAAATATTTTTTCTAAAAATATCGCTAAAGGTATTGAGACAATACCCACTATATAATGAATATGCTGGATTTACACGGTTGCCCCATAGTGAATACCATTTATACCTACCTTATAGGAGGATTTGCTTATGAATAAGCAAAAACAATACTTAATGCCCGTGCTATTGGGCTTAATACTAACCAGTCTCTTGCGCCCCAAATGGCGAAGAACTAGATACTAACCCATCGCGTTTGTTAAGTTTATTGAAGACTTATAAAACCCAATATGCTACAGAAGGCAGTAGCGAGGAGTATAAAAATGTCGAATGGGAAGGAAATGTTCTAAAGTATTATAATACAAATGGCATTACAGTAATAGGTGAATATACCTATGATAATTGGGGCAGATTGAAAAAGTTGGTACATAATTTAGGCCTACGGAGGAATATCGTTATGAAGGGAAGGGGCTGGCAATAATTATATTCTCTATGATAGAGTATTTGTCTCCCAAAATGGTCACAAGGAATATAAATATATAGAACGGCAAGGAAATAGCTTAAAGTTCTTCGAGTCCGATGGTAAGCCCTAGCAGGTTGATACTAACCATACCGATGATTCTAAAGCTAGGCTAGCAAAGGATGATAGGTTTACCTATCGTTATAAAGGCCATGGCCCTAAGGTTGCCTCCCTATAGGACTGTTAATTGAGTCTTCTTTTCAATTGACAATAAATAAAAAGGTAGAATGACAAAGTATGTAACGCACAACAGCGGAACTAAAACAACTACCTACCGTTATGAGTAGAGTAAGCAATTTAGCTATATAGCCAATGTTATTAGCATTGGGCAAAGCAGGGGCAGTTGCTCTTGCCTTTTTGTTGTAAATGCTAGCAATTACAGTTTGGCAGCAATAATCGACTTAAATAAGAATCTGCAAAAGATGTTTCAAATTAAGTTAAAGAGATATTAATTAACAAAACTTTTTTATTTTTATCTGCTTTTGAGACTAAACAGAATAAAAACGAACTAAAGCCCATGATTGGCCCAAAGAGGTACAGCAAAATAATACACCACAACAAAAAAACAAGTGATATAAACATAGCATAACGAATGGGGCCTGTAAGTAGCACACCATTTAATATTTTGCGCCAAAGTCGGCAACCGTATAAATTTCTTCCATTTTGGATAAGACGGTAGCATGAACTAAATTATCAAACGCCTGTTTTTTGTCTGTTTGTTTCTGCCAGTATGTCTCAGCAATTTTCAGCCCCATCCAATATCCTAAGTCTGAAGGTCGATCTTCAACATCAGAATTATAAAGCCACCTACTAATAACCTTTCTGTCCGTACTATTTCTGTTAGCGGAGAATTCATTCCACAAACGCTCTTCCATATTATTATCTTCTACCCATTTATCCTGTGCCAAAAATACCGCCGACCTCTTACCGGTAATGTGGGAGGCTAAAAATTCAGCAATACCTTCTACCATAGAATAGAAGAATAGACTGGTTGCATATTCTCCTAAGTTGATGATACTTTTAATCATCTGCCATTTTATCCATGCTATGGAGGACTTATTTAAACGCTGTGTTGCTTGTATATAATGCATTAACTCGTGCATAATTAGCTGTGTAGTATCAATGCTTTCAACATCGGCAATGCGGTTTTGAAAGTATTTCTTTTGCCGTACAACTCTTTCAGGATTGGGATATAAATCCCAATTAGCTAGCTTTACAGGAACAAAAACTTCATGAGCAATAATAATTTTATTTTCGGTTATGGTACCACCATTATCTATTCGGCCGATAAAAATATGAATATCTGGCAGTTTTGCTTGTGGCATGTATGTACGAACTTTTTTATAGCCCGCAATGATTTCATCGCGTTTATATACCGAATCAATAGGATAAACCTCACGATAGCTTGCATAAAAAGGGGCCATCTCTGCTGTTTGGTAAACAGCCTGCGCATCGCCGTAGCGGCGTTCTGAAAATGAATCTAATTCACCGGTAACACTAGCTTTATACGTTTTATAGAACAGGTCTTCATCAATGGTATCGTTTGGGGTGCGCTGATTTTGAACAGATTTTTCATAGGCATTCCAAAAGGCATCATAATCGGTGGTAATAATTTTTACATTTTCTGGCGTCCCAATATCATAGGAACTGATCGTAGGTGTCGGGATAACAAAATTCCAAATATAAATACCCGCCGCGATAATTAGAACCAATATGCCTATAAGACAATATTTTAAGATGCGTCTTTTTTTACTCATTTGTTTTTTCTCCATAAATTTATCACTCAAAAATGATAATTTACTAGGAATACCATAACGATTTATTCCGCCTTTCGTCAATCAAAAAATAAAAGAAAAAACTACTATTAATATTAAGTTGACAATAATGATTATCTTTGTATTATTATGTTCCGTTAAATTACGTATTGTATTTTAATAATCATTATTATATTCATAGGAGATTTAGAATGAAAATATCTAAAATTCTTGGGGCTGTATTTACTTTAGCCCTAATATTATCTGCACCTCTGTATGCCAAAGGAGATACTAGCAGCAACAAAGGTTCGGTCAATATTTATACCAGCCGTCATTACGACATTGACAATATGCTGTATGCAGCTTTTACCAAAGAAACGGGTATTGAGGTGAATATATTTGACGGTAAAACCGATGAGGTTTTTGAGCGAATTAAAACCGAAGGGGCCAACACCCAAGCCGATATATTTTTCTTCGTGGGAGCCAATATATTTTATCGTCTCAAGCAATTAGATTCTTTGGATAATTTGCCAGATAGTATATTCAAACTTGTGCGGGAAAATTCATCAGACCCAGATAAGAAATGGGTTGCTTTTTCTAAAAGGGCTAGAGTGATTGTCTATGATAAAAACAAAAACCCCAATCCTACGGTAACTAGCTATGAAGACCTAGTACAAGGAGAACAAACAGTAGCAATACGTTCTTCTAGCAACTACTACAATCGTATGCTTTTGGCTTCAATTATCCACGCAAACGGTGAACAAGTAGCTAGGCAGTGGACGCGCGATTTAGTAGCACACATGGCTCGTCCGCCACAAGGCAATGACCGCGCTCAAGCTATTGCTGTAGTAGAAGGTATTGCCGATTATGGCGTGATGAATACTTATTATATAGGGCTAATGCTACGCAATGAAGACCCAAAGCAAGTTGAGGCTGGCAAAGCAATTGGTGTTATTTTCCCCAATCAAAATTCCCGTGGCACCCATGTTGCTGTATCCGGCTTAGCCGTTTCTAAATACAGTAAGAATAAAAAGAATGCTTTAGCTCTGATTAATTTTTTGCTTTCAGAAACAGCCCAAAAAATTATTACCAATGAAAACTTTGAGTATCCAGTAGCTCGCAATGTAGAGCCAAATGGTTTGCTCCTTTCTTGGGGGACCTTCAAAGAGGATATGAGCAAGACAGACAAAATTTCAGCACAAGAACCGTTAGCTGCGAAAATTGCCGATGAAGAAGGTTGGAAATAGAACCATAATTTGTGCAAAAATCTATCGCGATTTGCTTTGCTCAAATATGTAAAATTGAAAGTATGGCCAAAATTATTCTTGCTCAATATAAATACAGTGGCAAGAGTCTGGTTTTGGTCATACTTTTTATTTTGATTTCCATTTTAGGCATTCTTTGCATTGTGCCGTTTGTGGCGCTCATTAGCGGAGTATGGCAAGCCGATTATAGTGTTTTAAAAACGTTATTTGGGTCTGTCATGCTAGGCTATGTTGTAAACACTTTATTATTGTGCGCTGGAGTTTTATTCTGCTCTCTAGCTGTCGGAGTAACAACGGCTTGGTTTACTAGCTGCTATGACTTCCCTTTGCGAAATTTTTTTGTTTGGTTGTTGCCGATTTCCATAATTATTTCGCCCTACATGCGTAGTCAAATATTTATGGAATATGCAAACCAATTGCATTTTGCCATATACCCTTGGGTGCAAAAGCAATTTCCAAGTTTTGCACCTTTTATTAACCAATGGTGGAATTTCCCGTTTTTGGTATGGACTTTAACGCTTTCGTTGTTTCCTTACGTCTATATCTATGCCTATGCATTGTATTCTAAAAATTCCAGCAATATTATCGACAATGCTCGTCTGCTTAACTGTAACCACCGATCACTATTTTTTGCTGTTGGCCTCCCGCTTGCAGCACCTGCCATACGTTTGGGAACCGCAGTCGTGTTAATGGATACACTCAACGAATATGGAGCTATTGCTTATTTTGGCTTTCCTACCATTAGCAGTGCGATTTTCCGTACTTGGTTTTTTTATCAAGATATTGGCTCTGCAAAACTTTTGGCAACCTTGGTTTTGTTGTTAGTAATTGTATTGGTAGCAAGTTTTCAAAATAAAGACCACAAAATTCGTTACGACATGCAGCAACAATCTAACCCTGCCATGCGGCAGTGCTTGCCTTTTTGGCAAAATTTTAGTATCAGCATATACTGTATGATTTGGATTTTTTGGGGTTTTTTACTGCCGATTTGCCATTTTATTCATTGGGCTACTATGGCCACAATTTCGCCCCAATTGAATGAATTATTTTTCAATACTCTAGTGCTATTACTAATTACTCTTGCCATAGGAGTTTTGCTAGCTGTGCCTATAGCTTACTTATATCACATTCGGCAAAGCAGAATGTATGGTGTTGTTTTCCACAGTATGACCATGGGCTATGCTATCCCCAGTGCGGTTGTCGGTATTGCTGTCTTAGGTTTTATTTATCTTTTTGCTAGCTTTGCTGAAATGTTACCTATTATTTTCGTTGGTAAAACAATCATTGCGTTAGTTTTTGCTGCGGTACTGCGATTTTTCTTTGTGATAGCCAAGCCTATTTATCAAGGGTTTCACCATCACAGCCAGCGTTATGAAAATGCGGCCAGTTGCCTTGGGTCAAGGAAAGCAACAGTATTTAAGCGTATAGCTTTGCCACTGAATATGCCTTTTATTTTTAGCGGCTCTTTATTACTGATTATAGAAATTCTAAAAGAAATCCCCCTGACGTTGATATTGCGGCCATTTAATTTCAATACTCTTGCTATCAATGCTTATCTTTTAGCTCGCGATGAAAGGCTGATTGCTTCTGCATTGCCAACTCTTTTCATTATTGGAGTTGGTTTAATTTGCACCTTACTACTTCAATGGACTGAAAATAAATGGAAACCTGTCTGAAATCAGTTTCAGCATCTTATAACCCAAAGCAACCAACAAATTACTGTGTTCAAGGCCTTTCGCTGACCGTTGGCGATAAAGGGGTTACCGCTCTATTGGGAGAAAGTGGTTCTGGCAAAACCAGTATATTGCGCTTATTTGCTGGTTTTTTGCGTCCCAGTTCTGGCAAGGTTATCGTCAACGGGCTTGAAGTTGCGTCAAGCACATGCTATCTACCACCCGAAGCTCGCAAAGTAGGAGTATTGTTTCAAGATTACGCTTTGTTTCCCCACCTAAATGTAAGCGAAAATATTTTATTTGGGGTGAGCAAAAAATTGAGTAAGGCCAAAAGGCAAGATATAATGCAAAACCTTTTAGAAGCTTGTAGGCTCAAGGCTTTAAATTTAGCACTGCGCTATCCACACGAACTTTCTGGTGGCCAAATGCAGCGTGTTGCTTTAGCCCGTGTATTGGCCAGCCAGCCCCAGCTATTAATTTTAGATGAGCCGCTCAATAGTGTCGATCAAGAACTATGCGAGCAAATGCTTTGCCATATTAGAGAGCTGGTAGAATACTACCAAATGCGGGTATTGTATATTACTCACGATAAAAATGAGGCATTCCAGATTGCCAATCGATTAGCTATTATTCGCAATGGCCAGCTTTTACAAACAGGCAGTGCCCGCAATCTTTACGAGAAACCCGTTAATGCCTATGTAGCTAGATACTTGGATAAAGTGAATATTTTGCCCTTGTGCCCTAGCCCTGACCCCCAATATTGGCAAAGCCCTATCGGCCCAATCCCCAAAGCGAAAGCCAAAGCCAAAGATAAAGCAGCTGTAAAAGACATAGGCCATAATCAAAGCTCCCCAAAAAATTCCCCAAAAGACTACCCAAGAAGCTCTCAAGTTAGCCTTTGTTTGCGGCCTGAACAATTATGTTTCTCTACAGAATCATCTACAGAATCCCCTACAGAATCTTTGGGAACTTATGGCCACACCCGAATTGTCGAGCAACGCTACTGTGGTTCTTACCGTGAAGTCTACTGCCGTAACGAACAATTCCCAGAGATAAAATTGATTGTGCGTTGCAAGCTATCTGCGCCATCTTATCAGTCAGGAGCAATAGTACATATTCGGCCACTGCTAACCGAAATCTCAACCTTCCACTTATTGGAATCATAAAAGCCATAGATAATTTCTTTTACCTAGCCTAATATAATTTGTTCCACTGCTAATTTTGCTTGTTCTAAAATATCTTGGGCTTGTTGCTTTAGCTCTTTGGTCTTGTTGCGAAGATTGGCAATATGATGGACTATTTCTATTTGCTTTTCTAAAGGCGGTAGGGGTATTTTTTGATTAAAATAATCTTTCATTATTAGGTTTCTAATACCATTTGTTTGGCTCTGCATTGAATTAGTAAGTTTTATATTGTGGATTGTTCTTAGAAAACAAAATAAATATTCGGGATTTATTAGAGATGAAACCCTGATTTTATGAATGAAATTGCTATAACAGAGATTATGACTTTTTAATAATTCTTCGCTTATTATTGCAATACGACCTACTGGTTGGTCTGGGCTGCCCCCAGATTTTTCAATCAATAAATCATTTGTTTGTATATCAATTTTTCTAAGTTTCTCTGTTTGAATAAGCCTAAATTTAATCCTTGAGTTATTAAGATTTAGATTGTAAAAATTGTCAAATTCGGTTGCTCTGATGACAAGACACTTTTGGTATTCTGGACTTGAATCTTCTGTAATATCTTTTCCCCAATCGCCTGAAATACTTTGGATTATAAACTCTTCAAGTTTTAAAGTTGGATAAGATGAGTTTGAAATAGCTTTTTTTAGAGCATTAGTATTCTTGTCATATAGCTTAGGATCAAACCGCCCGCCCGAAATATCGCTGAAATGCCTTATAAACATACGGTTTTCAATAGTATTCTCTGGTTGTTGTGGCAATTCAATGCCCAGCTCTCCCAGTACATAATTATCAATGCTATCCAGTAATTGCTGCGCTTCTGTTTCTTTTTGCCTTTTGTCAGCATAAGCATTATCCATCTTTGCCACTATTTGTGCTTGGATTTCTTGGGGTGGTAGGGGAATTTTTAGTGATTGATATTCCTTTGCATTTATATTAGGCTGGGCAGCCACACGTTGGATAGCATTCACCCACTCCTTATATACTGAAAGTTGAGTATATATAAAAAGATAGTCCGGGTTTATCTTTTCTTCATTTACAACAAATCTAATCATGTAGCCTGCATAAAAACACGGATAACTGACATATTCTGTTTTATGTATATATGACTTACCAACAGTCCCACTGCGGGCAAATAATAATTCATTATTATTTAACATATATTTTGGCTCAATGTTGTTTGCTGTTTTACCCATTCCTTGTTTCAATAGTCCGTATTCATCAATGTCAGTAATTCGTATATATCTTGGCTGTTCATTTGATAATCTTTCAACTCCAACTTCATTTGCACCATACTGGGGTTTTCGTTGTAATAGTTCTGATAAATGTTTTGTTTCAAATTTGAATTGATTTGTTCTTTTTTGATAAAGTGCCATTATAGGGTCTAATCTGTCTTCTAATTCGCCCTTCTGAAGTAAAAATATCTTTTCAGAAGGGCTTAGACGAAAAAAGAGTCTTTTCCTTTTTCAATGCCTTCAATAAATTCAGATAACTTTTCAGCTATAAAATCAAGCTCATTATTCCCTGTATCTTTTCCCGTAGCATCATAGCCTATATCTTCAGCAATTGCCATAAAAATAGGGTAGTCGTCTATGGTTTTTGCTTTTTGTTGTTGTGTATATTGCTCGCTCAAATTTTCTTTTAGCAAATCTATTTGTTCTCTATATTGGGCATTTACGCACGCTTTCCATTCCCTATAGCTTGGGTCTTGGCTAAGGGCTTTGCCTGTTAATCCTGCTGGATTATCAAAACCGTTCAAGTTTTTGATATGTTGTTTTTTTGTTTGTTCTATTTCTGCCAATTGTTCTAGGTATTTGTGCTTGTCCTTAATATCATCGTGCAGCTTTGTTTTGTGATTTTGGAGTTTCTCTGTAAATTCTGCGGTATGTTTTTTCAAAAACAGTACAGAGCTTTTAACCCCAGCTCCCGTTGCTTGGAAGGCACTTTGTGGCATGGAAACCACCGCCACAATGCGAAACTTTTGCGCAATATCGTTGCGAACATATTGCAAAGTAGAGTTTGTTAAAACCCCATCGGGCAATACAATGGCTAGATAAGCACCTTCTTTTAAGAACTTATAACACTGCTCAATAAACAAAACTTCTGTGTTCTGGCTATCCCGCTTGCTCTGTTTGCTTTTCGGCTCTAGCCAGTCCACCTCTTTTATTGCAAGGCCGTACTGGTGCATATAGGCTTGTTCGGTTTGTTTAATACTAGAGCCAAAGGGCGGATTAGTAACAATAAAATCAAAGCTACCATAGATAAAACCATTATTCTTGGTTTTGGAAAAAATGCCTTGCTGGGTAACTTTACCATCTGCATCTTTAATATCATCAATCGGCAATAAACCATCTGCCGTAATTACATTGGTATGGCCATCATCATGGATAATCATGTTCATTTTGGCAGTGCGGGCTATTTGCTCATTGATTTCTATACCAAACAAGTTTTCTTTAGCAAAGTCGTGCCAATGCAGCAAGTGTTGTTTACTCTCTGTAACTTGATTGTAATAATCATCGGCTTGCTTTCTAACTTTATCCAAAGCGTGTAATAAAAAACCGCCACTGCCGCAGGAAGTATCTAGCACCTTTGAATTATGGTTAATCGGCAAGGTATCGACAATAAATTTGACAATCGGGCGTGGGGTAAAGTATTGGCCAAAATCACCGCGAAAGAACGAGCCCATAAAAGTTTCAAAAGCCCTGCCTTTGCTGTCTAAATCGGTATCGCCTAAATGGATACCTTGCAGATAACCGACAACGGTATATAGTTTCTCTTTACTCAAGCGTATATTATCTTTAAATACTTCCCGATCTTTTTCGCGCCCTTCTTTATACAACTTATTGATGCGTTGCTGTAATGCTGTTTTTGTTTGTTCTTCCGTACTTTTGCTAAATATCTGGAAGTCGTACGGCTCGCCTTTTATACGCGGTTTGCCTTCGTCCCACATTTTGCAAAATATCAGCTTATCCAACTCGTCAAAGGCTTCGGAAGGGTTTAGCTCACCACCACCCCAAAGGGAATTATGGGCTTGCTTAAATATTTGGGTAAGGTCGCTTTCCGTAACCTGTTCTAGCTCAAATAAGGTTTGCCCATCTGTAGAAACCAACAAAAGTCTGAACAAATCAGAAGACGTCAAAGGCTTCGGAAGGGTTTAGCTCACCACCACCCCAAAGGGAATTATGGGCTTGCTTAAATATTTGGGTAAGGTCGCTTTCCGTAACCTGTTCTAGCTCAAATAAGGTTTGCCCATCTGTAGAAACACCACCTTTGGCATATTTATACTCGGTTGGTTTATCCGCACCATATCTGGGTATGTCCGGAATAGAACGATAGTTCTTCGGTTCTTGTTCGGGTATTGCAAAACAAGTATTTTTTATTCTGGAGGTTACCCAGAAATATTTCGCTCTCACCGTGCCAGTAGCGGCATAACTAAAGGCTTGAGCTATAGCCTGCTGAAATTCTAGTTCCGAAACATCTTCTTTCTTACATTCAACCACAATATGGGCAGAGTGATGTTGATCATCGTTGTACACGATAATATCCGCTTCTCTGGTATCAGCACCCATTGTTACCGCTACAAATTGTTCAATTCGCTTAGGGCTGTAGCCATAGTCCAAAACCAGTTTGAGAAAAGATTCCGCTTGTACTTGTTCTTCTGGTCTGTTGTAGTTACGCCTTTTATTTTGGTGAACATAGGTTATAGTTTTTTTCTCATTGTCAAATGTAATTAAACCACGGTCAATGCCCTTTTGTATCAAGCTCATTTGTTTTGCCTTTCACGTTTTAGCGGAAAGCCTAGCGATGTTGCCCCATGATCTTAGTAGATCGGCAGAAACCTTGGCACTATTAGCGTAAAACAGCAATGGGGGAATGGACTTCCCAGCTTTTATGCCCTTTTAACTAACGGTAAATGTGGCCTCCGAGGTAATGACTTTTAGCAGCTTTCCTACGCTAGAGCCGGTGTTATAGGTACGTACTTCTAGCTTGTATTTCCCGGCTGTTAACGATGGCACTATATAAATCAACTCGGAAGGCTTATTGTTGATCTCGGTACCAAACTTGGTTGCCGTATCATCGGCTATATTTACCGCATATAACCCTTCTTGATTATCGGCAACGGGGGCACTGGCACTTATTTTGATGCGATTGCCCCAAACCTTTAAGGGGCCTGCCGGGGTCAGGACGCTGTCTTTCTTTTGGCTGTTTATGTCTTCCACCATAGTTATTTGGGCTTCTTTACCAGAGCTATAGACCCGCTCTAGCTCAATATCTTCCAGCGATTCTTTTAAGGATTTGCTGGCCGTCATATTAATGGCCAAGTTGTTGTGGGCTTTGTCAAAATGGCTGTTCGGGTCAGGGAATCTGCCTTTAATGTCTATACGCATGGTAAAGATACCGGTATTTAAGCCTTCGCCATTTTTTATTACTTGTTTGATAACATCTTCTAGACAAGCTAATACGGCTTCTATATCGGTTGAGGTCAATAGAGTGCCGCGATTGAGCATCATTTCAATAATTTCTTTTCGGTTATAGATTCTTTGGTTGCATACCAAAGCATGGTAGCCTTTTGGTTCGTCGCCCAAATGATTCTTTAGTAATTCATATTGTATGGCCATATATTCCACCTTATGTATATGTAATTTTTTATAAAGCCCTATTATTGCCAATTACGCCCATTTGTCAAGCAAGCGCTATAGAATATTGGCCTAAATATTTACGAAATAATAAGAAAACATACGATTTACATTTGATATTATATCTTGTTAAGATCAACATCTAGCTTAGCTTCTTTCATTTCTTTCGCAAGTTTTAGATGCCAACCCTCATTACTATCTAACGGAATATAAGCAAGACCTAAGCAGTCGCTGGGTATTTCAACATTCTCTTTATAAAGAACACAGACTTTATTCCGCCCAAGTAAACCGCAAAAATAACCTAGTTCCATAATTACATTTTGTCTTGCACGCTTCTTGCCATTAGAATCTATTGTATCATCAGGAGTCAGTAAAACAATAGCAAATCCAACACTTGCGGCATTTGATTCAAGCTTTTCTATTATTGTTCGCCCTTGATTTGGTTGTTCATGCAAAATAATAGCTTCCATTCCAAGTTTTTCTACTAATCTTGCAACATTTGCTTTTGCTGATTCATCATGACCATGAACAATAAATACGGAATTATTATCATTTGTATTTTGTTTTTGAAGTAATTTATTGGGGGTATCTGGGATATTAAGCTCTGGAATCAATTTGAGCCTCTCTAATATGGACTCTAACTCAGTAATTTGAGCACCGATTCTATTTTGGAATCTTTTAATTTGTTCCACTGGGCTTTCTCTTGTGCCGAATGATAATAAACGAATGCCACGATTTTCATATGATTGTGATATTGAATCAATATCAAAACAACGAGACAGATACTCTATATTATATTCATGCCATTTGTCTTGTTCTGTTCTCAATTGATCTAAACCTTCAATTGAGGCTAAATTATTAGACATTGAATCGGTTAACAGACAAAACTCGGATTGATCTAAACCTCCAATTGAGACTAAATTGTTAGACTGTGTTTGCAGCTCCTTGCCTTTATCAATTCGATCTTGAAGTTCTTTCTTTACCTGTTCACGTGATATAGTTAAACTTGGCTTTTTTGTAGAAGATTCTGATTTTCTTTGTGCCATATATTCCACCTTATGTATATGTAATTTTTTATAAAGCACTATTATTGCAAATTACGCCCATTTGTCAAGCAAGTGCTATAGAATATTGGCCTAAATATTTATGAAAGCCCAATGAATTTATTAATGGCTTTTAATAGAGCTTTACCTTCTTTTGTATTGTTTATTTTGGCTAGTTCCCAATCAAAACATTCCAAAACATTCCAAAACATTCAAAGAATGATTCGGGGAATAAACCATAGTGGGCACCATCTGCATTTTGTGCTTGGTAAATCAGTCGCAATAGTGCTTCTTTGTTTTTATTGCTTTTCCAGTCGGAAAATACCGGTCTTGCGTTTAGGCACTTTAGCCATGGTTCGGTGCATTTACATACATTACGGTACCAATCGGGGCGGTTGCTCTCTAGGTACTCTATTAAAAAGCCTTCCAAATCTTCCTGAAATGTAAAGCAATCTAGGTAGCCTTGGCTTTGTCTTTCTTGTAATTGTTTAGAAGAATCTAGAGCATTAATAAGTTTTTGTGTATTTGAGTGGTGTTCGCTTTCCTTGCTATCTAAATCATAAATTAGCAATATCTCGATATTTTGCTCTTGGTATTGGTCAAACAAAGCACAAACCAACCGGTATAAATGCGTATTACCGCGAGTATAAATAATATTCATTACATTTTCGCCATTTAGGTTTAATGTTTGTTGAGGGTTGGCAAAACTTTTTGGATCCAAATATTTAATGGGCGGAATACCCTGCTTTGTCCCTGTTTCTTGCTGCCGTAATTCTATGATCTTTTGTATAACTAGAGCATCGCTTTGGCCTTCTGATACGATAGCTTTCATTACTGCGCCCTTACGTCAATAAATGTGGGAAAGATAGCTTCCATTTCTTGCCATGAGCTTTGTTTTACCTTAGTTTTACCATTATCTTGGGATAGAAAGCGGTGTATTTGCAGCGATTGATGGTATTCTGGAAATGATTGATAATTTTGGGCCAGAACATCTAATATATCGAACGAATGGCTGGTTGCGATAATTTGAATATTCTGTTCCACAATTAGCGGCAGTAAGATACGCAGGAATTGCAGAATGCTTTGCGGATGAAGGGAATCGGCTATTTCGTCAATAAAAAATACCCTGTTTGGGAAAGTAAACAAAGGTAGGATTAGTTTTACCATTTTAATAATGCCAGTGCCCATATAGGACAATGGCATGGGGCGGTCTTGGGCATCGTAAAAGATTAGTTCCCTGCCGTTGAGCCGCATTTGCTTAAAGGCCGGCAGCATGGGCCTAAGGAGTTGCCAAAGCCTTTGTTCGATTGCTAAGTCTTCAAGTGTTTTAAGAGCATGGTCTTGTAAGGTGGGTACAAAGGCCCTAACGAAGTGCGCACATGCTATACCTATATCTGGGAAATGTTGGGCTGGACTCTTTCTTTCAGCCATAAGTCCGCCATTTAGGCCGTTCGTTAAGGATATGGTTCTTTGGGGCCGAGCATCGGATTCGGGGGGTTGCGCTGTATCGGTGATAACTAGAGCCTCATTGACGAAATCATCGGTTTGCCAAAATGCCTGGCAATCTTGCCTTTGGCCGTGGTGGCTTTCTATGCTTATGTTCAGCTCCATATCTGTTGAATTAAACGGGAATAATTTCCTAAAGTCGCTTACTGTTTCAAAGGTTGTCTCCTCATGCCAATCATGGTAGAGCGAAGTAAAGATGTTATTGGGTGGATGAGATAAACCAAATACTGCGGCTTCTAGCACGCTAGTTTTGCCGGTGTTCGGGTGGCCAACCAGTAGGTTGAGCCCGCTATTAATGTTATCCAATAAAAAGCTACCGCTTTCCCGGTTAAAGCCCTTAAAACTTTCAATTTTAATACTTTTAATGTGCATCAATGCGCCCTTACCTTTGGGGGTTTGTGGTTATGGCTTTAGGCTCTGCCCTATAACCCCTAGCCTTCCAGCTATAGATTAAAACGGAAAACCGCTCCGTATTATATATTTTATTTTGATTTTTGGTTGGGGACTAGTGCAATTTGTTTTTTGTTTGGTTTAGGTTACCCTTTAGGCAGCAATATACCACACTAAAAGGAGCATTCTATGGCAGAAGAGCCGCAAGATAAAGGTTATAAGAGAGTTGAAAAAAGCCAAAAACATAGCCAAACGATTATTAATGATCGGCGGGTAAAACAAATTTTAGCTAAGGCTAAAGCAGAACTTGAGAAGAATACCGAGCCCGATACTGGACAGCTTAAACCTCAACAAGATTCAGAGTAAAATTATAAATGCTTTCTAATTCCGATATTATTAGTATCACAGGTGTTGCGCTAAATTTCCTTTTAGTTTGTATAGCCTATGTTCAGCTTAAAGGCTTTAGGAAGAGTAATCAGTTTCAAGTCATTATTGATTTAGACTCGAGGCTGGCAAAGCGTAAAGCCGTTTGGGATTCTATATTACTAGAAGCTATGGTATCAAATGAATTTGATAAGCTGGGGGCAAAAGATATATGCTGTTTTGAACTAAAAATAGCAGTAGCTAGAGAAGACTACATCAATTGTTTAGAAATGCTGGCTTTGTTAATTTTAAAGGGATATTTACCTAACGGCCAAGCAAAAGATCAATATCAAGTGCTAGTTTGTGATATTATAGGCGATCATCCAGAACAATTTGATGAGGATAGCACATATTCCAGTATCAAGAAGTTATACCGTAAATGGAATAAGCCAAATAAACCAACTTGATCCCCCAACCCATAAACACTCCAGCCCCCTCTAGCCATAGAATCGACTCAAATCTATTAATAGGATAGCCTCCCAACTATATAATACAATCGACCCAAATCTATAATAGGATAACCTCCCAACTATATAATACAATCGACCCAAATCTATTAATAGAATAACCTCCCATCTATATAATAGAATCGACCCAAATCTATAATAGGATAGCCTCCCATCTATTAATATCTTAGTCTTTAATGAAATTTTCCACATCGGCAATACGCAGTTGGCCGGATAGCAGTTTTGGTAAAAGGGTATCGCGCAGTTGGGTTAGTGTTTGGGCTTGCTTTTTATTGTTTGCAATAATATCGAAAAATGAGGAAAGTATGCCTTCTAATTTTAAGTCGATCGTTTCATTATATATAATCACCATAAGTCGTTCAAAATCTTTTGGGTAAATGTGTGGCTGTGCTGCGCCAGTTTGCATGTGATATATCTTATCTTGATTATATTTAAGGAAGTTATACTGTATAAAAAAGAAAGTTGTTGCTTCTTTGCTTATGTATGAACAGTATGATGCCCATACCAACTTTGTGTAATAAATCCTGCGCTAGACTGAACATCGAAACCTCCACAGTAAAAAAATAGCATGATAAAAATAGTTTTATTTTAAGCAACAACCCTAGCAGGCTGGCGGCTGACTGCTGGCAAGCTCAAACAAAACAGCATAGAGCATAGGGCAAATATCGCGGCTGTGCCAAATAGATATTGTAAACCCAAATTCTCCCATAAAAAGCCACCGACAATGGCAATAATAATGCTAACAACATGATTTAATGAAACCCCTGTAGCTAATGTTGCCATAGTTTCTTGGCGGTCGCCCAAAGTGCGAGCATAGACATTGCGCGCCGCGCTGATATGGAAAAGCAGACTGTCCAAAATAAACAAGCCGGAAACGAGCACTATACCCAGTTTGCCAGGCAGCCATAGGGGCAAAAAACCATAGGCCAAACAAACTAAAATCAGCAAAAATGCATCGACAATTAGCATGTTTTTGTAACCAAAATGGTCTATCAGTTGGCCTAGTTTTGGGGCTAAAAGAATGCCCATTAAGCTATTCGTAATAAGTAATAAACTTAGGTGTTCGGCTCGCAGGCCATAAATTAAAATTAAAACGTAGGGGCCAAAAGTTAAAAATACCTGTTTACGAGCACCGTAAAATGTTTCCAAAATATAATATTTCCAATATTTCTTGCGGAAGTAAAAACGTTCGCGTTTAATGCACTGGTTTAAGTCTGAAAAATGCAGAGTCAATATAAAACCTACTATCAAACAAAGCCCAGCAATAATATAGCTCAAACGAAAATCCCAATACTTACCAGTGGCATTGCCCAAAAAATGAAACAAATAAAATATTAGGCTCACGCAAGTAAAACCCAAAATTAACCCCAAATTATGAACACTTTGAGTCCGCCCTATGGCTTTGGCTTCCCTACCCACTTTGGCATGGTGCATCGCAAAAGCATCGCGAATTGGCAATAAAACATGTTCGCCAGTACTGAAAATCACTACGAAAAAAATGCCCCAAAAGGTATATTCCATAAGTAATAATAGGCCAATCATACCCAAGGTAGAAATAGCAAAGGCAATGCGTATCAATTTACTCTCAGTAAAACGGTAGAGCAGCGCAAAAATTGCTACTAAAAACAAACCCGGCAGTTCGCGGAAAAACTCGGCCCAACCGCGTGCTGCGGGTGAAAATTGTAAGACATCGGAAAGGTAGTTGTGCAAAACATTTTGATATAAACCGATAGCTAAACCAAAAATAAAAACGCTACCAATAAAGGGCTGAATATGCTCGTTATCGTTAAAATTTTCCTGTAAGTATTTTAAGGAAAATTTTACCCGCAATTTATTCATAACAGAAACCTCTAAATTTGCTTGCATACCAACGGTAGCGCACCATGAATGCTAGAATATTTAAAGAACAAACTCCCCCATTAGTGTAGGCATAGCCTTATGTATTTCTCTTATCTAAGAGGGCGTGCAAACAATCTTCAATATTCAGGGCATCTAAAAGCTTAGCAGAAAAATAGGTACTAATTTCTTCGACAAAACCAACCACAGCTAACCGCATCGCTTCATGCTGATTCAGGCCACGCACGCGCATGTAGAATAATTCTTCCGCATCAATGCTGCCGGTAGAAGAACCGTGCTGACATTTCAAGTCATCTATCAAAATTTCCAATTGTGGTCGAGCAATAGCCCTAGCCTGGTTCGATAACAAAAGATTTTGATTGCTTTGCCCTGCATTGGTACCCACGGCATCGTTATTTGCGCGGATAATACCGTAAAATTCACTACTGGCTTTGTCAAACAAAACATTTTTGTATAGGCATTGAGATTCGGAACGGGGAGCCAAATGTTGGTTTTCACAACGCATGTGGTAGCGTGAAGTTCCTTCGCCAAAGCAAATGCCTCGCATCTGCACATCAGCAGCTTCACCGCAAATAGCTAGGCGCGCATCGTGGATAGACAATGCAGTACCCCAGTAAAATAAGGCGCTATGGACTTGAGCTCCTGCAGAAACCCTGCCCCGTAAACTTACACTGCGCACATGTTGTGACTGTTCTGCTGACAAACGGGGCCCCCGCTCTAATAATGTCAAATGAGAATTCTCGCCAAGCACAAAATGGAAATAAGGATTCCAGTAGGCATTTTCCCCCAATTCTTGGCTGTCGATTAAAAGAGAAATATCGCAATCTGCAGGTATTTCTATATACAAGCGCAAAGCCTGATAGCTAAAATCACCACAAAAACGCAACCGAACAACCGAGTTTTTTCTGCCCAGCTTTAGCTCATAGGCGTGCTCAAAACTAAAAGCATTGATCAAACTATAACTATTTTCTTCTGCTTGCAAACTGGCTTTGTCTAATTGCCACTTGGCCAAATTTTGCTCTATATCTTGTATCTCTAAAAGCTTCAAAGAATCCAACAAAGATGAAGTAGTTACCACCCCGTTGTCAAAACAAACAAAATCCATATTTTCTGGTTCAACTGCTTGTTCGACAATTTGGGTTTGCCTATAGGTTGATTCGTCTGTTTTTACTTTTGGACAAGATTCTATAAACGGTAAATTGAGCAGAGCCGAATTGTCTACGTATTTCCACGGGTCTTGTTTGCGATGAGGCAAGCCGTAAGTGTGAAAAATTTCTAGAGCATTTTGGCGAAAAGTCCACTGGCTAGTTTTTGCCTGCTCTTGTAGTTTTTGTAGCTGGTCACTGAAATATAGGCTCACAAGTCCCTCTTTGATCGATAATAATAAAATGGATTGATGCAAAATAAATTACGACACATAAGGATCATAACCAGTCTTTTCTAAATCTTCTGCCAATTGAAAATCCCCCGATTTGGCAATTTTACCTTCAATCATAATATGAACATGAGTTGGGCGGATAAAATCAAGCAACCGTTGATAGTGCGTGATCAACAATAAACTTTTTTCGCTTTGGCTTTGCTGTTGAAATTTCAATACTGCTGAACCCAAGGTACGTAGAGCATCAATATCAAGGCCAGAATCAATTTCATCTAAAATTGCAAGTTTCGGGTTCAGCAACAACATTTGCAATATTTCATTGCGCTTTTTCTCACCCCCAGAAAAACCTTGATTAACCGACCTTTCCATAAAAGACAAATCTAGACCTATTTCTGGCAGTTTTTCTGTAATCAAATCGGCAAAATCAATAGGATCGACTTCATTTTGTCCTTGGCTCTTGCGCTTGGCATTGTAGATCATGCGCAAAAAATCACTGCTATTTACCCCGGGAATTTCAATAGGATACTGCAAAGCTAGAAAAATTCCAGCATGGGAACGTTCTTCTGGCTCTAATTCAGCTAAATTTACACCATTGAGTAGCAACTCTCCACTGTCTACTTGGTAATTCGGGTGGCCCGCAATCACTTTAGAAAGAGTTGATTTGCCTGAGCCATTGGGCCCCATAATCGCATGAATTTCTCCTTGCTGGATAGATAACCCAAAACCATCGAGTATTTTTTTATTATCAATCGAGACACTAAGGTCTTTAATTTCAAGCATACGATTTTTTATTTCTCCTTAAATTAGGGACTGGTCCCTCTCAATTCCCAATAATTCTGCACAACTCGAATAGAAAATTTTTATAAAACTGAAGACAATTCTTGATTGCACTTAACCAACCGTATTTTCCAATTTTAGTTCCATCAATCGGTTGGACTCCACTGCAAATTCAGTCGGCAGAGTACGGAAGACATCGGCACAAAAGCCATTGACGATTGTAGCTAGAGCATCATCGGGGCCAATGCCTCGCTGCTGGCAATAAAACAATTGTTCTTCACTGATGCGCACCGTAGTCGCTTCATGGCCCACTTCTGAGCTACTGTTGCGTACATCAATATAGGGATAGGTACAAGCCCCTGAATTACTGCCAATTAACATAGAATCACATTGGGTAAAATTTTGCGCTCCAGTAGCACTTTTATTGATTTGTACCAAACCACGATAGGTATTCATCGACTTACCAGCAGAAATACCACGCGCTAAAATAGTGCTTTTAGTGTTTTTGCCAACATGCACCATTTTGGTACCCGTGTCGGCTTGTTGGCGCCCATTAGTTACCGCTACAGAAAAAAATTCTCCTACTGAATTGTCGCCCAGTAAAATACAACTCGGATATTTCCACGTAATGGCTGAACCAGTTTCTATTTGAGTCCAAGTGATACGCGAATTTTTGCCCAAACATTTACCGCGCTTAATCACAAAATTGTAAATGCCACCTTCACCTGTTTCTTTATCACCGGGGTACCAGTTTTGGACTGTGGCATATTTGATAGTCGCATTATCCAGTGCGACTAATTCGACAATTGCAGCATGTAATTGTCGAGTGTCAAACATCGGTGCAGTACAACCTTCCAAATAACTGACGTAACTGGATTCTTCACAAACGATCAATGTCCGCTCAAACTGGCCCGTATCTTGAGTGTTAATGCGAAAATACGAGGAAAGCTCCATAGGACAAACTGTATTTTTGGGCACATAACAAAAAGAGCCATCGGTAAATACGGCAGAATTGAGAGCAGCATAAAAATTATCCGTATAAGGCACCACAGATCCCAAATATTTTTTGATTAATTCTGGGTAATCATGCATAGCTTCAGAAATAGAGCAGAAAATAACCCCAGCTTCTTTTAGTTTTTCACGGAAAGTGGTGGCGACCGAAACACTATCAAAAATTGCATCAATCGCTACATTGGCCATTTTTTTCTGTTCCAAAATAGGCACTCCCAACTTGTCAAAAGTGCGCTTTAGTTCTGGGTCAATTTCATCCAAAGATTGGTATTGAACCTGTTTTTTTCTAGGAGCTGAATAATAGTGATAGTCTTGAAAATAGATTTTGCCGTATTCAAGATTACCCCAGCGGGGCTCTATCATATTTTGCCAATGGCGAAATGCTTTTAAGCGAAATTCCAATATAAAATCGGGCTCATTTTTTTTGGCTGAAATCATGCGAACAATGTCTTCATTCAAGCCTTTGGGCGCAACTTCACTATCAATTTCGGTCTTAAAACCATACTTATATTCACTACCAGTTAAATCGTCCAAAGGATTATAAGCTTCGGCAATCGGGTTGTCACTTAATTTTTGGTACTGTTGGTTCATATACACCTCTAAATATAATTTATTTTTGGCCGGAGGCCTTTTTGTTCCAATATCGAGATTTCTCTGTTATCGCTGCTTTCAGCTAGATTTTTACCTGTAATTTCCAACCTGTAACAAAACAGATACACTTTCATTTCCTTTAGGTTGCCGACCAACAATGCTAGCAATGCTAACGCTTTCCAACAAAGCGTCAATTTTTGTATTGAGCTGTAATAATTCTTCACGAATTCTACAACTTTGTATATTACAATTAGACGAAACAACATTAGTATTTGAAGTTTTATTTCCTTCTTTATGGCCACACGGAGCTAATTTGGTTGGGCCATCAATAGATTTTACTATGGCTAAAACTGTAATTTTTTCCACGGGAAGAGCCAATTCCATACCGCCATATCTCCCAGCACGAGTAAAAATTAAACCAGCATTCTGCAAGCGATTAATAATGCGCACTACATTATTATAAGAGACTTGCAATGCCTGACTCACCTCTGGTGCTGAAGCCAAACCGTCTGCTCTTCTTTGAGCTAAATAAACTAAAATTTGTAAAGCCATATCAACAGATGTAGAAAATTTCATTTGCAATAGTTTAGCATTTATATTTTAATTTGTCAATCATTGTATTAATTATACTAGATTATCGTAGTTAAATTATTAGAATTAGTTTCACTATCTTTACTTGTCTATCTGGATTGTCCCAAATTTGAGAAAACAATATACTACGCAAATTGAATTACTAACTATTAAGGATAAAATTTATGTTAGAAAAAAGAATTAGTCGTGCACCGAAAATAGTTTGTACGATTGGCCCGGTAACAGAGACCGAAGAAAAAATCCGTGCTTTAATTGAAGCGGGTATGAATACTGTGCGCTTAAATTTCTCCCATGGAGACCATGAATTTTACCGCGCAAAAGTAGAAACTATTCGCCGCATTTCCAAAGAAATGGATTTGAATATTGGGATTTTGCAGGACTTGCAAGGCCCTAAAATTCGTATGAATGCGAATCTGCCAGAAGAAGGGATTCTTTTAGTTGAAAGGAAAGAATTAATTTTGGCAGCCAGTAAGTACAACTTGCCAATAGCAGAGGCACTACCAGTAGATTATGATTTTCTTTCAGAAGATTTAAAAGTTGGCGAAAGAATTTTATTTTCCGATGGAAAAATGGCGGCTTTGGTAAAACGTATTGATGGTCATAAAGTTATTTGCCAAGTTACCAAACCGGGTACGCTGCTTAAGCGCAAAGGTGTCAACATGCCAGAAAGTGAGCTTCAAATTCCGGCTATGACCGATAAAGATATGGCTGATCTGAAATTAGGTATTGAACTGGGTGTAGATTTTATTGCATTATCTTTTGTGCGCAATCCCGAAGATGTCCAGCCAATCATCGACTCGTTTAAAAATATTAAATCTCCTCCTATGCTGTTGGCAAAAATTGAAAAGCCTCAAGCGGTAAAATGCATTGATGCAATCTTGGAAAAATTAGATGGTATTATGGTGGCGCGCGGTGATTTGGGTGTGGAAATGCCTATGGTCGAATTACCAGCTATCCAAAAAAATTTGATTGCCAAAGCCAGAAGTCAAGGCAAATTTGTTATCACCGCTACCCAGATGCTGCTCTCCATGGTGGAGTCTTCCATTCCAACTCGTGCTGAAGTTAGCGATGTGGCCAATGCCATGTATGATGGTAGCGATGCCGTTATGCTTTCAGACGAAACCGCAGCCGGTAAATATCCAATTGAATCCTGCTTGAAAATGGTCCAAATTGCTGAGTCGACAACACCTCATTTGCCATATTTGATTAAGCCTGATACAGAACTCCCAACTGATCTTCCAAACAAATGTGAAACCGCTATTGGTTATTCCGCATGTATGCTTGCAGCCGATACCAATGCAAAGTTTATTGTGGCCTGTACCGAATCAGGGCGAACCGCACGTTCGGTGGCCCGATTTAGACCACACTGCCCAATTATTGGTTTAACGCACAGCTCGATAACATTTTACCAGCTTTCTGTAATTTGGGGAGTAACTCCAATTAAAACCACTATGGCGCAAAGTGTCGATGAACTTTTTGACTTAGTCTGCAAAGCTTTAGCCCAAAATAAGCTAGCGGAAAAAGGAGATGAAGTTGTCATCACAGCGGGGATTCCTTTGGGTATTAGTGGCTATAGTAATTTACTCCATGTTATGGTTATATAAACAGAGTGTAATTTTTAACAAGGGAAAAATTGCACGAGTAGAAATCTTCTGTCTTCCCCTATTTTTCTTTTTAGTTTTTAGAAAAACTGTTTAGAATTTACAATAAGGTATTTGAATTCATGCGCAAAGAAATAATAAAAATGGTGGCACTCAATTTTTGTTCTGGTTTTTTGGGGGCCGTATTAGTGTACCTAGCTATAAATTATTTTGACGGTCAAACGAAACAAACAAGCACCAAATTAATCGAAATCAAAACAGACTATCCAGAAGCACAAGCAGTTAGTTGGTATCAAAAATCTTATACAAATAGCGAAGCCAACAATATTAAAGTTTACGAAAAAACTAATCAAGCTGTGGTAAATATTACAGCCTGGAAAGAAACACGCATTTTTAACTGGTTTTTTGAACCGATACCCCGCAAAGATGAAGCCATTGGTTCAGGTTCTATTATCGACAAAGATGGTTATATTTTGACGAACAGTCATGTGGTGCAAAATGCTTCAAAGCTATTAATTACCTTGTATGATGGCAGCCAATTTGAAGGTAAGACTGTGGGCTCTGACCCAGAAAATGATTTAGCCATTGTTCGGTTTGAGCCCAAAGGGCGTAAACTTAGTACGATTGCCTTTGTTAAAGAGGAAGGCTTGCAAGTTGGTCAAAAAGTTTTTGCCATTGGTAACCCCTACGGCTTTGAACGTACCTTAACTGTGGGTATCGTCTCTGGTTTGGGGCGCCCAATTCAAAATGAAAATGGCCTAATTATCCAAGGAATGATCCAAACCGATGCTTCCATCAATCCAGGAAACTCCGGGGGGCCTTTACTAAACTCACAAGGGAAAATGATTGGGGTCAATTCTTCTATTTATTCGCCCAATGGAGGGGGATCGATAGGCTTGGGCTTTGCCGTCCCCATCAGCACGGTCAAACGCGTACTACCAGATTTGATTCAATTCGGTGAAGTTCGTCGGGGCTGGATTGATATACAAGTGATCCCACTGTTTCCACAATTAGTTCGGTATAGCAATTTATCTGTAGAAAAAGGCCTACTTATCTCTCAAGTGCTAAAAAACAGTGAAGCCGAAAAAGCCGGTCTTAAAGGTGGACAACCCAATCAAGCCGTGCGCCGAGGAAACCAAATTATTTATTTGGGTGGCGATATTATTACCCAAATAAATAATAGCGAAGTTTCCAGTATGGCCGACTTATATTCAGCATTGGAACCTACCCAACCTGGCGACAAAGTAAGCTTAACCGTTATCCGAAATGGCAAACAATTTACTTTCCAAGTGATACTTAGTCGTAGAAAAAAAATGAACACATACTAGCATTTGGGATTGGGTAATATCCCTTTAATTTGTGAATTTACTTTTATACTTGCCAAAACTTGCTTGCCCACTAAGCCTATTATCTAAGGGCTAACAATAAGCCAACCAAGCATTGCTTGCAGCATTTACTTGGTTGGCCTGCCTGCCAGCTTTCACTTAGCTGCTCTAAGAGCTATTGGGCAAGCGCAGTCAAACTACTAAAATATAATTTTTTGTTAGGTCTTCTGGACTACCAGTTACAAATCCTGCTGCTGCTTCCAGGTTGTAATAACCATCAGCATCTTGAAAACCAACCGTATCAAGTATAGCATCGGCTTTGGCTTTTTCAGTACCGCTTAAAGTAATACTTAAGTAGCCTTTACCTGCTGCAGTACCTGTGGCTGTGTTTTCACCTGCAGTTGCGTGCTGGGGTAATGTGTATCTCTTACTACCATCACCGGATACAAGCGTCAATTTGCTAAAGTCCCAGTTATCCACTGTTGACGGTAACCTGCTACCATTAATCCTTAACACGCCTGTACGTGAATTGTATTGTGAGTTGGTGATCTGGCCTACATACCCACTAACGGTAATAGGGTTATTGCTTGTGTCTTCAGCCCTACCACCTGCAAATCCTGCTGCTGCTTCCAGGTTGTATGCACCATTAGCATCTCTTTTACCATTCTCAACCAGTATATTGCTGGCTTTACTGTATTCACTACCCTTTAAAGTAATCGTTAAGCTTGTTGCACTTGCTGCAGAACCTGTAGCTCTATTAATACCGGTTGGGTTGTGCTTTAATAATGGTTTACTCTTACGACCATTACCTGCGACAAGCCTCAATTTGCTAAAGTCCCAGCCTGCAACTGCTTCTGGTAAATTGACACCTGTAATCACTAACACGCCTGTATCTACATCGTAGGTTGCACTGGTAATTGTGGGTGCGGGGTTTCCACTAACGGCCAAGCCTTTGGCTGTATCTAAACCCGCCCAAGCACCAGTGCCAACGCTAAGCAACCCATCTTTTAGACCATTGCTATCCATACCGTCCTTGCCATTCAGAGCATCTTTATCGTCATCGGTAAGTCTAAGCCAAAGCGCTGTGCCATCGTTTTTAATGCGGTACTTACCTTTTGCAAGACCACGACTATCTGGCCCAGTGGCTGTGGCAGTATAGGAACTGAAGACTAGGTCATATACTTTGATAGTTTGGATTTGGGCTTGGGTCGCACTACCTAAGTGAGTACCTTGTACAGTTAGCAGAGCCGTGCCAACATGGTAGGTTGCACCGGTAATTGCGGCTTTAGGCGACTCCTCTTCAGCTTGTTCAGCTTGTTCGGCTTCAGTTTGCTTACGCGACTCCTCTTCGGCTTGTTCAGCTTGTTCGACTTGTTCAGCTTGTTCGGCTTGCTTAGGCGACTGCTGTTCGTCTTGTTCGTCTTGTTCGTCTTCTTCAGCTTGCTTAGATGGCTGATTGTCATCGGATACTTTAGACTGCTTATTTTCGGGTACATTACTAACGTCCAAGTCTTTAGGTGTATTTAAACCTGCCCAAGCACCAGAGCCAACGCTAAGCAAGCCTTTTTTTAGACTATCGCTATCCATACCGGGCTTGCCATTCAGAGTAGCTTTATCGTCATCGGTAAGTCTAAGCCAAAGCGCTGTGCCATCGTTTGCAATACGGTACTTACCTTGTTCAAGACCGTTACTATTTACCCCAGTGGCTGGGTCATCTGCAGTATAGGAATCTAAGGCTACGCCATATACTTTGATAGTTTTGATTTGCGCTTGGGTCGCAGTTGTAGGACTTAAGTGGGTACCTTGTACGGTTAACAGAGCCGTGCCAACATCGTAGATGGCGTTATTGATAGTCGGCTTAGACGGCCCAGAAGATCGATCATCGTCATCGGGTGGGGCGCAGGCCAAGGCCATAAAGGCCAGTAGCCAGGCTACAGGCAATAAAAGTAGTTTTAGCTTATACATAAGCAATACCTCCAACAATGGATAAAGATTGGCCAACCCATACGGGCTAGTGTACAGTGCCCATTTTGCTAGGGGGGTGTTGCGTCAAGGCCTTTATAAGGCTTTTTGTAAGTTTTTTTGTGCTTTTTTATGTTTGGGGTACTTTTTTTGTTTTTTAGTGTTATAAGGTGGTTAAAAATCAATGCCAATCAAAAGGCTTAAGGGTTGTTGGTTTGGCCTGTGGCTGTTTCAGCCTGTGGCTGTTTCCATGCAATGATCAATAGTTTTGGCTATATTGGCTTCCCGTATTTAGCCGAAGCTCTCTCCGTATTTAGTCGGGGCTCTTCCCGTATTTAGTCGAAGCTCTTCCCGTATATACCGAAAGCGCTTTGCGCAAACAACTTTGGCCATACAGTGTTTTGGGTTTGTTGCTTTGGGTTGGTTAAAGTAGCCAAGGAAGCTAAGTCGGATTCGCTCAATATATCTGGCAATTCAGATATTGCGGGCAATTCTGTCAAATCGGGTAGATCGGTTGTTTTTTGGTTTTATACCACTCATGAAAATTTTTATCGTATAATCAGACGTTTTTACAAAAATTTTCTATAAATAAGCTTAGCTATAGGATAAACATGCAAAACTTTTAATACAGATATAAAAAATCTTCTTATTGGAGTTCTTTTAACAGGTAGCACGACTATTTCCTGCCCTGTCCAAAGATGGGAGACACTTTCAGAATTATGGCGTTCAACTTTGCCATCGTAAGTCATAAATAAACATGCAGATGGCGTAAATACAGATTCTAACGCCAAGTCCTCTTGGATTTTTAATTTTGAGCATAGGCTTTTCTTAACGAAAAATAAATTGCACTTTGTAGACGCAACTAATGAATAACCTTTTGCAATGCCAAGATTATACATAGCCCTAGCTGAATTTCCCTTATTGCTACCAGCTTTTTGTATATATTCAATGTGCATAGGTATTGATGGATTGATCTCTATCACCACAACTTTAGAACTATAGTTTACAAAATTTTCCCAGACAGCATAATCATCACTATCAATATCTATTGATAGTAAATCAATTTCCTTGGGCATATTATTCCGTTGGAAAATATTATCCAGACTATTTTCACCTGCAATTTCCACCAGCGAATTTTCTTTTTTAATATTTTCATCGGGAATGTTTTTGTATAAGTCTCTTATCTTCTCTGGGTCTGCTTCTATATACAACCCTGTCCAGCCTTTTTCTTTATAAAAATAGTAGGTATTTGAAAGATGTTTTCCATCCCATGCTCCAAATTCACAGAAAATACCCCTCCATTCCGTAGAAATATCTAATCTTTCAAATATTTCTTCTAATATACCTTCTTCACCAAACTGCGAATAATATGATTTTTTATATTCGTTTAAATGATCCATTAAATGCTCGATGATAGAATTTCATTCTTGTTATAATTGCAAGAACACAAATGATCAACCGTTTATCAACCATTTGCTATGGTAGCATTAAATAACTAGCTTACAAAATATATCGGAGAGAGAGGGATTCGAACCCTCGGTAAGCCGAAACCTACAACGATTTTCGAGACCGCTCCATTCAACCACTCTGGCATCTCTCCTAAAGCTTCCATGATAAACTGGAAACTGCCCGCTAATCTAACGAAAATATATTAGTATGTCTATAATCTGTTTAGAGCTATGGTCTAAAAATAATAAACGCTCTAAACAGATTTTTTAAACTAACGCTTCAGTTTGCCATACAATGGGCCCAAAGCATCACAGGCGCGAAAATCAGCACTTTCCAAATTTTGAGTACCAAACGCACTCCAGATTTTGGGCCGGAATATTCTAGCTTCTGCTACATTATGCATTGCAACAGGAATGCGCAATATTGCCGCCAAAGCAATGTATAAATGGCCGATATGCCCATAGGTAAAAGCCCCATGGTTGGCCCCCCAATGATTCATCACAGAATAGACGTCGGTAAATGCCCCTTGACCGGTGAGATTCGGCACAAACCAAGTGGTTGGCCAAGTTGGATCGGTTACCAAGTTTAGTTTGTCGTGAATTTCTGCTGCAATTTTGAGAGAATAGCCTTCCGCAATTTGTAAAACCGGGCCGAGTCCTTTAATCAAATTTAGACGAATCATCGTTAAGGGCATCTGTGCATCGGTGAGAAAACAGGAAGAAAATCCACCACCACGGAAATATTCGTAGTTAGCTGCTGGCCATGTTGTCACTTGAAGGCAAGCTTCAGCTTCGGTTTTACTAATTTCCCAAAACGGTTTCATACAAGGATTTCCTCGTTTATCTTGCAACTTACCAGTAGCATCTAAGGAGGCCGAACCTGAATTGATCAGATGGATCATACCTTTGGAAGCTTTGCCACCAAGCCTTTGGCCTGTAGCTTGTTCTACAGCATCAGGGCTCCAATAAGTGCGTACATCGGCAAAAACTTGAGCTTGCTTGGAAAGTAAATGCCCAAACAACATCGAAATTCCATTTAAGTGATCGTTTTCTGTAGCTACAATAAACGGCTTACGAATGCCATTCCAATCGAAAGAAGAATTGAGGATTGCTTCCATAAAATCGCCGTTGGGCATGTAATCGGTCCAATGGCGTTGGCCTTGAAAGCCACTTGCAATAGCATTGTGTCCTTCTGCTTCTTCAAGGTAGCCCATCTCTGCCAGCTTTGGATTGCCAATCATCAAATCGCGAGTAATTAACGTCATCTTGACAACGGTTTCCCATTCTTTGTCTTTTTGGGCAGCGTTGCGAATTTTTTTGTTAATATCTTGGCCTTCTTTACAGTTTGCTTTCGTCCATGCTAAAGCTTTTTGATATTCTTCTACATCGTAAATACCTAGCTCTAAGCGACGCTTAATTTCAGTCATATCGATAAATTCTGTACGCATGCCTAGATAATCGGATAAAAATTCTTGGTTGACGACTGAACCAGCAATACCCATAGATACAGAACCTAAAGCAAGATAACTTTTGCCCTTCATGTAAGCTGTAGCTAATCCAGCCTGTACAAAACAAAGAATTTTACTTTGTACATCACTAGGAATACTTGTGTCATCTGGTTCTTGGACTTCACTGCCATAAATGCCAAAAGCCGGTATACCTAGCTGATCGTGAGCAGCTAAAGCTGCTGCCAAATAAACGGCTCCAGGGCGTGCGGTACCGTTAAAACCCCAAATTGCTTTAGGAATACCTTGAGTCATATCAATTGTTTCTGTACCATAACACCAACAAGGAGTAACCGTTATAGAAAGCCCCACATTTTGATTGATGAATTGCTGTTCACAGCGGGCTGCTTCAGCCACCCCACCAATGCAAGTTTCAGCTATGACACATTCTACTTTTTCACCGGAGGGATGGCGTAATTGACTTTCCAAAAAATTTTGCAAATTTAGAGCCATCGCCATTGTCCGCCCTTCAAGCGATTCGCGGATACCTTCTCGCCGGCCATCAATAGCGGGGCGAATACCAATTTTTGGCAACTCGTTTTTCAGTTCATACATAATTTTATTTCCCTATATATAAAAGTTAAGGTATTTATAAGACACCTTTTTTAATAATAATATTGGTGTAAATGGCTTTATCGTTAGTAGCAACTATCGCATAACAAAGTCTAGCACGATCGTAGAATGCAAAACGATCAAGTATCGCAAATTCAGAAAAACTTGGTTCATACTGTTGCAAAATTGTTTTATATTCTTGCCATCGTTCAGGTATGGGTATTTCATCTTTGTGATGGGGTTCTATACCCATTAAGAAAGCAACAGAATCTTTTTTCGTAAAAGTTTTTTCAAGTGGAAACAATTGCATAAAAGCTTCTAGTATTTCTGGGATATTATGCCCATTACAGTACACTAAATTGATATCAGAAGATTTTAGCAATTGAAGCAGCCGGAAAGTTGCCATCTCCATTAAAATTTTCAATAATTTGGGTGGCAATATCTCGGGTATTGTTTTTAACATCGTAACTCCTATAGTTTACTAATAAAATTACTGCAAGCTTTGTATTACCTAATACTGAAGCTTTCGGTAGAGCCTAGCTTTATTTCGTAGGAACTGAAGTGTTGTAATTTCTGGACAAAGTATCAATCTTGGTTACCGCCAATCTTATTTTACCTGGCCATAGGTCTGAAATTTTTTGAGCATTAACTGCATTTCTAAGTCATCGAGAATCACAGGCTCCGCAATACCACTACTTTTAGCTAAAACATATAGCTTACTGATATACTCTACTTGTTCCATGATATTATAAGCATTTTTCATATCTTGTGCTCCTGTCAATAGACCGTGATTTGCCAGAAGAACAGCCCTTCGTTCTTTCATTGCTTCGTGAACATTTTGCGCTAGCTCTTTTGTACCATAGGTTGCATATTTTGAACAACGTACATTATTTCCACCGGCAACCGCGATCATATAGTCAATAGCGGGTAATTCACAACGCATTACAGCCAAAACTGTGGCGTAAGTAGTATGCCCATGCAAAACAGCAAAAATATCATCGCGATACTGATAGGGCTTTAAATGCATGCTCACTTCGCTTGACGATACTAGACCTTCAATCAGATTGCCTTCGAGAGTAATGATCGATACATCTTGCGGTTCTAAAGTATCATAATTAATACCAGTTGGCGAAATAGCTACTAAATTAGTCTCTTTATCGTATATCGAAGCATTCCCGGCTGTACCATTGGTCAATCCTGAAGCAATTAGTTTACGACAATATTCAATTATTTGGATACGCTGCAATTCAAGTAACATCAAACAATCCTCTTCAATAATCAAAAAAATTCTCAATAATAAATAAACATTTAATGGATAAGCATTTGCTCTTGTGGTGGCAAATCTTCTAACCCAAAAATCTAAAGTAAGTATTGGAGATATATTGACAGAAAAGGTTAATTTCTTTCTTATTTAACCCCCCGATCCATTTGGGATTTTGCGGGAACAAGAAAACAGAATACTTAATGTAGAGATCACTACAAATATAAAAATAAAGCTTTTAGACCTTTTCATAAACCCTCCAGAGTCCAGGGAATATATATAAAATTTTGTAAATACCAGAATACTGGATTAAGATATTAGTAATAAATAAAATATCCAAATCCAGTATTTGACGTTTTTTAATCGTAAAGCAGCGGAGCGATGTCAGAATTATTCATATTTTCTGCGGTGTAGAATTTTGCACCCGTATCAATATCGGCAACAGATTCACCTTTATACGATTTGTAAGCTAATTCTACTGCTTTGTAACCAATAGAATAAGGGTCTTGAGTTATAGAACCAGCAAAATAGCCTTTGCGAACTGCATTTTTTTGCCCTGCTCCAGCATCAAAACCGATCACAACTAAGTCATTGTTGGCTAAGTCAGCCCCGTCATTGGTTGCAGCTAAAATGCCTTTTACAGTAGCTTCGTTAGAACAAAATATTCCCAAAATTTTATCCGAAGCCATTTTATTCAAAATAGCCGAAGCCGAGGCAGTTACATCGGTATTATTGGAAGAAGCGGGGACGATCATTTCGATAAAAACTTTGCCCCCAGTAGTAGGGTTATCACTGGCAATAAAAGCTGGATTGCCCATTACTGCTATATCGCTTTTGGCAATACCATTATCCATAAGCAATTTCAGCATGGTATCGCGAAAACCTTTACCGCGACTTAAAATTGATTCACTGGTAGCATCTTGGTTCATAACAACAATTTTGACTGGATTATCTACTGTCGCAGCCATAATTGCCAATTTGATTTTACCAAACATTTCCTTTGCAGCTACACCGGCAGCCGCACGGTTGTCTGTTGAAGCATTGGCTACAATCGAACCTGCCGGAGCTTCGGGAACACCAGAGTCAAAACCGATAACAGGGATTTTTTTAGCCTTTAGCTGTTTTAGTTGGTCGATAACAGACTTGGTATCTAATGCTGCCAAAGCAACCGCAACAGGAGCTTTAGCTATCGCATTATTCAGCATTTCGACTTGAATTTGCACATCACTTTCTGAAGGTGGCCCTTCAAAAGTCATATCTATACCATATTTTTCAGCTGCATCGTTTGCACCTCGTTTTACTTGTTGCCAAAAATCATGCTGTTCCCCTTTGGAGACTACGGCAATGTAAGGCTTTCCTCCCGAAGAGCCACGGGCAAATAATGATGAAGGCATCAACAAAGATACCAGGCCAAGCAATATGGCAGAAGTTAAAAGAATTTTTTTCATATGTTCTATCCTTTTTGATTTTTGTTAAGATTGAGCAAAGCCTCTGCTTATGATTTTTGTTGTTTGAAATGTATATATCAACACATATTAGCCTCCTACATTATTTTTGAATTTTCCTATTTTGCAGATACTTTGGGAATACGCACTTGATTTGCTTTTTTATTGCGATACAAGTCCAGTAACACAGCTCCAATCACTACTAAACCAGTAAAGAAAGTCTGATAATGGGATTGTAAATCCATTGAAGGTAAACCCACACGGAGTGTACTCATAATATAGACACCTATCAATGTACCAAATACCGAACCGATACCACCAGCTAATGAGGTACCTCCAATTACTGCGCCTGCGATAGCGTAAAGTTCAAACCCTTGGCCTTGAGCAGGCAGTATCGTTGTATAGACTGCAGCAAAAGCGATTGCTCCAATGCCAGCCATCAAGCCACTAATTACATAACTCATACATTCCCAACGGACAACATCTACTCCCGAAAGGTGGGCTGCTTGTTTATTAGAACCAATAGCAAAAATATAGCGTCCCATTTTCGTTTTCGTCAAAATAATATGGCAAATACACGCAGCCCCAAATAATACCATAAAGCCCGTAGGAAAAGTATTATTTTCTTCTAAGTATTTGAAGACATCTTTAAACCAGCCATCTGGTTCAGAACGGGTCGGAAACGTAGCACTACGTACGTTGGAAACAATAGAGCCTACTCCCATAGAGATCATCATAGTACCCAGCGTTGCAATAAAAGGTGGAATTTTTAAACGAGTGATCATCAAACCGTTGAGAACACCAAATAAAATAGCTACGAATAAAATTAACAACAGTGAAAGCCACATTGGCCAGTTCCAGGACTTATATGCGGTGCCACCGACAATTGCTGCAGCCATCATGACAGTACCACAAGACAAATCAATACCACCCGTAATAATCACAAAAGTAACCCCAATAGCTAGAAAACCAATATAATATGAAGCATCTAAAATGTTAATTAGAGAGGAAAAAGAAAAAAAGTTTCGACCAAAAAGAGCAAAAAAGATATATAGAATTATCAAAGATGCTAGGGCCAAGAATTGTTGCAACACATTAGCAAAATTTTTTTCAGACATAGTATTTATCGTGTTTATCCTTTTTTCTTTCAGTATTTCGTTTTTAAGAATCTCTTTTGGTTGCATACTGCATTACCATTTCTTGGCTTAAATTTTCTATATCCAATTCTCCGCTGATAGAACCCTCACACATCACGATGATTCTATCACTCATGCGCAATATTTCTGGTAATTCTGAAGAAATCATAATAATAGATTTTCCTTTTTGTACTAATTCATTCATTAAATGGTAAATTTCACTTTTAGCCCCTACATCAATACCCCGCGTTGGTTCATCAAAAATCAATATTTGGGCATCATTGATAAGCCATTTGGCGATAACAATTTTTTGTTGATTGCCCCCTGAAAGTTTTGAAACTATTTGGTAAACAGAAGGTGTTTTAATTTTCAACTTATTGATATGTTCGCTAGTAATTTTTTTAGCCTTTTGTCTGTCGATAAAGCCAGCTATTTGATAGTCTTCATAAGAAGCCATTAGAGCATTTTCCATAACATTCAAAGATGTAGCCAAGCCAAAGCGCTTGCGGTCTTCAGAAAGATAGCCAATGCCATAGCGAACAGCATCAATTGGATTTTTAATATCGGCTAATTGACCATTAATATTGATTTTCCCGCTTTGAATATCGTCAGCACCAAAAATAGCTCGCGCTGTTTCCGTACGTCCTGCACCGATTAAGCCATAAAAACCCAGAATTTCACCCTTATACAATTGGAAACTGATATTGTTCACCATTTTACCAGAATTGAGATTCGATACTTCCATTACAATATTTGCATCTGGAGCTACCATACTCTTGGATTTAGGTTGTTCATAAATAACTCGCCCTACCATCATATTGATAATATCTTGAGTTGAGACTTCGGCTGTTTTGTGAGTAGCTACGTATTGCCCATCGCGCATAACTGTAACTCTATCGGTAATTCGATGAATTTCATTCATGCGGTGAGAAATATAAATCATGGATACACCTTTGTTTGCCAAATCTTTCATAATGGCAAAAAGTTCATTAATCTCCGTTTCTGTTAGTGCTGCACTAGGTTCATCTAACACCAACACTTTGAGATCAAACGAAACAGCTTTGGCTATTTCCACCATTTGTTGTTTACCCACACTCAAGTTGCTCATCAATTCCGTGGGGTTTATATCCATATTTAATTGTTGAAATAATTGTTCTGCACGTTTATTTTGGGCTTGTTCGTCAAGTAATAATTTATTGTTTTGCAAAGACTCGCGCCCAATAAAAATATTTTGGGTAACACTAAGTTGCTCCATCATATTTAATTCTTGGTGAATAATACTGATACCACGATCTAAAGCTTCTTTAGGGCTTTTAGGGCTGAGTAGTTCACCTTGAAAATATATCTTGCCAGAATCTTTACTGTAGATACCTGTCAATATTTTCATCAAGGTAGATTTACCAGCACCATTTTCACCCATTAGGGCGTGAATCTCGCCATTGTATAGATTAAAACTAATATCTTTTAAAGCGTGAACGCCCATAAACCGTTTGTCAATATGTTCAAAACGAAGAATTTCTTGCATAATTTTTTATCTTATCTTTCCTAAAATATGTATTTATAGGAGCTCTTCTTCTGCAAGAATTGCAACTTTGCCACATTTTCCTTCTGCCATTAAAGCATATGCTTCACTGGCTTTGCTTAGAGGGAATTTATGAGTAATTAAATTTGCAGGCTGAATTGCCCAACGCTCAACTTTTTCCACTAAGTCTTCCATTTTCCACAAAGAAGTAACCCAAGAACCATAAATTGTTTTTTGGTCGTGAATTATATCTGGCGATGGCCGGAAAGATACAGAACCACCTTCTCCGATAAAGGCTATTTTCCCCCATTTACGCGTAGCTTGAATTGCAAGCTCACGGCCTTTGTCGTTGCCAGAACAATCAATAGCTCGTTCCACACCATAACCATTGGTCAATTTGTGCAATTGCACTAAAGTATCCGGCCCAGTTTCTAAAACTACATCAACAATGTTTTTTTCTTTTGCAAGGGCCAAACGTTCAGCTACTATATCCACGCCAATAAGCTGGTTGGCTCCCATCGCTTTGGCTAGCATTAGAGTTGCTAAACCAACTGGACCCAATCCCACAACCAAGACTGCATCGTTTCCAGAAATTCCAATTTTTTCGAGACCTTCGTAAGCAGTACCAAAACCACAAGCAATTTGTGCGCCATCTGCATAAGAAAGCCTATCAGGAAGGGCAATTAAATCTTTTTCTTCTGTTACAATATATTCAGCCATACCACCGTCGCGCTGCCAACCATAAGCAGCACGATGTTTAGATGAACAACTAATTTGGTAGCCACGCCGACAATCATAACAAAGACCGCAACCCGATATATGGTAAACCAGAACTCTATCTCCTTTTTGAAAACGTTTTAATCCTGTGCCACAGGAAATTATTTGTCCAGCAGGTTCGTGGCCACAAATTACGTTTTGGTAACGTTCTGGACCTTTACCTAAATGCTCACGATAGATTGCGCGAATATCGCTACCACAAATGGTAGAAGCTTTCATTTTGAGTAGAACTTGCCCGTATCCTGGCTCTGGAATATCTTCATTTTTGAGTAGAACAGTGCTGTTTCCGGGTAAATAGGCTGCTAACATTTTTTGTTTCATAATCTAATACCTATTTTTGAGATCCAATATTGCTACTGTTTAATAATACCATCAATATCCCACAAATCATTCCAATCTTGGTTTTCACGCCATAAAAACACTTGGCCTTTAATCAAGCGACAATTTTTATCAATTTTTGCCAAGGCCGCCATATCTTCATTACTAAGTGGTGGTAAAGTAACTGCTTTCAGATTGGCATAAATATTGCTCTGCTTAGCTGAAAAAGGAATGGGTATCTGCCCCCGTTGCAAAGCCCATTTAAGGCAAACTTGGGCAGGATGTAAATTATTTCTCTGTCCAATTTCTATTAACACGGGGTCTTCCATATCTATGGTATCTTCGGTCATACGGTCCCGCTCCGGCCTCCCCGGAGCACCGAGCGGACTATAAGCAATGGGTATAATCCCCTGGCGTTGCATATAGTCAAACAATTTTGGTTGTTGAAAATGAGGGTGGAGTTCGATTTGATTAAAAACAAGCCTTATGCGATTTTCACCATGCAACAGCAATTTTAATTTGGCAATGCTCATATTGGAGCAGCCAATATAGCGTACGAAACCTTTTTTTGCAGTTGCTCCATTTGCTCCCAGGTTTTTACGTAAGCTTCGTGATTATAAGGCTTTGCATTTGGATTACGCGAATTTTGCGCAACACCTTTTGCATGGTGATTGGGAAATGGCCAATGAACTAAATATAAATCCAAATAATCAAGCTGTAAATCTTTTAAACTTTGGTAACAAGAACGCTCTACTTTGTTATGCATATCATTCCAGACTTTACTGGTAATCCAAAGGTCTTCACGCTTTACAACTTTTTCTTGTTGCAATCTCGCAAGCGCAGTTCCAATTTCTCTTTCATTAGCGTAAACACTAGCACAGTCGATATGGCGGTATCCAATGCGAATGGCAAATTCTACAGCTTGCTGTACATCGTGAGCAGAAACGCAGTCTGAGCCAAAAGTCCCCAAGCCTATAGCCGGGATAGTGTTGCCATCTAGGAGGGTTTTGTGCGGGATTTGTTCTAAAAGTATAGGGGAGTTTAAGTAGTCCATATGTAGTATTTACGCATGTTATTTTGATTATGTCAAGCAAAATTTTGCTAAAATTTGAGCTAACTTGATAGGGTTGATAATTACCATAGAGCTTTGCCTTCATCAAGATATAGTTATTTGCTAATTGTCAGCAAGCTGCTCTAGGTACGGTGGTTCACAACCTTTTTGCTGGCAGTTGATGGCGGCCGCTCGGTTGGCGCGCTCAACAATTTTGCGAAGATTAACGGACTTTAGAGCAGTCAGTTTATCCCGACTGTCAAAACCTTGGCGTTGAAGCTCACATAAAATTGTGCCCATAAATGTATCACCAGCACCAACGGTATCGACCAAAGGGCTAGCCGAAAATGCTGGAACATGAAAGCGGTTGTTCCCCGTTTGGACCAGCGCACCTTCCTTGCCTTTGGTCAAGATAATCACTTTGGCCGTAGTTCGCTGAAAAAGCTCGTCAAAGCTGGCATCACTGCTCAAATGCGGTATGATAAAGCCCAAATCTTCATCGCTAAGCTTGAGAATATCGGTTTTCTCTAGTATATAAAGTATGCGCTTTCGATATGCCGTTGGCTCGGTAACTAACACTGGCCGTACGTTTGGGTCAAATGATGTAATAATATTTTGTTTATAACAACTTGTAAAATGCTCTTGCCAAACTTGAGAATCCTCTCCGTCGATCAATGCAATTGAACCGATATGAAAAATAGTCATATCCGGCGGGCAAGCTTTAGCAATTAGTTCTCTGGTTACCGCTCTATCGGCAGTGCCTTGGCGGTAAAATTGATAATTGGCAATACCTTGGGAAACGAAAACGATAGCCAGCGATGTCGGCAGAGCGCAGCACTCAACCCCCAAAACCACATTGCTGCGTTTTAGCTTGGCGGCCAGCAATTCACCGAAGTTGTCGTTGGAAATAGGGGTGGCATAGGTTACCTGCCCACCTTGCCGCGCAATTGCCAACGCGCAATTGTAAGGCGAGCCACCTGGAATCGCAGTATAGCTAGTACTATATTCCGGTAGGGCTGTATGCTCTCCAGCTTGTGCGACCAGATCGATTAAGTTCTCGCCACCAACGACAATCACGTTTTCACTTCCTTTGCCGCAATTTCAAATTCTTGTGCCGCCTGCAAAGATATTTCATCGTGCATCAAATTGTGGGCCAGCACTGGTGAAATTGTAAAGTGGTCATAACCCAATTCGGTCAGTTGTAATATCTGGTTGGTATTGCGTAGCGAAGCAACTAGCGGCACGCAACTGCCACATTTACGTATGGCTGCGATTTGGCGCATTTGCTGCTGTGCATCTAAGCCCATTTCAACCATGCGGCCAAAATACGGGGCAATGTATTGCGCTCCTAGGCACTGGGCTATGACCATTTGCTTAGCACTATAGCACGTAGTCATCAGTACCTTACAACCCAAATCTTGTATTTGGCGCGTCAAGCCTATGCCCAATTGTGTTAAAGGTATCTTAACTACAGTGGTAATGCCACTCGCTTCTCCAGCTTGGTACAATTGCTTGGCAAAATCCACAGCATACTGTTCATCTCCGATAATTTGAGCGTGAAATTCTTGTGCGCCTAAGGCAGCCGCGCGATCAACCATTCCTTGCCAATCTATATTGTGATACAAAAGTCCAGCGCGGCTGGTGAGTAGCGGGTTGGTGGTAACACCAAAAAATAGGCCCAGTGGCAATAGTGCCCGCCATTCTGCTTCATCGGCAGTGTCTAAGTAGAGTCTCATAATTCCAGTATTTCCCTTGAGTTATAAAATCAAAGTATTATATCGCATGTTATTTTGATTATGTCAAGCAAAATTTTAGCTAATTGGTAAGAAATTGATTGGTAAAAAAGGTCAAACAATATTGACATTTTAGTTGACAAAATTTTTTTGATTCCTTAGAGTAAGCGCAAATTTCCTTAATGCCTCTGTAGCTCAGTAGGTAGAGCACAACCATGGTAAGGTTGGAGTCACCGGTTCAAATCCGGTCGGAGGCTAAATTTATTGAGGATTCGCATTGTGAGAGAATTTTAATATGGCAAAAAGTAAAAAAACAGCTGTAGAGCTTATATCGCTTCGTTGTGGTAATTGTTCTCGTCGAAATTATACAACTCGCAAAAATCGCAGGAATACACAGGAAAAGCTAGAGCTGAAAAAATATTGCAAGTGGTGTAAAGCATCTGTAACCCATAAAGAAGGAAAGATTAAATAGCAAGAATTTTAGGTCAGTAGTTCAATTGGTAGAGCACTGGTCTCCAAAACCAGGGGTTGCAGGTTCGAGTCCTGCCTGGCCTGTTGTATTTAAGGTTATTGTCTTTATATAATTTCTTTTCTTATGTTTTTAATAATATTGCTAAAGTGAATTGGGTCGATTGAAAATGTTAAAATTTATCCGTGAATGTGTTGTGGAATTTAAAAAAGTTACTTGGCCTAGTCGAGACACAGTTGTATCGGCATCGAAGGTGATGTTGTTGTCCACATTTTTGTTTGTTGTGTTTTTTTTTGGGATAGATAGTTTAGTGCGTACTTTGTTGCTGCTGCTGTTGGGAGCATAGTCTGGTTACTATATACGATTCCTGATGTAGTAATATTTGCATTTGTTATAAGCATTTGTGAACTAGAAAATCAGCTGAGGAGAGAGCAAGTATGGCAATGGGTTGGTATGTTTTAAAAGCGTTGACTAGTCAAGAAAGTAAAATTGAAAAATATATTCAAAATATAATAACTAGTGGTAGATTTGACGGTATTTTGAATGCGGTTAAGGTTCCTTCGGAAACTGTTGTTGAAATTCGCAATGGTAAGAAACGCAATATTAATAAAAAATTTTTGCCGGGTTATGTCTTGGTCGAAATGGATTTGCCGCGTGAAGACTGGAAAGATATTTGTTCTGAATTGCGTGCTTTGCAAGGCGTTACGGGTTTTGTCGGCTATTCAAAGAAAGACAAGCCGCAGCCAATTTCTAAAGAGGAAGCTCGCTCTATTTTGCAGCGAAGTGGCGATATTAAATCGGATGTTAAATTTCAAGTTCGCGAAGGGTATAAAATGGGCGAGGAACTGAAAATTATCTCTGGGCCATTTGAAACTTTTACCGGTCGTGTCGATCAAATTTTTTCAGGACAAAATAAACTTAGAGTGATGGTTGCTATCTTTGGGCGTGATACGCCGGTAGAGCTTGAATTTGATGAAGTAGAGAGAATTATTTAAATATTTCTCGTACAAGAGAAAATGGTGGGAACCGTTTGGTCAGCGGTGTTTGTATCACAGGAGGATATATGGCTAAGAAGAAAAAAATTGTTAAGGCAATGATAAAGTTGCAGGCACCTGCTAGTAAGGCGACCCCAGCACCGCCCATTGGGCCTGCTCTAGGGCCACATGGTGTTAGTGCCCCGCAGTTTGTGCAGCAGTTTAATGATGCTACCAAAAATATGGAGCCGGGGCTAATTATTCCAGTTGAGATAACCGTATATAGTGATCGTACTTATGAGTTTATTCTGAAAACCCCGCCAGCTTCTGTTTTAATTAAAAAGGCTGCGAAAATTGATAAAGGTTCTAAACTTCCTCATAAAGAGAAAGTTGCTGCTGTAACTCGCACTCAAGTTCAGCAAATTGCAGAGACAAAGATGCCAGACTTGAATGCAAATGATATTGAAGCTGCTATCAAGATTATTTCAGGCACCGCCCGGAGTATGGGCATTACTGTTGAGGCATAAGTATTATGGCGAAAAAAGGTAAAAAAATTCGTGCTGCAGCAGAACAAGTTGCAAAAGCACCTGTGCACGTTGATGAAGCTGTTCAATTGGTTAAAAAGATTTCGTATGCGCGCTTTGATGAAACGATAGAAGTTGCGGCTAAATTAAATTTGAAGAAAAGTCATTCTGTTCGCGATACGGTTGTGTTGCCCAATCAGTTTCGTGCAGAGGCTCGCGTATTGGTTTTTGCTCAAGGTGATAAAGCAAAAGAAGCAGAAGAAGCGGGTGCTACTTATGTTGGAGGTGCGCACTTAGTTACAAAAATTCAAGGTGGCTGGCTTGACTTTGATGTTTGCGTAGCAACACCTGATATGATGAAAAATGTCGGTAAGCTGGGTCAAATTTTGGGGCGCAGAGGCATGATGCCGAATCCCAAAACTCGTACTGTTACGATGGATGTGAAAGGTGCATTGGCAGAGCTCAAACAAGGGCGCACTGAATTTCGGGCAGATAAAGGCGGAGTTGTTCATTTGGCTATTGGCAAAGTAAAGTCGATGGATGATGACAAAATCAAACAGAATCTTTTGGCTCTGTTGGAAAGTCTTCAAGCAAAACGTCCTAGCGATGTTAAAGGCGAATATATTCAGAGGCTTTCTATTGCTTCGACTATGGGCCCTGGTGTTTCGGTTGATTTAAACAGTGTTACGGTATAAGGAGGATTATGATGGAGAAGAAAATTCAGCAATACAAAAAAGATGCCGTAGTAGAGTTACGGAATTTGCTAGATGATTGCAATAATTATGTTTTTGTCAATTACCGTGGTCTGACCGTAAAAGAGATTACCAATCTACGCAAAAAATTGCGTCAGCAAGGTGCGCGATTTCATGTTATTAAAAATAATTATTTAAAAATTGCGCTCGATCAACAACAAAAGCCTTATCAAGAAGAATCGCTTAAAGGGCCAACGGCTATTGCGGTTATGTCTGATGATGCCAGTGGGGCTGTTAAAGCGATTGTAGAATTTCCTAGGGATAATCCGCTAGATATGAAGAGTGGTGTTATTGATGGTAATCTTTTTGATCAAGAGCGTTTAATCGCATTTTCTAAATTACCCAGTAAGTCCGAGCTTATTGCTCAATTGCTCGCTACACTGAATGCCCCTGCGCAACAAACTGTGGGCGTGTTAAATGCTTCTATTGCTCAATTGCTTTATGCATTAAATGCCATCAAGGAAAAGTAGGAAAAGCAAGAGTATAACTATGATAAAAAATAGACAGCCAGCCTTCGGCAATTTTTTGCTATCGTCATGCTGCTGTCTAATAAAAATTAAATTAGGAGGAAGATAATATGGCGATAGAAAATCTGGTTGAAGAAATCAGTAAATTGACAGTGTTGGAAGTTTCAGAATTGGTCAAAGCACTGGAAGAAAAATTTGGCGTGAGTGCTGCTGCGCCTGTAGCTGCAATGGCGATGCCAACAGCTGGTGCTCCCGCAGAAGAAGAGCAGACCGAATTTGACGTAATTCTGGCGGGTATCGATGATAGCAAGAAAATTCCTTTGATTAAAGAAATTCGCAGTGTTACAGGTTTAGACTTGAAGAGTGCCAAAGAATTTGTGGAAAATCCAGGGAAAACTGTGAAAGAAGGTCTTTCAAAAGAAGAGGCTACAGCGCTTAAAGGGAAACTTGAGGCTGCTGGTGCAAAAGTCGAAGTCAAATAATTGGGCTTATATAGGTACAGTTTGTAAGACAAGCTTAATTTCATTTTCGTTTTATTTCATGGAATAATTGCATAATGGAATGTTGGCTTTGTGTTTCTGGTGTTTGCAGCCTAAAGTCTATTTGCGTTCGCATCTGTTTTATCCAAAGATATACAGAACAAACTTATAAAGGGCGGAGTTGTAATTTCGGTTATACTCCGTCTTTGTTAATGTAAAGCTGGTAACTTTGAGTGGTTGTGATTGAACATTATTTTGAAAATACGAGGAGAGATGTCTGTGGGCGAAGAGACAAAAAACATTGCTTTAAAAAGCCCAATGAGTAAAAGTGAGAGAACTTATATTGGTGAGAAATACAATGAAGTCTTAGCGTTGCCGAATCTCGTAGAAGTTCAGACCTTATCTTATGATCGCTTTTTATCTACTGGGGCTACTGGAGAAGGGAAAATTAGTCAAAACCTTGAAGATGTTTTTAATTCTGTGTTTCCTATTGAAAGCCCCAGTGGTGATTTGTTGATTGAATATGTCGATTTTACTCTTGATTATCATGGTGTGCGTTTTTCCGAAACGGAGTGTAAACGCAAAGGGCATACATATGCTGTTCCATTAAAAGCACGGATCAACTTAATTTTTCAGCATACGGGCGAAATTCGTCAAAAAGAAATTTATATGGGAGATATTCCCATTATGACTGATCGCGGTACCTTTATTATCAATGGTATTGAGCGTATTGTTGTCTCTCAATTGCACCGTTCGCCGGGTGTAATTTTCAACTATGATAAAGGCGTTTATTCTGCGCAGGTAATACCTTATCGTGGTTCTTGGTTAGATTTAGAAATAGATGCAAAAAAAGAAATTCTCTATACCAAAATTGACCGCAGAAAAAAATTTTTAACGACTATGTTTTTTCGTGCTTTGGGTTTGAGTACCCGTGAAGAAATTATTGCCGCTTTTTACAAATCGAAAGTTGTCAAACTATCGCAAAAATCAGCAAAAGAGCTGCCAGGTTCGTATTTGGCAAAAGCGGTCTACATTGTCGATGAAAATGGCAATGAGCGCAAACTCTACCGCGCTGGTGAAAAATTGATGCCCCACGATATTGATGATTTACAGCATAGTAAAGTGAGTTCCATAACCGTTATCGATATGCATGCTGTGGATTCATTAGATTCTGTGTTGATCTTAAATTGTTTTGAGCGCGAAGGTGGTTTGTTTTCAGAGAATTTAGAGAACAAAAAAGATGAGCCTTCGCGAGAAGATGCACTGAGTCTGGTGTATTCCACTTTACAGCCGGGAGACCCGGTAACGGTGGAAATAGCAGATAGGGAATTGCAGAGTATATTTTTTTCGGCCCGTCGTTATGACTTGGGAAAGGTGGGTCGTTATAAATTGAATAAAAAATTGAATAGCCAATCTCCTAGCGATCTACAAGTTTTGAGTATTGAAGATATTATTTTAGCAACTAAGCATTTAATAAAAGTTTATGAAGGCTATGAGTCAGTCGATGATATCGATCATATGGGAAACCGCCGGGTTCGTTCGGTAGGGGAATTGATGGCGAATCAACTCAAGACAGCTTTTAACCGTATGGAGCGCATTGTGCGTGAGCGCATGCCGCTCAAAGATGCGGAAACTTTGAACCCTCAAGACTTGATTTCCACGAAGCCGATTGTTTCTGCCATTAAAGAGTTTTTTGGTAGCAGTCAATTGTCTCAATTTATGGAGCAAATAAACCCTTTAGCGGAATTGACACATAAGCGTAGGTTGAATGCGTTAGGCCCGGGTGGCCTTTCGCGTGATCGTGCAGGTTTTGAAGTTCGCGATGTGCACTATTCTCACTATGGCCGAATGTGCCCTATTGAAACACCAGAAGGCCCGAATATCGGTTTGATTGTGTCGCTAGCAAATTATACTCGCATCAATGAATTTGGTTTTTTGGAAACTCCTTACCGCCGAGTAATAGAGGGCAAAGTCAGTGATAAAATTGAATATCTTTCAGCAATTGATGAAGAGAGATGCTATATTGCTCAAGCCTCGGCGCAGCTAGACAGTGATGGCAATTTTATCGATGAGTTAGTTGCTGTGCGGCGTTCGGGCGATTACACCAATAAAATGCCCGAAGAAATTGAATACATGGACGTCTCTCCACGCCAAATTATTTCCACAGCAGCTTCATTGATTCCCTTTTTGGAGCATGATGATGCAAACCGTGCTTTGATGGGTTGTAACATGCAACGCCAAGCTGTGCCATTATTATTTCCTGAAGCACCAGTAGTGGGTACGGGCATGGAAGCCAAAGCTGCTTATGATGCTGGAGTGGTGGCTAAGGCGCGCGAAGCAGGTGAAGTAACCTATGTTACATCTTGTGAAATACGTATTTTGCATGATGGGGAAGAAAAAGAGACGGTTTATCCTTTAGTTCAGTATGGGCGAACCAACCAAGATACCGCCTTCCATCAGCGTCCATTGGTAGAGCAAGGAGATAGAGTTGCCAAAGGTGGCTTGATTGCCGATGGGCCGGCGACCGATAAAGGTGAATTGGCCTTGGGTCGAAATTTATTGGTAGGTTTTGTACCTTGGAATGGCTATAATTTTGAAGATGCGGTATTGATTTCGCAAAAAGTTGTGAAAAATGACTACTATACCTCTATTCATATTAAAGAATTTTCGATTCAAATTCGGGAAACCAAATTGGGTTTGGATAAAATTACTCGTGATATACCCAATATCGCTGACAAAAATTTAGGGCATTTAGACGAAGAAGGGATTGTTCGCATTGGTGCCCGTGTTCATTCTGGCGATATTTTAGTTGGACGAATTACCCCCAAATCGGAATCGGATATTACCCCCGAATTTCGTTTACTCAACTCCATTTTTGGTGAAAAAGCCCGTGATGTGCGCGATACTTCGCTCAAGTTGCCTCACGGAGTAGAAGGTACTGTTGTCGAAATTCAGCGTTTGGCTCGTTCGGCTGGTGATAACCTCGATCCGGGTGTTAATGAGGTTGTCAAGGTTGTTTTGGCTACTAAGCGCAAACTGAAAGAAGGGGATAAAATGGCTGGGCGGCACGGAAATAAAGGTGTTGTTGCTCGCATTTTGCCAGAAGAAGATATGCCATTTTTAGAAGATGGCACCCCTTTGGAAATTTGTTTGAATCCGCTGGGTATTCCTTCGCGTATGAATATTGGCCAAATATTGGAAACGATGTTGGGTCATGTTGGAAAACGTTTGGGCAAACTGTATGAAGCCCCTGTTTTTCTCTCACCCGATGTAGAAAAAGTTAGTCGTTTATTAGAAGAGTCTGGTGTTTCTGGTTCTTCTAAAATGAAAGTTTTTGATGGCAAGACTGGAGAGGCTTTTGATAACCCCATACTGGTTGGTTATATGTACTATTTGAAACTGCATCATTTGGTTGATGATAAGATGCATGCTCGTTCGACTGGCCCGTATTCATTGGTAACTCAGCAGCCTTTAGGTGGTAAAGCCCAGTTTGGTGGCCAACGCCTTGGAGAAATGGAAGTATGGGCCTTGGAGGCTTACGGTGCTTCCCATACCTTGCAAGAATTGATGACCGTTAAGTCAGATGATATGAATGGTAGAGTTCATGTGTATGAAAGTATTGTCAAAGGCGACCCCGCTTCGGCTTCGGGTATTCCCGAATCGTTTAATGTGTTGGTGCAAGAGTTACGTGGTTTGGCCTTAGATGTTTCGGTTTACAATGGCAATGGCAAACAATTGCCTTTAACCGAACGCGATGAAGAATTGATTAACAATAGTCAAGATACTTTGTAAAAAAGTAGGGAGTTATACCAATGAAAGATATTCAAGAATTTGATAGTTTAAAAATTCGCTTGGCTTCGCCTGATCAAATTCGCAGTTGGTCTTACGGTGAAGTTCGAAAACCCGAAACGATAAATTATCGTAGCCTTCGCCCAGAAAAAGATGGTTTATTTTGTGAGCGTATTTTTGGCACGACTAAAGAATGGGAATGTTTTTGTGGTAAGTTTAAATCTATTCGATATAAAGGTGTTGTCTGCGACCGCTGTGGTGTGGAAATCACTCACAGTCGCGTGCGGCGCGAGCGCATGGGGCATGTTGAGTTAGCTGCTCCGGTATCGCATATTTGGTATTACCGGGCGATCCCATCGAGTATGGGGGCGTTGTTAAGCCTTTCTCAAAGTGCGTTGCGTGCCATTTTGTATTACGAAAAATATATTGTGGTCGATCCGGGCAATACGGAGTTGGAGGTCCATCAGCTTTTGACGGAGGAAGAATATTCAGAAGCGCGCGACCGTTTTGGCGAAGCTTTTAATGCGGGCATCGGTGCAAAATGTATTCGCCAAATGTTGGAAAATTTGGACTTAGATTCACTGTCGGCAGAATTGCGCGCTAAGATGATTGAGAAAGGTGCAAAAGCGGATAAAAAATTGCTCAAGCGCATTGAAATTGTAGAAAATTTTAATCGGTCGGACAACCAAGCCAAATGGATGATTCTCGATGTTATACCGGTTATTCCCCCGGATTTGCGCCCGATGGTGCAATTGGACGGCGGGCGTTTTGCTACTTCGGATTTGAATGATTTATACCGCCGTGTGATCAATCGCAACAATCGGCTTAGAAGGCTACTGAGCCTGACGGCTCCAGAGGTAATTATCCGCAATGAAAAGTGCATGTTGCAGGAAGCTACCGATGCATTGCTGGACAATTCCAAACGCAAAAAAGTAAATAAAGGGCCTGCTAATCGTCCTTTAAAATCGCTATCTGATTTGCTCAAAGGGAAGCAGGGCCGATTCCGCCAAAACTTGTTGGGTAAACGTGTCGATTATTCTGGCCGTTCTGTAATTGTAGTAGGGCCACAGCTTAAATTACACCAATGTGGTCTGCCAACCAAAATGGCTTTGGAATTGTATAAGCCATTTATCATGCGCAAATTAGTAGAAAAAGAAGTCGTTTTTAATATCAAGAAAGCAAAGACTTTAGTTGAGCAAACTACCAAGGAAGTTTGGGGCGTGCTCGATGAAGTGGTGCGTGAGCATCCTGTATTGCTCAATCGTGCGCCGACTTTGCACCGCTTGGGTATTCAAGCTTTTGAGCCGGTGCTAGTAGAAGGTAAAGCCATTCAATTGCATCCTTTAGTTTGCCATGCGTTTAATGCGGACTTTGATGGAGACCAAATGGCGGTGCATTTGCCGCTAACTCAAGCAGCTCAAGTAGAGTGTTGGTCTTTGATGTTGGCTTCTAAAAACTTGATGAACCCTGCCAATGGCATGTCCATCGTTTTTCCATCGCAAGATATGGTGTTGGGCATTTATTTACTGACCAAACCCCGCAAGGGTGATAAAGGTGAAGGACGCCATTTCTCTAGTTTTAATGAAGTAATTAAAGCTTTAGATTTTAAACAAATTACCCATCACTCTCTGATTAAAGTGCCAAACCCATACTTAAAGAAAGAAAATACTGAAACAGAATCTCGTTGGTTGGAGACCACTCCCGGCCGTGTGGTGTTTAATATAGGTATCCCCAAAAAGATTGGTTTTGTCAATGAAACTTTAGGTGATAAGGGTTTACGCAGTTTAATTGAGCGTTCGTTTGAAGAAAATGGAGCATCGGTTACGGTAGAATTGTTAGATTGTATTAAAGAAATTGGTTTTCACAACGCCACTTTATTGGGTTGTTCGATTGGCATTGACGATATTTTGGTGCCCAAACAAAAACCTGAATTGATCGAACAGTCCAACCAAGCTGTGGCCAAAATTCAAGAACAGTACCGTTCAGGCCATATTACCAATGAAGAGCGTTATAACCGCGTAGTGGAAGTTTGGAGCAAAACTAATGAAGATTTAACGCGCTTGATGATGGATTTGCTTTCTGAAGATCAGCAAGGTTTTAACAATATCTATATTATGGCGGACTCCGGGGCTCGTGGTTCTCGCAACCAAATCCGCCAGTTGGCTGGTATGCGTGGACTCATGGCCAAGCCGTCTGGTGATATTATTGAGTTGCCAATTCGTTCCAATTTTAAAGAGGGCCTTTCGGTAATTGAATTTTTTATTTCGACTAATGGTGCGCGTAAGGGCTTAGCTGACACCGCTTTGAAGACAGCCGATGCCGGTTATCTTACCCGCCGCCTAGTTGATATTTCACAAGATGTAGTGGTGAATCAAGAAGATTGCGGAACCATAAACGGTATCGTGATGTCTGCCCTTAAAGACGGTGAAGAAATTGTTGAGAGTTTGGCTGATCGCATTCGTGGCAGCTATACGCTTGAACGAGTGAAACACCCCATTACAGGCGAGCTTATTCTCAATGTGAATGAAGAAATTACGGACACACTGGCCGATAGTATTGAACAAATTGGCATTGAAGAAGTACGCGTGCGTACCGTGCTAACTTGTGAGGCCCGCTACGGTGTTTGTTGCCGTTGCTATGGCCGCGACTTATCTACTCGCAAGACGGTGAATGTGGGTGAAGCAGTAGGTATTTTGGCAGCACAATCCATTGGCCAGCCGGGTACCCAGCTTACTATGCGTACTTTCCATGTTGGCGGTACGGCTTCAACTATTGCCGAAGACAATAAAATTGCTCTAAAATATCCAGTGTTGGTGCGCAGCATTCAGGGCCATTATTTGAATATGGGCAATAATCGGCTACTGTTTACTCGTAAAGGATATATATTTGTTTCCAAGATTTTGGATAGGCATGAGTTAGCCGAAGGTGATAAGTTATTGCTGGAAGCAGGCGAGCGAGTGGTAAAGGGTGTCCCGATTATTGATAGCCAAGGCGATATTATTGAAGCCCATCAAACCGCTTTCTTAGTTTATAGTGATAATATCTTGTTATTAGTGGCTCAAGAACAGCGTTTAGAAGTGAGAAATGGCTCGAATGTTAGTGTTACTGTGGGCCAAATAGTCGGTATCGATGAGCCTATAGCGGTATTTGATTCTTTTAGTGATCCGATTATTGCCGAGCAGGCGGGTACGGTTCGTTTTGTGGATTTGATCAATGGTGTTACCTTGCGTGAAGAGCTAAACGAAGAAACGGGAAATATTGAGAAAAAGATTGCCGATCAATTTTCACAAAGTTTAGAACCGCGCATTGAATTATTGGATCAAGAAGATGAGGTTATTGGCAATTACTTTTTACCCGGTGGTTCTTATTTAAATGTCGAAGATGGAGCATCGATTTTGGCGGGGCGCATCTTGGCAAAGTTGCTCAAAGAAAGTGCAAAAACGCAAGATATTACCGGTGGTCTGCCGCGCGTTGTGGAACTTTTTGAAGCTCGGCGGCCTAAAAATGCTACCGTTCTGGCTTCCATTACGGGTACTGTATTATTCCGTGGCCTTTTTAAAGGTAAGCGTTTAGTGATTGTCGAAGATCAATATGGCAATGAAAGCCGGCATTTAATTCCACAGGGCAGACATTTATTGGTGCGTGATGGCGACCCTGTTGTCGTTGCCGAGCCTTTATGTGATGGCCCTGTCGATCCGCATACGGTGCTGGAAATTCAAGGGGAAAATGCTTTGCAGCGTTTTTTGGTTGACGAAGTCCAAGAAGTTTACCGTATGCAAGGCGTCAATATTAATGACAAGCATATCGGGGTGATTATTCGCCAGATGATGCGGAAAGTGGAAGTGATAGATGTGGGAGATACCCAGTTTATTTATGGCCAGCAAGTGGATAAATATACTTTCCGAACCGAAAATGATGATGTTATCCGTGAAGGTGGGCGCCCTGCTGTAGCTAGACCACTGTTGCAAGGTATTACCAAGGCATCGTTGAATATCAATTCTTGGGTTTCTGCGGCTTCATTCCAAGAGACTACGCGCGTATTGACCAATGCAGCTATTGCGGGGAATGTAGACCCACTAAATGGATTGAAAGAAAATGTTATTATCGGGCATATGATTCCTGCGGGTACGGGAATGAGAAAGTACCGCGAATTGCAGCTTTATACTGAAGATATGGATGATTTAGATGCCCATATTCAAGAAATTTTAGAGCGGAGACGCATTGAACAAGCTGAAGCTGAAGCAAAGGCATTAGAGCTAGAAGCAAAGGAAGAATTGTTGCTTGAAGAAGATCCATTTCCATTTTTTGATGATGCGAGCTCTTATTCGTCTGAAACGGTAAAGAATCCAATTGATGAATTAGAAGCAAATTTAGAAGAAGGTTTGGAAGAAGATGAAGAATGAAAAATATATGTTTTCTGGAGATTTCAATTCAGGTAGAGTGAGAGAAGTTGAACAAGGCTCGAAGTGCTTAGTCTGTTCAGCTTTTTGTTTCTTCTTTTAAATATTTTATTCAATTATTTCCAGTTAGCTATATTAATCATAGGGCTTTGTGACTGTTTTATATTTTGTTGAAAAGAGACTAATTGTGGGTGTTCCTAATATTTTCTATCAATAATAAATTTACATAAGGAAAAAGATGACTTTTAGAGATTTTAATCTTACAGATAAGCTGCAGCAAGCTATTGCAGAAGCTGGCTTTAAAGAACCGAGCCCCATTCAAGCAGATGCAATCCCGATTGTTTTAGATGGTAAAGATATTGTTGCCCAAGCACATACGGGTACGGGGAAAACCGCAGCATTTGGCCTACCGATGATACAAATGATGAAACCCAAAAGTGGGGTACAGGCTTTGGTTGTTGTTCCTACTAGGGAGTTGGCCATGCAGGTATCCGATGAGTTATACCGTTTTGCAAAATTTTTAAACATAAATACTGCAACAGTTTATGGTGGGCAATCCTACGCAAGACAATTAAAACACATTGAGAATGCTGGGGTAGTGGTTGCAACGCCCGGGAGATTGATCGACTTACTGCAGGGCCATAAGATAAACATAGAGCCTGAATATGTCGTTTTAGATGAAGCCGATGAGATGTTGGATATGGGTTTTTTAGAAGAGATCAAAGAAATCTTTACCTATATTCCAGAGCAGAGGCAGACTCTATTGTTTTCTGCAACCATGCCTACAGCCATTAGGAATTTGGCAAAATCCATTTTGAATGAGCCCGAGTTTATCACCATCACCAAAAAAGAGATGAGCAACTCCTTGATTAAGCAAACTTTTTATGTGGTTGATGAGTATGAACGCGATGATGCTTTGTTACGGTTATTTGATTTTAAAAATCCGGAAAAATCTATTATCTTTTGTCGCACAAAAAAAGAAGTAGATAGGCTATCGACATATTTAATATCCCAAGGTTTTTTTGCCAAGGGCCTTCACGGGGATATGGAACAACGGCAACGCGAAGAAGTGATCAATGCTTTTAAGAAGGGCCGTCTTGAGGTATTGATTGCCACAGATGTTGCTGCTCGGGGTTTAGATGTCAATAATGTTAGCCATGTATTTAACTATCATTTGCCGTTTGATTCAGAGTCCTATGTTCATCGTATCGGTAGGACGGGCAGGGCTGGCAAAGAGGGTACGGCTGTTTCAATTGTAACGCCTCATGAATTTAGAATGTTGCAGAAAATACAGCAAAAGACGGGCGGCAAGCTAGAAGCAAAGGTCGTCCCCAATATCCAGAAGGTGCAAGAAAAGAAAGTCAATAGTTTAATTTCTAAAATCAAGGAACAGGAAGTAAAGGATGAGGTTCTGGATTTAGTAGAGGAATTAAAAGAAGATTTTGATATTTCTACCATCGCATATAAATTAGCTTCCATGTTGTCTAAAGAATTTTCTGTTAAGGGCAATAACTATATCGGCAAGTCTGAAAGGGATATTAACCGTTTAGTAGATAGAATGTCTCATAGTCCAAAAGGTTACCGAGATAGACAGAATAATTATGGTTATCCTCGTAAAAGTAGCCGAAGGGGCTCTAAGAAGAATTTTGCTAAAGGCCCAACAAAAAGCCCGCGATAATTTTTATTCTTTGGGCGCTTACTTTATTCGACTATAACTTCAATCTAACTGTTGTTTGGGAAATAAATATTGTAAAAACACAAATCTTTTGTAAGCCAAATTTTGGCAAATTATCTACTATTTTGCTCATGATGAAGCTTGCCTCCCAAACGACCAAAGATGCGGCTATTTATACCAAAATTTCAAGAAATACCATCAATCTTATTATATGTTTCAATTCCCTATTTTTTATACTAATGAAATCAATATCCAAAAGTAATTTTAGAATCGCTAAAAATTCAGCCTGACAATTGCTTAACTGAATTAAGAAAACTATGAAGCAACATATTCTTCTAAATGGCGAGTCCTTGGAGAATTTTGCAGAGTTTGCAAGGCTTGCTTTTCAATTTGGCGTACACGTTCTTTAGTCAAATTGTAAACTTCTGCAACTTGACGCAACGACATAGGGTCTTGTTTACCATCTAAGCCAAAACGCTTTATAACAATATCAGCTTCTTTCTTACGCAAAATAGCTAGCGCACTAAAAACATCTTTACACATGCAACTTAGAATAGCCTGTTCTTCTGAGGAATAAGTTTCATAAGTCATCTGGTCTTCCAAACGGATAGAATAGTCATCCGATTGCGTTTGATTTAACGAAATCATTTCTTGGGCAATGTTGCGTATTTCACGCATATCATTTAACGAATACTCTAAAAGTTTGACAACTTCCTCAAATTCTGGCAATTGGCCCGAATCATGCAAAATTTCTTTACTACGTTTTTCAATTTGGCGCAGTTGGTTACTGCGGTTTGTAGGCAAGCGAATACTGCGTACTTGCTCATTTAAGGCTTTCATAATGGATTGGCGTATCCACCAAACTCCATAGGAAATAAAATGCAAGCCGCGGCTTACATCGTAATGTTCAATAGCTTGAATCAAACCAATATTCCCTTCACTAATTAAATCTTCCAGCGCCAAACCATTGTTTTGATATTTTTTGGCTACGCTAATCACAAAGCGCAGGTGAGATTGTACCAACTTATTACGCGCAGCAACATCACCTTTTTGAGCAGCCAAAGCCAATTTATTTTCTTCTTCACTGGTGATTAAGGGAAGTTTTTTGATCTTTTTTAAATAGATACCTAGCGCATCTTTTTCATCCATATTTTCGTCTCCAAACTGACAATAGTATTTTTTATATGCATTACAAGCAAATTATATGCCACAATTGTAAATGTTTTCCAAACGGTGTCTTTTACTTATTTTTTTATACATCTTTCTATTTAGAAATGATATAGTTTGTTTTATCGCATCATAATGCTCGGTTTTAATTGCTGTAAACCGTGTCATAAAGAAACATACAGCTTGTATCGATAAAATTTTGCTAGTAATTTTGACCCTACTTTACACAGAAAATTATCGTTACTGAATAAATGTAGTATTTTGACCCATAGACCAACAAAAGGCCAAGAAAAAATTTTTGCTATTTTATTTTGCGCTAAAATCTTCTTTAATATTGTCCAGACCCCAAAATTTTGATTTGCTCTTTTTCGGTTTTGGACTGGTAAGCAGTCCTTCTAATTTTTGCTATCTCATAGTAACAAATTCTTCCGAGCCGGTGGGGTGGATAGCAACCACGCTGTCAAAATCTGCTTTGGTGGCCCCCATCTTCATCGCTACGCCAAAACCTTGAATCATCTCATCGACTCCGTAACCAATACCATGTAGCCCTACAACCCGTTGTTCTGACCCCGCACAAAGTAGTTTCATACGGCAAGCTTGACGATGTTCGGTAATAGCTGTGTACATTGCAGTAAAGCTACTGGTGTATACCGTTAGCTCTTCGCCGTACTGCTGTTTTGCTTCTGCTTCCGTGAGGCCAATGCTGCCGATTGGCGGATGGCTAAACACCACGGTAGGAACTAACTTATAATCCATCTTCGGCATGTCGCTGTAAGATTTAGCATTAAACAAGCGTTCGGCTAGCAAACGGCCCGCTTTCACCGCTACAGGCGTAAGCTCAACACCATCTTGTATTACATCGCCTATGGCATAGACTCCTTGAACATTGGTATTTTGATATTCATCTACTGGAATATAACCGTTCTCGTTGCAAGCAATGCCAGCATCTTCCAGCGAGAGTAAAGCCATGTTGGGGCTGCGTCCAATTGCCCAAATTACTTGCTCTGCGTTGTGGCTACTTTTAGTATTTTCAAAGTGTAGCGTTAAGCTGCCATCACTTTCTTTGGTAAGCTCTTGTATTGCCGAATGGCGATGTAGCACAATGCCATTTGCTTCCATCTCATCTTGTAAAGTCTTTTGCAGCATCTCATCAAAACTGCGCAAGGGACCTTCTTTGCGCACAAACAAATCTGTCTTGACCCCCAGAGAGCGCAAAACACCGGCTAGCTCTACAGCAATATAGCCCGCCCCAACCACGGCTACGCAGGAAGGCCGTCTTTGCAAGGCAAAAAAACCGTCTGAATCTATACCCAACTCCGCTCCCGGAATTTTGGGTATATCGGGGTGCCCGCCGGTAGCTACTAAGATATGGGGTGCATGCAGCCTTCTATACTTCTTCTCTTCATTCTCAATATGGACCTCAATCTCATCTGGCTTAATGAATTGAGCATAACCACGAATGACATCCACTTTATTGCTAGCCAGAATCTTATCATAAGAGCGATGAATGAGCTGTATATAAGATTGACGATTGCGTATTAGCTTGCCCCAATCCATACTAGCTAAAGATTGGCCTGCATCTAAAGGGAAGCCATAATCTTTGGCATAGTGCATAGCTTCCGCAATTTGGGAAGCATACCACATAACTTTTTTGGGTACACAGCCCACATTGACGCACGTACCCCCTAACTCTTTCCCTTCTATAAGAGCAACCTTAGCCCCATGCATCGCTGCCCGGTTGGCAGAAGCAATACCGCCGCTACCACCACCAATACAAATATAATCGTATTCCATAGGATTCTCCTAACATTTTATAGCTTAAATCAATGCACGCCATTATATACGCTTTAATTGTATCTATAAAATAGCCATAGTCATATTTTTATAGCCTAGCAAAAAAACAACAAGATTTAGATACCGATTTAGGTCGATATTCCCAAACCATTTTTATACAGATTATTTTGCAGCACAAAAATCAATTTTTTGTTGACGCATTAAATTCTCAATTATAGGGTAGCCACCCTTAATAGAGGGAATTTGCTATAAGCCGAACAATGGTGGGGGCGAAAGCCTTTACTCAATAATATTAATCAAATAGAAAGGAGATAATTTAAACTATTTATAATATCCATTGGGGATATTATTTAAAAGAGGTTTTATAGGTGCGTTTATATGAGAAAAGAGGAATGTCTGCTCTACCAAAACTTAAAATATTCATACCCAATATTTTTAGCCTATAACGGTAATCCTATAATTTAGAGGCTAGATAAGTTGAATCCCTATCATTGACAATAATTATGCCTACTATAAATATTCAGGATATTTACATGAATTTTTTCTTCCCTTTTTACAAACGAAACATAGACATTTTACCTTCTGATCCTCTACTTTAAATTTGGGAATCATTATTAAATAAATATTTTAAAATAAAAACAAACTTTTTATTGACGAACTTAATTTCTATTGTATACTGCTTGCTCGATAGGGGGATCGCCATTTATGAGCTGTATACAAAAATTTACTTTTACCGAGGTAATTGTTCCTGCAAAGCCTGAAGCAATTAACAGTAAAAATGTGTATAAACCTTTGCATATGTTGCCTGTTGTCTGCAAGGCTACCGATACTTGGGCAATGCAATTTGATGAGCTCCCCAAACTTATTGTTGAGATGGAATTAAGCAATGGTATAGTCGGTTTGGGAGAATTTTATCGCGATCACAATACCGAATTAGTCCAGACGATTGCACAGAGCCTGTTAGGGCAAGATATTCTTCAATTATGCTTGCAAAAACTCCCAATTGGCTTATATCGTGAACACGATGGTTTCGAGTGCGCTATTTGGGATGCTTATGCAAAGTGGAAGAAAATGCCGCTAGTTGCATTGCTAGGCGGGGTAGTGCAGAAAAAGATTAAAGTGGGCTCTTGGTCTAGTTATCGGGAAAAAGCAGAGATGGGGCTTATTGCCGCGAAATACCAAAAAGAAGGCTATGATTGCATTAAGCTCAAGGCAGAATTGCAAGACCCAGTGATTGAATGGGCTGAAGAAATTCGCTCTTATGCTCCCGGAATGAAAATTATTTATGACCCAAATCAGCGTTGGGAGAATCTGGGGGAAGTTAAATATCTGGTGCGTGAATTAGAAAAAATTGGCAATGTAATGATCCTGGAAGACCCTATGCCTCTGTGGATGCTCGAAGATTATCGTAGCCTGCGGAATTTTTCATCTATTCGCATTGTTCGCCATATTTCTTTGCCATATATATACCAAGGCCAACGAGCTCATGACATAATCAATTGTATCCAGCATTGCAGTGCCGATGGTTTTAATTTTAATGCTGGTTTGCATCGCTTCCGCACGCTGGATGCGGTTGCTTCCATTGCTAATATGTATTGCTGGCATGGCTCGGAAATCGATCTCGGTATACTAGAGGCCATGTATGTTCATCAAGTTCACGCGGCGGCTAGTTGTATTTGGCCTAGTGATATTTTCGGGCGTCTAATACGCAGCCATGATTTGCTGGAAACTCCTATTAAGATTCAGGATTCTTACGCTTATTTACCCCAAGATGGTGCTGGTCTGGGTATCCGTTTAGACCATAAGTCTGTAGAACAATACCGAACAAAATCATTCGAGGTGGCCTAAATGTTGTGGCAAGATTTAACATCATTACAGCATAAAGAAATTCCCCAAAATACAGCGGTGATACTGCCGGTTGCGTCCATTGAACAACATGGGCCGGCTTTGCCTGTCTGTGTGGATAACCTAATTGGTTGGCAACTTTGCTTGGAATTGAACCGCTGCTATCGAGAGCAAGTCTTGATATTGCCTCAAATTAAAATAGGTTATTCACAACATCACATGGATTTTCCAGGCAGTCTGACCGTTTCCCATGAGGCTTTAATACTCTATATTTGTGATATTGTCGAGTCCGTAGTAGCTCAAGGTTACTATAATATATTAATTTTCAACAGCCATGGTGGCAATCAGGCTCTCATGCAGTTATGTGTAGAAAAGTTGGGAAATAAACACAAGCATCTGAATATTATGGGTACTTCATGGTGGAAACTTTGCGTTGCAGAATTGGAGGCCTTAAAAGAATCTGGCTTTATAGGCAATGGCCATGCGGCAGAATTTGAGTTTTCTCTAATGGAATATTTACAGCAAGACCTAGTAAATTATGCGGACAGAAGCTCGGGAGCTACACCGCAGATTCCCTTACCTGAAGCTAGAGGGGATTTGTTGCAAGGTTCCCCGGTCAATTTATTGCGCAGTTTCAAAGAGATGACTGAAGATGGAACCTACGGCCTAACCGCTAATGCTAGTCGCGCAAAGGGCGAGAAAATTTTCAAGGTGGCTATGGCAGGCTTAAAATCTTTACTCCATAATATTAATCAACTAGAAAGGAGGTAATAAGCAATTTGTAAAAATCTCTATTGAGATACGAAAAGGGAGAGGGAAAATTTTATTGCGACAAAACCTATATAGGTTTTATAAGGGAGTTTTATATGAAAAAATATATTGTTTTTCTAGGGGTAATTTTGTTTATCTCGGGATTTATGGCCCAAGCTGTTTTTGCAACTGGGAATAAAGGGGGCAATAAAACGGCTGTATTCAAAATTGCCAGCGGTTTGCCAGAGTCCCATTACTCAACAAAGTCCTATCACTTGTTGGCTAAGTATGTCGAAGAAAATACGAATGGTGCTTTTGATGTACAAATATTTCCTGCCAATCAATTGGGTGATGACAAAGAAGTTATTGAATTAATTCAGCAAGGTATTGTGCAGATGAACCCTACTGGAACTTCTGCGTTATCGAATTTTGAGAAAAGTTTTACGCTTTTTTCTGCTCCTTATTTGTTTAAAAATCAGAAAGATGTCGATCGTCTATTGGAAGGTCAATTTGGTAAAGAACTGTTGGCAACACTGGAAAAATCTGGGTTAAAAGGTCTTGGTTTTGGCATAATGGGTTTTACCAATATTTCCAACAGTAAAAGGCCGATTGTGAATGCTGCGGATTTAAAAGGGATTAAATTACGCACCGTACAAAACCCTTTGCTACTGGAATTTTATCGCGCGGTAGGGGCCAATCCGGTGCCAATGTCCTTTACAGAATTATTTTCCGCTTTACAGCAAGGCGTTGTTGATGGGCAATTTAACCCGCTGACAACCATTTATACCAACAAATTTCAGGAAGTTCAGAAGTATATCTCGCTAAGTTCCGATATTGCTTCGCTTGTTGTTTTTACCATGAGTAAGAATTATTACGATTCTTTAGCTCCAGAACACCGAAAAGTTTTGCAAGAAGGTGTTAAAATCAGTCAGAATTACATGAAGAAAGAATGGGTGCGCGAAGAGCAAAAATCTCGCGATCTTCTAATAAATAGTGGTATGGTCGAAATTAACGAGGTTAGCGACAAAACCAAAAACGAGTTATTCTTAAAAGGCTATCCCGTTATTGAGAAATTTGGCAAAGAGGTCAACCCGAAACTCTTTGCCGTGTTGAAAAAAGAATTGGGGCTTTAATTTACCGATTACCAACATAGAGGGATTATGAAGGCAAAAGAAATTGATATGATAATCAGCGTTTTGCTTTTGGCGATTCTTGTTCTAGTAACATTTTCGCAGGTCATTTTTCGCTTTGCTTTGAATCTCCCTCTTGCTTGGTCTGAAGAACTTTCGCGTTTCACTTATATTTTTATGGTTGGGTTAGCAACATCTATTGCAATTAAAAATAAAACTATGATCCGAATCGAATTTCTGGAATTGTTAATCAAAAATAAAAAAGTTTCCCATATAACAGAAAATATAGTTAATTTGTTGGGTATGTTATTTACCCTTTTTGTGGCCATTTACTCTGTATTCCCATTGATGAATGCTTTTAATGTTGGCCAGGTAAGCCCGGCTTTACGTTTGCCGGTATTCTTTTTGTATGCGATACAAGCGCTTTTATATTTTTTAATGGCTGCCCGTTATTTTATGCAGCTTTTTAGCATACAAAAAGACAGTAAAGCAAAATCATTTATTGCTTGATTATTCGAGAGTTTGTAAAAATGGAAATTGTCGCCACGTTTATTTTGTTTATACTTTTATCTTTTGCGAATATTCCTATTGCAATTTCGATGGGCATTGGAGTATTTGCCTTATGCCTTTTAACAGGAGTTCCTTTATCTATTATTCCGCAAACGGCATTTTCAAGTCTGAACAATTTTGCTTATATAGCGGTGCCTTTATTTCTTTTGGTAGGGAACTTAATGGAGACCGGTGGCCTTTCGAGACGTATTGTTAATTTTTCTTCGAGTTTGCTATTGAAGATGCCTGGCAGCTTGGGTTCGATTAATATCCTGTCCTGTACGTTTTTTGGAGCGATCAGTGGCTCTGCGAGTGCTACGACTGCGGCAATAGGCGGAATGTTAGCCCCGGAAATGATAAAAAGAAATTACCCTAAAGGGTATTCTGGGGCACTGTCGGCAGTCTCCGGGACTCTTGGAGCGATGATCCCTCCTTCTATCGTTATGATTATTTATGCCATCACTGCAGAAATCTCGGTAGCGAGTATGTTCTTGGCTGGTTTTTTACCCGGCTTAATTTTGGCAGCGGGTCTGATTATTGTAAATACAGTTTATGCAATAATTAATAGAATTGATATGCCAGAGAAAGAATCTGTATTTAGTTGGAATAATATTCGTTCTTCCTTTTGGCATGCTAAATGGGCACTCTTTTCACCTGTTCTCGTCTTAGGAGGAATTTATACCGGTGTGTTTACTGCAACAGAAGCAGCGGTTATTGCTACGGTTTATTCCTTAATTGTGGGTTTATTTATTCATAGAGAAATAAAATTTCGAGACTTATTTGAAATATTTGCTAAGACAATTAGAACTTTGGGCTCTATTATTATTATTGTTCCTTTTGCCAGCGTTTTGGGACGCCTTTTGACTTTGAATCAGGTGCCCCAGCAAATTGGGGCTTGGGCTACATCTATTACGCAAAATTCATCTGTGATGATGCTCTTGTTCGTTTGTTTAATTACTGTTTCCGGCATGTTTATGGATGCTACCCCATTGATTTTGATTTTCACGCCGTTATTCCTTCCTATATTGGTAAATATGGGAGTTAGTCCTATTCATTTCGGTATTATTTTAACTTTAGGGGCTATGCTCGGGGCAGTTACTCCGCCAGTGGGAGTGAATTTATTTATTGGTCAGGCTATTTCTGGGGCCAAAACAATTTATATTATGAAGTATGCATTCTTTTTTATTGTGGTTTTTCTTGTTATTTATATTTTTATTACTATGAATCCATGGATATCGGAATTAATGGTGAATCTATCTTGATCAACTAAACTACTTTATGAATTGATGGCTAAGTGATTTTCTGTAAGATTTTTGATCTACATATAAATAAGATTATGATTGAGATGAATTCTTAAATATTTATAAATATTAAAACAAATAAACAATCATTTTATAAGGAGTTGGAACGTGTCCACTAAAAAAATACCGGTAGGAGCTATACAACATTCCACTGCGGGTCCCTATTCTCCGGTTCTGGAAGTAGATGCATCTAAATTAGTGCTTATTTCAGGACAAACACCCATAGACCTAGATGGAAATATTATTGGCGATACCATCGAAGAGCAAACTCGCTTTACTATGGAAAATTGTATCAAGCAGCTCGGTTATGCAAATTGCAGCCTTGATGATGTCTTCAAGGTGAATATATATCTTACCGATTTGGAACTATGGCCCCGCTTCAATGAAGTGTATATTAGTTATTTTAAGCAACCTCTACCCTGTCGTACTACCGTGCAGGCAGGTTTGCTTTATACGTTTCAAATAGAAATTGAGATGTGGGCGGCCAAGCCTAAGTAATGGCCAAGTAATTCAATTATCAGGGCAATGCTTGCCTTAATTTTTTTAGGAGAGCCTTACTTGCTATCAGGAATATATAAAAAATGAAGATACATAAACAAACATTATTTTTGCTGTTGCTACCAAGTGTTTTGGCGCTCTTGTTTATTTTTATTTTTCCTTTGTTCCAATTGATTCGGCTTTCCTTTACCAATGCCTCTATTGGTAAGAATATTGATTTTATCGGGCTAGCCAATTATCGCGAATTTCTGTTTGATGGTAAGTTCTGGCCGGTGTTACAGAGAACCATGCTATGGACAATATCTGGAGTCTCCCTAAAAATTGGTCTCGGCCTTGGGGGAGCTTTATTACTCAATGTTCCTTTAGGTTTGCGAGGGGTTTACCGGGCTTTAGTGCTTCCTCCATGGGTCATGCCCTTAACCATCAGTGCGATTGTTTGGACGTGGCTTTTAAATGGACAATTTGGTTTGATTAGCAATGGGCTACAAAATTTATCGCTTATTGCAGAGCCTTTTGAGTTTCTGGGTTCGCGCAATCCCGCGCTATTATCGGTGCTATTGGTAGATGTTTGGGCGGGTGTACCACTCATTACCATTTTTTTGATTGCTGCTTTGGAATCCGTTCCTATTGACTCGTTAGAAGCGGCTGTTATCGAAGGAACAACGCGCTTGCAGAAAATACGTTATGTAGTTTTGCCACAAATTCTACCGGCAATTTTCTCACTGGCTGCGGTAACTACCATTTTTACGTTTAATTCCTTTGATGTGATTTGGATCATGACGCAAGGGGGGCCCAGTGACGGCACAACCACTTTACCCATTTTGGCTTATCGCACTTCTATTAAGCGTTTTGACTTAGGCTTAGGTGCTGCCCAAAGTGTTGTTATGAGCTTTTTATTATTTCTATTAGTTGCTATTTATTTAGGTATCAAGAAGAGAGGACAGAAATATGCCTAAATCTACTCTTGCTAATTACAATCGCTTAAATAAAGGCGAAACTGTCGCTGTGATCATTGGTCGCTTTATTTTTCTCGGGTTTATGCTTTTGCCATTTGTTGAGATGTTTTTTGTCTCACTCAAATCCCTTGCTGAAGCCAAAACATTTCCCTATCGGCTTTTGCCTACGATATTTCACTGGGAAAATTATCAAAATATTTGGCAGACTGTTCCCAATTTGGGGCGTTATATGGCGAATAGTTTGTTCCTTGGCCTAAGTGTAACTTTATTTAATTTATTCCTTGGTATACCGGCTGCATATGTGTTTTCTCGTTTTGATTTCCGGCACAAAGAAGCCGCCCAAATGCTATTACTTTCCTTGTCTATGATTTCTGGTGTATTATTATTGATACCTTTATATCAGATGTTCCAACAGTTAAGATTGCTAAATACTTACTGGCCAATGATTCTTGTTGGTAGTATTTCCCTTTTACCCGTTAATATATGGCTACTAAGAACGTATTTGGAGCAATTGCCCTGTGAGCTAGACCAAGCAGCTCACAGCGATGGAGCGAATACATTCCAGATACTTACTCTAGTGATACTTCCCAATTTACTCCCTTTTCTGGTAGTTTTGGGAACTCGAACCTTTATTGCAGCTTATGCGCAACAATTTGCTTTTGCAATTACATTCAACCGAAGGCAAGAGCTGATGCCGATCACTCAAGGTTTATACGCTTTTTTTGGTAGACAAGACGTCTTATGGAATGAGCTTATGGCGGCATCGCTCGTTGCTAGTTTGCCAATAATCTTATTATTTTTATTTATGCAGAAATATATCGTGGAAGGTATATCTGGCAGTATTAAAGGATAACAGGAGGTTTACTATGAATATCCTAAAATTTAATCTGAAAATAGCTGTTGTGCCCAATATTCAGAAACTATGGCAGAAAGTATTAGTTTATATCCTAACTATTTTCGCAGCTTTGGCAATGGCCTGTGCACCCAAGCAAAAGCAACCGGAGATACAGACTATTCGTTATGTTCAGAGTGGTGATAAACTGAATGCCATGACGAATGAAGCTATTGCCGCCTTTGAAGAGCAATTTCCGAACTTTAAGGTCCAAGCAGAGACTTTACCCTGGTCTGTTTCCCAGCAGCAGGTAATGCAAGATGTGGCCGCTGGCAATGCGCCTGAGATAGCCCAAGTCGGTTCTCGCACTATTCCCCAATTTGTGTCTCAAGATTTACTGGTCCCAATAACCTTTGCAGATGAAAATAGCTTTTTTCGCTCTGTTCTCGATGCCGTAAAGTATAGTACTGAATATTGGGGTTTCCCCAGAGCGATGAGTTCCCGGGCTTTGCTGTACAATGAAGATTTATTGGTTCAGGCCGGAATAGAAACCCCACCGAAAACCTTTTCGGATTTAGTGCGTATCGCGCAGGCGATTCAAGAAAGTACGGGTATTCCCGGTTATGGCATGGCTCTCAAAACAGGTGATGACACCGTGGTTTTTAATTTAATCAATTTTCTCTATGCTAACGGTGGTACTCTGATTAAAGATAATGCCGTCTATGTAGAAAATAACCCGAACTTGTGGGAGGTTTTGGAGTTATTCCAGCAACTAAAACCATTTTCCGTGCCCGGAATGGCGGCTTATCAACAAAGGGATTTTCGGGCAATTTTTGGCAATGCTCAAGTCGGTATGTTCATTGTTAACACGGGCACCCGAAATCGTGATGTTATCAATCAAGTCAATTGGAAGTTGACCGAGCTGCCTCATGGTAGTTTAGGAGTTTCGGCTATTCAAGTTTTGGTGGACAGTCTGGTAGTTTTTAAAGATTCAAAAAATCCCGATATGGGGGCAGAGTTTGGGCGGATTCTCATCAGCCCGGAATTTCAATTCCCTTATGAACAGTCTGATGGTTTGCTAATGATTCGCAATGATGCAGATTCACAGAAACTATATGCTTCAGACCCTTATTACCAGTCTTTTATCAGCGTTTTAAATGACAGTAAAGGAGAGCCTAAATTCCGTGATTTTATAGCTTATCAAGCTTCTGTAATCAACGCTTTGCAAAGCCTCATACTCGATGATAAACCGATTGATTATGTCTTGCGCCAATTGCAACAAGAGCTGGAAAAAGCTCTATAGGCAAGCTTGTTATAGAGAAATACAATTTTATTAGTGAGCCCAATAAAATTGTATTTCTCTATTTTTAGTGTTAATTACCTAGCTTAATGAATTGCTAAGTAGGGATTGGGATAGAGCTTGAAAATGTTTTTGAGAAAAAGGCTATCATAAAATCGGGAAAGTCATAGGTGAGATAATATGGAAAACATAGCAGAATTACGAGATGTCTTCGACAAAATTATGGACGCTCTGGCGGGAACTCTTGGGGATTCCTGCGAAATCGTCTTGCATGATCTTAAAGGTATGCCATATGAACACAGTATTATTACCATTCGCAACGGCCATATAACTGGAAGAAAAGTCGGTGATCCCAGCACCAACAAAGGCTTGGAATTTTTGCGCAATCTGGTACCAGAAAGCGGTGATGAGATTAACTATATAACGAAAACCGCAACCGGCAAAACTCTGCGCAGCTCTTCCGTTTATTTTAGGAATTCCAACGAACAGATAATTGGCTCTTTGTGTATCAATCTGGATATTTCCCAGCTTTTAATTGCAGAGAACAGCCTTCGTAGTTTAATGGGTCTCAATCCTGTACATGTAGAGTCCAAAACGAAAGAATTTTTTGCTAGCGATATAGGTTCGCTGTTAACGGATTTAATTCAAGAATCTATGGACTATGTGGGCAAGCCAAGCTCCCTGATGAACAAAGAAGAAAAGTATACAGGTATTCGCTATCTCGATGAGCGCGGTGTGTTCTTGATAAAAAAATCTAATGAACAAGTTTGTGCTTACTATGATATATCCAAGAATGCTTTATATTCTTTTCTTGAAGAGATTCGCAGACCTAGGCAATGATTGATTTTTCCCATTTTAAATGATTTATTGTGCGAACAAGCAACTAATTTAATGAGTTTTTATGTAATAGAACAAGCACTATTCAGATTCTTCTAACAAACCAAGCACTTGTCGCCGGGCATGTTCTAACCAATATAGATGGAATTTACTAGCTAGATAAAAACGTTGGTAAATTTTTAGGCGGTCGCGCTCTAACTGACTAGACTCTTCTTGCTCGGGGCTGCGTCCAACAATTTGGGAGAGCGTATCGGTAAAAAAGAAGCTAACAATATTGCGACTCGGCGATTGAGAAATATTATTCTGTAGTTCACGCAAACGCTTTTCTTGGCTGTTACTGCGCCGGTTGTAACAAAACAAAATCAATAATTCTGCACTCCAGTGATAAATATCGCGAATTTCACCAAGCAAATTGGTAATACCATTGAGCAACAGAACACACTGCCCTTGCGGCTCCAATGCTTCCAAAGGCTTAAGAATTGCTTCTAAGCGTTGGTTAATTTGCTTGCGGCACTTTGTTTCATTTAAAGCTTGCTCGACAAGAATTAACTTCATGCCTGTAATTTGAGCAGCACGGCCAGCACAGCCGTCAATAATATAATTGGGCCAAGCTGGCATATTCGCAGAAATATTGTTCAAACTCTCTTCAAGCCAATTGCGATAGACATTCATACGCTTATCGCTAAGCACTGTAAGCCCTTGCCAAGAATAAACCCGCTCAACTCCAGCAGAAACCGTAACCCGCCAATTCAAATGTTCTACTGGTTGCAAGCGTTTACCACGAATCAAGCTTTGGCGTTGTGACATGGTTCCCAAACAATGGGAACGCAAAGTAGGATAAGAAAGGTCTAAGCCTGCAATATATAAAGCTGAAGCTTTACAGTTTCGGGCAAAATCCCACGCTGCCGTAGCCACCGACCCCCCACTGCGAATTTGGGCCAATTGTGACTTAGCCGAAACCGTTTTCAAAGCCCCTTCTAACCTAGCCATTAAAGGAAAGCTAGAATGAAATAAAGCATGAAAACGCCAGCGATGCTCAAAAATGGAAGGATAAATACATGATTCTGAAACTAAAATAGAATTGGGTGCTTCACAAAAATCAAAATGCCGGGCATTTAATAATTGTGGATCCACGCTGATCACAAAGTCTGGCTGAATACCCTGTTGTAAAATTACACTAAGGGCGGTATCGACTACCAATAAAACAAAGCGCTCGCGCAATTGCGACAAAATAGTAAGCAAACTTTCCAGCGATGGCCCTGCAGCAAGAAGCAAAAAAGGCAACCCTTCAAAACGCCGATAAAAAAAACCTGCATCTGCTGCATTGGCTGCCGAACTTAAATTCATAGCAATATTTTTTACCCAAAGCTGACCAAAACGATTTAGCGTATTGGTGTTGATACGGAAACGGCTGAGCAAACTAAAGATGCGGCGTTGTAATGGTTGATAAAAACTACTTTGAAAACGAAACAAACTCTGCAACTGATAAAATTGGAAATTGCGTTCGGAAAAGTGATGTAAGTATAATTCCAAATTAGCCGCTGGCCCAACCGAACAAAAAAATTTCGGATTGCCCAATAAGTGCTCCAGTGGCCGCAAACACAATGCAGCTTTGAATAAAGCATAGCTGGATTCAACAACCAAAATCAACGCCTTAGAACGGCAGCTTAAAAATTCATCAATTTGATAACCCAAGCCAAAACCCGCAAAAATTGCCGAATTGGTATCTTTATGTAAATCTTTGCCAATCCATTTTTTACATTCTTCAATAGGTCTGTAGCGCGAATATAAAGGCTTATTTTGAAAGTGCAGCACCCAATGGCCGTCTCGGCTAAGCTGCACGCTAATCGATGCTGCTTCTACAGCCATCAAATCCGCTGGGCTGGTGACTGTAGAAGCTTGAGTATTTTGGCTAGAATTAGACCCAGAAGCAGAAGGCGGGAAAGGGCATGCTTTCAACTGTTGCACTAATTCAGGGGCCCTAGGACGCAAGACCTTACAATTGTGCTCGAAATTGGCTAGAAACACTTCAGATTGCCAATCAGGTGAAACAGCAGTAGAAGAAACACTAACCGAGGTAGAAAAAGCATTTGCCATAAATTCCAATATTCAAAATTATTGCAACCAAATTTTTAATAACAAGGGACTTGCATTTTCCGCCCCTGCTTTTATTTGAGGTAATTCCCTGCCCGGTAACTCTGTACCTGGAGGCAAGCTTTGGCGCACCACATGCCCCTCCCCAATAATTTCCACATGCAAGCCGGGAATGCGCAGCAGCGGTAATAACTTGCGTTTTGATAAACCCTTCAGATTCGGTAATTTTGTTAAATCCTGTGCTAATTTTTTCTGCACCAATCGCTTTTCCAATTGCTCTTCGATCAAAACCGAAACATCTTCATTAAAGTACGCAATACGATTGCCTTTGAGTGGCAAATTATAATGAGTGGTCAAATCACTAATCGCCTCTGACACCATTGGAGAAACCAAACGGCCACCATAACGCACCAAACTTTTCGGATTAAAAATATTAATATAAAGAACAAATCGCGGGTCATCGGTTGGGAAAATTGCAATAGCAGAGCTATTGACACGTTCTGGATAATATTTACCAGATTTAGGGTTATATACTTGGGCCGTCCCCGATTTGCCAGAAATACGCAAACCCTCAACACGAGAACCGCGCATCGTGCCCAAATCAGAAGCTACAACTTGCTCCATCATTAGCAGCATATTTTTCGCTGTAATCGGAGAAATCACTTCATATTTTGGCTGGCGAGTATTTTGTAGGCGAACATTACCATTCGACTCTTCGATACGATCAATAATAATGGGAGAAAGCAATAGCCCCCCATTGGTAAATACCGTTGCTGCCGATACCATTTGTATTGCCGAAACACCAATTTCCTGGCCAAACGCAATCGTTGGTTTTGAGCGAAGGGACCAACTTGAAGGCTGTTTTAAAATACCGTTGGATTCACCGGGCAACTGGACACCGGTAATTTTACCAAAACCAAACAAACGCAATTTGTAGTATAGCAAATCTTTGCTAATATTTTCAACAGCCACAGCCATACCCACATTGCTCGAATAAATCAAAACTTCGGTAGCCGATAGGGCCCCGTGTGATGTAACATCGCGAATGGGTTGTATTTTTTTGCGCTGGAATATAGGTGGATTGTAAATTGTGCCTATATCAAAAATATGGTTAATGTCAATAATTTTTTCGTCAAGTACTATAGCCATGATATAAATTTTAAATACCGAGCCGGGCTCATAAGCCGTGCTAATCGCTTGATTGCGCAAAATTTCCTCGGAATAGTGGTTAAACAAGTTTGGGTCGTATTCAGGTAAGCTAACAAAGGCCACCAAAGAGCCACTCCGTGCATCCATCAATATTGCCACCAAACTATCAGCTTTCGTAAAAATCATGGTCTTACGGGCAATTTTATCAATGATATACTGGGTATCAATATCGATCGAAAGGTAGACTTGATTGCCATACTGAATATTTTGGTTGCTATTATACGAAACATTTTTGGGGTTGAGCCAACTTTCCAAACTAAGCTCAACACCATTTAAACCCACATTATCTATATTGGTAAAACCGATTAAATGGGAGGCTAATTCACCAAGCGGGTAATAGCGTTTATATTCTTCACGCAATTTAAAACCCGGCAATTCACCACGATCTATGTATTTGCTCAATGCTTCAGCCTCTGTTTCGCTGAGAAAGCGTTTGATCCACATATAATTGCGCCTAGAATTAATAAGTCGTTGATACAATATTTCAACATCTAGTTTTAAAATGGGAGCAATAATTTGGGCACTAAGCGTTAAATCACGCACACTGGGAAGCCATACATCTAACGAATGGCGTTTAATTTGGTTTGCTAATAGTTTACCGTTACGGTCAAAAATCGAGCCACGCACAACGATTGACTTAGACTTTACCGTGGTATTTCCCGGCCCTTTTGGGCTGAGCATTAGCTCGCCAAATTTAACCAAAACAACTCCGCTAAAAAAAACGGCAACAATGGTATAAAAAATCAATATACGGTTAGAAAAGTTCATCAATGAACGCAGATTATACCGTAGCTCTACCCTTGTAAGGGAAGAGCATTTAAAACAAATAAAAAATACTTTTGGCTGTTTCGGAATTGGCAAACTTTTCAATATTATTGGCACCGTGTGAATCATCTTCGTATTTTTTGGATTCTGGTTCGGTTTTGGGTATTTTCTTTGTTTGTCTTACTATTAGTGCTTGTTATAGCAGCCCATTTAGCGAACATGCAACCCCCCGGTAGACCCAAAGCCCAGCACAAGTACTACCGTTCACGTAAAATTTTCCCAAAAGCTGCTAGAGCTGCTAGCGGTTTTTGCCAAAAATGGCTGCAATTATAATTCTGCCAAATCTTGGGCGGTATATTTTAGCCGTGATCCGCACAGCTATACCGGCTACACGCCCTATGGAAATTGGCAGTTACCCCATTTTATTACGATGAATAAAGTGAGCGACTTAAAATTATTTCTGCCTCAAAGCAGCTACCTACTCAATTCTTACCGTAAAACAAAGCATCACGATACTTATCCTGTTATTACCGCAGTATGGCCAAGGAATTATCCGCTTAGCCCAAAAGAGCAAAAATTACTCAAACAACTCTCGCAACAAAATACAGAAACGAAAATAGAAATTATACAAACCAATAAACGCAGACCTTTTAGTTTACGACAACGCACAAAAGAAGGCCCTTGGTATTTAGACTATAGCTTATATGTTGGGGCTAGCCAAACAACGCGCAAAAATAAAAAACTAGTTTCTTTTGTCTCTTGACACTAAATCGATTATCTAATAAAGTCTCATTTCTAAATTTAAGGAACTCGAAAAGTATTGCTTGTGGATATTTTAATTATTGTTTTGATTGTCATCGTATTAGTTTTAGTCTTTTTTAATATACGAATCGTCTCGCAATCCAATGCCTATGTGCTGGAACGTTTGGGCTCCTACCTATGCAATTGGGAACAAGGCCTGCATTTAAAGTTGCCTTTGATAGACCGCATTGTGGCCACCGTTTCACTAAAGGAACATGTTGTTGACTTTGAACCGCAAGCGGTAATTACCAAAGATAATGTTACCATGCAAATAGATACAGTAATTTATTACCAAATTACCGACCCCAAATTATTTGTCTACGGGGTCTCCAACCCAAGTGCTGCGCTGGAAAATCTTTGTGCAACTACTTTGCGCAATATTATTGGCCAATTGGAGCTGGATGATACCCTTAGCTCGCGAGACATTATCAATACTCAAATGCGCAATATTTTAGATGAAGCTACAGACCCCTGGGGTATAAAAGTCAACCGCGTAGAAGTCAAAAATATTTTGCCGCCGGAAGATATTCAAAATGCGATGGAAAAACAAATGCGGGCTGAACGCGAGCGGCGGGAACAAATTTTGCGGGCTGAAGGCCAAAAGACCGCATCTATTTTAGAAGCCGAAGGCAAGAATAAAGCCATCATTTTACAAGCAGAGGCAGATAAAGAAGCCCAAATTCGCCGAGCTGAAGGCGAGTCCCAAGCGTTGTTGCGCATTCAGGAAGCTACTGCAGCAGCTATTGGTTTGATAAAACAAGCAGGGCCGGATCAAGCATATTTGGCATTAAAAAGTTTAGAAGCCATTGGCAATTTAGCCGAAGGCCAGGCCACGAAAATTGTGGTGCCTGCAGATATGAAAGATTTATCAGCTTGGGCTGTGTCATTAAAAGAATTGAGTCAATAATACCAAATGGAATCATGGCTAATATGGGTGGCCTTGCTCGTTATTTTTTTGATAGGAGAAGGCTTATCACAAAGCTTTCTTACCATCTGGTTAGCAGTAGGGTCTTTGGCAGGTTTAGTTGCAGAACGTTTCCAATTATCGTTTACTTGGCAAATTGTATGTTTCAGTGCTATTTCTCTATTGTGCATATTTTTGCTGCGTCCTCTTTCTGTGCGCATACTCCATAAAGCAACGCAGTCAACCAATATAGCTGCGCTAATTGGAGCGCGCGCTTTGGCCATAAGCAATATCAATTGTTTTGAATTAGGCCAAGCCAAAATCAACAGCCAAATATGGAGCGCAATTACCGTGGAAGGTTGCTCCATAAACCAAGGTTGCTACGGCATCATTCGTGAAATACGCGGGGTTAAGCTGGTTTTAGAACCAGAGCCAAGCTAACTATTTTTTAAATTAACACTTTAATAAAAACGGCAAAAGCCAAATAGTTGGCTTTAGTTGCTTGTCTAAAACACAACTCCCAAAGGTAGGTAAGGGGCAACCCCTTTACCTACCTTTTTGCCTTACTGCCCAATAGTTAAAGCCAAAAGTTATAGCAAATAATTTTTGTTAAGTCTTAGCAATAAACTCTTGGAGTATTTGCACTAATTCTTTAGCCATAGGCTTACTTAACTGGATATTTTGTTTGCTACCTTCTTCCCGTCTGGTATCACCACTTTTATAAGTACGCAGCCGAAAAGTGGACTCATCAAAGCAATATTCTGCCTTAACATTAGTTTGAGGTATACCGGGCAACTTATTTGACTTTATGAACTCACTGATAACTGCCATAAGATTCTCCTTTCATTATAATTTTTAAACTCCCTAAAGGAAGTTAAATTGTTTTAATCATTAACATCAATGCCAAAGTAATGCTACCAACGCTTACTCATAACGGTAGGTAGTGGTAATTAAAGAATCATCAATTTCTACCTCAACCTCCTCTACCACTCTTGCTTTAGCGTCATAGTAATAGTAGGTCTTTTTACCATAGCCGTGTCTAACAAGTACATCTTGCCCCTTTTCCTTTATCCATTCATATACTTTCCATTCTTTTTTACTACCTTCCTTAATGTATTGGGTAGTAAATTTAAATTTTAATTGCCCTAAATAGTGGTAGTCTTTAGATACAATGGCGGCAATCTCAGGGCCATCACCTACACTGCGATAAGTATAGCTAGTAGAACCATATACTTGCCTTTGGAATCTACCCTTAGAATCAAAGGTAGTAGTAGAAGCCGTGTTGCCCTTATCATCATAAGTTCGCACGACATTGCCTTGACGCTTTGCATATCTATATTCCTTGCCACCGTTTCTGGTTAAAAATATTCTATCATAGAAAGTAAAAGCATTGCCATCGCCTTCGTAACGATGCTCATCTGTAATTTGAGAACCACTTAAGGTATATACATACTTTGTAATTCTTCCTCTATAGTCATAGGTGACCTTGGACCTTACTGTCTTATCCGCATTATACCTTGTCAAAACATTGCCGTCCCACTCGGCACTTTTGTACTCCTTACCTTTTTGATATTTAGCGTATTGGGTTGTATGGTTTTGCAATAAATGTAATACACTACGCGCTGGAGTGTTATTAGATGAAGACTTATCCTCATCTGGGTCGCAAGAGACCGTTAAGTATATGCACAATATTATTGGCAAAATAATAGGCCTAGTGGGCTTAGCCCCAAATAATGTATACTTATTCATAAGTACACCTCCTAAAAAAGAGAAAAAAGTTCGCAAACCCATATACAGGCTACTGTACACATATTATATTCTTTCGGGATTGGAAACCAACCGCAAGTACTTTTTGTGGGATTTTGATGATTTCTTTTTTGAACATATGATTAAAAATTTATCACCTGAAGTATCTGTTTATTTTATCAGAGGCAATACAGAAATACAAGCCCTAGCACAAATTCGTTAAAAGCCCTTACGCCAAAATTCTTTCTAATCTTGTCCAGTCCCTATAAATAATTCAGACAAGCGATCTGCCAAGCTAGCAATAATAGCGTGATCGGGATAAGAAGGGATTTGAAGCTTATCCCGCAATTCTATAACTTTTTCCATACGTATATCAGGAGCAGCCATCGCCAAATCATGAATTCTCAATAGTTCCGCATTCTGTTTTGCTGTCTGAGTTAAGCTAATTGTATCTTGTCTAATTTGCCGCAACTGAGGTTTAGGCTTTGCAAAACTTCGCTTAACAGGAGCATAACTCTCTGTAGAACCAATCTTATCAATAGGCATAATAAATCTCTTCCTTGCAAATCGCAATCCTTGCGAAAATCAACCTCTTTAACTCAAGGTTATCACACTGATTCCGCTGCAATAAACAAAGTAAATTCCCCACGAATAGAAAAGCTAACGGCTTCCAGATGACTTAGTATATAATCGGAAGTTCCTGATAAAAACTGTTCGCTTTTTTTTGTCATTTCACGCCCTAAAAATATCTTGCGCTTGGGCGCCAAACTCGCTAACTCTTTTAAAGTAGAAATAATACGAAATGGCGACTCATACAATACAAAGCAATGCTCTTGTTCTAGCCAATGCTGTAGTTCAAGCCTCCTTCGCCCGTTTTTTGTACTTAAAAAACCGATAAAAGCTAATGGTTTACAAGGGTAACCTGCTAAGCTTGCAATCAATGTCAAGGCAGAAGGGCCCGGAAGGGCTTTTATAACAAAGCCAGCTTGCTTTACTCTAGCAACAAGTTTGGTACCCGGGTCACTAATACCAGGGGTTCCTGCATCACTGATATATGCTATGCTGTGCCCTTGTTTTAATAGTTTGACCAAACCTTCGGCACTGGCAGCTTCGTTGCCTGCTTGGCAAACCACTAGCTGCTGTGGCTGAATGCCATATTCACGCAGTAAATTTTTAGAGCGCGCCAAGCTTTCACAGGCGATAATATCAACTGAAGCAAGTATGTCCAAAGCCCTTAAACTAATGTCGCGCAAATTGCCCAAGGGAGTGGCTACTATATATAAATGCTTAGCTATGGCATTGTCTATACCTGCTAAAACATTACTTTCATTATTCATTCTGCAATTGCTCCTTAATACAAAGCTAGAACAAACTAATCATAAGCCTATATAAAAATAGGCTAGGTGATTGCCACCTAGCCTTTGAACCTTTAAAACAACCTTTGCAACTGCAGTCTTGATTTCCATTGTATAACTCTAATCCAAACATATTGCCTATTTAAGCAATTACCTATTGCCTTACATTAAATCTAATATAAACTTTATAAAAAACCTACATTGCATTAAATCGGTTTTTTAGTAATAATTAAAGTATTTTTAGATAAAATATAACCCAAATAGAAAATTATTTGGCTAGCGCTAGAAATAACGTACCTCAAATACCACCAAAATGGCATAAAATCAAGGTCATATCTTAGCCTAGCTATTTCATTCAAAATTTCGACAAACTCTAGCTAATACTACTCGCAACCTATGACTAATGCTAGTCGCAGTCTGTAATTGCTCTTTAATACAAAGCTAGAACAAACTAATCATAAGACTATATAAAAATAGTCTAAGTGATTGCCACCTAGACTTTGAGCCCAACCTTATCTTATCTTTTCCGCTTCTTTCCTAAATTCTGGTATTTCCGTTTCAATACTTTCTAAGGTTGTAAGCAAAGTTTGTGTATTTTTTTTGCTTCTTCAATTTTTTCTTTATTTGGAATTTGAGTATCGGTAAGTGCTGAAGCAATGGCTCTGAGTTTATCACCTAATTGATTTTCTAAGCTAGAGCAAACCTTGCGAATTTCCTCTGTTAAATCCTCTTCCACATAAGTTAGCAAACCATCTTTTATACCCTTTAAACATTCATTAATTGAGCGCTCAAATTGCTTCTTTGCTTTCTGACCATCAAAAGTATACTCAGTAATCTCTTCCCTACCCCAAGGCTTCCCAAATATCCAACCAGGAATACGTTTAAGAAGATTTAAAACCCCGCTCTTAGGTACGTATCTTGAATGACTGTACATAAAATCATCCATAGCACCAATGTTGACTTTTGGTAATGGTATACTAAATTTCGGTGCTTTGAAACGCACATTGCTATAATTATCCTTCATAAACTCTGCAAATTGATTCCCTATCTTATTCAATTGTTCTTGCAAGGGGCGAACTTTTTCGTTTATTATCCCTTTAAATCTATCATTATTTTCCTTGAGTTTTTCTTCTAAATCTTCCTTTAGAGATGACACAATAGCGTTGACAAGAATTTTAAAATCCTCATTCTTTTTACGAATCTCTTCTATATTTTCGGAACTTAAACTACCACTATTTATCATGTTCACCAGTGCTATTCCCAGACTTATCCAGTCTTTGAACTCTTTTTTTAACATCGAAGAAGGAAAACTAAAGGAATTTTTTTAAACTTACTATCATTCCCATCAGTGCTAGACATGATTTGGTTTATATCATCATTGACTTTAGTATTACTATCGGAAACCTTATTGAATTCCTCTAATACCCGCCTTTTAATTTCTGTTGTAATATTACCTAATTCAGTAGATAATATGCCCTTGATCTTAACAGGAAGCTGTTGGGCAGAATTTGATGCCAAGTTTGTATCCTCTATCAGCCTCTCCAACATTGCTATGTCATTACGTAGTTCTTCTAAATCTTTCTCTAGGCCGTCTTGATATGTTTGTAAGTTCCCCTCGAAATCTTTTACCACTTGAGTAAGCCAGCAATCAAAATTTTCAAAGACCTTCTGTATAATATTGTTGGCAGTCTCTACAAACACAATATTAATAAGGCTGGGTATACCAGAGCCACTATATTCATCTATTAGATATTCTGTAAAGGCATTGCTCTCTTGTTCAGATAACCGCCATTTATTAGAGTCAAAGTTCTTTAATTTTGGTTTTCCAAAACATTCTTTTATGATTTCAGCCATGGGGTTATTTTGGTCAGCCGGTCTTGGTTTTGGGTAGCACTCATGTAGGCGAAAATATTGTTGCAGCTTACTACTGAAAAGCCCTATTCTTGAATTGGTGGGGAATATATCTTTCTCTTTCAAGTTAGGGACACACTCTTTGTATTTCCTTAGGTTATTTTGCTCTAAGGTAGTATCGACGTTACCTTCACTCACATCTTTATATTGATCTTTTTTATTGGCACAGATATAGACTTCTCTACCTTCTTTTACCCATCCCTTCAAGTCAGACTCGGCCTTTGTACCTGATTGTGATGCATCGACAACATAAACAATTGCGGAAGAATCGCTCAGTAAATGCTTAGTGGCAAGCTCTAATTCCTTATTTAGTAATGCTTCATTAAAGCCTGCGGTATCGTAAAGGGAAAGCTTGCCAATAGAATTGGAGCTATCCTTCAAACAAAAGAAAGCCAATTCTATGCGCAACATATCTGCCTGTAGTAAATCGGTAATTAACTTATCAAGCCTCTTGCTTTCTAAATATTCTGCAAATATTTTGGCAATACGGCAAACGTCATTTAGCCAAGTAATGGTCTTGTTTTATCTTCTGCGACTCTTTGATTATTGGAGATATTTCTTTCACTACTTTGTCCAAGTCTTGGTAAGTTTGCTTCAAGTGTTGTTCCGCTAACCATTGTTCATTGCCATTATAACTTTTGATAGGCGCAATATCATAGCCCACAATAGAATTAATTACCGTAGATTTACCAGCTTTCATGGTGCCAATAGAAAACTCCATGTCTTGTACTTTATCTCGTTCTGTTTTTATCCATGTAAGAACTTCCGTTATCTTGGCTTGTTCGTCTTTATAATCCTTATGCTCTTTATCTTCATACCTTTCGCTATGCTGTTGTTGGTAGGTTGTACATACACCTGTAAATTTATCCAAAATAGCTATAGCAGAATCTTGTACCTTTGCAACTGCAGTCTTGTTTTCCATTGTATAATCTAATCCAAGCATATTGCCTATTTAAGCAATTACCTTACATTAAATTTAATAATTAGGCTTTATACAAAACCTACAGTGCATTATATCGTTTTTTTGGGGTAATAAGTCAAGTATTTTTTAGATAAAATATGCCCAAAATAGTAAGTTATTTGGCTATCGCCGACCAAAACTCTACACTAAAAGCCCACCAAATGGGCATAAAATTGGCATATCTTTGCCTAGTTATTTTAGTCAACCTTTCGACAACTTCTAGCTAGCACTACTCTCTACCTCTGACTAATGCTAGTGGCAACCTTCAATAAACATAAAGTTTAGCATACCGTTACAATATGCTTTGATAGCATAGTTTGCATAGTTTTGGTTAGGGTTTTGCTAGCTCCAAAATAGCTGTGAAGCTCAAAACTATAGCTGCCGCCCCAATAGGGCATTAGCTTAAAATAAGGCCAAGTATAGTAATAAGCGTAAGTAATACCAGGCCTGAGTTATAACAATTCTAAAATATTTTGAGTCTGGATGAAATCCCATATTGCCATATCAACAACTTTTCACTACAATCTTTACTCCTAATTAAAACTTATGGAGTTATCAATGTATCACATTCGCTATTACAATAATATTTCGCAAAAAGGGCTGAATCGTTTGCCTTGTTCCATCCAATATTCAGCTAGCCAAACAGGTGTCCAAAGCACTCAAGGCATACTACTACGCAGCCATAAATTGCAAAGTAACGAAATTGAAGAAAGTATTTATGGCATTGCCCGTGCCGGAGTTGGTACCAATAATATACCCATTCATCAATGCAGTGAACGCGGTATTGTCGTGTTCAATACACCCGGTGCCAATGCCAATAGTGTGAAGGAACTGGTAATCTGTGCCATGTTATTATCTTCACGCAAATTGAGCGAAAGTATTCAATGGTTAGCTCAATGCAATCTAAGCGATACGAAAGCACTGGAAGTAGGTAAAAAAATGTTTGTCGGCCCTGAAATTTCTGGCAAGACCTTGGGCATTGTAGGCTTAGGTGCCATTGGCTCACTGGTAGCCAATGCCGCACAAGCCTTGGGTATGCAAGTGATTGGCTACGACCCGTTTTTATCAGTTACCAATGCACTAAAATTGCCTAAGCAAATTCAGCTATTTGAAGATATTTCTGAACTGCTTAAACAATCCGACTATGTTAGCCTACATCTGCCATTATCTCCAGAAACAAAGGGCCTCATCACAAGAGAATATCTTCAGACTATCAAACCAGATTGCCGCCTAATCAATTTTGCCCGGGCAGAGTTAGTCGATGAGGATATTATCGCCGAAGCACTGGAGGCTGGCAGTATCAGCTACTATGTTTCTGACTTCCCTAGCGATACCTTAAAAGGCATCAAAGGTGCCATTAGCTTCCCACATCTAGGGGCTTCTACCCCAGAAGCAGAAGATAATTGTGCCATTATGGCTTGTGAGCAGCTCACCGATTTTCTGCTGAATGGCAATATTCGCAACTCTGTCAATTACCCAAACTGCGAATTAGAACATAGTGGCACAGAATATCGCTTGACCTTTAGTCATAGAAACGAGCCCAATATGCTAGGGCAAATATCGTCCACCCTAGCCAAGCAGAAACTGAATATTCAAGCTATGGCAAATCGCCATCTTGGAAGCTTTGCCTACACTATCATTCATGTCGATGCCATACCTAGTGAGACTACTTTAACAGAGCTTTCAGCTATCTCGGGAATATTGAAATTGCGTTGTCTATAAAGCCTACACGGCACCGCAATCGCTAGATAGCTATAAAGCTTATATCTAATACCAACTAGCTTCTAAATAGTACTGATATACTTTGCTTTGGGTGTATGTGGTAACCCAATGTAAATATAGCAAACCAGTATCTACTTTATTTAAATTATTAGTCAAACTTTTTGGAAACCTTTTGGAATCAACCAAATATTGAACAATCTTTTGGCTAGCATAATGAGGTAGCAATACCAAACTATCACCATACATAGCCATAAAAGATGCGGGTAATACGATGTTTGCCTGCATAATCGCATCATTCAAATAACGCAGACCCACATTGTGTAACTTTGCAGCCTCATACAGTTGCCATATACTTCGTTTACCATCGGTAGCAACCTGAGCCAGCCACCAACCCCACTCCCCAAAGCTAGGCACGAAATCACTGTATGGCAAAGCTTCTAAGCCCGCTGCCATCATCGTCCTACCAACAGACCAAAATGCTTTATAAGCGTAGGCTGGCGAGGTAGATTGCTGAACAAACACACCTCCGTCTGCCAGCTTGCGCTTTACGTTGTGGTAAAACGGCAATGAATATAATTTGCTTAAAACTTCATTATTTGGGTCGGGAAAGTCTGCTATAATGACGTCGAACGATCCAGTAGCTTGACCAATATAGCGCACAGCATCTATATCGCGTAGCAACACTCGTTTAGCCCTTATCTTCCCTGCCGACGACTTTTTCGCTTCAGGGCTCTTACTATTGAGGTAAGCCGTTGCACGATACGATTGCTCTTCTGTTTTAGCCAACTTGCTATCTGTTGATATAATAGTAACTTTCCCGTTGGAAGGTGAACCCCGTAACGAATTTTGATTGAGGCGGCGCAATATCGGCTGTTCGGCTGCCAAGCGCAGCATGTCTGTATCGAAATCACAAAGAATTACCGTCTGTATCGAAGCATATTTAAGAACCTCACGCAGTGCCAGGCCATCTCCTCCCCCTAAGATTAAAACGCGCTTAGCACCGCGCCCAGTTTGTTCACGAAACAATGCTAAAGCTGGATGTACTAAATTCTCATGATAAATGAATTCGTCTAGGCTGCTAAATTGTAAATGGCCATTGATATACAAGCGATATTCGCTCTGATATGGCCATGCCTGTTGAAAATAAGCTGGGCGCAAATGGGCACTTTCGGTCATCACTAAATGTTGATATTTCGTTGTTTTACTAAAGACAATAGGATCCTGGTACAAGCCTTGTTCACTGCGTAAAGACCACTGAGGCCCTTTCACAAACGCCCATAGAAGCAGGGAACTGATGCCAATATTGGCCACCCAGAGCAGTTTGCGCCATCGCAGCTGACGGTAAAAATAGGCCATGAACAACCAGGTTACCACCAAGTTTGCAAAGCCAATGATAACCGCAGCCTGACTCAAGGGTAGATAGGGCAGTAAAGCATAACTCCACAGTAGCGCACCGCCCAAAGCACCAATATAATCCATTTGTAACGTGCGTCCTATATTCACCTTTAGCTCTGGTGTAAAGCCTTCGTTGATACGTGTAATGATGGGTATTTCTAAGCCAATTAAAAAGCCAATCGCGGCTATCAAAAGGTACTGCCACAACACATAGTAGCTTTGCCAATAGGCGTAAGTCCACAACAGTAGCAACGGCGATAAGCCACCGAATAGTGATAATAGTAATTCCAATAGCACAAACCAAGCAAACAACATATGCTCACGCAGTATCTTTTGGTAATTTGCACCTAGCCCCATAAAGAACATCATCACCCCAATAATCATGGCCCATTGGCGGCTGCTATTGCCCAGAAGGTCAGAAGCCACTTTGCTAATAGTGTATTCGTAAGCAAGGCCGCAACTACCTGTAAGTAGAACAGCAATATAAAGCATAGCTGCATTTTGCTTACGGCTCTGCAGAACAACTAATTTAGACATAAAAATAAAGAGGAATTGCTACCAAGCTCGATATCTTGGCACAAGCAGTAGAGGCCGACCTGTGTAAAACAAAGCTATAAAAAATCGCATCTGCTTCCTATCATGAATGGATTTAGACTTTACTGAAAAGCTCTAAGTGGTTTTGCAATTCGGTAGCCAGAACCTTTGGCTTGCGGCCACCGCACTGCAGAGTAATATGGGCCCAAGCTCGGTAGCGTTGCAAACGCACTTCACTCAATTGGCAAAACTTCTCGAAAGCACTTTGAAAATTACTTTGTAATTCTGCGCTACTCTGTAAAAACGGCGGCAAACCGCTATCAACGATGCGATCAAAAAGCAATGATAGCTCCTCTTCTAACAGAACAATGAAACAATTTCTTGCCCTAAGCAAAGGGCCAATCGGCTCCACATCAGCTGCACCACCACCCAATGATAATATAGAATTTCGTTCTACACTATGCTGGGTAAAAAAACCTTTTAAAACATCAAATTGCAATGTATCAAACCCATCTTTACCCAGTGCACGATAGATTGCACGAAAGCTTAACTTTTGCCCATACCGAGCACAATAAAAACGTTCTAAAAGCGAATCAGCATCGTAGCAAGGCCGTTTCAGACTATTAGATAAGAGCCTACTAATGCTGCTTTTGCCACTGTGCTTTAAACCGACAAAGGTAATGCACCCAACCATACTAAGCCGTTGCTTACAAACCCTAGGCTCTATCTTTAAGGAACATAAGATAGGCCACCCGCAACACGGAGCGACTCACCATTGATATAGCTTGCCTCTGGCCCAGCTAAAAATTTAACGGTATTGGCAAGCTCTTCTATTTGACCATAACGCCTTAAAGGGCAGTAATTTAATAGCAATTGAACCATTTCATCTTGGGCATGCTCACGGCTCATATCGGTATCGAACAGACCTGCTGAAACCACATTAGAGGTAATACCTTTCGGGCCATATTCACGGGCTAAAGATTGGGTTAGCCCAACCAGACCGGCTTTGGCTGCAGCATAATTTGCCTGGCCACTGACCCCATCTTGAGCCAATGAAGAAATATTGATAATACGACCAAAGCGGTTACTAATCATGTGCATCAAAAAACTGCGAATCACATAAAATGGTCCACTTAAATCAGCTGCGATCACATCTTCCCATTCTTCGTTACTCATAAGGGCAATAGCATTATTGCGCAGCATCGCAGCATTGTTGACTACTACGCCAATCTCATCAAAGTCAAGCAACACTTGATCGGCCACTGCTTCAATTTGCTTAGGGTCATTGAGTTGCATTTGATAGGCTTGGATTTTTACACCATTTGGGTTGCCTTCTTTTAAAGGGGCTTGAACTTTAACTTGGGCCTTTAATTCCTCTACGGTAGCTTGTGCTTGTTCTACCTGACTAGCATAAGTAAAAGCCACATCATAGCCATCTTGAACTAATGCTAGTGCAATGCCTTTGCCAATGCCCCTAGAAGCACCAGTAATAAAAGCTTTACGAATATGTTTTCCCATCAGTTTTACCTACTTATTTCTTGAGCTAAATAAAATTTAATTAGATTTCTGCATTGGCAATACGTAAAGACTGGAGCAATTCGTCCATATCCCCTTGCAAAATCAATTCCAATTTGTACAGAGTCAAAGAAATACGGTGATCGGTAATGCGATTTTGAGGGAAATTGTATGTGCGAATACGCCCTGACCGATCGCCTGTCCCAACTTGTTTTTTGCGCTCTGCAGCCCGTTTTGCCTGCGTTTGTTCTGTTAAATAAGCCAGCAGACGGCTGCGCAACATTTTCATGGCTTTAGCCCGATTTTTAATTTGCGAACGTTCATCTTGACACTGCACGACTAAGCCAGAAGAGATATGCGTAATACGCACAGCCGAATCAGTAGTATTCACATGTTGGCCACCAGCACCAGCCGCACGATACGTATCAATGCGCAAATCCTTTTCTTGAATATCCACATCCATTGATTCAGCCTCAGGCAGCACCGCAACTGTAGCTGCAGAAGTATGAATACGGCCTTGCGATTCGGTTACCGGAATACGCTGCACTCGATGTGTACCACTTTCGTAGCGCAACATACCATATACTTCCTTCCCCTTGATACTAAAAATAATTTCTTTATAACCACCCTGTTCTTGTTCATTGACACTAAGTAATTCTGTTGACCAATTCAATCTCTCACTATAATGCAAATACATACGGTACAAATCCCCAGCAAAAAGCGCAGCCTCATCACCTCCAGTTCCGGCACGAATTTCCATAATAATGTTGCGTGAGTTCAATGGGTCTGCCGGCACTAATAAGAAATTTAAGTTTTTACAGATTTTCCCAAAATTTTCTTCTAAACAAGGCAGCTCTTCTTCATACAACGCCGACATTTCACTATCAGATTCATTGCGCAAAGCAATCCGAACATCGGCAATTTGCTGCTTTAAATTTTGGTATTCTTGATAAGTACTTTTTATCTCAACCCCCCGCTGATATAACCGCATCACCTCAGCATAACGTTTTTGATCTTTAATTAAATTTGGCTCCATAACTAATTGATCAATTTCTTTCAATTCTTCAAGAACCGTGGAAACCTTTATTTCTATTCCAGTCATTATTTATAAACACTCATACGATTATTTTTATACAGTAGTTTTTCGATGCGAAAAAATCTTTGGCATATTGAGTTACAAAATAAGCATAAACAATTAGTGGCGAGAAAATAAAAGGGGCTGCACGCTTGTAACAGCCAAGGATTGCCAGCTAGAATTTTCTTGCAAAAAACTATAATAAAAATTTAAAAATTCATTTATATCCCAATTGGAACTCGCTTCCTTTCCTGTACTTGATTTTTTTACACTATTTTCTAGTTCACTAAAAAAAGGATAAAATTTTGCAAAACGAGCATTGATTTTACCCGTCCAAAATTGTTTCCACATTGTATCCAAATCTTTCCAAATAGCTTCATGCTGTGCTTTCATTTCTTGGTCGATGGAGCTTAATTTTTCCATATCATACTTTTCATTAGAAAATATAGGCCCTATCAAACTAGTAAAATCAATTACAGCAAGAAACAAAACACATAAAGATGCATTTTCATTGGAAGTTGTGGGTAATATTTAAATTCCATCTCAAATCAATCCGGCAGCAATACATAATTTAAACTGGGCAGCATTATATAATTTTTAAAGAACTAGGCTAGCAGATTGAAACAAAATTTTATTATTATATCATGTACAATAATTTAAAAATAATTTTCCAAAAAACTAAATTCAACAAACATTTTTATATTTAATGTAAGTCAATATTTTCGATACTTAAGAGTAGCAAGCATTTTTAATAGCCTAATAGACCTTTTTACTAGCTAATTATTTAGGAGGGAGCCAGTGCGGTCAATAAAATATTGTATAGAGGTAAAATACAAAAATCAAAAGATTTTTAGTCAAAGTCAGAAAAGATTTCTTTCTTCAGTAAAGCTGCTCACCGCACTTTTACTGATAGGCCTTTATAGTTGCCAAAGTTCTAGTCAAGCAGGTAAAGCAACAAAAAATTTTTCGCTTATAGATCAAGAACAAAATACTGCAACACTCATGATACCCTTTGATAAAGTTTGGAAAATTTATCCAAAAGATATAGAAATAGATCAATCACATATAAAAATGATGGCTCAATCTCAAAACAATACTGGTAGTGCAACCCAATCACTATTTTTTGGGAGAACTGTAGCTAAAGATTTTTACAGCTATACCCAGTATATTATTAACAATCGTCATGATGTTAGCCTTAAAGCCTACATTAATTATTTAATGCGTACAGCGTATGGCTATGTGCAAAACCCTCAAAATTTGGGTATGATTAAAACTAAAGGAAATATTAAAGGCCAGCTCTTACAATATACGATAAGAAATGTAGTATATTTTGAGTTTATCTACCGTGTTAAAAATTTCTTTTTGCGCACAGCCATTTTGACACCAGCTTCTAGTTATACAAATGACGAAGAATTTAATCTTGGTAAAGACTATGCTTTAGACATCATAAAAGGTATTCGAGCAAAGTATATGAAAAATGCAAAAACAAAATAAATGATGTCCTGTTTGCAATTTCACCTCAAAAATTTCAGTCTTTAATTTGTTTTTTATTTCCTATTTCAGGCTCAACTTGCTAAAAAACACTTCCAAGAAAATGAAGTTGTGATTACCGATGAAACAAAATATAGTCTCCCCCAGTCTGCAACGATATATTTCTCAATTGGGCCATTGTTCACGGCGTAAAGCTGCCGATTTGATTGTCCAAGGTAAAGTTGAGCTAGATGGAAAAATCTGTACCCTCCCCTGGCAAAGTGTGGAACAAAATCAACATGTAAAAGTGGAAGGAATCGGTATAGATAGAACCAACAAACGCCTGCTATATCTGGCTTTATATAAGCCACCGGGCTATCTTTCTGCGAATTCTGACCCAGAAGAAAATCGCCCTTGTGCTATTGATTTAATCCAGCCTATTTATAAAGAACGTTTATTTCATGTTGGAAGATTGGATAAAAATAGCAGTGGTTTAATTTTATTTACCAATGATGGCGATTTGGCCCAAACGGTTCAGCACCCTTCTTCCATGATAGAAAAAGAGTATGAGGTAAAAACTCGCAAAAGTATTCCAGAATTTATGTTGGAACACTGGCAGCGTGGTATCCATATAAATGGAGTACGCTATAAACTTTGCCGCTACCAAATGCTTGGGCAACGCAAAGTTCAGCTAGTCTTGACAGAAGGATTAAACCGCGAAGTTCGACGAGTATTTGAACATTTCCACATTCCTTTAAAACGAGTTCACCGCCTACGTGTTGATATGGTAAGACTTTATGGCCTAGCCCCCGGAGAGTTTCGGAAATTGAAGCCGTTTGAGATTCGGGCTTTGCAAACAGGTAAAAAAGTAGAAACACCGAAAAAAACAAACCAAGGCAAAAATAAAAATTATAACCGTGATAGATATACAAAAGCAACCACAAGACAAAAACAACGTGGACTCTACAATACGCCATCAAATCCGTATCCGAGAGAAAAATCTGCTACAGGCCAAAGGCACAACAATTTTGGCATAGCGAAAACCAAAAAGAATCAGACGAAAATGAAAAGAAGAAAATCATATTCTCAATAAGGAATCTAAGTTATGCAAAAAAAAGTAATTATTGCAGGTGATCACAGTTCATTAGAGCTCAAGCTTCATTTAAAAACACACTTGGAGCAACACGGGTTCTTGGTGGAAGATTTGGGCACCCATAGTAGTGATTCTGTAAACTACACAGATTTTGCCAAAAAAGCTTGCTTAAAATATTTAACCGGAGGCTATGCCTTTGGCCTGCTGATTTGTGGCACAGGAATTGGAATTTCCATTTCAGCCAATAAAATTTGTGGTATTCGCTGCGCCTTGCCTCAAAATATGTATGCAGCAGAGATGGCCAAGCAACATAACAATGCCAATTTTTTAGCTTTTGGTGCCCGTATAGACTATTCAGAAAGCCCCGAAAATATTCTCAATGCCTATTTGGCTACTGAATTTGAAGGTGGACGGCATGCTATGCGTGTTGCACAGATGATGGAACTCGAACAACTTTTACCTGAAAAAGTACACCAAGACGAAATAGAATCTGGCAAAGACAAAAACTGTTAACTTATGCAAGAATTTTTTCAAACTTTTCCTACTTGGGTGTTATTATTCATTATAATAATATCTATTCTAGTGCTAGGTTTTTCCGCTGATAAAATGGTTGATGGGGCTGCTTCTTTGGCGCAATATACAGGGCTTTCGCCCTTAGTTATTGGAGCTACCATTATTTCTTTAGGTACCACCATGCCAGAAGTAATGGTTTCAGTTTTTGCTGCCTTTTATGGAGATAGTAACCTAGCACTGGGCAACGGCATAGGCTCTATTATTGCCGATACCGCCTTGATCATGGGGCTACTGGTTTTGCTAGGCCGTGTAGTTTTAGAAAAGAAAAGCATTTCCAATGCTTCCTGGTGGCGCGATTTATCTGCCAGCTTGCTGGTACTTGTTGCCTTTCTATTGCCAGAACATACTTTGCCACGCTGGGTTGGCTTTATTTCCTTAACCTTCTTAATCTTGTTTCTCCTGCAAACGTACTTGAATCAGGTAAAACTTAAAAAAACGTCTTTGCCTTTAACAGAAAATATAGACCTATCTGCAATATACGGGGAAACTCTCGAAGAACAAAATATAAAACAGTTCAGTTTGAGCAAAAGTATTGTTTACCTACTTTTTGGTCTGGGCTTTGTCGTTGGCAGCAGCCGTTTACTCTTGCCGCAAGTAGAACTTTTTGCTCTGCGCTTAGGTATTTCTCAAGACGTTATTGCCACAACCTTAGTTGCATTTGGAACTTCCCTGCCCGAATTGATCACAACATTAGCCGCAGTACGCAAAAAAACCGAAGCTCTAGGTGTTGGCAATATTATGGGTGCCGATATTCTCAATATTCTATTTGTGGTTGGTGCGGCAACAGCGACCAAACCAATTCAAGTAGAATCAACGTTTTTCTGGTTGCATTTCCCGGTAATGTTATTGGTCTTGTGGACTTTACGCATAATTTTTCTGTTTCAAATGCGCAAAAATCATTGGGTTATTCCCAAATGGTACGGCCTATTGTTGATTGTCATTTACATCAGTTATGTTGTGTTGCAATATGTAAGCGGAGTTAAACATATTTAATTTTCGGCAAGAATAAGACTAATACGATTCGGCCTGCTGTTTAGCAAGCGAACTCCTGTAGGTAAATCGCTGATAACTACGGGTAGAGCATAACGCCCAGAAGTAAAAATATCGCCTGCATCTAGTTCAATAATGATCAAGTTTTCTTTTTCAACACTTTGCAAAATATTGCTATTGCCCTGTAAAGTCAATTCTACCGCTTTCGGCAGCATCTTTCGCAATTTCAAATTCTTGGGTAAATTAGTAACACGGGGTTGCAGTTGGAAAATCCTTGTTTCGATGCGGGCATCAATTTGGACTTCCACTTGAACACGTTCAAAAGCCAAGGTCAAGCTTTGAATCAAAAATTTCTCAATTTCTGGAAATATAGGAATTTGCAATTCCACTAATTTCTGGAATGATTCACTTTTACCAGTAATATCTATCGACTTGGTACTAATAGCGGAGAGCTTTTGCAATATTGAAGTCGGCCCTATAACATTGACCATATCAGGATAAACACGATAAACACCTAAACTAAAACCGGTTGCAGGATAACCTTGGATACGTACTTTTATCGGCAGTTCTTTACTACTCTTTCTTTCCACCGTCAAAGCAACAAAATCTGGCTCAATTTTCACGCGAATATTTTTGCTCAATTGTAAATTATTATTGCGCAATCGATACATTACCGGCAATTTTTGTGAACCCACTCTGGAAATAAAACGCACATAAGTTTCAAAATCACTACTACGCAAGTTTTCCAAATCTTGCCCCTTACCTTCAAGATGCAATGTAACTTTTTGTATATCTTGCAAACTGGCAATATGACCCTGTATGCCAATGATGTTTAAAGGTAATGTAAAAGAAACTTTATCTTGTATTGCCGACTGATAGTAAAAATAAAGCCCCACAGCTATCAAAAATGATAACAGCTTGGCCAGCCAATCTGCAAATCGTTTACTCTTTGTATAATTTTTACGTTCTTTTTTTTGTTTCATGCTCAAAATTCTCTGAAAATTATTGATGATTTTTAGGTTTGTACTTTACTAAAGACACAATTAATTTCGCTTTCTGGGAACCAAAGCGAAACCATCTGGATAGCCATTTGGAAGAATCGCTATGTTCATTGAGCAGCAATTCACGCAAAATTTCTACCGTTCGGGCTCTGCTAAGATGGGAGTCCATCATACTGTCAAAAGCTAAAGAAATATGGCCAGATTCTTCTGAAACAATTAGGATTACAGCATCTGTATTGCGCGCCAAACTCATTGCAGAACGATGACGAGTACCCAATTTCATCGATAATAAACTTGTTTCTTCAGGGTCTATCGGCAAAATACAGCCCGCAGCCATTAGCCGTGAACGGTTGAGTATTACAGCCCCATCATGTAGTGGCGTATCATAGGCAAAAAGTGAAACGATTAATTCTGTACTCGGCTTAGCATCTAAAACAGTACCAGTACTGGTAATATGGCGTAAAATATTCTCACGGCTAAAAATAATTAAAGCACCACGCTCGCTATTAGAAAGAATTTCGCACGCTTGAGCTATATCCTCAATCACACGCAAATCTTGGTATGAATGGCGTTGAGTCTGATACAAATTACTCTGGCGGCCAATTTGTACAAAAATTCGCCGCAATTCTGGCTGCAAGATAACAGCCAATACTACAACCAAAGTTGGGATAATTCGCTGCAGAGCCCATAGTAAAAATTCTAAACGCAATACTAATGCTACCAAATATAACAACCCTACAGTAGAGACTCCGTATAATAATTCCTGGGCTCCAACAGCAACAAAAGCATTGTAACCAGTATAAAGCAACAAGGCTAATATTAGAATCCCAACAATAGGCGCCCCATAATCCCAAAAGCTCAAGCACAGTTCCAGCAAATATTCTTGCGGACTCCCAGGAGGAACAATTATAGACCAGAGTTTACGACCAAGATTCGCCCATAGTTGTTTAATATCTTCCAAGCCTCTATTCCTATTTTACTTATCTTTAAGTAGTATTTTTATTATTCTAAAGAAATATGACAGAACAACAGCTATTTTACAAGAAATAAATTCTGGAAAAGCTAGATTACAATTAAGCTTGCTGTTACCCAAAGTTACAATGCTAAAAATGTGCTTCTAGCTCCTACAATTACAATACAGAAAAATCTGAGAGCAATTCTGTACTGCGTTCTTTTTGTAGTTGAATACAGCCTGCAACAAATGCCGATTGGCTGACATCGCTAAGCTGAATATTACCACGCATACGCACTGCAAGCATACCTTTTGATGCTTCTTTATCACCAATAACCAGAATATAAGGTGTTTTATCTTTTTGAGCTCGTTTAATTTTAGCATTTAAATTCTCATCGCGTTCTAGGTAATTGAGCCGAAAACCCAGTTCTTTCAGTTTTGCATAAATTTTATCTGCTGCCATCTTGTGTTCTAAGCGTATAGGAATAATGGCTATTTGCACGGGCGAGAGCCAAAATGGAAAAAAGCCACCGTAATGCTCGATCAAAACACCAAAAAAACGTTCAATCGAACCGAGCAAAGCGCGATGAACCATATACGGCCGCTGCTTGCTACCATCTTTAGCTGTATAATAAATGTTAAAGCGTTCGGGCAAATTAAAATCAAATTGAATCGTTGAAAGTTGCCACTCCCGTTTCATCGCATCTTCTACTTTTAAATCAATTTTGGGGCCATAAAAAGCACCCCCTCCTTCATCAATATTGTAGGGAATTGCTTCTTTCTCCAAAGCGGCCAACAAAGACTTTTGGGCCAATTCCCAACGTTTAGAATCCCCAACCGCTTTTTTAGGACGGGTTGAAAGATAAGCCGAAATTTTTTGAAAACCAAATGTTCTAAGCATATTTAAAGAAAAACAAAGTACTTGCAGTATTTCTTCTTCTACCTGTTCGTGTGTACAAAAAATATGTGCATCATCTTGGGTAAAACCACGAACTCGCATTAAACCATGCATAGTACCCGAACGCTCATAACGATAAACCGTACCCAATTCAGCCCAGCGAAATGGCAAATCCCGATAGGAATGCTTGCTATTTTGGTAAATCATGATGTGAAAAGGGCAATTCATCGGTTTCATATAATATTCATGCTCATCAATCTTCATTGGAAAAAACATACCATCAGCATAAAAATCTAAATGCCCTGAAGTTTGCCACAACCAAGAACGTCCCATGTGCGGTGTAAAAATAATTTCATAACCGCTATCAAGATGCTCTTGCCTCCAGTAATTTTCCAGTGCAACACGCAGTCGTCCCCCCTTAGGATGCCAATACACAAGTCCAGAGCCAGCTTCTTCATGCAAAGAGAATAAGTCCAATTCTGGGCCCAGTTTACGATGGTCACGTTTCTTTATTTTTTCCATTAAATGAATATGCTCTTTTAATTCAGTCGGGCTCTCAAAAGCAAAACCATAAATCCTTTGCATCATGGGATTTGTCTCATCTCCACGCCAATAAGAACCCGCAATCGAAACTAACCGAAAAGCTTTTTTGGGAATTTGAGCCATATTTTCCACATGGGGGCCTCGACACAAATCAACAAAATCGCCACAGCGATATAAACTTATATTTTCACCGCGCTGGACAATATTCTCTATCAATTCCATTTTGTAACGGTCGCCGGCAAAACGCAGCCGGGCCTCTGTTACCGAAACTTCTTCACGCACAAAGTCATACTTTTGCCTTATCAATTCTTGCATTTTGCCTTCAATTTGCTGAAGGTCGCTTTGATTAATACGATGCTCCAAATCTAAATCATAATAAAAACCACTCGATGTCGTTGGCCCAACACCCATTTTCACCTTCCCATACAGCTCTTTCACAGCATAAGCCATGACATGGGCCAATGAGTGGCGAATTTCTTCAATGCTAGGCATAGTCCCTCCTAGTTTTTATAACAGATTCCAGAGCTTCTAAAACAAACGCAAATCATATTGCTTTACAAACGCAGCCCGAACCACAACCCGAGCTCTGGCCCGTATATTCATCGGGACTAAGCACACGAACTATTTCTGGTTGCATTTTTGGCAATATTTTTTGACTCAAAGCAAAAATAGTTATCCCTATAGGCAAACCACTTAAAGAGATCAAAACCTGATTGAGTTGCGACATAGTAGCCGGAAGTAAGTGAGCTATTGCAACTATTAACAGCACTGGCAACATCAACAACAAAAAAACATCCAACAAACTACGGCTCGAAGGATAACAAACTTCTACCCAAGCACCCTGCTCTAGCTCCATATTCTGGCTATTTTTTATCCAAAAGCTGCGCTCCTTTTGCCCCATAAAGGAACGGACTGGCTCTGCACTAAGTTTTATATTATCGCCTTCTATGTTTGTGATTTGTAATTGTTGTTTCATAAAAACCTCCTTTATTTTTTGAAATCAAAATATTTTAATAAACTTGTACTGAAAATGTTGCAAATGCATAATTGTCATTGTTTTCAAATTCTGTCTCCATTGTCAAAGTATTTTCTGCCATTTTCTCTTCTTCCATATCATCAACATGTATTTGCACGGTTAGCAGCAGATGTTCCATATCGGGAGATAAAGTAATAAATATTGGACGCAAAATAAGTTGAGTATATTTTTGAATATTATGTTGTAGTAGCGTATTCCAATTTTTTTGGAACACATATTTATGCGGAAAGCCTTTAGATTGCAAAACAATGATTTGCCCTCGCAAAGAATTGAGACTATCTAGCCGCAACTGCTTCAGTTGAAACACAGTAGTATTAACATTTCGAGTTATCACATAAACTCGGTTTAGAATACCAGAAAAATTAAGCATATTTTGTTTTACCATACTTTGCATCTCTTCTGTTTGTCGGAGCTTTTCCAGCAAAATAGAAAAAGTATCACTCTTGCTATTATCTTGAACTGAAGGGTTTAACTCATTCGATTCCATTTCAACAAACAGAACATTAGTATCTTCATTGGCTAAACTACCATTTGACGGATTGTTCATTGTTCCAGCTATTTCTTCCCGCCCAGCTTTCGTTTCATCTTTTTTCTCTAATTCTGTTATTTTTTCACCCATTTTTGGAGAAAGTAGTATTTCCCCTTGTTCCAAAGCTTCAATCTGAAACTTGCGAAGCTCCCTACTTTCACGCCGCAACAAATCCTGCATAATAGAACGAGCTACAAGACCTTTTTTAAAAGTTCCACTACACCTTAAAGTCCGTTCGTACACCAATTCATCATTTTGCCCCCGAAGTTGCACAATGGACAATCTAGCAAAGAAATAGCTTTTAGCTTCTGCTAAATTATGCTCAACACCATAAGTCATACTAGCAAAAAATTGACCATCAAAAGAAAATCCCAAACTTTCCCACTCTACAGAGCTAAGCTGAATTTCATCTACCCCTGGCAGCACATTTCCCATTTTTACAAGATCAGATTCCGCTCGCAGGGCACCAGCCATACTTAGAAAACAAAAAACAAAACCAAAAATACTACGTATTGACCAGTTTACAAATAAATTCAAAACATCAAACATTGCAATCAATATGAAAAAGGTATTTCCAGCCCAATAGCATTTACTTCTGTAATTTCAGGAAAACGACTCATAAGATAACGCTCAATACCTTGTTTCAAAGTCATCAAAGACATAGGGCAACCTCGACAAGCACCAGTCATCTGTACTACGATTTCCCCATCTTCTTTAACTTCTATTAGATCAATATCCCCACCATCACCTTGTAATGCAGGCCTTATCTCTTGCAACACTTCATTTACTTCATCAAAAGTCATACTTTTACCTTCTTTTGTACAATAAGACGAAGGAACAGCTTTACAGATAAACAGAAATCTGAAAAACTGTTCCTAACTCAAACCTCAAATAAACCTAAGTAAGAAAGATTGAAATCCATCTTAAGAGAATTCATCATTGTAAATTTTGTCTTTTGGTATACCATTAGCCAGTAATATTGCAGTACAACCTTTAATCATAATGGGCGAACCACACATATATCCTTCTAATCCTGCTTCAGGGGACTTAATATGTTTTTTCAAGTGATCGTCAACCACAAAATCAATTCGCGCCCTAGGCCCTGTTATGATCCTATCCTTTGAACCGAATTTTTCTTCGTCCCACTCTTCTGGCTCGTGCAATTCTTTATCAGAAAGAGCGTAAACGCAGCGAAATTTAGGCCATTCTTTTTCAAGGGCTCGCATTTCTTCCAAATAATAAATATCTGGATAATCGCGACAACCAAAAAAATACCAAACCTCACGGTGAGTCATTCCATGTTCTTTCATATAACGCAATATAGAACGGAAGGGGGCCATTCCAGAACCACCACCAACACAAACCATAGTAGCATCTGTTTCTCGAAGATAAAAATCTCCAAACGGGCCGACAACATCTATAGATGTTCCTCCCTCCAGATGGTCATGCACATAAGTAGTAGCAATTCCAGGTTTTCCAGGAGGCATAGAACGTATTAAAAATTCAGCATGTTCATTGTCAGAAGGAGGAGAAGAAATAGAATAGGCACGCATCGTCTGCCCTTTAAAAGAAAAATCACCTTTATTCTTTGGTTTATAAGACGGAATGATTAGCTGCATATACATACCGGGCTTAAATTTAATAGCATTATCTAACTTTAAATATAGCTCGACAATATCATAGGTCATCACGCGCTTGCTTTCTACCTTAGCATGATATTCTTGTACGTTAAACAGCTCTTCTGGTATTTCAATGTCAATATCTTTTTTCACCTTGACTTGACAAGCAAGCCGAACATTGCTTTCTAATTCTGCTTTAGAAAGATAAGGCAATTCAGTTGGCAGATGAGGCCCAACATCAGATTTAACAATCGTTTTACAAGCACCACAACTACCTTTACCGCCACATGCAGAAGGAACGAAAATCTTTTCCTGTGATAAACTGCGCAACAATGGCGCACCACCCTTAACCGTTAAATCTTTGGTATGGTCGTTAATATTGACCACCACATCACCATAATTATTGACAATACTGTCTAAAATTGAAATCAACAGCCCCAGCAACGCAATAACAGCACCGACTACTAGGGGAGATAAAATAATTGTTGCCATTAAAAACCTTCCTTTTGTAATTTTATTTTTATTATTGATTCAACTTAGCGGTAATATCTTGAATAACAGCGTCTACTTGATCAAGCTCAACCTGACAAGTACCCACATTATTATGACCACCGCCACCATATACACTTAAGATAGCGCTGATATCGGTATTATTTGAACGATCCAAAATACTTTTTCCAACTGCAATAAACACTTTTTCTTTATTTTTACCCCAGCCAATTTGTATACTGGTATCACATTCCGAATACAGTCCATAAATCAAAAATCTATTTCCTACAGGCATATGATCTATATAGCGAGTCTCAAATATAACGGTCTTACCTACTTTCCGACAATTTTCTTGAATAATGGAAATACTCTCGGAAACCTTCTGGTAATAAAAAGTAAAACGATCATACACGTCTGGATATTCCAAAATTTCCTCAAGATTCTTGGTGCGAATGAGTCCAACCATATCCTGCATTAGCTGATAGTTACTAATCCTAAAATGATGATGATGCCCCAAACCTGTACGCGGGTCTATAATAAAACCCAACATAACCCAGCCACAGGGATTCAAAATATCTTCTTTAGTCAAAGAGGCCGAATCAACTTTATCGACATCACGCATTAAAGGTTGGTATTCACAGCCAAATTTTTCTTCGCTACCGTAATAATCCCAAATAATACGGGCAGCACTCGGGGCCAAATAAGCTTTTCCCTTAAAATCTTTTGGTGCGTGGGCAATATTTGATTTATGATGATCAAACCAAAGGCCACAACCTTCCACATAGGGAACATTTGCCAGCACGTCATCTTTTGTAATAGGGATTTTACCATCTTGTAAATCTTTAGGGTGGCAATACAAGCGAGAATTTGTAATTCCTGCCTCTTCTAAGAGAACACAACATACAATCCCATCAAAGTCAGACCGAGTAACTAATCTCATAATCCAAGCTCCTTTTTGAATACGATAACGCATTATACATATTTATGAAATAGAAAGCAAGTATTATATTCAAATATATGCTGATAATTCTTCTTAATTTTTTTGCCATCAAAATTGATACTAAGGCCATCGGTTACAGACTTTAAACTTTATTTTAGAAACAACTAAGATAACGATGCAAGAAATTTACGATACTCAATTAAATTTCCTTGCAGCTTGACTGCAACTGTACCAATCACAAAACCTGTGGCAAACTCACAAAGCTGGCGCACTTCGGTGGACCCTTTAACGCCAAAGCCCAAGACAACTGGTATATTCTGTTGCCGAACGGCTTGCTCAACCGCAGCATAAAAATAAGCAAAGTTATCTGCGTGAATTGCTCGGGTAATTCACGGTTCGCGCCTCGGCTAAATACGGGAAGAACTTGGGTGATATACACAAATAACTTTGGGCATATACCTAGAATAAATTTTCTCACTTTAAGTAAAAAAGAGAGCCGCAGGGCCCCTAGGCTTTGTAAGCTCCCCCACGGCTTTACTGGAAAATATAAAAACACTAAACAAATTTACTACGCTTTCGTTGTCCACCCATTGTTACCCTTCTTTTTGGCAATATTCTCCACGATATCCTCCTGACTGTCTTGGCTATTGTAGATACTTAGATCGACTCCATTGGTAATGCGCCCCGTTACCAAGCCCGAAACCATAGAACCTGAAACATTGACCAAGGTCCGCCCCATATCGGCAATGGATTCTATTGAAGTGAGTACAACAGCCAATGCCAAATGCTCGCTAAGCCCCAAAGTACTCAATACCATAATAGAAGCAAAGGTTGCACCGCCACCAACACCGGCAACACCAAGCGAAGATATTAAGATTACCCCAACCAGGCTAAGCACGTCCAAAACACCAATATTATGGCCAATGGCATTCCAAATCATCACAACCAGCATGGCAGGCCATACGCCAGCACAACCGTTTTGCCCTATAGTTGTCCCTAACGAAGAAGATATAGAAGCAACGCTACTTTTCACACCAAATGCTTGCTCTTGAGTTTCAATCGTCAATGGCAGCGTGCCCGCTGAAGAACGAGAAGTAAAAGCAAAGCTCAATGTGGGCCAAGCTTTTTTCACATAAGTAATGGGCGAATAACCAAACAAGCCAATAATGATCAAATGCAAAATAAAGACTAGCCCAAGTGCCACATAAGTAGCCGCTATAAACTTGCCCAATTCTTGTAAAGCAGCAAAATTGGTACTGGAAGCCACACGCAACATAATCGCAAAAACACCATAGGGCGTTAATTTTAATACATTGCGTACCATGCTGATAATCACTTTTTGTAAGGCATTGACACTATTGCGGAAGTTATCTAAGTGCTGGGCATTGCGCTCATCTTTATCCAAACTCAAATATCCCCAAGAAAGGAACAAGCTAAATATCACAACCGCTGCAATAGAAGAACTGCGCTGGCCAGTCATATCCAAAAAGGGATTTTTCGGCAATAAGCTACGCAATAGCCCGGGCACACTTTCAATTTTACTAATACGCCCTTGCCAATTGGCCAATTTCTTTTCGTCCGGCGTTAGAGAAGAAGAATCTAGGCCCAAAAACACTGAAACAACCAATGAAACCAAAGCCGCAAGAACCACTGTAATTAACAGAGTGGCCAAAATAATGAGTACCGTTTTAAGCACTTTATCTTCTTTGTAATTGATGTTTACCAAAGCACTAATAATAGAAATCATAATCAGTGGTATGGAAACCATACGCAGCAGGTCTACATAACCGTACCCCAGAAAATTGAGCCATGCTATCCAGTTCTTAAATGCAGATGCTTCTATGGCCCAATTATTGTGCAATACATTAATGAGCCAGCCTAACAATATAGCCGCTAACAATGCCGAGAATACTTGAACGGAAAAGCTAAATTGCTTTCGATGGGCAATAAATATACCAGTCAAGCCAAAAGCTATCGATAAATAAAGTAATGCAATCATAATATCTCCTAAAAATTGTAGTGAATAAAAAATAAAAAAGGCTACCTTGATAAAGGTAGCCTTATTGGTTAATACGAAAATACAGCCATTATATACACATAGACGCAACTACCTCCTGATCGATAGACAGTGGCAACAACAATTTGCAAGGTGTAAAGTAATCATATTCTAACATTATTTGAATCAACAAAACTTTGTCAAGCGACTAAACAAGAAAATGAATAATTTTTTGTGAGAATTTGTGAATCTCTTTAATTTATGCTTTAAGGCTATCTCGTGCCAATATCTTGAATTTCTCTGCGTTTGCTTTTTAAAATATAAACAGTGCAAATAAAGAAAATAGCTATGACAATCGATCCTACAATTTCAGCACTTAAGTAGCCGTAATGAAATAATAAACCTAAAGTGCACAATGCTGCAACATTCCCTACAATATATTTTACAGCACCATATTTTGTTTTACTTATGCGTTTAAAAGTAAAATTCATATTATCGGTATATAAACGGATCAAAGAATCTAGCGAATTGATTACAAATAAAGTGCCTACAAATGCCATCACAATATTAAACTGCACAATACTAATTTCTTGAACATGGTAGTAGTACAGGACAGAAAACCAAATGGCCAATGAAATAGATGGAATAACCAACATTGCCAGCAATAACTGATAAGTATAAAGCCCACCTAAAAAACGCGATACAAATTGGCCTATCATGATAGACCAAGAAAACCACCAAAATAAATAAAATTGATGATAGTCATTAAACGGCAAAATAAATTTATTTAACTTGGCAAAGTAGTCTCCCAGTAAGGCCAAATTTTCTACCATACCGCCAAAGCCCATACCAGAACTAAACCACATAACAAGCGTTAGTATAGTAAATAGGGCAACAGAAGCTACCGATAAAATCCGCACATAGCGCATACGCGTTGAAGATAAAGTTGCCAATACGATTGTACCAAATACAATGGCGTAGAATACTGGCCCAATGGTTTCTCCATCTCCCACCATTGGCAAATACCAAGGCAAATTGATTAAAAATAAATGACCAGTTAAAGCGCAAGTTGTGATAATCACAAAATTGTTAATCCACTTAATAAGCGGAATCTCAAAAAATAATACTTTGGGTTCAATTGCACAAAAATAAAATGTAGTCAAAAAGTACAGAGCCCAAATTAGAAACCCCCAAAAGCCAAACTCTATAGCTAAAGGATTGGTAAAACCATAATCTACGGCATTGGCAAGGTCTGCATATACAGGAAATTCAGTTAGAGGAAACATAATTAAACCTACATCTAAACCAGATGTAAATAAAACAGCAGTAAATGTAAACAAGCCCAATGGTTTGGAGCCTTCTAAGCGCAAATTGCCCCATCGTATAAGAATATAAGTAACTAATAATATGGTAAAAATCATTCCTATAGATAAATAAATTGTCATACGATACTCCTATGGTATATGATATTTACATCTTTTTAGACAGAAAGCTATTATCTAAATATGCAAATAATATTCTTATTTTAGTCTATTAGAAATTTCTTTAAGTCGAATCAATTGCTGAATGTAGAATGGAAATGCTAATATTTTATTAATATATTCAAACACATACATTAATGTAGAAAATACTAAACCATATTCTAATATTCCACTTTCAATAACAGTTATAGGGGTGAATACAACTAAGGCAATGATACCTATCCATATGATAAAGTAATTGATAGTTTCTAGATCAGAGAGTTTTATATTCCATTTCATCAAGTCTTTAAAGTAATTTTTGATGAATATATTATTTCGGCTTTCCAATATTTCTACTTGTTTTTCTAATTGTTCATTGTATTGAGCATTTAAACGAAAATTAAATTTCCCTGTTACCAGATAAATTATAAAAATCAGAAATAACAGAGCGATACAGGCATAGAATACCTGGATATTGAGTGTTGCTATAATCGAAATAATTCCAATTAAAGAAAAAATAGCTCCTATGACTTCTGGCATTGAGTTTTCTAAAAACTCTACAAATTCGGTCAACAAAGATGACCGGGCGGTGATTTTGGAAACTGAGCTATTTTTGCTATATTCAGATGCAACTATTTCAGGAGTAATTTGGCTGTAAATTCCAGCATATATTCTCGTGTCGTAAAACCTTCGGGCCGTACCAATGATTAACAATAGTATGCCCAATAGGAAAATTCTTATTATACCAGTATATTTGCCTGCCAAAAGATCATTGATTGCATAACCTATGAATAATGGGAACATTATATCTAAAACGGATTCTAAAATTACTAATAAAGATGTAAACGAAATACGCCATTTAAATCTAAGTAAGAGATACTTTAGGGAAATAGAATTCATAATGCTAGCTTAGGATTGTTTCTTGATCATTTTTTACTTAGAATACGGCCCCAATGAAGAAAAAATAAAAAGCTGTCACTTTATTGTGAGTGGCATACTTCAACAAGCTTAGGAGACTCTGTATGCAGAAAAATCTTCTCATCATACTTTTTATTATATGGGTAGCCATATTCCATAGTTGTTCTACTCTAAACAACGCAGAGCAAATCGTAGCTATCTTTGATATGAGGGAATTATCTAGGGAATTATCTATTGGACAAGTCAGTGTTACTTCCAAAGAGAATTATGTTGTTATCAATATCCCAGAGCAAGATGATATACACGAATCAACGCCCCATTTTATTATGCAATTTAAAGATGGTCTGTTTATGGTAGATATGTATGAAGTGGAAAATTCCGATACTGCGGATATCAATATTTCTTATTTATCGATGGAAGGAGATAGTACATTAGCGGTGTTAGTCGGCAATCTTGGTTCTACCCTTCCTACTGCCATTCAATTGCTGCAGCAGAATTTTCCCGATGTACGTGTTCTTGGACTTTTAAATATAACAGGCGGTGTGGATATGTACAGTATGGCAGAGGCCATGGAGCAGATACGAGAGTATGGTTACGGTACTTGGGCATCTAAAGAATCAGAAATATTGTCGGCAGGAGTAGACATATTTATGGCGGGTAAATTCCGCTATGCCGAAGTTGGTGCCCGAATGGGCATACACGACTTTACCCATTTAGATAACAACGACTATAACAACAATAATCCCGCTATTGCTTTGATGAAAGATACCTACCAAAAAATGGGAATTAGCCCTAAATTTTTTGATTTCATGCGTTCAGTTCCCTCCAATAGTATGCATTTTCTAAGTACAGAAGAAATGCAAAAATACCAAATCACCAATACCTCATCTACGGAAGAATTCCTAACGCTACTTGGAGTTGAATAGACTAGCCTCACTAAAAGATAGACATTGTTAAAGATTGCTTTATAAAAAACATTCTATTACAAAAGTAAACTTGACTCTAAACTTAATTACATAATGAGGAAATAAATGGATTTACAAGAATTTAGCCAAAGATTTCGAGAATTAAAAAACAAAGGTTTTGTAAGATCGCTTAGAAAAGGTCCAACGGGAATCGGACTTACATTAGAAACTTTAATGGGTATAGACGAGAATAATCTAGCATTACCTGATATTGATAATATTGAAATTAAAGCTCATAGAGACAATTCTAATAGTATGATTACGCTTTTTACTTTCAATAATAAAGCATGGCAAATGAATCCTTTGGAAGCGATCAAGCGATATGGTAGCAATGATAGTAATGGAAGGCTTGGAATGTATTACACGATGTCTTTAACACCAAATAGTGCAGGTCTATTTTTAAAAGTAGATAAAACACAAATATCTGTTCAGCATATATCTGGTCAAGTTATAGCAATATGGTCATTATCTGTTCTTGCACAAAGGTTTGCACAGAAAATCCGGCATTACTACTTGTATCGGTACATACAGAAGAAAGGGCTGGTATAGAATATTTTCATTTTTATAGAGCTCAATTAATGAGGCAAACAAATCAAGATTTACTAGCTGAGCTATTTAAAACTGGCAATTTATTGGTTGATCTTCGCTTACATGACAAAGAAACAAGGGCAAGAAACCATGGAACAGGCTTTAGAATATTCGAGGATAAACTACCTTTATTATTCCACAAGATAGAAGATATTGCCGTATGAATAGCTGTAAAAAATATGTAGATAATACTTGGGATTTTAAAACCGCCGATACCAAACAATATACCCATTGCTATCACAATTATCCGGCAATGATGATACCTCAAATAGCTCATAGGCTTATTGATTTATACGGTAAAGCAGCCAATACACTTTTTGACCCATATTGTGGCACAGGAACATCGCTTGTGGAAGCAAGCTTAATGGGTATTAATTCCATAGGAACCGACTTAAACCCAATGGCTAGACTGATAGCGCAAGCAAAAACAACCAAAATAGAACTACAAATACTGGACTTGTACCTAAAAGAATTTAACGATTTTTTATTTTCATTGAGCTATGGCATTCCCAAAGAACCGAATATCGTTGCCGTTCATTTCAACAATATTGATTTTTGGTTTCGCAAAGATATAAAAGATAAGCTGACAAATATCAAACATTTTATAGACAATATTCAAAATGAACCAATTAAAAAATTTTTTTGGGTAGCATTTAGTGAAACAATTAGAGAAAGTTCTTTTACCAGAAATAGTGAATTTAAATTGTATAGAATGCCAGAACAACAAAGGGAAAAATTTCGTCCCGATGTATTTGGTATGATCAATAGTAAACTGGCTAGGAATCGAATCGGGCTAAAGAGCTATAATCAAAAGGCAAAAGAAGGCATTACAGCAAATATTTATAATTTTAATTCCGCAGAAAATATCAAAGAAATAGATAAAAACTCTATTGATTTAGTGGTAACCTCCCCACCTTATGGGGATAGCAGGACCACAGTTGCCTATGGTCAATTCTCTCGTTTGTCCAACCAGTGGCTTGGCATGGAACGTGCCAACCAAATAGATAACCAATTATTGGGTGGCAAAAAGAAAAATATTCAAGCAACAAGACTTGATATTATAGATACTACTATCCAAGAGATTGCTCACAAAGACGAAAAAAGGGCCAAAGAAATTTATAGTTTTTATGCAGATTATAGCAAATCTATTGCCAATGTTGCCAATGTAATTAAGCCAGGCGGATATGCTTGCTATGTGGTTGGCAATAGAAAAGTAAAGGATACGGTATTGCCAACAGACGAAATAACCAAATGTTTATTTCAAGAACATGGCTTTGAATATAAAAATATTTTTATTAGAAATATACCCAATAAAAGAATGCCAAGCAAAAATAGCCCTACAAATCAAACGGGAAAGAAAGCAACCACAATGAACCATGAATATATTGTTATCATGCAAAAATCCAAATAGTAAATTCATCAAAAGCTCAATTTTCTAAACGCAGGCTTGGCGCACCGCATCGCAAATTTGCACTACCACGCGCGGGTCTGTGGGAGCAGGCAGTATCTGCTTGGCATGTAGTTCATGTTCGCCTAAAATATTGGCCAAGGCCTTGACCGCAGCTAGTTTCATGGCATCAGTAATTTGAGTCGCCAAGCCTTGGGCAATGCGCTCTCTTTGAGCTTCGAGTGCACCACAGAAAATGCCGGGAAACGCCAACACATTATTTATTTGGTTGGGGTAGTCCATTCGCCCGGTACCAACGATGGCGCAGCCAGCCGCTAAGGCTTCCTCGGGGGTGATCTCTGGCTCTGGATTGGCCATCGCCATAATAATTGGCTTTTTAGCCATGTAGCCTAGCATTTCTTTCTTGAGCACACCACCGACCGAAACGCCAATAAAAGCGTCAGCACCTTTGAGCAAATCAGCTAGCCCCGATCGCTGTTTGGAAACGTCCAAAACCCCCTCAAGCAGTAGTTCCTCTATTATAAAGTTGCGTGCACTAGATACAGCCCCTTGGGCATCATAGCCGTAAATACAGGCAACGCCCATGGTTTTTAATAGCCTTGCAATAGCCGTGCCCGCAGCACCCATACCACAAATAACTAATTGCATATCGCTGAGCTTTCGGCCCGTAAGTTTGGCCGCATTGGTCAGTGCGGCAGCACAAACAATAGCCGTGCCGTGCTGGTCATCGTGAAAAACGGGTATCGAAAGCCGTTGTTGCAAAGCCCGCTCGACCATAACGCAAGCAGGTGAAGCAATATCTTCTAAATTGATGCCGCCAAAGTTGGGCTCTAGTGCGCAACAAATATCCACCAATTGCTGGGGAGAATCAACATTCAGGCAGATAGGCACGGCATCTATGCCGGCAAAATGTTTAAAAAGTAATGCTTTGCCTTCCATTACGGGCAGCCCAGCATGCGCTCCAATACGGCCCAGCCCCAGCACAGCACTGCCGTCCGATACAACAGCCACCGTATTGGCTTTGTTGGTGTAGCGGAAAACATCAGCCAGATTGTGGGAAATTTTACGGCAAGGCTCGGCCACGCCGGGCGAATAAGCCAAGGCTAAATCATCTAAATTGCGAACGGGGACTTTAATAGCCGTGGCAATTTTGCCGCCACAGCGTTCATGCAGCTCTAAGGCCTTGCGTTTGAAAGTTTCTGGATCGTTATTCATGTTGGCCTTCTTTTATTTGGAGTGCCCTAATTGTAATATTTATTGCCAACTTGTGAAAGCAAGGCGGTTTATAGGTCTTTACTTTTAGCTTAAACCTATCTGCGTATATCGCCCAAGTTATTCCCGTATTTAGGGCGAGCTCTTCCCGTATTTTCCTCAAGCTCTTCCCGTATTTAGAGCGAGCTCTTCCCGTATTTTCCTCAAGCTCTTTGCGTGTGTTGCTAAAGCTATATGGGATTGGGCTTTATTTTGTTACAGCAGAAACAAGCTGATTTCTTATGATTCTTTCATTATTTATTTGCTCAAGATGATAATCCAATAGCATTTCAACCACATTTTTTAACTCTAATACGGCTTCTCTTTCAGAATAGGCAAAGGCAAACAAGTGCTGCTGCTGTTCTACCTTTGCCAAATAACCATCGCCATCTTTCTCAACAGTGATATAAAAGTTCATAATAGACCCCTTTACAATCTATTCCCTAAAGCTATAACTTAACCTAGGGGCTACACTTACTAAAGCTAGGCTGCTTTGCCCTACTCAATGATGGCTGCTTAGCATGCCTGAAAATACCAGAACATGAAGTAACTAAACGGGTCTCCCAACGGCTTAGGTCTTGGTTAAACGCATGGGCAGCACTAAACATGTAAGACATTAAGACATATCGGTAACGCGGGAGGTATTCCAGCAGGAAATATCGCCATTGAATCTGATGTTGTCTTTGAATAGCTCGGACATATCGGTAATGGCAGAGGTGTCTATATAGTTGAGGTTGGCGGTAGGCCCGTCTTTATCAATGGCTGCTTTTATTAACAGTTTCAGCTCGCCCTTACTTTGGGGCTTTGCGGTAATAGTTATACGAATGCCCTTGCAAACAATTTCTTTAGGCGTTTTATGGTGTTTCGGGTGTCTTAGGCGTTTCTTTAGAATCGATCCTATATATTTTCAACAGGACCACAGGCTGTTAGCACAAGGGCTATCAAAGACCAACAAAAAATAAGCCCCGCTATGCTGCGGTATATATAGCTTTGCATCGTGGTATCTCTTTAAAAAATTAATGGCATTTAAGCTGTGTGAAAACTTTGAACCTCAGTATGGAGTTAAAATTTACGGAACAAACTCTCTGCCCCTTTGCGATTAGTTTTTACACGGTAAACTCGAGTAGATGAAGTGATGAATAGATCATTACCATCTCGACCCCCAAAACAACAATTGGAAGTTTGTTCGGGCAATCGTATCTTACCGATAATATTGCCATTGGGTTGCAAACAATGGATACCATCTAAAGCAGAACTCCAAATATATCCTTCTGTATCTACTCTAAGACCATCGGGAACACCCGGATAAATTTCAACCAATAGCCTAGGTTCACTCAAGTTATTTAATTCATCTACATTAAAAACTTTAATGTGGTGAGGCAATTTATAATCAATTTCTGGAAAGCTCGCCCCTTTAATAGCGCCAGAATCAGCGATATATAGCTGTTTTTCATTGGGTGAAAAAGCCAAGCCATTAGGTTTTTCAAAATCGGTAGCTACTGCGCTAATCGTACCATCAATATCTACTCTAAAGACAAAGCACCCTCCTATTTCACTCTTGGCAAGATAGCCTTCTACGTCAGAATTTATCCCGTAAGGAGGATCGCTAAACCAAACCGTGCCATCGGATTTGACGATGACATCATTGGGCGAATTTAACCGTTTACCCTTAAAGCTATCGGCAACTATTTCAATGGCATTTTCATCTTCGATCTTTAAGCGACGAATTACCCTTCTTTTACCATGTTCACAAGAAATCATATTGCCTTGCAAATCGGTGGTATTGCCATTGGCAAAATCAGTATCTCCAATCACCTGTTGCGCCCCTAAATTTTGCGACCATTTGAACATTTTTTTATTGGGAATATCATTAAAATATAGGGCATTATCTAACCAAACAGGACCTTCAGTCCATTTATGATTTTGGGATATCACTTGAGGAAAACAAGAGGTATCTAACAACTGTTCAAATTCTGAGTCAATAATTTCATAGCGAACAGACATTCTAAATCTCCTACAATAATTTTTGTTTTTCTCTTTGGGCAAGTAACATTACGATAATAATCGTACCGAAAATAATTAATCGCCACGCCTCACTAATTTGTATAACCGACAGAATAGAGGTGAGTAGAGTGATAAAAATTACCCCTCCAATCATGCCGATAAAAGAACCTTTACCACCTAGAATTGAAGTGCCTCCAATAACTACAGCAGCAATTACGGGCATTAGATAAGGATCACCCATAGACTGATATGCTTGATCGGCATAGCCAGCTAATAAAATGCCCCCCAAAGCCGAAAAAACCCCCGCAAGGGTAAAGACAATAAAAACTATTTTTGTTGTCTTTACACCAGATAAAAAAGTAGCTTTTTCACAATAACCAATGGCACTAAGATAATTGCCAAAAGGTGTTTTTTTGATAATCACAAATAGCATAGTAGATAATCCTATCCATACCCAAAAAGCCGTCGGAATACCTAAGAAAAAGCTTTTGGCAAGATACTTCATCAGCTCTGAAGATTGACCTTGTGGATTATGTCCACCAGTATTTAAAACAGCTATCCCAAAGAGCATAGAGTTAATAGCTAATGTCCACACCATAGAAGGGATTCTCAAGATTGCTACGCCTATGCCGTTAATAGAACCTATAAATGCTCCAAACAATAAGGCCAAAGGTAAGGCCAAGAACTGTAATACGGGGATATTAGTTCCGTTGAGAGTTGTTGAAATGATAGCTGCTCCTGTAAATACCCAAGGCACGGATAAATCAATATGTCCTAAAAAAATCACTAAGATAGCGCCTATTGCAATAACCCCTAAAAAAGAAGAGATTCGTAGCTGCTGTAACAGATAGGCTGTGTTTAGAAATTGAGGAAATATAATCGCGCCAAGCAGTATGATAATTATTGATCCTAAAAAGGGGGTCAAAGTTACTTTGTGTTTTAATACTTGGCGTAATAAATGAGTTTTATTCATTATTTAAATATCTCCAAACGGTTGTGAACTTTTAATAAGTCAATACTACCGATAGCGATGGCGGTAGCCAAAACCAACCCTTCGATAAAAGGTTGAGCTAATGGGGGCATTCTAGAAAAAAACATCAAAGCATTTATAGTCTGCAAAATAGAAGCGCCTATTAAAGCCCCGGTGAGAGTACCACTGCCCCCTCTTAAAGCTACCCCACCGATGACCACAGCTGCAATAGATTTAAGGGTATAATTGTCAGCAATACCAGCATCTCCTGTTGTGGTAACAAAGCCGAGATAACTTCCAGCAAATCCTGCGAACAGTCCACTTAAACCAAATGCTACAATGCGTATCTTATCAACAGGAATACCTGATTGAAAAGCTGATTTTTCTGAAGAGCCAGTGGCATAAAGAGCTAATCCAAGTCCAGTACGCCTTAGAGGTATCCAAAACCCAATAATAATCAATAGCGTGATAATGATAGAAACCGGCACACCCCACAGATCAAATGTCATGGCATCAGCTAAATTTAAGTCAATTTCACCACCGGGAATAGGCCGTACCAAAAGAGCGGTACCTACAAAGATCGCTGCTGTGGCAAGGGTAACGATAATAGGCTGAATACGGCCATAAACAATGATGAAGCCATTAAATAATCCACATAGTATGCCTATCACTATAACCATAACAGAGCCATAAGCTATATCAAATTTATTGCCTATAACCCAATAAGAAGCCGCACAATTAGTTAATGCCATAATTGCACCGACCGACAAATCTAATCCCCGTACCAAAACTGCAAAAAATTGAGCAATAGCTACCAATCCTAAGATAAGGGACTGATTACTCCAGGTGGTTAGAACATTAGTAGATAATCCTCCAGGGTGAATGCTCAAATACCCCATTAAAGCTACAACTAAAAACAATAAAGCAAAACTTTCTCTTTTATTATTTTCAAAATAGTGCAACATTAATCTAATCTCCTATTCTTAAAGAATTAGAAATAATGTTTTTAGCAGAAATTTCCTCACCTATTAGGGTTTTTCTAATCGCACCACCATAAAAAATATGCACTTCATCGCATAAATGAATAAGTTCTTCATAATCGGTACTTAACAATATGATAGCCATACCATCGTTGGCTAAATCTCTAATCAAGCGGTATATTTGTGCTTTGGTCTTGACATCTATACCGCGAGTGGGGTCGGCTAATAATAGGCATTTAGGAGCAATAGCCAACCATTTTATTAAAGCCACTTTTTGTTGATTGCCACCAGAAAGATCGCTCAGAGGTTGCTCGAGTGAGCTATAAATTAACTCTAAGCGTTTAATAAATTGTTCATAATAAAAGATACTAACCGATTGACGAAGTTTAGCAATACCCAATAACGCTAATTGCATATTATCCATAATTGATAGGCTGGGGATAAGACTTTCACTTTTCCTATCTTCTGGGACTAAGGCTAACCGGGTTTTCTCTGATAATTTAGCTTCTTTGGGGGAATTAAACATCACCTTTTGCTCGTTAATGGTTATTGTGCCATTGACTGATTTGAGAATACCAAACAGGCTATTAATTAACAGGGTTTGACCTTGACCTTGTAGTCCTCCCAATCCTATGATTTGGCCTTTTTTTACTTCAAAAGAGATACTCTTAAGAGTTTGTTGCCAACAAAGGTTATCAACAGACAAAATAATTTCTGATTTATCATTGGTAGTAGGCTCACACTTAGGGGGAAATAAATCATCGAGTCGTTCTCCAATCATTTTATTAACAATATCCCCATAGATGTAGGTATTGTTATTAAAAGTTTCAATATGCTGACCATCGCGAAACACAGATATAGTATCGGCCAGTTGCTCAATTTCGTGGAATCGATGAGAGATAAAAAGAATGCTAACACCTTGCTTTTTTTGGATTCTAATTAAATCAAACACTTTCTGGACAATAGATACACTAAGTGCAGAGGTCGCTTCATCTAAAATAAGTAAACGAGGATTTTTACACAAGGCTTTAGTAATTTCTACTTGTTGCATTTGCGATAAAAATAGTCTATTCACAGGTGTTTTAAAATTGATATCTTTCCCACCAATTGCATCTAATATATCTCTTGCCTTTTGCAGTATTGATGAAGATAGAAACCCTATACGATTATAAGAAGTGCCTAACAATATATTTTCTCGCACTGTTAAATCGGGGATTAATGATAATTCTTGAAACATACAAACTAAGCCCAAAGCCATGGCATCTCTTGGACTTTTAAACGCTACAGATTGGTTATCAACAAGCACCCTTCCTTCATCCGGAGCGATGACCCCAGAGATTATTTTCATCAAGGTGGACTTACCAGCGCCATTCTCTCCTAAAATAGCTCTTACTTCTCCCTTAAAACATTCAAAATTTACATTACTTAAAGCTTTAGTATACCCGTAAAATTTAGAAATATTTCTAAATTTTACGATAGGAGAAACGTTAGTCATTGACTATCCTTTATTTCTAAAGCACATGATCATCTTATATGAGAGTATAGATGATGTGTTTGCATGGGGTTTGTCCAATCAAAAGATATATCGCGAAGCATGCTATGGACATGGTTACCCGTTACACTAGGATCATGTTGTACTGAAAATTGATTGCTTTGTAAATATTCTAGGACAATACTATTAATTTGTAAATAGCTGTAATGATGCTTTGTAAGATCATTTAGATTTTTGTCTCCTGCCCAAGCAATTTGAATATAAGTCCCTCTACTTAATTTTTCACTAATATCATCCATATATTGATTGCCTATAACAGGGTTCATAGTTTGTGTATAGTAAAAAAAGCTTGTTTCAGATACCAAATAGCTTTCGGAGGTAAAGCAGATGAATAAGTAGAAACAACATTATAATTTAAAATCTTTCTGATATCTACTTGGGTATCGAGTGTAGAAATAAGGAATGGTGGCGGAGTATCCATTATTAAAGGCCCACCTTGTACAAACTTATCTGGAGGGTTAAAGGCTTTATCTTTGGTTATTTGAGTTAATGAATTCCAAAACTTTCTGATGTAATATGTAGAGCTGAACATCATCACTTGTCCTTCACTCCATTTCCACTGCTCCATAATTTGAGGAGTTTGGGCTGTCAGCGACACATTCTCGGGAATAATCATTGGAAACGAACCAATAAAAAGTGGTGTTGCGTAAACTTTATATCCATTGTTGTTGCCTTTTATAAAAGTTAAATTAAGTGATACGTGATGACCTTCAAACCGAATAGCCCATTTGTCATCTCCGGGATTGCCAAGAAAAAGTATCGAGTAGTTGCCAAAATCTTTGTAGCGCTGTTCTAAACCCGGTGGGTTCCAAACCCAATTGATCTTTAAATCCCCAGGAAATTCGGGCTTTATAAAACCACCTACTTCAGGGTACCATTTGTCCAAAGGAAAAGGTGATAGAGATGAAAAATCAAAGATAGAAGGGCGTTTATCGGTGGGATATTCTTCGGTAGCTTCCTTGATAACTATATTAGTTCCTCTATCTTCCATCTCTCCAATAATCCGTTGTCGGTTTAGAATGGCAAGAAAGGTCTGATAACCCCCAGAAGAAAGAGCAATAGACAGCATCTTGTGCATAGCCGTTTTTTGTGCGTTGCTCATACTATGCTGTGGGATTCCCCAACCTATACACCAAGAGAGTGCTGCACAAAAAGAAGGAGTACTGTCCGTATCTCTACCTTTTGTACGTTCTGAACTACTAAAGGGTTTTATCAAATCGGTCAATTGAGAAGATGGTGTGAGTGATATAAATTCTTTCGCTAGTTCAACCACATTATCATTATAAAAATTTACATCAAAGCTATTGATACTCCTAGACAAATTATAAGATTGCTGAGGTAAATGATCGTATACAAAGTCCTTTGAGGATTCTTCGGGATGTGCAAAAAGAGGAGGCATTACCATTATGGTAAAACCGCCTAAAAATCCCACAATGAATTTTTTTATATAGATTAAATAATTCAGGCTACTATTAAAATAGAACATTTTTATCTCCAATAAAAATTTACTAAGAAAAATACTATTGGAGATAAAATGCTACAATTAGAGAGATACATAAACTCTAAGTTAGAGAATCCTTCCTCAATAGTATTTTTTAACTGACAGGTTGAGACAATAATTCTTCAGGCGTAAAAACCTTAAAGCAATCTGCATAACCCGTTCCCGTATTGAAGGATTTTGGCAGCTCCGAGAAATAGTTAACACCGTCTTCTAAATCTTCAGATTTTACATGCGGAATTGGTAAGAAAATAGTTTGCGGCAAAGTTTTACCCTTTAATAAAGCTACCGCTGCTTCTAAGGCGACAGCTGACATAGCCGGTGCTTGACTTGCTGATATCCCCGGGATTTTGTGTTTCGCCATTAACATACGAACTCCATTTTCACCGTCCACACCCATAGGTACGATAGGATGATTAGCATCTAATAGGGCATTAATAGTACCGGCTGAGCCGTGCTGAGAAACAACTCCGTCAAACTTACCATGGATAGATAAAGCATCTGCCACAACTTTCTGGCTCGTGCCAGTATCCCAATTACCCACCACTTCGATAATCTCTAACTCTTCATATTGCTCTAAGATAGAAAGCATACCCAAACGCCGATCCCTATCTGTGGCATTACCTGGCAAACCATTAACCATGAGTATCTTTTTGTCTTTACCATCTCTAAGCTGATCCATAACAGCTCTGGCTTTTAAGGATCCCAAAGCCAGTTGACTTTCATTTACTTGAACTACTTCATCAGTATCTAAAACATTATCAAAAGGTACTAAGACAGTTCCTGAATTTTTGGCTTTTCTAATAACGCCTTTAAATGCGCTGGGATTTACCGCAATAAAAGTAATCGCATCAAATCCTGCATTAATATAATTCTCGATGGCCGCAATTTGTGCTGCACTATCATCACCCACAGAGACAACTACAAATTCTTCTAAATTCTTTGCATTTTCAGGTCTTTTTGCCCATGCCTTAGCCGACTGAATAGCCTGAATGCGCCAATCATTACCAGCATAACCGTTGACAAATGCGATCTTATAAGGCCCTTCCTTTGCCTCATATGTAATATTTTTACTATCAGGTGCCGGTATAAAGCATTCTGAAAGATATAAATCAGGCATTTCCTGGCTTGAATCGGCTATAGCTTCATTAGCACTGGTTTTCTTGTTATCGCCTGTGCCTGATTGGGAATTACTGTCTGGCTTTCTACTACAGCTAATAATTAAAATGGCAACTGTCAAAAAGAAAAAGTTTTTCATATTAAACTCCTTATGAATTTTTATCCTTATCATCCATCGACAAAAATATGACAAAGATAAATAAAAAATAACTATACTAAAATAACAAACTATCGCCCAACCTTACCCTGAAGCTGAGCTACAAGTGGGTTATTACTTTTAAGGTTTACTGTAAATATTCATCTGCTGCTTATAATAACCTCCTTCATACATTTTGAATAAAGCCGCATCATCTTCTTCACCAAGCCCTTGCTTGGCTGCTTCTTTAAAAGCAGCAAGGGCTTGTTTGGCTATCGGCACGGAACAGCCGTTGAGATCGGCACAGTCTGCAACTATGCCCAAGTCCTTGATAAAAATATTTACAGAACTTTTAGGGCGATAATCCCTTTCCAAGATATGAGGAACCCGATTTTCAAACATAAATGAATTCCCCGCGGCATGAGTCACAACATCATAAAATTTCCGGGGATCCAAACCTAATTGAACACCCATTGCCATAGCTTCAGAAGCAACGGCCACATGCACGCCGGCTAACAATTGGTGCACTATTTTCGTAGTGCTTCCTATACCAATCTCTTCACCTAAATTGTATACACGAAAAGCAATTGCGTGGAATGCTTTAGCGGCTTTTTCAAATCCCTCTTGCGGCCCGGACGCCATGACTGTAATTTCACCAGCATTTGCTTTTATTGCTCCGCCGCTAATAGGAGCATCTAATAAGCACAGATTTCGTTGTTGTTCTGTTAAAGAATTTTTCAATTCTCGAATAAATTTTGGTGAGACTGTACTGCAACAAACAAGCAGAGCCTCCTTCTTTAATGAGGAGACTATACTCTTTACCACAGAATCTACCTGCTGTGCACTCACTACCACGATGAAGATAACATCCAAATTAGAACAGACACCAAGCAAATTCTGAGAAACTTCACCTCCTGCCTCTTGAAAAGCTGAAATCTTATCAGGACTTAGATCTACACCAACTACATCTAGTTTTGCCCTTAGCATTGATTTAGCCATACCGAGGCCCATAGAACCAAGCCCAACGACCCCATACTTCATTATCATCCTCCTGAAAAATAGACTTCTATTGAATAGATCTACGCCACGACAACCCAGAAATTGTGTCATACTGAGGGTTATATTCGCAGCCAATTGCGCCATCATAGCCCATTGTATCAATTTTATGTAAAATGTAATTATAGTTTAATTCTCCAATAGCTGGCTCAAAACGCTGTGGAACACCGGCAATTTGATAATGTTTCGATATATTTTTATATTTTTCTAGGTAATATGAAATATTTCCATGAATTTTTTGGCAATGGAAAATGTCAAACTGCAAAAAAACATTTGGTATTTCATCTATAATAGTAGCCGCTTTATCAAAGCTATTGAGAAAGTAGCCCGGCATATTTAAAGTATTCAAAGGCTCAATCAACAGAACAATGTTATGTTGTTGCAAGGTATTGGCAGCATAAGCCAAATTCTCCACGTATGTTTTATGCAATTCGGCATTTTCAAAATCTCCTAAGCCGGCCATACAGTGCAGTTTTTTAACTCCCAGCTTGTTGGCATATTCCAGAGCTATATCTACCGACTTCAAGAACTGGGTCCGATGCTGCGGCAAAGCTGCCAACCCTCGCTCTCCTTTATTCCAATCGCCAGGAGGCAGATTAAACAGCTCAATACTTAGCCCAGAATCACTAATTATGTTGGCAATTATTTCTGGCTTGTGGTCGTAAGGAAATAAAAACTCTATAAAATCAAAGTTGTTTTCTTTTGCTTGCCGAAAGCGCTCAAGAAAATCGACTTCCGTAAACAACATACTTAAATTTGCAGCTAATTTGATCATACTAAACCTATTATCCTTTTATGGCTTTATCCGTTTTAACTCTGCAATTTGTTCTGCGTCTAAGTAATTTACCCTGCTATCGCAAAGTAAAAAATATAAGCGAGCCGCTTCTTCTAGTTCTTCAAAATTATGACAAGCTTGCTCAATAGAATCTCCTACAACTACAACGCCATGATTTGCCAACAAAAATGCAGAATGCTGCTGAACTAATGGAGTAATATCTTGCGCAATCTTTATAGAGCCTGGATTATTGTAAGGTATTAAAGGCACTTCACCTACGCGCATCACAATATATGGAGTTACGGGACGAATAACATTTTTGGGATTAAGGCCCTGCAGGCAGGATAAGGCTGTTAAATAACATGAATGTAAATGAATAATAACACGAGAATTAAGGCTGTTTTGATAAATTGTTAGATGAATGTTCAATTCCTTGGTTGCCTTCGGGCCAGCAAGGAGCTCTCCATGTAAAGAACATAACGAGAGATCTGTAGAAGACATTGCGCCTAAATTAGAACCCGAGGGGCTAGCCAATAATTTTTTTCCATCTTCTAGTAGCACCGAAATATTTCCCGCACTACCATTAGCATAATTCCTGTCAAACAAGTATTTACCTAATTGTACGAGTGCTTCAGCTTCTTTTTTCACACACAAATCTCCTTCATCGTTTCCTGTGCTACTCTGAAAAAATCTTTATCTCCAAAGTTGCCGGATTTTAAGGCTAAAAAAGCCCCACTATCTAAGGATTTTAACCAAGGTACCCCAGGCGCAATTGTATGTCCAATAGCAAAATACCGAATTTGCAATGCTTGCACTACAGCTCCTGATATTTCGCCACCAGCAATGATAAAATTTTGTACGTTCATCTGCTTCAAATTGATTGCCAGCGCAGCAAAAAAATCTTCTACCACTTTAGAAGCTTTTTGTTTACCAATTATACTTTGTATCTCTTGAACCTTGGTTGATTCTGCAGAAGCATATAACATAGGCGCATACGGACTCATTGATTGTCTATTAAACCAGTCAATCACTTTAGCTACATAACTTTGAACATTTTTAGCGCAGGTGAGAACATCGACAAAAAAAGCCGGTGCCAGTTTTTTATATTCATCAATTTGTTCCAATGTAGCCTTCGAACAAGAACCCGAAAGCACAACGCTAACTGTCCTACTGGGCACGACATTCTGTTCAAGCTTATTTTTTGAAACAGCTTGCGAACGCACCAAATGCTGGGCTAAGGCCCAACCCAATCCAGAACCACCAGAAAACAAACGCATTCTTGGCAGGAGCACTGCAGCCAATTGCTCTAAATCTCGATCACAAATCGAGTCGCATATCACATAGCGCATTTTTTCTAGCTCTTGCAGTCGTGCTTGCACTGCCTCACTGCCCCGTTGCAGAGTCTCCCATTCCAACAGACCACAAGAATTTTTATGCTTTAATTGTGGCTCAAGCAAATTTTCCAGCTTTGACGATACCATTGGGTTCAAGGGGTGATGGGCCATATGAGATTCGTGTAACAGGCAAGAACCAACAAATAAATAACCTTTATAAACGTTGCGCTGATTGACCGGCAAAGCCGGACACAAAACGGTTTGAGATTCTCCCATCACCTGACAAAGGGCTTCCAACACAGGGCCTATATTGCCATCTGCGGTACTGTCAAAAGTAGAACAGTATTTAAAATAAATGTACTCAGCTCCGAGCTTATCCAACCATTTCTGCGCTGCCAAAGATAAATTGACAGCCTCTTGAGCCCGGCAAGAACGTGATTTAAGGCTGACAACAACACAATCTGCAGTCTGAACTTCAGCCAGTTGAGCCCACTTATCTTCGGCACCACTGGGAATACCAACCACCTGCACGGTTGCCAAACCACCCTGAACCATGAAACTGGCTATGTCGGTAGCTCCCGTAAAATCATCTGCAATCACACCAATCTTCATAAGAGTTTATTATTGTATCAAATCCCCCTTTCGCATGCGACGAGTTATTCTAAAATATTTCACAAAATTTGGCAATTCTACTAAAAAGTTGGTAAATATCCTTTGAAAACAAGTAGTATTTATGATGGTATTCTATCATGAAAACAGACAAATTTACAATCAAAGACTTTATAAATAAATATCCCAATGATAATGTTTGTTTGGATAGGATTTTCAAAGGTCGCTATGGCTCAAAACCATTCAAATGCTCTAAATGTGAAAAGATTACTAAATTTCACCGTGTACAAAATAGAAAATGTTATGCCTGTCAATTTTGTGGTTATCCGATACACCCCCCTTGCAGACACCATCTTTTATAAATCTTCTACACCTCTTACTCTTTGGTTTTATGCTATATATCTTTTTTCTCAATCTAAAAAGGAAACTTGGAGTAACTTACAAATGTGCATGGAGAATGGCTAAGCAAATTAGGATTCTCCTGAATCAAAACAAAAATAATCTTACTGGAACTGTTGAAGTAGACCAAACCTACATAGACGGAAAAGAGAACAATAAACATTGGGATAAGAAAGCAAGTAATTCCATAGTTATCTACTAGGTTGTTTCCTAATATTCAATACAGGGCAACCCACTACCAAGCGGGTAGTGACTTGCTAGCTATAGTACCCACCCAAAAGTCCAGCAAGGCTTGGCCAAAGTTTATCTTGTTACAAAAAATTGTTGTTAGTTATTAAGAAGGTCTCTTATTAAGAAATTCTCTTGTTAGGCATTAAGAGACTCTCTTAATTGTTATGGCAACGTTCTGGTAATAATTATTGTAAGGGGTTTGTTCAAATCTATTACTAAAAAAGTTTGTAGCCTTAATAAATTTTTCTAGCCTTGCTATGATATAGCTTTCCGCCTTGGATCAAGGCCTTGATCCAAGGCGGAAAGATGTATTGCACCAATGCGGAACAATACTTTATACCAAGGCTATAATTGATAAAAGCAGCCTTGATAAAAAATTTACCAAGGCTGCAATTGGCCAATGCAAGCGTTGCAACAACCAAACCTTACTTACCAACTTATAACTTGTATATACTAGTGGTTGGGTCTTCTGGACTACCAGATACAAATCCTGTTGCTGCTTCAAGGTTGTATGCACCATTATCATCACGAACACCATTCTTAACCAGTATCTTATTGACTTCCGCTTTTACACTACCGCTTAAAATAATCGTTAATTTTGTTGCCCTTGCTTCAGAACCTGTGGCTTTGTTTGCACCTAAAGTTGAGTGCCGTGGTAATGTGAATCTCTTCTTACCATCACCGGATACAAGCGTCAATTTGCTAAAGTCCCAGTCTGCAACTGCTGTCGGTAACCTCCTACCATAAATCAATAACTGGCCTCCACTAGCTCTGTATAATACGGATTCGAGCAGGCTTACGTAGCCACTAACGGTAATCGGGTTGCTTGTGTCTTCAGCGCTACCACCTGCAAAGCCTGCTGCTGCTTCAAGGTTGTATGCACCATTATTATCACTATCACCATCGTTAACCAGTATCTTATTGGCTTTGGCTTTTACACTACCGCTTAAAGTAATTGTTAATCTGTATCCATTTGCCCTAGAACCTATGGCTGTGTTTACACCTGAAGTTGATTGCTTGGGTAATGTGAATCTCTTCTTACCATCACCGGATACAAGCATCAATTTGCTAAAGTCCCATTCTGCAACTGTTTTCGGTAAACCTCTACCATAAATAGTTAACTTGCCTGTATTAGCATCGTAGGTTGCTCTGGTGATGCTGGCTGTATACCCACTAACGGTAATAGGATTAGTTATGTCTTCAGCGCTACCACCTGCAAAGCCTGCTGCTGCTTCAAGATTGTATGCACCATTATTATCACTATCACCATCGTTAACCAGTATCTTATCGGCTTTGGCTTTTACACTACCGCTTAACTCAATAAATAATTTTGTTGCACTTGCACGAGAACCTGAGGCTGTGTTTCTACCTAAAGTTGAGTGCCGGGGTAATGTGAATCTCTTACTACCATCACCGGATACAAGCGTCAATTTGCTAAAGTCCCAGTCTGTAACTGCTACTGGTAAATTAGTACCTGTAATCTCTAACAAGCCTGTACCAACCAAGCCTGTATCAACATTGTAGGTTGCACTGGTAATTGCGGCTTCGGGTATATTCCTAGGGGTTTCTTTAGAATCGATCCTGTATATTTCAATAGGATCACAGGCTGTTAGTACAAAGGCTATCAAAGACCAACAAAAAATAAGCCCCGCTATGTTGCGGTATGGATAGCTTTGCATCGTGGTATCTCCTCTAATATATAATGGCATTTAATTAGTTTTAAAATAAAGGTTCAGTAGACCCAAATAAATACTAACCCCAACATTATCGAGCCTGGCTTTGACATCAATCTTGCCATCATCACTTTGGTAGCTAATGGGAGTCGCACCACCGAGAACTTCAATACCCAAAGAAAATCCCCACAAAAAGTCATCACCCCACAAAAATGAGTCATCAAAACCCACTAAGAACTCTAAACGCAGACCGCCCCCAATACCCAAGATAGGGTCTTGTGTAAAAGAACCCACCTTCTTAGAAGAATAATCTACTCGTTCTTCGACAGCACCAGAAAGTGATTCGTGGATCAGACTATACACAAAATAGGGACTAATACTAAAACCACCGCCACCATTAAACCAAAAATAAAAATCAATCTTCGGCCCTAGGTGAAAGCCAAGGTTTACTTTGCTATCTATAAAGTTATGTTCATAATATCGTTCTCCATCGAATGCTGAATAATAAGAACGCTCAAATTTATAATACGGTCCAGAATATTCTAGTGAATCGCCAACAGCATAATTAATACGGCCACCAAAGAGAAAACCTATACTTATCTTATCATTTATTCCATGAACATAAGATATTCCAATGGCAGTGAGCCATCTGGAATATTTGGCAGCCTTAGCAATAGAATGGCTACCATCTTGGTAATCGCCTGTACCAAAAGTACCACCAAGCTCGCCAATTTGAATACCAAAATAATTCTTCCCATCTAAAGCTAAAGGCTTTCTTGGGAATTTTTTAGGCGTTTGGGGCTTTTGAGTTATTTCTTTTAAAAGAGCAGCGCTACCGTAACAACTGCGCGGCAATGAATATTCTGGTTTGGCGGTAAAATTATCATCAAAGAAAATTTCTACCGCTAACTCTTTAGACGGCGCAATTACCGAACCAATCCACTCAATTTCTCCAGTTTGGTCCAGCAATTTAGCGGTAAAAACAGAACCACAACCTTGGCCCGCCAAATCACTGGAAGAAACAATAAAAACATTGTCCAAACCAGCCAGCTTAAAAGGAGATATAATTTGCCCTTCTTCCACATACTCTTGTGATATTTGCCATTCTTCCTGTATGGCCTCAATATCCAGATTACTGCGCGCAAATGTACGGTAACCCGCTTTCAATAATTCTTTAGCGACATTGTCAATCGTAAAATCATGTTGGGAAGCATCATCGCCTACTACCGCAACTTTCTTACCAGTTATATCACCCTGTTTCTTGGCATAAAATTTAAGATTATTCTGTTTAGCGGTAGCAAACCCACTTAAATTGTGAAAAAATATATCAATTACCTTTTTATCGGGTACAACCTCTTGGCCATCGTTATCGGTAATTACATAACCGGCCATTTCATATTTACCACTGGCCACATCGAGTATTTTGGCCGTAGAAAAAATATATTGATACTTGCCAGCAAGGTTTACAAAGGCCGATATACTCAATAGAAACACTTTATCTATACCCAACAAATTGGCCAAAGAATTTATATCGTCTTCTCGAACATATGTTTGCGAAAATTCTTGCTCTCTAAACAAAGAAACAATGCCCTTGCGCTCCATTACCCGATAACCTGTAGCCATTAAACCCGTGTTAATATTGGTTTGCAGAAATTGCATAATATTATCGTTCGGCTTGCCGAAATTATCCGATAGCTGTATTTCAGCCAGCGCAATTTTGTTCTGCTCGGCCACTAAATTATCCATAATAATTTTGGATTGGCCAGACTCTAAAGCTACCGTAAGCTCCTTAGTATCCTGAATAGGATATGTTTTGCGGATTTTGACAAAATAACTTTGTATTGCCACAATTAAGCCCTTAAAAAAATCGCTATTCTCAACTAAAACATCTTCAATCACCAAATATTCAGCCGTGGCCACATCGAGTATTTTGCCACCAAAACGGATTTGGTACTCTGTACAACTTTCTTTGGTCTTATTTTCAATAGATAAAGACCCTAAAAAGATTTGCTCTACCCCATTTAATTTTGCCAACGCCGGAATATCTTCCTCTCTTACATAGCTTTGGGAAAATTCTTGTTCCTTTATTAAAGTTTTCAGCGCATGGCGTTCTTGCACTTGGTAACCTAGGGCTAATAATTCTGTATTGACAATATCCGTTAAGTACGCGCTCTTGATTTTTGGCAAAGAGCACACGCTATTATTGACTATCTCGAGCTTGGTAACCGCTATCTTATGCTGTTCTGGCACTATAGATTTATCTATAGCCCATAAATTAAACGGCAAACAGATAAGCAATAGCCAACCATAGTATGGTAAGATAAATTTCATGGCATCGTCCTTTTTATGGTGTAGATTATACAGATAAAAGACCAATAGCGTCAAATGATTAGGCTAGTTAAGCTATTGCTTGAGATACTCGTTATTGGGTAGCTTGGGTTAGGTAATCATTGCAATTTGTAGGCCTTTACTTTTAGCTTAAACCTATCTGCGTATATCGCCCAAGTTATTCCCGTATTTAGGGCGAGCTCTTTGCGTATTTTCCTTCGGCTCTTCCCGTATTTAGAGCGAGCTCTTCCCGTATTTAGGGCGAGCTCTTTGCGTGTGTTGCTAAAGCTATATTATACCAAAGTTTGGTAATCCAACGCTCGGAGCAATTGGCCAAAACCTTTACGCTTGCGGCTGACCACTAGAGAACCATCAATTTGCAGCACTGCTTCTGCAGGTGCGGGGCGCAAATTATACAACGAATGCATGGAAGCACCGTAAGCCCCTGCCGTGAGCAAGGCAATAATATCACCGCTCTGGGGTTTGGCAATGTTTGCTTCCTCAACCATAACGTCCGAAGACTCACAAATGTTGCCCACGATTTTTACTGTTTGCCGAACACGCCCCGCAACCTCGCCCGTAAGGTTAATAGCATGGTGGTAAGCTCCGTAAAAAGCTGGGCGGATCAAGTGGTTAAAACCCGTATCCGTACCCACATAAATACAAGATTCACTATAATTTACAGCCGTAACACGGCACAGCAACACTGTAGATTCGGCAATCAAAAATTTGCCCGGCTCTAAGCGCAATTCCAAAGCCTTATCCTGCGGCCGCTGGCTATAGAAATCCTCTAATGCCGGAGCAATCGCCTCGGCAAACTTACTTAGTTGTAAACCCTGTTGGCCCAGTTGATAGCGCACCCCAAAGCCGCCACCGCAGTCAATAAATTGCAGTGAAGCAAAATCCTGCCCTATTTGCAAAATGGAACGCACTGCTGTTTCAAATTCAGCCGTCTGGTAAAAACCCGAACCAATATGGCAGTGCAAGCCAAGCAATTGCAAACCATAACGCTGCAAAATCATGCGCACTTTTGGCAAATCACTCAAAGCTATGCCAAATTTAGAATCCTTGCCGCCGGTAATCGTACCCTTAAATTCACCAGCCCCAACTGTAGGCTTGAGTCGAATGGCCACGCCTAACCCAGACCCACCGGGCTGAAGCTGGCCAAGCCATTCCAATTCCATCAGCGAGCCAATATTGCACAGCACACCCGCATTCAATACTTGGGCCAGCTCTTCCCTGCTGGAATAATTGCCGGTAAAAATAATTTGTTCCTTAGCAAAACCACAGCGCAAAGCCATCTGTATCTCCAGAGGCGAGACCGTATCTACCCCATCTAAGCCATTATTTAATAAGGCTTTGAGCAAATCCGGATTGTAATTGGCCTTCATGGCATAAAAAATTTTGGTATGTTGTAGAAAGCTTTGGCGCAGCTGTTCTAAACGCTCTAATACCGTAGCTATATCACTTAGGTAAACTGGGCTGCCCGCTTGCTCTATTGCTTGGTTGGCCTGCTCAAGACTCGGAATAAATAACTCACTAGACATAAAAACTCCTCCAAAACCTCTCTAAAATCTGATAATTTGCAAGAACACTAAAAAATCTGTAAAACTGGAATTTCCTGAAACCGTTTTTATATAGACTTGATTTACTTTATTACAGCAGAAACCCATAATTTCATAGGCAAAAGTAAATTTATCGTCTTCTAAAATTGGCAAGATACAAATCGTATCAACAAAAATGGCAAAACCATAATCCTTTGCAAATTTTGTAAAAGATAGTTTGTAAAACTTCTTTTTCAGGCCGTTCTTCTGTCAGAATCCAAAGATTTTCATAGATGTTTTTTTAATATATAAAGCTGTTCATAAACAAATTTTTTGGTTTTATTGTTACCATTATTATTGCTTTTAAAACACAAATGTTCAAACTCAACTAATTCCACTTTGCCATACTTTTCTAGTGTAACAAATATATTTTCTTGCTCGATTATACCTTCACTATTATAACTTAAAAGTAGAATTTTATATTTTCCTTTACTAGCAATTTTATCTAATTGTTGTATAGCAGTCTTTACATTACAAAATTGAGATTTTTGATTAAGGAGCGCTTTCGCTATATACCCAGAAGAGCCGCAAGGTAAAGGCCAAAGGGCTTCAGATAAAAAAAGCAGATTCACAAATTGGGGCATCGACTTATCATTATCTAATTAAAGTAGCCAGCCCCCTCTAACCATAGAATTACCTCCCACCTATTTAATAGAATCGACCCAAATCTATTAATAGAATTACCTCCCACCTATTGATAGAATTGACCCAAATCTATCAATAGAATTACCTCCCACCTATTGATAGAATTGACCTAAATCTATCCATAGATTTACCTCCCACCTATTGATACCCTAGTCTTTAATGAAATTTTCTACATCGGCACATAATCAAGGACCTATACAACAATCATCGGCAATCGTTGGCCAAATTCTGAACGCCCCTGAAAGAATAATATCCCGTTTTCATTTTCATTAAATGTTTCACCTTTTAATATTTCACCTTTTGGAGATTGCCCCATAGTGTAATTAAGGTGTAATCAAGTATTTTATTCAATTCTACACTTTCCCACCCCAAAGCCTGAAACAGCCAAAGACCAAACCAACACCCTCAAGCCTTTTGATTGGCATGGATTTTTAACTACCTTACAACACAAAACAACACAAAACAACACAAAACAACACAAAACAACACAAAACAACACAAAACAACACAAAACAACACAAAACAACACTAACACACAAAAACACAAAAACACAAAAACACAAAAAAACTTACAAAAAGCTTATAAAGGCCTTGACGCAACACCCCCCCTAGCAAAATGGGGATTTACACACTAGCCCTTATGGGTTGGTTAATCTTTACCCATTTTTGGAGGTATTGCTTATGTATAAGCTCAAACTACTTTTATTGCCTGTAGCCTGGCTACTGGCCTTTATGGCCTTGGCCTGCGCCCCACCCGATGACGATGATCGATCTTCTGCGCCGTCTAAGCCGACTATCAATAACGCCATCTACGATGTTGGCAAGGCTCTGTTAACCGTACAAGGTACTCACTTAAGCCCTACAACTGCGACCCAAGCCCAAATCCAAACCATCGTGGTAGGAAGCCGAACAAATGGTGTAGCCTTCAGTTCCTATACTGCAGATGACCCAGCCACTGGGCCAGATAGTCGTGGTCTTGAAAAAGGTAAGTACCGTATTGCAAATGATGGCACAGCGCTTTGGCTTAGACTTACCGATCCACATAAAGCTGCTCTGAATGGCAAGACAGGTATGGATAGCGATGGTCTAAAAAAAGGCTTGCTTACTAGCTCTGGTGCTTGGGCGGGTTTAAATACAGCCAAAGACTTGGACGTTAGGAATATACCCGAAAATAAGCAGTCTAAAGTATCCGATGACAATCAGCCATCTAAGCAAACTGAACAAGCTGAACAAGTCGAACAAGCTGAAGAGGAGTCGCGTAAACTACCCGAAGCCGAACAAACCGAAGAGGAGTCGCCTAAGCAACCTGAAGAAGCTGAAGAAGACGAACAAGTCGAACAAGCTGAAGATCAGTCGCCTGAAGCCACAATTACCCGTGCAACCTACCATGTTGGCACGGCGCTGTTAACCTTGCAAGGTACTGACTTAAGTCCTACAGAAGCGCAAATCCAAACCATCGTAGTAGATGGCCTAGCCTTAAATTCTTATACTGCAGATGGCACAGCCACTGGGCCAGATAGTCGCAGTCTTGCAAAAGGTAAGTACCGTATTAAAGGCGATGGCACAGCGCTTTGGCTTTACCTTACCGATGACGATAAAGATGCTCTGAATGGCAAGACAGGTATGAATACCAATGGTCTAAAAGATGGGTTGCTTAGCGTTGGCACTGGTACTTGGGCGGGTTTAGATACAGCCAAAGCCTTAGCCGTTAGTGGAAACCCACCCACAATTACCCGTGCAACCTACCATGTTAATACAGGCCAGTTAGTGATTACAGGTACTAATTTACCAGCAGCAGTTGCAGACTGGGACTTTAGCAAATTGACACTTGTATCCGGTGATGGTAGTAAGAGCTACACATTACCACGGCACTCAACTGCAGGTATAAACCTAGCCTCAGGTTTTAAAGCAAGTGCAACAGGCTTAGATATTATTTTAAGCGGTAGTGTAAAAGCGGAAGCCAATAAGATACTGGTTAAGAATGGTGATAGTGATGATAATGGTGCATACAACCTGGAAGCAGCAGCAGGATTTGCAGGTGGTAGCGCAGCAGACACAAGCAACCCTATTACCGTTAGTGGTAATCCTGAACCCACAATTACCAGTGCAACCTATAATGTAAGTACAGGCCACTTAGGAATTACAGGTACTAATTTACCAGCAGCAGTTACAGGCTGGGACTTTAGCAAATTGACGATTGTATCCGGTGATGGTAAGAAGAGATTCACATTACCCCGGCGCTCCTCAACTGCAGGTGAAAACACAGCCACAGGTTCTGGTGTAGCTAGACACAGCTTAGCGATTTTTTTAACGGGTAGTGTAAAAGCGGAAGCCGAGAAGATACTGGTTAACGATGGTGTTCGTGATAATAATGGTGCATACAACCTGGAAGCAGCAGCAGGATTTGCAGGTGGTAACATAGCAGACACAAGCAATAACCCGATTACCGTTAGAGGTTATGCAGGTTTTATCAATAACGCATCATACAATGCTAATACAGGCGAGTTAACTATTTATGGTGGCGGTTTACCGACAACAATTGCAGAGTGGGACTTTAGCAAATTGACGATTGTATCCAGTGATGGTAAGAAGAGATACACATTACCACGGCACTCAACTTTAGGTGAAAACAGAGCCACAGGTACTGTAGCAGCTATAAAAGGCTTAAAGATTATTTTAAGCGGTAGTGTAAAACAGAAAGCCGAAGCTATAATGCAGGATCGTTTTAGTCTATACAACCTTGAAGCAGCAGCAGGATTTGTACCTGGTAGTACAGCAGACCTAAAAAATAGTCTTAGTAATTCTTAGTAAGTAGGGTTTGGTTGTTGCAACGCTTGCATTGGCCAATTGCAGCCTTGGTAAGTTTTTTATCAAGGCTGCTTTTGCCAATTATAGCCTTGGTAAGTTTTTTACCGAGGAATGAGAGGAATGAATAGTATTGGCAATATCCTCTGCAGCCAGAATTTTCCCCATTGGCTCTTCCCATTGTTTGGTATCCTTCCAGAATTTCTTGCGAAGTGGTATGGGATAACAATTCGGTTTCAACAGCACCGGGGGCAATGGTTACCATTCGCAAATTGTATTTGGCAATCTCTTCCTACCGGCAATAGAGCTGACGTTAATATAATTGTGCCTTTGTTTTGCTGTTTACAAGTGGACGCAACGGGCTAATTGTTGTAATATCTATGCCCTATGTCGCCATTTCAAGAACGCCATTCCAAGCGATTCCATGTTACTTTGCAAGTCCCCAATTTGAAAGAAAATATCCAAGAATACAATGAAATTTTAGGGGATACACCGTGTTGTGTTGTGCCCGATCGCTTGGCTTTATGGCGAACTGCCGAACTCAATTTTTTGTTGCGAGCCAAACCCAAACAGCGTACAACTGTGCTTCAATTTGGTTGGGAATTTGATTACTGCGAAAATACCGAGCATTTTAAAGACCGCAACCAATTATCTTGGCTATTTTTTTCTACCAGTGCCCAAGATGATGCAATCAATCGTTTAAATGTAGCATTGAAATACAATGAAGATAAAGATTTTTTGTTAGAATTGCGCAATCCCAATGCTCATGGAAATCTATGGATTTCATTTTTGTTAATTATCGCTATGGTTGCTTTTACTGTATTCAATAATGGCTGGCTTGCAAAGTTTTTTCACCTGGTAGAAACCCAGCCAACAAACCAAATTGAAGAAGAATTGCAGCAGCTTTACAGCGTGGATTCGCAGCTTAAAGCGGTTGGCAAGCTGCTAAAGCAAGCAGATTATCAAGTGGATTATCTGGCGAATTACGGGATTGCTCGGCATTCAGAACAAGCAAGCATTACCTTCCAGTTGGTTGGCCAGCAAATACTGTTTAGTACCTATTGGGCCTTAGATAACAAAATCAGCCATATACTTAGCGAGCAAGATATTCGCAATAAAATCAATAATATTAACCAAGAGGCAATTATGTGCCGGTATTACCAAGATAAAGCCGGGGATTTAGCCGTAGAGACTTGGCTTTCCCTTTCACCGCTTTTGCTGCTAGAGCAAAATAATCAAGGCCAAGAAGTCAGAGCAAAAACCAAAGAAGAAACCGAGTATTTAGCCTTTAGTCGCAAGAAGGCAGCCAACCAATGGCAAAGGGCCTTGGCTCTGTGGCAGCAAGAAAGCCTTTCTTGGCTGCAAACCAGTAGTTTATTTGGCGGCGATTTAGAGCCTCAACAAAGTTTTAGCAAAAAATAAACAATCACAAAGTCAACAATAATGGTTCGCAATATCATCATAATTTGGACTTTACTATTTTTTTACGTTTCTTGCAGTACAACAGAAAAACGATTTTTAGCTGCTGGTGTTCGTCAAGTTATCTATCGCAAGAAAACAGATTTATTGCTTACCGAATTACATTATCCAGTTACTGATAATACCAACCTCGATGGCTCGCTGCGCGAGCGCATTTTGGCAAAGTATAATGCATTTCGCAAGCAGCTTGATGATAAGATTTTGGATTATTTGAATCAAAAGACTGCTTTTATTTACCGAGCTACATTTGATGTACTGCGCTCGCCAGACTTATATATTATTTCTTTTGTGTTATACGAAACTTGGGAAGTGCAAACGGAAGGCCAATCAAGCTCCTCGAATTTGCCTCCTAGTTTGAACATCCATTCCAATTCTGCCAATTGGAAAGATGTTGAGCAAAATTCAAACAAGCTTACAGCAGCAAGTCGTACCACGCAGGCAGAAGTTCTTATGTATGCGCTGAAATTTGGCAGTGTAGTGGATTTTTTTGATGTGGTAGAACAGCCTCGCTTAGTACTGGAGAATTTGGCAAACTCTTGTTTGCGCCAGCTCAATGAATATATTGGAGCCGGCAATTTTTATTCGCAGGGAATCAAACCAACTAGAGAGCATCTGCGTATGCTCAGTGTGGGGAAACAGGGGGTTCAAGTCTCTTTTGCCCCTGGGCAGGTTATGAGTGCCGCACAAGGGGTTATTCATATTTTGGTACCTTGGGCTGAAGCTGTTGCGACAAAACCATGGCAATATGCGATTATTCGGCGGTTTCGGCCATGGGCTTATCGTTTGCGCAAAAAAGAAATAAAGCATACGCGCATTGCCACAGAGACGTAAGAATGGCTGCCTCAATCTGGAAAAATTACCATGTACCATGTAATCAATATTTCCCTGCATATATTATTTTCAGCGAAATGTGGAAAGATTTACACCGTCATATTGTGTTTTTGAGCCCAGATTATGGTTTACTATCCGCATTTTTATATGGTTCTGTCAGTAAAAGAAACCCGCTGCGAGCAACAGTTCAATCATTTTCTTTTGGGCAATTAAACCTCAAACAGGGCAAACGAATTCAGGTTGCCGATTGGCATTTGGAAGCTCCGAGTCTAGTCTTAAAAAATCCAAATTGTGCGCAAGTCTACCAGCATGTGGCTTTATGGTCGGAATTATTGCTATATTCTCATGGCTTAGGTCAGCGCAATTTGGCCCAATTGTTTGCCGAACTGCGCAGTTTATTGAGCAGCGTTCTGCATTTTGATTCGCCAGCGTATTGCCGTTTGGCTAGTTTGCGTTTTTTATGGCAATTTTTGCTGTTAGAAGGTTTTCAACCCGGGCTGGGGCACTGCCACAACTGCAACCAAAATTTTGATTTATTCGGAAAAACTGTATTTTTCAGTATGCGCAGCGAACTTCTTTGTGAATTTTGTGCTCGCGCTCGAAATGGACATCGGCTATCTAAAGATGAGATCAATGTATTGTGCTGGGCCGAACAAGGGTTAGACAGCTTTGTGCGCCAAGATGAGCTTTTCTTTGGCGTACAAACACAATATTATAGCGAGGTTGTATCCAAGATAATAATCAAGTTACAATATAGCTTAGAATTATTATTGGGCTGCAAATTGCAGAGTATTGCTTAAAAACGTAGGGAAAGACAATGTTGCTTGAACCTTGTAAATAATTTTCGATCGGTTAAAAATAATGCAACATTATTATCAAACCATATTGACTAGGCTTTTTGATCCATATACAGTAGTCGAAATTTTAGAGGATGTCTACCATGAAGCAAATTATACTGTCTATATCTTTGAGCGGATTTTTGGCTGTAATGTTGGCATGTTCTTCTAGCTCCGCAAATACCCAAATAAAAAGCGAAGCAGCTTGCCTAAAACAACAAAAATACTGGTACAAAGATAAATGTTGGGATTATACCGATGATTCTATACCTGCTTCTGAAATTGACAGCTTGGTCGATGAAACCATGGCAGCGTTCCAAACAGCAAAATTTACTATAGGTGATAGAGAATATCCACTACAAGATATAGAATTACTGCCTACAGAGAGCGGAAATCTAGGTTTGACGTTTGTATATGATCGCGATGGCAAAAGCCAATCTGCTTTTATTATTGTAAATGATGCCGAAAAGCAAGATGCAGATGAGGAAAGCCAAACAGACGTTTCTTTTTTCAACCGAAATATTTTACTAGAGGAACAAGACGGTATCGATGATAGCCCTTTTCAGCAAGGTTTAGTCGTTCTTACAGAAAATTCATCAGGAGATATAGTGGTTGAAGGTACAATCCTAGATAACAACGGAAAACCTACTACCCGTTTTGCTTTTACGGGCTCTCCAAATCTTCTTGGTATGGGCAGTACGCAAATAAAGGTTGTAGGTGATGAAGCTTATTTATCTGGAATTTTAGGTACTCACACCTATCACCAAATAACAAAACTTATTGAGGAACAGCCCAAGGTAAAGACAATCGTGCTGACAGAGGTGCCGGGTTCAATAAATGATGCTGTGAATATGCATACAGGTAGACTGCTTAGGCAAAATGGCTTTGCAACGAAATTACTTTCTAATAGTGATGTATCTTCAGGAGGGGTAGATTTATTTACCTCGGGAGTAGAAAGGATTTTTACTCGAGGGGGCAAATTAGGGGTACACTCTTGGTGTTGTGTTGGCGAAGCGCCTGCTGGTGAGGTGGATAAAGATCACCCTGCACATAAAAACCAGCTAGAATACTTTGCCATGATGCTAGGTGAGCAGCAGGGGCGTGATTTTTATTTTTATACACTCAAAGCAGCCCCATTTGATGGAATACATTATATGGCAGAATCAGAGATAAAAAGTAGAGGCATTGCCACCCAGATTATGGATGCTCTTTCAGTTAGTACCATTATTTATTATGACTCTAGCCAATCGGTAAAAATTTGTTGTTTTGGTAATCGGGATTTAGGCCAAGCCGCATGAGTATCGTCATTACTGCGGTAAGCCCAGCGATACAATAACTAACTACGATAGCCTTGTTAATTCAAGCCAAATTCTGTATCAAGAATCTGTTGATCGAAACCTTCCATAGGTGTACAGTATCAATTACCATTATACCTGCTTATCTATTTAGTGATTTAAATCTTTTACCCTCTCTTGGTGCGCAACTACTTTAGCAGAGCGTATCGAATGCATATTCGCCGGCTGTATCCGTAGCTAACAAACCTTCAGAAATTTCCTTTATAAGTAGGTTGTCCAGATATTGTTCATCAATATCTGTTGTGACGCAGTATATTAAAACATGGGATGCATCCACAATATTTTTTTCATTAAATGCATAAACACCCGGGGCCGCGCTTCGGCAATACCATTTTTTGCTCTGCTGACTACTAGCAATAAGCACATGCCAAGGCTAAATATTGACACTAGATGGGCTAAGCCGCATAATGTTTTTATATCTTGTATTTGCTATGCATTCAACTTCTTATCAAGATTGAATAATTTGGTCGAATACCTTGCCTGTAAATAATCGGTAATACTCATTGTCTTTCTCTTTATCAAAACAAGAGAGTCTAACCTAGTGAAAATGGAAAAACACTGCAACTAGCAATACCAATAAAAATGACGTGAAAATTTTTCTGCTATTTTGTGTTGGGTCTAAACAAGATTAGAGAGGATTTTGACACAGGATGTTGAACTAAATTTGATATAAAATTATGTTACAATTTTTTTCTTGACGAATCCAAAAAATCGTGCTAGACTATATCCTATGGGATATTCTTACTTGGCACTAGATGTAGGAGCATCTAGCATTCGTTTATTTTCAGGCTCTCATTCGGGCAATATCCTAAAGCTGCAAGAATTGTCTCGAATGGAACATCAAGCGATACGAGGAAGTTCTGGCCATTTAGAATGGCAAATAGAGCCAATGGTAACATGGATACGAGAACAATTAGGCAATATCGCAGAGCATTCTGAGAATTATAGCTCGATTGGTATAGATACATGGGGAGTAGATTATTTGCTATTAGATGCGAACCAGCAATTAATTGCTCCTCCCTATTCTTACCGCGATGAGCGCACTACCGGCCAATACAACAAACTGGCCAAACTAATTGATTTGCAAGAATTATACATGCGTACCGGCTCTCAATTTATGGAAGCCAACACCATTTGCCAGTTATTTTCAGCTCGCTGCGAAGAACAAAATACTTTACAAAAAGCTAAATACTTTCTGATGATGCCGGACTATTTGGCCTTTCGGCTTTGCGGCTATCTTTACAATGAAAAAACTAATGCTTCTACATCTCAGCTTTATTCGCTGAATAAAAAAGACTGGGATTTCGAGCTAATGAAAACATTACAAATCCCTAGTACAATGTTTCAAAAATTTGTTCCTGCTGCAACAGTATTGGCCGGCAATCTTTTCCCAGAATTATGTTCCGGTAGCTTAAAAAATTGCCGTATGGTACAGGTCGCCAGCCATGATACGGCTTCGGCCGTAATGGCAATACCTTTTAGAGAAAGCAACCCCGATGAAGCAAAACTTTTTCTTAGCTCAGGAACCTGGTCCGTGATGGGCTGTGAACTAGAAACTCCCATCACCAGCCCAGAGTCCTATCATCAAAACTTTGCCAACGAGTTAGGTTACGATGGTAAAATTCTCTTTCTAAAATCTCTTGCTGGCCTGTGGATTCTACAGGAAGTACGCCGCGAATTAGCCCCTTCTGCTAGTTATGCCCAGCTTGAAGAATTGATACTAGCAGCAGGTGCTCCCCTCCAGTCTTATCGTTTTTTATTTCCAGTAGAGCACCCTGCGCTCCTGCAACCCGGGAATATGTCTGGCAAAATACAGCAGCTTTGCCATCATGCAAGCGAGGCAATCCCTGAAAATCTCGCCACACTGGTGTCAAGTATTTACCACAGCTTAGCTATGGAATATCGTAGCTGCTATGAGACTTTGCAAAATATCAGTGGTAAAAAAGGCAAAGTTCTTCATATTGTGGGAGGTGGCAGTCAGAGTGCTTTACTTAATCAGCTCTGTGCAAACAGTTTAATGATACCAGTCGAGACTGGACACATTGAGGCTTCGGCAATTGGCAATATTTTAGCCCAGCTTATTGCAGATCAAAACACAAACTACCATAGCCTCGCCGAAGTTCGAGCTTTAAGCCAAAACTCCTTTCAAACGCAGAATTTTCTGCCTCAAAATTCTTTTGATGTAGACTCCACATACAAGCGCTACAAAAATATAAAACGCAAACTGTCCGAAAACGGTGAGAGCTTGCTATGAAATACTTAAAAGATAGTGCCATTCAGCAACGTTATGAACACGCACGCGAACAATATGCCTATTTTGGGGTCGACACAGACCAAGCCTTAACTAGATTAGCACAAATAAGTATTTCGTTACATTGTTGGCAAGGGGACGATGTAAATGGTTTTGAAATATACAAAAGCAAAGCCGGAGCTGGCAATCCCATAACTGGAGCTTATCCAGGGAAAGCATCCACAGTCAAGGAATTACAACAAGATCTAAATTTTGTTTACAAACTAATACCGGGACAACATCGTTTAAATTTACACGCCATATATGCAGATACTAAAGGGATTGCAATCGATAGAGCTGAATTAGAGCCGGTTCATTTTGCTTCCTGGCTGGCTTGGGCCAAAACAACAAGAGTAAAATTGGATTTAAACCCGACTTTATTTGCTCATGAGAAAGCATTAGATGGATTGACTTTATCCCATCCCGATAAGTCGATTCGAGACTATTGGATTAAACATTGTCGAGCTACCCGCCGTATTGCAAATTATTTGGGTCAGGGATTACAGGATATTTCCATAAATAGTATTTGGGCAGTCGATGGTTTTAAAGATACACCGGTGGATAGATTTTCGGTGAGAGCCCGTCTTAAAGAATCATTAGATGAAATATTTGCCGAACCTTGCCAATATGTTAAAGACGCGATAGAAGGAAAATTATTTGGTATCGGTTCAGAAAGTTGTGTTGTTGGCAGCCATGAATTTTATCTGGCCTATGCTTTGCAAAATAAAAAACTACTTTGCTATGATTTAGGTCATTTTCACCCCACAGAATCAGTGGCAGATAAACTTTCGGCCGTGCTTTTATTTCTCGATGAGATGCTGTTGCATGTGAGTCGGCCAGTACGTTGGGACAGCGATCATGTCGTTACTCTCAATGATGAGCTACTAGCCTTATGCCATGAACTGGTTCGCGGTGCTTGCCTAGATAAAATCCATATCGCTTTGGATTATTTTGATGCCAGTATTAACCGATTAGCCGCGTGGGTTATCGGTATGCGTAATACACAAAAAGCGTTGCTTATTAGCTTATTGGAAAATACACAGCAATTACAGCAAGCCGAAAAGCGCTTTGATTTGACCGAGCGACTGGCTTTAACAGAAGAATACAAAAGTCTCGATTTTGGCGCGGTGTGGGATTACTTCTGTTTACACAATGAGACTCCTTGCGGCATAGCCTGGCTGGGAGAATTAGCCCAATATAATCATACCGTATTATCTAATCGCTGAGAAAGAAGAAAGTTTATGAATTCTTTATTAGACACATTTGGCCACATCACCCAACTTATGTGGCAGCGCGGCTGGAATGAAGGGAATGGTGGGAATATTACCCTGCGCATGACAGAAGCGGAAATAGCCGAATTTAATGGAGAATTTAAGGAAAGCGAACCAGTTCTACTAAACTTTGATGCGAGTGAAGTTGCCGGAGAGTATTTTTTATGTAAAGGCACAGGTAAATTTTTTCGGCACATTGCAGCATATCCAGAAAACAATTTGGCCATCATTCGTATTTCTGAAGATGGCAAAAATTATGTCCAGCAATGGGGGAAGAGTAAACCAACTAGCGAAGTTGCGGCTCATCTGTTGAGCCACACAGTACGCAAACTCCTAAGTAAAGGGGTAGAGCGCGTAATTATGCATTGTCATCTGACTCATATGATTGCTTTGTCCTTTGTGCTGCCGGCCACGGACGAGTCATTTTCCAATCACCTGTGGTGGACTATGCCCGAATGCGCGGTAATGTTTCCTGATGGCGTGGGAGTATTACCATATTTAACCCCCGGCACATTAGAAATCGGAATGGCTACTGCGCAAAAGATGAAAGATTTTCAAGTAGTTCTATGGGCTCACCATGGGATATTTATCAGCGACAAAAACTTAGAGACTGGTTTTGGCTTACTGGAAACCTTAGAAAAATCGGCCGAGATTGTTTTGAAGGTCAAAAACGCAGGAGCGGAGGTAATCTCTATGTCTAAAGAGGAAATACGCTTACTAAGCGAACGTTTTAGTATTGTCTTGAACCCTAAGTTGCTATGGAAGGAATAAGCAACATGGAGAAAATTTTACTACAATGCCAAAATATAAGCAAAACTTACCCCGGTGTAAAGGCATTAAAAGATATATCATTCTTTTTAAATTATGGCGAAATACATGCTCTAATAGGTGAAAATGGTGCTGGTAAATCGACATTAATAAAAATATTAGCAGGGATAGAACAACCAGATGACGGTGCAAAAATTTTTATGGAAGGCACTCAAATACAAGAAATAACTCCAATAATATCTATCAAAAAAGGAATATCGGTCATATACCAAGACCTATCTTTACTGAAAAATCTAAGTGTCGGAGAAAATCTATTCCTGGGGCGATTATTAGAGAAAAATCACTTTTGGGTAAATTGGAAAAAATTAAGACAAATTGCCCTCAATACCCTGGCAGAAGTATCGTTAGATGTAGAGCCAAATACTTTAGTAGAATCTCTTGCCATAGGTAAACAGCAAATAGTTGCAATTGCAAAAGCCTTAACAATCGAAACCAAAATTTTTATTATGGACGAGCCGACCTCTTCACTTTCTGCAAGTGAGATTGAAGATTTATTTCGCGTAATGCAGAAGATAAAAAATAAAGGCATTTCTATTATCTTTGTGAGCCACAAATTGGATGAATTATTCAGGATATGTGATCGATTTACCATACTAAGAGATGGGTCTTACATGGGGACCTTTAATAAAACAGAGCTAACAGAATCACAACTTATCAAATTGATGGTTGGACGCGATATTGAATATTTTATTCATCCTAAACGCGACAAACAAGCTGAAAAAACAGTATTAAAAATAGAGCATTTCTCTAAGAAAAAGCATTTCGGTGATATCTCCTTTGAATTACATCATGGCGAAATATTAGGGTTTTATGGCATGGTTGGTGCCGGACGAACAGAGCTAATGCAGGCCATCTTTGGCATAGAAAAACCAGACACAGGTATTTTATCTATTAATGGGGTACCTATCAATATTTTGTCCACGGTAAAAGCCCGAAAAGTAGGTTTATCCTACATTCCAGAAGATAGACTAAATGAAGGTCTTTTTATTTCTCGAAATATTCATGATAATTTAATTATAACTTCTAAGTCTATCAATACACTACAGTGGAGAAATCTTATTCAAGAAAAAGAGCTCGTTTCAGAGCAAATAGATTCATTGAATGTAATTCCCCGAATACCAAATATGCTAGCAGATCAGCTTTCTGGTGGCAATAAACAAAAGGTGGTTATCGGCAAATGGATTGCGATTAATCCCATGATTATGATTGTAGATGAGCCAACAAATGGCATTGATATAGGCGCAAAAGTAGAAATGCACAATTTATTACGCAGGCTCAGCGAACAGGGGGTTAGCATTATTGTTATTTCTTCTGAAATGAACGAAATTATTTCTGTTTGCGATAGATTGATTGTCATGAGGCGTGGCAGAATATCAGCTACTCTTTATCAAGATGAAATCAAGCCCAGAAATATTATGAAATATGCAGCTATCGGCTTACATAATCTCAGGGATTCTAAATGAAAAATATCGCTTTAAAAATATTAAACCATAGAGAAGTGCCTATCTTTATACTTATATTAATAATTTCCTCTGTGGTTGGTGCTTTAAACCCCAAATTTTTCAGTATCGAAAATATTATGGATATAGTAAAAGCCAACTCTGTATTATTGATTAGCTCCTTAGGTATGTTGTTTATATTATTAACTGGTGGGATAGATGTTTCTGTAGGATCGGCATTAGCTGTTAATACGATGATTGGCGGCTATTTATTGGTAAACTATTCTCACAATGCAGTATTGCTATTAATAGTCAACCTGATGGTTGGCGTTGGGCTTAGCTTCGTAAACGGATTTTTCATTGTCCATTATAAAATTCCTGCTATAGTAATTACATTAGGTATGCTTAGCGTATTATTTGGCATATTATTGTACGTAAGCAATGGAGACTGGATCACAGGTATTCCTCAGAGTTTCATCGCGTTTGGACAATATCGATTTTTTGATAATACGAGAGGTTTGCCCATTCAGTTTATACTGGTAACTGTATCACTATTCCTTGCTTTTATTGTGTTGACATATACCACATTAGGACGCAGCGCTTATGCATTGGGGGGCGATATTATTAGTGCAAAAAGATTTGGTATAAATACATCAAGGGTTTTATTATTTGTATATATATGCCAAGGTTTTTTGCAGGGCATTGCCGCTTTTACTCATACATCCATCGTAGGACAAGCCGACCCTAACGCATTCATTGGTTTTGAGTTAGAAGTAATCGCTGCTGCCGTCATTGGTGGGGTTAGCATACATGGGGGAAAAGGGCGGGTTCTCAATATTGTTTCCGGCACTTTATTTATTGCTATTATGAATAATGGGCTTACTTTAGGCCGCATACCTACATTTTGGCAAAAAATATTGTTAGGCATCGTTATTATTTGTTCTGTTACCGCAGATCAAATGCAAGATAATTTAAAGAAAAATCATGCTCCTAAGATAGATGTAGATGAAGGAGAACTCTGACATGAGGGACAAAGCCAGAAGAAATAAACAACTCCAACGAAAATTGTCCGGTATACCAATTCTCGCTAACAATAATATATTTCTATTCTTTGTGGCTTTTATCTTGTTTATTTTAATGGCAACAATTTCTCCCGACCGCTTTTTGTCAATTGCGAATTTACAATCTATGGCATATCAAATACCAGAATTCGGCCTATTATCTTTAAGCATGACTCTAATTATTTTCACTGGAGGTATTAATTTATCTTTGGTTTTTTCTGCTGTCTTACCTATGATATTTGGCGGCTTAATCCTTAGTAACTTTTCCTCTTATTCTTTTGAAGTGTCGATTATAATTTGCATTCTAACGGTTCTTTTTGTTTCGGTTATGTGTGGCACAATAAATGGTTATTTAATATCTTATCTTAAAGTAAATTCAATTCTTATCACTCTAGGCTCTATGACATTATTTGAAGGCATTTCTTTAAATATCACTCGGGGTGGTTCCATATCGGGTTTTCCCGAATCATTTGTCGCAATAGGTAGCGCAAGTATACTGGGCATACCCCTCGTCCTATTAATATATTTATTAATATTTTACTTCACTTATATATTATTAAACAAAACTTCATTTGGAATAAGATTGCTTTCTATTGGCAGTAATCAAAAAGTTGCCCAATTTTCAGGAGTTTCTGTAAATAAAATTATTTTCTATACATATATATATGCGTCTCTAATTGCAGGGGTCGCAGGCATTATCTTATCTTCCAGATATAACTCCATTAAGGCAAGCTATGGGAGTTCTTACCTCCTCCAGTCCGTTGCAGCAAGCCTTTTAGGCGGTATTGATATCCATGGTGGCCGTGGAACCATATCCGGTACGTTCTGGGCAGTTTTAATACTACAGATTATGTCTAATGGTTTAAATATTTTAGGTTTAAACAGATACCTCACGGTGGCATTAATGGGGTTTATCTTGATATTTGTTGTGATTATTTTTAATAAATCACAACATAGATGAGGGAGGGATAACTATGAAGTAAGGCAGAGTATCTACAATTTTTTATTTATTGTATTCTAATCTATTTTTTATTTTTTCAAGCGAGGTTATCAAAATGAAAACTTATAAATCTTATATTTATACCTTACTGGTAATTTTAGCGACTACTTTTAGTACAGCTCTATTAACTGCCAGAGGCTCTTCAAACCAGAATAAAGGGCCAACTATTGTGGTTATGCCTAAATTGATTGGCATACCTTACTTTAATGCTTCAGAAGTTGGGGCTCAAAAAATGGGGGAAAAACTGGGAGTTAATGTTATTTATACGGGCCCGTCAACCGCGGATGCTTCCGAACAGGTACGTATTTTGGAAGATATGATCAGCCGGGGAGTAGATGTTATTGCCGTTGCGCCTAATGATGCTGCTGCCCTCACCCCTGTATTGAAGAAGGCTAAAAAAGCAGGAATTGCTGTGCTGGATTGGGATACACCCGCCGATGCTTCTGTAGTCGATTACTCCGTACAGCAAATTGATAATGAAGAATATGCCAAAAATATCTTTGATTTATTGGTACAAAATATGGGAGACACAGGCGATTATGCCATTCTTACTGGCGGCTTATCGGCAGCAAATTTGAATAGCTGGATCGATGCAGGATTAAAATACGCCAAAGTGCAATATCCTAATCTCAATCTTGTAACGGATAGAATCCCTACCGATGAGAAACAACAATTAGCCTACCAGAAATCTTTGGATTTGATAAAAGCATATCCTCAAATAAAAGGTATTATTGGTTACTCAACTCCAGCTCCTCTTGGTGCGGCGCAAGCGATACAGGAGAAAGGATTGCAATTATCTATTGCGGTAGTAGGAACCGCATTACCTACAGACTCTGGCCCTTACTTAGAGGATGGCTCTTTAGATGTCGCCACCCTGTGGGACCCCAGCAAATTGGGAGCATTGACTGTATACATTGCGAATGAAGTTCTCAATGGCCGCTCCGTTCGTAATGGACAAGAGATTCCCTCTATCGGGAAAATATCTGTAAACAGAAAAACCATCGTGATGGGGCCTCCTAGCGATTTTACCAAAAGTAACTATAAAAACTTCAACTTTTAGATTGTTCTGGCTTCCAGGCAATAATCATCTGGAAGCCAGATTTTTTGGAGGAATATTCCATGAATAAATTAGGTATTCATTTTGGCTACTTTATTTCTAATTGGCATGAGGACCCTATGCCTTATTTCAAGATAGCACAAGCATTAGGCTTTGAGTTATTTGAAGTTGGTTATGATTATTTACTGGCTCTTTCCAGTCAAGGATTACAAAAACTTTCTGATGAAGCTGCCCGCTGTGGTTTAGAATTATCTATAAGTATGGGCTTACCTTCTTCTGCCGACCCTTCGTCTCTCGATACACAAATTCGTAATGAAGGGTTGAAAATACTCAAAAATGCTGCCGTAGCCATGCATAAAGCAAATATTTCATCTTGCAGTGGTATTATCCACGGGGCCTGGAATGGTAAACTACAGAGCTATCCAGATAAAAATAGGCGCTGGCAATATAGCGTAGCAACAATGAAAGAGGCGGCAAAGAGCTTTGAAGACATGGGGCTAAATTTTAATATAGAAGTAGTCAACCGTTTTGAGAATTTTCTGATCAACGAATGCAATGAAGCAGTACAGTATTTAAAAGAAGTAGAAAGCAATGCTTTAGGAATCCATCTGGATACCTTTCACATGAATATTGAAGAAGATTCAATACCCAAAGCAATAACACAGGCAGGGGCTCAACTTCATTTTTTTCATATTGGGGAAAATAATCGCAAGCCTCCAGGATTGGGGAATATGAATTGGAAAGAAATTTTTGATTCTTTAAGCATTGCCAATTATACTGGGGCCATTTCTCTGGAACCTTTTATCAATCCAGAAGGAGAAGTAGGTGCAGCAGTAAGTTTGTTTCGTAATATTATTCGTAATCACCATGCCCACCGTGAAGAAATGCTCAGACAATCTGTGCATTTTGTCCGTTCATTGTATAACGAAAGTATAAGCAAATAATTATCTTACGCTCTCTAAGTATATTAACCCCGTGTATACTCTTGGCCTAGATTTAAGCACACAAAGTTTCAGTGCAACCATTCTGCAACAATGCGGAGATAAAATTTCATATTGTGGCAGTTGGAGTATAGCGTTTTGCGATTTAGCGACTAAATATCAACTGGAACAACAAACGCTATGCCTACCTAAATATCTGTTACCCGGAGCTCTTAATATAGATGGGTTTTATGCCCAAGCTCCGCAAATGTTTTTGGAAAGTCTGGACTTGCTCTTAGCGAAAATGCAAGAAGCAAAGGCTCCATTAAAAGATATAGCAGCTATTAATTGTTCTGCACAACAACATGGACAAGTTTGGTTCAACGAAAATTTTGAATATAACTGTGGTTTATTGCAAACATTACCATCCGATAAATTATACCTTAGAGATTTGTTTGTTAATAGCTATGCTTATCCGGCTGCGCCAATTTGGATGTGTAGCCAAACAGCCAAATTGGCGCAGCATTTGCTACAATCGTTGGGAATCAACAAAGTGTTACAAATTACAGGTTCCTCTGCGCCCCCCAGTTTTAGCGGCTTGGTTCTGCGCTGGCTGGCATGTCATGCGGAAACTTCTTATCAGCAATGTTGCCAAATACACTTATTAAGCTCATGGCTAGCTGTGTTACTTAGTGGTAATAGTGCCTGCCCCAATTGATTGGGGCAACAGAGCAGGAACGGCACTGATGGACTACAAAAATAAAGTCTGGGCAAATGAATTAATCATCAATTTAGCAGAAGGTTTGCCCGGTGGGGTCTGTGCTTTGTGGGATAAACTACCACCATTGGCCTCCCCACTACAATGCGTTGGAACACTGGCCCATTACTTTACAAAGTACGGCTTTTCCACTGATTGCAGAATATTGGCCGGCAGTGGTGATAACCCACAAACCAAAGTTTGCCAGCAAGGAGATGTACTTAGTTTAGGCAGTAGTTTTGTTCTAATGAGTCCGGGCGAAAAACTTCACCAATGGGCCAACGCAATGTATGACGGTCTAGGCCAGCCATTTTCATTTGCCTGCCGTACCAATGGCGCCTTAGTTTGGGATTTTGCGCGCAAACAATTAAACCTTTCCTTGGCGCAGCAAAACCAAGCCCTAGAACAATATCCTTTAGGGAAGGTCCCTCCGATATACCTGCATTTAATGACTGAAAGTTTTCCACCTCAAGAAGGAGAGTCACCAGAAAATATCAACGCTTCGCTAAAAGATTCGCTCAATCCATACCAGAACTTAGCCGCCATTATAGATGGCACTTTAGTAGAACTACACGAAGCTTGCCAGCAAGTCTTCTCACATAGTAGCAGCCCTCTTTACGTTACCGGTGGCCCTTCCCAATCCTCACAAATTATTCGGCGCATCGAACAAATCTGGCAACGGCCGGTACAAACTTTCCATAGCGGCGGAGCTTCTTATGGAGCCGCTTTAGCCGCATTCCAAGGGCTAACTTAAATTCCGCTCAAAAATTTTATTGCACTTACAAATTTACCATAGGAACAACCATATGCAAACAATTCTTTTTCAAGGCGATTCTATTACCGATTGCTTTCGCGATAGGGAACTAAAACTGTCTTATCAAGAGCAAGGATTTGGTACCGGCTATGCTTTTTTGCTGGCTTCACAAATTTTGGCTCAAAGCACCGAAAGGAACATAAAAATTCTCAATCGCGGCATTGGCGGCAATCAAATTGTCGATTTGTACGCCCGTTGGTGCGTAGATTGCTTAAATCTAAAGCCCGATATACTCTCGATATTAATTGGCATCAATGATGTTTGGCAGGCTGTAGATAGTAATAACGGGGTAGATACGCCCCGATTTTACCGTATTTATAAAGAACTACTAGAATGGACAAAAAGCGAATTGCCCGATTGTTCCATTATATTGGGAGAACCTTTTACACTAAGCCACCCGAATTTAGAAAAATATAATATTGGCTTTTCCGGCTGGAATGCATTGGTACAAGAAAAGCAACAAGCTGTTCTGCAATTAGCGACCGAGTTTGAGCTAGCGTTTATCCCCTACCAAAAGGCTTTTGCTCAAGCTGCCCAAAAAGCTAAGCCTAGCCATTGGCTATATGATGGCGTGCACCCTACTGCGGCCGGGCATTACTTAATGGCCCAAAGCTGGCTGCAAGTAGCCAAAGAATCCAAGATTATTCAGCTCATATAAGCCTGCTTTCATTGCTTACCAACCATTACTTTATAAGAACGGTTCAGTTATTTACTTTCTAGCTTAAAAAACGCTTTTAATAACTCAGACATTGCGACTTGATGTTTTACTATCTCGTTTGAACCCAATTTTCTGCTTTTTGTAACATCAATTGAAATTTAAGGCCTTCTCTATTTTCTTTACCGCGCAAACTTTTCGCTTTTCCTGTATGGGAATGATTGCTAAAGCTAGAGTTTTGTACTCTCGTAACCAAAGCCAAATTACCAAAGGAATGCAATGTTTCCTCTTTGCTTTTTTCCTTACAATCTGTGAGTTCGTCTACTCTATAGAAAAAATACTCAATGGAGTTTCTAAATTTGAAAGCAAAACTATTTATTGCATCTACTTTAATATTTTTGATTTTCTTTCCAAATCAAATAATCCATCAAAGATACATAAAAGGATGCTGGTTATGGTAGTGAATCTTATCAATATTAACTTTTGCTAACAAGCCTCTGCTAATACTTTCTAGCTTTTCTATACTAATATCTTTTGAGTAACACTTTTTAAAAACTCTCTGTAGCTATCTTTTATTTGTTTTAGTCGGAAAAGAAACATGAAGTATAGATTGAATCATTAAGATATTTTTTTGTTTTTCCTCAAAGGTATTCACATAACTTTGGCTGCTGTTTCTATATTTTAAGATTTGTAATTTCTCAACTTTCATTGCCATCTATGGTTTGTCTTTTGATGATGTTTGCATCAAACCAAAAACGATACTTCAAAAGGTTTTGAATAAATTCTTTTGCAAATGTTTTAGTAAAACTTCCATTTTCATCTTTAAATTTATCAAATTCTTGTAGTAAATTTTTATCATCAAGGGAAATATTCGTTTCTTTTGTTGCTTTCAAGAAGCAATAAAAATCTATTAGATTTTTGGGTTAAATGATAAAACAATTCTGGTATAAATTCAATCATCAGAGTAGACTGTATTTTCATTATCAATTATTTTATCTGCACTTTGTGGTAGAGGTCTTGCATGTTAGAAACAACGTTAGAAATTGTATTGCTGATCGTCATAGTGGTTGTAGTAATTGCTTGGTTAGTTACATATTTGTCGTACAGAAATAAGAATGCCAACTTTAAAGAGAAAGTGGAAATGTTAAAAGAACAAAGCCAGAAATTGGAAAACCAGCAAGAACGGCTTGCCAAAGCCAATGCAGAGCAGGAAATTTACCAACAGCAGAAAGAGCTTTTACGACAGAAAGAACAAGAATTAAAAGAACAAAGCCAAAAAATAGAAAATCAGCAAGAATTTGTGGCTAAAGCCAATGCAGAACAAGAAATGTTAAAACAGCATAGCGCGCAAATTGGAGAATTAAAAGCCGAATTAAAAAACTTGCAAAATAAATTTAGCGCAAAACAGACCGAATTAGAGAAATACAAAACCTACCAAGAACACTATATTCAAAAAATTGATGAGAGCCAAAAACAAATTACAGAGCAGACAGAAAAATTGGAAAGCCAGCAGCAAGAATTGAGCCAAGCCCATGAGCTGGTGCAAAAAATGAAGATTGAGCAGGAAGAACAGGACAAAAGGAATAAAGATAAAGAGGCTTTCCTCAAGCAACAAGAGGAACAAATGCGCGAGCGTTTTGAAAACCTTGCCAATAAAATTTTAGAAAGTAAGGGCAAAGAATTTAGCGAACAAAATAAAGAAAGGTTAAATGGATTGCTAAATCCTTTTAATGAGCAGCTAAAAGAGTTTAAAAAGAAAATTGAAGATATTTACGTCAATGAAGGTAAAGAGCGGGCTTCGTTAAAGCAAGAAGTCCATAGTTTAATGGGTTTGAATAAGCAATTGAGCCAAGATGCAATCAACCTTACCGATGCCCTCAAAGGCGACAAAAAACAACAAGGTAACTGGGGCGAATTAATTTTAGAGCGTGTTTTAGAGCAATCGGGGCTTAGAAAAGGCAGTGAATATGAGGCACAAGCCAGCTTTAAAGACGCAGACGATCACTTGCGAAAGCCCGATGTGATTGTTCGCCTGCCCGAAAAAAAAGATATGATTATTGATTCTAAAGTTTCTCTCAATGCATACGAGCAGTATTCTTCTGCTGAAACAGAGGAAGAGCAAAAGAATTGTTTAGCTAAACATATTGCTTCGATCCGCAACCATATTAAGACTTTGAGTGCAAAAGATTACTCAAGTTTAAAAGGATTGAATACATTAGATTTTGTCTTGATGTTCATTCCGATTGAGCCGGCTTTTATGATAGCTTTTCAACATGACGATAAACTTTTTTCCGATGCATTTGAGCGCAAAATTATTGTGGTTACACCGACAACGCTATTAGCTACCTTGCGAACTGTTGCCAATATTTGGAAATACGAAAGGCAAAACCGAAATACCGAATCAATTATCCGGCAAGTCGGCGCAATGTATGATAAGGTTCGCGGTTTTGCGGAGGATTTTGAAAAAGTAGGCAAGCAGTTAGGGCAGGCAAATGATAGCTATGATAGTGCCCTAAAAAAGCTTTCTACAGGTAAGGGCAATTTAATTACTCTAACACAAAAATTTGTTTCAGAGTACGGCGTATCGGTAAAAAAAGAAATTCCCCAATCGATGTTGGGGGGTTTTGAAGCGGAAACCGAAAGCGATACTCATTCACTAGAGGTGAAAAATCATGGAGAGCTGTGTTGAGTTTAAAAATATGGCTTTCAGGGAATTATACCTTTTAGATATTTTCTAAATGAAAAAGATTTCGAGAAATAAGAGCTTAAAATATATTAAAATATAAATGGGATTTCTTTATATTTTAAGCTAGAAATTTAAGGAGAACATTGTGTCTGATATTGTAGAAGAGCTGCGTAAGCAGTTGACAAAGATTCAAGGTGGCAGTAATAGCGGCGGTTCCAGTGGTGGCAATAACTTAAAAATTGTCAATAGTATTGTTATTATTTTACTACTGATTGTACTAGTTAGTAATGCTATTTATATGATTGATGAGAAGGAAGTTGGGGTTGTCACGCGTTTTGGCCGTTTTAGTAGCAATAGCCGAGCAGGTTTGCATTTAAAACTGCCGTTTATTGACCGCTTGTATCGGGTGCCGCAAACAACCCAAAGTTTGGCGTTTGGTTACCGTACGACTAACGCTGGGGTTCAAAGCCAATTTAGCACAGAAAATTATAGCGATGAGTCCACAATGCTCACGGGTGATTTAAATATTATTGAGCAATCTTTTGCAATTCAATATGTCATAACCAACCCCAAGAATTGGCTATTCAATGTTGACAACAACCCCGTTGCAGCAGCGAATCGGCGGCGGGGAATGTTGGATAATCGTATAAAAACCATACGCGATGTTTGTATTTCTGTGATAAACCGATATGTTGGCAACAATTATGCTGAGGCGGTGCAAGAACAAGGCCGAGAATTGATTGCAGAGCCAGCCCGATTAGAGATCAATGAAATTCTCAATCAGCGTTTGCAATTGGGGGTAACTTTGCAAAATCTCAACCTCAATCAGGTGGTTTATAATGATTTAGTGCAGAAGGCCATTGAAGATGTCAATGCTGCCGAGCAAGATCGCGACCGCTTAATTAATGAAGGCCAAGAAGCCTACAATAAAGAAATTCCAAAAGTTCGTGGCCAAGCAGAGCAGATTGTCCTACAAGCAGAAGGTGCAGTAGCGCGTTTTAATGCTTTATATTCCCAGTATCGCGAAAATCCAGAAATTTTCCGCCAGCGTTATTATTATGAAACGATGGAAAAAGTATTGCAAGATGGTGAAGGGACGCTCACGATCATTGATAAGGATTTGGAAAATTTCTTGCCACTGAAAAACTTGGGTGCCGCTGTAGCTGGGCCACAAAATTAAATTGAGGTACTATAATGGATAAATTTATGAAAAAGATCGCAGTGATAGCTGTTATGTTATTGCTTGTTGTATTTGTTGTAGCAAATTCTTTTTTTATTGTGAACGAGGGGGAACAAGCTGTCGTTACAAGGTTTGGCCGAGTGCTGCCCACAGATTACATTGATGCTGGCTTAAAATTTAAATTGCCGTTTATTGACTTGGAGCATAAATATCCTAAAAAATTGTTGTCTTGGGATGGACAGGCGGATTTGCTGCCAACCAGTGATGATAAGCGGGTATTGTTGGTTACCACGGCGCGCTGGCGTATTGCCGACCCCAAGATTTTTTATGCCAAGTTAGCCGATATAACCGATGCTTTTAACAAACTTGATGATATTATTGACAAACGCGTGCGTGCTGTTATTGGCCGCTATCCGATGGTAGAAATTGTGCGTTCCGACAATGAAATGGTCGATATGGTTGCTGCGCAGCAAATGAGTAGTGAAATTGCCGCTGAAGTGATTGTCCCTGCTAAAGAATTAGAATCTGATGCTGAAAACAGCAAAGAAGATCAAGCAGCAGACTTAGAAACCGAAGAGGCAGAAGCAACCGAAGCAAAAGAAACAGAGCAGTTTAACTCTAGTAAATCAAGCAGTAGCTCGAATACCAGCGTGATTTTGGAAGTCAGTGAAGGGCGTTTGTCTTTAGAGCAAGAAATTTTGCAATTCTCACGCCAAGAGATCAATCCGAAAAGTTTGGGTATAGAGCTAGTCGATGTATTGATTCGCCAAGTACAGTATCCTGATAATGTTGCTGCTAAGGCATATGAGCGCATGGCTTCTGAACGCAAAAAACGGGCTGCCGAGCAGCGTTCGCGAGGGGAAGGGCAAAAAGCTTATTGGCTGGGCCGTTTGGAAAAAGAAAAGCAAACGATTGTTGCTCAAGCAGAAAGTAAAGCTGCAGCTATTTTCCGTGAGGCATACAACAAAGACCCTGAATTCTATCGATTTTGGCGTGCGATGGATTCTTATGGTGAAACGCTAGCTGGTATGGATAAAATTCTGGGCACGGATATGGCATATTTTGATTATTTATATAGTCCGCGCGGAGAGCGTTAATTCGTAAACAATGGACTATAAATTATAAAATAGTTGGGAATTCTGTGGTACAGAATAGGCAATTTAAATGGCAATGGTGGGGAAACAAAGTGTTATTGGTTTTCCCACTTTTACTATTGGGCTTTGTGTCGTTCGCATGCCAAAAAAATAATTCGGTTCAGTTTTTTGCCATGGGCACTGTTTGTAGCATTAGCTTACAAGATTATGTTACAAAAATGCTATTTGATGAGATAGAGCAAGAAACATTGCGCATTGAAGCTCTGCTTAGCAGTTATATGGATAATAGTGAAATCGGCAAGCTCAATCGGGAGGGGCAAAATACACTAAGTACAGAGACGTTTGCGCTCATAGAGCAAGCCCTAGATTATGCAGAGCAGAGCCAAGGCCGATTTGACCCCAGCATTGGACCATTGAGTCAATTGTGGGATGTAACTGGTTCGCGGGCACTAAAACGCTATGAGAAAGAGTTAGAACTTATTAGGCAAAAGCAGGCACAAGAGCAAGCGCAGAAACGGCCAAGTCAATTTAGTAATGAGGCAAATAATGTTCTGGCTAATATAGACGCCAAACGCAGCCCGCCATCTTCCGAGGCTATTGAAATGGCTTTGAGCTTGGTTTCCTACCGTGATGTCAAACTCGATCAAAATTCTTTGCAGGTGCACTTTGCCCGCAAAGGTATGAAGCTGGATTTAGGCAGTATCGCAAAAGGCTATGTTGCCGACCAAATTGCCAAAATACTGCAAAAAGCCAATGCCCCCGCAGGGGTTATTGATCTAGGTGGCAATATTTTACTATATGGCACTAAAGATGACGGGGTACCCTGGTCTGTAGGTATTCGGGGGGAAGGTAATAATTACCTTGTAGGAATGTTTATTTCCCAGACCAAGGCTGTTGTTACGTCTGGAATTTACCAGCGATATTATATGCATGAAGGTAAGCGTTACCATCATATACTATCAACGCAGAACGGCTATCCGCTAGATAACGGTATGTTCAGCGTAACGGTGGTGAGTGCTAGCAGCGTGGTTGCCGATGTTTTATCTACAGTATTATTTATCTATGGTGTAGAAAAAAGTCTACAAAATGTAGCGCAAAGGCAAGCAAATGGCGAACAACTTGAAGCTTTATTTATTACAGAAGATAAGCAAGTATATAGCAGCTCGGGCTTTGCTCGCCTTAGTGAAGAACAGTATAAAGATTTACAAAATGGGATTATCACTAGTAAAGAGTTACCAAAAGACAAAATATGGCTATTCCCCTTACAAGAGCAGCTTCAATTTACAAATGTGCCAGATGGAGATATTTTGCCTTAACTTGAGTTTTCCTTACTTACATTGTTAGGTAGTCAGGAGGAAGTACATATGATGGAGAGTCATCACAATTATCAGCATCATCACCATTCGGTGCCGTTTCACCAATTATCACAGCAAAAACGCCACAAAATGCGAACGAGGTTGCTTGTAACAATTGCTATCAATCTTGGCATTACTCTTACTGAAGTTATTATGGCTATCTGGGCCAACAGCATGGCTTTGTTTAGCGATGCGTTGCACAACTTTAGCGATGTTTTGGCTTTGATACTTAGTTTGGTTGGGCTCTATTTGCTCAATAAAACCGTTGAAAATGGCAAAACTTTTGGCTACCAGCGCGTTGAGTTGGTGGTTGGTTTGATAAATGCCATCAGTTTGATTTTTATCGGTCTCTTAGCCCTGCGTCCAGCGTTTAGCTCTTCCATTCAATATGCTCGGGATTTTGCTACAGGGGTTAGCGGGAGCAACCATGAAGTGCAAGGCCTACCGATTTTTGTTGCCAGTGTCATCAGCATAATTTTTAATGGTCTTTCGGTATATATTTTACAGCGTGGGGAGCACAATAGTATTAGCATGCGTTCTTCTGTATTGCACCTTTTTAGCGATATGTTGACATCGGTGGCCGTCTGCCTTACTGGTGTGATGATATATTTTTTCGATGTCTATTGGGTTGACTCAATAATTTCTCTTGTGATTGCGGGCTATATTATTTTTAGCAGTTTTCAATTGGCAAAATACAGTATCCAAATATTGCTAAACTTTAATGTTACCGGCCTGAATATTGAGAATATTCGTTCGACTTTATGCCAAGAGCAGGAAGTTGATTCGGTATTTCATGTTCATTTATGGTCTCTTTCCGAATCAACTGTGATGCTTGAAGCGCATATTGGCGTGGCACCCGAATTGACGGTGTGGGAACTTGGAAAACTGCGTAAAAAACTGCAAGATATTTTGCAACAGAGATTTGATATAAACCACACAACGCTAGAATTTCATGCTTCGCAAGTAGATATGCAAGAATGCCAACTTGTTTGCAATAAATGAAAAAGCAGGCTTTGCTGGCTGTACTGCGTCAGAAGTTTCCCCAGTTTTCTAAGGAGCAATTGTATAGCAGGGTTCTATGTGGCCATGTTTCTGTGGCTGGGGAAACACTGCGCAACCCGAAACAGTTGGTTGCTGTAAATACGGAATTGTGTTTATCGGAAGACAAGCGATATGTTTCGCGTGGCGGTTATAAACTGCAAAAGGCAATTGAAATGTTTGGCCCAAAGGGCTTTTTAGCTACAGAGTTTGGAGCAAATGGACAGGAGCTTGGGCAAGAATGGCTGGTGCTCGATGCAGGGGCTTCCAGTGGTGGCTTTAGTGATTGTTTATTGCAGCATGGTTGCAATAAAATCTATGCTGTAGATAGTGGCAAAAATCAGTTGGACTTTAAGCTACGCCGAGACCCTAGAGTTGTTAGTTTTGAAAACTGTAAAATTCAAGATTTTTTGCGGGCTTTACCGGAGTCTGGTTTACAAATGCCGGATTTTGTAGTGATGGATATTTCTTTTCGTTCTATTTTGGCATTAGTGCCTTTGGCTTTGGCCGTTTGTCGTAAGTGTGCAGGGGTGTTTCTCTGTAAGCCACAATTTGAATGGCAGGCATTTTGCCAAGCCAATCAAGCTGTTGATTTGGAAACAACATTTGACGGTGTGATGGAAGAAACCATGGCTTGGCAGGTTTTGGCTTGGTTTTGCAGCGAGCTGGAGCAAATGGGTATAGCAATTGTGAGCCAGTGCCCTTCCCCCATACGGGGTGGCAATCGGGGCAATCGAGGCAATTTAGAATTTTTACTTTATTTAAGGCAACCTTTGGTAAATTCTTATTGACATTGGCTTGCTTATTTTTATGGTTTTTAGTGCCTTGCTATGATATAGCTTTCCGCCTTGGATCAAGGCCTTGATCCAAGGCGGAAAGATGTATTGCACCAATGCGGAACAATACTTTATACCAAGCCCAAAACAAAAAGGCAAGCAAAGCTTGGCATAAAGCCCAAACCTTGCTTGCCTACTTAGCCTATGTTCTAAAAGCGAACAATAGGCCAACCAAGCATTGCTTACCGCAATAACCAAACCCTAATTACCGACTTATAACTTGTATATACTAATGGTTGGGTCTTCTGGACTACCAGATACAAATTCTGCTGCTGCTTTAAGGTTGTATGCACCATTAGCATCACGAAGACCAGCCTTAACCAGTATCTTATTGACTTCCGCTTTTACACTACCGCTTAAAGTAATATTTAAGCCTGTTGCACTTGCACTAGAACCTGTGGCTGTGTTTTCACCTGCGGTTGCGTGCCGTGGTAATGTGTATTTCTTACTACCATCACCGGATACAAGCGTCAATTTGCTAAAGTCCCAGTCTGCAACTGCTCTCGGTAACCTAACACCTGCAATCTGTAACAAGCCTCTACTAGCAAAGTAGATTACGGAGGTGATTTTGGCTACATACCCGCTAACGGTAATAGGGTTGCTTGTGTCTTCTGCGCTACCACCTGCAAAGCCTGCTGCTGCTTCCAGGTTGTATGCACCATTAGCATCACGAACACCTTCCTTAACCAGTATCTTCTCGGCTTCCGCTTTTACACTACCGCTTAAAGTAATACTTAAGTAGGTTGTACCTGCACGAGAACCTGTGGCTGTGTTTTCACCTGCAGTTGCGTGCCGGGGTAATGTGTAGCTCTTACTACCATCACCGGATACAAGCCTCAATTTGCTAAAGTCCCAGTCTGCAACTGCTCTCGGTAACTTGATACCTCTAATATATAACTCGCCTGTATTAGCATTGTAGGTTGCACTGGTGATGCTGGCTGTATACCCGCTAACGGTAATAGGATTGGTTGTGTCTTCTGCGCTACCACCTGCAAATCCTGCTGCTGCTTCCAGGTTGTATGCACCATTAGCATCACTATCACCATCGTTAACCAGTATCTTCTCGGCTTCCGTTTTTACACTACCAATTAAAGTAATCTGTAAGCCTGTTGCACTTGCACTAGAACCTGTGGCTCTGTTTCTACTTCCATAACCATAGGTTTTGCTGTTATGCCGGGGTAATGTGAATCTATTACTACCATCACCGGATACAAGCGTCAATTTGCTAAAGTCCCAACCATACACTGTTGACGGTAAATTGACACCTGTAATCACTAAGAAGCCTATAGTAACATCATAGGTTGCACGGGTAATTGTGGGTGCGGGGTTTCCACTAACGGCCAAGGCTTTGGCTGTATCTAAACCCGCCCAAGTACCAGTGCTAGTAAGCAACCCATCTTTTAGACCATTGCTATCCATACCTGTCTTGCCATTCAGAGTAGCTTTATCGGCATCGGTAAGTTTCAGCCAAAGCGCTGTGCCATCGCTATGCAGGCGGTACTTACCTTTTGCAAGACCACGACTATCTGGCCCAGTGGCTGTGGCATCTGCAATATAGGAACTTAAGACTAGGTCATATACTTTGATGGTTTGGATTTGCGCTTGGGTCGCACTACCTAAGTCAGTACCTTGTAAAGTTAGTAGAGCCGTGCCAACATTGTAGCTTGTACCGGTAATTGCGGCTTTAGGCGACTGCTCTTCGGCTTTAGGTTGCTTAGGCGACTGCTCTTCGGTTTCGGTCTTAGACTGCTTATCTTCGACTTCTTCGGTTTGTTCGGCTTCGGGTAGTTCATGCGACTGCTTATCTTCAGCTTGTTCGTCTTGTTCAGCTTGTTCGACTTCAGTTTGCTTAGGCGACTCTTCTTCAGCTTGTTCGACTTGTTCGGCTTTAGCTTGCTTAGGCGACTGCTCTTCGACTTCTTCAGCTTCTTCAGCTTGTTCGTCTTCAGGTTGCTTAGGCGACTGCTCTTCGGCTTGTTCGTCTTGTTCGGCTTCGGTTTGCTTAGATGGCTTACCGAGTATATTAACGGTTAAGTCTTTGGCTGTATCTAAACCCGCCCAAGCACCAGAGCTAGTAAGCAACCCTTTTTTTAGACCATCGCTACCCACCTTGGCCTCAAGAACAGCTTTATGTTGCTCGGTAAGTTTCAGCCAAAGCGCTGTGCCATCGCTTTTCATACGGTACTTACCTTGTTCAAGACCGTTACTATTTACACCAGTGGCATCCTCATCTGCAGTATAGGAACTGAAGTCTACACCATTTGTTTGGCTTCCTACCCTGATAGTTTGGATTTGCGCTTGGGTCGCAGTTGTAGGACTTAAGTTAGAACCTTGTACGGTTAACAGAGCCGTAGCAAAGTCGTAGATGGCGTTATTGATAGTCGGCTTAGACGGCCCAGAAGATCGATCATCGTCATCGGGTGGTGCGCAGGCCAAGGCCATAAATGCCAGTAGCAATGCTACAGGCAATAAAAGTAGTTTGTGCTTATACATAAGCAATACCTCCAACAAGGGATAAAGATTGGCCAACCCATACGGGCTAGTCTGTAAATCCCTATTTTGCTAGGGGGGGTGTTGCGTCAAGGCCTATATAAGCTTTTTGTAAGCTTTTTTTGTGCTTTTTTTATGTTTGGGCACTTTTTTTGTGTGTTAGTGTTGTTTTATGTTGTAAGGTGGTTAAAAATCAATGCCAATACTTAGGTGATATTATTTGCAGACCCAGCTTAGGGAAATTATCTAATTGATTAGCAATATTTTGGCACAGAGTATTATCCCATTTGGCAATACGCAATAAACTATAATGTAACTGTAAAACTTCAGCAGGACTGCTAAGGCCAACTACTAATCGTACTGACTTAAACTTATCGCAGTGCCGCAACCCTGCATATAGTAAAATATCTTGCCTTTGTATGGCATATTGATGTTCTAACTCCGATAATAAATATAATATAGGAAGTAAACCGGCAATTTGATGATTGTTGTTTGTATAAGGCGTAATATCGCCAACCAATAAAAGGCCTTGCAAATACAAACTCCTTAATTGCAATTCTACACCCATATTTATAAGCGGACCAAAATATTTTTCAAAGCGGCGGTCGGCAACGCTATAGGGAACCTGTAATATTTGAAAACCTGTTGTATTGGTTTGATTCAGGTATTGCTCTAATTCTTTAGGAGTATACAAGGATAATCCAGTTTTTAGCTTGGGGCAAAGTGTGCGCAGGGTTTGGAATTGTTCTAGTCCGCTTGAATGCAATAAAACATAGTCTAAATTTTTTAGTTGTCTGCGACTACGGCGTAAAGCATTCACAGTATCGGTTTTATTTACAGCAGGCAGCAAGATTTTTGTGCCAAAACTTACGTGATTGGCACATCTTCTGTGTTGCCAAAGAGCTAGCCGTTGCTCTGCATTACCATAAGCTTGTGCTAAATCGAAACTATGAAAACCTAGATAATAAGCTTTATCTAACAATTGATAGAGCATTGGGCACGACAAAAAATGGCCATTGGTTATACCATAACATAAACCCAATTGAGCCCCACCCAATATAATAGGAGAATGGTAGCCAACACCAACATGATTTTTAGAAATATCCAGACCCAAGCTTTTTAACCAAATAAGAGCATATAAGTTATTGCTGTTACAAAACTATCAATCAAATACTCTCACATAAAATTAGGAACGCTGTTTTGTAACTTTTGCTTCCAAATTGATCAATTCGTCCGACTCTTCTGCGATCAAACTAGAAAGTGAACGAATAAGAAAAAAAGCCAAACTTAGGATTTTAGTAGTAAAGCTCCAAAACTTTATCACGGTGTATAGAATAAATATTACAATTAGCCATACAAACAGCCGTACGCTGATTTTCTGGCGTAAATATGCCTACTTTTCCTAAAACCATCCCTTGGGGAAGCACTTTATCTAAATCGGTTAGCTTAATTTCGCCACTTTGGATAAAATATATCTTGTCTGCTTTATCGCCTTTTTTAAAGATACAAGAGCCTTCTTCGGAAAGCTCTTGAACTATATAAGGTATCAAATACTCAATAGAATTTTTCTCATCAGAAGCTTCATTGATCTTATTTTAAAAGAAACAGACTATCATTATAAATTCTTATTCTCGGAATTCAAACCTAAAAGGTTAGAAACAAATAGAAATAACATCTTTTCACACTAACTCAAAACTAAAAAAGCTTCCAATGAAACTATATTCAGTTTAATCTTAACTCTAAATAATTTTTAACAATAACCTCCATAGTTCAAAAATCAGTCCCTAGGGGAATTGAACCCCTATTTGAAGAATGAGAGTCTTCTGTCCTAACCGTTAGACGAAGGGACCCAAAACTTCCCGAGGAGGACTCGAACCCCCAACGACAGAGCCAGAATCTGTAGTGTTACCAATTACACTATCGGGAAATCAAAAATAATTGGGGCATTATATGAAGCAAAGTATCTTTGTCAATCTTTTTATTTTTGAAAGCCAAACCGTTTTTCCAATTTACAGATTAATTCACTTTGTTTTTCAGGTGAATTTTCCAATTCAGTCCAATTAACGGTATAGGCTTTTTCAATCCCATAAGATTGGGGAAAATCACGTTGCCATTGGCTTTGGCCGCCACCTGTTAAGTGTAACAATACAGGTTGGCTTTTATCGAGTTGTTCGTGATTAGCTGCTTGGCCCAAAGCAGCAGCAGCTACCGCCGCCGCAGGCTCTAGTTCAAGGCCTTCTTCACAAGCAAAAAAATCTTGCATTTCTGTAATTTCATGATTTTCTACGGCAAAAACACAGCCGTTTGATTCTTGCAATAAATCAGCTAAGCCACCTGTTATAGCGTAAGGTGGGTTGCGATTTGCCAAAACCGAAGCGAAAATTTTACTATTGCGCTGCAAACTATCCTCTGACTCATAAGGACGAAAGTTTTTACTTCTTGCTTGCCAATGTTCTACAACGGGAATAAATGGCGAATTTTGAGCCAGCATTAGTGAAAGTTGGTGCTCTTTTGGTATACGACCTATTGTTTGTAAACGGCGATACATGCTGTAACTACCGATAGCTCCCGTACCGCTACCAATTGCTTGAAAATAATAACGATAGGGTATAGAGTCTGGCTTTTGCTGAAAGCGAATCCATTGAGCATGAAGGTAGCCTACCCCTAAACCATCACGGCGGGCAATATTTTTTACACCGCCTTCTGGAACGAAATGTGGTGATTGACAAAGGATTTTCGCAATGGCTATGGCTTCTGCATATTCACTAGGAATATTAGAGCTATTAGGTTCATTCCCTGATTTATGTGTACTTACAACAAAAGCAACTTTAGAATCTTCTTTTATGGGTAGAGATAGTTTTATTGATTCCAGTGCAATATCCGGCACTACCAAAATTACTTCAAGATTTTCACGCAAAGCAACTTCAGCAAAAGCACGTGCAGTATTCCCTGCAGATGCAACGACTAATACGCGCTTTTGTGAACACATTGCATCGATATAGCCAAAAACGGCGTAAGCCTCAAATTCTTTAAATGTTCCCGAACGAATATCTGATTGCTCACTATAACCAGAAAACAATAAATCTAAATCTCTTAAACCGAACTTCGCTACAAAGGCTTTGCTCTTATGCACAGTAGGTAACGCTGCTTGGGAAAATGTACGATGTACGGGTAGCCAATTTCGATAACGGAAAAAACTAGGGTCTTCCATATCAAAAGGCCAATCACTGCTGGGCGATACTTTAGCGTATTTAGCTTCTAATAAAGCAGATTCACCGCAAACATCACAATGGAGGCGCAGAAGCTCTGCTTCGATACCCGGGTATTTGCGAGAACATTGCAAGCAGGTATATTGATAATCTGTATGCATATGTGCACCTATTGTGCTTAGATTTTTCATAAGGTCAAGTTTCTGAAAATTTTAAAATGGAGGCTTGGTGTAGTATGTAACGCCAATGGTATGGGACATAATTGTTGATGGAGAAGATAAATTCAACACAAGTACATCAAAACGATAATAGGGACCAAAGTATACTTTACGAGTGGCTTTGGTTACACTAAAGGAAGGCCCTTTGTGGAACAGGAAAGCCAATTCCGCAGAACCTTGGCGTGGGTAAAACCCCCAATCCAAACTTTTGCCATTGAGTGCGTTATAAGTGGAAACCGGTATTTTTAGGCGAAAATAAAGCATGTACTCTAAGCCCAAGGCAAGTGCAATTTCAAATTCGGCACCTAAAGATGCTTGCATATAAGCACTATTGTCATCTGACAGAAGAATTTGATTCCTATGGCCTTCAGAAAAGTCAATCATAAGCCCAAAAACCATTGCAATTATATTTGCTTTTAGTAAGGTAAAGCGCAGGGCAAACTCACCTTCATACAAAACTAATGCATTTTCAGATATGGCATTCTTGGTAAGTTTTTCCAATGGGTTTAAAAAGGGTAAGCCAAACCCTAGGCGAAAATGAGCCGAGAGCACTCTATTAAACCAAAAAAAACTGTTTAGATCGAATAAAAAAGAAACTTGTTCGCCGGGCACAATTTTGCCAAAATCATGGTAAACGCGGAAAGAAGTGGTAAAATTTATAGTGCCATTGGAGATATCTTTATTAAAATCAATACCAATTTGAGCTTGCAAAAAAGCTCCCGTTATACCTCCTGTTGTACCAAGTATAAAAGCAAAAATAGCTAAGTATTTCCATATTCTGTTTGCTATAATAAATAATCCTATCTTTAGTATAAAAAATTTCAATGAAGATTCTAGTTTATCCAAGTTGCATTAGTTCGATCATCAATTTAGGAAATTAAGATTCAAGAAAAAATCGAGAACTTGATTCCAAATTCTGGCAATATAAATATCTGGGCGGTTGTTATGTCGTCTTTCTTTTTGGATTGCTTGCTTGGCTAATTCTTGAATGGGTTCTATATCACTGACTAATCTTGGGTTGGGTAGATGGAGAACATAGGGTTCTTTGGTAATGTACTCCTGGCCATTTTCTGAGATGCTTGAGGTGCTAGATATGGGGGCTAAATGCATGGCTTGTTCTACTAAATGGGCGTAATCCGTATCTAAGCTTAGCAGAACTTGTCTAGTAGAGTCTACCATATTTTTGCTAAAGTTTTCTGCCATAAATAGGCTTTGTTCATCAGCGGAAAGGACGCGGTATATTTGGTTAGAAAGGTGTGCCATGCCTAAGATTACTACACTTTTGGCTACATCTATACTTTCCAAAAATATAATTAATTGATTGATCTCCGCAGCATAATAGCGTTGGCTTACTAAACTGCTTTGATCGGGGTTTACTTGTTTAAAGCCTTTTTGAAAGGATTGAAAGTATTTGTCGTAACTGTAACCCCGATAAAATATGGCAATTACTTTTTCTCGTTCTGAATGGTTTTGAATAAAATTCCCGGCAACTTGCCCCATTATATAGTAGCCCCCTTCAATGTCTGTAACAATACTTTGAATTACCGTCTGGCTTGAGGTAGCATCAAGTAGGATCAATTGGCTTTTGTTTTGTTGTTGATTTTGAGGAAATTGTAGAGGATGTTCTTCTAAGTCCCTTAGCCAATATGGGCTAAGCAATAATTTATGCCCTTTATTGAGTAGTGACTCTATGCGAACTTTTAACGAAGTTTCTATAGTTTGTTCTTCCGAGCTTAGCCATTGGTCATTATCAGAAGTGGATATAATTCTAACTAGGTAGCCATTTTTTAAGCCGATAAAGCGTATGTTTAAAAAGCTGATTCCTGTGGCTGTTTCCCAGTAAGGGTCACCTATAAAGTATAAGTTTTTGATGCAACTAGAGAAAAGGTTCATTGAGATGAATAATGTAAGTAAAAGTCGAAACATATATAAGCTGTGAGTATGGGTCTGCCATATTGTCAGGGATTTTAGAGCTATTATACCAATTTTGATGAAATATATAGCATTTGCAAGTTAGGTATTGAAGCCAATTGGTCTTTTAGTTGGCGCTGCACTTCCTTAGTTAAATTTTCTTTTAGTAGGTTTTCGATTAGGTCTTGTATAAAGACTTGGTCATTATATTGTGCTAAATTATCCATTATCCCAATATAGTATAAAGCATAAACAAAGGCAAGTGCTTAGACTAAACTTTTAGTAAAAAATCAAAGCAAGAGTTTGGTTTTACCTAGCACCCCACAAAAAAGGCAAATAAGGTAGTAGATTCTAAAAACTAGACACCCATAACGAAAATTATTCCACTACCAACTTAGTCGTAATCCACTACTAAACTGGTAGCAACAAACTACCAACTTGGTTTGATCAAACCTATTTGGTTATTTAAGACAACAAAAAAGGCAAGCAAAGGTTGACTTAAAGCCCAAACCCTTGGTTTGCCGATTGGACATATGTTCCTAAGAGCTAAAAATAAGCTAACCAAGTATTGATTATAGCAACAAACTAAAGCTATTTTACTTGTTGACTAGAAATAACAGCCGTTATTTAAAAGTTTGTAACCTAAATTTGTAACCTAAACCAATTACGGTATAACATAAATAGCTGTGGCACTTTCGGCTGTACCTGTACCAGAGGTTGACCAGTTAGCAGCTAAAACTAGGTTATAAGCTTTAGCTGGGGAGGGATTATTTGATGTTCCATCTTTACCAACTGCAAATCTATGATAGGCAGGTTGATACCCTCTAAAGTTAAATCACCAGTAGTGAAGCGGTATATCGCCCTATTTTGCAAGGGGGAACTACATCAAGTGCCTTGCAAGGTTTTTTGCACTTTTTTTGTTTTTTTGATAGGTCTTTGCTTAAAGTGTTGTAAGGCAAGCACAAAGGCAGGCTAAATAATTTGTACAAGGGCTTGGGTTACAGCAAAATTTAGAGCATATAGCAAAAAATTAACAATAACCCCTGAATCTAGCCTTGCTTAGCCTCTACATTATGTAGAAAATAGCCCTTCATTATTTGCTCTAGGAGCGTAGCCGAAAATGCTTGAATTTGTTTTTCGTACTGGAAGCCTTAGTCTTAAATATGATGCACTGGAACAACGCTTTGGTTGTAAGGGCCTTTTGCCTCTGTGGGTTGCTGATATGGATTGCTGCGCACCTCAAACTGTTCAAAAAGCAATCGCTCAACGCTTGAAGCATGGGGTTTATGGCTATTCTTGCCCTCAACAAAATGAAGCAAGCCAGCACGCGGTTGTTCACTGGCTAGCCACTCGGCACGGGGTTATAGGCTTACAAGCAGAAAATTGCCAGATTTTTGCCGGCGTGCTGGAAGCCCTTGCTACTTGTATAGAAACCTTTTGCTCTAAAGATGAAGCCGTTATGCTCCACAGCCCAGCCTATAATTGCTTCTATAGCACTATTGAAGCTTCTGGCCGCCCAATGGTGGAAAATTATTTACAGCCCGATAATTCTATAAATTTCCAGTTATTGGAACGGCAAATACAAAGCGAACGGGTGCGCCTTTTAGTGTTTTGTAGCCCCCATAACCCGACTGGAAAAGTTTGGAGCCAAGCAGAGATTTTGGAGTTGCTGCGTATTTGCCAAAAATATGGCACTTACTTCATTAGCGATGAAATACATTTTGACCTAGTATACTCTGCTCACAAACATCTCTGTAGCTTGCGGCAAGAATTTAGTAGCTTACATGAAAACATCATTATGCTATCGGCGCCCAATAAAACCTTTAATATTCCCGCACTGCGTAGTGCTTATTTAGTCAGCAGAAACCGCACTATATTAAGAGAGATACGGCGTTTTTGCACACAATTCCAAACTGGTGATATATCTCTATTAGGGCACTTAGCGTTGGAAGCCTGCTATACTCAAAGTGAATCCATTAGCTGGCTGGAAGAGTTATTAGCCTATCTTGAACAAAATCGCAATTGGCTAAGCCAATATTTGCAGCAAGAATTCTCCGAGCTACAGCACCGCAAACCCGATGCTACTTACCTTTATTGGGTCAATTGCCAAAGCTTTCTCGGTGGCGACCCTAGCTTGCTGCGCAAATTTTTTATCGAGGCCGGCTTAGCCCTAGGTTGGGGTGAATTATACCACGGTAGTGGTTGGGTGCGCATCAACTTTGGTTGCGAACTTGCCTTATTAGAACAAGCACTCACTCAATGGAAACAAGCCTACCAAAAGCTATAAAAAGAGCCACTAACCATTTGGCTGCGTCCCTATACTATTTGGTTTATTGCCAGCAAAAATTGTTTGTATTGGATAGTGGAATAGTAAAAATAAAAGATATAGTGTCACCTGAAAGTCAATCTGTTGAGAATAACCCACAGCTTATGAAATCGCGTTGGGTTCATTTTAGCAAATCTAGTTGTTATATAGGCTCTATCACTTGCAGATTACACCAAAAGGTTATCGCTTATATTGCTCTGCTTATAATAATAGCCAAGAGTTTATAAACTATAAAGATGTTGATGTGGTATTCCATGTAGGTTATGCTGGAAAACACTTACCTACAAAAAACATTAAATTGGGATTATGGAAAATAATTTTATAGCATCACTACTTTTTATACTTAATCTTTAATAGGCAGGGCGATGAAGGTGGCAATACCTGCTTCCTCTCTAGTAATTTCTTTTAGCGTGTATGCCTTGTAGTAAGCAAAGCCTTGATCGAATGCGGAAAGTTATATTATAGCAAGGCGGATCAAGGCATTGATCCAAGGCGGAAAGTTATATTATAGCAAGGTGGATCAAGGCATTGATCCAAGGCGGAAAGTTATATTATAGCAAGGCACTAACAACCATAAAAAAGCCAGCCATATAGATAAAGCTGACTTGATATAATATAGCTTTATAGCCTATTACGTTACGTTAAATTGTAGTGAAAGTAAGGCTTGTTTTCTTTGGTAGATTGGATGCTTCCAGAGTAATAGGTCTTTAAGATAACGCTATATTCGCCCGCTGCAATATCGGGAAAGATAAATTGAAGTTCCTTAGGTAGATTGGTAGAAAAGCTGTTTATTAAGACTGTATTGCCAGTAGTTACGTGGCTTAGCTCCAGCCCTGCGTTGGTGCCGGCTACTTTTAGATTTTCTCCATTTAATATAATCAGTTGGTTTTGTTGTACCGCTAGCTTTTTGTTATCATTCCAGTTGGTATTGGTGCTAAAGTTCTTGGCATTGGTAAGGCTGGCATTAAACTTAGGCTTAGGTTCAGCGTTGACCTTAACGGCTTGTGCATAGTCTTGCCAATCGCGTTCTAATCGGGCATGAATATTTACTTCGTTGCGTCCTTTTTTAAAGGTATCATTCAAGCTATCAAAACTGCCGGTAATAGAAAAATAGGTTTCAAAAAAGCCGTTGCTATGGGCTTGGCCTTTGGCGGTAAGTTCCTTGCCAACCTTTTTTATGCGGCTACTTAAAGCAATAAAGCTGGCTTTTTCTTCCTCGCTAAAATTGGCTTGCTCCATAATGTCTTCTAAACTTTGGTATACCACCTCGCCGGGGCGCGCATAAAAGCTATCACGCCCTCCTATTTTGCTTGGGGCGATATAAACATTCAAAATATCATCGCTAATTTTGGGCATTGGCTGGCTCCTATACCATAAAGTTGTAGATGTTGCTGCCATATTATGGCTAGCTATATTATGGCTATTGGGGCAGCGAATGGCAACCGTTTATCGCTTAAAACCGAATATAATGCAAGTTTCTATTATTTGTAATTGGTACATTTGCAATAGATATATTGGTTGTCTGCCCTAGCGCATACAGGCCGCTCTCTTGCACGCTTAGGTTGTTTCGCTATAAAAACCAAAAGGCTAGCTGTGCTAGCCCTTTGGTTTTTAATCATACTTACCGGTTAACCCCCTAAATAAACTATTGGGTAAATATTGGCAAACAACTAAATAAAGCTATTTTTCCCTCCTTGCCCCTTTGGAGCGGAGGTAGCTGGCTATTTCCGTACGGTAATAAGAGGTAGCCACGTACAGGGGCGTCCCGCTGTATTTAGCTTTGGCATTGATATTGGCACCCGCTTCTACTAGCAGCTTGGCTATTTCCGTGTGGCCATATCGGGCAGCCGAGTGCAGGGGCGTATGGCCGTCATCATCTTTGGCATTGACATCGGCACCCTTTTCCATAAGCAGCTTAACTGCTTCCGTGTGGCCTTTACCGGCAGCCCAGTACAGGGGCGTCCAGCCTGTTTCAGTTTTTGCATTGACATCGGCACCCTTTTCAACTAGCAGCTTGGCTACTTCCGTCTGGCCTTCAACGGCAGCGAAGTACAGGGGCGTCTCGCCTGTTTCAGTTTTTGCATTGACATCGGCACCCTTTTCAATTAGCAGCTTAACTACTTCCGTGTAGCCTCCTCCGGCAGCGAATTGCAGGGGCGTCCAGTCATCATCATTTTTGGCATTGACATCGGCACCCTTTTCAATTAGCAGCTTGGCTATTTCCGTTTGCCCTTCATTTATAGCCAAGTGCAGGGGCATCGAGTCATCATCATCTTTGGCATTGATATCGGCATCTTTTTCAATAAGTATCTTAGCTACTTCCGTTTGCCCTTCATCGATAGCCAAGTGCAGGGGCGTCTCGCCCTCATAACCTTTAACGTTTATATCAGCATCTTTTTCAATAAGTATCTTAGCTACTTCCGTTTGCCCTTCATCGATAGCCAAGTGCAGGGGCATCTGGCCCTCATCAAAACCTTTAACATTTACATCTGCACCCTTTTGAATTAGTATCTTGGCTATTTCTGTCTGCTGTCTATCAATAGCGAATTGCAGGGGCGTCCAGTCATCATCATCTTTAGCATTGATATCGGCATCTTTTTCAATAAGTAGCTTAGCTAGTTTGGTGTTGCCTTTTTTGGCAGCGAAGTGCAGGGGCGTCTCGCCGTCATCATCTTTGTCATTGACATCGGCACCCTTTTCCATAAGCAGCTTGGCTACTTCCGTGTGGCCTTTATTGGCAGACTCGTGCAGGGGTGTCTCGCCGTATATATCTTTGGCGTTGACATCGGCACCCGCTTCAATAAGCAGTTTGGCTATTTCTGTGTGGCCTTCTGCCGCAGCCAGTTCCAAGGGCGTCCCGTTATAATAATCTTCAGAATTGACATCAGCACCCGCTTCAATAAGCAGTTTGGCTATTTCTGTGTGGCCTTCTGCCGCAGCCTTATAGAGGGGATTACGCTTGTTGACATCGGCACCCTTTTCAATTAGTAGCTTGGCTATTTCCATATAGCCTTTTTTGGCAGCGAAGTGCAAGGGCGTCCCTTCATAATAATCTTCGGCATTGACATCGGCACCCGCTTCAATAAGTTTTTTAACCTTTTCTATATTGCGATATCTGACAGCATCATGCAAGTCGGTAGCGTGTACTACTTGCGGCGCAAGTGCTATAAAAGCAACAAGGGCAAATAAGGTAATTGGTTGTTTCATTGTATGTCTCCTTATCAATGAATGGTTATTTATAAGCACACTAATATAACAAAAATGGGCTAGCTTAGCCTTGCCCGTTAAGGTGTGCCAAAAGCACCAAAAGCTTTTTTTATGCCACCCATGTTTTGCTGCTTGTCCAGACGCTCTTGAGTACAGCAAAATGTAAAAACTTCTCTTATCGCTGCAAATAAAGCCATCCCTATATTTTTTAATCAGGAATATGCCGAATACTATATTCCTTAGAAAATGGGCCTATTCTACCAAATGTATCATAAGAAGCAATAACTAGGAAATATTGTTCTTTCACCTGTAAATTACTTAATATAAGAGGTTCATCATCAAGGTTGACTGAAATGGGTATATCAACAGGATACCCCGGTTCTAAATATTGGCCGCTATATTTACCGACAAACACTTTATAACCCGCCACTTGTACATCTACAGAAGGCGACCATTTTACATGAATACCTTCCTGCTTATTGTCATCTATTACCACTTTTGAAGGTGGTGCTGGCAGCCGCTGCTGCTCATAAAAAATTTCCAATCCTTCTAATTTCGGCGTCGTTTGAGCTTTTGAATCGGAAAACAATTCAATCTTAAATTGGACAAATTGGCCAATCATCTCATCATCTTCACCATTCTTTCCCATATACCTTTTCCAATTTAGTGAGCTTGGTTTGCCAAAATAACTGCGTTCATTATTCATAGTATAGTAAAGCAAAAATTTGGTATTCTTAGGCTCTTCGCCATTGATTCTAACTTTATTAATTCTAGCACTATAACTTTTTAGATTAATAACTTTTGAGAAAGCAAAACCAGAAGGAGAATAAAACAAAGTTGGAGCTAACTCAATTGGTTCATTTTTACGGGAAACCTTCCATTCATCGATCAAGCCAAAGAATTTAGGGCCTATCGCAAAATTGGTCAAATGCGGATTGTTCATCAATAAAGTAGTGCGTGCGCCACGTGCGCTACCATCAACCGTAGTGTATGTAATACCTTCTGAACGATTATCATTCAACACTTCCAGTATCGCATTATTTTCGTCATAGTTTAGTTGGTGGTGGTACCAATTCTCCGGAATGTAAGGTTTACTGCTGACTTCATATAAACTATATTGTTGATTAGGGGCCAAAAACACATTGCGAAACTGCCATACCATTCGATTCGCACGGAAAACAGCAGAAATCCTCTGCGGGATACTATCCCTTCCTTCCAATTTAAGCTGGCCTTCCCATTCAAATAGAATTTCTCCGTTCTCGACAAAAAATGGGTAAAACCAAAAATTAATACTAAATTGATGATCGACAATATTGTAACCAAAAAGAGTTTGAACACCGGGGCGGAGCACTAGGCCACCACGCCCTTGGAAAAAACCAGAAGCTTTACCAAATAAAGCATTTTTGTAACTGTACAAAGGAGAGCGCAGAATTTGATAAGAACCTGTCATATCCAATTTTTGCTTTGCATTATTAAAGTTTAACAGTAAATCTACATCGGATTGTGCAGAATATTTATGCTCATTACTGATAAGGGTAATCAGCCAGCCTCCATCTTCCTGTGTAAAATCGACGTTATGAAAATCACTAAACAGCCAGTGTTTTTTTCCGGAAATGGTAATCTGTTTTTGTTCTTGTGCTTGTACAGCTACGATAAAAGTATAAGCTATAACTAAAAACAATATCATTGTCTTCATAATATTTCGCATTGGGTTTATAATCCATTATGTCAAAGTCTTGAAATTAAAAGATAAAAATCTTAGCAACTACATTTTGTTATAATTTTTATTCTTTCGCAAGTATTCATAAAGCAAGTATTCATAAAAATAGCAATATTTAAATTATATCAATGCTCAATACTTAAACAGGCAGTGCCGAATCTAAAGCTATGGAACAAAAAACAGTAGATACAAAATATAATTCTAGCCACAAAATCCAAGAATCGACAATTAGCAAATCCCGAAAATTAGATAATGTGTGCTATGAAATTCGGGGTGAAAAATATGCGGTTGGCCCAGCAAATGGCTGAAGATGGCCATCGTATTTACCAACTCAATACGGGTAATACCTACCCTTTTGGTTTTGAAGCTCCTGAAGAAATTATTCAAGATGTACTCCACAATACGCCAAAGGCCCAAGGCTATATTACTTCAAAAGGTTTATTTTCAGCCCGCAAAGCTGTCATGCAAGACTGCCAACTACTTGGAATCGAAAGGGTCGATACCGAAGATATTTACATGGGCAACGGTGTTTCTGAATTAATCAATATGACGCTGCAAGCTTTGCTCAATGATGGAGATGAACTACTAATTCCATGCCCCGACTACCCTTTATGGACTGCTTGTACCAGTTTAGCAGGTGGTGTTGCCCGCCACTACATTTGCGATGAATCCAACGATTGGTGCCCCGGCCTAGATGATATTCGCAGTAAGATTGGCACACGCACTAAAGCCTTGGTGGTGATTAACCCCAACAACCCAACCGGTGCCGTCTACCCCAAAGAGACTTTGTTAGAATTATTAGAAATTGCACGCCAACATAGGTTATTGGTCTTTGCCGATGAAATTTACCAGAAGATTACATTTGATGGGGTGAAATCTGAACCCCTGACTTCACTTTGTGAGGACTTATTTATAATTACTTTTAACGGTCTCTCGAAAGCCTATCGTTTGCCGGGTTTTCGGGTTGGCTGGATGATTCTCAGTGGCCATGAAAAAGATATTGCTAGAGATTTTATTGAAGGTTTAGATATTCTTTCCAGTATGAGGCTTTGCTCGAATGTGCCATCACAGTATGCAGTGCAAACGGCTTTAGGTGGTCACCAAAGCATTGAAGACTTATTGCTACCCCATAGTCGTCTGAACCAACAGAGTGAATATTGCTATCAGCGTATTCAAAATATTTTGGGGCTTAGCTGCGCCAAACCTAAAGGTGCTTTATACTTCTTTCCGAAATTACAGAAAGAATACTACTGTATAGAGAATGATGAAGCCTTTGCTTGCGCATTATTACGGGATAAAAAGATATTTCTGGTTCAAGGAACGGGCTTTAATTTACAAGACCATCAGCATTTCCGTATTACATTCTTGCCGCCTGTTTTTGACTTAGAACAAATTTTTGATGGTATTGCCGACTTTCTAGCACGCTACCATGGCCATAGTAGTTATTAAAATATGGTTGATATGAAACGGCAGAGAACAGCTTGGACTATGCACTCTGCTGAAGTGGCAGTATTTGACCACAATGCTGTAGCATTAGGGCACACTATCAATGAATTAATGCAAGCAGCAGCAGAGAGTTTAGCAGTTATCGCTGTAGAAATGTTAAAGCAGACCTGCCAAGACCAGCAATCTTGTGGTTCTGTTTGCTTTCTTTGCGGCCCAGGCAATAACGGTGGCGATGGCTATGCTGCGGCGTTGCTATTACAACAACAGGGTTACAAGGTTACCATTATTGCCAGCAGTTTAGAGCAGTACGGTAAAGAAGCGCAGGCCTTCCGCCAGCAATGCTTAGAACAACAAGATATTACCCTTCATGTAATCAATGAGGTTGGCCTACAAAAGGGTATTTTGCAAACAACGCTAGGCTGTTGCAGTCTGTTGGTTGATTGCTTAATAGGGGCGGGCTTCAACGGTAGAGCCTTGCGTGGCTCTATCGCCTATATTATAAGGCTCTGCCTTGAGCAAGCATTGCCAGCTATTTTAGCTTGTGATATACCTTCGGGTTTAGTCGCAGATGCAAGTAGTGCTAAGGGCAACGTTTTGCCTGCCACCATCACTGTTACTTTTCACGCCCCTAAATTGACAATGTATAGTGGTTCTCAACTTCGGCTAGAAGTGGGCCAATTGCGAATAGCCCCCTTACCTTGGTCCGAGGAAACTACAGATTGTGGCCCGGGTGAGATATTGCGCTTCCCCCCTTTAAAAAACGATGCTCGCAAGGGGGATAGAGGGCGTTTATTGATTGTAGGAGGTGGCCCTTACTATGGTGCGCCTCTGCTTTCTGCACAAGCGGCGGGGCGTAGTGGTTGCGACTTAGTTCACCTTGCTATGCCTTTACAAGAACAAGCAGGAAATAGGGCCCATTGGCCTTTATTCTTAATACCAGAACAGCTGTATGGCAAGGGCTATTTTGACCAGAATTGCTGCGATTACTTGTTAGAACGGTGCTCTGAGATCGACTTTGATGCTGTGCTAATTGGCCCTGGGCTGGGCCGCCATACGGAAACCATTGATGCTGTGTGGGCTTTGTTGCAGTACTTGGTAGACAAGGATTGCCCCCTAGTGATAGATGCCGATGGACTGTATGTACTGGCACAAAAGTGCCCGGCAAGCTGGCCGCAATACCAAGGTAGGCCAATGCGCGGTATAATTACACCACACTTGGGCGAGTTACAACGCTGGCTGGGTAGCCATTGCCCCGATAATATTTTGAATGGAATACTAGAGACCCACAATGCTATAGATGCAGAGCAGCAAGTGATTTTATCGAGTGGTAGTATTGATGTTTTAACTGGTAGAGGGCAGCGGTTGGCCCTAGCAACTGGTGGCCACCCACGCATGGCCACAGCAGGCACGGGGGATTTACTAGCAGGCGTCTGTGCTTCCTTCCTTGCGCAGGGTATGGAGCCTTGGCCTGCAGCACGTTTGGCTACCTATAGCCTGCGCCAAGCAGGCAAATCAGCTGGCGCAGAAATAGGCATCGGTCTGGTTGCAGATGACCTGCCTTTTTATATTGGCAAGGCCTTGCAGCGCAATATGGCATTATAGTTACTTGCCAATCTACAAGTAATTCTCTTCAAGGACTAAGAGAGATGGTAGATACGCCCTTGATGGATAAATCTTGAAATTGGGCTTGTTTTTCCATTGGGGTCAAAATATTGTCAACATGACGGCTATCGAACTGGTATACAGGAGCATAAAGCATATGGCCAGAACAACGCTAGAGCAGCGCAAGCAGCCATTAGCTATATATAAAACAATATAAATCTGGACGAACTACTTGAGAGTACCGCTAGCCAACGCTGCAGTCTGGGCCCAAAGCAAGATAGAATTACTAAGGATAGAAACACGGCTTTACTGTTTAGAGCGCAAGGGATTTTCCAGAAGGGCTATGAGTGTGAAGGTTGCAGGTAAAGGGGGAGCTCAAGCTCAAGCTGTGCTTTTCCCAATTTGCCAACGCAGAGCTAAATAAGGATCCCACATGGCAGCGGTGGCACTCATAGCGAGGTTGGCGCCATCTTGTAGGCGTTGTTCTAAGTCTTCGGCACTGTTGACACCGCCAACGCTCACTATAGCGAAATCGTCTTGTCGTTGTTGGCGCAATACTTCTAAGTTAAGGGTAACATTCCGCGCAAAATGGCGGATAGCATAACCGCTGATACCTACTTTTAGGCGGCTCGGAAAGGCCAATGTTCCATCGGACTGCCGAACATTGGCACGCAAGGTATTGATAGCCGTATAACCATCGACATAGGGCCTAGTGGCTGCCACAAAAGCTTTTAACTGTTCTGGCTCCAAGTAGCCAATCTTCAACAACAAAGGTTTATGCTTGCCAATAGCTTGCCGAATCTCCTTAGCGATACAGCACGCATTTTCAGCATCGATATATAACATACCTGCAACGCGATTGCGTTGGTTTCCGCTTAGGTTTGGGCAGGAAAGATTGGCCTCAATCACCTTGGCATCAGCCTCACAAGCCAGAGCGGCCGTGTAGCCAAAGTCTTTCCGTAGGTTGCGCCCCTGCGCCCCTTCTGTGCCAATGATAGAGACGATTAACAATTGGCCATCACAGCAGTAAGAATTGGCTAGCTCGACATCTGCCATCCAAACCTCGGGGGCCACACTAGGAACGCCAAAAGAATTTGCAATGCTTAGCGGTTGAGAGCTATTGGGTGCATTGCTAGAGCTTTGCAATTCAGGCAAAGCTTGCCCAAGCGCTAATGCAGTTTGAGTTGTAGGCATTGCGATATAGGCACAATGAGGATAGGGGGCGGTCTCTTTGGCAATACTGCGCACAGTCTTATAGGTAGGTACGGCAAAGCCAAACTTCAAATAGAACTGGACCCATTTGGAATTTAGCAGGGGGCCTGCTGGAACACCCAAAGGGTTTATCAAAGGGGCATCGAACAAGCTGTACTTTAGCTTAGATGGACAGCCGTAATCTGCTAAAATGGGGAATGAACCCGAGAATCGGGGGCCATTCTGGTAATTTTCTAGGTAGCTTTGCTGCAATAAATAGAGTTCGGATTGGGCTAAACTACCTTGAGCCATAGCTGGGATTGTTTTGGGTATTTGTGTCATACCAGATTAGAGAGCCTTTAGGCACAGGCCTTTAACAAAATTGGGTTAAACTCTGGCGCCTTTGGCTTCTCACACTCCTTATTAATTCAGGTAAAGCGAAGTACAACCCCTTCTAAGCTCATACAGAATTATTCTATTATTCAGAATGAGGGGCTAGAGTTCTACGTCCCCAAATATCTGCTCTATAGTATATAGAATCTAAAGGGCTTTCATTATATATTTGCTTAATTTCTTTGGGATATAAATCTTTAATATTTTCGGGATTTTCCGGCTGGCTATTTGACAATCGCCTAGCTTTTCTACTTTGGCGGACTGTTTTGGCATACCGTATTTTGGGAAATTTCTCTTTAGGCAATTTGCCTCTTCGATTCAAGTTGAATCCTCTGGGAATCCGATCTGGCTGGCCGAAGTATAGGAGGCGAACAATAAGCCAAAGGCATGCTGTAAAAAATAATGCATAAAGCCAGATACCGCTAGGGGTATTGGCCTCCATTATTTTTTTATCTAGTGTCAATTGTTCGCCAGGGGAGGGAGCTGGCTGCGCTTGCGTCCAAGTATTGATTAAAATCAATCGGTCCTCCTTCTGGTAGTAGCCTAACCCGCGAGCTTCTATGGTAATGTATTTAGGATCACTGCGGATATGTTTTGCGAGTGCCAACAATTCACGCTGATGTTTTTCTAGCTTTTCGTATTGGCCATTCATCGTTTGCTGGGCTTGCAATAATTTACGGTAGGAAACTAAACCATGACTGTCCCAGATAAACATAATAACATTGTACGATATAAGATAGAGACAGAGCAATAAACATATCTGCTCCGTGAGCTTTACGATTTTAAACATTTCCCCCCAGGAATAGAAGGTCTAAAACCTTTCCCAAACCATTTTATTTTAACCAGTTTTATATGTTGGTCAAGTAAAGTAACATTGATTTTGTATAAAAATCTTTGTGAAATGGCTATAAAGGAGAAATTTAACAGACTTTGCTTGCTGTATTGGATTGAACTTTGTTATTCTGGGCATTACATAATTCCCATCTCTTACAATTTTCTATTTGTGAAATGAGAGAGAAAAATAAAGCCAACCATTGTAGGTTTTTCGGTTGGCCAAAAGGACTTCATGAAACTGATATCTCCTTTAAATGAAATTAACTACGGTTCTTATGATGAAGGCCTAGATTGGAATATTCAAAATTACCAAGATAGTATCAATTTATCTAGTAGAAAATTTTATGCTTTACTGCGTTCTTGTCTACGGATAAATATTTTTACGCCTAAACTTCAAGCTGAAATTGAGCTGCTAAAAAGTAATGAAACTTTGCGCATTCTGCTAATTGGTTATGATTTAAAGTATGATGTCTACTTGGAGAAATCCTGGACATTGGCACGTAAGCAATTTGTTTGGGAAGGCTCTCCGGAAAAATATGAAATTCAAGGGCGCAGTTTGGGGTTAGAACTCCATATCCAGTGTGATGGGCCTGGCTTTCTTTACTTCCATTTTTCTTATTTTGATCATTATTATATTCATTTTGTTAGCCATATTCATCGCACTGAGCGTAAGCCTTTACGCAATGTAAATCCATTTGATTTTGATAATTGGAGCTTTAACGAAAAGCATGCAATGCTAAATTGTAGTAGTATTGAATTGATTTTAGATGGCAATCATTATTCGCAACAGCCAGATTTGGCAGCTAATTTTAATATGAGTTATGAATGGATAGGGGGGCATTTTCCTGCTATAACAAAAGAGCTTCGTTGCCAATTTTGGCAGCATGCTGTTGATGAGCAAAAATTTGAAACACCTGTCCCTAGCAAAACTTCGGCTTTCGCTACAGACTTGGTTAATGAAATTTCGATTGAAGAATATGAAGTAGGCGAAGAGTCGAATTTTTTTGATTTACAACAACAGATTGTTTTACAGAAGTTTAATTCTCAAACTGTGGGGGAACTAAAAACTCAAAGGATGGCTGGGGCTTTACTGATGATGGGGCATGACAGTTGCAGTAGCGAAAGTGCGATTTGGGTTGAGCAGAAAATCCGCTACCGTTTACCGCGCATTATACCGACCTTTAGTCGTTCAGAGCAGATAAAAAGTAGTAAACAAAGGATAAAACAATCCAGATTGTTGGATAAGAATAGTAATTTATTACCTGATTTAGAGTGGAAAATTGCAGCAGGAAAACATTTGTACTTGAGTTTTCAGCCTTTTAGCGTGAATAATGCTTCTAAACAAGTATTTCCTTTGACACAGACGCAACGTCTTTATGGCTTTTTTTACGGCAAATTGTTTGATCAATTTGGCGATGCGGTCCCTATTCGCAAGGCTCTTGGCTTTATCGACTATCGCCAAATTCAGTGGCGTAAAAATTAAAATATTTCTGTTGGCTTTATTGCTAGGTATTTTTTAATGATAGAAAAATATTTTTGCAGTAGTACATTTCGTTTTGCTATGGCGAGTTTTATAGCTGCTGTAATGTTGTTATTCCGTTACTATAAAGTTGGCCGCGATACATATACTTTTCTGTTATGGAATTTGTTTTTAGCTTGGGTACCCTACATATTGGTTTTGGTACTTGCGTTTGTGTTGAGCTATCCTAGTAAGTCCAAACGATATTTACCCTATATGCCTTTTTTAAAACGCTTTGTTTTATGGCCATTGCTTGCTTTAAGTTTATTCTTTTTTTTACCTAATTCTTTTTACATTTTTACAGATTTAATTCACTTAATTTCCAACGGCCAAAGTTGGTACGATAATTTTCAAGAACCGAATGCTTTGGTTTGGTTTGATCTGATTTTCTTTTTACATTGTAGTGTATTAGGTTTATTTTTGGGTTGCCACACTCTTTTAGCCATTGATTGTATGATGATGCAAAAACAATTGCGCCGCTGGCATCGGGAAGCTCTAATTTTTGGTCTGTTATTTTTGTCTTCATATGGAGTTATCATTGGGCGGTTTGAGCGTTTAAACAGTTGGGATATTTTACTGAATCCAGATATTTTAATGCAAAAGGCCGTTACCGTTTTGCTACATATTAAACTAAATTTGCAATTTAGTTTAATTTATACTTTGTTTTTAAGTTTTTCTTATTTGTACATGCGCACCAATTTGCAATTTATGAAAAATCATTTTTTTTATAAGTAAAAGCTACTCTATGTAGATAAATTTTTCGACCAAATTTCTTGCAAGCCCAGAAATAGTAGGTTTTCTTGGAATTCACCAAATTTTTTTAAGTATTGGCTGTGTTTCTGATAAAATTTGCCAAAGAATCCAGTGCTATATATTTTTACATTATCGTCATTTAATTCGGAAAATTGTTGCTCAATTAAATATTCGATGGTTCCTAAGTTTCCCAAAATAAGGCCAGCCCTGATGGCTTCTTGGGTATTGCGACCTACAGCAGAGCGTGGCATTTCTAGTTTGACTTGGCGCAGTAGTGCTGCGTTTTTTACTAGCGAAGTTAGGGCTGTTTCGATACCAGGGGCAATAGCTACTCCCAAAAGTTCTCCTTGTTGATTGACGACTGTAAAGGTGGTAGCCGTTCCAAAGGCGATGGCAATACAAGGTCTACCATGGCTTAGATGATAGGCTCCTGCTGCATTGGCAACCAAGTCTGCTCCCAATTCGTGGGGGTGATCAGTACAGATTTTTAACCCAGTTTTAACACCGGGCCCCAAAATTAGGTAAGGCTTATGGGCACACTTTTCGAGAAAAATACTCAGTTCACCGGTTATCAGCGGTACGACACTGCTAATAATAACACCTTCTAATTTTTCCCAGTTGCATTGATTTTTTTTTAGAAACTGTTCGGTAAATAAATGATATTCATCTGCTGTACGCTGCAATTGCGAGCTAATGCGGATTTTATCATAAATTTTTGTTGGAGCTTGTCCTATCTTTTCCAACAGCCCAATTTTTACATTACTATTTCCTACATCAAATGCTAGCAACATCATATCTCCTGTATATGGTCAAGCTATGGTCAAGCTGTAATTCAAAGTTATTAAATATTTTATTAAAGTAAAAACCAAAGTATAAAGGAATATTTAAGGCCCATAATATTTACGTTTTCGCTCATCTTGGTCTAGCAAGGCCTAGACCGTTTTTCGATTCTTGTTATAGTGGGGTGCTTATGTTGGTCTTTCTGGGGCAAAGCATATATGAACATATTTATTCTCCGAAAATCCTTCGGGGATTTAAAGAGGTTACATGGCATCAGTAAATCACCGTTCTAATAATGGGGAAGCGAATGTGCGGGGACTTGCCTCTGTCAATGGTGATTCTATCTTCTGGGCAGGTTTTGGCTTTATCGTGCTATGCCTAGCTTTGTTGTTATTTACCGTTGCTATTGTATTTTTTCTTTCCGTGCACAAAAAAGAAGTTGTGATTGTTCCCCAAGTTGAGGGAGAACCGTTAGTAAACGCTTTAATTGAATTACAAGAAAAGCATCTTGTTCCTAAAGTGCTGTTAAAAATTTCTAACAGTATTGGTGATGCGGGCACTATTTTGCATCAAATACCTGCAGCTGGTGCTAAGGTGGTTATTGGCCGCAAAGTTTTGCTCACGATTAGCAAGGGTAATTTAGTAGATAAAGTGCCCAACTATATTAATCAAAAATTGTATCGTATTCAAAACGATGTCAATCGTTTTAAATATATTTCTCAAAGTTTGCAAATAGGCAAGGTTCATCATGTTCTACAACCGAATGTGGCAATAGGTACTGTCTTGGCCCAAAAGCCGAAAGTGGGGACTCCCTTGACTATGCCCTTAGTTTTAGAGCTTTGGGTCAGTGGAGGTGAGAGCGCATCGGCAGTGAATAACAACAAAAACGAGGCGACAAAAGCTAGCAGCGATTCAAGATAATGTAAATAAAAAGGACTAAATGTATTGATTAAGTATATGGGAGGTACATGGGATGTGGCCAAATATTGTCATTTTAAAACCCCAAGTTGCAGCAAAAATAGCTGCGGGAGAAGTTGTAGAGCGCCCTTCTGCTGTGGTGCGGGAATTACTCGATAATGCCATTGATTCTGGCGCAACTCAAATTTCGCTCTATTTGGAAGAAGGCGGTCTACAGTTAATACGCGTTTGTGATGATGGTTTGGGTATGAGTCGTGAAGATTTGGAGCTTTGTTATTTACCTCATGCCACATCAAAAATTCGTGAAACAAATGATTTATTAAAACTTTGCAGCTTAGGCTTTCGCGGTGAGGCTTTGGGTTCGATTGCAGCCTGTAGTAAATTGCGTATTACTAGCACACAACAATTGGCAGAAGGATTTTCTAGTTATGAATTAAAGGTTGCCGACAGCTTATTTCAAAGTTTGGAAAAGGCTTCAGCAGGGCAGAGTGGTACGCAAGTGGAAGTGCGTGAATTATTTTATTCTTTTCCGGCGAGGCGCAAATTTCTCAAAAGCAATCGAGCAGAATTGACTAGTTGTAAAGCGGTATTTCAAGAAAAAGCTTTGGCGTTTTCGCATATACATTTTCGTTTGTATAACCATGGAAAAATGGAAATTTCTCTGGCACCTTGCACCATTCCAGAGCGTATTTGCCAAATATATAGCGATTTAGTGGTAGAGCAATTGTTTGCTTTGGAAGAGCAGGCCGAGCAGTTTTCTCTACAGATTTTTGTTGCATCACCTGCAATTTATCGCCGCGATCGAAAGCGTATGCCATTTTATATTAACCAACGCCCGATTGTAGAGCCCTCATTGCAGCAAGCGGTACGCATTGGTTTCGATGGTTATTTAGCTGGTGGGCTATTTCCCATTTGCTTTTGTTTTATGGATATTGCCCCAGATCGTGTGGATTTTAATATTCATCCGGCAAAACGGGAGGCTCGTTTGCGAAACTTATCTTTGCTACAAGCGAGTATCCGCCAAACACTACGAAGTTTCTGTAGAGAATATGGCAAGCTTGCTGGTGGTGCTAACTTAGCCGATAGCAATGTAGAATCTAGCCTTACTGAAAACGCAGAAGTTACTTCAGGGTTTGTAGAAGTTGATGAAGTTGTCCATGGCAAAGGATTCATAGAGACGGAGGCAAAGTTAGGGCCAAAAGAAGAAAATTTCGTAATAGGAGAAACAAAGCGTTCTGAAGGAAGAAATTCTTTCCCTGTAGAAGTTTCTTTAAATATTCCTTCAGTTATACCTGCTGGCCCTTTGTTTTCTTTTGAGCAAAAAAATTCCAACCATAGGGCTACTCGTTCGTCTGGAGTTTCTTACGGGAATTTTTCGGCTCGCGATATACAATGGAATCCAGAACATATGGAGTATTTTGGTGAGCATGTCCTGCATGAAAATAATGCGGATTGGCAAATTCCACAGCCTAAAGAGGCTGATTTTCGCTATTTTGGCCAGCTATTTGAGGTATTCCTTCTAGTGGAGAGGATAATCAATGGTGTTCATTATTTGTTGATTGTCGATCAGCATGCTAGCCACGAACGCCTCCTTTATGAAACACTGAAGCAGGAAATGTTGCAGCAGCAACCTTTGTTGGTTCCGATTGAGTTGGAATTGGAAGATGTAGAACAAAGTAATGAATTGCTGCGCCAACGGAGTCAAGCTTTATCTCAAATTGGGATTCGGTTAGAAAAAATTCAAGGCCAAAATTGGCGTATCACGAGTTTGCCTCCATCGGTTGCTGATTTGAAAGCAGAATTACTTCAGTTGGTGTTACACGGTGCCAGCGAAGCAGAAGATTTAAAACGGGAGCTTTTTGCCCATCTTTCTTGCCGTAAAGCCATTAAAAAAGGCGATATACTTGATGAACTTAGTGCTAATGAATTATTGCGAGAACTATTTTCCAAAAAATTTGAGCGTTGTCCTCATGGTCGCCCATTGTGGTATAGTTTGAGTCAACGAGATTTATACCGTTTAATACAAAGGACTTAAATGTATTTTTTATAGGAGAATAAAATATTTATGATTTATACTTTATCCCGACAGGGTGGCATTGATTTTAGCCACATTTTGGCAGATCTAAAACAGCATAATTTTCCTATACTGGATTCAGATGCTTTAAACTTGGAACAGTTAAAATTTAAATCCAGTAGTGAGCATTTGCTCGATCACTTTGGCGAACATAGCCCGAAATTTCGTGATTTGTGGGGAATACACAAAGATTATTATTTATCTTTTTTGCGCCTTTGCGTTTACCGTTTTGCCCTACAAGATGAAGGGGTTATCTATGGGCATGGTGCTAGTTTTATTCTCGCACAGACTCCTGCTATTATGAAAATTAAGTTGATTGCTCCAGAAGACTATCGCTCTAGCTTGATAGCTTCAGAACAGCAGATTAGTCAACATGAAGCTCGTGCATTAATTCACAAGCGTGAGCGTGAGCGTATTGGTTTCCATCGTTTCTTTTTTGACGCTGACTGGAATGATGAATCATGCTATGATTTAATACTCAATATTAGTGCGAATAATTTTCGCAATATTTTGGAAGCGGCGTTGCATACCCATTTCCCAGAAGAGCGGATTCAAGCACGTAAGCTGCAGTTACAGAATTTGATTCAGGCAGAAGAGTTGTATATGGAATTGCTTTTTGAAGAAAAGTTGTTCATAGATTTATTAAAAATTTCTTTTGATGAAGCTGAAAAGAATATCTTAATGGAAGGAATTATTGGGGATTCTAAAACTCAGAAGAAAGCCCAGCAATTTGTGTTAGCGCGATATCCAGATTTTCGTGTTGTGGCGAATTTTGAATTAGTGCAGCATAGTTATTTTTATTTTCCTTCTATTTAAGAAATTGTCTATTTGATGAATAGCCATTGTATTGCCAAAATTTTTTATTTGTTGGCATTTTTTTTCTTGATTACAGGTTGTTCTGTGGCACAGCGCAGCCTGGCCATTGATTTAGATGAAACGCCCCTTTTTTCTAAAAAGCAATGGGCTGTTGTCAATATGCCTTATATTAAAGTGCATCAATCCCTTGCTGGCTCGCAGATAAGCGATCTGCTGGGCATGGTGCGTTTTGGCCATATTGTTGAAATTCAGCGTATTGAAAAAAACCTAGAAGATGATCATACGATGTGGGCTTTTATTATATGGGAGCTCAATGAAAAAGATACAAACACTAGCTTTTCTGTCAATGATAAACAGATGAGGGGTTGGGTTCCCTACAGTTTTTTACACATAGTGGACAATTTAAAGGAAGCGCTATTAGCCCGAAAGCAGATGTTGCAGGAAACGCAGCCACCTCTAGTTAGAGAAAATAATTAAAAGAATTTGATTTCGCAAAAATTTTAGGCGTGCCTTTTAGTAAACACGCCTAAAGAAATATTGCCCCTTTAAAATGCTTGCCCCATAGCACGCGGAAACGGAATCACATCGCGAATATTCTTCATACCGGTAAGGTACTGTAGCATACGCTCAAAGCCAAGACCAAAGCCACTATGGGCTGTGCCACCAAAACGGCGCAAGTCCAAATACCATTGATAGCGTTCTATTTCCATATCATTTGCTAGCATGCGAGCATGTAATTTTTCGTAGTTGTCTTCGCGTTGAGAGCCGCCGATAATCTCACCCAGCCTCGGTACCAGTAAATCCATTCCGCGCACCGTTCTGCCATCTGTGTTTTGCTTCATGTAAAATGCTTTGCCTTCTGCCGGGTAGTCGTAGACAATGGCCGGTTGTTGGTAGTGCTCTTCGGTTAGCCAGCGTTCGTGTTCGGTTTGCAGGCCATCTTGCCACGCAACACGGTATTCAAATTTCTTGCCCTTGGCTACAGCATCTTGCAGCAGTGCAATCGCTTCCGTGTAGCTAACACGGACAAACCGTTCACTTTGCACCACGCTATTGAGGGAATCCAGCAAGCCGGGCTCGATCCATTTATTCAGCAACTCCAGTTCTTCGGCACAATGCTCTAGCGTACCCGCAATTAAGTAGCGGACAAACGCCTCGGCCAACTCCATTAAACCCTCCAGCTCTAAAAACGCAACTTCGGGCTCAATCATCCAAAACTCCGCTAGATGGCGAGCGGTATTGGATTGTTCGGCGCGGAAAGTGGGCCCAAAGGTGTAAATACGGCTGTGCGAATGGGCGTATACCTCTCCCTCCAGTTGGCCCGATACCGTTAAATAGGCACTTTGGCCAAAGAAATGTTGCCGCGTCTTCTGCGGTTCGGCAGTGGTTTCACTGCCTAAATAGGCAGTCGATTCTACTTGAAACAGCTCCCCAGCACCCTCGGCATCGGAAACGGTGATAATCGGTGTGTGGATATAGTAAAAACCATGCTGCTGGAAAAACTCGTGTATTAGCATACTTAGGCGGTTGCGCACCCGCATTACCGCACCAATACTGTTACTGCGGCTGCGCAAATGGCTGATTTCACGCAAGAACTCAAAGGTATGGCGTTTTTTCTGCAATGGGTACTCGGCAGCAGCACCCAATAATTCGATATGGCGGGCTTGGATTTCCACAGCTTGGCCTGCGCCCTGGCTTGGGACCAGCGTACCCTTGAGCCGCACCGAAGCCCCGTTTTCGATTTGGGCAAATGTTTCATTGCGGCAAGAATCGTCCACAACTACTTGGATACCGCTGACACAAGAGCCATCATTCACGTTTAAAAAGCTAATATTCTTGGAGTCTCGGCGGCTGCGCACCCAAGCACACAGGGTAACTTCCTGGTTACCAACTTGCTCGACTGGAGTGGAAAGCAATTGTTTTACCGTTAGGGGCATAGTAAAAGAATGATGGCTCATAGTGTTTTGACTCCTCTATATCTTATATTGGGGCACTATTGTAGCAAATGCAGAATGCTTTGTCAGGTACAAGTTTATTTATATATTCGGTTTGGCTTGATTTTTGCCATTTTCTATGGTTTCAGAATCGCAAAGCAATATATACCCGTGCCAACTTGCGCTATACAAATGCTGATATTCAAACCCTGATGGCGACAATTTTCTTTCATACAAGTAGCCAAAAGTGTTTCTATATGGATACTTTGGCAAGCCGATAGGCATCGCCCAAATAAGTCGATAGGTATGGACGCACCTAGGTAATAGGTATGGGCCGAAGCAGTCCATACCTATTACTTTTGCAGAGTAGTTAATTAGACTATGCCTAATGAAAAAGTATTGACAAATTTTGTACCTGTACTTTAATATTGGCCAGAGGTAACTATGGCATTACAATATGAACTATTGAAAAATCAACTAGGGGCCAACCCTAAAGGCTACCACGCCTGCGTGGTACAGCAGGACATTCTCAACCGCGAGCGTCTGGTGGAAATGATGGTCAACCGAGGCACAACACTAACCAAGACCGATATTGAGGCCGCACTTACTTGCCTTGATGAAGTACTGGGCGAGATTATTAAAAACGGTTCTGGCTTAAATACGGGTACTTTTACCCTCCATTTAGATATTAAGGGTAGCTTTGACGATATTAGTAGCAACTTTAACCCTGCGGAAAATAAATTGGCTATCAACATGAATGCCAATAAACCGTTGAAAGATTTGCTTGATGAAGTGGAAGTGCAAAAGGTATATAGCTCTGGCAATGAAGCTAAGATTGTGCGGGTAGAAGATATATTGACCGAAACCTTTGATAAGTATTTAAGCCCCAACGGGCCAGTAAAGGTTTTAGGCCGTAACATTAAGATAGTGGCTGCCAATCCAAGCGATGATAAAGAAGGGCTTTATGCGATTGCCAGCGATGGTACAGAATATAAATTTTCTGGCAAAATCAATAATATCCCTTCCGAGTTAGCTTATTTAGCACCCTCTTCCCTATCTAGTGGCCAGTATCGGCTGGAAGTGCGCACTTATGCCAGTGGCAGTAATAAAGTGGGCAAAACCTTAAAAAAGATTCCCTACGATGTAACCTTTACCGTGCAGTAGCCTACGGTAGAGAAATGGTGATAGTGAAATCTTGTTCCCTGCAGTTTTCTTGGGTTTGGTTGGGTGTAAAAATAAAGTGTGCGTCTGTTGAATCATGGCTAAAGAGGAAATGGCGGTAATCGTTATATGGATAGTCGTTCTTTATCATAGCTCCACTTTTGCGAAACGCTGTAAAAAACTTGTTCTGTACATAGCCCGCACCGGTTTCATTTAGATAATTACCCGCTTCGGCTTGTATGCGCAGCTTGCGGGGATTATTGATTCCTGCAATCGTAAATAGGTTGGCACGGCAAGCTGTAATTGTATGTGTTGTATTGTTTTCTGGCTCAAGGCGAGTTGCGGTAGCCCAGGGGTCTTTTGCGGGGATAGCGGTAATTTCAGGTGAGTCAGGCAAAGCCTTTAGTACGGCTTGTTGTATTTTAGCCGCATCGGCAGTGGAAATACCAAAGGTGGGTGGGGCCACAAGCGGAAAGGCTTTGGGGAATATCACTCGAACAAATGTAAGCGCAGCCGTGTACGCACCTGCACGCATGGCATGATGATCAGATCTAGGTGTCAATCGTTCGCTTATATCATTTTTACAGGCTTGTTCAAAAGCAGCCCCTACGGGAGCATAAAGCAGTTTATGATTTTGGATAAATTGTTCATCTTCGCCAGACACAAGCTTGTAATCACATTGGGGTTTGCCTGGGCTCGATGAAGACCATATCGCATAATAAATGATTTGCGCCCCTGTGAGTTTGGCCAGGTTTTGGTACATTCCTATCGTGTCGAATGTTTCTTGTATACGCACGCCACTACTTTGCTCTTGTAGGCTTATGTATTGAGAAGGCTGCAAAATTTGCTTTACCGCAAACTCTTTAAAAAGGGATTTCAAATTCGTTGCACCCCTAAGAGTGCGGTTTACCTTACTATCTGACGAAACTATTTTCTGCTTTTTGATAATATCCAAGAATTTCCCCGGAATATTGTGGTTGTAGGTGAGGCTGTTACCGACAAAGTGGATTAATATAGGATTTTTCTGTAGTTCTTTTTGAGGTTCACCATTCTTAGAGTCCTTTTGTGGTTCTTTTTGAGGTTCAACATCCTTAGAGTCCTTTTGTAGTTCTTTTTGAGGTTCAACATCCTTAGAGTCCTTTTGTGGTTTGTATACTGTCTGATTGCCTTCATCTGGGGCGCACGAAAATAAACTAAAAATAATGGTGGTCAATGCAATAATTCTTAACAACATCGCTTTTCCTTTTTGGTTTTGTTATCGGAGGCAATGTTGTTTTACTCGATTGATTTGTATGTTTTTCAATGAAACATGGATTTGAATATAAAGATGAATGTGAATTGACAAGATAGGGCAATCTCATTAAGCTCACGCCGTGCATTAGCCTAGGTGGTGGAATGGTAGACACGCTAGTTTCAGGGACTAGTGGGGGCAACCCCGTGAAGGTTCGAGTCCTTTTCTAGGCAACAAAAAAGAGCAGGTAACCTGCTCTTTTTTTATTGTCCGATTCTATCAAATTATCTATCAATCAACTTAGCTTCAATACCAAAGCCACTCTCGGTGGAAGATATACTTGAATAAAGCTACCATTTTGATCTTGCTGTACAAAATGCATTTGCTGTTCAGCAACCAAGCCAAAACCAGAATAAGAGGGAGAATCGCTGCACAAAGCAATTGTATATTTAGAAATATTTTTTGTACCGGGTGCCGGTATGCGGTAATCTGTAAAAAACTGGGTTGGGTGGAAATTAAATACAAAGAGCAAAGTTCCCCTGCGGAAACAGATAATTTTATCATGATCGTAGAGGTGCAACCAATCTATTGTATGATTCATGATAGCTTCTTGAGTGAATAAAGCTTGCATATCTTCTTCAAATAAACGTAAACCCTTAAACAATAAATCTTCACGAAAAGCCAAGCTCCACAAGCGACGCGAATGATTATAACTCCAGTCATTGCCTTCCCGTGGAAAATCGATCCATTCTGGGTGTCCAAATTCATTGCCCATAAAGTTTAAGTAGCCATGGCGGGCACTAGCCAAGGTTATTAAGCGAGCCATTTTATGCAAAGCTAGGCCTCGATCGACACGCAGTGTACGGTGTGCTGCATCCATATGCCAGTACATATCACTGTCAATCATTGTAAAAATAAAACTTTTGCCACCCACCAAGGCCTGATCGTGGCTTTCCACATAACTAACTGTGCGTTCATCGTTTCGCCCTTGAGATAGTTCATGCCAGAGAGCAAACATATTCCAGTTTTCATCGGCAATATCGAGTAATTTAAACCAGTAGTCGGTAACACCCATCGCTAAGCGATAGTTAAAACCAACTAAATCAGGAGAAGCCAAACCGGGTAGGCCACTGACATCTTCTGCTAAGCTGATAGCCTCTGGGTGCAATTCGTGGATTAAACGGTTGGCTAAAGCTAAATAGACTAAGGCATTGTTGTCCACAGCACCATTAAAATAATCATCATAACGGGCAAAAGCACAGCCCATTCCACGATGCTCATAGAGCATACTGGTTACGCCATCAAAACGAAAACCATCAATATTATATTCAGAGAGCCAGAACTGGAGATTGGACAACAAGTAGTGGATTACTTCATTTTTGCCATAGTCGTAGACATAACTATTCCATTGTTCGTGTTCACCCCGTCCACCGGGGTAAAAATATTGGCTACGCTGCCCGGCAAAATAGCCCAAACCTTCTTCTTCATTGCGCACATGGTGTGAATGTACCAAGTCAATAATAATCCGCAAGCCAAGACGGTGGGCTTCATCAACCAACGCTTTAAATTCATTTTGTGTGCCAAAACGGGAAGAAACAGCAAAAGGATTGGCTACATGATAGCCAAAAGAACCATAATATGGATGTTCTTGAATCCCCATTAATTGAACCGTGTTGTAACCTAAGCGAGCTATATAGGGGAGTATGTGGTGAGTGAATTGGTGGTAACTGCCAATATTATCGTATTCTTGAGCCATACCCACATGGGCTTCATAAATAATGGGATAAAATCCTGTATTATTATTAGGCCTAGGTTGAGTGAATTGATATTCTTCTAGGGAAAACTGAGCACTAAATATTTTAGTTACAGGGTCTTGAACAACACGCTTCACATAAGATGGCAAGCGGCGACCTTCCCCCGCTCCTTGGTCTCCACCTTGCCAGCGTAGCCACAGAGCAAAGTACTGCCCCCGCTCGAAGCTTGCCACACCATCTGTTTTGCCATTTTGTTCATACAAACGCAGCTGCCAAATTCCTTGGGCCTCGTCAATTTTTTCAAAACGATATTCTGGTAACAATTGCCAATCGGTGGCATCGCCGTATAAATACATTTCCACTGCATTGGGGCCCCATTCCCGTAGAACCCAAATATTATCGTTTGTATTTTTATGTTCCCGTTGTAAACCAAAGAACAAATGCCCTAAAGCAAAGTTGGTTAAACTGCCACTGTCTTTACACAATTCCTTTTCTTTGGCTTCAATATGTAGCTGCCATTTTTCGATTTGTGGTCTAAAATGCTGTAAGTATGGGTCATCTAGCAAAGGTTGCACAGGAGATACCTTTGGCGATTGAATATTACAATCGGGTTCTGCCCAATTTTTCATAAAGCTCCAAATATTGATCGGCGACAGTTTCAATATTGTATTTGTGCTGTGCTTGGCTCATCGTGCGCTGAACTACCGGCAAACGCTTGGCTTTTGGCAAAGCGTGAAATTGTAAAGCTTGGCTACTCGCCCACCAAAGCCCCGCTGTACTATAATTTTCAAAACGAAAACCATTACCTTTATCCAGTTCGCCTTCTGGGTTCAGGTGTTCCACGGTATCGCGCAAACCACCCGTGCCCATTACAACAGGTAAAGAGCCATACAATTGAGCAATCATCTGTGCCATACCGCAAGGTTCATATCGTGAAGGCATAAAAATATAATCACTTGCCGCATAGAGTCTGCGGGATAAATTGCCATCAAAATTGCAAAGTACAGCATTTTGAAATATTTTGTGAGAATGAATAATATCGTGGAATACCCCAAAATAGGACCCATCGGCTACAATAAAAATCTGGACATTCTGTTTGCGATAGGTATCTATAAAATGATAAAACATATCTGCAAGCAATTCACAGCCTTTTTGTGCTGGGTCCAACCGAGAGGGCCAAAAAAATAATGGCGCACCTGCATCAATCTTCAGGCCATACTCTTTTTGAATATCACACTTGAGTAAAGATTTTTTGCTTATTACATTGTCATCGGCAGTGTAGTTATAGCTCCCTAAAGCATTATCGGTACTTGGATTATAACTTGGATCGGGAGCGTTTAAAATGCTATGGGCGTATCCATGACGATATTTTTGCTGTATTTCATGGCGAATATTGGGCGGCACATCGTGGAAACCGTCTACCACTTCACGGAGAAACCCTTGGGACACTGTATTGATACGAGTGGCCGAATAAATACCAGAACAAAGCAAATCAACTGCATTTATCGAGCGGCTTTCTTCATAACTATAGGGTGCTCTCATGTAAAACAAGTTTTGCCAAAACAATGGAGCATCAATACCTCTGTCTTCAATGTGAGCAAGAGTTGCTCTTTCAGTGTAAATATTATGTACTGTAAATAAACTACGTATATCTAAACGGCGGGTAAAGGCCGGAATTAATCCCGTTGTCCAGTCATTACAATGGACTATATCAGGGCAAACTTTGCGAATAATATGGTTCATTGTTTCGCGCTGGAATGCAAGCGCAAAATTTAAAACAGAACCACTGCGCTCATCATAAACTTGGTCTTGATAATAAAAGCAACGGTCTTCTGCAAAATGGACCCTAGCCTTATGTCCTTTCTGTGTAGCAGAGTAGTATAGATAATAAAATCGCATATCGCCGGCACTCATAGCTTGAGGGTCGCGCTTAAATATGCGGCGATAGTGCGGGATAGCCACATGAATATCCATATCACGTTTAAACAACGCTTCTACTAGCGCACTGCTGATGTCTGCTAGCCCCCCGCCTTTCACTTCTAAAATCGAAGATATTTTGCCCATATTTCGGGGAATAAAACTAATTTCTGGAGTAACTAGAAGTATTCGGAGCTTTGTCATAGGCCCATCATACTACAGCACGTCTAGTGAAGATGCAAAGCTTTTTTTGAGAAACTTTAACAGAAAAGCTGTATCCTCTTATGCATTATAGATTGAAGAGCAAATTGCGCTGGCTTGGATAAAGGCGCAAAATAAGGGGTGGGCGCCCACCGGCTGTGAATGAAACTCCGGGTGGGCTTGAGTGCCCAAACCAAAAGGGTGGCCCTCCCATTCGCAGCCTTCTACTAGATTTTGTGCTGAATAGCTGGCACTTATCGTAAGGCCAGCAGCTTCTAAGTCTTTTAAATAACTATTGTTTATCTCGTAGCGGTGGCGGTGTACTTCTTTGGCTTTGGTAGCTCCATAAGCTTTGGCAAATAGGCTGTTTGGCTTCAGCTCCATTGTAGAAAGCCCCAAGCGCATGGAAGCCCCCATAATATCCACTCGGCCTTGTTCTTCTAGCAGGCTGACCACTGGCTCTGAACAATTTTCGATAAATTCAGTGCTGTTAGCTTTAGCTAGGCCCAGCATGTTGCGGGCAAACTCGATTACCATCACTTGCATGCCCAAGCAGATGCCAAAGAACGCTAGCTTTTGCTCGCGGGCGTAGCGCACAGCTTCGATCATACCCTCGATTCCGCGATGGCCAAAGCCCCCTGGCACTAAAATACCGGCCACACCGGCAAAGAGCTCTTTGAGGTTGAGCTGGCTTCTCTCGAGTTGCTCAGCATCAATCTTGCAAATGTTTACCCGCAGCTTTTGGCTAAGCCCTGCATGGATTAAAGCTTCGTCGATAGACTTATAGGTATCTGGCAGCTCTATATATTTACCCACCATTGCAATGGTGATAGTTTCTTTGGCTTGATGGTAATTTTGATCGAGCTTCTCCCAAGCGCTTAAATCAAGGGGCGTTGGTTGTAGCTGTAAGTGCCGAACGACTAATTGGTCGAGCTTCTCCGCACGGTAGTTTAGGGGAATGCGGTAAATATGCGTAGCCTCATTGTGGGCAGAAATCACCGCACCTTCTTGAATGTTAGTAAAGTGGGCAATCTTTCGCTTGGTATTGCTATCTAAAGGTTCGGGGCAACGGCACAATAGAACATCGGGCTGCAAGCCAATAGCTAGGCTTTCTTTAACTGCGTGTTGGGTTAGCTTGGTCTTCAACTCACCGCTAACCTCGGGCACCAATGTTAGGTGTACCGTCATAGCATTGGTATGACCCTTTTGCAAGATGATCTGGCGGCAACCTTCTAAGAATGGGATAGACTCAATATCACCAACGGTGCCACCGATTTCCACAATTGCAATCTCTGCCTGTGCACTGCCTAGGTAAATGCGCTGGCGGATTTCATCGGTAATGTGGGGTATCACTTGCACGCATTTACCCAAGTACTCGCCCTTGCGTTCCTTTTGGATTACCTCTTGGTAGATTTGGCCCGTGGTGATGGAATTTAGGCCACTCAATTTGGCATTGGTAAAGCGAGAATAATTGCCCAAGTCCAAGTCCGTTTCAGCCCCATCTTCGGTTACAAATACTTCACCGTGTTGAAAGGGGCTCATCGTACCAGCGTCCACATTGATATATGGGTCAACCTTTATCATCGAAACACTGTAACCATGAGCTTCCAGTAATGTTCCAATCGATGCTGCTGCAATGCCCTTACCTAGGCTGGAACAAACACCACCCGTAACGAAAATAAATTTATCTGCCATAGTTTTGCCTCGTTCTTTATTGGTGTGCGTAGCTTAGCAGTTATCGAGAACTTGGTAAATAGCCCTAAAAACCTTGATCACAAAAAAGCCCAAAAGAGGAATTATAGCCCCCACCCTAATAGATTCTCTAAGTACTATCAATATTGAATCAAGCTTATTTGTTACTTTACTACTTTCTAAACTAAAACCCATTCTAGGCTAGCCAGTAAGTTTCTTGACGACCTAGAATATTTTCTCTTGTAGCTCTAGTAGAATACATTGTACAGATACTATAACCTAAAACTGTAGCTTGATGATCAACCTAACTAATGGGTAAACCCAACAAGCAAGCAAGGGGGTATCAAACCAAACCTGGTTAGCCCAAATAAAATCGGCTAAGCTTGCTAATCTTTCATCATCATAGGTATAGGTATTGTTTTCTTGGATCGTTACAGATTGATCTTTGCCGTTATAGCTACCACCGAGAATGCTGCTTATCAATGTAGTCTTTACTGCAGAAGTACTGATAATCAAATACTCTACATACCTTGTCATTCTAACTTTAGAATCATAGGTCGTTTTCTGTATAGTGCTGTAGTAACTAGACCTGCCTTTGGTAGCTGTAATCTACTAGCAAAACATCTTTGCCTCCTTGCTCTTACCACTTGTATACGGTATCTATACCACCGTTCGTTTTGCCCATCACATCAAATTGCAATCCACCTAAAGTCATGTACTTGATGTAAGACCAAGGCAGCTATTGCAGGGCCACTGCCCTGATACGTATATCTAGTGGTAGTACTACCGCCCTTGCTCAGACTAGCTACCTGCTTTTGTATTCGGCCCTTAGAGTCAAAAGTTGTCGTTTCTGATCAATCGACTAGAAATACTCCCATCGTTGCTCAAGATATTCTCCTGCCCAGCTATGAGTAATCCGATTACGGGCGTAACTCAATTGCTATGTCCTTCAGCTAGTCATACTAGCTAGTGGTTTAGAATGTTTATCTTTGATTCGGCTAAGATTGCCAAAGCCCAATCAAAGGTCAACACGGCTATTTAGGCCAACTTGTATTATCAATAGCGATAATTTGGACTATCAAGGCTCTACATTGTTTCCAGAAATGGTATCACACACAGTCTCATGCCAGCTTGCAGTACATGTAGGGTCGCTCGGCATAAGTCCAAACGGAGGCTAAGCAATGGTTCTTCACTGCCTAAAATGGCTACATCGTGGTAAAAACGGCTAAAACACCGGGCTATTTCAGCAAGGGCTTTGATTACATGGGAAGGGTTGCGTTCCATAGCTGCCAAGCAAACGGCGTTAGGGTAGTTTTGCAATTGTTTCAGTAGTTGCCATTCAGCTCCATCGCTTTGCTCACCAGTCAATGCTTGCCAAGCTTGCATGCTGTAGTTGGCAAGGGCTTTGCAGTTTAATTCAGGGCCAACCTCCGCTTTGCGCAGGATAGAGTAAATCCGTGCACCAACATACTGCAAATAGGGACCGGTATTGCCTGTAAAGGCCAAAGATTCTTTTGGGTTAAAGGAAATATCGCGCTGTGGATTGAACTGCAATAGGTAGTAGTGCAACGCGGCTAAAGCTATCTTACGGGCTACACTTTGCCCACACTCTTGGGTTTCAAGACGCTCGCGCTCGCGCAAGCCTTCCAAAGCCAACTCTTCCAATTGGTCCAGCAAGACATCGGCATCGACTACCGTGCCCTCGCGGGATTTCATTTTGCCATCGGGCAGCACCACCATACCATAGGAAAGGTGGTATAGCTTGGACGCCCAAGGGTAGCCAAACTGCTTTAGAATTAGGAACAACACCTTAAAATGATAGTCTTGCTCATTGCCCACGACATAAATTTGGCTATCAAAAGGAAAGTCTTGATGCCGCGCCACAGCTGTGCCTAAGTCCTGCGTAATGTAGACGGCCGTGCCATCGCTGCGTTGCACCACCTTTTGGTCTAGCTTATAGTGGCGAAGGTCTATATAGACTGCCCCATCTTCGCGCCGCATAAAGATACCGCGCTCTAGCCCTTCAGCAACTAGCTCTTTGCCTAGTTTGTAGGTCTCGTGCTCAAAGTACAAGCGGTCAAAGGTTATATCGCAGCGCTGGTAGGTTTGACGAATGCCGTCCAAAACCCATTGGTTCATCTTGTGCCATAGCTCTCGCACATTGGGGTCGCCCTCTTCCCAGGCTTTTAGCATGGCCATGGCCAATTGCTCTGGGTCTTGTTCCGGGTCTTGCTCTGCACTTGCTCTTGCCTCTTGACACCAATCATTAAAGCGTACATAGTAGTTGCCTACCAAATGATCGCCTTTGGTTTGGCTATTGTCGGGCGTTTGCCAAACCCCATTCTTGCAACCAAAGCGCTGGTATGCCAGCATAGACTTACAAATATGCACGCCCCTATCGTTGATGATATTGACTTTATTGAGCTGGGCACCACTGGCAGCTAGTATACGGCTAATGGATTCCCCCAAGGCATTGTTGCGCAGGTGGCCCAAGTGCAAGGGTTTATTGGTATTAGGGCTAGAAAACTCCACCATAATCTTATGGCCTTTTAGGGCCTCGTTGCGGCCAAAGTCTGGCGAGGCTATTTGCTGCATTACCCTTTGGGCCACGGCAGCGCGCGGCATGCGGAAGTTTACATAAGCTCCCGCATGCTCTATTTGCCAATCTGCTAGCTGCTGTTGTAGCTGTTGGGCTAGAGCTTCTGCCAACTTAGGTGGGGCTTGGCGCAAAACTTTGGCTAATGGAAAGCATGGACAGGCCCAGTCCCCTAGCTCGGGTTTGGGAGGCTTTTCTAAATGCAATTGGCCACAGATGGTCTCCAGTTGTTCACCGGTGAGTGGCAAGCCGTTCTCTTTAGCTACTTGGCCTATACTATGGTGCAAAGCCTTCTCTACCATGGATTTCATGTTGTTTTATCTCCTCTACAATGATGTTTGGCTAGCCTTGCTATTGTATTGATAATTGCTTTAGCAATAAAGTTTTTACAGGCAAAATAATTTAGACTTAAAACGCTCTGCTATGGCTATATGGATATAAAAACGAATCGCTATTTTCAGTGGGATAGATCAATACGATCAATATAATTCCAAAACTAATCATCAAAAATAAAACAAAAAGCCCCAACCACCAACCACCCCACCCCCCCAAACCTTCACAACAAAAACCAAACCATGCCCTAATTATGTACTTTTGAAAAGTAACAATTATAGACTAGGTCGGTCCATAGTTATCGACTTGTTGCGTCTATAACTATGGATTGGTTGCTTTGATGGTTCATAGATTACAATAATATGGAATGCAAATGGATTGGCATGGATTTTTAACCACCTTACAACACTAAAAAACAACACTAACACACAAAAAAAGTGCCCAAACATAAAAAAAGCACAAAAAAAGTTTGCAAAAATCTTATATAGGCCTTGACGCAACACCCCCCCTAGCAAAATGGGGCACTGTACACTAGCCCGTATGGGTTGGCCAATCTTTATCCATTTTTGGAGGTATTGCTTATGTATAAGCTCAAACTACTTTTATTGCCAGTAGCCTGGCTACTGGCCTTTATGGCCTTGGCCTGCGCCCCACCCGATGACGATGATGCGCCATCTTCTGGGCCGACTATCAATAACGCCATCTACGATGTTGGCACGGCGCTACTAACTTTACAAGGTACTGACTTAAGTCCTACAGAAGCGCAAATCCAAACTATCAGGGTAGGAAGCCGAACAAATGGTGTAGCCTTCAGTTCCTATACTGCAGATGACCCAGCCACTGGGCCAGATAGTAACGGTCTTGCAAAAGGTAAGTACCGTATTGCAAACGATGGCACAGCGCTTTGGCTTAGACTTACCGATCAACATAAAGCTGTTCTTCAGGCCAAGGTGGGTAGCAATGGTCTAAAAAAAGGCTTGCTTAGCGTTAGCTCTGGTGCTTGGGCGGGTTTAAATACACCTAAAGACTTGGACGTTAGTAATGTACCCGAAAATAAGCAGTCTAAAGTATCCGATGACAATCAGCCATCTAAGCAAACTGAAGAAGCTGAACAAGTCGAACAAGCTGAAGAGGAGTCGCGTAAACTACCCGAAGCCGAACAAGCCGAAGAGCAGTCGCCTAAGCAAAACGAACAAGTCGAACAGCAGTCGCCTAAGCAAAACGAACAAGTCGAACAGCAGTCGCCTAAGCAAAACGAACAAGCCGAACAGCAGTCGCCTAAGCAAACTGAACAAGCTGCAATTACCGGTGCAACCTACAATATTGGCACGGTTCTGTTAACCGTACAAGGTACTCAATTAGGTAGTGCGACCCAAGCCCAAATCCAGACCATCAAGGTAGCTGGCGTAGTCTTAAATTCCTATGCTGCAGATGCTAAACCCACTGGGCCAGATAGTAGCGGTCTTGCAGAAGGTAAGTACCGCCTGAACAGCGATGGCACAGCCATTTGGCTTTACCTTACCGATGACGATAAAACTACTCTTGAGGCCAAGCCCGGTATGGATAAGGATGGTCTAAAAAAAGGGTTGCTTAGCGTTGGCACTGGTGCTTGGGCGGGCTTAGATACAGCCAAAGACTTGGCTGTTAGTGTACCCGCAATTACCCATGCAACCTACGATTCTGGTACAGCCGTGTTAGTGATTACAGGTACTAATTTACCAACAACAGTTGCAGTCTGGGACTTTAGCAAATTGAGGTTTGTATCCGGTAATGGTCGTAAGAGTGCCCCATTATTACCGCACAACCCAGCTTCAACTAAAAACTTTGCCAAAGGTTCTGCAGCAAGTGCAACAAGCTTAACGATTACTTTAAAAGGTACTGAAATCGAGAAAGCCAATGCCATACTGGTTAAGAATGGTGAAAGTGATAATAATGGTGGATACAACCTGGAAGCAGCAGCAGGATTTGCAGGTGGTAGGGTAGCAGACACAAGCAACCCTATTACCGTTAGCGGCTACAAAAGCTATCTCAACATCGTAGCCTACTTTGCTAATACAGGTGTGTTACAGATTTCTGGTAGGAATTTACCGGAAACAGTTGCAGAGTGGGACTTTAGCAAATTGACGCTTGTATCCGGTAATGGTAAGAAGAAATACCTATTACCTAAGCATTCAACTACAGGTGAAAACACAGCCACAGGTTCTCGTGCACGTGCAACAGGCTTAGATATTACTTTAAGCGGTACTGTAAAAGCGGAAGCTAATACCATACTGGTTAAGAATGGTGTTCGTGATGATAATGGTGCATACAACCTTGAAGCAGCAGCAGGATTTGTAACTGGTAGTCCAGCAGACACAACCAATAGTATTGTAGTTACAGGGGCTAGTAAATAAGGTTTTGTTGTTTCGGTAAGCAACGCTTGGTTGGCCTATTGTTAGCTCTTAGAGAATAGGCTTAGTGGGCAAGCAAGGTTTGGGCTTTAGACCAAGCTTTGCTTGCCTTTTTGTTAGGCAACTATGGCTAATATTCCACTACCCGCTTGGTAGTGGGTTGCTACCATATTGGTTTATTGGTACTACCCTATTGGTAGTGGAATAATTCCTGTTATGGGATTCTAGCTTTTACAATCTACTACCTTATTTTCCTTTTGTTTTGGGCTTGGTACAACCAAACCATTGCGTTGACTTTTTTAGCAAAAGTTTCGGCTAAGCTCTTGACTTTGTTTACACTTTAGGCTATATTGGGATAATGAATAATTTAGCCGAACACCATGACCAAGCTTTGATACAAGACTTAATCGAAAACCTACTAAAAGAAAATTTAGCTAAGGAAGTGCAGCGCCAGCTACAAGACCAATTGGCGCAGCAACCATTGCCAGCACCCGCCAAAGTCGAAAGGCCCAATTATGGGCCCGAACTACTGGAACGCATGGTGCGTGTGGAAGAAGAGCTCAAGCACCAAAGAGAGCTGCTGCAACAAAACCAAGAAGTGCTTAAAACCTTTATGCAGCAAATGGACAAGCGCTTTGAGCAAGTCGACAAGCGCTTTGAACAAGTCGACAAGCGCTTTGAAGCTATGCAGCAAAGTATTGATAAGCGCTTTGAACAAGTCGACAAGCGCTTTGAGGCTATGCAACAAAACATGGACAAACGCTTTGAAGCTATGCAACAAAACATGGACAAACGCTTTGAACAAGTGGATAAAAGGTTTTTGATGTTGCAATGGTTTATAGGAACAGGCATTGGCCTAGTTATTGGTATCTTGGGCTTGCTTAAATTGATGTAAGCCCAAGCCTTGCTTGAATTTTTGTGGATAACTATGGCTAATATTCCACTACCCTCTTGGTAGTGGGTTGCACTGTATTCAATATTGAGAAACAACCTAGTCGATAACTATGGGCCGACCTAGTCCATAGCTATCGACTTGTACAATCTATAACTATGGAATTACTTATTATGTTTTTTGCGTGTGGCCTTTGGGTTGGTTTTACATATATTGAGGTCCATATTTAGTATTCAAGGGGGTGTTGAATTTTTCACGCCACGCCCCAAAATGATATTGATCAAATATTACACAATCCCAATCTATTGCGTCAATATCTTGGTTATTAATCTTTATGCCCCCTGCTTTATTTTTGCCCAATACGTCTTGAAATGATGCAAACCAAACAAAAGGTTTGCCTTTATCAATTTCTTTATAATTAGCTCTTACTTTAGATATAAATTGCCAACCTTCAAAATCTTTATGGGTTAATCAGTTTTCGCGCCACGAACTTTGTACCGCAGGCTTAGATGTTAAAACTAAAATTTTTGTCCAACCCATGTTTTGAGCTAGTTGGTACGCGGTAAATTTTTACCAAAACGCATTTTGGCATTCCACAAAAAATGCGGAATTTCTTGTTCCGATGCTTGGAAGAATTGTATGGTTTTTTCAACGGCTTGTTGCTGTTCTGGCCTCATAGAAAAATCATAAATTCTCTCGGGAGAACATTCTTTATTATCACGAATAGATATTATCACCCGTTTTACATCTTGAACGCAACATTCAAACCATTCCCCATTAGGGTTGGCAAATCCTTCTTTTCTTAAATATTGATCTACAGCTTTATCGGTATAGGCTTTATCATTGATTCTATAAAATTTATTTCTTCTTCGTTTAGAGCATATTTTTGATATAATTTTTCATCAATCCAAACTTCATTAAAATCTTGCATTGGCACACACTCGTATACTTTTTGTGATGCGTGCTGTGATATTTTCTTTAGCATAACTAAAAATCTGAAAAACTTTGTTGCCATATAGGACTGAACATTTTTAGCCGTTTGTTGGTTTTCAAAAGGACCAACAACCAAATAGGTTTCAGAACAACAGGTATTGGGTAATCCTAAGATAGGTTTTCCTAAAATATCATTAGGGAATTCTCCACCCCCCGCAGCAGCCATAGGAGTGTAGACCTTATAGGTATCCACCCAATGATGATTTTTTTCTATATCATCATTATTTACATACCCTGTGGATTTAGTCGTATAAATCTTAATTGGATTTTCTGCTGATTCTGCTTTTCCACGATATGTAGTAGGTAACCCAAAAGGTTTACGATAACTCACATAATCGGCAAAAGATTGTTCTCCTAATTTTTTCACTTTATCGTAAATAGATACAGATTCATTGAAACGAATAAAGGTATCCATTCCATGGGATAATAAGGGTCTTTGCATTCTTGATTTTTCGCCATTGCTACTTACTGTTATTACTTCGCATTTATCACTTGGGTTATCCCTATCCCACAGGAAATAACACACGCCCCCTTTAATTTCCACGCCGTTAAAGCAATCGGACGCCTTGGGAAAATCCACTAATGTTTTAATAGAAGTATCATTCAACATTTGATCCCTGAATTCGTCTAGCCCTTTACCCCCAGCGTACCAACGCGCAGGAATAATCATAGATAAATATCTAGGCTTTAGTTTTTTCGCCTGCTGAATAAATTTATGGTATAAAGGCTTAGCAGATGCTTGCGCTCCCCCATCATTCATTTGATATGGCGGGTTTCCTATAATTACATCAAATTTCATTGGTTTTCCTTTTGCGTCTGTAAATAATTTTTCTGGTTTTTCTGTATGAATAAATTCGTATGCGTGGGTTTCTAAGTCATCACCTCGATAATATTGTTTTTGACTGGCACCGCAATAGTTGCATTCCCCATGTTGATTCCAACTGTGTAATATTCTATTAAATAGAATATTACCTTGCTGATTATTAAAAGGAACTATAGATAATTTAGAATCGGCTTTTTTAGCACAATACACGGTTCTGCGTGCTAAAAATCCAGTAAGTTGGGTTATGGCTATACCAAAAACTTGATTTTGTAATATTATGGGTTACTCTATCTTCTAAATTAGGAAGCTTTTTACCTAAGCCAACAACTAAGCGTTTTACAATTTCTCGCAAAAATATCCCCGATTTGGTGCAAGGGTCTAAAAAAGTTATGGTTTCATCTTCTCAGATTTGATCAGGCAACATATCTAATATTTGGTTGGCAATTTTTGCTGGGGTAAAAACTTCATCATTGCTTAAATTCGCAAGACGGTTCAATATATCTGGGTTGTAGTTTATGTTATCTAGTTTATTCATATTGATTTAATTCCAGATAATGAGTCAGCGGGTAGTCTTGTAATACCGGTGCAATATCGTCCTGTTTCCCCGTATCTGAAAATAAAGTTTGTCCACTAAACGAACGATGTTCTAACAATTTATCTAGGCGGTAATCGCGGCGTTTTATCATAGTACCATTGACACTAACCCATTCCGCAAAGCGAATAAATTCTTGTTTGCCACAGACTGTTTTCAATGTTAAGGCATCACCCCATAAGATATTTTTACTTAAAATGTAGGCAATCGTATCTATGCATTGTGGTTTATGTTTAAAGTGTTTACGATATACTTTTATAAAAATATTCAGCAAGCGTCTGCGGCATTCCTTTACATTGTCTTGCAATATATCCACTCCATAAATGCTGCCAATGGCAATAATACTATGTCGCTCAAATTCCATTTGATTGTTGCTATACTTTTTGGTAATCACTGCGATTTTTCTTTGCAAAATCGCTACTAAAAAATTGCCATTACCGCAAGCTGGCTCTAAAAATCGGGAATCAATACATTCTGTTTCTTGTTTTACTAAATCCAGCATCGCATTAATTTCACGCTTTGCGGTGTAAACTTCTGCATGGTTACGAACACGCTCCCTACTTTTTATTAATTTTTCTGCCATAAACCCCTATAAGCCCTTGTACTTTATTATTATAAAAAGTCAGCAACAATAGCTAAAGTTTATTCATGCTCGCCATGATAAGATCAGTAAAAAATTATTTTTTCTCGAACTCTATTGGAAAAACTACAGTCCGAAACGATTAAAAATTAAAGGGAACTGCTAAAAAACTTTATACAACAAATGGACAAGCGTTTTGAACAAGTAGATGAACACTTTGAAGCTATGCAATGGTTTATGGGAACAAGTTTTGATCTAGTTATTGGTATCTTGGACCTGCTTAAATTGATGTAAAACGTACGGTTGCTTGCTTTTTTTGTGGGCAACTATTTGTTTGCTAACGATTGGCTAATTAATGAGTTGCCCTGTATTCAATATTGAGAAACAACCTATTTCACAACTATCGACCGACCTAGTCCATAGTTATCGACTTACCTAATCCATAACTATGGAACTATAGAAAAACAAAATAACTTATAGCCACCCAACGCAAAGTAAGCCGTTGCTGCAGCCTTTGTAAAATTTATGGCATAACTACTTGCTATCCTATTGCAAGATCAATCTTTGAGAAAATGGAATTGTTTGTAGTAGAAGAAAACCTCTTAAAAACCAACTCAAAATTTTACATACTTTAAATGCAACCTATCAATAACATTGACTACAATTTGGTTCATAGAATCTTCCTGTTTTTCCATAGACTCAACCAAGGCCATGTGGGCCCGCGTGCGCTCTAAATTATGTTTCGCACTATGAGTCTTAAAATAAATATCACCATTCAAATAATCAGTGAGAAATCGTAAGCCAATTAACAATGTCATCACACGGGGTGCAAATGCTAACAGCCCTACTTCAATATCACTAAGAGAATTACTCCATTCTTGTAAAAAGCCCTCTACCATTGCCTCAAAATATCCCATGCGAGCATGGATATGCTGAATATCTGTTTCATCTTCTCTGGAGTTGCTAAGCGATGTTCGGCCCAAATCACCAAAATCATAGAGAATAGTACCCGGCATAACGGTATCCAAATCAATCACGGCAACCCCTTCACCACTGTGCTCATCTAGTAAGATATTGCTGATCTTTGTGTCATTATGGCAAACGCGCCGAGGCAAAACCTCTTTTTCAAACATATTCTCCAGAACACAATAAGCTTCCTTGCGTTTATAATAGAACGCCATCTCTAATTGAGCTTCATCTACCCGCTGGAATAGGTCTTTCTCTATAGCATCTTCAAACTGCTTGTAGCGTAGGCGAATATCGTGAAAACGAGGAATAGTCAAATGTAAATCCAAACCACTGGGCAAATCGATAAGGTCTTTTTGAAAACGCGCAAAAGCTGCTGCTGCTGCTCTGGCATGCTGGATGCGCGTTACCTTTTCTAAAGAGAGCACGCGTTCAATCAGCGTGTAGCAACGCCAAAGGTGGCCATCGTCATCAATAAAATAAGGTTGCCGACCCTGCTGATTATCGGGCCAAGTATAGAGTAACTGAATACAACGCCTAGAAATATCTAAAGCTCCCTGTTCTTTATACTTCTGGTACAAGTGTTGCGTAATACGAACATAATTCTCCATCAACTGGCGAGGCTGGGAAAATACTTGATCGTTAATACACTGCAAAACATAGCGGACATGGCAACCACCTTGGTCCATAGTCAATAAAAGCGTATAGTTAATATTGCCCGGTCCCATAAGTTTTGCTTCGACAAATTCCCCATATATATGGAAATTCGCTACAATTTCTCGGAGAGCTTCCTGTTCATAATGAATTCTCTGCATAATCAATAGTACCTTGGAAAAGATTTGTTGGCCGATTATAATAAAACCGGCTAGAGTGTAAAGAACACAATATTTATTAAGAATTTGTTTAGCCACCCTCTATGCCAAATAAACTGCGAAAATACGGTTTTAGCAAACGCAATTCTGGATGATATTCAAAATGCATCGTATCAAAACGATACCATTTACCGCCCCAAATAAACCCTTCCTGTTCAAAAGCTTTTACCACCACATCGGGAACTTGCCACCGTTTTTCATAAGGGTAATTTTGCCAATCTAACCCTTTTCTTTTTACCCACAACCAATAAGGGTCTCCTCGCCAACGCTTGGGGATTAGATCAATTGCAATTCCATAACTGTGTGAACTTAAAGTTTGTGTCCCGGCAACGTTGCGCCAAACGTAAGAGCTAGCGCTGCGTAAATCATTGAGAAAGCGATCGAGCTTTTTATCTTTTTTGCGTGCTTGATGTAGATTTTGATTAATACGCTTCAATGCCGGAACTAATAAGTGATGCACTTTGGAGCTACAGCCCAGAAAACTGATTTCTATTACATTGCGTTTCATATCTGTACGTTTCCAAACATCCAGCAAACTGTGGAAAAATTCCATGTTGCGAACCCCTCTGCTACTGCTTAGATTGCGCAAGCCTTGCCACGGTTGCTCATCACTGAAAGAAAGACTACTGCGAAAACCATAGCGCGTACCCGGTTGGGCTGGCAAATGATCGGGGTAATCATAAAAACGGTAGGGGCTATATTTGTCTAAATAATTGGGCTCTGCTTTCGCCTTAGCATCGAGGAGCCTCCCCGAAACCCAAAAGAATTTTTTACCACGTACATAAAATACCCAGTCCCCCTCATTTTGTTTTTGGTCTTCTTCCCAAATGGGGCCTTCGATTAATTGAGGATAAGCTTGTACTAAGGCTTTGCCAATAATGTAGCCTGCATTTATATCGGATAGGCTATAGCCTTGATGCTCACTATAGGACAAAGTTTCGCTTTGTCCGGCACTGCTGAATAACAATAGGCATAAAGACAATAAACAACCATATAAAATAGTATTACCAATATTGTTGTCCAAAGAGAGTACTTTAATTGGTTTCAACAAACTTCATTCCCCTAAAAATCATTATAACTGGGACTGAATGTATTGAATCTGCTCAAAATATGCAATAAGGCATGATTGGTCTTACCTTTTTATTCTAGCCAGAAAGCTAGGCGTAAACCAATACTTTTATGGGCTTGTTCTGGCAAGGCCGGTAAGCGGCCTGCAACTTGTAACTCTCTGGGCGGAGACAGATATGCCCCTCCTTTGATCGTACGGAAAGGCAAAGAAGGGGACTTAGGTCTTTGCATTAAGTTTAATAGGCTTTCTGGCGTGGGTTGAAAAATGTCTTCGACCCATTCGGCCAAGTTGCCACTCATATCGTAAAGGCCTACAGCAGTTGGCTTGCGGCTGGCTACCGGCCAACTGTTACCACCACTGTTACCACCATACCACGCTACTTGGTGTGTTGCTTTGAGTGAAGAAAAGTCTCCAAAAGCTCCAGCAGCCCAATCCCCTGCAAGCCATTGCTGGCCATTTAGCCAGCGGCTTGCCAATTCCCACTCTCCTTCAGTGGGCAGACGAAAACCGTTAGCTCTGGATTTGCGCTGTAATTGCCCTTTATTGGCTACATCTGCAGAGCGCAAGATTCCCCCATCTAAGTTTCGGTATACAGGTTCTCGCTGGTTTTCGGTAGAAAAGCTTAAATATTCACTCAAGGCGTTGCACCAAATCACAGCATCACCCCAGCTTACTTGGCTAACCGGCTGCCCAATTTGTAAAGGATATTTCTTGCGGTATTGTGCACTTTTAGAAAGAAGGCCAACGTCTTTAGCTTTTACACCCTGTACTGTGGTTTCCCAGACGTCTTGGTCTGGGATTTCTTTGGGTGGGGCACCTTGATTCCCTCGGCTGCCTTCTGCACCTGCATTGTTAAATACATAACCGCGTTCTTTTTCTGCCCAGAGAAACACTTTGTACCACAATCGGTAACTAAGCTCTGTAACCAATAGAGCAAATGGAGCTGGTGTTGCCACATAAGTTTCTACTTGGGAGCCGTAGAGCCCGGGCCTTTTAAATTCGGCAAAGAGCAAGCTTTGCTCGGGGTTCAAAGGTACAGAAATTAGGGGCTTATAAGTACAAGAGACCAATACAAGCAACACACAAAGCAATAGACTAAAACGCATGATAGACTCCATCATAGCGATAGTTTTACCCAAATATGTCTGATTGGTCTACATGGTAGCATAAATGCGTGCTATTCTCTTGGGTAGGGCTAAGTAAAATAATCAAACCTAGGTAATCAGAACCCCACAAGAGCAATATTCAATAAAAACTATGTAGGTTACTATTTACAACATTTACGTGCGAATCTTGTTACCAGTCCGCTTTAGCTTGGACTTGGGCAATGGCGTTTTGCTTGAGTACTAGCGTATTTCCTAAAAGGTCGCTTTAGTGTTGTCTGCCATAGGATACTCAGAGGCCTTTTTTAAAATCAAGAAGGAATATAAAAACGAGGATAATTACAGCAGTTTATACAGGCCCTAAATAGCACCCCACATATAAACTGCCGTAACGCTTAGCTATTCTTAGCTATTTTGGCCGTAATAGGCCCCTGCACCGTGTTTACGATAGTAATGTTTATGCTTTAAGCTATCTTTTAGCTCGCAAACTTGTGGATTCAGATGGACGGTATAAAAAGCCATTTTAGCTATTTCTTCCAGAACTATTGCATTTTCCAAAGCCTTAAAGCCATTTTTACCCCAAGTAAAAGGACCATGGCAGGCAACTAAAATCATTTCAAGTTCTGTCGGCTTAAATTTTTGCATGCGCTCAATAATCTGGCGACCTGTTTCTACTTCATAATCGCCTTGGATAGCAGCATCACTCATTACAGCGGTGCAAGGAATATTTTGCACCGTATAATCGGCATGGGTAGTTCCCAATATGGGAATTTCGCGCTGAGCCTGGGCCCAAGCACAGGAAAAGGGAGAATGGGTATGGCAAATGCCTCCCAGCTCTGTAAAAGCGCGGTACAATTCCAAATGGGTTGACGTATCGGAAGAAGGTTTCAAAGTTTGGGTTTCCAGCGGCAAACCTGTTTCTAAAGAAACCACCACCATATTCTGCGCTTGGAGCTGTTCATAAGGCACACCACTGGGCTTAATTACAAACACCCCCAAGCTACGGTCTACCTGACTAATATTGCCCCAAGTTAAACGCGCCAAAGCATTGGCTTGGATACCCATATTCGCTTGGTATACTTGTTCCTTCAGTTCCGAAAAATCCATATTTTCCACCTATCTTGAAAGTTTAGAGCTATTTTACAATATCGCTGTGTATGGTAAATCCGTATCTATGCTAAATACGATTTTTACGCATTCGTTTACCTGTCTGCGTCCACAAGTCAATCAAGATTATTCGCATTCCCTATAGCAAAAGTGCCCCATTCCAGAAAAACTGCATTGAGCCACTTCTCTTTATTAAGTTGTTGGATATTCATAGTATAAATCCCTAAATTTATAAAAAGTTATAATCAACTATAACGTGATGATTATAAATGATCAATCAGTTTATTTACAATCACCAATCAAGGCCATTAATTAGCAGGGTTTTGCCTTTTAGCTTGGTTGTACCAGCCTTGCTATTTTCTCCATACCAAGGCTATAATTGGCAAAAGCAGCCTTAATAAAAAAATTTACAGCCTTGACAAAAAAATTTACAGCCTTAATAAAAAAATTTATAGCCTTGGTATTTTCTCCATACCAAGGCTATAATTTGATAAAACCAACCACGATAAAAAATTTACCAAGGCTGCTATTGGCCAATGCAAGCGTTGCAACAACCAAACCCTACTTACCAACTTATAACTTGAATATACTAGTGGTTAGGTCTTCTGCGCTACCAGGTACAAATTCTGCTGCTGCTTCCAGGTTGTATGCACCATTAGCATCACCAAAACCAGACTTAACCAGTATAGCCTCGACTTTGGCTTTTACAATACCGCTTAAAGTAATATTTAAGCTTGTTGCACTTGCACGAGAACCTGTGGCTTTGTTTGCACCTGTAGTTGAGTGCCGGGGTAATGTGTATCTCTTCTTACCATCACCGGATACAAGCGTCAATTTGCTAAAGTCCCACTCTGCAACTGCTGTCGGTAACCTGCTACCACTAATATTTAACACGCTTCTATGAGTTATATATGATACGGTGTTGAGCAAGCTTACGTAGCCACTAACGGTAATCGGGTTGCTTGTGTCTTCAGCCCTACCACCTGCAAATTCTGCTGCTGCTTCCAGGTTGTATGCACCATTATCATCACTATCACCATTCTTAACCAGTATCTTATTGGCTTCCGCTTTTACAGTACCGCTTAAAGTAATCGTTAAGCTGACTCTACTTGCACGAGAACCTGTGGCTGTGTTTGCACCTGTGGTTGAGTGCCGGGGTAATGTGTATCTCTTCTTACCATCACCGGATACAAGCGTCAATTTGCTAAAGTCCCAGTCTGCAACTGTTTTCGGTAAATTGTAACCTACAATCACTAACTGGCCTGTATTAGCATCGTAGGTTGCTCTGGTGATTCTGGCTGTATACCCACTAACGGTAATAGGATTGGTTGTGTCTCCAGCGCTACCACCTGCAAATCCTGCTGCTGCTTCCAGGTTGTATTGACCATTAGCATCACTATCACCATCGTTAACCAATATAGCATCGGCTTTCCTTTTTTCACTACCCCCTAAAGTAATCGTTAAGCTTGTTGCACTTCCTGCAGAACCTATGGCGAAGTTTTCTGGATATGGGTGGTGCCGTAATAATGGGGCACTCTTACGACCATTACCTGCGACAAACCTCAATTTGCTAAAGTCCCAGCCATCATACACTGTTGACGGTAAATTAGTACCTGTAATCACTAATTTACCCGTATTTACATCATAGGTTGCACGGGTAATTGCGGGTGGGTTTCCACTAACGGCCAAGGCTTTGGCTGTATTTAAACCCGCCCAAGCACCAGAGCCAACGCTAAGCAACCCTTTTTTTAGACCATTGGTATCCATACCGTCCTTGCCATTCAGAGTAGTTTTATCGGTATCGGTAAGGTAAAGCCAAAGCGCTGTGCCAGCGCTATGCATGCGGTACTTACCTTTTGCCAGACCACGACTATTTAGCCCAGTAGCATCGTCATCTGGAGAATAGGAATTTAAGGCTAGGCCATCTACCGTGATAGTTTGGATTTGCGCTTGGGTTGCACTACCTAAGTCAGTACCTTGCAAGGTTAACAGCGCCGTGCCAACATCGTAGGTTGCACGGGTAATTGCAGCTTTAGGCGACTCTTCTTCAGCTTGTTCGACTTGTTCGTCTTTAGGTTGCTTAGGCGACTCTTCTTCGTCTTGTTCGTCTTTAGGTTGCTTAGGCGACTGCTCTTCGGTTTGTTCGTCTTGTTCGTCTTCTTCAGTTTGTTCGACTTCTTCAGCTTGTTCGTCTTCAGTTTGCTTAGATGGCTGATTGTCATCGGATACTTTAGACTGCTTATTTTCGGGTACATTACTAACTTCCAAGTCTTTGGCTGTATTTAAACCCGCCCAAGCACCAGTGCTAGTAAGCAACCCTTTTTTTAGACCATCGCTACCCACCTTGGCCTCAAGAGTAGCTTTATCGTCATCGGTAAGTTTCAGCCAAAGCGCTGTGCCATCGCTTTTAATACGGTACTTACCTTTTGCAAGACTGCGACTATCTGGCCCAGTGGCTGGGTCATCTGCAGTATAGGAACTTAAGGCTACACCATTTGTTCGGCTTCCTACCGTGATGGTTTGGATTTGCGCTTGTTGCGCACCACCTAAGTGAGTACCTTGTACAGTTAAGATAGCCGTAGCAAAGTCGTAGATGGCGTTATTGATAGTCGGCCCAGAAGATCGATCATCGTCATCGGGTGGTGCGCAGGCAAAGGCCATAAAGGCCAGTAGCAATGCTACAGGCAATAAAAGTAGTTTGAGCTTATACATAAGCAATACCTCCAAAAATGGATAAAGATTAACCAACCCATACGGGCTAGTGCATAGAGCCCTATTGTGTTAGGGGGGGAATTGAGTCAAGGTCTATATAAGCTTTTTGTAAGTTTTTTTGTGTTTTTTGTGTGTTTTTTTATGTTTGGGCACTTTAGCTTTGGCTATATGGGCTTCTGGGTATTTAGTTGCGGCTCTTCTGGGTATTTAGCTGGGGCTCTTCAAGCAAACAACTTTGGCCATACAGTGTTGATCGGGTTTGTTGGAAAATCCCCAGGTTGCCAATCAAAAAAGCTAGTAAGGTTTTCAGTCAAAACCTTACTAGCTTTTTTCAGAAACCTTACTAGCTTTTTGAGACCGTGGCCCGTTACCATGATATTTTGATACTTGATGCCATATTGTTGCCCAATTACTGCCGACAATGGCCCATAGGCCGAAAAACAAAAATTTTTTTACCTTTTTATTTTGGAAAGTAAGCCAATTTTTACCTTCCATTTATCCCAAAAAAATCCCGAGTTATCGCGTCTTATCCCATTCAGTTATCATGTTCCGGATCAGCAAATAATTTCTTCTCCCAACTTAAAGTTTATCCTGATATGGGAAACCTATTTGCCTGGAATAATAATATAGAAAAAATCTGAAAGCGGGTATTCATGAAATTATCGCCTTACACATCAAAGATACCAAAGCCGTACAAGACGATTTTTCTGGTCAATTCCGCGATTTAGTAATTGGAGAAGGCGAAGTAAATTTTATTCAATATTTTGAGATTTTGAAACACCTTTTGTCATAGAAATGTGGGCTAATGACCAGCAACTTTTGGATTGTCAAAATAATTTGAAGCTGGCATTAGAGCGGGTGTATCAGGCTGATTATTTGCTTTGAAATTTTTTAAATTTATTGAATTGATTAGCCTAGATAAGCTTGAATTACACGAGGGTCTTGCAATAAGTCACTACCTTCTAAGCTAATATGCCCATTTTCTAAGACGTAGGCATACTGTGAATTTTGTAGAGCCAAACGGACATTTTGTTCAACCAGTAGCACCGTTATTTGTTGCTCACGATTAATACGAACAATAGTTTGGATAATATTTTCAACAATTAAAGGAGCTAAACCTAAACTTGGTTCATCGAGCAACAAGAGTTGAGGTTGGCTCATCAAAGCGCGGGCAATGCACAACATTTGTTGTTCGCCTCCAGATAGTGAGCCAGCGCGTTGGCTACTGCGTTCGGCTAAACGGGGGAATAATTTGTACTGATTCGCTAAACGCTGTTGGAAAAGATGCTTATCCGTAATACTATAGCCTCCCATTTCCAGATTGTCTTGGACGCTTAGGCCAGCAAAAATCCGCCGACCTTCGGGAGCCAAGGCTATCCCATGTTTAACAATTAAATGTGGCTCTAATTTGCGATTGTCTGCATAAATGATTTGATCACACCAACTGATAGAACCGCTCCGAGGTTGTTGTAAACCTGCAATACTATTGAGCAGTGTGCTTTTACCAGCACCATTTGCTCCTACTAGGCTTACTATTTTGCCTTGTGGTACTTCCAAATTTAATGAATACAGCGCTTGAATTGAGCCGTAAAAAACATTGATGTTTTCTATTTTTAGCATGGCGTTTCCTGTGTGGCACTGTCGCCCAAATACGCTTCAATCACAGTAGGATTATTGCGAATTTCTTGAGGGTTACCTTCTGCAATTTTTTGGCCTTGGTGTAATACAATTATATTTTGACAAATTTGCATTACCAAATGCATATCGTGTTCAATCAATACAACAGTGATACCCAAGTCGCTGATACGCTGAATATTTTGTGTCAATTCTTGAGTTTCACTGGGATTCATACCTGCTGCTGGTTCGTCGAGAAACAATAACCGAGGTTTACTAGCTAAAGCTCTAGCTATTTCTAGCTCGCGTTGTTTACCATAAGGCAGACTATCGGCTTGTTCTTCTTTATAAGATTCTAGTTGAAAAAAATTTAGCCAATAAATACAGTTTTTGATTAAATCATCTTCTAATTCTCGGTGTTGCAGCAATGAACGCAATGCATGTATAAAGCGATTCCCTTTATTATATTGATTCCCTTGCTGATAGTGCATTCCCAGCATTACATTTTCCAGAACGGTTAGCTCTTTAAATAAGCGGATATTTTGGAAAGTACGAGCTATTCCCAAGCGTGAAATTTGGTATGGGGCTTTATTGTTTAGAGTATGGTTGCCAGAAAAAAATATTTGCCCACTATTAGGTTGGTCCATACCGGTAGTTAGGTTGAATAGCGTTGTTTTACCAGCTCCGTTTGGGCCTATTAAACCGATTATTTTGCCACATGGTATTTGGATATTGACGTTTTGTAGAGCTTTTACTCCGCCATAGGAACGGCATATATCTTGTACTTCCAACAAAATTTCCATAATGACGACCTTAGTCTTTGGGTCTTGTTTCGACAATAGGATTGTGGTTGTAAATAAATTTTGGTTTAGAGCGACCGAGAAAACCTTGGGGGCGATGAATCATCATGATTACCAATAACAAGCCATAGAAAATGCGATTGATTTCGGGAGGAATTATACTGGTTAAACCAAACATCTGTGGTGCAAAATCAAAAAAAGTTATGAGCACAGAGCCAAGTAATGAACCCCAGAGGTTGCCCATTCCTCCCAGTACGACCATAGAAAGAAATAATACCGAGTATTCAAAATTACTGATAGATTCTGTAATGGTGCCAAAACGTGCGGCCCACAAGCCCCCGGCAAGGGCGGCAAAAAAACCAGACAACGAAAAGGCTAATAATTTATAATGCATCGGGTTGATCCCTACGGAACTAGCAGCAATTTCGTCTTCTCGGATAGCCTCCATTGCTCGGCCCAATCGGGTGCGGACTAAATGACGGCAGAAAAAATAGATAGCAATGGCCACTATCCAAGCAAATAAAGCATATAACAGCATATTATCTCGCAAGTAGCTCGCACCGAATTGAGGCCCTTTTATGCCCGTAATTCCTCTAGGCCCACGCGTTACGCTATCCCAATTTTGGATTATCGCACGCACGACCTCTCCAAGCCCTAAAGTGCCAATCGCAAGGTAATCTCCTTTGAGCCTTAAAATGGGAATACCCATTAAAAATGCGATAAAAGCGGCCAGCAGAGCTGAAAGTAGCCAAAACAACCAAAATGAAAATTGATATAAAAAACTGGTAAAAATACCAACTCCATAAGCACCAATGGCCAAAAAAGCTGCATGCCCTAGTGAGAGCTGCCCCGTAAAACCAACGACCAAATTGAGACTAGCACTTAAAATAAAATATATGGCAACATACGTAAAAATTAGCAGTAGATAATAGTACATAAATTAAATTTTCTCCCGAATGTTCTTCCCTAAAAGACCACTTGGTTTAAAAATAAGTACAAGCAAAAGGATACTAAAAGCCAGTACATCTTTGTAACCTCCCAAAAATGCTTGACCTAAGGAATCGAGAAGCCCTAAAAATAAGCCTCCTAATAACGCACCGGGTAAGCTGCCTATTCCACCAAGAACGGCAGCGATAAAAGCTTTTAGTCCCCAGAGTGTTCCCATTGTAGGATAGGCGGTAAAAGACATTGCAGCAAAGCAGCCCGCTAACGCAGCAAGTAAACTACCTAGGATAAATGCAGAAGAGATTACTCTGTTGACGGGAATTCCCATTAAAGTGGCAGCTTTGTTGTCCATACATGTGGCACGCAAACTTTTTCCCCAGCGTGTCTTCTGGGTGAGAAAGTAGGTGAAAGCCAAAACAATAATACTCAATATGAGCACGATTAGATCGTGAGTTGAAATAATCAAAGTTTTTCCACCATATTCAAACAGCGGCAAAGCCGTATTTGGGTATGGCGTTGGAAAACTACGATTGCGTGTACCCCAAACCAATGCTGCAATATTCTCCAAAAGTATGGACATTCCAACAGCAGAAAGTAGCGGTGCTAGACGCAACGAATTGCGCAAAGGGCGATAAGCTAACAGCTCAATACAATAGCCAAGTAAAGAACTACTCAACATTGCAATGAAAATGGCTATTAGACAGTACCATATTTGTACTAAAATACTTCCATCAGCAAGCGGCAATAAATACATATATACGCTAAGGCCAGTGTATGTGCCAATCATCATGATACCGCCGTGTGCGAAATTGATAAATTGTAGAATGCCATAGACTATTGTGTAGCCCAAAGCAATTAGGGCATAAATAGCACCTATAGACAAGCCGTTGATAGTGAATTGTAATAGAAGCATAAAATTGTATTGAACTCAAAAATGCAAAGATTTATAGACTCTTCCCGATCCATAAATGATTAAGCTTATGGCACTTTCAATCTTTTGAATGTATATTTGCAGATGAAGTATCTGTATGTAATTGCTGCAATTGGCCCGACTCTACCGTGTATAAGCCTATAGTTTCAAATTTGCCTCCAATAACCGATTTGATTGCAATTCCTTTCTTGACATCACCATTAACAGCAAATTCAATGTTACCCGATACCCCTGCAAAATTCTTGGTATTTTGAATGTTCAGGCGTAAAGCCTCGGCATCAATCATCTTATTTTGTTCATTGTAACTAGCTTTCATTGCTCGCAATAAAATTGTTGTCGCATCGTAAATATTGGTACTAAAGTCATCGGGATCGACACCAAATTCCGCATTATAGGCTGTCCTAAAAGAAATTGCTTTTTCCGATTCATTACTTGGGCTTGCCGAAAAAATAACACCGTTTGCCAATTTTCCAATCAGGCTATGGATTTCTGTATTAGAAAAACCATCGGCACTGATAATGGGAATGTCCAAACCAATTTCATCCATTTGTTTTATGATTTGTGCGCATTCGGCAACATAGTTGGGCAGAAAAATGGCTTCCGGTTTAATGTCTTTAATCTGGGCCAATTGGGTACGAAAATCTTTGGTACCTTCAGGAGCACCAAGGCTTAGTAACACTTTCCCGCCCGTTTTTTCATAAGTTTTGGTTACACTTTCAGCAAGGGATTGGCTGTAATCATTATTGGTAAATATAATAGACATAGTCATATATCCTAGTTCTTGTGCGATATAAGGGCCTAAAACTGCAGACTGCAAGCCATCACTGGGGACTGTACGGAAAATATAATCGCCAATTTCAGTTAGGTCAGGAGTCGTTGCAGAACCAGAAATAACGGGGACTTTGGCATTTTGAAAATCAGGAGCTATGCCAATAGCTACACCAGAAAAAACAGGGCCAACTAAACCACTAATTTTATCAACATTGATCAACTTTTGCGCTGCAATACTTCCTTTTTCTACTTTACCCTGAGAATCTTCAATTATTAACTCAACAGCAGCGTCTGCGATACCACCTTCATTTTTATTAAAATCATCGAGAGCTAGCTGCAATGCTTTACTTTGCAATTGGCCATAATTGGCATAATCACCAGTCATTGACCCGATAAAACCAATTGTTATTTTTTTAGGCTTGGCATTTTGAGTACAAGCAACATTGGTAAAAATAGATAGCAAACTCATCGCAAATATTGCAATGTTAGGTAAATACTTCATCAATGGAATCCTCCAGTTTTTTAATTATAATTGTTTCTAAAAGTATATAACTTTGTAAACAATTCAAAGGAAACCAATATAATGTTTTTGATATTTTTTGACAAGTATCTATTGAAAAATTGTAAATGAAATAGAATTCCAAAAATACCGAGTTATTATTATTTAAAATTATGCCAAGGTTTTTATTATGAAGTTTTTGATTATTTTCTGGCTACAATTTAAATTTTTATGACATTTATTGCGTTTTCCTTTACAATCTGCCAAATTTGTCTGGATGTTCGTTAAATTCAATTTGTGTAGACAACCTGATAATTTTTCCAATTAATTCTTAAAATAGATGAGTATACAATGAAAGACCTCTCTGATAATACTTCCGTTGAACATGGTAGGGATTTTGTCATGCCCCCTTTAGCTTTAGTGCCGAAAGTGCCACTAAAAACAGAAACTTCTTCTGTTTCCAGCCCAGCTTCCACGGCAGCTGTGTCTAAATCGGGTATCCACAGCGTAAGAGCTAATAGGCCTAGCTCTATTATTGAGCATTTGCGCCAGCATTATCCTAACTACTTATATACTTCTATTACGGATATGCCTGGGAGCCAAAATTTGCGTTATAATTTGGGCAACCAAAAAACATGGCATAGTGGTGTTACCGTGCTATTTAAAGAATTGCTCAATAATAGTATTGATGAATACCTTCAAGGATACAGCAAAGGACAAGGCAAGATTATTGACGTGCTTTGTAGTTCTGAAACCATTACGATTCGTGATTATGGGCGGGGCATTCCGCATACGCAGTTGCGTACAAAAATTCAAAAATTAGGGCAAAACTCAAAAAATAATAGTGTGGAAATTCAATTTTGTGAAGGCCTTAGTGGTTTAGGTTTAAAATTAGTCAATGCTTTGAGCAGTCGTTTTTTGCTGCGATCGTATCAAGAACATAAATTTGCTGAAATAGAAAGTTCCGGAGGGCGTGTTGTAAGGGATCGCCGTGGCCGATGTGATAAGGAAAATGGTACTTTTATTCGTTTTACGCCTGATTCTGAAATTTTTGGTAAACAATCGATACGAATTCCACAATTGTTTGACGTATTGTGTAAAATTGCTGCTTTATATCCGGGTTTGGAAATTCATTTAAATCAAAGCCATATCATTAGACAAAAAAGTATAGGAGATTTATTTAAAACTCTACCGCAATGGAGAAAATTAAATTATCTTTACCAGCCTTGCAATCTAAAGGGTGAAAGATGGCAGTTGAGTTTTACTCATTTGGCTGAATGGCAGATTAATGATAGTGGCCTATATAATCAGCGTTTGGTTCAAAGCTTTGTCAATGGCCACGCCTGTAGTGGTGGATTGCATATTCGCCAACTACAAAGGGCTTTTGTCAGTGTTTTGCGTGAAGTTTTTCCAGAAGATCAAGAAAAAGTTGATGCTTTTTGGGACAAAGGTATTAGTTTGTTTTGGAGTTTAAACTTAGTAAATCCTTGTTTTCAAGGTTTGAACAAATCCCATTTGCTGGGTGAGGAGAGTGAAATAGCTGCAATTGCGCAAGAGTGCCGAGAGCAATTGTTACAACTTTTTCAAAAAGATGCTGGCCTTAAAGAAAAATTAACAAAATTGTTAGACGATTGTAACTCGGCAGATGAACAAGATGAATACCGCCGTAGGGAAGCCCGTTTAGCAGGGAATTTGCTTCAAGTCGAAGAGTATGCGTGTAAACTTGATGGAATGTTACAAAGGGCCGAACAAAAATATACGGTCTTAGATGGCAATTTGCGTATAGCATTGCATGATAGTGAGAAAATCGATAATCAATGGAAAGAAATTACGGGACAATTAGCTTTAAATATTGAAAAGACGGAAAATGATCTACATGAGTTAAAAAAATTACAGCGGGCTGAACAACATCGTTATCGCGAAGAGGAAGAGAAAAGGCTAGAAGGGCTGGAAAAAGAGCAAGAAGCTTATCGTAAATTGAAAGATGATTTGCAGCAGCAAGCTCGGGAGCAGCAGGATAAAGAAGTAAAACATCAAGAGTTAATTAATGGTAGTTTACAAAATTGGAATCGTCTGCAACAAGCTTTGAGAAATGCCAGTAATTTACAGAAAAAAAGGGATTTAGAGCAAAAACAAATATTGCAATACCTGCGCAGTGCTAAAGTTTCGGCAGAGGCTGAAGTTGGTATTGTTAAGAAAAATGTTAAGCTTGCAGAGCAAAAAATGCTGCAGCGTCAAGAAAATTATTTGAAAAATTTTCAAGATAATGCCCGTGATGAATTTGAAACTATTTACGATGAAATTGCAGAGCGAAAGCAAGAACTCCATGGCTCAATGGAAGAAGATCAGCAAAAAGCTTATGAAAAGCTGCAAAAATTGCACGAGCGTTTTTCTGAAAACTTAAATGTGGCTGATAAACATTGGCATGAGCGATTGGAACAGGTAGGCCAAAATTCAGAGGAGGGACTACAGCGTAGAGTAGAGCAGCGTCAGGAAGCGTTGGAACACCTCGATAAAATTTGGCATGAACAAGAAGAAGCTCTGGAAGAATATCATCAGAGGCAGCGCAATTTTTTAGAATGTTGGCAGGAGCGACTAGATGAAGGGCGTAGGGAGGTTCAATCGCATCAGGATACTCAACTGGAGTTGGTACGAAACCGCAAAGAACTTCAATCTTTTTTGAGCGAACAGAAAAATGCTCGGGAACAACAAAATCAAGTTTGGGAGGATTGGCTGAGTGATAATCGTAAAGATTTGGCAGAAAATAAAGAACTGGTTACAACCCAGTTGTCCAGCCAATATGAAGAACAAAGACAGCAACAACAGAATTGGCAAGCCCGTTTGGAAGAGCAGAGGCAGGAAATGGAACAAATTCGTGTCAAACAGCTTGAGGCTTTGGAATCTTTAGGTGCAAAATTTGAAAGTGAAGTACAAGAAAAGATACAACAGCGTTTAAAAAGTTGGCTAGAGCATTTTGAAATTTTGGGGAAGGAAAGTGAGACACATTTTATTGCTCAGAAAAAATTGATACAAACGAAACAACAGACTTTAGAAAATGAATTAGCTCTAACACAGCAAGAAAAAGATAAATTATGGGAAACTTTGACTCAAAATTTTTCCAATGCAAAAGAAGAGTTTGATACGCTATTAGAGCAATTTAAACATGAGCAAAAAGAGCAACAGGCCCGTATCGAAGAAACGCATGTTGAGCAAACTAAGGTGTTAGGACAGTTGCAAGAATTTGAGCAAGATGCCAATGAACGCATGGATTCTTTAAATAAAAATTTATCCGATCATACGGTGGAGTTGCGCAAAGAGATTGAATATTCTATTACTGAATTGCGCAGTAATATCGGTTACCAGTTAGCTCAAGTTGAACAAAGTGCTCAAGATCAGGCGATACTACATCAGCAAGGTTTGCTGGAGTGCGACCAGAAAAGTAATGATTTATTAAAAGAATATCAGAAGGATTTTGATAGCAAGTTAGAACAAAAGTATAAGGCTTTGGAGCAATGGAGCAAAAATTTTGTTGAATCTTTTGAAGAACAAAAAGAGGCTTTAAGTAAAAGTCTCATTGAATTTAGCAAAAATTTAAAAGAAAAACAGGAAGAGAATTTAATTTCTCAATTGGAGCAATGGCACAAGAAATTTTTGGCAGAACAAAATGCTCAACAAGCAAAAGCTGCGCAAGAGGCTCAGCACAAGCGAAATGAATTCTGGCAAGAACAACAATTGGCCTCTCAAGAGGAAATGTTAAAACAGCGTAAGGAATTTGAAAACTTGCATAAACACTTACAGGGTAAAATGGAGCGAGAGAGAGAACGAGTAATTGATGAATTAAAACATTTACAAAATTTAAGTGAACAACAAGAAGCATCTATAGAAAATTTAAGCCAGAATTTGACAAGAAATGTGGGACAGCGTTCTGAGCTTTTGAAACAGGAAATGGAAGAAAACTACCGTCAGTTTTATGAAGATATTTTATCGAATACCCGTGAATTGCACCAATTAAATTCTGATGAACGTAAGGCTCTGCGTGATGACTTGGCCCATATGCGTAAAGATGTCGATGATTTGAATAAAATTATTCATACTTCAGAGAATAATTTAGCGAATGTACGCAAGGCTTTGCCAGATAGTTTAAAATTACAAGAGAATTTGCAAGCATTGGCAGAAAAAGAATACTTACTTCGTGAACTGGAAAAAGATATATCGCAGTTACAAAGTACGCTGAATGAAAATAGCCAAATTGGGCAAAAAACTTCAGAACAGCTAGCAACTTTATTAGCTCGGCGCAATGAACTAAGTGATATGGAACAGCAGATGGAACAAGTGCTAGAATTGTCTGGAAGCCTGTATCAACAGCGTGAAAGCTTAGAACAGCAACAGCAAAAGATGTCATCGTATCAAAGCCATTTGGACAAACTAGAATATTTATACAATGAAAGCAGTGATTTACTGGAATTGCTTGATCAGCGCAAAGAGCAATTATTGGAAGCTGCTTCCTTACTTCATAGCTATAATGATAATCTGAGTGACTTGGAACAAAAGATAGAAGTAATGCAGAAACAGCTGCAACCTTTAGAATTGGGTTTTGGCAAGGCAAAAGGATTAGAGCAAGAATTAGAACAGCAGCAGCAACAGTTACACAGCACTCAAGATGAACTACAAGAGATGCAACAAGCTATTAACGAGTTACATGCAGACAGTCAGGGGATCGATAAAATGCGCGAATGGATCGCTAAAACCGAAACTCGTATGCTGGAATTGTCAGAAAATATACAAAGTAACTTGCACACGGTTGAAACGATTGTACGCAAAAACCGCCCGAATGAACGAGGTTCTCTGGGTGTGAATAATGGAAGTAAGATGGACAGTGATGTGCGCAATACCGTTGTCCAGCTGCATAGTAAAAAATGGAGTAGTAGTGAAATTGCTCGGGCAACGCAATTGAGTGTTGGTGAAGTCGAATTGATATTGGAAATGTTGCCATCGGCTTCATAAATATAGGCATCTTAAAGATCGATTTCTTTTGATTGAGGCTTCAAAAAGAATGTTGTGTTATACTCAATAGCAATTTGAAAAATTATCGCCGATATTCAGAGTAAATATAGTTTAAATTGGGTTGTGTATCACCGATAACTGATATGTGTATAGGTTAAATACAATTAAAATATCAACGATCATTTAGTTTGTTCTGTGTTATAGTCGGGTCTAACTTGTAGATGGTTTTTGATTATCCATTTTATTTTAGCAGGCTAGAATAGATGGCTTTGCTTTATAGTTCATTTATATTAGAGTGCGAGTAGAAGAGTCATGTTCATGGAAAAGCGTTCAATTACACGGGAGAATTTAGTAAAATTTGCTGAATTTAGGGAGCAAATGAATGTTTCTGCTTGAAAGGTCTTTTGGGAAGAGTTTAGCAAAGACTTCATAACGCCACTTTATTACCAGCAATTTTGTAGTTATGGGTTTACCCACCAAGAGCGATTTGCTAGCGATTTTTTAGCCGGATTAAATAACCAAGTTCAGCAAAAATTACAGCATCTTTGGTTTTTAGGCAGTAAGCAAGAGGGGCTGTTTGCCGTCACTGGTTTGCCTTACTATAAGTTATTTGAGTTGCCGGACTTTATTTCTTGGTGTTTAGAGTCTTCAAAAGTTGAGTTTGAAGAAGGGAAACCTAAGGGAAACTTACTTGCTCCGCCAGCCGTGTTGCTAAAAGAGATAGTTTGCCATTCATCTAAACTGCATAACAAATAAACTGGTGTGAAACCGTAAAGCCATAGCATACTACAGAACTTGTAATATAGAGATACACAGCGAATAACGCTGAAAGAAATAGTCAAATCTAGCACTTACCGCAGAGCAAACTACAGACACATGCTTTGTTTGTCAGTACAATACGGGGGCGTTGTAGTGTAAAAATATTTTTACTCTTTGCAGAATGTATGTTGGTTTGTTTATGGAACCAAGGCAAAAAGTAGCGTTCCAATGATTTTGATTCTTCACAGTATGCTCGGTAAAGGCCGTTTTCTTTACAAAGAAATTCGTGATCTTGACTGTGAAGGAATGTGATTCTTTTATTAAGTTTGGTAATCAGCTTGGAGCGATTTTTGTGATACTTACGAAAATCTGTGTTTATCTGTCGATGGATATTGCATAAGCATTATTTTTTTTGATAATAACGCAGAAGTTTATCTTGCCTTGAAAGACTTTATCGTTAGGCGAATTGCCTTCCATCTAACCACCCTAACCATGTCCATTTTGATTGGTCTGTTTTGTACCAACGCACAATGGGCTAATATCAAACCAAAAAACAGGAGATAGCTATGATTGATGTTGCAGAAAACTTGATAGAAGACACCCTGCGCTATGATTGGAGCAAAGACGAAGCCCATGCTTTGTTTGAGAGGCCTTTTATGGAATTGCTCCATTGGGCGCATTCACTGCATTGCCAATTTTTTGACCCCAACGAAATACAACTTTCGACTTTGTTAAATATTAAAAGTGGTGGTTGCAGTGAAGATTGTAGCTACTGTTCGCAAAGCTCTCACCACAGTGGTGGAGTGGAAGAAAGTGGTCTACTCGATGTGGGAGCTGTGAGAAAAGCGGCCAAAATAGCTAAAGAACAAGGAGCCGGACGTTTTTGTATGGGTGCCGCTTGGCGCAGCCCTGATGACAGCGATATGCCTCGATTGATCGAAATTTTGCGTAGTGTGAAAGAATTAGGTTTGGAAACTTGTATGACGTTGGGAATGCTTAGCGAATCCCAAATAAAGGAGCTCAAAGAAGCTGGCTTGGATTACTACAACCATAATGTCGATACGTCTAAAGAATATTATAGTAAAGTCGTGAGTACCCGTTGTTATGAAGATCGCATTGAAACCTTAAAGGGTTTGCAAAAACATGAGGTAAAAGTATGCACCGGCGGAATTATTGGCTTGGGTGAAAAAGTAGCTGATAGAGCATCTATGCTCTGTACTTTAGCTGCTTTAGAACCTCATCCACAATCCGTGCCGATCAATATGTTAGTCCCTGTAGAAGGCACCCCCAGTGCTCTAAATTTAGAAGCTCGTGTCGATCCTTTTGATTTTATTCGCACGATTGCCGTAGCGAAAATTATGATGCCAGCTTCCCGTATTCGCTTATCCGCAGGGCGCACCCGTATGTCGGAAGAAATGCAGGCCCTTTGCTTTTACGCTGGAGCAAACTCTATTTTTTATGGGGATAAATTGCTCACTACGGATAATCAAAATACCAATAGCGATAAAGTATTATTGGAAAAATTGGGAATGTATCCGCAAGCACAATAAAATCAAGAGCGACTGAATACGAAGCGATTCCAGCCGCTCTTGATTGGAATTATAAAATATAGCGTGATAGGTCTTGATCAGTTGCAATATCGCGTAATTTATCGCTAACAAAATCCTCATCAATGGTTATTGTTTGCCCAACGCAATCACTGGCATGAAATGAAATATCTTCGAGCAATGTTTCTAATACAGTATGCAGCCGCCTAGCACCGATGTCTTCAGTATTGGCGTTGACTTCCGAGGCGATGCTGGCAATTTTTTTCAATGCATTTGGTTCAAAATTTAAAGTTACATTTTCTGTTGCTAGAAGCTTGGTATATTGAAAAACTAGTGAATTCTTTGGAGTGCTTAAAATAGCTTCGAGCGATTCGGCAGTAAGGGATTCCAGTTCGACACGCAACGGGAAACGGCCCTGTAATTCGGGAATTAAATCCGATGGCTTGCTTAAATTAAAAGCACCGGCAGCGATAAATAAAATATGAGTTGTATCTATCATACCGTAGCGTGTACGGATTTGAGAACCTTCCACAATCGGCAGGATATCGCGTTGTACGCCCTCGCGAGAAACTTCGCCACTACCCCCTCGGCTACGCCCTTCACGCACAGCAATTTTATCAATCTCATCAATAAAAATGATACCGCGGTTTTCTACACGATTACGGGCTAAATCTATTGCTGCTTCTTCATCAACCAATTTTTCGCGATGTTCTTGCAGCAAAATCTCTTGGGCTTTTTTGACCGGCACTTTCCGATAACGATTGCGTTTATGTCCTATAAAATTGCTAAACGCTTCTTGTAGATTTTCACCTAAATTGCCCAACTCTTCTGGCATATTGGTAAAAATCTCTACATTGGCACTGCTGACAAAATTCATGCCATGGCTGGCATTTTCGTTTGGGAGTTCGACCATACGCTCGTCCAATTGGCCGCTGTGTAGCATATCGCGGAGTTTTTCGCGCACTTTTTGTTCAGGGCGATTATTGGACTCTTCTTGCACAACTGGCTCAGCTATTTTCTTTTCTATCTGATTTTCTTCAACAGGAAATAAACTGTCCTGTTCTTCCTTGTTTACTCGACTTTTGCGATTCCTTTGGTTTTCTGGGCTGTGAGTTTGCTCTGCATCATCGGTCTTCGTATTACTGGCACTATTGGATTTGTTATTGCTAGGTAATAGTAAATCCAACAATTGTTCTTCGGCAGAATATTGGGCCAACGAATCAACGTCTTCTTGCATTTCCTTGCGAACACTGCTCACCGCTGCCCTCATCAAGTCCCGCACCATAGATTCTACATCGCGCCCAACATAGCCAACCTCGGTGTATTTTGTGGCTTCCACTTTAATAAATGGGGCCCCAGATAACTGCGATAGCCTACGGGCAATTTCTGTTTTCCCGACCCCTGTTGAGCCAATCATGATGATATTTTTTGGGGTAATGTCGCGTTGCAAATCTTTGTCCAACAAGCTGCGGCGCACTCGATTGCGCAAAGCAATTGCTACTGTTTTTTTGGCTGCAGCTTGGCCAACAATATAGCGATCTAATTCTTGAACTAATTCTTGCGGAGTTAGCTCATCTATATTCAATTCTTTTTTTCTGCTGTTCTTTGCCATAAAAATTCCTTGAGATTCCGTCTTTTTTAGACTTAAATAGTTTCTACAATAATATGCTGGTTGGTAAAAACGCAAATATCTGCTGCAATTTCCAATGCTTTGCGCGCAATTTCTCCAGCGCCCATATTGTTATTATTTTGTTCTGTTGCCGAAAGAAGGCCACGTGCTGCGGCAAAAGCATAACCTCCGCCAGAACCAATAGCAATTACGTTGTGTTCTGGCTCTATCACATCTCCGCGGCCCGAGATCAACAGAATGCGTTGGGGGTCAGCGCAAAGTAGCATAGCATCTAAATTTCTTAGAGCTTTGTCCATACGCCATTCGCGTGCCAATTCTACCGCAGCGCGGGTCAAATCATTAAATTCTTTAAGTTTGGCTTCAAAGCGTTCTTCCAAGGTAAAAGCATCTGCAGTCGAACCTGCAAAACCGCACAGTGCTTTGCCCCCTGCAATTTGCCGAACTTTGCGAGCATTGCTTTTCAGCATAATGGATTCACTAAAAGTTACTTGGCCATCTCCAGCTAAGGCCACCATGCCATTATATTTTACTCCGACTATAGTCGTGCCTCTCATATCTCCCATTCATACAACCTTTAATAAAAACGAAAGTGATTTTAAGTTTTATTATTTTTTGTTAAGAAAACTCCAAAATCTTTTGGCTTCGTTAAGCCAAGGTCTTCACAGTCGCCACCAAAATATAATTGCGGCTAGCTTAAGGAATATCTATCGTACAAGCAAGGTCCCTAGCGGTTTATCTTAAATTATGCAAAATTTCATTTGTTTATAGTCTGCATGCAATATTGGAGCTGGATTGGAAAGTATTTTTTTAGTTGGTACTTGTATTACTTTCCTTATTTATGGTTTGCTAACGGTGGTCAGTATTCAAGAGAGCTATATAATGAGCAAAAATTTTATTTTATAGGAGCCCACATGCCATTACAAAATATAGATATTTCGAGCAAAACTACTAGACCAGATATACGTTTTTTTGACTGCAAGTTATTAGAAGATGCTGTAGAAGAAGCTGTACAACATGCTTGTATCGAATTACCCAAGGAAGTGCAAAGCAATTTGGAGGCTGGCTTAAAACAGGAAACATCAGCTCTAGCCAAAGAAATTTTACAACAAATTCTAGATAACAGCGCATTGGCTCAAGAAGAGCGTATCCCCTTATGTCAGGACACAGGGTTGCAAGTGGTTTATTTAAAAATCGGTCGCAACGTGCATTTTCTTTCAGACCCTTATGAAGCAATCCATAATGGTATTCGCTCTGGATATAGCAAAGGTTTTTTGCGTAAATCTGTAGTTAAGCATCCGCTTGCTCGCGTCAATACAGGGGACAATACCCCTGCGGTGTTCCATACTGAAATAATTGCGGGTGATAAAGTCCATATTATGCTAGCACCCAAAGGGGCCGGCAGCGAGAATATGAGCCGATTGAAAATGTTTTCACCATCGGCAAGTAGTGAGGATATATGCCGATATGTCTTGAAAACGGTAACGCAAGGTGGTGGAAAACCTTGCCCGCCTTTAATTGTTGGGGTTGGCATCGGTGGGAATTTTGAACGTTGTGCCGAGTTGGCAAAACAAGCTTTGCTGCGCCCACTCAATGACCACAGCAAGGATCGGATAGCTGCAGAGCTGGAAGATAGTTTATTACAGCAGATTCTCAATTGTGGCGTTGGCCCTATGGGCTTGGGAGGCCAAACTAGTGCTATTGGCGTAAAAGTCAATGTGGCACCGTGCCATATTGCTTCATTACCTGTAGCGGTGAACTTGCAGTGCCACGCTGCCCGCCATGCTGAAATCATTTTGTGATCATTGCTTTTTAGCGAAAAAGGCAAGCTGAAAAAATCAAAGGGTTGTGTCAGGCTTTCCTCCTCAACAGTTTGGCAAGCCCTCAACTCAATATCCCAGCAGCCAATTTCACTATTTTAATTATTATTGGATTCAAAAAGACTTGCTAAAAACGGGGGATGATTTTGAAAAAGTCTGACAACCTATGAATTTTCGTAAAAACCATTTAGATTGTATTTTTTTCTATTTGATTTGTCTTTTGTTAAATTTCCTTTTAGGGAGCTTGTGTCAACCTTAGGGCTAAGTTTATCGTCTTCAAAAAAACATTCCGATCGTATCAAAATTCTTTAAATTTTATTTCTATATTATCTTGTTTAATCGAGTTTTACGTCATTAATTTTTTTTATAGTGTTTAATTGTTCATTATCAATATCCCAGTCTCTTAATATCTTGCTAAGCTCAAACTTGGTAGGGGAATCAGCAGTAAGTACATAACAGTTAGATGAATCTTTTACAAAAAATCGTTTAAATAAATTTCGGCTATCAATACATTTAATTCCCTTACAAATTCTTTTAAATTCTTTTTTGCCTAAAGAAATTAGTTTTTCACCGCACGCATAACACGCATAAGCAAATGCATCACTTATCATTAAGTATTAGGACATTCTTTATAATCACTGTTGAGCATAGCCTCTATTAAAGAACGTAATTTCATTGGTACTTCTTGATTCCAGTTAAAATTGAGTTTTTTACCGTCCAATAAATCTTCATAAGGGTATTTGTTGGAAAAGTTATATTCGCATTCAGGCAAATATTTTGTTAAACATTTTCAAATTGTTGATTGAAAACTTGATCGTTAGCATCAAAGATGCTGATATTATTATCTTGATCGCTGTTCGCTAAAGCATATTCCATTTCGGCTAAAACTATTGCTGGCTCTACATTACTACGGACTGCACTAACTCCTGTGATTCCCATCTTTAGATTTTTGAGATAAGAAAATGGCAATCTACCGGCTGCATTTTGTAGTTCTTCAATACCATATTGAATATTTTTACAGGGAAGAACAATCGACATACCATTATCATTGGGTAATATCGATGCTTTCAAGGCTAAATCTTGTTCGAGTGAAGCCCGCACAATTTCAACATCAGTTTTGTCGGTTTCCAATAAAGCCACCGAAAGCTCAGGCGTATCATTCTCTGCGAAGTTTGCTTTTTGATCCTCAAGAAAATTCTCTAGCCAAGATAAAACTTCTTGCCTGCGCTCTTCTGTCATAGGTTGAGGTGTATCTTCATCATTTAGTGGTTCGTCTGTTTGCTCTGGACTTGCGGTATCTTCTATAATTTCCATATCATCTGCATTTTCTTCAGCCAGTTCTGTTGCTGCTACAGATTCCGCAGCCATCAATTGAGAGAATATATTTGCATCAAGCTGATCTTCGATAGCTTCTAGCGCGTCATCACCTAAGCCTTCATCTAAATCATCGACTAATTCATCACCAAAATCTAATTCCTCAAATTCTTGCTCATTTTCGGTTGCTTCCATTCTGTCCACATTGACAAACTCATCATTTAGCCCCAGAAAACTGCTGGTCTCAAGGTCTGGAAATTCATTGTCTAACAAATCGCCTAATTCATGCTCTTCTTCAGTGGTTATTGCTTCTGTGTTTTCTGCACTTGGAATATCAAACTCTTCTGCTTCCTTTTCTACAAACTCATCAGGCAGTGCAGGTTGAGAAGCAATATAGTCATCAATATCTTGGATAGAACTTTGCTGTATCTCTTGTTCAGCAATAGAATCATCATTAAAACTTAGGTCTACTTTCTCATTTTCTAAGAAGGTATCTATATCTTTCGAGGTTTTTTCACTATCTTGATCTCCCCAGCGATCATCATTCGATTCTATATGGACAATATCGCTATTGAGCTGATTGGAACCAAGAAGGTGAGCAAATTCATCTTCCTCAGGCTCTACTGTTTTTGCATTTTTTTCTTCACTTTCTTCGCCCCAGCTGTTTTCCGGTAAATCATGGGAATGCCAAGATTCTGGTAGTTCATCTTGTTCGCCTAACTGTTTTTGCTCTTTATCTGTTTTTTCCCCAATTATTTGCTGTATATCATTTTCTTCAATGATATTGTCTATTTCATGATATAGCTCATCTTCTTCATTAACAGACTTTAAAGCCCAAGCTGTTTCGGCTGGATCGCGCTTGGGGATAAAGAGGAAGGTCAGAAAACTTAAAATTAGCAGGGCAAGAATTACAATCGTATCAAATTGTAACACATCTTTAATCAACTGAATTGGCAAACGCTGATACAATATATTGATGTTGGCATTTACCTGGCCCGGAAGATATAAAGGGTAACTTTTCTCTTCGTAGAGAAATGGATTATAGCTATATTCTAATTCATTTTGCCAATTGGGATTGTTGTCTTGCTCGGGGTCAATGCTATCCAGACGAAAGCGATTTTGCATTATATCTTCACTATCAACTATAGTGATAACTTTAATCAAATCACTAAAAGATTGCATCGCATCTTTGATGTCTCGAGTAAAAGTATTAACCGTAAAGCTGCCATTTGCTACATAGCTGTTATTGATACGATCAACAATTTGCTCTGCATAGGCTTGCGCTTGTTTGGCTACTTGCACCCTCTGAACAACTAAAAAACTGACAGAGCCAATGATTAAAATTACCAGCAATAAATAAATAAACATTGTAAAAATCTTTATGTTTGAATTTCTCATGATATACCTTCTCAGACTTGAGTGATCCTCTCTCCTAGCAAAAACTTAAATAATAGATTATACTTCTATATGAATGATAATGCTTTTCGCAAAAATTTTATCAATGTTTTTTACTTGGCGTAGTATTCTTTCAGCCTCTTCTTTGCTAGTGTATAAACCTACACGAACTCGGTAAATTTTTCTAGTCTCATTTTTGCTTTCTTGAATGACAGACTCTAAATAATTTTGGGTCAGCAGCTGTTTCGTTTTATTGGCATTTTTTAAAGAAGAAAACGCCCCAACTTGTATCCAATAGCCGATACCACCAATTTTACTCAGCAATAATTGTTCATTATTGTCTGGAAGCTTTTTCTTTGTAGAAACAAAGGTTTTAGAATTAGACACAGGGCGTATTTCTTCGCCTCTGGGCGTTATGCTGCTTATCGGCGATGACTTGGAAAGCGTATCTAAATTTTTTCTTGTTGTTTGCTCTACAGGCTGTTTTTGCTCTGTTTGTTCTTTACTTTGTGCTATCCCTTCGGATTCTAATTTTAGCTCTCGTTTTTCTTGCTCCATATCTCCTTTAGCTGGTATTGCCGATGATTCTTCGAGCGCTTTTGTTTCTATACCGAGTATTTTTGGTGTAGTAGGCCGGGGGCGAAAAAATAATTGATAAACAATAGCCATAATCAGAAGCGACATCAGCAATAACAGAAAAACGATAACAACTTGATAACAACCTCTATCTTGTCCAATTTGTTGGTTTTGAAAAGAATCGTAGTCTCTCGCAAGCTCATCATATTCTGCCGAATTAGATAACGTGGAATCATAATCATTCAATGACTCAGCTATATTAGGGGTATCGAAAAAGGGCTGTTTTGTCTGGTTTTGCTCTTGCAGAGAATTTCCATGGTATGGTGCGGTACTGTGGGCTGAAAAAGAGCGCTCTTGCGATACTTTCATGATAATTACCTAACTTCCAATGCAAGCTGGGGAACTCGTATCAATTGCTGAAGAATATCGGACTGTGCATTTTGGGGGCGGATTTTATTGTTGGTGATACAGTATATATTATTATGCTGAAATGGTTTCTTTAGATTGCGTTGGGCCCAATTTCGATATAAAAATTTGTAGAAGCCGATATTGTCGCGATTTTGAGCTCGCCAGGCACGAATCCATAAAGGAGCCTCTACCCACAGAACTAGCTCGCAAAGAGGCAAAAGCCCTAATTTTTCCAAAACAGCAGCATTTAAAATCAATTTATAATCGCTTGATGAGTAATCCACCGTATGTTCCCCTGATACGATATAGTTTGTATAAACAAGTTTGTTGAGCTCTTCTAGTACAAGCTCTCTCATATATGGATGCAGTATGGCCTCTAGCTTATGCAATGCTGCCTTTTTGCGAAAGACTAAATCCGCCAATTTTTTGCGATCAATATTTTTTTGTGCGTTTGTTATTTCGGGAAAAGTTTGAAGAACAATCTCTTGTTTTTGTTGTAGTGCCTTGTGTCCAATTTTATCCAAATTGAGCTCATTGTAGCCCCAATTTTTTAAAATTGTGCAGACAAAATCTTTACCAGCACAGCTTTTACCTGTAATGCCAATAAGCAATTTGCTTATCTTCATTTTTTGTAGAACTATAGAAGCAAAAAATTTTACGATGAAGCTCGTATCTATGTTGATTCTTGGTATTTTACTCGGTATTGAATTTGAATAAAGTCGTTGGGGAATGCCTTTGCTTTTGATTCTTCAAGTTTGATATTACTATTAATTTTGCCAAAAAGTGGAATCCCTTCACCTAAGAGTACGGGCACTTTGGTGATTGTCATTTGATTTATAAGTTTCAAATTTAAGAAAGCTGTAATAGTTGCCCCACCGTCAATGTAGGCGTGTTGATAACCTTTATTATTTAATCGTTCTAATAAATCTGGGATAGGCCCTGAATAAATTTCCACTTTATCACGCAAATTGAGAGGGGCTTCTGAAATGGAATTGCTCAACACAAAAACAGGTATATCTCCATAAGGCCATTGTTCTCGGCTTAAATTCATACTGGCAATCATATCCATGCATTTGCGCCCCATAATCATACAATCTACAGATGCAATAAAATCTGTGAAGCCCATTTCTACTGGCCCCATTTCAATTTCTGGATTCCCTGCTGTATAGAGCCAATCAATACTTCCATCCTGTGTTGCAATATAACCATCTGCACTGGTAGCAATAAATATAGAACATTTCATATATACTCCTTTTCAATTAAAATATCTTCCAAGATTTTCCAAACAAACTCTATTTTTTCTATTTTGAATTTGGGAACAAACCGTCAAACTCACTGCTTTGTGGAATGTCTAAAATGGAACAAGCTTGTCCATACTCGAGATTTTCCCAAATTGCTTGCTGTAAAGGCTGGAGTAAGTCGCGATTTTCACAGAGAAGGGAAGCTCCAATGAGTTTGTCTTGTTGGTCGATGATTAACTGGTAATAATCTGAATTGGACAAGAGAAAATGTTTTTCACTGTAAAGATTATCTTTTCCTGCCAGAAAGATGGGAGCACCCAAAAATAAAATTTTATCTATGATGCCAATCTTCGTGCGATAAACTTTACGATTCATTTTGGTTAGATTTTCTATAGCCGTTCCCTGTGCAAGTCTTACTGCATTTTGGCCGGCTAATTGGCCTAAGTCCATTGCTTCGTGCCAGAGCGTACAGCGATTTGTATTTAAATCTGCATTTGGGCCAGAATATACAAGGTTATCACCACAGACAAAAACACCCGGTGCAATAAGTAAGTTATCCTGCAACAGAGCGTCTTTTGGAAATAGTTCTGTTACTGGTATTGTTCCAAAACAACAGACTGTCAATTCAAATTCATTGAGAATAGAATCTGTATAATTACAAATTCGCTGGTTCCAATGGCATTGTACGCCTCTATCTTCAAGGTCTTGTTTTAAATATGCGCTAATATAAGGGAAGGAAAATCGGGCAAGGGGGGTTTCATGTGGATCGATTAAACAGATATTTTTGCTCAATTTGAGCAATTCATAGCAAGTTTCAATACCTTGAACTCCACCACCGAGTATAGCTATATTTGGTAATCCTTTAAGTTGTTCTTGCAAGGCCAAGGTCTCTTGTTTGTTATGGTAGAATTTGATTTTTGGGTGTTGAAGCCCTGCTGGCAATTCGTACTTAGCTCCAGTGGCAAGAATTAAATAACGATAGCCATATTGGCAATGCCCAGCTATCGCTAGCTTTTGTTCATAATCGATTTGTTTAATTATGTCTTCCAGCAAGTGTATATTGTAGGATTTCTGCAAATCTTCTTTTGTTGCTAAAGTAAAGTCGCCGGGCGCAAATCCGCTAGCAAGGTATTTACTAAGAGCTGTGCGCTTATATGGTGAGTGATATTCGCCATTTATCAAAGTGATAGTGGCAGCTTTATCCAAACTGCGAATAGTTGTAGCAGCGGTTAGACCAGCAATTCCAGCACCAATAATTAAATAATCGCTATTTATTTCCATTTATATTTCTTCCTTTTCTGTAATTTGAATATCACTATCATCATACTCATCATCTAATAAAAAATCGTTTTCAATAGTACTTAAATCAAGATTTAATACAGGAATGCCTTCATCTTTTTCAATATTATCGACTTGGATAATTTCAGCTATTTCATCGTCATCATCGAAAGTTTGGAATAGATTTTCTTCAGAAATAATGATATTGGAATTATCTGCTTCAATTGGATTTTCAATTTGCTTTGGAATAGATTCAAATAGATCATCTGGGACATTGATAAAACTCGAATGAACAGCAAGTTGATTACATAAAAGTTCTGTACTTGGCGAGATGGCAAAGTGGGGTATATCTTTTATTGGACTAGAATTGGGTTCTATTTGTAGAGCTTGCTCTCTGTAACTCTTGAGCAATTCTGGTTCTTCTAAATAATCTGTATTAGGGCTTTTGGGAACTTCAAGAGGATCAGTTGGGATTTCCAAGTATTGAAGTGAGCTTTCAGGATGTTGGTTATTGTTATCGCCATTTTTTAATGAAGAGCTATCCGAACTTTCTGGGTTTCCCAATTCTATCAAAAGCTGGGAAATTTCATTATCAAGCTGTTCATTCTGAGCCGAAGGGGTGAGTTGTTGCTCATTTAGAATTTCAAAAGCTTGATCGGTCAAATTTTGCTTATTATCCAGATAGGTCGAAGCCTCATTTAGCTGTTGATTGGTTGGCTGCTTTTGCGGTTTTTTTGGCTCTTGAGGCAACTTTGGAAATGATTTTTGAGTATAAGATAGTACAAGAGAATCTTGCCCATCGTCTAAATTGGAAATCATTTCATCAATATCGAGGGCCTCAATATTCTCTTGTTTTTCAGTTTCCAGATTAGACAATGTCCCTGGCCAAGAATTTTGCATCGAATTATTTGGACTATTTGTTATGGTTTGCTCTACAACTCCATCATCTAGCTCTACCTGTTTATCGAGAAGATTTGAGCCTTCCGATTCTTTGGACTGGGTGCCGGAAATAACACTGAAGGTCTCATTAGCAGGGTGGTCTAAGTCAAACGTAATAAATTCATCTTCTGATATTTCTTCATCACCAAAATCCTCATTTCCACTTTTTTGTGTTTCCACTTGAAAACGATTCAGAGCTTGTTTGTCTTTTTCTTGTTGATAATCAATATTGCTGTTCGGCCTCGTGTTTGGCTCTGTTGGCTGTTCTTGCATATTTTGCCAATCAGCCAAAATATCTGTGATTGTACTATTAATATTTTCTGGCGTTTCTGGATAGGACTCGTCAAAAATAAAATCAATGGCTTCCGAATTAATACTCAATTCTAATTCTTCATGAAAATTATTATTCATGTCATTTTCAACTATTGGGTTTATTTCTGCGCCTTCAACCACTAGATTCTTTTCTAGTTCAGCAAGAAAGATAAAGCTATCTTCTGGCAAATCATTGGTATTTTTATCCGCCTTCCCATCTGCATGGGCATTTTTTTCCGATTCCAATAAATCCCATTCTGCGTTATTCAACGCTTCACCATCAAAGGTGCTCTTCAACTCTTTAGAATCCATGTTAAGATCATCACTATTATTGGGAATATCTTCTGTATTTCTAAAAAGAGAATCATCGTCCAGCCCTTCCTCAAGAAGTTGCTCTAGGTTTTCAGAATCTTGAGTATCGTTCTCATCACTTTCGACATTATCATTATACAAATCATCTACAGTTTCATTATCAAATAAAGTTTCAAAGCCTTTGCCAAGAGAGCGATCTTCTTCCAAAATGATCGACTCTATATTTTCTTCAAGTTCATTTGAGAAGAAATTACTTTCTTTGTGTATCTCTTCTTCGGTAGAGTCTATATCACGGTTGCCTAACCCTAAAACTGCTTGTTCGGGTTCTGAACTAGACCAGCCATCATAAGGATTTGAGTGTTTCTTTTCTGCTTTTTCTGTTTGCAAGGAAGTTTCAGTAATAGGTTGCTTTAATTCATTGTGGATATTTTCTTCAAGCTGTAACAACCGTTCCATATCATCAATTCTATTATGAGCCATTTCGGTTGTGTTGGCTTTAGAATCTTTAGTTATCGTTTCGCCTTGGTCTGGATCTATACGTTCTTCGTAAGGCTGAACGACTTGTACTTGCTGCAATTGCGTTTGTTGGTTGTATTCCAAATCTTTAATGAATGTTTCCCATTGATCCCATTGGGTCTCCATTTGCTCTAAAGAATACTGCATTGAGCTCATGTTTTCTTTTAGAAATTGAATGTCCTCATTTAGAATCTCTAGGATAGAAAATAACTGCTGGTGGTTTTGGTCATTGTGGCTATTTTTCTCTGCCATATTTTGAACAATTGCATGCTGTTCTATATAATTTTGGATTGTTGCATTTTGTTGTTTTTGGATATCAAGGCTCAAGGCTTGCAAGTCTACAAGCATCTCTTCAATTTTGGCAAAACGCTTATTAATATCGTCTGCGGATATTTTTTTCTGATATTCCCGGTGGTGTGGTAGTTCTATATCGGTAAATGGTGTTGTTTTAATGATAGTGCCATACTGTATGGGGGTATTTGCCATTTAGTAATCTCATTCATAAGCAAAGGCTAGCAGCGGATTTGCTTTTAATATATAAAACAAAACTATTATCTGATTTGCTGCATAAATGAAAAGAGGTATTGTTGAATTTTTACCATTTCCGTTTTGTAATGTAGAATTACCCAATAAAAATAGAGTAAAATTTATGTTGGGTTTAAACTCATTTACTCTTGATGCTTTTCAGGTATCTCTAAATAATCGCGTACTTACTTTAATTTAAGGTAGTAAAAATAATTATCATAAGAATTTTGTTATGTCTATTAAATATGAAGTTATTAAAATATCTTTGTACAGCGAAGGTGCTTATTCATTTTGTGTTACGACTTGCAAGTAATGCTAGTTTGAAATTCAGACTAGCTTTAGTAAGAGGTATAGAATAGGCTTAATCAGATATAAATAGTAGTGTTAGTAAGAGTTAGTGCTATGTTTAATTTATATGGGGACGAAACATTATATTAGGATTCCATATATTGCAATCAGAATGTTTAAGTTGGCAAATTATTGGCTATTTTGCTCATGATACAGTTTGTGCTTGCTATTTGTTAATCTTGCCCAGACTTATCCAATATTTTGATTAAATAAAACTTTATGCATAGCCATTGACGGCACCATAATTTTCAAACATTTTTGTTGGCATTCTATTGCCATTAGACTTCTGCCTTCAAGCGAATGATCGCTACCTTTCAATTCGCCATCAATATTCCAATCCAAGCGTTTTTCGCTTTCGATTAGAATTTGTTTCCCTTGCAAATATAAAATACCTGATTCCTGAATGCTTTCATCTACGCCCAACGCCATACCTCGTAAAGCTGAAAAAAAAACTTTAGGGTTACTTTTAGGCAATAGCAAAATGTCGAAAAAACCATCATCCATACAAGAATTTGGCACCACTTTGCGCATACCAGCAAAATTTGGGGAATTGATAATCAAAGCAATTACATACTCTCCAGAGATTTCTTGGCCATCAATGGTCAATCGCAGCCGAAAGGGCTTGCTAATCAGCGGGAGTTCGCACAAAATATCTTTAAGGTAAGCCCAAACCCCCAAAAGCCGTTTTAAGTGGTGGGGAGTGGTATATGTTAATCGAGTGAAAGCTCCCGCGGCCAAAATATAGTTAAAGCTGCGTTGTTGGTTTACACTGCCAATATCAATTTGAGCACAATGCCCTTCGGTAATGACTTTTACTGCTTTACGAAGATCATTGGGAATACGCAGAGCTGAAGCAAAGTCATTAGAAGTTCCTGAAGGAATATAGCCGAGAATCGGTATTTTGGTAGAATTTCCATTTTCTTTACCACGTTGTAAATACAAACCATTGACCACTTCACTGACAGTACCATCTCCGCCTACAGCAATAAGTAAGTCAAAACCGTTGGCACAGGCTACACAAGCCGCTTCACAAGCATCACCAGCGGTCTTAGTGGGATAGACTTCCACATTGTTATAGCCTGCGGCACTAAGCTGTTCAACCACATAACTCATTTTTGGCTGTAATTTGCGTTTACCACTTTTGGGGTTGTAGATAATTTTTGTTTTCACAGCTTCTCGCACGCTAAAACGATATAGCTAAAAAGTAAAGGGCTCTTTAGCTACTTTGATTTTAGCGACTTGCTAGAATTTTGTGTATAAATATTATAGACCTTATATCTTTAGCGTTGCAATTCTAGACCCAATTCTATATCAACTAAGTATGGTACGTTGCCAAAAGCACCTGAATTCCTAAAATTGGCTAGAGGGCTGGGCAAATACCAACGGTTTTGGGCATACAATTGCAATTCTCGATCAAACAAATATAAACTGGCTTTTAAGTGTAAAGAGCTGGAAATATCTGGCAATGAAAGAAAATAGCTAAACTGTAAATCCAAATAATCTGCGATGTTACGCAAAGTAGCTGCTAGAGCGACAACATGCTGGGTTAAAGAAAACGGCTTGGCAAATGATTTTCGTTCAATCATCCCTTGCCAAAACAACCCTTGAAGTGGATTATTTCGGTCTTCATTATAATCTTTCAACCCACGCAAAAGGCGCAGTAATTGTTGGACATGCAATGCACTACCGTCATAGCGGTATTCTCCATAAATATCAAAATTTGCCAGCGGAGTCCACTGCAGACCCAGCAAACCACGAAATTGTAATTGATCGACATCAGCATTTTGCCATGAATAACGGGGAAACGACTTTCTGTTTTTTTTAAAACTGTAACCTAAGGCCAGCATATTATTTTTATTTAGCTTCCCTAATTTGCTAATGCCATTACCTAGTAGGCCTTCGGCATAGATTTGGAAATATTGCGTGCGAATGCTAAAAGGTAGTAGGCCGCTGGCCCCTATAGCCAGATAAAAACCTTCACTCCAATCATAAAAGAGTTTTTCTACAGCATAGCCTACTAGCTGCCAGTTGCTTTGTCCCAGAAATAAACTTGCTTCTAAAGATAATAATTGCCTACGGTTACGGCTTTCTAAAAATGAAAAGGTGTATTCCCAAGTACTATAATTATGTTCATTTGCATCTAAAATATTGGCCTGCAGGGGCGAATCTTTATGGAAGCGCAATACAGGCATATAGCGCAAGCGCAGAGCAAAACTGGGCAAAGATAAACCAAGCAACAATTGCCAATTGTTTTTCGCTTCAAAAAAAGAACCACTGTCATCTAAGTAATTTAATGGATTAAAGTAGATAGAGACTCCTTGAGAATAGGGTTGTCTACCTATACTCAATTCAATATCCGTATTAGAACCCTGCCCTAAATTTGCAAAAATGCTAGCGTAAAGTTGGTGGAAACCAAAAGAAAAATATGCCAATTCTGGTGGTATGGAATTTGATACATGTGGGTTACTCGCTTGGTCATTACTGGCTTTACTATAAAAATTGAGTACTAAATTGAAAGCCTTACGTTCTATTCCCTCTAGGCTAAGATACAACAAAGACAAACTGGCTTCAAGGTCAAGTTCAAGGAATAAACCTAATGTACGTAGGTTTAAGCGATTATCCATATTGGTTAGACTTGTTGTGCGAAAGACCCGTCCTAAAGTTCCTAGCCTGTTACTAAGCCGTGTTTCATTGCGCCAAAAAGATTTTTTTTGATCAGGTTCATCTCCAATTTCATTTTCAATGTCACCAAAAGCCGCACTAACTTCGCTCTCTTCAGCATTATCTGTAAAATCTAAATCGGGAATGGCTGCAAAAGGGTCTTTAATTTCCATGGTTTCTTGAGCTGTAAACCCACTTATTAAAGACAATAAACCTAACGATAATAAAGCTAAGAAAATCCCAAACGATGGTCTAAAAAATAAAGCTTTTCTCCAAAAAAAATAGATGATCATGGTACTTTGGTTAAATTATTGGGATTAAACCAAGCTGTAGGAATTTTAATATCCCGTGGCTGGCTAAAGGCGATAATAGTGTATCTTCCTTTTTGTAACTCATTGAGAATCTTGACTTGAGTATAAAAATAGTCATCTCTGTTTTTTATGGGCTTTAGATACTGTGCCCGTTTCATTAAAATTTTTCCGCTTTGACCACCGTAAAATTCAGCATTTTTTAGAATATCACCTTCGTAATATTGGATAACTTTGGTATAAGGAGCATTCCGCACCATTTTTATCAGTTCTAGTACGAGTTTTTTGCCATCACTTTCCAATACTTTGGGTTTGTAAATTTGCAATGGTGGGGGGGCTAAAATATCGCCAATACTTACATCACCGGCTAAAGTAGATAGCGGCGAAAGGGCTAGCGAACGTTGTAACTTGGGGTAGAAAACCCAATATACATTGATATTGTTGAGGAAGATTTGGCCTTCGCTACGTTCTGGTGCTAAAACTTTTGCCAAACTTTTTGTTTTACCTTTATTGCGATCAGCATAGATCAATAATTCTGTTTTGATATTTTCACCAGTTCCGGGGTTGTATGATAATAATTTTGCTTGTACTTGAAATTGCCAAATATCTTCTGAAGATTGCTTGAGCATCGCCATAATTTTATCGGCTTGGCTTTGTGCTTTATCTGATAAATTTTGAGAATGAATATTTATACTATTGATTAGTAACCCTGTTATTATTAAGAACAGGGCCATTGTTTGCCTAATATGGCGCCTACAGAAGAGGCGATTAAAGAGTGTAATTTGTTGCATATAGAATCTCCGTTTTGTTTTAATAAATTGGTAAATTGGGTTACGAGTAATTTGCTACATTTTCTGCATTGCTGTTTGCCCGAGTATAAAATTCCAATCATTACAAGGCTATCCATACAAGTACTGAATTGGCCTAAACCATAAGGTTGATTATTGTGATTAAGTTTTTATGCTTAACAAGTCCTGATAAAAATTGTTATTATATCATTTTCATATTTTAGAATGCAAACTAAGCGGCTAATCTTTTTATTTTTAGTTATAAGCCTCAACTGTTTGATCATGCACTTCCCGTTTTGAAACCAAAATTGCATTTTTCTAAAAAAACATAAATTTTTCTTTGTCAGCCCCTGCAATCTTAGTTAGAGTTAGGTGGTGCGAATTTAGGCTGGTGGCCTTATATTTTGCAGCTTTGGAGGGGAAAGCATAACCACTGGTTGTGTAAAATTTTATTATGAAAAAAGTTCTTTTAGCCCTTTTTCTATGGGGCTCTATAAATACAGCTCAACAGCTACTATTTGCAAACGGTATTTACCATCTTCCCGTTTTAATCGACTCAAATTTGAATGACTCAATAGCACTGGTAAATCTATTTCCAGGGAATAGTTGGGTAAGTATAACCAATCCAGATTCAGGCCGAACTGAAGTTTTTACCGTACAGCAACGGAAAATAATAGGTCGAAAAATCGCACTTTCACCAGAAGCATCTAGTCGCTTGGAGCTAGGAGAGGGCAGTATTGCCGAAGTGCGCATTGTTCAGTTAGCCCTGAATGGCAATAATGCGGAAGTAAACCCTGCCGTGGAATACAAAGGCATTATTGCAAGCCCAGTTGAAACGACAGATATTCTGCCTCGTGCTATGGAAGAAACGCCAACTAAGCCTATCAATATTCCAGAAAATCCAACAGGCTCAAGAATTCCTATCCAGAATACGAGAAACTATCCCCCGCAAAATTCTGATAGCCCCAATGGTTTTACAGATTCTGTGGAAACCCAAGCTTTAAGCACAATCCCCAAAAATGGTGAAGCTGAACTGTTTACCGAAAGTGCTATAGTTACTGGCCTCCCCCCTAGGGCAGAAATCCCGCCTGTAGCCCAAACGCCTGCGGAAGAACCTTTTGCACCTAAAAATAGACAGTACAATCGTGAAAGCCAAACCAGCCCTCCATCGTATAAACATGTTCCCAGTAGAAATACACCACCCCAAGAAATAGAAAAACCGAGGCTCAATATCATTGCCCCTACAGCAAAGCCCAATCCCAATGAGCTAGAATCGATTCAGGAAGCCGATGAACCTCTTTTGATAAAAGACATTACTAGCGAAGAACCAAAACCTGCTCTCGAAGAAACAATACCACCGAGGAGTGATGCAGGCCCCACGCCTTTCCGTGGATTTGCCGATAAAGACACGGCAAAAACTGAAACTACAGAAGGAAAAAGCGAAGCCCGCAGTAGGCCTGGTGATTTAATTCCGACACCGTCAAAAAAGCTAAGCCAAAATCGTCCTTCTTACGAAGCTCCAGAAAATTCTTCTACCAAGCAAGAATGGGGGCATACACCGAAAACAGCTAACCCGCCTCAACCTTCAAATATTCCCAAAAAGCCAGAAATCTACTTTCCTACTATAGCCGATATGAATCCACCCCCTAGTGGCAGCCTAAATAGAATCCCAAGGATAGTGCCAAAAAGAAGCACGCCCGCAGAGCCAAATGATGCGACAATTGAAACCAGTCCATCTTTTGAACCAGATGAAAAGCAACCGACTACCCCTTCTGCCATGCCATCGGCAGGGGGAACACGGTCTAAAACTCTTGATCAAATTCTCAACCAAGCACAACCTTCGCCTGTAGTTGCAACGCGCATACCGCAAAAAATTGTCAACCTAAACAATTTGCATTTACCCGATGGCTATTATATTCAATTAGCATCATTCCAAGATATACTTAAAACTCGCCAAGTTTATGAGCGGTTTACCAACAAATATAAAATGAATGTGGTTCCAGCAAATATTAACGGCAAGAAATATTACCGCTGTTTGATTGGCAATTTGAATGAATCCCAAGTTACTGATATACTGCGCCGAGTTCGTATAGCTGGCTATAAAGATGCATTTGTCTATCGAAATCGTTAGCTAGAATTTAAAGCGTTTTTATTTGGGTTTCTCTTTGTTTTCCCTTTGGTTGGGTATCAATCCCTATAACCCACCCCAACACCCAACCAATAACTGCCCCACCTCCAACCAACACCCCACCCGATGACGATGCGCCTTCTTCTGGGCCGTATGGGACGTCTGGGCCGACTATTAATAAGGCCATCTACAATATATTATAGCAAGTTGGAGTAATGCCTTGTTCCGCATTGGAGCAAGGTATTGATCCGCATTGGAGTAAGGTATTGATCGAAGGCGGAAAGATGTATCATAGCAAGGCACTAAAAACCATAAAAATAAGCAAGCCATAGACTTCCTAAAACCCAACAACATCGTAGAAAGCCAAAACTGGGACGACCTCAAATAGGGCCAGTATGCCGATGCTTTCACCGTAGCCCACAGCATCAATGCTGGCATTTTAGACGACTTGCACAATATCTGGCTATATATTGCGGGCCGATGACCCCAACTGCGATATATTGATACCGCCCAATGGTTGGCATGGTTGGGTTGGCACGGTTGGCATAGTTGGCGTTGCGCCTGCTATCGCATACCCCCAAGCCTTTTGATTGGCATGGATTTTGAACCACCTTACAACACTAAGACACAAAAAAAGCACAAAAAACTTACAAAAAGCTTATATAGGCCTTGACGCAACACCCCCCCTAGCAAAATGGGGATTTACAGACTAGCCCGTATGGGTTGGTTAATCTTTATCCATTGTTGGAGGTATTGCTTATGTATAAGCTCAAACTATTTTTATTGCCTGTAGCCTGGCTACTGGCCTTTATGGCCTTGGCCTGCGCCCCACCCGATGACGATGCACCATCTTCTGGGCCGTCTGGGCCGACTATCAATAACGCTATCTACGACTTTGCTACGGCTCTGTTAACCGTACAAGGTACTGACTTAAGTCCTACCAGTGTGAAACAAGCGCAAATCCAAACTATCAGGGTAGGAAGCCGAACAAATGGTGTAGCCTTCAGTGCCTATACTGCAGATGCCAAACCCACTGGGGTAAATAGTAACGGTCTTGAACAAGGTAAGTACCGTATTAAAAGCGATGGCACAGCACTTTGGCTTAGACTTACCGATGCCGATAAAGCTACTCTGAATGGCAAGGTGGGTAGCAATGGTCTAAAAAAAGGCTTGCTTAGCGTTAGCTCTGGTAGTTGGGCGGGTTTAGATACAGCCAAAGACTTAACCGTTAGGAATATACCCGCAGCCGAACAAGTCGATGATCAATCGCGTAAGCAAACTGAAGACGAACAAGCTGAACAAGCTGAAGATCAGTCGCCTGAACTACCCGAAGCCGAACAAACCGAAGAAGTCGAAGATAAGCAGTCTAAGACTGAAACCGAAGATCAGTCGCCTAAGCAACCTAAAGACGAACAAGCTGAACAAGTCGAACAAGTCGATGATGAATCGCCTAAGCTACCCGACCCCGCAATTACCCGTGCAACCTACAATGTTACTTTAGGCTTGTTAGTGATTACAGGTACTAATTTACCAGCAGCAGTTAGAGGCTGGGACTTTAGCAAATTGACGATTGTATCCGGTGATGGTAGTAAGAGATACACATTACCCCGGCCAGAAAACAGAGCCGTAGGTTTTGAAAGTAGAAACAGAGCCATAGGTTCTCGTGCAAGTGCAACAGGCTTACAGATTACTTTAATCGGTAGTGTAAAAACGGAAGCCGAGAAGATACTGGTTAACGATGGTGATAGTGATGCTAATGGTGCATACAACCTGGAAGCAGCAGCAGGCTTTGCAGGTGGTAGCGCAGAAGACACAACCAATCCTATTACCGTTAGCGGGTATACAGCCAGCATCACCAGTGCAACCTACAATGCTAATACAGGCGAGTTATATATTAGAGGTATCAAGTTACCGAGAGCAGTTGCAGACTGGGACTTTAGCAAATTGACGATTGTATCCGGTGATGGTAGTAAGAGATACCCATTACCCCGGCACGAAACTGCAGGTGAAAACACAGCCACAGGTTCTCGTGCAGGTACAACCTACTTAAGTATTACTTTAAGCGGTAGTGTAAAAGCGGAAGCCGAGAAGATACTGGTTAAGGAAGGTGTTCGTGATGCTAATGGTGCATACAACCTGGAAGCAGCAGCAGGCTTTGCAGGTGGTAGCGCAGAAGACCCAAGCAACCCGATTACCGTTAGTGGGTATGTAGCCAGCATCACCAGTGCAGTCTACGATTATTATGGAGGCGAGTTAACTATTAGAGGTGTCAGGTTACCGAGAGCAGTTACAGACTGGGACTTTAGCAAATTGACGATTGTATCCGGTGATGGTAAGAAGAGATACCCATTACCCCGGCACGCAAATGAAGGTGTAAACAGAGCCACAGGTTCTAGTGCAAGTACAACAAGATTAAATATTACTTTAAGGGGTAGTGTAAAAGCGGAAGTCGATAAGATACTGGTTAAGGGGGGTAAAAGTGATAATAATGGTGCATACAACCTGGAAACAGCAGCAGAATTTGTACCTGGTAGTCCAGAAAACCTAAGCACTAGTATTAGTGTTGTAAGGTAGGGTTTGGTTGTTGCAACGCTTGCATTGGCCAATTGCAGCCTTGGTAAGTTTTTTATCAAGGCTGCTTTTGCCAATTACAGCCTGGGTATAGTCTAATTTGTACCAGTTTCACAAACTTAAAAAGTATTCATGTAACAGGGTATTGTGCTCTAATTCAGGGTGGAAGCTACAAGCCAGTATATTGTTTTGCTGAAAGCATACTGCTTGGTGAGCTTGTGCAGAGTTTGGAGCTTGGCTATCTTGCCTTGATTGCCAAAGTGGCCAAAGTCGCCAAAGTTGCTTTGGAGGAGGGCAGCGCAATAACACTTGTACACTAGTACCCCAGCTAAGCACAATAGGAGCGCGAATAAACACTAAAGGTAGCGTTGTCTGCTCTGGTCTCTTTTGTAGAAAGCGCTGGAACAAAGGGCTTTCTAAACCTTGTTCTGCTAGGCTTAGTTCGGTGCAAAAACTAGCGATTTGAGGGCCATAGGCATTGCGCTGTATGGTCAAGTCCATAACAGCTAAAGTAGGCTGGTCGGTATATTGGAATGCCTGTCCGCTAGCGATAATATTGCGCGAAAGTAGTATCATGCCAGCACATGTTCCAAACATCGGCATGCCCGCTTGCACCCGTTCCAACAATGGCTGACATAGGCCTTGTTTGCTTAGCAAGCGGTAGATGGTGGTGCTTTCACCTCCCGGTATAATCAAGCGTTCACAGCGGCGCAAATCTGCTAGATTGCGTACTTCCAAGCTTTCTACACCGCAATGTGATAGAGCCTCGCAATGTTTGGCATAATCACCTTGCATTGCCAGAACCCCGCATATTTTAGCCATTATCATACCCTTTATTTATAGGGAGTGTATTGTAAAAGGCTATGGCTGGCAATAGCTATGGCTGGCTAAAGGTTGTTTCTCTACTGTCTATTCATTTTCTAAGTCTTAGCAATAAACTCTTAAAGTATTTTAACTAATTCCTTAGCCATGGGCTTATCTAATGGAATTACCCAATCCATAATTGTTACTTTTCCGTATCTATACTTAAACAAACTTGATAGCAATCCATAAATTATATTTTAGACCCTGTCCAAATCTAAATTGACAGTATTTTAGCCATAATTTTCCTTTCAGTAGCTTTTCTTAGGGAGATTCTTGGGGATTGAAAAACAAAAGGTCAAGATTGCCTAGAATTTTTTAGCCGTTATTTACTTACCTACGATGGCCACGGTGGCGCAAATGATAAAGCAGCAAACGGATTTTTTCCAATAAGCGGTACAGGCCATAAAAAACCTTGCTGTAAGCTAAATCCCACGCTCCGCTGCGCTGAATTAAATAGCCACCAAAACCCACTTTAAAACGATACAGCCCATGCAAAGGGTCTTTCGGGTCAGCATGGGCTGGTATACCAAAAAAATCATAGTATTGCAGCCCCGCCGTGCGCGCTTGGCAAATGGCCTGCCATTGCAGTAAATAATTGGGCATTAGCTTGCGATGTTCATTGGCAGAAGCCCCGTATAAATATGTGGCTGTTTGCCCACAGTGCAATACAATAATACCAGCCAAAATTTGTCTAGCCGTTTCTTCTACATCTTGTGATCTAGCATTTTGCCGGCTGTAGGCCAAATACAAAAATAATTGAGCATCTTCGCGTTGTTGCTCAAACAAACTTCGGTAATAAGAAAATTTATGAATACCAATTTGATCTCGCTCGGCAGTAATTTGGTAAAGACGGTACCATTCTTCCAAACTTTCTTGCCAATTTTGCTCATCTTGCCCATTTCCCCAAGCAGCAATGCAATGGATTTCTACCCCTTTTTTTTGCGCTAGGCGAATATTGTAGCGATGTTTTTTATGCATCTGCGATAATAATTGCTCTTCACTGCAATGGATTTCCAGCAATACGGTAGTGGGAACTTGGACTCGCTGAATGGCCCGGCAAAAACCAAATTCCTGCCCCATTGGTTGTTCTGTGTCTAACTTTGTTTGCGATTTTTTCGGTACCTCTGCTTGCTCTTTGGCCTCTGCGGCATGGGCTCGGCTTGGCAAAGCGGGCTGCCAACGCAATAAATAATTGCTATCCAAGCGAATAAAAAAACAAGAAAGAGGAATATAGCCCAATAATTTTTGCCCAATTAGTCGGCATATAGTAAAATACTGCTGACTATCGGCAAAAGGATTCCATGATTCAACTAGTTTTGAAAATTCGCAGGAAGCATTTTGCGGGTGTGAAAATATAGGACCAAAAGGAATATAAGCAATAGAAAACAATGCAGGAAGTGCTTTGGGTAATAAAGAACGGCTTAACACTAAAAATGCGAATTCATATTCTTCTTTATATTCAAAGTTTTTGCTTTCGTGTATCTTGCCATAAAAATAATGCGGCCTCCAGCCTTGTTTACTTTTAAATTGGCCCCAAAAAGCCGATTGTAAAAATGAAGTAGAGCCGAAAGACGCTTTAGCTGCGAAAAAGTTTTGGTACTGCTTCGCATTGTAAATTGCAAATTCTGTGATTTCCATTTGGGGCTGAATCTTTTTAGACAATTGGCTTTCATGCGGTATAAGGGAAATAAAAGAAATAGATGCTAATAAAGGAATAGTCATAGCAGCAGTATACTTGTATGATAGGGTAGATTCCACTACAAGTGCTCTTTACAAAAAGCTTGGTTGCATCGCTTAAATAGTATTACTGTAGAAAGAATTTACAAGTAGCAAACTCATTGGTATAATGTCAAAAACCGAACAAAATATTTTATTTACAGAATTTAGCCAGCCTCAAGAACCTACATTATTTCCGCTGGAGCCTGCTAATGAAAACCATTTTTGTATTGTCGATAAGGGCACAAACAAAATTATCCGCCGTGTATTCATTTACGCAAATCCTAGTAAAGCCAAAACATACTCTTGCTTAAAAGAGCTTTTATCCATCTTAAAAAGCAAAGGTATTGAGTCTTTGGTGTATAGCGAATTTGCGCCTTCACGTGCGCATTTGCTCGAATATATTGCCCATTACCTACATATCCCTTTACAATCTCAGCCTTCAGAATATTATGAGCAGCATCTTGATGAACTTTTGTTCGGTATAAATATTCAAGAAATTTTTGATTTGGTTATTACGATTGGTGGCGATGGTACGGTACTAAAATACCTTTGTTATTCCCCGTTCCGCCAAATTCCCATTTTGCCGATCAACACCGGTACGCTTGGCTATATTACCAGTATTTCCTTTCACAATATGAAAGCTTCTATGGCAAGCATTTTTTCTGGGGCCTTTGTCTACAGTTCTCGAATGATGTTGAAAGCATGGACATTAGATGCCTATCAAAATCCTAAGCATCACCGAAGCCTTTTTGCCCTCAATGAAGTAGCTATTTCTACCTATCGTGCTGGCTTGGTGGCCGACATTGAACTACAAGTTGGCAATTCTAGTATTCCCATTCAAGGTGATGGAATTATTGTGGCAACGCCTACGGGTTCCACCGCATATTCTCTGGCTGCCGGTGGTCCCATTGTTGATGCGGAAATGGATGCGCTAATTATTACTTCTGTTTCTCCTTTTTCATTGGCCACCCGGCCCGTGGTGGTGCCTAGCGATGTCTACTTGTTTATACGCAATTCAGCTATTACACCTCCAGGGCCTATCGTCAAATCTATGCCCAATCCTATGCCTTACAACATACCTAAAGAGCAGAAAACGCAAACGACAGAAAAATATACTCAAGAGCTCTATGACCGAAGTACCTATCCTCTTTCTGTAGCGATAGATGGTTGGCCACTAGGGGAACTTTATCCCGGAGAAAGTGTCTACATTACAAGCAGTGAAGAACGCATTCAGTTTCTAGCTATGTCGCACAACAATAGTTATTTTGAGAATATCCGTACGAAACTAGGTTGGCACAGTGTACTCCGTTGCTAACTTTTTGTATAAGATTGGGGACTTCCTATGTTAAAAGAGCTTCATATTCGCAACTACGCCCTTTTTGAAAATGTTTGTGTTCAATTGGGACCTAGGTTTAATGTCTTCACCGGTGAGACTGGTGCAGGTAAATCTTTGCTCGTGGGTGCTATAGGTCTAATTTTAGGCCATAAAGGGGATAGTGCTTTTGTCCGCAAAGGGTGCAGTGAAGCTGAAGTTATTGGGCTTTTGAGCATCGAAGCAAAAAATAGAGAAGCCAACGATTGGTTGAAAAGTTATGAAATTCCGTTAGAAAGTGAAATTCCAAACGAAGCTTCAGAATTGACAGTGCGGCGCATTTTGAAGGACAATGGCAAAAATTCTTGCTATATCCAACATATTCCTATGGCAAGGAATAAATTGGCAGAATTTATGGCTTTGCTTTTTGATTTACACGGGCAACACCAAAACCAATCTCTATACCATAGTCGCCAGCAATTGCGGTTGTTGGACAATTATGCGCAATTGAATTCTCGGGTGGAACAATTTGGCAAAACCTTTCAAGAGCTCAATCAAAAGAAAAAAGAATTGGCTGACGCGGAGCTAATGGCCGGTAAAGAGCAAGAACAAATTGCTTATTTGCGTAAAGCAATTGAAGAAATGGAAGAACTAAAGCCACAAGAAAATGAAGATCAAAATCTTAGTGAGCAAATTGAGCTGCTTAGCAATGCCGAAAGCCTCCTGCAGCAATTTGATCAATTTATCAAAGTCGGCCGAGAGGCATTGATTTTACTCGATCGCAGCCAGTCGCAACTGACTTCTTTGGCAAAAAAATTGGGCTCTGTTGCTGAATTGCTGCCTCGGCTTCAGTCCGCTTATATTGAAATTGAAGATATATTAGATAGCTGTAAAGAAGAAAAAAATAAGCTGCAAGTTAATCCAGAACAATTGCAACAGCTTGATCAGCGTTTGAGCAAACTCATTCTCTTGAGCCGTAAATATGGCAATTCTTCACTGAATGAAGCGGTTCAATTTGGCCGTGAAGCAGCAAATAAACTGACTTCCTTGGAAAATAGCGGAGATTTTATTGTTCAACAAAAAGAACAACTTCAGACTTGGGAAAAGCAACTCATGCAGGAAGCACAATTTTTGAGCCAGCAGCGCAAAAAATACGCAGCAATGCTTTCGCAGCGTATTGAAGAAAATCTTCATAATTTGGGTATGGGGCAGGCAAAATTTCAGATTGAATTATCGCACCGAAGTAACGAAAATGGCCATATTTTATGCCAGAGTTATGGCATTGACAAAGCTCGATTTATGCTAGCTGCCAATTCCGGAGAAAATTTTCATGAAGTACAGCAAGTTGCTTCTGGTGGCGAAATATCTCGCATCATGCTGGCGATAAAAAGTGAACCAGCTCAAAGGGCTGGTAATAGCAGTATCGAATCGATCATTTTTGACGAAATTGATACGGGTATTGGTGGAGAAACGGGTAGCAAATTGGCCCAACATATTCACCAATTGAGCCAGCATAAACAAATACTCTGTGTAACCCATTTGGCTTCCATTGCAGCCAGTGCCAGTACCCACATCAAAATTGATAAATTATACGATACAAATAATACGAAGATAAGTATTTATGAATTAACTCCAGAAAAACGGCCTGCAGAATTAGCGCGCATGCTCTCTGGAGATACAAAAAATCCTGTATCTTTAGCGCATGCTGAACAACTTTTAAACCGATATTTATAAGTCTTTATATGTTACAATTGGTTTGTTTAATACAATAGCCGTTTGGCACTTTTATTTTTGGTGCTTTTATTATATACTATAAAAGCAATATTTAAATTGATTTTTCTACTCTATTTACTTGGCAGTCTTATATGTCTGATATTATCGTTGATAACCAAATTATTAGTATCCATTGCACAAAATATATAGAACAATGCAAAGAGCTAAATAAAAAGATTGCGGCTGCAGAAAAAAGTGAAGAAATTTCGGCACTATTACTAGCGGCCCATTTTCGTATAAACCAGATACTATATGAAGTGCAGATTGTAAAAATTCAAATGTCTTTGCAAATAAAATTGGTGGAAAAGCAGATCACGATTTTTCGCAATAAATTTGCTAAAATTATTGACATTTACCAAAAATTATTTTTGCCGAAAATACCCTACCCCATGCAAGATGTAACAAAACAAATAGAACTTATAGATTTGAAGCACGAAGAAAGTTGGCTTATTGATATACGTGCCTTGGGTTTAGCGTTGAGTTCGTTTGCCAATTATGCCCAAAAAAGCAGCAGTTATCTCATTATTCTGAATTATGAATACCAATTTACAGCGATCCTTCGCAATAGTATTTTGTGTAAAAATTTGCGCCCACAGCTTGGCGTCAATAATTATATATCTAACCTCAGGCGCGAACAACTAACAATATTTCACCATTATGCTGACGATCAGATAGCAAAGCAGCAGAAATTTTTTGCCCAAAACCGATCTTTAGCATGTTTAGAAAATGCAATTCGGATTACCCGTGCCATTGTTGAACTCGGCTTTGTTACTGGCCATGATTTTTTTGACATAGAATTTTATAAAAAACAAGATGAAGCCTTTACCAGGCTTTTGGTTGATACGCGCGAAGCCTCTAAAAAATAAAGAATTTATGGAAATAGTACAAATATCATTATGCTTTTTGTAAACCGATATATCCTTCTCATTGTATTTTGTATTTTTTTGCTTAGCTGTCGCGCGCAAACAGCGAATTTCAATTCCGAAAGAATCTTTAGCATTCCAATAGGTATGATGCGCAAAGAAATAAATTTATTTTCTATAAATAATTTTCTATATAATGACAATAATAGTTTTACATTAACCCCATTGGGTAGTTATTTTATTGCTGACCACTTATCTCGCAAGATTTTTCATTACACGAATTATGGCAAATTGAGCTATATTATTTATAATCCTGAATACCGTTATGATAGCGATCAAGGAAATCCAAAATATCTGGATAGAACATATCCATTTGGCGAAATTTCAGAAATAGCAGCAAACATGGATAAGCTTTATGTAACTTCAACCATCGATCAAAATGTAGCAGAGCTCAATAGTTTGTACGCCCAAGTTATTTTAACTTTTGACAAAAAAGGGAAATTCCTCTACTGGATTGGCAAAGAGGGTATCGGTGGGCAATATTTTCACTATCAAATTACCAAATTGTTTATAGATAGCCAAAATAATCTTTTTGTTATTTTACGCGGTCCAGAAATGTATCAAATTTACCAATTTTCTGGTGATGGTATATTGATTAATCGTTTTCAGCTATCAGTTCGCCAAACCATTTTGCAGGATAAATTTTTTCAAAACCAAAATAGAAAACAAAGAGATATGTTTTTTGAAATTATGAGCCCAAATTTTTCTTACGATGGCAAATTGTTATTTTTTGAATTGTATAGTTATATCGCAAAAATCAACGATGCAACTTCCAAAACAAGAGAGATAAAATCCAATAAATATGATATTTATAGTATTCAAACTGAGCGCAATTCTCAAATTTTAAAAAAACATTTTACAGTAAGAGATTTTAGTTCAGAGAATGCGGAAATACGCCAGATTTATGGCGAACAATTGATGGGCATTACGAGTAATGATTTTTTAGTTTTTCTGAAAACCTACTCAAATGGTCAAAATGCTTTGGTCTATCGCAATGATAAAGGGAGGCAGCAATACACTGTTTTTATTGATACTGAACCGAATATACCATACAAACTCTACCTTGCTCCCAATGGCCTAGTTAGTGCACTAAATTTTTACGAAGACGAAGTGGTTGTTACTTGGTGGCGTACCGATCAATTACTGGATAAAGTATTATCTTTTTAGATTTTATACATGAATGACAATAAAATAGAACAAAAACAAAGTATTTTTCAAGAAGACACTTTAAACGATATGGATATAAAAAATATTTTACATCCTGAAGATACAAAAATTACGGCCACTTTGGACGAACAAATATTGGAAGAGGAATATTTTATCCGGCAATATCCCTATAGCAAGCCATTGCTGAATAATAAACCAGAATTTTTTAGTTCTAAAGAAGAGCGCGTGCGCCTTGCCAAGCCGCGCCTTGCGGATATGGTAAATAGAAAAATCATGCAAAAGCGGATGCGCTTCATTATTTTGGCAGACATTGTTTTGTTTATTGTTATCCTCGGTGTGATTTATCCTTCACTGCGCAGACTGCAAACCAGTGGCAAATTAAATGGTTATCGTTTTAGTTTGAAGCAAAGTTTTGACAAAAAAGCTCTCATGATCAATGTTGTTGCCAAAATTGAACGACTGACTCAAACCCAGCAACAAGCCCAAAAAAGCGAGCAAGGCAAACTAAAAGAGGAGTTTCAAATTGAAATCAAACACCGTGGGCTGTTACTTTTGCAAGAAGAACGCCCTATGCCAAAAATGGGTTCTCCTGTCAGCTATGCACTTTTTTTAATTCCTTATAAAGAAATGCTAAACAATACAAAAAACAAGCCTAATAATGATGGTTTGGATATTCTTATACGAACTGGGGGAAGGGAAAAGAAATTCTTTCTCCAGCTACCTTTATTTTCGCAAGTTTCGCAAATTTCTCAAATATACCAAGCAGAAGAATAAAATTCCGTATATCCCAAATAGTGAGGATTATATGTTCCGTTTCAAAAAAATATTTCGGCGACCATACGAAACGATTCTTGAAAAAGAGCCAACCGAGAATATCCCCCCTAGATTGCTTTTGCAATTGCCCTTGCAAAATATGTTTTATGGCTTGGGGCTTATTATCTTGTTGTTTTGGATTTTAAAAACATTCAAGTTTATCTTCATCGCCATTACTCTATCTATGTTTTCTTGTTTTATGCTTTTGCCGATTATTGATTTTATTGTCTTGAAAACCAATTTGAATAGAATGTTTATTTCCGCCATAATTTCTTTTATCTATGCTATTATTTTGGTTTTTTTTAGCTGGATTATTCTCAATAATTTACTGTATTTTTTCAGTAATATTAATTCTTATGAAAACCAGCTCAACGAAATTATCAATGATATTATCTCTCGTTTTAATAATACAATTAATGGTTTTAATCATGATATTTTGCCAAATAAAATAACACAGCCGCGTTTTAATATACGTGATTACATTTTTAGTAGTGTTAGCTTTGACTTTTATCTAAACAGTGCGAATAATTTTCTTACGTTTTTATCGGGGGCTTTGCTCGTATTTATATTTGTCTTTTTTATTCTCAGCGAAGCAAAAGACACATCTTTAAAGCTCAAATCCATATTAAAACAAGAAATGTATGAATCTATTATTGCAAACATCAACATTATTTCAAAAAAGATTTCCAAGTACTTACAATTAAAATTTATTATCAGTTTTCTCACTTCTTTGCTTGTTTGGCTCTTGCTAAATTTTTACCAAGTGCAAAACCCTTTAACATGGGCCTTCTTTACATTTGCTTTTAATTTTATTCCCAATATCGGTTCCGTAGCAATTACGATATTGATTACACTGATCAGTATCATTCAGTTTTACCCTACATGGAATGTTCCAATAATCGTTGGCTTGTCTATTACAGGAATCCAAATTTTAATTGGCAATATTCTCGACCCTAAGTTGCAAGGCGACAAACTGGATTTAAGCCCACTGTTGATACTCATTTCTTTGGCGTTCTGGGGATATTTATGGGGGGTTATCGGCATGTTTCTTGCGGTTCCCATGTTAGAAATTTTGCGCATTACCGCAAATCATATCAAAGGCTTAAAATCAATCGCTGTTTTTATTAGCTCTGGCAAAACTATGAAGATGTTTGATGTGCCAAAACAAAATTGATGCGCCATTTTGGATTTGATTTTTATTGTGAGTCAATAAATTTTGCTTACAAAGCTTTTGCATGGAATTGGAATTTTTTCCAGCTTCCCTCTTCCCTTAAAATGTTGGGAATGTTGGATTCATTATTTTATGGAGAAAAACTATTTGATTACACTAGACTTATTTGCCAGTCTAAAATATTTTGTGAAAAGATGCGGATTGTGCATGGTAAATTTTTTGTATCAATGACCTTCCAAAACATCTTTTGTATTTTTAAGGTAATACTTTTGTTATCGCTTTTTCCATCTTGCTCTAGCCATTTAGGTTACGGTGTTTTACTTTGGAGCGAAACCAATTCTCAATTAGATAACGGCCAAATTATAACAATCATAGGTGGATCTAAAGTTACTGATAGCTATGTAGTCTCTTTTCAAAATAAAAAATATCCCATTTCTACCAGTCGGATTGCTTTTTTCCGCCACTTACCGAATGCAGAAGAATACCGCCAACAGTTTATGCAATATCAACATTGGTATGCGGTCAATATGCACCCGAGTGGCCTTGTCATTCGTTCTGCAGCAACAAGTAAGGCCGACCAAGTGTATCGTTTGCGGCCCCAGCAAACGGTAAAAATTTTGGCTCAAGCTTCGTCCAATGTTGTTTTAGGGAATATAGAAGGCCGTTGGTATGAAGTTCTTACAGAAGATGGAGTTAGAGGCTTTGCTTTTGATTATTATTTGAGGATTGAAAACCGAGCCAAACGAGCACAGCAGGTGGTAAAGCTTGCCATATTTGAACAAAGCCGAGATGAGCTCAATGTAGACTTAAATAGCCTGAACGGAATTTGGTACAAAAAGGAATATACGCAGTTACTACAGAGCGGGCGCCATATTGACTTACGGCTATTAATGTTGCCATTAGGCCAGCTCTACCTCAATCAAAGCAAACAACAGTTAGAGCTGTATTTAAAGCATTCAGCCCAAGCTAGCCATATCTTCCCCTATGAGGTAAACAAGGTTACTAATGTAGCTGCTGAACTAGCTTTCAATGGCAACCAAATCCGAGTTGTTTTTATCCAGGTCGATGAGATTTCTCTATATTTCCGCAATCAAGGTAAAGAGAGCATTATTGAATTGCAGAAGGTTCTTCCGGACAAGTTGGAATATTACAAACAAAAAGCTTTGGAGCAGCGGAGGTTCGCACTTTCTACCATTCTCCAATATGGTAGCCAGCTGAGCTCTGCCCAGCTATATGGCAACATTCGCTTGCAAAATGATGGCAGGTTCTCTTGGTCGAACACCGATACGCTTACAGAGCAAAATGTACTCAAGGGTAGCCCACGAAAGGGCACTTTGTTTTTCCCCTATCAACTAGGCCCAAACCTACAGCATAAATACAACCAAATACTCACTTTTGTTTTTCAGGATAGTCAAGAGCTGACATTCCTATTAAGAATCAATAATAGGAACAGTACCCTTCTGCGTTATGTGCCCCCGTTCATGATAGGCAAAGCAGGCATTGTGAATAGTGATGCATTCAATGAGAAACTAGATATACAGATGGAAATCGAAGGAATATCAATGTTTCCTACCAACTTATTTTAACCAGTTATTAGTATGTACCTCTCACAAGCCATACGCTATAGATCAGCTAAGGAATACAGTAAAACTCTCATAGGCCGTCCAAAGATACTCTTATAGGCCTATAAGAGTATCACAGCCCAAGCTAGAAATGCTAAATTACTGTCAATACAATATTTGATGTGCCAGTCCGCGGATTCTTCAACATGCTAGAACCGCTATATTGGGTTACCACTTTAAGAGTGTATTTATCCCCCACATTGAAGTTAGGTACATTCACAATGATCTCACTAGGGCGGTTCTGGATAAGAGCAGTAGTTACTTTGGTTTGGTTGCTACCATCTTCAGCCACAAAGTAGACACCGTTGTTCGAGTCGCTGCCTTTTATTTTCAGGCGCGAACCACTAATTTTTATCGCACCACCTGCGCTAATATTGCCGTTTTTGCTGCCACTGCTCGTATCCAGTATTTTGTTAATTATGGGCAAGCTGGGCGTAAAGATTTCTTTCTGCACCTTGACATTGGGCAGTACCTCTTGCAGTTCTTTGCTTAAGTTGAGACTCATCTGCACCTGATGCTCACCTTGGGTAAATGGCGTTTCGGGCGAGTCAAAAGTACCCGTAATGGTGGGGTACATCTTGAAAAACGGCAAGTTGATTGCCCCACCCTCTTCCACAATACCGGCCATCACTTTGGTAAAAGTAGACAAGGCTAGGCGACTCAAGCCAGGATTGAGTACAGACTCCTCTTTGTTCATCAACTGTAGAATTTCTTCTAGCTCGTAGCTGTGGACATTTTCTGCCTGCGCTAGGTATTTGTCGTCTAGCCCTTGCAAATGGGCTGGACGTAAATGGTATTGCAACATAAAAGCTCCTGTTTTCATTTGTTTTATTTTGCTGGGGCCTAAGCTGGCCCCTGGTTGTTAAGTGATTTGAAGTTGGGGCTACTGGGCCCCCTTTCGAACACAGATACTCTACTATCTTGTGCTGCCCTCTTTCTAAAGCCACGCCTAGGCAGCTAAGGCCATCGCTACTTTTGGCATTAATATCGGCACCTGCTTTTAGTAGCACTTTCACTCTTTCTTAAGGCCACTGATAACAGCCCGATGCATGGACGTCCAATCCTCCTCTACACAATGTGCATTTGTTCTGGGCCAAACGATAGCATAAAGGGCTAGCTATGTCTAGACTTTTTGTTAGCAATAGGTAAAAATGGCTTACAGCTTTGAAAGTTTATCCAATTGGTACTCTTTTATTCGTTAGGCTCTATAATATCTATTCTTATCGCCCGTCCAGAGAATTACTTGTAGTTTGGATATTACTGTGTGGTTCGTTCTAAGATAGCTACTGTATAGCTTGAATGGTATTTGTTGGCTTTTAATCGAAAGGGTTAGCCTTAGTCCGTAGTTTGGGCTAGCCCTTTGTGCTATAATTTTCCTTGGGTAGAAGGTTTGATAGCAACTTGGCTAGAGGCTAATCACTATAGCAAGCCCGCTTTAGGCTTTTCTGTAGCTTTTTTATCGGCACTCTTCTTTTCAGGCTTTTCAGGGGCTTTTGCCTCTGGTTGCTCTTCTCCAAACAGTTGCAACCGTACAGCCGTTTCTAGTTCATTAGCTATCTGTGGGTTCTGGTCTAGGAATGCTATTACATTGTCCCGACCTTGGCCGATCTTCTCTTCCCCGCTAGCTGTGATGCGGGAAAACCAGCTACCGCTCTTTTTGATGAGTTCACACTTCAGCGCAGCATCGACCAAACACCCTTGAGTGGAAATACCCTTGCCAAAGATAATATCAAACTCACACTTGCGGAAGGGCGGGGCCACTTTATTCTTTACCACTTTGACGCGCACCCGATTGCCATAAGCATCATCGGCACCCTTGGAAAGGGTTTCAATACGCCGCACGTCCAAGCGTACAGAACAATAGAATTTCAGGGCATTACCGCCTGCTGTAGTCTCTGGACTGCCGAACACTACACCAATCTTCATGCGGATTTGGTTGATAAAGAACACAATGCAGCCAGACTTTGATATATTGGCGGTCAATTTGCGCAAGGCTTGGCTCATCAATCGAGCTTGCAGGCCTACATGGGAATCACCCATTTCGCCGGTAATCTCGGCACTAGGAGTTAAAGCCGCCACCGAGTCCACCACCACAATGTCCACAGCCCCAGAGCGCACCAAGGTATCGGCTATTTCCAAAGCTTGCTCACCGCTATCGGGTTGAGAAACCCACAGCTCCTCAATTTTTACCCCCAGCTTTTTAGCATACTGTGGGTCGAGAGCGTGCTCTGCATCAATAAAAGCAGCGGTGCCCCCCTGCTTTTGACACTCTGCAATGGCATGTAAAGTCAAAGTGGTTTTACCCGAGGACTCGGGGCCATACACTTCAATAATTCGGCCTTTGGGGTAGCCCCCGACCCCCAGAGCCTCATCTAACAAAATGGACCCACTAGGGACCACCTCTACTTCCAGTTTTTGGTCTTCGCTCATGCGCATAAGCGAGCCCTTGCCATATTGTTTTTCGATTTGCTCTAAAACAACCCCCAGGGCTTTGTTCTTTTCTTCCGTGGATTCCAGGTTGGTTACCCCCTGTACGGCTGCCTTTTTCGCCATTGATTATCCTCCTGCTTGATTGTGCTTTATTGTTTTATCTTTAGCTTTACCCCCTGAAGAGCCACATTCTAACAAATAAGCCAGCAGAAAATAAGATTTTGTGATTTACTTTCTTAGCAATGTTTGCTGTTTACTTTCACTATTCTGTCTGCTTGTCTTCTAACTTATTGCTTGGTAGCTGCGGAGTAGCTTTAATATCCTTCACTGTGGATTGCAAGCGCAAGAGTTTTAATTCTTGGAGCAATAGTCTTATCTCTTGCGACTCATTGTTTTCGAACAAACTGCGCACCACCAAGAGCAAGGCGATGGGAAATACCGCAAAGTAGATTACAAATAAAGCAATGCTATTGAGGGCATAGTTGCGTAGCCTTTGCCTACCCTCACTGCCCATAAGGAGCATAAACCCCTTAGTATAGGCTACAGAATAATCTATACTTTGGGTTACGTAATCTTTTGTTCTATTCCATAATCCCCACCAGCCCTTGCTCTGTATCGTTGCCAAATTTTTTTCAGCACTCTCAATGCTTTGCTGTAGTTTTTCTGCTCGTTCTGCAACCAAATCATATTCGCTAGCTAACTTTTGTTCTTCCTTACTCTCCCCAAATGAAAACCACCGTTGAAAAAACCAGCGCTCGGCTTTAAGAGGCTGTATTTTGGTTTGTAATGTGTCCATTTGGCTCGTCATTTCAGCTAGTTTGGATTTTTGATTTTGTATATCTAGCTCTAGTTTTTTCAATTGAGTTTGGCGGAGCTTTTCTTTATTGTCAATGCTCTTTTCTACAGCTTCCACCTCGGAAAACATTAAAACAATAGCTTTATATTCAGGTGCAACAAATTCTTGATCGAACCATTGGTAGGTATTCACGCTAATAAAAATATATAACGGCAAGATCAAAGCAAACAATAAAGCCCCTCTATAGACTAGCCGAAATATAGGGGTATCCAATATTCCCGCCATGATTTGCCAATTTTTCCACAAGTACACTATTTTTAATAGTTGGTAAATGATAATGGCAAATATTGACAGCGTAAAAATAGAACCAGTAGAAATATAAAAGTCTAAAATTTGATTGAATATATAGGAAAGCAAACTAAAGTACCACAACATATCGACAATTTGTTCTACAGGCTCAATTCGTTTTGCCAGAATGTTGATTTTCGGTATTGCTTTGGCAGCTTCAATTACGCCCTTAACAATACTAAACGTAGCAAAAACCTTTAGCGAATCTTCCGAACGCCCTTGCACAAAATTTTGGCTACTTTGACGAATAGGGGCATAAACGAACAGACTATAAACAATACAGCTCAGTATAAATATGGTTGCAATTGCTATTGGTGTTTTGTTATTAAAACCTCCCAAAACATATATCCCCATGTGCATTTTTTGGATAGCAAAAATAATAGTATTTTTGGTACAGGTCAAGCTTGTTTTGGCAAAAACATCGGTGCGTGTGTATACACTGATAAAATTTTTCCTTGACGTTTGCTAGCACTTATAGCTATATTCACCATACTAAAACAAGTAAACAAACTTTTAAAGTGAAGGAGACATTTATGGCTTTAGAACCACTTGGTAGCCGTGTGCTGATTAAAATTCAAGAAGCTGAAACAAAAACTGCTTCTGGGCTCTATATCCCCGATACCGCCCAAGAAAAAACGCAAACAGGCACTGTCGTTGCCATAGGCGAAGACAAAGACATTGTTGTTAAAGCTGGGCAAAAAGTGATGTACGATAAGTACGCAGGCTCTTCTGTGAAAATCGAAGGTGCTGAGCATTTGATTGTCAAAAATGATGATATTATTGCTATCATTAGCTAAAGATAAACAGTAATTGATTCTAAAGGCCCAATTATTAGTATTGATATTGGGCCTTTTTTTATGCAAATTTCCTTGTCTTCCGTCTGTTAAGTCTATTCACTTTTTTGGGCGATGCTGGTAGAATCTCGCTGGTTAGAAAGGAAATTCCATGAATATTTATGTATTAGAGCAAGAATTTCAACAAGATTTGGCCCAAACAGAGCTTAATACGGCTGCGCTTTCCCAGCTAAAAGCGGCGTATTTGGGCAAAAAAGGGAAATTGCGTGCCCTGACTCAAAACCTAAAAGAATTGAGTTTAGAAGAAAAAAAGGCTGTGGGTCAAAAGAGTAATAAGCTGAAAGTACTTTTTGAAGAACAGATCAAACGCAAACAACAACAAGTTGAGTACAGCGAGCTCGACAGCAAGCTAAAACAAGATTGGTTTGACTATAGCCTTAGCGAAGAATATTGGGGCGAATTGAGTGGGGCCATGCACCCTATCAGTTTTGTTCAGCAGGAACTTGAAGATATTTTTTTGTCTATGGGCTTCCAAATTTTAGATGGGCCACATGTTGAAGACGACTATCACAATTTTGAAGCTTTAAATATTCCACAGAATCACCCTGCCCGCGACATGCAAGATACATTCTGGTTTCAAGATATGAAGCATTTGTTGCGTACCCATACCTCTAGCATTCAAGTGCGCGGAATGGAAGCCGAGCAGCCACCGTTTCAATTTGTTGCGCCCGGCAAGGTTTTTCGTTGTGAAGCCATCGATGCTTCCCATGAAGCTGTGTTCCATCAAATGGAAGGAATGATGGTTGCCGAAGATATTTCTGTATCCCATTTAATTTATTTTATGAAACAATTATTGAGCGAGATTTTTCAAAAGCAAGTAAAAATTCGTTTGCGTCCTGGTTATTTTCCTTTTGTTGAGCCCGGTTTTGAACTGGATACTATTTGCCTTGTTTGCGAAGGTGAGGGCTGTTCAGTTTGCAAGCGCAGCGGTTGGCTGGAATTACTCCCCTGTGGTATGGTCCATCCCAAAGTTTTAGAGTATGGTGGTATTGATGCTAGACACTATCGTGGTTTTGCTTTTGGCTTAGGCTTAGACCGTTTAGTGATGATGCGCTACCGCATCAATGATATACGTCATTTTCACAGTGGCAATTTGGCTTTTCTACAGCAATTCCGCAGCTATTGATACTTAATTTTCACCTCTCTGTTTATCTATTATCCAGCTCAAACAAACGCATTTTTAAATCGATATTTGGCTCTTGCAATACGATCGTATTCTTTGGCGCTACTTGTTCTGCAACTTCTTCTTTTGGTTGTGACGGCAAAACAATGTAATCTGTTTGCACTCGGTTTACCAAAGAGCGCAACTTTACCGTGCCTTCGCTCACTTTCTCGTCAACGGCATCTACCGTTAAAATCCCAATCACATCGCTATTTTTATATTCACCAAAGTATCCATCGGTATTCGATAGGATTAGCCATTCTTGGCCTTTCTTGATTCCGTCTAAACTACCCAAGCTCATTACCGCGCGATTTACTTTTGCTTTGATGATTCTAGCTTTTTGTGGGAATAGCTGATTTAATTGTTTTGCCAAAGAGACAAAAGAACGATAGATGTTGCCATTAGAAACTCGTTCAATAACATATTGTTTGATATGCTTCCCCGTAGCACTCAAATACAAGTCAAATTCAAAACGAAAACTGCCATTTATCGATTTTGTAAAATTTAAAATAATATAATAATCACTGTTATTTCTATTATTGTATGCTAGTTTTTGAGCTTCCAAATCATCAAAAACATTTTTTACTTCATCGATGACAAAAGGCTGCTCATACCATTGTAAAATATTGATGAAATGCGAACCAAGTTCACCAGCAATTTCAACATGACGACTACTCCCCTGAATAACAAAAAACTGTATTGGGTAGAAATTGTTATGGTAGAAAAATTGTTCTATACCCCATTTATAGGCAACGCTTTGCGGGGTTGAAGCTTCATAAAGGCGTATCAGTCCTTCAAGCTCTGGAGATGAGTCTCCTTTTTTAACATAAAATTCTTTCCAAGAATACAGTTTATCCAAATATTTGGCATAATTTCCCCTATCTCGAAACACAGAAGCAAAGGCCATCCAATTTTCGCTATTCAAAGGATCGATCTGTAAAGCGAAGCGATAATTTTGCAAAGCCTCTTCATATAGTAAATCATCGTGTTTTTTTACAGCATTAGCAATATAGTACATCGCTTCTTTTTTATGCCATTGGGAAGGGTAATTATATTTTTTACGAAGTATATCCGCAATTACAATTTTTATCAATTCATCATTCGGTGTAATGCGTCTAGCAGTGTTCAAGGCATCTAGGGCCTTTTCCATGTTTCCTGCATTGCTGTAAGATAGACCTAGCATATACCATGCTTTGGCATTTTTAGGATAGGTTTCGAGCAGTGCTTTTGCCAAATTACTGGCTAGTTCGTAATCGCCGTTTAAGTAAGCTGCTTCCAAATTGAGCAAATTCAATTCTTCAGTATCAATTCCCAAAGATTTCAGAATATCAATTTCTTGCTGAATTTTGTCGTAAAGCCCCCGGCGCAAATAATAAGCTGCGGCTAACTTATGCACTACAGGCTCATTATAGTAGGCATCTAAGGCTTTTTGCAAATAAGTATTGGCAGTGTCAATTTTACCGGCTTCTTCGTAAATCATCAGCGAAGTTAATTGAAAATTTAAATCTTCACTGGCAAATTCTTTAATTGCATTCAGATATTTTACGCTGGTAGCTAAATCTCCCAAAACAGCAAAAAGTTCAGACAAAGCTAAATCTATTTGATAATTAGAATGTTTTTCTTTTAATTCCAGTAGTGTGGCTTTGGCTTTTTCATATTGCTCAAGACCCATTTGAACGCGACTTTTCAAGATGCCGATTTGGTAGTTCTGGTTGGCCAGCAATAAAGCTTTTTCCACAAAGTCCAAAGCTTGCTTGTAGTGCCCTAAACGCATGTAACCGCGAGCAATTCCAAAATAGGCTCGACTGTTATTTGGGCTTTTATTTAAAACACGCTGCCAGATTTCAATCGCATCGTAAAAAAGTGTTTTCTGCTCCAGCTCTTCTGCACGGGCTTCGTCTATATTATAATGCTGATCGCCACCGGTTCTACCGGTTTGGGCTATCAGCATTATATTGAAAAAGCTATGTAGCAACAAGCTGAATAAAAAGCTAGATAATTTAAAAATCAATTTCAAATGCATAAATAAATTATGATGAAGAGATACTCTCCAATTCTCCGCTAGATTTTGTAAGTTTGTTAGATTTGGCAAATTTTGCCGAATCTGTTGATTGGTTTGCCGTAATCGTTCCCCCTGAAAGGATAATTTTAATGGATTCAATGCGGTGTCCCTCCAATTTCTGAACGACAAACTGAATATTTTTGTAGTGAATTTTTTCATAGAGGCTAGGGATTTTGCCCAAATGAGAGAAAACAAAACCACCCACAGTATCACAATCATCGGTAGGTAAATCTATATTCAGTTCTTCATTCAAGTTAGTGATATTTAAGCGGGCATCACAAACATAAACGCCTTCTTCTAAAGTAATAATCTTTTCAATTTCTTCATCAAATTCGTCTTGAATATCACCAACAATCTCTTCTAAAATATCTTCCAAGCAGATAATTCCCGATATGCCGCCATACTCATCGACTACCATCGCAATATGAACATGGCGGTACTGAAATTCGGCTAGCAGGGCATCAACCTTCATGCTCTCGGGCACAAAATATGGTTTGCGACAAGTTTCTGCAACATCAAATAATTTCTTTTCGACCCAGTAAGGTATCAAATCTTTAGCATAAAGGATACCAATAATTCTGTCGGTCGTATCTTCGTACACTGGAAATCGGGAATGGTTAGAGCGGGTCAATGCCAATTCCAATTCTTCCACACTGCTATTTTTGTCTAGGAAATCAACATCTACTCTGGGAATCATCAATTCCTTGGCACTAATCTCTTGTAAACTACGCACGCCATCGAGAATCCGCTGGGTATTTTCTGTCAAACCAGACCCATCATTTCCCTTTTTTTCATCTTGCTTTCTTCGGCCAAACCAGATTCGATGCTTGAGGTTGTTTTGACTATAAAGTTCCTCATCGTCATTTTTTCTGCTGCGTTTCCCAAATATTCTCATACAATATAACTCTCTATATACTGTTTCAGTAAGTTTTCTTGATATAATAACATAAGGCTCCTTGGGCTCTCGGGTTCTTCGTCTGGATAGTGATCGAGACCAGCTAAATGCAATAGACCATGTAATAGTAAACGCCTCAATTCTTCAACCAAATCACAGCCAAATTCTCGGCAATTTTCTTGCCAAGAATCTAATGACAATAATAAATCTCCGCCATACGGCTCTTGCGATGGAAAAGACAAGATATCGGTAGTTTCGTTTAAATTGCGAAACTGGTTATTCCATTGGGCCATGCGAATATCTGAACAAAGTAGCAAAGTTATTTCCCAGCTAGACTCGAATACTTTTGTTTGAGCTAGCCCTTCTTTGTTCAGCAAAGCTTGAAACTCGCTATCTTGAAATATTTTGCCAAACAATTCTTCCAGCATTTTGTGGCATTGTTGCGAAAGCTCGGTTAAATTTGAGTTGATCGTTTTTGCACACTGTTCCAATTCAGGGATACTTGCATCATCAATTTGTACAAAGATATGGACTTGTTCCAAAATTTTGGCTCCTATCCTTTTATCTTTTTCTCATTTGCTTCGTAAGCTTTTACAATGCGGCGTACTAAAGCACTTCGCACCACATCTTCGTTGCGAAAATACTGAACGCCGACTCCTTCTACTTTGGCTAAAAATTTTGATGTTTGGGCAAGCCCTGAACAAGACCCTGGTTTTTTGTCTAAATCACTTTGGCTAGGGTCGCCTGTTAATATCGCTTTAGAACCTTCACCCAAGCGAGTCAATAACATTTTTACTTGTTGCTTTGTTGCATTTTGAGCCTCGTCCAAAATGATAACCGCATCGCGCAGGCTTCGGCCACGCATATAGGCTAAAGGGGCAATTTCAATCATTTTCTTGGTTTCTAATGCTGCTAGTTGTTCTGCTTTGATGAGATAGCGTATAGCATCATAGATAGGCAGCATATATGGTTCAATCTTTTGGGCAAAATCTCCTGGCAAAAAACCTAGGTTTTCCCCTGCTTCAACAACTGGACGAGAAAGTAATAGTAGGTTGGTTTTGCCTGCAAGTAGTTGGTTAAGGCCATAGGCTACCGCTAGAAAGGTTTTGCCCGTACCGGAAGGGCCCAGCGCAAAAATAATATCGCAGTGAAATAATTGTTGTAGTAATTGATGTTGGCGATAATTTCGCGGCAGGATAGTTCTACCATTAAGGGCTAAGGCTGAATCCTTGGGATTGTACATTGAGTCATCGGTTTGGTATTCATCTTTTATGGCACAGTACAAGGCATCGAGTAAGTCGGCTTGAATTTCTATGCCCTGCTCCATATAAGATAGTAGCCTTGCCAAAAATAACTGGAATAATTTTTGTACATCCGCATCTGGGCTGTGCAGGCTCACTTGATTCCCTATACAAGATATTCGGCAATCAAATAAAGCAGCTATTACTTCCAAATTATGGTCATTGGGCCCACAAAGGGAAGCTAGGTGCTCATTGACAATTTCTAATTGGCCGAGATTCTCTAAAACATCAGATGAAGAAAACAAAGCAGAGCCTTTTTTTGTATTTTCTTTTGAACAATCGTTCATGTATCTAAATAACGGGCTTCACCAGCTAGCTGGAAAATGGTTTAGAAGAAGGGCCATATTTGAGAAAAGTATCTACTATAAAAAACATAGTTTGTTTAAAGCTTACCGGCTAAGATTGACGCAATAATATGCTCTGCTATAAGCAATTGTAACCTGCTTGCAATAGTTGAGAATGCAATCCACAAGGGATTGGTGGCAGTATACTTATCTGTATGCAATTCGTCTAGTAAAAACAAGCTTTATATTTTTGGCCATTTTTCATGTTTTTTAAAACTCGTTTTTGGCTTTGTTCTCAATATCTGTATGCCAGTTCCCTATCAAAGGGTAGTCCCGGATCGAACGATAAAACTGGCGGGCTTGGGTTTGCTATTCTAATAAGCTCGATTTAGCAACTATGACAATAATGAAACTATCACCAAAAAAGGGTAAAAAATAGTTGCCAATTTTGCCCAATAGCTCTATATTACCCCGCTGGGATTATTAGCGTCAATGGGCCAATAGTGCAGATAAATATTGTAATTGCGAGGGAACTATGCATATTATTCCAGATAATAAACTTGACTTTAAAAGTGTATTGCTTCGCCCCAAACGTTCCACGTTAAACTCTCGCAAGGAAGTGGACTTAAACCGTACATTTAAATTTAAAAATTCTGGTAATACTTGGACGGGTGTGCCTATTATGTCAGCCAATATGGACACAACAGGCACCATGGAAATGCAAAGAGAGTTAGCTAAGCACAATGTAATGACTTGCTTACATAAGCACTACAGTACGGACGAATTAGTAAAATTCTTTACGGCTCCAGAAACCAACACCGAATATGTTGCTTATTCAATGGGAATTGTACAAAGAGACGTAGCTAAGTGGCAAGATTTTTATACGAGAGTTCCCAAAGGTAGCGTCAAGTTTTTGTGCATTGATGTTGCCAATGGCTATACTCAAAGGTTTAGCGATCTGGTATCAAACTTCCACAAGACATACCCAGAAACTACCATCATTACAGGGAATGTAGTAACGGGTGAAATGACAGAAGAGCTAATTTTGCGTGGAGCAGACATAATAAAAGTAGGTATAGGGCCCGGTTCAGTATGTACTACACGCATACAAACAGGCGTAGGAATGCCCCAGCTATCGGCAATTATGGAATGCGCTGATGCAGCCCACGGTTTAGGTGGTTTAGTATGTGGAGACGGCGGTTGTGCCTGCCCTGGCGATGTAGCCAAAGCTTTTGCAGGGGGAGCTGATTTTGTAATGCTAGGTGGTATGCTGGCTGGCCACGAAGAATGTAGCGGTGAAATTGAGACAACCTATTACACTACAGACGAAGTAGAAATAAAATTAAATGAAGATGGTTCGGTTTTATCATCGGAACCAAAAGTTCTTGAAAAAAAAGTGATGAAGTTCTATGGCATGTCATCGGATACAGCAATGAAAAAATATGCAGGAGGTGTGGCACAATACCGTTCATCGGAAGGCAAAACAGTAGTGGTTCCTTTCCGTGGCAAAGTAGAAGGTACAATTCTCAATATCTTGGGTGGTGTCCGCTCAACCTGTACCTATATAGGCGCATCAACACTCAAACAAATTAGCAAAAGAGCAACGTTTGTCAAAGTAGAACAACAATTTAACCCTACATTTAATTCGGAACAAAAATAGCGGGGCGATTAATTGGCCTGCGGCTTCATTCTATATAGACTTTTTTTTACATTTCAGGCAATATGGCCTAACTTTAATCGAACTTTATTTCTTAGGAGGAAATAGAAATGGCTTTTACTTTACCCGATTTGCCCTATGCATACGATGCGCTTGAGCCGCATATGTCTGCAGAAACCTTAGAATTTCATCACGACAAGCACCACAATGCTTATGTCGTAAACGGCAATAAATTATTAGAAGACACTAGTCTAGAAAATAAATCTTTGGGAGAAATAGTTAAAGAGGCTTGGAAGCAAAATTTAACTGGTCTGTTCAATAATGCTGCCCAACATTGGAACCACATTGAATTTTGGAAAATGATGGCTTCTAAGGCCAATGGTAAAATACCGGGAAAGCTTGAAACAAAGCTTGTAGCAGATTTTGGCTCGGTCGATGCTTTTAAGCAAGCCTTTTGTACTGCAGGTGCAACACAATTTGGTTCTGGCTGGGCATGGTTGATTCTAAACAGCAGCGGTAAATTGGAAATAACCAAAACAGCCAACGGAGAAAATCCGCTGGTTCACGGTGGCGAGGCTTTACTTGGCTGCGATGTATGGGAGCATTCTTACTATATTGACTACAGAAATGCCCGCCCTAAATATTTAGAAGCTTTTGTAAATAATTTAGTCAATTGGGAATATGTTGCTGAAAAATTGGATAATGCATCGTAATTTATTGTAAATAGAACAAGAAAGAGCTCTTTGCCCAATTCTTAAAGTAAGTTGAGCAAAGAGCCTTTTTACTATTTATCTCTGTTTTTTGGCAGCAAACAAAATCGCATTGCGCTCTTCAAATACCGCATTATGGCTGGAAACCCTGGCCTTCCCATTTGCGGCAGGGTCTATATAAGATTTAGCCCGATTCACCGCATTGACAGCATCTTGAAAACAGCCAGCTAGTAAATTAACCTTACCCGGAAATCTTAGCACATCGCCGGCAGCAAAGATTCCTTCCTGCCCGGTCTGTGCTAAAGCATCACCGGCAATACGCCCTTCATCTAAATTCAAATTCGGTAAAGGGCTTTGCTGTAATAAACTATCATCACGATCAAAACCATGGCTAACGAGCAGACAGTCCACCAATATCGAAAAACTCGAACCACTATGGAGGCTTTCCAATTGCACTGCTTCAATTAAATCCTTTTTATTTAATTCCAACCCAACTATGCTTGTTTCCAAATAGCAATGGATACTCGATTTTAACCGCTGAACCAAATTTTCGTGGCCTTCAAACTCTGCTTTGCGATAAACTAAGTGAACGGCTCTCGCTACCTGAGAGATTTCTCCAGCCCAGTCCAGAGCCGAATGCCCTCCGCCAGAAATCATAACCACCTTACCAATAAAATCATCTAGCCGCGAAACCCTATAATGAAGGTTCGCTATATTGCCTTCTGCAAACCTTTGGCCAGCTTGATGGCCTTCATCAAAGGATAAAAGTTTGGGTTTCACCACCCCACTACCAATCGCCATAATTACAGAGCGGCTATAAAAATCACGACCCGTTTCCGAAGACAGGCGGAAACAAGTGCCAATTGCGGTATTGTTGTCATGACTATCATATGGCGCACTTTGAGAAACCTGGACAATCTTTTCTCCAAATAAAATCTGTGGTTCAAAAATTTGCGCTTGTTCCGATAACTGCCGGCATAGTTGACTTGCCAAAATAGGCGGATGCCCACCCGCATCCCAAACAATTTTTTCCCCATAGAAATTTAGCTTGCCACCGACCATAGGCTGACATTCCATAACAGCAGTATCCATGCCCCGCATACCACTATAGAATGCGGCAAACAGGCCCGAAGGCCCTGCGCCAACAATAATTACATCAAAAATTTTCGATTTTAGCGTTTCCAAAACTCCCATTGTATAGCAACCCCTTATAGTATGACTTCTTCTATTAGCTCTACCATGGCATCAAGTGCGTACGGAATGCTAAGTAAAGAACTATGGGCAAAAGCCCCTGCAATTAGCGCATTCACAAAAATTTCTCGCCCTTCTTGATGTGCCTTTAAGAACTTGCGCGCCTTTAAGCCTTTAATCCCCTCCCAATTCTCCTTATCATTGCTGGTAACCCAAACGATTAAGTCGCCATCAATCAAATTCAATTTCTCTTCACTTAGATTTACGTAATACTTATTGCCTCCCTGCTTCTTCGCCAGTTCGTCAATGGCTGGAAGAGTGCGAAAACCCATTTTCTGAAAAAACTGTATGCGAGGACTTAAAGAAGTATAAGCTCCCGGTAGATTCTGCCAAAACTGGACATAGCCAAACGTCTTCCCTTGCCACTGCGGGTAGGCTTGCCGAATACCTTCTAGTTTTTGTTCAATACCCTGCACCATTTCCCGAGCCTTAGCTTCTTCCCCAATGGCCAGACCGGTTCTAATAGCCCTTTTGTCCCAAGGCAAAGAATAATCTTCCACCCCTTCGGGAACCGCCACTACGGGCGCAATGCTACTAAGTTTGGTATAAGCCTCTTCATCAATACCAGACCACAACGCAATAATTACATCAGGGTTTTCCGCAGCGATTTGTTCATAGTTTAAATCGCCATTCTCTAGTACGCTTGGCTCTGTTTGTAACAAGGGCTCTGCCCAAGGCCAAACTCTACGTAGGTAATCACCATACCAATAGCGGATAACCACTGGCTGGACGCCCAGAGCCAATAAATTGTCCGCACCTTCAAAATCTAGCGAAGCTATCCGTTGGGGCTTGCGCTCAATTACCGTAGTGCCAAACTTGTGCTCTATGGTCAGGGGAAAATTGGAAGTTTCTCCTTCCTGCTGGCTACCTTCGGAAGCATCTGCCTGCACCACTTCCGACTTTTTCTGGCAGTTAAACAAAGCAAACCAACCAGTAACAAACAAGCAAAATACAAAAAAGCGATAAAATTTACGCATGAGTCCTCTCTCTCTCTTAAATTAGGGTATTTCGGGAATATGTTGGCAATATTGGGAGCTACTATAAAGTGCCCCCTTATGGTATGACTTCTTCAATTAGCTCTATCATGGCATCAAGAGCGTACGGAATGCTAAGCAAAGAATTATGACTAAAAGCCCCGGTAATTAGCGCATTCACAAAGATTTCTCGCCCTTCTTGATTTGCTTTTAAAAATTTACGCGTCTTTAAGCCTTCAATTTTCTCCCAGTTATCATCGGTGGTAACCCAAGCGATCAAGTCGCTATCAATCAAGTTTAATTTCTCTTCACTTAGACTTACGTAAAACTTCTCACCCGCCAGCTCATCAATGGCCGCAGGAGTGCGAAAGCCCATTTCCTGCAAGAACTGCGGGCGAACATCTTCAGAGCTATAAGCTCCTGGCAGGTCGCCCCAGAAAAAGGCAACCGCAGCGGTCTTCCCCTGCCACTGGGGGTAGCCTTGGCGAATATCTGCCAATTTTCGTTCAATATCCTGCACCATTGCCCGAGCTTTAGCTTCTTCCCCAATTACAAGACCAGTCCGAATAGCCCTTTTGTCCCAAGGCAGCGAATAATCTCCCACCCCTTCGGGAACCGCCACTACGGGCGCAATGCTACTAAGTTTTTTGTAAGCCTCTTCATCAATACCAGACCACAACGCAATAATTACATCAGGGTTTTCCGCAGCGATTTGTTCATAGTTTAAATCACCGCTTTGTATTACGGCTGGCTCTGTTTGTAGCAAGGGCTCTGCCCAAGGCCAAACCGTACGCGGGTAATCACCAAACCAATAGCGGATAACCACCGGCTGGACACCCAAAGCCAGCAAGTTATCCGCACCTTCATAATCTAACGAAGCTACCCGTTCTGGCTTGCGCTCAATTACCGTAGTGCCAAACTTGTGCTCTATGGTCAGGGGAAAATTGGAAGTTTCTCCTTCCTGCTGGCTACCTTCGGAAGCATCTGCCTGCACCACTTCCGACTTTTTCTGGCAGTTAAACAAAGTAACCACGAACAAAGCAAATACAAAAAAGCGATAAAATTTACGCATAGAGTCCTCTCTCTTAAATTGGAATACTCGGGCTATTATTGGGAAAATGATAAAGAATGTCAACAATATTATGACAAATCGGATAGATAAACCAAAATTATTTTTAAATAAAAAAGTGGAGCAGACAAATATTTGTCTGCTCCACTTTCGCTAACTATATAATAATCAAATTTAAAACCAGAAACGCACGCCCAACTCAGCTGGGGTATCCAAGTGGAGCCAGCTTTTTATAGGCTTGTCAAAGCCAAGGCCAAAGCCAAGCGTTGGTAACGCTTGCAAGAAAATTTCGACAACTTTCGTTTTCTTCCCTATCCAAAAACTCATACCGAGAGGCAAACGCAAGCCCATAGAAAGCCCAATTAGACTGCCATCATCATAGCTAAAAATAGAAGTAGTCGTCCCCAATGATAAGCGCAGCTCAAACCATTTAGCAGCGAAATGGCTCAATAACATAAAATCAATGCTTAGATTACCGCCAATATCGTTGCCAAAAACATCATTGAGATTGCGACTATACGATAAAGATTTAGAACCAACGATACCGAAATTAAGAAATATAGGAGTTTTCGGAATATGAAAACTAATAGAAGATATTTCATTCGGGAATGAATTTACCTTATTATCAGGGCCTATATCCGTATTAACATCTTTGTCGAATGTTACAACTGCACCGCTATAGCTAAGGCCTAGGCCCATTCTATCGAACCAAATAGTTTTAGCTTTTTGCTCCGCTCCTTCTGTATTATCCATATCTAAGGAAGAATCTTTATCTTCTTTAGAGCTAGCTTCTTGTTTGGAACGATCTTTTTCTCCTTCTTCCTGGGCATATAAAAACCGGAACCCAATAATAATAAAACCGCTATAAAAGCGGAAAATAAACGCATTCTGTACATAATAGAATACTCCCTAAAACATAGTTTTCTCGCAACGAGTATCGTATAAAAATCATGGGAAATGTCTATATTCTGCTGTATTTATTTACATTTGTCCAAACAATGGTTCGATGGTACTTTACCATAAACCATTGTATATAATTACTATCTTTCAGAGATTCCCAGCTTGCAAATAAAAAATGCTAGTAAGGTTTTTAGCCAAAACCTTACTAGCATTTTTGAAAACCTTACTAACTCTTTGAAGTAGCAAGCAAGGAATTTGCCTGTTGCTAAATTGTTTTTTTGGGAACATCGCTGCTAAAGTGGCTTTTATTCCATCAAGCTCACACCTTCAAGTGTTTGCCAATGTTTGCCAAGCTCCCCTACTCTCGGCAGAAGAGCGAACTGCATAGACAAAACGCACGGCAGCCACCCCATCGGTAGCCTGTGGGAAAAGAGGATTTTCATTTTGTCCACAAAGATGCAAGTATAATTCACAATACAAATTGGCAAATGAACTAAAAAAACCTTCCGGGTGGCCAATACTAATCCGACTCAATGCCTGAACATCTGGCGCCAATAGCATAGAGCCTTGGCTCAAACGCTTTAGCGTTCCCTTGCTATCGCGTAAATACAATTGGCAAGGGTCTTCTTGCTGCCATTCGAGCGAACCTTTATCACCATAAACCCGAATACGCAGGCCATGAGCATGCCCTGTGGCAACCCGACTCACCCAAATATTGGCTGCAGCATGATTCGTGAGCCGAGCTTGTATCAAAGCATTGTCGTAAATTTTTGTCCGCAAACTAAGGTTCTGTACTTGAGCCGATAAACTTTCTATTTCAACGCCCGTAATAAAACGCAACAAATGATGCGCATGGGTACCTATATCAAAAATCATACCGTAATAGTTTGAATCATCAGCACGATAGCGCCATTTATCCAACAACTCTTCAGGAGCTTTCCAATACAAACTACCCGCTGCATGTTCTGCCATAACCAAATGGATTTCCCCCAGCTCACCGCACAAAACACGAGAACGAGCTTCTCGCACCATAGCATAAGCTGAATAATTATGGGTTAAAGCTAAAACACAATTATTCCGCTTAGCAAGCTCTTGCAACTCCAACGCTTGCTCTAAGTCATGTGTCAGCGGCTTATCGCAAACGACGTGAAAGCCATATTCCAAAAAGCATTTGCAGATTTGATAATGCAATTGATCATGGGTAACCACAACAACAAATTGTATTGCCTCTAGCTTATTTTCTCGGCGATAGGCCTCATTTTTGGCCATTTCTTCATAACTAACGTAACTGCGCTCTACCCCTAATTCAATCGCTAATTGCTGTGAACGCTCCGCACCGCGGGAAAAAACACCAGCTTCTAAACGAAAAAGATTATCCATGCTTAAAGCAATGCGATGGGCTATGGAAATTTTACCGGCACCAACCATGCCTACAGGCAACATATTCTTATTTGTAGGCACAACGATTACTCCCCAACAAAATGTGTTTTGTACCAATCTTTGGCTGGAGGCTTAAACAACGAAAACTACGATTATTCATAGCACAAAGAATTACGCCTCAATCATGGCAACTTCAGTTTTACCGCGCTTGTTTTTTTGAGGCTTTGTTTCCTCATCGGAATTATCTTTCGTTCCCTTGGAATTACCTTTGGAATTAGCTCTGGCAAGCTTGCGTTCCTCTTTATCTTTCAAGCTCAAAAAACGAAACTGTAATTTATCATTTCGTATAAGCAAAGAGACGTCCCCACCATCAGAAAGGCTACCATACAGCACTTCATCAATTAAGTGCCCTTTAATCTCATCTTCAACAAAGCGATTCAAATTGCGGGCCCCAAATTCTAACGAATAACCGTGCTCACAAAGATAATCTAAAACTTTATCACTGTATTTCAATCGAATATTTTTTTCTGCCAAAATGCTAGCAAAATCTTCTAATTCTTTCTTTGCTATACGGCGAATAACTTTATTATCTAATGCATTAAAAGGAACAACCTTATCCAAGCGATTGCGAAATTCTGGAGTAAAAATATTTTTCAATGCATCATCAATCGCATCTTCACTGATTAGCTTATCACCAAAACCGATGCGACTTTGGCCAATACGATATGCCCCAGCATTTGAGGTCATAATAATAATCACATTGCGCAAATCAGCCTGACGCCCTTGGTTATCCGTAAGTGTGGCATAATCCATCATTTGCAGCAGTATATTATAAATCCTACTATGTGCTTTTTCAATTTCATCGAGCAACAAAACAGAATGGGGAGATTTACGCAAAGTATCGGTGAGCAAACCACCTTCTTCGTAACCAACATACCCAGGGGGAGAACCAATTAAACGCGCAATGGAATGTCCTTCTTGATATTCGCTCATATCAAAGCGATGCAGACTAACACCCAATTCTTTGGCAAGCTGGCGAGCTAGCTCCGTTTTCCCCACACCTGTAGGGCCAACAAACAACAAATTGGCCACAGGTTTGTTCAGCGCACGAAACCCTACCCGAGAACGTTTTATGGATTCACTAATAATTTTTACCGCCTGATCTTGTCCATGAATATATTTTAGCAAATGCTCCTCCAAATATCGCAGACGTTGTTTCTCATCGGTCTCAACCGTCTTTTGCGGAATAAGAGCGATGGAAGAAACCACTTGCTCGATATTCACCATGCTAATTTCTGGCTGTCCTAATTCATGCCAATTTGCCTCTTCTTGCTCTAGGCTGGAACTATTAGCCAAATTTTCAAACCGGATACGGGCCCAAGCACCAACTTCATCTATTACATCAATCGCTTTATCTGGCAGCTGGCGTTCATTAATATATTGGTCGGAAAGGTCTACCGCACTTTCTAAACTTTCTTGAGTGTATGAAACTTTGTGAAAAGCTTCATACTTGTGTTTGATCCCTTCGAGAATTTCCAGCGTTTCTTCGCGACTGGTAGCAGGCACCTCCACTTTTTGAAAACGCCTAGCCAAAGCATGATCTTTGGAAAAAGTTTTCTTAAATTCATCATAAGTCGTAGAGCCAATACATCGTATCTGCCCGCGAATTAAAGCAGGTTTGAGCAAATTGGAAACATCCATACTGCCGCTAGAAACCGAACCTGCACCAATAATGGTATGTATCTCATCAATAAACAAAATACCGTTACCACGCTCACTAAGCTCTTTCACCAAGGATTTCATGCGCTCTTCAAAATCTCCGCGATAGCGAGTACCCGCAATCAATCCCGCTATATCAAGAGAATATAATTCCATATTTTGCAAAGTACTCGGCACCTTTCCTGCGATAATACGCTGGGCCAAGCCTTCTGTTATGGCCGTTTTCCCAACCCCGGGTTCACCAACATGCACCGGATTGTTTTTCAAACGGCGGGCCAAAACTTGAATGGTCCGATCTAATATTTCATCGCGCCCAATTAAAGGCTCTAACTCATCATTGCGCGCCATTTCTGTCAAACAAACAGTAAATTGTGCCAATAAGCTCTGGCGTTTACCACCCATTTCCGCATTTTCCTGCTTCTGGCGTTTTTCACTTCCAGGCTTTTTCCTAAGCCCCAAATTATTACTAGCAGGACGCTCACCTTTCGATTCACTCCAAAGCTGGGTTAAGCTATCACGCCCGTCTGAACTTTCTTGCTTTTGCATCATAACCTGTTCTAGCAGAGTTAAACGATCCAAACCGCTGCTTTTAAGAAAATATGCAGCATGACTTTCAGGCTCATCGAATACGGCAACAAGGAGATCGCCCACTTGAATTTCTGTTTTGCCAGCAGCAGAAAGATGAAACATAGTACGCTCGATCACATTTTTGAATGAATGAGATTGCTCTGGAACATTTTCTTCATTCTCTTCATCTGATTTAGTTAAATGCTGTTCAAAATAAATTAGCAATTTTTTTTCCACTGTCTCAACATCGACATCACAGTCTATAATCAATTGCCGAGACGGGCCAAAGCGGAGCGCCGCAAATAAAATATGTTCTGGCGTCAAATGATCATGGCCGTTATCAACCGCCAATTTATAAGCCGCAGACATAACTATATGAGCTTCTTTATTTAATTCCATCATAATAGAATACTCCTTATAAACTGACAATTGAGCTTAAATTTTGTCAATTCTTTAAATACCTCAGATACATAAAACATCAATAACCAAAAAGCGTCAATTGCAGCCTATACTTCTTCAATAGAACAACGCAACGGAAAACCTTCTTTACGTGCTAAAATTGTGGTTTTCTTTACTTTACTAACAGCAATATCATAAGAATAAATTCCTACTAAGGCATGGCCTTCATTGTGAATTTTTAGCATTAATACGATTGCTTCTGGCTGGCTTTTGCGAAAAATCTCAATTAAAACTTTGACAACAAAATCCTGAGAAGTGTAATCATCATTGTACATGAAAACTTGGTAAGATTTTGGATGATGAATTACAGTATCTATGGCAACCCCTGCATCTTGTTCATTATCTTTGATTTCTGCCATTAACACATAATCTCAATAGGATTCATAATAAATTGGGGGATATTACTTACTGAAGCACAACCAAAAACGTTGGTATTAAAGTCAACACAGCCAATTACCAACCAAAAATCAACCATCTGAATAGTACCAATTTATAAAAAACATAACTACAAATAATTAGCTTACGCAATGTAACGGAGAGGGTGGGATTCGAACCCACGGTAGGTTGCCCTACGCTGGTTTTCAAGACCAGAGCCTTCGACCGCTCGACCACCTCTCCTTTATATCTGGTAGCACAATGTATTGATTGTTAGTAGAAACGTCAAGGCATTACCAACAAAACTCATAAAGCAATATAAAAAGCAAAGGCTTTATAATTTAAGTAAGTAGACTTGAGTTAAAAAATTGAATATGATTGGCACCCTATTTTTTGCAACTAAAAATAAAAAGGGGAAACATGAACACCACTCAAGTCCATAAGCCACAAGACTGGCTTACGCTGATTCCACAGCTGCGCTTGCTCACCATCAAATCAGAACAAGAGGAAGAAAAATTACGCTATAAATCAGCTGAAGTTGGTATTTTTGGTAAAGAATTAAAGCAATTTTGCCAAGCTCTGGTTGAGCATATGGCTGCAGAAAAAGGCATTGGCCTAGCTGCAGTTCAAATGGGGGTTTTACAGCGTATTTTTGTAACACAATTAGATGAGAGCCAGCCCCCTTTAATTGTGATCAATCCAGTCATTCAGCCTACTTCTGTAATTAAAGAATTGGGTGAAGAAGGCTGCCTTAGTATTCCGGGGATTTATGCCGATGTCGAGCGTTACCCATCTGTTGAATTAAAAGCCCAAAATCCTTATGGAAAAACATTTAAATTGTATTTAGAAGGCCTTGATGCAGTTTGTGCACAACATGAAAATGACCATCTGGATGGGATTCTATTTACAGACTATTTGCATCGAAGCCAACAGAAAAAAGTCATGAAACACTTTAAAAAACAACAAGACAAAGTCCACAATTCATAGCTGCTCATAGCTGCTGCGTTATCATTCCTTGTATAAATAAAAAACTTTCAGTAATAAACCTATAAATTTTCTATTGTTAGGAATTATCTGTGCTAAAAATTATATTTGCTGCTACCCCTGATTTAGCCTGTCCTAGTTTACAAACTCTGTTTGAACTGGAAAAGCAAGGGGATATTTGCCTTATTGCCGTATTGACAAAGCCCGACCAAGCTGTAGGGCGCAAGCGTATACTACAACCCAGCCCTATCAAAGCCCACACTTTGAAATTGCTAGCTAAAGGCTGGCAGGGAAAGCTCATCACCCCAGAAAAACTCACAGCTTCAGTTAGGCACGAAATAGCCGCATTACAACCAGATTTGCTAGCCGTTTTTGCCTATGGCAAAATCTTTCACCAAAGGTTCCTCGATTTATTCCCTTTGGGAGGAATAAATTTACACCCTTCTGCTCTGCCACAATGGCGCGGCCCTAGCCCAATTGAAGCCCAGTTACTAGCAGGAGCAACAAATTTAACGATTAGCATCCAGCGCATTTCCCTGGAAATGGATGCGGGAGACATTCTGGAGCAAGAAGCATATCCGCTGCCACCGGGGGCAAATTATTTTTTTGCAGCAGAACTTGTGGCTAAAGAGGGGGCAAGCTTGCTGCGCCGCTGCTGTGAAAATTTATTACAGCAAAATCAAGCCTGCCCAACAGGATACCAAAGCTATTTAAATACAGCCCGTCCTCAACAACACCAACAAGCTAGTTACTGCCAAATGCTCAAAAAAGATGATGGCCGTTTAAATTGGAACAATTCTGCTTTACAAATCAGCCTCCAGTGCCGAGCCTATGTCGCCTGGCCCAAGGCCCACACTTGGTTGCGCTGGCAAACAGGTAAAGGGGCAAACCAAGAAACTTATTTGCAAATCAATATTTTAGATGCTGAAATTTGGCAACCAACCAAAGAAACAATGCAATCCAGGCTAGAAATAACTCAAACAGAAAACCAACAAAGCAAATTCATATCGCCAGGTTCCTTGTTAGCCCTACACCCTAGCGGTTGCCTATTGGTTTCCACTGGCGATGGCATTTTGGCCATATGGCAACTGCAACGCCAAAATAAAAATGCTTGCAGTGCCAAAGAATTTGCCAACCAGCTGCAAAATAACCAACAAGATCATTGCTTACCCAAATGGAGCCAGCTGGCAGCCACAGCACCCTTAAAATCAATAGTACAATCTCTAACACAATCAGCTCTTAGCCTCTACTGTTTTAAAACACCAATAGACTAATTAGATAAACAATGAAGCTTAAAAATTCAGCAATATTCCAATAAAAGCCTCTCCAAAATACTGGAGCCCACCCCACCCAATAACTGCCCCAGCCCCAACCAACAAGCCAAAGCAACAAACCGAAATAGCCATACAAACCCAATTGGGCAATTGGGCAATTGGTTTGCCGATTAGAATCTACAAGTCATCGCCTGTCTTGCTGCAATATAGCTTTCCGCGTTGGTGTAATGTCTTACTCCGCCTTGGATCAAGGCCTTGATCCGCATTGGAGTAAGGTATTGATCGAAGGCGGAAAGATGTATCATAGCAAGGCACTAAAAACCATAAAAATAAGCAGGCCATAGACTTCCTAAAACGCAACAACATCGTAGAAAGCCAAAACTGGGACGACCTCAAATAGGGCCAGTATGTCCATTCTTTCACCGTAGCCCACAGCGTCAATGCTGGCATTTTAGACGACTTGCACAATATCTGGCTATATATTGCGGGCCGATGACCCCAACTGGGATATATTCATACCACCCAACGCTTGGCATGGTTGGCATGGTTGGCGTTGTGCTTGCTATCGCATAGCCTTAAGCCTTTTGATTGGCATGGATTTTAACCACCTTACAACACAAAACAACACTAAGACACAAAAAAAGTGCCCAAACATAAAAAAAGCACAAAAAAACTTACAAAAAGCCTTATATAGGCCTTGACGCAACACCCCCCCTAGCAAAATGGGGATTTACAGACTAGCCCGTATGGGTTGGCTAATCTCAATCCCTTTTTGGAGGTATTGCTTATGTATAAGCTCAAACTATTTTTATTGCCTGTAGCCTGGCTACTGGCCTTTATGGCCTTGGCCTGCGCCCCACCCGATGACGATGATGCGCTGTCTTCTGGGCCGACTATCAAGAACGCCATCTACGATGTTGGCACGGCTATCTTAACTGTACAAGGCACGAACTTAAGTCCTACAGAAGCCCAAATCCAAACCATCGTGGTAGATGGCGTAGCCTTAAGTTCCTATACTGCAGATGACGATGCCACTGGGGTAAATAGTAACGGTCTTGAACAAGGTAAGTACCGTATTAAAAGCGATGGCACAGCGCTTTGGCTGAAACTTACCAATCAACATAAAGCTACTCTTGAGGCCAAGGTGGGTATGGATAGCGATAGTCTAAAAAAAGGGTTGCTTAGCGTTAGCACTGGTGCTTGGGCGGGTTTAAATACAGCCAAAGACTTGGTCTTTAAGTATATACCCGAACAAGCTGAACAAGCTGAAGAGCAGTCGCCTAAGCAACCTAAAGACGAACAAGCTGAACAAGTCGAAGAGCAGTCGCCTAAGCAACCTAAAGACGAACAAGACGAACAAGCTGAAGAAGAGTCGCCTAAGCAAGCTAAAGCCGAACAAGTCGAACAAGCTGAAGAAGAGTCGCCTAAGCAAACTGAAGATAAGCAGTCTAAGATCGAAGCCGAAGATCAGTCGCCTAAGCAACCTAAAGACAAACAAGTCGAACAAGCTGAAGAAGAGTCGCCTAAAGCTGCAATTACCAGTGCAAGCTACAATGTTGGCACGGCTCTGCTAACTGTACAAGGTACTGACTTAGGTAGTGCGACCCAAGCCCAAATCCAAACCATCGTGGTAGATGGCCTAGCCTTAAGTTCCTATATTGCAGATGGCACAGCCATTGGGCCAGATAGTCGCGATCTGGCAAAAGGTAAGTACCGTATGAAAAGCGATGGCACAGCGCTTTGGCTTTACCTTACCGATACCGATAAAGCTACTCTGAATGGCAAGACAGGTATGGATAGCAATGGTCTAAAAGATGGGTTGCTTACTAGCACTGGTAGTTGGGCGGGTTTAGATACAGCCAAAGCCTTGGCCGTTAGTGGAAACCCACCCGCAATTACCCGTGCAACCTATGATGTTACTATAGGCTTCTTAGAGATTACAGGTACTAATTTACCGTCATCAGTGTGGGGCTGGGACTTCACCAAATTGAGGTTTGTCGCAGGTAATGGTCGTAAGAGATACACATTACCACAGCACGACTCATTTTCAGGTAGAAACTCCGCCACAGGTTCTCGTGCAAGTGCAACAAGCTTACAGATTAATTTAAAGGGTAGTGTAAAAACGGAAGCCGATAAGATACTGGTTAACGATGGTGATAGTGATGCTAATGGTGCATACAACCTGGAAGCAGCAGCAGGATTTGCAGGTGGTAGCGCAGAAGACACAACCAACCCTATTACCGTTAGTGGGTATGTAGCCAGCATCGACAAAGCAACCTACGATGCTAATACAGGCGTGTTATATATTATTGGTATCAAGTTACCGAGAGCAGTTGCAGACTGGGACTTTAGCAAATTGACGATTGTATCCGGTGATGGTACTAAGAGATACCCATTACCCCAGCACTCAACTGCAGGTGAAAACACAGCCACAGGTACTGCAGCAGGTGCAGCCTACTTAAGTATTACTTTAAGCGGTAGTGTAAAAGCGGAAGCCGAGAAGATACTGGTTAAGGAAGGTCTTCGTGATGCTAATGGTGCATACAACCTGGAAGCAGCAGCAGGCTTTGCAGGTGGTAGCGCAGAAGACACAAGCAACCCGATTACCGTTAGTGGGTATACAGCCAGCATCGGTGACGCATACTACTCTTTTATAGAAGGCAAGTTATTGATTGTAGGTAGCAGGTTACCGGAAACAGTTGCAGACTGGGACTTTAGCAAATTGACGCTTGTATCCGGTGATGGTAAGAAGAAGTACACATTACCCCGGCACTCAACTGTAGGTGAAAACACAGCCACAGGTTCTCGTGCAGGTGCAACAAGCGTAAGGATTACTTTAAGCGGTAATGTAAAAGCCAAAGCCAATGCTATACTGTTTAAGGCTGGTAAAAGTGATAATAATGGTGCATATAACCTGGAAGCAGCAGCAGAATTTGTACCTGGTAGCGCAGAAGACCTAAACAATGCTATTCAAGTTACATCAGTTTGGTAAGTAGGGTTTGGTTGTTTCTGTAAGCAATGCTTGGTTGGCCTATTGTTGGGCATTAAGAGAGTCTCTTAATGCCCAACAACAGAGTTTCTTAATAACTAACAAGAATTTTTTGTAACAAGATAAACTTTGGCCAAGCCTTGCTTGCCTTTTTGGTGAGTACTATGGCTAGCAATAGTCGTTTTATTTTGCGTGCGCCGTTACAATAAGTAGGAGCGCAAAAGGCTGTACATATATCCTTTTTGGGCCTTTTTGGGCCGATAAGACATAGGAAAAAACCCTAGCAATATGGCCAAAACAAAAATTTTTTTATTTATTGGAAAACAACAATACCTCATAAGCTCCCAGCTTTTGTTCAACCCAATAAATTTTCCACAAAAAAGCCAGAGATTAACATTCAACAAACGAAAAACAGAAAATTATTCCTTAGAATCTAAAAGTTTTTGTGCCAATTGACGTTCTTGCCCTTTTAATTTTTTGACCAAATTTTGCATGCGCTCTATATCGCGAAATCGCCGCTCGATGGCATTTTTCAAATGTTCTCGGCCTTGCTTTCGATCGGCTAATTGAAAGTAATACAACTGGGCCAGCAAAAATGAGGCCAACGGATTCCCACTAAGCGATTTTTCAAACAAACGGAAGGTTTCTTGTAATTTGTCATATTGCTGGGTTTTACTGTAAAAGTCATAAATATCTTGAAATATTTGTTCATTGCTACCACGCTCTGAAAAATATTCACCATAAAGTTCCATAGCCTTTTCTTCATCGCCAAGATGAAGCTGGTTCAAAGCAGCAAAACGCCGCAATTCATTCGGTTGTTTTTTGGGGTCCTGTAATTCAGCTACTTTGTCAAAAGCCTGTTGGGAGGCTTGATAGTTGCCAATATATTGTTGAACAATACCTAAATTATAAAAAGTTTGCGGATTATAGGGGTTGGCCATGCTAGATTGCTGATACCAAGCCGCAGCTTCTTTGTATTGTTTTGAACGAAATTTCAAATAACCTAAAGCAGATAAGCATAAAGTATTGCGCGAATTGATCGCATGAGCTTGCTTTAACTGTTGTTCGGCCAATTGGTAATCCCCTTCTTCAATCAATGCCAAACCGTAATTCAACAAAAGTACTTTTAAATTAGGATCTTCTGCTTGCGCCAATTTATAATACGCTACAGCCTGTGCGTAATTTTCTTCATTATAATAATCTGTGGCAATATTATAATAGCGTTCTGCCAAACTACGCTTTTGTGTACTACTACTAGCACAAGAAAATAAAAATATAGAGATGTTCAACAACAGTGATAAAAATTTCATAATCCAATACTTTCCCACATTATCAAAAAATACAAATCATCTGAAAAATCTTTATTCCATTTTTCAGAAAGCTAAAAAGCAGCATAGGCTATTTTCGTCAATTTAAGCTGTAAATCCCAATCGCCAAAATCTTGGCTGTATCGTTTTAAAGATTTACGCAGCAATTGTTTGCGTTCTGCCAAAAAACGCTCAAAAGCGTTTAAAGTATAAATGCCATCTTCAGTTTTGATATGATGAAATCGCATAAAATTGATCAACAATTGCTTTTTTTGGAATTGATTTTGTTCCCCCAGTAATTGTAATTGTTGGCTATTGCTCAGCCACTGCTGAAACGGAATATCACCTTTTTCCGTTTGCAAACGCTTGGGCACCCACTGTAAATTAAGTATACTTTCACGAAAAGAAAAAAATAACTCGACTTGTGCTTCCGTCAAACCATAGGTTTTTAACATACGCTTGCTAAGCAATTTATGTGGTTGGATAAAATCAATTTGCCGCTCTTCATAACGCTGCATCAACGAAATTCGTTGCGGGTGGGAATACAACAACGCCATCAAAGGTACACAGGCACGGTGTTTGATTTTGGTATGGTCTAACAATTGATCAATATCTTTATCATGTAAGGCTAAGCTACGCAATTCTTCCTTGATGGCTTCATTTACTTTGCCGTTTGCCACCGAACGGGAACTTTCAGGCTGAAACCCCAACTGCAAATCTTGTTGCAACTGTTGCAAGGGAAAATAATTCTTGCTTTCAGGCTCATCTTTTGCGCGATTCATGGCATTTTGCATGCAGCGATGCAAAAGTGGCCAAAGAGCAGCAAGCTGTTGCATTCCCCCGCGAAATATCGAGGGCGCCACTTCGTTTAGCGCTATCCAGCGCACAATGCGAGAAAGATCGACATTCTCTAAATCGTTGAGAGGGTCGAGATACTGGTTTAGTTGTTTATACAAATAATAAATAACGGGTAACAACACATATTCAGTGCGCAAAGAATCGCTAAACCAATGCCTCACAATAAAATTGCAAGAGTCCACTGCATCGCGCAAATCATCAAGGACTTCAGCAAAATGTAGCAGATGGTTGCCATTGTTGCGCAGAGCTAGGGCACCTTCCCTTTTACGAATATTCTCCGATATTTTTTCGGGCTCCTCGGCTTCACAAAACAAATAACAATGATATAAAAAATCCAAACTAATTTTCAAGTCATCAGCGGCTTCTAACAATCGTTCATAATTTTCTTCAAAATCTCCCCCTGCTGTTCCCTTCATAGCTGCTTGATTATTTTTTTCTGGGTTCAATTCATGAAAAATTTCCGAACGCCATTCTTGTGCAGAAAATTCTGCCAATTCTTCAGTAGTCAAATGCTGATGCTTTAGCAATGGCTTTGCGGCTAATTCAGAACTTGTCTCCAAAAAATTATGCAAAGAACTATCTGAAAGGTTTTCTAAATTTGCTGCAGACTCTGGCAGCGTATCACTTTCTTGCTGTTTTTCAAGATAATAGCTAAAATAATGGTTTGAATGCCCCGCCCTGCTAGAATTTTCCGGAAAAATAATCGTTACAGCATAATGCAAGTCACTAGCTTGAAAACTAGCTCCTTGATTTAAACGGCTAAAAATTTCCAGCAAATCATAACTACTAGCAGGGCTCACCGTGGTATTTTTAATGGCTTTATCTACCCATAAATAATTATGCAAATTGTCCAACATATCCTCAAATTCATCGACCAAAATTTTTGGCAAACTGGATAAAGGTTTCAGGAAACGCCGAATTTCTGATTTTGCCGTACGCCTATCTCGCCCCCAATTTTGCAGCAAATCGAGCGAAAGCAACGGGAACGAAGCTAAGTCCAAATTTTTTACTTGATCAACAAGGAATTCCTGCTGGATATCTTGACTGTAACGCACAAGTTGGGCCTCACTGTAAAAGCGAAACTGATGATGTGCTGTGCGCAAATTATCTATATCTCCATCACTTTCAAAAAACAATTTTACTAAAGGATATAGATCAAAATATAATTTTGCACTTTCATATGAACTGGGCATTGCCGGACGCAAATATCTTCCCGTAACTCCTATATAAAAGGCAAAGAGCCTTTGCTGGCCATCCAACACCAAATGGCTAGCCTGCTTGACTTCTTCAAAAATGCGCGCTTCACTGCGCCTTTGCTGCACAATTTCTTTTAAAAATTGGCTACCCGCTTGGGAACTAAATGGCGAACACTGTAGCCGTTGCTTTAAATCTGGGGGGATTTGCTCCAACAACAATATTTCACCAATAGGATAGCCTTGCCACAAAGAGTCAAATAGATCGCAAACTTGCTCTTCAGACCAAATGAAAGGCCGTTGAAAAAGTGGTAGCACAATCTGCTGTTTTTCCAGCGCACTAACTACTTCCATCAAACTCATCCGCTCTTTGACCATAATGCCTCTTTTTGCTTGGCCATATTATCCAAAAGCTTTTTTTTCAAATACTGGTTTTCCAACTTTAGTTGCTGAATATTCAATTGTTGATATTGAATATTCTCCAGCAAGCCCCTACTGTTGTAAATATTTGATTGAGGGCTAGTACTCTGATAAAGCATTTGAGCATTTTGGTCATTATTGCCAACCTCGACCCTCAAAGTATCTGAATTTCTTGAAGAATCCGCAAACACTCCCTCCATTGCAAAATCTGCCCCACTCACATCATATAGCGGTGATAAATTATGAGAATGCTCCATAGCTAGAATTTTATCTGCTAAACAATAAATAGCTTGGGACATAATAGCTTGGGGTTGGTAGACCACCACAGGAAGCTGCGCTTTCGTAGCTTGCATTTGCACTTCATCATAATAAATAACCCCCAAATGCTCTAAATTAACCCTTAAATATTGGTGGCAAGAATGGCAAAATTTATCTGCACGCTGCATATCACTGGACTGCCGCAGTATATTGAGTACGATTTGGGGCTGAAATAATTTCATTTTGGCTTCCAGCTCTTGATAAGACGGATAATCAATTTGCCTAGCCTGCTCTAAAAGTTTTGCTAAATATATTTTTTGTAATGAAATACCATCTTTTTTAAGTTCCTTCAAATAATGGTATACTGTGCTGTTTTCGCCAAAACTGGAAGCCATAATGCGAAATATACTATTTTTCAAAAAAAGATAGGCATTTAAAATTGCTGCCGGCTCAATAACCACAATACCACAGCCCGATAATAAAAAAAAATCCATCATATGGTAACTACTACTCTTCTGGGGCCTAAATCAAGCAACATGCAATCATAATCTTGCTGCTTTAAATCATAGAGCAAATACTGTTTGATTTCTGGTGCAACATTAGCAATATCATAATTGCCTGGACCCGCTGGTATCAAGAAAAGGTTTTCATAATAAGTTTGGTAGGTTATGTGTTGTAATTTGGCTGCCAAATTTAAATTCAAATTCTCTACATACGTTGCTAAACCTTGGCGATAATCGGTTAGCCCCAAGATAGTATGCAAATCATAATTACTTGGGCTAAGGTCTACTACAAGAACCCGCTTACCATAATGCCCCAAAGTAACTGCTAAGTTAGCAGTAAGCATAGTACACCCCATTTTGCCTTTTCCACTGGCAATGGCTATGATCTGCATTAAGCCCTCCCCACTTTGTATGCAAATAACAAAAAAAATCAAACTGTTCTTCTATCATGAATTGCCATCAATGGCAAGAACTCTGTAAATAAAATACTTTATTCAAGAAAATCGAAGATATGCTAGAACGCTATTAAATTTTGCTGGCCGTATAAATGAGAACGCCAAGCTTTTAATTCCAAATCCCAACCCTTATTGTGGCTATCACTAGAATTTTCAATTACTTGTTGTTGTTCGCTTCTGTTAATTATAAGTGGTTGATGACATAATTCTTGATGAGCTGTATTTTTTAAGTTAGTTTGTCCTCTAATAGTAATATCATCTGGAAAATTTAAATTTTCCTCTCCCTTTTTTTGATTGTTTTGTTCCAAATCAAATCAAGCCGAAAGTTTTTCCAATACAATTTCTGGCTGGAAATATGAAGTTACCAAAGCTGCTAATAAAGACCACAAACCCTGGGCAAAGTATTCCGTAACTTCAGAATATCTAATTTCTTGTTTGTTTTGCTTTTGTAATTTAGCCAAAGATATTAAAGAAGTAATCGCTGTCTCTAACCAAACAAAACCCCTACCTTCTAGTGGCAGCTTTGCCATTTCTTTTTCAGGAACAACAACCGAAATATTATGGGGTTTGGAATACGATAAACTCTTCCCTTGAGCTTTCCAATGGCAAAACTGATTGAACAATATATCAAGTAAGTTTTGCTTTTTTCCATTGTCCAACAAACGGGGTTCGCTCAATGCGAATATAGATTGCGCAGCTTCCTTTAATGGCAACTTAGCTTGGCTATGTTCATTATCCCATTCATGGGGTACGGCAGAACTTGTGTGGGGCAAATAGGCTTCGCAAAAACCATAACAATCTTCCAAAGCTAATAAAGGCGGATTTCCACGATAGGGGCGCAATTCCCTACACTGTGGATGTAGTAACCAAAGGCAACCGTCTTCTTTACTTCGTGCTATCCCCTTTGTATTACTCAAAGCCGCAATTGGCTTTAGAATAGGTACTTCTATGGTTTTCATAGACATAGATTGATAGCGGCTCAAGTCACTAATATCGGTTATTGTCTGGCTCAATATCCCTAATTGATAAGCCTCTTCAGGACAAACTCGATAAATAATTAGAGGAATAGGGAATTCTTCTGCCATAGAAAGCTAGACATACAAAATACCATTTAAATTCTGGGTTGCAGGAATATTACCAAATAATTTAACTAAATCAACCACACTGTTAGGAATATTGCGATCGGGTAAACCCACTTCTTGAAACTTAGATTGTAATTCTTTGAGGACTTGTTCCATTTGTTCTTGGCTATCATGAAAATAGGCCAGACTAAAAGCTTGCTTAAACAAACCTTTTTGTAAAAACTTTGCCACGTCATAACTTTTATATTGGCGGGCTGCGGCTTTGTTTACTATGGCCTTATTGTTTGAAAACCCTATACAGGCACAATATTCATAGGAACGCAATTTCATAAAAACCTCTACTATTATATTTGATATTCCCTAAGTTTGGCCTAAATGTTCTTGCAGCTCCTGCATATTGTTTACAACCTTACACACTAAACCATAGGCAAGAGCCTCTTCAGCACTCAACCAGTAATCACGGTCTGTATCTTTTGCTACTTGCTGTATTGGTTGTCCGGTAGCTTCTGCTATATGGTTGTTAATACGCTCCCGCAGCTTCTCTACTTCCTTTGCATGAATCTCAATAGTTGATGCTACACCCCGAATACCACTAAGTGGTTGGTGTATCATATAGTGAGAATTGGGCATGGAAATACGTTGTTCTTTAGCCGGAGCTATTAAAATCAAAGCCCCGGCACTGGCAACTAAGCCTAAACCAATAGTATAAACCGGAGCATCAATAAAGCGGATCATATCAAAAATAGCGTAACCCGCATCTGCATCACCCCCAGGTGAGTCTATGTAAATTTTAATGGGCTGGGTTGCTGATTCTTGATTTAGCAACAACAATTGTTTACATACCCGATCGGTCATTTCTTTGTTGACTTCCCCTGTCAATAAAATATTGCGTCCTTTCAAAAGTACAGCCAATAGGCTATCTTCATTGTTTTGGAAGGCTTTGTCGTGGTCTTTTTTTTCTGATTTTGGCATAGTAGCTCCTAAAATATCGAACAATGGTGATAAAGATAGCGAATTTGCTTATAATAAGCAAGGGCTATCTAGCATAGTTATCTTTGTTACCATAAAAACAAATTTCTATCCCAAACAATCCGCCAACAATGCTTTATTATTCTAAAAATATTTGGCTAAAGTTACTTACAAACAACATATAATAACTTTAACTCAATTCATACTTTCCTGAAAAACATAGATAGAAGTGCTAAAGAAAAAATTTTTATATCTCCATATTATAGAGTTAGGGTTTTGATGTTATTAAGATTCCTCTTGAAGAAAGTAATTAACAATTTTAGTCTTTTATATTCGACAATACAATATATAGTTCTACCTTGGCAATAGAATTAACATTCATGAAAGGCTCTATATAAATTAGATTCTTTCATTATAGATATTACTAAAATATATTGATACAAACAGAATTTATCTATATATTTCATATATTATGTAAATATATAGATAAAGTTATATTTATTAAATATAATAATATAGCAAAATATATTTTATATATGTTTTATTATCTATAATCCTTTCTATCGCAATATTTGCAGTATATTGATATTATGTATTTTTATAAGTATAATTATCATATTAGTAGAATGGTAATATGGAAGATATAAACTACAATATCCATAGTTTTTATGGAAAACTTAGATAGTTTATAGCTATTTGTACCTTTATAGTACCGTGAATGATACAATAAATGTTCCAATTTGTTCTATAAATATTGATGTCTATAATTTTAGTTTAGATTATATATATTATCATCATATAATAGCTATGCTATATTGATCGGACTATAGCAATTTGCTATGGTAATTATATCAATTCTATAGAACAGCTTATTGTTGGTAATGATGATGAGAATAAACTACTATATAGAATCTTTGATTACCATAATCAGACTGAAATAAGTAAAGCGAAATACAGATCAATATCATCATACATATTCTATCAATATCATGATAATGGCTCGGATATTTCTATAATGCTTTGACAAATATCATTGAATATTTCTTTAGGCACCGGCATTACCGAAAGCCTAGTTGCGCGTTTTATGAGTGCAAAATCCTTACCATATTGTTGTTCAGGATATTGTTGCTTTAGCTGTTCTAAAGTAACCGGACTCGAATACTTTTGTAAAAAAGCTACCGATACCGTATGCCAGCGTGGGTTATCTGGCTTGGATTTCCGATCAAAATACTTACTTTGAGGGTCAAACTGGCTAGGGTCTACGATATTTTGCTCGACAATCTTCATCAATCCATAGATACCCGGTACCTTGCAATTAGAATGATAGAAAAAAGCCCAATCATGTTGTTGCATTTGTTTTAGATAGTTTCGGGCTTGGTAATTCCGTACTCCGTCCCAAATTTCTTTAGCATATTTTTCAGTATTGATTTGTAAATCGTCTATACTAAATACAGCCGGTTCTGATTTCATTAGCCAATAGTTCATACCAAACCCCGTATACCTGGTTATACGATAACTATATTTATGGTGTAAATAATCATAGAATCAAGTAGCAAAATATAATATTTTCAGTAGAAAATATCTATATTCAAGACTATAATGATAGTATCTAAGGATATTTATTTCGATATAATCTAAGCATGATGTTTATGATATACCAATAATTATATCCAATTATTGGTCCCAAAGATACGGTATATCGCCTAGATGATTTTCTTGATTTTTTGCGCGTATACTAGCTTGTAGGATTACTGGTTGCTTTTTTGCAAAGTCGGTAGAAAGGTATTGAGGGTCTATATCTATACCCACTCTAGGCAAATCTAAACGGTCGGCATCCCAACAACTAGCAATATTGGGGTCGGTATGGTTATAACCGGAAGTATGATTATTGCAAGCCTCGATAATGATTTGTAATTGTTTGGCGTTGCAATCTAATTGTCCACGGTCAAAAAAATCCTTAGCTAGCAAGCCACCACGCCTACCATGCCCGGGGTCTATACCATCATTTTGACGACAACAATCGTGAAACAAAGAGAACAATTCGATAATTTTGGGGTCGGCAGCGCTATATTCTGCCACCAAAAGGCCGTTATACCGCACCCGCATCCAGTGAGAAATCCCATGAATACTATGATAGGGGTTCATATGGAAGCTTTTTAGCACGGCTTGCACCAATGGTTTGGTTAGGCAAGTTTGGTCATTATTCAAGTATGGATTCATAGTAGGCTATATTAGCTTACTTTTGCCTGTGTGTCTCCACATATTGTATGATAATCTTCTATAAATTGTTTTTCCGTCTGCTTCATTTGCTCGCTAAATTCCCTAAAGTCCATTGAATCGCCTTGCGACTGGGGAATTTTTAAGCCGTAAGTTTGCAATGTTCCCCCATAACCATTGAGTTTACCATAAAAATTATTCGGTTCTTGCTGCCCTTCTGTTTGGCTGGGGTATAGTAATATGGCTTGATTGGCCTTTAAGATATATAGATAACTAATCATCTGGTAACGGTCTTCCCGACCTATGGTATGGTTATCTAGCCTTTTATATTTGGCATCTAGCACTATATGATTATCTTGATCATAAAAATCGGGATAGATACAACCACTTCCACCTTCGCTAAAAATCTTTATGCCATCTTTAATTCGCGCGTAAGCATGTTTGGTATTTTGGGGCATCAATGTAGTTAGATATTCTTCCCAAAGCCAAGCTGCGTCAAACAAAATACCGTGTATTGGCCCTGCTTGTTTTGGGTTTTGAGGCTGGATTTTCTGTTGTTGCAGTATGGCTCTACATAGTTGGCGAAGCGGTTCATAGATACTAAAATACGGAGAGCGTATAGATTTAGCCGTAGCCTGTAATATTTTGGGGATTTGCCTATCAATATCGGAAGGGCTAATATACGGTATATGGCGTTGCAATTCGGTAATAGCCTCTCGCAATGGTAGATTATTTAGAGTACGGCTATTGCTAAAATCAAGCCCCGGGTATGTTGTTTTTACATAGGCAAAACTACACTGTAAAAGCCGAGTTATCGGGTTATCATATTCACGGCTTCTTTTTCTATAGCAGATACTAGCGCCAAACGGCATATTCTGTTTGATATGGCGGGCTATATCCAAAGCCCCCTGCGGTTTGGTATCATTATATTCCAAAGTGCGATATTCTCTATATAAACCCTGCCGACTATAGGCTTGCTGGTATTTAGCAGGTAATAAATACGGCAATAGATCGAATATACTAGAGTGGCCATACGGTAATTTTGAGTCCAATATATTGGGCTGGAATACCTTAGCCAACATATAATGAAGAAAATTGAATGATGTTTCTGTATCAAAACGAGAATTGATCTGCACTGTGGTTTGGCCATCTCCGACTATACCCACTATATTATGGGTCTGGAGAGTATTATCTTTTAAGTTCCAAATCTTTTGGCTATTGCCCTTTTCACTAGCTTTTTGGGAATTACTACTAAAATCTTTTGCATCACAAATAATTAAATCTTTATGCTCATTCCTAATATTATCCAGAGTTTTATTATTAAATTTTTCAAGAAAATCTTTCGATTGTTCTATGTCTTCAATAAATTTTTGTGAATTGTCTTTGTTTGTTATCAATGGCATAGTATATTTCCCAAATACAATTTATACAATAAAATCAAAACCAAAACTAGATACTAAGTATCTAAAAAACCAATACCAGCAACCCAATTATTCGATATTTCTAAATAGAAAATAAATAATAATTGGGTTAGAATATATCCAAGAATTACTAATTATCCTTGATTTTCTACTATGCCATTATAGGATTTTTCCAAAGTTTCTAGTCTATTTTCAAACTCTGGCATACCGCGTAAATACTCTGAAAGTAAGGGCTTTATATGCAAATCCCATAATTGGCCAAAGTCGCCACTATAATTTTTTAGCTTTAAGAAATAGCTTGCGCCAATATGAAAAGCCGTACTTCCCAAAACCTCGGTTATTTTGTTGTTCAGGTTAGCCATACGGTTTTTGGCTTGCTGGGCTAGTTCAGGCGTTAAGATTCTTTGATTGTCTTCATCTGTGCTATCCAACATTTCGGTTGTCTCACTAGCTAGAATCTCTTTCCAAACAAAACGCCGGCGCATGGCAAAGTCCATACTATCGACATTGCGGTCTATATCATTCATCGTGCCAATAATATAGACATTTTTCGGTACATAGAAATAACCCGGTTCTAATTTTTCAAGTTTGCCTTCTTTATCATCATACCAAGCCATTGGTTTTTTATTTAAGTTGGCGTATTGAGTTTGTACTTTGCCTTTTACACCACGATAGCTGGGCTCTATGGCAAAGAATAATTCACCCAAAACTCTACTCGGTTCGGCTCGGTTTATTTCGTCAATAATAAATACATATTTGTTATTGTGGTCTTTGGCAGCTTTTTTACAAAAGGCCTTAAATATACCATCTTGCAAGGCAAAACCATTTGCCCCACCTTGCTCATTACTAGCTACTGGACGCAAACCTTCGACAAAGTCGGTATAGTCATAAGAACTATGAAACTGCACAAAACCAATTGCACCATCATAATCTTGAGTCAATTCCTCTGCAATTTCCCTTGCCAAAAAAGTTTTACCGGTACCCGGTGCCCCAGTCAATACTAGGTTGTGGTTAGCTCTAACTAATTCTTTGAGCTGCTCTTTTAGTGTTTGGGGTTGAATTTGTTTTGGTTGTGGGTTGCCAATATCTTTGATCGGAAAGTATTTTATAGGTTCTCTATCTCCTGAAAATTTTAACCAATTTTGTTTAGTTGTACCTAAACGTTTACATGATTTAAAGCGGATTAAATAATAGTTTGGATTATCAAGTTCAAGTTTACATATAACAGCTTTATAAATAACGTTTTTAGATTCTTCTTCCATATAAATAATAATGAATGAATATCTATAATCTTTCTCAATAATATTTGAAACTGCATCTTTACTTATATTCCAACAACCTGTATAACCATCACCTTTATTATCCTTATCATAGACCTTGCGATTAGAACCATTATATATAAATTTTTTCTGATCTTTAAGTCTTGAATATACAGCAATTGTCTGCTCATTACCATTTACTATATTATTAAGATTGTTAATATATTCTGTTTCCATTAGAAAGCTCCTTTAAGTTTGTTGTGGATATTATCGGTTAAATCAAAAATAAATGAAGATATTTTTACAAAAAATTATCATAAAAATTCTATTTTAAATTATTTTCAGAAACCAATGATGATATTTTGATTTTATTTTTAATGGCTAAGTATAGTAGCTTTATAATAGTTTTAGTTTAGTTTAATCATATCTTTAAAGGCAATATTAGGCATATAGCTTAGTAAAGTATTGAATAATTAGATTAGTAGTTTAATATAATAGGCTTAAATTATAATTTAATGTAAGCCCATTTTATCGGCATAGCTGCTTAGCATATATTGTTCAAAGGCGTGATTGTTAGTTTATAACATAGTAATAATACTATATTTCTATCAGTAAGTTATATTATGTAATGTATTAAAGAATCTTGATATTTTATAAAATACAAGAAAATTTCCATTTGATTGTTATTATAGATATGGTATAGTATTTGATTATTATGCACAATAAAATAGATTTAAGACAAAAATCTCAAGATAGCTTTGGGGTTTGTTGTTGGGCTATAACACAGCAACAATATCATATTGCCATTAGTCGGTTGTATTATGCTGTGTATCAAAGAATATGCTTTGTAGTGAGTGAGCAGCAAACACCAGATAACCAAACCACTAACCAAAAAAAGGCTAAAAAGAAAACCCACCATAATATAATAGAAACTTTTTGCCAACAAAATCCAAATCAATATGCAAAACACAAAGATAATATTGAAAGACTCAAAAAATATCGAAACCTTGCCGACTATAAGCCCAGTATTTTGGAAAACGATAAAGAAACTTGGGGAAAATGTATTGCTATACTCAATTTATTAAATAAACTAGAATGCTTTAAAGATTTTAGCTTGCCAGAAAAGGATAAATCATAATGCCTGTTACTAAATTAGCCAAAAAACAAAAGATGTTCCAAACTATCTATGCTGTTTGTTCTGAACTAAAAGACTATGCCCAGCAAACTGGTTGTAAAGATTTTCAAGTAGGTTTCTACAAAGATCGCTACTTTGATTATGAAGATGAAGAAATTATAGAAAACTATGAAGTATGGTACAACAATAAAAGTTTATTTCGCAATCTTCAATTCCATCAATATCTAGGACAAATCAAAGATAAGTACAAAACTTATGATTACGATATTGCCATTCAATACAACCGCGATAAAAGTATCGACTTACAGCATCAAGATTTTGCCAATATCAATGCCCGAACATTGAAAAACTTAGAGCTCAATATCTATGAAATACTCACAGAACAACAAAAAGCCGATATTGCCCAACAAGCCAAGCAATTAGAATCTAACATAGATGGGGCTGCATTTAAACTATTAAAGCAGCAAGCGCAAAATTGCATTAACTTAGATTATCAAAAATTTGAGAACGCCATTAAGAACTTTGCCAACCAAATCAATCGTGCTAATAAAGGCTTCCTTAGGTATATCCGCCAGTTTTTAGCTCAATATGGCATTGCTTTATTATCTAAAAGCAAAGCGCCGCACCCTTGTATTGATGGTCTATCGGGCTTTGCCTGTAATGGCAATATTCCTACTATTATTGTCTATTCTAATTATACCGAACATTTACGCAGAATATTTTTCACCATAGGGCATGAACTGTACCACCTGCTATTTGATGATAATGAAGACTTTGCCAATAAATTTGCCGGTTACTTATTACTAACGCAAGACCAACTAAATACAACCAAGCCACTGCAAACCAACCAACAACTAGAACAAACTTTAGTACAAACCTACAAAAAATATACTATTTCTATGGAATGTATTCTCAATACCTTGTTTCACTACAAGCTAATTAACAAGGCACAAAGAAAGGCTTATTTAAAACAAAATAAATTAAAACCGCTTATCAAAGATTATTGCCTACCCAATGATGATACAAATTGTATACTCCAATCTTTAGGCATACAAACCAACAAACAACAATAAAAACCTATGGCTTAAAGTAACTAGCTACCTATTAATCTGCTCTATTGATTTTAAATATACCTTGTTATCTACTGTAAAGTAGTTAATAATCAATCCATAAACAAAATACCAGCAATCCAATTATTAGATATTTCTAAACAAAGAATATGTAATAATTGGGTTAGAAATATTTTTACAATTACTAACTATCTTGATTTTCTACTATGCCATCATAGCTGTTTTTCAAAGTCTTTAACTTATCTTCAGAATCCGGCATACCGCGTAAATACTCGGAAAGTAAGGGCTTTAGGTGTAGATCCCATAATTGGCCAAAGTCGCCATTATAATGGCCAAAGTCGCCACTATAATTTTTTAGCTTTAAGAAATAACTTGCGCCAATATGAAAAGCCGTACTTCCCAAAACCTCGGTTATATTGTTGTTCAGGTTCGTCATACGGTTTTTGGCTTGCTGGGCTAATTCAGGCGTTAAGATTCTTCGATTGTCTTCATCTGTGCTATCCAACATTTCGGTTGTCTCACTAGCTAGAATCTCCTTCCAAACAAAGCGCCGGCGCATGGCAAAGTCCATACTATCGACGTTGCGGTCTATATCATTCATCGTGCCAATTATAAAGACATTTTCCGGTATATAGAAATAACCGGGCTCTAATTTTTCAAGTTTGCCTTCTGTTTTATAAGACATTCTATCTTTTTCTTGGTTTAAGTTGGCGTATTGAGTCTTTACTTTGCCCTCTACACCACGATAGCCGGGCTCTATGGCAAAGAATAATTCACCCAAAACTCTACTCGGTTCGGCTCGGTTTATTTCGTCAATAATAAATACATATTTCTGCTTTTGGTTTTCATTTTTTGCTGCTCGTTTACAGAAATCCTTAAATATACCGTCTTGCAATTTGAAACTATTTTGCCCATCTTTGGTAATAAACGGCCGCAAACCTTCGACAAAGTCGGTATAATCATAGGAACTATGAAACTGCACAAAACCAATTGCACCATCTACACCTTCGGTAATTTCCTTTGCAATTTCTTTTGCCAGATAGGTTTTACCCGTACCCGGTGCTCCGGTTAATACTAGGTTGTGGTTAGCTCTAACTAATTCTTTGAGCTGCTCTTTTAGTGTTTGGGTTGTGCTTATATAATCTTTACCTTCTTTAATTACGATTTGCCAAAAAGATGGGTCTAATATTGGCAATTTACTTAATATTTCTAAAGAATGATAACTAACTGGATTTTGCTTTCCTTGCACTAATTCATATGCATTTCGGCCAGATAATTCTCTTGTCAAATCTATATCTAGTTCACCATAAGGATAATAATTTCTCCGCTCACCTTTATATTCTCCTTCATTAGCATATTCAATATCATAACCAGAAACCTTATATACAGCTTGAATCATATTATCATATATGCCTACAACATAATCAATATCTCGTTTTGATTTCCATTTATACAAGATTTCATATTTTAACAAATCTTCATAAGGAAGTATTTTTTCCTTAAAATTAGTCTTAGTAATCTTTACACATAAAAAGTCTTTCATTTAACCCTCTTAAAAATTTAATTATGTAACGTTCATATTTCCTATTATCCCAATTTATCAATTACTTCACCCTAGATATAGCACTATCTAAAAGCCTTTCTCGATAAAGCCTTTTTATTTGAGATAGACGAGTACAAAGACCACTATATTTTTGACCTTTTAGTATTTGGTGATATTGAATTAAGTCATCTATGGTTAAATTCTCACCTTTACGACTTGCTATTTCATAACAATCAATCAAACATGATTTTCCTATTGATTTAATTACCCTATCTAAATTTATACCTTTCATAAAAATCTCCTTTAAGTTTGTTGTGGATATTATCGGTTAAATCAAAAATGAATAAAGACATTTTTACAAAAAATCATCATAAAAATTTCATTTTTATTTATTATTAAAAATGAAGTATAATACTTTAATATTAGTTTAATCATATATTAAAAAATTATATTAGATATATAGATGAATAAAGTATCATATAAATAGATTAGTAACTAGATAAAGTAGAGTTGAATTATACTTTAAGTTAAACCCATTTTATCGGCGTAGCTGGTGAGCATATCTTGTTCAAAGGCGTGGTTGTTGGGGTATTGGTAGCCAAAAACATCGGGCCATAGGGCGGGGTCTTCCATGCATAGGTAGAAAAATACCTTTTGATGCCAAGGCTGCAAAGCTTGGTACACTAGAGAAAACATTTGTTTTTTAGCCTGATAACTATAAGAAAACTTGCCGGCAATTTCTTCCATCGCAAAGCGCAATATCTGGGTTTGCTCGGCTTTCTGCCGTATGGTCTTTAAGGCAGACTTACTAAACGTAAGTGTACCTAAGGAAATTGTAACTACTTCATTAGAATCAAATAACTCTCCTACTCTTTGGGCCAGCTCGCGATATTCGGTTTTCCAACCCTGATAGCGTACAATTGGGTGGAAGTGGAAACCAACTTTTGCCCCTCGGTCAGCCATTTGCCGGGCTGCGCGCAAACGAGCATCTAACGGTGCGGTAAGGGCTTCCTCATGGCGAATAAAGCTATCCGGATTTAAAGACCAAGTAAAAAGCATGTTCGGGGCTAGATCTTTTTGCAGAAAAGTCTTGATATTGGCAGACTTGCTCTTAAATTCCAGTATAGCGCGGGGATACTTACGGGCAAAGTTAAGCAATGGTTCTAGCACTCCGGAACCTTCAATCCACAACAGTGAATCCGATGATTGACCGGTACCGATATGATAATATTTTTCCGGGTCCAGCTCTAATTGTTCTAGCTTTTGGCTAAAGTCTCCTCGGAATTGGATAGCTTTATCATCGTAGAAATGTTGAATAGCACAGTAACTACAACCAAAGCCACATTGTTGTATGGCATCTAAAGTTAGCAAGTTACAACAACGAGTTTTGACCGAAGCCACTGGGCAAGAACCAAGTATCTGGCCCTTTTGTTCCAAGACCTCAAAACGATATTTGGGCACCTTGGGTTTGGGCACACTGCGTTGAAAATTCGGTAATAGCTGTTGCTTACTTTGATAAAAGCTAGCCAAGTCAGCCATTGCCTGCTTGCGTTGTTGTGGGTTTCGCTTGTTGGGTTGTGGATTATCCCAATCACAACTACGCAAACTTTCGGCTTGAGTCCTTAAAAATTCTTTTAAGGAACTAACTTCCCCCCAATCTGATAAATCTTTTGCCATTTTACAGAGTTGCTCTATTTGGCTATGGCTCAAACGAAAACTGCGGGCAAAACGCAGTAAATTTCGCTCCAGTTTATGCAAAGCCTCACTGCTCAAATAAAACCAAGGCGGCAATTGATATAGTTGTTTTTGATTCATACACTACTTAAACCGACAATGGCTTGGCGTAATTGCTCACCTTCTTCTGGCTTATTTTGTTGCCAATGATTGGATAGTTGGTCTAGCACTTTACGGCAGTTTGGCTCTGCATAGCCCATCGCCACTAAGGCATTCAATAATTCTGTATATTCAGTTTGCTTTTGGTAATACTCTGGTAATTGTTTATTTGCGGCTTTGTTATCTATAGTTTCCGCTTGGTTGGGGCTATGTTGCAAAAGCTGTTTGGCTAGTTTATCCCCCAATTGTAAGATAATTTTTTGTGCGGTCTTCGTACCTAAGCCCGGCAATGTACTTAAAAACTGGGCATCACCTTCAATAATTGCAGCCGCCAAATTTCCTACTTTGGCTTTAGAAAGCATAGCCAATGCCGCTTTAGGCCCAATACCCGAAACCGACACCAAAGATTCAAACAAACTGCGTTCTTGATAGCTAGTAAAGCCATAAAGGACAATACTATTTTCACTCAATTTAAGTTGGGTATAAATACAAACTTCACTACCGATAGCCGGTAGCATAGACAAGCTTTGCTCACTCATAGCTAGCAACCATTCAATACCGCCAACCTGACAACAAGCAAAGCTACTTTGTTTCTGCGTTAAAATACCTGTAATACTATTTAATACCATAATCAAAACATCTATTTTATATTTATCGAGCACAAATATTGTTTGCAATAAAACAAAAATAAGATAGTTTCGTTTTTTAAATATGGTATTTCCAAAACAAAAACTACCTTTCAAAAAGAGTAAAAATATTATATAAAACCATAATAAAAATTATATAACAAAGACAAAAGAAAATATTATATTCTTTATGGTTTAATATTTATTATTTACGGTCTAGTTACCCAATAAGAAATTTATCAATTGTTCGGCATGTTCTAATTCAGCTTCTGAATGGCTTTTATTCGATGGAATAACCTCAACATTATGATCTTTTAAAAATGCTAGTTCAGCTTCGGTAAGTTTGCCAACACTTTGATCGACTAAAGAATATATATATAGCACATTGCTAAGCTGTTTACCGGCAAGCTCTTTAGTAAAACGTCTGTAGCCAAAACCTGCAGCAATTTTGGCTAAATTACTATGCAAATAGGGCGTGGCATCGGTTTCTTCCAGCTCTTCCTCTGGTTCTAAGATAATGGTTTGACCATCTTCGGCAAAGTGAACATAACTACCTTCACTAAACGGCTGCCAAACTTCGGCAGGCATATCTAGGCGTCCTACAGCCATAACTATCGTATGTAGATTGTTATCATAAGTAGCTAAATAGCCGGCTGTTAGAAATGCCCCGTAAGAACTACCCCATAAAGAAACTTGGCGGTTTTTACTTTGCAAAAAGATAACTACATTATGTAACATCTGTAAGCTGTTTTGGCCAATTTGTTTTGCTTGTTCAAAGCTAATGCTTTGATTGGCTAGTTGTTCTGCTTGCAACATATTTTGCTGTAGCATGTGAATAATGAGCACATCTTGCATATCTACGCCAAAGTCATGGGCCAAGAAAGCCATATCATCAATCTCTAAAATTGGGACGGGGCCACCTTGATTATAGATAACTACTTTTTCGGCTTCCGGATTGCCAAAAGCTCTATAAGTGCGGGCCAAATCTTTCGATGCTCCAGCGAGTTTTATTTCAGTTTTATGATATTGTTCAATAATTTTCTGTTGTTCTGCAGTATATTGCGGGTCTGATGGTTGGTTTTCTGCAGGTTGCTTTATACGAGAATTTTTATTCGATACACAAGACCCTAAAACCAATAATACCGCCAATATGCTTGCTATTGCTGTTATTTGCAAACGGTGCAAACTATTTGGTAATTTCATAAAATCAATTCCTTTACTGATGATTATTGTTGTACTCTAATCTATATTATCGAGTAAATGGATATTAAAAAAAATAAAAAAACATACAACCCTTGATTACATAAAAAAACCTAAATTATAGAATTATTTTGCGAAAACCATAGCTTAGCTAAAAAATTATTAAATTTATTACTGGTTGAATAATTTTTATCAATTTGTTATATTATACTTTCTATAGATAACTAGCAAACCTTTATAAAATTTATATCTTAGGATCAAGCTATAATAATCTAAATTCTAAGATAAAAATATAGAAAATTGACTTTAAGGAGCTATTTTATGTACTTAGCAATCAGCTTTTTACCGATTATATTGCCTTTAGTATTATTAGTATTCCTAAAGACCTCGGCACGCAATGGTATGTTGATTACCTTTATAGTGGTTAGTATTGCTAGCTATTTCTATTGGGGTATGGACTTAGGAATTATCTTTGCTTCTATTATACAAGGCATACATAAATCTTTGGGAATATTATTGATTTTGTTTGGGGCTATTATATTATTAAATGTGTTAAAACTAACCGGAGCTATGGAAGCTATTAACCAACGGTTTTGTGATTTGACCAAAGACATGCGCTTACAAGTAATATTGATTGCCTTTCTATTGGGTAGCTTGATTGAAGGTGTCAGTGGTTTTGGTACACCTGCTGTAGTTGTGGCCCCATTATTACTAGCTTTAGGGTTTCAACCAATTATTAGTGCAGCCATTGCTTTAATTGCCGACAGTGTGCCAGTTTCATTTGGTGCGGTGGGGACTCCAATTCAAGTAGGTTTATCCAATATACAAATAAGCAAAGAAAGTTTGTTAGAAATAGCCCAAAAACTAGTACAAATTGATTTACTTTGCGGTTTTTTGATACCGACTATATTGGTTGCTACATTAATAATAGCCAATACTTCAAATAAAAAGAGCTATAAAACCTTTATCGAAGTTTTACCTTTTGCTATTACGATTGGCTTATTATATCAGCTAATAGCCCTTACTGTAGTTCATTTTATAGGTTTTGAATTTGTCAGTATTATTACACCCATTATCATGATCGTAATAACATTCAGCATGATAAAACTTAGCATACTCACTCCAAAAAACATTTGGACAACCCAAGAACAACTACAAAAACAAAATCCACAAACAAACTTAGCCCCAACGATGCCGATATTCCAAGCCTGGTTGGCTTATATTCTTGTAGTCATTGTATTGGTATTGAGCCGAACAGTGCCTATAATCAAAACCTTTGCATTACATACTATAGACTTATCCTATAATCAAATACTTTCTTATGATATAAATTCTTCGTTGCAGGTTTTATATAATCCTGGGTTTATTTTATCTTTTATTGCTTTTATTACTATCTTTATCCATAGAGCCCCATTTCGTGTATACGGTAAAGCAAGCTTTATTACCTTAAAGACAATGGCTAATGCCACGGTAACTTTATTGCCAACTTTGGCTATGGTACAAATATTTACCAACAGCGGACTTTCAAAATTTGGACAATCTATGCCGATATTTCTAGCTAAAGAATTAGGAACAATCTTTTATCAATTATGGTATAGCATGGCTCCTTATATAGGTATGTTGGGTTCGTTTATTAGCGGTAGTGCTACAGTAAGTAATTTGACTTTTTCTCAGCTACAGTTTGAGCTAGCCAGAAATTTTAATTTAGACACCACTAGAATTTTGGCTTTAGGCACATTAGGCGCGGCAATAGGAAACATGATTTGTATACATAATATTGTCAGTGTAAGTGCGGTAACGGGTGTAACCTCGCAAGAAGGCACTATCTTAAAAAAGACTATTATTCCCGCTTTACTATACGGCTTGCTAGCTTTTATAAGCTCCACAATATGGCGATAAAAAATAAAAAACCAAGTAAAAGATAAATTCAAATGGAAGATATGCTTTTTATTCCTTGCAAAAAACAATTCCTTAACTAGAATACAAACTTAAAAGGAACACTATGAACCTAACCCAAAAAATATTACAAGCCCACTTAGTGGAATCACCAACTCTGCCCAAAATTGGTGAATCTATATCTTTGCAGATTGACCAAACATTGACCCAAGATTCAACTGGGACAATGGCCTATCTACAATTAGAAGCATTGGAAGTAGAACAAACTCGTGCAGAACTATCGGTAGCTTATGTTGACCACAATATGTTACAAGCGGGCTTTGAAAGTGCTGATGATCATCGCTACATTCAAAGTGTAGCAGAAAAACACCAGATATGGGTATCAAAGCCCGGCAATGGTATTTGCCATCAAGTGCATTTAGAACGTTTTGGGATACCGGGAAAAACTTTGATCGGCTCTGATAGCCATACCCCTACTTGCGGTGGCTTGGGTATGATTGCCATTGGTGCGGGTGGGCAAGATGTAGCTATGGCTATGGGGGGCCACCCGTACACAATTAGTATGCCAGTTGTAGTCGGCATACAATTGACTGGTAAATTACAGGGGGGAGTGTCTGCTAAAGATGTCATACTGGAAGTGCTGCGCCAACTTACCGTTAAAGGTGGTTTAGGCCGAGTCATTGAATATTATGGCGAAGGGGTACAGACTCTAAGTGTACCAGAACGTTCTACCATTGCGAACATGGGTGCTGAGCTAGGCGCAACGACTTCTGTTTTCCCCAGTGATGAAATGACGAAAGACTATTTAGAACGTCAAGGCCGCGCTGAAGTTTGGCAGCCGTTTAGTGCCGATGCGCAAGCAAGCTATGACTTAGATATAACCATTGATCTAAGCAGCCTAGAACCGCGGATAGCTAAACCGCATAGCCCCGATAACGTATTCCCCATATCAGAATTTATTGGTACGAAAATCGACCAAGTGTGTATCGGTAGCTGTACCAATAGCTCTTATCTGGATTTAATGCGGGTAGCCGCTATCCTCAAAGGACAGCGTGTTCACTCGAATGTGAGCCTAACTATCTCTCCTGGCTCTAAACAAGTATTATCAATGATAACCTCTAATGGTGCCTTAAATGATATTTTAGATGCAGGTGCTCGCATTTTGGAAACCGGTTGCGGGCCTTGTATTGGCATGGGGCAAGCACCCCCTTCCGAAGGCGTATCGCTGCGAACATTTAACCGAAATTTTACCGGACGCAGTGGTACAAAAAACTCCTATGTTTATTTGGCGAGCCCTGAAATTGCCGCTTATAGTGCAATCCATGGATGCATTTCCGACCCTTGTCAATTAAACAAAGAACCAAGCAACAAAATCAACTGGGATATACCTTGGCCTGCAAAATTCCACAACAACGATAATTTGTTAGTAGCTCCAGATATTTCCAAAAAATCTCAAGAAATACGCAGGGGTCCCAATATAAAGCCATTTCCACTGGGAGAAGAAGTTGGCGAAAGCTGGGGGGAAAAAGGTGGGCTCCCGCTGATTATCAAAGTGGGCGATAATATCACAACCGATCACATTATGCCATCGAATGCCAGTTTGCTGCCTTATCGCTCAAATATTCCATATTTAGCCGAATATTGTTTAAGCCCTTGCGATGTGGATTTTGCCAAAAATGCTCACGCGGCTAAAAAACAATTTGGCGGTAGTATTATTATTGGAGGGGATAACTATGGCCAAGGTTCCAGCCGCGAGCACGCAGCTTTGACACCACTATTCTTAGGCGTGAAAGCCGTTTTGGTAAAAAGCTTTGCCCGAATCCACCGCGCTAATTTGATCAATAACGGTATATTGCCTTTAGTTTTTGTTCAGCCTCAAGATTACGAGCGTTTGAACAAAGGCAATGTCCTAATGGCCTCAAAATTGCGGGAACAGGTATTAAATGGTACAGAAGAATTGAAATTAGCCGTAGAAGGGCAAGAGCCAATTAAAGTTTTATTACAAGCCAGCGAATTTGAACGCAAAGTTTTAGCTGTAGGTGGTAAAATTAATTTACTGAAAGGATAAGTATTATTGGAACTTTGTTGTTGCAGAATCACTTTAAATAAATGTTCAATTTTTTTAACGATCCTCTTTTCGTGGGTTTGATTCCAATTATAACAAAGGATTATGCGAAATTTTTTGCTACTTTTATTCTTGTTACTTTTGCTGCTGAACAGCTGTACAAAAGAAACCGAATATTCATCGCTCAATGTTTATATTGAAGAACCTGCACTTTTTTACATTCTTTCTATCTACCAGCAAAAGCATGATAGTACACCGCTTAGTATTCATTTGCGACACGGTCTGAATATGTTTTTCCAGCTTATTGGACGTGGACGCTTAATCAATGCACAAGAAAATGATTATCAAGATCATGCTTCACGTTTAAACCTTGGTGGCGGTATTTTCCTTAGTAGTGAATTGATGCAGCTCGCTCAACCAGAGCTTTATATGGAACAATTGTCAGAATTGCCAAAACCAATGGTGGAACTTGGTATTGAAAAAAGCCTACACCTGAGGCCATTATTGCTATATCCGGCAATGTTTGAGCTTACAAATCAAGCCAGCCAAACAACACAAGCCAAACCAAGCCACTTGCAAAATGACCCTTTACAGCAAAACTTCATTCAATCTGGAATTTCACGCCTACTGGCTCCAAAATGGCTAAAAGAACAGCTACTGCAAACAGAACCAGAACAAAATTACGTCCATTTACAAACCCCACGCCAAATATTACTCGATTATTTACATGGTTCTTCGATGCGTCTATATCTAAGCCCTCAAAAGATTAGAGGCCTTAACAGTATATCTTCAGATTTACAACAGTTTATGCGCGACTACCAAGCTTTGTTGGCAAACCAACAAACAGAAGGACAAAATGAACAAAATGAAAATTCTAGTTTAAGGGAAACGCGCAAACAGGGCAAAATTGATTTTATCCGCTTGCAACAAAAATTATACCAAAATACACCGAAAGAATATATTCTAAGCTATCAAAACGCAGAAACCAAAATTGCACCTAGTGCCTACCCTTATTTATATTTCAAAGGCTCATTACAAAAAAATGTGCTCCAGCTACAATTAGAGCGAGTGCTATGGGCCGGTATTAGCAAGAATCTAAGTGCAACGCATAAAAAGCAAGCTATCAAACTACTTAGCTGGTTGCAAAGTCTTGAAGGCCAGCAAACTCTACAACAACAAATAGCCTTACTAGACAGCAAGAGAACTTTAGGAATTTTTCGCAGTTTAAGTATTTATCCGCAAGTGAATACTTTGTTTTGGGATAATTTACAACTGAACTGGCCTGAACGTTTTGATATTTGCTGGCAGCTTCCCGGTAATATAATACAGTGGACCCCCACATTATTTGAAAAACTAAGTCTTGAGCAAGAATATCTACTTCGTAAACAATCGGCATTAACTGTACTCCACTCATTTATCCTACCATACTTATTCTTCCCTGAAGATAAAAAAACTAATATTATTAGGCTAAACTGGAGCCAGTGGTTGCCAGATTGAGAGAGAAAAAATTCATGCCTATTTCTGATGTCAAACCCCATTTTAAACCTTTAACAAAGTGGTATGCTCCGGCTAAAGCCAGTTTACTGCGCAGATTGCTCTACTTTTTTGCCCGCCGTAGTTATGGCGTGCTATTGCAAAAAAACTACCGTATCCAACACATCAATGCAGATTTTTTACGCAAATTACAAGCACCATATATTATTCTGGCAAACCACGTTAGCAATGAAGACCCGTTTATCTACAACATTCTCTGCCCCTACCCTATCAGCTGGATCATCGGTAAATCAATTGAGCGCGATAGTAAACACCCTTGGTTACTGCGCACTATCCGCTGCATCAGCCGCAATAAAGAAATGAGCGATTTAGACACGATAAAAAAAATTTGCCATTGGGTTGATGATGGCGAAGTAATCGGTATTTTCCCAGAAGGGCAAACCAGTTTTAGTGGAGTCAGCCACCCTTTGCCCGAAGCCACAGCCAAACTGCTGCGCTTTCTAAAAATTCCAATAGTGGCCTTGCGCAATGAAGGTGGTTATTTTGCCAACCCGCGTTGGGCACAGCAACGGCGTTGTTCCAAAAAAGGCGAGGGGCACGCAATCACTTTGCACTATCAACTATTATTTAACCAAGAACAAATTAAAACAGCCAAGCTAACTGAAATCAATAATAAATTACAACAAGCTCTCTACTATGACCCTTACCAAAAGCATGAAACTACTACAATCACAAAAGAAAATCCTTCCCCCCGCCCTACTTTGGACAAAGGCTTGAAACTACAAAATTTGGCTGAAAATATAGAACTATTATTCTATTCTTGTTTGTCCTGCCAAAGTTTAGAATCTCTTAATTCCATGCAGTCCAATGGTATGGAATTGCATTGCCAATCTTGCGGTATGGCTTGGCAAATTTCTGATGATTCGCATTTTATACAGTGCGGTGCAACACGCTACAATTTAGAACAATATTACCAAGGGCAGCTCCAGTTGCTACGTAATTTGGCTGCGGACAATACCCTTAAAATACAACAAACTTTTGCTCGACTGCGTTGCTATACTACCGAAGAGGAAATATTACATGTACGCAAAGCTAAACATATTTATTACAATGGATTTCTACAACTGAATAAACAAGGCTTGGAGCTGTTCCAAAATGATAGACAACCTATCTCCAAATTGCCTAACGGGCTATCCCTATCTTCATTCACTTTAAAGCAAATTTTTGCTAGTCATGTTTTTAAATACAACACATGGGAATTTCGTACACGTTCTTCAGCAAAGAATAGTAAATCATTGCTGTTTGTAATGGAATTTCCCAATAAAAATGATTCTGCTTTTTTATTCGTTGACAGTTTAAAAATACTACAGGAGAAATAAAATATGAATGAGCCTTTTTACGAACAAATCCAACAACAAATAGGACAGTATCTCCAACACTATATAGAGCCTAATTATATCTTAGAGCAAAGCCAGTTAGCCAGAGATAGTAAAAAAAATAATTACTGGGAGGATAGGCAACAAAGCCAATTTGATGAAACCTATGCCACAGCTTTAATAGAAGTATTAGAGCCGATTCAAAAATTAATTTTCTTGCCGGGCAAACGTTGGAGGCCATCACTCACGCTGTTACATGCTCTGTTACCACAACAAGTAATGCTGCAAGAACAAAATGAAATTTTCTCGCCGCTTATTAACACTTTGGTAGGCCCTGTAGTTGCTTTGGTGGAACTTTTACACAACGCAACTTTAATTGCAGACGATATTGAAGATAATAGTAGTTTGCGCAGAGGTATTCCTGCTTTGCATATAAGCCACGGGCTAGACCGCAGTCTCAATGCCTGTAACTGGGCCTATTTTTTACCGGCACTTCTGTTGAAACCCATTGAAAAGGCTGGCCACGTTGAACTTGCCTTTCAATTACAAGGCCTTTTTATGCAATGCCTAAATGATATTCATTTGGGCCAAGCTCTCGATATTCGTTGGCATCGTCAACGCGAATATATACCGAATCGTGAAGAATACTTTTGTATGGCTAGCTTAAAGACAGGTGCTTTAGCTGGTTTTGCTGCTAGAATTGGAACCCTTCTTTGCCAAGTCATATGCCCCAATTCTACGATTTATCCCGCTTTGGCTCCAAAACTTTGTCAACAATTATGGCAACGGGTTGGACGAGCTTTCCAAGTTCTTGACGATGTAATGAATATTACAATCGGAAATCCCGGTAAACTCCGAGGCGATGATTGGCTAGAAGGGAAAAAAAGCTTACCTCTTTGCCTTTTTGTTCATCAAAATAAGAGCCAAAGCCAAGGAGAAGCAGAAATACAGACGCATCGAATAAATTTTATTATTTCATGGATAGAAAAGATACAGCAAGGCAAGCTTTCTGAACAATCTAACGATCTGGAAAACGTACTCGAAGAATTTACCAGCAAATCTTTAGGTGGCTGGCAGGCTATTGCGGACAGCCTCTCATGGTTAGAACAGGAATTGCTTAGCTGCCGCCAAATCGCCTTTAAACTGTATAGCCCATTTATAAAACAAAAAAATGATTCTAGTAATCTTTGCACCAAAGAATTGCTAAGATTACTTGGAAAACTGCAAGCTGAAGCGCAACGTTGCCGTAATTTTATTCATCAAACTTAACGGTTCTTGAGTAATAAGCTTTCCAAGCTAAAAATTTCCTGAGCTTGAGTAACCCCTTTAAGCTGCACTTCGCCAACTCGTACAGGCTCAAGACCTTTCATTACCATAATCTCATCTTTGATAGCTTTAGAAAAAATTACGGGAGGATGGGGTGCTTTGGCTGCTCCTTCCAAACGGGCAGCTAAATTAACAACTTCGCCAATAGCAGTAAATTCAACTCGCTGTTCACTGCCAATATAACCCATCACCATTTCACCTGTGTGTATCCCAATACCCGCTTTAAGCTGTGGCAAATTGCGTTCTCGCCCCAACTCATCTAGTGCTTGCTGCATGAGTACAGCAGCTTGTACTGCTTTGGTGGCAGCTTCTTGCGGGTCACCCACAACACCAAACAAAGACATAATGGCATCACCAATAAATTTATCGACCAACCCTTGATGCTTATCAATAACTCTTACCATACGAGTAAAATATTCATTCAATAAGTCAGTAAGCTCTTCTGGCGACATAGATTCGGAAAGCGGGGTAAACGAGCGCAAGTCGCACATCATCACAACCGCTTTGCGGCGTTTACTGCTGCGAATATCATCTGTACCACTGGCATAGTATTTAATAAATTCATCAGCCACTTCTGGCGCAACAAAATGACCAAAAGCGTCCCTAATCGTTTCACGTTCTTCCAGACCTTTGGCCATTTCTAATACTCCCTTGCCCACTTCACCAAGTTCATCTGCCCGCAACACAGGCACAGATATTTTGTATTGGCCTATTTGGATTTGCCGTATAACCGAAACTAACGAATGCATATCCGAGCGCAATGTCCTGCCATAGGAATTGGCAATCCACAAACCTATCAACAACAGTACCCCCATTAAAAAAGCTACTTCATAGGAAACCCCACGGGGCACAAAATTTTCTTCAAAAGCATAGCGATACATCATCGCAATAATAGCAACCGTTGGAACCGAGGCCGTTAAAACAGTTATATGACTAATACGCTTGGGTAAACGTTCTAAAAATTCAGCAGGACCATCTGCTCTATGCGAATTATTTTTTCGGTAAGCACGCTCATACAATAAATATTCATACTGAGCGACTAATGCGGCTCCCAAAAACCAATAGCCAGCAAGCAATTTGAATAAACTAGGTACAGGATAATTGGCATAAAAAGCGTTAAAATAAAAACATACCACAAATCCCATAATTAGCCAAGATATTACCGAAAGACGATAAGCATGCCGTGGTGGCAATATAGATTCTGGAACTTTGCGCCCAATAAAAAAAACTATTTCACGCAAAAAAAGGAAAACAACCAATAGCAGCAAAGTATGAACCAGACTACCAAAGTCAAAATTTTCCGTAAAACGGGGGTGTGGCATTAATTCTGGGTGAGAGGCAAACATCAGCTTGAGTTTTTCATCATTGAAAGGGCCAGGTAGCCAACCAATTTGTTCAAGAAATGGGCAGACCAATTTCTCATAAATAATTAAAAATATAGAAATAGCTAAAGCACTAAGCGATAATTTTAACCGAAGTAAGCCAGATAAACGGAGATTGCCGTTATGATTAAACATATATTATCCTTTATAAATAATTAGAATTTACATTTTGAATAGCACATAATAAAACGACTAATTATCTAGCATCATAAAAACTTGTCAATAGAATTTTAATAATAGTTAAAGTTTTTGCAAAATAATTTGCAATTGAACTTCTAATTCTTCATTTGCAACAGCAGTAACACGACCATCTTCATATTGCTGATCGACCCAGCTTTTGAGGGCATGCACCAAAGGTGAAGTTTTGAGGCGTTGCTCTTGATCTAACTCTGAATGCTTTTGTTCTAGCCAGTAAGCAATACCACTAGCTCCCGAAGTATTGGAAATAGCCACTGACACAGGACGGTTTAGTAATTGCTTTGTATCAAAAATATTGTAAATTTCTTCGTTCTTTAGGATACCATCCGCATGAATCCCAGCGCGTGTTACATTGAAATCACTGCCAATAAAAGGTGTTCTTGATGGTATAGCATAACCCAATTCTTGCTCATAATATTCAGCTATTTCAGTAATTACTTTGCTGTCCATACCATCGAAAGTACCTCGCAGTTGGGCGTATTCAAACACCATGGCTTCCAACGGACAATTGCCGGTACGCTCACCAATCCCTAATAAAGAACAGTTTACAGCAGAAGCTCCATAAAGCCAGGCCGCACTAGCATTGGAAACCGCTCGGTAAAAATCATTGTGCCCGTGCCATTCTATTTGTTCGCTAGGGAAACCAGCATGATGCAAAAGCCCGTAAATAATGCCACCAACACTGCGAGGTATAGCTACTCCCGGAGTACTGATACCATAACCCAAAGTATCACAAACTCGTAATTTCAACGGTATCCCCGCTTGCTCTGAAAGTTTGCGCAGCTCTACCGCAAAGGGGATCACAAAACCATAAATATCGGCACGAGTAATATCTTCCAGATGGCAACGCACTTTAATGCCTAATTCCAAAGCCATTTGAACAATACCTAAATAATGCTCCATTGCCTGGCTACGTTTCATTTTTAATTTTTGGAAAATATGATAGTCTGAACAAGATACAAGAATTCCAGTTTCTTGAATTTGCATGTCTGTTACTAATTGAAAATCTTTCTGTGAAGCCCGTATCCAACTGGTAATTTTGGGAAAGTCATAACCTAATGCTTGACATTTTTCAACAGCAGCGCGATCTCGTTCACTATAAAGGAAAAATTCCGATTGCCGTATTAAACCTTTGGGACCACCTAAACGATGTAAAAAAGTAAATAACTGGACAATTTGCTCCAATGTATAGGGTGTACGAGACTGCTGCCCATCGCGAAACGTAGTATCTGTAAGCCAAATTGTATCGGGCATATGGATAGGAACAACCCTGTGGTTGAAGGCTATACGGGGTACTTCTGTATATGGAAAATGCTCACGATAAAATTGTGGGTTATCAACATCTTGTAAAACATACTCAAAATTACGAGACTCCAATAAATTATTTCGTTTATTTAATTGCAACATCGAACGTTCCTGTTTCCTACAGATTCATGTTATAATATAAGTATTGCAGATAAAGGGAAGAGCAAAAATAAATTTATGACACAAAATGAAATGGAAAATAGATATGGGAAAATTCTCTTTATTTTTGCTAGCGATAAATATGTTTTCGATTGACTTTTATATTTTTCTACGCTAAAGTTTGGCCATCAAGCCTCCTTTTGTTGCGGCGGTGGTGGAATTTGGTAGACACGCTAGCTTGAGGGGCTAGTGGTAGTAATACCGTGCTGGTTCAAGTCCAGTTCGCCGCAGAAAAAGAACCTAGTTTTTGCTAGAGTCTTTTTTTGATTAAGATTGTTTTTTTAAGCTGAACCTTTAGGTAGCCGGTAAATACGTTTCAATGGGTGCAATGGATGTAAGTCCAACACATTCTGATAAAATCCATCAAGAAAACGTTTATCATAGATATTAAATGAGGGGTTATGCCACAATGGAATAACAGTACCATTTTGTAAGAGGTATTCCTCTGCTTTCGCTAACAACTCAAAACGTTTTTGGCGATCGCTTATTTGTTGTGCCTCATTTAGCATTTGATCATAGACTGGATCGTTATAACCAAACATATTTAAAGAGCTACCACTATACCATAAGTTTAAAAATGTCGTTGGGTCTGGATAATCGCCCACCCAGCCCAATAATCCTAAAGTGAAATCAGACTGCTCTTTTTTACTGCCGTCTTGAAAATTTCGAGTAGGATCTCCATATTGAATTTTGACTTCATTTTTTAACTCACTACTCCAAGATTCCTTAATCAGTTCGGCAAAATTCTCATATGGAAGGCCTTCAGGAAAGCGCAAAATTAAAGTCCCCAAACCATCTTGATAACCAGCCTCTTCAAATAATCGCATGGCCTCTTCTTTATTCTGTTGTTCTAAGCTTTTACCAGACTTAAAATTTGGCATTCTTGGGATCAAATAAGCATCACCTCCCACACCGCTGCGTAATTTTTGCAGTGGTAAAAGCAACGTTAAAGCTTTGCGCACCCTAGAATCGCTCCAAGAATTGGAAGGATTGTCAATACCAGCAAAATAAAAAAATGTAGTGCTAAAAGATTTGCTAACGTGAAATAACTCTTGTCCACGCTGTAATTTATTAAAGCTGGAAAAACCAGAAGCGATCCAATCAATTTTATATGAATCGAGTGCTCCTGCAATATCTAAATCTTGCCATTCATAGTAGCGTTGGATAAAGATTTTCTTAGACGCTACCGCTTTGCTATTCCAGTAATAAGGGTTGGCTTCCAAAAAAATCCCCGCTTTTGAAACAGATTGCAGTTGATAAGGGCCATTGCTAAAAAGTTGCGCTCTTTGATGATTCTGCTTGTTATTTTCTTCAGTTTCACTAGGCTGAATGATAGGATTTTGTAACTTGCGATAAAATTCTCCCCAATCTTGCTCAAAGAGCATATTAGAAGGCAAAGGGCTTAGACTGTGATGGCATAATATGGATAAAATTTCAGGTGCCGGATGCTTTAAGCGAAATTCCAAAACGTAAGGACTGATGACTTTGATACCCGTTGCTTCTTTAGATAATTTGCCTTCACGGTAGGACTCCACCCCTGCAATCAAATCTAATAGTGAACTAAATGGAGAGCCAGAACGAATTTGAAAAAACCAAGTTTGAGCAATAGTGTTGGCATCAATCGTATCACCATTACTAAAACGTGCGTTACGGCGCAAATAAAATGTGTAACGCAAATCATCATCTTGCTCCCAACGCTCTGCTAAACCCGGGCGTGGTGTCATGTCTACAGGGTCATAAGCTAATAACCCTTCAAACAAAGAGATATGAATTTGGGCTTCACTGGTAGTATAACTAAATAAAGGGTTCCACTGTATAGGACTATCATACTCCATTACAATATTGATATCACTTTGGCTCCTTAAACGGTGTACCTCCGAAAGAATTATATCTTGATTTGTTATTTCTTCTGAAGCAAACAATTGATTATTGATCATAAGAAAGCCAAAGGCTCCAAATTTTCCAAGAACCCTAGATATTCCAAAAATTTTAAAGATAAACCAGATAAAGCTTTTCATTGTATTGCCTTCTCAAACCTATAATTTAGCACAAATTTTAAAATCATTTTCAAGCGATTCATTCAACGTAAAATTGGACTCAAATATTTATCCCAAGAAGTTTAACGAAAAATAAAGCCAAAGTCAAGATAAGCGTAAATTATTGGCACGCTAAAACCTTGGGGTAAAAGTTGGGCGCTCATCGGTTGTAACTTGAAAACCAATAACCCAAAGCTCCAGCTGATAAACCTTCTTCCCCAACCTTGTTCCAATTTCTAGGCTGTTACCAACTAAAAAACGATTAGGACTAAACTGTGCTGTTATCAATATCGACATTGAATTGAGTAATTGTAACTGCATTTGACTGCGCAAAGCTATATAACCTTTAAGCAATTTTTCCCAAGGCCAAAATGTCAAGCCAATACAGCCCCCAAACGTATATCTTAGTTTAAAGTTCCTGCAATATATTGTTGTATAGCAAATAAATGAAAAAATTTAAGATATTGATATAGCCATTTACCGTTATCAATAAGTTTAAGGCATTAGGACGGGCGGGGTCATGGGCTGCAAATTCAAGAGGCTCTTTAGGAAGCTCATAAGGCTTTTGTCCATATAACGGCAACTTCAGTAAAACAAAACACAGACAACAAAACAAGTCATATTCTTTGAACCTTCCCAACTTGGAAAATTTTCAAACGAAAGCTAATACATGTTCCCAGAGTGTTTAACACTGGCCATAAAACCTAAATTGCTTGTTCATATAACAGCGGTATACAAGTCTCCTGACTGATTCGTTCCATATAATCATATACTTCACTTGGAAATAGCAAACCTTTAACATGGCTAATTGTACGCAATACAGGAAACAGTAAAATATCATTATAGCTAGGCTTAGATATTTCTGGGGAAATGACTTCGGGCAGTATCGTTTTGAGACTATCCAAATAAGAAACTACTTCGCTAACATATTGCGCACTATTTTCAAAAGCATCTTTAAAAGAACCAATATTTTGGCTTTTTTTCTTTTCATAGTAATCACAATCAGCCTGACTTGGAAAGTCCTGTTTGAAGATACGAATATTGCGCGGATGCACTAAATGGCGGATTGGTCTAGCCGCATTTTCTAACCAAGTCTCTAATATTTCAGAACAAGAAGGAGACTGCAACAATGGCTGACCGTAATTTTCATCAATGTAGGCGACAATCTCAAGGCTTTCTTTCATGTAACTACCGTCATCTTTTTTTAAAATTGGCACAATTTTGGCTCCAATTAAATCATAATGGCTTTGTTCATCAGCATTGGCCAATATTTCTTGTTCTACTTTAAGCCCTTTCCAGCTAATAATCATGCGAACCCGTATGCAAAAAGGACAATGGTCATAGTGATATAGTTTCATAAGTAATCCTCCTCAATTTTTGAAAGCCAACAGTGTAGAGTTTTATCTTAGATTCATCTAGTAAAATAAGTCTTAAACGCGAGTTTGCCCCTGCCCTTGGCCAAACCATTTTGTACAGGTCAACGCTTCAAGGCCCATCGGACCACGGGCGTGGAGTTTTTGGGTACTAATACCCACTTCAGCGCCTAAGCCGAATTGACCTCCATCGGAAAAGCCACTGGACATATTGACAAATACCGATGCAGCATCGACTTCTTGACAAAAAATTTCTGCATGGCTTGGCTCTTCGGTTACAATAACTTCGGTATGCCGTGAACCATATTGCTCAATATGCTCTACAGCTTCACTCAAACCGGTAACCACTTTAATGCACATTTGCGCTGAAAGAAACTCACGGCCATAAAAAGATTGTTTGGAAAAATCTTTATCTTCCCTTTCTTCAATAATTTGAATGGGGCTTAGTAATTGTACCGGATATAAATTTTGCAATACATCAAAACTGCGCTTATCGCAATGTAGGTGGACTTCCGACTCGGCTAATTTAGATACCAAGCTGGGTAATTGTGCTAGCAATGTTTCGTGCAACAATAAACAATCTAAAGCGTTACACACACTGAGGCGTCGCATTTTTGAATTGTAGATCAATTTTGTTGCCATCTCTATTTGAACACTCTCATCGCAAAATAAATGCACAACACCTGCCCCTGTTTCAATTACAGGAACCTGACTATTTTCCCGCACAAAGCGAATTAAGCTTGCACTCCCTCGCGGGATACAAAGGTCAATATATTGATGTTGATGCAATAATTGCCCTATTTCTTCACGTGCAGTGCCCAATAAATTAACCCATTCGGGGGATAGAGCATAAGCTTGTAATCGTTCTTGAATAATTTCTACCAAACAAGAATTGCTGGCAAAAGCCTCTTTTCCCCCTTTGAGAAGCAATAAATTTCCAGTGCGTAATGCCAATGCAAACAAGTCAATAGTAACATTGGGCCGAGATTCATAGATAACTAATACAATGCCTATTGGCACCCGAAATTGTTTTACATCGGCTCCATTTGGCAATCGGTGCTGATAGAGCTGTTGCCCAATCGGACAAGGCAAGGCTGCCACTCGTTTCAAATCGGCGGCAATCCCAGCTAAACGTTGTTCACTAAGCAACAAGCGATCATACATGGAATTACTCGGCTCTAGCTTGGCTAAGTCCTGTTGGTTTGCACTCAATATTTTTTGCTGCACAGTATAGTTGGATAACTGTTCTGCTAAAGAGACCAGCAATTCACTGCTGCGCTGTAATACGCTGCTTTTCTCTTGACGCCATAGGCTTTTGAGCCTTTTTAATTGTTGCTGTAAATTAGTCATAATCCCTCTAAATCATTCCTAATAATTTTATCTTAGCTTCTATCTTTCCATAAAGGCCAATAAAAATCTTTTTCTTTCTCAATAAATAACTTGGAAAAATCTTCGGTATTAGAAACAAACCGCCCCACACCACGCATAATTACCGCAGGAGTTTGTTCGGCACCTTCTCCCATAAATAGCGTGGCAAAATTGGTTAGGCGATCGACAATATTTGTTTCACTGAACTTTAATTTTTGACCAAATAAATCTTTCTGCCCTATACAACTGTGAAGCAATTTTAGGCCCACCGCAGCTATACTAATACCGATGCAACCTCTTCGCATGGGGAACACGCTACTATCAGTTAAAACCAAACCGAATTTACTTAGCCCAAATTCAGCTTGAATAGCTTGATGCAAAGTATTCGCAATCTCATGTAAATTTTCTGGCCACAGAATATGCCAACCAGCACCGTTACTCTGATCGATGCCAGCAAATGGTACAGGTGTTTGCTCTTTTAATGTAAATGGAAAATCTAAGGGATTTTTATCATCTGGCAACAAAGTATTGGCAAGGTAGAAATCCGCTTCTTGCTGGATTAAATTACAATACTCTTCTTTCGTTTCCAAACGAATGCAACACCCTTGATCGATCGCCACTACTTTGGCCGATAAAAACAGTATATCCCCATCCTTTAAAAATATTTGCCCATCTGCTTCTTTTTTCGATGAATAAAATGCAGCAAACAATGCTCGTAACAGGTTATCTTTCGGAGGCTGTAGACAACGCAATTTCACAGGAAATATTTGGCAATTAAATGAAGAAATATCCATATTTGACTTAAGAATTTCCATTGAATATTCTATGCCTTATAATTGTAAACAACAGAAAATATCTGTTTTATTTACAAAATATAATACAATAACTTACTTATTTATTAGATAGATAATTATCGGCTTTACAAAAGTGATAATAAGGCTTTCGTGAAATTCTTGATAAAAATAGGATAAAAAATACTATCATAAAACCCGAAATTCATGCATGCTATGGCTACTCGAAATGTAAGATAATTCATTTTTGAGCGATAGAAAAGTCATTGTATAAGATTATCTGCTTTATCATTACATGCAACAAAGCATTAAGTAATTGCTTTTGGAGGAGCTATGTCTGAACGATCAGGCAAAACTGGTAAAATTTATTGTGCAAACTGCCTTAATTGTAAGATAGTCCGACTTTCAACCGATGATGGAATAGTTATAAAAAAAGTGCGTTGTGCAGCCGGACACTGGAAGAAAAAGCTGGGAGAAGAAAAATTGTATCAGTATGCGAGCGTAGATCGCAGGACAAAAGAATATTGTCCTGATTATGATGAAATGGGCGATTCACGTGCCTTTATGAAAGAATTAAAAAAGATTTTGCCATCTAAAAATGATATGTATTCAGATTGAAAAGATTTATCAATAGCTTACTCAACAAAATAAAAAGCACTCAATAATGAGGGTGTTTTTTTATTTTGCGATAAATTGGAAATAATATAAAAATTCAAACAAAATTTTAAGGATTATTTGCTAACGAGATTCTGAACCTTTTTGGCAATCAATACATAAGGCAGCATAAGGAATTGCTTGTAAACGTTGTTGATCAATTTTTTTATTACACTTTACACATAAACCAAAACGATCATTATTGATACGGCCAATTGCAGCTTCTACTTTTTTTAAGCGATTCACATCCTGAGTACCGATTGTCTCTAACAGACGAATATCTATATCATTAGAAGCCAGATCAACAGTATCTTTAACGGAATCATTCTTAGCTGCATCCATAAAATCTGCATTTTCTGCCAATATATTCTCTAAAATCTGGGAACGCATATCCATTAATTGTCGATGCATTTTCTGAAGGAATTCTTTTTCCACTGTTCACCTCCTTACAGTGAGCCTAAATAAATCCGATAAAATATAATCATAATTTTCATTATGTCAAGTAATTGTAATTTAATTAAATCATTATAATTACTCACAGTATTTTTGTTAAATAAATACCATAACTGACAAAATAAAAAGTAAGTTTCGTAGCCCAGCGCTAGTTTTATAACTCTATTCAATATTAAAAAGATTGTAACACTTCGCGCTTTTTACTACCTTGAGGAGGCCCGATTAAACCCCGCTCTTCCATTTCATCAATAATGCGGGCAGCCCGGTTATAACCAATAGAAAGCCTGCGCTGTAAGAAGGAAGTTGAAATTTCTCCGGCCTGTAATGCTATTTCTACCGCCTGTGGAAATAAATCATCACTACCCGATTCCAATGAATGTGTTTCGTCTGCCTCATCATCTTCAAAAATAATTTCATCTAAATAGGCAGGCTCGCCTAGTGTCTTGATATGGGAAGATATTTTTTCAGCCTCTCCTTCGGATAAATAGGCTCCTTGGGCGCGAATCAACGCTTGGCCGGGAAAAGAAAATAACATATCGCCTTGCCCCAATAATTGTTCGGCCCCCTTTTGGTCAAGAATAGTGCGGGAGTCCGTTTGGCTTGCCACCATAAAGGCAATGCGGGTTGGAAAATTTGCCTTGATTAGGCCGGTTACCACATCAACCGAAGGGCGTTGCGTAGCTAATACTAAATGAATACCCACTGCCCGCGACATTGCAGCTAAACGGGCAATCATGCCTTCCAATTCTTTGCCAACAAGCCCCATTAAATCGGCAAATTCGTCAATGATAACCACAATAAATTCCAGAGGCACAGTAGCCATATTTTTTTCTTTGATATAGCGGTTGTAACTTTCAATTCCTTTATTGCCGGCTCCAATTGCATCTAACAAAGCGTAACGGCGTTCCATTTCGCTGCTAACCCACTGCAATGCTTGTAATGCACGTTGAGCATCGGTAATCACCGGGGTTAGCAAATGGGGAATATTATTAAATTGTTTCAACTCTACAATTTTCGGGTCAATCATCAACAGACGCAGTTGCTGGGGAGGGCGGCTCAAAATAAGGGAGCTAATAATCACATTGACACAAACCGATTTGCCCGAACCAGTTGCGCCGGCAATTAACAAATGGGGCATGCGGCGCAAGTCAGCAATTTGGACTTCACCATTAATTTCTTTCCCCAATATTATAGGCAACTGCATCTCATTGCGGGCTAGGCTCATCGTCTCCGAATCCATCAATGCAGGGAAAGAAACGGTTGTACGGCGGCGATTAGGTATTTCCACGCCGACTGCTTTTTTACCGGGAATCGGCGCAACAATGCGAATACTGCGGGCAGCTAACTCCATTGCCAAATTGTCGGCTAACTGCTCTACCCTGTTTAGTTTAATACCGGGCGCCGGCAAAATACCAAATTCGGTAATGGAAGGCCCTTTCAAAATGTGCGTCATTTGCGCTTCAATTTTGAATTTTCGCAAAGTTTGGAGCAATGCTTGCCCTGATTCTTCGGTATCTTTGTCTATTTGAGCACTGCGCTGTTCTTCGGCAAGGTCATAGTCGAGCAACTCTTTCATCGGCACATCGTAAGTTTGCCAAGATCTTGGCACCGGAGGCGCAAGTAATTTCTCAGCTTGTTCTTCTTCGAGCAAAGTATCTCGTTCTTCTTTTTCTCGCAACGCTTGTTCTGTAGCTTCGGCCATTGAAAATTCAGCGATTGGAGTATTAAAAGCTTCGCCAAACTCCGGTCTCCAACCCCGCTTGGTTTCGGCGGGCTCTATATTTGAATCAAACGGATTTTCTGTATCGCTTGCTGCATTGGGCTCAAAGGGTTCAAAATTATTGTTCAAATTTTTATCTGCTATAGATTGCTCTTCATTTAGCTCGTTGGATCGATTTTGCAAGCTATCAAAAGGTTTGTCTATAATATTTTCCACATTGGGCGAATCATCAAATTCTATTGAATTAGGCTGTTCTAAATCGTGCTCGGTATTAAAGTTGTTCTCTTGTCCCTCATCGTAAGGCAAAATTACCGGTTGTCCATTGGCTATTTCGGCTGTTTCTTCGGAGGGCAGCTGTGGTGTATCTTCTCGATTTCTCAATGCAGTAACTAGATCTGTAGCCAGCCACTGGCTCAACGCTATTGCATTTTTATCATGGTTAGAAAAATTTACCATTGAAGGAATGGACTTAGATGCTAACGCAATCCCTTGAATACTGCCTGAATGTTCCTCTTCTTGATTCTCGGTATCGACTGTATTTTCAATGTTATGCCTTTCTGGTTTTATGTTTGTTTCTGTAAAATTGCTTAGCTCTTCTTCTGCTTCAATTGTAGTCTCTTCGCTAAGGCCATCATTCAAATCACCCTCGTATGCAGCAAAATCTTTTTCTTCAAGCCTCGCATCAAAAACTTCATCATCAGGTTGTTCATCTAAACTATTATTGGGTAGAGCTATAGGCTGACTATATTCATCGCGCCAATTCCCTATGGCTTTTTCGCGTTGCAGTAGTTCATCTGCCATATCCTCATCGACTAATTCCCCATCTGTTTGCTGAATTCTCAACATAATCTTTTCTTGACGAAGGGCATCTTTTTGCGAAGCCAAATATTCACTGTATTGTTCTTGTGGGTCTAAAGCTTTGCGCTTCTCTTGCTCTAAATTCAAATCTTTGATGCTTTCCCTCTTATCATCAAAAAATGGCGGACGCTCCAAATTGGCTTGGTCAAATGCAAGTTGTAAAGGGTCTATTAATTCTTCTTCATGCTCTGCCTCAAATTTAGCAGGGAGTGACTCGTCCATATTCAACTGGTTTTCAATATCTGTATTGAGTACATCAAAACCAGGGTCGCGGATGCTTTCTGCCAATGGTTGTTTATTTGGGGGCTTACTTTCTAAATTTTCCGATTTTTCTAACCTTTCGGGCATAGATTCCAAAGATTCTAAGGGAAATTCAAATGGATTTTCGTTTTGTGCATCTTGTCCTAGCTTTTGTTCTGGTTCTTGCTGATTTAGTTGCTCCTGTGGGGGGCGAATAATTCCTTTCGCTAAATCTCCTTTCATTGAAGCAATCAAATCAAACCCATCGCCAGTAGATTCTGGAGAATTTTTTGGCTTTCCTGTTGGAGCCAGTTCCTCTATTTCAAATTCTTTGAGCTCTGGCTCTGCTATAGTAGATGGGTCATTATTTTCTTCCCCAAATTCTTGGAATTGAATTTGATTGGAAGCAACAGGCTCTGATAAATCTTCTTGCGGAAGTTCAGCGTTTTTTTTTCGTTCCTCCAATTGCGCAGAGAATGGTTGCAATATGTTTTCATCCTCAATCGGTTCGGCAATAGATTCCAAAGGTTCGATGGGTAGTTCAAAAGGGCTTTGTTCGTCTTCAATTTCGGCTTGTGCTTGTTGCTTTTCCATTGGAATTTGCGGGGCTTGGTTATGAAGCTGGCCCTTAGCTAAATCCTCTTTTAGAGCATCAAAATCATAACTGGGCTTAGGCAAATCATACGATGAATCTGCATTACTAGGCTGATTATAAGTAAGCTCATTGGGCTTATCATAGTAAAAGTCATCATGATAAAGGCTCTGGTAGCCAAAATCATGAAACTCTGGCGCAGATAAAGTGAGTTTTTCGGGTGCTTTTTCATCGGGTTTACCAGGTTTGCTCTGGCCCATAATCGGTTCAGGAGAGATCGGTTTTCTGGGGAATCGAGAATGAATTCGATTCGCTGCTGAAATAGGTTCAGGCTTGTTGTTATGGGGAAAATTTGGCTCTGGTCTATTATCGCTACCATCTAATTCAGCCATTTTCGGTACAGTTGGAGCTTGTATATCCAAACTACGGCGATTCGGCCCATTATCTAATTGTTCCAACCCTTCCTCTGGGTAGCGTTCGGATTCTCGGAAGGAGCGAAAAGCTTGCTTGCTCAAAGAGAGTAAAAGATTGCGAAAATAAGGGTGCAGCAGGAATAAAGTTTGTAGCGTAAAAATAGCAGAAAGCCCGAGTAAGGAAGCTGATTTAGAAAGATGTTCACTCAACCATTGGTTTAAATTCGATGGAGTGTCCAATAAAATTTGAGAAATGCCATTGAGAGTGATCAGCGGCAAAACACCAAAGCTCAATAGACTAAAAGCATTAAACCAATCCGGTTTTACTAAAGCTTTACTAGCGGCAAATAATAAAATTGGCAAGTAAAAACTCAATACATTGAAACTTTGCCAAAACGTGTTGAACAAAGTACTACTGCGTAAACCAGTAAAATCATTGAGTAGGTCGCCAAAAATAGCAACAAAACTACTAGCTGCTGCTACCAGTAGGGCAATAGATAAACCACGTAGCCAGTTATTAGATGGCAGAGCAGTAGGATTATTAGGGTTGCGTTTTTCGCTTAACTTAGTTTCCATATGGTTCTCGATTTAAGTAAATTATTTTTAGATATAGATTAGCTCTCGCAAGTCATTGGTCCAGTATTCTTCACCATAATTGACCAGTAGCTGCGTACCCGCAGGAATTGTTTGATCGGCTAAGAAAAATAACTGCCAGATACCATCAAGCAAAGTATGCTCGACTCGGCAGTTGGGCTCAAAACTATGGTTGGCGTAGCGCAGGGCATTACCTGCATTTTCTGCCGAAACTTCAATATCAGGCCAATCCGAAGGAAAATCGGGATAGTCCCAAGCATAGTCGTTACTGTAACCCAAACGACTTTCATGGGCCAAACCTCCATTAGAAATCTGGATTACACCGGTATAAAGACCGATAAAATCGTCTTTTTGTAGGTCAATTAGCGTTATCAGGCCATAGCGTATGTCAGCACCAAAATTCTGAATGCCTATGGGGGCTGTTGCACCGTTGCGCAGTAAATGGCCATAGCGCATACTCAATTCAGCAAATCTAACAATATTGTCCAGGTAATATTCCGAAGATGCACTGTTATAGTAGCGTAGTAGCTCACAATTGTTTTCACATTTTTGTAGCTTTCTAACATTATCAGACTGTAAAATTGTTTCGGGAGGCTCTGCGCCATAGTGTAGCAGTAACGTTGGTATATCTTTGACTGTTTTCAGCTGTATTTCTCGTTTGGCCAATTCTAAATTTTCGTTATCCATCACCCAACCCCAATCGAAAACTTACCGGTAAGCTTACAATATAGCCCATATTCGGCAATAGTAAAACCACTTTAATTATATATAAAGTGGCTTTCGCTACCATTGCCTTTAGAGCGTTTGTCAAGTTAGCAACGCCATAACATTACTTCTTTTGGTATTGAATCTTAATAGGTAGGGCAATGGTAGTGGGAATACCAGCTTCTGCTCTAGTAATTTCTTTTAGCACGTAGGCCTTCTGATCAGATGATACAGAACCTGAGCTATTAGTAATCTTTGAGCCAAACTTATACGATTTATATTCAGTAATAGAAGAGTCTGGCTCGGCAAAGCCATGGCGATGGACATCTTTATAAGTATACAGCACATCGTCTAACCTAAAAACAGATTTTCCATATTGAACTCCATACCATCTTAAAAACATAGTACCTTTAGCATCTTTTTCCGTAAAATGAAAGTTATCTTCTGGTATGCTACCGTCCCAAAACAAGTTATACAAATAGCCCTTATTGGACTGCACTGTAATACTATCAGTACTTACAAAGGTAACATAGCCAATACGCCTATCATCTCCATCATAGGCTTCCATCGTGTAAGAAGCAATAATACTATCAGAACCGCTGTCATCATTAGAAACACTGTCAATTGCTTTAGTGGGTTTGAGCTTATCCTCCAATGGGCTACAAGCCACTAGCCATGCTAATGTAATAAACATGGCAAGCAATTTAGTAAAAGTACACATAAGTATCTCCTAATCGTTTACAATAGATTGATCGTTGTAGGGACTACCCTAACTAAAATAGGATAGGCTATGATAGCGGGGGCATAATGTCAAGTGTTTTCTCACATAAAATGAAAGAAAATGTACGTTTTATGGATAGGCAAATGCAATATGGCATACAGCAGCTAGTTTTGCTGGGCATAGCCTGCAAGATTTCTTTGCTGCCAATTGGCCGATCGAATTATCGCAAATGGTTTAGACAATCTTTTGGCAACACTTGCGACAATTATTCGATAGCGCTAGTCGCTACCTCCGCTCAACACTACTAGCAATCTTTCACAAGGGTTGATAAAAGATAGCCACAATCCCGATATATAACAATAAGATTTTTAATGGTTTTAGGTGAGGTTCGGTATATTACTATTTAGAGCTGCTAGCTTTTGCGCCACAGTTGGGCCAGTAAGCCATGGCCTTTTATTTGGGCCTTTGTATGGGCTAAAGACCAAGCCCTTAAACTCTGAAATTGCTTTACCAGATGGCTAGGACCCTGTAGGCAAAGCCAAGTATCGGTGGCTAGTTGGTCTAGCCAGCCAAGTAAAGCTGCAAGCTTGGGGTACTTATCTTGCAACGGCAAAACCACCAAGCTCCAGCACTTTGCTGGGCCTTTTACAGCACAGGCCTCCCCATCTGTTGTATCTTGCCATGTTGCAGGCAGGGGCATAGCCTCTAAACAAGGCAAACTGTGGATACTCAAGCTAGGCACTTCAACCCCCCAGCACTGCAAATTCTCTACATTGTATTGGCCAAACAATAGCCCTAGCCGATTGCGGCCTGCAAAGTCTATATGCTCGACATGGCAGCCCGGCTTTAAGGCCAAGAAACAAGCAAGGTGGCCATGCCCAGCCTCCCATAACAGCACCCTGCCACCCCAATTGTACCTAGCTAGCAGAGTAAGCATTAGCTCCAAGCCATAACTAGGCTGGTCAAAGTCCGGCAAGCCATAGGCACTGTCAAATGGCCAACACAACAACCACTTAGATCGAGAAATTTTACGGCTAAGCGGGCTACCTTGCTTTGGTGGCCGAGGGCTTTTGCGCAATTGCAAGGCATTGCCCTTGTGCTCTAGTGAAAAGCAGGACTCACCGCGCTTATAAAGCTTGACAATCGGGCCTATGCGAAACCCAGCTTTAGGGCCAAGCTTATCCTCTAATACATGTTGGCGATAGTGAACTACACAGTGATCGCCAGAGCCCGCCAGATGTAAAATCTCAATCTGACCCAATGCAGCAGCTTCTTCTAACAAGTGGCGCAATCGGGCAACAATCACAATGGCAACATAACTCTTAGTGCTAATGGCTAAAGCCGGCAGCATTCTACGCAACACCGGCTCGCCCAGCTTGGCTGGAATATTACTTAGCACCAGTTGGGGCATAACCCCAACTTGGGTATAACCCTCTTCTCCCCAAAGGTCAGGGCTAAGCTGTAAGCTGGGTGAAAAAACAGTAGAACCACTAGCCGAAGAACAAAGCTTTGACTGGATATTATACTGCCAATTTACTTGGGTAAAAGCTAAAGCCAAGGCATCGCAGTCAAAAACACGCAAGGCACTATCCAAGTGCTGTGGGACTTGGCTTTGCCGCTGTTTGTTGTGCTTTTGCAGCAGCTGGGCCAAGTGCCCTTGCACCATCAAGCCCAAAGGGCCAATACCACAGCCCCAGTCCCAAATATCTAGCCGACTCTCTGCCGAAGCTAAAGCTTGCCGCAACAACAATTGCAATACACTGTCCCCAAGACGATAGTCTGGCAGCAAGCTCTTGAGCAACAATTGGCTACCCCTGTCAATCTGCGTAGCACTAAATAATTGCTGCGAACTCAGCAGGTGATAGTCCCTACCCCAATAGCGGTAGGTTATCATTTTATAACTATAAGGGCGCAATAAAGCAGGACACCGCTCGACCGAGGGAGGCAAAGGCAGGTGTTTCACTACAGTAGGTCTCTATTGTATGGAAGCAAATCAGCTAAATTCAGCACCGAGGTAGACTTCCCTAGCTGTCTTGGAAGTTATCAATTCTTCACGGCTGCCACTGACCAAAATTTCCCCAAGGTTGATAATATAGGAACGGTCGGTGATGTCCAAAGTATCGCGCACGTTGTGGTCAGTAATCAAGATGCCAATATTGCTCTGGGCCAAGGCGCAGATAATGCCTTTTATTTCAGAAACAGCAATAGGGTCAATCCCAGCAAATGGTTCATCGAGCAACAAAAAGCGCGGCTCGAGTGTCAAAGCTCTGGCCACTTCCACGCGGCGGCGTTCACCACCCGAAAGGGTAGAAGCCCTTTGCTTGCGCAAGCGCAGCACCCCCAGACGCTCCATTAATAAATTAGCCATCTTTAGACGAGCGCGGCGGTTTAAATCCCCACGGTACTCCAAAATTGCCAGCAGGTTCTGCTCGACCGTAAGCGAACGAAAGATGGAAGATTCTTGTGGCAAGTAAGAAATCCCTTGGCGGGCGCGTTTGTACATGGGCCAGCGCGAAATGTCTTGTTCATCAAGTAGTACTTCCCCGCGGGTCGGGTGAACAAAACCGGCAATCATGTAAAAGGAAGTAGTCTTACCAGCACCGTTGGGGCCCAATAAGCCAACTACTTCCCCTTGACGCAGTGCAATCGAAATGTTTTCCACCGCAACTTTGCGGCCATAGCGTTTGTGCAGGCGCAAGACATGTAAATAAGAATTGCCCTTGCGCGGTGTGAGCTCCAAATCGGGGATTTCTATACGGCTATTGCGCACACGCTCTAGCTCTTGGCTACGCGCTTCTTCTTCCAGAGAACGCAACGCTTCTTCCCCTCTTTCGCGGCGTTGTTGCATAGCAGCTTGCTCTTGCTCCAATTCTTGCACACTGGGTATCTGCAACTCAAGGTCTTTGTCATCGGCAATATCAGTGGCAATTGGGGGCCTTGGCATGGTTGGTTGTGACACAAGCCCAGCAGGAGGATTCCTCATATTATGGGGAACTTTGTTTTCCGCTCGGCTTATCATTTTATTGGCTATCTTGTTGGCGACTTTATTTGTAGCTGGCCTTTCGTGAATACCTGCTTGCATAGCTGCGGGTGATCTACGGGTGGGCCTTTTGTGCCCATTAGGCTGTAGGGCATTATTAGGACTGTGATTGAAGCTGCTAGTATTTGGGAGCTGTTGCCTCCCCTGTGTGCCAATATCGGCAGGATTGGGTGGCAGAAAGGAAGGGGCCACGGGCCGAGTTTCCATATACCGCTGCCAATCGCGCTTGCTTCTTCTGGTAGGGCCAGTACCAAGCTTAGTACCAGATTTAGGACTAGATTCAGAGCTGGGCCGAGATGCTGCCAATTTATTATGCTTATTCCCTTGCAATGGTTGAAAACCCTGCACGCCATTAGCCTGTGCTGTTTGTTCTACAAACCTTAGAGGTGCTTTTGCTTTACGTGGATAGGCCCCCCCATTCAAGGGCAAGTTAGAAAAAGGTCGTTTTGCCATATTTACCAGCCTGTCTCTAAATGCTATGGGTCATTGTTGGTAATAATTTGCCCTTCCACCCCATTATCCAAGGTTATATCGGTGGTATCAAGGTTTACAAAAATACGGGAAGCTTGGTAGACATCTTCCCCTTTGTAGACGATAGGAGCACCGCTCAATTCCACAATTTGCGTATCTCGATCATATATCGCATACTGGCTACGCGCGGTAATATCTTCACTAAAAATCCTGACATTGACTTGCATTTTGGCATTGTTCTTTTGTTCGTTGTATTCTATAAAATCACAAAATACAATTACTTCATTCTTTTTGTCTTCTAAATCAATACTGCCACGCATACGGAGCAGTTTGGTTTTCCGTTTGTAAAACAACTCTCGGCCTTTTATTGTAAGTTTCTGCTCGCGATTGTCAATAAGCACTTTGCCCTTAGCTACCAAGGTATCGCGCTCTTCTCCCAGAATATCTAGGAATTCTGTTTCAATGCTAGAATTATTGACATTGACAAAGACATCACCTTCAAGCTGAGTTTGTTCGCGGCCTTCCGCCCCGGTAGAAAAAACTTTTTCTGCACGAAATTCTATTGTATCGGCATGTAAACCAATGCTACTTCCAAACCACAGCAAACAGAACCATATTCTATGCATCATTTTCCCAGACTCTTCATTACTGCTTAACTGCATTCTCGCTTGCATTATTTTGGAGAATCTTCTTGAGAATCTTCTGCTGCTTGATTTTCTCTTGCTTCAGCATAAAGCTTACCGGTAACTTCTTTGCCATAAGAGACTGTTTTGGTTCTCATATCTACAGAAAAATTCTTGCCTTGAAAATTCGTGCCATTGTCTTGCTCCACTTCAACCAAACTGTCCTCTGAAGACGTAAGGAGGCGATCTTTTTTAATCCAGTCAAGCTTATCAGCAGTAATTCGAGTTTCTTCAGGGTGATAATATACCTCAATAGGGCCCATAACATTAGCATCTTCGGTATTCTGATTGTATTCGGCCAAATTCGCTTGCCCTTCGAGCTCACTTTCTCCATCGCGATAAGTTTTTACCTGCCCCTGTGTTACTTGAACTAAATCCTCCTGCGAAAAAACTCGAAATTCATCGGCGCGCACTTCCTGCGTCAATTGATTATCTTCCAGCTCCTTGTATACAACTTTTTCAATAACGATATTGGGAATATTTCGTGCTAAAGTATCCACAGTGGTTAAGGATTCTGTATCCAAACGGCAACTTAGCAAGATGAATAAATAAAATAACAAAAATAAATAACTAAATATTTTTTGCATAAGTTTCTCACCTAACTTTATAAAAATTATCGACCTATCATAAGTTTTGCAGCCATCGTTGTAAATGCTCAAGTTTTTATTATTCCTTAATCCATTTTATTTGCAATATTTATATCGGCGTTATAACCTCTCTCCTTAGTAATTGACTAACCCGCCATTTTTTATACTATCGTGCTGTTTTTATGGATAACAAATTTTTATAAATGAGGAAACAACTATGCCTGAATATTCGGTGATTGTCATTGGCGGTGGCCATGCAGGGATTGAAGCTGCCTTAGCAACCGCGCGTATGGGTTTTAAAACTTTAATGATTACCCAAAACCTAGATACCATTGGCAAAATGTCGTGCAATCCAGCCGTAGGTGGTTTGGGCAAAGGCAACATGGTGCGCGAAATTGATGCATTGGGGGGGCAGATGGCTCGCCTAATTGATGGCAGCATGATTCAATATCGGGTATTGAATCGCAGCCGAGGGCCAGCTGTTCAAGCCCCCCGAGCACAGGCGGACCGCGTTTTGTATGCCCAATTGGCCAAATATACTTTAGAATGCCAAGCGAATTTATGCTGCTATCAAGATACAGTGGTGGACTTACTGCTACAGCAACAAGACTCTCAAAATGTTTGCTGTGGCGTGCGTACCGAGCGAGGCCATGAAATTAGTGCCGCCCAAGTGGTATTGACAACGGGAACTTTCCTAAATGGCAAAGTGCATATTGGCGAATATATCGCTGCTGGTGGCCGTCTGGGAGAAAAACCTGTCTTAGGGCTTAGTGAAAAACTTTATGCATACGGCTATCAAATTGGGCGTTTAAAAACTGGTACTCCTGCGCGCGTACAAGCTTCTAGTTTGGATTTTAGTCGCATGGAAATTCAACCCGGGGACGAAAGTATTGGTGGGTTTTCGTTTGACTGCATTGAAGAGCAATACCTAAGCAGACTTCGCCAGCGGCCTACCTTGCCTTGCCATATAACGTATACCACAGAGCAAACCCATGCTATCATTCAAAATAACTTACACCGTTCGCCATTATTTAGTGGCCAAATTCAAGGCACGGGACCACGCTACTGCCCCTCCATAGAGGATAAAATTAAACGCTTCCCCGATCGGGAACGGCACCAAATTTTTGTCGAACCAGAAGGTGCTTACACCGAAGAGATGTATTTGAACGGTTTAAGTACTTCCCTACCAGAAGATGTGCAACAAGATTTTATCCGCAGTATCCCGGGTATGGAAGCCGCGCTAATCATGCGGCCCGGCTATGCTGTGGAGTATGACTTTGTCAGCCCCCTTCAATTAAAGCCCAGTTTAGAAAGTAAGTTACATGCTAACTTATTTTTAGCCGGCCAAATCAACGGCACCTCGGGCTATGAAGAAGCTGCGGGTCAAGGCTTAATGGCTGGCGTCAACGCCGGTCTAAAGCTGCGTCAACTTTCCGAACAGTCTGGCAGCAGAGAACTGGAAAACCAAAAATCTTGGCAACCTTTGGTTTTGCGCCGCTTTGATGCCTATATCGGTGTACTGATTGATGATTTAGTTACGCTGGGAACAGAGGAACCATACCGTATGTTTACCTCTCGCGCCGAATACCGTTTGGCCTTGCGTCACAGCGATGCCGACTTGCGCTTGCTGCCCTATGCCGAGCATATTGGTATTTTAAGCCCTCAACGTAAGGCCAAACGGTATGAGAAAAAAGCTGCATTGGAAAGCATTCAAGAATTAGTCGCACAACGCAAATTGAGTGAAAGCGAGCGTAGCGAGCTTGGTATTCTAGTTGCAGACCCTTCGCTGCACAGGGCTTTGCGCGATCCTAATATCCGCATGGAAAAACTTACAAAAGTGGTATCCGAATTGGCAAAATTTCCAGATGCTTGGCTAGAGCATGCAGTGCTGGATATAAAATATGCCGGCTATATTCAACGCCAACAGCGCGAGATAGAACGTTTTCGCAACTTGGAAAATATCAAAGTTCCACGGGAGTTTGATTGGCTTACAGCGCAAGCAATTTCTATGGAGACTCGGCAAAAACTGCAAGAAATTCAACCCCAGACCCTTGGGCAAGCCTCGCGAGTTTCTGGCGTACGGCCCAGCGATATTTCGTTATTGATGATTTTATTAGATACTTGAAAGGAAGTAAAAAATATGAATACATTGGAAAAATTATTTTCTAACAACCGCCAGTGGGCGGAAAATATTTGTAGCCAACAACCAGACTTTTTTGAACAGTCGGCAAAGGGCCAAAGCCCTAAATATTTGTGGCTAGGCTGTGCGGACAGCAGGGTTGTGCCCAATCAAATCACCCAACTTGCTCCCGGGGAAATTTTTGTACACCGCAATATTGCCAATGTGTTAGTGCATAGCGATTTAAACTGCCTTTCTGTGCTGCAATATGCGGTGCAAGTCTTGCAGGTAGAACATGTGATAGTTACGGGGCACTATGGTTGTGGTGGTGTGGCCGCTGCGCTAAACATGGAGGAAAAGGGCGAAGAACATGGCCTAGTCGATAACTGGTTGCGCCACATTGGCGATGTCTACCAAAAATACCAAGAATCATTACAGGCGATTCCCAATACCGAACAGCGCTGCCGCCGGCTGTGTGAACTCAATGTTTGCCAGCAAGTGGCCAATGTTGCTCGCACGGCCATTGTAGGCCATGCATGGCAAAGTGGCCAAAAATTGCAAATCCATGGCTGGATTTATGATCTACAAAATGGGCTTTTACGCGACCTTGAAGTTAGCGTCCATAGCTAAAAAACTTGAGGAAATCCAAAGCTAAAAAGTTTAAAGGCTATTTTGGGGCTATTTTGCGCAAGCGCTGTGGCCCAACTAGCCCAATTTACCAAGTAATAGTATACGACTGGGCAGGGCAATATAATACGACTAACCACGGTAATACCATACGACTAGGTCGAGTACATATAATAGACTTTTTAGGGGATATATTTTAGCCCTACCGAATTTGGGCTTTCAGTAAAAGGGCTTATTAATAATGCCCAGCATTATCAATAAGCCCAACACCCCACCCCCCAAGCCTTTTGATTGGCATGGATTTTTAACTACCTTACAACACAAAACAACACTAACACACAAAAACACAAAAAAACTTACAAAAAGCCATATATGGGCCTTGACGCAACACCCCCCCTAGCAAAATGGGGATTTACAGACTAGCCCGTATGGGTTGGTTAATCTTTATCCATTTTTGGAGGTATTGCTTATGTATAAGCACAAACTACTTTTATTGCCTGTAGCCTGGCTACTGGCCTTTATGGCCTTGGCCTGCGCCCCACCCGATGACGATGATGCGCCATCTTCTGGGCCTGCAATCACCAGTGCAAGCTACGATGTTGGCACGGCTCTGTTAACCGTACAAGGCACGAACTTAAGTCCTACAGAAGCCCAAATCCAAACCATCGTAGTAGATGGCATAGCTTTAGATTCCTATACTGCAGATGACCCAGCCACTGGGCCAGATAGTAACGGTCTTGAACAAGGTAAGTACCGTATTAAAAGCGATGGCACAGCGATTTGGCTTAGACTTACCGATCGACATAAAGCTGTTCTTGAGGCCAAGGTGGGTAGCAATGGTAGAAAAGATGGGTTGCTTAGCGTTGGCTCTGGTGCTTGGGCGGGTTTAAATACACCTAAAGACTTGGACGTTAGGAATGTACCCGAAAATAAGCAGTCTAAAGTATCCGATGACAATCAGCCATCTAAGCAAGCTGAAGAAGACGAACAAGCTGAAGAAGAGTCGCCTAAGCAAACTGAAGTCGAACAAGCTGAAGAAGTCGAAGAAGAGTCGCATGAACTACCCGAAGCTGCAATTACCCGTGCAACCTACCATGTTGGCACGGCGCTGTTAACCTTGCAAGGTACTCACTTAAGTGCTACAACTGCGACCCAAGCCCAAATCCAAACCATTACGGTAGATGGCTTAGCCTTAAGTTCCTATACTGCAGATGGCACAGCCACTGGGCCAGATAGTCGTGGTCTTGCAAAAGGTAAATACCGCATTGCAAACGCTGGCACAGCGCTTTGGCTTTACCTTACCGATCAACATAAAACTACTCTGAATGGCAAGACAGGTATGGATAGCAATGGTCTAAGAGAAGGGTTGCTTAGCGTTGGCATTGGTGCTTGGGCGGGTTTAGATACAGCCAAAGCCTTGGCCGTTAGTGGACACCCACCCACAATTACCCGTGCAACCTACAATGTTGCTACAGGCGTGTTAGTGATTACAGGTGTCAATTTACCGAAAACAGTTGCAGGATGGGACTTTAGCAAATTGACGCTTGTATCATTTGATGTTGGTGGTAGTAATAGATACACATTACCCCAGCACTCAACCACAGGTGCAAACAGAGCCGAAGGTTCTGTAGCAAGTGCAACAAGCTTAACGATTACTTTAAGCGGTAGAGTAAAAGCGGAAGCGGAAGCCGAGAAGATGTTGTCTAGGAATGGTCTTACAGGAAAAAATGGTGGTGCATACAACCTTGAAGCAGCAGCAGGATTTGCAGGTGGTAGCGCTGAAGACACCAAGCAATAACCCTATTACCGTTAGTGGTTATACAGCCAAAATCACCTTCATAGCCTACTTTTCTGATAGAGGCGTGTTAGCGATTACAGGTA
>CBDDCK010000003.1:0-54531 GCA_965225855.1 Spirochaetia bacterium | reverse complement strand
ATACGCTTGTATATTTTACCTTTCTTCACCACGTTAACCGCAATCTGAAATTAAATTCTAAAAGCCAGCCCAAGTTTGCAAGGAGTACCTTTGAACCAAACCGAAAATGCCAGCCCTACAACACTGCTCAAGCAGTACTTCCAGCAGAAATTTTTGCTTTTTGATGGTGCGATAGGTACCCAGCTATACGCAGAAGGCGTGCTACTCAACCGCAGTTTTGAAGAACAAAATATTCGCAATCCCGATTTAGTTTCCAGTATCCACCGCCGCTATATTCAGGCTGGGGCGGATATACTAACCACCAATACCTTTAGTGCCAACCGTTTCCGCCTAGCCAACTTTGGCTTGGAAAGTGATGTGGTTGCCCTAAACCAAGCCGGGCTAAGCCTATTGCGTGCTGTCTTACGCTCTACTTACCCCCATGAATATGAAGGTAAAATAACAAAAATTCGGCATTTGGTGGCCGCTTCTGTTGGCCCCTGCTTTTTGCCCAAACAGCTTTGGCAAGAAAATAAAAAGGCACAAGTTGAGGCTGCTTTTAGTGAACAATTAGAGGCCCTGTGCCAAGGTGGTCCAGCCGAACAGCCAGATATAATCCTAGCAGAAACCTTTAGCCATAGAGAAGAATTAGAAACTTTATTCCGTGCTTATGGCAAACTGCATCAAAAACTTGCCGTTGCTCCCGCCCTAATATTGGGGCTGACCATTGGCGAACAAGGTGTCAGTGCTTCAGGCTTTGCTTGGGCCGACTTTGTCCAACGGTTTGGTACTTGTGAAGAAGTTGCGGCATTATTATTAAACTGTGGTTTGGGGCCAGCCCAGTTATTCCATTTTACTGAAAAAAATATCCACAGTTGCCCCAAGCCTTTAGTGCTAAGGCCCAACGCAGGCTACCCACAAGAAAGCAATGGCCGCATGGTTTACCTGACAACGCCTGAGTATTTTACGCTGTATGGAAAGCGTTTCCATCAAATTGGTGTTGCTGCTTACGGCGGTTGCTGTGGTACTCGGCCCGAACATATTGAGGAATGCGCCAAGTTATTGAGCTCCTTAAATCATCAATATTTAGAGATTCTTCCATCAAAAGATATACCAAAGCAAGAAAAAATAGACCCTATTCCTTTGGGCAAGCGGTCGCGTTGGGGTGCTAAACTAGCAGCAGGGGAGCTAGTCAGTTCTATTGAATTGTTGCCGCCGCGCACCCCTGTTTATGGCCGACTTTTGCGCAATGCCCAGCAATGCCATCAAGCTGGGGTCGATGCCATTAACATTCCAGACGGGCCGCGTGCCAGTACCCGAATTTCACCGTTGCTTAGCGCGATTGAAATTGAACAAAAAGTGGGCATTGAGACCATTCTTCATTATACCTGCCGAGATCGCAATTTAATTGGCATTCAAGCCGATTTACTGGGCGGTTATGCCTCTGGCTTACGCAATTTACTGGCCGTAACGGGAGACCCACCTAAGCTAGGGGACTACCCAGATAGTAGTGGCGTTTTTGATATAGATGCCATTGGCCTAACCCAAGCTCTGCAAAAGCTCAAAAAAGGGCAGGATATTGGTTCTAGCTTTTTAAAAAAGTCTGTTTCCTATGCTGTGGGAGTCGCCCTAAACCCTATGGCTCTGAACTTGGAACAAGAAGTAAAGCGCTATGTAGAAAAAGTTGCTGCTGGAGCAGATTTTGCGATTACTCAACCCATTTTTGCCGCAGAAGCTTTATTACAATGTTTAGAGCTTTGCCAAAATTCCTTAGACCAAGCGGGGCTTGCTTCCATTCCAGTGATTGTTGGCATTTGGCCTTTAGCTAGTTACAAGAATGCCGAGTTTTTGGCCAATGAAGTACCGGGTATAGTGATACCTGCGCAAGCAATCAAGCGTATGGCCCGCCACAGTACCAAGGAAGCGGGCTTAACAGAAGGGGTGGCTATCGCCCGTGATATTTGGCAAGCTTTAAAAAGTTATGGTGGGCCTATCCAAGGCCTGCAGGTCAGTGCCCCTTTTGGGCATATTCAATCGGCTATTGACGTTTTGCAATAAAGCCAACCCTCTTGGCCTGCCATATGGCCTGCCATAACCCAACAAAAAAGAGTAAGTAAGGGTATTCAGACCCAAGCCTTGTTGTTTAATTATTGCAGTGTAGTGTTGCATATATAAAACTATATTCAATATGGAATCAAGTATCCTTCCATTTTTCATATAGCTTAACAATATTGGTATAAGGGGTTGCAATATTAAATTTATTTGGGTTATCATTTACAATGCCGACTACCAATCCTTTATATTCCGTTTCCCATTTTTTTTGTAAGTATTTCTTCAATATTAAAAACGCTAAACGTTCAACAACATTTAAGTAGTTCTCTTCAGAAGTTGAAAACTTTCGTTCTAAAATCTCTATTTCTTCTTCGGAAGTATCTTTTTTTAGAGATCGTTCCTGAATTTCGCTTGAAATAAAGTCCAGTAGCTTTTTCCTTTCATGAAGTTCTCGCTCCATATCAAACACAACTTGTAAAGTAATACTATCTCTCAATCCTTTTAACTGACAAAACGCAATCAAACAAATTCCTACTGTGGCTATTGCAGATATCGATTCCGCTAACCATTCAGCCATATTATTCAGAATTATTCAGAGCTTGTCTTTTCATTAGAATTAGCAACTTTTCTGCTTTCTGCTTTCATTTTATCTAAAGCCACTTTTTCCTTCATTTTAGCCAAGGCCACTTTTGCCTCCTTCCAATTTTCTAGTGTTGCTTTACCAACATATGACTTTTGAAAAGTGCTATTCTCTTGATCTTTATTAGCCAACGGTTCAGTCTCTTTATGATTCTGGCTCATCGTCACTCCTTATCAAACTAAGATTTTATTTCGGCTATTTAAGCCTAGCAGAAAAACTGTGTCAAGAGGCTTGCAAGGTTTTTGATACTTTTTTTGTAGGTCTTTGTTTAAAGTGTTGTAAAGCGTTTCACGATCAATGCAAATAAATTTAGATTAAGTATGATCTGAATCCATAACTAAGCAAAGTAACCAGTCCATAGGTATGGACGAGGCAAGTCGATAACTATGGAATTACCCAATCCATAATTGTTACTTTTAAAAAGTACATTATTAGGTTATGGTTTGCTAAAAGTATTGACAAATTTTGTAACTATGTTTATATAATTAGTAGGGGGTTGTATGGCGTTACAATATGAATTATTTAAAAATCACCTAGGGGCAAACCCCAAGGGCTACCATGCACGGGTTGTACAGCAAGATATTTATAACCGGCAACGTTTAATTGAAATGATGGTAAACCGAGGGACGACTTTAACTAAGGCGGATATTGAGGCCTCCCTTACTTGTCTTGACGAAGTAATTGGCGAGATTGTGAAAAATGGCCATGGCCTAAATACAGGCTGTTTTACTTTGCATTTAGATATTAAAGGTAGCTTTGACGATGTTAGTAGCCATTTTAATCCTAGCGAAAATAAGTTGGTTATCAATATGAATGCGACTAAACAGCTAAAAGATTTGCTTAGCGAAGTGGAAGTGCAAAAAGTATATAGTTCTGGCAATGAAAGTAAGATTGTTAGAGTAGAAGATATATTGAGCAATAGTTTTGACAAGTATTTAAGCCCTAGCGGCCCGGTAAAAATTTTTGGCCGCAATATTAAAATAGTGGCTGCCAATCCAAACGATAATCAAGAAGGGCTTTATGCTATTGCCAGCGATGGCACAGAGCATAAGTTTAGCGGAAAAATCAATAATGTACCTTCCGAATTAGCTTATTTAGTACCATCTCCCCTATCTTTGGGGCAGTATCGGCTGGAAGTGCGCACTTATGCCAGTGGCAGTAATAAGGTAAGCAAAACTTTAAAAAAGATTGCTTCTGATGTAACTTTTACCGTGAAATCATGATTAGCCATTTAAATGTAACAGCTTAACCGCCCCCAACAATAAAAAAGGCAGGGAATAGTTTCCTGCCTTTGCGCTTACTTATTAGTTTGGTAACTTGGTAGCCTTACCCTTGACAAACAAATGACAAACAAAAAACGGCAACCTTTATAAGGATTGTACACTTTAAAGCACTGAAATATCAACCGAAGGGCGCAACTTACCACAAGTAACCATGGCCTGGTGAACGCGGTGGCTGCGGAATGTTTCTAGCTTCTCATTATCTTTGATTTGATCTTTGACTTGATGCTCATCAATCTTTCCATCAATACTGGGGAAAGCAATTTGCGATAGTAAATAATCAAAACGCGGGGCCCATTTACGCGAACCTAAGCGAGCGGTAACCGAACAATTATCCACCATGTAAGCCACACCTCGGCTGTGCATATACGGATTGAGAGAATCCACCGATTCAATAATTGATTCATTCACTACTTCAGACATCACATGGCCTTTCTCTAACAACAAATCAACCTGGGCCATCATGCAAGCAACATAGCAGCCAGCCGTAAACGCATCGACTTCTGCGTATTCATACAAACTTTGGCGCTGAGCACGAACCTTTTCACCAACTTGCCACATAGGAGTACTATCAATTTTACCCATAGGATAGCGACTATGGCGAGCCCCAGCCATCACCACACTTTTCAATTCATTTAAACTGGAAACTTCATCATAAATTTCCCACAGGATTTCATAGGCGGGATGGTAACTAGCTAAATAGGCTTCTTCAAAAATGCTGCGCTGCCCACCTGCCAATTGATTGTACAGGCCCAACATGCCAGCAGATGAAATAATTTTGCTAATCGGGCCAGTTAAAGATTCCGTACTGCGTTTGAATGCTTGTTCAGGCGGGTTACCTTGAGCGGTATAACGCCGATACAACGCTTCTACCAAACCATGGATAGTCCCCAACAAAATACCGCGTTCACCAAAAATATCCGAACGATATTCCATTTCCAACGTTGTTTTAAAAGTAAATGGAGAACCCAAGGCCACAGCCCAACCGAGGGCAATGTCTGTGGCTCGGCCATCAATATCTTGCTCTACCGCAAAACTACAGTTAATACCCGCACCATTAATTTGTTTACCCTGTTCATACAAGCGGCGAACAGAGGGCCCCATACCTTTAGGACAAACCCCTATCACGTTGATATTGCTCGGCCAACTATCACCTTGAGAATCCATATACCCTTTTAGAAAGCCATGGGATAAGCCTAGAGTAGCCCCAGCCTTAATTTTTGGCAAAATTTCGGGGTAGAGCTTTGCCATAGCTGCATCAGAAACCAATAACAACACCAAGTCTGCTTCGGCAACCAAAGCAAACATTTCGCACAAAGTGCCGTTAGCTTGGGTAAAATTTGCTTGCTCTGCAGCTTGCCTTGAAAGTGAATCTTTACGCAAACCAATTTTTACTGTAATGTCAGTGCCTTCCAAAGAATCACGCAAATTTTGAGCTTGGGCCGGCCCTTGCGAACCCCAGCCAATAATACCAATAATTTTAATGCCTACAAAAGCTTTCGGTAAAATAGAAAATAAATCTCGTCCACCGCGCACGATATGTTCTTCCGTGCCACCAAAATCATACTTTTCTTTTGTGAAAAACTTTGTTTCAAAATCATGAACCATAAAATACCTCCAAATGATTTTTACAACTTTTATTGTTTTAATGCAATAATACAAACAAAAGGGTAATAGAATATATAAAATACCAGCAATGCAGGCAAGGCTTGCACATAAAAAATTTGTAGTTTGTTAGTGGTACATGCGCCATATACGCCTGCAATTACGGCAAACAAAATAAACAAAACTAAGTTTATAAAGTTCTTGGAGTGCTGCAATGAAAAGGCTTGTCGCCAAAAAACCGTTGTATAGGCCCAAACCCGCAAAGCTGCTTTTGATATTGCAGAACAAGCCCTAATTGGGGGCTAAACATCTAAACATCTAAACATTAAAAATAATGGGTAAATATCAAATTGGCCACAAATGGAACAAGTAAAAAATTTTTGTTTTTCGGCATATGGGCCATTGTCGGCAGTAATTGGGCAACAATATGCTTTCAAAATATCATGGTAACGGGCCACGGTCTCAAAAAGCTAGTAAGGTTTTCAGTCAAAACCTTACTAGCTTTTTTGATTGGCAACCTAGGGATTTTCCAATGAGGCTGTGGCAGTCTCTAAAAAAATCATAATATGTTTGCTAAAAACTGGGCTGTACTGCGATACAAAAAACTCAAATTCTTATTCTTATACTTTGTGCCATGATGTTTCGTACGATCATACGCAACGCAACGCCCAGACTGCGTCTAGCGTATTACAAATTTTTACCCAAGGTATCTCAAATAATCTCAAGCCTTTTGATTGGCATGGATTTTGAACCACCTTACAACACAAAACAACACTAACACAAAAAAAGTACCCCAAACACAAAAAAACTTACAAAAAGCTTATATGGGCCTTGACTCAATTCCCCCCCTAACACAATAGGGCTCTATGCACTAGCCCGTATGGGTTGGCTAATCTTTATCCCTTGTTGGAGGTATTGCTTATGTATAAGCTCAAACTATTTTTATTGCCTGTAGCACTGCTACTGGCCTTTATGGCCTTGGCCTGCGCACCACCCGATGACGATGATCGATCTTCTGGGCCGTCTTCTGGGCCTGCAATCACCAGTGCAAGCTACGACTTTGCTACGGCTCTGTTAACCGTACAAGGTACTGACTTAAGTCCTACAGAAGCCCAAATCCAAACTATCACGGTAGCTGGCCTAGCCTTAAGTTCCTATACTGCAGATGACCCAGCCACTGGGCCAGATAGTAACGGTCTTGCAAAAGGTAAGTACCGTATTAAAAGCGATGGCACAAAGCTTTGGCTGAAACTTAAAGATGAACATAAAGCTGCTCTTGAGGCCAAGGTGGGTAGCAATGGTCTAAAAAAAGGGTTGCTTACTAGCTCTGGTGCTTGGGCGGGTTTAGATACAGCCAAAGACTTAACCGTTAGCAATATACCCGATAAGCAGACCGAAACCGAAGAAGAGTCGCGTAAGCAAACTGAAGACGAACAAGCTGAAGAAGTCGAAGAGCAGTCGCCTAAGCAAGCTAAAGCCGAACAAGTCGAACAAGCTGAAGAAGAGTCGCGTAAGCAAACTGAAGTCGAACAAGCTGAAGAAGAGTCGCGTAAGCAAACTGAAGTCGAACAAGCTGAAGAAGAGTCGCCTAAGCAACCTAAAGCCGAACAAGTCGAACAAGCTGCAATTACCCGTGCAAGCTACCATGTTGGCACGGCGCTGTTAACCGTACAAGGTTCTAACTTAAGTCCTACAACTGCGACCCAAGCCCAAATCCAAACCATCGTGGTAGATGGGGTAGCTTTAGATTCCTATACTGCAGATGCCACAGCCACTGGGCCAGATAGTCGTGGTCTTGCAAAAGGTAAGTACCGCATGAAAAGCGATGGCACAGCGCTTTGGCTGAAACTTACCGATCAACATAAAGCTACTCTGAATGGCAAAACAGGTATGGATAGCAATGGTCTAAAAGATGGGTTGCTTACTAGCACTGGTGCTTGGGCGGGTTTAGATACAGCCAAAGCCTTGGACGTTAGTGGAAACCCCGCACCCACAATTACCCGTGCAACCTATGATGTTACTATAGGCTTCTTAGTGATTACAGGTACTAATTTACCAAAAGCAGTTACAGGCTGGGACTTTAGCAAATTGACGATTGTATCCGGTGATGGTACTAAGAGATTCACATTACCCCGGCATAACAACAGAGCCTATGGTTCTGAAAGTAGAAACAGAGCCGCAGGTTCTAGTGCAAGTGCAACAGGCTTACAGATTACTTTAATTGGTAGTGTAAAAACGGAAGCCGAGAAGATACTGGTTAACGATGGTGATAGTGATGCTAATGGTGCATACAACCTGGAAGCAGCAGCAGGATTTGCAGGTGGTAGCGCAGAAGACACAACCAATCCTATTACCGTTAGCGGGTATACAGCCAGCATCACCGAAGCAACCTACGATGCTAATACAGGCGAGTTATATATTAGAGGTATCAAGTTACCGAGAGCAGTTGCAGACTGGGACTTTAGCAAATTGAGGCTTGTATCCGGTGATGGTAGTAAGAGCTACACATTACCCCGGCACGCAACTGCAGGTGAAAACACAGCCACAGGTTCTCGTGCAGGTACAACCTACTTAAGTATTACTTTAAGCGGTAGTGTAAAAGCGGAAGCCGAGAAGATACTGGTTAAGGAAGGTGATAGTGATGCTAATGGTGCATACAACCTGGAAGCAGCAGCAGGCTTTGCAGGTGGTAGCGCAGAAGACACAAGCAATCCTATTACCGTTAGTGGGTATGTAGCCAGCATCACCAGTGCAATCTACTATTCTCTTCTAAGCCATTTATATATTAGAGGTAGCAGGTTACCGAGAGCAGTTGCAGACTGGGACTTTAGCAAATTGACGCTTGTATCTGGTGATGGTAGTAAGAGATTCACATTACCACGGCACTCAACTGTAGGTGCAAACAGAGCCACAGGTTCTAGTGCAGGTGCAACAAGATTAACAATTACTTTAAGCGGTAGTGTAAAAGCGGAAGTCGAGAAGATACTGGTTAAGGAGGGTGAAAGTGATGATAATGGTGCATATAACCTGGAAGCAGCAGCAGAATTTGTACCTGGTAGTCCAGAAGACCTAACCACTAGTATTGAATTTAAAATTTTTTAAGTAAGGTTTCTTTTAACCTTACTTGCCCAATAGCTCTTATAGCAGCTAAGTGAAAGCTAGCGGGCAGGCCAACCAAGTAAATGCGGTAAGCAATGCTTGGTTGGCTTTTTTGTTGGGTATTGGTGGGTGATGATAAAATAGGTTAGTATGGCTTAGTCAAATATTCCTTGGCTTTGGTGACGTTTGTGGATGGTTCAAATTTTTTTGTTTTTTTTGATAGAAGCTTGATATAAGCTAACTTATTGATTATGATAATTATGATTAATATCTAAAAATAATTATCATAATCAAGTGATGGAGAAATTTATGCGTTATTTAACTATTAAGTACCTTGGCTTTTGTGTGTTGATTTTGTTGTTGAGCTGTACCAAAAAGAAAGTGGAGCTCGCTTCTGTGAACTTTCTCGATAGTAGAGGAAACCAAATTTCCTTATCTGGACCGCCGCAGAGAATTGTAGCTATAGCAAGTTCGGCACCCATTATTTACAGTGCCGTCAGCTTGCAGCCTCAAAAAATTGTCAATATTACGGAGAAGTCTCAAAAGACTATAAAAAACAGTATATATGCCGAATTTTTCCCATATTTCCGCACCGTTCCGGCCAACGCTGCAAAAAATGATTTTGTCCCGAATGTTGAAGAAATATTAAAGAACGATCCAGACCTGATATTTCAGTGGGGCCACGATCCAAAGATCGTAGAGCCAATGGAGAGAGTTGGTCTTACCGTTGCAACCTGGAGCTGTTGTACAGAAGAAGACCGCCGCCAATATATAAAGATGTCTGGTTCAGCTGCACAGCGTAGTGACCGTGCTACAGATATTTTAGACCAAATTGCAACGGCAAATTCAGAACTAAAGAGAAAACTATCAGATAAAGTGGTGATGGTGAGTATGCTCGAAATAGATCAAATTGCTCAAGATGTGCGTATCATTGCTAATAACTCTACAGACTACACCATCGCCAAGGTAGAAAATGCTGGTTACGATCGAAACAGTAGTTGGTGGAATAACGTAAATTTAGAGCAAATTTATATTTGGAATCCAGAGTTTATTCTGATACCAGCTTATGCTGAAGAGCTTACACCAAAATCTTTTTACGAGAATTCTCTTCTAGCCGACTTACAGGCAATACAAAATAAAAGGGTCTATAAAATCCCCTTATTTAATCGTTCTCCTGATGCACCAGAATCATACCTTACTTTGCAGTGGGTTGCGTTGCTTAGCCACCCAGAAATGGCAGAAAAAGATTTTCCCACAATGTTGCGTCAAGCATATAAGAAAATCTATGACGTTGAAATTTCTGATGAGCAGTATAGCCGAATTATGCAGCTAGAACAGAATAAGGAAAGTTATGGCTATGCCGAAAAATTCCAAGCATTCACAAGATAAGCCTTACTCAATTGGCAGAGACAAGGTATTTTACATTTTGCTTGTTGTTCTGCTATTGCTTGCTCTGTTTTCTGCTTCGTTAGGGCGTTATACCATTGGTGTTTCTAAAGTTTTTGGTATCTTATTAGGTTTGCCCTCATTAAATGAAATACACGAACAGACTTCTATAGAGCAGCGCATTGTGTTATGGATTCGTTTGCCTAGAATACTGGCTGCCATTCTCATCGGTTTGGGTTTGGCAGTGTCTGGAGCCTCAGCTCAGGGTTTGTTTTGTAATCCACTGGTCGATTCGGGAATTATCGGCGTAACTTCTGGTGCTGCCTTTGGCGGCACTTTAGCAATATTACTATTTGAGAGTTCCCTGCTCACTTTGGTTTTTGCCTTTGCGTTTGGTATGTTAAGTATACTGGCGGTTATGGTACTCGCCCGCATCAATGGCCGAATGTCGGTGTTGTCGCTGGTGCTGGTTGGAGTGATAGTTTCTACTTTCTTTGGTTCTGCCATTTCTATTATTAAATTGCTTGCCGATCCGTTTGCTAAATTGCCCTCCATTACTTACTGGCTTATGGGAAGTATTGCTTCTGTGGGTTACTCAAATCTAGTTCCTTTAACTATTAGCGTATTGCCAGCCTCTTTATTACTGTATAGCCTGCGCAACCAGTTAAATGTAGTATCTCTTGGAGAAGAGCGAGCCAGGGCTCTAGGAATTCCTTTTGCTAAAGTCCGTTGGTTGCTACTGGTATCCATGGCATTGATTTCTGCAGGCGTTGTTGCTACAGCAGGTTCTATCGGCTGGCTGGGTTTAATTGTGCCACACATTGCTCGCTTTTGGGTTGGGGCTAATCACGTCCGATTGTTGCCAGTTGCGGCACTAATTGGTTCGATTTTTATGTTAGGTATCGACGATATTGCTCGCACGGCAACAGAGACTGAGATTCCGATAGGAATTGTAACTTCATTAGTTGGGGTGCCAGTGTTTGCCGTGATTATGCGCCGTGCTAAAGAACAACAAAGTGGTTGGGCTCATGCTTGAATTCCAGCAGGCAACCTTGGCAATAGATAGAACCGTTATTCTTGAAGATTATAACTTTTGTTTAAAAAGTGGAAGTGTTTTGGCCATTATGGGGTCTAACGGTGTTGGCAAAACCACATTGCTCAATGGCATTATTGGTAATAGGCAGCCGCGTTCTGGTAGTATTGTGGCGAGTGGTATTATTGGTTATGTACCGCAAATATTTGGTATGCCGTTTAGCTATTCCGTTTTAGATACCGTACTGATGGGCAGAGCTCGTTATTTGGGACTAACTAGCTCTCCTGGCCAGCGGGATTTTGAGTTGGCCCACCATTATTTGGAATGGATAGGCATGGATTCTTTGAGTCAGCGGGATTTTAATCATTTAAGCGGTGGGCAAAGACAACTAGTTATGATAGCTCAAGCCCTTTGTTCTGAATGCAATTTGCTCGTTTTGGATGAACCTTGTTCTGCGCTTGATTATTATAACCAAGCTAGTGTGTTAGAAAAGATTTGTCTGCTCAATCAACAGATGAATTTGACAGTAGTGTTCTCTACCCATATGCCACAACATGCTCTGGAGGTTGCATCTCATGCGTTACTTATAAAAGGAAGGACAGATTACCTCTATGGTAAAATTTCAGAAATATTAAACGAAACTAATCTTTCTGAATTGTATCGTATCGATGTAGCCAAGGCACTGTTTATCAACGATCATACTATCACTTTGGCGCCCCGTTTTCGTACGGCAATTCGAGCTTAGAATTTGACCCTAAAAAATAGCAAAAGTAAAAGGTGTTTAATGGGAGTTAATAAAATTGCTTATATCACTTGGGGCTGTGGATCGCAGATATTTTCATTCCGCGACTATGCGCATTTTATGGACGATATGCTCTATTTGCAAACTTTGCCTCAAGTGGATTTGAGCCAATATGCTGCGTTGATTATTTCCTGTCACAGCCATGCCGCAAAGGTAGCCGCTCATGCAGACTTGTTCAATTGTTATGTGGCACAAGGCGGCTTTTTGATTGCTTTTGCAGTGGGAGGTATAGAACAATGGCTGCGCCCGCCAGTCTATCTAAAATGGCACGACAGACGGATTCAAGATTGGAAGTGGTGGATGAAGCCCGGTAATCAGATTGAGCTATACTTACCTCACCCACAACACAGCCTCTGTAATTTTATTAGTCTTGCAGATATGTCTTGGCACTGGCACGGAGTTTACGAGCATAATGGTATATCATTGCTTAACGTACAAAATGATGGAGGCTCGGTTTTGGCGGATTTTCCAGATTTGCCTGGTGGCGGGCGCATCATGCTTACCACGCTAGACCCCCACAGTCATAACGGTCAGCGTTTTATGCCTGCAACAAAACGTTTTTTAGATGGTTTTTACCCTTGGTTGAATCATGAACTACAGCGCGACCTACAAACTATATCACCATTTACCGTGTGCTACCTTTCGGCCAGTGATGCCCCCAATGAATCCAGACCAATTTATCTACAGGAAACTTTTAAAGGCACTGCTGGAATTTTGCACTTTCAGTCAATAGAAAATTTGGACGATGAAGTTTTTAAGAACGATATTGTTGTAGTGCCAAGAATTTGTGACCAATTGTATCTACGATCCCAACAGCAAAAATTTATGGATTATCTAAAGTGTGGTGGCCAGTTAATTGTCAGCACAGAAGCAGCAATTGAATGGCTGCCGGTGCTCAAGCTTTTTCAAATTGTTTCTCCGAAGCCATTTACCAATTTAAAAGTACGAATAGCAAATGACCCTTACGGCTTTTTTGCCAATATGCCAGTAGATTTTGATAGCTGGGATGGTGTACTTGGCCAGTACAGTCGCGGCTTTTCGCCAATGCCAGAAAATGCTATTTGCTTGACGCAAATTGGCAGCGAAGCTGAGCCTTCAGATTGGATGTGGCAATATCCACGCGACGATGGTCGTGGTGGTAAATTGGTGGTTCACAATGGTGACGATTATCACCGTTACCCCGATCATGGCCCCAATTGTAATGGCCTGTTGCGCGATATTTGCCTTGGTCTGATACGCCATCGCAAGCATGCCATTGTATCTTTACATAACAACTGCGAACATCGAGAATTGCGCCAAACTCTGGCAAATTTTGCCACAGGCGTAACTATAATTAGTACCCGCAGCGGAGAAAAAATATATGGCATCACCGTCAATTCCTTTAGCTCGGTTTCTCTTACACCACCTTTGGTGCAGTTCTGTTTGAGTAAAGGCAATATTATCATCTCTATGATTCAGGCAAGCAGTGTTTTCGCAGTTAATATTTTGAGTGAAGAGCAAAAACATTTAGCACAGATTTTTAGCAACCCAGCTGAAGCCAAATTTGAAAATTTTACAAATAAAGAATCTTGGCAACGCGGTGCCCCAATTTTGCCTAATTGCTTAGCGTCTTTGGACTGCAGCTTAGAGCAAATTATAGAAGGAGGAGATCACCAAATCTTGCTGGGTCGGGTTTTACATTTTGCTTCACAAGACAAGCAACCTCTACTGTACTATGGGGGCAGTTATCACAGCCTTTTATAAGATTTAGATTCCAGGAAGTTACGGGTATCTTTATCAGCCATGCCAATCTACGGCGCTAATCTATACGCTGCCCTTGCCAAAAATAGAATGGACAAACATCGTTGGCATCTCCAGTAAGACATACCACTGAATCTATAAAATTCACTGATGCCACTGTCCAAAAAAATCCCTAGTTATCACGTCTCGAAGCTCAATAGCCAGGCCATTGGCATTAAAAATAATTTTTTTATGCATAAGAATAACCTCCATAAGAGAAAATGCTGGCAACCCCCTACAGGCTGCGGTATGTAGCCCTATTGTGTGGGGGAACTGCCTCAAGGCCCTTGTAAGGTTTTTTAGATTTTTGATAAACTAGACTCCTTTAACAGGCTCTTTATCAAAAAGCCACTACCCCCCAAACTTTCATAATAAAAACCAAACCATGCCATAAATATGTACTTTTGAAAAGTAACAATTATGGACTAGGTCGGTCCATAGTTATCGACTTGCTGCGTCTATAGCTATGGATTGGTTGCTTTGATGGTTTATAGATTACAATAATATTAAATGCAAATGGATTGGCATGGATTTTTAACCACCAACCAACACTAAAAAACAAATAAGACACAAAAAAAGTACCCCAAACATAAAAAAAGCACAAAAAAACTTACAAAAAGCTTGTATGGGCCTTGACGCAACACCCCCCCTAGCAAAATGGGGCACTGTACAATAGCCCGTATGGGTTTTGTCAATCTCAAGCCATTTTTGGAGGTATTGCTTATGTATAAGCTCAAACTATTTTTATTGCCATTAGCCTGGCTACTGGCCTTTATGGCCTTGGCCTGCGCCCCGCCCGATGACGATGATCGATCTTCTGCGCCGTCTAAGCCGACTATCAATAACGCCATCTACGACTTTGCTACGGCTCTGTTAACCGTACAAGGTTCTAACTTAAGTCCTACAGAAGCGCAAATCCAAACCATTGTAGTAGATGGCGTAGCCTTAAGTTCCTATACTGCAGATGACCCAGCCACTGGGCCAGATAGTAGCGATCTTGCAAAAGGTAAGTACCGTATTAAAAGCGATGGCACAGCGCTTTGGCTGAAACTTACCGAGCAACATAAAGCTGTTCTTGAGGCCAAGGTGGGTAGCGATGGTCTAAAAAAAGGGTTGCTTACTAGCTCTGGTACTTGGGCGGGTTTAAATACACCTAAAGACTTGGACGTTAGTAATGTACCCGAAAATAAGCAGTCTAAAGTATCCGATGACAATCAGCCATCTAAGCAAACTGAACAAGCTGAACAAGCTGAACAAGTCGAACAAGCTGAAGAAGAGTCGCCTAAAGCCGCAATTACCCGTGCAAGCTACCATGTTGGCACGGCGCTGTTAACCGTACAAGGTACTCACTTAGGTAGTGCGACCCAAGCACAAATCCAAACCATCACGGTAGCTGGCCTAGCCTTAAATTCCTATACTGCAGATGAGGATGCCACTGGGCCAGATAGTCGCAGTCTTGCAAAAGGTAAGTACCGTATTAAAAGAGATGGCACAGCGCTTTGGCTGAAACTTACCGATACCGATAAAGATGCTCTGAATGGCAAGCCCGGTATGGATAGCAATGGTCTAAAAGATGGGTTGCTTAGCGTTGGCACTGGTACTTGGGCGGGTTTAAATACAGCCAAAGCCTTGGCCGTTAGTGGAAACCCCACAATTACCCGTGCAAGCTACCATGTTGGCACGGCGCTGTTAACCGTACAAGGTACTCACTTAGGTAGTGCGACCCAAGCACAAATCCAAACCATCACGGTAGCTGGCCTAGCCTTAAATTCCTATACTGCAGATGAGGATGCCACTGGGCCAGATAGTCGCAGTCTTGCAAAAGGTAAGTACCGTATTAAAAGAGATGGCACAGCGCTTTGGCTGAAACTTACCGATACCGATAAAGATGCTCTGAATGGCAAGCCCGGTATGGATAGCAATGGTCTAAAAGATGGGTTACTTAGCGTTGGCACTGGTGCTTGGGCAGGTTTAAATACAGCCAAAGCCTTGGCCGTTAGTGGAAATCCACCCACAATTACTAGTGCAAGCTACAATGTTGCTACAAGTGTGTTAGTGATTACAGGTACTAATTTACCAAAAGCAGTTACAGGCTGGGACTTTAGCAAATTGAGGCTTGTCGCAGGTAATGGTCGTAAGAGTCAACCATTATTACGGCACAGACCAACCGGTAGAAACAGAGCCACAGGTTCTGCAGCAAGTGCAACAAGCTTAACGATTACTTTAAAGGGTAGTGAATACACGAAAGCCAGGAATATATTGGTTAAGAATGGTGTTCGTGATGCTAATGGTGCATACAACCTGGAAGCAGCAGCAGGATTTGCAGGTGGTAGCGCAGCAGACACAAGCAATAACCCTATTACCGTTAGTGGGCATGTAGTCAGAATCGATGACGCATACTACTTTGCTAATAGAGGCATATTATTGATTTCTGGTTACAATTTACCGACAACAGTTGCAGAGTGGGACTTTAGCAAATTGACGCTTGTATCCGGTGATGGTAAGAAGAAATACACATTACCCCGGCACTCAACTGTAGGTGAAAACACAGCCACAGGTTCTAATCCAACTAGAAGCATCTTATATATTACTTTAAGCGGTAGTGTAAAAACCAAAGCCGATGAGATATTGGTTAAGAATGGTGAAAGTGATGATAATGGTGCATACAACCTGGAAGTAGCAGCAGGATTTGTAATTGGTGGTTCAGCAGACCCAACAACTAGTATTGAAGTTACAGGAGTTGTTGAGTAGGGTTTTGGTTGTTGCTATAAGCAACGCTTGGTTGGCCTATTGTTAGCTCTTAGAGAATAGGCTTAGTGGGTAAGCAAGGTTTGGGCTTTAGACCAAGCTTTGCTTACCTTTTTGTTAGGCAACTATGGCTAATATTCCACTACCCTCTTGGTAGTGGGTTACGACTAGCTTGGTTTGTGGGTACTACCCGCTTGGTAGTGTTATAATTTCAGCTATGCAAGCCTAGTTTTTACAATCCACTACTTTATTTGCCCTTTTGTTTTGGGCTTGGTACAACCAAACCATTGCGTTGACTTTTTAGCAAAAGTTTCGGCTAAGCTCTTTACTTTGTTTACACTTTAGGCTATATTGGGCTAATGAATAATTTAGCCGAACACCATGACCAAGCCTTGATACAAGACCTAATCGAAAACCTATTAAAAGAAAATTTAGCTAAGGAAGTGCAGCGCCAACTACAAGACCAATTGGCGCAGCAACCATTGCCAGCACCCGCCAAAGTCGAAAGGCCCAATTATGGGCCCGAACTACTGGAACGCATGGTGCGTGTGGAAGAAGAGCTCAAGCACCAAAGAGAGCTGCTGCAACAAAACCAAGAAGTGCTTAAAACCTTTATGCAGCAAATGGACAAGCGCTTTGAGCAAGTCGACAAGCGTTTTGAAGGTATGCAACAAAGTATCGACAAGCGCTTTGAAGCTATGCAACAAAGTATCGACAAGCACTTTGAACAAGTGGATAAAAGGTTTTTGATGTTGCAATGGTTTATAGGAACAGGCATTGGCCTAGTTATCGGTATCTTGGGCTTGCTTAAATTGATGTAAGCCCAAGCCTTGCTTGACTTTTTTGTGGATAACTATTGGGAAATCTCTTTGATGGTAGAAGATAAAATCTTAAAATTCATTTTCAAATAAAATGCGTTAATACTTGACAACATATATAAAATCCTTATCCTTTTGTCAGAATCTAGGGCCTGTAGCTCAGTGGTTAGAGCGCACGGCTGATAACCGTGAGGTCACAAGTTCAAATCTTGTCAGGCCCATCGCCTTAGTGCACTTCTATTTTGTCCCATCGTTTATTTCGGTGGGGCTTATTTTTTATACAACGAGGAAAGCTCAAATGTTGGATGAGAAAACCATATTGCTCACCGGAGGAACGGGAACTTTCGGCAAATTTTTTGCCAAGTATATTCTCAACGGCTACAACCCAGCAAAAATCGTTATTTACTCTCGGGACGAATACAAACAGTTCCACATGAGTCAGCATTTCCGCAGCGAAATGCCCCAACATTTTGACAAATTGCGCTTTTTTATTGGCGATGTTCGAGACAAAGAACGTTTAGCTCGCGCTCTTGAAAGTGGGGTCGATTACATTGTGCACGCCGCCGCGATGAAACAAGTGCCCGCCTGCGAATACAACCCCTGCGAAGCCGTTAAAAACAATATTCACGGGGCTCAAAATGTAATTGAAGCGGCTCTCGACCAAGGCATTGAGAAAGTAGTAGCGTTATCTACCGACAAAGCGGTTAATCCAGTAAACCTATATGGAGCAACAAAAATGGTTTCTGACCGCCTATTCATTGCGGCTAATTCTTATGTTGGAGCAGTCCGCTCTACACGTTTTGCCGTGGTGCGCTACGGTAACGTTTTTGGCAGCCGGGGTTCTGTCTTGCCACTGTTTAGCAAACTGCTTACCGAAGGCCAAAAATGCCTGCCTATTACCGATACTCGTATGACACGTTTTTGGATTTCTATTGAAGAAGCAGTTGAGTTGGTACTAGAGGCCTTAGCCCAAGCAGAAGGCGGTGAAACGTATATCGCTAAAATCCCTTCATTGAAAATGACAGACTTAGCCGAAGCGATGAGCCCTAAAAACCAAGGGGGCAGTATCAAAATTGTCGGCATTCGCGAAGGCGAAAAATTACACGAGGTCATGATTACCGAAGATGATGCTCCCTATACTTATGAATGTGATAAAAATTATGTTGTGTACCCAGCGCACAATTGGTGGAGCACGCCGCGTAAAATTCACGGTACCAAAGTAGCTGAAGGTTTTTGCTATTCGTCCGAACGCAATAGCCAATGGCTTTCTGTATATCAAATTCGAGAGCGTTTAGCCATGATAGCCGATGCAGATCTGATAGAAAATGATTAGCTAGCAAGTATAGATACCAATGTTCGGATCTAAGAAATCTAAAGCTTTTCTTCCCTATGGCCGGCAGTTTTTGGCCAGCCCAGAATACCGAGCTGTGCGCCATGTTTTGAAAAGCACTTATTTAACCCAAGGCCCGTGCGTCCAAGATTTTGAACAAGCTCTAAAGGAAACAACCGAAGCTCCCTATGCTGTGGCGGTGGCCAACGGAACAGTGGCATTGGACTTAGCCGTGCGATCCATAAAATTGCTAGGCAAACTCCAAGAGCAAGCCCTAGCCCTAACCACCCCTAACACTTTTTTGGCTAGTAGCAATGCCTTGCTGTACAACCAATTCCGCCCGCTATTTTGCGATATTTCACCGAATACTTACAACCTTAATCTCGATGAACTAGAATGGTTATTGCACAAATACAACGGCCATAATCATGAGCATCATGACAACGGTAATTGCAGTGGTGGGGCAATTCAGCTGCTCCTGCCGGTGCACTTTGCCGGCGAGCCAGTGGACATGGTAAAGCTGTGGCAACTAGCTAAAAAATATGCCTGCTTAGAGAAAAGTCTGGAACAAAGTACTAAGGAAAAAACTAAGCAGCAAACTAAGCAAGCTGCAGCTATTCTGCGGCTGCCTATTATCGAAGATGCAGCCCACGCAATGGGTTCCCGTTATGCGGACGGTCAAAAAGTAGGTTCATGCGCATACAGCGATGTTTGTTGCTTTTCCTTCCACCCCGTTAAAACGGTAACAACCGCTGAAGGTGGCGCAATCACTTGCCGCGATCCAGAGCTTTATCAATTACTATTACAGCTACGCAGCCACGGCATTAGCCGCGACCCAACACAATGGCAAAACACCCGCGAGAATTGCAGCAATATGGATTTAGCAAAAGCCGAAGAGCCACCATTGTGGTACTACGAAATGCACAGCTTGGGGCATAACGCTCGGCTTAGCGATATTCACGCCGCGCTAGGCTGCCAGCAGTTGCGCCGATTAGACCATTTTGTAACGAAACGCCGAGAATTGGTTTACCATTACAACCAAGCTTTTCAAAAATTAGTTTGGCTAAAAACGCCAAGAATCAGCGACTATACTTGCCCGCATTTGTATGTAGTACAAATAGACTTCCCATTTTTAGGTCGCAGCCGCAATGCTGTTATGTATGAGCTCTGCGCTAAGGGAATTGGCACCCAAGTACATTATATCCCCGTGCCGATGCAGCCGTTTTACCGCAAGCTGGGCTATGATATGACGGCCTTAGAAAATAGCCAAAATTATTATCGTGCAGCCTTATCTTTACCGCTTTATCCAAGCCTGAAACGCAAAGAACAACAGCGGGTGATTGACTCAATTCTTGCCCTAGCAGGCTCAAAAACAGAATAACAAGCTAGATCAAAATAAATTGGGAGGCGGTTGTGAAACAAGCGTTATTGCTTTGTGATTCTGGCTGGGCCGAAAGTGCGATAAGCACGAATATAGGCCAAGGGCATTTGTTCCGCTGCCGAGCCTTTGCTGCCCATTTAAAAATTTTGGGCTGGAATGTGCGTCTACTGGAATTGAGTATTTCCAAAAAATCTTTGGAAACATCTTTGGTAGAGGCAAAATCATGGCACTTTCTCCATTGTTTGAGCTTGGCACAATTGCAGAATCTATCCAGTTTGTCGCAGCTACCGGGCCCGGCATTGGCATTTTGCCAAAAACAAGAACCAAAAATTGACTTACTTGTAATTGATTCTTACCAATTGCCATTAGCCTTTTATCAATTTTGTGTCCGAGATTTTCCCGCTTGCCGCTACTTGGCTTTAGATGATTTTGACCGCTTCCCTCCAACCGGCACCCATGCTTATCCAAAAGAGTTTTTTGTCTTGCAAGCAACTTTACAGTCTAACGTAAAGCAAACACGCTATTTATCTGGTTTGGAGTATCAGATATTGCAGCCAGAATTTTGTCGGAATTATTTTCAAAACTATTCACCAAAAACAAGAAATATTCTAGGAAATTGCCAGCAGATTTGTGCCATGCAAGCGTATTACTTACTGGTTCCCGGCAGTGCCTTTTCATCGGAGCAGCTCGATTTAGCCGTGGCAGGACTGTTACAACAAGTGCAGACAAAAAAATTAGTGGTATTGCTTTCACCACAGCACAACCCAAAGCGGCAATACAGAGAAGCTGGCAAAACCCGAGTAGCATTTTTTGCCAATTTAAACGCTGGTGAACTAAATATTTTATATGCGAGGGCCCAAGCAATTTTTTGTGCAGCTAGCCAAAGCTTTTTAGAGGCTTTAGCCGTATGCCGTCCGTTTGTCGGTTCAGCCTTGCTCACTGCGGAAAATCAATTGCCATTGCTAAAGCAGTACGCGCTACCCTATATCGATTTACGGAACGCATTAGCCCTAACAAAAAATGTAACGGCTGAAACTTTGGGAACTTTAGAAATTTGGGCCCGCGCTTTGCAAACCAAGACAAACCCCGATAGTCTGGCAAAAATTTCATCACCATATCTGGGCGATGGCCTTGCCATACATCGAATTTTACAAAAAATAGGCTTTCAATAAACTGCTGGAGTTGCTCTCATGAATAAAATCCGCAAACAAAACAATTCGAGTAAAAGTTTGGGGGATAAAGCACCGAAAAGCCCCCTTCCTATAGTAGCCACGGCGCTGCGTATTTGGCAGCATTCCCATTTACTGCCCTTAAAAGAATTGTCAGAAGACTTGCAAGATCGCATCTTGATTTTGCGCAACCACCCAAAAGTTTCTGCCATGTCCCACAACCGCGGTCTTATTAGTTATGCGGCCCACCAAGATTATCTGCGGGAGCTGCAACGCCGCCAGCCCAAATTTGATTGTTGTGCCTTATTTTGCGATGCGATTCGCATGCTCAAAGCAGAACAATCGCCAACCGATGTCGATGTTGGCAATCTGAAAATTTTGCGCCCAATTATCGGGATTGTCAATGTGGATATGCGCATTGCGGCTCGGCCATTATTGGGCCTGTATAAAAATTTCTATCACTATCCCCATATTAAAATGGGGCGGGCTTTGTTGTTTGCCGCAATGCTTCGAGCAAGTGAATTGGGACTGCGGGAAGTTTTTATGGAATGCTATATTCAAAATATTGCCATGCAAAAATTGGCACGTCAACTGGGCTTTTTACCGCAAGAAACGGTTGGAGAGGTATTGAATTTCCAGCGTTATTTGCCTAGTAGCAAAAAGCTATTGCAAGACCCTATGTTTTCTGACTTTGCCGAGCTCAAGCGCGAAACAGCTTCGCTTCATTCGTCTTGCTAACATCTGTTGTAGTCTGTAATTAAGGAATAAAGGAGGAGTACTATGGAAGGTTACCAAAATTTGCGGCAGCACAGGCGGCCGATTCAAGAAGCTCAAGTAACTCAAGAAGCGGTAGCAGAACCTAATGCCAATCATCACATTGTAGAACCGTTTCAACATTCCGAGGAGCTACCAGCCAGTGAAAAACATGCACCACAATTAAAGGAAACGCGTGAGGCAAACGCACAGAGAAACAAAGTGGAAATAGTTGCCGAGCTGTCGGCCAATCACAAGCAAAATCTCGACTTGGCTTTTCAAACCTTGCGCGCTATAGCGCAGGCCGGTGCCGATGCGGTTAAGTTGCAATCGTATGATGCCCAAAGTTTGACTTTGCCCCTTGACCAACCGCCGTTTATCATTGGAGGCGATCGTTCTTCAAGCCCGTCAAGCTCTGCTACACCTTGGGATGGGCGCTCCTTTTATTCCCTATATCAAGAAGCGGCCATGCCTTGGGCCTGGCATAAACCTCTTTACAAACTAGCTGCCCAGCTTGGTATGAAAATCTTTTCCACACCGTTTTGCTTGCGTGGGGTCGATTTTCTGGAACAGCTAGCCACCCCCCGCTATAAAATCGCTTCCTTTGAGATTGGCCATCTGGAGCTGGTGCGCCGCATTGCCTCTACGGGCAAGCCCATTATCGCCTCAATCGGTATTGCCAGCTTCCAAGATATAGAACGTTTGTTGGATACTTGCCAACAACAAGGCAATAGCGATATTACGCTATTGCAATGCACCTCGGCCTACCCTGCTTCCCCAGTGGAGGCTAATTTGGCTATGCTACCCCATTTAAAAGCAACTTTTGGTTGCCGGGTTGGGCTTAGCGACCACAGTATGGGTTGGGCGGTGGCAATAATGGCGGTGGCTTTGGGCGCAGAATTGATCGAAAAGCATGTAACGCTATCGCGTGATTTAGGGGGGCCTGATTCTAGTTTTTCGCTGGAACCTGACGAGCTGGCAACGCTGATTCAAGAAGTCCGCATTGCTGAGGCCGCACTTGGGCAGGTCGACTACCGCCTTACAGAAAAAAAGCAGGCTTCTCGGCGTTTTGGGCGTTCTATCTTTATGCTACGCGATATAAAGGCAGGGGAATATTTGCGGGCTGAAGATGTGGCGGTGCTGCGCCCGTTCCCCAAAGGAGCCATAGAACCCCAAGAGCTGGAGCGGATCATTGGAGCTAAAATGCGTTGCAATGTTCCCTACGGCAGGGCTTTGGAATGGTACATGCTGCAGCTCAATGAAGCCAATTAATTATAGCCCAGCCAATAATTAGAAACACCAAGCCTTCACAACCAAAGGCCAACCAAGCACCCCCACCCCCCAAACCAACAAGCCCAAAGCAACAAACCGAAATAGCCATACAAACGCAATTGGGCAATTGGTTTGCCGATGCGAATCTACAAGTCATCGCCTGTCTTGCTACAATATAGCTTTCCGCATTGGTATAAAGTATTGTTCCGCATTGGAGTAATGCCTTACTCCGCCTTGGATCAAGGCCTTGATCCAAGGCGGAGAGATGTATCATAGCAAGGCACTAAAAACCATAAAAATAAGCAGGCCATAGACTTCCTAAAACCCAACAACATCGTAAAAAGCCAAAACTGGGACGACCTCAAATAGGGCCAGTATGTCCATGCTTTCAACTTTAGCCCACAGCGTCAATGCTGACATTTTAGACGACTTGCACAATATCTGGCTATATATTGCGGACCGATTAACCCAACTGCGATATATTCATACCACCCAACGGTTGGCACGGTTGGCATGGTTGGCGTTGCGCCTGCTATCGCATACCCTCAAGCCTTTTGATTGGCATTGATTTTTAACCACCTTACAACACTAAAAAACAACACTAAGACACAAAAAAAGTGCCAACACACAAAAACTTGCAAAAAGCTTACAAAAAGCTTATATGGGCCTTGACTTTCCTCCCCCCTAACACGATATTACACTATACACTAGTATGTTATGGGTTGGTTAATCTTTACCCATTTTTGGAGGTATTGCTTATGTATAAGCTCAAACTACTTTTATTGCCATTAGCATTGCTACTGGCCTTTATGGCCTTGGCCTGCGCACCACCCGATGACGATAAGCCATCTTCTGGGCCGACTAAGCCGACTATCAATAACGCCATGTACGATGTTGGCACGGCTCTGTTAACCGTACAAGGTACTCACTTAGGTAGTGCGACCCAAGCACAAATCCAAACCATCAAAGTATATGACCTAGTCTTAAATCCCTATATTGCAGATCCTAAACCGACTGGGCCAGATAGTCGTAGTCTTGCAAAAGGTAAGTACCGCATTAAAAGAGATGGCACAGCGATTTGGCTTTACCTTACCGATCGACATAAAGCTACTCTGAATGGCAAGACAGGTATGAATAAGGATGGTAGAAAAGTCGGTAAGATTAGCGTTGGTACTGGTGCTTGGGCGGGTTTAGATACAGCCAAAGACTTAACCGTTAGTGGTAACCCCGCAATTACCGGTGCAAGCTACAATGTTAATACAGGCGTGTTAGAGATTACAGGTACTCACTTAGGTAGTGCGACCCAAGCCCAAATCCAAACCATCAAAGTATATGACCTAGCCTTAAATCCCTATATTGCAGATGCTAAACCCACTGGGCCAGATAGTCGTGGTCTTGCAGAAGGTAAGTACCGTATTAAAAGCGATGGCACAGCACTTTGGCTTTACCTTACCGATCGACATAAAACTACTCTGAATGGCAAGACAGGTATGGATAGCAATGGTCTAAAAGATGGGTTGCTTACTAGCACTGGTACTTGGGCGGGTTTAGATACAGCCAAAGACTTAACCGTTAGTGGTAACCCCGCAATTACCCGTGCAAGCTACAATGTTAATACAGGCGTGTTAGAGATTACAGGTACTCACTTAGGTAGTGCGACCCAAGCCCAAATCCAAACCATCAAAGTATATGACCTAGCCTTAAATCCCTATATTGCAGATGCTAAACCCACTGGGCCAGATAGTCGTGGTCTTGCAGAAGGTAAGTACCGTATTAAAAGCGATGGCACAGCACTTTGGCTTTACCTTACCGATCGACATAAAACTACTCTGAATGGCAAGACAGGTATGGATAGCAATGGTCTAAAAGATGGGTTGCTTACTAGCACTGGTACTTGGGCGGGTTTAAATACAGCCAAAGCCTTGGCCGTTAGTGGACACCCACCCGCAATTACCGGTGCAACCTACAATGTTGCTACAGGCGCGTTAGTGATTACAGGTACTAATTTACCAAAAGCAGTTACAGGCTGGGACTTTAGCAAATTGAGGTTTGTCGCAGGTAATGGTGATAAGAGTCAACCATTATTACCGCACGACCCAGCTTCAACTAGACACTTTGCCAAAGGTTCTGCAGCAAGTGCAACAAGCTTAACGATTACTTTAAGGGGTACTGAATACCAGAAAGCCGAGAAGATATTGGTTAATAATGGTGAAAGTGATGATAATGGTGCATACAACCTGGAAGCAGCAGCAGGATTTGCAGGTGGTAGCGCAGCAGACACAAGCAATAACCCTATTACCGTTAGTGGGCATGTAATCAGAATCAACTCCGTACGCTACTTTGCTAATCACGGCTTGTTACGGATTATCGGTAACAATTTACCGCCAACAGTTGCAGAGTGGGACTTTAGCAAATTGACGCTTGTATCCGGTGATGGTACTAGATACACATTACCCCAGCACGCAACCGCAGGTGAAAACAGAGCCGAAGGTACTGAGGTAAATAGATACAGCTTAACGATTACTTTAAGCGGTAATGTAAAAGCGGAAGCCAATAAGATACTGGTTAAGAATGGTTTTCGTGATAATAATGGTGAATACAACCTTGAAGTAGCAGCAGGATTTGTAATTGGTGGTTCAGCAGACTCAACCAATGCTATTAAAGTTGCAGGAGTTGTTGAGTAGGGTTTTGTTATTGCTGTAAGCAATGCTTGGTTGTTTCAGCCTTGGTAAATTTTTTTATCAAGGCTGCTTTTATCAATTATAGCCTTGGTATGCACAAAATAGCAAGGCCAAAACAACCAAGCTAAAAAGTAAGTAAATTTGCACGCAAGTCGTTTGATTTTGCTTGCGCCGTTTGCGCCGTTACAGTAACCCTTGTTTGTACATTCTGTTATAATAAAGGAAGTTTCTGCTAACGGTACTATCTTTACCATTCTGCAATGCTACCATCGGGATAATACCAAATGGGATTATCCCAGTTATGGCCTTGCTGAGAACGTTGTTCTACCAGTTCTTCATTTATCTCCAAGCCTAAACCTGGCAATTGAGGCACTGTTAAAAAACCTTTCTGAATAGCAAGAACTTCAGGATTGCAAACATACTCTAAGACTTCGCCCCCACCATCTTTATTATAATGGATGCCCATACTTTGTTCTTGAATTAAAGTATTATACGCCACTGCATCGACCTGAACTGCTGCCATAAGAGCCAAGGGACCCAGAGGGCAATGTAAAGCTAGCTGAACATCATAAGCTTCTGCCATCTGTGCAATGCGTAGACATTCGCTAATTCCTCCGGCATGGGAAATATCCGGCTGCACAATATTGATATGTCCGGCCTCCAACAAAGGACGAAAATCATAGCGAGAAAATAAACGCTCTCCCGTGGCAATGGGAATAGAGCTATTGTGGTGCACTTCACCCAAAGCATGTAGATGTTCTGGAAGCAGCGGTTCTTCAGCAAACAGTAAATGATAGACTTCCAGTTCTTTGAGTAAAATTCTCGCCATTGCTTTATGAACTCTGCCATGAAAATCTACAGCAATATCAAATGAATCCCCTACAGCTTGGCGTACTGCATCAACACGGGCAAGAATTTTTTGTACTGCTTGCCAGTTATCAATAAAAGCCAAAGGCCCACAGGCATTCATTTTTACCGCCGAAAATCCAGCTTGTTTTGCCTTTAACGCCTGCTGTGCGGTTTCTTTAGGAGAAAGAGGCAAATCTCCTCCAATCCAGCTATACATACGGACTTTGTCCCGACATGCCCCTCCCAATAGGTCATGAATTGGCGCTTGGTAATATTTGCCTTTTATATCCCATAAAGCTTGATCAATACCGGCGATAGCACTCATATGAACACCTCCGCCACGGTAGAATTGGCCGCGATATAATTCTTGCCAGAGCCGTTCTGTTTGTAAGGGGTTACGGCCTAGCAATTGATTTTCCATTTCTCGGACGGCCATTGCTACCGTGGCCGCTTTGCCTTCTAGTACCGGTTCCCCCCAACCACTAATCCCTGCATCGGTTTCAATTTTTAAGAAGCACCAGCGAGGGGCAACCAAGTATGTAGAAATCTTGGTAATTTTCATAACAGTTTCCTATTCTAAAAACTTTGCAAATTCTAAAGTTTCAGAAAAATGCGGGCGAAAATTTTATTTGAAGACTTATATCTTGTTCAATCCTTACCTAGGTAAATTAAAAACAAGAAGCTCTTTACGAAAGTATATTGGGCATAAACAAAGCGATCTGAGGAAACAAAATTAAAAGGCCCAATACTAAAATTTGCATTAAAATATAAGGGAGTACAGAACGAAAAATATCCACTAATGTAATTCCCTCTGGGGCTACGCTGTGCAAGTAAAAAGCCCCTGGTCCAAAAGGTGGCGAGAGAAATGAAATTTGCATATTAACGCAGAATAAAATACCAAACCATACAGGATCATAACCTAAAGTTTGAATAATCGGTACAAAAATCGGTACTGTTAGCATAGCAATACCAATCCAGTCCATAAACATTCCCAAAAATATCAATATGCACATCATTACGATAATAATGGCAATGGAAGGCCAACCAAGATCCAAAATCATGGATTCTATAAATTGATTTCCCCCAACTAGGTTATAAACACCAACAAGAATATAAGCACCAATACCAATCCACATAATCATACCGCAGGTTTGCATGGTCGTTTGCAATGAATTTTTAAGAATTGGTAGCCTAAATTCTTTACGATAAACGGCCACTAAAATCACGGCAACAACACCTACACTTGCAGCTTCCGTTACCGAAGCGATCCCAAGGTAAATACTGCCAAGTAGTGCAACAGCGATAAAACTAGGCAGAACGATATCCCTTATTGCCTGAATTCGTTGCTCGCTGTTAATCGGGTTATTTTCAATTTCCTCTCGGGACAGGGAAGGGACTTCATCTGGCCGTATTATTCCGTAGATTATGATATAGATAATATACATACTAGCCAAAATAAATGCAGGAATAAATGCAGCCGTAAATAGTTCCCCAATGGAAACCGAGGCAGTAAGCCCATATATGATAAGCACAATACTTGGAGGAACCATAGTTCCTAATGCTCCACTGGAAACACAAGTACCTATTGCAAGATTTTTATTATAGCCCAGACGTAACATCTGTGGTAACGCCAAAAGACCAAGAAGAACTGTTTCGCCTCCAATAATGCCCGAAATAGCTGCCAGAAAAACGCCAATAATTACAGTCTGAATAGCAACCCCACCTTTTAGTCGGCGGGTAAATAACCACATTGCATTATACAAGTCTTTGGCAGTACCGGTCTGATCTAAAAGAGCTGCCATCAGTACAAACATCGGTACCGCTAGCAGAGAATAGCTGTTCATAAAACCATAGACCCTGTTGGCGACCAGCGGCAGAGTCTCGAATGAAAACCAGCCTATAGTCAAAATAATGGAAATAATCCCTGTAAGAAAGGCCAATGGTACACGCGCTACTAATAAAATGAGCATGGAGCCAAATACTAAAATGGTAACTGGCGCAATGCCCAGTGAGCTAAAATTCAGCATTTGGGACTTTTTTTGACTTTACCATTAAGAGACATTTAGTAACTACATGGATTGTTACTAGACACAAGAACATAATTAGGAATAAGCTCATTGAAATCTTTACTATGCCTGGAAAAACGGAGTTCCAAGAGGAGCCAGAGCGTTCTAGTCGAATAGCCCCAGATGGGGCAAATATCGCTTCTTTTGCCATTAAAATTGTAGAAATTGTTAGCAATATAATATACAGCAAAGTAACAACATCTGCTAAGAAATGAAATATATCGCGTATCTGGACAGGCAATAAATCCGTTACGACAGATACTGCGATATGTTTATCTTTGGCAAAGGCATAAAGACCGCCATAGATCATTACAAGTCCAGCTAAGTATAAGCTACTTTCATGTACCCAAGTCGTCGGCCGATTAAAAGCATAGCGCATGAACACTTCGTATATTGAAATGAGGACGATAAAAAGATAAATCCAGGACAACTGGTTACCAATTGCGACAATCAGACGATTAGCGTGCTGTAACCAAGAAGTACAAGAGGACTTGATCTTACTCATTGAAGCATACCTTGTTCTTTCAAGAAAGAGAGAGCTCTTTCATAGAATTTTTGGGCTATAGGAGATTTCTGGGCAGCGTCTTGCCATAGCCTGGAAGCGGCTTCTCGAACGATACGAATATCTTCCGTATTCCAGGAAATGATAGCTGCCCCTTTATCCCGGGCTTTCCGAACAGCACCGTTATCCATATAACTATGTTCCATCAGAAAATCGCGAACTAGATTCCCAGTCGCAACTTTAAGAATCATCTTCAAATCTTCTGATAAGGAATCATAGATATTCTTATTGATCGCAATATTTATTGCTGGAGTAGAATGCCAACCCGGATAGATCGGGAATGGAGCCACATCATTCATACCTTGAGCCTGATTACGAGCAAAAATACTGTAATCTGCAGCATCGATTACCCCCTTTTCCAGAGAAGTATAAACCTCTGAACCGGGAAGATTTACGGGAGAAGCTCCCAACGCTTTAAATAAATCCTGTACCATACCCTCGGGAGCTCGTAATTTTACCCCCTGTAAGTCTGTCAATCCTCGGATAGGAATTTTGGATACGAACGCTTCCGTGCCCGGGGTGGTTACCCCTAAAAGCTCTGCATCATAAGAATTGAGCAATTCATTTGCTATTTCAAAACCGCCACCATAGTAGAAAAAACGAATCAAATCCCAAGGAGATTCCCAAGCACCAATCAAATTACCAAACAAAGAAAAAGCTATGTCCTTTCCACTAAAATAAGAACCATCGGTCAAATGACCTTGTATTACATTTGTCTTGATTGCATCTAATGTTTGATTATGTTCAACAACAGCCCCCGCCCCGACAATACGAATTTTAATGCGCTCATTGGAAGCAACATTAATCGCTTCTGCCCAATTTTCTTCAATCTTAAAAGCTATATCTCCGGGCTGATCGGAAGACTGAAATACCCATTTGTATTCCGCTTCTTTTATTTTTTCGGTTTCAACTTGTTGAGAATTTTCCTGTTTTGAACAAGCCATAGCCATCATTACGAGAAGAAACCACAACACTATAGAAATTTTTGTCATATTCAAATATTCCTTAAGTTTAATAAAGCTTAAATTGGATCTAGACTTTAGAAAGATTTTTGATTCAGTCTATAGGAAACTTGCATAAATTTTAAGAGCCTTTTTAGATTTATTATCTAGACAAAATAATCAAAATATTTAGTCTATATCAAAATAAAAAACCCTAGTGAGGAGTCGAAAATGAGAAAATCTTTCATATCTGGTCTAATAATAGCATTACTGATCTTCAGTACAGCCAATTTATTGGCAAGAGGAAATAGTTCGGGAGGTAGTACGGTCTCTCTTAAACTTGCAAATGCGCTATCAACAGAACATACCGGAAATATAATATATCGATACTTTGCTGAAAAAGTCATGGAGTATAGTGATAGAAAGATAAAGATCACCATTTATCCGAATGGGACTCTTGGAACCACCAAAGAATTGCTAGAGCAAGCACAGGCAGGAACTATAGATTTTGTGCACTCTGGTGGCGCATTTCTTGAAAACTTTTCTTCCGAGTATTCCGTGTTTGGTTTGCCTTACATTTTTGACAGTAAAGAGCATTTTATCCAAGCGATGAATGGCCCTATGGGCAAAATGTTTCAAACTACTGTACCCGAGAAATTAGGTTTACACGGAGTTTTATACCTATATGGCGGGACACGTAGCTTTTATACGACAAAGCCAGTGAAAACAATTGATGATTTATCTGGGTTAAAAATCCGAGTTCAACCCAGTAATGTTGCAATAAAAATGGTGGAAGCGATTGGGGCAGTTCCGACTCCTATGGCTTTTGGAGAGGTCTATTCCGCTTTACAACAGGGTGTATTAGATGGTGCAGAAAATAATCCCAGTTCCTATATTTCGGCACGTCATTACGAAGTGGCCAAATATTATATTTTCGATGAGCACCAAAGTATACCCGACTTTCTTTTGATGAATGCAAAAAAATGGGATTCCTTGGCTCCCGAACAACAGCAAATTATTTCTCGCGCAGCTTTAGAAGCGCAAAATAAGGCTCTGGCGGACTGGGATAAGCAGCAAGAAGAAGCGATTATGAAAGCTAAAGCTACAGGTTCTAATTTTATCTACCCTAATAAGGCTCCCTATCAAGACAAAGTTCAAAGTATGATAGCAGAGCGTAAAAAATCGGACCCTACTGTTGTTAAATTGTTAAAGTGGATAGACCAAGCGCGCTAGAAATAATGATTCGATCGGTTTGTTCTGGAATCAAAAATTATGCTATATAGTAAATTTGCCTATTAGCCTTCAGCACAAAAGTCTTAGAGGAAATTTTATGGATTACAAAAAGATTAGTTCTTTTATTTTACAAACATTTTCTGTAATTCCTTTGGTTGTTTTATTTATGGGGGTTATTTGGCAAATATTTTCCAGATACATTTTAGCGGTGCCAAGTAAATATTCTGAAGAATTAATTCGCTTTGCACTTGTCTTTCTGACTTTTCTTGCTGGTTCTTATTGCTTTGTTATCCGCCGGCATATCTCACTAGATTTCATTGAAAATAAGAATTTGAGAGCAAACAGTACCTGCTTGGAACAGAATATTCGACCAGGGCGGGATGCACGCAAGTTTTGGCTGAAAATTATGCAAGTATTTCAAGTAGCTATTATTTTAGTGTTTGCAATATTTTTACTCGTTTATGGAGGGGCTAAGCTGGCCATAACACAAGCCAGCCAGCTTTCTTCTTCTTTTAATGTTTCTATGTTTTATATTTATGCAATTATGCCGGTGTCTGGTGTAGTTATTGCCATTTGGTCTATATTTCAAATGTATCGAATAATAATGCAAAAATAGTCGTTATGTGGATTTTGTTATTATCTTTTATAGTACTTCTTTTATTGGGTGTCCCGGTTGTCTCTTCTATTGCTTTAGCATCATTTATTGTAATGCTTACAGTATTACCTTTTGAGCAAGCCGTATTGGTAGCAGCCCAAAAAATTTTAGGCGGAGTCGATCGTTTCAGTCTGATTGCAATTCCTTTATTTATTCTAGCTGGGAATATTCTCAATCAAGGCGGTATAGCTCGAAAATTGATTTCTTTATCCACATTGTTGGGGCAAAAGATGCCCCACTCCATACTACATACTAATGTTATTGCGAATATGTTATTTGGGGCAGTTAGTGGTAGTGCAACGGCAGCAGCTGTTGGGGTGGGCAGCATTATAGAACCCTATACCAAGCAAAAAGGTTATGAGCCATCATTTGCAGCCTGCGTAAACATAGCTTCTGCCCCTGCTGGTTTGTTAATCCCTCCTAGTAATACTTTAATCTTGTATTCCGTTGTTTCAGGGCAAGCGTCTGTCATAGCTCTTTTTCTAGGAGGCTATTTACCTGGTATTGTTATGGGTTTAGGCGTTATGTTGTTAATTGCACTGACCGGAGGATATTATAGTAATCAAAATATTATAAGTAATTCCAATACAAACGATGAGTTAAAAAATTGGCTGAAGATCATTCTGGATAGTTTACCGAGCTTAATGCTTATTGTAATTATTATTTTTGGTATACTTGGTGGAATATTTACAGCCACAGAGGCAGCTGGAATTGCCGTACTTTATGCGTTCTTATTGTCGATGGTATACCGCAAAATCAATATAAAAGGATATTTTGTCATATTAAAAGATTCTGCTATAGTTTCCGGAATTATATTATTTATTATTGCGGCTTCCAATATTATGGGCTGGGTATTAGCTTATACCCAAGCTCCTGAAACTATTGCAAATTATATGCTATCTCTGTCGAGCAACAAATATTTGATATTATTTTTTATAAACTTAATTTTGCTTTTTGTTGGGACATTTCTGGATATGAGCCCCGCTATATTGATTTTTACTCCCATTTTTTCGCCTATTGCTAACGAGATCGGCATACATCCGGTGCATTTGGGTATCATTATGACTTACAATCTGTGTATAGGGATTTTAACACCTCCAGTAGGAACTCTTTTATTTGTGGGCTCTAGTATTTCTGGTATACCTGTTAAGCTCATATTGAAAAAAATCCTCCCATTTTATGTAATTTTATTTTTATCTTTACTTTTAGTAACTTTTGTTCCACAACTATCTTTGGCTTTGCCCAAACTTGCTGGTTTAATATAAAGGAGTTTTGATGTCGCGCAAATCTTTTATGGATAATAACTTCCTACTGGATACAGAGTCTGCCCAGTTTCTCTATCACAAATACGCAGAGGCGCTGCCCATCATTGATTATCATTCCCACCTGGCGCCTAAGGAAATATGGGAGAACCAGCCCTATGAAAATATTACTCAAGTTTGGTTAAGCGCCGACCATTACAAATGGCGAGCCATGCGTAGCAACGGTATTCCAGAAGAAAAGATTACCGGCAATGCCAGCGATCGTGAAAAGTTCCAAGCCTGGGCAGAGACGATACCGTATTGTCTTGGTAATCCGCTTTACCATTGGACACACCTAGAATTGCAGCGCTATTTTCATATTCATCAAACGTTAAATGTGGATTCTGCTGAAGAAATCTGGCAAAAATGCAATGAGCAACTTGCCAATAAAGGTTTTTGCCCGCGTGATTTCATAACAAAAAGCAAAGTCGAATTGATTGGTACTACAGATGATCCGTGTGATAACTTATCTTATCATCAAAATATTCACAACAGCGCGGAAATAATGTGTCGGGTGCTGCCTACATTTCGCCCAGATAAGGCTGTGAATATCGAGCACCAAAGTTTTTGCGGTTGGCTAAAACAACTGGCTGTGATAGTAGGCTATAAAATAGACTCGCTAACAAAACTAAAAGAAGCTTTGGTCAGCCGCATTGTTTATTTTGCAGAAAATGAATGTTGCCTCAGCGACCATGGAATGGATAATATTTACTACGAAGAGGCCAGCGATACAGAAGTACAACACATTTTAGAAAAGCGTCTACAGAACAAAGAATTAAGTCCGTTGGAAATAGCCCAATACAAAACGGCTTTATGGTGTTTTTTAGGTCAAGAATATGCGATGCGCGACTGGGTAATGCAGTTACATATTGGCGCCCAACGGAATAATAATCGCCGTATGCTTACTTTACTTGGCCCGGATAGTGGCTTTGATTCGATGGGAGATAGGCCGATAGCTTATCCTCTATCCCGCTTTCTTGATTTCTTGGAACAACGCGAGTCGTTACCTAAAACTATTTTGTATAATCTAAATTCTAAGGATAATAATGTATTGGCTACAATGATTGGCAATTTTCAGGGAGGAAAACAACCTGGCAAAATGCAATTTGGTTCTGCCTGGTGGTTTCAAGATCAGCGTGATGGCATGGAAGCTCAAATGCGCAATCTAGCCAATTTTGGTTTGCTTTCGCGTTTTATAGGAATGCTAACCGACTCGCGTAGTTTTTTGTCTTATCCCCGCCATGAATATTTTCGCCGTATCCTTTGTAACTTAATCGGTCATTGGGTAGAAAATGGCGAATATCCGTTTCATAGCCCTCAAGAACAAGAATGCTTAGGTAAAATTATTCAAGACATTTGTTACCACAATTGCAAAAATTATCTTTTCAGAAATTCTCTTTTATAGGAGCGAGTTACTCTTTATGTCTTATATGGAAGCTAATTACCAATTTCAGCAGGTTCAACCAAAGATTGCCCATATCGGCTTGGGTGCTTTTTCCCGGGCTCATATGGCTTGGGCTTGCCATGAGTTACTGCAAGCTCAAATGGGCGACTGGGGTATTTGTGCCATTTCTTTGCGTGGCAATATCAAAATAATGGAACAACTGGAACAACAAAATTATCGGTATTTATTGGCTATTCAAGATGCACAAAGTAGCAAAGTCAGCGAGGTTGGTAGCATTGTGCGCGGTGTCGATGCTATGCGTGATGGTGTTGCTGCGGTTGTGGCAGAATTGGCCCAAGCAGCGATTGTTAGCATGACTGTAACCGAAAAAGGTTATTATGCCCAAGCAGCAACTCACCAGCTAGATGAACAACATCCGGACATCCAGTATGATTTGATTCACTTGCCAGATATAGGCATTGTCCCCAGAACCATGTTGGGATTTTTGGCATTGGGTTTAGCCCACCGTCAAAAAAATGCAAAGGCGGGTCTGGCTTTAATGTCTTGTGATAATATCGCGCACAATAGCCGTGTTTTGCAATGTGTCTTGCGGCGCTTTATGGAGCTATTGGAACAAAAACACAGTCCATTTTCTGGTTTGGTTCATTGGATGGAAAAAAATTGTTGTTTTCCTTGTACTATGGTGGATCGTATCACCCCAGCAATTACCGGGCAAGCACAAGAGCAGATTTCCCAATTAGCTGGTAAGTACGATCGAATTGCCTTGTCTACGGAAAAATTCACTCAATGGGTGATTGAAGATAGCTTTCCCGCAGGTCGTCCTTGTTGGGAGCAAGCTAGTGGCGTAATTATCGTACGCAATGAAGAAGAGGTTTCCCTTTACGAAGAAATGAAGCTCCGTATGCTCAATGGTTCGCACAGCTTTCTAGCCTATTGTGGTTATCTTGCAGGCAAAGAATATGTTTATGAATGCATGCAGGAAGATATTTTGCAACAAGCTTGTTATAGTTTTATTATTGAAGAACAATTGCCTAGCTTGCGTTTGAGTGCCAACGCCAAAATGGGGTTAGACTTACCGGGTTATGCCAAAGAATTAATGGAACGTTACAGTAATACGAATATCCGTCATCGTTGTTACCAGATTGCCATGGATGGTTCGCTCAAAGTTCCGCAACGTTGGCTTGATGGTTACCGTGTGGCATCATCTGACAAAGGGACTAGTTGGCGTTTTATGCCTTTTGCTTTAGCGGCTTGGCTACGCTATGTTAGTGGTAAAAACTTTGATAGCTCGATTATTGAAGTACAAGACCCTAACGCGGAAATTCTGCAACAATTGGTAACAAAGGCTCCACGCGGTAAAGAAGCTATTGCTTTGTTTTCTTTTGCCCCATGTTTCGGTAATCTGGCAAACGATAAAGCCTTAATTCAAAAAGTACAGCAATACTATCAAATGATGTCCGAACAAGGATTGTTGTTGTCTCTCAAATCTCTGCTTTAGTTTATATACTTATAAAATACAAAAGTGTAAAATAAAGGAATAGAATATGCGCATGTCTTTCCGTTGGTTTGGTGCAGACGATCCCGTATCTTTAGAATATATCCGTCAGATTCCTGGGGTGGAATCGGTAGTGCCTTCTTTATTTCATATACCTGTCGGTGAGGCCTGGCCAGAAACTGATATTGCTGCGTTAAAACAGCAGATCGTTGAGGCCGGATTAAAGATGGAAGTCATTGAGAGTGTCAATATTCATGAAGATATCAAACTTGGGGTTTTGGGCTCTGGTCAGCGTGATAAGTATATAGAGAATTATCAAAATACAGTGCGCCGCTTGTCGGCCGTTGGGGTAGAGACCATCTGTTATAATTTTATGCCAGTTTTTGATTGGACGCGAACCAGTCTATTTCATTTATTGGATGATAATTCGCAAACCATGTTTTTTGATGGGGAACAATTGAATCAAATGAGCCCGGATGAATTGTTCCGCAAAGTCCAGAATGAGTCTGACGGTATTGAATTGCCTGGCTGGGAAACTCAGCGTCTGGGAGAATTGCGTTCCCTTTTCGATCGGTACGCCGAGTTGGGAGAAGAAGGACTATGGCAAAATATCGAATATTTCTTAAAGGCAGTAATTCCTATTTGTGAAGAGGTTGAGATCAACATGGCGATTCATCCAGATGATCCGCCGTGGCCAATCTTTGGTCTGCCGCGTATTATTACCGGCAGCAATAATTTGGCTCGTTTCTTGCGTCTCTATGATTCCGTCCGTAATGGCTTAACTTTATGTGCTGGTTCTCTAGGAGCTAACCAACAACAATATATTCCAGACCTTATCCATCGTTTTGGTAACCGTATTCACTTTGGGCATGTGCGCAATCTCAAGCACCTTAGCAAAAATCAGTTTCATGAATCGGCCCATTTAAGCTGTTGCGGTTCTTTGGATATATTTGAAATCATGCAGGCCTACCACGACATAGGATTTAAAGGGCATGTACGACCAGATCATGGCCGTAGGATTTGGGGCGAAAAAGGGCGTGCTGGTTATGGGCTCTATGATCGCGCTTTGGGCGCTAATTATATTCTAGGCCTTTGGGAGGCTCTGGAGAAGAGTAAAATAAAATTTTCTCGAAGGGCTACCTTATCGCAAACAGCCCCCTAACGCCGTGCAAACCACACCGCGACCGCTTTTTGCGCTCTCAATTGAGAAACACTCACCCGTCCTTGAACTTAAGGGCAAAAACGCTCAAAACTCCAAAAAAGTCAAGCAAGACTTGGGCTTACATCAATTTAAGCAAGCCCAAGATACCGATAACTAGGCCAATGCCTGTTCCTATAAACCATTGCAACATCAAAAATCTTTTGTCCATGTTTTGCTGCATAGCTTCAAAGCGTTTATCCACTTGTTCAAAGCGTTTATCAATGCTTTGTTGCATAGCTTCAAAACGCTTGTCCATTTGCTGCATAAAGGTTTTAAGCACTTCTTGGTTTTGTTGCAGCAGCTCCCTTTGGTGCTTAAGCTCTTCTTCCACACGCACCATGCGTTCTAGTAGTTCGGGCCCATAATTGGGCCTTTCGACTTTGGCGGGTGCTTGCAATAGTTGCTGCGCCAATTGGTCTTTTAGTTGGCGCTGCACTTCCTTAGCTAAATTTTCTTTTAGTAGGTTTTCGATTAGGTCTTGTATCAAGGCTTGGTCATGGTGTTCGGCTAAATTATTCATTATCCCAATATAGCCTAAAGTGTAAACAAAGTCAAGAGCTTAGCCTAAACTTTTGCTAAAAGGTCAACGCAATGGTTTGGTTGTACCAAGCCCCACCAAAAGGGCAAATAAAGTAGTGGATTGTAAAAACTAGGCTCGCATAGCTGAAATTATAACACTACCAAGCGGATAGCAATCCATTACCCTCTTGGTAGTGGGTTACGACTAGCTATAGTACCCACAAATACCAAACAAAGCCCCAACCAACACCCTCAAGGCTTTTGATTGGCATTGATTTTTAACCACCTTACAACACAAAACAACACTAAGACACAAAAAAATGCAAAAAACTTACAAAAAGCTTGTATAGGCCTTGACTCAATTCCCCCCCTAACACAATAGGGCTCTATGCACTAGCCCGTATGGGTTGGTTAATCTTTATCCATTCTTGGAGGTATTGCTTATGTATAAGCACAAACTACTTTTATTGCCTGTAGCCTTGCTATTGGGCTTTATGGCCTTGGCCTGCGCCCCACCCGATGACGATGATCGATCTTCTGGGCCGTCTGGGCCTGCAATCACCAGTGCAAGCTACGATGTTGGCACGGCGCTGTTAACCGTACAAGGCACTGACTTAAGTCCTACAGAAGCCCAAATCCAAACCATCGTAGTAGATGGCGTAGCCTTCAGTTCCTATACTGCAGATGACGATGCCACTGGGGTAAATAGTAACGGTCTTGAACAAGGTAAGTACCGTATTAAAAGCGATGGCACAGCGCTTTGGCTTAGACTTACCGATGACGATAAAGCTGCTCTGAATGGCAAGACAGGTATGGATAGCAATGGTCTAAAAAAAGGGTTGCTTAGCGTTGCCTCTGGTGCTTGGGCGGGTTTAAATACACCTAAAGACTTGGACGTTAGTAATGTACCCGAAAATAAGCAGTCTAAAGTATCCGATGACAATCAGCCATCTAAGCAAACTGAAGACGAACAAGCTGAACAAGTCCAAGATCAGTCGCCTAAGCAACCTAAAGTCGAACAAGACGAACAAGTCCAAGATCAGTCGCCTAAGCAACCTAAAGCCGAAGAGGATTCGCCTGAAGCCGCAATTACCCGTGCAACCTACAATGTTGGCACGGCGATGCTAACTGTACAAGGTACTCACTTAGCTAGTGCGACCCAAGCCCAAATCCAAACTATCACGGTAGATGGCGTAGCCTTAAGTTCCTATATTGCAGATGGCACAGCCACTGGGCCAGATAGTCGCGGTCTTGCAAAAGGTAAGTACCGTATTAAAAGCGATGGCACAGCGCTTTGGCTGAAACTTACCGATACCGATAAAGCTACTCTGAATGGCAAGACAGGTATGGATAGCAATGGTCTAAAAGATGGGTTGCTTACTAGCACTGGTGCTTGGGCGGGTTTAGATACAGCCAAAGCCTTGGCCGTTAGTGGAAACCCCGCACCCACAATTACCGGTGCAACCTACAATGTTGGCACGGCGATGCTAACTGTACAAGGTACTCACTTAGCTAGTGCGACCCAAGCCCAAATCCAAACTATCACGGTAGATGGCGTAGCCTTAAGTTCCTATATTGCAGATGGCACAGCCACTGGGCCAGATAGTCGCGGTCTTGCAAAAGGTAAGTACCGTATGAAAAGCGATGGCACAGCGCTTTGGCTTTACCTTACCGATCAACATAAAACTACTCTGAATGGCAAGCCCGGTATGGATAGCAATGGTCTAAAAGATGGGTTGCTTACTAGCACTGGTACTTGGGCGGGTTTAGATACAGCCAAAGCCTTGGCCGTTAGTGGAAACCCCGCACCCGCAATTACCCGTGCAACCTACAATGCTATTACAGGCGTGTTAGTGATTACAGGTACTAATTTACCAGCAGCATTTACAGGCTGGGACTTTAGCAAATTGAGGTTTGTCGCAGGTGATGGTCGTAAGAGTCTCTCATTATCCCCGCATACAACCGCAGGTGAAGATAGAGCCACAGGTTCTGCAGCAAGTGTAACAAGCTTAACGATTACTTTAACGGGTAATGAAAAAGCCAAAGCCAATGCTATATTGGTTAAGGATGGTGATAGTGATGCTAATGGTGCATACAACCTGGAAGCAGCAGCAGGATTTGCAGGTGGTAGCGCTGAAGACACAAGCAGCCCTATTACCGTTAGTGGCTACGCAAGCCAGCTCACCGAAGTACAATACTATTCTAGTTCAGGCAAGTTAATTATTTTAGGTAGCAGGTTACCGACAACAATTGCAGAGTGGGACTTTAGCAAATTGACGCTTGTATCCGGTGATGGTAAGAAGAGATACCCATTACCCCAGCACGCAGTAGGTGAAGACACAGCCACAGGTTCTGCAGCAAATACAAGAGGCGTAATTATTATTTTAAGCGGTAGTGTAAAAGCGGAAGTCGAGAAGATACTGGTTCAGACTGGTGGTAATGATGATGCTGGTAACTACAACCTGGAAGCAGCAGCAGGATTTGTAACGGGTAGGCGAGCAGACCCAACCACTGGTATAACAAGGTTTTAAATTGGTAAGTAGGGTTTGGTTGTTGCAACGCTTGCATTGGCCAATTGCAGCCTTGGTAAGTTTTTTTATCGTGGCTGCTTTTATCAATTATAGCCTTGGTATGGAGAAAATACCAAGGCTGTAAATTTTTTTATTAAGGCTACAAATTTTTTTGTCAAGGCTGTAAATTTTTTTATTAAGGCTGCTTTTGCCAATTATAGCCTTGGTAAATACGGGAAGCCAATATAGCCAAAGGCTGAAACAACCAAGCTAAAAAGAACAAAAAAACTTGAAGCCGAATTGAATTACAGGCTTTAGACGGCTAAGTGGTTATATGATCGCAGTACAACCTAAACAGTAAGTAAATTTGCACGCAAGTCGTTTGATTTTGCGTGCGCCGTTAAAACCGAAGTTCTATCCGCTATGCAGGTGTTCGCAAAGCGTTGGCAAATACTATTAGATTATTGCCATAAGTAATGTTTGATCTTTAAAAATTAGTATGGAACAAGCAACAACAAAAATGTTGATGCCCTTAAAAACTCTCAAGAAATCAACGGGTTAAGTGATGAGTTCTAATCTTGTCTAGCCCCTAAAAAGTTTGGTATTTTTGGCTAAATTTGATGAAGTTTTATTGAAACCGCATTTTACGCCCTTCTTGCCGTTGCAAATCGCGTTTCTGAATGGTTTCGCGCTTGTCATACAGTTTTTTTCCTTTGGCTATGGCGATTTCAATTTTAACCAGAGAACCTTTAAAGTAAATTTTGGTTGGAATTATGGAATAGCCTTTTTCTTTTACTTTGCGCAAAAGTTGTGCAATTTGTTTTCTGCTGGCTAGTAATTTGCGTTGGCGATCGGCTTGGTGGTTAAAATGGGAGGCAAAGGTATACGGTGAAATATGTAAATTTTTTAGCCACAATTCCCCTTTTTCAATACTGCAAAAGCTATCGCGGAAAGCAACTTGCCCTGCTCGTAGAGATTTTACTTCTGTACCCTTTAATTCTATGCCACACTCTAAGGCATCTTCTAAGCTATATTCAAAACGAGCTTTGCGGTTATCTGCAACAGCCCCAGAAGTTTTCTTTTTTTTAGCCATTTTTGTCTTATGTTTTTAGTTTGGATTATTTGACGTTTTCGTTTGTTGTTGAGCTAATAAGCGAAAGCCTGTGTAAGGGCTGCGTATTTGCGCAAATTGACCGGCAATTGTATTCGAGTTGTTTTGTATTTGGGCTGGTATCTCATGGTCGATGGCCCCAAATTCACTAGCCCATAAATCTCGTGTTCCATCGCTAATGGCTAGAGTATTCAGCCAACTCCCCCCACTGATTGTTTTGTATTCTAAATTACTACTACCGTTTGCCGAGTTTGTGGCAAGATAGGGCAAATAGTCATCGCTATGCCATTCCCATAAACTGCCAAATATGCCTTTGAGCCCCAATAAATTTTGCATTTGATTAGCAAAATTTATTGGGGCTTGCGGTATACGGAAACTAAATGCTAGGTCTTGCTGCTCTAGTTCTGGATTGGCTACCTCATTTTGTTTAGATAAATTCGATAGACTTTGGTTGAAAATTTGGAATTCAGCACTGCTGGGCAAGCGTAGTTGCCATATTGGTTGATTATTTAAATTGGAACCATTAAATTGGTTTTGGATTTGGTTTTGCTGCTGAAACTCGCTATCTATCCATTGGGCAAAAGCTTGAGCTTCTATCCAAGTGATTCCGCGCACAGGTTGGTCTTGTAGTAATGGGTTCTGCAAAATATCGGTTAAGGTACTATTTTCAGGCCAACCCAAAGGGCCATCAATTTGATCTTCTGGATACAAAATTAAGAAAGCATAACCTTCTTGCAATTTTTTTCTACGCAGTTTTTTTCCTGCTGGGCTAAACCAAAAACGGGCAAACTGCTGGTTACTGACTTCCGTCTGCTGGAGTGCAAAATCCCTAGCATTAGAATTCCAATTGGGGACACTCATAAAACGCATATCGCGAAATTCCAATACCGCTTTGGGCACGTTAGGCGTTTGGGCTCCAGAAAATTGGGCTGGCAAGGTTTGAATTTGCTTTGTGTCTATTTTTTTTTGCTGCGAATATCGCTGCCAAAATTCTTTTTGTTGTAGTGCTTGGGGTCGTTTTTCGGTTTCTGCTTTTTTCCAAGAATTGAATAAACTGCTTTTTCGGGGTTCCAATCGTTGTAGACGTTTTACTATAGAACGGGCCAAAATAGCCAAAGAGCGTGGTCCCAATAATGAGATGCTGCGATTTTTTGTAGTTATATTTTGCGCTTGGCTCACGAGGCTATAGCCTGTAAGTAAATCACCCCATTGGTAGATATTGGTAGTGGAGGCCAGCCCTCGCTGTAAATCGGCAGACCAATATGCTGGGATTTTTGCCCCTCTGCTATAAAGGGCAGAACGCAAGCCCTCGGATAATACCCAAGGGTAGGGGTGGGAGGCATCAAATGAGATTTCTTTTTGTCCTTCCAAACCGCGGTATAAATAGCCACGCCAAGCTTCTTGCCAAAGGTACTGCTGTTGTTGATCGCTAGCTAATGCCGTCATCTGAATTTGAAAGGTATAGGTCGTTGGTTTCCAGTGATTATTCCAAATATTCGCTCTAAAATTTTGCTGCCATATCCAAGGTTCCATGCCGGATTTTACAATCTGTAATTTTGTTTCTCCAGCGGGTATCGCAACCGTACTTGCTCCCCAGCCGGGAGAAAAGATTAAATTGTGGTAGAATTTTCCGTTGATATACAAGCTTGCATCGCCGACCAAAACTTGGAAACGCAGGCGAACTTGTGGTTTGCGCAAACCTTGGTCTATAAATAGGAAATATATTGTTGCCAGCACAATTATAGCATAGACCATCGTTACATAGTAATCGGGACTGAGCCCAGCTAGAGGTTTAAAGTGGAATGTTTCAAAAATAGGCACTTCTTTTGAAACTTTTTTTTTCATCTGTTGTGGTCCGTCTGTAAATATTTGGGTTTGGTAACAATCGCTAACGTAAAAATAATGGCTGCTTTCTGAGTATGGTTTCGTTCAACTGTTGTTTTAACCCTTCAAGTATTGTTTTTAATTCCGTATCGCTATTGAGTACAATACTTATTCTGCTGCGGAACAAACGGTCTAATTCTTCAATATTTTGGTAGATGCTACGTTGTTCAATACCATATTCCCAAAGTTCTTTGGGTTTCATTGTGTGGCGCAGTGAAGCTTTTGGTAGCAAATGATAATACAAACTTCTCTGATAAAATGGATAGTATATGGTATTTACTGGCAAGACTCCTTGACTTAAATCAAATTGACCTTGCAATCCACCGCTTAGCAAATAATTGCGCAAAACGGTGGCTTGGGGTTTGCTAGCCGATTGGCGTAAGATACTTAACCCCCAGATTCTTGAATAAGGGGTTATATCGTTGTTGCATATATCATTAAATGGGAGCTTTGCTATTTTTATGGGGGTATTTGAATTTGCTAACGCCATGATGCGCGGTAAGTCTCCAGAACGCGCAATGATTGCCGCTATATGTCCATTGGCAAATCGTTCTTCGATAAAATCTAATTGAACCAATAATTCTTTTTGGCTTTGTTCGCGTAGGTATTGTAAACCTTGGCGCAGTTCCAAGTTGTCATTGGAAAGTTCATAATGATCATCCAAAAAGGAATAGAGTAATAGTGAAAATGGTAGAGTATTTTCACCAAAGGCAAGCACATAAGGGTTTTGCTTCATGCTCTGCTCTCGCTTATATTTTGTCCTTTGTTTGGCTAACTGGGTAAAAAATTGCGATAAATTGCGGTATCTATTGGAATTTTCGGAGTCTTCTTTATTTTTGTCTGAAAGCAGCTTGGGATTGTAGAGCAAACTATAAGTTTCCAGCGCAAAGGGCATGGAATAATATTGGCCGTTGCTTACGAATAAATCGAGAAAAGCTAAAGAATGGAAGGGGTCTTTTAACCCTTTGCTTTTTGGGGTTTGTCCATTATCCCGTTTGGGAAGCCATCTTTCTAGTTGATCACGCAATTCTTCAGTGGTTTTACGATCAGCTAAAATCATATCTGGTAAAAAAGGACCTCGGCCTCCATCGTGAAGTGAGTGGCTGATTGCCTGTTTCAAATTTTTAATAACTTGTACTTCAATTTGCACATTGTGAAATCGTTGATAAATTTCCAGTTCAGAAAGTAAAAATGGATGCTCAAAATCTTCTTCCAGCCAGAATTGCAATTTTATTTTCGGCCAAGTTTCACCGTAGATATTTAATTGTTGTGGATTTTTTTGCACAGCTCTATCTTCGAGAAATAAAGTTAATTGCCCACTTGGTTCTAGCTTGAGATAACTATTTTTGAGAGCTAGGCTCTGCTTTTCTTTGAAAAATATTTCTAGCAATTGGCCTTGTTGGTCTCGTGAATCAATACTTTCTATATGGTGGAATCCCGGATAAAGATACTCTAAAGGAATTACCCGCTCTACATTTATGGCTGTACTACGCAATTCCGATAACGAAATAAGCTCTTCTGTACTAAGTAATTGCCAAAATTCAGCATTCAATTGTAATTCAAGCAGAGACGCAATTTCTTCCTGAGTAGAAATTGCAGGTGCTGGCACTGATTTTAGCAGAAAACAAAATAGCAAAATTTTAGAAATAAATAAGAAACTTATTTCCTTTTTTTTCTTACCACAATCATACATAATTTTTTAGCATCTTTAAAATATAGAGGTAGTAAACAACACGAAATTATTTTAGGCCTTACTGGTTGGCTTTATTGCTTGGCTTAGTTTAATGCAGAATCATCGCTTGATTGATAGATAGGTTCTGCTTCTTTTGTGTTCGGTTCTGTGTTGGGCGGCTGCGATACTGTTGGCATATTTTTTTCTACTTTCTGTGTTTGGTTTTCTGTCTCTTGCATGGCTTTATTGGCCTTAGTTTTATTGGTTTTGGCTTGTTTGGGATATGTTTTAAATATATGGTCCCATAAAGTATTGGATACGCCAAAACGTCCCTCTTCTGGGGAATTGTGGTGGCGCATGTGGTGACTGCGCAATTTGCGATACCATGCCCAATCTGCATCAATAAAATGAATGCTCCAATGAATCGTATCGTAGAGCAAGTAGCCCAAGGCTGTGCCCGAATATAAAGCTAAGCCGAGCCAACCAATTTTAAAAACTAAGCCAAAAGCCAGCCAATCTAGTAAGCCAATAAGCATACCCAAACCAAGGCTAAATACAGGAGGCGCAACCAAGCGAGTGCTCAACATGGCTTGTTTATGATGTATACCATGAATATACCATGATATTTTACGAAGCAAAGGTTTATCTCCATCGTAATGAAAGGGAAAACGATGCAAAACATATTCCAGTAGAGACCAACGCAATACCCCACCAGCAAACATGGATAAAATTCCAATGGTTCTAAGAATAAACAATGAATCAGCAGCAGCCACTTTACCGCTGTGATAAAAACTGCCAAACAGCGTGAGCAAGACAATGGGACACCACAGTAGCCAAACGGTACTCAACTTAAAAAAAGTAAAACGTTCCAAAAAGTCTGACTTAAAATATCGTTCAGGTTTGGGCTGTTTTACGTTTAACCACCGTATCATAAACTATTCTCCTTAAATATGAAAATTGGTAAGCTTGCAAGCTACAGCAGAATACAGAGTAGCGAAATATAAACCTAACGTCTAGCCTTGCTATAAAAACGTAAGTCTAAGCCAAGGGCAAAGCGTATTTTTTCATTGTCTTTTTCGCCGTTGTAGACGGGCCCATCATTGTGGGAAAACACGAAATGGGCTATCGCTTCAATCGGCAGTTTACGGAAGCGGTAGCCAATATCGAGAGTTACCACATGGATATATTCATAGACTCCGTCATTGAGAAAATTTTTGTTTGGGCGTTTGGCATCGCCCTTTTCATCTTTGCTGAAATACCACGGGGCAGAATAAATACCCGTATATATTTTATCTTTTTTGGTATTCCCGGAATCTTCGGTATTCATATCCTCTGTCACATCCTTTGTATCAATATGGATTTTATTCACGGTATTTTCATAAACTGAATTGGTTCGACCTTCGACTTGGCCTTTGGTGCGATCGCCATCGCCGTGGCGAATGTGTTTGTAGGCCAGGGCAAAACGCCAACCCGGCAGAGGTTGGCTTTCTATGCGAAATAAAAATTCATCTGAATTGGGCGGTAAATAATAGCCTAAGTTGCTTTGGTTGTTGAACCAAGAAATATTGATGGTGCCATAACTTTTAGCCGAGCCTTGGAAAGCCCGCTGCGCATAGTGGGTATAAGTGTAAGGTTCAATTTTTGTGTATTGAAATTGAAAGGTGGTAAACGGCAATTTAGGCAGCAAAACTTTTGCGCCAAACTGAAATGCAAATTGCTGCGTCAAACTGGAAAATAAATTGGCTATATCGAAAGGCTGAACTTCGTCCGCAAAACCAACGGCGTAGATTGTAAAATATGGCAGCTTGAGTGCCATCGTTCCTTGGATGGCTAGATTGTCGTAATCCCCCAACAAAGATTGGCCAAAGGCTACGGGCATAAATGGCATCATGTAATATGGTTCTAGCCGTTTTATCCAAACAGAGCCCATGGTAACGCCAATATAAAAATATCGGGTAAGGAAAAATTCAAATTGCTGGGCGGTAAACATGGCCTTGGAAGTAGAGATATCATCGTCAATGCCGTTGAGCCCACCCACCATAAAATTTAAGGCAGCCCACTTAAATGGGCGTATAGATAAATCCCAGCCGAGTATAGGACTAGCTTTGCCCGAATAAATTAAGCTGGTATTGGCAACCCCTATATTGCGCTTAAGGTAACCAAAGCCACTGCGCACTTTATCATCAAAGAAAGAGGCATTGAATCTGCCCCCAACCTGCAAGGCAAAAGAGGGGCGATCGCCTTTAAAAGAAACGCCCCCCGTTTGAATATTGCCTCCAGAAATAGCTTGGCCGTCGGTTTCCAAGACATAATCATAGGGTGCAAAGGATTGAGTTTTGACTAGAATTAGCCCAGTGCCAGCCATAGCCTGATAGGAAAAATGCGGGGTAATATTGCCTTCCATATATAAACGCATCACGTTAAATAAGTGGGGGGATTTTGAAACAAAATCAAGCCGGTTTTTTAAGTCAAACTCCAAGCGCAGGGCCAAGGGCAGGTTTTCATCTTGTGAAAGCAATACCGTGCCATCGTTGAGAAAATCCGAAAATTGTTTATCTGGTTCTGCTACAGAGGCTATTTTGCCAAAACGTTGCAGTTGCTGCTCAATTACTCGGCGCTCGGCTGGTTCCAATTTGGGAGCATCGCTAATTTTTTGTAGGTAGCGGTAAACTTGTTGGGCACTGTAGGGCCGATAATGGGATAAATAAAGGATATAGCCTTTCATCGAAGCAGAGTCGAGCAATTCATATATGGAGTCATCAATATCTACGCCCAAATTCGCTTGGGCATAAACGGGTAGTGCTATCGGCAAAAATATAGCCAGAAATATGGGCAGTAAAAAACTTTGTAATGCTCTTTTCATATCAATATTTTAATGGGTAACAAGGTCATAAGCAATACCCCGCGTTAGCTTTAATTGGATTTTTGTATCCTGATTGAATTTCCCTAAATATATAAATAAGTGGCCACCCGGCTGTGGAAATTCCATTCTATTGGGAACATTACTAAAATAGTATTCTGTATATATCCCTTGTTGGTTCAAAAATAATCTACGATTTTTAGCTTTTTGATGTACATTAGATGGAGGGTTTAGGTAAAACATCGATATCCCGATATTTATATTCACAAAATCCGAAGAATTGCGTTTTATTATTTCCCATGGTTTGATTTGGGCCAGTTGTCCGTTTGCTTGGTAAGAAAAGAGTGTTTGCTTGCTCCAATCTTGTAATAGCTCTTCCCAAGTGGCATTCACTTCTGAAGTAATGGCTCTGCGATCGGTGTATTGATTGTGTACTATCCTTTTAGCCAGCTCGGCACTTTTGCGGCTAGGTGCATGGTGGCGCAGTAAATACGCAGCAAATGCATTGACAGTATTATGGTAAGGAACAGGATTATCTTTTTTCCAAGTGCCTAGAGGAGTCCATGTTTTCATCAAATATCCCCCAATACGCTGATGATAATGATAGGATAATTCATTATTTTTGAGACCTATTCTAGGTGCTACTAAATCTACGGCAGCTTCCGAAAGCATTTCATTTAGCCAAAGAGTTGAATATGTCATATTGTGTCGCACAGTCTTTTGATAAAAATGAATCATGTGTTGCAATTCATGAATGATGATAGGATATATAGCCTGCGGATTTTTGCTTACAAAGGGTATATCAATGTTCAAGGTCAATTTTTCATTACTGTCCTTAATGTTTCGATAGTTGTCTTTGGTATTGAAATAGCCCCCAACTACACCTCCCGTAGTTTTTTTCTTATCTCCTTGTATATCAAAAAACAGCAAGTGGATACTCCGTGTCTTGCCTGGTATAAATAAATTACCATATTTGTGGCTGCCCCATGGTTTGCCAAAAATATCAATCGAGGTACCTAAAATATTGGGGGCTTTGCCGGAAAACTTTTCTGCAATATTCTCTATATTCGTATCGTTAAATTTTTGATCACCATATATTTCAGGGTCGATATGTACCCAATAATGAACCATGTATGTCTCATTATCGTGGTTTAGGATCATTTTCTTTTTCAAATTAAACAAAAGGTCTTTATATCTATTTGGTTTTGTTTGAACATTGAATTTAATACTACCCCCTACAGAAAATTCTGCTGAACCTTTTTGCAGCATATACAGAGGGGCATCGCCGTTTAGGCTTTGAGCGTATTGCGCTGGTATGAGGGGCGGTACATCAGGCAATTCAGCATGTTCATGAAATAGCGAATCTTCATTCTCTAATTCCACATCAGGCAGGATCCAGTTTTGAAATTCTAGCGATTTTTTTGGTTCTTCGGTTATTTCTTGCCCTTTTTGGATTGTCATTCCATCTTGCTGTTGTGTTACAGAGATATTGCCAGACGTGGCCTTGCCCACATTGGTTAAAACCAAGAAATTGGCTTTCCCCGCTTTGGCAACAATTGTTTTTTCACATTTTGTGTTACAGGCGTTTGTTTTGAAATTTTTTCCTTGTGGTGCTTTGTCGTCCTCTGTATTAGATACTTTTTTGCGCTTTTCGCCAGTGAATAAGTCATCACAAGAAAACGCTACTAGGGCAAAACCCAATAGTAAAAGAGTAAAAGTGACTGGCACCAAAAAGAAATTACGCGTGTCATTCTCCATTTTTCCTATTGTTAGCATATTTGCAGTTTAACCAACCAGACGACCAAACGATAGTAACTCGTTGGCCTCCAATATAGCAGATTTTGCAAACAAAACTATTCCCATTCACGAATATTAATTTTGACATTGCGTTCTTTATGCCAATCGAGCAAATATTGTCGAGCTTTTTGATAATTATCCATCGAAATATAGCGGTGCGCTAATTCTTCACAATCTGAAATATTGTAGTTGTCGATTGTATAAGCTATTTCTGGCAAACTAAAAGTATTCATACTAAAATGCCTCAAACCTAAACCCAACAGCACCGCAGTAGAACAACGATCACTGGCCATCTCGCCACACAATGAAACAGGAATACCGGCATTATTGGCACTGGTAATCGTTTGTTTTATCAATTTTAATACTCCAAACTGCAATGGGTCATACAAATAAGATAACTTTTCATTCGCTCGATCAATACCCAAGGTATATTGCACTAAATCATTAGTTCCTATCGAAAAGAAATCTACGTCTTGGGCAATAATTTCAGAACAAAGAGCAGCAGAAGGTAATTCGATCATTACCCCAAGAGGCACATCAGAAATACCAATGCCATCATTTTGCAAAGGTTCTAAAGCTTGTATAATTAGCCTTTTTGCTTCGAGTAACTCTATATTGCTAGAAATCATCGGCAGCATCATACGAATTTTACCTAAATGATGCTTCTTCGCATAAGCTGCTGCTCGATATATAGCTCGTATTTGTGGAAAGAATAATTCATTAGGGTAGGTCATGGCTAAGCGAATAGCGCGGCAACCTAATAGCGGATTTGGCTCGGCTAATAAACCCATTTCTGGCATTTTATCACCACCCAAATCAATAGTGCGTATCGTAACTTCTTGATGGGGAGCAACCGATTTCAATATTTTTATGTAAACTTTGTATTGTTTTTCTTCATTGAGTATTTTGTTCAAAAATAAGAATTCGCTGCGAAACAAACCAATACCAGAAGATTTAGCTAAGAACGGGTGTTCCAATTCATTCAACGCCCCCATATTCGCATATAAAAATATATTTTGTTCATTCTTTTTAATTTGCGGCTGTAAAATATTTACATAATTTTCAAAGTTGGCATTGTACTGCTGTATATCCAACTTATAAAAATCTAAAGTAATATTATCTGGATCAAAAATCACTTTACCTTTATTACTATCTACAATTACCACACAGTTTGCCGGGTAGTATCCCCCATGAAAATGGTAAAGTAGGTCTACTATACCAAAAACAGTCGGTATTCCTAAGGAACGGGCCAAAATAGCTGTATGAGAAGTAACGCCCCCCGCTTCCATCACAAGCCCTTTAATATATTTTGAGTTAATAACTACAACATCGGAAGGGTATAGATCATAAGCAAAAATAATACTATCTTCTTTTATATTACGTAGAGTATCATCGCGCTTATAACCCAACAAAGCATCAATAATTCGGTAGGTTACATCTTGTATATCAATACTGCGTTCTGCAAACATCGAGTTATCTAACCCTTTCAGAGTTTGTTCGATATTTGTAGCAAAACGAAACAACAATGACTCAATATTACTAAGTTTTTCGCATAACCAATTTTCTATGGTATTTTGCAATGTTGAGTCTTTCAAAATTATACGATGGGTCATTATAAGGTTAGCTTTTTCTATATTTGGTTTCTCAAGGCCATCTTGCAGTAACGATAGCTCTTCATCTACTTGCTTTAAAGCAACATGGAAACGCTTCAACTCTGAAGCAATGTCGCTTTTATCTATACTGTATTCAGAAATAGAACGTTTTTGGTAAGGAACAAAACAAGGCTTACCAATACCAATACCAATACCTTGTACAGCTGACAAACCTTGAATTTCTATCATAAGCTTTACTCTTTTGTATACTTAGAGTAACAGATAACTTAATTCTCTCTTTCTAAGAATAAGCATTTTCTCAAATCCGTTCGGCCGCTTTTAAAAATACTCAAAACAACTACAAAATATAGTTTATGAAATAAAAAACCGAGAAAGTTATCAGTTTCTAAAAATTAGAATCAGAGTATAACATAGCTATTTGGTGATGTAAAGTAACAAAAAATACCATCGCCAAATAGATCACGGCCTAAAATTAAAATAATTTCAAGAGCAACAAATTACTTTTTAGAAGTTTGAAGATATAGCGTATTTTGGCAAGTAAACTCTTCACTAAGCTTTAATTAGGATTCCATTTCCAGAGGGCGTGCAATTACCTGCCAACGGCCTTTGCGATATTCTACAACAAACCTGAGGATATTATCACTAACAAAATCAACCCCACCAACATGAACTTGGTCTCCAACAAATAAATAACTTGTTTTACTTGGTATCCATTGACGACGACCAGAAAACCACTCTGGATAAATTTCCTTCATCTCATTGTAGTCATAAATCTTGTAGCGGTAATTTTTTACAAATAAATTGATATAGACATCACCGTAATCTTTTTGTGGTGGCGGCCAGCGATAAACAGAATATGCTTTTCCATCTTGTAAGCCATAAACGGTAGAAGCTTGAGAATAGTAATATCTGGGTAATTCGCCATTCAAACCGTACTTGACAAAATCCAAAGAAAATTGCAAAGCATCTTGCCTATATAATTCAACTAAATGATCATCGGAAGAATCGCCAATATTTGGTAGACTTGGCACTGCTGCAATATGCGTTTCGGTTATCAATACGTCCCAAGCTTCCAACACTACCTCTGCTATATCAAGGCTAGCCTTATTCCCAACTTCTGTAACAACCCGAAAGGATACTTTGGCTTCGCTATCCAATAATGCACCTGCTTCTTCATTATAAGGAATAAACCAATTGCTACGGTCGGTTTGTAAGGCCACAAAACTTCTGTCTTTCCAAGGTAAAACAAAGACTAAAGGCTTACCAACTTTAGGTTCAAACAGAACCTCCAAGGCTGCTTTCTTTTGAGTATTAAATTGAGAATAATCTGCACGAATCCTCCATTTGCGCAAAACTCCCGAAACAGGTCTGGGGACGCGGTTAAACAAATCATGTGTAATCGTTGCAACAGGCAACCAACTACTATTGGCATCTAAGTTTAGGCTTGTACCGCGATTGTTTTCTGAATAAAGAGAAATGATATAAACTAATTTTTCTTGGCCAAACATCTTGCTCCCAATAAAAAAAAGCAGAACGAAGAATAAAGACGCAAAAATCTTCAAAGTCCGTTGTTTTTGTGCTAATTGTAAACTAATTATTGCCATTACTTTTCTCCATCTTGCAAGCTATACAATACCAACCAAAGCCTTCAATGAACTTTCAATTACGACTATGATTGACAGGGTCTATATATTGAAGGTTTTACCTGCAAATTTCCAGTGCTTTCCACACAAATTTTAGAAAGTATCAATTTTATACCAGCAGATTGCTAATACGCCAAGCCAGCCAAATGCCCAAACCAGCAGAAACGAGGCTCAAAATTAAATGTAAAGCCAATAATAACCAAGCTTTCATAAACGCATACGCTAAAAATTGTTGATATATATCCATTATGTAAGAACAAAAAGTGGTAAAGCCACCGCAAAAACCAATAAAAAATAACGGTAATAAATACGCAACCAAATTGGAGCAAAGCGCGAAAAGCTTATATATTTCTGATAAAAATCGTACCAAAGCCCAACAAACAACAACCCAAAACATTGACAAATAATGTAGCCAAAGGCAATTGAAACCAGAACCCAGCTTTATTTATTATATAAGAAAATAAACGGGAAACCTAAAATCGGCACAACCCCCTAAGCCCTCTTATCTTTTTGCAAATAACTGACAGCCAAATTCTCTAAAGCCTCCAGGCGTTTCTCTAATTCGCCTACCTTTCCCTGTAAAGCGCAGTTTTCACGCACCAATTTAGTTTGCTCCAAAGATTCTAGCCTAGCTGATGCAGGACGCGATAACTTTGTGCCATCGGACGTGATAACTCGATTTTTTTCTACTTTCCAGAATGGGTATTTTACCCAATAGCTACTTGAAGTACCACTTGACACAATTTGCAATTGTTGTTATCTTGCCACCAAATGTTGTGCCGGTACAACATTTCAAAAGGGCAACTGGTTGCCCTTTTGAATCAACCGATTCATAACGATTCATAACGAGTATCTATATTCCACTGCGCTGGCAGCAAGTCCTCTAGTAGTTTTACTTCTGCTCTTATATTTTGGTGCTTTGGCATTTCGGCTATTGTGGTATGTATGGCCGATTGATTTGGCCAAAGCCTTTTGCCACAACGCACACGGCCTAAGTTAGCTACTTTTTCTGTGGCAATTTCGCTGCTTAACGCTTTAAACCCCATACTTGCCGAATGCAATTTGATTCTTTGTTGTGCTTTGGTATTGTTGTTGCGCTCTAATTTGAGTGTATAACCCAACATTTTCCCTATACCTGTGATTCCCTCTTGTGTACTAGCTTGGCTGCCTATCAACGTTACTAAGATTTTTATTCGCTGCGCTAATTGCCTGCTTTCTAGCAAACTGATACCGGTAGCTAGTGCCCAAGGCTGTATTTCTTTGGCTGTTAGTGGCGATGTTTGGGCATGCAAACTATACAGAATATCCTCTAGCTTAGCGTATTCTTGTGCCCAAACTTCGCAAAGGCGGTATATCTGGCCGTTGCTATCTTGCTTTTCATCTTGCCAAAGATTACCTTGTGGCAAT
>CBDDCK010000002.1:0-16022 GCA_965225855.1 Spirochaetia bacterium | reverse complement strand
ACGGAAGGCCCTCGTCTTAGTTTCTACAATCCGCTGGACATCTTTATGGTGTGCCTTATACTTAACTTCAATAATGGCCGAAGCATAACCATTATGCAGCATTATATCATATTCTGTCTTCTGGCTATCGTCTTCAATCTTGCGGTGCACTACATCATAATTTATACCGCCCAGAACGGGCTTGATCTCGAAGCTGCGGTAAAACCATTCTTCAGTACAATCGCCAATATTGTCGCCTATGCTGCCAACCATCTTGCCAATCTTCTTCAGTCGTTGTTCCCACTCTTGGTGCGAAGCTTTGCGCTCTTGCTCCCATTCGGCTTTCCTCTTTTCGTGCCGTTGCTGCCACTCCTGTTGGCGTTGCTGCCACTCTGCTTGGGCTTGGGCTTGCGAAGCTCTTAGCTGTTTGATTTCTCTCTCGGATTGTTCTTGTGCAATCGCTTGGGCTTTTTGTAGCTGTTCTTGCCTAATTGCGCTTCTATTTAAGATTTCCTTTATTTCAGCAAAGGTAACTTGATGATTATCAGCCATTAGCGACCTCCTCAAAATGAATAATCATTATAATACGGTCTTGCTGTTGCCGCAAGCCTCCAATAATTAATTACCCGACAAAAAGGCAACCCAAAAGGCAAGCAAGGCTTGGCCAAAGTTTATCTTGTTACAAAAAATTCTTGTTAGTTATTAAGAAATTCTCTTGTTAGGCATTAAGAGACTCTCTTAATTGTTATGGCAACGTTCTGGTAATAATTATTGTAAGGGGTTTGTTCAAAGCTTTTGTGCAAAGCTATTACTAAAAAAGTTTGTAGCCTTAATAAATTTTTTAGTGCCTTGCTATGATATAGCTTTCCGCCTTGGATCAAGGCCTTGATCCAAGGCGGAAAGATGTATTGCACCAATGCGGAACAATACTTTATACCAAGGCTATAATTGGCAAAAGCAGCCTTGATAAAAAACTTACCAAGGCTGCAATTGGCCAATGCAAGCATTGCTTACCGCAACAACCAAACCCTACTTATAATTTACAACTTTAATCCTATTGGTTGGGTCTGCTTCGCTACCAGGTACAAATCCTGCTGCTGCTTCAAGGTTGTATGCGCCATCATTATCACGAAGACCTTCCTTAACCAGTATAGCCTCGACTTTGGCTTTTACACTACCGCTTAAAGTAATGTTTAAGTTTGTTGTACTTGCACCAGAACCTGTGGCTTTGTTTGCACCTGTAGTTGAGTGCCGGGGTAATGTGAATCTCTTACTACCATCACCAGATACAATCGTCAATTTGCTAAAGTCCCAGTCTGCAACTGCTGTCGGTAACCTGCTACCAGTAATAATTAACTGGTCTGTATAAGTGGTGTATAATGCGTAGTCGAGCTGGCTTGTGTGGCCGCTAACGGTAATAGGGTTATTGCTTGTGTCTTCAGCGCTACCACCTGCAAAGCCTGCTGCTGCTTCCAGGTTGTATGCACCATTAGCATCACTATCACCATCGTTAACCAGTATCTTCTTGGCTTCCGCTTTTACAGTACCGCTTAAAGTAATACTTAAGTATTCTGTATCTGCACCAGTACCTGTGGCTGTGTTTTCACCTGCAGTTGCGTGCTGGGGTAATGTGAATCTCTTCTTACCATCACCGGATACAAGCGTCAATTTGCTAAAGTCCCATCCTGCAACTGTTGTCGGTAACTTGACACCTTTAATATATAACACGCCTGTATTAGCATTGTATTGTGCACTGGTGATGTTGGCTGTATATCCCCTAACGGTAATAGGGTTGCTTGTGTCTGCTGCGCTACTACCAATTACAAATCCTGCTGCTGCTTCAAGGTTGTATGCACCATTAGCATCACTATCACCATCGTTAACCAGTATCTTCTCGGCTTTCGCTTTTACACTATCCCTTAAAATAATCGTTAAGCTTGTTGCACTTGCACTAGAACTTGCGGCTGTGTTTGAGTACTGGGGTAATGTGAATCTCTTACTACCATCACCGGATACAATCGTCAATTTGGTTAAGTCCCAGTTTGCAATTGCTGCTGGTAAATTAGTACCTGTAATCACTAACACGCCTGTTCTTAACACGCTTATATTTACATCATAGGTTGCACTGGTAATTGTGGGTGCGGGGTTTCCACTAACGGCCAAGCCTTTGGCTGTATTTAAACCCGCCCAAGCACCAGAGCTAACGCTAAGCAACCCATCTTTTAGACCATTGCTATCCATACCGTCCTTGCCATTCAGAGTAGCTTTATGTGGATCGGTAAGGTAAAGCCAAAGCGCTGTGCCATCGCTTTTAATACGGTACTTACCTTTTGTAAGACTGCGACTATCTGGCCCAGTGGCTGTGCTATCTGCAGTATAGGAACTTAAGGCTAAGCCATCTACCGTAATGGTTTGGATTTGCGCTTGGGTCGCAGTTGTAGGACTTAAGTTAGAACCTTGTACAGTTAACAGCGCCGTGCCAACATGGTAGGTTGCACCGGTAATTGCGGCTTCAGGCGACTGATCTTCGACTTGTTCGACTTGTTCGTCTTCTTCAGCTTGTTCGTCTTCAGGTTGCTTAGGTGACTGCTCTTCGGCTTGTTCGTCTTGTTCGGCTTCGGTTTGCTTAGATGGCTTACCGAGTATATTAACGGTTAAGTCTTTGGCTGTATCTAAACCCGCCCAAGCACCCGAGCTAACGCTAAGCAACCCTTTTTTTAGACTATCGCTATCCATACCTGTCTTGGCCTCAAGAACAGCTTTATGTCGATCGGTAAGTCTAAGCCAAAGCGCTGTGCCATCGCTTTTAATACGGTACTTACCTGGTTCAAGACCGTTACTATTTACCCCAGTGGCATCGTCATCTGCAGTATAGGAACTGAAGGCTACACCATTTGTTCGGCTTCCTACCCTGATAGTTTGGATTTGCGCTTGGGTCGCAGTTGTAGGACTTAAGTCAGTACCTTGTACGGTTAAGATAGCTGTGCCAACATCGTAGATGGCGTTATTGATAGTCGGCCCAGAAGACGGCGCACCATTGTCATCGTTGTCATCGGGCGGGGCGCAGGCAAAGGCCATAAAGGCCAGTAGCCAGGCTAATGGCAATAAAAATAGTTTGAGCTTATACATAAGCAATACCTCCAAAAATGGCTTGAGATTGACAAAACCCATACGGGCTATTGTACAGTGCCCCATTTTGCTAGGGGGGTGTTGCGTCAAGGCCCATACAAGCTTTTTGTAAGCTTTTTGTAAGTTTTTTTGTGCTTTTTTTATGTTTGGGCACTTTTTTTGTGTGTTAGTGTTGTTTTTTAGTGTTGGTTGGGGGTTAAAAATCCATGCCAATCCATTTGCATTCCATATTATTGTAATCTATAAACCATCAAAGCAACCAGTCCATAGCTATAGACGCAACAAGTCGATAACTATGGACCGACCTAGTCCATAATTGTTACTTTTCAAAAGTACATATTTATGGCATGGTTTGGTTTTTGTTGTGAAAGTTTGGGGGGTGGTTAGGTAAGAAAAATATCTAAAAATGATTCTTTATATAAACAATTGCCAAAGTCGCAAGTCTTAGTTAAAATTTGGCCTATGGAAAGACAACAAATCTTACAACGTTTTGCTGAACTGCGAGAATCCTTGTGTTCCGTATCCCCCGAGCTGGCAGCAGAAATCAACGATTTAGAAACCCGTTTTGCCAGCAATACCAATGAAAACGATGCTTGGCAGCGTGTCAAAATAGCCCGTATTGGTGAGCGCGCTGGTACCTTAGAATACATCGCCAAAATTAGCGACAACTATATAGAGCTCCATGGCGACCGCACTTATGGTGATGATAAGGCCATTGTTGGCGGTATTGCCACCATTGGTGGTATACCCATGACTTTTATTGGCCATCAAAAAGGCAGCAATTTAAAAGAAAACATGCAACGCCGCTACGGTATGGGCAATCCAGAAGGCTACCGCAAAGCCCTGCGTCTAGCCAAACAAGCCGAAGCCCATGGGCGCCCAGTCATTACCTTTATTGATACTCCAGGGGCCTATCCCGGTTTAGAGTCTGAAGAACGAGGCATTGGTGAAGCCATTGCGGTAAACCTGCGTGAGTTTTCAGTATTGCGCACCCCCATAATCAGTTTCGTCATTGGCGAAGGAGGCAGCGGCGGGGCCCTAGGCATTGGCATTGGGGATAAGCTTTATATGCTGGAAAACTCGGTATATTCGGTCATCTCGCCCGAAGGCTTTGCCTCAATTTTGTTACGGGATTCTACCAAAGCAGAATACGCAGCCTCGTTAATGAAAATGACGGCCAAAGACATACTGGAATTTGGCATTATCCACGGCATTGTGCACGAAATCGCCGGTGGGGTTCACTTAAACCTTGATTTCACCGCTCGTGAAATTAAGAAGATTATCTTAAAAGACTATACAGTCTTGCAGTCTACCGACTACGAAAAATTGGTACACTACCGCTCACGCAGACTGCGCGACATTGGCCGCTTCAGTGAGAAAAATACCCGTGAAGATTTATTTGGCCTATTTTCGCGCATTCCATGGTTGAAAAACCGCAGTTCATAAACCACGCAATGCTCTACCTTCTGCCTTATTTTATGAGAAACGCCTATGCCCACCATTTTTGAAGATATTATTGCCAAAAAAATCCCAGCAGAAATTGTGTTTGAAGACGATGATATTTTGGCCTTCCACGATATTGCTCCCCAAGCACCTATACATATTCTGGTAATTCCCAAACGAGCACCTAAAGCTAAAGACTTTTCCGACCTTTGCCATTGGGAGGATGCTGCGGTCGCTACGTTATTTAAGAAAACGGCTGCCCTAGCCAAGCAATTGGGTTTAAAAGATTACCGGATCATCAGTAATTGTGGGGAACAAGCAGGCCAAACCGTATTCTACCTACATTTGCACCTGCTTAGTGGACGCGCCTTTGCTTGGCCTCCAGGGTAGGAGGCTACAAAGTAACGGGCTATAAGAATTAGTAACAAGCTCATTCAGCCAAAACACAAACGCTGTTAAAATATTGTAGGTAGCAAAAGCGAGTTTTCCTATCTACTATAAAAAGCTTGCCACTTGCAAACCGTGTGTGTATTTTAAAGATATACTGAAAAGGATTCAATCAATGGCATCAAATGAGATTATTGTGGCAAACAAAGGTCTACCTTCTGAATTATTAATTATCCCAATGGCCAGTAAGCCATTGTTTCCCGGTGTATTCACCCCCATTTTAATCAGTGAAGCAGACGATATTGCTCTAGTCGAAAAAGCCTACGAAGGGGATAGAACCATAGGGTTGGTGCTCACTCGCTATATATCGCCCCAACCAGTTACAACGAAAGGCTCGCAAAAGCAGCAAGATAGTGAAAATACAGAGCAAAATATTTATGAAGACATTTCGGAAGAACTTTCTGAAGAGATAGAACCACTAGAAGCTTTAGACCTAAATACTCAAAAATGCGCCGATGATAGGGCCGATGAAGAAAATGAGGAAGATTTAGAATACGAAGAAAGCCAAGAGCTCTACGAAGTAGGGACGGTTGTGCGCATCAGTCGCAAAATAAACTTGCCCGATGGCAACATTAATATTTTTATAACCACCCTCAAACGCTTCCGCATAAAATCTTTACAATCCAACACATACCCTTTAATAGCGGAAGTTGACTATCTGGATGATATTGTTGCTGAAGAAAGCGATGAATTAAAAGGCTTAACTCGGGCTCTACTTTCGGAAATGAAACGCCTTGCCGAGAATAACCCATTGTTCACCGAAGAAATGCGGCTGAATATGGTAAACATTGATAGCCCTGGAACCATTGCCGATTTTACAGCCTCTATCCTCAATTTGCCCCGCGAAGTCCAGCAAGAAATTTTAGAAGAGCTAGACGTTTTCAAGCGAATGGAGCATGTTTTAATTTACATCAAACGAGAACAAGACCTGCTCAATATCCAGCGTAAAGTGGCCCAGCGCATCAACCAAAAAATTGAAAAAAGCCAGCGCGAATACTTTCTGCGAGAAGAAATCAAAACAATCAAAAAAGAGCTCGGCGAACCATCGGATGCCCGCAGCTCCGATAGTATTAAATTCCAAGAAAAAATCGCACAGCTCAACCTAAATGAAGAAGCTCAAGAGCAAGTCGATTCTGAATTGGAAAAGTTTTCCCTAATGGAACCTAGCTCCGCCGAATACAATATATTGCGCAATTATTTGGATACCATCATAAACCTACCGTGGGATACACCTTTTCCAGATAAAATATCGCTAACAAAAGCCGAACAAATTTTAAATGATGGTCACTATGGCTTAGAAGATGTCAAAAAACGCCTGTTGGAATACTTGGCGGTGCGCCATTTAAAACAAGATGCCCGCGGAGCCATTATCTGCTTGGTTGGCCCCCCGGGCGTAGGGAAAACTTCTATCGGCAAATCCATTGCCCAAACTTTGGGCCGGCCTTTTTACCGTTTTTCTGTTGGCGGCATGCGCGATGAAGCTGAAATAAAAGGCCACCGCCGAACCTATGTCGGTGCGATGCCCGGCAAATTGCTCCAAGGGCTGAAAGTTACCAAAACCCAATCACCGGTTTTCATGATTGACGAAATAGATAAAATCGGTTCGTCTTATCAAGGTGATCCTTCTTCGGCCCTGTTGGAGGCTTTAGACCCCGAACAAAATAACGAATTTCGCGACCACTATTTGGATTTGCCTTTTGACCTATCCCATGTTTTGTTTGTAACTACGGCCAATACGCTGGAAAATATTCCCAGTGCCTTGCGCGACCGTATGGAAATCATTCGCCTTTCAGGTTATATCTTGGAAGAAAAAGTGGAAATTGCCAAACGGCATTTGCTGCCGCGTTCGCTAGAACGCCACGGAATGTCTTTAGAGCAAGTTACTTATACGAATGAAGCGTTGCGTGAAATTGCCAACGGTTATGCCCGCGAAGCAGGAATGCGCAATTATGAAAAAGCTTTGGATCGCATTCATCGCAAAATTGCTTACAAAATCAGCGCAAAACAATTAGAAAATAAAGATACAGAGCAAAAAACAACCATGCAAAAATCTGCGCCAACTGCAGATGATCAAACGATAGAACCAATACAGAGCGCAACACCAAAGAAAAGGCAAAACGCAAAAAAGCAGAAAGGTCAAAAAACAAAAAACAACCGCAGCTTCCCGCTTTATGGTAAGCCCATTGCCATTGATGCTCCAAACTTAGAAGAATATTTGAAAAAGCCTGAATTTACTGTTAGTCCCCAGCGCATGATCACTCAAGTGGGTATGGCTACTGGCTTGGCATGGACGGGTATGGGCGGTGATACTCTGGTAATCGAATCACTGGAATTACATGGTAAGGGGGAACTAAACTTAACCGGTCAGCTAGGCGAGGTGATGAAGGAATCTGGTGCCATTGCGTTTTCTGTTGCAAAACATTATCTGACCAACTGTGGAGAATTAGGTTTGCTTAGTCCCCAAGCTAGCAGCCTGCCCGATTTTCCCTCTAACCGCTTGATTTCTAGTGAGCAGGCAAACGCAGAAACAGCTAAGCTACCGCGTTGGGCCAAATCAGAAATCCACTTGCACATTCCCGAAGGGGCTACTCCAAAGGACGGGCCTTCAGCTGGTATAACCATGGCAGTTTGTATTTTATCGCTACTTAGTGGTGAATTAGTGGACAATCATTTTGCTATGACGGGTGAATTATCGCTGACGGGTCAAGTGCTGCCCATCGGTGGTCTGCGCGAAAAAACCGTTGCCGCAAAACGTTATAACATAAACAACATCATTATTCCCCAACAAAATTTACGGGATTTAGATGAAATCCCCGATTACGTAAAGGAAGGGATCACTTTTTATCCGGTAATGTTATTTCCTCAAGTGGTGGAATTACTTTTACCTAATTTAGCGAAAGCTAACATTGATTCAAAAGCAAGCACAACAAGAGAAATTGTCGAACCGTTAAAATTTTAATACGGCTTTTTGTCTTAAAGAAACGCGTAATTAAGGAGGCGTTCGTAAAAGCCAATGCCTGCTTTTTGATTAGAGATAACCATATGAAAATGTTAAAAGTGCAGGGTGCCCGCGAACATAATCTAAAAAATATTGACGTAGAGTTTCCACGGGGGTGCTTAGTGGTTATTTCTGGTTTGTCTGGTAGTGGCAAATCGTCTTTGGCGTTTGACACCATTTATGCCGAAGGCCAACGCCGCTATGTGGAATCACTTTCTGCCTATGCGCGCCAATTTCTCGGTTTGATGGAAAAACCCGATGTCGATTACATCGAAGGGCTTTCCCCAGCAATTGCCATAGAGCAGAAAACAACCCATCGCAACCCGCGTTCAACGGTGGGGACGGTTACAGAAATTTACGATTATCTGCGGTTGCTCTATGCCCGTGTGGGTAAACCGTACTGCCCCAACTGCAACATTCCCATCGAAGAGCAGTCGGTCGACCAAATTTTGGAAACGATTTTACAACTTCCCGAAGACTCACGGCTGTTGGTTTTGGCTCCGATGTTAAGGAATCGCAAAACAGAGGGTCAAAAATTATTTGAAGATGCTCGGAAAAGTGGTTTTAGCCGCGTGCGCATTAACGGCAAAGAACATTTGCTCGAAGAAGAAATTCAGCTAGACAAACGCTACAAATACAATATTGAAATTGTAGTCGATCGGATCAAACTCAATGCCGAGAGCCGCCGCCGTTTGGCTGATGCGGTGGAAACCGCGCTGGAATTAAGTGCAGGGCAAGTACTGCTAGACTTAGCCCACAAGCCCTTAGCTCACAAATCGGCAAAATTATCTGAGCAACCAAAAAATGAAGAGCTATTTTTTTCCGAACATAATTCTTGTAGCACATGTGGCTATAGCTTACCTGAATTAGAGCCGCGTTTATTTTCCTTTAACAGTCCGGTAGGTGCTTGCGGTTATTGTGGCGGCCTGGGTCAGTTATTTGAGTTTGATTTTGACTTGCTTTGCCCCAATCCAAAAGCAAGTTTAAAAGAAGGCATACTGCAGCTACATCGTTTGGGTAACAGTCGATGGTATAGTAGTTTATTTACAGCATTAGCAGAAGCTTGGGATTTTTCCTTAGATGATTGTTGGGAATCGCTTAATAAACAACAGCAAGATAAATTGCTATATGGTTCAAAGGATACCATTCGTTTTCGTTATCGCCGGATACACGGTGGAACATCGAACCAAAGTATACAATTTACCGGCATTTTTGCGGATTTGCAGCAACGCTATAAAGATGCGGATTCAGAGCGAATGCGCAATTGGTTTGAAGAATATATGCGCCAGACGGATTGCCCTTCCTGTAAAGGCCAACGTCTAAGGAAAGAAGCACTATCTATTTACTTAACAACAAAGCCACTCGAGAGCCAAAATCAAAGCATAGAAAAAAGAGTCCTCAAAAAACAGCCCGCCCCTAAGCGCAAAAGTATTGTGGAACTATGCGCTGCTTCTATTAGTGATGCAAGGGCTTTTGTGGCAAACTTGCAACTTGGAAAAACCCAGCAACAAATATCTAACCAAATATTGAAAGAAATCCAAGCCCGGTTGGGCTTTCTCGAAAGTGTTGGACTAAATTATTTAAGCTTAGAACGCAGCGCAGCTACACTTTCTGGTGGAGAGACCCAGCGCATTCGTTTGGCAACGCAAATTGGTTCGCAACTAACGGGCGTTCTCTACATTCTCGATGAACCTTCTATTGGTCTCCATCAGCGCGATAATCAAAAATTGATCGATACTTTGCTGCACTTAAAAAGTTTAGATAACACTGTTATCGTTGTAGAGCATGATGAACAAACTTTGCGGGTGGCCGATTATATCGTAGACATTGGCCCGGGGGCTGGAGTGCACGGAGGCTTTGTTGTGGCCCAAGGCCCGCCGGAAGCGGTTATGCAAGTTGCCGAAAGTAAAACAGGACAATTCCTTTCTGGTAAATTGACAATTCCTGTACCTACCCAGCGTAGAGCCGTTGACGGCCCGTTTTTAGAATTGACAGAAGTACGTGAGCATAACCTGAAAAATGTTGATATTCGCATTCCGCTAGGGACGATGACTTTAATCACAGGGGTTTCGGGTTCGGGCAAATCGACCATGCTAGAAGATGTACTGTATCCAGCGATTTTCAATGCGCTGGCCCAAGGCAAGAAAAAGGCGGTGGGGAAATTTGGCAGCTTAACGGGCGCCGAGCACTTTAAAAAAGTAATCCGCATCGATCAAAGCCCGATTGGGCGCAATTCGCGCAGCAATCCGGCAACTTATGTCGGAGCATGGACGCCTATCCGAGAATTATTTGCTACTTTGCCAGAAGCACGAGCACGCGGTTATAGTAGCGGGCGGTTTTCTTTTAATGTTAAAAATGGGCGGTGCGAGGCCTGTGAAGGTGGTGGCACGCGGCGGATTGAAATGCATTTTCTCCCCGATGTGCACGTCACTTGCGATATTTGCAATGGCAAGCGTTTTAATCAGGAAACTTTGGAAGTCCGGTATAAGGGTAAAAATATTCACGATGTGCTGGAAATGACCATACAAGATGGTGTGGAATTTTTTAGTGCGATTCCACAAATTAAGGGTAAGTTGGAAACTTTGGCAGAAGTTGGGCTGAGCTATATGAACCTTGGCCAGTCCGCTGTAACACTATCGGGCGGTGAGGCCCAGCGCGTTAAACTGGCGAGTGAATTGAGCAAACGCGGCGGCAGCAATACGTTGTATATCATTGATGAACCCACTACAGGACTGCATTTTGCCGATGTCAAAAAATTGCTAGAGGTATTGCACAGTTTGGTTGATAAAGGTGCGACTATTTGTATGATTGAACACAATTTAGATGTGATTAAACAAGCAGATTATATCATTGATATGGGGCCAGAAGGAGGTATGGGTGGAGGTACTGTCGTAGCTCAAGGGAGCCCAGAAGAGGTTTCCCAAGTAGCCGTTTCCTATACCGGTTGTTTCCTAAAGGATATTTTATATGACTTTGGCAAATAAAATTACCATGGCCCGCATTGTCATTGCTCCCATATTTTTTGCCTTGTTTCAATTGGTTGTGCAACAAATATTTCATATTTCAGCATTCTTAAAAATTATCGTCTTATTCTTTTTGCTGCTGTTGTTTATAGGTTCAGAAGTAAGTGATTTACTAGACGGTATTGTCGCTCGGCAAATGAGCCAAACTTCTGGAGTGGGGAAGTTGATGGACCCGTTTAGCGATGTTTTCAGTCGGATAACCTACTTCTTTTGTTTTTACCAAATTCGTTTGATGCCTACCTATGCTTTTATTTTAATTTTGTGGCGTGAGATTGCTATGTTATTTGTACGGCAGCTAGTGCAGCTTTCTGGCCAAGGGGCACTGCCTGCGCGTTGGGTTGGGAAGGTGAAAGCGGTTATTTACTGTGTTGCAACTAGCTTGGCTCTGCTTTTATTTTTATTTGGCCATTGGCCAGTCTCTCATGCTTTGTGGGATTCGCAGTGGTTACGAAGGGTTACCGGGGCTGCTTCTGCCCGATTTGACGGAATTTGTAGCTTTACGCTGGCACTTGATTCTCAAAATATTTCCGCTTTTATTTATGGAATATTGCGTGCATGGCTGCTACCTTTGAGTTTTTTCATTTCGGTGCTAGCTTCTTGGTATTCGTTTTTCCTTTATTTGCGTGATTTTTTACCTACTTTGCGCAAGATGATATAGCCTTAAAATGCCCCAATACTTGACCAAAGATTTAGCCGAAGAGCTTACCAAGGTTTTGCAGAAACAAAGTAGCAAATTGGCAACTGCTGAATCCTGTACGGGAGGGCTACTGGCTGCTGCTATTACGGCAATTCCTGGGGCATCGGCTATTTTTGAGCGTGGCTTTGTTGCATATTCAAACCAGTCTAAAATAGATGACTTGGGTGTTCACCCTGAAACGATTGAAGCATTTGGTGCAGTGAGTAAACAGACAGCAGCAGAAATGGCAAGAGGTATGCGCTCTGTAGCACAAACAGAAATAGCGTTAGCGATAACGGGAGTTGCTGGCCCTAGCGTATCAGAAAACAAAGCTGTGGGATTAGTTTATATTGCCCTTGCCGATAGCGTGAGTTCTACTGTAGTAGAAAATTATTTTACTGGGGACCGAAGTTCTATCCGCTATGCAAGTGTTCGCAAAGCGTTGGCAATACTATTAGATTATTGCCATAAGTAATGTTTCATCTTTAAAAATTAGTATGGAACAAGCAAAGGCTGAAACAACGCAAAGGCCCACCCAATAACTACCCAACCCCCAACTAACACCCCAAAGCAACAAACCCGATCAACACTGTATTGTCAAAATTCTTTGCGTGAAGAGCCCCGACTAAATAGTGAGAAGAGTCGCAACTAAATATCCAGAAGAGCCCCGACTAAATAGGGAGAAGCCAATATAGCCAAAACTATTGATCATTGCATTGAAACAACCAAAGGCCAAACCAAGCCCCTTAAGCCTTTTGATTGGCATGGATTTTGAACCACCTTACAACACTAAGACACAAAAAAAGTGCCCTAACACAAAAAAACTTACAAAAAGCCTTATAAAGGCCTTGACGCAACACCCCCCTAGCAAAATGGGGATTTACAGACTAGCCCGTATGGGTTGGCCAATCTTTATCCATTGTTGGAGGTATTGCTTATGTATAAGCTCAAACTACTTTTATTGCCTGTAGCATTGCTACTGGCCTTTATGGCCTTGGCCTGCGCCCCACCCGATGACGATGATCGATCTTCTGGGCCATCTTCTGGGCCGTCTATCAATAATGCCATCTACGACTTTGCTACGGCTCTGTTAACCGTACAAGGTACTGACTTAAGTCCTACAGAAGCCCAAATCCAAACCATCGTAGTAGATGGCATAGCTTTAGATTCCTATACTGCAGATGACCCAGCCACTGGGCCAGATAGTAACGGTCTTGCAAAAGGTAAGTACCGTATTGCAAACGATGGCACAGAGCTTTGGCTTAGACTTACCGATCCACATAAAGCTGCTCTTCAGACCAAGGTGGGTATGAATACCAATGGTCTAAAAAAAGGGTTGCTTACTAGCTCTGGTGCTTGGGCGGGTTTAAATACAGCCAAAGACTTAACCGTTAGGAATGTACCCGAAAATAAGCAGTCTAAAGTATCCGATGACAATCAGCCATCTAAGCAAGCTGAAGAAGACGAACAAGACGAACAAGCTGAAGAAGAGTCGCCTAAGCAAACTGAAGTCGAACAAGCTGAAGAAGTCGAACAAGCTGAAGATAAGCAGTCGCATGAACTACCCGAAGCTGCAATTACCCGTGCAACCTACCATGTTGGCACGGCTCTGTTAACTGTACAAGGTACTCGCTTAGGTAGTGCGACCCAAGCCCAAATCCAAACCATCGTGGTAGATGGCTTAGCCTTAAGTTCCTATACTGCCACAGCCACTGGGCCAGATAGTCGTGGTCTGGCAAAAGGTAAGTACCGCCTGCATAGCGCTGGCACAGCGCTTTGGCTTTACCTTACCGATGCCGATAAAGCTACTCTGAATGGCAAGACAGGTATGAATAGCAATGGTCTAAAAGATGGGTTGCTTAGCGTTGGTACTGGTACTTGGGCGGGTTTAAATACAGCCAAAGCCTTGGCCGTTAGTGGTAACCCCGCACCCGCAATTACCAGTGTAACCTACAATGTTAATACAAGCGAGTTATATATTATAGGTACTAATTTACCAAAAGCAGTTGCAGACTGGGACTTTAGCAAATTGACGCTTGTATCCGGTGATGGTAGTAAGAGATACCCATTACCCCAGCACTCAATTGCAGGTGAAAACACAGCCACAGGTTCTCGTGCAGGTACAACCTACTTAAGTATTACTTTAAGCGGTAGTGTAAAAGCGGAAGCCGAGAAGATACTGGTTAACGATGGTCTTCGTGATGATACTGGTGCATACAACCTGGAAGCAGCAGCAGGCTTTGCAGGTGGTAGCGCAGAAGACCCAAGCAACCCGATTACCGTTAGCGGGTATTTAGCCAGCATCACCAGTGCAATCTACGATGCTTATGGAGGCGTGTTATATATTAGAGGTAGCAAGTTACCGACAGCAGTTGCAGACTGGGACTTTAGCAAATTGACGCTTGTATCCGGTGATGGTAAGAAGAGATACACATTACCACGGCACTCAAACACAGGTGCAAACACAGCCACAGGTTCTGAAGCAAGTGCAACAAGATTAACGATTACTTTAAGCGGTAGTGTAAAAGCGGAAGTCGAGAAGATACTGGTTAAGAATGGTAATAGTGATGCTAATGGTGCATATAACCTTGAAGCAGCAGCAGAATTTGTACCTGGTAGTCCAGAAGACCCAAACACTGGTATTTTAGTTTATAGGTAGGGTTTGGTTGTTGCAACGCTTGCATTGGCAATTGCAACCTTGGTAAGTTTTTTATCAAGGCTGCTTTTGCCAATTATAGCCTTGGTATAAAGTATTGTTCCGCATTGGTGCAATACATCTTTCCGCCTTGGATCAAGGCCTTGATCCAAGGCGGAAAGATGTATCATAGCAAGGCTAGAAAAATTTATTAAGGCTACAAACTTTTTTAGTAATAGCTTTGAACAAACCCCTTACAATAATTATTACCAGAACGTTGCCATAACCAACAAGAGAATTTCTTAATGCCCAACAAGAAAGTTTCTTAATACCCAATAATAGAGTTTCTTAATGCCTAACAAGAATTTTTTGTAACAAGATAAACTTTGGCCAAGCCTTGCTGGCCTTTTGGGTGGGTACTATGGCTAGTAACCCACTACTCGCTTGGTAGTAGAATAGTTTTGCTTATGATAATCTAGTTTTTACGATCGACTACTTTATTTGTCTTTTGGTGGGGCTTGGTACAACCAAACTATTGCTTGACTTTTTACCAAAAAGTTTAGGTCAAGCACTTGGCTTTACTTATACTTTAGGGTATATTGGAGGGTAAATCTTATTTACAAAAAGAGCCAATACAATGACTGATCAAGAATTAAAAGACTTAGTAGCAAGCTTAGCCATTGCCCAAGCCAAGACCGATGAACAATTGGCCAAAACTGACCAGAAAGTCGCTGAAACTACCCAAGGGCTCAATGATTTGAAAAAGCTGTTTGGTAGTGCCCAGAACAACCAAGGGCAAATCAATGAAGAATTTATATGCAACAGTATAACAACCAACGGCAAGGTGCTCTGGGGCGTTTGTTACGATTATATAGAGCGCAATGTCAAAAGCCGTTTTGGCCAGACCCAAGGTGAGTACGACTGCGTTGCCTACAATAGTAATAGCATTGCGATTGTCGAAGTCAAGAGCAAAGCCCATATCAACGATATAGCCCAATTCCCCACGATGATAAGGACGTTCCGCATTCTGTATCCGATGTACAAAGACTTTAAGATTTACATAGGCATTGCCTCTTTGCATATCAATAATGATGTATTACAGGAATGCCAAGACAATGGCTATGGTATTTTGCGTTTGTCGGGCAACACACTGGAAGAACTGGCTAGCAAGCTTATCGCTCAATAATATCCCACTAAATGCAAACCCACTGCCAAACTTTTTTTATAAGTGAGCAATTAGCTTGAGCTAGCCTTTTGTTCTTTTTAGCTTGGTGGTTTTGGCCTTGGTATGTTCTCCATACCAAGGCTATAATTGGCAAAAGCAACCTTGATAAAAAACGTACCAAGGCTGCAATTTTCAAATGCAAGCGTTGCAACAACCAAACCTTACTTACTAATATGTGTAACTTTAATACTAGTGGTTGGGTCTTCTGCGCTACCAATTACAAATTCTGCTGCTGCTTCAAGGTTGCCACCCTTAACCAGTATCTTATCGGCTTCCGCTTTTACACTACCCTTTAAAGTAATCGTTAAGCTTGTTGTATTTGCTAAAGAACCTGAGGCTGTGTTTTCGCCTGCAGTTGAGTGCTGGGGTAATGTGTATCTCTTACTACCATCACCGGATACAAGCGTCAATTTGCTAAAGTCCCACTCTGCAATTGTTGTCGGTAAATTAGTACCTGTAATCGCTAA
>CBDDCK010000001.1:0-265994 GCA_965225855.1 Spirochaetia bacterium | reverse complement strand
TTTATGACATACTTTATAGCTGTTAGCATTATATTCATTTTCCCCATTGTAACGGGAGCAAGCCAGCTTTATGGCGAAACGCTCATTTATACAATCGAAGAAGGCGATACGCTGGAAAGTATTGTAGAACGTTTTAAAGTTTCAATTGCCTCTCTCATCAAAATAAACCGCTTTCAAAATCTGGAACAAGCGCAACAAAATATTGTCCGTGGTCAAAGCATTTTAATACCTGAATCCGATATTGTGTTTGCTTCTGTTGGAGAGCAAGGTATTGAAACAGAGCCTTCTAAGCCAAAAATTGAATTAGCTCGTGCGCCTATCAAACAACCACCCAAACCATCTTCAGAGGATACTCCTGTTAATATTGAGCCCAACGCACAGCCAAACCTAAGCCGCCCCAACGAAATTGAGAATCCAAACGCTACAGCTAACCAATATACAGAATATAAAGTACAATCAGGCGATACGCTCTCGCTCTTAGCTGTTCGTTTTGGCATTGATGCAATCCATATAAGAAAATGGAATCAATTGGATTCCGATAAAATACGCATTGGGCAAACATTGCGGATACCAGCTTTCAATACTTCAGCAAAGCCAGATGACAAAACAGGCGAAGCCAGTTATACAGTGGAAGATGGCGATACTCTTTTGGGAATTAGCCGCAAAATAAAAGTGAGTATTGGTGTGATTCGGGCCTTAAACCAGTTAAAAGATGATTATATCCAAGTGGGGCAAATTTTGCGTATTAGCAGCTATGAACAAACTGTGCGTACCATTGCAAACAATCGCCAAGCAAATCAAGGAAACCTAAAAAATCAAGAAAGTCGTGAAAACGAAAAATACCAAAAAAAAAGCTCTTACTTTGTCAAAAAAGGCGACACCCTAAGTTCGATCAGTCGCCAATTCAATATTTCGCTCAAGCAATTACAAAGCTGGAATAAAATAACCAATGTTGACAAACTTCGTATTGGAAAACAATTAGTTGTATCTCTTCCAAAAAATCCATCTACAAATGAATATACCGTCAAAAAGGGCGATACCCTTTGGTCTATAGCACGCCAATTTGGCCTGAATGTTACGGAATTACAAAACTATAACCCAAACCTTACCCCGACATTATTCCCTGGGCAAACCATAAAAGTAAGAAAACCCGTTACAGTAAATTTGGAAATACTTCCTGAAAATGCTTTGCCTAGCCTCTACCAGTCAAAAGAAGAAGCAGAGCAAGAAGAGCGCGCCAATCAAGCTGAATTGGACTATCAGCAGCTCGAAATTCGCAAGCGTCAAATAAAGAATTTGGTTCCACCAGCCAGTCTGCCACAGGCACCTAAAGATAAAAAACGTCCAATTGCGTTAAGAAATTATTTTAGCAGTGCTATTCCGCGCGTGCCACGCCAACCCAATATTTCTTATTATGAAGAATTTACGGACGACCCGCTGGAAAACTACCAGATTGCGCGCAAATTGATGGCAAAGTTTGACCGAGAAATTGAAAATATGCCTAAACTTAGCAATGATTTAGCCGGTTATTCGGTTTTGATAGACCCAGGCCACGGTGGGCTTGACCCAGGGTTTAACAGCCAATCTCAAGATGGCAACGGCAACCCACTGTATATTATTGAAGATGAATACAATTACGATTATGCCCTGCGTTTATATCGCCAGCTGAAACGCAATGGAGCCCATGTGGGCTTGACCATATTGAGCCCCAATCACTTAATTATTGACTCCCCCGATGCTTCGCGTACTTTGGTCAGCCAGAAAAATGAAGTGTATAACTCTCCATTTATCAACCAGCGTGGTGAGTATAAAAGCTGGCCGATTGGTACGCCTGCAGGTTTACACAAACGGGTTGAAGTGGCAGAAAGTTTTTATAACGGTATAGCCAAAAATAAAAGAATTTTTATTTCATTGCACAATGATAATTCACCACGGGATAAAGATGGACGTCTAGTATTATTTTATAAAGACCCGTTGAGTACAGATAGATTAGGCCAGCAATTCGCAGAATCTTTAGTTTCTAATTTGGGGCCCAATGCCCGTATGCGTGGCCAAAATTTAGCAGTAATTCGCAGAAATCCTGCACGGTATGCTGTGTTAGTTGAATTGCGCAATATTGCTTATTCACGCAATAGCTGGGCTATTCGCAATGCTGATTTGCGCCAAGAAGATACGGAAATGCTTGCAGAGGGCGTCCTGGATTTTGTACGCTCTTTGAATAGAGTTTCTTAATTCAAGATAATCGTCTTATTGCCATCGATGAATATTTGATCATCTAAGGCTAATTTCAAAGCAGAGGTTAAGACAATGGTCTCAACTAGCTTTTTTGATTTGCAACCTGGGGATTTTCCAACAAACCCGATCGACACTGTATGGCCAAAGTTGTTTGCAACGAGCGCTTTCGCTATATACCCAGAAGAGCCGCAAGGTAAAGGCCAAAGGGCTTCAGATAAAAAAAGCAGATTCACAAATTGGGGCATCGACTTATCATTATCTAATTAAAGTAGCCAGCCCCCTCTAACCATAGAATTACCTCCCACCTATATAATAGAATTGACCCAAATCTATCAATAGAATTACCTCCCACCTATTTAATAGAATTGACCTAAATCTATCAATAGATTTACCTCCCATCTATTGATACCCTAGTCTTTAATGAAATTTTCTACATCGGCACATAATACACGACCTATACAACAATCATCTTAAATCGTTGGCCAAATTCTGAACGCCCCTGAAAGAATAATATCCCGTTTTCATTTTCATTAAATGTTTCACCTTTTAATGTTTCACCTTTTGGAGATTGCCCCATAGTGTAATCAAGTATTTTATTCAATTCTACACTTTCCCACCCCCAACCAACACCCCAAAGCAACAAACCCAAAACACTGTATGGCCAAAATTGTTTGCGTGAAGAGCCCCAGCTAAATACCCAAAAGCCCATATAGCCCAAGCTAAAGTACCCTAACACAAAAAAAGTACCCCAAACATAAAAAAACTTGTAAAAAGCTTACAAAAAGCTTACATAGGCCTTGACGCAACACCCCCCCTAGCAAAATAGGGATTTACAGACTAGCCCGTATGGGTTGGCGAATCTTTATCCATTGTTGGAGGTATTGCTTATGTATAAGCTCAAACTACTTTTATTGCCTGTAGCCTGGCTACTGGCCTTTATGGCCTTGGCCTGCGCCCCACCCGATGACGATGCACCATCTTCTGGGCCTTCTGGGCCGTCTGGGCCGACTATCAATAACGCTATCTACGACTTTGCTACGGCTATCTTAACCGTACAAGGTACTGACTTAAGTCCTACAGAAGCGCAAATCCAAACTATCAGGGTAGGAAGCCGAACAAATGGTGTAGCCTTAAGTTCCTATACTGCAGATGAGGATGCCACTGGTGTAAATAGTAACGGTCTTGCAAAAGGTAAGTACCGTATTAAAAGCGATGGCACAGCGCTTTGGCTGAAACTTACCGATGACGATAAAGCTACTCTTGAGGCCAAGGTGGGTAGCGATGGTCTAAAAAAAGGGTTGCTTAGCGTTGGCACTGGTGCTTGGGCGGGTTTAGATACAGCCAAAGACTTAACCGTTAGCAATATACCCGATAAGCCATCTAAGCAAGCCGAACAAGCCGAACAAACCGAACAGCAGTCGCCTAAGCAAGCTAAAGTCGAACAAGCTGAACAAGCCAAACAAGCTGAACAAACCGAAGAAGTCGAAGATAAGCAGTCTAAGACCGAAACTGAAGATCAGTCGCTTAAGCTACCCGAAGCCGAAGAAACCGAAGAGGAGTCGCGTAAACTACCCGAAGCCGAAGAAACCGAAGAGGAGTCGCCTAAGCAACCTAAAGCCGAACAAGCTGAAGAAGTCGAACAAGCCGAAGATCAGTCGCCTAAGCTACCCGACCCCGCAATTACCCGTGCAACCTACAATGTTAATACAGGCTTCTTAGAGATTACAGGTACTAATTTACCAGCAGCAGTTGCAGACTGGGACTTTAGCAAATTGACGCTTGTATCCGGTGATGGTAGTAAGAGATTCACATTACCTAAGCACTCAACTTTAGGTAGAAACACAACCATAGGTTCTCAAGCAAGTGCAACAAAATTATTTATTGAGTTAAGAGGTAGTGTAAAAGCCAAAGCCAATAAGATACTGGTTAACGATGGTGATAGTGATGCTAATGGTGCATACAACCTGGAAGCAGCAGCAGGATTTGCAGGTGGTAGTGCAGCAGACACAACCAACCCTATTACCGTTAGGGGGTATGTAGCCAGCATCGACACAGCAACCTACGATGCTAATACAGGCGTGTTAGATATTGAGGGTAGCGGTTTACCGAAAACAGTTGCAGGATGGGACTTTAGCAAATTGACGCTTGTATCCGGTGATGGTAACAAGAGATACCCATTACCCCGGCACTCAACTGCAGGTGAAAATACAGCCTCAGGTTCTAGTCCAAATACAGGATTCTTAAAGATTACTTTAAGCGGTAATGTAAAAGCGGAAGCCAATAAGATACTGGTTAAGACTGGTGATAGTGATAATAATGGTGCATACAACCTGGAAGCAGCAGCAGGCTTTGCAGGTGGTAGCGCAGAAGACACAACCAATCCGATTACCGTTAGGGGCTACGTAAGCCAGATCGACTCCGTAACCTACATAGCTAATACAGGCCAGTTATATATTAGTGGTAGCAGGTTACCGAGAGCAGTTGCAGACTGGGACTTTAGCAAATTGACGCTTGTATCCGGTGATGGTAAGAAGAGATTCACATTACCACGGCACTCAACCGAAGGTGCAAACAAAGCCACAGGTTCTCAAGCAAGTGCAACAAGCTTATTGATTACTTTAAGCGGTAGTGTAAAAGCCAAAGTCAATGCTATACTGGTTAAGAATGGTAAAAGTGATAATAATGGTGCATACAACTTTGAAGCAGCAGCAGAATTTGTACCTGGTAGTCCAGAAGACCTAACCAATAGTATATTCAAGTTATAAGTTGGTAAGTAGGTTTTGGTTATTGCAACGCTTGCCCAATAGCTCTTAGAGCAGCTAAGTGAAAGCTAGCAGGCAGGCCAACCAAGTAAATGCGGTAAGCAATGCTTGGTTGGCTTTTTTGTAACAAGATAAACTTTGGCCAAGCCTTGGTAAGTTGTTTTATCAATTATAGCCATTCTGGAAAGTAGAAGAGTCGAGTTATCACGTCCGATGGCACAAAGTTATCACGTCCTGCATCACATAGTTCAAGCCCGTTTAGAGTAAGCTTTTTAAATAAAGTATTTTCCAGTTAGACTCTCTAACTAACCAATAAGATGGTTTTTACCATTTATACCTTGCGTTAGGGAGTGTTTTGCATAGGCGTAAAAGATACTGTGATAACCCTTTGGCCATCACTCTCTTGGACAAAAAATACACCTTCGGGAATTTCAATTCTTTTGCCTTGCTCTGGTATAGAACCAAAGACATCACAAATATAACCCGATATGGTTGCCAAACGGGCACTTTCTTTCATTTTAATTTCGATATCAAAATATTCCTTAAACTGCTGAATGCTTAGCATACCTGAAAACTGAAATGCACTATCTATCTTTTGGATATACAGAGCAGAATCCGTTTCGTCTTCATCATAAAGCTTACCAAATACGGCTTCTAGTACATCTTCTTGGCTCACTATACCTGCTAAGCCACCGTATTCATCTAAAATCACAATCAAATTGCCCTCATTCTGGCGGAAATAAAAAAACAAATCAGAAACCCGAACATTATCCGGGCGGACCCCTACTGGTTTCATAATTTCTGCAGCGGTTATCGCATAGTCATTTTCCTGCAAATCAAACTGCTCGGGGGGGACAGACACATACAGTTTTTGAATATCGTTTAGATACAAAATACCGACAATATTTTCCTGATTTTCCCTATAGACGGGGATTCGGCTATATGAATTTTCTACAATAATCGGGTATATATCCCGCAATTTCCCAGTAGCCTCAATGGAAAAAATATTCTTACGATGGGTCATAATTTGCTTAGCCGTTTTATCATTCAAATCGAGTACATTGTTAATGAATTCCCGTTCATAGTGATCGATAAAACCATTGACACAAGCCAAATCTACCATATGTTCCAAAGATTTTTCCAAGTTTTCTTTTTCAATCTCTTTCTTCAAAAAAGGGAATACAATTTTGGAAAACCATAAAGTCAAGCTCAATATTGGAGAAAATAAAACATAAAAAAAAGTAACCGACCCAACCAATGCCAAAACAATTGTACGCTTATAAATTAAACCAATCTGCTTGGGAACAATTTCACAAAAAACAATGATTACCAAAGTCAGAACAAAAGTACTTAAAGCAATAAAAATTCCACCCAAATACAAGTTAGTAATATAAGCAACAATGGCAGACGCACTAACATTGGCAATATTATTACCAATTAGCAAAGAAGCAATTAACCTATCAGGTTCCTTTAACAAATACTCAATTCTCTTCCCTAAAATCGGGTGGGCTTCCTTCAAGGCAACCACATCAACTTGGCTAAGACCCGTCATAGCCGTTTCAGCAGCAGAAAAGAAAGCACCAAAAATGAACAGTATTGCCAATGTAATGCTACTTATAAGCAGGAGCATATCCGGCTTTGGGCCTCCTAAAATTTTTAATCATCTTCAACCAATTCATCTGTAGGAATACTATCGCGAATTTCTCCCACTTTCAGCAACGCCCATTTAGTCAAAATAGGGGCTATAATTTCAAAGACAATACTGGTTGCAGTAACAATCAATAATATTTCCTGCCCCATAGCCAAGGCACTCGCTCCCAAAGGCCGAAATTTCTCAACCAGCACGATGGCCAAACCAAGCCCTACCCCTATTTGCGACAACAGCCCCGCCCATGAATATTTGCAAACATTAGGCGAGAGCCTCGCAATGCTAGCACCAGTAAAAGCGCCCAACCATTTACCCAAAATGCGGCAAATAATATAAAGCATTCCGGCCAAACCAATAGAAGGTCTCAGACGAATATCGATTTGAGCCCCCGTGAAAACAAAAAATAACACAAAAATAGCTGGCATCAAAGTTTCCAAAGTCTTTAGCAATTTTGCCCCTTTGGCAGAGCTAATTAAATTGATAATCACCACACCCATAATCATGTTCGATAAAATCAGTGAGTAATGGAAAATAGAGCTGAGCCCTTCTATGATAAACATCATGCCCATTATCCAAAGCAACATAATACTTCCATCGTTGGTCTTTTGCGTCAACAAACGATATAGATAGCCACAAACGATACCTATCAAGATAGATAACCCTATTTCAAGTAAAGGCTCAACAAGTAATTCATACAGTAAACTATTGGAGCTATGTTCCCCAACATAGCCAATTTCCTTAGCATACAAAGCTACGGCCAAGGTACTGGCAAAACTAAAAATAATAATACTGATGGCATCATCAAAACCAGTAATGGCAAAAATTGTACTCGTTAGCGGGCCTTTGGCTTTAAATTCACTGACAATAGCTAAAGCTCCAGTAGGCGCACTAGCTGCCCCCACCGCTCCAGCCGCCAGTCCAAAAGGTAAACTGCCACTAATAAGCCACATTCCAGCCCCTATCAAGAAAAAGGTCAAAAGGCACTCTAATACTATCAAAACACTGATCCCGATACCGAGGCTTTGAATCGTTACAGCTTTAAATTCCAGCCCCAAACTCAATGCAACAAAGGCCAAAGCTAAATTGGACAAAAATGAAAGTTGCTGAATGTCTTGGCTATCAATTAAATTAAAGCCAGAGCTGCCCAATAGCACACCCCCAATCAATAAACCCACAATTGAAGGTAGGCGCATTTTCTCAAAAAGTATGGCAAACAAACGACCTGCAATGATAAAAATCCCCAACATCAGAGGGACAGAAAGATTTAAACTACGGCTCCATTGCCAATAATCTACAAAAATTTGCGCCACTTTTTTATACCTTTTGAAAATTCAGAACTACTAACAGAAATACTGTTTATATACTGTGTCTAAAAAAGAAATTTAACGGTAGTCAAAAAATAGATTTTTAACAATCCAAGCTCCCCAACATGCCATGAATTTCTTGATGGAATACCAATAGTCCAGGGTTTTTTTCTATTTTTTTGTCAATTCGGCGGACGGTATCGTAGATAGAAGTCAATTCTTTATTCGGCACAATCGCTTCAATACAACGAAAAAATTTATTCATTTTGCTATTGTTGAGCACAAATGCATATAAGGGCATTCGCTGAAGGTACTCGGCAACATGATGGCCTTCAATAACCATTACCGAACTTTCAGAAGCCCGTACCGCTTCTTCCAGTAAGGATACAAAAAACTTTTCTTTTTGAACCAGCATTGTCAGACGGCTAAAACCAATCTTTGAAGAATCCGTTTTATTTGGTTCTGCTACATTGCTGTTGCCCGCAAGGAAATCAACTGAGAACATGCGGCCCAAAATTTGTAGACCTTCATTCTGTTCCTGACAACTCGATAAAGCCTGAACTTCTTCTTCTTTTTGCAGCCCAGAAGCTAACGAAGCTAAAATTTGCACATGCTGACTGCGCTCTGCTAATGGGCCGACAATCGCAATAATCAAATTACAGGGTAGAGAATCAAAAGCAGCAAAATCTAAGCCTTGCGCCAAAGTTAAAATGATAATGACAAAACCATCAGCTTTTTTCAAACCGCAATGTGGTGCTGCAACGCCACCGCCCAAACCAGTAGAACTTTGCGCTTCCCGTTCTTTGAGAGAGTGCAAAATATCATTGGGCTTACATTTTGAAAGCTTTGGGCTTTGGCTAAACTGAGCTGCCAAAAATTCCAGAAGCTCTTCTTTACTACTGAATTGTTTTTGTATATTGACAAAGTCTGCTTGAATTAAATCTAGCCAATCGACAGCCATATATACCGTCCTTAACATTCAAAAATATTTAACTTGATGTTGAGATTTATAATTCTGCCAGCAGCTTAACTAATCCTAAAGAAATAGACAATAGCAACACTAAAGCTCTTTATTCTGTATAAAAATATAAAGATTCTGTATAAAAATATAAAGAGATGAGATATATTTTTATACATAATCTTTATAATTGTTGTTCTTTTTTATTTTAATTGCATAAAAATCAAGTCAAAAACATAAACTATAATAACTTTAGATATTTGATTATAAATATAATTTTCATATATTTGTGAATATTCAATTTGAAAATCACTTGAAAAAATTTTATAAAAAGCAAACCTTTTAAAATTTTAATAGAATATAAATTTTTTGTATAATTTTCTGGATTTTTTATGAAAATTTTGAGCCGATTTTGGGGTCATTTCCATGCAAATTTTATTAAATGATGAAGAATTAGATATCCAGCTTGAAAATGAAAAACTGCTAGCTGAAGTACTGCGTGGTATCTCAAATTGGATCGAATCAGATTCACACTATTTAAAAGAATTCATTTTAGATGGAACTCATTATTTCATACAAGAGCAGCCCAAAGGGGAGTGGGATTTTGATTTCTTTCAACATCAGCTCACACAAATTGAAAAATTGGAAATTTTCAGCAGTCCAATGCAAGCATATCAGCAATTAGAATTAAACAAAGTTCACAAAAATTTAATTTCAGAAAGTGAGAACACTATTTTAGAGTCCCTCAAAACTCTTAGCGATTATTTCCAAATTATCCAAAATGCTTTTGAAAACCGTCGATTTGTCTTTCTACAAGATTTCTTTAGTGACTCGAAGCCCTTGTTTGAATTAATACAACGTAGTATTGAGCAAGTAAAAACTATTTTATGGCAAGAACATAGCGAAGCAGAATGCGACCCCAAACAATACAAAAATCATGAAAACTCTTTGCTCACAGAATTGAAGGCTTGCCTCTCTATTTGGAATTATTTTCAAGATCATCAGCAAAATGCTCAAGCAATAAAGTTATGGAATAAAAATGCCATTCGCACTGATAAAAATCGTATGAATGAGATACTAAAAGCTATACCACTTTTACTCAAAGATTTGCATGAGCATTATACAACTTGGCTATTGCGCCCTGAACAACATAAATTAAATACACAAGAGCAGGCAGAAGTTTCCGTTGTTGAGCTTGCCCAGCCCGCCTTATTTTGTGATATAAATATTACTGAAATCCAAAAACAATTGACACAAAAAAGTCAAGAGCTGGAAGAAGCTTTAGTTCAGTTACAGAGCGGCCAAACGCAACAAATTTTCTATTATGTATCAGAATTATCATTATTACTAGAGCAGCTGATCGAGCAACAAGAAATTCAAGGGAATAAAAAACTGGAAACGGTATTTAACCAAATTACCCCCTTTTTAAAAGAATTAGCCAATGCAATAGAGGAAACCGATACTGTAAATATTGGAGATTTAGTAGAATATGAAATAATCCCTTTGATACAGCAAATTATAGATTTATTGGCCGAGCTGGTCTCAATAGAAAAGCATAAGTTTTAAGGAAGCAGGATATGAACGTATTGCCAACGATACAGCCGAATAGCCAAGCTATTGCATTTTTAATTGTTATTACTTGTGTAGGGCTTATCGCAATTATTATTTTACTTAGTCATTATTTGAATCTCTGGCAGCAAGTAAGAAGTCTCTCTAATTATAGATTTTCTTCCAAGAAATACCGAGAGCTTGCTTTAAATGCAGAATTTACGGAAAAAGAACGTCTCTTTTTTGAAAATTATCTTAAAAATAATCCAATACCTCGCTTTTTAGATGTTTTTTACCATGCTAAATTTAACCAAAGCATTATGCGCCAGATATACCGAGCTACATTCACTCAACCTGAAAACTTCGTTGGCGATATTGAGGAGGCTCGCTTTTATATTTTCAGTATTACTCAAAAAATAGAAAATTCTCTACATAAAAGTGTTTTTGTTAAAAGCACTCGCAAAATTCCCAGAGGTTCTCGCTTTTACTTAAATACAATTGTGCAAAACTCCGAAGACAAACCTCAACAATTTCGTTTTGTAGGAAAACTTTATTCAAACCATCGAAATTATTTTGAAATTCAGCTTTTAAATGGCAGTCCCAGTCAAGTCGTGAAAGGGAGCGATAGTAAAATTGAAATCATTAAGACTGGCGATAGGGCAATTTATAGCAGCAAAGTTCGAGGGTATAGTAAGACCCGTAAACATCAGCATACAAAAAATAAGAAACTATTAACATTAGAGCACTGCAGAAGAAAACCTGAAATTATTTTTGGTGCCCGCCGCTATAAACGCAAACAACTCCAAGTTTCTGTAGCGATTATCCCATTAGCTCAAGTTGAAAATAAATTAGAAGTCGATGGGTCTATTATCAATGCTCTGCTTTGTGATATTTCCACTACAGGTTGTGGTATCTTATCCCATGTTCAGCTTCCCAAAAAATCTTTAATAGGAGTTAGTTATTTAAACCCTTATGATAGTCAAACCATTCATTTTGTTTCAGAAATTGTAGGCTACACCAAACTCCGAAACACAAACATCAATGCCGTTATTTTACAAAATCGTATTGAAAAAATCACCTATAAAGACCGCAATTTGATTGCAGCTTTTGTTTATGAATTTGAAAGCGAACATGATAAAATAAAAATGCAAGAAGAAAAGAAAAATTACCCAGTATCAAACTTTGACAGCAAGACGGTTGCTGTTTTAAGTAATCATTCTTCCTGAACAAGAAACTTGAAAATTACGAAAAATTTCTCTAAAAAATATAATGAATTAGCTCAAAACCTAAAACAATAACCATTAGGCCCATAACGGCAAAACTGCCCACGGCTTGGTATATCATTATCCATTTTTTTGGCAAACGTTTACGGGAAATAAGCTCAATACTATACAATAAAATTTGCCCGCCATCGAGAACGGCCAATGGCAATAAATTGGCTAAGGCAATCATAAAACTAATGAAGCTTAAAAATAGCCAACTATTATACCATCGCTCAACAAAACTAGCACCATAACCTGCCATAACTTGCCCTATTTGATCCGATATTTGGATAGGGCCAGCCAAATTTCCCTGCAATTGTAGGCGACCACTCAATAATTGGACTATCCCCTTGAGCTGCATGGAAAACATATCGAGTAATCTATTACTGGAAGCAATCATCGCATGCCAAAAATTAGGGCTGCGTACCCAAGTTTTTGCTAAAAATTTTAAACGGATTACCTCTGCCAGTATACTATTTTGTTCTAATAATTCTCCAGTGGTACTGCTCCATTGTAATTGTATACTTTCTTCTTGGCTAATTCCTTTCAAAAATTCTAGCAGCTCATACCAATTATGAACTGATTGCCCATTAATTTTCTCTAAGCGCGCACCGGGCAAGATTTCCACCGACCCATTGTTATAGGGGCGTTGCAACACTAGATCTCTCCAAGGCAAAACCCCAATCCAACCACGACCTTCGTTATTTACAATAGGTTTTAGTTGACCTTGAACAATATTGCCATCTCGTAAATATTCTAATTCCAAATTTTGATCAGCACTTAATGCAATAGTGAGTCGCAGATCTGCAAAATTATTTATAGTATTGCCACCAAGCTGAATAATGGTATCACCAGATTGAAGCCCTGCTTTTTGTGCGGGGCTAGGGCCTGCTGGAAATGGACTATCTTTGGAAGTTTGTTTGTTATTTGGTATAATTATTCGGTTACTATTTTCCATCTCTGGATAACCACCCAACTGAAAACAAAATAACACAAACAAAGCAAATAAAATATTGATCAACGGGCCAGCCAATATAATAAAAATTTTCTGTAAAGCACTAATTTCCTGAAAGCTTTTGCCATCAGTTAACCAATCTTTGACAACAGGCTCCGATATAGATTGAACTTCGGGATTTTGCTGTAGTTTATATTGTTTCTCAAATTGTGCCTTAGGTGACTCTTTATCTACAAAATCGTTGCCGAAATCTTGAAGAACTAGGCCTTCATCTTTCATTTTGCAATAGCCACCTAATGGCAACCAACCTATGGCAAACTCGCTAGCTCCCCATTTCCAAGAAAATAGTGGCCTACCTAAAAATAAGCTAAGCCTTTCCACATGCACTCTACAAAATTTTGCAGCGATAAAATGCCCCAGCTCATGTATCAATACGATCAAAGAAAGGCCCAGAAGGCCTAGCAATATACGTGAAATAGTTTCCATTCAATTTGACCTAAACTTTTATTCTGGTGCCCAAGCCCATTTACTAGCATTGCGTTTAGCCGCAAAAACACCAAAGTTTCCTACAGTGGTTGAATATAGTCGGTCATTATTATTATCAAGAGCATCAAAATACAAAAAAATTCCTAAGCTTAAATCCATAATAGATATACCAGAAGAAAGTTTCCTAATACTATCTGTATCGGTAAAACCATCACTAAAAGTGGTAGTTTGCCATTTATCGCTAGCTATATTATAAATATGGTAACCAGCACCGACACGACCAACAATCAATTTCCCTTCAATTTCAACCAAAGAGATATAGTCTCCCGATGATTCCGAACCATCTTTAAGCTCCCATGAAGTACCATCTTGAGAATGATATAATTTGCTATTAGCTAACATATAAAAATATTCTGTACTAGAATAGCTTACGCTTAGCAAATTGGTAATCTCATGTTTTTGCTTTTTACTTTGTTTATTTGATTTCAATTCATTTAAGTTTCTGCCTTTTATTAAATTTTTTCCCGAAGCCAAATAATAGTGATTTTGGAATTTAGTAAAATCATTCATTGCCGTATCTCTCAAAAAGACTTCCCATTCCCCAGCAGTTGTATGGCGGTAAATAGTATTATTGTCGTCAACCGCTAAAACTTTACCGTCAACCCCTCTAAGAGCATAAAAAGGGAAAGATTCTTTAGAAGACAAAGTTTTAGTTGTTCTTTCCCAAAACCCACTTTTGTTGCGCGTATAAAGTTTTTTATTACTTGCCAAAAATAAATTGCTGCCATCTGTGGCAATACTGACAACAGGATTCTCATTTGGGTCTAAATAATCAGGTAAGGAAATTTTTTGCCACTCGCTTCCACTGGAAGTTTTTTTCCAGACAAATTTACTACCAAGATAAACTACCGAATTAAGTTCAATTATACTATGAGCAAATAAATTATTACTCAATTCGCCATCGGATATTTCTTTTATTCCTTCTATTGTGGCCAATACTCCTGTGTCCGAACAAGAGATTTGGGAAAAGAATATGGCACAGCTAAATAGCCAAGCAATGAAATACTTATAATATTGCATTTAATTTCTCTAAATTATCTCTTTAAAATTATCATCCACCAGAATGAAAATTAAAACCAATTCCTATCATCAAATAGTTGCCTATGCGGGACAAATCTGTGATGGTAAATTCTGGTACAAACCAATAATGCAAACTAAGCCCGAAAGCCCATTCTGGCTGATTAAACGGATTGACATAAGCACCCACATCAAATTTTATAACGGGAATTATATTGGTGATACTGCCAAATTTCACCGCAGATATGGCCAGCCCAAAACCCAAAGGGAAACTAAATAATGGATGAGAAGTATACTTTATAGTATAGATATTTATATCGTAAGAAATTCTTGGCCCTAAAAGCACAGCCAAAAGATAATCTTGAACAGGGTCTTGATTTGCGGGAGCTGAAATCCCCAAATCCAAAAAGCCACCTATGCCAATAGTAGATGTTAAATAATATACAAAAGCAAGGTCTGCCCCACCGCCTAAACTCAAGTTGGGATTTTTTGTTTTACCGGCGTTTGGGTCTATATCGAATAATGGTGCCCATAAGTAGCCATTTACTTGTAGCCCTAAATCTCCTTGATAACGCCCGCCAAATGTCTTGATCTTTGGAGCAGAATCAGATTTTCTCTGTGCCAATAACTCTATTGGTACAAACAACAACAAAACACTAAAAAATATTCGGAATCGATACACAGACATTACCCATAAATATAAATCATAAACGCTAATATTGCTAAAGTTCGCAGTTTTTTATTTCCAGCAGACATAAATTTAACAACAGTTCGTAAATTTTCACCTGCCTTTATAAAGGCATTACTGAATTTTGGTTGTTTATAGTTCAATATAATTTAGGGAACAATCATCAAAAACATAAATTCTAAGAATCACCACGAACCAATTGAGTCGCTATTCGGTAGATATACCAAATATTACCTACCTTGTTTTGATTATATTTCCTATGTAGATAATATGTATATCGCATTATTTCCGTATAGCCTTTGCGTTCAAAAGTAATGGAGACAATAACTTCTGCTTCTTGCTGGGTATATGTGGTACGAATAACTTCAAATTTTTCTGGCTTATCCAGCATCGCTGCCATTTCTGGAATAGTGCCATCGATTAAGGCTTGACGAAAATTACTCAATAATCTGCGTTGTTCTTGTTCATTAGAAGCAAGGAAACGACGGTAGTAGTAACTACTTTGGCGAATCAAATACTCTAAATCGAGATACAAGAAATAACGGTTCCAAGATTCTTCTAACAGAGATTTCAATGTACTGGAAACCACTTGATCAGGACTCAATTCTTGTTCTCTCAACAGTTCTTTCGTTTTACTATCTATGCGTTCATTATATTCCGGCTTAGCAGGAATCCGAGGATAAATATTTAAGTATAGCTTATTCGATTCAATTACATTTTGTGAGGTTAAATCCGTCTTGTAGTTTGCCCCTAAAATAAATATCCCAGGTGAATCAATTTCAACAAAGTTATTCAAAGTAAAAATAAAGGCATATTCCTCACCCGGTTCTAAAGAAATATCTCGATAAAAATAGGGCCTAGTACTATTGAGCAACATAGCACGATTAGCCGATTCTTTCAGGGCTTTATTATCCAAAGTACGAACATCGACATTCAAATTGAAAATTCGATTGTCCGCAGCACGAAAGAAAAAAGCCTCATTGCCATCATTAAACAATATGGCTTTAATACGAATTTCAGAATTCGTATAATATGATTCTTTTTCAAAGTAAGCCAAAGTAAACTGGACAGCAAAGATACTAGCTGTATTAAGGCTGAAGAAACACAACAACCAAAAAGACCAAAGAGTACGCAATTTCAATACCGACTTCAAAACAAGCTCCAGCGCAGCAAAAATATTAATAACGAAGTTATATGATAAATCAAAGTAAAAGGGAATAACTTTTTAAAACTAAAGTGAAAAAATCTAAAATAGGATTCCATAATAATCCACCCATGAAAGGACTTCAATTACAATAATTGAAATCTTGTATTCTTTTCCTCGATTCACCTTCAGCATAGGCTACTGATTATATTCGGAATTTCTAGCTGAAATATTAAAAAATCTTTACTTTACCTGTATTTTCCTCTGGGGAAATAACGCTTTGCAAATAGGGCAATCTAAGCCATAGCAAGTTCGAGCTTTACAATATTCTCGGCCATACCAAATTATCTGTAAATGTAACTTATTCCAAGCCTCTTGGGGAAATACCGTTTTTAGGTCCAGCTCTGTTTGCACAACATTTTTTCCAGAGCTTAGGCTCCAACGCTGGGCAAGCCTGTGGATATGGGTATCGACAGGAAAAGTAGCTATTCCAAAAGCCTGCGCAAGAACAACGCCTGCCGTCTTATGACCCACCGCAGGAAGCGCCTCTAGTTCTTCAAAGCTTTGTGGTACTTGGCCTTTATACTTTGCAAGCAAGATTTCCGATAAACCGTAAATTCCCCGAGATTTCCTAAGAGCAAGCCCACAGGGGCGAATAATCGCAGCGATTTGCTCAATGCTAAGCTTTACCATATCGTAGGGATTGTCCGCCTTTGCAAACAAATACGGTGTAACTTGGTTGACACGAACATCAGTACATTGGGCAGAAAGTAAAACTGCAATCAATAAAGTATAAGGGTCTTTATGCTCCAACGGAATCGGAACCGAAGGATATATTCTGTTTAGCTCCTGCATTATATGAGAGGCTCTTTCTTTTTTAGTCATTTCCTTTTCTCTTACCAATTGCTTTAATCTAGCACAACTACTAGGATTTACAAATAAGAACAACAAAACTAATAAAGTACTAACGTCTTTTAATCAATAACAATCTAGGCATGAATATTTCTAACTGAAAGATTCACGCTTGCCAATGTAGGTGATAAGCCTGTGTACAACAGCAATGTGGAGTATCTCTGATAGAGGGCTAAAGGTAACGGCTATAACATCTGCTAGTACTAACAAGCCTAGTTTTACTATAGATACTTACTTTATTAGAATACCACACCTTAGTATTTCCAGTAGTTAGATACTGTTTATTCTTACAATAGTTATCACCTAGGCATAAAACAATTTCTAGTTAGGGCCGTGATAAAAATAAATGATAGCTATGCATTTGAGGATATTTAGATTGATAAGGCGTTTTTTGTAGAATAAAATACCTGGCCATAGCTATCGTAGTTAGAGTTCTTATGCTTGATATTTTCCACCAATTGTGCTAGTATGGCCCACTAAAAATACGTGGAGAAACAAATGCTTGTTTTAACCTTAAATTGTGGTAGTTCATCTGCAAAATTCCAAATCTATAACTGGGCCATAAAAGAAGTTCTATTAGTTGGCTTAGTAGAACGTATCAGCCAACCCAACACTCGGCTGGAAGTCCACCTGAGCGATAGTACAGAATGGGTAAAGAACAAAGACTGCACTGACCATGATCAAGCCCTATCTTGGATTATAGCAGAAATCAAAGCTTCTGGAATCCCTCTATCGGAAATTCAAACTGTAGGGCACAGGGTGCTCCACGGTGGCGAGGCGTTCACCAAATCCACCATCATCGATAAAGAGGCGATGAAGGTCTTTGAAAGCTTAACTTATTTAGGGCCTTTACACATGCCCCCCCAAATTAGTGGCATAAAAGCAGCGCAAAAAGCCCTTCCCAAGGCCACACACTGTGCCATTATGGATACCGCTTGGCACCAAACTATGCCTGCTAAAGCCTTTATGTACCCCTTGCCCTATGAATGGTATAGCAATTATCAAGTGCGCCGCTATGGTTTCCACGGTATTTCCTACCTGTATACAGCCAAAAGAGCGGCTGTATTATTGGGCAAAAAACCTGTAGCAACAAACCTCATTATAGCCCACATTGGTAATGGTTCTAGTATGTGTGCCGTAAAAGATGGGGTTTGTATTGATACAACTATGGGCCTTACCCCACTAGAGGGCTTAATGATGGGCACCCGCTCTGGTAATATAGACCCAGCAATTATCCCCTTTATGGCAGAGCGCCTTAGCTGTAGCCTCAAAGATATTGACCAGAAGCTCAACAAGCAAAGTGGTATCCTCGGAATAACCGAAGGTTTAACCGACCGCCGCGATGTTTATGCCAAATATCAAGAAGGCAGTGAACGGGCTAAGTTGGCTTTTGAAATGGAATGCTACCGCGTACGCAAACAAATTGGTGCCTATGCAGCCTCTTTAGGCCGTGTTGATGCCTTAATCTTTACCGCCGGCGTTGGGGAAATGAGCCCAGAGTATCGCAAGGGAATACTCGAAGATATAGATAGATTGGGCTTCCAGCTTGACCAAGACAAAAATGCGATTTCCCGCACAAGAAATTGCGAAACCGAAATATCTAGTCATAATTCCCCGATTAAAATTTTCGTCATTCCTACCGATGAAGAACTGGTTATGACCGAAGATGCGGTTGCTCTGTTGGAAAACCGCTACGATGCCCACACGAATTTTTGCTATAATTTTGCCAGTGCCAGTTATCAAAACCCAGCAAGCCTGCGGGGCTTAGGAAAAGACTTAGCCAAACAGCCGAAATTAAAAGACATTATGGTTGAGCCTTCTGCCTAAAGTTTTTACAGGTAAAAACTGTCCCCAAACTACGATCTTTTTCTCCTCAGTTTTCGGGTCAGTCTTATTCAGTCTTATTTTATGAACAAAGCAAAATATGTTGATTTAAGTAATCTCGTTTGGAATCTAATAACGAAAGTAAAATTAGCTATCCGTCTTGCTCTTGCATTGCAAAGCCAATCACAGCATAATTCGTTTTCGGTTATGGACAAGCACCCCAATCTATGTGAAAATACAGGCTATGCTTTTCAGCTCAAACAAAAACGAAAATGCGAGAAACAGACAGTAATGACTTTTAGTAAAAAGAACTTATTTCTAGCCGTGCTGTTGTTCCAATTGGCGATAAAATCCCTTTACGCAGAAGACACCTTGGTTTTAAACGATGGCCGTATACTTAGGGGTTCAATTTTCTCTATGGATGAAGAGACGATTGTATTTTACGATTCTCAAGCAGATAGCCAACTAAGAATACCAAAGACTTCCGTAGTAGGTGGGCGCTTTGGCCAAAGTATCGCAAATAGTGAAATAGCATCCGACAATATTGTAAGAAACGGTGGGCCACCATTAATCCATTTGCCATTTGATAGAAACTTCAAAAATTTAGGTTCTGAAGTTTTAGAGATTGCCAGCAACGGCATCATACCTTTTAGTGATGACCCTCGCAATGAGCCCCAAAAATCGGTATTGAGTACAGGTTCGGGCAGCTATGTTCGTATCCGAACGACTCCTATTCTCAATACACTTAAGCAATTGACTTTGAGCTTCTGGTTCCGCAGTTTCGATACCAATCGCCCACAATACTTAGTTAGCAAGTGGAAAGCAGCTTATACCAATACCCAAACTGCTGATGGCATATTTACTATTGCCTATACCAATGTAGGCAATTCTTCTGACGGAGGGGGGAGATTATTTATTTTTCTAGTTGATCAAAATAGTGGTTACCACCCCTATCTTATAGACAATGCTATCCCCAATAATTTAGTTTGGAATCATGTTGTAGTTAGTTTTGGTAATCAACAACTTAACGCATACGTCAACGGCAGCCTCATTTTTTCAACCGATATTAACTACGAACTTTACCAAAAAAATGTTTCGGATTTGCTGTTAATGACGGCCCTTTACCGCAGTACCGATAAAAATGGTAAAATCAAAGAAGACCACAATACTTTTAATTTAATTGGACAAATGGATGATTTCCGTCTATGGGATCGAGTGCTCACAACAGAGGATGTACGCAATCTGTACCGCAATAGTTATACAGCTCCAGCCCAAACTCAAACTGCGAAAAATCCCAACTCAACTATACCCTCTGTAGAGCAAAAATAATGAGAATGTAGAGTCAATGTCCGATCTAAGTATTCCAGGTATTACCAAAAGTAAATATAAAACCGATACGATTATTGGTGGCTTGGTCAAAGCCAAAGAAATCCAGCTCAACCAAATGGAAGAAGACCATGACCAGTTTGAGCTCAAACGCAATGTCTGGCAAAGCATCAATATTTTGACCAATAAACTAGAAGATAGCTCGAGGACCCTATACAACATAGATAACCCTTTCCGCCAGAAATTTTCTAGTAGTTCTGACGAAAATGTATTGACAGTTAGTAACAACAGGCAGGCTGAAAATGGCGAATACACCGTGCGGGTTTTACAAGTGGCCCAAACGGATAGCTTGCGTTCCAATGAAATCAATAATGATTATATGGTACCCAGTGGAGAGTATACATTTGGTTCAGGAGAAAATACCAAATCTTTTACATTTTCTGGAGGGGTACTGCAACAATTTATAAGTATAGCCAACCGTCAACTAAGGGGTATAGCCCAGTTTCATATTATTAAAAATCGAGGTTCCAACAGGGTTTTGGTATTTAGTGCCGTAAAAAGCGGAGCAGAACATCGCCTTCAATTTAAAGACCTTGGAAAAGAGTTTGCTGTAAAAACGGGTTTAATTCTCGATGCCGATTCCCTTCGGCTTGACTTGCTCAAAACAACTCTTATTAAACCATTCAACAAACTTTCTAACTATAAACTTTCTGAAACAGAAAATAAAGTCAATATTGGGCCCGGCCAAGAATTGCGTATTAGTTTGCCCAATAACTATACGGTGCGCTCTGGTGGAGTGATGCGCTATGAAATAGAAATCCCTAGCGAAAAACTTCCGCTGATTAGCAATACTCCAGACAATGTACCGAATAAGCCCAAAAAAGAAGGCCCACAGCTGCCCGAAGATTTTGGAGTTAAAAATCGTTCCCGCTTTAGTAGCCGTGATGCCAGTAAAATTCCGCCCCCACCTTATGCAGAGTTAGACGATATTCGTATTGACAGTGCGGGTAGTGATTCCGCATTTATTCACATTACCCCCGATGATCTTCCCCCTGCAGAAGATAGCGCCCCTGCTCCCCTGAAACAAAGAACAAAAAAGAATAAATCGGAACCAGATGAACAACCCATCAATTTGTTTAATCCTGTTGCCAATTTTTATTTTGTGCAGCAAGACCGCCGAATTGCTGCGGGCCCTAAAGAAGGCGAAGTGCAAATATCGACAATAGCCCATGAAGAAATATTGGCATTGGATAGTATAGACAAACTACGCAATATTGACGAGGTAATCATCCGCAACCCCAATCCCGATAAAAATATTGTTCTGCGTGATTTACGTTTTGAAAATACAGAAATTAAAGATGGCTATTTGGGCGCCCACCCTATTCGCATGGCCCAAAATGCCAAAATATCGTACTTGGGCGTGGAAACCGAACGAGCCAATAATAATATTGATGATTTGCTGCCCGGCCTAACATTACAAGTAAAAAAAGCCAAACCTGATGAAGATATTATCATTCGCACCGAACCTGATTACGAAACCATAATTCAAAAAGTAGCCGAGTTTATCACTTCTTATAATGATTTGATGACTCAAGTCAACGTGGTTAGCAGTACAAATGACAATATTATCCGCGAAAAAACATCATTTACCGAAAAGCAAGAAGAAGAGGCCCGCAAAGTGCTGGGTTTAATGCGCAGCGATAGTAGTATTATCAATTTGAAATATCGCTTGATAAGCAGTGTTTCCGATGGCTACCCTACCGAATTGGGCACACGTGTTCTATCTGATGTGGGAATTTCTGGAAATCTCTCTGGCTTCCAAGGTGGCATTGACCAAAGTAAGCTGCGCGGATATTTAGAATTTGATACGGAAATATTCCGCCAAGCAATGGAAGATAATTTTATCATGGTGCAGGATTTATTTGGCCGCGATAACGATGGGGATTTTATCATAGACAGTGGCAGCTCGCTGGAAGTACAAAAAATCAGTAGTAGCTATACACAACCAAACGGGCCTATTCCCTACAGAGTAAAAGATTTAGAGCGCAATATCCAAGATAGTGAGCGCAGAATTGCCGATTATAAAGATTATTTAAAAGATTATGAGTCTGGTTTAAAACGTAAATATGGCCAAATGGAAGGTGCGTTAAATCAGCTAGAACAACAACAGCGTTCTTTACAAAATTTTAGTGATTCAATGAATCGCTAGATTTTATAAATTTTTTGCTAACATTCACAAGTACATGTAAGTAAAACCATTGCAAACACACAAACTACTTATCAAAGCCCCCCCGATCAAAAAGGGCTTGTTGATAAAATATCCAAAATTGCTATACGATTATCAATGCAATATTGAGCAACAAAGAGATAAAATTACCATAGCAACAAAGATGCGGTTGTTTATACCAAAATCTCAAGAAATTACCCATCGATTCTATTGTTGCTAACATTCGCAAGAAAATAATCGAGATAAATATAAGTAGATCAATCTTATTTTGGAAAGCAGAGTGCGAGGTAAAAAGGCCGAGGCGCAGCAGGAAAGCATATCTCTAATCTTGTCCAGACTCTATGTAGATTCATAAGCTTAATTAGCCAGTTTTCTAATGGCCCTTCGTGGTCTATACTGCTTTATGTAAGTTCTATCTTGAGCCATTCTATGATGCAGGACGTGATAACTTTGTGCCATCGGACGTGATAACTCGACTCTTCTACTTTCCAGAATGGCTATAACTTGGTAAAAGCAGCCTTGATAAAAAAACTTACCAAGGCTGCAATTGGCCAATGCAAGCCTTGCTTACAGCAATAACCAAACCTTACTTACCAACATCAATTAAAAACTATAATCTTATTGGTTAGGTCTTCTGCGCTACCAGGTACAAATCCTGCTGCTGCTTCCAGGTTGCCATTCTTAACCAGTATAGCATCGACTTTGGCTTTTACACTACCGCTTAAAGTAATCAATACGCTTATTGCACTTGCATTAGAACCTTCGGCTCTGTTTTCACCTGTGGTTGAGTGCTGGGGTAATTTGTATCTCTTACTACCATCACCGGATACAAGCGTCAATTTGCTAAAGTCCCACTCTGCAATTGTTCTCGGTAAATTAGTACCCTGAATCAATAAATTGCCATTATTAGGACTGTAGTATGCTCCAGTGATAGAAATTACATACCCACTAACGGTAATAGGGTTGGTTAGGTCTTCAGCGCTACCACCTGCAAATCCTGCTGCTGCTTCCAGGTTGTATGCACCAGCATCATCACTATCACCATTCTTAACCAATATCTTATTGGCGTTCCCTTTTTGAATACTACCGCTTAAAGTAATCGTTAAGCTTGTTGCACTTGCTGCAGAACCTATGGATCTGTGTATACCTTTACCGGTTGTGCTGTGCTTGAATAATGGTTGACTCTTACGGCCATCACCTGCGACAAACCTCAATTTGCTAAAGTCCCAGCCATACACTGATTTTGGTAAATTGACACCTGTAATCACTAACACACTTGTAGCAACATTGTAGGTTGCACTGGTAATTGCGGGTGGGTTTCCAATAACGGCCAAGTCTTTGGCTGTATCTAAACCTGCCCAAGCACCAGTGCTAGCAAGCAACCCGACTTTTCTACCATTGGTATCCATACCTGTCTTGCCATTCAGAGTAGTTTTATGTCGATCGGTAAGGTAAAGCCAAATGGCTGTGCCAGCGCTATGCAGGCGGTACTTACCTTTTGCAAGACCGCGACTATCTGCCCCAGTGGCATCCTCATCTGCAATATAGGAACTTAAGGCTAAGCCATCTACCACGATGGTTTGGATTTGCGCTTGGGTCGCACTAGCTAAGTCAGTACCTTGTACAGTTAACAGAGCCGTGCCAACATGGTAAGTTGCACGGGTAATTGCGGGGTTTCCACTAACGGCCAAGCCTTTGGCTGTATCTAAACCCGCCCAAGTACCAGTGCTAGTAAGCAACCCATCTTTTAGACCATTGCTATCCATACCTGTCTTGCCATTCAGAGTAGTTTTATGTTGATCGGTAAGGTAAAGCCAAAGCGCTGTGCCAGCGCTATGTAGGCGGTACTTACCTTTTGCAAGACCGCGACTATCTGGCCCAGTGGCATCGTCATCTGCAGTATAGGAACTTAAGGCTACCCCATCTACTACGATGGTTTGGATTTGGGCTTGGGTCGCACTACCTAAGTCAGTACCTTGCAAGGTTAACAGCGCCGTGCCAACATTGTAGCTTGCACCGGTAATTGCGGCTTTAGGCGACTGCTCTTCGGCTTTAGGTTGCTTAGGCGACTCCTCTTCAGCTTGTTCGACTTGTTCGTCTTTAGGTTGCTTAGGCGACTCTTCTTCAGCTTGTTCAGCTTGTTCAGCTTGCTTAGGCGACTGCTTATCGGGTATATTGCTAACGGTTAAGTCTTTGGCTGTATCTAAACCCGCCCAAGCACCAGAGCTAGTAAGCAACCCTTTTTTTAGACCATTGCTACCCACCTTGGCCTCAAGAGCAGCTTTATGTTCATCTTTAAGTTTCAGCCAAAGCGCTGTGCCATCGCTTTTCATACGGTACTTACCTTTTGCAAGACTGTTACTATTTGGCCCAGTGGGTTTGGCATCTGCAATATAGGAACTTAAGGCTAGGCCAGCTACCGTGATAGTTTGGATTTGCGCTTCTGTAGGACTTAAGTCAGTACCTTGTACGGTTAACAGAGCCGTAGCAAAGTCGTAGATGGCATTATTGATAGACGGCCCAGAAGATGGCCCAGAAGATCGATCATCGTCATCGGGTGGTGCGCAGGCCAAGGCCATAAAGGCCAGTAGCAATGCTACAGGCAATAAAAGTAGTTTGAGCTTATACATAAGCAATACCTCCAACAAGGGATAAAGATTGGCCAACCCATACGGGCTAGTCTGTAAATCCCCATTTTGCTAGGGGGGGTGTTGCGTCAAGGCCTATACAAGCTTTTTGTAAGTTTTTTTATGTTTGGGCACTTTTTTTGTGTGTTAGTGTTGTAAGGTGGTTCAAAATCCATGCCAATCAAAAGGCTTAAGGCTATGCGATAGCAGGCGCAACGCCAACCATGCCAACCATTGGGTGGTATCAATATATCCCAGTTGGGGTCATAGGCCCGCAATATATAGCCAGATATTGTGCAAGTCGTCTAAAATGCCAGCATTGACGCTGTGGGCTAAGGTCAAAGCATCGGCATACTGGCCCTATTTGAGGTCGTCCCAGTTTTGGCTTTTTACGATGTTGTTGGGTTTTAGCAAGTCTATGGCTTGCTTATTTTTATGGTTTTTAGTGCCTTGCTATGATACATCTCTCCACCTTCGATCAATACCTTACTCCAATGCGGATCAAGGCCTTGATCGAAGGCGGAAAGTTATATTGCACCAAGTTGGAATAATACTTTATACCAAGCCGGAAAGGTGTATTGTGGTAAAGCAGGCGATGACTTGTAGATTGGCATCGGCAAACCAATTGCCCAATTGCGTTTGTATGTGCGTTTGTATGGCTATTTCGGTTTGTTGCTTTGGGTTTGTTGCTTTGGGGCTGGGGTAGTTATTAGGTGGGGTGGGTTTGGGGGGTGGGGTGTTGGTTGGTACCAGTTTAGCTGGTGGTTCGGTCAAAATCGTTGGGACGTTACAGGGGGTGTTGATCTGGCAATTGCTGGGAAATGCTTTAGATATTCTCAATGTAACTTCTTATTGTGGCTGACGTAATTTTTATTATTGAGGCTAGTGGCCGTAATATTTTAATTGCTGGCTTTGAACGCTACCGCAGATGTTGTGGCCCGCCGTACAAGTTGGTAAAATGGCTGCGACCGTTGCTCAGCAACCGGAATTGATTGGTTGTTTGGTTTGGGTTTGGTTTTGGCTTGCATGGCAAGATCAATTGGAGAAGATAGAAAGTATTATGCCTGTGTTATCCTTTGGTTCTTTGAATATAGATCATGTGTATCAGTTAGAGCATATAGTTCGTCCTGGTGAGACGCTTGCTGCAATTGAGCCAGGAGGCTATGCCGTGCATCCGGGTGGTAAAGGTTTAAACCAATCTCTAGCGATGTCTCGGGCCGGAATGTCGGTGTGCCATGCCGGGCGTATTGGCAGTGATGGCCTGTGGTTGCGTACCTTTTTGGAAGATAATGGGGTAGATTGTACTTTTACCCAATGTTGGGAAGGTTACCATACAGGGCATGCAATGATTCAGGTTGGGCGTGAAGGCCAGAACAGCACAGTCGAGAACAGCATCGTATTGTATAGCGGTGCCAATCATTCTTGGACGGATACTGCTGTAAGACAGCTATTTACATCTGCAACAATTCCGCCTGATTGTTATTCGGCTGTAGTATGTCAAAATGAAATGAACGGCTTACCCGCTCTATTAGACTGTGCCCATACGCACCATATTCCGGTGATTTTTAATGCAGCACCCTATTGTCCAGACCTACAAAAAATTGATTATACCCAGCTTCACACTTTGTTGGTAAATGAAACTGAAGCCATGGACTTGGCGGAGGCGACTTCGGTTGAAACTGCTTTTAATTTATTAAAAAGACGTATGCCAAATTCTCGTTTGGTGATAACTTTAGGCGCAGATGGGGTTTGGGGCAGCTATAGGCAACAGGACTATTCCCTGCTTGCTTATCCTGTTCCGTTAGTGGATACCACCGCGGCGGGCGATACATTTGCTGGTTACTATACTGCTGCAATCCTAAAAGATGAAGATTTTTTTGAGGCTTTAAAGGCAGGTAGCCGTGCCGCAGCTCTGGCAGTCGGGCGGGTAGGGGCAGCTCCTTCTATTCCCTACCTGGACGAGTTAAATACTTTATAACTCTTATTAGAAATAAGTCTGGGACTTTAGCAAATTGACGCTTGTATCCGGTGATCGTACTAAGAGATTCACATTACCACAGCACTCAACTGCAGGTGCAAACAAAGCCACAGGTTCTGAAGCAAGTGCAACCTACTTAATTATTACTTTAAGCGGTACTGTAAAAGCCAAAGCCGATAAGATACTGGTTAAGGCTGGCAACCTTGAAGCAGCAGCAGGATTTGCAGGTGGTAGCACAAAAGACCCAACCACTAGTATTAAAGTTACAAGTTGGTAAGTAAGGTTTGGTTGTTGCAACGCTTGCATTGACCTATTGCAGCCTTGGTATGGAGAAAATACCAAGGCTGGAAAAATTTATTAAGGCTACAAACTTTTTTTAGTAATAGCTTTGAATAATTATTGCCAGAACGTTGGCATAACAATTAAGAGAGTCTCTTAATGCCCAACAACAGAATTTCTTAATGCCCAACAAGAGAGTTTCTTAATGCCCAACAAGAGAGTTTCTTAATGCCCAACAAGAGAGTTTCTTAATACCCAACAACAGAATTTCTTAATAACTAACAAGAATTTTTTGTAACAAGATAAACTTTGGCCAAGCCTTGCTTGCCTTTTTTCGTTAATTCTGCATAAAAGAGCTAAGATTGTAAAAAATAATCCATCAATTCGCCCATAGAAAAAAAGCCCGGTTTGTTATTATCCACTTGCTGCTGTAAAAACTGGGCAGCAATCAGCGTACCGCGTGCTAGCCCTGTGCGATTGTGCGCTTGATGTGAAATAGTGATAGAGTCTTCTGGGCTATCGCACAGTAGTTGGTGCACTCCCCAAATATGCCCCAAACGCTGGGAGCTTACTTGCAATTCAGCAGCATCAATAGGGCGCTCATGGCCTTGCGCATCTTGCGGTTTGCCATAGAGTAAGCGGATTTTGCGCTCCACCTCTTGCAAGACAATATTGCCAGCACTTACCGCCGTACCGGAAGGGGAATCGGCCTTTTTGTTGTGATGCTGTTCGTAAATGCCCAAATCGTAATGAGGGAAACGGTTCATCAAGCGGCTGGTTTCACGCACTACACGCCAAAAGATATTGACCCCAATACTATAATTACTACTCAACATTAAATAGCCTTGGCGTTCGCTGCGTAATTTTAGTATCTCTGCATGGCTTTGTTCATTCCACGGGGTGGAGCCACAAACGATGGGAATATCATGTTTTAATAAATATTCCAAATTTTCTATAGCAGCTGTGCCACCGGTAAACTCTATGGCAATACGCCCTGCCTTTAGCTGCCTATCAACTTGCCATTGAACTCCCAGTTGTTCAAGCTCTCTGCGGTTGTCGGCCACCGCACAAACGCTAATACCCATTTGGGCAGCTTGCTGTTCTATTTCCTTACCCATGCGGCCATAACCGACAATAATGATTCCTTCCATAAAAAATAAACGCTCCTTTTATTTTGCATTTTCTGTGTTGCCTCCCGTGTTGCTGTTGCGGCGGGCTAAATATTCTACCAAAGTTTCCGCTATCGCTAACCCCATCTGTCCTGCTTTAGCTAGTTCTTCGGCACTCGCTTGGCTCAATGTTTCTAACGAGCCGTATTGCTGTAGCAAATTATGGCTCCGTTTCTTTCCCACTCCCGGGACATTTTCTAGCACACTGCTAGACACTCTTTTTTGATAGCGTTTGCGATTACTACCGTGGGCGCGGCGGTGAGTTTCGTCTCGCACTTGTTGTAACAATTTTAGCCCGGGGTGTCCCAAAGGCAAATCCAATGGAGCGCGAACCTGTGAATATGAATCGCTAATGCCATCTTCATAGCTTAGATTGGGGAAAAATAAAATTTCTTGGCGTTTAGCTAAACCCACTATCGGAATGGCCAAACCCAGTGAACGCAAAACAGCAGCAGCAGAATTAACCTGCCCTTGGCCGCCATCAATCATAATTAAATCGGGTAATGGTTGCATTTCATTGAGCAAACGAGTGTAGCGCCGTGAAACTGCTTCCTGCATAGAAGCAAAATCGTCTATATGGCCTTCGGTTGTTTGCAAATTAAAACTACGATATTCATCTTTTGCTGGCCGACCTGCTCGAAACACAATTAGCGAAGCCACCGTAGCTTGCCCCCCTATGTGAGATATGTCAAAACCTTCAATATGATCAGGCAGTTCTTCCAAATCTAATGCCTTGCGCAGCTCTTCCATCATCAAGCTGCGCCCTTGGTAGCGCAGCCAAACTTGCTGCTGCCGAATTACATTTTCATGGGCCCAAAGTAGCAAGAGACGGTTATTCGCCGCTTGTTGCGTGCGGCTAAAAGGCTGAATCTTAAAAGCTTTACCTCGTTGTTTTGCAAGTAATTGTAAAAATAATTCCAGCTCTTCCCAGTCTAAGTCTAATTCGGGCAAATACAATTCGTGCGGTAGTTCATGGCCGTTTTCCAAATAATACTGGCACAAAAATTCGACCAACGCAGCATTCAATGCTTGTTTGCGTTGCCCTGCTTGCCCTAACAAAGAAGCGCGTTTTATTTGCGCTATATCTATATTTAAATCTTGCGAAGTACGATCTTCTAGCAAATAGCGACTAGAAAAATGGTGATAGCCCAGTAATTTCCCTTGACGTAAAAGTAATACAGTGAAAAAATAATAATCTTGCAATTGTAACATCGCCAGATAATCACGGGAAATTTCTGGCCGTTCTTGTAATTCCATGCTCTGGCTTTGCCGTAAATTTTGCAAATTGTGTAACTGATTGCGCAATCGTGCCGCTTCTTCAAAATGCAACTCCTCGGCGGCTTTGCGCATATTGCGTTCCAATTCCTGCTGCAGCTTTTTGCTAGAACCTTGCAATAGATTTTTTGCCTTGTGTACATAGCCAGAATATTCTTCTTTGCTGACGGCCCCAATGCACGGGCCTAGGCATTGTTTGAGATGGTAATATAGACAAGGCTTTTCACGCAGTACTAAAGGGCTTTTGCAGCGCCGCAGTGGGAATAATTCATTCAAAAGCTGTAATAGGCTATCCAATTGCACCCCCACAGGATAGGGGCCAAAATATTGTGAACCGTCCCGCCTGATTTGTCGTGTTTTAAAAATACGTGGAAAATCGTCCCCACTGATGCAAATCAACGGGTAAGTTTTGTCATCTTTGAGGTTGATATTATAGCGGGGCTTATGTTTTTTAATTAAGTTATTTTCTAAAAGTAAAGCTTCATAGTCGTTGGCACAGAGCAAAATTTCTACATGGTTTACTTTGCGCCGTAGTAATTCTGTTTTGAGGTCTTTATTGCCAACAAAATAAGAGCGCACGCGGTTGCGTAAATTTTTTGCTTTGCCAATATAGAGAATTTGTGAAGCTTGATTATGCATTAAATAGACTCCCGGCTTATCGGGAAGCTCGGCTAAATCGCGCTGCAATTGGGGCGGTAAATCGGCAGTAAAACTTGAATTTGGGTCGGCTATTTTGGCTTTTTTCTCTCCTATTGTTTTTTGAGCTTTTTGTTGCTTGGCCTCTTTTGGAAAATCCCTTGATTTTTGCTTCGAGTTTTTAGCTTTGGTCATTTCATCTTGTTTCATTACAATATTTCTAATTAGCTGCAGCAATTAAAAGTTATAAACATAATATTCATCACAATTTTGGCAGATACTAGGATAATTGGCTTTAATGTGCTGTTGGTACAAGTTGTGCCCAACGCTCCATAGTTCTTCTAAACTTTTTTGTGGGAATTCCCCTAGGCTTAGCTCTAATTCCTTGGAAAGTTTTTGCTGTAAATCTTGAACACAAAGGTAGGCCTCTCCATTGATTCCAAATACCATTTCGCGGGCTAAGCGGCGGCAAGGGAAGCGTTCGACAGGCTCTAGCGAAAGCAATTGGCGTTCGGGCAAAAGGCCAGCGTAGGAGTTATATTTTTGTACAATCACTTGTGGAAAAGTTTTTAGCACGGGTTGCTCCTTCAGGGCTTGGGCTGCCAGCCCATTTTGAGGTTTATAACCTTCGGCCCAATAGCGATAAAAGGCCTCTAAATCCGCTTCATTGTCGCGCATGCGGACTGCTTGCACGTAAACCGATTGATGATAATTTAATAATAATTCCACTAAACTATGTGCCTTTTGCTGGCTAGGCGTCATGCCCGTCAATGGGGAAATACTTTCTTCTGTAGAGCGCAACTGCTGGTACAACTTGGGGTCTAAGGCATCAAGGCTAATAATCCAAGTAATACGCCCTGGCATGTGCGCTTGAATATATTCTTGCAACCGCTGGATAGGCTGCGTTTCCCAGTGGCTACCGCTGGTTTCAATAACTAATTCCAACGAGGGATATGGCTGCAAATCTTCTATAAAACCGACAAATTCCGAGTGTAACAAAGGCTCTCCTAAAGGAGAAAGATTGAGCACCCCATCGCCGGCAAATTCAGTGATGGCAGCTAGTAGCTTGCGCCATAATGGGCGGGACATAAAATTGGCAGGATTGTCATCTTTGCGCAAAGCACGCAAAGATTGCGGCGGAAACAACTGGGGCTCGGCGATTTGAGGATATGGGCAATAACTACATTGCTGTGCGCAAGTAGCAGAAATTTGAATGGGAAAATAACGCGGCAAACTGCGCAGACTTTCAGCTGAATGTTCCACCCAATGCAGAATTTTTTGGACTGGTATTTGGTGTTTTGTTCTTGTTGAATGTTGCAAATCTGAAGCCAGATTGTGGTACAGGCTTTGTAATATTTGGTACTGGCGTTTGTTGCTAGCTCGCAAATCTAAACGCAGCAGACGATAATCTTTAGAGCATAGCAACGGTTCGGCAGCAAACAAATTTAAATCGCGTTCGGCGATTTCCCCAATATTGAGAGTGGGCACTGGATTGAGCGTGGGAATCTGGGGCTTTATACTTGAAGATATGCCCGAAGGATACTGTTCCCGCTTGAGAAACCATAGGCGACTCAATATAGCGGCTTGGAATAATATGGGTACCAAACCCTGGGGGTAGATATCTGTAAAACTAAACTCGGCAGCAAAGTTATGATGTTTATCATATAGTTGCTGGGTTAGCTCTAGCGAAAGTAATGGAGCATCGCCTTCAATCCAGTAGCAATGAATTTGGCGGGAAGTTAGATTCTCTGCCAAAAATAGTTGTTTACTGTCCAGTTGCTCGGGGCCGAAGCGCATAGCTAAAGGCAGTGCAACATCTTCACGGAAGGCTTCATCATCTACTTTTGTTTTTGTAGGTTCTTGTTCTGGTGCCTCTTGCTTATCCAAGTAGTCTAAATATTTTTCTAAGGCCTTTATCGTAGGGTCGGGGCGGAAAGCTTGGGGGTAAAACAGTTCTATACCTTGGCGTATTGCCGTAATTAGAGCCGCTTCGGAATAGTCCTTTAAATGCAAAGGATGCAAGCCCCGCTGGCGCAGTATTTCTGGTGCTAAGGCCGTAGCTATATCATTGGGCAAATGAGCCGACTGGGGGGGCAATAAACAAATGCAAGGCAGTCTATCTATGCTACCTTCCATGGCGTGGGGAAGCTGCTTATGGGGTAACTGGCCCAATTTTTCTAAAGTAAGCTCCCAAGCATGCTGGCCAAACTGCAAAGGTTTCAGGGCATAAGGGCCTAGCTGAATAGCATTGACAAATACAATATGGGCATAGGGTAAGGGTGCTAGCGATGGCATATTTTGTGCTTGGCCACTATCGGTTTTTTGCTTATAGTTATTACTAGATTGTTTCTGGTTGTTCATTAGTCGGCCAGTATACCTAAAGGGGCTATGATCGTCTTCCTTTTTCGTGGCAGATTGCTGTTGTATCGATGTTTCTCTACAGTATACTGGCACCGCTTATGACTTTCCAAAAAATATTGACTACCGCTAGATACTATATATTTTACTTTACGGCTTTAACTTCAGCTTTATGGGCCCAAGAACAAGGCTCTGTCCGTTTGGCATACAACCACTATTCGGGCCAAAAATACCATATTGTGGCCCAAGTAGATGAACAAGTTTTGCGCAATCGCAAGGTAATTTACCGCACCACAATACTCAACCGCATTGCGGTGTCGGTGAAGGCTATGAGGGGTCCCAATGCCCTTTTGGATGTCCACTATCAAGTTTCCGAACAAGCAAGCAATGGGGCATTTTTTAGCCGCGCCGAAGAACGCAGCTCCCAATTTGAAATGTCCCCCCAAGGGCTGTATTTAAATATAGGGCCAAGGATGACTTTGCCTAGTTTACGCAATGTGCCTAGCTTCCCCAATCGGGAGCTGCGCGTAGGTGAAGGTTGGCGCGCACCGGCCAGTGAAGTGCAGGATTTAAGCTTGGTCTTTGGCATACCAACCGAATTGCATTTTGCCTTTATTGTAGACTATATCTACAGAGGTCAAAAATTTTTGCAGGGTCGCAAGCTCAAGCATATCACCTTGTTTTATCTTATCAATAAAGATGTCAGTCAGCAGCTATCGCAATTTACTAATTCGCCGTATTCTAGGCGGCAGCAGGATATACCACGGGCGGTTCGAGCAGAACACAATATCGATCTCTATTGGGATAGTGAGCGAGGCTTGCCTGTATTCCAAAAGGAAGATTTCCAAATATCCTACCTATTGCAAAGCGGTGATGAGATAGCCTTTAGCGGGCGTTCCCGTGGGAAAATTATCGAGGCCGAACCTATGAAACGCAGGGATATACAACAGGAATTAGAGCAGGGTTTGCGCGATGCGGGCATTGCTGCAGAGCTGCAACAAAATGATAAAGGCATATCCATTTCGATTGATTCCATTAATTTTTACCCCAATAGTGAACGCATGTTAGCGGGTGAAGAACGCAAGCTACAGCAGATTAGTAAGATTCTGCAAAAATACCCCAATCGGGATATTTTAGTTACTGGCCATACGGCCAATTGGGGCAGCGCAGAACAACAGCAGACCCTTTCAGAAAACAGGGCCGCAACGGTGGGGCAATACTTTATTGATAACCAGATACGCAACCGTGAACAAATTGTGATACGTGGCAAAGGGGGCACCGAACCCATTGCCTCCAACAGCAATGAACAAGGGCGTAAACGCAACCGCCGAGTAGAAATTACCCTATTGGAAAATTAAATATCAATGAGCCATACCATGAATAAACCGAGGCCCGTTCAGCTAAGCCCCGCTTGGTTGGAGCTACTGGGTGATTTATTTAGCCAAGCACCTATGCAGCAGTTAAGTGCATACCTACGCAGCCAAAAGCAACAAGGCAAAATCATCTACCCCAAAGGTTGCGATATATTGGCTGCTTTTGGGGCTTTTGCACCCCAAGATACCAAAGTAATTATACTAGGACAAGACCCTTACCATGGCGAGGGCCAAGCCTGTGGCTTATGCTTTGCGGTCCCACAAGGCAAGGCCCTTCCTCCTTCACTAATCAATATATACAAGGAGCTGGCTAGCGATTTACCAGACAGCCCAACAGCGCAGAATATGGCCAGTGGCGTAGCCGATGGCCAATTATGGCGGTGGGCCCAGCAGGGGGTTTTATTGCTCAACAGTGTGCTAACGGTGGAAGACGGCAAAGCCGCCTCTCATGCGGGCAAGGGCTGGGAAGAGTTTACCGACCAAGTGATCTTACGCTTGGCACACATGCAGGCCCAACGAGGGAGGCATTTGGTGTTTTTACTGTGGGGTTCTTATGCCCAAAAAAAGGCAGCTTGCATTGATAAAAGCCAGCATTTACTGCTGGCTAGCACCCACCCTTCACCCCTTTCTGCGCATAGGGGCTTTTTCGGTTCGCGCCCGTTTTCGCGCTGTAATGCCTACTTGCAACAGCATGGCATGCAAGCTATTTCTTGGTAGGATGTTCGTTCCCCTATATTGCATTTAATTATTCATCTATCCATACGGCCCAGTTTCGCTGAAAAGCTTTTTGGCTTTGAGGCCTATTTTTAGCTCTTATAGCATACGCTTAGGCGGCAAGCAAGTTGGTTGTTTATGTATGGCTGTATGCCATATTAAATTATGATAAATTGTGACTAGCTCTATTCAGAACCTATTACTAAAGTTAGTAGCTACATCTAATCAAGGTTATAGCTATCTATGACTATAGATAGTCACTGACTGTTAAAAGTTGATGCAGGACGTGATAACTTTGTGCCATCGGACATGATAACTCGATTTTTTTCTACTTACCAAGGCTATAATTGGCAAAAGCAGCCTTAATAAATTTTTCTAGCCTTGCTATGATATAGCTTTCCGCCTTGGATCAAGGCCTTGATCCAAGGCGGAAAGATGTATTGCACCAATGCGGAACAATACTTTATACCAAGGCTGTAATTGGCAAAAGCAGCCTTGATAAAAAAACTTACCAAGGCTGCTTTTGGCCAACCAAGCGTTGCAACAACAAGATACAGCCTAATAGCCCAACAAAAAAGCCAACCAAGCCTTGCTTACCGCAACAACCAAAACTTACTTACCAACACCAAAAACTTTAATAGCAGTGGTTGGGTCTGCTGAACCACCAATTACAAATCCTGCTGCTGCTTCAAGGTTGTATGCACCATTAGCATCACGAACACCATTCTTAACCAGTATCTTATTGGCTTCCGCTTTTACACTACCGCTTAAAGTAATCTGTAAGATGTTTCTAGTTGCACCAGAACCTGTGGCTGTGTTTTCACCTATTGCGTGCCGGGGTAATGTGTATTTCTTCTTACCATCACCGGATACAAGCGTCAATTTGCTAAAGTCCCACTCTGCAACTGTTGTCGGTAAATTAATACCAGAAATATTTAACTCGCCATCATCAGCATAGTAGCGTACGGTGTTGATTTTGACTACATACCCACTAACGGTAATCGGGTTATTGCTTGTGTCTTCAGCCCTACCACCTGCAAATCCTGCTGCTGCTTCCAGGTTGTATGCACCATCAGCATCTCTTTTACCATTCTTAACCAGTATATTATCGGCTTTCCTTTGTTCAGTACCCTTTAAAGTAATCGTTAAGCTTGTTGCACTTGCTGCAGAACCTGTGGCTCTGTTTATATCATAAGCTGTTGGGTTGTGCTCTAATAATGGTTGACTCTTAGTACGACCATTACCTGCGACAAACCTCAATTTGCTAAAGTCCCAGCGATCCACTCTTGACGGTAAATTGACACCTGTAATCACTAACACGCCTGTAGTAAAATTGTAGGTTGCACTGGTAATTGCGGGTGCGGGGTTTCCACTAACGGCCAAGGCTTTGGCTGTATTTAAACCCGCCCAAGTACCAGTGCCAACGCTAAGCAACCCATCTTTTAGACCATTGCTATCCATACCTGTCTTGCCATTCAGAGTAGCTTTATGTTGATCGGTAAGGTAAAGCCAAAGCGCTGTGCCAGCGCTATGCAGGCGGTACTTACCTTTTGCAAGACCGCGACTATCTGGCCCAGTGGCATCCTCATCTGCAATATAGGAACTTAAGGCTAAGCCATCTACCACGATGGTTTGGATTTGCGCTTGGGTCGCACTGGTAGCATTTAAGTTAGAACCTCGTACGGTTAGCAGAGCTGTGCCAACATCGTAGCTTGCACCGGTAATTGCAGCTTCGGGGTTTCCACTAACGGCCAAGGCTTTGGCTGTATTTAAACCCGCCCAAGTACCAGTGCCAACGCTAAGCAACCCATCTTTTAGACCATTGCTATCCATACCTGTCTTGCCATTCAGAGTAGTTTTATGTCGATCGGTAAGGTAAAGCCAAAGCGCTGTGCCATCGCTTTTAATACGGTACTTACCTTTTGCAAGACCGCGACTATCTGGCCCAGTGGCTGTGGCAGTATAGGAATCTAAAGCTACCCCATCTACCGTGATGGTTTGGATTTGGGCTTGGGTAGCACTAGCTAAGAGAGTACCTTGCAAGGTTAACAGCGCCGTGCCAACATGGTAGCTTGCACCGGTAATTGCGGGGTTTCCACTAACGGTTAAGGCTTTGGCTGTATCTAAACCCGCCCAACTACCAGTGCTAGTAAGCAACCCATCTTTTAGACCATTGCTATCCATACCGTCCTTGCCATTCAGAGTAGTTTTATGTTGATCGGTAAGGTAAAGCCAAAGCGCTGTGCCATCGCTTTTAATACGGTACTTACCTTTTGCAAGACTGCTACTATCTGCCCCAGTGGCTGTGCCATCTGCAGTATAAGAATTTAAGACTAGGTCATATACTTTGATGGTTTGGATTTGGGCTTGGGTCGCAGTTGTAGGACTTAAGTTAGAACCTTGTACAGTTAGCAGCGCCGTGCCAACATGGTAGCTTGCACGGGTAATTGCAGCTTCAGGCGACTGCTCTTCAGCTTGTTCGACTTGTTCAGCTTGTTCGTCTTCAGTTTGCTTAGATGGCTGATTGTCATCGGATACTTTAGACTGCTTATCGGGTACATTCCTAACGGTTAAGTCTTTGGCTGTATTTAAACCCGCCCAAGCACCAGAGCTAGTAAGCAACCCTTTTTTTAGACCATTGGTATTCATACCCACCTTGGTCTGAAGAGCAGCTTTATGTGGATCGGTAAGTCTAAGCCAAATCGCTGTGCCATCGCTTTTCATACGGTACTTACCTTTTGCCAGATTGCTATTATCTGGCCCAGTGGGTTTGGCATCTGCAGTATAGGAACTTAAGGCTACGCCATCTACTACGATGGTTTGGATTTGGGCTTCTGTAGGACTTAAGTCAGTACCTTGTACGGTTAACAGCGCCGTAGCAAAGTCGTAGATGGCGTTATTGATAGTCGGCTTAGACGGCCCAGAAGATCGATCATCGTCATCGGGTGGGGCGCAGGCCAAGGCCATAAAGGCCAGTAGCCAGGCTACTGGCAATAAAAGTAGTTTGAGCTTATACATAAGCAATACCTCCAACAATGGATAAAGATTAACCAACCCATACGGGCTAGTCTGTAAATCCCCATTTTGCTAGGGGGGGTGTTGCGTCAAGGCCTATACAAGCTTTTTGTAAGTTTTTTTATGTTTGGGCACTTTTTTTGTGTGTTAGTGTTGTAAGGTGGTTCAAAATCCATGCCAATCAAAAGGCTTAAGGCTATGCGATAGCAAGCACAACGCCAACCATGCCAACCGTGCCAACCCAACCATGCCAACCATTGGGCGGTATCAATATATCGCAGTTGGGGTCATCGGCCCGCAATATATAGCCAGATATTGTGCAAGTCGTCTAAAATGCCAGCATTGACGCTGTGGGCTAAGGTCAAAGCATCGGCATACTGGCCCTATTTGAGGTCGTCCCAGTTTTGGCTTTCTACGATGTTGTTGGGTTTTAGCAAGTCTATGGCCTGCTTATTTTTATGGTTTTTAGTGCCTTGCTATGATACATCTCTCCGCCTTCGATCAATACCTTACTCCAATGCGGATCAAGGCCTTGATCGAAGTGGGAAAGTTATATTGCACCAATGCGGAGTAAGGCATTACTCCAATGCGGAACAATACTTTATACCAATGTGGAAAGCTATATTGTAGCAAGACAGGCGATGACTTGTAGATTCTCATCGGCAAACCAATTGCCCAATTGCGTTTGTATGGCTATTTCGGTTTGTTGCTTTGGGCTGGTTGGTTTGGGTTTGTTGGAAAATCCCTAGGTTGCCAATCAAAAAGCTAGTAAGGTTTTCAGTCAAAACCTTACTAGCTTTTTGAGACCGTGGCCCGTTACCATGATATTTTGAAAGCATATTGTTGCCCAATTACTGCCGACAATGACTCATTGGAAAGTAAGTCAATTTTTACCTTCCATTTGTCCCCAAAAAAATCCCGAGTTATCGCGTCTTATCCCGTTCAGTTATCATGTCCCGGATCAACTATTTAGTCGGGGCTCTTCAAGCAAACAATTTTGGCAATACAATGTTGATCGGGTTTGTTGCTTTGGGGTGTTGGTTGGGGGTGGGGCTATTGTTGCTTTTTAATTATTTATCTGCTATGGAGACGATATAAAAAGGTGTTGGGCAAGACTCAATAATTCTAATTTCTATAGAAATTAGATAAAACCAAAAAAGACGCAACAATTTATATCCCATATTGTTAAAAATTCTGCGTTAAAAATTCTGCGTCAAAATCCTTTTTGGTTGGCCTCCCCTTTGTTAAATAATGTTAAATAACTTTTTCAACCAAACCAGCTTTTAAACAACGGGTGCAAATCTTCATACGCTGTATCTTTCCTTTATATATGCCTTTAATTTTTAACAAATTGGGCTTAAAATTCCGAGGAACACGCTTGACAACATGCTGACCTGCCCCACCTTCTTTTTTAGGCAGGCCCTTCCGAGGGACCGAATTACCAAAAGTAGTTCCTTTATTACAAATATCACAAACTCTTGCCATTATCATTCTCCTGTAGCGATCGCTATCTTACCTTACATAAATAAAGGAAAGGCTCAAACTGCAAGCTGCAAAGATACAATAATGATGATTATTGTCAATGCTAAAATTGTATTTTGATACTGCAAATTGATTGGCCAATAAAGATTAAATTTGAAACATTAAACTTGGGAAAATTTTGGGAAAATTTGATTATAAGTTTATAAAAAAGCCCATCAAAATACTGGACGATATAAAAAGTTATTACGTACAATTTCTAATTTCACCATAATTTAGCTAAAGCCAATTTAGCATTGAGCATTATTTTGGGCAGATTGGCAAAAATATAGTATAGAGGTAAAACATGCCTTCAGATTTTCTCATAGTTCTAAGTATTCTTTTGTCCGCATCTGGAATATCGCAACAGAATTTTTGTTACAAAGTTTTGTTGCTAAACCTCTAGCACAGAAAGATTCTTCGCCATTGATCATTTTTGCCTTTTGGGGCTTTGCATTATTGTTATTCATACTCCTTGCCGAAAATTCCCATTGCTACATTGGTTGGTTTGTTTTTTAAGCATTGATTTATTTTTTCAGAGTATTAGACCTAGACAATTAGAAATTATGCATTTACCATCGCCTGCATATTTTTACTTTGTTTTAGTTTTCCTCAGTTATTTTTAGACAATAAATGATGATTTTTTTATGGCTTTGCATACAGTTTTAGAAAATAAATTATTTAGTGCAGAGGCACATGGTTTATTCAATGAAGAATATGATAATGATATTCAAAAGATGTTGGGAAAACTCCAAATTTTAAAAACAAGTTTGGAAAAATATCAGCAGATACCCTTACATCGCAAAAGTGAGCGACGGAAGCAAAGTTTTACGTTGTTCAATGTTTATTGGCAGAATGTTTTGAAAATTCTGCTTCCCTATATTCGTGAAGCCGAGCTGAATAACCTTCGTTTGTTTATGCGTTACGGTTTATTTAATATATCTTCTATTTCTGTAGAAGATTGTGAAACTTTAGCCAAAGTGGCTTTGCATACAGAACGTCCCAGTTTGATTTATTATATTGATGAATGGTTTCATAATGTTGCTAATGGTAATATTAATATTATCTCAGAAAAAGATACTCAAATCAAATCAACAGCGAAAAAAACGGGTTATAATAGCAATCTGAAATTAATAAATGAAGCCACATCTCTTAAAGAAATTATGGCAAAGTTATGCTCGGCTTCAAAATGCATGGCCACTCCGTTTTTGCACAAAGATGATTTGAGTAGAAAAATAAGCCAGCAGATTTCGTCTCGGGAAGCTGTGCAGAAAATTATCAACTTGGTAAAAAATATAGACCCACAAGTATTTGTGCGGAAATTATTAAAAGAAACAATTAGATTGGAACCTTATGTTGTTTTAGTGCCTTCTTATTCTAATTTTGGTACTTGCTGGAAAGCTTATGATCGATTGGAACGTACAACGAGTCGTGGGCGTGTTGTGATTCCTTTATATTCGGTTAATACACATCGTTCTGTTTTGATAGCGTTAGCAAACTATCGTTGGGAGACTGCAAAATTGTCAGCAGGAAATTATTGGCTAGAAAAAGGTCTTACAGGTGGCTTTTACGATTTGTATCGTAAGCATCGTTTGCCGGGAGAGAATGAACAGCAAGCTTTTGTTGATGCATATTGTCAATGGATTCTCGATGAATCACATGGGCAGATACGTTTAAATTCTGAATTGCGAAGATTTTTTTGGCGTGAAATTCCTTTTGAAGAGAATCGCGCTAAGATGCTGGTTCGATATTTTGCGCAGTTTCGAGACCTTTAAGCTTAGATAATAATCAATATCTCCATATTTAGGATAACATTTAGCAAATTGGTATTTTTTCAATTATTTTTTAGTTTATTTTAAAAGGTTAAAGCTAATAGCCCCATTGCCGAAACTAGCCTTAATAGTTTTGAATAATTGCTATATAGATGGGTAAATTGAAATAACAAAGTAACAGAAGTTGTTACAGGAGGTTACTTGCAGTATGATGCGTTCTTTATTCTCAGGTGTTTCTGGCCTACAAAATTACCAAAAACGAATGGATGTGATCGGTAACAATATCGCTAATGTCAATACTCATGGCTTTAAAAGAAATCGGGTGAATTTTCAAGATATTATCTACCAGACTCAAGGGGGGGCCTCTCGTCCTAATGAAAATATTGGTGGTATCAATCCCAAACAAATTGGTATTGGTATGAGTGTGGCCACGATTGATACAATCCATACTCAAGGAAGCCTTGAAGGTACAGGGCTTTCTTCTGACTTAGCCATTAAAGGCAACGGTTTTTTTATGTTGCAACAAGGTGACCAGTTGATGTATAGTCGTGATGGTGCCTTTAGTGTGGATACCGATGGGGTTTTGGTCAATCCTGCTTCGGGTATGCGAGTTCTGGGTTGGACTGCTGACGATGTGGAGGAGATCAACAATTCTGCTACCCCAGAATCCATTTCTATACCTTTATATGGTAAGCTGAAACCACAAGCAACGGGTAAAGTTGATTTAGCTTGTAATTTAGATAAAAATTTGCCGATTATTCCGCCGAATGCGACAGCAGATCAAGTAGCCCAAGGAACTTGGTCGGTATCGAAAACAATTTATGATGGTTTTGGCTCCGAGCATTCTTTGCGAATGGATTTTACGCGTTCTCTCGATGGTGCTGGAAATTCAATTCCAAACAATTGGACGGTTACATCTTATATCGATCCAACGACTGATGCTCAAGGTATTGTTACCGATGGTGGCAATACTGCTATTGGTATTGGTGTTGCGCCTCCTGCTGCAGGGGCTGGAAATACTTTTACTGTTCAATTTGATAATAGTGGTGGTATTCAGCAAATTACCGATCCGGCGGGAAATATTGTTGAGGGTGCGGTTGATGCCAATGGGGCGCCTGTTACGGGTTTCAATTTAAGTTTGCAATTGGCATACGATGTGCAAGATTCTAATCTCGATGCAGCGGGTGCACCGCAGCGCCAGGTAATGCAGATTGATGCTGGAGATGTAGGTGATTTTAATGATTCTCTTACTCAAGATAGTGCAGCTGGGTCTTCCAAGGCGGTTCGTCAAAATGGTTATAAATTGGGCTACCTAACACAGTATGAAATTGACAATCGGGGTGTGGTCACGGGTATTTACGATAATGGTATCCGTAAAACTCTAGCACAAGTTGCAATGGCTACTTTTACCAATCCTGGCGGTTTGGAAAAAGTAGGCAATAATAATTTTATGCAAACAGTCAATTCAGGTGAAGCTAGGGTTGGAGAGGCTTTAACAGCAGGTAAAGGAGGTATTTCTTCGGGTACCCTTGAAATGAGTAATGTGGATTTGGCCCAGGAATTTGTAGATATGATTACGACTCAACGAGGTTTTCAGGCTAATAGCCGTACGATTCAAACTTCTGATCAGCTGCTTCAAGAATTGTTGACCCTTAAACGTTAATTTATACAGCATTTTATTATTTCTTTCTGTTCTTGTATACTATTGAAAAAACTTCTGTGGTAAAAGTTACGCTTTTGGGAACTCAAAGACAAGAGATATTTATCAACCCGCACCAAATAGAATATATTGAAAAAGATGAGCATAATCCTACTTTGGTTATGCTATCTGGTAAGCGGTTGCGTGTTATGGAAACTGTTGAAACGGTGATTAAGCGAATAATTTTATATCGCCGAAACATCGGTATTTTTAAAAATGAAACTTGATGTTTTGGCAGACTTATTAAAAATTAGTTAGCTATGTTTTTATAATAGTATTAAGTATGGGATTTTAAGGGGGATTTACATGGATATAGCTACATTAGCTGGTTTGTTTTTAACCTTTGCTTTAGTGATTACCGGTATCTTAATTGGTGGAAACTCGATTTTATTATACGTCGATATGCCATCTGTATTGATCGTTATTGGTGGTTCATTTGCTGCTATGATTACCACTTCACCATTAGAATTAATTACCAAAAATTTCATGCAGTATTGTAAAATTGCAAGTAATTTACAAATAAATAATTATGAAGTAACCATCACTCAATTGATAGGTTTTGCTGAAACTGCCCGTAAGGAAGGTTTGCTTTCTCTTGATGATGTGGTAAATGATATTGAAGACCCTTTTTTGCGTAATGGTATGCGTATGATCGTTGACGGTACAGACTCAGCAATTGTCAAAAAAATGCTATATTGTCAACAATCGAAGACAGAAGAACGGCATGCTTCTGGCGCTGCTTTTTTTGGTCGCTGGGCATCTTTAGGTCCCGCATTTGGAATGATTGGCACTTTGTTAGGTTTGGTTGGTTTACTTGCCAACTTGAGTGATGCGGCATCTTTGGGCCCGAACATGGCTGTGGCTTTGATTACAACATTATATGGTTCGATTTTGGCAAACGCTTGGCTGATACCTTTTCAAAATAAATTGGAAGATCGCAATGCCGATGAAATGTTAAAATACGACATTATAGTAGAAGGTATTATGGGGATTGCTGGTGGCGAGAACCCTAAAATTTTGGAAACGAAATTATATTCGTTTCTAGCTCCTAGCATGAGACCCAGTGATCTAGGAGAGTTCTAAATATAAAGGCATAAATAAAAAGGATTATGGGTAATGGATGACGATGATTTACCACAAAAAAAGCATAAATGTAAAAGAGGGTTACCCGAGTGGATGGCCACTTATGGGGATATGGTTACTCTGTTGTTGTGTTTTTTCGTCCTTTTAATAAACCCTCCAATTGAAGAAACTCAAAGATTGCAACTCATTATGGCTAGTCTTAACAATATGGGGGTGTTACAAGGTGGTAATACTTTAGAGTCGGGTCCTCTTGCTGAATTGGGCAATGAAGTGATGGCCTTGCCTTCGGTTACGCCTTTGCGCCGTTTAGATAAAGCTCGTCAAAAAGCTGTCAATATTTTTAAAACGGAGAATCGTAGAGAGCAGGTAGTGATTACACAAGATCAACGAGGACTAATCATCTCTTTGACTGGTGATCTATATTTTATCGGTAAAACAGCAAAACTAGATATATCCCAGTCTAGGCCGATTTTACAACGGTTAGCGAGTTTGCTTAGTTCCCCTGAATTGGCAAGCCGAAATTTCCGTGTGGAAGGCCATACCAACAGTTTAGCTCCCGATGAGCCTTACGCCACAAACTGGGAACTTTCCGTTGCGCGAGCTGTAGTTGTATTACAGCATTTAGTCAATCTTGGGATTCGCGATGACAATTTTGAAGTTGCTGGTTTTGCTGATAAAGCCCCAATACCAGAACATTTTTTAGGTTTGGATAAAAATGGTGAGAGGCGTACAGAACCTGTTCCCGGTAGAGATGTCAAAGCAGAACGCGTAGATATTATTATCTTACGCACTGGGCACAAATAAAAGGCTCTCCCCAATTTCAGCAGTTTTGCAAAACAATATTAGATTTCTTTCAACTTTCAGTATAGAACGTTGGGCAAGAATCTTGTCTTGTTCTAGTTTTGCAGGGTGGAATAATAGTCTTGTGCTTAAAAGAAACACTCTTTACATTGCTTAAAATGGCTTATCAAAGTATACGCTTTTACAACTTCCGTAATCTGTTGGACAATGAAGTAAAATTGAGCGAAGATGTCTACTATTTAGTGGGCGAGAATGGTGCAGGCAAAAGCTCTTTTCTGGAGGGATTGTACCTATTAAGCTATGGTTCTTCATTTAGAGAAAAGCAATTAGAGCACTGTTTGCGTCAAACTGACAAGCCTTTTGCCTTGAGTGGAAGAGTTCGACAAGATAGCCAACAATATGAGATTCAAGTACAGTATGAACGCAGCTCTGCTGGGAAAAAGACGATTAACCTAGATGGTAAAAAGCTGCAAGACCGCAAAGAGCTGTTGCAAATTGCGCCTAGTATCATTTTTGCCCATGGAGACATTGCTTACATTAAAGGCAGTCCACGGGATAAACGCCAGTTTATCGACCAAACTATTAGCTTGCTTGAGCCCAGCTATGTAGACCTTTCGCGCCGTTATAACCGCAGTTTGCTGCAGCGCAACAAAATTATAAAAGATAAACAACTTGCATTGTTAGCTACATATACCCTGCAAATGGTGGAGTCGGGCCTAGAAATACAACAACGCCGCCTAAAGCATATAGCTCAGCTTTCCCAGACATTTTCCGAATTGTTCCAGTATGTTTCCAACTTTGAGCACCGTGTTTCCATTGAATATCAGGCTTCTTGGCCCCAGTTAGAAACCGATCAAACCAAAGAACAAGCATTACAACGTTGTTTGGAATACTTGGAACAACGGCAGCAACGCGAGGTTTTACTAGGTTCTAGTCAGAGTGGTCCCCAGCGCGATTGCCTACAATTCTTGGTGTATAAAGGCGAGAATCAAGCTCCATTGGACTTTACTAAGTTGGCATCTACAGGGCAATTGCGCTTGGCTGCCTTAGCTTTAAAAAGTACGCAAGCTAATTATTTACAACAAAAGGCAGCGTATTCTAGTGTGCTTTTGCTAGACGATGTGCTGCTCGAAATGGATGACCTAAGGCGTAAATTGTTTTTAGCTAGTTTACCATTGCACCAGCAAGTATTCTTTACATTATTACCTAATGAGAATTATCAATCGTATCCATTTACCAATTATCAAGTACTATACCTAGAAAATGGACGATTGAGAGAGTAATAATCATTAGCTTAATCGAAGGTATTCAATGAAAAACTCAAAAGAACTCATAGATCAATTGTTGCACCAGCAACCAATTATTGCCCAGCAAGCACAGATACAAGAACCCAATGTCTATGCTATATGGCCTCAAGTCCTACGAGACTTAGGGTTGGATACACTGGTAGACAACAGCTCAGTCATCAGCTTAGAATGCAAACAATTATGTATTGCAGTTCCTCATTCAGTGTTTTTACAAGAGTTAAAGCTAAGGCAAAACCAATGGTTGCCTGCTTTGGAAGCCACTTTGAAAGCAGCCGGACACCCTCACCCTTACGTGCTCAAAGTTCGTTTCTGCATACAAAATAGCCCATAGTGATATATAAAAATTCGCTTAGTTTACAGCTGATAATGGCCGAACCTACATCTATGCGAATTACAAAACTTTTTCTTTGATTTAGATGGTACAATTATTAATTCAGAACCGGGGCTTTTGTGTGCGCATACTTCCTCTCTGGAACAATTGGGTTATCTAAATAGTCTAAAAATTTTGGCAGAAGATGGCCTTAGTTGGACCATAGGTCCGCCGCTGGGCCTTACTGTTCCACGTTTAATTGGTAGTGAAGACAAAAATAAAGTTGATGAATATATTTCGACTTTCCAAAAAACGTATCAAGAAATTTATTACAAAGATTTCCTAATATATGATGGGGTCGATGAATTGCTACGTAAATTGAATGATCAAGGCAAACGCATTTTTATCTGTACTTCTAAACCAGAACCTATTGCTCGCAAAGTAATGGAATATCTAAATTATGATGCTATGCTTTGTGATTTGATTGGTGCCCACTTAGATGAACGCCCTCATCAAAAAAGTGATTTATTACAAGAGCTTTGTCAAAAATATAGCTGCCAATCCGAACAAAGCGTTATTATTGGCGATCGATCGTATGATATGAGTGCTGGCAAACAGCTTAACTTTTGGGTGCGTATTGGGGTCACTTACGGCTTTGGCACAAAGCAAGAATTGCTTTCCAGTGGTGCCACACGTATCGCTGGCCATGCCCAAGAGATTATGGAATTTTTCCAGTAATTATTTCTAATGTACTATATTTTCCGGTAAATATTTGCGTAACTTTCTTGCCGAAAGTAGATGAGTATGCCATAAAAAGGCTAAGTTGGTTTTTAGATAGCGTTTAAATAATCTTTTGGGTTCTTGTAAAAGACGAAATAGCCATTCAAATCCACAATTCTGGAACCAAACTGGTGCGCGCCGGAGCTTTACAGAATGGTATAAAAATGCGGCTCCAACGCCTAGCATAACTAAGGGCAATTGGTCTTTGTATTTAGCCATCCAAATTTCTTGTTTGGGGCAACCAATGCCGACAAATAATAATTTAGCACCACTTTGCCGTATTGCTTCTAAAATTTCTGCAGATTCAGCCTCACCTACAGAACGAAATGGTGGAGAATAGGCATAGGCTATGTTTAATTCAGGATATTGCTGCTGTAAATTTTGTTGTAATAAGCCTAACCCTAATTGAGTTCCACCATATAAACCTATCGGAATATTTTGTGCAGCGGCTTCACGGCATAAGGCTGCCATTAAATCTGGTCCAGAGATTCTTTGTTGTTTTGAATGACCCAAACGGCGCAGAGCCCAAACAATAGGTGTCCCATCTGGGCTTACTAAATCAGCCTCTTGGCAAATACGGCGAAACTCTGTATTCCAAAAAGCTTCCATACAAGCTGCAACTGGGGCAACACATACATATTTGCCACTTCTTTTGTTTGGAAGGATATTTCCTGAATTATCTAAAATTTCAGACTTTTCTAAGGCCCAAGCACAGATTTTATCGATGAAAGATACAAAAGACCCTAGGCTGACTTTTAAGTGAAGAACTCGACTTTCTTTTAATTCTGCCATTGCAGCACGGCCTTAATATATATTAGAAAAAGGGAGCAGCAATTATAACTGCAATCCCTAAATCTAAAATTTTTAAGAAGGACTTAGAAATTCAAGTTTGTAAATTAGCTGCCTGACCAATAGCCACAATCAACATGGCCAATACAAAAATAGCAACAGATTCTACAATACCAGCCAATAAAATATAGCCAGCTGTTCCCTTGCCATTTGTTTCGACAAACGCATCACAAGCAGCGGCCATAACTCGGCCTTGGTACCAAGCTGAAAAACCCATACCTAAACCACCAAAAAGCCCGGCACCAAATAACGCACCAGGGGCCGCTACACCTTGGGCTGCAAGTATTGTAAACAAAAGTACGATACCGTAAATTGTTTGCGAAAGCGGGAAGGCAGAAAATGTTGTTAGCATAGTTGGCGCGATCTTCCCTGCAAGCAGAGATTTTTTCATTGCCCCAACTGCGCCTTGGGCTGCGCTACCTGTTCCTAAGGCAGACCCAGCAGCAGCTAATCCCAGTGCAGCAGCAGCACCCATTGTTCCAATATCTAAGTTCATTGGCAAACTCCCTTTATATTTTAAGTTTTTATTTTATACGACGTTTAATAAAAGGTTGATATTTGTAACCCGACCACTCTAAACCAATATGGTTAGAGAATTCCAACATGTTTAAACGCACGGCATGCACAATTACGGACAAACAACCTAACACAAAGTTGATCAAATGCCCGATTACCAAAATCAAAAAGCCAGCTAGAAAGAGGATAATACCTAATGAACCATTGCCTGATTCAATGATACCGTTTCCCATGCCATTGAAGCTCGAAGCAATGGAAAATGAAGCTATACTAACTGCAAACAGACGAATGTAAGACATAATATCACCAAATAAGCCGACGGTATCAAGGAATGTAGTGAATAAACCCGTTAGCCCTCGAAGTATTCCTGTGAAAAAATCTACACCTTTTTCTTGTTGACCAAAACAAATGACTATTGACAATCCAGCAATCAAAGATGGCAAAGCATAACTCGGTACGGTATCTTGAATCCGTACCATCCAAAGAAGAACCCAATATAAACCATTTATCATGGCGATCATACCAAGATTTGATAAACCTTTTAGTTCAAATTGTTTCAGCTCACGGAACATACGCCATAAATGCGCCACAATCAAATGGATTGCTCCAAGACTAAAACAAAGCCACATAATAAAATTTTGCTGTTCTTTAGCCGTATGTCCAAATAACTCGGGGTAAACAGATAACTGCCATATGCTGTAAGCTTTAAACAGCTCCATATTTGCAATACTCTGCGAGCCAAACCATGAACCCGAAGCAGTACCCCAAATAAAAGTTGCCGAACCAAGAACATATAACATTTGCGTCAAGGTACTAAATTTTTTGGTAGCAATCTGCGTTATCAATCCCAGCAATATAATAGCAATACCGTAAACAGCATCACTCATGATCATGGACACAAAAACCGTGAAAAAGCTAAAAAACGAAAACGAAATATCAGGTTCATGATAAGCTGGCGTTACCTCTAAGAAAGACATGATCGGATTTATCAATCGTGAAATAAAATTTTGCTTCAGTTTAGTTGGAGCTTGATCTCCTTGGTCTAAATCTACATCGCGCAATATTAAACCAAATGAGTAATTTTTTGCTAAAAACTTCAAATCATTAAGATTTTCTTCTGGTGTATAGCCACTGAGTAAAAAAATCCCATCCCCAAGGTCTTCTAGGTTATTATAAGCTTTTTCAAATTCGAGCTGATCTGCTAAATCTTGAGAATATGCATACAATGCATTTTGCTCATAAAGACGATCTCGTAATATTTTTTCAATATGCGCATTGCGCTGCCCTAGTTCTAAAATCTTTTTTTCAAATCCTTTAGAAGAAAATTCAGGCAGCTCTAGCTCCATTGGCAAGTGAGAAAATAATTCCTCTCGTTCTTCATCTGAAGCTAAACCCCTATCAATCAGTGCAACCAAAGTTTTATCTGCTTCTTTATTGATGATAAAATATTCGATGGAACTTTCTCTCAATCTGGAAAGCTGCAACTCATTAACTGCAAACAAATGAATTTGTATACCATGGTTTTTTAATTCATGGATCAAAGAAGGATCAAATTCACCCCATACAGACCAACTAGATGAACTATTACGCAAATTATCAATCTCTTCTTTATTTTCGCGTTCTTCAGCCATTAAAGTATTTAAACTTTCCTGTAAACTTTCAATCCTAGGTTTATCATAATTGGATACAATTTGGTAACCCTGTTTTGGGGCTAATAGCTTCAGACGTTCTAAAATTCCCTCAATGTTTTTTAATTTGTGATGCAGCTTTGCAATTTTCTCTGTTTCATAACGCTGCTGAGATATATGTAAGAATCCTAATAGCTGAATTCGTTCTAAACAATTTTTCACATGGCATTCTTGCAACAAAATAAAGCAGCGTTTCATTGGAATAATCATGCAGCCCCCTTATTAGAACTTGCAGCTTTATCTGCTGCCGCATTGCGCTCTTCTAATTTCTTTTTTGCAATTTTGCCACAAACAACCGCTGCCGTTTGTTGATCGCCCATATAGACAGCAATTTTCTTAATGTTTGCCTTAGTTTCGGGAATTTTTACTTTTTCAAAAAGATTAACCCGCTGAGTAGTTACGCGTAATTCAGTTTCCAAGCGACGTTTTTGTTCTTGGTAAATATTGTGCTGTAAACGTAGAGAAATAGTATCTTGAATTGCTTTTATACCGTGATCAATCCACGGAGAAGTTTCAAACAAATCATATTCTGAAATATCAAATGTTACTTTCTCAAATACGGGAATCTCTACACCCGCAATGTTTCCTAGCCCCGTAACTAACTCTCTTATTTGTAAATACTGCTTAAAAGGAAATTCTTCGCCGTATAGCGCAACCCATGAATCCAGACGTTTTTGGAATCGGTCTAATTCAGCCATAATCGCATTGGCTTTTTCTTGTACCCCAGCAATCTCTACTTGCAGCTGTTGTTTTTTAAGCTGTAACGTTGGCAAATAACGCTTAAACATTTTCAAAGCATCTTTCTGCTTTTTCAATTCATTTTTTGTTAATTTAATTTTTGTCATGGCAAAATTTCCCTAAATGACTTTTTGAACTTAACTAACAATTTTAGGCCAAAATTTTTCGATCAGATTAGAACGCAAACCTGTTTCTTCAGGTGCAAAGCATTCAGCCAAAATTTCCCAACCATTATCCAATTGTGCTTCAAGAGAAAGATTTACAGAAAGGTCCATCATTTGGCTTTCAAATAAGTTTCCATATTTCAATAATTTGTTATCCCAATTACTCATTGAAAAACCCATAGATTGTTTTTCCAGTGAAGATTTATAATTGGCATACAATTTGATCATTCCGTCCATAATTGCACGATGATCTTCACGGATAGAATCATTGACTTGCTGCTTTAAACGGGAGAGAGAACCGAAAGGTTCAATGCGTCCTCCACGCAAATAATACTGGCCTTCCGTAATATAGCCTGTGTTGTCGGGTACCGGATGAGTTACATCATCGCCTGGCATAGTAGTTACGGCTAAAATGGTAATAGAACCATTGCCTTCGATGTCTACAGCTTTTTCGTAACGAGACGCCAATTGAGAATAGAGATCACCCGGATAGCCTCGGTTGGAAGGCACTTGTTCTTGAGTAATAGCAATCTCTTTCATTGAGTCAGAAAAGTTTGTCATATCCGTAAGTAGTACAAGCGCATTTTTACCTTGCAAGGCAAACTTTTCAGCGATAGCCAGTGAAATATCAGGCACCATCAGGCATTCTACTACAGGATCAGAAGCTGTATGGACAAACATAATCGTTTTACTTAATGAACCACCTTCTTCCAGTGTATCCCTAAAATATAGATAGTCATCGTATTTTAAGCCCATGCCACCCAAAATAATTAGGTCAACTTCAGCTTGCATGGCAATACGAGCTAAAAGCTGATTGTAAGGCTCACCTGAAATGGAAAAAATTGGCAATTTTTGTGATACAACTAATGTATTAAACAAGTCGATCATCGGGATACCCGTACGAATCATTTGCTTTGGAACAATACGTTTTGACGGATTAAAAGAGGGTCCACCGATAGTAATTAAATTTTCTTTAAGCGTTGGTCCATTATCTCTTGGTTCTCCTGAACCATTGAATACACGGCCTAATAAATTTTCAGAAAAAGACACTTGCATTGGATCACCAAAGAAGCGTACCTCATCTCCAGTGGAAACACCACGCCCACCGGCAAAAACTTGAAGTGTTACCATATCTCGATCTAATTTGATAACTTCGGCTAAAGAAATCCCAAAACGGGTTTTAATTTCAGCAAGCTCTCCATAGGAAACACCATCGGCACGAACCGTAATGACACTACCGGCAATAGCTTCAATTTTGCTGTAAACTTTATTCATGATTTTACTCATGCTTTTGCCTCCAAGATATTTTTTGCACCTGGCTGATATCCTTTACCTTTCGATTTTACCAGATCGATAACTTCTTTCTCTAAATTGTTAAATTCGACACTTGGCTGGTCGTCAACTTCCCATGGAACACCGTTCATATCTAACAATGACATACGCAATTTGTTAAAAAACTGCCGTGCTTCATCTTTGTTGTCAAAATCAAACTCTGTGAGCAAACAATGCAATAACAAATCAAAAACGTAATTTTGACGCTTAGGGGATACCGCTGCATCTACATGATGGAACGAATTTTGTTGAATATAAGTCGAATCGATTAACTCACTTTTTTCATAAATGACATAGTCAGCCATAGACGTACCTTCTTCACCGACCACTTTCATCATCGCTTCAACTTCAAATCCACGGTGCAATATCCGATTAGCATGGCTTCTTTTGCGTTCTGGAACAATTCCTTCGTATTTACTCCAAGATTCAATCGGGTGAATTGCTGGGAATTTACGAGCATCGGAACGCTCACGAGATAAACCGTGGAATGCCCCAACTACTTTTAATGTAGCTTGTGTCACCGGTTCTTCAAAGTTACCGCCTGCGGGTGAAACAGAACCACCAATGGTTACAGAGCCAGTTTCCCCTGTCTTCAATCGCACGATACCAGCACGTTCGTAAAAGGCCGCAATACTAGATTCTAAATAAGCAGGGAAAGCCTCTTCCCCTGGAATTTCCTCAAGACGGCCAGACATTTCCCGCATAGCTTGTGCCCAGCGAGAAGTCGAGTCAGCTAACAATAACACATTGAGTCCCATTTGTCGGAAATATTCAGCCAAAGTTACGCCGGTATATACAGAAGCTTCGCGCGCTGCAACAGGCATGGAGGAAGTATTGCAAATAATAATAGTTCGTTCCATTAAGGAGCGACCGGTTCGAGGATCGGTCAATTCAGGAAACTCTACGAGAGTTTCTACCACCTCACCCGCACGCTCACCACATGCGGCAATAATTACAATGTCAACTTCAGCGTGGCGGCTAGTAATTTGCTGTAATACGGTTTTTCCAGCACCAAAAGGCCCTGGGATACAATAAGTCCCGCCCAGAGCAACAGGAAAAAAAGTATCGACTAAGCGGACTTTAGTTACCATGGGCTTGGTGGGTTTCAGACGCTCGGTATAACGGGTGATCGGGCGTTTTACTGGCCAGGTGAACATCATCGTCAATTTATGTTTTTTACCTGTATTACTATCTTGAATTTCAGCAATATCTTCTTTTACGGTATAACGTCCGGATCTAGCTATGGAAAGTACTTCGCACTCTGTAATTATATTAAAAGGAACCATGATGCGATGCTGGAATGAACCTTCTGGAACTGTACCCAGAGTATCACCACCCGTTATGCGATCTCCTACCTCTATTTGTGGCGTAAAATCCCATTGTTTATCGCGTGGCAATGGATCAAGATATATACCTCTTTCGAGAAAATGACCAGCGGCCTCTGCTAATTCGGGCAACGGATTTTGTAGACCATCGTAAATTTGAGTTAGCAAACCAGGCCCTAACTCTACGGCCAATAATTCATCGGTAAATTCTACAGTATTACCAATTTGCAACCCTTTTGTTGGTTCAAAAACTTGTAGCTGCGCTAAGTTACCACGAACGCGGATAACTTCTGCTTTTAATTTGCAAACAGCCTCACCATCTCTTTCACCTACAGCAATATACGCTACTTCATTTAAAGAGACTTTACCATCGAATACAACAGTAACCATGTTGCCGTTTACGCCCTGGATATTTCCTTGCGTCATTACACTCCTCCTACCTCTTCTACTAATTCTTTGCTAACCTTTTCATATTGTTCTTTACCTAATTCTTTTTGCCACATAACAGCACGTTCTAAAACCTTTAGTTTCAAAAAATATATTGCAATAAAAAACATATCGAATAAACGAGCACCACATAGCTCATTCAGTTTATTCCAACGCAGCAAATCTAATCCTTGCTCTATCGCTAGTGGTTCTTGTTGTAATAATTGCTCTAAAGAAGCTGTTAGCATTGTGCTACCAACCCCACCATTGCGCAATTTTGCATTTCGTTGTTCAACAGTTTTCAAGCGTTGCAGCATTACTTGATTACGCAAAGCAATTTCCCATCGGTAATAATCTTGGAGGAAACTCGATGTAAGAATACGTTGATTGGTACAACTAAAATCTAAACCATCAATTTTTTGGAAATCAGCATATGATAAATTTGTTGAGGCTAATTGAAGGAATTTCTGGGAACTAAGAGGAGGCTCTTTGCCATAATACAAAAAAGGTAGCGAAACACAAAAATAGATATATTCAGCCACAGTAACAACCTTGCAAAAATTAAGATAAATATGAAGCAAATTTTGGACTTAGGAGCTGTGCCAAGATATTGCTAATTTCTTGATCTGTAAAGTCAAAATATGCGGTACCATCGCGAAAGCTAATGCGTAAACCTGCTTTCATTCCTTCCAAAGGTTTAATTGTAAATTTATCATCTTGCATTATATCTTTCAATTTCTTGAGTAAGCTAGAAGCTAGTAATTCCATATCTGCAGGGGATATCTGTATGTCAAAAGAGGCACTGACAGTCCAACTTTTCATTAAGTCGAGAATAATTCTTTCTAAACTGGCACCATTTAAAATCTCACCAACATCTTCTTGTAAAAGCTTGCAGAACAATACTTCTAAATCTTTTCGTACTGCTAAAACTGTATCACGAGCAGCTTGGCGCAAAGAATCTTCAACTGTTTTTTTAAGCTTTGCCGTTTCTTCTTCCACTTTGTATAAAGCGTCTCTACCATTTTCTTCTGCACTAGCAATAATCTTACGGGCATCTTCTTTGGCTTGCGCTATAATAGCCGCCGCTTCCTTGCGCGCGCTTTCTATTCCATCAGATTTTATGCTGCGAACCAGCGAATCCAATTGTGCTTCCATAATAGCTCCTTTCAAATATAGCTTACTCTAAAATTACGAGGACAACTCTAAAAATTTTCAATAAATATAAAATCATCGTTAGCAAGTATAGTAAAATATTAGAGTATGCAGCTAATTCTTGCAAGTACTTTTGATAGGTATTTATTCTTTGTTTTTCAAATTTTATTTAGGGCAAATTTTCAATAGATGATAAAGTGTACTCTAAATCTTTTCTGAGTTACTTGCCCACTAGTATGCTCCAAGGGCTAACAATAAGCCAACCAAGCATTGCTTGCAGCATTTGCAAAACCATTTTGCTTGGTTGGCCGCCCGCCAGCTTTCAATTAGCTGCTATAAGAGCTTAAGAGCTATTGGGTAAGCGCAGTCAAACTAATTACTAACATAAATAATGTTATTGCTTGTGTCTGCTGGATTACCCATTACAAATCCTGCTGCTGCTTCAAGGTTGTAATAACCATCAGCATCTTGAAGACCAACCGTATCAAGTATAGCATCGGCTTCCACTTTTACATTACCGCTTAAAGTAATATATAAGACGTTGTTAAATGCCCTAGAACCTGTGGCTGTGTTTTCACCTATTGCGTGCTGGGGTAATGTGTATTTCTTCTTACCATCACCGGATACAAGCGTCAATTTGCTAAAGTCCCACTCTGCAACTGTTGACGGTAAATTAATACCATTAATCGTTAACACGCCTGTACGTGAATTGTAGACTAAGTTGGTGATCTGGCTTACATACCCACTAACGGTAATCGGGTTATTGCTTGTGTCTTCAGCGCTACCACCTGCAAATCCTGCTGCTGCTTCCAGGTTGTATGCACCATTATTATCACTATCACCAACCTTAACCAGTATAGCCTCGACTTTGGCTTTTACACTACCGCTTAAAGTAATAGATATGCCTGTTGCACTTGCACTAGAACCTGTGGCTCTGTTTGCGCCTACAGTTGAGTGCCGTGGTAATGTGTATTTCTTCTTACCATCACCGGATACAAGCGTCAATTTGCTAAAGTCCCAGTCTGCAACTGCTGTCGGTAACCTGCTACCTTTAATAATTAACTGGCTTACAGTTGTTCTGTATAATACGGAGTCGAGCAGGCTTACATACCCACTAACGGTAATCGGGTTGGTTGTGTCTTCAGCGCTACCACCTGCAAAGCCTGCTGCTGCTTCCAGGTTGTATGCACCATTAGCATCACGAACACCATCGTTAACCAGTATCTTCTCGGCTTCCGCTTTTATACTACCGCTTAAAGTAATATATAAGTAGGTTGTACCTGCACTAGAACCTGTGGCTGTGTTTTCACCTGCGGTTGCGTGCTGGGGTAATGGGTATCTCTTCTTACCATCACCGGATACAAGCGTCAATTTGCTAAAGTCCCATCGTGCAACTGCTCTCGGTAACTTGATACCCTGAATCAATAACTCGCCTGTATTAGCATCGTAGTCTACTTTGGTGATGCTGGCTGTATACCCAATAACGGTAATAGGGTTGGTTGTGTCTTCAGCGCTACCACCTGCAAAGCCTGCTGCTGCTTCCAGGTTGTATGCACCATTAGCATCACGAACACCATCGTTAACCAGTATCTTCTCGGCTTTGGCTTTTACACTACCCCTTAACTCAATATATAAGCTTGTTGCACTTGCTTCAGAACCTGTGGCTGTGTTTCTATTTGCAAAACCTATGGCTCTGTTTTCTTGACCTGTTGAGTGCCGGGGTAATGTGTATCTATTAGTACCATCACCGGATACAAGCGTCAATTTGCTAAAGTCCCAGTCTGCAACTGCTGCTGGTAAATTAGTACCTGTAATCTCTAAGAAGCCTGAAATAACATTGTAGCTTGCACGGGTAATTGCAGCTTTAGGCGACTGCTCTTCGGTTTCGGTCTTAGACTGCTTATCTTCGACTTCTTCGGTTTGTTCGGCTTCGGGTAGTTCAGGCGACTGCTTATCTTCAGCTTGTTCGACTTGTTCGGCTTTAGCTTGCTTAGGCGACTGCTCTTCGACTTCTTCAGCTTGTTCGTCTTCAGTTTGCTTACGCGACTCTTCTTCAGTTTGCTTAGATGGCTGATTGTCATCGGATACTTTAGACTGCTTATCGGGTACATTACTAACGGTTAAGTCTTTGGCTGTATCTAAACCCGCCCAAGCACCAGAGCTAACGCTAAGCAAGCCTTTTTTTAGACCATTGCTACCCACCTTGGCCTCAAGAGCAGCTTTATGTTCATCTTTAAGTTTCAGCCAAAGCGCTGTGCCATCGCTTTTCATACGGTACTTACCTTTTGCCAGATTGTTACTATTTGGCCCAGTGGGTTTGGCATCTGCAATATAGGAACTTAAGGCTAAGCCAGCTACCGTGATAGTTTGGATTTGGGCTTCTGTAGGACTTAAGTTAGTGCCTTGTACGGTTAAGATAGCCTTGCCAACATCGTACATGGCGTTCTTGATAGTCGGCCCAGACGGCCCAGAAGACGGCGCATCGTCATCGGGTGGGGCGCAGGCCAAGGCCATAAAGGCCAGTAGCCAGGCTACTGGCAATAAAAGTAGTTTGAGCTTATACATAAGCAATACCTCCAACAATGGATAAAGATTAACCAACCCATACGGGCTAGTCTGTAAATCCCCATTTTGCTAGGGGGGGTGTTGCGTCAAGGCCTATACAAGCTTTTTGTAAGTTTTTTTATGTTTGGGCACTTTTTTTGTGTGTTAGTGTTGTAAGGTGGTTCAAAATCCATGCCAATCAAAAGTCTTGAGGGTATGCGATAGCAGGCACAACGCCAACCATGCCAACCGTGCCAACCCAACCATGCCAACCATTGGGCGGTATCAATATATCGCAGTTGGGGTCATCGGCCCGCAATATATAGCCAGATATTGTGCCATTACTTCTAAAATGCCAGCATTGACGCTGTGGGCTACGGTCAAAGCATCGGCATACTGGCCCTATTTGAGGTCGTCCCAGTTTTGGCTTTTTACGATGTTGTTGGGTTTTAGCAAGTCTATGGCCTGCTTATTTTTATGGTTTTTAGTGCCTTGCTATGATATAACTTTCCGCCTTCGATCAATACCTTACTCCAATGCGGATCAAGGCCTTGATCGAAGTGGGAAAGCTATATTGCACCAATGCGGAACAAGACTTTATACCAAGGCGGAAAGCTATATTGCAGCAAGACAGGCGATGACTTGTAGATTGGCATCGGCAAACCAATTGCCCAATTGCGTTTGTATGTGCGTTTGTATGGCTATTTCGGTTTGTTGGTTTGGGCTGGGGCAGTTATTGGGTGGGGTGGTAGCTAGTAAATAGGCTACTGGTAAATTTTTTGGGCAGTGCTACAAAAAATCATTTGCTCACTTGTAATTCCCAACACAAAGTGAGCCGTTGCTGTTAAAGCCTTTATAGCCTTGCTTTAATGGTTATTGGCAGCCTCAATTTCTTCTTTAGTAGGGATATAAGTATCAATAGCAATCTCTGGTTCTTTTGAGCTTTTGGGTCTTTGCCCATCAAGCTTTTGTTGTATCTTTTGTTGTATACTGGGTTGTTGATTTTCTGTACCCATACGGGGTACCAGATAGGGGCCCAACAAAGCCATAACATTGGAATTGGGGAAGATAAAAGAAATTTGCACTTTATCCAATTCATCATTGCGGGCTTTTAATTTTTTAAGTGATATAAGGCTTTGGTAATTTGCATCGGTAAACAAAATATTGTTAGCCACATCGTAGCCCACAATTGAGTATAAAGAAACATCTTCAGGCAGTAACAATAGCAATTCATCGCCAACGGTTGGCACAGTAATTTGGCTTGCAAGTAATTGAGTATTGGGCTCGATCAATTGGAAGTTGCGTTGGGCAAATTCGCCGGCTTTATCGTATAGCTGAACCCAATATTCACCGCGCGGCAATTGTTTGAGATAACCACTGTTAAACTGATTACTGCCTACCCAAAAAATACCGGCATTGGTGGTGTTTTGCCATTGGTCGGCATTGAGTGCCCAAAACAAATCCGCTTCGTGGTTGATCAAATACAATGAATCTAAGTCTTCTATACCATCATAATCTATCGGCCGAATAAATAAAGATAGAGCTTCCGAACCAATTGTGCTGCTATCTTTGAGGGAGTTTTTGGGGCGTGGGGTAAACTGAATATTGAGCCGCCAGCGCAATTCGGCAATTTGCGGTTTATGGCCACTACAGCTTAAAAAACTCAATAGTATTGCCAATAAAACAACTGGTGGCTTGGTCATGTTCTTGTTATTGGTTGGGTCATTGATTGGGCCTTGGCTTTTTAGTCATTTGGGTAATTTTTGAGTGGTGCTTATTCCTTGCGGAGCTTGTTGCCTTATTTTTAGAGTACCGTTCTCGGTGGTAACCGTTTGGGTTATCATTCCATTGATTTTGCTTGCCCCGATAACCTGAATTATCGGCATTTCTTCTTTCTCCAGAATGATTCTCGTGCCAATTTCTATTTCTTTTGGGCCAGTCCCTTTGATAACTATCGTGGTAGCTATTAGCAAACCTTTGGCGATCACCTTGGCTTCCTTGCTTACCTCTGCTGTTATAATTTGGGTGCTCTTGCCAAGCAATTCTATTTTTTTTAGGCGTTTCTGTTTGGTAACCATTTTGGTAACTATCGTAGTTGCTATTGCGCTCTTTTTGGTAAGCCTTGCCTCTATGGAATTCTTTTTGATCGTTGTGTTTGGCTCGGTAATTTTGCCCAGAAATGTAAGAGCGATTTGGGAGCTTATTCTCGTGCCTGTTTTCTAGTCTATCTTCTGTTGGGCGGCGGTAGCAAGCCCGTTCCATATTTTTGCTATTTCCGTAGGCAGCCGAAATAGAGGGGGCACCACGCAATTCGTTCTTTTTTTTGTAATGGTTGAGCAATAACAATAAATCTTCGGTTGTTTGTGCTTGCTGTTGAGGGGCTTTTTCAAGGAAATTGGCAGCATAACAATGCGATTGATTCTGCACAGCCCAACCACTGCGCAGCAAAGCAGATAAAACTTCTGGCTGCTCTTGCTTCAGATGATAACAAACCAAACCTTTTTTCCCAGCAATGATTAATTTTTGTAACATTTTGCGGCCCTGTGGTGAGATTTGGCGGGGAGCACTTTGGGGATTGTTCGCATCTTTAGTTAAATCTGGGTTAAATAGCATTTCTTTAGCGAGCAAATAGCTTTCTATTTTTTTGCACGAACCCCATAAGTTATCTTTTGTTTGTTGGACTTCTTCAATTTTATTTTTGTTGGGGTGGCCACAAAGGTAATCGAACAGGCTTTTAAGTAAAGATAGAGGCAGGCTACCGTCCAATTCTGCGAGCAATTTCTCAATGGGATAGCCGCCAAAATTGCGGGCCCGCTGCAAAATATAGCCCCCATGTTTTTGGAATAAATGCTTTTGTATGCGCCAACCACCTGAATTTATTCCCGTATTTAAAGGGAGCCAATCCTTATCTAATGCAGGTTTATATTCACCCCAACCAATAAAATCAGCGGCCATATCTTCAAAATATTCAAGGTTTTGCTCTAAACCTTTCCAGTTTTCTAGGCGACTATGCAAGAATTTGCGCAATGCAAAGCCACTGCTAATGATATTTACTGGAGAAAATAAAAAGATTTCCATATCGCTAGGCATGGTCTCTTTGGTAAAGGATAAGCTGTAAAGATAGTTTTGCTCGCCCCATACAGTTTGTTTTAGTGAAATTAGGCTGTGTTTTTCTAAACTCAAACGGCAAAGCAATAGCTTTTCATCTGTGCTAGAAAATTGTTCAACAATGGCTAACCAGCCATGATAGCTGCAACCTGTACTGCGCTCTTTTAATTGAACATGTTGTTCTGCAGAGCTATCACGCAGTTTGTGCCAAATTTCTTTAGGACAAGGGAGTAAGCTGTAGAAGCTGCGCTCGTCAACTAGCCAAACTCCCTCGGGGGCAATGATTGACCCCCGAGGGAGTTTGGCTAGTTGGTTGGTTGCAATACCTTTGATATTGCACTGCCATAAGTTTTTTAGCTCTTGGGCCAATTCGGTTGGTTGCTTATTACTGAAACCTTGGGTGCGTATTTCATGCAGCAGTTCTTGCAATTTATATATTGTTTGTAATTTGCTTATTTCAACCGTTTTACAAATACCACCTTCCGCGTATAAGTACCATTTTAAAGTGGTTATCGCAGCATTTTGCTTGTGTTTTTCAGAAAGACTTTCAACCGTTTTAGACTCAAAATATTCACCAAAAGCCCTACGAGAAATAAAAATCGGCTCAAGCAGCAATAAAGGCCGCTTTTCACCGGGACGGCGCAAGTGGTAGCGCAGGCGAAATAAACTGGACAAGAGGTCCTCCAATTAGGTTACGATCAAAAAATTTAGGATTCCCCCCAATAATGGCAAGAAGCCTCAAGAAAGTTTGCGAAAACTAAGTCAAAAATTAGTTTGCAATAAACCCTTGAGTTATTTTAAAGGTTGGTTCAACAAGTCTCGTCCGTCATGAATACCCCAGAGCCATTGTTCTTTAGCCCCGATAATCGTGGCTGCTAGGATAGCCTCTGGATAGCTTATCATGTGGTTTTCTGCATCCAACACATTTTCAGCTTCATAAATACGGACAGTGTAACCATTTTTGTAGTACTCTGTTACTTGTTCATTGATTTTAGGTAAATATTTATATGTTGTTGCAATAATATCGAATACTTTTTTAGGCGGAACTTCTAGGCCAAAAACAATACGTATCCCTTTATACTGTAGATAATAAATACCACCCTTATCATTGATATAAGGGGAGAGGGGCAATTGCTTCATGCGCAATTTTTGTTCTGTTTCATCGCTAACAAATACAGCGGTACTCCAGCCAGTAGGTTCGGCTACAGGATAAGTCATATATTCGCTTAGGGCGGATAATTCAATGTTGAAACGCAAACGCCGGTAGGGTGAACGACCTAAACTGCTATTGGTGAAGTCCAAATATATCGTAGCGGTATCTTTGTCTTCAATGGGCAAAAATTCTTTAGGGTCATCTGGGCGCGATAATTGAGCTGTAAGGTTGATAGCTAAGCTCATGCCAAAGATTATGCTACAAGTAATTGGCAAAGTTTTTTGCTGCCAAAATTGATTGAATGTTTGGCTCATCTTTGTTATCAAAATTATCAAAGGCATTGTGATATACTCCTCATAGTTGGCTAGGATGGCTAACAATAATTTATTATAAGGATTATTGCAATCATTTATTGATCCAAGACTGATTTTAGTTTTTATCCTTAGTTTTTTCCGAGGTTGCATCTTGGCTATCATTTGGGCTGTTTTGGCGATTTTCGAGATTTTGGGGTTCAGTATTTGAATCTGCATTTTCTTTATCTTCGTCTGTGGGTTTGTCTTCTGGAACTATGGCTTTAGGGCTAGCATTTTTTTCTGTTTCGGAGGGCGCAGTATTTATTGGGGCTGCTTGCTGTTGCAAGTTTTCTTGGTTGCTTTGCTCTACAGGTTGGCTTGGATTTGTTGTTTGCGGCTGCTCGATGTTTTTTTCTGTTTGGGGTTGATTATTATCTGTTTGATTTGTTTGGCTAGGATTTTTGTTGGGTTTTTCAATTGGACTATTGCTATTCGTGGGTTGCGGGTTATCGGTTGTTGATTCTGTATTTTTTTCTGTACTTGTAGAAGATTCATTTTTTATATTAGACGTTTTTTCTTCATTCTCCGTACTTTCTGTTGTTTTTTCTAACACCTGTGTATTGGCCTGTTCTGTTTTGTTTGTTTGGCTATTTTTTTCACTTTCATCATTTTGAGTGGACTCAATAGGTTGTTGGCTCAATTCATTGGCTTGCTGCTCTTGCTCTGTTTTTTTGGCAAGTTCGGAAGTTTGCCCAATCAATGGTTTATTGAAAACTTGTTGTTTTGTATTTTTTTGTTGGCTTTCATTAAGCGGTTCGAGTATAATTTCAGTAGTAGTTTTTTTATTGACAGAAGGGGCCACTTGATTTGTTGAATCGTTTGGCGGCGTAACCGTTGTTGCATTTGTTGCCTTATCAATAGGCTTAGAAGCGGTAATATTTTCAGGGCTTGGGGTTTGCTTGGAAATTATAGTTGTTTCTTGAAGTGGCGCAACAGCGCGAGAAAGTGCCGAGCTTGAAATATTTTCTCTACTGGGATTTTTTGTTGGCTTTGTATTTTGTAATTTGGCAATGTTTTTTTGCTTTACCGATTTTTGTTCTTTTTCTGGTTGAATTTTAGGATTATCTTGCTTTGATTGGTTTATCACCAAAAATTGGGTAGATGATTTCTGCTCAATATTGGTTGGCATTTTCCAAACGTTTTCTAAAGCATTCGGAGTAACTTTCCAAACAGCTCTCCACAAATCATTATAAATTTCGTTTGGTACGAAAAAAATGGCCACCAACGCAAAAGAGATGGTACTGATAGCGGTAACAGCAATTGTTCGGTGATTGCGATAAAACTTTAACCAACTACGAGTTCGTTTTTTAAATGGCGATAAAATGATTTCATAGCGGTCGTTCCAATGAGCCCACAGCAATTGTAAGTGTTCTTGCCGTTGTGAGCGTAGACGCTGCATGTTGTGGACTCTAGCAGTTGTTTGCCTCGCTTTTCGGCGTTGTTGTGCCATAGTGCGTTCGCGCAATTGCAAAGTTTTTTGGTTGATTCGAGCAGCAGCTTTTTTTTGTCGCTGTTGCTGTATTATCATTTGATGTTCTTGTCTTGCCATGCGCCGTGTGATAGCAGCTTCTTGCTTTGGTGTTCTATGTTCATGCCGTGCTGCAATAAAGGCTTCTTGCTCTCGTATTGCCTCGGCTTTAGCTTGCCGTTTGACTTCCGTTTGAACTGTGTATTTTTGCAGTTTTTGTAATTTTGCCTGCTTTGCAAGTCCTTGCCGCACTTGGTAATTTTGCACGACTCTTTTAGTCATGGCCGACATTATGTGCAAAATATTTCGGTAAATATTAGCAACTACATGCCATAATTGGAGACTGGTCATAATTTCTGTGGTTATCAGCCAAGTACCACGGATTTTCGTTTTTAAATGACTCGCTTTATTTGTCCATAGCACAAAATATGGCTGCCAAGATCGGCGTATAAATTGCCAGATAAGTTTACTTCTGTGCTGCTGCACTTGCTGATAATTGAGTAGCTCTTCTGCAAAATGTTTATCGCGTTGGCAACGCTGCTGGAATTTTCGTAATTGTGTTTCTAAATTGTAGACCCGTAGGTAAGCCATCGTTTCTTTTTGTAAGCGTTGCTTTAAATTTTCTAAAAGTTGTTCATTACAAGCTCCGGCAAGCTGTTCTAGTTTTTCATGCCAATTAGGCCAGTAATAGTAAATCTTTGTTTGTTTTACCGTAACCGGGTGCTCTTTGTGGATGTTTAGCCAAAATTTGCGCCAAGCTTGTGCGCCTTCAATTTTATTATTGCCGAGTAAAACTTTTGGTAAGCGTAACAATTCAGCCAAAGTTTTTAGACTGGGTTTGTAATACATTATTGGTCGGGTAGACCATTGGCATTCAATACCGAAAAGTTGTAGTAGTCGTTCAAAGTCTGGCTGTTGGCTGCGCAAAAATTGGGCAATTTTGCGTTTGCGTTGGATTTTTTTCGCAATCGCTGGTTCCAAATGGCTCCATAGATGCCACAGCAAAATGGCTGGAAATGATGAATGCTTGCTATGTTGGAAAAATTCGCTCCAAAAGAATTTGGCATTTAGCGATAACGGTTGTTGCATTGTGGTTTTGCTGTGAAAACCTTTACGCCATGGCTTAGTGAATTGAGTATTTTCCTGTTCTTCTTCCAATAAGCCTGTATGAGAAAGAAAGTAAGTTGCCTCGCGCTCAACTAAAAGGCAAAATGATTTTTGTTGAGTTGTTGCAATTTGAGCGATGTTTGCAGCGGTTTGTTGGAGATTTTGCCACAAAGATTTTTCTTTTGGCCAAGCACCTTGTATTCCGCCTTGGTATTGTAATGAGATTGTTTGCAAACTAGCTGAATCGAATTTCAGTGGAGTTGCGTTTTGGCTTCCTGATTGTAGCCATACAAATTGTCCTTGCAAAATAAATTGGCTTGGTTGCTTTGTTGACGTAGAGACGATTAAAGAAAGAGGCAAAAAACGTTTGGATTGTGAATTGTTCCAAGCGTGTTTGTTGGCACGCTGATAAATGCGTTTGGCAAAGGGGCTAAAAAATTTCCGAATGAAAGTAGAGCGTATGCAGCGAAATTGGCAAAGCCCTATAGATTTTGGTAATTCTCCATTATCTGGTAGCAGAAAAGGTTGCAGGCCCAAAAGGCGAGAAGTTTGTGTGGCCACAAAATCATGTTTGTTTTTTACCCATGATGTGAACTTAGGTTCTAATTTGCTTTGTATTTTTTTAGGGATATATAAATATTTATCTTTAGAACGGTTTAATTCAATATTTATAAATAGCTGTTCATTTTCGAGGTAGGCACAAATTTTGCTATAATATATTCCACCCCATCTATTGGGCTCTAACACTAAAGCAAAATTCCAGCCTCTCCATTGGAAGCTGTGGGAGCTTTGCATCTTAGAAAGATTTTCTGTTGTGTTTTGTGTTATTTCGGAGATATTTAGGGTATCCGTATTTTGCTCATCTTGATACCGTAGGGTGTATAGGCTATGGAATTGAAGAAAGTCAAAATTTTTGTGCAAATAGTGTAATGCCCCGGCCAGCTCGCTGTTGTGGTATGGTTGGATTTGGTTATCGGTTAAGTAGTTGTATAAATTAAATACAACAGGTTCGCTACAGTAAACTTGTAATTTTTTGGCTGGGCTTTGCTGTTTTGCTCTAATAAAATCAAAGGTTGTGCAAATGTTTTGGGCAAATGTAGCCCAAACCGTATGCAACTGTTGCTGGAATAATTGCTTTTTCCGTTCCAGTTTCTTGACCTTATTTTGGGAAAGTTTGGTCTGCTTTTCTTGTTGCTGGAACAAATTTTGTTGTATTTGTTCTAGCTTCAAGTACAAACCAATAACTTTTTTAGGAGTTGGCAAAATTAATAATTGGCAAGATTCTAGCTCATTTTGCAATGTGGGAGAGTAATTTTCTTTAAGCGTTTCAAAGCAAGGGTTTAGTAGCACTGTGGCATTCCTTTGGCGCAGTATATAACAAGAGGAAAAAGTATTATACCCAGGCAGTAATCGGGCCGACCAGCTTGAGCTAACAGATTCTGTATTTTGAACACTGTAGCGAAATTGGGTAAATGGAGCCATATTTTGTTGATACAGCAAAAATTCTTGCTTTTCGGAATGTTGTTTGAGAAGCTTCAAGGCACCCTGCATGATATCCCCTATTGAAAATAGTCAATAATTATTGAAAGGACATTGAAATCAAAATGAATGATAAATCGTCCATTATTGGAATGAAAATATAATTTGAGCCATTGCTAAAGTAGGTTTGCAATTGTGAATTATTATGAATTAAATTCCTTGGCTATACCGTTTATCTAGTGTGAAACTCTGAGCAAGACAAAGAAAAGATTAGAGATTTAGCACAGAAATTTCAATAAAATATAGCGTAAACCTATACTTTTATCGTTGCATAAAATTTGCGTTTTTTAGTGTAAGTGAAATAATTAGTTCTTGAGCTTTACCAGAATGCCCATGCTTTGTAGTATCTATTTGAAATGTTTCAGCTACTGACTATTTTTTTATTAATTTTAGCTTTTATAGCTATTTTCTTTATATATTTATTTTACTACTTACAGGCTAAAAATATTGGTCGTTCTCATCATAAGTTAGAGCGCGAACGCAATGATTTAGATGATATGGATCAGTTATTAGAACTGGGTAAAACCGATCATGCTAAGTTCGTTATTGATCAGTTAGCTTCGCGTAAATCGGACCATGGAAGTGAACTCGCTGATATTTTAGCCTTGCGAATGAAAGCATATTTTCTTATGGATGGATTTCATAATGCTTTACACTGTGGCTTACAATTGATACGGCAAACAGGAGAAAGCCATTTTCTTACAGAAATAGAGCTCATTGAATATTTGGCCAGAATTTACGCTGCGATTGGATATAACGAAAAATCTTATTATGAATATTTGTTGTTGTTTAAAAAACGCCCCAATAATTTTGAATATTTATTTTGTGCAGCTTCCCAAGCTTTGGAAATGAATCAATACGATACTGCACTTTCTTTATTTGAGAAAGTTTTACAAAATTCTCCTACGCATTACCCCAGTATGGCCAAATTGGGGCGCATTTATTATGAGAAGAAACTTTTTTCACAGGCCTTGGATTACATGAATAAAGCATATCTAAATAATTATGACTCTAATGAATTGCGCTACTATTTAGCTTTAACCTTGATGCAGACGAGTGGAAAAGATATGACAGCTCTTTCATTATTGCAAAGGGTTGTTAAGGATCCCAATTGGGCCAGACAAGGCTTGCCCCACTTAATTAAAATTTCAGCCAAATTAAATAATCATGATATTGTGATTAGCGGTGTAGAAGACTATATGCAACTTTTTGACAAGGAAAGTAGTGAAAGCCTGTGCCATGCATTGAAGATGTTGCAGGCAGAATCTTATCGGCAAATACATAATTTAGAGAAAGCTTGCGATACTTGGAAAAATATACCCCCTGAAAGTAGTTTTTATAATGAAGCCAATCAGTGCTATTTATTATTTAAAAGCTTTCTTAAAGAAGGTATGTTTCATGATTATCTGCATTTAAAAGCAGAGAAATTTGTCGATCTTTGCACCAAAATTTGTACGTCCATGCTAAGGGCAAAAGAGATGGCTCGAAATTATACGATTACTGGATTGTCATTAAAGATTATTTCAACCAAAGTTCCCGAGAATGAATCTGCGCCGTTAATTTTACAGCCTGATACGCTAGGTGCAATTATGATACAAAATTCTGAAAATTATTGGGATTCAGCCTACAATAGATGGAAAAAATCTACTCCCAATGTCTATATTTATTTGGAGTTAGATCAGTCATTTACTAACCATGATCTGCTGTACAATTTAAAAGATATTATGGATTTTAATGATAATGATAAATATGTTATCACTATTCATATCTATGCCTTTCATCATGTTTCATCAGCTATATTTCCGCATAGTGAAAAATATAATATCTATGTATATGAGCCGAATGAGCTGCAAAAGCAGATAGAAGAATGCAGTGCAAATCTTTTGGCTAATTCTCAAGAAGAAAAGCTTGATACAGATGCAGATTTAAATTATCAAGTTGTGAAGAAAGATTTTAAATGAAATACAGGTATTTCTTGCATTTTGTGTAAATTCTTATAATGGAAACTGCGGTAAATCTGAAGTACGGCCTGCTCCCGTTCATTGTTTGGCGCAATTCCTTGTTCTTCGGCAAGCATAGCCCATTCAAGCTCTTCATAGCTGGCCCCAATTTGTTGTTCATCGTTGCGGTCATCTTCCCATAAACCATCGGTTGGCGGCGCATCAATAATTTCCTGTAAAACATTTAAAGCCTTGCCTAGTTTGCGGACTTGGCTTTTATTCAAATCGGCAATTGGACTGACGTCCACTCCTCCATCGCCGTATTTGGTAAAAAAACCTACGCCAAAATCTTCCACTTTATTGCCGGTACCGACAACAATTCCAGAGTTTTTACCGGCCAAATAGTAGAGAGCCATCATTCTTAGCCGTGATTTACTGTTAGCTGCGGCTAAATTATGCGGCACATTTTGGGTTTCGGCAATTTGCATAAAAGCATCATAAGCTGCCGTAAAATCCTGTTCCAAATGGCCCACATTGTGAAAACGTTGCGCCAAATTGCGGCAGTGTTTGTCGGCAAGCTGTGAATTGTTTTTTTTAGAATGAATTGGTAAATTCAAAATGTAGGTTAAACTATTGGTCTGGGCGGCTAAAGTTGAAACCACAGCAGAATCAATCCCACCAGAAACCCCCACCACAAAACAACGCGAATTGGACTTTTGTAGGTAATCCTGTAACCAGTTGGAAATTTGTTTTCCTAAAGCTAAATAATCCATAAGTTTCCTTCCATGAAAGTTTGCTATTAAAATTGTTTATTGGTCAATTAAATTTCTATTTTTGACACTTCCAGCATTTGCTTAAAATCTTCGTGTTTGGATAATTCGGCAAAACTGCCGCTGTCCACTAATTCGCCATCGCGGAAAAATAAAATACGGTCGCTGCGCTTTAAAGTGGAAAGCCGATGGGCGATAACCAAAATAGTGCATTTTCCGCGCAAAGACTCTATCGCTGAAGCAATTTCAAATTCAGTGGCATTGTCTAAAGCCGAAGTTGCTTCATCTAATATAAGTACTTGAACATTGCGATACAGTGCCCGGGCTATAGCAATCCTCTGGCGTTGTCCACCAGAAAGATTTTTGCCATTTTCACCTACAGGCGCATAAATACCTTGCGGTAGTGTTTGGACAAAGTCCCAAAAGCTAGCTTTTTTTAAGGCTTGCTCTACTTGTTGGTCGTCAATCTCTTCAGGGGCAATGCCAAAAGCGACACTTTCGCGTATTGTGGTATCAATTAAAACAATTGCTTGGGGGACATAACCTATATTGACCCGCCAATTGCACATATTTTCTGGGGCAAGAAGTGTGGAATCAATGCATACTTGGCCTGTTTGGGGCTCTAACAGGCCAAGCAAAATATCGGCAAAAGTACTTTTTCCGGCACCCGAAGCCCCTACAATACCTATTAATTCTCCACTTTTTATGGTTAAATGCACATTTTTTAGAGCTTGGTTTTGAGAATTAGGATAACAAAAACTAATATTGTCCAGTTTTAGTTCACGGCAAAGTGGCAGTTGCTTTGGCAGCTGGTCGACTAGGGGTGGAGCAAGTTGTTGTGTACGAAAGAAATCTGGCATTTCCGCTTCTTTAATCAAAATTTCCAAATCTGCTTTACTAGAGCTCATTGCATTCAGAGCAGCAATAATACGGCTTGCCAAAGGTGCTAAACGGAATGACGCAGCTGCTAAAACCCCCAGCGATGATACAATCCCAACACCCGAATTTTCTTGGGATAGGACCACTGCTAGACTCATAATAACAATAAAAATAATGATGATGATCTCTAATATAAACGACGGAATACGTTGATAGAGGAGCATCTTACTTTCAATTATGGCCAAATCACGATTAGCTTTAATAAAACTTTTAATAAAGAACGGCTCTGCATTGTTGACTTTTGTTTCTTTTATGGAAACCAAACTTTGCTGCAAAACTTTATATTCTTCGATAATGCCATTGCGATTTTTTTCACTTAACACATGCAATTTACGGCGCATCAATTTATATAAAACATATACCGATGAGCTGATAAAAATAGTTAAAAAAAATAAATATAAAAAATATTGAATGGTCAATGTAAAAACAATAATGCCGCTAATGATCATATTGACGATTAAATTCATAAAAGAAAATATAACATTATGTATTGCTAGTACAGTAGAATTTTGAATAATACCTATCAAGGCAGACGATTTTTTCTGCAAAAATGATATATAAGGCATTTGCATATAATAATTTATTAATTGAGTCCGTATTTTGACTTTACAATCACGGATCAAATTTAATTGAAGCCGCATAAATAAAACCATGTATAGATTTTTGATTATAAATAGAAGTACGGCAAGCCCAGCGAATATGGCTGCTAAGAATTTAGGTTCACTGAGCTGCAAAAATTTATAAATGCGGTGCAGATGAATATTATTGAGCACGATTTCCGGCTCAATCAAAATACGTAAAACGGGATAAATTAATATTAAACCAAAGGTCTCAAAAATTCCGGCAACAATGGCCAATAGGATTATACAGGCAAATCGCTTATGCAAACTTTTGAAGTATAGTTGAAAAAAACGCCTTACTAATTGTAGCACAGTATTTTATTCTCCTGTTTCGCCATTATATAAAATTCCCAAAATCTCATTGTCTGGTTCGGAAGTTTCCATATTTAGTCTATTTTCTGCTTCCTGCGGCCCAATAATCGCTAGGCCTGCAACTTTATCGCCTTCGCCGGCGCGCAGTAAACGCACACCAGAGGCGTTTCGCCTCAAGCTAGAAACTTTATTCACGGCAATGCGAATGGCTTTACCTTGTTCGGTGGTAACAATAGCGGCGTCCTCGTCATGGACAGTTTTTACATCGACAAGGGAACCGGTTTTGTCGGTAACGCTATAGCTGCGCTGGCCTTGAGTTCCGCGTGCATGGGTGCTAAGTTGGTCAAAAGCTAAACGCTTACCAATACCATTTTGACTGATGAGCAGCAATTGTGAATGTTCTTCGTGCTGGCAACAAACGCTAATTAAACAGTCATCTTCTTTTAAACGAATGCCGCGAACCCCACGCGCTGAGCGGCCGCTAACGCGGACTTCACTTTCGTTAAAACGTAAACCTTTGCCATCACGCGTTAAAAGTAGTAAGTCGAGATTGCCGTCTGTAAGTTCTGCTCCTACTAAGTGATCATCTTCGTTTAGTTCAATAGCTCTAATTCCGCGCACTCTGGCATTGCGAAACTCATAGGTGCTAACGCGCTTGACCATGCCTTGCTGGGTTGCCATAAATAAATAAGTATCTTCCTTAAATTCCGGCAAAACGACATAGGCGGTAATTTCTTCATTTTCTTCAAAAGGAAACAGATTGCGCACATGTTTGCCTTTGGAATTTTTGGAACCTTCAGGCAATTCATAGACTTTGAGATAATAGGCCTTCCCTTCGGTACTGACAAATAGAATATAATGATGAGTATTGGCTGTAAAAATATGTTCGATGAAATCATCATCGCGCAATTGGGAAACTCGCACGCCTTTGCCTCCGCGGCTTTGTACTTTGCATTCATGGGCCGGAACCCTTTTGACAAAGCCTTGGTGCGAAATAAGCACAATCATTTCTTCTTCTTGAATCAAATCTTCTAAAGAAATAGAGCCATCAACTTCTACAGGCGATATATCGGTACGCCTAGCAGAGCCATATTTTTGACCTAGCTCATTGGTTTCATCACCGATCAAGGCATAGATTTTTTTGGAATGGGCTAATAAATCTTCTAGTTTTGCAATTAGCTCATACAGCTCCTTTAGTTCGTCAATGATTTTTTGAATTTCCATGTTGGTCAGCCGTTGTAAACGCATTTCCAAAATGGCTACCGCTTGGCGTTCGGAAAGGCTGAAACTTTCCGTAAGTCCTTGGCGTGCCACATCAACGGTGCTTGAAGAGCGAATCAATTGTATCACCGCATCTATATTGTCTTGAGCAATTTTCAAACCTTCTAGGATATGGGCCTTATCTTTGGCTTTGCCTAGGTCAAAACGAATGCGCCGTTCTTGCACTTCAAAGCGATGGGCAATGAAAGCTTGAAGCATTTCACGCAATGTGAATAATTTCGGCTTACCGTGATCGAGTGCTAAGTTGTTAATGTGGAATGAGCTTTGCAGTGGGCTAAAGCTGTATAATTGGTTTAGCAGGACTTCAGCCGAAAAGCCTTTTTTCAATTCGATCACAATGCGGATACCGTTGCGGTTAGACTCATCACGTAAGTCAGAAATACCATCAACCCGTTTATCTTTGACTAATTCGGCAATTTTCATAACCATATTGGCTTTATTGACCATATATGGAATTTCCGTAATGACAATGGCTTCTCTCTCTCCATGCAATATTTCTAGCTGGTGGCGCGAGCGTATGATAATTTGGCCTTTACCGGTTAGATAGGCTTGCTTTGCCCCGCGCAAGCCATGGATAATACCACCGGTTGGGAAGTCTGGACCTTGGACGTAGGAGAGCAATTCTTTATCGCTAAGTTCGGGATTCGCGATGAAAGCACAAGTTGCTGCGCAAATTTCTTGCAGATTATGGGGAGCCATATTGGTTGCCATGCCTACCGCGATACCGCTAGCCCCATTGACCAATAGAAATGGCATCGCTGCTGGAAGTACTACTGGCTCACTGTCTGAATCGTCAAAGTTTGGCTGAAAATCAACCGTATCTTTTTTGAGATCGCGCAGCATAGCTTCTGAAATGGCGGACAACCGGGCCTCGGTATAACGCATAGCCGCTGGTGGGTCGCCGTCAATAGAGCCAAAATTGCCTTGCCCTTCGATCATCGGTTCACGCAAGGAAAAATGTTGGGCCATGCGTACCAAAGCATCGTAAACGGATTGGTCGCCGTGTGGGTGATACTTGGCTAGAACATCGCCCACAACGCGAACAGCTTTGCGTGGCTGACGGTTGTGGTGCAGGCCCATGTCATTCATAGAATACAGAATGCGGCGATGCACTGGTTTTAGCCCATCACGCACATCGGGCAAGGCCCGTGATACAATCACCGACATGGCATAAGTCAGATAAGATTTCTGTACTTCTTCTTCAATCGGAATCGGGTAAACAGAGTCTATCTGAATTTTATCTGACATTATTCATATTCCTTTTTATTGAAAGCTCACTTGGGTTTGTAACTAAGGCAAAAATTTTAATATTCAGCTTGTGAAAAAAAGGATTGGCGATAGCTAAAAAGCATAAGATTTTATCGAAAAAAGGAAAAACAAAATTGCACTTTTTGATACACAAACAGGTAAAAAATTACAGAATTCTTATTTTTATTTACATTTTCTTTAACTGAAAATTGCTCAAACGAATGCGGGCAACGACTGCTTTTATTTGGAATTGGTCCGAGCTTCGATCGCCTTTTAAGCGTAAAGTACCGATTTTTTCCCAACTTTGGCTCTCTACAATATAGGCTTCCAATTTGCATTTTAGCACTAAGCCTTTTGCCCGAAAGTTAAACATAGTTGTAGCAAAATTATATGATTCTGTTTTTTCATCGTAATTTTGGCTTAAATAAATGAAAAGATTAAACGGGCTTCCGTTATCTTCAAGTAAATGAAAACCTGAAAATTTCCTGCTCCAAAAAGTTTGTTTCATACGGAAACGCAATTTTTGTGAAAGTTCTGCAGTAATTACAGTATTTTCGCCTTCTCCGAGGATTGTTTTTGTTTTTGATAATTTAATGGTTAATTCTTTTCCATTGGATAAATAAAAAGTTTTAGTAGAGCTTTCTTCAAAGTTTTCTTGGACAAAAAGCGAAAAAGGCTGGCCTATGGAAAATTGCAAAAATAAAATGCAAAACCAAGCTACTTTATTCATATTTTTATACGACTTACAAAAATGGGTTCTCTGAAATTTTCAGAAAACCCATTGTATCACAATAAATTTATAGATTTGGTAAATTGTCAATCACTCATTATTTTTTATCGGAAATAATCGTACCGGTTACTTCCACTACAGAAGGGGCTAATATAGCGATAGTAAGCCAATTGACAATAATATTTCCAAAAGTAGCTTTGTGTACCAGCTTTATATCACGTGCGGCTGTACCGCCGGCAGCTTCAATTTCATTTTGAATCGCAGCTTTCGTTTTTTCATCAGATGTTCGGGCAGTAAGATTGAATAAGTTCGCACCAGCGGAATAACCGATAAATTCTAAAACGGAAACTCGTGTGTTGAGCTCTCCAACTTCAGTGTAGCTGCTGGTATCTACTCCATATTGCAGGTTACTGAATTGGCTTGAAATACAGCTCGATAAAAGTAGTATCATACCTCCAATACATAAAACTAAAAAATTCTTACTCATAAGAACCTCCTCTCTTTCCTTCTCTATATCTAGGGAAATAAACTGAAAATTTCACTTTTAAATTTAAAAGTATGAAAATTATATGAAAGTATCATTAAAAGGACAAGCCGTTACATTAAAATTTATTTGCTATCATCTCCTGCTTTCATTAAATCTACCATGTTGTGATCATGGATTTTACGATGCAAAGTTTTGCGCCCAATCTGCAAAATTTTGGCTGCTTGCGTTTTATTGCCTCCAGCATAAGCAATTGTTGCACGAATAACGGCTTCTTCAATTTGTATCATACTGGAACCCACTGCGATATGGATAGAATTTGTATCTTTTTGCTGTTGTATATAGGGCGGTAAATCTTCTGGTTGAATCAAATGGTTGTTACACAGAACAACGGCACTTTCCAATGTATTTTGCAGTTCGCGGATATTGCCTGGCCAGTAGTAATTATATAAAAGTTTTAAAGCTTTCGGGCTTATACCTTCTATATGTACTCGCCGATTTTCTTTAATTGATTGTTCCAAAAAATAGGGAATGAGAAAAGGCAAATCTTCTTTGCGTTCACGCAAAGGAGGGATATGGATATTGACCACATTCAAGCGGTAAAATAAATCTTCACGAAAGCGATTTTCAGCAACTTCTTCTTTTAGGTTGCGGTTGGTTGCTGTGATAACTCGAACATTGACTTCTATCGTTTTTTCGCCACCCACTCGTTCAAAACTTTTTTGTTGCAACACCCGCAATAATTTGATTTGTGTTGCACTGTCAATTTCGCCAATTTCATCTAAAAAAATGCTGCCACCATCGGCCAGCTCAAAACGGCCCTTGCGGATTTGATTGGCGCCGGTAAAAGCCCCTTTTTCATGGCCAAACAATTCGCTTTCTAACAAAGCTTCATTTAAAGCTGCACAATGGACTTTCACTAAATCCTGTTCTTTTCGGTTGGAAAGACGATGTAAAGACTCTGCGATCAGTTCTTTACCAACACCACTTTCCCCTGTAATCAATACCGAAGCTTTGGAATCCGCTACTTGTTTCACCATTTGGTATACGCGCTGCATCGCTGGATTTTTACTGGTAAAATGGGCATTTTTTGGGGTGCGCAAACGTTCAATTTCTTGAGCCAATTCTTGGTTTTGGCGTTTCAGATTGCGTGAGCTTAGCGCACGCGCAACCAAAAGTTCTAAGCGGTCCAGATTCACCGGCTTGGTTAAGAAATCATAAGCTCCCGCTCGCATGGCATGGACTGCATTTTCGATAGAGCCGTGCCCTGTTAAAATAATAACTGGCACCGTCATATAATCGCGTTTAATGCGTTCTAGCAAATCTTCACCACTGATTTTAGGCATACGCAGGTCAATAATCGCTAGGTCAATGGGCTCTGACTGCATGAACTTCCATGCTTCTTCACCGTCTTCTGCGGTAAAAAATACATAGTCTGCTGAAACGGAACCCAGCGCACTACACAGCCCTTTACAAATATTGGGCTCATCATCTGCTATCAAAATATGAAATTGAAAATTTTTGACCATAAATTTGTTTTTCGTACTAAAATTTTTGTCCGTTAGCCCTGATAACGTTTTTTTAATTCTGGGATAGCCTTTTGCCAAAATGAATAGAACTGATATTGCAAACCGGCAAAATATTGGGAAATCAGTTTTGCAATTGGTTTGCCTACATAACGATAGTGCCAAGGTTCATAAATATAACCAGTAAAAGTTTCCACACCCTTAGGATAAGATAATGAGAAGCCATAAGAAAGGGCATTTTGCTGTAGCCATTGACTTGCAGGAGTATTTTCAAAATGCCGACTAATGGGGATAAAATCGATGGCCAAACCCAATTGATGTTGCGATTGGCCTGCGCGGGCCGAATAACGATTCGCTAGAGCCAGACCATGGTGTTGGGTATAACGCTGAAAAAGAGTTTTCTGGTAATCGAAAGAGCGGTAAGCCGATCCTAAAAACAAAGAAACTCCGCTAGCTAATGCGGCTCGATTCATTTCTAAAATATCAGCTATTAGCAATTTCCGCAAGTACAAATTTTTCCGAGCCAAATTTAATTCGGGATATTGTTTCAGCGCTACCAAATCCGTTGGCACATAAGTTTTGGGAAGGGAATGTTTTTTGTCTACCAAACGGCTTAAATACGGTTTTTCTTTTTGTTGTTTTATCACAGCTGCCAACAACTCCAAAAAAAATAACATTTGATTTTCTATTTTTTTACAATATATTGGCTCCAGATATTTTTTGATAAAAACCTGAAAGCTTTGTTTGGTAAAGTCAAATTGTGCAACCAATGGCTTTAAAGCAGAAGGCTCTTGTGCCCACATGTTAGGAATAGATATAAAAAATATTCCCAAAAGGCATATAATGGCAAAGAACCTTGGAGGCTTTCTCATCAATCATTCTTCATGGAAACAGGTTGGGCAGTTGCTTCAATCACATGCCTCCATAAAGTACTGCCGGGGCTAATCATTTTTCGGTTGGTAACGGCAACCGAAATGGGAATATGGATAAATGTGCTGTTCCAATATGATATTAACATGGAGGTTTTGCCTGCCATTGCAGCATGCGCCGCATAGGTTCCCAAGCGCGCGCAGTAGAAGGCATCGGTGGCAATGGGGCGGGCTGCACGAATCATGTAACTGGGATCAATATATTTTAAGTTTATATTTGTTTTTTTTCGCTCAAAATATGTTTTGATCTCATCACGCAAAAAAGTACCTATATCTTTGTAGAGCAGGTTGCCGCCTTTGTCTTGCGAGCGCGAATTTTCTTCAAAAAACTCTTGGCCTGCGCCTTCGGCAACGACAATAACGGCATGACCAAATTTGGCAATGCGCTGTTCCAAATGATAAAGCAAGCCATTCGCTCCTGCCAAATCAAATGGGACTTCCGGGATCAACACAAAATCGGCATCTTGGGAAGCAATGGCCGTGTGGGCCGCAATAAAACCTGAATCGCGCCCCATCAATTTTACCAGCCCAATTCCATTGGGAGCACTTGAGGCTTCAACAGTTGCGGATTCCACAGCTTGGGTGGCTAAAGATACTGCCGTATCAAAACCAAAAGTTTTGTGTACAAACAAAATATCGTTATCAATGGTTTTGGGAATTCCCACTACGGCTATTTTGAGCCCTTGCTTTTTTAAATAGTCGCTGATATCGCGAGCCCCTTTTTGGGTACCATCACCACCAATAACGAATAAAATATTGATATCTAGTTGCTGAATGCGTGCGGCAATTTGGGGAATATTTTTCCCACCACCACGGGCCGAACCAAGGAAGGAACCTCCAATTTTATGGATCGTTTTCACGACATCTGGGTTTAGCTGAACGGTAGGGGAATCCGATTGAAAGCCGAGGTAGCCATTGCGAATGCCAATAATGTTGCGCACTTTATAGCAGTTGTACAAAGTGTTTACAGTAGAACAAATAATATCATTCAGGCCGGGGCATAATCCGCCACAGGTAACAATTGCTGCTGTTGTCTTGTTTGGATCAAAAAAAATTTCTTTACGCGGGCCAGCTAATTCCATCGAATGTTCGCGTTCAATCGCAATAGGATATTCGCAACCTAAACACTGGAACCGATTGGGCACTGGTACCCGAGTTCGCGAAGGGTCTCTCGTAAATTTTATTTCGTTGATACTAGCCAACACCTCGCTGTTTTCGCCATAGGCATAATTCATTGGCGAAGGAATTTTGCGCTCACCAAGCTCTTCGACCAACAAATTGACATTTTCATTCATAAAAAACCTCTCACTTATACCTAATCATATTAGGAATTTTGAAAAAAATTTATTTTATATCTTTATGCCTACTGTGAAAATAAGCAGTAGATTATTGCGTAACCTAAAATATTTTATTTATTATATAATAAAGTTTTACGGTACTTTTAGTAGCTTTTCACGCAATGCTGGACCTTCCACAGTTTCAATGGGACGAACCTCTTTAAATTGTTCAACACTATCTTCAAAAATATCTGTACTTATCAGTAAATAACGGCTACAACCTATTTTTTTGCCACGATCAAATACTTCTCGCACTTTTTCCAAACGAACTACTTCATTATGCAGATCGAGCCAAACATAATAATTGGTACTTTCTTGTTTTTTCATTGAATCTACAAGCATATCAATGTTGTGAGATTGATACCGATCATTTTCTATTCTGCGTATCCTGGGTAGTAATAGCAGTAGTAATTGTTTTACGACTTTATATCGGCCCAATTGAAAATAACACATTCTTAGATAAAAACTATTATTACTATCAGCGATTTTTAATTTTCGGGCACTTGCTAATTCTTTGACAGCTTCAGAATAACTCCCCTTTCTGTACAATAAATAACCTAAAGTTTTTGCAAGCTTTAAATCAGATGCATCGGGAATGGTTTTGCGTGCTTTTTTTAGGCTGATCATGGCATTATCAAATTTTTTTAGGTGATAAGCATCAATATCAAATTCTAAATAGACTTGGAAACAAGCTTCTTGGTTTAAGTATCTCTTTATATCTGGGCTCGTTAAAACGATAATTTTTGAATAGCATTCAAAAGATTTTTCATAATTTTTTTCTTGTAGAATATACTACCGGTAATAAGCAAAGATTCTATACTTTTGGGGTTACGCTGCAAATCCTCTAACGCTTGTTGTAAAATACCATCATCTGTATTGAGCCAATCTCTATGGCTAAGCCTTCTATGAAAATATATAACTATAATGACTATAAATACAGCGATACCTAAAATCCCAAAAACTAGCATTGCTAAAATCCTCTATATCCGATTATGTTTAAATAAAATCATACAGGCTAGAAAGCATTTTTCACCCATTCACGGCTTTGTATTTATGTATGAGGTATGTCAAGATTTAAATAAGAGTTGAGCACCAGATGGTAACTTTGTTTCTATTGGTATATTTGTATTCGATGAATTTGGAGGTAGTTTTAAATAATAAAAAGCTAGCATAATGGCCGTTTGAATCAAACGTCTACTTTCAATAGCCAGCAGTTGTACTCGGAGGTTTTGGTTAACACGAAACATATCCAAAATTTGCGATTTTTCCATATTATCCATATCTTCAAGATTATCCATGGTTTTGCTATCAAACTCAAAGCGATTTGGCCCATAGTATTTTTGCCAGACTTAATGCTTTGCGTCCGCAATCAAAGGAAGGGCAAAGTATACCTATGGTTTGCTCTGGCTTTGTCTGTAAATACTCTTAGCAATTGCTCTAATAAGTTTTAAAGTAAGGTTTTATAACTGCGGACGGCTTCCAGAATATCTGAATTTTCACTTAGCAAAACCAACGGACTGCGAAAAGGCAGTGTTTTCAGAAAAGCAGCTTGTTTTCTTCCTAAATCTTCATAAGCAGGCTCAATAACCAAATTGGGTTCAAGGCCCAATGGGACGATAACGATAGACAATTAAAACGGTACCTTTGTAGATAATCCTTTGCGAATTTCTGGTGAAATTTTTTCCAGTGGACGGGAAGCCCAAATAATTACACTGCGATATTTATCGTGTAATTTGAGCCAAGAAAACTTTTCGCTAAGACCTTGTTTGATAAATAATTTATCGGCCGAGGTTATCATTAAATTTATATGAACTAAAACGCTGTCGAATAATTTTGCTTCCAAAGAGAATCTGTTTCCAGTAGCACTACTACAATTTTATATTGCTGCTGCCAAAGCAAGCCATCACAAGAAGCAAACAATAGTCGCCCCAAAAAGATTATTATTTTTCTTTGCCAGATAAAAAAATAAATAATATAAATTTCTCAAAGCCCTAACCATCAATTTTATCAATATACTCTTTCAATTCACTTTTAGATATTAAAGTGATGGGTCGCCCCTTGACATAAGTTTCTGTATCTTGTTCAAAACCAGAAAGACTGGCCAGAACGCAACGGACACAACCATATTGCTTAGAGTTTACATGAGCGTGAAAAACTTGGCGCATTGTAACTTTTTTGTCCTGAAAACAAGCCCAAATATAATATTTATCTTTATTTTTTTTTTCATATGCAGAGACTTCAAATACGCCTGCACCTTCGCTTATGATTTCAATATCAACTAAATTTGGCACCAGAACATCGGCCAATTTTATCGCAGTTCGGCGGCGAACTTCCTCATCTCCTTCCAGCAGGCGAAAGAGTTGTGGGCAATCCTGACTAGCTCTATAACGCTTGTATAAAATGGCTGCATCTTGGTAAGAATTGTTGAACTTCAGCAGAGCTCCCAACATTTTTGCCGCTTTATCAATGGAGCCCATTTTCGCAAAAATTTTAGCACCTTCATAGTAGGCGAAACTCAATTCTTCAATACCAGCAGTATCACCCAAGCTTATAATATCTTGACAAACTTCTACGGTCCTTTCTGTTGCTTTTTGCTCAAGATAAATCTTTGCCATCTCATACCAACAACGGAGGCGGTATTCTTCTAACCTATTTGCCACATTGGTCAAACAATCTAATGCTTCTTCTTTTTTATTGAGCTGAACAAGAGAAATTGCCCGAAAAAAATCTAATTCCCCTGGTTCTTCGGGATTGGATAGCTCTTCTAGTAAAGGTAAAGCTCTATCAAATTTACCTAGCTGATAATTACAAATGGCTAACTTTGTTCTTGTTTCTTTATGATTGGGGGCTTGTTCTAATGCAGTATGAAATGCGGAACTAGCATCGAGATAGTTATCTTTTTCAAAATTTATTAAACCAATATAATAAAATAATTTAAATGTATTGGTATTGTTTATCACAAGCCGAGCTTTCTGTAGACAAGTAAAAGATTCTGCTTTTTCCCCTATATGATAAGCCGAAATACCAAAATTTAAATAAACTTGATAGCGATCGAGAGAAGGTATTCTATGACTTCCATCATTATTGGAAATTAAAACAACCAATTTCGAATAATAATGATAGGCCTCTTTATAGTTTTTCTCTTCATAGCGAACCCAGCCTAGATGCTCTAAGGCATAAATATCTTCTGGATTACGTTCTAATGTTTTTAAACTCGATAGGACATTTTCTTTATCGCACCTAGAACCTTTCATTTTATTTTTTAAAATTATTAAAGGAAAAGCCAAAATAGCTAAAACACTTATAGCTATAAATGTAAACAAAAATCCGGTCATCACAAATACTTCTTATTTTTAAAATTAGATATTACTCATGGATAAATCAACTAGGATAATAACAGTCCAAAGATTATAAGAAATTTTAAAATTTCTGAATAGTGATGCTCTAATAAAACTTTATTGCTAGAGAATGTGGAAGGTTTAAAATTTGTTTAATATTTTTTCATATAGCAGATAAATCATTATAATGAAATATTGTAAAAATTTTATCTGGAATTTAATTGTAGTTATTAATCCAATTTTAAAAGAAACTATAATGGAAAAAAACAACGTTATTGGTATTGATCCAGGCCTAGCTCATTGTGGCTGGGGAATCATCTGTCCAGCAAGCTATCAGGCTAGAGGAATCCATTCAAGGGCTTTTCAGACTCTGCGTTTCATCGAATGTGGTGAAATAAAGACTAATAATTCTTTGCCGCTTACAGAGCGTTTGAAAAAGCTTTATCAAGAATTAGCCGTTGTTTTCAGCCATTACCAACCTGTGCAATGCGCAGTAGAAGAATTATATTTTAATAAAAATAGCAGTAGTGCTTTGCCTGTTGCCCATGCGCGCGGGGTCATATTGCTCTGTGCCACACAACACAATGCACCTGTAAGCGAATTTAGTGCAAACCTTATTAAGCAAGTTGTAACTGGCCACGGTAAAGCGCAAAAAAAACAAGTGCAGGAGATGGTCGCTTTTCTATTGGGCTTAAAACAAAATGAAAGCTTGGGGTTGGGCATTCAAAATTCTCATCATGCTGCTGATGCTCTGGCTGCAGCGATTTGTCTTCTCCATCAACAAAATAGTTTTGCGTTTTAATTATTAAAACAAATTTAAGTGGAGCTATAACTTTCACTTTGTCCAGACCTTTGTTCTTGGATAAGGTCGATTAAACAAGTTCGGGCTTGTTTGACCAATTCAGTAGAACCTTTTTCGCAAATTAACAAGACGCCATTTTCTTCTACAACAATTAGGTTACCGACATTGCAAAGAGCAACGGGCAGGCTACTGCGTACGAAATTACCACCACTTTGCCCTACCTCCACGACAAGTGTGCTACTCGGTTCTAAAGTGGAAAGTACGTCCCAAGAACCAATGTCGTTCCAATCAAAATTTGCAGGTAGCAAGGCCAACTTTTTGGTCTTTTCCATAAGCGCATAATCTACGGAAATACTTTCGCAACTATTGTAAGCTGCTTCGAGCTGTGCCGAAGGTTGTAATAATATAGCGTTTTCTTTTACTTCTAGCTGTTGAATGAAACTATTTCTGAGGGCTTTAAAATCCCCAAAGGCAGCCGGAATATTTGGAGTTAAAGCGGTAAGCTCTTTGCAAAAAAGCCCCACCGGGTAGCAAAACATGCCCGAATTCCAATAGTACTTGCCACTGGCGATAAATTCTTGAGCTTCTTCAAGCGTGGGTTTTTCGGTAAATCGCTCTACTTGAAAGCCTTCTTCTATTTCCAGAATAGCAGTACTTCGCTCAATGTAGCCATAACCAGTGGCAGGATATAAAGGTTTTATTCCAAAGACTACGATGCGCTGCGTTTGCGCCAATGCAACAGCCTTGTCTATAGTCTTGTTAAAGGCATGAAATTCTCCAACCAAATGATCGGAAGTTTGTACCAAATTGATAGTTTGGGGGCCAGCCAATTCTTCAATTAGCAAGTTGGCGTAAAATAAAGCTGTTGCTGTATTGCGCATAAAAGGCTCTGACATCACATATGTTTTACGGACTTGTTCTGCTGGAAGTTGAGCTATCTCATCGTGAATTTCATTCAGATGGCGTTGGTTGCAAATGACAAAAACACCTAAAGCCGGCTGTAAAGCCCAAGAACGTTCGATAGTTTGCAGTAAAAGACTTTTACTGGCAGCCACTTTCATAAATTGTTTGGGGTGTTGTTCGGTTGATGCTGGCCATAGTCTAGTACCGCCGCCGCCTGCTAAAATACTAACACTATCAACTTTGTACATATAAATTTTTAACACTCCACAATTTAACAGCTTATTTTATGTATAATGTGATACTAGATTTTCTGATATATAAGTCTATTACGCAAGTAATGATAAAATAGGCATTTGGTGTTATTTTTCTTGTAGGTTTTTTGTAACTACCCCAGATGGATTGTAGCCATTCTGTATGATTGTTATTCCCTTCCAAGAATTATTATACTTACCGTGCTTATTTCCAAAAATAGTTACTCGGTATATTTAAAATATTTTTTATACTTTTGTCCATTTATACAGAAAGTCCATATTTTTATAAAGGTATTCTCTAGCAGAACTTTTACACAGTACCCAACAAATTGGTATAATGCTAAAAATTTATGGACAATGCTATTTGTACAAATAGTTGAAATTTTCTAAATACTAGCCAGTATTTTATAAAGGGTTTTCTTTTGGAACGAATCAAGCTCGTGCTACGGTTAATAGGGATACTATGTTTCCCCATTATTATTGGCTTTTTAAGCGCAATTTTGTGGCAAAACAACAACATCTTAATTGATAAATTTTCACTACTGGGGAGCTGGTGGGAGCTGGAAAATTTAGGACTTTCCAGTTTGTTAATTTCTTTTTTGCTCATAGGATCTGCTCTAGCTTTAGGTGTGGTATCCATATTTATCAATGAACGCAAGTTGTATCACAAGCTTGCAGAGCTAAAAAGCTATCAGCAAAAAAAAAACAAGCAAGAACAACTGGAACGGAAAGCGATGAAGGATCAAAGCAAACCACAAGATAGCCAACCGAATATCGAAGCAGGCGAAAATAAAACCCTGCAGGAAAATGAAAGTACGGTCAATCTAAGCGAATAGAAATAAATACAAAAATGCGTTTCGCTTTCATTATGTTGTGCTTGGTCTTGAGCTCCAATTGGGGCTTACCGTTAGCTGGCCAGAGTTTACAAGATGAAGCACTGGGCCATCTTTTAGGGGATAATATCTACCCGCAGGATAAGGTTTTGGGTTTGATGTATGTGCCTGATGGAGCTTCACGGGCGACCCAAGAAATTTTTGAGTTAATCCGCAGTTTTTGGAACCAAGTAAATATTGGCAAGTTGGATACGACTCTACTTAGTAATGATGGTAAATTCCAAGTGAGAGAACAAGTAGCTCCATTTACCAAAGATATGCCGACTTTATTCCGTGAAGCGCAGAAAATTCCCTCAAAGCAATTTTCGGAAATTGAGCAGAGCAACGGTTCAAAAACCGGGCATGTAAAAAATTTATTGCCTGTGAAATCTTTACAATTGAGCTTAGTGCGTTTAGCGAATCCTGTTATTGACTACGATTACGCTCGGGTTCGTTGTAGGCTGGGTATTGATGATAACCGTGCATTTTTACGGGCAAACATGTACTTTATCAAAAAAGATCAGGGCTGGAAAATCGATGCCTTAGATGTAGACTGGGAAGACATACAAGCCAGTGGTACAGAAGCTATCCATGTTTTTGGCCGTAATCAAGAACTCTATCGAAAATAGGTAGAACAGTTTTCTGAACTCTCGCTTTTCAGTATGCTACTCTGAATTTAAGCGAGATGCTCTGCAAGGGGTTCAGAGTTTTATGGAGCAATGTTGTGTGTGGAATTTTAGGTATTTTGGAATTGAACTATGATAATAACGAACAACAACCTCAAAAGCAACGTGAGCATTTGACCGATTTATCGATGAGACAACGCCACCGTGGACCTGATTGGAGCGGTTATTACATGAATAATGAAGCCTTATTTGCCCACGAGCGTTTGGCGATTATCGGTATGGAATCCGGTGAGCAGCCACTGTTTTCTGCTGATGGCAAATTGGTGTTAGTGGTAAATGGTGAGATTTACAATTATCAAGACCTTCGCCGACATTACAAATCTTATGCTTACCAGTCCGACTCTGATTGTGAAGTGCTTTTGCCTTTGTATTTGGATTACATGGAAAAGGGTTTGGATTTTTTGAACGAATTGCGTGGTATGTTTGCCTTTATTCTGTATAACACAGAAACGAAACAATATTTAGTGGCACGCGATTACTTAGGTATTATTCCATTGTATACAGGCTATAATGAAAAAGGCCATTTTTATGTTTCTTCAGAAATGAAGTGCATTGCCGATTCTTGTACATCGGTGAATATCTTTCCTCCGGGGCATTATTTGGATAGCCGAACTGGCAAGCTAGAATGTTATTATCAGCCTCATTGGTTTAAATTTTCGCAATTGAATAGTTTGGATAGATTGAATAACAACTCTCACGTGTTTCCTCCGATGCTGGATGCCGAACAAGAAAATAATGATGCTTGTAATGAAGCTTTAACTATGCTGCGTAACAGTTTGGAGGATTCTGTGCATAGCCATTTAATGTCGGACGTACCTTATGGTGTGTTGCTTAGTGGAGGCTTGGACTCTTCACTAATTGCTACAGTTGCAGCACGTTATGCGCGCCTTCGCGTTGAGAATAATGACCAAAGTGAAGCTTGGTGGCCGCGCTTACATTCTTTTGCCATTGGGTTAAAAGGTTCTCCCGATTTGCAAGCCGCAGTCAAAGTGGCTGCTCAATTGGGGACAGTGCACCACAATTTCCATTTTACCGTAGATGATGGTTTGAATGCTCTAAGCCAAGTTATTTATCACTTAGAAACTTACGATGTTACCACCGTTAGGGCTTCTACTCCGATGTATTTGTTGGCACGAAAAATTAAGTCTATGGGTATCAAAATGGTTCTTTCGGGTGAAGGTTCTGATGAAATTTTTGGTGGTTATTTATATTTTCACCATGCTCCCAATCCCCAAGAGTTGCACAAAGAAACAGTGCGCAAATTGCAGCGGCTCCACTACTATGATTGTCTGCGGGCTAATAAAGCTATGATGGCTTGGGGTGTAGAACCTCGTGTGCCGTTTTTAGACCGCCGTTTCCTCGATATTGCGATGCGTTTTAATCCAGCCAATAAAATGGCCAATCCTAAATTGGGGCGTCAACGCGGTATGGAAAAATGGCTGCTTCGCAAGGCTTTTGAAGGTTATTTAGATGAAGATATTTTGTGGCGGCAAAAAGAACAATTTTCTGATGGTGTGGGTTATAGTTGGATTGACGGTCTCAAAGCGTTGGCTGGAAAGGAAATTAGCGATGCCCAGATGCAGCGGGCCAGCCTCCGTTTTGCGATCAATCCTCCCAGTTCTAAGGAAGCTTATCTTTACCGCAGTATTTTTGAAAAATTGTTTCCTAATGCTTCTGCAGCTTTGACCGTGCCTCAAATTAAATCGGTAGCGTGCTCTACGGAAACAGGTTTTGAATGGTTGGTTCGTGCGGGCAAAGCTTATGCTGGTAGCCAATCATTTGATGACCCTTCTGGTCGTGCTGTGCGTGATATTCATCGTGATGCATATCAATCTTAAAATTTCAATCTATAATTATGAATCATTTAAATGTGAAATATTTGGGGAGACTTTCCTATGAAGAGGGTTTAGCTGCCCAGCAGATGATTTGGAAGCAGCGGCTTGCAGGGGAAATTAGTGATACACTTTTATTGTTAGAGCATGATAGCGTTTTTACCATGGGGCGCCGCGATAGCCAACACAATATTTTGGTTTCTGAAGAAATGTTGGCTGCGCCTCTATTGCGTTGTGATAGGGGAGGGGAAATAACGTATCATGGCCCGGGGCAATTGATGGGCTATTCCCACGTGAAACTAAATGAATTAAATGTAGGGCAGGGCCATAAGCTTGAAAGTCCATCTGAAAATAAAGTAGGGATAGGGGTGAAGGAGTTTGTCTTCCGCTTGGAAGAGGCCTTAATGTTGTTGTGTTCTGAATATCATTTAGAGCCGTGGCGAGATAGCCAGCATAGAGGGGTTTGGTTGGGGCAAAAGCATATTTCAGCCCGTAAGATTGCTGCGTTGGGAATCTCCATTAAGCAAGGGGTTTCTATGCATGGCTTTGCCTTAAATGTATGTACCGACTTAAACTTTTTTAAGCAAATTGTACCTTGTGGTATTGCCGACTGTTCTGTAACCAGCTTGGAACATGAACTAAGCGGGGGAAATTTAAGCAATCCCAATGTACAGGTCGAGCAAGTTGCAATGCAATTACTAAAATATTTCTGCCTTGTTTTTGGCTATGAGGGGAAATTTAGCATAAAAATGTAGTTATTTGTGTTTAATTTCTGTAAATTTACAATTTGTTTAAATCTATCCATGCTAGTTTAATTAACTGGCAAACGAAAAATAATTAGGAGAAATAATATGCAATATCGCAATTTGGGGAACAGTGGTTTGCAGCTTAGCATACTTTCACTGGGTTCATGGATCACATTTGGTAGACATCATCAATTACACAGTGCTACGAATATAATCAAGACTGCCTACGATGCCGGTATTAACTTTTTTGACAACGCAGAAGCCTATGAGACTGGCGAGTCCGAACGAATTATGGGCGAAGCACTGCGCAAACTTGGGTTACCGCGCTATAGCTATTGCGTTAGCAGTAAATATTTTTTCGGTATTCATTCAGGCATTGTCAATATGAAGAAAACCTTAAATCGAAAATATTTGATTCAAGCTGTAGAAGGCTCTTTAATACGCCTTGGCTTTGATTTTTTGGATATTATTTACTGCCATCGTCCAGACCCAAAGACTCCGATTGAAGAGACTGCCCATGCTATGCATGATTTAATTTCCCAAGGGAAAGCACTTTACTGGGGCACCAGTGAATGGAGTGCTGCCGAGATTCGTGCCGCTTGGGATATTTGTGATCGGCATGGTTGGCATAAGCCGGTAACAGAGCAACCTTGTTATAATTTAGTTACGCGGACTCTGGTGGAGCAAGAATACAAGCGTTTGTATCAAGATATTGGTTTGGGTATTACCAGTTTTAGTCCGCTTGCGGGAGGGTTTTTAAGTGGAAAATATTTAGATGGTGTGCCCAGCGATAGTCGAGCCAAATTGCCGGGTTACTTTTGGTTAAATGATCAACTCCTACGCCAAGATAAAAATCAAGCTTTGAGAAAATTGAATCAAATTGCCAGCGAAAGATTTAATTGTAATTCAGCTCAGTTGGCTATTGCTTGGTGTGCCGCAAATTCCAATGTTAGCAGCATTATTTTAGGAGCTAGCTCTTTAGAGCAATTAGAACAAAATTTGAAGGCTTCAAAAGTTATTGAGCAGCTAGGGCCAAAAGAATCACAAGAGTTGAGTGCTTTGTTTGCCAATGATAAAACTTAAAAATTGTTTTCCATAAGATAGCGATACAAAGTTTTTGAAAGTGAACAACTGGAAAAAATACCTCGCAGCTGTCTACATAGTTTTATTTAGCAGCTGTGGGTTACCTGATATTGTGGAGATACCCGAAAGCCCTATTTCCGTAGATAGCACGAGTTCTAAAGATAATAATTTAGTTTTTAAAACACCGAATGATGATAAAATTACCCGCTATATTGTTTGGTATAAAATTTATCCCTATATCAGCAAGACCAATACCAATAAATTAATTGATGCTGACGAACAATATTTTGTAGATTCCAATCAAAATGATGACAGCGACGAGATTCGTAAGAAAGATTTTCATGAATTATACCTTAGTGCCAATGTCAATGATGGTTATTATTTTCGGGGTATTGCAATAAATAAGCTTGTAACTATTACAAAGTTGCCAGGTGATACAGGCAATTATATTCGTGTTTCTGTTGAAGGAGGCTCGTCGCCCTATAATGTACGGCGCAACGTTGCTGTATCGACAACCGATAGCAGCCGTAAATCATTTTATGGTGAGTATAATCTATCTAGTGATAGGGATATTAAAGGACGCAAATCTTCTGATTTTTCCGAATATGCTAAGAATCCAGTTTACACAAGTTTTGTTATCGCATTTATGGCGCAATCGGCTTATATTGACGAGGTTGAGCTAGCCATTGTCAAAAGTCCGCTAACCTATTTGGGCTTTATTGATTCTGATAATGGTTTCTTTCAATAATCAATCATCTATGGGATTATGGAACAAGTGTGTATGCAACATGAAGAACAAAAGCAATGGTTGATAATTGACCTGGGGGGGGCTATTGTTTCTCCTGTAAATTGTGAAGGGCCAGATGTAACCTTTATAACGGAGCTTTTAAGTTTTTTACATAACTGGTGGCAAAAAGATGAATTGCGCCATCTAGGGCTGGTTGTTGGCGGGGGGGCTCCTGCAAGGCGTTATCAAATGGCCGCTTTGGCTGTGCATCAGAAGTTGCAACAAGATATTATATTGCCCAAATTATCTAATGAAGCTTTAGATTGGCAGGGTATTCGCGCCACCCATTTAAATGGAGAATTTATACGCTTATTAGCTTCTAGCTTCAAAGATAAAGATATGCCATCGCAAGGCTTTGTTACACAACCTCTTCTCACCCAATATGACAATTTACCCCCTGTAGATACACTTGGGCGTATTGTCGTTGGCAGTGGCTGGAAACCTGGTTTTTCTACAGATTATGATTCTGTTTTATTAGCTGAACATGTTGGCGCAAAACGACTTTTATGCTTATCGAACATCGCTCAAATTTATGATGATGACCCCGCTCAAAATACCAATGCGAGGCCACTTGTTGAATTGAGTTGGGAAAATTATCAGAAAATGATTAGTAATCAATGGAATCCTGGTCAATCCATGCCTTTTGATCCGATGGCTACAGCCCGTGCAGCAGAGATTGGTTTGGAACTGATTTTTGCCGATGGCCGAAATTTAGATAATTTGCAGAAAATTCTTAGAGGCCAAAATTTTGTCGGTACTATACTGAAATAAGTCAGCATAAGATTAGATGATAATGAGCATTAAAATAATTTTGAGACGATAAATAGAAAAATATAAATGAATTACTGGACTCAATTGAGTATTGAATTTGCCAATCAAAGAAATTATTTAGATGAATTATTTAGTGTTTACCCAACTATCCCAGATGGAATAACAGAAATTGATAAACACTTACTTATGGGGTATTGTGGAGAAATCCTATAATAATCAAAATAATTAAGCCTGTAATTCGGCTTCCAAATTTTTTGTTCTTTTTAGCTTGGTTGTACCAGCCTTTGGCTATATTGGCTTCCCGTATTTACCAAGGCTGTAATTGGCAAAAGCAACCTTGATAAAAAAATTTCCAGCCTTGACAAAAAAATTTCCAGCCTTAATAAATTTTTTTCCAGCCTTGGTATTTTCTCCATACCAAGGCTATAATTTGATAAAAGCAACCTTGCTAAAAAACTTACCAAGGTTGCAATTTTCAAATGCAAGCGTTGCAACAACCAAACCCTACTTACCAACTTGTAACTTGAATACCAGTGGTTGGGTCTTCAGTGCTACCACCTGCAAAGCCTGCTGCTGCTTCCAGGTTGTATGCACCATTAGCATCACCAAGACCAGCCTTAACCAGTATAGCATTGACTTTGGCTTTTACACTACCGCTTAAAGTAATCGTTAAGCTTGTTGCAATTGCACGAGAACCTGTGGCTTTGTTTGCGCCTTCGGTTGCGTGCTGGGGTAATGTGAATCTCTTACTACCATCACCGGATACAAGCGTCAATTTGCTAAAGTCCCAGTCTGCAACTGCTGTCGGTAACCTGCTACCATAAATCAATAACAAGCCTCTAGTTCTGTAGATTACGGAGTTGATCTGGCTTACGTAGCCACTAACGGTAATCGGGTTGCTTGTGTCTGCTGGATTACCAGGTACAAAGCCTGCTGCTGCTTCCAGGTTGTATGCACCATTAGCATCACGAACACCATCCTTAACCAGTATCTTCTCGGCTTCCGCTTTTATACTACCGCTTAAAGTAATCGTTAAGCTTGTTGCACTTGCATTAGAACCTGAGGCTGTGTTTTCACCTGCAGTTGCGTGCTGGGGTAATGTGTATCTATTAGTACCATCACCGGATACAAGCGTCAATTTGCTAAAGTCCCAGTCTGTAACTGTTTTCGGTAACTTGATACCCTGAATCAATAACACGCCTGTATTAGAATCGTATTGTGCTTTGGTGATGCTGGTTGTATGCCCGCTAACGGTAATAGGATTGGTTGTGTCTGCTGCGTTACCACCTGCAAATCCTGCTGCTGCTTCCAGGTTGTATGCACCATTAGCATCACGAACACCATCCTTAACCAGTATCTTATCGGCTTTGACTTTTACACTACCTCTTAAAAAAATAAATAATTTTGTTGCACTTGCTGAAGAACCTATGGCTGTGTTTCTAACTAAAGTTGAGTGCTTAGGTAATGTGAATCTATTAGTACGATCACCGGATACAAGCGTCAATTTGCTAAAGTCCCAGCCTGTAACTGCTGCTGGTAAATTGACACCTGTAATCACTAAGAAGCCTGAAGTAACATTGTAGCTTGCACGGGTAATTGCGGCTTCAGGCGACTCCTCTTCGACTTGTTCGACTTGTTCGTCTTTAGGTTGCTTAGGCGACTGATCTTCGTCTTGTTCGTCTTGTTCGTCTTTAGGTTGCTTAGGCGACTGATCTTCGACTTGTTCGACTTGTTCGTCTTTAGGTTGCTTAGGCGACTGATCTTCGTCTTGTTCGTCTTGTTCGTCTTTAGGTTGCTTAGGCGACTGATCTTCGTCTTGTTCGTCTTGTTCGTCTTTAGGTTGCTTAGGCGACTGATCTTCGTCTTGTTCGTCTTGTTCGTCTTTAGGTTGCTTAGGCGACTGATCTTCGTCTTGTTCGTCTTCAGTTTGCTTAGATGGCTGATTGTCATCGGATACTTTAGACTGCTTATCGGGTATATACTTAACGACCAAGTCTTTGGCTGTATTTAAACCCGCCCAAGCACCAGTGCTAGTAAGCAACCCATCTTTTCTACCATTGCTATCCATACCTGTCTTGCCATTCAGAGTAACTTTATGTTCATCTTTAAGTTTCAGCCAAAGCGCTGTGCCATCGTTTGCAATACGGTACTTACCTTTTGCAAGATCGCTACTATCTTCACCAGTGGCTGGGTCATCTGCAGTATAGGAACTGAAGGCTACGCCATATACTTTGATGGTTTGGATTTGCGCTTGGGTCGCAGTTGTAGGACTTAAGTTAGTACCTTGCAAGGTTAACAGTGCCGTGCCAACATCGTAGATGGCCTTATTGATAGTCGGCCCAGAAGATGGCGCATCATCGTCATCGGGTGGGGCGCAGGCAAAGGCCATAAAGGCCAGTAGCAAGGCTACAGGCAATAAAAGTAGTTTGTGCTTATACATAAGCAATACCTCCAAAAATGGATAAAGATTGGCCAACCCATACGGGCTAGTGTGTAAATCCCCATTTTGCTAGGGGGGGTGTTGCGTCAAGGCCCATATAAGTTTTTTTGTCTTTTTTTATGTTTGGGGCACTTTTTTTGTGTCTTAGTGTTGTTTTGTGTTGTAAGGTGGTTAAAATCCATGCCAATCAAAAGTCTTGAGATTATTTGAGATACCTTGAGATACCTTGAGATTGCTTGGGTAAAAATTTGTAATACGCTAGACGCAGTCCGGGTGTTGCGTTGCGTATGATCGTACGAAACATCATGGCACAAAGTATAAGAATTTGGTATAAGAATTTGAGTTTTTTGTATCGCAGTACAGCCCAGTTTTTAGCAAAATAATACAATACAATTTTTTGCAATTTTTTTAGAGACTGCCACAGCCTCGTTGGAAAATCCCCAGGTTGCCAATCAAAAAAGCTAGTAAGGTTTTCAGTCAAAACCTTACTAGCTTTTTGAGACTACGGCCCGTTACCATGATATTTTAAAAGCATATTGTTGCCGACAACCCATATGCCGAAAAACAAAAATTTTTTACTTGTTCCATTTGTGGATTCAGCTGAAAGGCACAAAAAAAGCGGTGCATGGTTTGGTTATCCTAGCACCGCTTTGGCTTTTTGAAGTTTTGAGCGTTTTTTGCTCTGGTTTGGTGTTTAAAATGGATTCTGGCTTTTTCTCGTGCAATGAAAATTTTTTACTTTTTTATTTTGGTTTTACTTTTTTATTTTGGAAAGTAAGCCAATTTTACCTTCCCATTTGTTCCAAAAAATCCCGAGTTATCACGTCTTATCCCGTTCAGTTATCATGTCCTCTTTCAAAGAAGGTTACGCATAGATTTTATTAGGTGGTATTTATATTTTTTGTAAATATATCTGGCGTAGTAAAATCGCTTTGGTGCACTAAAATACCGTAAGCTATGGGCCAAATCAAGTTTGTTTCTTTTTTGCTGAATGTGAAAAAGAATTTTAACAAAAGAAACTACAAAGAGAGAATTTAATTATTATCCTTATTCTTATAATTTTTGGCATTTTTTGATAATTCTAAGGCTTCCTCTTGTAAGTTTTCTCTAAATATTCTTTTAATAGCTTTTAGTCTTGTTCTTAATGCGGATGCTTCCGTGTTTCTCAAAATTGGATCATATTTTAATAAGTCATTTATATTTAAATCTTGACCTTTTTTAGATGCAATCTCGTAACAGTTTCTAAAGCATCTTTTACCTATGGTATTTAAAATCCTATCTAAATTCATTTTTTCTATCGCCTTATTATTCTAATATGTTCTCCTAGGAATATAACTCAAAGGAAAAACAGTGGTGTGGCCCAAAATGGCGAAACATAAAATGGATCGCGATAAGGGTAAAATTCTTCAATTTCGACAACTTCATAATCATTGCCATGATTATCTGTATTTGTATTTTCGCGCTCCCATTCTTGAAGTTTTTTTTCATGTTCCAGCAACTGGATTAACAAATCGGAACCTTGACGCGTGAACTCAACCAGTTTTTCTTGACTACCTAATTCTTCTACTGTAATTGCGTTGCGGCAAATATCGCGGATTTCATTCCAAATTGAACCTAAAATTAAATCAAATTGCCAGCCATTTTGATCAGAACCAAAACGTTCTTCATTTAAAAAGCTCATAAACACAATTTCATGGGCATCTAACTTTTTGAGTCGGGCAACCGCAAGGCGCAAGTCAGACCAACGTTCATCATCAAGATAAGCATACCAAGCATCATCACTTTCAAAATCAAAATATTTAGCAAAAGCAAATTCCCCAGTATTCAAATCGACAGCACTAAAAATATCGTAAACCCGCAAATATTCTTCGTAGCGGCGATAAAAACGATTGAGCACTTGTTGACCATTTTCATTAAGGCGGTAGGAAGTACCATCAATATCAATGTATTTTTTGCAATGCAATTCCTCCAAAAGAGGCTCAATAAATTGATAGTTTTCATCAAGTGTAATAGGAATATCTGCTCCTTCATCTATTTGGTGTAGCAAATAAATGGAAGCGAATTGGCAAGATTTTTCTTCATTCCATTCTTGAGTTTCAATATCGAATCCGTTCATAATGGTAAGTCTCCTAATTCTTTGCTTGAAAGAAACTAAAACGCGGCAATTTTAGGCTAAATAAGAAGAAAATGCAACCACACTAACAACACAGAAATCTAATAAAAGGAAACCTTCAATCAAAGCTGCTCCCCAATTTTGGTCTATGGAAATTTCTTGCTGCAGGGAAATTTTAGGGAAGAAAAATTTATCGATTAGCACATGGAGCAATAAAACGAAAATAATTGCAGTAACTGCCGCAAGCAAAAGGCCATAAATAGAATCAAACAAGGCTATATAAGCTGCAAGCAAAAGGGCAAAACTAATAAAACTAAAGGAAAAGTGAATTGCTGCAGCTATGTTTTGTTTTTCAATTTCATGGTGAAAATTCCAATGTTTTTGTCGTATGGTAATGAAAAAACGGCTATAAAAAACTAAAGCTAATTGCCCCAGAATAAAATAAAATACAGTTAATAAAATATCTACTGAGAAGCTATCATCAGCCCCTTGCATTACAGCATAAAGTAATATTCCAGAAGCAAGATAGCTAGCACCCTCTGTTATCCCAGCAGAAAGATTTTGCCTATCGATAATCTGACTATAATTATTGAAATGAGAAAGTATCATTCGATTATTAATGGCTTGCGCTAAAATTAATAGGCAAATACCGATTGCTCCCCAGAAAAATGTATCACTCAAACGATATAATAAGTAATGCCAATAAGCTAATTCTTGGGGTAAAGAGCTGGAAGCACTACTATAGACACCGGCAATCACGATACACAAGCCACCTAAATAACAAGCAAATGAACAAGAAAGAGCCTTGTTGTCGCGCGTGGTAAGAACTTCTGCTAGGGAAAATGGGGTTACTAAATCATAAATATAACGCCCTACTAACAGCAGGCAAAAAAATAACACTACTTGTAATATTAGCTCAAAATTGCCCAAAGTGAAAAGCCAGTCAGCCCAGTCGGACGCAGGCCCTAAACCAAAAATATTGGCCATGCTTTGTCTTAACGCACTTATAGAAATAATATCATTCTTCATCGTCTGTTACCTATTTACCACCGCCAAAACTACTGCGACTACGCTGCCCAGAAGAACGCCGTATTGTACTAAAGCTGCGCTGGCTTCGGCTTGGACTACTCAGTGAGCTACGGCTGCTTGTACTTGTTCTGGGATTTGTCACAGGAGTTTTGGTGTTATTGTTTGGGCGGTTGTTTTGATTGATACTAAAGCTGCGCTGACTGCGGTTGGGATTGCTCAATGAGCTGCGGCGCGAATGCATAGCATTGGCATTTGCCTTTGGCGAAGTGCTTTTGGGCTGAAATTGAGGTTTATTGCTTTTTTTAAAGCTGCTCGCTCGATTATTCTGCGCCGCACGATTTTTAAAATTTTCGCTGTTTGAACGATATTGAGTGCGGGTAACACGGCTGTAGCCACTACCATAATAAGCTGGGTAGTAACCCCAGGCAAATGGGGAATAATAAGGCGGGTGGTAGCTGAATAGCCAAGAAAGTAGCAGAACATCGCTAAAGCTGATGCGCGAATGGTAATAAGCGTTGGGCCCATACAAAGTTTCATTGCCTTGGATTTGGACTTGCGCTTGTTTTGGCTCGGAGCCTTCAAGATTTTCTTGCTGTACTCTGATAGTTGCAATTTCTTGCTCTACCCCGTCAGCGATTTCTGTACTAAGTGCAAAGCCCCGCTCATCAACAGAACCAAATTCAGTAACAGAAATAAAATCGACAATATTATCTTCATTTAGGTCTAAATTGTTGATGCCGTTTTTTTGGTTTAATAATTGCTCTAATTGTTCTGCGTTATCTGCTTGGCTTAGTAAGGCCCCTAAAGCCTCTAAATCCAAACCGGCAGCAACATTATTATCTAATGGCTGAACAATCACGTTTGTTTGGCTTTGACTTACCGTTTGGCTTCCGGATATTTCCGATTCTTTCAGGCAAGAGCGCGCTTGCATAACGATAACTAAGATAACTAAAATTAAAATTAATAAATTGAGGTTAAATTTTCCCATGAATAAATACCCTAATAAAATTTGAAACTATTTGGAATTGCAGAATAATGCTTATCGGTTTTCTTTTGCTTTCAAAGCAAACAAATATTTTAACCAATGGATTTGATACACACCTCCAGCTAAAGTACTGTAAAACAATTTACCATCACTGTAGGCAAGAGCACTGATACTAATAAATTCAAGATTTCGGCCATTGTCCCAGATATACCATTTTTTCTCTGGCAAATGGTAACCAAAAATCCCTCCCTTTTCATCTCCAATAAATAGCCAGTCGCCACTGTGAAACAATGCACTAATTCTGTTACTGCGAAGTATAGAGCTTTCTGTATCTAGTTGGTAGGACTCATTGGCCAAGTAATTCCATCGAAATAAGCCTTCCCCTGAAGAGGCAAACCAAAGGGAAGTTCCATCATTCACAATATGATTGACATGGGTTAAATTACGAAAAATGGGTTGAAGCTTTTCTAAAGCTTCGATAACGCCATCTTTCCAGCGATATGCTCCTTGCTGTGCTGTGCCAATGAGCAAACCAATACTGTCTTCGTATTCTAAGGCTACAATGGTTCGCTTTAGCGTTTTTGTTCCAACAGAATAAGTGTTTCCTTCTATTGTACGCCTTTGGACCCCATGCGTCAAAGAAGACACAAAAAGACCGTTAGAATTTTCTAAAAAATCACTGATAGCCCTTGCTTTTTGAGACTTGCTTAAAGTTATGGGTAACCAGCCTCCCAAGCCTGTTTGGTAGTTATAAAAACGTAGGCCTTGGTGCATAGCAAACCAAAATGCGTTGCCACTTTTGCGAATACGATAAACAACTTTGGGTACTAAAGAAGGGGTATCTTGTTCCAAAATAAAATTTTCTCCACTACTTAGGCTAAGACGGTAAATACCGCCATTCCATGTACCCAACCATAGATCGTCATAATCCAAGTACATGGCTGAAATTTGCATATTTTCCAAACTAGCAATATCCACTGGCTGGACAAACAACCAATGTTTTAGTAGGCGGTATGTTTCACGGGCTTCATTGCTTACCAAATCTTCTAATTGAGTTTGGTTCCAAGCATACAAGGCCCATTTTTGATCATCCTCACGGAAAAATTGTTCTGCCTGTAAAATACGGCTATCCGGCGTTAAAGCATCAATGCGTTGACGGACAGTAGGGGTGTTATTTGTACTACGGCAGCAGAAGAGCAGAAAAAGAGATAAATAAACAAGTAGGAGAAAAGATTTTTTCAGCAATGAACTCGCTAACGACTTTTGATATTTAGTTGAAGATTCATTGTATTCCAGTTGAACCAAAGCCTTTTTCCCCTCTTTCTGTTTCTGGCAAGGCACGAACTTGACAAAAACCTACTTGCATAGTAGGAGTAATAACTAATTGAGCTATTCGGTCGCCGTGTTTTATCAAAAAATCATTTTTCCCATAATTAATAAGTAGGATGAAAATTTCTCCGCGGTAGTCTGAATCAATAGTGCCTGGCGCATTCAATACTGTAATACCATGTTTGGCTGCAAGGCCAGAGCGCGGCCTCACTTGCGCTTCGTATCCATTCGGTAATGCCATTTTTAGAGCTGTTGGTACTTTGACTTTATCACCAACAGGCAATAGCAAGCAACCATCGTAAGGTTTACAGGCCAAAGCAGCTCTTATATCGGCGCCAGATGCCAAATTATTGCTGTAAATTGGTAGACTAGAACCATGTTCAAGCAGACAACATTCTACCCGAATCATGGTTTCCCCTTATCTACCACGCAAGTTATATCTTAGGATATATTGCTTAGAATATCTGTAGCTATCTTGTGAATTACAGAAGGATATGGAGTCATTGTAACATCACGCAACACTTTTATTGTGTCTTCACTTGAATCTTTGGAAACATAGAGCGAATACAATAATTGGCGCAATATTCTTTGCTCGGAAGAAGTAATGGCAACAGCACGTTGCTGGATATTTAAGCGATCAATTTCTCCTTGTAGAAACTGAATGCCATTTTTTGAATTTAACTGTCCAATTCCCTGCAATGCTAACAGCTGAACATTCATGCTATCCGTATTAAGATAACTCTGCTTTAATTGCTCTGAAGCTTCTTTCTCCATTCCATCGGTACCATTTGCTAAAATATTGTCAATAGTTTTACGCAATATTTCTGCTTCGAGCCCCTGATTATCCGTAACCCAAGTGGCTCGATTCATATGTGCAAGTAAAGCAAGGTTTAGCTCTTGACTCGTCATCTTATCAAAATTGAATTTATTTGCATTCATACTATTGATAACAATATCTAAGAGCTCTAAGTTTTTAGAACTTTGCACAAAATCCAGAAAATGCTTTTTCACTTCCTCTGGGAACTCTTTTTTAAGTAAACGCATTAAACTGGCTGCCTGATTGCGAACAGCTTGTTGAAATGGTCCATTACTTACTTGCAATAAAACTGTAAAAGCTGAAGGCGTTTTAAATTCAGTCAACGCATTCAAACAACCTGTTGCAGCGTAGTCAAACGCGAGCTTATCAGCTCTTTTATCGCTAATAGACATTATGTTATTGATCTCTTCTAAGTATCTAATAATATCATCGCTAAAATTTTTAGCCTTTAAGTGCCCTAAGGCAGAAATAGATTTTCCCATAACAGCACCGTACTGTAATTCAGGGATAAGCAATAAGCCGATCATATTGGCAATCTCCGGATGCTCTTGCATTACGATCTCCGATTGCTCTGAAATTTTATCCAGCAAGAAATTTACTATTTGTCTTGTGAAAATAGGTTCTTCTTGATAACGACTGCGAAAACTATAAATTTGATCTTGTAAAATAATGACATAGCTTGATGCCAATCCTGCTTGATCTTTTTCAAGCTCCATACTTTTTAACAATTCTACCACGCTTTTTGTGGACAAAGGATCATTAATTCTAAAATAAATTTCTTCCCATGCATTTCTTGCTACTGGATTTCCTGTGTCTATATCCGCTATTTCACCAGTCGGAGCATTTGGTGTAAATTCTTGCGCTTGGAGTATCATGAGTGAACTAAACCCAAAGATGCAAATCGCCATTGTGGTTGAATAAAGAATAATTCCAGAAATCTGTTTATACATTTTCATATTGATCTCCTTTCTAGTCATAAATGCTAGATACCTTGGTTATTTTCCACCGAGCATCTTACAAAATAAGAAAGGGTATGTCTAGCATTTTTTCTCTATTTTTCTTACTTGATGCGGTTATGTTGTTTTTTTATAAGTAAATTTAACTGGATAAAACTTAGGCTCACAAAACTTGCCCCTAACCTATAATTTGCTATAATCGTAGTTGTTTATGATAGTATAATATTTATATGTTTTCTATGGATATAGCTGCATGCCTAATGATTACAATGTATGTTGTCTTCCATTTAACTGTACATTCGAGCAATTGCATTAGAAAGAGGTTCCCTAAACTATGGCGGACGAATTAGTTCAAGAACTTAACTTATCGGAAAGAGAAAAATTATACACAAAATTTACAGAGAAAGATTCTTATGAAAATCTTCCAGACGAGAACAATCTCACTAAAGTAAGTAAAGGTTCTGAATCTATTGCTGAAAATAAAAACAATACAGAATTGACGTTTACAGAAGATGAGCAGACACATTCTCTTATTTCTGATTTTAATCAGTTGCCATTTATGCAATATCTGTGGTATTGCTTTTTGAGTATTTTTAGTCGTAAATCAGCAGAAGGTTTATTTCGAGAATCCCAATTAAATAAGATACGGCAAGATATAGTCCAACAAAATAGTGAAATTATTGTATTTAATCGAAAAGACAACATACATCTAGTCAGCTCTTACTTACCTGCTCGTTTTAATGAGATTTTCCAGTTGAGCTTACAAATACTTCCAATTATCAATCAAGTTGACCGCAATACAACATTCATGCAAGCCATTGTTACAAAATTAGTTTTTGCAGATTACCGTAGTAATTCTGGTAACCGTATTTCCATTGAGGCAGAAAATTTTATTAGCCAAGAGCAATTTCGTGATACGGTTTTTATGGGTGATTCTGTTGTAAAAGGCAAAATAGGTTCTCTCATGGAAGATGTGCGTAAAGAAAGCCGTTTCCTACCTCTTTCTCTTCATAAATCTGCTGGAGAAATTTTGAAAGCCTTATACCAATTTCAAAAAATTTGTTACTTTCCATTTTCTAATTTTTTCCACAATTTTCGCGCAGATGCGAAACAACAAGATGGTCTTTATTGTGATGTCCTACCGCAGGAAGCTTATGATTCTATACATATTTTGTATCAACTTATGGAGGAAGTTGGGTCTATTAATTTTGATAAAATCCAGTTTCGCGAAATTATCAGTAGTTATTTTCATGTTGTTGATAGTAAAGGGTTTAGTAGCCAATCAAACAAAACGGCTGTTCACTTTTTGGACGCTTTTTCACAATTGCAAATTTTATGGAATAGATTTTTACAGGAAATACCCATCAGAATTTTACTCCTATTTACTGGAGATAATCCCTATTTAATCCTTCCCCATATACGAAATATTGAGAATGAAATATTGGAAAATTTACCTAGGCAAATTGAAAAGGTTTATCAGCAGTTAGCTTTAGAAAAACTAGAGATGATGGCCGAGCAGCTTAAAAATGATCGAACCGAATACTTCTTCACAAAGTATCTTTCAGGTAATAGCGATTTTGAACCCTCACCTTATTATAACAATGATCGGATTGATTTTTTACCAAGTAATCATGAAGAAAATAGATTAGAAGAGCTTTTTGCTCATTGTAAATCATTTAGTTATTTGCAGAATTTCCTGCGTTATTTTTGCATTAAGAATATTCTCAAACCATTAAATATGCTAAGCAAAATTTTGTTTAATTGGAATAATTATGTCTATGGTGAAATTACAGAATTTCTCAGTGGAGTCGATCACTGCCGTGTAAAACTTGATATTATCGAACAACATTTACAGCCGGAACATCTCATTGATAAAAAGATAAAAGAAATATTAATGAGGGTTGAACAACGGGCAGAAGGGTCTAAGGAAGAATACACTTCTACTTTGATGGGAATTGACAAGGAAATTTGTTATTTAATCGAACAAACGATGAAAAAATTTCAGGAATTTACTAGACAGGGGCTCCCTGCAATAGAAGTGTCTATTGCCGATAGCCAATATTATCTTAAATTCAATTCTTTAATCCCTCATTTTCAGTATATGCAAGATTATAATAATCCAGAATATGCTCCTTTAACTCCTGCAAGAATACTGGAATTATGGAAGCAATATATTCGAGAATTTTGCTTGTTGCTTGGCGATCAATTGGCAATCGAAAAACAGAGTATTCTGGGTGAAATATCGAGAAAACTACGATGAAGTACTGGGCAAAAATCTTTATTATCATTATTTTCAACTATTAAATTGGTGCCGTGGCCAAGTGGTTAAGGCGGTGGACTGCAAATCCGCTATTCATCAGTTCGAATCTGATCGGCATCTTAACAATATAAAATGCAAAAAACAACAAGGTTTAGCCATTTCATGACCGAATTGATTGATGAACTGCAACAACGTGGCTTAATCCAGCAGTGTAGTAATTTAGAGGCTGTGAACCAAATGCTTGAATATGGCCTGCCTTTTTATTTGGGCATAGACCCAACCTATCCATCATTGCATTGTGGCCATCTATTACCCGTTTTATTGGCAAAACGATTTGCTTTTGCCGGCCATCAACCTTTGCTTGTCTTAGGCTCTGGCACTGCCAAAATTGGCGACCCTTCTGGCAAGACAAAGATGCGTAAAATGCTTAGCGCAGAGGATATTGCAACCAATGCGCAAGCTATTCGCAAACAGTTGGAGCAAGTTTTTGCCGATTGCGATACCAAACCCATTTGGCTGGACAATATTGATTGGCTAGATAATTTAAATTATATTGAATTTTTGCGCGATATAGGCTTTCATTTTTCGGTCAATCGCATGCTTAGTTTTGAAAGCTGTAAACAACGCTTAGAGCGTGGCCTTTCATTTATCGAATTTAATTACCAGCTTCTGCAGTCTTACGACTATCTCAAGCTATTTCAACAGCATGATTGTCTGTTGCAAATTGGTGGTGATGACCAGTGGGGCAATATGGTTTCGGGCCTTGACTTGATTCGCCGCTACAATTTTTCTCACGATAGTGTCAATATGGAAAGTCAACCTCAAGTTTTAACGGTGCCTTTGGTAATGACTTCCAGCGGGAAAAAAATGGGCAAAACCGAGAATGGAGCTATTTTCATTGACCCTAAATTGACTTCTCCTTTTGATTTTTTCCAATATTGGCGCAATTGTAGCGACCAAGATGTAGAGCGATTTTTGCTGCTTTTTACTTTTCTTAGCATTGCCAAAATTCGCACGCTTTGCCTTGAAGGAGGGGCTGCTTTAAATAAGGCGAAAGAAATTTTAGCGTATGAAATGTGTTGCTATATTTATGGTTATGCGGAAGCGGAAAAAGTGCGGGTTGCAGCTCAACAAAATTTTGCTAGTAAAGTTGCAAACGGTGGGGCAGGTAGTAACGGCATAGATAATTTGCCTGGCAGCGAGTTAGCCCCTGCTTTATTGCTTGAATTGAAAACTAATGGCATTTCGGTTATCGAGCTTTATATAGAAGCTGGGCTGGGCTCGTCTCGCAACGAAGTACGACGTTTAATTCAGGGAGGGGGAGCCAGTATCAATGGTCAAAAAATCACCGACACCGAACAAAAAATAAATTACAATGATCTCGAGGATCGAAAGATTTTGCTGAAAGCAGGAAAAAAACATTTTTATCTTTTTCGTGTGCCGGGGCAAGAGAACTAAACTAGGTAGGAAAAAATTTCTTTTTCCAACTTTTCGCTGCGGCTAATCCCTTTGACGGTAAAGCGAGCTAAAATTTGGCAGGAGCGTGGCGAAAGTACCAGTATATCATCGGCCAGTAAAATAGCTTCCTGAATATCGTGTGTGATTAGCAAAATGCTGCGCGGCTGTTTGCGGTTCATTTCGATGAACCAATATTGCAAAGATTGCCTAGTTAGGGCGTCAAGTGAGCCAAAGGGTTCATCGAGTAAGAGAAGTTCGGATTGTAGGGTATAAGTGCGCAATAAATTTGTGCGTTGGCGCATGCCACCGCTAAGTTCTTGGGGGTAGGCTTTGCGGAATTGTTCGAGACCAAATAAAGTAAATAATTTTTCAATTTCTGGTTGCGAGCAGGTTTTTAAGTGGTGTAATTCTTGGGGCAAAAATACATTTTGTTCAATATTGCGCCAGGGCAATAGCAAGTCTTTTTGCAGCATATAGCCAACCTGTTGGGCCGTACTTTGGCGCAATTCGCAACCAGAAAGAAAAATTTGGCCGTTATATTTTTTGTCTAAGCCGCTAATTAAATTTAATAAAGTCGACTTACCACAACCAGAGGGGCCAATTAAAGCCAAAATTTGATTGTGTGGCAGCTGTAAATCTAAATTCCGAATTACCTCTAAGCTGCCAAAAGACTTATATAATTGCCGTAATTCTAAAACAAAGCCAGAATTTTCAGACATTAATGGGACAATAGCTCATTGGTCATGGCTTGTGCCGATGCAAGCGGCTGCTCTATTAATTGCCGCTCATACATCCAGCGGGATAAACGGTCCCATACTTCTGGCTTCTGATAGCCCCATTGGCCATTTTTATCTAAATAATACGGTGCCAAATAACGGGCAGAACGCAACACGAGTTCCTGCTCCAACTCCGGTGCATAATTCAACAAAATATCCGCACTTTCATCGGGATTGTTAGCGGCATATTGGTAGCCTTTAGCCACAGCCTGCACAAAACGCTTAGCTGTATCTGGTTGTTCTTCTAAATAACGATGACTAGCAATAATAATCGGAGTATAGTAATCAAATACCGGATCGAGTTCTTGTAAAGGTATATATTCGGTCTCCAGTCCTTGCAGTTCAAAACCAATATTTTGCCAAGCATAATAAGTCCAAACATAATCCACTTTGTCTTCCTGTAACAATCCGGCCACACTAGTTTCTCCAATGGTTACGCTATCAAATAAATTCGGATCGCCGCCGTCCGACTGAATGACCTGCTTAATGACCGTAATTTCAAATGGATTGCCCCAACCAGCATAAAGTCTGCCACCAAAATCACGCGGGCGTTGAATATTCCGATTTTTCATAAAGGTAAAACCCGAAGTATTGTGCTGCATAACGGCCGCCACAGAAATAATAGGAACTTGATCATTGGCCATAGAATTGGTGGCAAACTCTTGAAAAGCAATACCAAAATGGGCGCGTCCACTGGCTACCAATTGCGTTACGCTGATTTGGGGCATATGGATCGTAACCTCCAGCCCGGCTTCGCTAAAGTAATCTAGCTTTTGCGCTACATACAATCCGGTATGATTGGTATTCGGGGTCCAGTCCAGCGCAAAGCTAATTTTAGCAAAATTCTTTACAGGCGTTAATACCTTACTCTGCTCTATATTAGTTTGTCTATTGCAAGCCACAAAAAACGCAGCTATCGCCAAGAAAAAGCCACAAAAAAAGTAATGTCTGTCTGTATTCATATATTTATCTACTTAACCTATATACTTAATTTAAGATTGGTTTGCACCACAAGTTGGGCTATTGGCCGATATGCTAACATCCATAACCGTATGCCTAAAGCCTTGCTCTTCAAGCATTTGAAAACATTGCTCTAAATACTGCCAACTCAATTGCAAATCGCCATCAAATCGAGTGGCATAGTGGATTTGCTGTACTTTTAATGAACTAGCTCTCATATGCTCAATACATTCATAAATTTTGCCCATATAGCCGCCACAAGATGAGTCACTGCATGAGTCAGTCGGGCTCAACTCGCCCAAAGGGTAAACAGAAAATTTCCCAGCAATAGAGTGATTTGCCCACAAAGTTTTATTGAGTTTCACATCATCATTGGCCATAAAATTATCTGCAGTGGAATCGCCAGGGCAACCAATGGAAAAAGTCCCGCGGAATACAACATGCTCTCCCGATTCAATGGCAGTAGAAAACAGAGCCAAAGTTACATCAAATACATGCGAAATACGGCCACGAATGCAAGTTTCGATATCGTTCGTTTGTCTCCAAACTTTGCTCATATCTACCCGGCGAATAGCGCTTAAAATAATCTCTACAAAGTCCTCGCTCATAGGGTAAATGCTAAAACTACAACCGGCAATGCGGTTTTGCTGATATACCATTTTATACTCCTTACCTTTTAGAATTTTTTATTGGAAAATAACCAATAGTTAGTACCAAAATAAATGGTTATAACAATGCTGGCCGTTTATTATAATATTCATCACTAGAATAAATTTTGCCATTCCAAGAAAATGTTTGGCCCGGTTTGGGTATAGAAAAGAAAGAAAACCCATAACGCTCTTCTATAGAATTCTCTGGCAGCACAATCCTATGATATATAGCAGGGACTTTCGCTGCTGTGTACCATTCCAAAAAATATCCGGGAAAAATCATCGTCTTAGAGAGACTATTATAAATTTGCTCTCCAATAGCAAATCCTGCTGCAACACCCAGAGGGAAAGTGGTAAACAACGAAACATCTTTGTGAGCCGTTAAACGCAGAGCCGGCCGACTATTAATTGTTGAAATAGACGGATAATAATTACAAGAAACCATATGGCCAAATAATTCATCATAAATTTCCTCTAATTCAAAAACTTGCAAACGCTTCAACTCCCTACGTTCTATATCTTGGACATAATTTATCACCCGTTCAAAATTATTTTGCAAGAACGGTTGAAATTCTTTAGGGAACACATCTTTATTCTGAAGATTGGACAACACAAAAGAATGTAACAAATCATCGGCCGCCTGGTGCGAACTATCTTCTTGTCCCATATAAGAATATCCATCAAAAGCAATGTTGTAATTTTTTTGTAGGTATAGTTTCTTGTATAAAAGCGGCTGTTTTACAAAAGCTTTCAGGCTTTCTTGTAACTGCTCTATACAAGCTAGATTTTCTATATTGGGGTAAAAAATAGGGTAATCACTCATAAACACATCCACAAATGCTTATTCACTACTGCCTGGCTAGATATTCATTAGTCATTACTTTGCTGCTATCAATAGGCTTATCGAGCATACCTTGCCCATAAGCCCAATCGGCAAAACGCTCCCAGACTTCTCTTTTTTGGCTACCCCACCGTCCCTTTTCATCTAAGTAGTAGTCTACAAAATAACGCTGCGAACGCACTACCAATTCCCGCTCCAACTCTGGGGCATACTCCAACAAAATTTCGGCAGCTTTATCGGGATTTTGAGCTGCATATTCATAACCTTTGGCCACCGCCTGGATAAATTTACTAGTAGTAACCGGATTTGCTTCTAACCACTGAACACTACTGATAATTGCGGGAGTATAGGTATCAAACACTGGGTCAATATCTCGCAGGCTGATATAACCAATATCCAAACCCTTCAACTCGAAGTCGATATTATTCCAACCGTAGTAAGTCCAGCTAAAATCGACCTTATCATTCAGTAAGGCCGCGATATAGCTATCTCCGAGCAGCACCATATTGAGGCTGTCCGGGTCGCCACCATCTTGTTCTATTAAATAAGGCAGCAAGGCTTTTTCTAAAGCGCGATTCCATCCGCCATATGTTTTGCCGGCAAAATCGGCAGGACGCTGGATATTTTTGCTGTTCAAAAAAGAAAATCCAGAAGTATTATGCTGCAAAATGGCCGCCACAGAAACTAACGGTATGTCTTCATTGGCAATATCAAAAGTAATTACATGCTGCGACCGAATACCAAAATCCGCCCGGCCGCTGGCCACCAATTTCGCTACGCTATGTTCCGGCATTACAAATTCTACACTTAGCTCGGCATCGCTAAAGTAGCCAAATTTTTGGGCTACATACAAACCCGTATGATTGGTGTTGGGTGTCCAATCCAAAGAGAAAATTATTTTTTCTAATTCCTTTACCTTGCCTAATTCTTGGCTGGAATTTTCGCCTTGAGCACCATTACTTTTTTTAGCACAAGCTACCAGTACAAAGCTCAACAACAACACTGTAATAGCCTGCCCAACAGCACGAAAATATTTTTTAAGTTTCATAGAAACCTCCTTATAAATCTTTTTTTAAGGGAAAATACCTTAATAAATTTTATACATTTTTATTTCGATCTCGAATGAAATCTAATTGATGACGGCATAACAGCCGTTCCGCCAAATTGACCAACGTTACCAAGCAAATACTGCTAAATACAATAATAAAGGCTATGAGGAACAGGACATCGGTACGCGAGCTAGAAAAAGCATTGCGCATATAAATCCCCAAACCTTTACTAGAACCAAAAAACTCGGACAAAACTGCAGCAGAAACACTGTATGTTGCCGCAATTTTTAAGCCGGAAAAAAAACTAGGCAATGCCCAACGAAACTGAACTTTCCACATAATTTGCCAAAAACCGGCACCAAAACTACGTAATAAGGTGCGATAATCGGGTTCGAGACTGCGCAAGCCATTGCTGAAACTGGTAGCAATCGGGAAAAAACAGTACAAGGTGATCACCGTAATTTTGGTGGTCATACCAAAACCCAGCACAATCATCAGTAAAGGGGCGATTACAATGCTAGGCAAGCTCTGCGAAAGTACCAATAGCGGGAATATACTGCGGTATAAAAAGTCAAAACGCTCCATGAGCAAACATAGCAAAATGGCAAAATTCACAGAACTAAATAGGCCCCAGCCTGTCTCCCATAATGTAATGCGTGTATGCTGCCATAGTAGAGTGCGAATATCTTCTTCCAAGAACAACCAATAAACGGCACTCGGGCTAGGTAAAATATAGCGTGGCAACTCCCAAAAACGTACGCTGAACTCCCAGACCAAAAATAACAGTAGAAGCAAAGCCGCCGAAGCACCAAAACGTAAGAATAATTTTTGAATCGCTTGTAATTCCCACCGGAACCTCAATTTGAAAATTTTCACAATAATAGCGGAAGTGATGCTCATATAATTAGAAACCTGAAGAAACTAAAATACGAAAAAACAGATATAGCAGAATCTTTTTGCACTTGTTATTCTCTCTATTTTTTATTGGGTGCGGTGTATTTCCGTGCGCTGTAGACGTTCGGCAAAAGAATGTTGTTCTTGTGGGCTATAATAAATTTTTAAGTTAGAAATAACTTCCAGGGCACCCTGTTCAATACATATGCGATTGGCACCGGCAACGATTGCCAGTAATTCATTCAAAGAGCCTTCTAAAGTGGTTTCGGAAGGTCCCGTAAAATAAGAGGTTCCGGTACTCTGAATATATTTCAGAACACAATCTACAATGCACCAAGATTCGAGGCGGTTATACACCGCTAATTCCGGACTGATACTAAAGCTGATATTACATTCAGCATTACTTGGTTTTGTCTCCATAAATGGCCCCAAAGAAAAACCTTATTTAATTTCCTCGGAACGGCAGCCACAAAAGTAATATGAGGCAAACACAAAATACTAGAATACGGTTGGAAAATTCTGCCAAGTCATTCGAGTCAGCCGATCGGCAGAAAATTAACAGGTCAACAATCAATATACCCGCTAATGATCCTTCCCTACGCCAGTACAATCTGGATCAGGTTCAATGGGTTTACTCTCAGGTTTGAAACCACCCCAAGGATTGACACGACAATAATACAATGGATTTTTATTGTCAAGTGTTTTTTCACAAAATCTCTAAATTATTTTTTGAAAATATTACAATAGGCTAGACATATCAAAAGAAAAACGTAACAATCCAAAAATTGCTTGTTGCAAGCAATTTGATGCGGAAAGGAGAATTTGACTAATGATAAGATTTTTTAGAAAGAGATGGTTACTCGCATTTAGTCTAAGTTGTTTTTTATTTACTATTTCTCAAGTGAGCTTGGTAGCCCAAAGTTACGGAGGTGGTTTGATGTATAGTAGCTACCTACCTCTAGCTAGCTTGTACAATATTCTAAAAGTAGAAAATAAAGCCCTAGATAAAATCAGTCCGCCAGTAAAGGGTTTTAAATTTGATGAAAAGGATATTGTGCACTATGCGCCGGGTGTCGGCTTTACCGGTGCTTTTGCGCTCAGTGGTCTTTTAACCGCTTTAAATTTGGGAATTATGGCGGGCTCGGGAAAAGATAATATTATTCCCGATTTTCCTATTCGTCCGTTTATTTCAGTTGATGCGGGCTATAAATTTACCCCAGCGGGTCTGCCCATAGGGTTTTACGGTGTAGCTGGGCTGTACTTTGATTTTGCTCTAGGCCGAGGTAAAAGCAATTATGATTTTCTCCATTTACTAAGTTTTTTTCGTTTGGGGCCGGGAATTTCTCTGAAAATACAACGGCTTGAAGTATTTGCTCAAGTGCAGATTGCCTTCGGTATTCAGATGGAAACTATTTCTTTAGAGAGTAAAGCTGGGAACGAGCTTTACAATGCAACTTTTCTCATGGTACCATTTGCCATTTTTCCAGAGCTTGGCGTAAGATTCTGGTCTTAAAAGGAGTTTTTATGAATAAAATAAAATTGATTGTAAGTTTTTTTCTTCTGACACCCATGTTGTTTTCTTGTGAAATTGATGAGGAATCCAATTTGTTGTTCAAGTTAAAAGATACCCTGCAAGCTGCCGGTATATGGCAGGCAAGTGGCGGTACAGATAAATTTGAATTTTTTTCCGATGGTACGTTTACGGCTAAGATTGACGGTAAAGCTGGTTCTGGTACTTTTGTATATTCTTTAAATACCAATGAATCCATTTGGAGTAGTAATAACAAGATCGCAACGTTTGCGCTGACATGGAATCGTCGTTCTACTACTATACTTTTTACGGATTATAAAAAATTAACAGTAAAAGAAGAATTGAATGGTGATCGCTATTTTCAACCCAGTACCAGTGGAAGCAGTAAAAAAAAGTTTATCCAAATATCGTAATTGCCCATTGCTATTGGGTCATTTTGGGTAGCGATTTTTGGGGGGCTTGCCCGTTAGGGGTTTGGCCGTTAGTTTTAATTTTTTTAACAAAAGGAAGGCTTAGAGAGTCTTCCTTTTTATTTTGAACATTGAATTTTGAAAAATGGGATAAGGCAGCCATAAATTACAAAAAGAGTTCCTTCATTATATTGCTTGGAAAATTAGAATATTTATAATTGCCCCCAGTATGAAAATATATACCACATTTGCCGTTTTTTTAGTGGCGGTTTCTATCTATCGTTTTTATTCTTTGGCTGCGCAAGAATCCGGCTATCAAAATACCGTTTACCTGCCTTACTACCGCATGCAACGGCCCACAGAAACTAGCCCCTACCAACTGGAACAAGGCCAAAATACTGCTAGTGGGGCTTTTGATTTTGCTAGTTATGATCCGGGAATTGGTGGTTCGCAAAACAAGCTATATAGTGAGCCAAGTGTTCCAGAATTTAAGGAATATTTAATAGCAGCCTTGGCTACCGGACGCATTACACAAATTAATTATTTTCGGTTATTGCCCGGCAAAGCAGGTGATGGCAGCATAGATTTTTCCGGATTTTATCCGCAGCATCTGGAATACTTACAGAAACTCCGTGCAATATATGGCTTTGGTTTAGTGGTATGTTTGGCTGGTGGTTCATCGCGTTTTTTGCCCGTAATGAAAAGCAAAACGTTGCGTCAAAAATTGGCTCACAATCTCATTGCCGTAGCTGAAACTTGGGAGCTTGATGGCATAGATTTTGACTGGGAATATCCTCGCAACAAAAACGATATGGCAGCCTATATTGCTTTAATTAAAGAAGTTCGTGCAAATACTTTCGCTGCAAATAAAAATGGCGCAAAAAACTATCGGGTTAGTGTAGCTATTTCTAGGAAGCAAGCTGCGTTAAATACCAAATTGTTCCAAGCGGTTGATGCGGTGAATTTTATGGGCTATGATTTTGCGCCCCGCCATTCTACTATGGAAGATATTACCGAAATGGTTGCTTATTTAAGTGCCCGCTATGCTATACCGTCTCAAAAAATTTTTCTGGGGTTACCATTTTACGGTAGAGAAATTCGTTCTAGCGGAAGGCGGCGTGCCAAAACTTACAACTACCTAGCCCAAAGTTTTGACCTAGCTCCCGAAGATAATGAAATAAACAATTATTATTTTAATGGTCAGGACATGATTGTACGGAAGTTTGAGTTTGCCCAAGAGCAAGATTTAGGTGGTATCATGATTTGGGAAATAGGGCAAGATAGCAATGATCACAGGTCTTTGCTGAAAGTTTTACCTAGGCAAAATTTCAAGCAGGAGTAATAGCCCCAAAATAAAGTAGATTTTTTTATTTATATTTTTAGGCTAATGCTCGAAACCCACTTTCTAGCCCCTGAATTAAGTCATCGGGTTCTTCCAAACCGACTGATAGACGCAATAAGCCAAAACGAATACCTGCTTTGCTACGGGCTTCTTCGGTCATATCGAGGTGGCTCATGGTGGAAGGGTGGGAGAGCAAACTGGATACGCCACCTAGCGATACGGCAAACGAAGCGGCTTTTTGAGCATAGATAAAAGTTTTTAGTTCTTCAGCAGTTGTTTCAGCACCGTTGCCAGCTTTACCTTTTAGCTCAAAACTTAGCATGCCCCCAAAACCGCGGAATTGTTTTTTAGCCAGCTCATGGTTAGCATGTTGGGTAAGGCCAGGATAAAAAACTTGGTCAACCTGTGGTTGGCACGCTAAATACTCTGCCAGTTTTTGGGCGCTTTGTTGTTGCCGCCGAATGCGCAGTGGCAGAGTACGAAGACCTCTGGTGGTTAGCCAAGCATCAAAGGCTGCTGCGCCAAGCCCCATGGTTTTAATCCACCAGTCAAGCTCTTCATATAAAGCTACCTCACGGCAAATAATGGCACCCCCAATTAAATCCGTATGTCCGTTAATATATTTTGTGGTTGAATGCCATACGAGGTCAGCGCCCAAGGCTAATGGCTGAAAATTGATCGGGCTAAGCATTGTATTATCCACAGCTACAATGGGGCGATTATTTCCTTGGCTTTGGAATTTATTTACTGCCTCAATCCAAGTAGACACATCGCAAACACCCAACAAAGGGTTGGAAGGAGTTTCCAGCAAAATTAGACGAGGGGCAAGCGCAATTGCTTCATGGGCTACGCTAGGGTCAGGGTTATTGATATTACAGTAGTGGAGCCGAAACATACTGCGCGAAGCCATTACATTTAAAAAACGCTGGGTACCGCCGTAGGCATCGTGGCCGCTGATAACCCAATCCCCTGGTTGTACCAATTGCAAAATTAGGTTTAAGGCTGCCATACCGGAAGCAGTGATAATTCCCTGGCCGCAACCATCTTCCATTTGCGAAAGGGCTTTTGCCAAGTGGTTGCGGTTTGGGTGAGAAACACGAGCATACTCGTGTTCACCTTCCACTCCAAAGTCCGCCATGCGATAGGTAGAAGTTGTATAAATAGGGGGAGTTACGCCGCCATAATGATTTTCTCTGTCTATCCCCGCTTGGGAGGCGATGCTGTCGTGGCTAGGTTGTGGAAAATTGTTCTTGTCCATTTGGGAGGCCTTCTCCTTTATTTTAATTTTTATACACTTGTATTCTTGTCTCTTCTCCCAGGAAGCTCAATTTTTTGAGCTTAGTTTTTTGGCGATCACGTCCTCAATAATATTTAGAGCTTGGTCGATAGTCTCTTTATCCAATTGCGATGAAACGGAAATACGAAAACGTCGTTCATGAGCAGGGACGGCCGGATAATCTACTGGCTGTAAAAATAGCCCGCGACTTTGGACTTCATAGGCCATTTGCAACAAAAGCTCCCCTGATGAACCGATGATAATCGGAATCACTTGAGATTCGGTTTGGCCAAGATTGAGATTTAAAGATTCTAAGCCTTTGCGGAAGTAATGAGTATTTTGCCAAAGCGTATCGCGCAAGCTCGAATCGCGGGTGGCGACTTCCAGAGCTTTTAACAGGCCTCCCACAATCGGTGGAGCGATGGAACAAGAAAAATTCCACGGGGCAGAATAGCCTTTGAGGTAGTCAATAATTTCTTGGTTGGCGCAAATAAAGCCCCCAACTCCGCCAAAAGATTTGCTCAAAGTGCCAAAGCTAACGCCTACTTTATGTTCTAGGTCAAAGTGTTCCCCCACGCCACGGCCGTTCTTACCGAAAATAAGGGAAGAATGGGCCTCGTCCAAAAATAAACCTGTATTATAGCTGTCGCAAAGGGCACTGACTCCCGGTAGTTTGACTAAGTCTCCGTCCATGGAATACACGCCTTCAACCAATACCAGCTTGCGTTTTGATTTGTGTTTTTCTAGCAATTCTTCCAACCCCTTCATATCATTGTGTGGGAAAAAGGCCATTTTCGCTCCCGAAAGGGTTACGCCATCGACAATACTGCGGTGGATTTTTTCGTCCATAATGGCCACATCGCCTTTGCGCAGTATTCCTTGTATGGCACCGACATTGCCACCAAAACCACTAGAATACAATAAGCAAGCTTCTTGCTCTTTAAACGCTGCTAGTTTCTCTGCCAGCATAGTATGTAAATCAAAAGTTCCCGAAAGCAGTGGTGCACCAGAAGCCCCCATACCATACTTATCTAAAGTTTCTTTACAGGCTTGCAGCACTTCAGGGTGAGTAGAAAGCCCTAAATAGTTGTAGGAAGTCAAATTGATAATATCGCGTTCAGCTCCATCAAAATTGCTACGAATGCGACTTTGGGCCTTGGGGGCCGCTAACAACTGTTGTTCAAAAAAACCAAATGCACTGCGCACTTTAGGGTGATAAAGCCACTGCTTAAAATCTTCAGGAGGTTGGAGTATGTCTGGGTTATCGTTGTAATGGAAATCAGCGAGGCTAAAATTCAGTAGCTGGTCTTCTCTCATATTTTACCTTTGGTAGCAAGCTCAAAAATATTTAAGTATCTGTAATTACAATTAATGTAGATAAGTTTCATTCATTGCATCGGGCTATGCCTATTAATATTCAGCTGAGTATAGTAGTGGAAATTTTGCTCTAAGGCAATCTATAAAAATATGTTTCATAAATTAAAGCGAAAAATACTTGATACAACACTTGCCAATTTATTTTTTTATCGTAGCATAGCCCCAGATATTAATTAATCCCAGTCTGGGAAAATTTTGTTATCCTAGCAAAATATAATTGATAGATAGTATCATTTTAGGAGGTTGTATGTCTCACAACACATTGGTCAGCGATAAGATGTTTGCTGTCCTGAACGAACATTTTAATTTTGAGATGCATTCAGCATATACTTATTTAGCTTTATCGGCAGCATGTTGTGAATTGAAATGGCACGGCGCAGCTTACTGGTTTCACCAACAGTTCCGTGAAGAACATGAACACGGTATGCGGGTTTTTGAATACATTGTAGAGAAACACGGTAAAGCTATTGTAAAAGGCGTTACCAAGCCTGAAATCAAAGCTAGTAGCTTGTTGGAGTGTTTCCAAGTGGCTTTTCAACATGAGCAAGCCATTACCAAGCGAATTAATAGTATTGTGGGTCAAGCTTTTGAAGAAAGGGATTTTGGCACTTTTGAGTTTATGCAGTGGTTTTTAGCCGAACAGCGCAAAGAAGAATCTTCAGTCGATGATATTGTCGATCGTTTGGAAATGGCTGGCGATAATGTGGCGGCTTTATTAGCCATTGATGAGCGTTTGCTTTCTCGTCCTGCAACACCTCCTCTTGCGGAATAGTTGTTATTTCTTGCTCCTTTAATGCTTATATTTGGCACTGGGAGCAATAATAGGTTGCTCGTTGTGCTTGTACTTGTTTGATAATGGGGTGGCTGCAATGCGGGCAGCTTTTGCCTTCATGGCCATAAACCCGCAGCTCTTGTTGAAAATAGCCGGGCTTGCCCGTGCTGTTGCGGAAATCTTTGAAAGTTGTGCCGCCTGCTTTAATTGCTGCGGTAATAGTTTTTTCTATGGCCGTGGCAAGTTTGGTAGCTTGCTGATAGCTTAGTTCGCATGCATTTTTTTGTGGCCGTAAGCCAGCCAGCCATAGGCTTTCAGAACAATAAATATTGCCTACACCGCAAACGATTTTACCATCTAGTAACCAAGGTTTTATTGGACGTTGTATTTTGCGTGAGCAATGGTATAAATATTCCCCCAAAGCTGCAAAATCATGGCGCGAGTTGTTCAATGCGATTGGCTTTGAAGTTTCTTCAGTGTTAGCTAAAGCTAGCGTCAATGGTGCTTGCAAGCGGTATTGCTCTAGCGGTATCGGTTCGCAGCCCACTGAAGCAAAAGGCTTCATCAATTGGAAAGTTTCTTGCAGCTCTTGATAATCCCAAAAACCAAATCGGCGCACATCGTTATATAATAGGTAATGTTGCTTGCCTTGCGGGCTTTCTTGGGTTGGTCGTTCTACATGAAATAAAGCCCATAGGTGGTCGTGTTTGCCCAGTTCATCGGGCAGTTGGGGTAATATTTTCAATACTCCCGTCATGCCTAGGTGGATAATCACTCGGCGCAATTGCAACTTGCGCCCCCAAGTTTTTATATTTTGGGTTAGCTCTGGCAAGGAAATATTGGGCGGCGGCAGTATGTGGCTAAAGTATAGCAGTAAAAATTTACTGCGCCGTTCGACTGAAAGTAAACAAGCACCTTTGAGCCCATGTAATTTTTCTATAGGTAGAGGGTAGCGCAAATTGGGGCGGGCAAAATGCCAGCCTTGCAGCTGAGGAAATTTATTAAAATTTTTGCTGAAATTCATCGCCCCGTTTTGGGCCCCACTTTGCCTGTTTTGATTGGAGTGTTCCAAACCGAAAGCGTTCGCTAGCCCACGGCGCACGGTTTCAACTTCTGGTAATTCTGGCATATTTTATTATTTTAGATTTGAATTGAAATTTGCACTTTTAATTTAGGTCCCAATTTAAGCCTAAGCAAAGTGCACGAGCTGCGCGTTCAGCCGTTGCTTCCAGTGCCAAACGGCTTTCCGCTAGTGCTGTTTGCAAATTCATCACTCGGTCGACAGTGGGGAATAACGCATCAATACCATGTTGAAATACGGAATGGGCTTCGCATCCTAATTCACCAACAATGGCCACAACTGGGATATTTCTTTTTTGTTGTTGCGCTGTTTGTTTGGCCCATTGTGCCACGCCAACTGGCACTTTGCCGTGGACCGACTGACCATCTAAACGGCCCTCTCCAGTTAGAACTAAGTCAGCTTTTGCTAGCATTTTGTCAAATTCAATAATGCGGAGTACGGTTTCAATACCTGAAAGCAATTTACCAGAGCAAAAATTCATCAAACCAAAACCAAGGCCACCCGCAGCCCCTGACCCTGGCTCGTTACTGTAGTCTATGCCTAAATCGCGTTTGACGATAGCCGCTAGATGGCCGAGGTTTGTATCGAGTATTTTCACCATTTCGGGGCTTGCCCCTTTTTGTGGCCCGTACACTGCGGACGCTCCTTTTTCACCGAGTAGAGGGTTGTCGACATCACAGGCAATCAAAATTTCGGTTTGCTGTAAACGGGGGTCAAGACCAGAAATATCAATGCGTTCCAATTGGTTTAGGTTGCCACCACCGCCTTGTAATTCGTTGCCATTTTTATCGAGAAAACGGGCGCCGAGGGCTTGAGCCATGCCTACGCCTCCATCGTTGGTAGCACTGCCACCGATGCCAACCATAATTTGACGAGCACCAGAATCTAGGGCTGCACGCAGCAGTTCCCCTGTACCGTAAGTGGTAGTGCACAGTGGATTGCGCTGCTGGGGTGAAAGCAATGGCAGGCCAGAGGCTGCGGCTATTTCAATCACGGCTTTATCAGGCAAGTGACCCCAGAAACTTTGCACAGGTTGCCCCGCACCCAAGGGGCCATGTACTTGCAATGTTTCTAAATGGCCCGCCTTGCCCGTAGCTTGACTTGCAGCTTGAAGCAACGCTTTTACTGTGCCTTCGCCACCGTCTGCCACTGGTATAATTTGAAAAATCGCCTCTGGGAAAATTTTTGTAAAACCACGCTGAATGGCTTGGCCAACTTCTAAGCTGGTATTGGTTCCTTTAAAGGAATCTGCTGCAATCAATATCTGCATATTATCTCCTCTTCGTGTAAAAAGTGGATAGTCTTTAACAGAAAAATCCGCTTAGCACAATCCCTTTTTATTTTTGTGCGATGATCGATTTACTTGACAGATTAAAATTTCTGAATTATGATTGAAAGAAGAGTGGAATTGTCGGCATCTACATGTTGTATTCCAAGAAGGAGATTCAAAAGGTTACCATGCATTTTGTATGGAGTTGGGTATTGATTCTGGTGATGGTGGCATGTTGGGATTTTCATTCACTCTAAACAAAAAGAAAGTTCCTTTGTTGGTTTTTTATGATGCGTCCGTTTATTACTATTGAAAGACAAGCACAACAGGCTATAGATTTCTACCAATCAGTCTTTCCGAGTTTCAAACTACTTTCACTCAAACATCACGCAGAGCCTCATGATGATCTAATCATGAGGGCAGTATTCTCCGTGCAAAATCAAGAAGTGATAATCAGTGATAGTTTCGTCACCCACGATTGGCGAATAACTCCTGGGATTTCCTTCTTAATTGACTTAGAAAGCAAAGAGGAATTACTGACTTTTGCTGATTCTCTGAGTCGACAAGGTAAGATCTACATGCCAGTAGGCAACTATGGGTTCTCAACGCTCTTTGCTTGGGTAGAAGACCAGTTTGGTGTCAGCTGGCAGCTAAATGTCAACTGATTTTGGTTAATTTCAGAGACTGTGAAAAAATGTCGATGTTTCTAATTGGAATTTTGTAACATTACCAATATGAGTGATACACTTGGCACAGCCAACAATTTTACTGGTGATATATCCGCTTGGAATATAAGCAATTATCATTTGATGAAACAAAAAAGGAAGCTGCCTAAATGAAGTTAAAAATTGACTGTGTAAGAAAAAATATCAAGAGTACCCAAGTAGAAAGTTCCTGAAAGGATTATGAATTTTATAAGAATTAATCTCTTCTTATAATTTGGGATAATTCTATGATTTGGCCAATTAGTTTTTGTACATTATTGAATCCTAAATTTTTATATGGTATAAAATTCTCTCAAAACTTGACAAAGTTCAATTTCTAAATTTATGAAGGAAGTCGACTATGAAGATTATTAAGATGTTTTCTTTAAGGTTAATGCTGTCCCATGGCTCACCAAGCCCAATGGAATACTTCCCAAGTTACCAATATGGACTCTATGTTTTATCACAACAATAAGTTTACCGGTGATTATTGTAACGGCAGGTTGGTAAAGTGCAGAATATGGAGGCTATGTTTGCATATGCTTCTAAATTTTAGTGATATACCCAAATGGGATGTAAGTAACGTTACCAATATGGATAGTATGTTTGAAGGTGTTGCTTTTACGCAAAACTTTAGTAGTTGGGGCAGCAAACTAAACAAAGGTAAATTTCTAAAGACAATATATTTAAAGATTCTGGGGTAACTTTACCGCCAGCCTGGGCAAATTAGCTTATGGTTAAATCATTATCATTATTGAAAATTGTAATAAAAAGGTTAGGCAACTTTATTTTTTGCGCTTAAAGTTGCCTGCCTGTTTTTATGTACATTATGAAAATTCTAATTATGGGGGTCTCTGGTAGCGGTAAAAGCTCCGTTGGGCAAGCTCTAGCAACAGAATTAGCTCTGCCTTTTTTTGATGCAGACGATTTCCACAGTTTTGAAGCGGTAGCCAAAATGGCCAGTGGGCAACCCTTAAATGATACAGACCGCCAACCGTGGCTAAAGCGTTTAGCCACATTGCTTGCTAGTGAAAATACTTTGGTGCTATCTTGTTCTGCTTTAAAAAAGCAATACCGCAACACATTGTGCCAAGCGGCACCCCAGTTACAAATTTGTTATTTGCAAGGTCTCTTCACTACTATTTTGCAACGTTTAGAAGCTCGTCAAAACCAACAGGGGCATTTTTTTACAGGTTCTAGTATGTTGCGCTCCCAGTTTGAAGCATTAGAAGAGCCTGAACAAGAAGGCAACGTACTGATTATTCCCGTTGAATGGAGTATTCAGCAACAAATACAGCAAATTTGTGCAAGCGTTAGCCAGTCTCAAAATCCAATGAATGTGATAAAAGGCAAAATCCACTAAATAAAAAATAAAAAAGACTATAAACGTATGTTTTTTTGCTCACTTATCAATAAAATGCCAGCATAATATAGATATTTTCACGAATAGTGAGGTTAACGATGTCAGAGCACAAAAAAATATTGAAAGAATCTATTCGCAAGGCCTTAGTAGACGGCCTACTCGATGACAAAAATTTAGCCTATATATTTGCTTTAGAGTATGCGAGGCGGCTTCATTCAAATGATCGAGTAGTAGGCACCGCAATGCAAGATGTTATGGGGGCAATTGATATAATTTGTAGTGATGATGGTAATAGGCAAAATCAGTTGGAAGAAGCTAACGTAAATCCAGAAAACGATGAGAACTTATTTAAAATTACAGAACAAACTATTAAATATTTAGAAAGCCTGCGTATACGGCTGCTCCCTTTAAAAGCTCGCACTAATATTACCGCTGAATTAGGTGAATTTAATCAGCTAGAAAAAGACGCTACCAATCAAGAAACCGGCCATGGCTCGTTGCGTGTGTTGGATAAACATTGGCTTGGTTTGTATTTCGATGAAGGCCCACAAAAAAAGTTTTACCAAACGAAAACACGGGGGAGAGCACGGCAATGGGGTGGCAGCCCTTCACATTCTGTTATGGTAGAAACCACAAGCGTAAACTTTGTCGATACAGACTTGCGTGATACCAAAATAGATTTAATTTGCTTGAACTTGAACTATAATTTTGACATCGATCAAGTAAAAGGCTGTACCAGTATTTTACATTTGAGCTTGACGTTTAGAGGCTGCTTAGTAAAAAATATGGCCCTTTTATTTTTACGACATATCAACCATTTTCCCGGTACCATTACCTTAAAATTTGAAAACTGTGAAGACTTTGATGAAACAGAATACCCTTATTTGGTAAAGGAATTGGACGGCAACAATTATTATTTAAACCTAGAAAATTTCGCTTTAGGCCAAGAACAAAATGCCTTTGAACAGCATTTTGACAATATGCTTCAAGCGTCTGATTTTTATAAATATGAGCACCTGCGTTAATCCTATGAATTAGAATTGATAAGAAAGCTGGATTTTTTGACACCTTTAAACGATATAGAGTCTCTGTTAAGCCCTGCCGTACGGGAACAGATGATAGAAGATATTGCCGCAAATAGTGGTGATGAAGTGCTATGGTGGGGCAAGTTAAAGGCAGATGGATACCTAGTAGACTTTGTCGAAGCAGCTGCTTGCGGTAATGAAGATAGAGTACTAGCCTACTTCCCCTATATGGAACGTGGCGATGTGGTATTGCACAATCATCCTTCTGGTGGTGTGCAGCCTAGCGATGCCGATATGCCGATTGCTGGCGATCTGGCTATGCAAGGCATTGGTTTTTATATTGTCGACAATCGTTTATCTTGTATTTGTGTGGTTGCCAAACCACTGCGGGAGACTGAGCAGCAATTACTAGACTTAAATGAGCTTAGTGCGCTACTTGGGCCTGAAGGGCCTTTAGCGAAAAAGATTCATAAAAAGGGCATTGAATACGAACAGAGACCTACGCAACAAGAGTTACTGCGCCTAGTTAGCAATGGTTTTAATGAGAGTGAGATTGTCGTTGCCGAGGGAGGTACTGGCATTGGCAAGTCTTTTGCTTATTTGCTGCCGGCGGCCTTTTGGTCTGTAGGCAACAAGCAGCGGGTTGTGGTCTCTACGGCAACCATAAACTTACAGCAACAACTAATCGAAAAAGACATACCCTTGATTCAAGAAATCAGCGGCTTAGATGACTTGAAAGCCGAATTAGTGAAAGGCCGTAATAATTACTTATGTTGGTGGCGTCTAAAGCAAGCCGAAGAAGAGGAAAATAATTACCTAGGCCTAAATAGTGAAGGTTGTAATCAACAATTTAGTACGGAACTATCTAGTATTTCGCAATGGGCTAACTTAACCAAAGATGGTTCTATTAGTGATTTAGGATTCCGTCCACAGAGTGGGGTTTGGAACCAAGTCTGCGGAGAAAGTGATAACTGCCTAGGTCTTCGTTGTGAATTTCACGAATGCTGCTTTATTATCTTAGCACGGCGGCGGGCAGCAGCAGCGCATATTTTGATCGTCAATCACCATTTGCTATTTGCTGACTTAGAGTTACGTGGTGGCCATGATTTTGGCTACGAGAAAACAGCGGTATTGCCACCGTATCGCCATGTAATACTCGATGAGGCCCATAATATCGAACGCAGTGCACAGTCCTTTTTTTCTACAAGTTTGAGTCGTTTTAGTGCTCAACGCAGCCTCCGCCGTTTGTATTATAAACGCCATAATCGCGAACGAGGACTATGGTGCCAATTGCGCCCTTATGCCGAATTGGAAGCCAAAGATGGTGAAAATCTCCCCGATATACAGGCTTGTTCCGAGGATTTAGAAAGTGCGTTGATGGCCTTAGATATAGCAGCCAAGGAAGTGTTGATAGCTGGGCAGTATAACCGCCAAAGCCAAAACCTACGCATTCCGCAACAATGGAATCTGTTGCCTCAAACTGTCCAGCATGCACTAAAGCAACAACTCTGGCCTCAATTGGAAAATGTTGGTATTGCACTTGTGGTATTGTTACAATCGCTGCGCCAAATTTATGAGTTACTTGAAGATATATTAGAAGCTCAGGACCAAAAGATACTGCTAGAATGGAAGCAATTGTCCCGCCGTTTTGAAAGTATGCGTGATGTCGTATCCCATTGGCTGAATTGGCAGCACCCCCCACAATTGGAAGCAGATATAGAAGAGGCTGAAGAGGTCGAGCGCGTTTTTTGGCTGGAACGACACAACTTTAAAGGAGAGCTCTACCACCTTTTAATTACTACCCAAATCAATATCGGTAGTTTGCTACAACAAGTCTTGTATCAGCCGATGCATAGTGTGATATTAGTTTCCGCAACGCTCACTGTGCGAGGGCAGTTTGATCACTGGGCTTCCCGCGTGGGCTTGGATTTACAACACCTTAACTCACACAATAATACCAAGCTACAAATTGAACATACTGTTCCAGACTGGGATACCGATAACCCAATAAAAAAAGCTCCTCAAGGTGTCCGTTGTGCTACTTTTGCGTCCCCATTTGACTATCTGAATAATGTACATTTGCTTTTAGCTAGCGATGCTCCTAATCCCAGTATTAGCCAAGACTACAATGCCTATATAGCTCGTTTCATACAGCAAGCTACTGCCGTAATGGGAGGCCGTAGCTTATTATTATTTACATCTTATACCGCTCTAAATAAATGCTATGAATTCCTTTTAAATGCTGGCCATTCGGACATACTGCGCCAAGGTGATTATGATAATACACGCTTGCTTCAATCGTTTAAAGAACATGAAAAGCTAAGTCTATTGGCTACCGATTCGTTCTGGGAGGGTGTTGATGCCCCGGGTACGACTCTGATGCAAGTGGTATTATGCCGTCTACCGTTCCGTTCACCTGATGACCCAATTGTGGCAGCCCATACCGAGCATCTAGAACGCCGTGGAGAAAATGCTTTTTTAAACTATAGCCTACCGGAGGCCATTTTGCGTTTTCGTCAAGGGTTTGGTCGCTTAATGCGCCGAGCTTCCGATCAAGGCTTGGTGGTTGTTTTAGACCCTCGTATCGTTCACAAACGCTATGGTAACAACTTCTTAGAGTCCCTACCGTCTACAAACATTGTTCGTGGAGATTTTGCCTATCTGCAGCAATATATTCAAGATTATGCGGCAGCACAAAATTTCTAGGACAAAAAATTTCCTGTGTAATGTTTGATGACTTAATTAATCGATTGTATTTGGAATTTTTCGTTTGTGATTTGTACAATTTGTTTGCTAGATAGGGGGGGACCAAATTTTTCATCAATACCAAGTTGTTATAGATTTTTTGTACGACAAAAGCAACCAAACTGTCAATTTCCTGCGCCTTTCTTAATTTTTGTATTGACAGACCAAAGCTAGATAATTACATTGCTTAGCATTCTATTGATTGAGAGGCAAAAACGAATATGGCAGTGCCAAAACATAAATCTTCTAAATCTCGTACACGCCGTAGGCGGTCTATCAATAACCGTGTTGTAGCGATCAATCGTGTGGCGTGTAATAACTGTGGCAATAGTAAAATTTTGCATCGAGTTTGCTCTTCTTGTGGTTATTACCGTGGTCGCCAGGTTTTAAACATTGAGTAAGGTTCATACCTTTATAATTACAAAAATACAGAAAAAAGGAGTTGTTCATGACGAAAGATGAACTGTATTACAAGCTAAAAGCTTTAGTAGTTGAAAAATTGGAAGTAGAGGAGACAAAAGTTACTGAGATTGCTCGTTTCCGTGAAGACCTTGGTGCCGATAGCCTGGATACATACGAGTTGTTATTTGCTATTCAGTCTGAATTAGAAATTCAAATTGAAGATGAAAAAGCAGCAAGTTTTGAAACGGTGGGTGATGCATTCAAATATATTTGTGATGCGAAAGGATTTTAGTAAATTTTGCTCAAGGTTTGCAGCTGCAAAAGGCGTGTCTCCCCATATGCCTTTTGTTTTTCCGTTTTTGTACGACCATAATAAACAGTAATATTTTATCATTTATGATTTTTTGATGGCTGGAAATAGTCTGGAAATAGCTAAAATTGAGAGTATACTTGGTCTGACTTTTGAGCCGGATAAAGCCTATTTATATCGCTTAGCATTATCCCATTCTTCTTACGTTAATGAGCAGCAAAATAAGTTCTATAACAATGAGCGTCTGGAGTTTTTGGGTGATTCGGTTTTAGACTTATGTGTTACTGAATATCTTTATAGAAATTTCCCGTATCGAAACGAAGGTCGGTTATCTAAGCTAAAATCCTATATTGTCAGTGCGGAATCTTTGGCAGTCGTTGCTAGGGAATTTCATTTAGGGCCATTGATTCTTTTGGGTAAAGGTGAAAGTCAAGATGGAGGGCAGCATAAAGATTCGGTTTTGGCAAATGTTGTTGAATCTTTGATCGGTGCTTGTTATTTAGATCAAGGCTTGGAAAAATCTCGTGAGTTTGTTCTTCGGTTATTGAATGGGCAATTACAGCGTTACCAAAATGATACTTATTTGCCTCAAGATGCTAAATTACGTTTGCAAGAATATGTGCAGAAGCATTATAAAATCCTGCCACAATATCAAACAGAAGAATTGTTGTCCAATGACAAGAAAGATCATTCATATCGTTTTGAATCGAAGTTGTACATCAACAAAAAATTAATTGGTTGTGGGCTGGGTAATAATAAAAAACAAGCCGAAAAAAATGCAGCTAGTCAAGCTTGGACGCAAATTCTTGAGAATGATTGGGAATAATTTTTAAGGTGATAAAAGAATTATGATAATAAATAAAAATTCCTTGATGCAGAATTTTAAATTTGAGTTTGCAACATTATGCCTAGCAGCGGCTTTATTGTTATTTGGGATTAGAGAATTACCAGCTCACGAAAATTTACAACAGGGGCTTTTTGCAAAAGTTGACCTAGGGTTAGTAAGTAAAAAATCCGCAGTATATAAATTAAATTATGAAGAATATCCGGGCTTAGTAGCGGCCTTTTTTTATATAGCACAACAAGAATCAAACTTATATGCAACCCTACATTACAGTTCCAAACAAAAAGTTAGCGATGGCAAAGATTCCATAAGCTTGTTGGCTAGCTATGGTAAAGCTTTTACAAGTCCACTAGAAAAAATTTACAGTCTACCAAATTTTATAGCCATAAAAGAAAACCCCCGGCCGGGCTTAGCTTTTTGGCGCAATGGTAGCGTGTTGCGCAGCGATATTTTGGTGCTCAATCATTCCGATAATATTGGCGTACGCGACCAGCAAAATTTAGTGTTCTTTGCAGAATTGCAGCAACAGCCGAATATAGAAACAATTCAAAGTCTGCCAAAAAATAAAGGTTTACAATCTATTGATATATATGCAAAAGGTTTGGCTGCCAAAAATTTTCTTGCTAGTTTGAGTCAAAAAGAGGCAACTTATTTAGAAAATCTCGATCAATTATGGCTGGACAATTTGCGTACAAGTGCTCCTGATACTTGGGATTTACTAACACAAAATGATGGTTGGCAACGTGATGCGTTTGGTTACTATACTCGTACGAAAGAACAGGGCAAAGGTAAATTGGCACAGGAAGGAGAAGATATAAATATTCAATTAGAGCGCATGGCTTTTGCAGGGCTTCCAGCACAGAGTGAAGATGTGATTGTCAGTTTTGGCAAAGACGAATTGCCAATGCCATTTGCCTATTTTGTTTCTAAAAGCCCCAAAGGGTCGATAGTGGAAATATTGTGCCCACCTTCAACAGCTCGGACTTTCTTGAGCAAGCTATCGCCAGAATTTGGTGGAACTCGTTACCAATGGCTTTTAGATTTTTATGTTCAAGATGTTTGGGTTTATCTGAATTTTCGTTTAGAAGTGCCCGCAGAGGAAACAAAGTTATTAAAATGATGTCTTTTATTTTGCATCTTTCTATTTTTATAAATAAAGGGAATTTATCGTGTCAGATTATACAGAACAAGAACAACGCACTCTTTCAGTGGATAGAATTATTTTAGAGCTGGGGGAGAGCGTTTTCAATCATATCGAAAGGAAGGTAATTTACTTACTACGTTGCAATAAAGATACTTCCATAAAAGCAGTCAGTTGTGGTTTGAAATCTGTATGGAATGCATATTGTGCCCAGCAGCAATCCGAAAAATTTGACGAGTGGGAACTTTACGAAAATATGGTTATGAAATCTTTTCAACAAGAAATCAATGGTTTATTTCAGTATGAATTGGAAGCTCTTTATATTTTTGCTGTCAATGAAGGGTGTTCAACTTTACCTAACAGTTTGAGTGAATTGAAAGTAGACAAAGAGCAGATGTTGATGCGCTTAACGGACAATATAAACAAAACCGCACTAAACTGGACTAACAAGCGTTTGGAACGCTATCATAAATTAAATCATATTTAGAAAAATCGCACCCTAGAGGATTTGAACCTCTGACCCACAGCTTAGAAGGCTGTTGCTCTATCCAGCTGAGCTAAGGGTGCTTCAAACCAGCGTGCAACATTCTATTGAAAAGTTTTGATTTTGGCAAATAAATATCTGTACGAATTTCTACTTGGCTTTTGATTCATACTGCAAAACAGAGCAGTTTTCATTATGTTGCGCACTGTTTTGAATAATTGTAGATTCCCATTATTTTGAGGACTTCCCGATGAGCATTGAGAGCATTGAACTGGCAAAAAACTACCAGCCGGCAAATTTTGAACAGCGTATCTATCGTCATTGGTTAGAGCAAAATGCGTTTGTACCGGTGTGCAAAGCTTTAAACGAAAAGAACGAAGAATTTGCAAGCTATTCTATCGTGATACCGCCACCGAATGTTACTGGAGTGCTTCACATGGGGCACGGTCTTAACGGAGTCCTTCAAGATATTTTGATACGCTATGAACGAATGAAAGGCAAGGCGACACTATGGTTAGCTGGAACTGATCACGCTGGTATAGCGACTCAACATGTGGTAGAAAGGCAGCTTAAAGAGCAAGGCCAAACGCGCCACAACTTAGGGCGAGATGCTTTTGTTAGAGAAACTTGGAAAGTTAAGGAAAAGCACCATACTGTTATTCGCAGACAATTGCAAAGTTTGGGTGCTTCGGTTGATTGGAGCCGCGAACGTTTTACTATGGACGAAGGGCTTTCACAAGCAGTGCTTGAAGTTTTTGTAAGGCTTTATGAACAGGGTTTGATCTATCGCGGTCAGTATTTAGTCAACTGGTGTCCATCTTGCACCACTTCTTTGGCCGATGATGAAGTGGAGCATACAGAAGAAAATGGCAGTTTGTACGAATTGCTCTATCCTTTTGTCGATGAAAACGCAAGCTTGGTTTTGGAAAAGAAAGGAGAAAGTCAGGTTTACAAAGGTATTGTGGTGGCTACCACACGGCCAGAAACTTTGTTTGGGGATCAAGCATTGGCCGTTCACCCTGAAGACCCACGCTATGCTCAATTGATTGGGCAGCGCGTTCAATTGCCGTTGAGTGGCCGTACTATTCCCATTATTGCCGATAGTTTCTGTGACGTGAATTTTGGTTCGGGTGCGGTAAAAATTACTCCAGCTCACGACCCAAATGACTGGCGAGTTGCCCAGCGGCATGAGTTGGCAATGTTGAATATTTTAAATCCTGATGGCACGCTGAATGATGAAGTACCGCAAGAATTTTGTGGTCTAAACTGCCGCAAAGCGCGTAAAGCCGTTTTAACTGCACTGAAAGAAAAAGGACTGCTCATTAAATCGAAAAATCACCACCACCAAGTTGGGCATTGTTACCGTTGCGATAGCGTGATTGAACCCTATTTGTCTGAACAATGGTTTGTGAAAATGCAGCCTTTAGCCCAGCCAGCTTTGCAGGCCTTAGAGCAAGGTGATATTCACTTTTATCCAAACCGTTGGGCCAATATCTACCGCCATTGGATGAGCAATATTCGGGATTGGTGTATTTCACGCCAACTATGGTGGGGGCACCGTATTCCCGCTTGGTACTGCAATTCTTGTGGTAAAATTAGCGTCAGTCGCCAAGATATAATAGAATGCCAGCATTGCACCAGCCCAGAAATCCATCAAGACGAAGATGTACTAGATACGTGGTTTAGCTCTTGGTTGTGGCCTTTTTCTACTTTGGGCTGGCCCAATCAAACAGAGGATTTGGCTCGCTTTTACCCAACAAGTACCTTGGTAACGGCTTATGATATTATATTTTTTTGGGTGGCGCGAATGGTAATGGCGGGCCTACATTTTACGGGCAAAGTTCCATTTCGCGATATTTACATAACACCGTTGGTGCGAGACAAACAAGGCCGAAAGATGTCGAAATCTCTAGGTAATGGTATCGATCCGTTAGATGTAATTGCCCATTACGGGGCCGATGCCATGAAATTTACCATATCTTACCTTTCAACTCAGGGCCAAGATTTACCATTGGATATGGAAAGTTTTAAGCTTGGCTCGCGTTTTTGCAATAAAATTTGGAATGCAGTTCGCTTTTTATTGCTTCATGTCGATACGGCGACTTTGCCGCCTTTGAAAGATATTCCTAATTTAGATTACGGTGTTGCAGAATTGTGGATTTGGCAGCGATTCGCCCATGCCGTACGCTCTGTGGCTCAAGGCCGAGCCAGTTACCGCTTTGACGATATGAGCCGTGCTTGTTATGATTTTTTTTGGAGCGATTTTTGTGATTGGTATGTTGAAGCGAGTAAATTAGAATTGGCTGGCCCTAATAAACTGGCTGCCTCAGCAAAATTGATTGAAATATTGGAAGCCAGTTTGCGTTTGTTGCATCCTTTTGTTTCGTTTCTAAGTGAAGAATTATATTCGTATTTACCCGCCCATTATCGCAGTGAATCTTTGGTTTGTGCCCTATATCCTGCTAGTACTCCAGATAGAGGCCAAAAGAGCAAAGCCAAATTTTCTGCTAGTCCACAGTTGTTAGAGCATTTTGCTCAATTGCAAGAGTTGGTAACCTGTGTGCGAACTTTGCGCAGCGAATTTTGCCTTGCTCCAAAGGAATGCATTGACATTGTTTTTTGTGAAGGAAGTATGGAATTTAGCGAATTTTTAGGTAGTCAAAAAGTTTGGATCGAAACTTTGTGCAGTGCTCAAATGCTGTTGGTTCCGCATGATAAACCCTATATTGGCAATGCCTTACAAGAAGGTGAAGTGCGTTTGTATATTCACGAATTAATCGATGTTGCGAAAGAAAAACAACGTTTGAGCAAATTGATTGCCAAAGAACAGAAATTTGTGAAATCTATTGTAAGTAAACTCAATAATGAACAATTTTTAGAACGTGCCCCGAAAGAAGTGGTAGCTGAAGAACAGCAGAAATTAGCAGACTTTCAAGTTTCCTTGCAACGTAATCAAGCTTTTTTAACACAGTTATAAATTCTTTAAATATATGATCGACTTCGTAGAAGATTTTTTGAATTACTTGGAGAAAAATCGCTCTTATAGCCGCCATACCATAATTGCATATCGCAACAGCTTAGAAGCATGGCGGGCCTATTTACAAGAATTAGGGGCCGAGTTGCAACAAATCAATATGCCTTTGGCAAGGAGTTATATAGCCAAACTACGGCGCGAGTTGAAATTATCCAATCGCAGTATCAATCACCGTATTTCGGTATTAAAAAGCTTTTATCAATATTTGCAAAAGCGCATTATAGCCGATAGACAGCCCCCTTGTAGAGAAGAATCTTGCAATAGCCTTTCCGATTTTTGTAATCCTTGGAATAGTATTCCTCTACTGCCCCAAGCCCAGCGTTTGCCAAACTATCTAACTTTAGAAGAATTGCGCAAGTTAGCAGACACGTGCTCTTTGGCATTCCGCAGCAATTATATGCAAAAACTTTCTCGTGCTATTTTAGAATTAGGTTTTTCTAGCGGCATGCGCATTAGCGAGCTTTGTAGTATAAATGTAATACAGCTATTGCCGCGCAGTGGTTTAAATCCCATCAATAACCTCTCAATCCATTCTGTCTGTATCGCTAAAAAATTGAAAATATTGGGGAAAGGGAATAAAGAGCGCTTTATTTTTATACGACCCAGTTGTGCTAAAGTCTTAGCTGATTATTTAAATGAGCGGCAATTATTTTTGCACAATTTGGGTCAAAAAACAAAACAGAAAAAAAATAATATTACAGTAGAAGAAAAGGCTCTATTTTGTAATAGCCGTGGCACGCGGTTACAGCCTCGAACAGCCCACAGCATGTTGGCACATTTGGGCCGTATGGCTGGGCTCGAACGGCCTTTGTATCCCCATTTAATACGCCATAGTTTTGCTACAACATTGCTGAATCACGGGGCCAATATTCGTTCTCTCCAAGAATTACTGGGGCATAAGTCGTTAAATAGTACGCAAATTTATGCTCATGTGGGAATCCAGCATTTACAAGAAATTCATCGAATAGCCCATCCGCGTGCAGTTAATTCCAAATTGGGTAATCCGAATATGTTTTTAGATCCTCAACGAAATAATGATCATTAAATAATTGGCAGAAATGAAATTGGTAATTACCATTGATGGACCAGCAGGTGTGGGCAAAAGTTCAGTTTCCAGCTACTTAGCTAAAGAGCTAAACTTATTATTGTTAAAATCGGGCTCTTTCTATCGAGCATTGGGTTTGGCTTTAAAAGCGGATATTGCAAAATTGGGGCTCGAAAGATTAGAAAATATTTTTGAAGAGCAAGGGCTCGAATGGGAAGAATTATGGCAAACCATTCAAGCCATAAAAATATATCAAGATGGTGAAGATATTTTATTAAACGGAGAGCCAGTTACAGCCTTATTACAAACTCCAGAAATGGATATACTCACCCCTCAAATATCAAAAATACCAGTAATACGCCATTTTATTAATAATTTACTACGCCTTCAGGCAGAACATAAAGATTTAATTGCAGAAGGTCGGGATATGGGGTCTATTGTTTTTCCGTGGGCCCAATATAAATTTTTTCTTGAAGCTAGCATTTCTGTACGGGCACTTAGACGGTATCAACAGTTAGATATAAATAATTTAAGTTTATATGAGTTAGAACAGCAAATTGAAATTAGAGACGAAATAGACCGAAATAAAAAAGAAGGAACTTTAAAACCAGCAAAAAATGCTCATATTATTGATACTAGTCGCTTGACCCTCAAAGCGGTTTGCCAGATAATCCAGCAAAGTCTTAATGATTAGTAAGGCTAGCTCGGTCCCGTTTCTTGACAATAAGGTCGGTATCAAAGGAACTCTATAATGTCCCAGATTTTAAAATCCTCGACAGCAACTATTGACTTCGATTATTCAGATGCAGAATTTGAAAAAGCATTAGCTTTAGAAGAACAAAAACAAATCCTTACTAAAGGCACTAAAATTAGTGGTGTTGTCGTAAAGGTTACCGACAGTGAAATTTTTATTAATATTAATTATAAAGCTGAAGGTCGTATCCCTCGTTCAGAATTTGGCAATAATCCACCTTCCCAAGGCGATTCCATTGAAGTGATCTTTAAAGGAGAAGATAGCGAAGGTAATGTAAATGTTTCATTTGCAGAATTGCAGCGTGCAGAAATCGAGGCCAATTTAGAAGAAGGGAAAGTTTTAAAAGCGAGAATCATTAAGTTATTGACCCGTAAAAAAGATGATGAAGAGCAAGCTATTCCAGTTGGTTTTCAAGCAGAATTGGCCCCTGGGTTTACGGCTTTTATACCTTTATCGCAAATAGACTTACATCCAGCTCCGCCTGAAAGTTATATTGACAGTGTTATGCAATTTTATATTGAACGCATTGAAACGAAAGGTCGGCACCAAAATATTGTTTTAAATCGTCGTAAATTATTAGAGCAAGAATTGCAAAACAAACGGAAAGAATTTTTTGATACCTATAAAATAGGAGATGTCGTAAAAGGCCAAGTCCGCAGTTTTGTGGAATTTGGAGCTTTTATTGATTTAGGGGGCTTTTCAGGTTTGTTGCATATTATCAATATGGCTTGGTATCCAGTCAAAAAACCTCAAGACCTTATTAAACTCGGAGATATTTTAGAGCTTAAAATTTTAGATATGGATCTGGAAAAAAAGAAGATTGGTTTGTCTTTAAAAGCTATGCAAGTAAACCCTTGGGACACGATTCAAGATAAGTATTCAGTGGGTCAAATTGTTGAAGGTAAAGTTACACGGCTTCAAACATATGGTGCTTTTGCCGAACTAGAGCCGGGTATAGAGGGTTTAATTCATGTTTCAGAAATGTCTTGGATTAAACAGATTAAATATCCTAAGGAAGTTTTGGATACTGGAGATCAAGTAAAAGTACAAATTTTAGAGCTAGATACAGAAGCACAGCGAATGCGTTTGGGTTTGCGCCAAACCATGCCAAATCCTTGGGATTCCATTCAAGAGCGTTATCCTGTGGGGACACGCTTAACATTGAAGGTTAAAAATATAATTAAAAATGGTGCTTTTTTTATTCTTGAGGAGGGAATAGATGCTTTCTTACACCAAGATGATTTGTCTTGGGCTAAGCGCAGAAGTGTCAATGATGTGGCAAAAGTAGATCAATCTTTGGAAGTGCAGATAATAAGTATCGATGCTAAAGATCAACGCATTCGTTTAGGGTTAAAGCAGTTAGAAGAAAACCCTTGGCAAGAATTAAAGAAACTGAAAAAGAAAACTGTAATAGAAGGTAGCGTTGTCAATAAAGCTGATTTTGGAATTTTTGTTTCAATTGGTGGTATAGAGGGGTTGATTCATAAAAATGACTTGACTAATGATCAAACAGTAGACCGTGATGAGCTCTTAAAAAATTATAATAATGGCGATAAAATACGGGCTTTAATCATTGAAATTGATGAGAAAAAGCGGCGTTTGGGGTTATCTATTAAAGCTTTGGAACGAAATGAAGAGCAACAAAGTATTAGTCAATATTTATTGAAAAACGATGATATTGATTCTGCTTCTTTCACTTTGGGTGATGCTTTAAAAAATAAGTAATATAGCTGTTAATAAAGGTAATACGACTTCTACTGCCGGAAATGATTCTGGTCTAAGTACATTTATTGTTGCTCGTCAGCCAATCTTTGCTAAAGATAATAAAGTATGGGAGTTATGAATTTTTATTTCTTTCTGCTCAAGGTGTTAATCCCGATCAACTTGAAAACTTTGATGTTATAGTGGCGACAAGGCCTGTTTTGTCTGTTTTCGTTCAATTTATCCTTCGCTTTCAGAAAAGTAGCGTCTTTTAATAAACTTTCCTGCAACTTTGTTGGAAGATCGAACAGCCAGGTTGCTTCCTCCCCTCATGCTGGGATAATAGAAATTCTTGAAACGGTCAAGCCCACTAAAAAACACTAGATGCTGTAGCCGAGCTGAAGGCTATATGATTGCTTTTGATGATCTTATAGGGCAGGAAGAGCTAATGCCTTTTATCAAATATGTTAATTTAGTTAAGGTTGAAGTTCTCGGTTCTGATTTTAAGCAGCTTAAAACCATCGTTTAGAAGATATAAATATCAAAAAAGTTCGTCTTTTAGCAGAAAAAATAGAAAGCCAGCAAATGTTGGAAGACTGTAAAGAGCTTGGTTTTACTCTTTTTCAAGGGTACTATTTTGCCAAACCAGAATTAAAGAGAAGCAAAAAAATAAATCCTTCGCAAATGGCTAAAGTTCGCTTAATTAGTATGCTCAATGATCCGGACTTTAAAGTAGATGAAGTTTCAAAAATTGTGCAAAGCGATGCAGCACTTTCTTTAAAATTATTCCGCTATCTAAATTCGTCTATCGTAGTGATGCAGGAAGTGATAACTCGATTTTTTTCTACTTTCCAGAATGGCTATAATTGGCAAAACCAACCTTGATAAAAAAATTTACCAAGGCTATAATTGACAAAAGCAGCCTTGACAAAAAAATTTGTAGCCTTAATAAAAAAATTTATAGCCTTGGTATTTTCTCCATACCAAGGCTATAATTGGCAAAAGCAGCCTTGATAAAAAAACTTACCAAGGCTGCAATAGGCCAATGCAAGCGTTGCAACAACCAAACACTACTTACTAATTAAAAACTTGAATACTAGTGGTTGGGTCTTCTGCGCTACCAGGTACAAATTCTGCTGCTGCTTCCAGGTTGTATGCACCATTAGCATCACTTTTACCAGCCTTAACCAGTATAGCATTGGCTTTGGCTTTTACATTACCGCTTAAAGTAATTATTAAGCCTGTTGCACTTACACTAGAACCTGTGGCTGTGTTTTCACCTGCAGTTGAGTGCTGGGGTAATGTGAATCTCTTACTACCATCACCGGATACAAGCCTCAATTTGCTAAAGTCCCAGTCTGCAACTGCTGTCGGTAACCTGCTACCTGTAATCAATAACCGGCCTGCATAAAAATAGTAGTATGCTTCATCGATGCTGGCTACATACCCACTAACGGTAATAGGGTTGGTTAGGTCTTCTGGACTACCAGGTACAAATTCTGCTGCTGCTTCCAGGTTGTATGCACCATTAGCATCACGAACACCCTCCTTAACCAGTATCTTCTCGGCTTCCGCTTTTACAGTACCGCTTAAAGTAATACTTAAGTATTCTGTATCTGCACCAGTACCTGTGGCTGTGTTTTCACCTGCAGTTGAGTGCCGGGGTAATGTGAATCTCTTACTACCATCACCGGATACAAGTGTCAATTTGCTAAAGTCCCAGTCTGCAACTGCTCTCGGTAACTTGATACCACTAATATCTAACTCGCCTGTATTAGCATCGTAGGTTGCTGTGTCGATGCTGGCTACATACCCCCTAACGGTAATAGGGTTGGTTGTGTCTGCTGCGCTACCACCTGCAAAGCCTGCTGCTGCTTCCAGGTTGTATGCACCATTAGCATCACTATCACCATCGTTAACCAGTATCTTATTGGCTTCCGCTCTTACACTACCGTTTAAAATAATATCTAAGCCTGTTGCACTTGCATTAGAACCTTCGGCTCTGTTTCTACCTAAAGTTGAGTGCCGGGGTAATGGGTATCTAGTACCATCACCGGATACAAGCGTCAATTTGCTAAAGTCCCAGTCTGCAACTGCTCTCGGTAAATTGATACCACTAATATATAACACGCCTGAAATAACATTGTAGGTTACACGGGTAATTGCGGGGTCGGGTAGTTCAGGCGACTCTTCTTCAGCTTGTTCGACTTGTTCGGCTTGTTCGTCTTTAGATTGCTTAGGCGACTGCTCTTCAGCTTGTTCAGCTTGTTCGGCTTTAGATTGCTTAGGCGACTCTTCTTCAGCTTGTTCAGCTTGTTCGTCTTGTTCGTCTTTAGCTTGCTTAGGCGACTCTTCTTCAGCTTGTTCAGCTTGTTCGACTTGTTCGTCTTTAGATTGCTTAGGCGACTCTTCTTCAGCTTGTTCAGCTTGTTCGACTTGTTCGTCTTTAGATTGCTTAGGCGACTGCTCTTCAGCTTGTTCGGCTTGTTCAGATGGCTTATCGGGTATATTCCTAACGGTTAAGTCTTTGGCTATATTTAAACCCGCCCAAGCACCAGTGCTAGTAAGCAACCCTTTTTTTAGACCATCGTTATTCATACCGGGCTTGCCATTCAGAGTAGCTTTATGTTGATCGGTAAGTTTCAGCCAAAGCGCTGTGCCATCGCTTTTAATACGGTACTTACCTTTTGCAAGACCGCTACTATTTACCCCAGTGGGTTTGGCATCTGCAGAATAGGAACTGAAGTCTACGCCATATACTTTGATGGTTTGGATTTGCGCTTGGGTCGCACTGGTAGCATTTAAGTTAGTACCTTGTATGGTTAACAGTGCCGTGCCAACATCGTAGATGGCGTTATTGATAGTCGGCCCAGACGGCCCAGAAGATCGATCATCGTCATCGGGTGGTGCGCAGGCCAAGGCCATAAAGGCCAGTAGCAATGCTAATGGCAATAAAAATAGTTTGAGCTTATACATAAGCAATACCTCCAAAAATGGGTAAAGATTAACCAACCCATACGGGCTAGTGTACAGCGCCCCATTTTGCTAGGGGGGGTGTTGCGTCAAGGCCCATATAAGATTTTTGTAAACTTTTTTTGTGCTTTTTTACAAGTTTTTTTGTGTTAGGGTACTTTTTTAGTGTTGTAAAGTGTTTAAAAATCCATGCCAATCCATTTGCATTGAATATTATCGGAATCTATAAACCATCAAAGCAACCAATCCATAGCTATAGACGCAGCAAGTCGATACCTATGGGCCGACCTAGTCCATAATTGTTACTTTTCAAAAGTACATAATTAGGGCATGGTTTGGTTTTTGTTGTGAAGGCTTGGGGGGTGGGTTTTTGGTTAGGGGGTGAGCTTGGTCTACCTGCTATTCCTTTAATCATTTATTTTGATTATTAGGTATGGCGATTTGGCGACCACGAATTTCAATTTTTTTAGTTGAGTCAGCTGTGAAACGGGCCAATATTTTGCGTTCCATGTTACAGGAATTGGGTCTGACCGATGTCAAAATCTGCGAGCATTCCGTAGGAAAATCGAGCAAAAGACACAACCAAGCCGATCAACAATTATTGGCAACCAATACTTCCTCTCAGCGAATTGTTACCTGTAGAGCCTTTCGTCCGTTGACTAAGAATAATTATAAACAGTTACTTAAACCATTTAGAAATATGGAAAACTCGGTTGGTAAAAAATATTCTGCTATATAAAGGGAACTGGAACGCAGCCACTAAGAGCTTGGCACCTTTACAATTAAATATACAAAGCACATTTCTGTTTGAAATGCCTCAGTGTGCTCATTAACATAGTTTATTTAAATCAAGGTTTAACTAAACTTTATTCAACATTCGTAATTGATTTTTCTCTAAGTGATAAAATAGAGGCTACAATGGCTGCCAAACAAAATACTAGCCCCGAACGGAAATAACTTCATAAATATAATGCTTAAATAATAATTCTTGCAGAACACCGCTTAATTTTATATGCAAATTATAATCTTGGTTAATTTTTTGTATCTTACGCAATTGAACAAGATTGTAATGCTCGACACCTTTACGCATATCAGCCTTTAATGCCTTAGTTTTTACATATTCTGCTGAACAGACATCTTCAAAGCGATCAAAGCGCATTCGTTCTTTAACTTGCAATAATTTATCCCATTGATACAGTAGCTGCGTTATCAAAGAAACTGCTTTAGAAGCACCTTGTAATAATAGACCATCTACTATTTGTAAACTACGGCCTAAATCTCGCTCTACCATATAATGGAATAGATCATATACCGTAGCCTCGCGGCTTTGAGCAAAAATTTGATTCAACAAATCTTCGCTAATTTGAGCAACACTTTGCCCTAAATACAAAAAAACGGTTGCTAATGTTTGCTCCAACATTACAACGTCAGAGGAAATTCTCTCAAACAAAATATCTATCGCTAAGGGCTCAATCTCTTTGCCATTGATACGGCAAAAAGTAAGTATATGATTTTTCTTTTCAGATTCACTCAATTCCCAAAAAACTTTTTGCTCGTTCTTTGGAAAAACTTTGTCCAAAGCTGCCGAAATTTTATATTCTTTACTAAAAAGAAAAAATAACAAAGACTCATTTTCAGATTTACGGCAAAGCTCACAAAGCTCTGCCAAATGCTTCTGCGCTTTCGTGCTCAACAAATCAATATCTGTCAATAAAACAGGAGCAGCATCGCCAAACAGTGGAGGAGAAAGCAATAAATTTTGCAATTCATCTAAGTTTACACTAAAAGCATGATAACTTTGTAATTCTTTTAATGCGATTCCCTTTTTTTTTAAAAGGTCAGACATCATATCACGCTTGCGAAATTCTTCTGGGCCTAAATACAAGAATAATGGCATTGCGAATAATTGATTAACGGAATTCTTCTGCAAACAGCTTTTCTAATGCATCCAATATAGCTGCAGCATCTTCGCCTTCTGCCCGCAAAACAAATTCTACCCCTTGATTTAAACCAAGCGAAAGTATCCCCAATATAGAACGAGCATCGACAACTTTATCGCGATAAACTAACGAAACAGTGGAATTGTACTGCATGACGGTTTGCACAATTTGAGCAGACGGCGATGCATGAATCCCTGAAGCATTAGTTACTCGGATCGTTTTTTCCATTATATCTCCAGCAGTATTTACCAAACAATAGATATTAAAACCTAAATATAGTTTATAACTGCTTTTATTAAAAGTAAAAAATTAAAAATGCGGATTGTGCTTTTTACTCTCTCCTCGATGATGATCGACATACCTTGAATGTTCACGACGGCATTTTTTTGTCAATTCTTCAAACAAATGTTCTAAGCCCGGATAAAGCTCGCGGCTTGTATGCGATAGATGAAATTTTGTTTTCCAGTGGAAATGAACATCAGCAGTTAGATTGTGGAGATGTTCAGCCTCTCTATGTATAGTAATGGTTAAATCTTCAATATGCTCTTCAAATTTCTCAATGCGATGCAACATAGAGTTTATAAACTCTGTGTTATGGTCACTCACATGAAATCCAGCACCCTTAAGCTGAAAGTTCATTCAGAGGTATCTCCTTAGGTATATAAAGTTAAGACTAGCATAGCCACAATTGGGGCAGCAGTATAACAAATTTTAAATTGGGGCACAATATTTTTATTGTAGTTATTTCACAACTATAAACGCCCTTCACTAAGTAATTCGGCCCTATATTTTGTTACGGTTCTGCGTGCAATATCTATGCCTATTTTTTTAAAACGTCTACTTAATTCACTGTCACTAAGTTTTTTTCCTTTGGTTGTATTCAAATTTTTATTTGATACATTGAGAGCATATTCTTGAATAATTTCTACTATTCTTTCTTTTATTTGTTCCCTTGATTGACCATTTCTTGCACCTTGACTTAAGAAAAAACGCAAAGGATACGTACCCCAAGGGGTCTTACAATATTTATTTTGAATACAACGCGATATAGTAGAAATATGCAAATCTAAATCTGCTGCTATCATCTCTAAGGTCATGGCACGCAGATATTTTATGCCACCTTCTACAAATTGCCACTGCTGCTCAAAGATACTTTGACCAATACGCAATAATGTTTCTTCTCGGCGCAAAAGTTGTTGCAATAATAAGGCAGCCTGTTCTTTATCTTTATGGTTACTTTGGGCAGAGGTGCTTCTATTTTTGGGTTCTCTAATTTCTAACTTAGCGCCAATGCTGTTCAAAAGCTCAACTTCCATTCTTCGGCTATTCTTTTCTATGTGAACTTGGATTTCCGGATAAATGCGAAAACTTTGTGAATTGTTGGAAACTTGATAGCCCCTAGCCGGATATGGCTCTAGTTTACGTAGATTATATAATATTTCGTTGGCTTCTGTTTTATCAAAACCTTGTTGTTTTAAGTATGCTAAAAAGTCTTCTAAGCCACCAAGCATTTCTAAACTAGGTAAGCTCTGCAGTACAGATAATAGTTTTGAATTTGGAAAATATAATTGGGTTTGTACGATTAAACTTTGTAGCGGGGAATCACATGCGCAACCTATGGGCTCTAATTGTTGAATTTTCTTTAATAATTGTACAAGCCTACTCTTTGGTATAGCCCGGCTACCAGTGAAAAAACTACTTGCAATCAATATAGGGTTTTCATAGTTTAAACCACGTTCATCTAAATTTTGTAGCACGAACTCACAAAATTCCTTTTCTATGGTTTTTAAATTCCACAAATATATTTGCTCACGCAGAACGGTGCGCAAGCAAAGGCTTTGATCACTTTCTTGATAATTTTCAAGCATTTGTTGCTTTGCATCACTGCTTTCGGCTAATTGATCGATAGAGAGAAAACGGCCATTTTGCCATTGTTGTTCTAAACGCCATTCCCCAGGGTAGCGTTTCCGTTGGTTTAAAACTACATTGCCTTGCTCCCATTCTTTAGAAATACCGTCTTTCCATTGCAATTCCGGGTATTGTTCTTTTAATTCTTCCACTTCCGATAGTAGATGGACAATGTCGGTTTGTAGGAAATGTAATGATTGCTGCTGAAATTGGTTTAAGCGCATTTTTTGCTTCATTGTTTGCGTTTGTTGTAAATGCAAGCCCGAATGAAAACTCATAAAGAACTCCTTTAATATATATTTGAAATGTCGGATAATAGATTGCTATTTTCAATTACTAGACTATATGGGGAATCAAGCTATATAAAATAGGCTTTTAGCAAAATTATTTATGGATTCTTTTATAGGTCTTATAACTTAAAATAATTAAAATCCGTGCACAATAAAATACTTTCCATTTAGGGGAAATTATGATTAATGCGATTCAACAATTAGGTTTGGGCGTTCAAGATAAAAAAAATGCTTTAGATTGGTTTGCCAATGTATTGGGTTTCCGCACCGTAATTTTTAATGATAAAAACCAAGCCACTTTTATGAGCCATTACACTGGTGGGCAAGTTTGTCAAAGAGATGCTGCATTGGTATTAAATTCACATGGTGGCAGTGGTTTGGAAATTTGGCAACATATTAGCCGTACCCCGCTACCGCAACCTAGCAATATGAGCTTACAAAGTATCGGTTTTTTGGTCTGCAAATTGCGTTGCCAGGGGATAGAACAAATTGTGGCTACCTTGCGAGCAAACCCTGAACCAAGTTTGGAACTAATTGGAGACATAACCGAACGACCTACCGGCGAACTCTGTTGTTACTTTGCCGTATTTGGTACATACTTTCAATTGGTTGAGGATAAATCTAAAACCTTGCGTGAAAGTAAACAACCATTTTGTGCTGGGGTTTGTGGTGTGATGGTAGGGGTTACGGATATGGAACGTTCCTTAAACTTTTATCGTAGTGTGTTGGGTTATAGTCATGTTGTCCAAGATAGACAAGATGAATGGCAAGATTGGTTTGGTTTCCACAGTTTAAACAAAGATAATAGGGGCAAGTTTCGTAGAGTGATGTTGAAACGAGCAATACCCGAATCTGGTTTATATGCTGAACTGTTTGGAACTGGTGAAATTGAGTTAATTGAAGTTACAGATAAGCCATTTAGTGATACCGTAAAACAAGGCCTGGGCTTAGATACCGAGCGCCACTTATATAATAACCGCTATTGGGGAGACCCCGGCTTAATCCATTTAGGTTTTGATGTTATGAATATGCCTGATTTAAAGGATTATTGTAGTAATTTAGGTTTTGCCTTTACGGTAGATACTGAAGATGGGTTTGCAATCGGAAAGACTGCATCTGGACGTTTCGCCTATTTGGAAGACCCTGACGGTAGTTTAATAGAGTTTGTAGAAACTTATCGCATTCCAATATTCAAAAAACTAGGTCTTTCCATAAATGTTCGAGGGAAGAAACAGCCTATGCCTCGATTTTTATTAAAGTTTGCCAGTAGAGATAACTATCTTTAAGTTAGAGATAAACAATTTATTTATTTTTATAAGAATTTAATTCGTCTATTGTAAATTATTATATTCATATTTGTTTTTATAGTATCTACCATTTTGTTTATATCATATAAATAAAATGGTAATTTAATTTATTATAGTTAGGGTTATCTATTTATGCTTATTGAATAAAATTTGGAGCAGTAGATTTTGTACTAGATAATAAAGTATCAATCGCCAAATCGAATTGTTTTTCTTAGTATTTGTTCTTTTGCTTTTAACTTCATTCGTAGGTATTCCATAGGCCGATTGCCTTTAATACCATTACAGCTACTACAAAGTAATTGATAGTTTTCGTAATAATTACCGCCACCTTTGGCTCTGGGTATAATATGATCAACTTCCAAATTTCTTATTTCAAACTCGGTATTACAAGCTTTGCACTTACTGTGTTGCTGTTTATAAAGTTGCTCTTTTATAGTTATGGTTATGGCTTGTTGTTGTAAGTCGGTTCTTTTCGGAATATCCACTCTATGAATGAAATTTTTAAACAACCCTGATTGATCACTAAGCCGATCGATAAGTATATCGGTTGCCTTTTCTTCTATATCAATACCTATCCATTTTCTATGTAATTGTTCGGCAGCAACACAAGTAGTAGCACAGCCACAAAAAGGGTCCAGCACAATATCATCTTCATTACTACTGGCTTTGATGATTTTATGTAGCAAAGCTAAAGGTTTTTGGGTGGGATAGCCGGTACGTTCTTTTGATGATGGGGCTAACGGTTGTATTGGCCACCAATCATCGGGTTGTTTGCCCAATGGATTTAATGTTTGTATGCCAAAATTACCAGTTTTTCGTTTATTTCCTATATAATGTTGAAACCTTTGTTTGGTAGTCTCGGCATAAGGTTCCCTTACGGAATCTAAATTAAAGATATAAGTATTGCTTTTAGAGTATCTATAGATAATGTCATGCCGTTTGCCAAAGTCCTTTTTGGCGTAACTTGCACCTCGATAACACCAAACTATTTCATTGCGAAAATTATGTTTACCAAATATTTGGTCTAATACTATTTTTAGATAGTGGCTAGCTGTAGGGTCTACATGTAGATAGATGCTACCGGTATCTTTCAATATCCTATATAATTCTATAATTCTTTGAGTCATAAAAGTTATATAGGCCATCATGGCTTTAGAGTGAATTATTTGTATGGATTGGATATATTGCACTAATGAAGCATATTGTTCTACTAATTTATCTAAATAGGATTCATTTACATCTTCCCAAGTCCACATGTCCTTAAAACTAATTCCAGCAGATTTTGAACCTATTGGTGCAGAATAAATTGTCTTACTATTAAATGGTGGATCGAGATAAATCAAGTCTACAGAATTAGTATTCATTCCATATAATATAAATAAATTATCATTGGTATATAATGTATTCATATATTTCATAAGATTATATTTCCAACATTCTGTATTGTATTCAACTATATTGTTCAATATTTTTTGGAAAATATTTTGACTACTTTAATATAATTTTGATAATAAATCATATTCATTATAAATAATAGAAATAACAATTATTAGATATATTCAGTTTATTTATATGATATTTACGGAATAAAACTATTTAATAAATTACTTGGTATTATCTATCTCTGCTTGTTCAGATTGTATTCGATCAGTTTTTTCTATAATATTTTGTTTTTTCTTTTTTTACTTTGGCTTCCTCTGGTAAAACTTTGCGCGGGGTAAATTCTGTGGTAGCTAAGGCTTTGGAAGCTTTTGTATAGCGTATGAAGTCTGCGATATTTAAGCCTAATAATATGCCACTAAGAACTCCACCGGCTATAGCTATGCCACTAGCAATATACATAGCTTGTTGGTAATCAATGCTATCAATATTGTTTTTGTTATTTATATATAGACCATAGTTTACATAACCAATACCCGATGCAATTAATGGCACAGCCAAAGATAATGTAAATAAGGCACTGGACCAATAAAAGCGAGTCCTTAATTTCCTATGTTGTTGTTGCAAGGTCAATTTAGGTGCTACTTCCATTTCAAAAAATAAATCATCGGTTTGTTGCTTATTCAAATTGTAATTAATAGTGCTTTTTCCTTCGGCAACTAGAATCAACAAGGTTTCATAAGCCGGTACACGCACCTTTAATGGTGTAATTCCCAAGTAGCGTACTCCTAAGTAGACGTCTGCAGAGCTCGAAGCATCAACATGGATATATTGTTCTGGGACTTCAATATCTAGCTTAAATTGAAAATGGTTTAACTTACCCGGCTCCAATTCCAAAAACAAATGCTTTCCCTGTAAACCGTTGGCAATGATTTCTAATTCATATGTTTGTTTTGGCTGCAAACCATAAACCACTAAACTATTTTCACCTTCCAGCTTTCCATCTAAGTAAATTTTGGCATCGGAATTATTACTGGTGTCTATATCAATTTTTAATGCTGCCCAAAGTCGTCCTAATAATAGTGATGATGCTCTGGCTCGAATCATCTCTAAGGATTGTTGATAGTTACTTGCCCCAATAATTCCTTTCCAGAGGAGTTTTTTACTTTTAGAGTTGGCAATATAAGCCCAAATCTTTACTTCAAAAACATTATTACTACCGCGAGATTCACCCCAGAGTATCATATCAAAATCTTCTTTCAGCAGAACAATGCCGGGTGCTTCGTAAGGCTGGGTACTTTTATCCACAAATTCTAATGGTAAAGAGTTGGGAACAGCTATTGAGTTCCTTTTTATATTCTGGATACGTTTTATTAAACGGCTTTTTTTGTTGATTTCCCTCTCATCATTTCCTTCAGCAGTAATTTGATGAAAGCGGGAACGGCTTTTTAGTGTAGCATTAATCACTTGACGATCGCGCTTATCAATCAAGTTATTATAAGCTTCATAATGTTGATATAGCTCTTTTTGAATGGCATGTTCCCGTAGATTGTTTTTGGTATTTTCTGCTAAAACATGCCGATCGAACTTAGCCAAAGATTTCGCTAAAAAGGGCATAATCTTTGCAATTTGGTTACTGTAAGGGCCTTTTAATTCATTGGCAAAGCTTTGGAATAAAACTTTCCATTTGGTTTTACCAATATTGATATTGGGTAATTCGGTATCTTTACTTTGAGCGATGAGAGCTGCAGGCATCATGATTAAGTTTATAACCAATAAAACCTGCAATAAAAAAATAGAAAAGTTTTGGTTCATGTATTTGAATGAAACTGCTCGGCAACCCAACGCAAGTAAGACTGGATAAAAGGATCAATGGCCCCGTCCATAACCGCTTGAATGTTGCCGGTTTCATAGCGAGTACGCAAATCTTTGACCATGGTATATGGTTGAAAAACATAACTGCGAATTTGCGAGCCCCAGCCAATATCCTTTTTTTCTGCAGCATTTTTTTGGCGTTCTTCTTCTTGCTGTAAACGGCGATATTCGTAAACGCGCGAACGCAGCATTTTCATAGCCATATCTTTATTTTTATGTTGACTACGTTCATTTTGACATTGCACGACAATTCTTGAAGGGAAATGAGTAATGCGTACTGCACTATCGGTTTTGTTTACATGCTGGCCACCCGCACCACCAGCACGGTAGGTATCAATACGCAAATCTTCTGCTGCAATTTCAATATCAATCGAATCATCGAGCACGGGAGAAACGTAAACCGATGCAAAAGAAGTATGGCGGCGAGCGTTAGAATCAAAGGGCGAAATTCGTACAAGACGATGAATTCCATTTTCACTTTTGAGCATTCCTGCCACATATTCTCCGTCAATTTGAACTGTTATAGATTTAATGCCACCTTCAGCTACTTGGTGATCAATCAAGCTCAACTTGAAGCCATGTTGTTCAACCCAACGGCTATACATACGGTAGAGCATGGAAGCCCAATCGCAAGCTTCCGTACCACCAGCACCAGAATGAATAGTTAAAAAGGCTGCAAGAATATCCCCTTCTTCACCCATTAACACTACAGTAGAAAGAATATCATAGCGTTCTTCTAATTCAGAAAATATATTTTTAATTTCCGCTTCTTGGGATTCATCATTTTCTTCTATTGCCATATCTAACAGAATATTTAAATCTTCTGTTTGGGAAATTAAATTTTGCCAGCTTTGGTAACGTTCACGCAGATTTTTCAACTTACTAAAGATATTTTCAGCCTGACTTGGCTGATTCCAAAAATTAGGATCGTTGGTAATCGTTTCTAATTCTGTAATTTGATTCTCAATTTTTACCGGGTCAAAGTCGCCTCCAAGTATCAAAGATTCTGGCAGATAATTTTTTTATTGGTGTTTTCCATTCATTAAGCATGGCGCAATCTCATAGATATAAGTTTATTGAATCAATGAAATATAAATTCTTTTATTTATTTTTACAGTTATAGTTTGGCCTTGTAAATTATTTTCAATTTTGGTGGCTAATGACCCTTTTATTTCATATTCAGATTCTTCACTGGCAATGCTTAGATAAGCAAAAGGTTCATTCCCTCGAATACCAACTTTGCCAGTTACTGTAATATATGAAGTACAGCTCAAAACCAATAAAAAATATAAACAGAACCAATAAAAAATAAAAATTCACCAAAGGTACTAATAGAATTATAACAACTAAGAGCATCATCATACAACTAATAACAAACTAAATCAACAGCCATCTGAGAAATCATTTAATTTAATCAATATTCAGTTTTCTTGTTGGCATCTTTAACTTTAAGCAATGTCTTTCGATAAAACTCGATCATATGCTGTAGCTCGTGAATAACTACAGAGTAAAAAAACTCTTTATTTTTAATATTAGAATAATACAGTAAGTCAAGATTTAAAACTAACTTTTGATTACTATTACCAGCTTTTATCTTATTATCGCTAGAATTAAAATAACCAACAACCCTTTCTTTATTGCCATCGTAACCATCTTCTGAAATATCATAAAATAAAATATGTATGTCTTTCGTATTTCCTGCTATTAAATTAGGCAAAGCACCTGTATCCCCCATGGGCTTTATGCTTAAATGCGGGGCTTGATAATCCACCCCCCAAACCTTCACAATAAAAACCAAACCATGCCCTAATTATGTACTTTTGAAAAGTAACAATTATGGACTAGGTCGGTCCATAATTATCGACTTGTTGCGTCTATAACTATGGATTGGTTGCTTTGATGGTTCATAGATTCCGATAATATGGAATGCAAATGGATTGGCATGGATTTTGAACCCCCAACCAACACTAAAAAACAACACTAATACAAAAAAAGTACCCTAACACAAAAAAACTTGTAAAAAAACTTACAAAAATCTTATATGGGCCTTGACGCAACACCCCCCTAGCAAAATGGGGCGCTGTACACTAGCCCGTATGGGTTGGTTAATCTTTACCCATTTTTGGAGGTATTGCTTATGTATAAGCTCAAACTATTTTTATTGCCATTAGCATTGCTACTGGCCTTTATGGCCTTGGCCTGCGCCCCACCCGATGACGATGATCGATCTTCTGGGCCGTCTGGGCCGACTATTAATAAGGCCATCTACGACTTTGCTACGGCTCTGTTAACCGTACAAGGTACTGACTTAAGTCCTACAGAAGCGCAAATCCAAACCATCAAAGTATATGGCGTAGACTTCAGTTCCTATTCTGCAGATGCCAAACCCACTGGGGTAAATAGTAGCGGTCTTGCAAAAGGTAAGTACCGCCTGCATAGCGATGGCACAGCGCTTTGGCTGAAACTTACCGATCAACATAAAGCTACTCTGAATGGCAAGCCCGGTATGAATAACGATGGTCTAAAAAAAGGGTTGCTTACTAGCACTGGTACTTGGGCGGGTTTAAATACACCTAAAGACTTGGACGTTAGTAATGTACCCGATAAGCAGTTGCCTAAGCAAGCCGAAGATCAGCAGTCTAAGACCGAAACTGAAGATAAGCAGTTGCCTAAGCAAGCCGAACAAGCTGAAGAGCAGTCGCCTAAAGCCGCAATTACCGGTGCAAGCTACCATGTTGGCACGGCTCTGCTAACTTTACAAGGTACTCACTTAAGTGCTACAACTGCGACCCAAGCCCAAATCCAAACTATCACGGTAGATGGCTTAGCCTTAAATTCTTATACTGCAGATGGCACAGCCACTGGGGCAGATAGTAGCGGTCTTGTAAAAGGTAAGTACCGCATGAAAAGCGATGGCACAGCGCTTTGGCTTTACCTTACCGATCAACATAAAGCTACTCTGAATGGCAAGACAGGTATGGATAGCAATGGTCTAAAAGATGGGTTGCTTACTAGCACTGGTACTTGGGCGGGTTTAGATACAGCCAAAGCCTTGGCCGTTAGTGGAAACCCCGCACCCACAATTACCAGTGCAACCTACTATGCTAATACAGGCCAGTTATATATTAGTGGTATCAAGTTACCGAGAGCAGTTGCAGGATGGGACTTTAGCAAATTGACGCTTGTATCCGGTGATGGTAGTAAGAGATACACATTACCCCGGCACTCAACTGCAGGTGAAAACACAGCCACAGGTTCTCGTGCAGGTACAATCTACTTAAGGATGATTTTAAGCGGTAGTGTAAAAGCGGAAGCCGAGAAGATACTGGTTAAGGGTGGTGTTCGTGATGCTAATGGTGCATATAACCTGGAAGCAGCAGCAGGCTTTGCAGGTGGTAGCGCAGAAGACACAAGCAATAACCCGATTACCGTTAGGGGGTATGTAGCCAGCATCACCGCCGTAAACTACTTTGCTAGTAGTGGCCAGTTATTGATTGTAGGTGTCAAGTTACCGAGAGCAGTTGCAGGATGGGACTTTAGCAAATTGACGCTTGTATCCGGTGATGGTAGTAGTAATAGATTCACATTACCACGGCACTCAACTGTAGGTGCAAACAGAGCCACAGGTTCTTACGCAAGTGCAACAGGCTTAACAATTACTTTAAGTGGTAATTTAAAAGCCAAAGCCAATGCTATACTGGTTAAGGGACTGGTTAAGGGGGGTAAAAGTGATAATAATGGTGCATACAACCTGGAAGCAGCAGCAGGCTTTGCAGGTGGTAGCGCAGAAGACCTAAACAATGCTATTCAAGTTTTTAATTTTAAGTAAGGTTTGGTTGTTGCTGTAAGCAATGCTTGGTTGGCCAAAAGCAGCCTTGGTAAGTTTTTTTATCAAGGCTGCTTTTACCAATTATAGCCTTGGTATAAAGTATTGTTCCGCATTGGTGCAATACATCTTTCCGCCTTAGATCAAGGCCTTGATCCAAGGCGGAAAGCTATATCATAGCAAGGCACTAAAAACCATAAAAATAAGCAAGCCAATGTCAATAAGAATTTACCAAAGGTTGCCATAACCATTAAGAGAGTCTCTTAATGCCTAACAAGAGAATTTCTTAATAACTAACAAGAATTTTTTGTAACAAGATAAACTTTGGCCAAGCCTTGCTTGCCTTTTTGGTGGGTACTATGGCTAGCAATCCACTACCAAGTGGGTAGTGGATTGCTAGCCATACAATAAATAGTCAGTAAGGTAAGGCAATCAATCCCAAATAGTTATTTCGGTTGGGCTTTGTTTGGAGATTCCCATTCGTTCGGTGGGCGCTTGGTCTTAGCACAGATCAAGCTGCACAGTTTACTGGATTGACTAAAGAATGAGTGTAAAAGCTGCAACAACAAAGTTGGACCTTGTTCAAATTTGTAAACCCTATATTTCCATACCCATAGCTTACAGTTTCTGCAAACTATAATTGCTACAAAAGTCTTTTAAAATCTTCTCTACACGCAAGAATGTTTCGCTCCGTTTGGAGACAGTGCGATAAAAAGCGGTGATTTGTATGCCAGATTGGCTATAAGATGGCTTTTGGCAAAACCGCAACAGCTCTCGGCGCAGCCGAGGTAAACGATTGAGTAGGGCATAATGCTTTGCACTAAGCTTTCGTTGATAGTGCAAAGCCAGTTCAGCCCTGTGCAATAACTCCAATAATAGGCGGAGTTCATAGCCCCGATTAGGGCCAAATTGATTGAGCGGGTTCAAGCTATCCACAGATTGCTGTAGCAGCTCGGCAATCGCAATATTACCTTGTTGTTCCGTTAGCTCTTTTCCACTGAATATGGCAGCTAAACTCTGCTTCTTGCCTGCCTTAGCAAAGCTTCTGGACACCAAACGACTAACACCCCCAACAGCCATAGCAACGCCATTGCCAAACCACTGGAAACGAGTAATCTTTTCCACCCGACTAAAAAAATCACGCACCTGCTGCGATAAACCAATCAATGATTGTTCATTCAAATTAGCCCACTGCTGTAACCATATATCCGTAGCATTCCACAAATGGAGTTCGAGCCACTCATCAGGACGAATATCCTCGCCCAAATATTCAGCATATCGCACTTCGCTATGGCTATTATGGGCAGTCTCCAGCGGAAAATCATGAAAACTCTGTTCCAAAATCTTGCGCAAACGCTCAAACAAATCTTGGCGTTGTGAGACTAAATTACAACGCAGCTCCAGTTCTTTTAAAAGCGTTATATAACAAGGCTTAAAAACAATAGTCGGTTCCTTGGCCCCTTGATTATCTGAGATATCTAATCTTGACCTTTGCGCCTTATTCTCCCAATTGGGCAAATCGAGGCGCAATAAAGCCAAAGCGTAGGCAAAGTTATCCTGCCAGAAGTTCCTAGCAATTGTCTGCAACTGTTTAATACGACGGTGCCGCTGGGCAATTTGGCTGGCGGTATTCTCTGGACTCTCAACCATTGAAGGGTTTTCTATACGCCCGGTATCAAGAGAAACATTGTAGGCTTCTTCAACTGGCCCATAGCTCTCTATTATATCTTCAGAGTGCTCTGCCAACACCATAAAATGGCTCTGAAACTCTTGCCAGTGTTGCTCTATCCGATAATAGACCTTCTCTATATAGCGGACAATATGGTCTGCCAACAACTCCAACATAGCTTTATAGCAAGTTTTTTGCCGCAGGAAGCGCCGGAGAATATTGCGTTCTGATAAGTGCAAATAAATATAACCATCTCGAACGTAGCTCGGACGGTCAGCATTGCGATAGTCATGGGCTTGCCATTGAAACTCAAGCGAGTAACTTTCTTCTTCAAAGCGAAAGGCTAAATGAACCTGATTTACGAACTCAAGCAGTAGATCTTTGCCACTACGCAACAAATCCAAACCATTATGTTCCAATCTCTGTAGAGTACACTGCCCCAGCCGCTGACTAATATCATGTTCCAAGCGAATTAGGCAAGCATTGAGTTGTGTTTGTAAATCCTGCCGCAGTAGCTTATCACTAGCCGTATTGGACAAGTTTCCCCTCATATAAATTTATTAATGGCTTAAACTAATAAATTTATCGTTTCTGCAAAAAACTTTGCACTTCACAGAGTAAAACTTCCGGATTTTGCAGGGCATTAAACCGAGTAATTTTCTGCTTAGCATGATAATGTTCGATCAAAGGTTCTGTTTGGCTATGATATTCTGCCAAGCGTTTATATACCACATCAATATGGTCATCTGGCCGCTGAGCCGGTATCGCATCACATTTATCGCAGGCACCTTTTACTTTGGGCGGACGAAATTCCAAATGGTAAACTTCCCCACAACCGGGACAAATCATACGCTCGGTCAAACGCTTAATATTACTTGCTTCATCTAATTCCAAAAGAACAACGGCATCTAATGCTATTTTTTGATCAAACGCTTGCGCTTGAGGTATTGTTCGCGGAAAACCATCTAAAATAAAACCTTGAGTCTCCAAATTTGCCAAACGTTCAAAAACTATATTACAAGTCAATTCATCGGGAACTAATCCTCCATTAGCTAGTATCGCTTTCACTTCCAGCCCTAGCTGCGTTTCATTCCGAATAGCAATGCGAAATATATCACCAGTAGAAATATGGGGAATACCAATTTTGATACTAAGGCTTTGTGCCAAAGTTCCCTTACCAGAACCAGGCGTACCTAAAAGCATTATCTTCATTCAAAAATTTCCTTCTGTACAAATTTTGTAGAATCGATTCTACCGTTTTTTATTGATTTTGTCTGCTAACTCAATATCATGCTCTCTTGAAAATATTTGATTTTTTTAATAAAATTTACCCAGCATTTTCATAATTTGCTAATATAACTGTTATTTTAAAATAAGGAATTGTAAAAAATGACTGCAGATAAAAAATTAAAGCTGATTTTGGAAATTGATCAAAAATTAAATAGGACGCAAGACATAGAGTTTCTGCTTGATCAGGTCCTATATGAAGCCAGAAAAGCAGTAAATGCCGATGCTGGTTCTATTTATACAGTAAAAGATAGTTCGCTTGTGATTCGTAGTGCGCAAAATGAGACACTAGACAAAAATCAATCAGAAAACCAACGGCCCAAATATTTAAATATATCGTTAGAAATCAATGACAAAACGATTTCTGGCTATGTAGCCAACAGAGGGGTAATAGTAAATATTCAAGATATGTACAATATCCCCGCTAATGCTCCCTATAGTTTTAGCAGCCGTTTTGACAAAGATACAGGCTACTACACAAAATCCAGTATTTGCTTCCCGCTAATAACCAACCAGAATGAAATTTTGGGTGTATTGCAATTGATCAATGCCAAAGATGAGAAAACGCAGGAGACCATTGCGTTCCATAAAAATGATGAATCGTTTTTGAGCCACTATGCAGCGGTAGCAACAATAGCCTTACAGCGTGCCAAAATGACTCGTGCTATGTTAATGCGAATGATTAACATGGCCAGTTTGCGCGACCCAAAGGAGACGGGGCCTCACGTAAACCGTGTGGCGACATTTGCCGTAGAAATCTATAAGGTTTGGGCCAGACACAGAGATTTCAGTTTAGATGATATACTGCATAATTGTGATAATTTGCGCATGGCAGCAATGTTGCACGATGTGGGAAAAGTGGGTGTTTCAGACACTATCCTCAAAAAACCTGCCCGTTTTACCGTTGAAGAATTCCGTGTGATGCAAGCCCACACGATTATAGGAGCAGAATTATTCCGCAATAAAGAATCTCGATTAGATATTGTGGCAAGGGATATTGTCTTGCGCCATCATGAAAATTGGGACGGAACAGGCTACCCAGGTTGGGTAGATGAGAATACTTGGAGACCATTAGCCCTAGATAAAAACGGGAAAAACAAAGGATTGAAAAAAGAAGAAATCCCGCTCGAAGCCCGAATTGTATCATTATGCGATGTTTTTGATGCGCTTTCTTCTGCACGAGTATATAAAAATTCATGGTCCAAAGAAGATGTGATAACAGAGATCAAAAACTGCTCCAGTACAAAATTTGACCCTGAAGTTGTCGATATATTTTTTGAAATTTATCCTATCATTGAGCAAATTCAAGAGCATTACAAAGATAAATAAAAATTTTATACTTTTGAGCAGACAGGATTTAGGAGGTAAATAATGAGAAGAACAGAGCTCGAAAAGCGCGATCGCGAAGTAAAAAAAGCCAGAAAAAAAGAAGAAGTTTTAGAACGGAAAACTTCAAAAGAAATGGGAGGCCCTTCCCGCAGTGTGGGGGAGTATATCGATCAGCTAGAATCTTTGTTTTTTCACGATGAGTTAAAGATTTATAATATCAGTCATAGCATTGAAATATTAGAACTGATTGAAGAAATAAAATCTGCTTTTCCCGCCAAAAAACTGGATTCTATTGTTCGCAAAGCGATAAAGAAAACGGGTGTACAAGAAAAAACAGCCGCCCAAAAAGAAATCGAAGAGCTTCTCTCTTAAAAGAAAATCAAAGCAAAATCAATTAAAATTAAATTCGCTAGGAATATAGAGATTGCTAGCGACACTCTGAACGTCATCGCAGTCTTCTAAATGCTCAATTAAATTTAAAACTTTTTTGGTTTCTTCCGTACCTAATGTCAAGCAGTTTTCGGCTACCCATTGAATTTCAGCAAAAAGATGGGAAAACCCTTTTTCTTCCAGAGCTTTCAAAACATTTTCAAAATCAAAAGTCGCTGTATGGACTTCACCAGAATCAAGAACATCTTCAGCCCCAGATTCCAACGCTATTTCAAACAACTGTTCAAAATCAATTTGTTCCACATCAAAAGCAATAACACCCTTGCGATGAAATTGAAAAGACACAGCTCCAGCCGTTGTCAAAGAACCATTCCCTTTATTTAAGATTGAACGTATATCCGCAGCAGTACGGTTTTTACTCTCGGTCAAAGCTTCTATCAAAAGTCCAACACCGCCCGGGGCATAAGCTTCATATTGCAATTCTAAATATTCTTCACCTTCCAATTCACCAGAGCCTTTTTTTATCGCCCGGTCAATATTGTCTTTTGGCATATTAGAACTGCGTGCTTTAATTAAAGCAGCACGCAACCGTGGATTACTTTCGGCATCGCCTCCCCCAATGCGTGCTGCAACGGTAATTTCCTTAATCAGTTTTGTAAACAGTTTACCACGCTTAGCATCGACTGCACCTTTTTTGTGTTTGATAGTAGACCATTTACTATGACCTGACATATTTCCTCACAGATATAATTAAATTACCAATTCCACGAAAACAAAAAGTTTAGCCCTACTTAACCAACGGCTTTTTGCAATTCAGCAATTTTATCTATTTTTTCCCATGGAAATTCATCGCGACCAAAATGCCCATAACTAGAAGTCAGTCCATAAATAGGGCGTTTCAAATTCAGTGTACGAATAATGCCCCCAGGGCTCAAATCAAACACTTTTTGCAGTGCACCACTAATGCGCTCTTCCGAAGCTTTGCCAGTATCAAATGTAGTAACCGTTACCGAAATTGGAAAAGGTACACCAATCGCATAAGATAGCTCAACTTCACAACGATCGGCCAGTTCAGCAGCAACAACATGCTTGGCAATATAACGAGCCATATAAGCCGCAGACCGATCAACTTTAGAAGGGTCTTTTCCGGAAAAAGCACCGCCGCCATGCCTCCCCATACCACCATATGTATCAACAATAATTTTGCGCCCAGTCAACCCAGCATCACCATGAGGCCCACCAATCACAAAACGCCCTGTAGGATTGATATAGAATTTCGTTTGATCATCTAACAAACCACTTGGCCCCAAAACGGCTCTAATCACTTCTTTTTTTAAAACTTTAGAAATTTGATCGTGCTCAATTTCTTCATCGTGTTGATGCGACATTACGACAGAATCAACACGTATAGGTTTTCCATTTTCATATTCCAAGGACACTTGGCTTTTGGCATCTGGACGCAGCCAAGATAACTGACCATTTTTACGTAGCTCTGCGGCTTTTTGTAGTAACTTATGGGAATAAAGAATTGGCGCAGGCATTAATTCTGGTGTTTCACGACAAGCATAACCAAACATCATACCTTGGTCGCCTGCTCCTTGCTTACCATCATAGAGCCCGCTACTACCAGAAACACCTTGGGCTATATCCGGTGATTGAGAATGAATCACATTGATAACCGCCATCGACTCCCAGTCTAAACCGTATTCCGACTTAGTGTAGCCAATATCCTTTACCACTTTGCGCGCCAAACTTTGAATATCAACATAAGTATTCGTAGTAATTTCTCCACCAACGAGAACCATACCTGTAGTCGTATATGTTTCGCAGGCAACACGACTGTCAGCATCACTAGCCAAAGACGCATCTAAAATTGCATCAGAAATTTGATCGGCAACTTTATCCGGGTGTCCTTCGCTCACCGATTCCGATGTAAAAATATATTTATTTGTCATAAATTATGACTTCCTAACCAAATATTTTGAATTTATAAAAATCATTCACTCATTTTCAAGTATGTACTTTAGTGAATCGCAGACTATAGCATAATCTAAAAATAAAGAAAACTTTTTTTATTATCTCATTATCTGTCTTAAGGATAAAAATAGTATTAAACAATTTTCATTTTTGGTAAATTTGTCCGCTATGAATTTTTAGGCAGCGATAAATTTGCTCGCAAAGAATTAAACGAAAAAGCCGGTGTGGAAAGGTCAATGGCGAAAATGCTAATTGCATATTTGCTCGTTTTAAAACTATTGGGCTTAGACCTTCAGAACCACCCACAACAAAAGTAAAATGCGATACACCTTACGTTTTCAATGCTTCAAATCGGGAGGCTAAAGATTGCGAACTTTCAAATATTTTTTAGCCAGCTTACCCACAGCCGGTAAGCGAATCGTCATTGAATATCCCGAGTTACAGCTTTCGCAATATATATAATTGATATATTGGGAAAACTCATACTACTCAAAAAAATTGTGTTAGCGACGCAAACCGAGTTTTTTGAGTAATTCGCGGTAGCTCTTTAAATTATTCCGTTCTAAATAGCGCAGCAAACGGCGCCGATCACCAACCATTTTTAGTAGTCCCCTGCGAGAGGCATGATCCTTTTTGTGTTGGGCAAAATGCTCTTGCAACTCATTGATCCGGTATGTCAACAAGGCTATTTGGACTTCAGCAGAACCTGTATCTAAGGCATTTTTACCGTATTCAGTAATAATTTTTATTTTAGTATCTTTATCCATTTTTAGGACCCCCACAAATATCTCAGCAAAATCCGCCAAGATACCGTTATTTCAAGAGTATATACTATACTGAAAATAAAATAATGATACAAGGTAGCAGCTTATAAATTTCTCGGCTGTTTTGAATTGTCCCCGGCAAAATATCTTGCTAGAATAGAATCATGCAAACTAAATATTTTTCACATAAGTCTCGTTGGACCATCATTACAAGTGCAGGCTTACTATTGCTTCTAGCAGGGAGCCTACAACCAAATGATGCTCAAGATAGCCAAAATAACGCAAGCCTCAATTATAGTTTTCAGGTGAGTCTACCTCCCAGTGCTGTTAGACAAAACGATCGCCTTAGTTTACCGAATCTACCGCTTTACGATCGCAATAATCGGTATCTCCAAACGCGTGATAGCTCGCTGGATTGGTACGATATAAGTCTTCTTGATGAACAAACCCAAAGGCCTACTGCAACAAACCAAATACTGAATGAACAAAAACAGCAAGGCAAAGCTTCTCGCTTACTCGATGCAAATAAGCGTATTCTACCCGCAACGACAAATATTTTATTGGACGAAACTCTAGTTCCAATTCCTGCTCAATAATTCAATGATACCTACCCTCACTGATAATCCCCAATTCTGGATTCTCAATGCGCCTTTTTTTGCTTTATTATTGCTGCTTTCTATCTGTTCGCTTAGCTTGATAATAGAAAAACTACTATTACTAAAAAGTTGGCGATGGCACAATCACAAATTACCAGAGCAAATACGCTTGCTACTCAAAGATGGCCAGCTCAAAGAACTAGGCCTACTTTTGGAAACCGAGTACGGACCTGAAGCAATTTTATTGCGAAAAAGCTTTTACTTCATCAAGCATGATACTTTTTCATTATACACGCCACAAGTTGAAGCTAGCGAGGCCAGAACTTGGTTTGAAATAATCGCACCTCCCACTGATAATCAAATCCACCGTCTGGAGCAGTGGCTAGAAATTGGTATTGAGGAATTAGGCCAGCGGCTCGAAAAACACTGCAGTTTGTTCCACTTAATTGCCAATGTATCAACCCTTTTAGGTTTGCTAGGTACCGTTACAGGAATGATTTATGCCTTTCAAAATGGGGCCCTTGAACAAAATACCCAGCTAGCCCAAGGTATTTCCCAGGCGTTGGTAACCACTGCAGGTGGTTTAATTGTTGCTATTCCAGCAATTATTGGTCAACAATTATTCTTAAATTCTAGTGCCCAGCGCGTGGCAACACTAGAACAAATTGGCCATGATATATTGCTGTTTATGCATCAAAATCGGGCTTTAGAACAACAAACTCAAATACCTTCCCAAATACTTTCTTCGGCTAATGTTCTACCTGCCAAGCAAATACCTAAACATGCAACTCCAACGCACTCTGTGCAATATTCTACGATTAACGGAAACCCAGATCAGTTTAGGGGTTCTCATAATTTTCAAGAAAATTTTCCAAAACCTAATAAAATCGAAGAGGAAATGCGAGTACCTTCATCATCGGCATTGTCTGAAAAACAAACACCAATACAAAAACAGGAAATCAACCAGAATGCCCAACAAGCACCGATAATATCCGATCAACAGGAAGAAAAAATTGAAAATGCAATTCTCAAGGACAAAGAACAAGCAGAGCAAATAAAATTGGCAACAGAACAATTGGCCGTTGCTCAAATATTCCAAACTCCAACCCCAAATACTAGCTTGAAATCAAATCAAAATCCTTCGCCCAAAAATGACCAGCTAAAGCCTATGCCAGAATACAAATCTAATCAACCTATTGTGATTCCCATGACGATTCCTATGGTGGAGGGGAAAAATTCTAATTTCAATTTCGATGGGAGCAAAAATCAAGAGGACTCGCTAAATCCAGAAAACCAAGTCTCTAATCCCCCCCTTAAAGAAATTCTGGAAGCAATAACAGAAGAAGAGCTCAGAGAAAAACCTGAAGAGCAAGAAAATTTCAATCAACTAAAGCAAGTACAAACAAAAGCTCAAAAAACACAAACGCCAGAAAACCAAGTCTCGACCTCTATAATTACAAACCCAGCCCCCAAGCAACAAAAGTCTGAACAAATCAGAAGAGAAATAAATGGAATCGCCTCCAATAGTGAAACCGTAAGCCTTCTAACTTCCCCAAATTCCAAAGACAATATTTTTGCCACTCGCCTAGCGGAATTACAACTTGAGCGAGAGCGCAGCCGAATACGGCAACTGGAAAAAATGCGCAGCTCAATTGGCCAAATATCCGCTTCCCTAGAAAGCATAAAGCAAAGCTCAAACACAGCAAATATCCCAAAAAATGCCAATGATGGCCCAAATATGGAACAAACAAACGTGGAAGAGTATTCACAAATTGGGCTGGAAGAAGATGATAGCAAAAATCCCAAGCCCCTCAAAAGTCCAGAAACAACTTTGGAGACGGAAAAACAACAGCTATTTAGCAAACTGCCACAACAAAATTCAATACTACCGACAAAAATGCAATATAATGACGAGCCGCTTAAAAGCGGAAATGATGCATAAATGGCTATACGTAAACGAAGCCTTTTAAACAACTTACTCGATCGAGGGCCCATGTTAACCCCCCTAATAGATATAATGTTTCTGGTATTAATATTTTTTATGGTTAATAATAGTCCAACCCAGCGCAGTCTGGAAGTTAGCCCCCCTTCTATGCCGGCGGCTCCCCCAAATAATTCCTCAAATGCTCCCGCAGAGCAAAACGATAATATTTTAGTGCTGGTCGTTCGCCCCGATCTGGATTACCGTATCCAACTGCAAAACGGTTTAAGTATTATCCAAGAATGGCGCAGTGCAATAGGCTCTATCACAAAATTGAACCATAATGCCAATTCGCAATCAAACTCGGGGGGAACTATTTCAGTAGAGACTGTTTTTCAAGCTTTGCAACGACAATTAGAACACCTGCAAAATTCACAACAAATTTTTTCGCAAGTTAGTCGCATACGATTACGTGCTGACCGAAAATTGGATTATGGGCGGGTGATTGCCATTTGCAATATACTCTATCCTTGGGGCCTACCTCTCGATCTCGATGTGAGTGCGAAGCAAGCACAATTTTAAACCATCAAAAGCAAAACTTTGGGAAGGGAAAATCTTGCGCTCTGAAATATTTGCTACGGTTAGCTTTGTTCATATTGGCCTTATTGTACTTTGGTTGTTTTTTGGGAAAACGCAACAAAACTTTATGCACCCACAACCAAGCCAAGTAAAAAAAACGGAAAGCAAAATGCAAAAAACGGTTGAAACTCTGCCATTTTCAGCTTCAGTGGAAGAACAAACAACAAAGCCAGCGGCTACAGCGCAAGTATTTTTTGGCAACACCACCACAAAAAAGAAGCACCCTATTGTACAATTTTGGTTAGGGCCATCAAAGCCAACGGAGCTAAACCGAAAGCTTGCGACCAAACCCATTGCAGAATGGGAAGCCGTTCCAAATAATATGCCCAAAGCGGAATTTGAAACAGAAGATATATCTGTTGATACTTTAACAGAAGAGCAGAATCCAGAAATATTGCAAACCCAAGAAATAGAAGCAACAGAAATGGACACAAATCTTGTGGACACCTCGGATTGGCAAACGGCAGAAAAAATCCTTCCCAAGCTCCTGACCTATGAGCAAGATATTTTAAAATTTTTGCCTGGTAGTAGGCTAAAGAAGCAAAGTAGCACTGAAAATCCAATAGACATCTTAGATTACCTGCCAGGCCGTAGGCTCCGAAAAATAGAGGACGACATGAAACCTGCAATACAGCCTACACAGACAGCCCCAGATGAAAACAACCAAGCAGTCAATAACTTAGCAAACAATATAAGCAATAGTCCAAATCTTCAAGGCCTTACTCAAGGTAGTATTCTCGATCGTATTGCCAATAAAACGAAAAGCACAACAGAACCCATTTTACCACCGGGAGCCCAGCTACTAAATATCCCTTTAGATAACGGGCGGAATTTGAGCTGGAAATTGGAATGGCTGGGGCAAAGCCAGCGCAGCCTACTCCATATGCCTAAGCTAGAATTCCCAGCAAGTATGTTGCAAGGTATTGAAGAGCAAACCGTAGAGGTTATCTTCCAAATTGATGCCAGCGGTAAAGTTGTCAGCGTTAGTTTTGCAGGGACGCAGCTCAAAGCTTATAATTGGCAAATCAATTCCTTTCTGTTGGAAAAAATTGGACAATTCATTTTTGAGCCTGCTTCGCCACATAATTCTAATTCTCAATGGCTGCATAAAGGGAAATTGAGTTTTCATTTTAGTAAAAATAATTCTGCCAATCCCCAAATACCGGGCGCACCCAAATCAACAACCAACTTAGCACCCAGCCGGAAAATTCAGCCAGTAGAACCGCCTCCCTCAAAAATTCAAATCAACAAAATGCCAATCGAAAACCCTGCTGAAAATTTAATTCCCCAAAATACAACAGAAACACAGCCCCCCTTAAATTCTTCGATACCAATCCCAGGAAAAACTTTTGAAGGAAGGCTGGAAGAAATACCAAAAAGCCCACCAATTAATCAAACCGAAACTCCCCAAAAAATAAATCAAATATCAGCAGCTCCCGTAAAAGAACAATCCGAATCGGCAACAAAGTTACCAACACAAACAGAATCTGCCAATGAACAGGAATTTTAGGCGCGAATGATGAAATGGCTCAAACATCGCACTAGGCCCTATAAGCTACTGGCAATTGGTTTGCAACACCCTTTATTGCTTATGCAATTTTTATTGCGTAACTCCAAGCTAATAAAGCATTACCGCAGAAACTATCGCCATTTTCGCCGCTACTTATTTTTGCGTCAGTGTTTTTATTTCTATTTTTCATTGAGCTGTTTTAGTGCCTTGCTGCTAGTTTTTTGGCTACTCATTTCAACTCAAGAATGGCAAACCAAAATACAGCGGGAACTAAAAGCTGTGTTTTTAATGCTGGAGCAACAACATAACATTCATATTCGTTTTCGCTCTTTGAGGTTGAATTTACTCCAACAAATTCAGCTAAGCGATATACAAGTTCGCCTCAATATTCCCAACCAAGTGCCCAATCAAGGGCCACTAGATATACGAGAATCTAAACTGCAATTTTTGCCAGCTTTTTTAAAGCAGATGCCTCACCGTTCCATAGCAGAAATCAACGCCCATAACCACCCAAAAAACAAAAAAGCGGTAGCGCAACCCGGCCTTGAAAAGCCCCCTGAAAATTATCAAACATTGACTCAACTCTATCTCCAAGTAGATAACTTGCAACTAAGATTTGAATTATGGCCTTTGTTAAATAATGTGTGGCAACAGCTCTATCCCAAAAAAATACACAAGAATACACAAACAAAACAAAGCCTAGAAAGCAATATACAACAAAACGAAAGTTTGACAGAGCCACTAAGCCCAATATTCAACAAACAAATAGAACCTAGCTTAAAATTGTTGGGCCTGCTGCAGCACATCACAAAACTTTCACTAGGGGCCGTAGACCTAAAGATTTACACCAGCCAGCTCAATGATCTACAGAATTTCCCCAAAAAGTTCCAAGAAGATGACCAGTCAACCACCGAAAATCAAGAATTTATCTGGCAAGATTTCCTACAATTACTACGCGTTTTTCCCATTGAAATACATTCTTTGCAGCTAGAATTTGATTTTTGGCAACAATTTTTTGAAGGTGAAGATATTCGTATTTTATTCCAGCCAGACACGTCTAATATTTGGAAAAATCCCGCCCTGCAAGAACAAATATTATTTTTCGCTGGCAGCCTGTATAAATATCCATGGTTAAAGAATTTATGGAATCGCATCGTTACGATATTACCATGGAACTATCAACCTTTATGGTACAAAAAAGAAAAATTTCCTGACAGCCATTCCGAGTTAGAACAAAATACTACAAAAATTTCCCAAAAGAACCCAAGAAACTACCTGTTTGAACTGCAAGGGAAATTTCGTGGCAATATACATCGCAATAATCACGCAAAAAATCTGGCTTTTTGGGGGCAGCTCCATGCACGAGGGGGCTTAGCCTATAACCTTAGCCAAGCTTATTTGATTTTTCAATTGCCGGAACTTCATAGTGATTATGGTAGCTTCCAACCGATGGAATTTCAAATTGAATATCAGCCTACGGCTCTCAAATTTCAAGCTCTATCAAAAATTCGCACGCTAAATTGGCAACTTACATATTTTTTGAAACAACAAACCGTAGATTTAAAACTCTGGGCCAATAATTTCACTCTGGGCCATTATTTAAGCTACCCTACATATAACCGCTTGGCCGCTAAAACCCCATTGTTTAAAGCCCGAATCACTGGCCAAAGCCAAATGCAAATCAATCTATTCAAAAAATCGAATCCATTTACGCTGGATTACCAAGCTCAATTGAGTATCTGGCTACCACAAATTTCCATAGCATTTAATGGTGAAGGTAATTTAGATGGCTTGATAGCGCACAATTCCCGAATTTGGCAAAAAAACTGGGAAGCGCAGTTTAGTGGAAGCCTACCCTACCATACGCTACTGCCCGATGGTTTACTGAATTTTCAATGGAAACATGCAGAAATAGGCTATAGAGGCCGTTTTCTTTTGCGCCGTCTTCAACAAGAACGCTTATTGATTGATACTTTGCAAAGCCACTTTATTGGCTTTGGTCTACCAGAAAATAGCACTTTGCCCTTGCTTGATGTAAAATCGTTGCTAACAAAAATTTCAAAAGAACGAGCCAATGCAACCAGCCCAGAACGGCAATTATCTATGGGACTGCCACCTTGGGCACAGCCCCAATTGCGCAGTTTAATAACCTATGACCAAGGAAATTATTATGCCAATGCCCAACTTCATATTCCGTTAAACCAAAACCAGCTTCGGCATAGTAAAAGTAAACATTTCGGTACAGCCAGTACACTTGATGCAAAAAATAATCCAGAGCCCTTTTACTATGGCACGCCTTTATATCCAAGCGATTCAAGCCAAAACCTACAGCAAAATATATTGGATAGAGAGCACAGTACAGCGCCTTTTTATTTACAACCTATTTTGGCTTTGAACGCCTCTATAAAAAAGCAAAGCCAAATCATGCTAGAACTCAATAGCCTAAAATGGGATAACCAAAAGAAAAAGTTCAAAGATGGCCCAGTTTTGCTATCGACTTTACTCGGCGAAGACCTGCCTTCTTTTACAGAATTATTTTTTCCGGGTATGAATGCTTCCCTCCTTAAACTAAATGCCCGACTATTTAACGATGATAGCCAAAATTTTGAACTCTGGCTTGATGAATTGCAGGTCGAAGGAGCGCATACCCAACAGCAAATTTTGCTCCAAGCGATGGCCGACTCTAAGCAGATAAATTTGGAAAACCTTAAATTGCGTTGGGATACTTTAAAAATCGACAATAATTTTCGTTGGGATATTCTTGCGAAAAATGGCAATGGGCTGCTCAAATTACAAGAGCATGACGTAAATTACAACATTAAACAAATCTTGCTTCCGCAAACGCGCTCTATGGAAACGCAAAAAATCATCGAGCCAAAAGACACACCAAAAAGCAAACCACGGCAGCAAGCTTGGTTGTTAGAAGGCGATTATCAGCTTTATGCGTATTTTGATTATTCAAAATATCAAGTAGCTTTTCAGCAAATCCCCCTGCCGACACTGCCCCGCTTGAATCTATTAAATGGAGGCCTTACTCGCACCACAACCGAGACCCTTGACACGGAAAAACAATTTACAGGGCACAGTTTACTCAGCTTGAAAGCAGCAGGATTTTACCCCCAACAAAGCAATTGGCAAGTTGATGTTTCGCAATTTCGTTTGGAAGTCCCAGCAGGAGAATATTTTTCGCAAGGTGGCGAACTACAATTCATCGGCTTTTTGCGACCTGGCGAATTTCAATTCCAACGGCTGGCGCTGTTAGAACCGCAACGCCAGCTTCAAGGCCAAGGTAGTTTGGTATTTATCCGTCCCTTAGCTCCCATATTGCCTGCCACATCGCTTATTTTCTCTAGTGTTCCAGCTGATTTAACTACTCAAAAAACAATACAACCTAAAACGGAAGTTTCTAACCCCAAAACAATGCCACAGCCCTCAAGGCCTTACGATAAAACCGAAATTTCATTCTCAAAAATACAACCTCCCAGCCTTCCTCTACCTTCATCTTGGAAGGAAAATCTTGATTTGGAGGCAGAAAAAAACACCTCAATTGGCTCAGTTGGCTATTGGGAAGGCTCTGTTAGTTTGCAAGGTTTCCGCACAAAAGCAAGCCAATTAAATATAACTCAAGGCAGCACAGTGCAAAATCAAAATAGCGCAGAAGAGAGCCTTGCCATTAATTTCCATACACAAGGGCAACAATTTCATGCCCAAGGGCATGGCCAATTGGATATTAGCCGTTTTACTCGACTACTTAGTTTGCTCCAAGGCAAAAATTATACCAGCTTAGAACAAGGAATGTTAAAATTTTCCGCTGTAGGCAACGGCTTGATTGATGGTGATATTCAAAGTCTGTTCTCCAACTCCCTAAAGGTTAAGGCCAAAAATGAGGCTGAAAATTTAAAACCATTTACGTTCGATCTCCAAAATATCCAAGGCCAATGGCAATTGGATAACGCTAGTTACGGTGGCAACAATTTAGAACTGGGCTCGGAAATTTTATGGAACCGAAGTGATGCTCCCATTCCAACCGATATAGGGCTTTGGCTATTTTCCAATATCCGAGGGAAATGGGGCCAAATATTTTTAGAAAGAAGTTTTGTGAGTTTCCAAAGTACTCAAAATTATACAAAGCAAAAATTAGCTGGGCTGCTCAACTATAATATCCAGCTAGGTAAAGGCAATTATTACCAGAGCTCGCTAGCTCTATCACTGGAGCGCAACTCCTTTAGCCAGTTAGCATCGACTAGCGATACCGAGCTAATATGTTGGCAAGGCAAACTTTATAGCTATCCCGTGCACCTCTACTCATCTGAACCAACAAATCAGGCCCAAAGCTCCATATCTGCCATCACCAAAAATTTGCGTAACCAAGTGAATGTAAAATCTATTTTTCCGGGTTTTGAAATGTTTGTAAAACCACGCATAGTTCAAACTGAAGGCCCGCCAGTCGGCGAACTCTATTTAACCCGCCGCCGCTCCGAGGATTTAGAAATAGGCATTCAAAGCCAAAAATTCTGGCTGAATGTTGGGCGCATATACCCTATTTCATTTCGGGCCGAAGGGGCTAGTAGTCGGGGGAATATTGAAGCTCAAATTGAAAACTTATCCATAGCCCCAAAGCTACTCAATATTTTCATCCCACGCGATGCGGTGATGAAGGAGCCCGTAGTACGATTTGAACAAGGCCGAATTTTCGGTTCCTTAAAACTGTACGGCAATATTTTTGACCCAGCTATCGACGGCTCACTGCAGTTGCAAAATATTCGCTTGCGCTCACCCTATTTCCCTAGCCATTGGCCAACGCTAAATATGGAACTGATAGCCGAAGGCCATATCATCATGGCCAAGCCGTTCCAAATTGCCTTTGTCGACGATGGCGTTATCTACGGCAATGGTTATGAAGAAGCCTATCTAAGGCACCAAACTCTAAAAATAAACCGCTACTATCTGGGTTTGCAAATTGAAGGTAAAAATGGAATCCCCATTTTCTACGATGCATATGGTATAAAGTATGAGGCCAATACCAAAGGCTTTGCCATTCTCGAAGGCAATGAGCAGGGAACAAACCTAAATACTGACCTCGAATTTAATCACTTATTGATGCAAGGTAGCTCGCAATACAACAGCATTGAAGCAGAAAGCCAAAATGACCCAAATAATCAAAGTAATGAAAATTACGATTTTACCCTAAATATTCGTGCCAAAGTTGGGCGTTCTGCTTACTTAGTCTACCCCCAAAAAAACAGTGCAATTTTTAATACGCAACTAAACCCCAGCGATGAATTGCAAATTTTGTATGACAGTAATAGCCAGCAAAATAGTATCAAAGGCCGCATTACGCTATATGATGGCGAATTATACTTGCTGGGTAGCCAAATAACCCTGCGTAAAGGCGAGCTTATTTTTGATGAAACTTTTGAACAATTCTCGCCCGACATTAAATTATTTTTCAATCTCTATACTTACGATCAGCAAGGGCAAGATATTCAGATCAATATAGACTACCAAGGCGACCTAGCCAATTTGTCTGAACAGAACTGGAGCCCCAAATTGTATTCGCAGCCCCCCCTGCCTGAACAACAATTGCGCTACTTAGTTGCAGCTCAACTAAGCTCTGGCGGTACCAATTGGGCCGCAGACCAAACCTTGCAACAAAATCAGCTATTTTCACAAGTCCTTTCCTATTTTGGCAGCAGTGTCGTACTCAAGCCAATCGAAGATTTTGTTCGCAAAGAATTCAAACTCGATAAGGTCAATTTTCAAACCGATTTACTTGGCAATTTGCTAGGCGATTATTTTATAACGGACTATAGCTTAGGGCGAAGGTCGTATAGCAATATTCATATAACAGCATCTGATTCTTCAAATTGGGTAAAATATTTGGATAATACCCAGTTATCTTTTGGTATGTACATAGACCGCAATAATACGATTTTATTGTCTTTGAATATTGACCTTTTGTACAAGCCCCAGGACACTAAACAGGTTTTATTTTCTCGCAATGGTCTACAGGTTATCCCTGGCCTTGGTCTAAAATTCAACACACCATTACTTGATATTACTTGGGATATAGGCATGGCCCACTACAATGACTATTTTATTACAGATACCAGCTTATTATTGGAATGGTCTTTAAGTAAATTTCTTAGCCGCAGGCGTTTGGCAACATTCAAACGCGACCGAAAAAATGTTCTTTATGACTGGATAGCTTATGAAGATGGGTAAAGAGCCAAGAATACAATTAAGATTCTCCCTTTATTCACTTGGCTATTCACCTTGCTCAATAAAGATATAGCAAACAAATCTTAATTATATATTGAATTCAGCAGGAAGAAGAATGCGAAAAAATGCTAAAGAATATAGCCCAAAAAACCAAAACAACCTCAAGCATAATTGGCAGAACCAAGCGAAAATCAAGCAACAAAATTCACTACAACTTTTCATTTTCGCGCAGCATGGGCAACAAAGCGTAGTGAAATGAACCAAATAAGCTTGAGCCCAACTTTAGATATGAATGTAAGTTTACAATTTTTTTACAGTTTCCTAATTGCGTTCCTGCTAATATTCCCTGGGTCTATCGCAGCCCAAGACAAAACTCAAGAACAACCTGCCGCCCCAAAACAACACGAGGAACCTAAGGAAAAAGAGGGAAAAATCATTGCTGAACCCGATGAATTTATCGGCATGCTCATTCGTCAAGTAGTATTCTCCGGGCTTATCAACGTGCAAGAAAGAGACATAAAAGTATTACGCCAAAATAATTTAAACAAAGAATTAAGCCCTGATGTTATTAGCAATACCATTGTCGATGCTTTTAATCTAGAATATTTTTCCAATGTGGAATTAAAATACCAAAAAATGGGCTCTAATGAAGTGCGCCTGTATATTGAAGTCGAAGAGAAAAAAAGAATATCTCGCATTGTTTTTGAAGGACGCAGTTCTCTACTAAGCCGTGACAAAATCAACGAAGCAATTCAGTTGCAAGAACGGGAAAGTTTTTATGATCAGGCGATCCTCCGTGCTGATGAACGGCGAATTGAAGCTGCTTATTTCAATAAAGGCGCACTTAATACCACAGTTAGCAGTGCTGTTCAGAACGACCCAAGCAGGGCTAATTCGATTATTATCACCTTTTTTATCAATGAAGGTGAGCGGCTGCGTATAACCGGTGTCGATTTTATCGGTAGTAGTTATAGCAAAACCAAATTGTTCAGTGCCCGTGGTCTTGCAAGCCAACCTATTAATTATAAAGCAGATATTTTCTTTTTTTCAAAAGATTACGTAGCTCGCGATATTGAAGATGACCGTGCTATTTATGAAGCTTTTTATCGTTCTGAAGGCTACTTAGATATGCGCATTATCCGCGTGGAAGAAATTTTATTTCGGGTGAGCCGCAGGAAGCTCAAAGTTTCCAAAAATATGGAGCGGAAAATTGCCAGCACCAAATACTTAAAGCTGGTATACCATATTGAAGAAGGTCGGCAATATCAGTATGACGGCGTTACCATTAGCGGTAATGAATTGTACAATAATGATGAATTGTTACAACTTTTTACTTTAGAAAAGGGTCAACCTTTTAATTCTTCCGTATTTAATGCCAGTATTGCGGCGCTACAGCAAAAATATATTTCCCTTGGCTACGCCCAAACGCAAATTGTCCCGCGCGAGAAAAAAGATACTCTTCAGCAAAAAGTGTCCTATGAAATTCAAATTATCGAAAGCAAAGTGCGCAATCGTATTGAATCTATTGAAATAAAAGGAAATACTCTTACCAAAGACTATGTTATATTGCGCGAAATTCCGCTGCAACCAGGCGATATTTTTAACAGTGCAGAGCTGCGAAGGGGCCTTGAAAGCTTAGCCTATACACGATTTTTTGAATCTGTAGAACCGGAAATTCTCCAAGGTTCTTCCCCTGGTCTGCTACGCATTATTTTGCATGTTACCGAGGGGCAAACATTAAATATTTCTGCGGGTGTGCGCATTGCCCCTTCTGCGGTCAAAGGGTCTTTCCCTATTAGCGGAACACTTCAACTTGGGGAACAGAATTTTTTGGGGCGTGGTTATTCATTGGCCACCAATTTGGAGATGGGGGTCAATCTCCAAAAAGTGCAATTGAGCTTTGGCAATTCCCGTGTGTTTGGTACTAATTTAGGCATTAGTGCTTCTCTAGGGTTTACCCATAGCAAAACAGAGGGTATCGCGCAGGATTTAGATGGCAATGGTGTTCGCGACCCTTTCTTAAACGATGATGAATTTGGCAAAGCCAGTGCTACTATCGTATCTAGGGCTCTGCAAGATTTTGGTATGAGTAAAGAAACCAGTAATATTAGCTTAGGCTTAAATAGTAGTTTGATTTGGCGTATCCCCATTTTAAATCAGTACAGTCGTTTAACATTTAGCAATGGCTATAGTACCAACTTAAGTTATGTTGATTACGACAACAATGTGTTTCGGCCTTTCAACGACCGAACGCGCGCAAATTACCAAACATGGCTGTTCAGTGATACCTTTCATTTAGGGTTGCGATGGAGTACCACAGATTTACCTTCAGAACCTAATCGGGGCATATCCTTGGCGCAGCGCTTTATCATCGCAGGGCTAATTCCTACTCATGAAAATATCTATTATCTGAAAAGTCGCAGCTCAATGGATTTATATTTGTCCTTAATAGAGATATATGCGAAAAACAATAACTATGTTTTTCGCTTGATTTTTTACTTGGGAACATCGTTCCATATTTTGCTAGAACACCCATCGCCAAACGCAGAAAAACCCGATGCTCAATTTTATGGTAGTCAATTACTGCGTTATACCACGCTAAACCGCGGTAGTTGGTCTTATGACTATGGAATTGCTCTTTGGCGTAATACTGCTGAACTACGCTACCCATTGCTGCCGAGTATTTTGACGATTGATCTATTTTTTGATGCCCTGCTTGTGTGGCGCAGCCTTGACAAAATCCGCCACACAAGCATAGATGATTTTCGCTTTACCTTGGGTTTTGGGCCACGTTTGACAATTCCGCAATTGCCATTAGCTATTTACATCACAAAAAGTTTCCGCACTGAGAACGGTAAGATAAACGGTAACCCAGAGCCGAAAAATAACGTTATGACCAATGGCTGGGCTTTTAGTTTTGTTTTCAACATTCAGTTTTAGTTATTTGCAATTTTAATTTTTGTAATATAGGAGTTTGTTCATATGCGTTTTTATTTTTTACTTTTGTGCCTTACTTTGGTTGCATTTTTTTTAAATTTACGATCAACAACAGCAACATTGCAAGCACAAGAAATTACTCGCGTGGCGGTATTGGACTACCAAGTTATCTTCAAAAAATTCCCCAATCAAAGCAATGAACAACAGCGTATTGAGCAACTGAAAACGGAAACAAAGAGCGAAATGGAACGGCTAAAAGAACAGCTTTTGGAATTACAGAAAGAATTTACTAGAGCGCAAGAAGAAAATAAAAATGGCCAAGCTCGGCGGCTGCAAAATGAAATGAAAAAGCTGCGCGAATATGGGCGTAAATATGTTGAAAGCCAAAACCAAGCTATCTCCAGTTTACAAGAACAAGCCCGCTATTCAGTAGATAATAACAATAATCATATGCAACAAATGCTCGCAGACGTTATAGCTCAAGTAGCTAGGGAACAAGGCTATTCCATTATTATGGATAAAAATAGTAAAAATATTATTTGGCTAGATGTAAGTATTGACATTACGGAAGCTGTAGTCCAAAAATTGAATAAACGTTTGAGCAATGAATAAGCCAAAAAACAAGTTTAGCTTGGAAATCGTAATTCTGGGCTTGGGGCGTTTTGGCTGTTTGTGGTCTAATTATATGAGCCAACTGGGCCGAGTACAAGGTTATGATTCTAATCCATTAGCAGCTCCAGCCTTTAAACAAGATGAATTTGATAAGTCTAGCGCATTTATTCCGTTATCCGATCAAGAATCTTTATTCCAAGCAATAGAGGGCTGTGATGTGTTATTTTTCTGCGTGCCCATTTCTGCTTTGCAAAAAACGTTAGCTGAGCTAAGACCCTGTCTTGCTGCAATAGCCAATAACCATAGTCGGCCAAAAAATCGGCCCCTGTGGTTGATGGATACTTGTTCGGTAAAAATGCAACCTATGGCTTGGCTCAATCAGGCTATTGATGATTTAGACCAAACAAATTTCCGCATACTTGGTTTGCATCCCATGTTTGGCCCAGATTCTGCAAGTAACTCTATTGTGGGATTGCCTTTGGTTCTTTGCCCGCAAAATTTGATAAAACAAGAATTACAATTTTGGCAGCAGTGTTTTGCGACATTAGGGCTGCGTAATGTGGTTTTAAGCCCCGATGAGCATGATCGTGAGGCTGCTCGCACCCAAGGCTTGACCCATTTATTAGGGCGGATATTGGAAGCTTTGGATTTACAGCAAAGCCCAATTGCAACCGCAGGTTACCAAGCACTTTGTCAATTGCGCACCCAAACCTGCCATGACACTTGGCAACTTTTTCTCGACCTTCAATGGCAAAACAGCTATACTCCGACAATGCGTTGTGAATTACAACAGGCAATTGATAACGTATATAATGCACTCAAAAGGAAATAACGATGGCAGAAATCCATTCCAAAAAAATTGATGAAAAGAAATTTTCCAATCTTTTACAACAAGATGTTGTGATAAAAGGGGAAGTCCATTTTCCAGAAAATGTTTTAATTAAAGGCAAAATTCAAGGTTCATTGGAGTCGCAATCGGAAATTATTTTGGAAAAAAATTCCGAAATTCGTGGCAATATCAAAGCTAACCGCATCCGTGTCCAAGGTGTTATTATTGGCGACCTTCATTGTTCTCAAGATGTGCGCATTGAAAATAGTGCTAGAGTAACTGGCGATATTAATACACCAAAATTAAATATTGAGCCCGGCAGTTTTTTTGAAGGCCGCAGCATTATGAGCCCAACAGGCTGCGCAGCTGATTATGCTTAGAATTAGTTCTTATACTTTTGGCTGTAAACTAAACCAAAGTGAAACCGATTCTGCTCTAAAGATTTTGGCAGATTCCGGTTATGAAATTGTCCCTTGGGATTCTGGAGCCGACCTGTATTTAATCAATACTTGCACCGTTACCAGTAAAGGGGAACAAAAGGCCCGCCGTTTAATTCGCCAAGTTCAGCGCGATTGGCCCTTGGCTGTGATTTTAGCAGCGGGCTGTTATGCCGTATTGGAACGCCAGAAAATCGAAGCATTGGGGCCGCGTGTATGCGCTTTGCCCGACCAGCCTGCCCAACTTTGTATTACTCTAGCCAAGCAACCTTTGGCTAATAATGAAGAATTGCTACACTTATTGCGTGATGGCATTGCCACACAACTGGCAAAGGGTGGCCGGCAGCTGCAATCTGGAGTAGCCCGCCAAACAGACTTTCCTGAAGTTCTACTGCCTAACGTTGTACCTTCTTCTGTGCAAAAAAACATATCGCTCCAGAAGACGACAACACATAAAACAAGGCAGCGGTACTTCCTCAAAATCCAAGATGGCTGCAACCGCACGTGTAGTTTTTGTCGTATACGGATTGCGCGCGGGCCTTCGCGCTCATTAGCTATGCCCCTGCTTGTACAGCAGCTTCAACAACTGGAAAGGGAAGGTTATACCGAAGCTGTAATTACTGGCGTTCATATCAATTCGTACCATTACCAACATAAAAACACTGGTAGCCATTATTTCCTCGGAGAGCTACTGCAAGAATTGCTTGGGCAAACGGAAACAATTCGCTTGCGTCTCTCTTCCATAGAGCCAGAAAATATAAAAAGTATACGGTCGCAGCAATTATTCTGTGCTTTTGCTGCGCAGCGTGTTTGCCCCCATTTTCATATTTCTATTCAATCTGGTTCTGAACATGTCTTACGCCAAATGCGCCGAGGTTATACGGCAAACCAACAACTCAACTATATAGCACGACTGAAAGAATTACGGCCACAAGCCTACTTTTCTTGCGATGTGATCGTGGGCTTTCCCGGCGAACGGGAAGAAGATTTTGAAGCGACGTACCAGCTGCTCCGCAATAATCGATTTGCAGCAGTACATAGCTTTAGTTACTCACCACGTCCAGACACCGATGCTTTTACCATGCCCAAAGTGCAAGAAAGCATTGTCAAGCAACGAATGCAACGGCTACAAACTTTGGCCAAAGAGCTACAGAGGCAGTACTTAGAGCATTGCCTAAACCGAAAAGCCAAAATATTGCTGGAAGAATTGCATAAAGGTTATTGGCTGGGCTACAGTGAAAACTATGTGCGAACCAAAATCGCAGCACCAGTCGATAGTAGTTGGCAACCGGGCGACTTGGTGCAAGTACGTTTGCAACGGAGTGAGAACCAGCCAAGCTCAAACGAAGAGGACTTACATAATAATTCCGATGAAGAGTTTCTGTTAGAAGGGATTCCCTGCTAAATGTGCCAAGGAATGCGAAACGAGCAAGCTGGCCCCGCAAATAAAACGCGAGGCAGCTTACATGGTCTTCACTTTGAACGAAGAGCATAAGCCTGTTTTAGCCCAACAAGTAGCTGCTTTATGGCAAGCTTATTTTAACCCAAGGCAGGACGAAAAGCCACTGCAAACCAATAGATACCGCAATAATGGCCGGCTTGCCGCCGTGCAGCTTTGGGGGGAAACTAGGCCTCTGCTCTATGTAGATGCCACTTTGGGGGAAGCAGGCCATGCACGCCTACTGCTAGAACAACAACCCCAAGCCTACTTACTCGGTATTGATGCCGACCCTTCAATGTTAGCGCGTGCCCGTTATTTTTTGCAGCAGACACTGGGCACCGATGCATCCAACCACCGTTGCCAATTTCAGCAACAGTGTTTTAGCGATTATTTTAGCACGTTAGCCAGTGGTTATCTACAAGCGGACTTAATTCTCTTTGATTTAGGTATATCGTTATTCCATTACAATAGTGCGCGTGGTTTTAGCTTCAGACCACAAGACCCAGATGAGGTTTTGGATATGCGGCTCAATCCCCAGCAGGGCGGGGCCAGTGCTGCTCAATTGTTGCAAAAGATGAGCCAAAGCGAATTAGCCAATATATTCTATCGCTACGGTGAATTGCATAATGGCCAGCAACTAGCCCGTGCCATTGTCGAGCAACGCCATGCCCGCCAGCTCTATAAGGCGAGGGCTCTGGCCGATTTCATTTGGCAGCTTAGCCCCGCAAATACAAAGTATTCCAGCAGCAATAATCGTAATCAAGAGCCAAAAAGCCAAGGTAGGAAGCACAAAATACATCCGGCGACCAAAGTCTTCCAAGCTTTACGTATTGCTGTGAACAATGAGCTAGAAAAGCTAGAACGCAGTTTGCCATCGGCATTTGAGCAATTGAAACCCTACGGCTTGCTAGCGGTTATTACCTTCCATTCACTGGAAGACCGTTTGGTTAAACAGCAATTCCGCCTTTGGCAGGAACAGGGCCAAGGCCAATGGGTTTATAAAAAAGCAGTTCAAGCCCCTTACAACACACAATTGGCTTCTGAACGCAGTGCAAAATTACGAGTGATACGCAAGATGGCTAGCCTAAACTACAGTGATTTTGGTTAAGTAGTAGCCCAGCCCAAAGGCAAGTAAGTCTCTTATTTATCTTAGATATTATCGATCAAGGCCCTACTTAGGTTCACTTCCTAGGCTAACAAGGGATTCTCTGGTAGGACTAATTAGTGTTTATCGGGTTACTATGGGTATATTGCATAGTCTTATTAGTAGAATAAAATATCAGCGATACCAAGCAAAAAGTGAAGCTTAAAGATAGGGTTATCTTAATAACTGAATTATGACCCATGGTTAGACCTAAGTGATAATCTATGCTAGAACCACAAGATGATCACTATTTGTCCTAGGATAAACATTCTATTCGATGAATGGGAGCATTTATTGGATATAGAAAGGCTTATAGACCAACAAGCAAACCTAAGCAGGTTTTATCTGCTTGTTTGGTCATTACAACGTCATAGATATACTTAGACTATAAGCAATCGAATTATATGGATTAAGCCGCTGTGCAAGCAGTGTTTGGCCTGCCGAAAGCATCATTCCTGCATTGAGCTTTACTTCCAGCTGGCCATTGCGGGCTAGGATTCGACCTATCTGGTAGCTTATGGCCGGGTAGACAAATAAGCCAAGCCTAGTCAGCCATCGGCCCGCACTTATCAGGGAAACAGCAAATTGAGTAGAAAGTACCAAGTTTTCTACAATCCCAGTGCGGAGATACAAGAACAAGTCGAGCTCCGGCTGTCCGAGAACGCCCAATTCCAGCCCAGTACCCACGAGTAAGTTTTGGTTCAAACGGGCCAACAATACTGGATTGAGGCTTACCGAATTATCATTGTAATAAGCTGCTACATTCCAAGATATAAGGGTATTGTTCAAGCGGATCGCTGGCATATGTACTTCCATCTTGCTACTGGCAATATATTCTATTAAACCATAGATATATCCCCATAAGGAAGGTGAGGACAATATGGATACTATAGAAACAACAAAAATCTGCCCACTGGAGACAAATTTGCCACTGCGCTGGGACAAATCCTTTGCGAACGAGTCAATGTCCAGTTCAGCAGGTATCAAAGCATCAACCCCAGCATAGCCCACAGCGTGAAGACTGTTTGCGAAAAAACCCCCAGCTCCAAAAACACTTTGTGGTTTCCAAGCTAGATCAATTGCTTTCCTCAAAACTAATCCAAGTAGGAATATTAGCCGGCTGGCCCATACTTGCATAACTTGACTCAAACTGCGACCACGCAGCTACGGCATGTACTAGGGGGCTAAGTATTGCACCGGCATAGGCCCGCCATATTCCAATGGGCTGGCCGGTAAACGAAGCTACTAAAGTGCCCGTTGCCGCGCCATTGGCAAAGCCCTCTTGTAAATGAATCATCTCATGGCCAAACACAATGGAAGTAGCCAGCTGTAAGCGGGTATCTACATGCCCAGCAAGTAGCCAGTACCAGAGCCGACCCTTCCAGCGGGAAACTTGAGTAAGTCCTAAAAGATCGTGCCCTTCATGAAGTAAACGAATTCCTATAGATTGTGCTGAATCAATGATTTCTTTAGCTTGTAAGCTATATCCTTCCCAAGGAATTAGGCCATATGCAGCATTGGAATTGAAACTAGAAATGTTATAAAATATATGATATAGCGAAATTTTAATATCTTGTTGTAATTGTAAATTTTTCAATGTATGAAAAGAAAGAGAATCTTCCTCAAACTCCCCCGCAGGTTGCCCTTGAAGGGGAGCGAAAGCACTAAGCACAATAAAAATTAAGGTACTACAAATTACTTTGCAACTGGATATTTTGTTAGAAACACCAAATTTTCTGCGAACAGACTTCATAGAAACGGGCAAAGTCGCAGAATAACTAGTTGTAGTAAAAGCTGTTACCACCGCAGAGCTGATCGCCTGTAAAAATTTTAAAGGCTTTATTTTTGCAAAAAAATACACCGCTGAAGGATATATAAAAAAGACGTGGAAGAAAATTCCCAAACAAAGGGCAAACGCAATCACCTGAAAAATATTGCCGTTGACCAAACCTTTGAGGGGATTGGAAGGAACAATATTAAACAGTGTAGTTGCTATGGCCGGCACTTCTTTTTTGGCAACTTTAGCATTTGCAGGAATATTTAACCCTTCTCCAGGATTAATAATCGCCCCTAAAAGTAAACCTATAAGCACTGCAATTGCCGTATTAATCATGTAATAAGCTAAAGTCTTGGTGCCAATTCGCTGTAATACTTTTAAATCCCCAATACTGGAAACCCCTAGTATAAGTGAAGAAAAAGCCAACGGCATAATTACCATTTTGATTAAATTGATAAACAAACTTCCAACAGGTTTGCGCAATATCTGGAATATTTTGCATAAGCAAGCCTACGATAACGCCCAAAACCATGGCTATCAGTATTTTTGCCAGTAAATCAATTTTTTTCATGATGCCTCGTAAAGCTAAATATAAATAGCTATTGTAATTATAAATTTAGCTAGTGTCTATTAAAAATCAAACTTAGATATTGTTTAACTAAAGTTTTCAATAATTTAATCAAAGTAAGTATGGAAAATTTAGAATTAATGCCCAACATAGATTTTCATTCAATGAAGAATATTTGTGTTTAAGTTTTGCCTTCGTTTTTTCCAACATTGATTGGGTTAAATTCGATAATTTCTGCTACAGGCCAAAGTTTTTCAAGCTCATAAAATGTACGCGCTTCATCACTCATTAAGTGCACAACTACAGGTCCTAAATCAATAGGAAGCCATGAAAAATTTTCCAAATTTCGGGGCAAATGATATGCAAGCTTGAACATAGACATTTCATCGTGTAGAACAGAACGCAAATTATTTAAGATGCCTTGCATATGAGTTAAACTATTGCAAGTTGAAATTAGACAATATTTCGCCCAAGAAACCGAAGGCTCCAAATGCAAGGCAATGGTATTCTCACCCCTCCATTCCTGTAATAAATGGCCCAATTGCAATATATCATTGTATAATTCGGTTTTCATCAAAATTTTTCCCCAATACAATACGAACTTCCGCTTCTGCTTGTTCGCCTCCCGGCAGCGGCTGCAAAATAATATTTTCCACATCAATCAATTTTGCTACGCGCTGGACATCATCTAAATTATCACTATGCAAATTAATAATGATACTCTTCTCATAGTCAGCACGATCGGCGTTACCAATATTCACCACGTCAAAACCTTCTTGACTATACAAAGCTGCTGTTCGTGAAGCTAACCCCACAATATTGGTCCCATTTAATACTTCTACCCGAACAGGGTATTTGTTCTCGACAATCTTATCTGCTGTATGCAATTGTGTCGAAATACGCACCACCTGCGACCGTATAACCTGGCCATCATAAACCGGAAAATTAATTTGCTTTCCTTGTACCAAGCGTTCTTTCCCTAAATAATCTTGAAAAATTATTTCGGCAGATTCGACATCTATTTCACTCATGTACAATAATAGCTTGCGAAACGTACGCCTACTAATGTCTGTTTGGAAATAACTATAAATCAATCGAATATAATTCTCGCGCTCGGAATCAAATTTTTTAATCGTTGTAATAATACTTAATAACAATTCACGGATATAACGCAAGTTTTTCTGCTGAAGAATAATCTTCTTTCTTTTTTCCGTTTTAGGCTGCAAATTCTCATCATTCTCACTTTGCTGTAAAAATTGGTTGTACTCAATCGTATTTGCCTTACTAGCATAGAGAAAGTCCCGAGATTGATCGCCGTCCAAATTTTGCTCACCTGCATTGTAGATATAATGCTTTTTGCTAATTGGGTTAATGTGATTTATCGGCGCAAAAAGATAGAGGCTGATGCCTTCCAGCAGATCAACCAGTTTCACCAATTGGTTAACGTGTAAATCCAGAATAAATAGAAAATTTAAATTGAGCAGCTTTTCAATACTACTCTGATAGCGCGCTAAATTTCCCTCTTGGTAGAACACACTATAACGATCCGATCGCTTGAGCTCTGGAAGTGAATCCCCTGCTTCATAGGGTATATCAATCAATGCTAAACGCTTCGTTTCTGCATTGTAGAGTATAGCCTCTGTTATGATAGGGCCATCATCATCACTGATTAGTAGCAAAAATGACAGATTTTCTTTTTTTAATACGCTATTCGTTACAATGTCTGTACGCGTTAAAGTAAAAAGAACCGTCAATAAAATCACGATTAAAAGCAGAAATACCCCGCCATACAAGCGACCAATAATTTTTTTATTTTCATTATTTTCGTATATTGCGTTATTAGACATATAAAAAGCAAAAGTCAAAAAACAGTAACTATTCATTATGCAAAACAAAGTGTTGACTGGGCGGGATTGCCAATTGTTGTTCGTATTCTTCGAGCATAGCCAAAGTAGGCGGGAATACAGGTTTCCCCCTATCGCGGTTAAAACAGGCTCTTTGATAACAAACAGTATAAACAGCTAAATCAAATTCCATAGATAAATAATTTTCGCGCTCACCATGCATTAGGTATGGTCTTTGCGGTTCTAAAAAATCCGAAATATACAGCAGTTTGGCTAAAAGAGATAGACCTTTAGAACCTAAGGTATGACATTCAATTGCTTGTAGTACTTCTTTATTGATAATACCAAAAAATTTTTGCAGTAGTAGACTTCCAATTCTTGTGTGACACAATAATTTATACTGCTCTTCCCAAGGTTCTAACGGTATACCTGATTGCTGCAACAATAACGCCAAAATTGGTTCAGGTAGCTCACGGGCAATATCGTGGCCAAAACTTGCTAAAGCCAGTGGTTCTTCGTCTATGTTTAAATTGTGGAGCGTATTGATATGCTGCATTGTTGCGTGAACTCGTTCCAAATGTTGGTAGCGTACAAGACTTAGATTTTTAGCGCAATATTCTTGTACGGCTATCACTTGCTGGCTAATCATATATTTTCGCTCCTAAACTTTTCATTCTTTCCAGGCAGTAGTATAATTTACTATCTACAGGTAAAGTCCTTGCTGTTGTATATAGCTAAATTGATTGACCCCTAGTAAATTTTCCCATTCGACCTTTTGGCTTGTTGATAATTTTTTGGGTCGCTGTTTCAATTGGTTGCGAATAGCAGAAGAAGAATAAGGTTCATCAAGTTCCAACAGCATATATTTCGTTTGAGATAAAATATCGCAAGGGATTCGCTCCATATCTGCTGATTTGCGACTAAAAACCAGTATAATACAAGTTTCCAGCAAATAAAGCCAGTCTTTCCAGTAAGTTATAGTACATAAACTGTCCCAACCCATGACAAGCAGGCATAACTTGGGTGAAGCGGTTTGCATCTGGTTATTCTGTAGTTGGTAGCGGATTGTATCAGCAGTATAGGAAGCACCATCGCGCAACAATTCACAAAGTTCTAGCCGCAAATTTTTCGCCGTAAATTCCTGCGCTGATTCTTGGTATAAATCTTGCATTACAGCTTGCATCATGGCCATTTTTTGGCTGGGCAAAATAATCTCCTGTGATTTAAGTGGAGATATTCTATTCGGTACCAATGTGATGGGACAAGTGGGGAAATATCGGCACAAGGCCATGATAATGGCTTTATGGCCTCGGTGAAAAGGGTTAAAGCTACCTCCAAAAAACAACGGAACATGCTGATAGTGTAGAATAGCTTGTAATTCATCGAGTTGCATATTTGGGCTTGGCCTTAAAATCTATAAACGCAAATTCTTTAGGCGCAGTAAAAATTGTTGCAATTCTGGTATGTACTTAGGCTCAAGGCAAGAAGCTGCTAATATTTCAACATCGGAGTAAGCTTTATGTAAGAGATTCAATTGCTCTATCGCTTCCGGTATATCTATTTTATTCGCCAATATAGCCCATTTTTTTTGTTTTAAATTGGTTTGGAATTGCTGGTCATAATCCGCAAGTTCTTTACGGAGCTGGACTACCGTGTTTGGGCAATTGGGCTCGGCAGTATCTACGACAAACAACAAAGCCGCAGCTCGTGCAATATGGTTGAGAAATTGGAACCCTAAACCACTACCTGTCGCTGCACCTTCGATAATCCCGGGAATATCTGCAATCACTAGGTCTTCATCAAAAACTTTTAACACTCCGAGATTGGGTACGGTGGTCGTAAAGGGGTAGACTCCAACTTTGGCATGGGCATTGGTCAACAAATTTTGCAATGAAGATTTACCAGCATTCGGGAAGCCGACTAAGCCAATATCTGCAATTAGACGTAAATTTAAACGGAAATAACCTTCTTCTCCCTCTCCTCCTACTTGGGCAAAACGCGGCAACTGTTGACGTGGACCCTTAAAATGATGATTCCCTTTGCCCCCACGCCCACCACGCAAAAGCCGATAACTTTGGCTGGGCGGTATATCAATCGTGTCGCAAACAAGCTCGCCAGTTTCTGCATTATAAATGAGTGTCCCGGGAGGGACACGAATGATCACATCTTCACCACTACGCCCAGCACGACAAGCACCTTCACCCCGTTTGCCATTCCCAGCATGCACATCTTTCAAACCTGTTAAATGAGACAAAGTATTTAAATTGTTAGAAATAGTAATGATAACATCACCACCATCACCACCATCACCACCATCTGGGCCACCTTTAGGCCGGCATATCTCCCGCAGGAAAGATACAGCACCACTGCCACCTTTTCCGGCAACAAGAATTAAAGGTACTGAATCAACAAAAGAACGCCCCATTATTCAGAACCTAATCCACTTCTATGTAAAACAAAAAAGAAACAAATATAATTTGGGATTCGATAATACTCTCGTTTTTATATTTGTTCTAATGATTCAGATAAGCCTCTAGCAATCATAAAAAATACTATTGTAGTCTTTTAAGTTACAGATTCAACAGAAACTCGTTTTTTACCTAAATTGAAATGGAAACGAATATTTCCTTCGACCAAAGCAAATAAAGTATGATCGCGACCGAGCCCTACATTTCTACCCGGGTGGAATTTCGTACCATGCTGGCGCACAATAATTTCTCCAGCTTTCACCAGTTGGCCACCAAAACGCTTTACACCCAGACGCTTCGATTCAGAATCTCTACCGTTTTTGGAGCTACCGCCCCCTTTTTTATGTGCCATAATTTTCCTCCTCAATTGTGAAGTACATGTTTATAAATTGTAAACAAACTGTGATTTTTGTTCAGATAATTCTAGTACAGGATAATCCTCGGCTAAACTGCGAACTCCATTAGCTAGCACTAACGAAATGCCCTCTAAAACAGGGGATAATCGTTTATGCCAACTGTATAATTGCCAAGCAAATTGCCCTTCTTGAGGTAACGTCAAAACCCAATCTAAGTCATTTGTAGTCTGCAAATTTTCCATAGCTTGGGCGCAACTACGCAACAAACAACTCATGGCGACACATAGTTCATTTACAGGCGCATGACCTAAAACGACAATTTTAGTAACTATAGCCGCTTGCCAATGAAGATCGGCCTTCACTAAGTACTTCCTTGAATATCCTCAACCGTTACTAAACTATATTGCTGACGATGCCCCTTAGTTAGACGGTATTTTTTGCGCCGCTTATATTTGAAGACCCGAATTTTTTTCCCTTTTATGGCTTCACCTAAAGACAGCTTTACACTAGCTCCTTGAATATAAGGTTGGCCAACTACACTCTTTTTTCCATCAGAAATCAGCATAACTTTATCACATTCTAAGCTCGTGCCAACTTCTTCAGCAAAAAGATCGACTCGCAAGGTTTCACCTTTTACAGCTTTATATTGTTTGCCTTTTATTGCAATTAATGCATACATTGAAAACTCCATAGTAACAGGTATTAAAGATTGGGCAAACACAATTCAGCCCTTATAATATACCAGAAATGGCGCAGAATAATAACGGAAATATTTTCTATAGTCAATCAATGGATTACAGTAAAAAACTATAGGCAAATTATTTTTACCGTAAATATAATCAATTTGACTGAAAAATAAAACTTGACAAACTGAAAAACCCATTATATACATTCTGGACTTACAAAGCTCTGATATTTTTTTCGGAGTATTTTTATTTTGATTGGGAATATGGAGGACAATAACCATGAGAAAAATTTTTATTGCATTGCTGGCGAGCATTTTATGCATTTATACTGTTGGTAATATTTTAGCGAAAGGCTCTAGCAGCTCTTCGTCTGGATTTAAAGTCGGGCTTACGGTAGGCGATCTGGCAAATCCTTTCTTTTATACTATGGGAGAGGGAGCTAGAGCCAAGATTAAGGAGCTTACCAATGAGAAAGGCTCACTTACCGTACTTTCTAGCGGTTATGATTTGAGCAAACAAGTCTCGCAGATTGATAATTTCATTGCTAACGGTACAAAATTGATCGTTCTTGGTTCGGCGGATACAGCCGGTATTGCCCCAGCAGTCAGAAAAGCAAAAGCAGCCGGTATTGTTGTGATTGCTGTAGACGTTGGCGCAGATGGCGGTGTAGACGCCACGGTAACTTCCGATAATTACCAAGCTGGTATGATACCGGCGCAATTTCTTGTAGATAAGCTGGATGGTAAAGGGAATGTGGTTATTATCAATGGCCCGCCGGTAAGTTCAGTTATCGATCGAGTTAAAGGAGCAAAAGATGTTTTTGCCAAATATCCCGATATTAAAATTCTTTCGGATAACCAAAATGCTGGTGGCAGCCGTGAGGGTGGCTTGAAAGTTATGACCGATTTATTGACATCGTTCCAAAAAATTGATGCGATATTTGCTATCAATGATCCAACGGGAATCGGGGCGGAATTGGCCGTTAAGCAGGCTGGCCGAGAAGATGAAATGTTTGTTGTTGGTGTTGATGGTTCTCCCGATGCTCTGGTTGCGTTAAAAGACCCCACCTCTATTTTCCTAGCTTCTGCGGCGCAGGACCCAAATTTTATGACGGAAAAAGCAGTGGAGATCGGTTATAATTTGGTTATGAATGGCAAAAAGCCAGAAAAAAAACTGATTAAAATACCCGTTACCCTAATTACAAAAGGTAATGTCTCTTCGCACAAAGGCTGGGTTGTTCCCAAATAAAATAGTTTGAGAATAACTTAATTTCATAAGGGCGGGCGAAAATATTTCGCCCTACTTTTGTTTTTGTCGGTTCTGTTTGTGAAAAGAAGGAGGATAGCCATGTGGAAAAGTTGTTAAGTATTCGCAATATATCCAAAAGTTTTGGTAAAGTTCGGGTTTTAAACAATGTTTCTTTTGATGTTTACAAAGGGGAAGTGCTTGCCTTGTCCGGTGAAAATGGGGCTGGCAAGAGTACCTTGATGAAGGTTGTTGCTGGGCTTTATCCACCGGATGCAGGGCAGGTGATTTTTAAAGGTAAGCCGTATGAAATGTTTCATTTGGCTTATGCTAAAGCTGTTGGTGTTTCGCTCGTCTATCAAGAATTAAGCATTGCGCCTAATATCAGCGTTATGGAAAACATTTTTATGGGGCAGGAACGAAGTTATTTGGGGATTTTAAATAGGAAGAAAATGTATGAGGTCGCAGATCAATTACTAGAAAATCTAAATGCCAATTTTTCTTCTTACGAAATCGCTGGCGAGCTGAGTGTCGCTCAACAACAATTAGTAGAAATTGCACGAATCATTTCTCACAATAGCAGTCTCATTATAATGGACGAACCCACTGCCTCTCTTAGCAATAAGGAGGTTGAAAACTTGTTCCGACTCATTAGGAAGTTACGGGAACATGGGATAACCATTATATACATTAGCCATAAGATGGACGAAATTCAGCAAATTGCAAACAGAGTTGCGGTGCTGCGAGATGGGGAATACATCGGTGAGGCCGGTGTAACCGATGTCAATCATATTATTAATATGATGGTTGGGCGGAGTTTATCTTCATTTTATGAAGATGCTAAAAATCAATCATTCTCCCAAGGTAAGAAATTTACTTTAGAGTTAGAAAATCTATGTGATGCAAAAGGTTTTATTCAGAATGTTAATTTAAAATTATCATCGGGAATGTTAATTGGTTTATTTGGTTTAGTTGGTGCCGGAAGGAGCGAGCTGGCCAGATTAATTTTTGGCGCAGATAAAAAGAAAAGCGGAAAAATATGTCTTGATGGAAATCTTTTACAAATTTCTTCACCGATTGATGCCATGGGATATAAAATCGGTATGGTACCTGAAGACCGAAAAATACAGGGCTTATTTTTAGATATGACTACGGTGGAAAATTTAGTTCAAAATAAGCAAGTAGCTCATTCTTATATGAGACTTTTTTTGAATCAAGTTAAGAATACGGCAATGGCAAAAAGAAATATAAGTGATTTAAACATTAGAACCACTTTAGAAAAAAACCCGCGCGATCTTTCTGGTGGGAATCAACAAAAAATATTGTTTTCCAGATGGCTGAATATAAAGCCGGATATTCTCATATTAGATGAACCAACCAGAGGGATAGATGTAGGGGCAAAGCAAGAAATCTATAAAATGATTCGGAAAATTGTTCAAGTTAATACTCTGGTTATCTTTATTTCTAGTGAATTGCCAGAAATATTACATCTTTCAGAGAGGATATTAGTAATGCGGGAAGGACAAATAGTTGGGGATATTAATAAGAAAGAGAATTTCAAGCAGGAATATATAATGCATTTGTGTACTACTGGTAACCAAGGATCAAGTTATGAAAATAATGAATCAAGATAATATTGTGGGTGTCCTAAAAAAAATGGGAATGTTTCCGGTTTTATTGTTAATCTCATTATTATTCAGCCTTATGAATGAAAATTTTCTGTTTGTGAATAATATTGAAAATGTATTTATCCAGACAGCCATTAATATTGTTCTTGCCAGTGGAATGACAATTGTAATTTTAACCGGAGGGATTGACTTATCTGTAGGGTCTTTAATGGCCATGACTGCGGTTATGGCCATGTTGACATCCACGGTAACCCCGTTAGCTCCCTTAGTTGCGATTGGTCTTGGCGGGGTAATTGGTGTTATAGTTGGAATATTAATCGCATATGTTAAGTTATCTCCCTTTATTGTGACTCTTGGTGGTTTGACTTCTTATAGAGGAGCTGCATTTTTGTTAGCCAACGGAACAACGGTAATCAATAACAACTTAAATTTTGCTTGGATTGCTAATTCTAAAATATTGGGGGTTTCCTGGCTGATTATTATTTCATTGCTATTAGTCGTTGCTTTTTGGTTTATCCTGCGAAAAACTGTTTTTGGTATATGGGTGTATTCTATTGGCGGCAATATAGAAGCCGCCCGCTTGACTGGCATTCCAGTAAAAAAAGTATTAGTTATTGTATATATGATTAGTGGGCTTTGTGCCGGACTTGCAGGAGTTATGATTTCTAGTCGTTTATACAGTGCTAATGGCTTTTTAGGTAATGGAGCAGAATTAGATGCTATTGCTGCGGTAATTCTTGGAGGCACGAGTTTTGTTGGCGGTATTGGCGGTATTGGCGGGACTCTAGTGGGAGCTCTAATTATTGGCGTTTTGGACAATGGTCTAACTTTGATGCAGGTATCTGATTTTTGGCAATCTGTAGTAAAAGGTTTCGTTATTGTGATTGCGGTTATTGTCGATAAACTACGAAACAAGGGGGTCGCTTAAAAATCTTGGAAATCTTTCCAATCGCCTGTTATTGTAGCCTTTGTAAAAGTGCATTTTCTTGATATTTTTGGAAAAATCAGAGTCTGATTCAAGATGTTGCCCTTCTTTTAGAGTCCGCTTTTGGGAGATGCTTTTTACTGTGGCTTTTTTATATGGAGTTCATCAAGAATATAATTCTTTTTGCTACATTGCAGTTAGGGCATGCTGCAGCTCAGCTTAGTTTACAGAATATAATCAATACCGGCGAGTGCAGAACCATCGGAGGTATTACAAAATTTTATCAAAAATCAGGAGCTTTGTATAAAAATGAAACGCAGCGAGATTAATCGTATTTTAACGGAAACCATTAAATTTTTAGATTGTTCTCAATTTTACCTGCCGGAATGGGCTAAATGGTCTTGGCAAGACTGGCGTAATAATAGTGAATATTGCCGGGAGATATTTGCGCGCTGCTTAGGTTGGGATGTTACTGACAGCGGCCACAATTTTGCTACAGATGGTCTGGTTTTGTTTACTATACGTAATGGAATACAAAATACCCCAAGAGCCTATTGTGAAAAAATTATTGTAATGCAGCCTGGCCAAGTATGTCCGTACCATCATCATATTCAGAAAACAGAAGATATTATTAATCGTGGCAGGCATGATATAGTTTTTCAAATTTATCATGAGAAACAACCAGATATGCCCGTAACTATAGCAGTCGACAGTATAGAGCGTACATTGAAAAGCAAAGAACAGCTTCTTTTACACAGTGGTCAAAGTTTGACATTACCGCCATTGTATACCCATAAATTTGGGCCGTTAGAGCATGTGGCATTGATAGGCGAAGTTAGTACCGTCAATGACGATAATGCCGACAATGTGTTTTGCGACAATAAAACCAGACGTTTTCCTGTAATTGAAGAAGATGAAGATATTCTATTTCCTATCGTTGAAGACTACCATAAATTAGGCCACTTTGTATAACATAATTTTATGGATTATGTTGCCATGAAATTATGAATTTTGGGGTTTGTCCGATTTACCGTAATGATTACCTAGGAGCAGTTGACGAATGTATTTGTTGGGTATAGATATTGGCACAACCAAAATTGCTGGCGTGTTGCTTTTTGATGATAAATTGGTAAAAGTACTTTCTGAAAATAGTAAAGCAATATTACCTAGCATTCATTCTTGGGAACATTTGCAAGACCCCAACATAATTTTAGAAACTGCTTTTAGAGTTATTGACCAACTAAAACAACAAATAAATGAGCCAATTATATCTATTGGAATTAGTGGCCAGATGCACGGCTTTCTGTATGTTACCAGAGAGGGCAACGCCTGTAGCCCGTTATTTACTTGGCAAGATAGCCGAGCTGCAATACCTTTGGAGCAAGATAGCTCTGTTACAGTGCAACATTTGATACAGGAAAAGACGGGTCATAATATTTTTCCCGGTTATGCGTTAGCCACTCATTACTACAACTATTATAAAAAGTTAGTTCCAGAAAGTGCCTGTCGTATCGTCTCCATTGGTGGCTACTTAACGATGAAGCTCTGTTGCAGTTCGCAAGTTTGTATAGACCCAAGCGAAGCGGCTAGTTTTGGTCTATATGACGTAAAAAATCGAGTATTCCTTTTTAAGGATATTAAAAAACTGTGGCATAGTAGCGACTTTTTGCCTCGGCTGGTGCCCTTTCACCATCAAGTGGGGACGGACCAAGAAGATATTCCTGTGTTTCAATCTTTAGGGGATAATCAAGCTAGTTTTTATGGTGCGATGCAACATCAACAAAATGCGAATTTATTGTTGAATTTGGGAACCAGTGGGCAGATTTCTTTTTTGTTGGAAAATTTAGAACCACCGAGAAAAAGTTTACAAGGTATGGAGCTTCGACCTTATCCTTCTGGCCAATTGGCTGTAGGTGCGACACTTTCTGGTGGAAAATCTTTGGATCTTTTGGCAGAATTTTTTAAGGAAGTTTTGGCATTTTTTGGCCATAAAGTACACAAAAAAGAAATCTATCAGATAATTTATGAACAAACTTGCCAATGGAATAAAATAGAAGAGTTGCCAGAGCACCGGCTTAAAGTTGAGCCATATTTTTATGGAACTCGAGAACAACCGAGTATAAGGGGAGCGATTCTCAATATTGGAGCGGAGAATTTCCGAGTTGTTCCTTTTCTCTATGGTTTTATAGAAGCCATGGTACAAGAATTATACACTCTATGGCAGGCTAGCGGTTTGTCGGGTACAGATAAAATTTATTCGCATATTGTTGGTTCCGGCAATGCAATCCGCCGGAATCCGATTGTTGTTCAGATGATTGAAAAAGTTTTTGAGTCCAGACTGATTATTTCAGATGTGCCAGAAGAAGCTGCATGTGGGGCAGCATGGTATGCCCAACAAAGTAACCTAATGAAAAAATGACAGTTATCATAAACATGAAAATCCCCTCTGTGTTAAAGAGGGGGAAACAGATACTACAAATGAAAGTTCTTATCTTACCAGGACAGATAGGGGCAATCTGATACGAGACATGAAGTAGGGCAAAAACGTTCAAAACCCCAAAAAGGCAAGCAAAGCTTGGCCTAAAGCCCAAACCTTGCTTGCCCACTAAGCATATTCTCTAAGGGCTAACAATAGGCCAATGCAAGCGCAGTTAAACCAAACCCTACCTTATATAACATTAATACTAGTGGTTAGGTCTTCTGGACTACCAGATACAAATTCTGCTGCTGCTTCCAGGTTATATGCACCAGCATTATCACTTTTACCAATCTTAACCAGTATAACATTGACTTTGGCTTTTACATTACCGCTTAAAGTAATCGTTAATCTTGTTGCATCTGCACGAGAACCTGTGGCTCTGTTTGCACCTGCAGTTGAGTGCCGGGGTAATGGGTATCTCTTACTACCATCACCGGATACAATCGTCAATTTGCTAAAGTCCCAGTCTGTAACTGCTCTCGGTAACCTGATACCTCTAATAGTTAACTCGCCTAAATAAGCATCGTAGGTTACGGAGCTGATGCTGGCTGTATACCCGCTAACGGTAATCGGGTTGGTTAGGTCTTCTGCGCTACCAGGTAAAAATTCTGCTGCTGCTTCCAGGTTGTATGCACCATTAGCATCACGAACACCTTCCTTAACCAGTATCTTCTCGGCTTCCGCTTTTACACTACCGCTTAAAGTAATACTTAAGTAGGTTGTACCTGCACGAGAACCTGTGGCTGTGTTTTCACCTGCAGTTTCGTGCCGGGGTAATGGGTATCTCTTACTACCATCACCGGATACAAGCGTCAATTTGCTAAAGTCCCAGTCTGCAACTGCTCTCGGTAACTTGATACCTCTAATAGATAACTCGCCTGTATTAGCATTGTAGTCTACTTCGGTGATGCTGGCTGTATACCCGCTAACGGTAATCGAGTTGGTTGTGTCTTCAGCGCTACCACCTGCAAATCCTGCTGCTGCTTCCAGGTTGTATGCACCATTAGCATCACGAACACCATCGTTAACCAGTATCTTCTCGGCTTCCGCTTTTACACTACCAATTAAAGTAATCTGTAAGCCTGTTGTACTTGCATTAGAACCTATGGCTCTGTTTCTACTTTCAAAACCTACGGCTTCTTTTTCTGGCCGGGGTAATGTGTATCTATTAGTACCATCACCGGATACAAGCGTCAATTTGCTAAAGTCCCATCTTGCAACTGCTGCTGGTAAATTAGTACCTGTAATCACTAACAAGCCTAAAATAACATTGTAGGTTGCACGGGTAATTGCAGCTTCGGGTAGTTCAGGCGACTCTTCTTCAGCTTGTTCGACTTGTTCGTCTTTAGGTTGCTTAGGCGACTGCTTATCTTCAGCTTGTTCGACTTCTTCGGTTTGTTCGACTTCTTCGGTTTGTTCGGCTTCGGGTAGTTCAGGCGACTGCTTATCTTCAGCTTGTTCGACTTCTTCAGCTTGTTCGTCTTGTTCAGCTTCTTCAGTTTGCTTAGATGGCTGATTGTCATCGGATACTTTAGACTGCTTATCGGGTATATTCCTAACGGTTAAGTCTTTGGCTGTATTTAAACCCGCCCAAGCACCAGAGCCAACGCTAAGCAACCCTTTTTTTAGACCATTGCTACCCACCTTGCCATTCAGAGTAGATTTATGTTGATTGGTAAGTCTAAGCCAAAGCGCTGTGCCATCGCTTTTCATACGGTACTTACCTTCTGCAAGACCGCTACTATCTGGCCCAGTGGGTTTAGCATCTGCAGTATAGGAACTTAAGGCTACACCATCTACTACGATGGTTTGGATTTGCGCTTCTGTAGGACTTAAGTCAGTACCTTGTACGGTTAACAGAGCCGTAGCAAAGTCGTAGATGGCGTTATTGATAGTCGGCCCAGAAGACGGCGCACCATTGTCATCGTTGTCATCGGGTGGGGCGCAGGCAAAGGCCATAAAGGCCAGTAGCCAGGCTACAGGCAATAAAAGTAGTTTGAGCTTATACATAAGCAATACCTCCAAAAATGGGTAAAGATTAACCAACCCATACGGGCTAGTGTACAGCGCCCCATTTTGCTAGGGGGGGTGTTGCGTCAAGGCCTTTATAAGGCTTTTTGTAAGTTTTTTTGTGCTTTTTTTGTGTTTGGGGCACTTTTTTTGTGTTTGGGTACTTTAGCTTGGGCTATATGGGCTTCTCTTTATTTAGCTGGGGCTCTTCAAGCAAACAACTTTGGCTATACAGTGTTGATCGGGTTTGTTGGAAAATCCCTAGGTTGCCAATCAAAAAAGCTAGTAAGGTTTTCAGTCAAAACCTTACTAGCTTTTTTCAGAAACCTTACTAGCTTTTTGAGACCGTGGCCCGTTACCATGATATTTTGAAAGCATATTGTTGCCCAATTACTGCCGACAATGACCCATATGCCAAAAAACAAAAATTTTTTACCTTTTTATTTTGGAAAGTAAGCCAATTTTTACCTTCCATTTGTCCCCAAAAAAATCCCGAGTTATCGCGTCTTATCCCGTTCAGTTATCATGTTCCGGATCACCTACAGCCAAACATCACAAAAATTTTATGCCTTAAATTAGTTAATCTCCTTGATCGAATGGTAGCATTTTGATACAATGAAGCATATAAATTCCATTGATAGCCTTTCGTAGCCTATTGTGGTACAAAAACATTCTTGCGCCATTTTCCTCCAACCTTCCCGCTTATGAATATGAATACGAAAAGCCATCATAAAATTTCCTTTTACCAGCAATGGCTTAGTTGGGAGAGGAAGCAACCCATTCTGAGTTTTACCCTAGAATTTTTATTCGTTAGCGGGATTTTCCTGTTATTGGGTATGGTGTTAATCGCCCAGCTACCGATTCGCATTCAGTGGCGGCAAATTCCTAGTTACTTTTGGAGTAAAGAAGCCCCAGGCCCTTTCTTTTGGGGGTTATTGCAAACTTTAAAACTCTCTGCCATAGCTTTAATTCTTACTCTGATCATTGGCTATCTCACCGCTTTACTACGACTTTCTTCTGTACCGAGTGCTAGGTTATTCGCCCAAACCTATATTTTATTGATACGCAATACCCCATTGTTAGTACAGTTATATGTAGGCTATTTTATGCTTTCCCCCTTATTTGGTCTAAGCTCGTTTCTAACGGCTTTGCTGGTTTTAAGCCTGTTTGAAGGTGCTTATACTGGAGAAATTATTCGCAATGCCATTGAAAATATCAAAATGAGTCAAAATCGAGCAGCGACAGCTTTAGGGCTAAGCCATCTGCAAACGCAACTTTTGGTGATTCAGCCCCAAGCCATACGCAATGCTCTGCCCGTTTTAGCAAATCAAGGGGTTAGTTTAATTAAAGATTCAGCACTAGCCAGTGCCATTGGTGTTTTTGAATTATCGCGTAGTGCCCAAAGTATACAAGAACAAACCTTTCTCCCTTTTGAACCTTGGCTGGGAGTTACAGTCATTTATTTTACTATGACCTTTGCGCTTTCCATCGCAGTCAAATCATTGGAACAAAAAATATCACAAAGGTAGCAAAGATTCTTTTTATGCCCAATCCTCTACTCAAAGTTCAGCAACTATGTAAAACTTTCTACTCACATCGCCACCCACCGGTGCAAGCTCTTGAAAACATTAATTTTACCGTAGAAAAAGGCGAAGTACTGGCAATCATTGGTTCTTCTGGTTCGGGCAAATCTACCTTGCTCTATTGTTTAAATGCACTGGAACATTGCAGCTCTGGCAGTATTCAAATTGCAGGGCAAGAGCTGGTAGGCTGTAGCCAACGTATCCAACGCAAGCTGCGCCAAGATATTGGCATGGTTTTTCAACAATTTAATTTATTCCCACACCTTACAGTGCGGGGGAATTTAAACTTAGCACAGCGCCATGTACGCAAAAGGTCTAAAGATGAAGCCAACAATTGCACCGAGCAATGGCTTAAAGAAGTGGAGATCTATGATAAAATAAATTCTTATCCCAGCGAGCTTTCTGGAGGCCAACAACAACGCGTGGCCATAGCACGCGCTTTGGTAATGGAACCTAAGTTGATGCTGTTCGATGAACCAACTTCTTCTCTAGACCCCGAACGAGTTGCTGAGGTTTTAAAAGTTATGCGCGATTTGGCGCAAAACAAAACGACAATGCTTGTTGTCACTCACGAAATGCATTTTGCCCGTGAAGCTGCCAGCCGTATAATTTTTATGGATCAGAGCCAAATCGTTGAAGATAGCCCTGCCGAAAAATTTTTTACACAACCGAGCACAGAACGAGCGAAGGAATTTATTTTCTATTCGGAGGAACATGTTTAACTTTCCAAAAAAGCCACCTATGAAACCACTCATAAAGCCTATTGGGTATTCGGCAAAAATCAAGCACAGCTTTGCTACTCCATTTTCTTCACTAAGTTTGGGTTGGCGCGATCTACTGGTATGGTTATTACTTTTTTTGATTGTATTTAATTTCTCGCGTTACTTTGAAGAAGCAAAAAGTGAGCTGCAATACCATTGGAATTGGCAGCGCGTTTTTCAATTTTTTTTCTTGAGCGATTCCAATGGCAAACTGCAAGCAGGGCCTATTTTAGAAGGTTTGTTGAGTACTATAAAACTAGCACTGTATAGCATCATTACTGGAATTATCATTGGTGTACCAGTAGGAATATTACAGGTGCAAAAATTAGGCTTTCTCCGTTTATTAGGCCAATTTTATGTCGAGCTTATTCGCAATATTCCACCATTAGTAATTGTAACCATTTTTTACTTTTTCTTTGCCTCCCCGCTAATCGATTGGTTGGGATTGGAATCGCTTAGCCGCAATGCTTCAGCAAACATGCGTAGTTGGCTTGGCTTTTTCTTTGATATGGGCAGTGGCCAAAACAATTTAATATTGGGCAATTTCTTTTCCGCAATTACGATACTCGGAATTTACCAAGGTTCCTATATTGCCGAAATTATACGGGCGGGGATTCAAGCCATACCAAAGAGCCAGCATGATGCGGCTTTTTCTTTGGGGCTTACTCCGTGGCAAAATTACCTATTGGTCATTCTTCCTCAAATTTTCCGAGCCCAGCTGCCGGCATTGACAAACCAGTTTGTTTCAGCTATTAAAGATTCATCTATTGTTTCGCTAATTTCCATTCAAGAGCTAACATTTCGCAGTAGACAAATCATAACGACAACTAGGGCCTTTGTGGAAAGTTCCATTATTATGCTATTACTTTATTTTTTGCTTACCAGCTTGTGCTCATATATCGCTAGCCGTTTTGTAAAACACTACCAAATTCGTTAATTTTTTTAAAATTCAAATTTTATAGACAACACAGGGAGTTCATTGTTATGTTTTCACATTTTCGCTACGCAACATTATGCATTGCTATAACCGTATTATTGGCCCAGTTGTGCCCAGAAGAAAACACCTGAATCTGGATTAGAAAAAATCCGTGCCAGAGAGGTCCTAAAAGTGGGGCTTTCTTCCTTTAATCCATGGGCGATGCAAAATAGCGATGGCCAATGGATTGGCTTTGAAATAGATGTGGCGACAAAATTAGCTAAAGATATGAACCTTGAGTTAGAATTAGTTCCAACCGCATGGGCTGGTATTATCCCTGCTCTACTCCTTGGTAAATTTGATATTATCATCGGCGGAATGTCGATAACCCCTGAACGAGCAAAACAAGTAACATTTTCTAAACCATATGAATATGTCAAATTTTTTTTATTGCTCAACAAAAATATAAATGCTACTTCGCTAGAAAGTTTAAACAGTGAAGACTATCGCTTTGTCGGCCGTACAGGTTCCACGCCCATATCATTGACCCGAAAGCTATTCCCCAAAGCACAGTTAAAATCTTTTGATGATGATGGGCTTTCTATCCAAGATTTGCTCAACGGTCAGGCCGATGCTTTTATTACCACCAGCATTGAAGCTGTAGCACATTTAGAATCGGCACCAGAATTATTGTACATACCAGAATGGGGCCGTAATTTGCAAAAAGATGACGTAGCCTTTGCATTGCCTAAAAATGTCGATCCCAAACTACTCGACTATGTAAATAGTTGGATAGAAGAAAATTGGCGCAATAAATTTTTAGAAGAAAAAAGCCTCTATTGGTTTGAAAGCCGAGATTGGACTAAAGACCATCAACTCTTCTAAATAGAGTTAAAATTTTAGGGCCTGTCATGTTCCGTAGTCAATTTTGCCTGTTTTTTGACTTTGGCTTTGGCTTGGGTTGGTCATATTTCGTAGTCAATTTTGCTGTTTTTTTGACATTAAAAATGGTCGGTAACTTTCCGCTTTTACTGTGCTGTTCATAAAGTTTTTTTCTGGGGGGGTTATCAACAATATAAATCTTAAGGATAGCAAGTTGGACCCTATAAGGAGCATCAAGGTCTTGATTTAGAGGCGTATGGTTATAGCCCCAGTTATGCAATATTTCATGAATCATAAGATCTGGAATAACTTTTGTACTGTTGAGCCAAACAATTTGCTCTGGTTTAAAGCCACCATCTTTAATCGGGTCCCAACCTGTAAAGGGGATTTTAGAGTATTGCCGTGCTGCGCCCCGAGTGCCAAATCCTTTAATCGGGTCCCAACCCGTAAAGGGGATTTTAGGCTCAAAGCGCCCCATTTTGCCAAGAAGTGCTCTATACGTATGAGCATGGTAGTTAGCCTTATTTGCAACTCGTAGCTTGTAATGCATATTGCGCAATAGCAAAAGTATTTCTAGCGGATGAATGTGAAATTCAGTATCCAGCTTGCGATATATAGAGGAGCGAAGCTCTTGTTCTTTGAGAGCAAAGGGCCTAGACTTTTTCTCAGACATGGCAAAACCTCGTTCTACTATCTCGTCGGCAAAGGCCCTTGTGTGTATCAAATATTTCATGTGGCTCATGCGGATGTCAAAATCTTGGTAAAAATCGTTAGCCTTACCGTATTTAGGTGTAAATTTTGAACTGATGGCCTCTATCACAACCCAAGGCTTGTTGCGGAAAAATTTGAGGTCGCTAGCACTCATATCAGCAGGGTCATCTGGCAAATAGCGCAAGCTGTTCAAAATTTGGCGTGTATGAACCCCAAAGGGAGAATGGTTAGCCGCATCTACAGTAAACGGAGAGCCCTCTTGCGAACAACTGAAAAATAGAATCAACAGCAAGAAAACACCAAACCAGTAAAAAATTTTTTTACAAAATAAATTTGTATAATTTGCTAATACTACGGGCATAAAAATTCTCATTTTTTGCTAAATTGATAGGTAAAACTGATTCGAGCACCCAATTCAAAATGGGCTTCATTATTTACAGTAATCCTGCCATCTAGTCCAACAGCCCACCGAATGCTTTGCAAAATAGGTTTTCGATGTTTATAGCCAACATGAAATGTAATATAGGGTATTAGGAAGCTCTCATATGTTTTGATTTCCCCGCGTTCAGCATCACCCAATGAACCTGTTAGGTTTACCGATAATGCCACCCCGGGCCCAAAATATAAAAAATCTACTGGAAAAAAACTCAAGCGATTTTCAAAACGCAGGGACAACAAACGCAAATAACCCTCTTCAGCTAAATAAAAAGGTTTTTCATTTTCCGGCAAAAAATAAAATTCTGCTTGTAAATTCAAACCCAAACCCATTTTTAGCCAAGTCTCACGGAAAATATGGAGATCGCTAACAATACCACCACCAAAGATCAAGCCCCTCCAAGATTTTAAATTTTTTACTTCATTGTGGCCATAGGCTACGCCTAGTTGAATCCCTAAAGAATCAAAAAATGGGCTACGCTGTAAGGATAGTAAGCTGGACGCGCTTCTAGCAGCTTTCTCTACCGTTTTATTCGGAATTTTTCTAGCAGTTAATGGCTGCTGGAAATGAAACCCTAACAACAAACAAAATAAAATTTTCAGGCATAATTGTTTTTGCTGCTTTTTTATCTTATCGTTATTTACAAAAATATGAAAAAAATCCCTAACAAAGCCAAACAAAATAACCTCCTCAATCTAGCGCAAATAAAAAAATTTATGACTCAAAAATTTCTCTAAATTAAATGGAGAATATTCTATGATTTAAATGAAGTTATTTAAAGTATCTATTTTAATTTAAATATAATAAAAACTATAAAAATCTTAATTATATTGTTTTAAGTCAATTATAGTTTTTATGGGATTTTCCGTCTTGATTGCTTGACAGTTTACCCACGATTCTTATCATAGTAGCGCAATATGTTGTATGTTTTACCCAATAAATGGTAGAGAAACCACAATATATTGTGGTTGTGGTTTTATCGTTGTGAATAAAAAAGTAGCGATTGGATTTGGATAATGCAGTCAAAAAATTTTTAATCAAGGTAATTTAGGGGGGGACGGTTATGCTTGTAGACAAATCTCTATTAAGAGAAAATCAATCTTTTGACACAAATCTAATACAGGAAATCATTCACTATGCAGTGCAAGATGTGGCCAGAGTTGATGGCCAAGAAATTCTAAACAACACGCTGCGCAGTCTATACAAAGGCATTACCCAATCAGAATTGCATACGGCCTTGCTAATCAATAGCCGCACATTAGTTGAGCGGGAACCCAATTATAGTTATGTTGCGGCTAGGTTGCTGCTGTACAAATTATTTTCAGAAGACATTCGCAAAGCTTATCATATCCAAGATATAGACCTTTCCAATCAACAAAATTTAAAAGATATTTATAGACAAATTTTCCTCGTATATATCCCAAAAGGTATTGAAGCGGAATTGCTAACACCAGAAATGGCAACTCGTTTTGACTTAGAAACACTCGCCGATGCCCTAAAACCAGAACGTGATCTGCAATTTCAATATATCGGATTGCAAACTCTCTACGACCGTTATTTCTTAAATCAAGACAATGTTCGCTTAGAGCTGCCCCAAATATTTTTTATGCGTGTGGCCATGGGGCTTGCTTTGCAAGAACAGCAACCCACACAAAGGGCTATTGAGTTTTATAATTTAATTTCTAGTTTTGACTATATGACCTCAACCCCAACTTTGTTTAATTCAGGTACTCTGCATTCTCAATTATCATCTTGTTATTTAACTACCGTACCCGATGATCTGGACGGTATTTTTAATGCAATCCATGACAACGCTATGTTATCGAAATGGGCTGGCGGCTTGGGCAACGATTGGACGCCCGTTAGGGCTATGGGGTCGCATATCAAAGGAACCAATGGTAAAAGCCAAGGGGTTGTTCCGTTTTTAAAAGTCGTAAACGATACAGCGGTAGCTGTAAACCAAGGTGGGAAGCGCAAAGGAGCCACTTGCGCTTACTTAGAAGTTTGGCATTTGGATATTGAAGAGTTTATAGAGCTGCGCAAAAATACTGGAGACGAACGCCGCCGTACCCACGATATGAATACCGCAATTTGGGTACCAGATTTGCTAGTAAAACGAGTATTAGAAAACGGCCCGTGGTTTTTATTTTCCCCTTCCGATGTCAGCGACCTACACGACCTTTACGGTCGTGCATTTGAAGAGCGATACGCAGAATACCAAGTGTTGGCTGTAGATGGAAAATTATGGCACAAAAAGTTGGAAGCTGTAACCTTGTGGCGCAAAATCCTATCCATGTTATTTGAAACGGGGCACCCATGGATGACTTTTAAAGACCCTTGCAACTTGCGCAACCCACAACAACACGTTGGCCAAGTGCATTCATCAAATCTTTGTACAGAAATTACCTTAAATACCAACGACAAAGAAATAGCGGTTTGTAATTTGGGTTCTATCAATTTGGCAGCGCATATTGAAAATGGCGAGTTGCAAAAAAATAAGCTGCGGCAAACTATTCGCACGGCCATGCGAATGTTAGACAATGTAATTGATATTAATTATTACGCTGTAGACAAAGCCCGCCAAAGTAATATGCAACACCGTCCAGTCGGTCTGGGCATGATGGGTTTTCAAGATGCACTGTATAAATTGGGTATTTCTTTTAGCTCGGAGGAGGCAGTTCAATTTGCCGATAATTCTGTTGAATGGATTTCCTACTATGCGATTGAAGCTTCACACAATTTGGCCAAAGAGCGAGGGAGCTATAAAACTTTTGTCAATTCACTATGGCACCAAGGTATACTGCCTATTGACAGTATTGAATTACTAGCCCAAAATCGTGGTGAGGATTATTTAGAACTCGACCGCAGTCAAAATTTGGATTGGTCTGAATTGCGGCAAAAAGTACGTGAAGGTATGCGAAATTCTAACGTGATGGCAATTGCCCCTACAGCAACAATATCCAATATTGTCGGAGTTAGCCAATCTATAGAGCCCACTTTTCAAAATGTCTACGTCAAGTCCAACTTGTCGGGAGAATTTACCATCATTAACCGTTATTTAGTGGCAGAATTGCGTGCCTTGGGCTTGTGGACCAATGAGCTACTGGAAAAGCTCAAACGTTCAGGTGGCAGCGTGCAGCATATCGAGTCTATTCCCGAAGAACTTAAACAAAGATATTTAACCGCTTTTGAATTAGACCCACGCTGGACAATAGAAGCTGCAGCCCGCAGGCAAAAATGGATTGACCAAGCCCAGTCTCTCAATATTTATATGGGGCAGGCTAACGGAAAAAAAATTGATATAACCTATCGTATAGCTTGGTTACGTGGCTTAAAAACAACGTATTATTTACGCGGACTAGGTGCAACATCTACAGAAAAATCAATATCTATAGGGGGGAATTAAAATTTTATACAAAAAATATTTGAGAAGCTCTAGCTAACAGTCGAAGAATATAAAAAAGTAAAGTGAGGGGAAATAAAAAATGAACATGTTGGATTGGGATGATCTTGAGCAGCAAGAGGAAGATTTCATTATGAGCGAAAACATGCTGGAACACAATCAGGAGGTGCGACTTTGTGTGCTAAGCGACCCTGATTGTGAAGCTTGCCAATAAGCTAATCAAAATTTGATAACTAGCTGACAGTAAACGCAGCCATCATGCCCGCTTCTTCATGTTCCAACATGTGGCAGTGGAGCATGTAAGGGTTTTCCTCATCGGCATTTTCAGGAAAACGAAGAAGAACTATTGCTTCGCCTTCCGTTTGAATCGTAAATGTATCATGCCAACCAGAGCTACCTTGTGGTTGCCAGGCAGATTTTAAGATGCGAAACTGTACACCGTGGATGTGAACCGGATGGCCAAGCATATCGGTAGTGAATCGCCAAACTTCATAGCGGCCTTTAGAAACATCAAAATTAATGGCATTTGCCTGAAAAGCATCGCCGTTAATACTATATGGTGATGCGCCATCTCGAGACATCATTGAGCCGTTCATCATTTGAAGCTCAAAATTCCGTTGTGTGGTTTTTTGTTCGCTTGCTTCTGCGAGCTGGTTTGCTATCGTTTGCAATTCTATCATGCGTTGCTGTTGTTCTGAACCATCTGAATCATGCAGTATTTCCGGCAATTGGCCTTTGGCCGTTTGTTTGGGATTCACTTCGATATTCATAACGGGGTAGCGATTCCGACTGGGCGCATCGAGATTGCGATCCCACAATGCCAATTCTAGCTGAATCGTGTCTGCTTGTTTTGGCAATTCAAGCATAACTTCCGTGCGACTACCCGTTGCCAAGTCCAAGTGCATTCGCTTTTCCGGCTTATTTAAAAGCCCTTGTTCTGTGGCAATCCGATAAAAATTTATAGGCTTTTTCTGCTGCTGATTGTAGAAACTAAAACGGTAACTGCTAGCATTAGAACTATTTAAAAGGCGTAGGCGCAACCAACCACTAGCGGCGTCTAATTTGGGCTGCAGCTGCCCATTAATCAAAATCGCATTACCGCCCACACCATTCATCACCGCCATATGATTAGAAGCAACGTCCTCATAAGGCAACATTTCGCCATGATCATCAAGGTAACGTTCTTGAATCACAATAGGAATATCATCTCTACCATAATCCTTCGGTAGAGGCAGGTTTTCAATGTCTCGATCACTGACGATATATAGGCCAGCCAAACCTTGCCAAACTTGCGCAGCCGTGCTCCCCATTTTATGGGGATGAAACCAAAGCGTTGCTGCCGGCTGATCGACGGTAAATTCGAGCAACCAAGAAGTACCAGCTTCAATAATTTTACTGGGGCCCCCATCTGCTGAACCAGGAATAATAGCCCCATGAGAATGAAGAGTAGTTCCTTCCCCTAGCTCATTCACCACTTCAATTTGGGCCTGTTTACCTTTGTGCAATAATATAGCTGGCCCTAAAAACCAACCATTATAACCCATACTAGAACTGAAAATACCGGGAATTATTTGATGCTCCCCTTTTTGAGCACGCAAAGTAACCTTACCTTTGGCTGTATCCAGCAAAGGTGGTATATGTAAAAAAGGAACTTCAGCAACCAATTCAGCACGATCATGTTCATCAGTGCTGGAGCAACTCAATAACAAGAAAAGAAACAACGAAGCTAAAAATATAGGGAAAATAGTTTTATCATTCATAGAATAAAAATAGATTATAATATCAATAAAAACAATGCTTATTGATAAATATCATAGAATTAGCTAAAAATCCAAAGTATCCCATTCAAACAATTTTCTTACTTAGGCAAGGAAGGTCAGCGCAAAGCTCAAGCAACCCCGTACTACCATATAAAAATGAAAACTTCACTAAAAACCAAAACCTAGGAATACAGCCCTTACAGCAAGACTATATTCCTGGGTCTACAAAATCATTAACGGGAATAATATTCAACAATCATTTGCTCGTTGGCAATGCTAAGAATATCCTTGCGTGTTGGTTCACGCTTAACCGTACAACACAAATCATCAACCTTCAATTCCAACCAAGCCGGAATGCTACTAGAGCTATTTGCCATTGCTTCACGAACTAATTTGCGCGAAACATCGCTATTTTTCATGCTAATAATATCACCTTCGCGAAGCGTTACAGAAGGAATATTCACACGGCGATTGTTTATACAAACATGCCCATGGCTAACTATTTGGCGAGCATGAGCAAGGGAATTCCCCCAAGATAAACGATAAACAATGCTATCCAATCTACTTTCCAACAAGATCAAAAAGTTATCGCCAGTAAGACCATCTTTACGTTTTCTCGCGCGTTGGAAAGTATTATAGAACTGTTTCTCACTTAGCCCATAGCTATAACGAAGTTTTTGCTTCTCAACTAGCTGCCGACCATACTCGGAAACTTTTTTGCGGGGCCTTTCACCACGGTCTAAACCCGGTCCTTGTGGCTTTTTCCGCAGGAGGCGGTCATATTTTTTATGACCATAAACATTGGTACCCAGACGGCGTACAATCTTACCACGAGCTTTGGTATTTCGTGCCATATATTTGCTCTCTCCAAAATCACCTCTGCCGCTTTCTAAACTCCCGATGGACTTTACTATGCTAAGTACACCGCATTTACTACCGTTTAGGTTTACACCAACTGGTTCAAAACCTGCTGAAAGGGCAAGTAGTTAGATAATCTAACTAAGTATTTATTTTTGATCAATATATTGTCGCCTAAAACCAACTTAAACCATTGCAAGTATCAAGCAGGATTCTGCCAAAAGCTTATATAAAATTGTCGATTCCAAAGGCTAGATTTGGCAAAACCTAGCCGTTTTAAGTATAGCGTATGATAGACTCTAAGGAGCAAAAAATAAATGTACATTGATCAAAAGGACATCATATGCAACGGTTTGAGAATTTACTCTCTTGTAAAGAAATCACAGTGCCCGATTACCAGAGGGCTTTTGCTTGGGGAGATAGACAAGTAAGGGAGTTTATTGTGGACTTAGAGCGTTCTAGCCAAAAATCCATAACCTATTATTATAGCCATTTCATTGTAGAGTGTGTAAAAAACCAAGTAGATGGCCAACAACAATACGATATTGTCGATGGCCAGTAGCGTTTAACTACCGCCGTTTTGTTCTTAGCTGTTTGTAGATATAAGTTAGTTAGTGATTGGGATAGCCAACACGACCACTTGTTAGAAAATTTCCATACCGTCAGCTACGATAATGAAGCCTTTCAATATCTGCTTAAGAAGGTATTGGGGAAGTTTTGCAAGCCCAAGATAAAAGCTTTAATGATGATTCTTCATTAGCTATAAAATACCAAACTCTATCTTTGCAAAAAATCATCAAAGCGATTTTTACCATTGAAGAGCAGTTAGAAAAGCTTGTCAATAAAGAGCAAATGAAGCAAGGGCTAACTAAATATATCCAACAATTATTGGCCACCAAGATTTCGGCTCACGATTAGCCGGCGCGTTGGAAGACCAGAAGACTTGGTCGGTGCTCTGTTATTACTCTGCAGTCGGGCGGGCTCTTACATAACGGGGCAGAATATTGTGGTGGACGGCGCGCTAAGAAGGGGCCCTTAGCTCGATCCTTCGATTTAAGCGGCCTACTCTTTTTGTGCCCACAGCTTTTTTTGTCTTGTGCCTAAGGCCTTTGATCTTTTCCATTTACAGCTATTTCATCTGCAGCTAGGCTTTGCAAAATTCTTTCCATCATGTTATCGGAAATTTTTAGTCTTAGCAGTTTGTTTAAGGCCGCTTCTCGGCTGTTTCCGGCTTGTAATTCTTGTTCAAAGAAGGCTCTGGATATCTCTTGCCCTATATAATAACCGAGGTCTTCTGGGTAGAGCCCATCTTGGACTTCTTGGGATTCTCGATTATAAAACCATTTTCCGGCAATCTCTCTAAAGCTCCTTCTATCGCTTACTTGGCTTGCCCTTTGTATGTCTTGGGAAAACTCTATATATTTTTGTGGGTTTTGTTGCATATACTGCTGCTCTTTCTTTTGTCCAAACTGTTTATCTTTTGGAATAACTTGGGTGGCAAAAAAGTTTGCCGCACCTTCTACTAAAGCAAAATGTTTTAAATTGGGCCCTTTATATTGGGCAATAGAGTCCTTTTCAGGATCGTAGACAAGTTGTTGGAATGTATGGAAAAACTCATGGGCAACCATACTATAATGATTCTCTTTACTGGGCATAGTATTTTTGGCAGCCCATTGCTCGTTTTCAGGTAATAAAGAGTAATCGACATTTTCACCATATACCATGGTTCTATCCAAAAAGATACCATCTTCAAAAGCTGTCCCGCCCATATTGAAGCCACCACTGATAGAATAATATACCACTTTGTCCTTTAGTAAACGATTACACATTTGCTCTCCCAAAAATCGGCAAATATCTTTACCGATTTGTTGTACTTGTTGTTCGCTTAGGACTTCTTGCAAGAAAATATCTTTATTTTTCTCAAAGAACGGCAGTAATGTTTCTATCTTGGCATTGTATTTTTCAAAGTCTATTGCGCCATCTCTTTGGGGGAACATATCTGTCCGGTTTTTGACATAACTCTTTTGCAGGCCGGGGCTGGCCTTTGTCAAGTAGTTTTCATAAAGATATTTTCCCGTTATGGGGATATTTTTTTGTCTTGCCTCTTCGATAGTCGCGTAAAACAGTTTTACATCAGAATAATCAATGCTTAGCTTTGGGTCTGAACTCTTTGGACTTGGCCCTTTTCCTTTAGCATAGCTGTAAGGTGCTATAATAAAAAACGTGACCAACAGCAAAAATAAGAATTTGTACATAAGCTTTCTCAATATGTTTAAAAGATTTTTTAGAAAATAATGATTGATAGTGATTTAGTCAATAGTTTGCTAGGTGATTTTCTGTAAAGAAACATTCAAACGCCACCCGATCGGCCACAATACCATAGCAAGAGATGATTTTATAGAATGCACAAAAAAGCGTATGGCACACACAAAATAAAACGACTTGCTAGCCATAGTGCCCACCAAAAAGGCAAGCAAGGCTTGGCCAAAGTTTATCTTGTTACAAAAATCTCTTGTTAGGTATTCAGAAATTCTGTTGTTGGGCATTAAGAAATTCTGTTGTTGGGCATTAAGAAATTCTGTTGTTGGGCATTAAGAAATTCTGTTGTTGGGCATTAAGAAATTCTGTTGTTGGGCATTAAGAAATTCTGTTGTTGGGCATTAAGAAATTCTCTTGTTGGGCATTAAGAAATTCTGTTGTTGGGTATTCAGAAATTCTCTTGTTGGGCATTAAGAAATTCTGTTGTTGGGCATTAAGAAATTCTGTTGTTGGGTATTCAGAAACTCTATTATTGGGTATTCAGAAATTCTGTTGTTGGGCATTAAGAAATTCTGTTGTTGGGCATTAAGAAATTCTGTTGTTGGGCATTAAGAAATTCTGTTGTTGGGCATTAAGAAATTCTGTTGTTGGGCATTAAGAAATTCTGTTGTTGGGCATTAAGAAATTCTGTTGTTGGGCATTAAGAAATTCTGTTGTTGGGTATTCAGAAATTCTGTTGTTGGGTATTCAGAAACTCTATTATTGGGTATTCAGAAATTCTGTTGTTGGGCATTAAGAGACTCTATTGTTGGGTATTCAGAAATTCTGTTGTTGGGCATTAAGAAACTCTATTATTAGGTATTAAGAAATTCTGTTGTTGGGCATTAAGAAACTCTATTGTTGGGTATTCAGAAATTCTGTTGTTGGGCATTAAGAGACTCTATTATTGGGTATTCAGAAACTCTGTTGTTGGGTATTCAGAAATTCTATTGTTAGTTATTAAGAAATTCTCTTGTTAGGCATTAAGAGACTCTCTTAATTGTTATGGCAACGTTCTGGTAATAATTATTGTAAGGGGTTTGTTCAAAGCTATTACTAAAAAAGTTTGTAGACTTAATAAATTTTTTAGTGCCTTGCTATGATATAGCTTTCCGCCTTGGATCAAGGCCTTGATCCAAGGCGGAAAGATGTATTGCACCAATGCGGAACAATACTTTATACCAAGGCTATAATTGATAAAAGCAGCCTTGCTAAAAAACTTACCAAGGCTGCAATTGGCCAATGCAAGCGTTGCAACAACCAAACCCTACTTACTAATCTACAACTCTAATCTGATTTGTTAAGTCTTCTGGATTACCCGTTACAAATCCTGCTGCTGCTTTAAGGTTGTATGCACCAGCATCATCACTATAACCAACCTTAACCAGTATCTTATCGACTTCCGCTTTTACACTACCGCTTAAAGTAATATATAAGCTTGCTCTACTTGCCTTAGAACCTGTGGCTGTGTTTGCAGCACCTGTTGCGTGCTTAGGTAATGAGTATCTCTTATTACCATCACCGGATACAAGCGTCAATTTGCTAAAGTCCCAGTCTGCAACTGTTTTCGGTAACTTGTTACCAGAAATCACTAACTCGCCTTTATTAGGATAGTAGTATAAGGTGCTGATCTGGCTTACATACCCACTAACGGTAATCGGGTTATTGCTTGTGTCTGCTGCGCTACCACCTGCAAATCCTGCTGCTGCTTTCAGGTTGTATGCACCATCATCATCACCAAGACCATTCTGCGTCAATGAATTAGAGGCTTTTATTCTTTCTTCACCCTCTAAAATAATCACTAAGAATGTGCCACTTGCTGCAGAACCTGTGGCTCTGTCTGCACCTGTAGTTGAGTGCTTTTCTAATGGTTGACTCTCAAGACCAATACCTGAGACAAACCTCAATTTGCTAAAGTCCCAGCCTGTAACTGTTTTTGGTAAATTAGTACCTGTAATCACTAACCAGCCTGTAACAGCATCGTAGGTTGCACTGGTAATTGCGGGTGGGTGTCCACTAACGGTTAAGGCTTTGGCTGTATCGAAACCCGCCCAAGTACCAGTGCTAGTAAGCAACCCATCTTTTAGACCATTGGTATCCATACCTTTCTTGTCATTCAGAGTAGCTTTATCGGCATCGGTAAGTCTAAGCCAAAGCGCTGTGCCATCGCTTTTCATACGGTACTTACCTTTTGCAAGACTGCGACTATCTGGCCCAGTGGCTGGGTCATCTGCAGTATAGGAACTTAAGACTACGCCATATACTTTGATGGTTTGGATTTGGGCTTGGGTCGCACTACCTAAGTGAGTACCTTGTAAAGTTAGCAGCGCCGTGCCAACATGGTAGCTTGCACGGGTAATTGCGGGGTCGGGGTTTCCACTAACGGTTAAGTCTTTGGCTGTATTTAAACCCGCCCAAGTACCAGTGCCAACGCTAAGCAACCCGACTTTTCTACCATCCTTATTCATACCGGGCTTGGCCTCAAGAGCAGCTTTATGTGGATCGGTAAGTTTCAGCCAAAGCGCTGTGCCATCGCTTTTAATACGGTACTTACCTTTTGCAAGACTGCGACTATCTGGCCCAGTGGCTGTGCCATCTGCAATATAGGAACTTAAGACTAGGTCATATACTTTGATGGTTTGGATTTGCGCTTGGGTCGCACTACTTAAGTGAGTACCTTGTACAGTTAAGATAGCCGTGCCAACATCGTAGATGGCACGGGTAATTGCAGCTTTAGGCGACTCTTCTTCAGCTTGTTCGACTTGTTCAGCTTGTTCGACTTGTTCGTCTTTAGGTTGCTTAGGCGACTGCTCTTCGGTTTCGGTCTTAGACTGCTTATCTTCGGCTTGTTCGGTTTGTTCGTCTTCAGTTTGCTTAGGCGACTGCTCTTCGGCTTGTTCGTCTTGTTCGGCTTCGGTTTGCTTAGATGGCTTACCGAGTATATTAACGGTTAAGTCTTTGGCTGTATCTAAACCCGCCCAAGTACCAGTGCCAACGCTAAGCAACCCTTTTTTTAGACTATCGCTACCCACCTTGGCCTCAAGAGTAGCTTTATGTCGATTGGTAAGTCTAAGCCAAAGCGCTGTGCCATCGCTTTTCATACGGTACTTACCTTGTTCAAGACCGTTACTATTTACCCCAGTGGCATCGTCATCTGCAGTATAGGAACTGAAGGCTACACCATTTGTTCGGCTCCCTACCCTGATAGTTTGGATTTGCGCTTGGGTCGCAGTTGTAGGACTTAAGTCAGTACCTTGTACGGTTAAGATAGCCGTGCCAACATCGTAGCTTGCACTGGTGATTGCAGGCCCAGAAGACGGCCCAGAAGATCGATCATCGTCATCGGGCGGGGCGCAGGCAAAGGCCATAAAGGCCAGTAGACAGGCTAATGGCAATAAAAATAGTTTGAGCTTATACATAAGCAATACCTCCAAAAATGGCTTGAGATTGACAAAACCCATACGGGCTATTGTATAGTGCCCTATTTTGTGAGGGGGGGTGTTGCGTCAAGACCCATACAAGCTTTTTGTAAGCTTTTTGTAAGTTTTTTTGTGCTTTTTTATGTTTGGGGCACTTTTTTTGTGTGTTAGTGTTGTAAGGTGGTTAAAAATCCATGCCAATCCATTTGCATTGAATATTATTGTAATCTATAAACCATCAAAGCAACCAGTCCATAGCTATAGACGCAGCAAGTCGATAACTATGGACCGACCTAGTCCATAATTGTTACTTTTCAAAAGTACATAATTAGGGCATGGTTTGGTTTTTGTTGTGAAAGTTTGGGGGGTCGCTAAGCCGTTTGCTACCCGAGATTATTATGCTCAACAGTCCTATGAGTAGTACTTTGGCACAGGGTATGTACTTTACTTTTAGCCAAACGCTACATATTCGCATTAGTTATTATTTGTAGTTTTATATCAGCTAGATAATTCCATTTTTACTTTGTATAGATTACCTCTATTATACGTACTAGATTTTCTGAATTAAACCTAATAGATTCTCTCTAGTAGGGCTAATAGAGTTTTCTATTAGGGCGATGAGTGTCTTGCTTGACAAACTAAGTTCTATGAAAAGTTGGATTTTATCTCTTGCCTTTTGCTGGGGTTTTAGTTATAATCGCACCCCATAAAATGAAACTAGGAGCTGGTATGAACAAAGACCAAACTGAAGTCGAAATGTATTATAAAGATGGCTGCCCGTATTGCATAAGAGCTAGGGCGTTACTGCAAAGTAAAGGCGTGGTAGTGCAAGAATATCCTGCCGCTGTAGATGATCGCTTGCGCCAAGAAATGCAAGAGCGTTCCAACAGGCACACTTACCCCCAAATATTTATCAACGGGGTACACATTGGTGGCTGTGATGATCTGTATGCTTTAGAACATGAAGGTCAATTGGATACCCTGCTTCACCCATAAATACATAAGGATAGTAAACAGAACAAACATGATAAGCATAACAAATAGCAAAGGAGCTGTAGATGTTGAGCCAAGAAAGTGCTGCCAAGATATTGGAAGCGGGTAAGAGTACCGGTGCCGACTACGTGGAAATCTTTGTCGAAAATACTTACCGAGCATCGCTATCGCTGCTAAGTTCAGAAATTGAGCATTGCCAAAGTGGTATTGATGCGGGGGTTGGGATTCGCCTGTTGTTTGGCGACCAAGTCTATTATTGCTACAGTAACACCTTGGAAGAAAGCGAACTAATTACCTTACTACACAAGCAAAAGCAAAGCATACAAAATTTGCCTAAAGAACAATGGCAGGCGCCAGCGTTTGCGCTACTCAAGCCAGAAGCAAATATAGGCCAGGTAAATAAAGCCGCAATATTGAGCTTGGAACATGCTGTACCTATCCAGCAAAAGAGTGAGTTTCTCCAAGCACTCGATCAAGCCGCCCGTAAAGAGGGCGGCGAAAAGCTATCGCAAGTCTATGCAATGTTGGCCCAGAGCCGCCAGAAGATACAGGTTTTCAATAGTGAAGGCCAGCTTACCGAAGATGAGCGCAATTATATTCGCTGTGTCTGCCAAGCCATCGCCCAAGATGGCACGCGCGAAAGTATGGGCTATGAAGCACCGGGTGCCCAAGCCGGCTGGGAATTTGCCCAAAGCCTAAATGTAGAAGATTTAGCGAGCAAAGTGGTGCAGCGGGCTTTGTTAAAATTGCAGGCGGTGGCCTGCCCGGCTGGTAAATTGCCGGTTGTAATAGGCAACGGTTTTGGTGGGGTTATCTTCCACGAGGCTTGTGGCCATTCACTGGAAACCACAGCTGTCGCCAAAAAAGCCAGCGTGTTTTGCGACAAACTGGGCCAGCAAATTGCCAGTCCCTGTGTCAATGCCGTTGACGATGGCACGATAGCAGGCGAATGGGGCTCACTCAATTTCGATGATGAAGGCCTGCCTACCCAGCGCACTCAATTGATTAAAGACGGGGTCTTACAAAGTTACATGGTGGATTTAGTGGGTTCCATTCAAACCGGCTATGCGCGTACTGGTTCGGGGCGGCGTCAGTCCTACCGCTTTGCCCCAGCATCGCGCATGCGCAACACGTTTATAGAAGCGGGAACGCACAAGCTCGAACAGCTCATTTCTTCCATTGATTACGGCCTATACGCCCATAAAATGGGCGGGGGTTCGGTTAGCCCCGGCACCGGCGAATTTAACTTTGCCGCCGATGAGGCCTATATCATACGCAATGGCAAAATTGCCGAGGCTGTGCGTTCGGCTAGTTTAATTGGTCGGGGTGAAGAGATTATCCAGCGTATTAGCATGGTTGCGGACAACTTAGAACATGGCCAAGGGGTTTGCGGTTCGGTTAGCGGCAATATCCCTGCCAATGTAGGGCAGCCGGCAATTAAAGTAGATGAAATTCTAATTGGGGGAGATGAATAGATGGCAAATAATTTTTGCAGCGTGGGGATAGACTGGCTGGAGGAAGGCCAAAGCGGGCTCAATGTAGACATGGCAGCTTGTATCCGCCAAACACTGGATATGGCTTTGAGTGCGGGGGCCAATGCTGCCGACATTGTCCTTTCAGAAAGCGAGAGCCAAAGTTTAAAAGCCCAAAGCGGCAAGATTGCCGAAAATAAGATTTCTGCTTCGCGGATCATGGGTATTCGGGTGGAAAAAGATGGACGCATGGGACTATCCTACAGTGAGTCCATGCGCGAGGCAGACCGCCGCAGCATGGTTGAAATGGCTTTGGCCAATGCGGTATTTACCAAGAGCGATTTCAGCCGCGGGATTCATAGTCAGCCTCAAAATGGGTCTCAAAACGGAATGTTGCTACCCGATTGCAGCGAGCAATACAGCGATGAAAAAATCGCTTGGGAAGCCAAAGAAGAGCTTGCCCTCAAATTGGAAAAAGAGCCCCATGCGTGTGATTCTCGGGTGCTAGTTGTGCCCTATAATGGTTTTGGTGAAAGCCGTTCAGGCTATTATGTGGCCAACAGTAATGGTGTATTCTGCTATGAACGTTCTCACGGCTACAACTGCTATACTTACGTATTGATGGAAGAAAATGGCAATAAGGCCGACTATGGTGAAGCGTTTATGTCGCGTTATTTTGCTGGTTTGGATTGGCAATATTGCGTGGAGACGGCCATTGCGCAAGCCAGTAGCTTGTTACAGGCAAAGCCTATTTCCAGTGGTAATTATGATGTTATTTTTACCACTGAAGCCCTTGCTTCATTGTTAAGTTGCTTTGAGGTAATATTTTCTGGTTTTGCCGCCAAGACAAAAACAAACCCATTGCGCGATAAACTGGGGGAAATAATTGCAGCAGAAGACCTACAAATTCTCGATATGCCCCGTTATCGAGATTCGCTACACATACAATATTTTGATGCTGAAGGGCAGATACCGCAAGATTTACAATTGATTGAAAATGGTGTGTTGCAAAACTTTTACCACAATTGCGAAACGGCAAAATATTTTGGCACAGAAACCAATGCAAGAGCCGCCCGTTCAGCGCAAAGCGGTTTGGGTACAGAGGGCAACTGCCTATTGATTGCCCCGAAAAATGGTGCGGGTGATGTACGCACAGGGGAATTTTTAGAAGTGCAGGAATTGGCTGGCTTGCATTCAGGTTGTGATGCTATCAGTGGGGATTTTTCTGTGCCTTGTACGGGTAAGTTATATCGCGATGGTAAAATTATCCAAAGTGTGCGTGATGTAACTTTGGCTGGGAATTTTTATACAATGTTGCAGAAACTTAATGCTGTTGGTGGTGAATTGAAAGCGACTAGTGGCAAAGGCTTTTTTGCGCCTGACTTGCGTTTTGCTGGCCTTATCATTGCTGGCTAGCAGGTCGTGTTCTAAAAAATATTGCATGAGATATTTTTTGAAAATTTTCACAGTATTGGGTGATGTCTGGTTGGTTTATTGGCTGGCTAGCTTATTGGCTTTTTTTATTTGGAATCATCAGCTAGCTGCCCAAAGAATATATTTGGCAAAACAAAACCAACTAGGCCCAGATATAGCTCCAGATGAAGCTAATGATAAGCCCATAAGAAAGAAACAAAAACAACAAAAGCAGCGTTCTTTCCGCTATATTTTCAGTAGCGACTTTGGTTTTTTGCTCGGTTTTAATGGCCGTAGGTTTATAGATTCTGCAGAAATGCATCTTGCAATGCTGCAACCATCGTATAAGAGTGGTAGCTCGCTGCGCTATGGTTTTAGTGGAACATTAAATTTTGGAATGTCTTGGTTTATAGGCTCCATATCGAATTTTTCTAGTTCCAGAGCTGGCCCTAATGATAGGCCTATATTATTTTATAGATGGAAATTAGGTTTTACCTTGCGCAATATGTTTAGTGTGGGCAAAACAAGCCTTACGTACTTTAATCAAAAAGCTTCTACAGATAACTTTTATAATCAGCAAGATTTTCGTATTTTTTACGCTTTCCAACCGGTTATAACCATAAATTATATGATTACTCCTGTTTGGGAATTGCAATTTTTTACTGGGCCTTCCTTTAACATGAATATCTATCAAAAATCTTTTGAAGAATTTTTGTTATTCGGGCAACACGAAATATATATAATTGATGAAAATTTCGCAGATTCGCCAAGCATCGATGTGTTTAGTTTGGGCGCAGTTGCCGGAGTTTCTCTGGCACGATATTTTTATTCAACTTTCTCGGCAGGTATCAGCACCCAATTTGTGCTCAATGTCTCGCCGTATCAGGGACCTTATGCATGGGATTATAATTTGGGCAATTTCGTTTTTGCCTTATTTTTTCAGCTGTCGCTATAATTTTACCAGCTATTGGCTAACTATTTGCAGATGAGCTTCGCGTAAATTGAGCCGAATACTTTTTAAACTAAGTTGTATTTCTTGGTTTAATTTTAGAGGCTCTTTGGAAAAAATTATCACTTCTAGACCAATTTCGGGCAGGCTACAGATAGCTTTACAATTTGAATTTTGCTGCGAATCTCTAATTTCTAAAACGATAGCGTTGTATAAATGTTTTTTGCCTTCTTGCTTGAGATATAGCATTTTCCAATGCTGTTGGGAATACCGTTGAGTGCGGTTGATGCGCTGAACGGCTAATTCTGCTTGAGTCATATTATATAGCAATTCTTCATTATTGAAAAATCGTACCGGTTCATTTGTTTGTTGTGACTGTATTTGCTGTGCTTGGTTTGAGTTTGAGATTGAATTTTGATTTACCAAAAACAAAGCGTGAAACTGTTGGTGGGTTAAAAGGTCTAAATAACGGCGTAAAGGGCTGGTGCCGCGGGTATACATGGGCACGCCGATGCTAGAATGGCTATTGGCTTTACTGCGCACCGTACTAGGGTTCATGGACTTACGGGCTAAAAATATATTGGCCATAGAATTGAGTGGAGGCAAATTTTCCTTAGGCGGTGCTTGGCATAAAAAAGGTATGGAAAGTTGCCGTTCATGGGCGAACAAAGCCATGGCAGCCCCTGTCATTAACATGGCTTCGGCTACTAAGTTTCGAGAAGGAGTATCGGGCAGAGGTTCAATCGCGATAGTTTCCCCAATGACAATTTTGGTATTGTACATGTTGAATTGCATGGAACGGTTATTTTTCCGTAACTGTTCGTGAGTTTGGCATAGCTTTTTGATTTGCTGCAAAGGGTGGGGGCGTTCGCTATCTAGGATATGGTCGGCCTGTTCATAACTTAGGCGTTGTACTTGTATCCAAGAACAACACAGATCGAGAATTTCTACCGTTTGTTCAAGCTCATTGTTAGTTGCAGGAATAATGCGCATTTGAACCGAAAGGGCTATGCTTACACTTTGCAACCCAAGCCCAAGAATTTGCACCAGTTCTTTGGACAACATTGGAATTGTTTTTTCTGGCAAATAAACAGTAGCCCCGCGTTGCATTGCTTCATTGGCTAGTGTGCTGCCAAAGGGCAATAGACTCGCAGGGTCTGCAATGTGCACCCATAATATTTCTGCGCCATTTTCACCATATTCAAGGCTAATGGCATCATCGGGATCACTGCTCCAAGGGTCATCAATCGCCCAAGCTGCCAAGTGAGTTAAGTCTCGGCGATGTTCACTGCGCCATCTTCCAGTATTATTGGGACTTTGCTCTAGCAAAGGTTTATCAATCGTAAAATTAAGCTTTGGTTCTCTTTGTTCTTGAATCTGTTTTGCATCTTGTTGGGGCGGGTAGTTTAGGGGTTGAGTATCGCAAAAGCGCGCTAAGGCTTGCTGCAATTTTTGCAGTATTGTAGGGGACACCTTGGCCTGTAAATTTTCAGTCTCTGCCGATTCTGCGGGAAAATCAATTGTGGGGAAGTTGCTTAAAGCAACTTGATAATCATAAATTAATTGTTGCCATGGGGCAAGCTCTTCTGGGGAAAGTAATGATTTTAATTTTGGAGGTTGCAGGTTTATTTCATTGCGGCGTGGATATGGGTTAAATCGTTCGTCCCACAATTGCTGGCGCAACAGCCATTCATGGGCATTTTCTGGTGTGGGTTCTAATTTTATTTCGCGGAACAAGCGGCAAGTTTGCCTTTCATTAAAGGCAATCTCTTCAATTTCTGTAATAAAATCTCGGTCTTCTTCGCTATATTGACCGTTTTGATAATGCCGATAAAAACTCTGCCATTGTTGTTCTTCTTGCTGCTTGCGTTGTTTTCGCTCCAATTCTTCGCGCACTTCTTCACTGCTGCGTACTACGATTTCAAAAGGCTGCCCCTTGAAATATGGAGTTTGGTTGATCAAGCAGAATGCATTGTATAATTCTTGCACCCCATTACCCGAAAATACAGCTTCGGCTATGTCCATCAAACTGCAATGACGTCCTATTTCGAGCAGTAATTGCCAGCCATCTTCCAATTCACTGCGACACAAAAGTTTAGTTATTTCTGTTAAAGGTATATTTATTTTATTAGACAGAAGATATATATCCTTGGGTCGTACGCTAACTTTTTTACCGCTTTCAGTTTGAATCAATAATTTGACTTGTTTTTTCTCGCTACTCATATCGGTAATGAGTGCAGCTTCATTGCGGTAAAGCACAACCGAATTTATTTGTAGCTCGGCACCAGGGCAAAGCGATAGTACGTCTTTGTGAAAACCTTTCAACATGCTACGATTGTATTGGTAAGCCTTGATTTAGGCTATATGAACCTGTTGACCAAGGCTCTTATTTTAGAATTTTTCTAATTTCTCATATAAAAATATATGAGAATATGTTGAGCAAAATTTGCGTTTTACCTAGACTCTGGCCCCGTCATGGACAATGTTTTATAAGCATTTAGAGGGGGATATGGCAGGAGATATAAGCCCAGTTTACCCGATTTTGGCGGACGTGGTCGGGCATTTAGATACGCAGCTGCGGTGCCATGAATTTCAGGGCCAGGATTCAGCTTTAAATGGACTACAAGTTGGCAATACTCAAAATGAACAATTTCAGTTGCAGACTGTCGTTGCAGCAGTAGATGCATCTTTGGAAAGTTTTGAACGTGCGGCTGATTTATCGGCAAATTTGTTAATCGTTCATCACGGGATTTTTTGGGGCCCAATTGGCGCGGTAACAGGCCCGTTATATCAACGTTTGTTCTTTCTACAGCAAAAACAATTAGCGCTTTACGCAGTGCATTTGCCGTTAGATGCGCATATGCAGTACGGTAATAATATTGATTTGGCTGAATCTTTGGAGCCTTTAGGGTTTCAAAATATTCAGAATTTTGGGGCTTACAAAGGGCATTTTATTGGCTGTGCTGGGGAATTTCGCACTCCTCAAACAATGGACAATATTTGCCATATTCTCGATATTGCACCGAATGCCCTGCGCTTGGAATTTTCGCGCAAAGTAAAATCTTGTGGTATCAGGACTGTGGCTATTGTTTCAGGTGCAGGTGCGTTTGCTTTGGAAGAAGCAGCGGCCTATGGTTGTGATTTGTTGCTCACGGGTGAATTTATCCACCAATACTATCACACCGCCAAAGATTTGGGCATCGATGTACTGGCAATAGGGCATTATCAAAGTGAAGTAGGGGGCGTGATGCGCTTGTTGAAAATGCTAAAGCAACAATGGCCTTCACTCAACACCCATTTTATTGATCTACCTACAGGATTATAATCAAAAGGATTATTTTTCATGAATAAAGTAAAAAGGGATTCAACTGCAGCAAAGTACCATTATTTTGTATTTCTTTGGACATTCGGGGTGATTGTCTTCGATCAATTGAGTAAATTATACATTGTTGCGAATGTAGCGTTAAATGATTTTCATAATCCGCATTTTTCCATGTGGAATGGCTATTTAAATATTATCCATGTGCGCAATACCGCCATTGCGTTTAGTATTGGCAGCGGTCTTTCTGCCAGTCTAAAAGTAGTATTATTCAAATTTCTGCCATTGATAATTTTAGCTTACATAAGCTATATCATATTAGTAGATAAATATTTACATAAAATCCAGCGCAGCTGTCTAGCTCTGATTGTCGGTGGGGGAATTGGCAATATGATCGATCGCATATTTCGGCCTGAAGGTGTGGTTGATTTTGTCGATACTGATTTTTGGGATATAAATATTGATTGGGGTTTTTTACAGTACCGTTTATATCGCTGGCCCACATATAATGTAGCCGATGCTTCTGTTCTGGTTGGCATGACTATTTTAGTTATTTATACTTTATTCTTTATATCAAAAGAAGAAAGAGATTTTCTTTTGCACCATGTTGGGCAAAAAACAAATAACATCATTGATTTATGATGCTGGAAAGGAGATTGTAATATAGTTTTATTTTTCTGCTGGGAGGGGGAAATGAACAGGAAAATAAAATACTTATTCTTTTTAGTGAGTTTTATTACAGTAAATATTGCTATTTTAATTTTAGTTATTCTTAGCTGTATCGTACTAAGTGAGTTTGTATTTGCCAAAATTCAGGTTGTATCACTGGGTTTTGCTTATTTTTTTGGGTTATTGTTGGGTGTTTTCATATCTATTACTCTGTATCGTAGATTATACCGCTATGCAGAAGAAAAATGGTACGTTCATCGTATTTTTGATTTCAGTCGTAGAAATAGCTTGGATTTGTAAAAAATCAGGAAAGAGTAGGGGTTATTTTACTTGATTATTTCCTGTGATTTTTTAAGAAGTTTGGTTTTGTTTGCCATAATCCCAGAAGAATTAGGTTAGAAACCGTTGTTATTTAGTGAATTATTGTTATCCAATAATTATTGGCGTTTTTTCAGTTGTTCTATTTTATATTGAATATCGCTGATAATCCGGCTGACTTGGTTGTGTTGTCTATTTCAATGAGTAAATCTGTTGTTGAAACTGTGTTCGATAATTATCGAGCTTGGTAATTTCTGATTGCAGTGGTTGAGTCATTGTGCTTAGGTCTGCGTTTAAACGATTTTTTAATAATAAAATAGCTTTTTGAAAACCTGTTTCTTGGCCTTCCAATTCCAATGTAGAACTCAAAATATATGCGATATTGCTGCTAATTTTCATGTCTTTCAATTCTTGAGGAAATTCTTCATTTAAAATGAATTGTGCGGTTCCAATGTAGGGTAGGTGAATGAATATTTACAAAAGCAACTAATATTTTTTTCTAATCTATTTTCTATAAATTGGGCAGACAATGGACTTTTCAACAAGGTGAATATGATAAGTCATTGAAGCGATGCTAAGACTCAAAACTGAAAATAGTATTTGACGTTTTTGCTGCTTATTGTGCCGGATAATTCTCAAGAGCTCAAGCAGTGATTGGCACAGTACGAATTGGCCTTCTGGCATCATCAAGGAGGACAATTCTCCGCGTTGGCCTTCCGCATCTAAATAGCAGAGGTATTGCTCTTCCAGTTCTCTGGTATTGACTCCTTGGCGTAGGCCACGTAAAATCTTTGCGCTGTATTTCTTAAACGTTTTAATTTGGCTTTGTGGTTCCAGATTTTGTTTAGAATATCTTTCATAATCCTTCTAATATGTGGCTTGAGACTTTAATAAAAGTCTGGCTGTTGTTTGCGTTGTTCTTGGACAATTTCAGCTAACTTTAAAGCTTCAGTTCCTTGAATATAGCCTTGCCGCCATTTCCATATTTTTGAGGCTTCGGGATATACGTAAAACTTGGGGGAAATGGGTTTCCACAATGTTGGTGATTTTTTGGTATAGGCTTTGCCAACGTATTTGCAATAGTAAGTATTTGGCAAACCGCAATAGGTGGAATAATATAGCATAGAGCAGGGTGAGCAAAGCGCCAATGCCCATCCCCAAGCATAAGGGCTCCGAGGGTTTCGGCACGCGAGATATTGAACCAATGGATTATGGGTATGTTATCTAGTAAACGAAACATGTTATATAATAATGGGCTTTCCAGCATCCAAATGCCTAAGCTCAATTGAAAAGGCAGCAGCATTGTTTTTTAAAAAATGAACCAATAGCTGTATGGAAAACATGGTTAAATGGTTCATAGGGATTGTACAGGCTAGTACTAGGAATAGCCAGAGCAATGGAATATTTCCACTAGGGATTATGCCTAGCATAAAGCCAAACCCTAAGGAGAGGGCATATGACCATTTGCTTCGGTAAAAATTCAGTGCAGCAAAGAATTTACAAAGATAATATTGCATAGGCTTCTCTTTCATTTTCCAGATAGAACGTCGGGCTTGGCTTAGTTTCAGGCCAGTAACTGTATAAATATGGTTGTTCATTATAATAATAAGAAACTTAGCAGAATTGGGTAGAACTATTATATTATGTTTGCTTTTAGGCCAGCCATTTTTGATAATTCCTAGCTAGCCTTGATAAGTTGCTTGATAGTCGCTTGGTGGAGCTAAACAAAACAATGAAAGACTAAAAGCTATAGGCCCAAACTAAATATTTCGCTATACTTTTGCTCGGTTGTCTTATTTCTATAGTGAATATTATTATCAAATATTGGAGGATATTGTGTCCCGTTCAACAATAAATCCCAACCGAAAATTTTTTTCTGAGAAAGGTCTATACCGCCGCCGTTATGAACACGATGCTTGCGGAGTCGGTTTAGTTGCCCGAATTGATGGAACGCCTAACCATGATATAGTACAACAAGGTTTGAAAATTTTATGCCGGTTAGAACATCGAGGGGCGATTGGTGGAGATGGTAGCACAGGAGATGGGGCTGGTATTTCTTTGCAATTGCATCACGATTTTGCTTGTGAGATTTTCCCTCAGTTGGCAGGCGAAACTCTTGGAAGTTATGCTATTGGCATGGTATTTTTCGCGCCAGAATGCCAAGCTGAATTGCAGAAATTGATCGAAACTTGCATAACTGAAGATAGGCAGCTTGAAGGTTTGGAAATTGTTGGCTGGCGTCAAGTTCCTATTGTTGCAATGGTTGTTGGAGATATAGCACGCAGTGCTATGCCAGCTATTTACCAGCTTGTCGTTCGTTTTGCGCCTATAAAAGATTGGCGCATGCGCGATGCCAAAATTTATTTCCTGCGCCGCAAAATGGAATTGGCAGCACAAAAGCATCGCTATGCACTTGAAGATTTTTATTTTTGTAGTTTTTCTTCTAGCCTAATTGTTTATAAAGGTATGTTCACTTCGCCGCAATTGGCGGCTTTTTACCCTGACTTGCAAAACCCAAAACTGCATTCTGCATATGCTCTAGTTCACCAGCGTTACAGTACTAATACTTTGCCTCAATGGTATTTAGCCCACCCATTTCGCAATCTGGCCCACAATGGAGAAATCAATACCATAGAGCATAATCGCCATTCGTTTACCATTCGTGAAAGTAATTTTGATAGTCCGATATTTGGCAAGCAGATTCAAGAAATAACCCCGATACTGTATCCAGATGGTTCAGACTCTGCTAGTTTTGATGGTGCTCTGGAAGCTTTAATACATAATGGGCGTAGTTTACCACATGCTCTTAGCATGATGATACCGGAGCCTTTTGGAAATGGAACCGACCTACCGCCTAATGTTAGGGATTATTATCACTATCAATCGATGCTCATGGAGCCTTGGGATGGACCAGCAGCTATTATTGCTACAACGGGCCACGAGATTACCGCTATTTTAGACCGCAATGGCCTGCGCCCCGCACGGTTTACCATTACTCAAGATGGTCGTTTGATCTTGGGCTCCGAGGCTGGCTTGTTAAATTTAGCTCCAGAAAATATTGCACAGCAAGGAAAACTTTCCCCTGGAAAAATACTTTCGCTCGATTTAGAGCATGGTATCTTGGATTTTGATCGGAAATTAAAACAAAAACTAGCTACTCAAAAACCTTATGCTCAATGGCTGCCCCAAAAAATAGTAGGCTTGCAAAAAAAAAGCCAGCAAAACTCCAATGCAATTGCCGCTTTAATTGCTCCAGATAAAATGGCTCAACAGCAGCTAGCTTGTGAGCTGCACAATTTTTGCTACAGCTATGAAGCCCTTTGCGATATTTTAGCACCAATGGCCGAAGGCGCAACAGAACCCACTGGTTCAATGGCTAGCCCGCTGGCTCTTATCGGTTTAGTGCGCAACAATGGCTTACAGCTTGGCCAACCTTTGAGCCATTATTTTCGCCAGATATTTGCCCAAGTAACCAACCCGCCGATTGACCCCTACCGTGAAACTGCTGTGATGTCTTTGCGTGGCTATCTGGGGCCACAAGCCAATTTGCTCTGTGAAGATGCGCAGCACAGTAGGCTACTAGAACTTGAACATCCTATTTTTTTACCAAACGATTTACAACGGCTAGAAGACTACAGCAAAGAGCAACCTTTATTTACTATTCGGCGTATTTCTCTTTTGTTTGATTTAACCGAAATAAATAAAGGTACATTCCTAAAAAAAGCCCTACATCGCATTGCCGATCAAGCAGAAGAACAAGCTCGTAGCTCAGCAGAAAATAATTCATCTAGCATTTTGTTGCTAACCGACTTAGCAACCAATGCACAAAAAATGGCCATACCTGTTTTATTGGCTTTGGGAGCGATACAGCAACGCTTGGTAAAATGTCAACTGCGCCATCAAGTATCTTTGGGGATTGAAAGTGGGGAGCCTTTTAGCGTCCATCACTTGGCAACACTTATGGCTTACGGGGCTAATTTTATTGTGCCGTATCTTGCGTATCGGGCTTTGGCCGAGCTGAAACGCCGCCAGCTATTACCAGAGCAAACGCTAGAACAAGCGATACAAAATTATGTAGAAGCAAGCAAAAAAGGTTTACTCAAAGTAATGTCAAAAATGGGCGTGTCAACCATGCAAAGCTATCAAAATGGCCAGCTCTATGAAATTTTGGGGCTTGGGCCCGAAATTGTGGAATTGTGTTTTCCCCATACACCCAGCCCGCTGCAAGGCAAAGGTTTTGCACAAATTGAGCAGGAACTGGAACTGCGCCATCGTTCTGCTTGGAACATTGCAGAGCAAACTCAAAATATTGCGGGAGCAAATCTTCGATTTGACGGTAGTCAACGGTTGCGCCGCAATTTAAAATTATATCAAGCCCAGCTAGATAATAGCAACGAAAGCCTTGGCAAAGAAAATGAAAGCCAACTACTGACTCCAATGTCTGTAGTGTACTTGCAACAAGCCGTACGCCGTAACGACTACCGTGTTTTTCGTAAATACAGTGAAGAAGTGAATCAAGCCAGTAAATTCGGTACTGTACGAGGTATGCTCGGTATCCGCAGCGATCGCTCTGCGATCGCTCTTGAACAAGTTGAAAGTGTCTCAACTATTTTGCGCCGATTTGTCTCGGGGGCCATGTCTTATGGTTCATTGAGCAAAGAAGCCCATGAAGCCATTGCCATTGCCATGAATCGCATTGGTGCTCGCAGTAATTCTGGTGAAGGTGGAGAAGATCCAGTGCGTTACCAGCTTTTACCCAATGGTGATGACCGGCGCAGTCGCATCAAGCAAATTGCCTCGGGGCGTTTTGGGGTGAATAGTCACTATCTAGCCAATGCAGATGAGCTGCAAATTAAAATAGCGCAAGGTGCCAAGCCCGGTGAAGGCGGGCAGTTGCCGGGCCAAAAAGTCGATACCGAAATTGCGCGGGTGCGCAATTCCACTCCCGGGGTTACTTTAATATCGCCTCCTCCCCACCACGATATTTATTCGATTGAGGATTTAGCCCAGCTAATTTATGACTTACGCAGTGCCAACCCCAATGCAGAAGTATCGGTTAAATTGGTGGCCAAAAGCGGTGTTGGAACGGTTGCTACAGGGGTAGCCAAAGGCAAGGCCAACAGCATTTTAATTTCTGGGCATGATGGAGGTACTGGAGCTTCGCCTCTATCTTCCTTGATGCACGCTGGTAGTTATTGGGAACTTGGTTTGGCCGAAACACAGCAAAGTTTGCGGCGCAACCACCTGCGTGACCGAGTGCGTATCCAGTGCGATGGGCAATTGAAAACTGGACGCGATGTTTTGGTTGCGGCGTTGTTGGGGGCCGAAGAATTTGGTTTTGGCACTTCGTGTTTGGTAGCCTTAGGCTGCATTATGATGCGCAAATGCCATACCAACAGTTGTCCGGTGGGCGTTGCCACGCAAGATAAACGTTGCCGTGAACGCTTTACTGGTTTGCCCGACCATGTCGAAAATATGATGCGTTTTATCGCTGAAGAGCTGCGCGAATTGATGGCCGAATTGGGCTATGATTGTTTGGACGATTTGATAGGTCATGCAGATTTACTAGAGCCAGACGGCGATAATCCTATTTTGCGCGATAATGATATTGAATTGAAAATGCTGTTAGAAAGTGTCTGTAGCGAAGCTGATAGGGATTTACCACGCCGTGCTTTGCGTGGGCCAGATTTAAGCGACCCTTATACCATGGAGCCAGAACTACTGCGCCTGTGTAAGGAAGCCCTTGGTAATAGCTTTGAAAAAGATGGGTCTTTTTACCATGAAAGCCCAATTGAAAACTCCCATCGTACGGTAGGAACAACCATTAGCTACTATATAAGTAAACACCACGGTTTGGCTGGGTTGCCGGATAAAAGCATTCACTTGAAGTTTACAGGCAGTGCTGGGCAGTCATTTGGGGCCTTTGTGGCCCACGGTTTACAACTAGAATTAGAGGGTGAAAGCAACGATTACTTTGGCAAGGGGCTCTCTGGTGGCCGTTTAGTCTTATACCCATTCAGGCAATTAGTTAGCCCCTTATTATTGAATCGTCAAGAAGGTAACCAGAAGCTTGGTACGGCCGATAACTTAAACCCACAGGAACGAGGCTTGATCGTTGGTAATGTCTGTCTTTTTGGTGCGACTGCAGGTAGTGCTTATATAGCAGGCCAAGCCGGGGAACGCTTTGCCGTACGAAATAGTGGTGCCACGGCTATCGTAGAAGGGTTGGGAGCCCATGGCTGCGAATATATGACGGGAGGGCGCATTATTGTTCTCGGGCCGACTGGGCTAAACTTTGCTGCTGGCATGAGCGGTGGAATTGCCTATATTTGGGATAAAGATGCTATCTTTAGCCAGCGCTGTAACAAACAGCAAGTGGAGCTGGGTAGCCTAGCCGAGCATATCAGCGAACAGCACTGGCTAAAACAACAATTGCAGCAGCATTGCCACTATACCGGCAGCCTTGTGGCCCAGCAAATTTTAGCTAATTGGGACGAAACCAAGCAGCAGTTCGTCCGTGTGATTCCGTTTGAATATAAGCAGGTATTAGAACAATTGGCTGCTAAACAGCGTTTGCCGGTTTTGCAGGAAGCTTAGTTACTATGATGACAACGCATAAACCTATGGGGAGTTGCGCATACCTACATGCAGTATATCTGCTTTTGTTCTATTGGCAAAAGTAGTTCTCCAGGTAAAGGATAAAGATATGAAAGATCACTTTGGATTCTTACAGCATGAGAGGAAAGGGTTCTGCTACCGGAATGTGGACGAACGTATTCTCGATTTTGGGGAAGTGGCTACATTGAACCAACCGGAAATCGTTTCTCTACAGGCCCAGCGTTGTATGAATTGCGGTATTCCATATTGCCACAGTGTAGGCTGTCCACTAAAAAACCTAATACCAGAATGGAACGACTTAGTAGCTAAAAACAATTGGCGTGAAGCGTACGAACGGTTGAAGCTAACTTCTAATCTTTCTGAATTCACAGGGCGCATTTGTCCAGCTCCCTGCGAGTCTGCTTGTACTCTAGCTATTAACGATTCAGCGGTGAGTATCCGCCAGATTGAATTGGCTATTGTGGAGAAGGCTTGGCAAGAAGGCTGGGTGGAAGAGGGCTTTGAAGACTGCCTAAATAAGCAGCTTGAAGAATCGAACAAAAAGGTTGTGATTGTGGGTAGTGGGCCTGCGGGATTGGCTGCTGCCCAAGACTTGCGTTGCTTCGGCCACCAAGTAACGGTACTAGAAAAGCAAGACGCTGTAGGGGGCCTTTTGCGCTATGGTATCCCTGATTATAAATTGCCGAAAGCTGTGGTTGAGCGGCGAGTGGCGCTAATGCTCCGTGCGGGCATAATGTTCCAAACGAATGTCAAGGTGGGGGAGGACGTAACTTTAGAGCAGCTGCGCCGAGACTATAATGCGGTGATTTTGGCTTGCGGAGCCGAACATGCTAGTAACTATGTGACCGAGGGCCGTGAGTTAGGTGGTATCTATTGGGCTATGGAATACCTAATACAAGTCAATAAGCGGCAGAACCAACAGCAAGTCCATGGCCAACCTATCGAATTGAAAGATAAGAACGTATTGGTTTTAGGTGCTGGCGATACCAGTAGCGACTGCATTGGCAGTGCTCGGCGTGAAGGTGCAGCGCGAATCATTCAAGTTAGCCGCCAACCAGAACCGCCCTTGTGGAACCAAAGAAAAAACCCCGCTTGGCCTTTGCCTCCTTCGCGCCACGACCATTTGGAAACCTCTTCTGCTCAAGAAGAGTATTGCGAGAGGCTCTGGCTTTATGTGCCAACACGCTTTCATGACGATAACGGCGATGGCCAAATTGATGGGGTAACATTTACTAAAGTGTTATGGCATAAAGAGCCTGCTAAAGCTCGGCCTAAGATGGAATTGCTGCCAGATGAAGTGCTTTACGAGCCCATTGATGCGGTGCTGATTGCCATCGGTTTTGACCATACCGAAGAGGGGCCGCTGACCCAGCAGATGATAACAGCAGGTATGGCTTTTGACCGTCATCACAACCCCACCGAACAACAATTAGCTACTCCCGATGTATTCCCTGTTGGCGATATGGTGCACGGGGCTTCCCTGGTGGTAGATGTGGTTGCCCAAGGCCGAGAGGTAGCTGCTGCCGTTCAGCAATATTTGAGTTAGGTTCTTTTGTTGAATCTAATACGGGCTTATCTGATTACGTGATACAGCCGTATCGAAATATTATTATTGTTGTTTTTTATCCTATCTTGGGTTATCAAAGATATAGGAAACTTTGTATCTAAGTGCTTGATAGCTTTTATTCCTTGCTACTGATAGGCCGATACTGTGCCATATTACCAAAGAATTTGGTAGCCATGGCTTTGGCTGGTCTCTCTGTACTGGCGCTGCTAACAGCATCGAAGTTATGGCTGTTGGGTTGTTTTAGTGAAGGAGGTAACTTGGGGTTATAGCCTGTAGCTAATAGCCATACACCAAGTTTGATATTTTGTTTACGTAACAAGGCCTTTAATTCCTTAAAACGTTGCTGTAGAATTGGGCTTTGGTTATTCCATTCTGTATCATAGGCTATAACTGCAATGGCATCGCTTTTATTGATGGGTTCAAGCATAGCTGGTAATGGTTGACTGATAAAATCGCCCAACGTTTGGTAAACGAGCGTTGTACCTTGTTTGCGTGCTTCTTTACTAGCTGCTGCGATAATATCTAAATAGGTCCTGCTATGGCTTTGGCTGGCATAAAGGTAGAGCTTTTGCCCCGTTGGAGCAGGGCTGCATGAGCTAAAAATTAGGGCCACATAGAACAAAAAGATAGAAAGCTTCATAATTTGCCTTAGTCTACTGATAAAAACAGTCTAGGGAATCCATTTTATGGTAAATCTGTTGTGTTTTGAGCAACGATATATTCTATTTCGATAATCCCTTAGGCAAAATTGCGGATTGAGCCAGTGCGCCTACAGCAATAAACCCCAGTACTAAAGCCAAAATCTACACAAAAAACAATATATAGCTTGACCTAGTTAAGCCATAACCTTATAGCGGCCCGCTATTATATCTAACTCAACAGAGGTATAGACAATATGAACCAGCATAGCTATCGATACTACCGCTTAGCCGGGCCGATCTTCTGGGCATGGCTAACCCTTGCGCTGGTGGCTTGCTAAACTGTGGCCACAGCCCAAGAGACCAAGCCGGCTAAAATATTGTAAAGCCATTCGTATAACCGAAAAGCCCCAGACTAAGGAAGAGCTCAAGGCCCTAATTGAGCAAGCTGACGATACGGCCAGCCTCAACCATATAGATACTTGTGCTATTAGCGATATGTCCGAGTTGTTCAAAGGCAACGCAGGCTTTAACGGCGATATAGCTGCTGGCACACCTCCCACGTTACCACTATGCGCAGCATGTTCTAAGATTCCCCATAAGATTCCCCAATGGCAAGGCAGTGGGCAAAGCAGTGGAGTAAGTGGCCCAAGCAGTAAGTGGGGCATGCAGCAAAGCAATTTACCCTTGGAAGGCCCTTATTAGTTGAGTTACAAGCTATATTCTTGACGGCCATCAAGAATATAGCTTGTAGGGCGTAAGGCTAGCAAAGTTGGGGCTTCCATTGATTGCATCAAACTAGGCTGTTGGGCTTGCCTAAAACGCTGCTAGCCATTAAACGAACGCTATAACTCTATGGTAGAACTAGCACCAGCCAACATGCACTAATGCTACTCTATACCGATGGTTTGCGTTGGGCTAGGTGAGAACTGCGCCCTGAAGACAAACACCGGAAGGGCTGCGCCGGAATGTCTTGCTAGAAATGATTGATGCAATTGCGGGCCTAACGCAACAGCAAGTCGATAAGCTGCAATAGGAAAGCTAGCCTAACAGAAAGTAATAACTACCTAGGCCGTGAAGTGGAATATTTGTAGCCCTAGCAATTATCCCTAGTTAAAGAGTAATATAATGGGTTCTTTGCGCTGCTATTATTAAAAATCCTAGTCCAAATACAGCCGTGGCACTCTGGCGCTAATCGAAGTGAGCACTTCATAAGGTATTGTGTTTGTTTGGTTAGCCATATCTTGGGCATTGAAGTGCGGGCCCAATAATTCCACATCTTGCTCTAATAAATGCTCAAGCGCCACAGCATCATCTTGGCTTTGGGCCTGTTATTATCTACAAATTGAAATACAAAAGATAGTTAGTAGGTTAAGATAATCAACAAGATTTGGACTCCTTAGTTGGAGTAGGTGCTGTTTGGGCCACTTATAGGGATATCTAAAAACTATCTAAGTTTGTCTTAGGCTCTATACTAAGAAGTGCTCTTTCGTTATGATGTCGAACTCTAAAACTCTAGCGAGGGCTTAGTATGTACCGGAGCGTAACAAGTAAACCAGATTTCCCTAAAATGGAACAAAAAATTCTACAATTTTGGCAGGACAATCGCATATTTGAGCGTTCGGTTGAACAAAACATAGATGGGGAACCGTTTATCTTTTACGATGGCCCGCCCTTTGCTACCGGACTACCACACTACGGCCACATTATGGTTGGCGTACTAAAAGATGTGGTACAACGCTACAATGCCATGTTAGGTAAATATTTGCCCCGCCGTTTTGGTTGGGATTGCCACGGCCTACCAGTAGAATACGAAACGGAAAAACTGCTCGGCATTTCTGGAAAAACTGCGATTGAAAAATTTGGCATTGATAGATTCAACGAAGCCTGCCGAGGAATTGTGCAAAAATTTAGCAGTGAATGGCGTAGCACCGTGCGCCGCTCTGGTCGTTGGGTGGACTTTGATAACGAATATCGAACCATGGACTTGGATTACATGGAAAGTATCTGGTGGGTTTTCCACCAACTTTGGGACAAAGAATTACTATACCAAGGCTACTATATTTTACCCTATTGTCCCCGCTGCTCTACCGTGCTCTCCAATCACGATGTTGCGCTCGGTGGCTACCGCGATATTCATGACCCCGCTTTAACGGTGCGCTTCCCCATATTAGACAATGCTAGGCTGCCCAAAAACTTCCAAGCTATAGTTGGGGAAGAACCAGTCTCCTTTATTGCTTGGACGACTACTCCTTGGACTTTGCCTGCCAACTTGGGCTTGGCTTTGCATGCTGACTTTGATTATGCATTAGTGCGGGATAAAATAGAGTGTAATAGGCCCGATTCTGAAGCTACCGGTTATATTATTTTATTGCAAAACAAAGTGGCTAATTTTGTTAGCCAAGAGCTTGCCGATTCGGGCCCCTTTGCCGTAGCAAAAGGTCGAGAATTAGCAGGATTGGAATACCGCCCATTGTTTCCTTACTTTTCGCATTTGCACAAGCAAGGGGCTTTCCGTAGTCACTGTACCAATTTTGTCAGCGCCAAGGATGGTTGTGGCATTGTCCATTGTGCTCCTGGTTTTGGTGAAGATGACTATAAATTACTGCAAGCCGCTGGAGTTCCCGTTGTGGCACCGGTGGACGAAGAATGCCGCTATACCGAAGAAGTATTGGATTTTGCCGGCTTGTTTGTGCGCGATGCCAATAAAAATGTTGCCAATTACTTAAAACAAGCGGGCTTAGTATTCCAGCAACAACAAATTCTGCACGCTTACCCACATTGCTGGCGTTGTGAATCGCCACTGATTTACCGGGCTATTTCCTCTTGGTTTGTCAAAGTGGAGTCGCTGCGCAAAAAATTATTGCAATCTAATGCCCAAATTTACTGGGTGCCCGACCATTTGCAAGAAGGCCGTTTTGGTGATTGGCTGCGCAATGCCCGCGATTGGTCTATTTCGCGCAATCGTTATTGGGGCAATCCAATTCCCATTTGGCAATGTGAAGCTGGCCACCAGCGTTGTTTGTCTAGCCGCTCCGAGCTGGAACAATTGACGGGCAAGAACGTACATGATTTGCATAAACATTTTATTGATCCATTAGAATTTGATTGTGATGCGTGCTATACTGCTGGTGAACAGCGTAAGATGCGGCGTATTCCTGAAGTGCTAGATTGTTGGTTTGAGTCTGGGGCCATGCCCTACGCTCAAAACCACTATCCTTTTGAACATAAAGAATGGTTTGAACAGAATTTTCCAGCCCATTTTATCAATGAATCCTTGGACCAAACTCGTGGTTGGTTTTACACGCTGACCGTATTATCTACCGCATTGTTTGGCCGACCGGCTTTTAAAAACTGCGTAACCAGTGGCATGATTTTGGCCGAGGACGGCAAAAAAATGTCTAAATCTTTGCGCAACTATACCCCACCTGAAGAAATTATGGAACAATTTGGGGCTGATGCGATGCGCCTATATTTATTAAGTAGTGCTGTAGTTAAAGGAGAACCAATCCGTTTTTCAGATACCGGAGTCAAAAATATGCTGAAAAGCATTATCTTGCCCTTATGGAACGCCTATAGTTTTTATGCTACGTATGCCAACGCCGATGGAATTTTCCCTCAAAGTGCTCCGAGAAATCCACAAAACTCTTTGGACCAATGGATTCTTTCCGAGTTGGAAACTGTGGTAGAAAAATTTCGCAGGGCAATGGAACAATTATTTTTACCTCAAGCCGTAACTTCGTTGCTCGATTTTATCGATCTACTAAACAACTGGTATATCCGCCGTTCGCGCCGGCGTTTTTGGAAAAGTGAACACGATGGCGATAAGAGCGAAGCTTACGCTAGTTTATGGTATGTTCTCAACCAGCTAATGCGTGTTACCGCGCCATTGGTACCTTTCATTAGCGAAACGATTTATCGCGGTTTGCAAACTGAAGAACAATTAGCTAGCCAAGCTTTGTCTGTTCATTTGTGCCGTTTTCCAGAAGTTCGCCAAGAAATGCGCCGCCCCAAATTGGAAGCGCAGATGAATTTGGCCCGCCGTTGTATTTCGCTAGGGCGGGGTCTGCGCGCTCAATGCCAAATTCGCAACCGCCAGCCTCTTTGGGAAGCGCGCATTGTAACGCGAAACGAGGAAGAAAAAGTTTTATTGCAAGAATTATTTGGTCTAATTAAAGAAGAGCTGAACGTCAAGCAAGTTTGTATTGATGAGAATGAAGAAGAATTGGTTTCCTATAGTGCAAAGGCCAATTTCCGTGTACTCGGCAAGTTGTTGGGTAAGGACATGAAATTGTTGGCAGCTGAAGTAGAGAAACTCGATTCGGCTAGCATTGGCCGGATATTGAAAGGGGGTAGTCTTGCGCTTACTTTTGCCGGTCAGCAACACAGTAAATTTACTGTAAATATAGAACACTTAGATATTCGCCGCCAAGAAAAACAAGGCTTTCATGTTTTAAATGAAGGTAGCTTGACTTTGGCTTTGCAAACAGCCATTAGTCCCGAATTGTACCGTGAGGGCTTGGTGCGCGATATAATCCGTTTAGTGCAAAATTTGCGCAAAGAAGCTGATTTGCAAATTGCCCAACGCATTGAAATACAGTTAAATGGTTCTAGTATTGTGCAAGAAGCTTTGCAACAGTTTGGCAATGAACTGCTGCTAGAAACGCAAGCAAATACTTGGCATCGGCAAACCGATTCGGGCCAGCTAAGTTACCGTATTGGTAGCGAACAAGAGGCGCCCACAGCTGGCAATATCGAAATGATTGATTTGGCTATCACAGTGGTGGATTCTCGCAAATGTGATGGAACCAAATAATTTCTAAACTATCAATCATTGTTAATTAAACAATTGAGTAAGGAGTTTTTAGCTTGATAAAGAATAAATAATTGAAAGGGTCTTTTGTAGCAATCAAATTACTTCAGTGGAATACATTGCTAATTATTATACAATTTTAATGTAGAATAATTTTCGTATAAGGGAAAAATTATGGATTCAAAAATAAATTTTCAAGAATTATTACAGGAAACCAAAGGTATGCCAATTTTAGTGGCGAACCGAGGAATTACGGCCAGGCGTATTTGCCGTTCGATCCGTGAAAGATTGAAGGCACATGCCATTATTACTGTTACCGATATCGATCGCAATTCTCCTGCAATTTCTGCTGCAGATGAAGTAATGCTTTTGGGAGCAAACCCTACTGCTTACTTAGATATTGAAAATATTGTAATTCAAGCCAAAGAAATGGGAGTGAAGGCTATTCACCCGGGTTGGGGCTTTGCTTCTGAAGATTCAAACTTTCCTCGGCTTTGCCAAAAAGCAGGCATTACTTTTATCGGGCCTGACCCTGAACCGATGGAATTGCTGGGTTCCAAGCTGAAGGCTAGAAAGCTAGCGAAAGAGCTTGGCATTCCTACTGTGCCCGGTTCTGATGGAAGCGTCAGTTTGGCCGAAGCTCGGCAGCTTGTAGAAAACATGGAACTGCCGGTATTACTCAAGGCCGAAGGCGGTGGTGGTGGCCGCGGTATTGTGATTATCCGAGAGCTTGAAGAATTAGAAGCTGCTTTTGAAAAAGCGCAGGTTATGGCGGCCTCATCTTTTGGCAACCCCACGTTGTATGTTGAGAAATTTTTATCGGATGTCCACCATATTGAAATACAGGTAGTCGCCGACCGCTACGGCAATGTTTTGGTATTTGATGAGCGGGATTGCAGTTTGCAGCGCAATCACCAAAAACTTTTAGAAATAACTCCTTCACCTTGGGAAGCTATGACGGAGGAATTGCGAGAACAACTCAAAGATTACTCTAGCCGTATTGTCAGTGCGGCTGGTTACCATACTTTAGCTACTGTTGAATTTTTGGTAACCAAACAAAGTGGTAAGGTTCAAGTGTATTTAATAGAAGTCAATACGCGCTTACAGGTTGAGCACGGTATTACCGAAAGCCGCTATGGCATTGATTTGGTTGAATTGCAAATTACTTTAGGCTTAGGTGCCAAGCTAAGTTTAAAGCAAGAAGAGCTTCATCCTTTTTATTGGTCTTTGCAATGCCGTATTAATTTGGAAGACCCGCAGAATAACTTTAGCCCCAATGCAGGATTGGTGAAACGCTATAACTCACCCGGTGGGCCTGGAGTTCGCATCGACTCAAATTTATCCAATTCGTATAAATTCCCTTCCAACTATGATTCAGCGGGATCGCTATTAATTTGTTATGCCGATAGTTGGGAAAAATTAATAAGTCTGGCTTCACGAGCTCTGAATGAATATCAAATTTCTGGATTGAAGACCACTCTACCGTTCTATCGCCAAATTGTTGCTTCGGATTTTTTTGCTGTTGGGAATTTTACCACTGGCTTTGTCGAAAAGCATTCTGAATTGCTTGACTATCACCATCTGGAGCCAGAAGCTCTGCGTTTGGCCCGCTTGGTGGCTGAAATTAGTGCGCGTGGTTATAACCCTTATGTCAAACTGGGGCAATATCGCAATGTAGCCCAGCCTCGCTTAGGTAAAGGTGGTGAAGAGGGAGGAGATTTAAAACAGCCTGAACAAGAGGATACTTTTTTAAATTTCGGTAATTATGGACTGCCGAGTATATCGAAAAAAATGGCTCCTCACTATCCACAAAGCAATCGGAAGGCTTTGCTTACTGTTCTTCGCAGCAGTGAAAAAATTCACTTTACCGACACAACCTGCCGCGATATTACCCAATCAAACAGTGGCAACCGCATGCGATTGGCCGAGGATCGGATTGTCGGCCCGTATTTAGATCAGTGTGGTTTCCTATCCTTAGAGACTGGTGGCGGAGCCCATTTCCATATGAACATTCGTGCCAACATGACTTCGCCACTGGAAGAAGCAAAAGTATGGAAGCACTTAGCACCGAATACCTTACAGCAAGTGTTGGTTCGTTCTACTAACTTACTGGGCTATAGGCCTCAGGGCCGTGCGATAATCCAAAAAATGGGTGAGAGACTTTGTGAATTGTATGATATTATCCGTTGTTTTGATTTTTTAAACTGTGCTGAGAATATGGCTACGTTGGCCGAAGTTGTACTACAGCGTGATGATGTGGTTTTTGAACCAGCGTTGGTCCTTTCTGTTGTTGGGCAACGTTACAGTATCGAGCACTATTTAGAAGTAACCGAACGGATTTTGCAAATGTGCGCCAAGGCTGCTGGTTGCACAATGTTTGATGTTAGCGAACGTATTATTTTCGCTTTGAAGGATATGGCGGGTGTGTGCTCTCCAGCTTTTATTACCGAGTTGGTTTGCGGTTTGAAACAGCGTTGGCCTAAACTGCTTTTGCAATATCATCGCCATGCAACTGATGGTTTATTTGTGCCTGCTTTGGTGGCTGCGGTTAAGGCAGGTGTAAAGATCATTGATACTGGTATGGATGTTGCCTGCCGTTGGTATGGTCAAGGAAATGTTGGCGCGATGCATGCTGCGCTAACTGCTGAAGGTTTTTGTAACGGATTAAACCAAGTAGCTTTAAACAACTGTAATTTTGTGTTAAAGCAAATCATGCCTTATTTAGACAGTTATTGTGCACCGCATTTTCAAGGTTATGACTACAGCGTAGTGCAACACGGTATGCCTGGGGGAGCTATTTCATCTTCCCAAGAGGGTGCGCTGAAACAAGGCTATATTTTTCTACTGCCGCAGATACTAGAATATTTGGCAATTGTGCGGCATTTAGTGTTGTATCACGATGTAACGCCTGGTGCGCAAATCACTTGGAACAATGCTTTTATTACTATCAGTGATGCTTATAAACGTGGTGAATTGGTGGAAGTGCAGCGTATTATCAAGTTAGCAGAGCGTTGCCTTGCTGCGCAAGATGGCGATACAGAACTCAACAGTAAAGAGCAAGAAGACCGCTTAATATTGTTTCAAGAAGCCAATGATTCGTTTAAGGCATTGTTGAAAGGAGACTTTGGCCCACTGCCTTTAGGATTCCCGCCAGAATGGATTTACCAAAGTACCTTTGGTTTAGAAGTTGGCTCTAAGATATACCAAAAATTGCAGCAAGAAATAAAATATTTAGTGGCGAGTAAAGTCGATGAAGCAGCTGATTATGATATAGAGCACGAGCTTGTGCGTTTGGAAAATGAGCTAGGGCGCCGAGTGAGTACAGATGAATTACTGCTGTATTTAAACCATCCTGCCGATACTATCGCCTTGCTTCGCTTTCAAGATCAATTTGGCGACCCAAATTGCCTGCCGTTTGCTATTTGGTTTGAGGGTTTGCTGCCGGGAGAAAATTTTTCTTTTAATGACTCAAAAGGGAAGTTACACAATTTTAGATTGATTGAAATTGGCATGGTAAACGACATTGGCATCGCTCAAGTTGGGTTTCAGATAAACCATGAATTGATGCGCTATGAAGTTCAAGTACAGCAAAGCCTCATTGCTAGTGGGGGAGGTAAGTTAAAAGCTGACCCAGACAACCCAAATCATGTTGGCGCAAATTCTACCGGTGATTTGTGGATAGTTCATGTAGCAGATGGTGATGTTATCAAGCAAGGCCAAGAGTTGTGTAATATTGCTATTATGAAGCAGGAGAAAGGCATCTTTGCCAAAGCAGATGGCGTAGTAAAGAAGGTTCATATCTCGGCGAACTTTAAGAAAACTAATAAGATGGTTCATGTAAATGAAGGTGATTTAATTCTGGAATTAGGGGATTCATCTTTACAGTGCCCGTCTTGTACAAAAACCTTGCCCGATAGTTTACAACAAAGTAATTTTTGTCCGTATTGTGGCGTCAATTTGGCACAAGTCAATCTTGCTTGATATGATTTTTCGGTGTAGCTGGGCTTGTAAGCGCGCTTCTCCGTGTTTTTAAAGTTCGGGCTTTCGGCCTTTCAATAAAGTAAGCTCTAAGAGGAAAAGAAACTTTGACAAAAGAAGACGTGCTGGAAGCTTTAAGAGAGGTCAACGACCCAGAGTTGCACCGAGATTTGGTCAGCTTAGGTATGATAGACAAGCTTGAAATAGCAGAAGGCTCTATATCATTTACGATTGTATTGACAACTCCTGCCTGCCCGCTAAAAAGTGTGATGGAACGCAATGCGCGGGCAGCTCTTCATCGCCATTTTCCAGCTTTAAAGAGTGAAGCGATTCAAATTCGTTTTGGTGCCCAAACCCGCGGCGATAGCCGTATTACTGGGCGCTTGCCAATTAAAAACATTTTAGCTATTGCTAGTGGCAAAGGTGGTGTTGGCAAAAGCAGTGTTACCGTAAATCTAGCTTTAGCCTTGGCGCAAAGCGGTGCCAAGGTTGGGGTTTTTGATGCTGACATTTACGGCCCCAATATCAATATTATGCTCGGCGGAGATGGGGCTGCTCTCCCAACCGTGATCGGTAGCCGTCAAAATGGTCAAGGAGAGCAGGCCAAAGAAACCCAGATTATGACACCAGCACAGCTGAATGGAGTTTATTCCATGAGTATTGGCTATCTGGTGGAGAAAGAGCAAGCCCTTGCTTGGCGGGGCCCTATGTTGCATGGTGTGTTGCGTCAATTGTTCCAAGATACCCAGTGGCCCGAATTGGATTACCTATTGATCGATATGCCCCCGGGCACGGGCGATGTGCAGTTGAGCATACCGAGTTTGTGCCCCGTAACTTCAGCTATTATTGTGTCTTCGCCGCAAAAGGTTGCGCTTAGTGATACGCGGCGGGGCATTACAGCTTTTCAGCAGTTAAAAGTGCCTATTCTCGGTTTGATTGAGAATATGGCTGGTGATGTTTTTGGCTGGGGCGGTGGTGAAGCTGCGGCTAAGGAGTTGAACATACCCTTCCTTGGGCGGCTTGAATTAGATGCCGCAATCCGCCGTTCTGGCGATAGTGGGCACCCTTTAATGCTTTCCGAGCAGGAGAGCGCAGCTGCTATGATTTTTGCTGACTTAGCTGGTAAGATTGCCGCCCGTTTAGCTGTACGCCATGTAAACTTCCAAGGTGGGGCTCTGTAGTGCTTTGCCCTTAAAGCTTTGTCCTTAGAAATTTACCCTTGGCTCTTACTCCATTCCACCACAATAACTGCAATAATTGTAGCGTTGCAAGTTTGGGCTGTTTGGCTTTGCCGTGCGTAGAGCCTGCCCTGTCTGTTTTGCAATGCTCTATCTATGATGCAGTTAGAACATAAGAAAGACTAGATAATGTATAGCGATAGTGAATTGCGCCAAATAGACCGTGAGCATGTTTGGCACCCATATACCGATATTGACCAAGCCCAACAAGCGGATTTCCCTTTAATAGAGCGGGCGGCTGGTTGCTATATTTATGATCGCAGTGGTAACAAGTACCTAGATGGCATTGCATCGTGGTGGTGCGTCAATTTTGGGCACTCGCACCCGGCACTGATAGCAGCTATTGTCGAGCAGAGCCATAAGCTACAAAACGTTATTCTAGCGGGAATGTCACATGAAAGTGCTATACGCTTGGGCCAAGAGCTGGCGCACATTAGCCCAATACCTTCGGCACACTGTTATTTTGCTAGCGATGGGGCTTCAGCAGTGGAGGCTGCCCTGCGTATAGCTTTGCATTATTGGGAGAACCTTGGCCAAAGACAGCGCAAGAAGTTTTTTTGCCTGCAAGATGGCTATCATGGGGATACCATGGGGGCAGTTGGGGTTGGCTATGTCGAGCGTTTCCACCACCAGTTGAATAGTCTGTTGGCTGATAACTATCGGGCTATGTCCCCCCATTGTGCGGCGTGCCCGTTTGGGCTTGAACCCAATTCTTGCCAAACCGAGTGCTTTGCCAGTATGGCAAGCTTGTTTGAACAACACGCCAATGAGTGTGCTGCAGTGATTGTAGAGCCTTTATGCCAAGGTGCGGGCGGAATTCGTATCTATCCCGAAGGCTATCTGCAAAAGTTGCGCGCCTTGTGCGATAGCCACGGTGTGCTGTTAATTTGTGATGAGATCGCTGTGGGCTTTGGCCGCACTGGAGCGATGTTTGCCTCGCAACGCTGCGCTATCGTCCCAGATTTAATGACGGTAGGCAAGGGGCTAACGGGCGGCTATTTGCCTATGAGTGCGGCCTTGGTGAAAGATGAGGTTTACCAAAGCTTCCGCCCTTCTTGTGGCGGGGAAACTTTTTACCATGGTCATACTTATTGCGGCAACCCCGTTGTTGCTGCCTTGGCTTTGCGGGCCTTGACCTTATACAGAGAAGAACGGATTCTACAGCGCATTCAGCCTATGATACAACAATTGAAGCTACAGATAAAAAGCATACAGCAGAAGTTCCTACCACTTTCTTATAGCCATTCCCTTGGAATGATTGGGGCAATTGAAATTTGCCAAGCCGAAGGGGGTGCTGTGCGTGCTAACGCTTTAGCCCATGCGTGCTGGCAGCGAGGCTTATTCCTGCGCCCTTTGGGGCCTGTATTGTACTTGTGGCCTCCATTGTTAATTAGCAAGAGCGAGCTAGATTTTTGCTTTCAAGTATTGCAAGATATACTACAGGCTTGAGTGAGCTTTTGTACCAATCGTACAAGCATTGAATATTACCTGTTGCCGTATCACTTATTGATTATAGGCCTATACATTCCAAACCCTCTAATAACTCAACATCTCCTAAACTAAGTATTATCAATTAAGCTCTGCCTAGGTATCTATTCTAGCTTAGCAAGATTTTGTCTTCACGGGCTAGGGACTTTATCCGATAAGACATTATGAATAACCTAAAGGGAATAACTACAATTGCTTTACTTAAATATACCATCAATTGAGTAGGGTGCTTGGTTGTGCTTTGGCTAGTCAATAGCACCAAGGCTGTTAGGCCTAAAAGATAGACTTCACTACGTGGGTAGTATTGATAGCTATACTTGTGATATTGCCTATATCTCTGTTAAGTTTCATATTAATATAGGCCACTATAAAATTATGGAGCTAGCTGTCTAGCGTTAATGCGTAAGCTCGCATTGGTAAAAAATTACTGTTGAACCAAAACGCAGGTTTATTTTTTTAAGGTAATCATTTGCTATTTTTTTCGTCCAGCGCCTTGAGTTCCTTGAGTTTTGCTATTTACTTTTAACGGTAGAGGAATGAGTAAGCGGGTATTGTCTTTATATTTTATATAGTCTGGATTTGAGCCGTATTTTGCTTGCGCACTTTTTTCTAGTAAGGGTATGCCACTGACAAACAGCAAAAGTACAGTGATGGACAAAGGGCCAACAACACTAAGTAGCTGCCAACCCTTCAAGGAAGGTTGCACGACCACAAACAAGCCCCACCAAAACAAAATTTCGCCAAAATAATTCGGATGTCGAGAATATCGCCATAAGCCTTTTTGTATCCATAAGCCTTTTTTGGTTTTATTTTTACGGAAGCAGAATTTCTGGTAGTCGCTAATGGTTTCTATCAATAGACCGCCGCAGGCTATGGTAAACCCGGCGGCTGTAAAAAATAGATTATTTTGTGCTGGCCTCAATGGCAAAAAAATGGCAAACGGCATCATTACTAGCCAAACTGCAATAATCTGTAATATCCAAAAAGCTATGAGCCGCAGCGGGTTGTTGCGTTTGTCATCAAAACGTTCATCTGTGCCAGTGAGCAATATTCTAATAAATAGGTAAGCACCCAGCCGAAACGCCCATAGCATTATGACCAGGCCTAACCATAGCTGAAACGCAGTAAAACCCCAGCCGCTCGATAGCAGCAGAATGGGAGTAATAAGTAAAAAACTAAAACTGTAGGATAAATCCGTAACTTTATCGGTTTTAAGGCAAAATGCAATTAAGAAAAATATAAAGTTGATAGCTATGCTTAACAATAGCGAAGACCCAATTGGGGAAACATCGATTAACGACATAATTATAACATTATCGAACAACAAATTCCTTTTACTTGTAACCGAGCACGAAAGATGAAATAAATTTGCATGAAAAATGAAACACCCCACTACGGGTGTAGTGTTGATAGTTATACTGGTTTATATTGCCTATACCTCTCTTGATTTTGATATAATAATTGACTATTGTACGATTATGGCCCAACTAGGCAAGAGAGCGTTGTTTTTTTGTAGAGTTTGGCTTTAGTGCTTGGGGTTATTTGTGGTTAGTTTGGCTAGTGCCAACTGTGGCAATCACTACAATTGCTAAACTATACAAGGAGGCCCCTGCCGTGGTTAGGAATTGCAGGGCTTGGGCCTTACCCAACTTACCCAAGGCGAATTTAAGGCGAAGTCGCCGAAGAGATACTTTATCAAGGCCGACTTGAGAGTACAACTCAAAAACAAGAGTAGAAAAGAGGATATAGCGCAGGCCATGCATAACTTGATTGAGAAGAAAGTTCAGCAGTTTAGAGAAAGCTATCCCGAGTACAACGATCATAAACTGTATTTTGGCTTTGGCACTTTGATAACCGATGAGGAGATGATAGAGCAAGCGCGGGCGAATGGCATAGTCATTGACTAGCTCAAGATGACTATCATATCGAGCTAGTCAATGACTATGTGAGGGCGTATTGTATATTTGGTTGATTACTGGATGAATTATTGGATTACCCTGTATCCAAAAATGATAGTCAGCCTAGTCGATAACTATGGACCGACCTAATCCATAGTTATCGACTTGCTCAATTCATAACTATGGACTTATACAATCTATAACTATAAAACTACAGCAGAACAAAGACAAAATAATTTAGAGCAAATCTTGTAGGGCTACAGTAAAAATTTATTAAAGGATTAAGTTATTTTTGTAATAAGTTTTACAGTTCGATTAGGCTGCCTTTATTTTGGGAAGAGCGTTGGATAGCGTCCAAAATAATAGAATTGTCCAGAATATTGGGGCCGGTTATTATTGCGGCTTTCATAGTTGTTGCTAGTTTTTCGCCACGCAGCTGGGCGGCGATTGCTTGATACAGGCTTTTATGGCCAAAGCCGTAGACTGAATCGGTTTCATAACTGGAACAGCTTTGCTTTGATTGAGTAAGGTTGTTTTTGCTTTGCGTTTTTCCTTCTGGCGATGCCATTTGCCAATGTTCGAGCTTGTTCATTGCGGTACCGCCAATTTTAGCGCAGCCTTTCTCACCCAAGACTAAAATGGAACCTTCCAAATTGCGGGGGTAGGTTAGCAAACTCATATTGATTGTGGCAATAATATTGCTTGTTTGCCCAGAGCTGCCCCATTCCAAAAAGGCTGTGCCACAATCTTCTGTTTGGATATTGCGGGCCAAGGTGCGTAGCTGACTTGATAGCCTCTGGGGCAAACCACCCGCCAACCATTGGAGCATATCGACATAGTGGCTGGCTTGGGTGTAAAATGCGCCGCCATCCATTTTTTTGGTGCCGTGCCAAGTGGCCTCATCATCGTAGTAACTTTGCGGCCTTGTCCAAAATAGGTTGGCATAAATACTGTAGAGGCGGCCAAAACTGCCTTGGGAAATCGCTTGATATAATTGCTGTATGGGGGGATTAAAGCGATTTTGATGGATTAAAAATAATTCTACATTGTAGTTGTGGCAGGCATTTACCAGTTTTTGACCGTCTGCAAGCTCTACCACCAGGGGCTTTTCGATGAGCAGATGCAACCCTTTTTGGGCGCATTGCATGCCTGCTTGGGCATGAAGGCCATTGGGTAAAGCAATTATGGCCACCTGCAAGCCTTGTTCTTTGGCTAGCATGGTGGCTATATCGTGGTAAATTACAGCGTTGCGATTGCAATCAAAAGAACGGGCATGCTGGGCGCGCTCGGGCTGCATATCGCAGAGGGCTTGGACAGTGAATTGTTCTTGCAATGCATTGAGTGCATCAAAATGCTTGCTGGAAATGCGGCCGCAACCGATAAAAGCAATACGTATTTTTGCCATAGGAATTATGTTTGCTTTCGCTTTTTAAAATATTTGGGCTTGGGCTGCTAAATCTTCATCAATGACAATCGTAACATTGGGGTGTAATTTTAACAAAGTAACCGGGCACATAGGGTCAATCTCTTCATGGCAAAGTAGTTGTTGAATTGCTTTGGTTTTGGACTTACCCGTGGCAATCAATACAATTTGGCGGCTTTTCAAAATGTCTGCCATACCTTGGGTAAAGGCTTGGCGAGGCACTTCCTCTATGGCAGAAAAATAGCGCGCATTTGCTTCAATGGTACTCTCTAATAAATTTTCGATATGGGCATTGGCCATGAGCTTTGCCGAAGGTTCGTTAAAACCAATGTGGCCATTGTCACCTACCCCCAAAAGTTGCAAATCCGTTCTACCTTCTAGCTTTTGTTGGAATATTTTTAGCTCTTGCTGCGGGGAAGCCATACCGTTGGGAATATAAGTATTTTGTTTGTCAATATTGATATGGTCAAATAAATGATGGTTCATGTAGTAGTGGTAACTTTGCTTATAGCTGCTTGCTAGGCCAACGTATTCATCTAGGTTGACGCTAGAGGCTTGGGCAAAATTTACTTGCTTTTTTTGGTAGGCTGCTACCAAGCAAGCGTAAACGCCTTCAGCACTGCTACCGGTGGCTAGCCCCAATTTGGCTGTTGGCTTTTGTTGTAACAGCACAATAAATTGTTCTGCCACGCGAGAACTGGATTGCTGAAAATTTTGGGTTACGAGTACTTGCATATGAGCTCCTAATAAATCCCTAAGTTGCGATCAATGAAAATTTGACTTAATATTTTGGTTTGGCACTTTAGTTAAATATGCTTGGACTTGCAATCAATATATGATGAATGACTTCTGCGAAATACAGCACATAATAGCTGTACTGCTAATAAATGCTAGGTCTATAAAGGTTGTAAAATCGTACCATTTGCTGCTGTGTAGGTAGAGATAAATACTAAAGACGATAATAAAGGGGCCCAAAAATGATATGGAAAATTCATAGTAGAGAATGGAATGATAACGAGCTATAGGCTTTTTTCAAGATGATTTTTTATTGTAAATTTTTGTTTGGTTATTGACGAAAGAAATTTTTTCGTTATGATGCATCTTCTAAATTTGGGGCTGTAGCTCAATTGGCTAGAGTGCTTGAATGGCATTCAAGAGGTAGGGGGTTCAAATCCCCCCAGCTCCATTTTGTTTTTGAGCGGTAGGTTTTTTGGGGTGCCGTTTTTTTATTTTTGCAAGTGAGCAATTGGCCTGCCGTAGCCTTTATAATAAGCAACCAAGCGCAAGTAAGCAAAATTTTTAAATATAACTTTAGCTATTTTTCCCTATTTTTAATAATTTTTGCTTGACAAATTTTTACTTTCTAAAGTAGACTAGGCTAGTCTTAGTGAAGACAATTTTATATTTTTAGAAACCTATTTCTAGGAGGACAAAATGAAAAAATGGAAAATTGTACTATCATTGCTAGTCTTAGCTGGTATGCAAAACCTTGTGGCTGAAGATGCCATGATGAAAGAAGGCACCATTACGGCAAAGTTGAAGGTAGAAGCCAAAGGTAAAGGACGTTTTAATTTGTCTGGTGAAGATGCCATGAAACGCAACAATATTGGCACCGAAGGCGAAGCCAAAGTGAATTTTGAAGCGGACTACAATGGCATTGCCGGCGTCAATGTACAATTAAAAGGTTCGATCAAAGGCACAAAAAACCTTGATAGTTCTGTTAAAGATGCGAAAATTCCTAAGGGTACAAAAATTTCAACCAATGACAATGAAGATCTAGCAAAGTTAGGTAGCCCTGGTGGTACTGATGCTCATAAGTATGTTACGCGTGATATACCTGTTGCAGGTAAAGCTACGGGCACAATCACTAGTTTGGAATTCCACGATGCCTATGCCTATGCCAGTTTGTTGGCACCCTGGGGTGTTGACCGAAAAATGGTTGATTTGTATGTGAAATCTGGCCTTTTTAGAATGGATTTTGACAATGCCAAATACGCGGGTAACCATCAATGGCTAGCTGATGTAGATTATTTGGACCGAAATAAAGGCCACGCCAACATGCAATTTGACCTAAAAATTATGGATATGCTCACCGTGCGCTACGGCTTTGCCTTGGCCAAAACAAACACAGCTCGCCTGGATATGGGCTGGGCCTTGATGTTCAGCAAAGCTTTTGGCGACCATAAAATTGATGCTTCTGCGGCTTATCTGTTGGACTCTAGCGAAAATAAAGGTTCCACAATGTCAAAGAAACCGCAAGATTTTGATCAGTTGGGTTTTTCTTTGGCCTATACCGGTTCTTTTGCTACCATGAAGTTGATGCCATTTTTCAACTTTCGTTTTAAAGGCTTAGCTAATAAACCTAAATATTACTCCTACATGGACTCTGAATTTGGTTGGAGTGCTGGGTTGAAATTCCAGTTTATGGATGCTGCCAAGAGTTATGATATGTTTGGTATTGGTCTAGACATTGGCGGTAACATGCGCAATAGCCTTGACTACAAAGATGATGAAACCAAGCAAAAAGTTAAATATTACCAGAATGAAGGTTTCAAAGGTTTGGGAGTTAAAATTTGGTCAGACGCTTTAAAAGGTGTTATGGGTAAAAACTATTTAAGCATTTGGACTAAAGCCCGCTTTGAATTCAACGACCCAGGTAAACCACATAAATTGTTTGGTGCTGATGCTGATGCTGATATCAATCGCAAGGATATGCTCACTTACTTTGGTTTTGGTGTAGAGCAGTATTTCGTGAATGTAGACAATGCCAGTGTAAAACTGAAGGCCGCGATAGAAGCTTCACCTAGTGCGCCTTATTCTACTATGATGAAGGGTAAAAAAGTTCGTTTCTCTTCTCTTCCTTCACCTGGGGACAAAATTACAAAAGCTTATACTAGCGATATGAAGATCTTTATTGATTTAGGTTTAGAAGGTTCTTTTACTTCCGTCTTTAAGGAAATGGTAAAATAATTTGCCAAGTTTTTTGTAATCAATAAAAGGCCACTGGCAATGCCGGTGGCCTTTTATTTTTATACCTTGAATATGTTGGGGTATGCACGGAAAGGCCCATGATTATTGTTTTAGAACCAAATATTACAGCAGAAGATAAGCAACTTGTGCAACAGCATTTGCAAGCCTTACCAATGCATGAAATTATTGGTAAACACCAAATTTTGCTAGGTATATTAAGTACACCAGAGGGTATTCCCAATATTGAAGCTATCCAAAAGATTGCGTGCGTGCGCCAAGTTATTCTCATCACAAGGCATATTCCTCATAATATTATAGTAAATAATTCTAGTATATTAGTGGCGAAACAAATAAATAGTAACCCCGAAGTAATTGTTGAGTTGCTACAACAATTAGGCCAGATGGTAAACTTGCTAGAATGTGATGCTACTAAAAATACGGCCTTGTTCGCTAAAAATGATAAACAAGGTTTATCACAATCTGGGGCAGTACAAGTGGCCTTTCAGGGAGAACCGGGTGCCTATAGCGAACAAGCATTGTTTCAATTTTTTCAACAAGGGCAAGGCGATACTATTTATTTTAAAGAACAATTTAATGGCCTAGAACCTTTTTCATGTAAAGATTTTCGTACCATGTTTGAGTCCGTGCAACGTGGTCAAGTGGCATTTGCGGTTGTTCCATTGGAAAATTCCTTAGCTGGATCTATTATGGAAAATCATGACCTACTAACTGAATATCCAGACCTATGCATTTGTGCTGAAACCCGCTTGCGTGTATCCCATACATTGATTGCGGCCAAGGGCAGTAAGTTCCAACAAATTAGGCAAGTACGTTCGCATCCGCAGGCTCTCTCCCAGTCCAGCCATTTTTTAGAGCAGCATGGCTTACAGCCCGTAGCAAACTTTGATACGGCCGGTTCTGTACGTGAATTAAAAGAGCAACCAGCAACCCATGTAGCAGCAATCGCCAGTGCCTTAGCTGCAGAAATTTACGATATGGAGATTTTGGCACGGGCTATTGAAAACAACCACCGCAACTATACCCGCTTTGCCATCGTCAGCCGTTGGAATTCGGCACTACTGCAAGCCAAAATCAATAGCCATAAACGGCAAGGGCAAGGTAGAAAATTTGGCAACAAATGGAGCATGTGCTTAACATTACACCATTCATCAGGTAGCTTGGCCACGGCGTTAAGAATCTTTCAAAAATACCAATTGGACTTAACCCGCTTGGAATCGCGCCCAATTATGGGCCAACCGTGGAGCTACCGCTTTTATATTGACACCTTGCTTAGCTCTGAAATGAAGTGCAACGACAACCAAGCAGAATCGGCATTTTTTGATGAATTGCACCAAATTAGTAAAGAATGCCGAGTTCTAGGCCGCTACTGGGAGAACTTGAATTAGCAGCAGGTTGCCACTGATTAGCCAGTTGTTGAATGGCCTCAAGCAACAAGCTCAAGGCCAGAGTATCCATCTTGTTGTACTCTTCCAAATCGGCCAATAGCTGCTCACTATGCTTCTGGTTACTCCCTAATAAAAAATCCAAATAAGTATTCATGGCATCAAAGCCATTGGCAATAGCCAGCTCTTGATAGCTAAAAGACGTGAACGCAGCTAAGGCCGATTTTAGCGAGGTAGAACCTTCTTGTTGAGGACTATAAAGCCACCGTTTCTTGAATGGTTGTTGTAAGTCTTTCATGCGACTATTTATATCTAACAAGTCCCTTCTATAAGTAGGAAAATCCCGAGCGAGGCTTTTATTGATAAAACTTTCAAAAGTTTGATTATAAACAACAATACTACCTTGATTGCCACAATTTTGAAGCAATGACTGAATAAAATATAGCCTAGGGTCAAAAGCCCCGTAAGTGCTATTATTATTGCTATTTTTGTTCATATATTCTTTAGAAAGGAAACTAATATGTTTTAGTTGCGCCCCTTCTTTAAATTGGATATGTAATGAAAATTGAAATGGGATAGGTTGGTATGGCCTAGACTGATTAAATAAGGGCAACGGACTCTGGAAGCACTCATAATCCAGAAAGTAAAGGGGGTAGTGTAATTGGTTAATCCAACGCTGGAGTATAGTAGAACGTACTTGATACCCTCTAGGTAAACGGGATTCATTAAGTTGTTTTTTTACTTTTGACTCTTCTATAAAGCCCCCTGATAACATTTCGGTTTGTGCGCTTATCTCATCAAGAGACCTTGCTGCAAATAGTTCACCCCTAGGCCGTTCACGCAGACTTAGGCAATATTCCGCATACTCACATTCAAACGGTTTGGAACAATGCTTACCCATAGCTACTTGCGGTTCTCTTTTATAATTCGATAGCATCTGGCTAAACTGACTACTGGTTTCCAGCACTTTACGTTGCCTCGCTAGTACCGAACTACTAATATCGCAGAGCTGAAACAGTTTGCCCAATTCCAGCTCATCTTGGCGTACATAGCTGGTATCGATCAACATCATATAGCAAGCACTGATGGAATATTCCGCACTGCAAAACACATAATACTGAAAGGCCATATCTTCTATATGGTAGGGTTTTACTTTACTTGTGGCCTTTACTTCAATCAATTCTATCTGGCCGTATGGCATGCGCCGCAGTACATCAATACGGCTATACGTTTGCTCGGCTGCTGCGGTGGCTTCAAAAATAATATTTTCTCCCTCGGCAAGAAAAGAACGTGTTTGCCGGACCCCGCTTTCCACATCCCAGAACGGAGCCTGTACTTCCACCGTGGGGCCTTGCTCTAAAAAATATTGTTTTGCTAGCTCGCCAATATTGTGCCCCGTAGCCAAGCGTTGCTCGGTTTCTTTGCTAAACGGAGTCGCAAGCTCTTTGCGGTGGCGGTACAACCACAAAGCTTTTTTACACTGTAAACCCTTTAAATATTGAGATTTAGAAATTACATTTTTACTTGCTGCAAGACGGGGCATAGAAAATTCTCTTTATATAAGAGTGAAATGGGGGCATAGTATGCCTTAGCTTTCGGCTTTTGTCAAAAAACGAGAATTCTGGTTTTAATTCTATGGATTCATTACAATCGGGCAGCAGCGAGTAAAAGCAATTAAATAACTATTTTTAAAGATTCTAGTCATATGCATCTCAAAAAATAAAATTTGACATTTTTGCGAAAAATAACGACCATACAAAATTAGGAGAGTCAAATTATATTGATGTTCAAACAAGAAAAAAACTTATTGCGCTGTGATCTGCATTGCCATCCTTATTATTCAGACGGGCCCCTCTCACCGGCTAGCATTGCTGCCAGCATGAAAGCTAACGGAGTTGCGGTATTTGCCCTAACCGACCATGATACGGTTCGAGGCCTGCCAGAAGCACGGGAAGCGGCGCAAGAGCATAATATAAAATTCTTTAGCGGCATTGAATTAACTATCCAATGGCAGAATAGAACTTTCCATTTATTGGGTTTAGGTCTACAAGCTTTGCAACAGCCTCTAGTAGAAATTCAAGAGCGTAGGGAAGAGCGCAATGAAAATATTATGGAGGAGAAATTGTGCAAAAATGGTATTAGTATTGACCAAGAAGAACTATTGCAACATTGTGGCAAAAATGCAAATGATATTTTAAATCGTAGCCATATAGTAGCATACCTAGCGGACAAAGGCTATTGTAAATCCTACCATGAATCATTTCGGTATTATTTGGAGCTAGGGGGCTTAGCCTATGTTGCCATTGACGGCCTACCTCCCGAAGAAGGTATTAGTTGGATTCACGCTGCCGGTGGTTGGGCTTTTATCGCCCACCCGTATTCATTGGGTTTAAATTGGCTGCGGCTCAAATACTATGTCGAGATGTGGCGCAGTTTTGGCTTAGATGGTTTAGAAATCAGCCACCCTCGAACAAAACTAAAAGAGAGGAAGCGTTTATTCAAATTAGCGCAAGCTTATGGAATGCTGTATTGTGTCGGTTCGGATTACCACTGTGGTGAAACATCGGGCGTGCTAGGTTTGGGCACAGTAGGCAAGCCCATTGAATTACCACAGATGCCGTATATGGCAAAAATTCTATGAAATTACTTTGTGTTTGTATCATCTCGGCAATCCTGCTATTTTGGCTCTCTGCCAAACTTAGCTCCCAAATCGAGCAGAAAGTCAATACTCAAGTAAGTGAAGTGAATAGCGCAAGCGTGCCACAAGATGAGACACAAGCTGCCAAGCAAAACTTTGTTAGCGAAAAATTGCCAGAGCAGCCTGCAGTAGAACCTACTTTAGCAAAAAATTTTGTAGCCCTAAATAATTGGCAAGCCTACCCTGTGATTACCGAGCTTAAACAAGCTACGGGTATTTTTAAACAATTTTTAATTGAAGTCCAAGAAAACAAACAACGTTGGGCACAAGGAAAGTCTTTATTACCCATTGTGCTGTATCAGTATCAAATTAAACAGCAGGATAGCCTTTTTACCATCAGTGCCAAAACTAGTATTTCGGTTGAAAGCATTGCAACGCTTAATCGCATTGAACACCCAAGGGGCTTGCCACGCGACAAAAGTTATATTCTTTTGCCCAATAATTCTGGTATTTTTTTACCTCAAGATCAAAGCCAAGATGGACTGGAAAAACAACCATATCAAAGTCTTTCTCCTTGGGAACAAAAATTGCGCTTAAACCGTAGTAAAATTTTGTTCCACCGCTTGGTGGTAGGCAAGCGAACTTATTTCTACTATCCCAAAAGCCAATTCAGTCAGGAAGAGAGACATTACTTTTTAGATAATGTCTTGCGCTCTCCCGTGCAGAAAAAATTGCATATTACTTCGCCATTTGGCAGCCGCCGCGACCCAATTAGTGGCAAAAGCTCCTATCACGATGGTTTGGATATACGCTCTCCATACGCAGCCCCCGTGTATAGTATTGCCAATGGTACCGTGCTGGAATTGGGTGAAAGCAAACTATACGGGCTATTTGTCAAAATTCGGCTGGACAATGGCAAACAACAAGTAGCTTTATATGGGCATTTAACTGCGGTTCTAGTAAGCAAAGGCGATCGCGTCAATGCGGGCGAAGCGATTGGCAATTCGGGCAAGAGTGGCCGCAGTCAGGGGCCACATCTACATTTAAGCATTTTTCAAAACGGCAAGGCCATAGACCCAGAACCTTTGTTTAAAAATTTATATTAAAAAATTTCCTATTTTTGGCTAAATTTGATATAAATTCTTTTGTCTTTGTGATTCTATCTAAATTCGCACTCCTTTGAACCGTAAATGAAAAGTCTGATCACTTATCAGGATTTACTAATATTTATCTCGACTACTTGCTTGCGAATTTTACCAAAAATAGTTATTTATCATCTACGTTGCCCAAACCAAAAATAGGGAACTCCACTTAGAGTCCCCCTAATTCAATCATCACCCTATCTATGCGTATTATTATCAGTAAACAGTTAGCTCATCTCCAACAGTAAGCTGCAAAGGGGCTTTGAATATAATATTGCCATTCTCGCGCTTGGTTTCAATTTCGGTTTCAACACCTTGGCGGTTATGCCATGTATCGGCTTCCTTATCAGCTAACGGCAAATCGAGTGAGCGCAGCAGTAAATTACCACCGAGTAATTTGATCTTCACACCGACTTTTTGTTGCTCCGGCTGGCAGCTAGCTACAGTACCCCAAGCACTCTGGAGACTCCAAAAGTAAGAAAAGTCTGTTTGTTTTTTAGGTCGAAAGGAAAGAAAATGATTGCACCCATCAAAAGAACAACCCGAAAAAGTCAGCAACAAAGCATAGCTAGCCATGGAACGTGCGTAATTGCTACCGCATTCAAATTCATTCCACGGGTTGCGCCGGCGGCCATCGTAGCGGTCTCGCAAGGCTTGTACGACTTCTAAGCCTTCATCGTCCATGCCGCGGCGTATCATAAAATCGGCTGCGGCATACTCAAAACCGTGCATGGTTTCTTGTGCGTAAGGGGCTGGTATTGTGGGTTTTAGGCTTTCATCTGGCCAAGAACATATTATCAAGCCCGCCTCATCATTCAAAGCATATATTCGGCAAGGGTTGTAATAGTTCCTCATAGTACGCCGAAAGTTGTACTTCATTAAATTTTTTAAGGCTATTTGTACTTTATCGCGGTCAAATACATCACCCAAGCCGCAAATATCCGCATGCCATTGACCTAGCATTTGGTCTATAGAGCTTCCTGCCCCAAGTTGGTACTTTAGCTCTCCCAATTCGGTAGACCAATACATGTTATAGACATCGTGTCCTTCACTCAATCCGATCCCACCGTCTGCATTTTTTTTATAAGGCTCTAACAAACTACGGTCTCGCAAGTCAATTTTCTGAATAAAAGATTCACCGTTGAAAAGTTCGCTGTTGAGTTTAGTTTTTCCCTTGGTAAAAATATCACTACACAGTTTAGCAAAATCTTCATCGCCTAGCGTTTTTGCCATTTCGATACCTGCTTGGAGGGCCGCTAAATACATACCGCTAAGCCAGGCATTGGGGCCAAACAGCTCCATATCTAAGGTGTGGTGCTGCCGACCAGTCAAAATGCCACTTTGTTCTGGATCCCAAAGGTCAGGATTTTCTGTTGACCAAACAAATTCTAAAGATTTTTTGAGTTTTGGCCACAGCCTTTTTAACCAGACATCATCACCACAAATTCTCCAATCACGAAAAGTTTTAATAATCGTGGCAAAAAAGCTATCCGCAGCTGGGCGAAATTTCCAACGGGGCGAACACAAAGGCAACATTAGGCGAAAGGTCATACTGCCATCTTCTTCCCAATTATAAGCAAATTCATTCTGCAGCATGCTGCGTGCCAGGGCCGGAAATAGAAAAGGCAGAGCCTGAGCATAACCCCATACATGGCCACAAGAACCTTCACAACAGCCACCTTTTTCCCCAACTCCTTCCCAACCATATAGAGAACCATTTTCCAGCCGCCACACCGTAGGGCTTTTGAGAATAGATATATTGGCAGATACAGCATCAATCACTGCTTCGGGCATAGTGGAGCTAAACAGGGCATCGCGGAAATTTTGAGTTTTACTATAAAGTTCTTGCCAATGGTTTAATGAGTAATTGGCAACATCGGCAGCACTGCTCCAGAGGGTAGCATAGTAATTTTTCCAACTGTTAGCTTGCAATTCTTTTTCTTTTATATCTCCATCTGGGGTAGGCCCTGTATCTTGAGGTGGCCAATTTTTGCGGTTCAATGGGTGATACCAAGAAATCACAAAACGCACGCTACCATGTTCGCCGGGCTCCAACTCTAACGGGCAGGAGAGCAGAGCATTTTCGGGAATAAAATTCTTTTGGGGCTCATAACTGCGATTTTGAAAAGGCCCCGGACGCAAGGTGTCTTTCCAGTACACTTCTAAATTATCAAACCAACCTCCACGGTAAAGATATTCCTGAAAGGATACATCGGGGCTGTCGGTAGCTAAACATAGATTGCCCGCACTCAAGTCGTAAGGAGACCGATCCAAGGCATCGAGAACCATTCGGGAAATACCCCCAGACTGGGAAAAGCGATTAAACGTTTTGCCACTATATGGATTGCCCAAAACAGCCGTGATAGAAAATTTTAACTTACGTTTTTGGTTATTGTGCACATTAAAACTAAAAAATGCGGCCGGTATGCTACTTTTATCTTCCTCATGAGGGATAAAAGGATTAAAGGCTTCCATAGAAACGGTACCAGGAAAATTATTTTCTGCAAATTCCAGTTTCGCTATAGGAAAAGTTCCCACAAAAGTATTTTGCGCAAAATGGGGCATACCGGCCAAAGTTTCGCGCATAGGGCCCCAGCCAAAACCTTCGTAAAAATTTTTCGTACCATATTGGCCATCGTAAGGTGGCTGTAAATCTCCATTGAGGATGCGCCCCCCAATTACTTTCGATTCATCTTCTACCCGCAAGGCAAAATGCGAAAGCCCGTTCAGGCTACCTTTGGATGGACGATTAAATATTTCCCAATCGCGCAAATGGCCATTGCCGGCTATGCCAATGCAGCCGCTTCCTATTCCGCCGAGCGGAAAGGATATTTGCGCTTGGTTTTCACCCGTATAATGAAAATCCTTTTTCATAATTTTTTACTCCAATAAATTGATATTGTATTTTGATATTGCTTAAACTTTGATACCTGTTGTTGCTATAGTCCCTTGCAAAAGAAAACGCTGTCCCCAAATATAAATAGCAGCGGGAACGATAATAGATATCATCACCCCCGCCAAAATTACAGAAAGGTTGCCACTTCCCTGGTATCCTTGTAAGCGGACAAGGCCAATCGGCAAAGTCATAACTTCCTCTCGGTTTAGATAAATAAGAGGGCCGAAAAAGTCATTCCAGATAGCCAAAAGATGAATGATGGCCGCCACCATCAACGAAGGTTTGATTAGCGGCAGTATAACATAACAAAATACCATTCTACGGCTGCCACCATCCATATAGACCGCCTCATCTAAGCTTATGGGAATAGTGCGAATATATTGCCTCATCAAAAAAACAGCAATTGGGGACCTCATGCCCAGTATAATTAACGAGAGCAAATTGTTGTATAGGCCCAACTTACTCATCATAATAAACAAAGGAATACTAATTACTTGGCCTGGAATCATTATCACGGCCAAAATGAGCATAAAAACGAAATTATTATGCTTAAAAGGTATCCGTGCCAAACCAAAAGCACACATTGCCGAAAAGATAAGCTGTAATATGGTAGTGCTAAATGTAACAATGAAACTATTCATTATAAATCGAAAAAACGGAACAATTTCAAACACGCGACCATAATTACTCCATACCAGCGGCAAGCTAGGGATAATCTTAGGTGGTAGTGAAAAAGATTCTTTGGGCAAACGGAGAGATGTTGCCAGAATCCACATCAAAGGCAAAATAAACAGAAATCCAATAATTAGCGCCAATATCAAGCGCAAAGCATTTGCCGAAAATAAACGGGACCACTTTGGGCTATTCTGATAATCAAGTTTCATAATATACCCACTTTTTTGAAAGCCTAAATTGCAACAGGGCAAAGCTCACCAATATTATAGCTATAATAATGGCAGCAGCCGAGCCACGGCCTAAATTAAATGATTGAAAAGCGACTTCATATATAAAGAGATTGATGGTTCTAGTAGCATCTCCGGGACCTCCACTGGTAAATATATAAGGTTCTTCAAATATTTGTGCTGAACCAATACAAAGAGTCAATACCACAAAAAACATGATTGGCGATAACAGTGGCAAAGTAATATGGCGAAATTGCCTAAAGGCCCCCGCCCCATCAATACGGGCTGCTTCGTATAATTCTTGAGGGATATTTCCCAAACCGATATAGAAAAAAATAAAAGTCGGCCCCACCCTCCAAAGACTAAAAAAAGCAATGCTTACATAGACCCATTGGTGGTCAATTAACCATTTTATAGGCTCTACACCGATAAGCGATAAAAAATAATTCCATACACCAAATTCAAAATTGAACATATACCTCCAAGCAATGGCAACAGAGGCCGTTGTCAAGATGCAAGGGAAGTAATATAAAACCCTCATCGGGCCCGCCCAAGAATTTAGGCTCTTTACCAGTAAAGCCAAAGATAGACCGACAACAGTATGCAAAGGAACCAATATCAATAAGAATTTTAGCGTATTATAAGCAATCTTAGGCACTCGGGTCTGCTTAAAAAGCCAGCGAAAGTTATCCCAACCGACAAATTCGCTAGGGGAAATAATATCATAATCCAAAAAGGCTATGAAAAAAGATGCGACCAGCGGAATGTAAAAAAATACCATATACAATAGCACAGTCGGGGCCACAAAGATAGAAACATCGAGTTTGTTTTTTAACCCTACTATCATAGACTAACTCCTTTTCAAATTTAGTTTTTAGCCAGCTTTTGGCCCGAAATTTTGGCCAAAAGCTAGCTAAAGCTGGGCAGAATTCTCTTCAAGAAAATCAACTATCCGCAAGGATTTGCTTTACCTCTTTATCCATTTCGTCAACCATGGCCTCGACATCGGCATTGGGGTCTGCCATCATCTCGGTATAATATCGGTTAATCACCAACTGGATTTCGGGTAAACTCGTGGGAGAAGAAACCGCTCTGCTAAAATCGGCCGATTCAAGAAATATTTTGCGGTTTGCTGGCTGCCCTTCAGCAAAAACTTCCTCCATTACCGAAATTCTGGCTGGAATTGCGTAAGGGGCCAAATGTTTTTTCATAGGGCCTTTAGAAGAAACCCAAGACGCAAAGATAAAAGATTCTTCTGGATACTTGCTGGTGCGAGTAACCGCAAACATATCAACCCCGTATATCACTTGGTTTTGGCGGAGAGTGGGATAATACTGGATATCGAAATTGATATTTTCTTCGACCAACCTATCGACAAACCAACGTCCCGCATAAAGCATGCCGACCTTATTGCTGATAAACAGATTCAGACTATCTATATCGTCTGCCGGTATAGGGGAAACTTGATACTTGTAAACCAAGTCGTGCAAAAAGCGGAAAGTCTCTTTGGAGGCGGGCGTCGCCAACCGGCTTTCCGTAAGTTCTTCATTCAGAACGGAGCCACCAAAATTGAGGAGCCAAGGTTCCAGAAAGAAAACGGCTGCGCCCCCAGGAATCACCATACCATAGGTTTTGCTGCCATCGTCTCGAAACGTTGTTATAGCTTGGAGATAGCGCAAAAATTCTTCTTGATCCCAGTCGGGGCCTGGCATGGGTAAGCCCACTTCTTCGAGCATATCCGTATTCAAATATATTACCATATTATTCCAGGCTTGGGCAAAACCGTAAATATTGCCATCAATAATACCGGCTTGCTGAAGTTTGGGATGATAATCATCATAGTCTTCTACATATTCCGGATATTTTTCAATGTAATCATTTAACGGTAAGGCCAACTTATTATCGTGCACATATTGGTAGCCTTCAATCGCCATGCGAAAAACATCGGGGGCATCGCCGCTCACCATCATCGTTTTGACCTTAACCGCTAATTGGTCCCAAGTCAACGGGAAAAAAAGCCCATCTATTTGAATCTTGGGGTATTGTTGGTTAAAATCTTGGGCCACTTTATCCAGCCATTGTCCCTGTGTTTCATCTCCTCCAATCAAGAGTACACTAAGTGTCACGTCCCGGCTACCCAAAGGGGCCGTTTCCGCTTCGCTTTTTTTGTTGCACGAAACCCAAAGCAGACAGAACACTGCGAAAACGCAATTGTAGTTTTTAACTAGCATAAGATACCTCCTAAATGCTTAAATGGTTTACTTCATTTATATCATGGATTTTTGAGATGTCAAGAAAAAATCATATTTTCCATATCAAGCACCGCCATATATAATTCACATATTACTAGCCCCCACTATTAAAACCTTAGCCTAACGGCTGACTGTTCTTAAATAGTGAATGACTCGTTTATCGGCGCGTTTTGTGTGGTTGGAGCGAAAATCCTTTTTCAAGAAATATCCGCCCAACTTTTTACAAAAATCAACTATCCGCAAGAATTTCGTTTACCTCTTTGTTCATTTGCTCTGCCAAGGCATCAATATCGGCATTGGGGTCGGTCATCATCTCGCTATATATTCTGTTTATTACCAACTGAATTTCGGGTAAATTTGCAGGGGAATGAACCGCTTTGCTAATATCGGCCGATTCAAGGAATATTTTGTTGTTTGCTGGTGGCCCTTGAGCAAAAACTTCTTCCATTACCGAAATTCTGGCCGGGATTGTGTAAGGTTCTACATATTTTTTCATAATCTTTTTAGAAGAAATCCAAGATGCAAAGATAAAAGATTATTCCGGGTACTTGCTGGTGCGACTGACAGCATATGTATCGACCCCATATATCACTTGGTTTTGGCGGAAAGTGGGATAATACTGGAGATCGAAATTGATATTTTGCTCGACAAGGGGCTTTACCAGCCAACGCCCGGCATACATCATGGCAATTTGCTTACTGACAAACCTACTAAGATTACCACCATCACCAGGTTGCGGAACGGGAGCAATTTGGTATTTGTAAAGCATGTCGTGCGCAAAGCGGAACGCTTCTTTGGAGCCGGATGTCGCCAAACGGCTTTCTGTAAATTCATCATTCATAACGGCCCCGCCAAAATTATAGAGCCAAGACTCCAGAAAGAAAACGGTTGCGTAGGGTACTGTCGTACAATAGGTTTTGCTGCCATCGTCTCTAACAATGGTCAGGGCCTCGCAATAGCGCAAGAATTCTTCTTTATCCCAGTCGGGCCCTGGCATGGATAGCCCCTGCTTCTGCAAGCAAATCCGTATTCAAATAGACTACCATATTATTCCAGCCTTGGGCAAAACCATAAATATTGCCATCGATAACACCCGCTTGCTGGAGTTTGGGATGATAATCATCATACTCATCTACATATTCCGGATATTTTTCAATGTAATCATTTAACGGTAAGGCCAGCTTGTTATCGTGCATAAATTGGTAGCCTTCAATCGCCATACGAAAAACATCGGGGGCATCACCCGCAACTACCAGCGTTTTCAGCGTTTTAATCTTAACTATTAATTCGTCCCAACGTAACTGCAAGAAGAGCCATTCTAATTGAATTTTGGGGTAATCCTGGTTAAAATCTTTGCCCACTTTTTCCAGCCAGAGCGATTGTGTTTAATCTCCTCCTATCTGAGGTACAGTAATTTTCGCGTCCCGGCTGCCAAAAGGGACCGTTTCCGCTTTTCCCGCTTTTTTACTGCATGAAAAAAGTAGGCCAAATACGACCAAAATACAGATAAAGCTTTTATTGTAATTTTTAACTAGCATAAGATACCTCCAAAATGCTTAAATGATTTACTTCATTTATATCATGGATTTTTGAGATGTTAAAAAAATTTTTTGTTTTTTTGGTCTTTGCTTAAAGTGTTGTAAGGCACTTGCCTTTGTTTTAAATTACCGCTATATGGGCCCAATGCATACGCAGCCAATATCCACTAACGATCAAACTATTATAGACATAGTTCAAATATAGACATAGTTCAAAATCTATTAAAAGAAACGCTAGCCAAGGAAGTGCAGCGCCAGCTAATAGAGCAAATGGCATTGCAAGCAGCCAAACAAACCCCAGCTAAAGCCGAAAATCAAACAACACTTAGCTCCGATCGAGAGTTACTCGAACGCATGGTGCGGGTGGAAGAAGAGCTCAATGATGCAGGACGTGATAACTTTGTGCCATCGGACGTGATAACTCGACTCTTCTACTTTCCAGAATGGCTATAATTTGATAAAAGCAGCCTTGATAAAAAACTTACCAAGGCTGGAATTGGCCAATGCAAGCATTGCAACAACCAAACACAGCCTAATAGCCCAACAAAAAAAGCCAACCAAGCATTGCTTACAGCATTTACTTGGTTGGCCTGCCCGCTAGCTTTCACTTAGCTGCTATAAGAGCTATTGGGCAAGCGCAGTTAAACCAAACCTTACTTTAAATATAAAACTTGAATACCAGTGCTTAGGTCTTCTGGACTACCAGATACAAATTCTGCTGCTGCTTCCAGGTTATATGCACCAGCAGCACTTTCACCAGCCTTAACAGCCTTAACCAGTATCTTATTGACTTCCGCTTTTACACTACCGCTTAAAGTAATCCTTAAGAATGTTGCACTTGCACTAGAACCTGTGGCTTTGTTTGCGCCTGCAGTTGAGTGCCGTGGTAATGTGTATCTCTTCTTACCATCACCGGATACAATCGTCAATTTGCTAAAGTCCCAGTCTGCAACTGCTGTCGGTAACTTGCTACCTCTAATAAATAACTCGCCTGTATTAGCTCTGTATAATACGGAGTTGATGCTGGCTGTATACCCGCTAACGGTAATAGGATTGGTTGTGTCTTCTGCGCTACCACCTGCAAAGCCTGCTGCTGCTTCAAGGTTGTATGCACCAGTATTATCACTATCACCAGTCTTAACCAGTATCTTCTCGGCTTCCGCTTTTACACTACCGCTTAAAGTAATACTTAAGTAGGTTGTACCTGCACGAGAACCTGTGGCTGTGTTTTCACCTGCGGTTGCGTGCTGGGGTAATGGGTATCTCTTACTACCATCACCGGATACAAGTGTCAATTTGCTAAAGTCCCATCTTGCAACTGCTGTCGGTAACTTGATACCTCTAATATATAACTCGCTTGTATTAGCATCGTAGGTTGCACGGGTAATTGCGGGTGCGGGGTTTCCACTAACGGCTAAGGCTTTGGCTGTATCTAAACCTGCCCAAGTACCAGTGCCAACGCTAAGCAACCCATCTTTTAGACCATTGCTATCCATACCTGTCTTGCCATTCAGAGTAGTTTTATCGGTATCGGTAAGGTAAAGCCAAAGCGCTGTACCATCGCTTTTAATGCGGTACTTACCTTTTGCAAGACCACGACTATCTGGCCCAGTGGCTGTGCCATCTGCAATATAGGAACTTAAGGCTAAGCCATCTACCGTGATAGTTTGGATTTGGGCTTGGGTCGCAGTTGTAGGACTTAAGTTAGAACCTTGCAAGGTTAACAGCGCCGTGCCAACATGGTAGCTTGCACCGGTAATTGCGGCTTCAGGCGACTGATCTTCGGCTTTAGGTTGCTTAGGCGACTCTTCTTCAGTTTCGGTCTTAGACTGCTTATCTTCGACTTGTTCGACTTGTTCGTCTTTAGGTTGCTTAGGCGACTTCTCTTCGACTTCTTCGTCTTGTTCGTCTTGTTCGTCTTCAGTTTGCTTAGGCGATTGATCATCGGATACTTTAGACTGCTTATTTTCGGGTATATTACTAACTTCCAAGTCTTTAGGTGTATTTAAACCCGCCCAAGCACCAGAGCCAACGCTAAGCAACCCTTTTTTTAGACCATTGCTATCCATACCTGTCTTGCCATTCAGAGTAGTTTTATGTTGATCGGTAAGTCTAAGCCAAAGCTCTGTGCCATCGCTTTTAATACGGTACTTACCTTGTTCAAGACCGTTACTATCTGGCCCAGTGGCTGGGTCATCTGCAGTATAGGAACTTAAGGCTACACCATTTGTTCGGCTTCCTACCACGATGGTTTGGATTTGGGCTTGGGTCGCAGTTGTAGGGCTTAAGTGAGTACCTTGTACGGTTAACAGAGCCTTGCCAACATCGTAGATGGCGTTATTGATAGTCGGCCCAGAAGATGGCGCATCATCGTCATCGGGTGGGGCGCAGGCCAAGGCCATAAAGGCCAGTAGCAATGCTACAGGCAATAAAAGTAGTTTGAGCTTATACATAAGCAATACCTCCAAGAATGGATAAAGATTCGCCAACCCATACGGGCTAGTGCATAGAGCCCTATTGTGTTAGGGGGGGAATTGAGTCAAGGTCTATATAAGCTTTTTGTGAGTTTTTTTATGTTTTTTTGTGTTTTAGTGTGTTAGTGTTGTTTAGTGTTGTAAGGTGGTTCAAAATCCATGCCAATCAAAAGGCTTAAGGGTGTTGGTTGGGCCTTTGTTTGGCCTTTGGGGGGTGGCAAAGTGTAGAATTGAATAAAATACTTGATTACACCTTAATTACACTATGGGGCAATCTCCAAAAGGTGAAACATTTAATGAAAATGAAAACGGGATATTATTCTTTCAGGGGCGTTCAGAATTTGGCCAACGATTGCCGATGATTGTTGTATAGGTCTTGGATTATGTGCCGATGTAGAAAATTTCATTAAAGACTAGGGTATCAATAGGTGGGAGGTAAATCTATGGATAGATTTGGGTCAATTCTATCAATAGGTGCGAGGTAATTCTATGGATAGATTTAGGTCAATTCTATTAATAGGTGGGAGGTAATTCTATTGATAGATTTGGGTCGATTCTATTAATAGGTGGGAGGTAATTCTATAGTTAGAGGGGGCTGGGGTATTCATTTATCGGTATTGTTCTGCTTTAGCCTTAGCTAAAATTTCTTTTACCAGCCTATCATTAATAATCGTTTGGCTATGTTTTAGGCTTTTTTTATCTGAAGCCCTTTCGCCTTTACCTTGCGGTTTTTCTGGGTATATAGCGAAAGCGCTCGTTTTGAGACCGTGGCCCGTTACCATGATATAAAGCATATTGTTGCCGACAACCCATATGCCGAAAAACAAAAATTTTTTTACCTTTTTATTTTGGAAAGTAAGCCAATTTTTACCTTCCCATTTGTTCCAAAAAATCCCGAGTTATCACGTCTTATCCCGTTAAGTTATCATGTCCTCTTTCAATTAAGCACCAAAGGGAACTGTTACAACAAAACCAAGAACTGCTAAAAACCTTTATGCAGCAAATGGACAAGCGATTTGAACAAGTCGACAAACGCTTTTTGGCTTTGCAGTGGTTTATGGGAATTGGCTTTGGTTTGATTATGAGTACCTTGGGGCTTGCTCAAATTAATGTAATTGAACTTGCCCACAGAACTTGGCATATTCTTGCAGATGGATCATTAAAGCCACCCCCCAACACAAAGTAAGCCATTGCTGCCAGGGGAGCCTAGCTATTGCTTGGGTACTATCTTCTGCCCAAATGCTGGTGAATATTCCACTTGCTATCGGCCCATTTGATTAAGGCCCGATAGCTAAAGAATGAAACGATAATTGAAGAAATTAAAGGAAGTAATAACAAATTACTACCGTATACTTCTAGATAACTGCGTAGGAAATACACAGTAAACAGCAGAAATACAGCAAAATAGGCAATGGTCATTGCCAAGTTGATAACGGTTGCCAAAAACAAAAATAGGATACTCTTTTGCTTAGTTGTCATAATTTGGTTCACCTTTATCTACACTACTGTTTTTTGGAGACTTGCCCTTGTTCAGAGCTCTTTTGCTTAGGATTCTGTCCTAGGCTTTTTTCTTTAGGCTCATTTTTCTGTGCCGGAATAAAATCAGGTGCAAATACAACAGTAGAATGGGCTAATAAGTTCTCTAACTGTTCTTGACTAATCAGCTCAATAGAGCTGACTTTTTGCTTACGCAATAATTGACCTTTAGCTTTAATTGTCTTTTCAGGGAAATCACAAAGCCTATAGTGCCATAGCTCAACTGTTTGAGAATGGCTACCCTTGCCTTTCTGATTCTTTTTGTCCTTTAGGTCATTCAAAGAACTTTCTACCTCAAAAGATACAGCAAACGCAACAACATTGGTATCGGGCTGGGCAATAAGAATAGGCAAGTTTTTCAAAGCTTGAATTTGCTCTTGTAAAGCAATTGCCTCCTTGCTGCCTTGGTCGGCCTTACGCAATTTTTGGTTTAATTTGGCCAATTCACTACTGCACTCACTACTAGCCACCACCAGAGATTGCAGCGTAAAAGCCGCATCTTCGGAATCTTGTGGCATGACGTTGTATTCTTTACCCAAAATATAGCCACCAAAACGAATGCGCTTGCCATAAGTATAACCACTACTATTTTCACTATACAACAATGTGGCATCGAGTTTGGCTAACTCTTCTTTTTCTCCCAAATGGCAAAATACTACATCTGTACCGACAAAAAGTTTTTCTGGTGTCCCAAAGACACTATAGCAGCCGTTATTGCGCAATAGCAAAATGCGGTCATAAGGTGAGCAATAAAACAACTTTATACCGTTTTTGAGGCCATAGCCCAAAAAACCTTCTTTCCTATCATAGTAAAGCATTTGGTCGCGTCTAGTTGCTTGGCGTACATCGACTTTGGCAAAACTGCTCAATTCGGTTTTTCTAGGATACATTGGAGCAAATTCTTGTTGGAGTTCCCTCAAATACGATAAAGAATATTTAGTTAAATTGCCCAAATGCTTCTCCACTTGCTTCAAGCGTTTTTCTAAATCGCGCAACTCCTTTTGCATTCGCCTAATATCATACAGTGAAATACGGCGGATCGGAATACGCAATAACGCAGCTAACTCATCTTTGCTTACAGGACGGCCCAGTTTGCCTCCTTCTTCGCAATAAGGGGCTAAACCCGCTAAAATATTGGTTTCAATCTCCTTTAATTTGGTTAGCTCTTCAATGGGCTTGTACAAACGGTCTTCAATAAAAATGTGTTCCAAATTACGGCTAAATATTTGCTGTTGCAACTGGCTTGCTTCTAGCTTTAATTCAGCTTGTAAAATATCTTTAAGCCGTTGGCACGAATAGCGCAGTACCGTACTGGTATCCAATTCAATCGGGTGCTTCTCATCAATCGTCAACAGGTTGCACGACACTGATACTTCACAATCACTAAAAGCATACAAAGCTTCCAATTGTTCTTCAGCAATTACGCTGCGGGGCAATTGTAAGACAATTTCCACATCTTCTGCCGTAAAGTTTTGGATATTTTGTATGCGGATACGACCTTTTTTTACAGCCGATTCTAGCGAGGCAATCAGTGATTCAGTAGTTACTCCACAAGGCAGCTCACGTATGATAATTTGGTTTGGCTGGCATTCTAAACGGGCGCGAGAAAGCACTTTACCGTTGCCGCAATGGTACTGGGAAGCATCCAGAAGCCCGCCTGTAATAAAATCGGGCAAGAGTTCAAAACTCTCCCCTTTGAGCTGGGCACACATAGCGGTAATTACTTCACCAAAGTTGTGGGGTAAAATACGGGTGGACATACCAACGGCAATGCCTTCGGTACCGAGAATCAATAAAAATGGTAGCTTCGCGGGGAAAGCAATGGGTTCATTGCGCCGCCCATCGTAAGAAGGTAGAAATTCTGTAACTTCGGGGTTAAACAGGCTGTGGCGGGCTAATGGCGACAAACGGCATTCAATGTAGCGTGCTGCTGAAGCAGGGTCGCCAGTGTAGATATTGCCAAAATTCCCTTGCTTTTCAATAAATAGTTCTTTATTGGCCAAATTGACCAAAGCCCCGTAAATAGAGGCATCGCCATGGGGGTGGTACTGCATACAATGCCCAACTACGTTGGCCACTTTGTGGAATTTACCATCATCCATATCCCAAAGAGATTGTAAAATACGCCGCTGGACGGGTTTGAGGCCATCAGCCAAGCTGGGGATAGCACGGTCTCGGATCACATACGAAGCGTACTGGAGAAAGTGGTCGGAGAATAATTCTTCAATATAGGCCATATGGAATTTAGTTATAATAATTAATTCATAGGGAGCCTGTCCAGCCCAGTTTTTCACGATAAAGGTAAACGGCTTAGTTTTCTGTGTTGACCAACCAAAGATAATTCATTTCCATTAGCTACTTGTTTGGGATTGTTTTTGTATACAAACCATAATTACAATTGACGAAATGAAAACTATTATGATAAATAGTAGTGATCTGTTTCTCTTTAGCAAATCTTGCGTTGCAATGCAGAGCAATCAATTAAATTTTAATTATGTAATAATGGACTAGCTAGTATGATACCAAAACAGTTTTCTAAAAGATTTCAATGGGTTATTGTGGGTGGTGGTTTACAGGGTTGTTATTTTGCTTCTCGGTTTTCACAAGAATATGGCCACTCCAATATCGCTATTTTAGACCTGCAACCGCGCTTACTCCACCGTTGGTTACAGCGCAGTAGAGCTTGCCATATAGATTATATGCGCTCTACTTCGGTACATCATTTGGCACCGCATCCCAATGATTTGCGCCACTTTGCTCGTAAACATGGCTATGGCAAGCAAGATTTTGCTGCGCCTTATTTGCGGCCTTCTTTGACCTTATTTAATGCCCACAGCCAAGATGTTTTACAACGCTTTAGACTGCAGGACTTACAAATACATGGCCAGCTTTACCGTTTACAGCGGCAGGATAATGGCTGGCTGCTGCATTATTGCGTTGGAGAAAAGCAGGCTTGCGTATTTAGCCAAAATGTGTTGCTTGCTCTAGGGGATCAAACAGATGGGAAGGCTTGCCACCTTAGCGATATACGCTTCGATGAAAAACAAGCCCTAAAAGGTAGCCAAGCGAATGCCCAAGGTAATAAGGGGCTTTGTGTGGTAGGTTCTGGCATTAGTGCAGCCCAATTTGCCTTGTTCTTTTTAGAGCAAGGTAGGCAGGTGAAAATGTACAGTGGTAAGCCTTTGACTTCATGGTGTTGCTTTCAGTTTGATAGCGAGCCGGGTTGGTTGCTAAAGTTGTTACCCCAGTTCCAAATGGAAGCAGATTTACAGAAACGCTGGCAAATGATTGTGAGCGAGAGGCATAAAGGTTCGGTACCACCCCAGATATACCAAAGGTTGTTGCGCTTTGAACAAAAGGGCCTACTATCAGTAGTATTACAACAGCCACAACAAACACAACAAGGTTTAGAACCTCCAGCTGTGCTGGCAACGGGTTTGCTGTATTGTACTCCACCTTGGTTGCTGAATTTGGCCAAACAACATGCGCTGCCTTTGCTAAGCATCCAAGGCACGCAAGAGCAAAAGCCGGCTTTGTATAGCTCACTGGAATGGCATAGCCAGCGGGCCCCTGGGCTATACTTAGCCGGACGCTTGGGGGAATTATTTTTAGGCCCGGCTGCAGGCAATATTGCTGGGGCCCGCCTTGCTGCACGCTACTTACCACTACCCCGTAGACCTTAAACCAAGGCTCAATTGCCCTTGCAGTATCCTTGGCCAACCAATAGGTCATACAAATCACTGTCAATCAAACGCTTAGCTGTCATTGTATTGCTACAGGCACGCTCATAATCCTCTTTATAACAAATATAAGCATCTGCCAAATTGGGGTCAAGCTCTATGGCTTGGTTGTAGTTTGTTATGGCTATATCCAAATTGCCTTTATTCTGCTGCTCTAGGCCTTTATTGTAAAAGGTCATAGCTCTATCATTATTATTGTGCCCATTACTTTGCCCTTTGGCAACAATCTTTACCACTAACATAGCCATTAGACACAAGCCTACCAGCCCTATTATGATTCTTATCTTTAACATTGTGTTTGCCATATACGGCCTCTTAAATATAATTCTAGCTTTTCATACCAAACACACAGTGTATTATACCGGATTTTTGGGGTAATAAGTCAAGTACTTTTAGAGAAAATATCCAAAAAAGAACATATTTCTAGTAGCAATCAGCTTTACCACCACCCTAAAGGATGTCAAGAAGGCCGTCAAGTTGGCAATATATGCTATGCTTATTTCCGCTTAGCAATTGCCAGAATCTTTCACAAGTATTAGCAGTAATCTCTAACTAACACTATTCAATACCTCCGACTAATGCTACTCGCAACCTTTGATCAACACTAGTCGCAAGTCGCAGCAAAAATAAAGTTTAGGATACTGTTAAAGTATTCTTTAACCGCAGATTTTTGATAGTTTTGGTCGGTTTGTTGCTACCACCAAAATAAGTACGCAGCTCAAAATAATAGCTGCCGGCAGAAACAGAGGGAGCCTCGCCAATAATTTCGGTGGCGGTGTTCTTAACAAGGGTCGAAACCTTATATTCGGTGTTATCGCTTTTGTCAATAAAGTAGCAGCCTTCGCTATTATCTTTTTGTGCGCTGGCCATAACTTTGGCTTTGATGGCATTGCAGGTAAAAGCCCCACCAGAGGTGAGCACATTATTTACCGAATCACTACGAGCATCAATAAAAGAGATAATACCGGCCTTTTTGCTCGTGCCATAGACCTTTTCTATATTCAGCTTGCTTAACAAGGCTTGGCTAGACTGGCTGGGGTTTATGTGCAATACCACCTGTTGCTTAGATAGATCAAAAGTATCATCGGGGCTGTTGAGCACCCCCCTAATGCTAAAGCTGGACTTAAATATATCTAAAGCCACACTTGCACCTTGTTCTGTAATATTCTTAAAGGCACGCTCAATCGCAGATAAATTAGCTTCTACTTGGCCTCGGACTAAACCCGGATCGAGCAACAAAACCAAATCAATAAATTCATCTCGGTTATAAACCTTCTCGTCCACCACTTTAGCGATATAAGAATTAGAATCTTTAGATAAGGGGTTTTTAATCACTTCATATTTCACAGACATAATACAACTCCTACAGCTATTATGGCTACAAGAATAAATTAAGGCAATAGCCTAGCAACGCTATTTTAAGAGCTTAGCGATTGTGCCAATCTCTAATCAAGGCTACTTATTAGTTATGACTAATATTAGTAGCTAGCGTTGATCAAATCTAGTATCAAGTGGCAATAAAAATAAAATTTAGGATACCGTTAGAATATGTTTAAACCGCAGACTTTAGGTAGTTTTGGTTGGTTTGTTGGTAGTCGGCAAACGAGGTAAGCAATTTTATTTAAG